>NZ_RDBI01000001.1:0-12485 GCF_008042125.1 Streptomyces sp. MS191
CCGTCGGCCTGCGCACGCTTCGGCTCCTCGACCGGGGCGCCTACGGATGGGTGGAGTTCGTCGAAGGCGGGCCCTGCGCCTCCGCCGAGCAGATCGAGACGTTCTACCGACGTCAGGGCGCGCTCCTCGCGCTGCTGCACCTGCTGGACGGCACGCGATCGGGGAACCCGGCACGCAGGAGCCCGTGCCCGATCCCCGCCAGGCCGGTGAGCAGGCCGGGATGGGGGACGCCTTCGGGCGTGCCGCTGACGGCGCCGGTCTCCTCGACGGAGGCGAGGAGCGCTCCGGCCCGGCGGATCCGGTGCGGTCGGGCGTCCTGGAGCGCACCGTGGCCCAGGAGTTCGCACAACCCGGCCTCGCCGTGGCAGAGGCTGTCGTCGGGAGCGGGCCGGCCGCGGCCGAGTTCCTCCGCCGTCCCGCGCGACCAGGCAGCGAGGTACGGGTCGTCCAGGGCGGCCGGGGAGTCGAGCACCGCGAGCGCGATCCCGGCCCGGCCGCGGCACCAGGCCGAGGCCCGGGCCCCGGAGCCGTCGGTCGGCACCGGGGCGGAGGGGTCTCCGGCGTCCCCGCCCGCACCACGGCCGGTCCGGGGGCCTTCGGGCGGTCCCCCGCGCTCGTGCGCCTCCCCGTCGACGGCCGCCCGGAGCGCGGCCAGGCCCGCGGCCGCGGAGCGCTCCGCGGTCCCACGGCCGGCTCCGCCGGGAGTCCGCGCCCGGTCCTCGGCGAAGCGCAGCAGCGCCCATCCGATCCCGGCGGCTCCGGTCGCGAAGCCACGGCCGCCGGCCGTGGGATCGACCGCGCACAACCGGTCCGCGCAGGCCAGGGCGGCCCGCCGGATCTCGTCGCCCGCCCCGGCTCCGCAACCGTCCCCCTGAGCGGCGAGCAGGGCGACGAGCCCGCCGGCCACGCCGGTGCCCACCCCGAACTCCCGCTCGGAAAGGGCTGCTTCGCCGGCCAGCCGCAGCAGCGCGGCGGCCCAGGAGCCGACCTCCGGATCGCCCAGCAGCCGCGCCGTCTCGGCGAGCGCGTAGGCGATCCCGCCAAGACCGGAGAAGGCGCCCGAGCCCACCGCGTGGAGGTCCGCGGGCCGGTCGCCGAGCGCGTCGAGCAGCCGGGGCACCGGCGTCAGGGCCGCACGGGCCGTCTCGGCGTAGTGACCGGCGCCGGTGATCGCCGCCAATTGGGCCAGGAAGAGCGCCGGTCCGGTGTAGCCGCCGGCCAGGTCGGCCGGCATCGGCCCGATCCTCCAGTAGCGGTCGTCCAGCAGTTCCAGGCCGATCCAGTTGGTGCGCGGCCCTTCGCGGTACGCGAGGGAGACGAGCCGGTCCCCGACGGAACGGGCCGCCGACAGCAGCCGCTCCGGCTCCGGGGCGCGGTCCGCCGTACGGCCGCGCCGGCCGCCGGCGGGCCGGTGCGCGGGCGTGCGGGAGGCGGTCGCCATCGCGGCCCGCACGATCCACTCCTGGTCCTGCCGGTCGACCGTGTCCATGGCGCCGAGCTTGGCGGCGACCCGGGCGGTCCCGGGCAGCTCCGTGCGGCCGGCCGGCGGCCCGGCCGGGTCGCCCCACAGGTGGTCGCGGCCCGGGCGCGCGGTGAAGAGCGGCACGTCTCCCGCCCAGAGCTGGGCGATCTCCTCGTCGACCAGGCCGGGCGCGAGCGCGGTGCCGAACCCGTCGGTCCGCAGGGTCTCCAGGACGCGCTGCCGCGCGTCCGCGTCCTTCAGCAGGTCGGGGTGCGTCGTCTCGTCGAGGAGTACGCCGTACAGCCAGGTGGGGCGCATCACCACGCGCACCTCGTCCGTGTCGAACGCCCGCAGCGGGCCCGTCTCGTGGAGCAGTTCCTCCCTGGCCGCGCCGATCGCCGTGTACCCGGCGCGGAACCCGGCGCACAGGGCCTCGACGTGGGCTCCGGGCTCGACGGGGGCGCCGCCCGCGAGCCGGGGCCGGTTGGCGGACTCGCCGAACCGTCCGGCTCGGCGCACCAGGCGCATCCGGTCCGTGCCGGCATCGGCCCAGTCGGCCCGGGCCACCGGCGAGGCCGCCTCGTGACCGCCGCCGACCGCCGACACGTCGAGGGCGCTGTGGTCGCCGACGAGGAGCTGGGGCAGCAGGCCGACGCGGTAGACCGACTCGTGCAGGGCACGGGCCGCGGGGTCCTCGGTGGCGGCGCCCGGCAGCGGCGGGTGGAACAGCGTCTCGACGTCGACGAGCACCGGGTGGGCGCCGGCGGCGATCAGGTTCTCGTGATGCAGGTCGGTGCCGTCCAGCAGGTGCAGCAGCGCGAGGAGCGCGCCCTGACGTCGGTAGAACGTCTCGATCTGCTCGGCGGAGGCGCAGGGCCCGCCTTCGACGAACTCCACCCATCCGTAGGCGCCCCGGTCGAGGAGCCGAAGCGTGCGCAGGCCGACGGAGCCGGGCAGCCGGTTGAACCAGGCGACGAGTTCGTTGAAGTGACGGTGGACGGCGAGGGGGCGCGGCTTGTACACCAGCCGGGTGCCGTCGGCGAAGCGCAGCAGCATCACGCTCCGCCCGTTCCGGTGGGCGTCGCCCGCACCGGTGTCGACGCCCACGAGCCGCCCCGGGTCGCCGCCGGAGCTCCGCAGGAGGCCGGCGGTGAGCCGGTGGTGGTCGTCCGCCAGCCGCTCCAGTGCCTCGGCCGTCGCGTCCGCCGCGTCGAGGGCGGCCCGCCCGAGGATCCGGGCGAGCACCGGCCGCCCGGCCAGCAGGGCCGTCAGGCCGCGCCGGGACGCGACGCGCCCCAGGAAGTCGCGGAACCGGGCCCGCGGGTCGTCGCCGGCGAGCTGTTCGGCGGTCCTGGCCTCGTACAGTTCCAGGACCAGCGTCCGCGCCGCCGCGCGCGCCAGTGTGCCGCCGAGTCGGCGTTCCAGGTCGCGCCGCACGGCGGGCAGGTCCACGAGACTCCGCGCCCGCTCCGGGACGCCCCGCTCCAGCCGCTCCCCCGCGCGGTCGGTGAAGGGCCGCAGCACCCAGGCGAAACCGCTCAGCCCCGGGTACTCCCCCTCGGGCGCCACGGCCTCCTCGGGCGCGGAGGCCACCGCCTCCTCGGCGAACGCGGCCCAGTCCGGTCGTCCGGCACCCCCGTCGCCGGAGACCAGCCCGGCCTCCCACCACCGGTCGACCGCCGACAGCGAGGTCCCGGCCCGTTCCTGTCCGGCATCCGCCGCCATCGTCCCTCCCCCGTCGCCCGTCCGTGCGCTCCGCGCCGGGTCCGATCCTGGTACGGGAGGCGCCCGCACCACATGGGGAACGACCCCCCATGTTTTCGGTATGGGGGCGCGGGGGGCTCCGTAGCGGGGCGATCCGGCGCGTGTCCGGGGCGGTACCGTCCCTGCGGAAGCTTCGTGGCACGGCTTCCCATGGTGGGTGCGCGCACTCCCATGGCCAGAACTATGGTGCCCCACCACATACGCCTGCGACCTGCGCGTTCCTACGGTGTGGCGACACGCAAACGTCCCCGTCGAACGCCAGGAAGTGGTGCCGATGTCCTCCCCCGCGACCGCTCCGCCATCCCCGTCCAACCTCAAGCGCATCGTCGCCGCCAGCCTCATCGGCACCACCATCGAGTGGTACGACTTCTTCCTGTACGGGTCGGCCGCGGCCCTGGTGTTCAACAAGCTGTTCTTCCCCGACTCCGACCCGCTGGTCGGCACGCTGCTGTCCTTCCTGACCTACGCCGTCGGCTTCGCCGCCCGGCCGCTGGGCGCGCTGGTGTTCGGGCACTACGGGGACCGGCTCGGCCGCAAGAAGCTGCTGGTGCTCAGCCTGCTGCTGATGGGCGGGGCGACCTTCGCCATCGGTCTGCTGCCGACCCACGCCACCGTCGGATCCGCCGCGCCCCTGCTGCTCACCGCGCTGCGGCTGGTGCAGGGCTTCGCGCTGGGCGGTGAGTGGGGCGGAGCGGTCCTGCTCGTCTCGGAGCACGGTGACGCGCGGCGACGCGGGTTCTGGGCGTCCTGGCCGCAGACCGGCGCGCCCGCCGGGCAGCTCCTGGCGACCGGTGTGCTGTCCGCGCTGACCGCGCTGCTCTCCGACTCCGCGTTCCTCTCCTGGGGCTGGCGGGTGCCGTTCCTGCTCTCCGGTGTCCTGGTGATCGTGGGTCTGTGGATCCGGCTGTCGGTCGACGAGTCGCCCGTCTTCAAGGCGGCCCTCGCCGCCGCCGAGGAGCGCAAGGCCGCGGCCGACCTGAGTGGGGCGGAGCGGTCCTGCTCGTCTCGGAGCACGGTGACGCGCGGCGACGCGGGTTCTGGGCGTCCTGGCCGCAGACCGGCGCGCCCGCCGGGCAGCTCCTGGCGACCGGTGTGCTGTCCGCGCTGACCGCGCTGCTCTCCGACTCCGCGTTCCTCTCCTGGGGCTGGCGGGTGCCGTTCCTGCTCTCCGGTGTCCTGGTGATCGTGGGTCTGTGGATCCGGCTGTCGGTCGACGAGTCGCCCGTCTTCAAGGCGGCCCTCGCCGCCGCCGAGGAGCGCAAGGCCGCGGCCGACCACGTCGAGAAGATGCCGCTGGTCGCCGTGCTGCGGCACCACTGGCGTGACGTCCTCGTCGCGATGGGCGCCCGCATGGCGGAGAACATCAGCTACTACGTGATCACCGCGTTCATCCTCGTCTACGCGACGACGTCGGTCGGCCTGAGCAAGCAGACCGCGCTCAACGCCGTCCTCATCGCCTCCGCCGTGCACTTCGCCGTCATCCCCGCCTGGGGCGCGCTGTCCGACCGCATCGGCCGCCGGCCGGTCTACCTGATCGGCGCGATCGGCGTCGGTGCCTGGATGTACCCGTTCTTCGCGCTCATCGACTCGGGCGGCTTCGGCGCCCTGCTGCTCGCGGTGACGGTCGGTCTGATCCTGCACGGGGCGATGTACGCGCCGCAGGCCGCGTTCTTCTCCGAGATGTTCGCGACCCGGATGCGCTACTCCGGCGCCTCCATCGGTGCCCAGTTCTCCTCGGTCGCCGCCGGCGCGCCGGCCCCGCTGATCGCGACCGCGCTGCTCGCCGACTACGGCACCTCGACGCCGATCACGCTGTACGTGATCGCCGCCGCGCTCCTCACGGTCGTCGCCATCGCCTGCGCCCGGGAGACCCGCAACCGGGATCTGACGGAGGTGTCCGAGGACGCTCCCGCGGCCCGCGCCCAGGTCCGCGCCGACGTCTGATCCGTTCGCACCGAAGGCGCCGGGTCCGCAAGGACCCGGCGCCTTCGTCGTGTTCAGCGGGCGACGGCCGCCGACATGGCGTGCAGCCGGAGCGCGAGCTGGATCTCCAGGGCCCGGGCCGGGGACTGCCAGTCCGGCCCGAGGAGCCGGCCGATCCGCTCGATCCGCTGGGCGACCGTGTTCACGTGCACGTGCAGGTCGTCCTTCGTGCGCGCCGGGCTCATCCCGCTCGCGAAGTAGGCGTCCATCGTGCGTACGAGGTCGGTGCCGCGGCGCCGGTCGTACGCGACGACCTGGCCGATCGTGCGCTCGACGAAGCCCTCAATGTCCCGGGTGTCGGCGAGCAGCAGGCCCAGGAAGCCGAGGTCCTCGGCCGCCGCGCCCTCGCCGGCCCGCCGGAGCAGCAGCAGCGCGTCCAGGCAGCGGCGGGCCTCCTCGTAGGCCGTGGAGACCTGGCCCGGGCTCGCGGCGGGCGCCGCGACGGGCGACGAGGCGCCGACCGTCACCGGTTCGCGCAGCGCGCCGCCGAGGTGCCGCGCGGTCTGGCGGGCCAGCTCGGCGGCGGTGTCCCCCGGGCCGAGCGGCAGCAGCAGGACGGTCCCGCCGTCGCGGGCGGAGGCGAGGCCGTGCCGGGTGGCCGCGAGGTGCGAGGCCGCCGACCAGAGCCGCTGGCGGTCCGCGCTCTCCCGGACGCCGGTGTCGGCGTCGGCCGCCTCCCCGGTCCGGTCGATGCGGGCGGCGAGGACGACGTGGGGCGCGTCGACGTCGGTCCGCAGGCGTGCCGCGCGCTCGCGCAGCAGGCGCCGGTCGCGGTCGGGGGCGTCGAGGAGGTCGTCGAGCAGTTCGCCCCGTACCCGCTGTTCGGCCTCCCCGGCCGAGCGCCGGGCCAGCAGCAGCAGCGAGGTCACCAGGGCGGCGCGCTCCAGGGTGCGCTGGTCGACGGGGTCGAGATCGGGCTGGCCGCTGAGGACGAGCGCGCCGAAGGTCTCGCCGCCGGCCGAGACGGCGGCCACCCAGCGGTCGCCGTCGCGCAGCGCGTGACCGTCGGCGAGCCGGGCGGAGCCCGTCCACTCCTCGGCGAACTCGACCGTTCCGCCGAGCACCTCGGAGACCGCGCCGGCCACGTCGTGCACCCCGCCGCCGCGCAGCACCAGTTCGGTGAGGCGGTCGTGGACCTCGGACGCCCGCTCGATGACGCCGCTGTGCTCGCGGATGATGTCGTTGGCCCGTTCCAGTTCGGCCAGGGCCGAGCGGGTCTCGGCCAGCAGGTTGGCGGTGTCGATGGCGACGGCGGCGTGCGCGGCGAACGACGCGAGCAGGGCGACCTGCTCGCGCTCGAAGACGCGGGCCCGCCGGTCCGCGGCGAAGAGCACGCCGATGACCTGGCTGCCCAGGGTGAGCGGCACACCGAGGATGGCGACGAGCCCCTCGTCGCCGACGGCGGTGTCGATCGTGCGGGTGTGCTGGAAGCGGGGGTCGTCGAAGTAGTCGTCGGTGACGTACGGGCGGGCGGTCTGGGCCACGAGCCCGCCCAGGCCCTCTCCCATGCCGAGCCGGAGCTGCTGGAAGCGCGCGGAGACCGAGCCCTCGGTCACGCGCATGTAGGTGTCCCCCGCGGCGGGGTCGTTGAGGCTGAGGTAGGCGACCTCGGTGCCGAGGAGGGAGCGTGCGCGCTGCACGATGGCACGGAGCACGGCGTCCAGGTCGCGGAGCCCCGCGAGGTCGTGGGCGGTCTCGAAGAGCGCGGACAGCTCCGCCTCCCGGCGCCGCCGCCCCTCCAGCTCGGCCCGCACGCGCAGGGCCAGCTGCTTGGCCTGTTCGAGCGCGGCCAGCGCCTCGGGGCCCGCGCCGCTCGCACGGGCGAGCAGCACGGGCCGGTCGTACGCCTCCGTGGCGGCTCCGCGTGCGAGAAGCTCCAGGTAGGAGACCTGTTCTTGGGACATGGACACAGGGATACCTGCCGTACGGGTGATCGCACCAGCCCTGTGGACGACCCGGCTCCCGGGCCGGGTACCCCCTGCGGCGGCCCGGGCGGGTGGAGGGGCCGCCGCAGCGGGCGTCGTGCCGCGCGGGCCACGGTCCGGTCGGCAGGACGGCCCCCGGAGGGTGTCCCGCGCGCCGTGAGGTCCCGCCGGCGTCGCGCGAGGCCGCGGGGGCCCGGTCAGTGGGCCGTCCAGCCCCCGTCGAGCGTGAGGGAGGTGCCCGTGATGAAGGAGGCGTGCGGGGTGCAGAGGTAGAGCACCGCCTCGGCGACCTCCTCCGGCTCGACGAGCCGCTTGAGGGCCGAGTCCTTCAGCAGGACGTCCGTGAGGACCCGCTCCGGCGGGATGCCGTGGGCGGCGGCCTGGTCGGCGATCTGCCGCTCGACCAGGGGGGTGCGGACGTAGCCGGGGTTGACGCAGTTGGAGGTGACCCCGTGGGAGGCCCCTTCGAGCGCGGCGGTCTTGGAGAGTCCTTCGAGGCCGTGTTTGGCGGCCACATAGGCGGACTTGTAGGCGGAGGCCCGCAGGCCGTGCACGGAGGAGAGGTTGACGACGCGGCCCCAGCCCTGCGCGTACATGTGCGGCAGCGCGCCCCGGATCAGCCGGAAGGGGGCCTCCAGCATCACGGTGAGGACGGTGTGGAAGACGTCCGGTGGGAACTCCTCGATGGGCCGGACCAACTGGAGGCCGGCGTTGTTCACCAGGATGTCGGCGCCGTGGGCCGCGGCCTCGGCGGCGTCGAGATCGGTGAGGTCGAGGAGCTGCGGCTCGATCGCGCCGTCGAGTCCGGCGGCCTCGTCGGCGAGGGTCTCCAGGCCCTCGGCGGCCCGGTCGACGGCTCTCACCCGGGCCCCGGCCGCGGCGAGCCGCAACGCGCAGGCACGGCCGATCCCGCCGGCCGCGCCGGTGACGAGCGCGACGCGCCCGGCCAGGTCGAGGGCGACGGGCCCGGGCGCGGGAGTCGGCCCGGGCCGGGGTCCCCCCGCCGGCGCGGACGCGGACGTCACGGTCGACGAGGGGGCCGGTGACGGAGCGGGTACGGGACCTGATGTGGTGGGGGCGCTCATGCTCCGCACCCTATGAAGGGGCCCACCCCTCACCGATGTGTGTCGAACCCACACTTCAGCCTTGCTGCATGGTGTCGAACCATGTGGGTTCGTCGGCGAGCGCCTGCTCGATCCGGAAGTGGGAGAAGCGCTTCATCTCGGGAAGGGCGTCCACGTCGAACCAGCCGACCTCCGTCGACTCCTCGTCGTTGACCTTGGCCTCGCCGCCGACGGCCCGGCAGCGGAAGGACACGTCCATGAACTGGCACCGGTCGCCGTTCGGGTAGACGACCGGCTTGCGCAGGGTCTGCACGAGGACGACCCGCTCGACCTCGCAGCGGACGGCGGTCTCCTCGTACACCTCGCGGACGGCGCAGGCGGCGGGCTGCTCCCCCGGCTCCACGATGCCGCCGACGATCGCCCACATGCCGGTGTCGGCCCGCCGGCCGAGCAGGACCCGCCCGCGGTCGTCGAAGACGACGGCGCTGACGCCGGGCAGGAAGAGCAATTGGTGTCCGGCGCTGGCCCGCAGGTCGCGGATGAAATCAGGAGTACCCATACCCCGACCCTAGATCCTTTCCGGCTGTGGCCACCGTCCGCCCGCAGGTCAGGGGCCGGGCCGGGCGGGCGGGGGCGGCAGAGGGAACACCGGCCCGGGCCGGGGGGTCTCTCCCCCCGCACCCGCGGCGAAGGCGCCGGCTCAGGCGGTCCGGCGGGCCCGGACGGCGCGCAGCGCCGACCAGCCGAGCCCGGCGACGGCGACCGCCACCAGGAGCGCCTCGGGCAGCGTGCCCAGGCGCGTCGCCGGAGTGAGCGAGGAACGCAGCGGCACCTCGTCGACCAGCACGTCCGGTGTGAACATCCGCGACTCCCGCACGATCTCGCCGTCGGGGCGGATGATCGCGCTGACGCCGCTGGTGACCGGGACGACCACGGAGCGGCTGTGCTCGACGGCCCGCACCCGCGACATGGCGAGCTGCTGGTAGGTCATCTCGCTGCGGCCGAAGGTGGCGTTGTTGCTCGGCACGGAGATCAGCTGCGCGCCGTGGGTGACGGTGTCCCGCACGGCCCAGTCGAAGGCGGCCTCGTAGCAGGTGGCGAGGCCGACCCGGGTGCCCGCGAGGTCGAACACGCCGACCTTGCCGCCGGGACCGAAGTCGCGGCTGACCCGGTCGACGTTGCTGTTGAAGAGCCGGACGACGGAGCGCATCGGGATGTACTCGCCGAAGGGCTGCACGTGCCGCTTGTCGTAGGTGGCGACGGGGCCCTTGTCGGGGTCCCACTCGATCAGGGTGTTGCGGAGCTTGCCGGTCGGCGGGGCGACCACGGCGCCGATCACGGTCGGCACGCCGATGGCGCGCACGGCCTCGTCGATGACCTCCTGCGCGTCCGGGTTCGCGTAGGGGTCGATGTCGGAGGAGTTCTCCGGCCACAGGACGAAGTCGGGCTGCGGCTTGCGGCCCGCCTTCACGTCCGCGGCGAGTTCCTTGGTGCGGTTGGCGTGGTTGTCGAGTACCGCACGGCGCTGGGAGTTGAAGTCGAGTCCCAGCCGGGGGACGTTGCCCTGCACCGCGGCGACGGTCGCGGTGCCGTCCTCGGCCGTGTCGTCGACGAGCGGCAGGGCGGCGAGGGCGCCGGTGACCGGGACCAGGACGGTGAGCGCCGCGGCGGCCAGCGGGCCGCGCGGGACGGTGCCGGTCCTGCGGTACGCGCGGACCTGGCGGACCACCTCGTACAGGCCGAAGCCGCACAGGGCGACGGCGAAGCCGAGCACCGGGGTGCCGCCCACGGCCGCGASCGGCAGGAAGACGCCGTCGGCCTGGCCGAAGGCGATCTTCCCCCAGGGGAAGCCGCCGAAGGGGGCTCGCGCGCGGGCCGCCTCGCCGAGGATCCACACCGCGGCGGCGAACACCGGCCAGCCGGGCAGCCGCGAGACGGCCGCGATGCCGAGACAGGAAGCGGCGACGAAGAGCGCCTCGGCCGCGGTGAGGGCGAGCCAGGGTCCCGGGCCGACCTCCTCGCCCGTCCAGATCAGCAGCGGGAGCAGGAAGCCGAGGCCCGCGAGGTAGCCGAGCCCGAAGCCGGCCCGGAGCCGGCGGCCGCGCAGGGTCCAGCCGAGCAGCCCGAAGGCGGGCAGCGCGAGCCACCACAGCGGCCGGGGCGGGAAGCTCAGGAAGAGCAGGAGCCCGGACAGCACGGCGGCGCCGGGGCGCACGAAACGCCGTGGGGCGAAGCGGCCGGACCCGGAGGCGTCGGCGGGGCCGGGGGCGTCGACGGGGGTGATGGTGGTGCTCACGTGGCGGAGTCTACGGCGCACGGTCCCTGCCGGCGGAGTCCGGTCCGTGGCCGTCCCGGCACGTCGTCCCCGCCGTGGGGCCTCCGCTCCGGGCGCTCGCGCCGGCGCCGCGGACCTCCGTCGAAGCCCGGGCCGCGGCGGCTCCGCGCCCTGTCGGCTACATCGTTTCTGCACCAGCCCTCCACAAACCGGGAGCGCGGCCGCTACGGTGTCCGCCGGACTGATCGGGTCGACGGGGGGTCGACGGGATGGCTGCTCCTGCGACTGAGCGGGCCGCCGTGCGCGACCATGGGCGGGCACCGGACGTCGCCGGGGTGCTGGTCCTGGGCGGCTGCACGCTGTGGGCGCTGGTGAGCGCGACCGGACGGGACGCGCGCCCGGAGGGCGTCCTTCTCGCGGTGCTCGCCCTGGCCGCCGGGTACGCCTGCGGCCGGATCTGCGGTTCTCTCCTGCCGGTCGCGGCCGCAGCCACCGCCTCCCTCGCCGCACTGGCCCTCGCGCTCGCCTCCGGGTCCGACGTCCCGGGCTCGACCTCCGCCGCCGCCGTGCCGCTCGGCCCGACCGGGGCGGCCGCCGCCCTGCTGGTCCTCGCCTCGGGCGCCGCCTGCTGCGCGGCGTCGGCGGCGGGTCCGGCGCCCGCTCGGGCGGCGCTGCGCCTCCTCGGCCTGGCCGTCGCGGGTGTGGCGCTGGCCATGGGCTCCATGGCCGGTTCGGTGGCGGCGCTCGGTGTCTGGCTCTGCTCGGCGGCGGCGGTGCGGACGAGGCACCGGTTCCTCGGGCTCGCCGGGCTCGTCCTGGTGACGGGCGTCGCCGTCGGGGCCTCGTTCGCGGTGGCGGAGGAGGTGCTGCCCGAGGGACTCACCGTCTCCCTGGAGGGACCGCTGACCCATCACCGGGTGCGGCTCTGGCAGGACGCGATCGACCAGGCCCGGGAGAACCCCGTGCTGGGAAGCGGCCCGGACCGTTTCGGCGCACTCAGCCGCACGTCCCTGGAGGAGCCCCTCGCGGACGGCACTCCGCACTCGGCGCCGCTCCAGCAGGCGGCCGAACAGGGGGTGCCGGGCGTCGTGCTGCTCGGAGGCGTGTACGCGTGGCTGGTGTGCGCCCTGTGGGCCTCGCCGCGCTCCACGGCGGTGGTGCTCACGGCGGGGGCCGCCCTCACGGCGCTGGCGGCGCTGGCCACCGTCGGCAACGCGCTGAGCTTCACCCCGGTGACGGTGGGTGCCGGGCTGCTCGCCGGGCTGGCGACGGCCCGTACCTCCGCGGCCCCGGACTGAACCCGGCGGCCCCGGACCCGGCCCGGCCTTCCGCGGCTCCGGGCGACGACGTCAGGCGCCGGCGGGGCCGGTCGGTGTCGCGCGGCGGAGCAGCTCACGGATCACCCGGACCCCGGCCATCGCGTCGTCGACGGTCACGGTGAACGTGCGGCCGTCGCCCAGCCGCAGCAGCAGGGCCTCGCCCCGGCGGACGATGACGGCGGTCCCCCGCTCGGGGCGCCAGCGGCAGCCCCAGCCGCCCCATTCGCGCGGGGTGACCCTGGGGACGAACTCGGCGCCGACCACGTGGGAGAGCGGGATGCGGCGGCGCGGCAGGCCCATGTGGCCGCAGCGGACCTCCATCGCGCGGTCGTCGACCCGCACCTCGACGTGGACGAAGGCGAGGGTGCCGAACAGCACCAGCAGGCCCACCGCGACACAGCCGATCACCGCCATCAGGAGCGGCGCGACGCCGGAGGTCCAGGCGGAGTCGACGGCCAGGGTGATGCCCAGGGCCATGCAGGCGACGCCGGCGACGGCGGGCACCCACTGGAGTCGGTTGGTGGCGCGGCCGGTCCACCTCTCGGGCACCGGTTCGCCGGTGCCCGCGGGGCCGAGATGTCGGGATTCGTCCCTCATGGGTGGCAGCCTACTCACGTTCCGCGTACGCGGCGCCTGTTCGGCCGGGACAGGACCCGGGGCCGTGGACCCGGAGGGCGAACCTCCGGGGCGGGT
>NZ_RDBI01000001.1:12585-30779 GCF_008042125.1 Streptomyces sp. MS191
GGGTGGGGCCGACGTCAGCGTGCGGGGCTCACGGCCCCCAGCAGACGACCCTCGGCGTAACGCAGCGCGGCGTCCGGAAGCGTCGCGGTGCGACCGCTCAGGAGCACGGTGAGCCCGCCGGTGGCGTCGGCTTCCGGCGCCGCCCCGGCGCCGATGCGGCGCAGCGCCTGTGCGGCGACTGCCCCGGCCGAGCCGTGGAAAACCACCGGAGGCAGGTCGGGGTGCTGCACCGCCGCGCGGATCTCCTCGGCGACCAGTTCGTAGTGGGTGCAGCCCAGTACCAGGGCGCGGACGTCGCGCGGGGTGAGCGCGGCGGCGGCGGCCACGGCGCGCTTGATCCCGTCCGCGTCGGCGTACTGCACGGCGTCGGCGAGCCCGGGGCAGGGCACCTCCGTGACGTCCGCCCCGGCGGCGAAGTCGCGGATCAGGTCGCGCTGGTAGGGGCTGCCGGTGGTGGCGGGAGTCGCCCAGATGGCCACCTTGCCGCCGGCCGAGGCGGCCGGCTTGATCGCCGGCACCGTCCCGATCACCGGGATGTCCGGCTCCAGCGCGGCGCGCAGGGCCGGCAGGGCGTGGACGGTGGCGGTGTTGCAGGCCACGATCAGGGCGTCCGGCGCGAGCGCGGCGGCGGCCCGCGCGACGGCGAGCGCGCGCTCGGTGAGGTCCTCGGAAGTGCGCGGGCCCCAGGGCATGCCGTCGGGGTCCGAGGAGAGGACGAGGTCCGCGTCCGGCCTCAGACGGCGTACCGCCACCGCCGCCGGGAGCAGGCCGATTCCGGAGTCCATGAGCGCGATCTTCACCCGGTCACCCTAGCCGACCACCCTTGCGCCCCCGGCAATCTGGGGCAGACTGCGACGAATGAGCGCCACTGCCTGGATCGCGATGGGTTCGCTGGCCGCCTGGGGGTGGCTGCTGCTGGGTCAGGGTTTCTTCTGGCGTACGGATCAGCGTCTGCCGGGCGGCGTGCGCCGGTCCGCACGCGGCCGTGGGCCGCGGGCCGGCGCGTCCGCGCGGCCGGGGTCGGCGCCCCCGTCGGCGGAGGCCGGGCGGGGGTCCGGACCGCTGCCGTGGCCCCGGGTCGCGATCGTCGTCCCGGCCCGGGACGAGGCGGAGGTGCTGTCCCTGAGCCTGCCGTCGCTGCTCACCCAGGACTATCCGGGCGAGGCGGAGATCGTGCTCGTCGACGACGGCAGCACCGACGGCACGGGGAAGCTCGCGGGCGAGCTGGCCGTGCGGTACGGGGGGCTGCCGCTGACCGTCGTGTCGCCGGGCGAGCCGGCGCCGGGGTGGACCGGGAAGCTCTGGGCCCTGCGGCACGGCATGGCGCTGGCCCGTACCCGCGATCCCGAGTTCCTGCTGCTGACCGACGCGGACATCGCGCACGAGCCGGACAGCCTGCGGCTGCTGGTGGAGGCGGCGGTCACCGAGGGCTTCGACCTGGTGTCCCAGATGGCCAGGCTGCGGGTGGCGACGCTGTGGGAGCGGCTGATCGTGCCCGCCTTCGTGTACTTCTTCGCGCAGCTCTATCCGTTCCGCTGGATCAACGCCCGGCGCCCCCGGGCGACGGCGGCGGCGGGCGGCTGTGTGCTGCTGCGGACGCGGACCGCCGTGCGGGCGGGGGTGCCGGAGGCGATCCGGCAGGCGGTGATCGACGACGTCTCGCTGGCCCGCGCGGTGCGGCGGTCCGGCGGGCGGGTGTGGCTGGGCCTGGCGGAGCGGGTCGACAGCGTGCGGCCCTATCCCCGGCTCGCGGATCTGTGGCGGATGGTGTCGCGGTCGGCGTACGCGCAGCTCCGGCACAGTCCGCTGCTGCTCCTCGGCACGGTGGCCGGGCTCGCGCTGGTCTACCTCGCGCCGCCGGCGACGCTGGTGGCCGGGCTGGCGGGCGGCGATCCGGTGGCGGCGCTCGCCGGCGGGCTGGCCTGGGCGGTGATGGCCGGGACGTACGTGCCGATGCTCCGCTACTACGGCCAGCCCCTCTCACTCGCGCCGACGCTGCCCGTGACCGCCCTCCTCTATCTGCTCATGACGGTGGACTCCGCGGTGCAGCACTACCGGGGGCGGGGCGCGGCCTGGAAGGGGCGGACGTACGCCCGCCCCGAGGCGGCACCCGACCGGCGATGACCGGCGGGCCGGCCGGCGGGCGTCGACGGCCGGCCGGTCCGCCGGTCGGCCGTCACTTGCGCCCCGGTGTCCAGTTCATGCCCCAGCCGTACGCCTGGTCGACGGTGCGCTGCGGACTGACCCCGCGGGCCGGGACGAGGTAGCGGGCCTCGCGCCGGACGACGAGGTCCCCGTTCTCCCGGGTGATCAGGGCGAGCGCGCAGACGGTGGACGGCACGGTGCAGTCGTCCAGGGAGAAGTCGACGGGCGCTCCGTGCAGGGGCTGGAGCGTGACGGTGGCGTGCAGGTCGGCGAAGCTGCGGGCGCCCTCGTAGACGGTGACGAAGACGAGGACCCGGCTGAGCTTGTCCTTGTGGTCGAGGTTGATGGTGAGGTTCTCGCCCGAGGAGGACGCCCCGGTGCGGTCGTCGCCGTCGAGCAGGATGAACGGGGGCTGGTGCAGCGCGCCGAAGGCGTTGCCGAGCGCCTGCACCACGCCCTTGCGGCCGTCGGTCAGCTCGTAGAGGGCGCACAGGTCGAGGTCCAGGTCCGCGTGCTGGGCGACCGCCCGGCCCAGCTTGGCCCCCCAGCCGGTGAACTGCTTGCGCACCTGCCAGTTGAGGTTCACGCGCATGGCGCCGGAGGTGCCGCCCTGCTTGGCGAGGGAGACCGTCGGGGCCTCCTTCGTCAGGGTGACCTTGGTGAGCCGGACCGGCTGCGGCGGGGCGGCACCTCCGGCGCCATGCGCGTGAACCGGGAGGGGCGGCCGCGTGCTGCGGCTCGTCCACGGTGATGCCGAAGTCCGTCGCCAGGCCCGCCAGGCCGGAGTCGTACCCCTGTCCCACCGCCCGGAACTTCCACGCTCCCTGGCGCCGGTAGAGCTCGCCGAGCACGAACGCCGTCTCGACGCTCGCGTCCGCGCTGTCGTAGCGCGCGAGCTCCGTCCCGCCGTCCGCGTCGAAGACCCGGACGTACAGTCCCGGCACCCGCCCGAAGGTGCCGCCGTCGGCCGAGCCGGCGAGCACGATCCGCTCGACCTCGGGCTCGACACCGTCCAGCTCGACCCGGAGGGTGTCGGTCACGGCGTCGCCCGCCGTGCGCTTCCCCTCGTGCCGGACGGCGCCGGAAGCGTGCGCCGGCTGGTTGTAGAAAACGAAGTCGGCGTCGGAGCGCACTTTCCCCGACACGAGGAGTAGCGCCGACGCGTCGACGTCCGGGACACCCGCGCCTGAACGCCAGCCCAATTCCACGCGCACCGCGCGTGCCGGCACCGGAACATTGGCCCCTTTAAGCATGGACATGCTCGCCCCCATCACGGCTCCCGCCCATCAGGATTTCTTTACGTCAACCTAATGCCGGTCACGCCGAGCACACCGGGCCGACCCGTGGGTAACCCCTCCTCAGCTCGGGTTTTCAAGATCGAAGCCTCTCCGGGCGACCGTTTTTGTCACGTTCGATCGCATTACGGATCGACGGTCACTCAGAACCCGTCAAACAACCCTCTTATCGGGCTCCCCAACCAGCACATCGTGGGCTTAACTTATGTGCCATGACCTCCCCCCGCTCCACCTACGGAGGCGGTTACTACACCGCGCCGTCGTTCCCCGACACCCCGATCTACGACTCCCTGGTCGCTGAGCGGGGCACGCCTCAGATCGCACCGATCCGAGTGCCTTCCGCCTACGACACCGGCAACAGCTACCTGCCGGCGTTGCCCTCKGCCCTGCCCGCCCTCCCGGCGGCTCCCGTCCATCAGACCCCCGCCTACAGCGGCGGCGGTTCGTACGGCTACCCGCAGCCGGCGCAGCAGATGGCCCCCGTGCCGCTGCAGCACGCCCCGGCGCCGTACATCCCGCAGCAGCAGGTCCCCCGCGGATACCCGGGCGTCCAGCAGCAGCCGCAGCGCCCGATGACCACCGGGTACGAGGCGATGCGGCCGGCGGCCTCGCGCCCCGTCCAGGCGCAGGCCCCGTACGAGGACCCCTACAACCGCCCGTACCAGGGCAGAGGGTACTGACCGACTCCTGGTACGGAGCGGCTGGCAGGATGACGGCATGCCGATTCCTGTTGTGCGCTCCGTCCACGTCCACCCGGTCAAGGCGATGCGCGGTATCGCGCCCCTCGCCGCGGACGTCCAGCCATGGGGACTGGCCGGCGACCGCCGCTGGACCGTCGTGGACGCGTCGGGCAAGGTCGTGACCCAACGCCGTCATCCGCAGATGGCGTTGGCCTCGGCCGAGCTGCTGCCGGGTGACGCCCTCAGGGTGTCCGCGCCCGGCCGGGAGCCGCTGACGATCGAGGTGCCGCGGCCGTCTTCCACGATTCGGGTGGAGGTCTTCGAGACTCCCGTGGAGGCGGTCCCGGCGGGGGCCGCGGCGGACGCGTGGTTCAGCGCGTACCTGGACACCGAGGTCCGCCTCGTGCACATGGACGACCCCGCGCACCGCCGTCCGATCGACCCCGAGTACGCGCTGCCCGGCGAGACGGTGAGCTTCGCGGACGGCTATCCGCTGCTGGTCACCACCGTCGCCTCCCTCGACGCCCTCAACTCGCTGATCGCCCGGGGCGACCACCCCGACGAGGGCCCGCTGCCCATGAACCGTTTCCGGCCGAACGTCGTGATCGACGGCACCGCCGCCTGGGCCGAGGACGACTGGACCCGGCTCGCGATCGGCGAGGTCTCCTTCCGCGTCGCGAGGTCGTGCGGGCGCTGCGTGGTCACCACCACCGACCAGGAGACCGCCGGACGCGGGAAGGAGCCCCTGCGGACGCTGGCCCGGCACCGCAAGGACGGCAACCGGCTGATCTTCGGCCAGAACCTGGTGCCCGAGCACCTCGGGACGATCCGGGTCGGTGACGAGGTCAAGATCCTCGACTGATCCCCCGCACCCGGTGCGACAGCTTCCCCAACGAGTGTGACCCGGTGGTGGGTTCCCCGCGCGCCGGGCGGACCGGCACACCCCCCGCAGGGGGTGTGCCGGTCCGCCCGGCGCGCGGGGAACCCACCACCGGGTCACACTCGTTGGGGAAGCTGTCGCACCCGGACGAGCAAGGGGGTGGAGCGTGTGCGCGCAGTCACCGGGATCTGGCGTTGGAGACACAATCCCCTGCGCCGTGGGACCGATCTGATCGAGGCGTGGGTCGCCTTCGTGGCCGTCGTCCTGCTCGCCCTCGCCGTACCCGCGGTCGGATGGACCGCCGGGGCACGGACCGATGCCTCGCTCCAGCAGGCCGCGCGGACCCAGCACGAGCAGCGGCAGCGGACCACCGCCCGGGTGGTGCGGGTGGCCGACACCCCCGCGTCCGGTCTGCGCGGCTCCGGCTCCGACGGCGAGGAGCCCCTGCGCCGGGCCGTGGTGGCCCGCTGGACCGCGCCCGACGGGACGGCCCGGACGGGCACGGTCTCCACCCGGCGCGAGTTCGCGGACCCGGGTGACACCTTCCCGATGTGGACCGACCGGGGCGGCCGCCCGGCGACCCCGCCGATGCAGTCGGGAACGGCACGCGCGCACGCCGTCGTCGTCGGTCTGCTCGCGACGGCCCTGGCGGCCGTCTTCGTGGAGGCCTCGCGGCGCCTGGTCGTACGCCGGCTCGTACAGCGACGGTACGAACGTCTCGACCGCGCCTGGGCCAAGGCGGGTCCCGACTGGGGGCGTACGGGCGCGGGCAGCTGACCCGTCAACCCGGTCCCTCCGCGCGCGCTACGGTGGGGCATCGGATCAGCGACGACGCATGAGGCGGGGGCAGAGCACACCCATGGCACAGGGCACGGTCCAGGTGACGCACACCGGCACATCGCGGTGGCGACGCCGCACGGGCGAGTACGCCTCCCTCGCCGCCGCCCTGGAGGCCGCCGCCGACGGGGACGTCCTCACCGTCGCCCCCGGCACGTACCGGGAGAACCTCGTCATCCGACGGGCCGTCACCCTGCGCGGGCCGGAAGGCGGTGCCGGGCCGGTCCGGATCGCCCCGGTGGACGGCGTGCCGCTGACCGTCCGGGCCTCGGCGACACTCCAGGACCTGCACGTCGAGGGCCAGGACGCGGCCGCGCCCGCACTGCTCGTCGAGGAGGGCACGCCGGAACTGCTGGACCTGCGGATCGTGACGCGCTCGGCGGCCGGCATCGAGGTCCGCGGCGCCGCGAGACCCACCGTCCGCCGCTGCACCGTCGACAATCCGGCGGGGGTCGGCATCGCCGTACTCGACGGCGCGGGCGGGGTGTTCGAGGAGTGCGAGGTCGTCGCGGCCGGCCAGTCCGGGGTCTCGGTCCGGGGCGGGGCGCATCCCCGGCTGGAGCGCTGCCGGATCCACCACGCCTCGGGTGCGGGGATCACCGTCAACGGCGAGGGCAGCGGCCTGGAGGGCGTCGGCTGCGAGGTGTACGAGATCAAGGGCACCGGCCTCCAGATCGCCGCCCGGGCCACCGCCCACCTCTCCGACTCCTCCGTGCACCGCACCTCGGCCGACGGCATCACGCTGGACACGGACGCGGTGCTGACACTGTCCGACTGCGACATCCACGACATCCCCGAGAACGCGGTCGACCTGCGCTCGCGCTCCGTGCTGACGCTGACCCGCTCCACCGTGCGCCGGTTCGGCCGCAACGGCCTGTCGGTGTGGGACCCGGGGACCCGGGTCGACGCCAACCAGTGCGAGATCCACGACAGCACCGGCGACTACCCGGCGGTCTGGGTGAGCGACGGCGCGACCGCCGTGCTCGACTCCTGCCGCGTGCACGACGTGCCGGACGCCCTCTTCGTCCTCGACCGGGGCTCACGGGCCGACGTCGTCGACTGCGACCTGTCGCAGGTGCGGAACACCGCCGTCTCGGTGAGCGACGGCGCGACCGCTCAGCTGGACGACTGCCGGATCCGGGAGGCGTCCACCGGCGCCTGGTTCCGGGACCACGGCAGCGGCGGCACGCTGGCGGGCTGCACCATCGACGGCGTGCAGACCGGGGTCATCGTCACCAAGGGCGCCGATCCCACCATCGAACGCTGCACCGTCACCACGCCCGCCGAGGCCGGCTTCTACGTGTCGGCGGAAGGCCGAGGCTCCTTCGTCGGCTGCCGGGTGACCGGCAGCGGCGGCTACGGCTTCCACGTGATGGACGGCTGCCGCACGACGCTGCGCGGCTGCCGCACGGAGCGGTGCGCGCGGGCCGGGTACGAGTTCGCCGACGGCGGCTCGGCGGGTGAGGGAAGCGGCCCGGTGGTGGAGGACTGCACGAGCGACGAGAGCGGGGTGCGGAAGGCTCCGGCCGACAGCGCGGGCGCGACCGTCCTGACGGCCACGCAGACGCCGGGCCTGCTCGGGAACGTGCCCGTGCCGCGGACCGCGGCCGCCCCGCCGCCCGCTCCCACGCCGGAGCCGGCGCGTGCCTCGACCGACGTGCTGGGTGAACTGGACGCGCTGGTGGGCCTGGAGAGCGTCAAGCACGAGGTCCGCACCCTCACCAACATGATCGAGGTCGGCCGTCGGCGGCAGGAGGCCGGACTCAAGGCCGCGTCCGTGCGCCGCCACCTGGTCTTCACCGGCAATCCCGGCACGGGCAAGACGACCGTGGCCCGGCTCTACGGCGAGATCCTCGCCTCGCTGGGCGTGCTGGAACGCGGGCACCTCGTCGAGGTGTCCCGGGTCGACCTGGTCGGGGAGCACATCGGCTCGACGGCGATCCGCACCCAGGAGGCGTTCGACCGGGCGCGCGGCGGCGTGCTGTTCGTCGACGAGGCGTACGCCCTGTCCCCCGAGGACTCGGGGCGGGACTTCGGGCGGGAGGCGATCGACACCCTGGTGAAGCTGATGGAGGACCACCGGGACGCGGTCGTGGTGATCGTCGCCGGCTACACGGCCGAGATGGAGCGCTTCCTGACCGTCAACCCCGGTGTGGCGTCCCGGTTCTCCCGGACCATCAGCTTCAGCGACTACGTGCCGGACGAGCTGCTGCGGATCGTGGAGCAGCAGGCCGACGAGCACGAGTACCGGCTCGCGGAGGGCACCGGCGAGGCGCTGCGCAAGTACTTCACCGAGCTGCCCAAGGGCCCGGCGTTCGGCAACGGCCGCACGGCGCGCCAGACGTTCGAATCGATGGTGGAGCGGCACGCCGGCCGGGTCGCCGTGCTCGCCGACGCGAGCACGGACGACCTGACCCTGCTCTATCCCGAGGACCTGCCCGAACTCCCCTGATCCGAGCGGGCGGTGCCGCGCTGCCGCGGCAGGGCGGGCGGCAGCCGGTCGAGCAGCGCGGCCCGTTCGGCGGCGAAGACCGGGTCGGCCTGGTAGTCGGAGTGGCCCAGGATCGGTTCGGGCAGCGGGTGGGCCGGCGTGCGGCCGTACTCGACGGGGTCGAGGAGGACGGGACGGTCGACGGCCGGACGGTCCCCCTCCGCCGGCACCCGTACGGGGCCGCCGATCGGGTCGGTGGCCCGGTGGAGGTTGCTCCAGCAGTGCACCGTGCGGTGCAGGCCGCGCAGCGGGCCGGGGCCGAAGTAGGCGGGGAACCAGCGCCCGTAGAGCCGTTCCAGCGGTGAGCCGTAGGTGAGCAGCGCGACCCGCCTGCGGGTCGCCGGCGGCAGCTGCCAGACCGCGGCGGCGGCCAGCACACTGCCCTGCGAGTGGCCGGAGATGACGAGCCGGCCGCCGGTGTGGCGGGTCCAGGAACTCATCCGCCAGGTCAGGTCCGGGACGGCCCGCTCGGCGTAGCAGGGCGGGGCGAAGGGGTGCGCGGCCCGGGGCCAGAAGGTGCCGACGTCCCAGAGGATGCCGATCGTGCGGCGCGCGGAGGCGTCCTTGTAGGCGCGTCGGCCCCAGGTGACGAACAGTATGAAGCCGAAGCCGATCATCCAGGAGCCGAGGGACTGGGCGGTGTCGGCGGCCGACGCGATCGCCGGGTGGGCTCCCTCGAACGCGCGTCCCGGCACGGCACCGCCGACCCAGGCCCCGGCGACGGACGCGGCGCCCAGGAACAGGGTGGCGCCGGAGACGATGCCGACGAGCGGCGGCGCGAAGTCCGTGAGGCCGGCGCGGGCCCGGGTCGCGGCGATCCGCCCGGTGCGCACGGGGTCCGGGGTGTCCGTCGCGTACGCGGCCTCGACGAGGGGGCCGAGGCGGCGGGCGGCGCGGGCGGTCCGCACGGCGAGGACGACGGCCGGTGCGAGCAGCATCACGAGCAGCACCGGGATGACGGAGGCCTGCCAGCTCAGGAGCACGGGCGGGCCGATGGGAGAGCCGTCGCCCATGCCCGGGGTGGCCGAGCCGTCCAGCCAGTCGGCGACGCGCTGGGCGACGCCTCCGGACATCACGCCGCCCAGGGCGCAGGCGAGCATGGCGACCGCCGGGCCGCCGAGGCCGTGGAGCGCGGTGCGGGGTTCGGGCCTGCGCCGGTGGAGGAGGAGCGCGACCGCGCCGAGGGCCACGACGAGGCCGCCCTGGACCAGGGTGAGGGCCCCGAAGGTGGTGTCGCCGGGGAGGGTGCCGGCGGAGCGCCACTCGGGCCGGGACCAGCAGGCGTGCGGGACCGCGAGGGCGAGCAGCAGGAGGGAGGAGCAGGGCAGCCAGGACACCAGGACCCGTTCGATCCGCAGGTCGAGTCGCCGCTCGCTGCGGCCGCGGCGGCAGACGACCCAGAGGACGACCGCCGCGAGGACGACGACGGCCGCCTGCAGGCCCCATCCGACGTCCGTGCGCAGCGCGTCGGGGGCGGTGGCCCGGTCGTGGCGGGCGGCGGCGCCGGTGAGGGCCGCGGTGACGGTCAGGAACCCGGCGGCGGTGTGGGCGGCGCGCAGCCGGGCGACGAGCCGGCGGCCGTACCAGAATCCGCGGCGTCCCAGGGCGGGACGGAGCTCGGTCGGCAGGGCGGCCTCCGGGGTGCCGGCGGGTTCGTCGTCCCCCTCGGCCCCGGGGTCGGCGTCCGTGGCGGGGTCGGCCGACTCGCCCCGCCCGGCGGGCTCTTCGAGGGGCGGGTCGTCGTAGGCGGTGGGCGGGCGCTGGGCCTCGTAGGCGCTCCAGGTCCGGTTGGAGAGGTACCAGAGCAGGCCGACGAGCGCGGTCGGGACGACCGCGGCGAGCGCGAGCCGGCGACCCGGCTGGGACCACCAGCCACCCCGTTCCGCGGAGAGGAAGCCGAGCCAGGAGCGGTCCTGCGCGCAGGCGGCGTCGCCCGCGCACTGCCAGGCCGTCAGGTCGAGCGCGACCRCGCACGCGGCGGCGGTGAGCAGCACGGTGAGGGTGAGGGCGACGAGCCGCACCAGCACCCCGTACAGCCGCACCAGGCCCGGGCGGTCCGGGGCGGGCGGGCGCATCCAGTGGGCGAGGTTGGCGACCATGAAGGGCAGGAGGAGCAGCCACAGGGCACGGGCGCCGTTGCCGGAGGTGAGGTTGGACCAGCAGTAGGCCTCCGGGACCGGCCGTTCGGCGTAGCGCTCCGGGTGGTCCTCGGCGTCGAGGTCGTCGCAGCGCCGGTACATGGCGGCGGTCGCGTCGCCGGTCACCCGCACCGTCCGCGGGTCGTCCAGCATGTCCTGCGGCGTGGCCCCGCCGACACCGTGGACGAGGAGTTCGAGCGCCGCACCCCCGTTCTTCGGGGACGGTGTGGCAGGGGACACTTCGGTGTCTCGCTCTCTGGGTGGGAGGATTCGACGGCAGGCAACAGGATCGCGGAAGGCCGGGCGTACGCGCACGACCTCTCACGGAATCCGACGCCAATCCCCCAGTCCCCTTCGGAAGGACCGTCATCGGTGGTCAGCGACCAGCAGAACCTCCTCGCGGAGCAGCGGCGCGCCCTCATCCTGGACGAGGTGCGGCGGCGCGGCGGTGTCCGGGTCAACGAGCTGACGCGACGGCTCAACGTCTCGGACATGACCGTCCGCAGGGACCTGGACGCGCTGGCGCGGCAGGGTGTCGTCGAGAAGGTGCACGGCGGCGCGGTGCCGGTCGTCGAGACGAGCACGCACGAGCCCGGGTTCGAGGCCAAGTCGGCTCTGGAGCTGGGCGCCAAGGAGGAGATCGCGCGGACGGCCGCGCGGATGGTCGCACCCGGTACGGCGATCGCCCTTTCGGGGGGTACGACGACGTTCGCGCTGGCGGCGCAGCTGCTGGACGTGCCGGATCTGACGGTGGTGACCAACTCGGTCCGGGTGGCGGACGTCTTCCACGCCGCACGCCGGCCGGGCTCCGGTGAGGCCCGCCCGGGCGCGGCGACCGTGGTCCTGACGGGCGGGGTGCGGACGCCGTCGGACGCGCTGGTGGGCCCGGTGGCCGACCAGGCGATCCGCTCGCTCCATTTCGACGTGCTGTTCCTCGGCGTGCACGGGATCTCGGTGGAGGCGGGCCTGTCCACGCCGAACCTGGCGGAGGCGGAGACCAACCGGCGGCTGGTGCGCTCCGCGCGCCGCGTCGTGGTGCTGGCGGACCACACCAAGTGGGGCACGGTCGGGCTGAGTTCGTTCGCCCGGCTGGACGAGGTGGACACGCTGGTGACGGACGCGGGGCTGTCGTCGCAGACCCGGGCGGAGATGGCGGAGCACCTGCCGGGGCTGGTGGTGGCCGGCGAGCGGGCGCGGGCCGAGGGCGAGGGCCGGTGAGCTCCTTCCGGATCGAGCGCGTCACGGGCCTGCCGGCCGGGGAGGCGTGGCGCCGCCTCACGGACTGGCCGGCGCACGGCGAGCGGGTGCCGCTGACCTCGACCCGGCTGCTGACCGCGGGCCCGGCCGGGGTGGGCACCCGCTTCGTGGCCCGGACGGCGGTCGGGCGGCTCGGCGTCGACGACGTGATGGAGGTCGTCCGCTGGGAGCCGCCGGAGCCGGGGCGGCCGGGCGTGTGCGGGCTGGAGAAGCGCGGCCGGGTGGTGCTGGGCCGCGCCGTGATCGAGGTGCACGGCACGGCGGACGGCGGCTCGCGCGTGGTCTGGTCCGAGGAACTGCGGGTGCGCGGGGTGCCGCGCTTCGTCGATCCGGTGCTCGCGTCCGCGGGGCGGCGGCTGTTCGGCCGCGTGATGGACGGACTGCTGGGCATCTGAGGGGCCGGCGACTAGGGTGTGCGCACTTCGGCCCGCTCCCGGGTCCCGTCCGGAGGGCGGCGGCGTCCGCACGGGGTGGGACCCGGGCGTCCGGAGCCCGACACGACCGGCACCACACCTGCTGGGGAGGTACCGACCATGGCACGCCGACTCAGGCCGGTGGAGCTCGACTTCGTCGCGTCCGCGCCCGGACGCCTGGTGTTCACGGCCGAGTTGGCGGCCCCGCCGGGCGCCGTCTACCGGTCGCTGGCGGAGGAGGTGGGCAGTTGGCCCGCCTGGTTCACGGCCGTGGCCTCGGCCCGGCCGACCGCCGGCGGGGCCGGCCGGACGGTCGCGCTGCGGGGCGGGGTGTCCTTCCAGGAGACGATCATGGCCGCGGAGCCCGGCATCCGGTACGCCTACCGGGTCGACGAGACGAACGCGCCCGCCGTCCGGGCCATGGTGGAGGAGTGGTCCCTGTCCCCCGCCGGCCCGGGCACCCGGGTCCGGTGGACGATGGCGGTGGACGGCCCCGGGCCGTACCTGCTCGCGATGCGGCTGGCACGGCCGGGCGTCGGCTGGTCCTTCCGCGACGCGATGCGCCGGCTGGACCGCAGGCTCACTCCGGCCAGGCACCCGTCTCCAGGAAGCGGTCGATAGCGGCGGCGTACGGCGCGATGTCCAGGCCCTGTTCGGCCAGCCAGGCGTCGGAGTAGTACTTGTCGAGGTAGCGGTCGCCCGGGTCGCAGATGAGGGTCACGACGCTGCCGGTGCGGCCGTGCTCGACCATCTCGGCGACGATCTTCAGGGCGCTCCACAGGCCGGTGCCGGTCGAACCGCCGGCCTTGCGGCCGATCGCGGCCTCCAGGGCGCGGACGGCGGCGACGCTGGCCGCGTCGGGGACCTTCATCATCCGGTCGATGGCGCCGGGCACGAAGCTGGGCTCCATACGGGGCCGGCCGATGCCCTCGATGCGGGAGCCGCAGTCGGACGTCGCGTACGGGTCGTTGCGCGTCCAGCCGTCGAAGAAGCAGGAGTTCTCGGGGTCGGCGACGCAGATGCGGGTGTCGTGCTGCATGTAGTGGACGTAGCGCGCGATGGTGGCGGAGGTGCCGCCGGTACCGGCGGTGGCCACGATCCAGGCCGGCTCGGGGTAGCGCTCCAACTTCAGCTGCTGGTACATCGATTCGGCGATGTTGTTGTTGCCCCGCCAGTCGGTGGCCCGCTCCGCGTAGGTGAACTGGTCCATGTAGTGGCCGCCGGTCTGCGCGGCGAGGGCCGCGGACTCCTCGTACATCTTGCGGGAGTCGTCGACGAAGTGGCACCGGCCGCCGTGGAACTCGATCAGCCGGCACTTCTCGGGGCTGGTGGTGCGGGGCATCACGGCGATGAAGGGCACGCCGATCAGCTTGGCGAAGTACGCCTCGGAGACGGCCGTGGAGCCGCTGGACGCCTCGATCACGGGCTTGCCCGGGCGGATCCAGCCGTTGCACAGGCCGTAGAGGAAGAGCGAGCGGGCGAGCCGGTGCTTGAGGCTGCCGGTCGGGTGGGTCGACTCGTCCTTGAGGTAGAGGTCGATGCCCCACTTCTCCGGGAGCGGGAAGCGCAGCAGGTGGGTGTCGGCGGACCGGTTGGCGTCGGCCTGGACCTTGCGGACGGCCTCCTTCAGCCAGGCGCGGTAGGCCGGGTCGCTGCGGTCGACGTCGACGGTCACCGGGGCCGTGGCCGACGGGACGGGGGGCGCCGTGCCGGTGGCCGACGGGCTGGTGTCCGCCGTGCCGGTGCTGCCCGCACCGTCCGCCGCGCTGTTCTCCGTGGTGCTCATGCGTCGCTCTCCAAGCCGTGGCCACAAGGTCTTCCACTGCCGAAGATAACTCCCTCACCTGCACAAACGTTCACTTTGGGGGTCCATAGGAGTCGCTTGCAGAAGGGCCTCTGGTGTACCCGGCGCTCGCCCGGCACACTGGTCGGAGGAACCGGCACGAAGGGGGCGGAGAGTGATGGCGGAGCCCGAGTTCACCGCGACGGGGGTCCGGATCGAGCGCTGGCCCCGGTCGCTGACCAGGGCGGGCGAGGTCCGGATCGAGGACGGCAGGCTGTCGTTGCTGACCAGCTACGGCAGCGAGATCGACAGCGCGCCGGTGGACGCGGTGCGGGCGGGCCGGCCGTGGTTCGCCAAGCCCGACGAGACGGTGGCGACCGTGAACGGCACGCGCTACCGCCTGACCATGGACGGGCCGCAGGACCGCGACTCCGGACCGGGTCGCTTCCTCGACGCGCTGAAGAAGGCGGCCAGGCGGCCGGGCGGCGACGTCTGAGGCGTGGATGACCTGCGGCGGGTCGCCGCGAGTTGCGGGCCGGTCACCACTGACTCACGCTGGAACCACCTCACTGAGGGTTTATCGGCGGTGACGCTGTGAACCAGCCCGCCGCCGCCGTGCGCAGCGCATGAAAGATCCGAACCTTCGTCTTCTTCCGGACTACTTCGGGGAGTCGCAGCCGTGATCAGCGAGCCCAGCAGGCACTGCACGGTGGAGCTCCAAGCCCTGCCGTCGCGGATCGGTCAGGTCCGCAGAATCGTATCGGCGCATCTGCGCTACTGGCATCTCGATGCCCTGGTCGACCACGCGGCGCTCGGTGTCACCGAGCTCCTCACCAATGTCCACCGGCACGCACAGCCGGACAAGCGGTGCACCGTCGAGATCGAGCTGCTGCTCGACCGCCTCACCGTGTCCGTCCGTGACCACGACCCGCGAATACCGGCCGTCGGCGGCACGGCGGCGGCCAGGGGCCCCGCGTCCGAGGCCGTCGACGACCTCGCCACCTCGGGCCGTGGACTGGCCATCATCGAGGCGTTCAGCGAGAGCTGGGGCATCCGGACGCACGGGGAGGCCGGCAAGGTCGTCTGGTTCACCCTCCCGGCTCCCGTCCCGGCCGCCGCGGTCCCCTCCCGGTCGCACGCCGTCTACGGCGCCACGACCGAGGGTCCCTTCATCGGCCACACCCGCTACCGGGGCGCCCACGGCAGCAGCCTGGACGGCATCGAGTTCGGCACCCCCACGGTGCCGGCCCGCGCGCCGGCCGCCGCCCGCTCGGTCCTCGCCGGCTGAGACGCAGTCGGGTGGCTCCACGGCTGCCCCGCGCCGGCGGATCGCGCCGGTCGGCGGGGGCACCCGGGAAGGCACGTGCTCGGTGGATACGGGGCCCGTCCAGCAGCCCGCATCACCCGGACGGCGGTACGCACCGGCCGCACCCGCCCGAACCCGCGCGACGCCACCCGCGCGACGCGCCGCCCATGACAGCGGCCGACCGCCCCGGACACACCCTCCGGGGCGGTCGGGGTGTTCCGGCAGCGCGTGCCGGGCACCCCACCCGACGTGTGGCACCCGGGAACATCATTCCGTCGCGATCGCCCGCAACACGTCCAGGCGAGCCGCCCGGCGGGCCGGCCGCCAGCCGGCCAGGGCACCCGCCGCCAGCCCGACCAGTGCGACGACGGCGAGCTGCGCGGGCGGGACGGCGAAGGCGAACGCGCTGTCGCTCGCCCCGTCGGACGCCTCGACCAGCACCCACCCGAGGAAGCCGCCCAGTGCCAGCCCGCCCGCCGTCCCGAAGGCCGCGACCAGGACGGACTCCCAGCGGACCATGGCCCTCGACTGGCGCCGGGTCTGGCCCACGGCCCGCAACAGGCCCAGCTCACGGGTGCGTTCGTGGACCGCGAGGGTCAGCGCGTTGGCGATGCCGAGCAGGGCGATGAGCACGGCGAGGGCCAGCAGCGCGTAGACGAGCGTCAGCATCATGTCGATCCCGCTCGCCGAGGAGGCGGCGTACTCGTCCCGGGTCTGCACCTCGGGGTCGCCGTACCCCGCGGCGGTCCGCTCGACGGCCGCCTTGCCCGCGTCGGCGGAGACGCCGTCCTCGAGGCTCACGGCGACGAGGGTGTCGGCGTCCTGACCACGGTGCGGGGCCCATGCCTCGCGGGTCAGGACGTAGTCCCCGGCCAGTTCGGACCGCTGGTAGACGGCACGGACCGTGAAGGCGTGCCGGCTGCCGTCGGTGAAGACGACCCGGGTGGTGCTGCCGGGCCGCAGTCCGGACTTCTCCGCCTCGGCCGCGGCGACGGCGATGCCGTCCGTGCCGAGTCCATTCAGTGAGCCGTCGACGGCGCCCAGGTCGAGGGAACGGGCGAGCGCGGCCGGGTCGGTGACGGTCAGGGCGCGGCCCCGGCCGTCGATCTCCGCCACGCCGCGGCCGAGGCCGACGGCGCTCTCCACCTCCGGCAGCCGGTCGAGCGCCGGCGCGAGGCGGGGGCTGAGTCCACTGCCGCCCGCGCCGAACGAGGGGGCGCCGACGGCCAGGTCACCGGCGAAGGACCGCGAGACGGTCTGGTCCATGGTCGCCTTGAGCGAGGCTCCGAAGACGGTGAAGAGGGAGACGACGGCGACGCCGATCATCAGCGCGGTCGCGGTGGCGGCGGTCCGCCTCGGGCTGCGCAGCGCGTTGCGCCGGGCGAGCCCGCGGTTGGCCCCGCGCAGCGGCGCCCCGAGGAGCCGTACCGCGTACGACGCGGCCACCGGGCCGAGCACGACGAACCCCGTGAGCGCCAGGACCGCTCCCGTCGCCGCGAGCCACAGCGACGGGGCGAGCAGGACTCCGCCGAGGACCAGGCCCACCGCGCCGGACAGCAGGGCCGAACCGGCCCATGTCCGCGTCCGGGAGGCGCCCGTGTCGTCCACGGCCGTCTCCCGCAGGGCGGCGAGCGGCGCCGTGCGTCCGGCCTTCACGGCGGGCAGCAGCGCCGAGCCGGCGCAGACCACGACGCCGACCGCGAACGGCAGCGCCATCGAGAGGACGCCGATCACCAACGGGCCCTCGGGGAAGGGGAAGCCGATGGCCGGGAACAGCGCCTGGAGGCCGGCCGCGATGCCGATCCCGCCGGCCAGTCCGGCGGCGGAGGCGGCCAGGCCGACGGCCACGGCCTCGGCGAGGGTCGCCCCGACGACCTGCCGCCGGGAGGCGCCGAGCGCGCGCAGCAGCGCGTTCTCGCGGGTCCGCTGGGCGACGACGATCGCGAAGGTGTTGTGGATGGAGAAGACGGAGACGAGGAGCGCGACCCCGCTGAACACCAGCAGGAAGGTGGTGAAGAGGGTCAGGAACCGGCCGGAGATCATCTCCGTGTTCTCCTCGGCCACCCGCTGCCCGGTGACGGCCTCGGTTCCCTCGGGAAGCGCCGGGGCCAGGGCGTCGACCAGCTCCCGCTGCGAGGTGCCGGGACCCGCCCGGACGAGGATGTCCGTCGCCTCGCCGGGCTTCGGCGTGAGGTACTTCTCGGCGTCCGCGCGGGTGAGGCCGGTGTACGTGACCTGGGCCATGCCGTCCTCGCCGCCGAAGGTGGCCAGGCCCACCACGGTCACCCTCACCGGGTCGGGGGTGCGCAGGATCGCCGTGTCCCCGACGGACAGTCCGCCGGCCTCGGCGGCGCCGCGGTTGACCACGGCCTCCCCGGGCGTCCGCGGAGCGCGGCCCTCGGCCAGGGCGTACGGGTTGAGGACGGGGTCCTCGATCCAGTTGCCCGCGAGGGTGGGCGGGCCCTGGCCGCCGACGGGGTCGCCGTCGGCGCCGACGAGCTGGCCGGCGCCCTCGATGCGCGGGACGGCCGCGGCGACGCCGGGCACCGCGGCGATCCGGTCCGCGAGGGAGGTGGGGACGCGGCTGCGGGTGCCCTGCCCCTCCCCCGCGACCGTGACCACGCCGGTGCTGCGGACGACGGCGTCCGTGCCGGCTCCGGCGGTGCCGAACAGCGAGTCGAAGCTCGCGCGCAGGGTGTCGCCCATGACGAGGGTGCCGGTGAGGAAGGCGACGCCGAGCAGGACGGCGGTGAACGTGCCCAAGAAGCGCCGCCGGTGGGCGCGCAGCCCGGCGAGGCGACGGACATCCTCGTCCGGGCGGGTCCCGGCACCTCGCAGCGGGAGCTGGTCGACGCCCTGGCCCCGGCGCTTCCCGAGGGAACCGAGGCCGTCACCGGGCAGCGGGTGGCCGAGGAGAACACGGAGATGATCTCCGGCCGGTTCCTGACCCTCTTCACCACCTTCCTGCT
>NZ_RDBI01000001.1:30879-46372 GCF_008042125.1 Streptomyces sp. MS191
ATCCCCTGGAAGCCGGGACCCCACAGGAACGCGTGCATGCCCTCCGGCCGCGTCCACAGGTAGAACGGGGCGTACTGGTTCACCGGCGATCCGTCCGCCTGTTCGCGCATCAGGTACGCCTTGAGCCCGAGCCCCGGGAAGTCGTCCAGCAGGTGGCCCCGGGTGGCGACCCGCTCGCGGATGATCTCCATGGGGTGGTCCGCACACCCGCAGGAGTACGCCCGTTCCGCGGGGCCCGATCGGCACCCGCGGCGACCGGACGGTGCTCCGTCCCCTCCCGCCCGAGAGAACCGGAGAGTGCCCGATGCACGCGATGCAGTACGAGATCACCCTGCCCGCGGACCACCCCATGGAGATCATCCGCGAGCGGGTCGCCACCCGGGGCCACCTGCTGGACGACTTCCCGGGGCTCGGGCTCAAGGCGTACCTGATGCGCGAACAGGCGGACGGATCGCCGGTGAACCAGTACGCCCCGTTCTACCTGTGGACGCGGCCGGAGGGCATGCACGCGTTCCTGTGGGGTCCCGGCTTCCAGGGGATCGTGCGCGACTTCGGCCGGCCGGAGGTGCGGCACTGGGCGGGCCTGGCGTACGACGAGGGCCCGGCGGCGCCGCACGTCCCGCGGACCGCGACGCGCCGCACGCTCCCCGTGCCGCGGGGCGTCGCGCCCGCCGAGGCCGTCGCCGGGGCGTTGGCACGGCAGGCGCGGGAGGCTCGGGAGGAGGGTGTGGTGGCGAGCGCGGTGGCGGTCGACCCGCGGCACTGGGAGCTGGTCCACTTCACGCTCTGGGCGGCGGACGGGAAGGACGTGCCGGCGGACCGGGGCGACCGCTTCCAGGTGCTCCGCCTCTCCGCGCCGGAGCGGTCGGAGCTGCGCGGGTGGCGGCAGGGGTGAGCCCGGACGGGCCGGCGCCGTGGACGGCCCGTCGGGCCGCCGGCGGCGCCGGCCCCGCGGGGCTCAAGGGGCGGTCAGTCCACCGGAACCAGCGTGAGGTAGGCGATGCCGAGGACGTTCCGGTAGCCCTTCAGCCAGCTCGCACGCTGCCGGTCGGCGCGCTCGCGGGTCTCCGTGGCGAGCGGGTGCCCGGGGTTCGCCGCGAGCCACACCTCGGTGTCGTGGCGGTAGCCGGACTCGAACTCCTCCCACTCCTCGCGGCTCGCCGTCTCGATCCAGGCGGGGCGGAAGCCCGCCTCGATCGCCAGGTCCACGAGCGGACCGAGGAGGAGGTGGTCGTCGGGGCGGGCACCGGGCCACATCCCGGCGAGCTCCTCGTCGGTCGGGGTGCGCTCCCAGAACCCCTCGCCGAGCACGACCCGGCCGCCGGGACGGACGAGGCGGCGCAGTTCGCGGAGGGCGGCCGCGGGATCGTGCGGCAGGTCGGGGTCGCACAGGGCCTGGCTGGAACCGAGGCAGAGGATCGCGTCGACCGGCCCCCGCTCGGTGCCGAGCGCCGACTCCTCGACGAACTCGACCCGATCGGCCAGCCCCTTCTCCTCGGCGAGGAGCCGGCCCCGGGCCAGGTCCTCGGCGTTGATGTCGATGCCGACACCGCTCGCGTCCGGCGCGGCCTCCAGCACCCGCATCAGCAACTCGCCCCAGCCGCTGCCGATGTCGAGGACGGTGGCGGGCGAGACGGCGGCGATCCGCTCGATCATGCGGACGGCGCGCTCCTCGGAGAGCGGGCCGTGGAAGGTCAGGTTGCCGAGACGCGGCGGAAGATCATTATCGGTCATAGGGCCGGACGGTACGCCGTGCGGGCCCCGTCGACCATCGAATTGGACCGGCCCGCGGCTGGCGCGCCGACGGAACAGGGCATTCGATCCGGTTCGGGCGTGGCGCGGTTCGCGAGAATCCCGCAACCGCCCTCACGGGCTTGAGTCTCCAGCAGGGGGAGACCGGAAGGTGGAGGACATGAACGGCCACACGCTCTACTCGATCGGCGAACTGGCGCGGCGAACGGGCACCGCGGTCAAGACCGTCCGCTTCTACTCCGACTCGGGGCTCGTACCTCCCACCGACCGCAGCCCGGCCGGCTACCGCCGCTACGACGACGAGGCCGTCGCCCGGCTCGACCTCGTACGGACCCTGCGCGACCTGGGAGTGGACCTCGCGACGGTCCGGAAGGTCCTGGAGCGGGAACGCACGCTGGCCGAGGTCGCCGAGGCGCACGCGGAGGCGTTGGCCGTGAAGATCCGCATCCTGCGTCTGCGACACGCGGTGCTGACCGCGGTGGCGAGGCGCGGGGCCACCCCTGAGGAGACACATCTGATGCACCGGCTGGCCAAGCTCTCCGAAACCGAACGCCGACGGCTGGTCGGCGACTTCCTCGACGCCGCCTTCGAGGGCGTGGGCATCGGCCCCGCGTCCGCGGGGATCGCGCGCTCGATGACGCCGGAACTGCCGGACGACCCCACCACCGAACAGGTCGAGGCGTGGGTGGAACTCGCCGAGCTGTCGCAGGACCCCGGCTTCCGCGCCCATGCACGCCGGCTGGCCGAGGACCTGGCGGCCGACGCCCGGCCCGGCCCTCCCGCACTGCACGACGACCTCGCCGCGATCGTCCGCGACGAGATCGCCCCGGCCGTGGCGGCCGGCATCGAACCGGCCTCGCCCCGGGCCGAGCCGTGCGTCTCGGCCCTCCTGGCCCGCTGCGCACACCTCCTCGACCGCCACGACGACGACACCGGCCCCCGGCAGCGGCTCCTCACGCGACTGGAGCGCATGAACGACCCGCGACGGGAGCGGTACCTCACCCTGCTCGCGGTGATCAATGGATGGCCCGCTCCGGAGAGCCTGCGGCCGGTGCTCGCCTGGTCGATCCACGCGCTCGGGGGGTGTCCTGACGATCAGGCCGGATGAGCGAGCGGCGTCCCGGTGCCTCGGATCCGAGGCGGAGGTGGGGGTACCTCCCACGCCGTCAGGCGGTGGGGGCGAGGCAGGGCGGAGCCATGCCGACCGACGACGACGCGGGAGACGGCGTCTCAGGACGCCGGGAGCCCGGCAAGATCGGCAAGACACCCCCCGGGCGCCCGGCCGGAACGCCGGCGGGAGACGGCGGACGGGCGGTTCCGCGGACGGCGTGTCGCGGAGGTCCCGTGCGCCCCGACCGGTCCCCGGCCCCGGCGGACCGGCCTCGGTGCCGGCCCGGCCGGGCCGGCCTTCGGCTCGTTCGCCGGTCGTCAGCTCGTCCTGGCGGCGGTGTGCAGCAGCGCGCGCGGGAACAGCGCCTGGACCAGGGCCACGGTGCTGAGGGCGAACATCACCACGCCCAGGGGGACATGGAACGCGGGCACGTGGGCGACGCCGAGTGCCACCTGGGCCGAGGCGAGGAGGAGGAAGCCGGTGGAGTACAGGACGGGGCGGGCGGATCCGCCGCCGAGGCGCCACGCGAGGACGGCGGCGAGGACGTACAGCATGCAGGCGGCGTACATGACCCGCGAGCCGATGTCGTGGAGGAGGTAGCCGTGGGACGAGGTCAGGAGCGCCCCGGCGGTGGACGCCTGGAAGAAGAGGGTCAGCGTCTGCAGGCCGACCGCGACCCTGAGGAACGCGGCGGTGCGGGGGCCGGTCGACGGCTGTCTGTTCATGGTGTCTCCTCCGTTGGCCGTGACGGGCCCGGTTCCGCCGGGCCGTCCACTCGCACCCAGGACGCCTCGGGGGCACGCTTCGTGACATCGCCCGGCCCACCGGCGGAGAGACGTGGGTCACATCCGGCCGGGGTGCGGGGTGCGGCTGCCGTGGTGTGGGGATGACGGCTGACCACGCCTGCCCGCTCGGTACGGGGCAGGGCGCGCGGCACGCGCCCTCCCCGCCTTCCGCGGGCGCTACCTGCTGTAGTTCTTCCCGATCGGCCTGCCGGGGATCGGCTTCCCGATGAGTGCGACCGGGACAAACAGGGAGAAGTGCCCGATCGCCATGGTCAGCGTCCACAGCGCGTCGTCGTCGTAGAGCGCGGACGCCCTGGCGAACAGTTCGTCGGAGACGCGTTCCCCGAAGGGGTTCGGGGTGAGGACGGCCTCCACGAGCTCCAGCGCGACCCGTTCGGCGGCGGTGAAGCAGGGAGCGTCCTGCCAGGTCGCCACGGCGGTGATGCGCTTTTCGGATTCCCCGGCCTTGCGGAGGTTCTCGGTCAGCGGGACGGCGTGGTAGGTGCTGCCGACGATCTGCGCGGCGCGGAGCGACATCAGGCTGATGGTGGCCTGCGGAACCGGCCCGTTCCGTACGGCGTTGCGCACGGCTCCGGAGAGTTTCGCCAGTTCGGGGAAGAGACGGGTGGGGTCGGGCAGCCGCGACCGGACACCGTCCGCCTCGGTCGCCGCCTCGGTCGATGTGTCGGTCATCGCGTCGGTCATCGTGTCGGTCGGCGTGCCCGTCGGCGTGCCTGTCGCCGCTTCGGTGGTCGCGTCGGTCGGCGGTCGTGTGGACATGGGAGGTCTTCCTTCCGTGGTTCGGACGGGGTGTCACCCGGTCCGACAACACCGGCGCGCGGAATGTGAGGCGGAGGCGGCGATGTCACGTTCCGGGACGCTGTCCTGTCTCAACGGGTGAGGACAGACGCGACCGAGGGAGCCCGCGACACCATGACCACCCCGTCCGAGCCGGGAGACGGCCGACCCGATCCGACCCTGAGCGCGATCACGAGTGAGCGGCGTCGGCTGATCAACCTCGCCTACCGGCTGCTCGGCTCCCTCGCCGAGGCCGAGGACGCCGTGCAGGAGACCTACGCCCGCTGGTACACCCTGTCGCCCCAGGAGCAGGGGGCCATCGCATCGCCCGGCGCCTGGCTGAGCAAGGTCGCCGGCCGTGTCTGCCTCAACGTGCTCGGCTCGGCACGCGCCCGACGCGAGCGGTACGTCGGTGCCTGGATCCCCGAGCCTCTGCCGGAACCCGCGGAGTGGCCGGACGGTCGGGCAGGCGGCGCCACGGTCGACCCGGCCGACCGCGTCACCCTCGACGAGTCGATCAGCATGGCCTTCCTCGTGGTGCTCGACGCGATGACCCCGGCCGAACGCGTCGCCTTCGTCCTCCACGACGTCTTCCGCTACCCCTTCGCCGAGGTCGCCGACATCGTCGGCCGCACGCCCGCGGCCTGCCGCAAGCTCGCCTCGTCGGGCCGCCGGCGCCTCCGCGACTCGCGGACCCCTGCGGCCCCCACCGCCCGGCAGGCCGCCGTCGTCAGGAACTTCAAGGTCGCCTGGGAGGCCAAGGACATCGACGCCCTCATCAGCCTCCTCGATCCGCAGGTCACGGCGACCACGGACGGCGGCGGCCTCGCCACCGTCGCCCGCCGCCCGGTCGAGGGTGCCGAGCGGCTGGCACGCGGTCTCGTCGGGCTCGTCGGCAGACTGGCCGACCTGACGATCCTGGAGCGCACCGTCAACGGGCAGCCCGGCCTGGTCGCCCAGCGGGACGGGACCATCGTGACCGTGTACGCGTTCGACGTCGCGGGCGACCGGATCACGCGCATCTGGGCCGTCCGCAATCCGGAGAAGCTCCGTCCGTGGACGGCGGTCCGCTGATCCCGCGGTGTCGAGTCCGCGCCGGTCGTGATCTCCCGGGCGGCTCCCCGGTCGAGCGCGCCGCCCGCTCGCTCGATCCGGCGCGCGGACGGGCGGCCTGGTCACCGGCGCTTCCGGGGGCACCGTGCCGCCCGCCCGCGTCAGGTCCGGGGCCGCCCCAGGGCCGCGAGCGGGTCGTCCAGGACGGGCTGCCAGGCCAACTCCGCCGCGCCGACCAGGCTGTTGTGGTCGAGGGTGCAGGGCAGGATCGGTACGCCGCCGCTGCGGCCCCACAGGCTGCGGTCGGCGACCACCGCGCGCAGGCGGCCGGGGTCGGCGTCGAGGAGTTCGCGGTGCAGGCCGCCGAGGATGATGCGGTCCGGGTTGAGGATGTTCACCAGGCCTGCCAGGCCCAGGCCCAGACGGTCGATCAGCTCCTCGGTGGCCGCCCGTACCCCGGGGTCGTCGGGGCTCGTCCGCAGGAGGTCGCGGGCCTGCTGGAGCAGGGAGACCTCCGGGCCCGGGGCGCGCCCCGCGACCGTCAGGAAGGCCAACGGGTCGGTCTCGACGTCGAGGCATCCGCGGCTGCCGCAGTGGCAGGGGCGTCCCTCGGGGTTGACCGTGAGGTGTCCGACTTCCAGCGCGAGGCCCGAACTGCCCGTGTGCAGGCGCCCGTCGAGCACCAGCGCGCCGCCGACGCCGCGGTGACCGGTCGCGACGCACAGGAGGTCCTTGGCGCCACGGCCCGCGCCGTGGCGGTGCTCGGCGAGGGCGGCGAGGTTGACGTCGTTGCCGGTGAAGGAGGGCCCTTCGATGCCGGCGGCGCGGACCCGCTCGGCGAAGATCTGCCGGACCGGGGCACCGGCCGGCCAGGCCAGGTGGAGGGGGTTGAGCGCGGTGCCCTCCGGTTCGGCGACGGCGGAGGGCGCCGCCAGTCCGGCGCCGACGCAGCGGCGACCGCTCGCCGCGAGGAGTTCGGCGCCGGCGTCGACGACCGCGCCGAGGACCTGCGCGGGGTCGGCGGAGACGGTGACGCAGCCCGGCGCAGTGGCGACGAGGGTGCCGCCGAGCCCGACGAGCGCGGCCCGGAAGCCGTCGGCGTGGACCTGCGCGGCGAGGACGACGGGGCCCTTCTCGTCCACGGCGAGCCGGTGCGAGGGGCGGCCCTGGGATCCGGCGGCGGCCCCGGGGTTGGAGTCGACGCGGATCAGGCCGAGCGCCTCCAGCTCGGCGGCGACGGCGCCGGCGGTGGCCCGGGTGACGCCGAGCTCGGCGGTGAGCACGGCACGGGTGGGCGCCCGGCCGGTGTGCACCAGTTCCAGCGCGGGTCCGAGCGCGCTGCGCCCCCTGTCCAGACGTGTCCGCGTCGTCGTCGCCTTGCCGTTCATGGGGGCGAGTCTCCCATGATCGGGCGGCCCCTCGGTCCCGCCGGGTCCGGGCCGGCCGGGGCGGTGGCGGAAACGCGCCGCACCGCCGGACGGCCTCCGCGGGACACCCCCTCGCCTCCTCGGTTGAAATCCGGACCGGTACACCCCTATCCTGAGTTTGTGCCGCTACTAAACAAAGTACGGACGGCCGCACCGGGGGGCCTCGGCGGAGACACCGCCTCTCCCTCCCTGTCCCGCCTCCGCTCCGCCCTGACCCTGTTCTTCGCCCTCGACGGCTTCCTCTTCGCCGGCTGGGTGGTCCGGATCCCCGCGATCAAGCAGCAGACCGGTTCCTCCGCGGGCGACCTCGGGCTCGCCCTGCTGGGCGTCTCGGCCGGCGCCGTGGTGACGATGACGCTCACCGGACGGCTCTGCCGCCGCTACGGCAGCCACGCCGTCACCGTCGCGACCGCCGTCCTGCTCTCCCTCTCGATCGCCCTGCCCGCCCTCACCCGCTCCCCGCTCTCCCTGGGGCTGGTCCTGCTGGTGTTCGGGGCGGCGTACGGCGGCATCAACGTCGCGATGAACAGCGCCGCCGTCGACCTGGTCGCCGCGCTGCGCCGACCGGTGATGCCCAGCTTCCACGCGGCGTTCAGCCTGGGCGGCATGCTCGGGGCCGGCCTCGGCGGACTCGTCGCCGGCAGCCTGTCCCCCGCGACCCACCTGCTCGGCCTGACGGTCCTCGGTCTGCTCCTGACGGCCGCCGCCGGTCCCGTACTGCTCCGTGAGCCGTCCCCCGCCCTCCCGGAGGCGGTCCCCGCCGCCGTCCGGCCCCGGGGCCGGACCGGCGCCCGAGGCGCGGTCCTCGTCTTCGGTGTGATCGCGCTGTGCACGGCCTACGGCGAGGGCGCCCTGGCCGACTGGGGCGCCCTCCACCTGGAGCAGGACCTCCACGCGCACCCCGGCGTGGCCGCCGCCGGCTACTCGCTCTTCGCCCTGACGATGACGGCCGGCCGGCTCTCGGGGACGGCACTGCTGGAGCGCCTCGGCCAGACCCGCACCCTGGTCGCGGGCGGAACGACGGCCGCCGCCGGCATGCTGCTGGCCGCGCTCGCCCCGAACGTCTGGGCCGCCCTGCTCGGCTTCGCCGTGACCGGCCTGGGTCTCGCCAACATCTTCCCGGTCGCCGTGGCGCGCGCGGGCGCGCTCGCCGGTCCGAGCGGGGTGGCCGCCGCCTCCACCCTCGGCTACGGCGGCATGCTGCTCGGCCCGCCGTCCATCGGCTTCCTCGCGGACTGGTTCTCGCTTCCCGTGGCCCTGACCACCGTGGCCGTGCTGGCGGCAGGCGCCGCCGTGATCGGGTACGCGGCCCGCAACACCCGCGCCCCCGAGGCGGTTTGACCTCGCCCCGCGACCACGGGGCAGGGTCCGCCGCGCGGCGGCGGGAAGCCGCTTGTGCGGCTCCGGGCACGACGAGACCGGCCCCCGACGGGAAGTGGCCGCTCCGGTCGGCATGCCGAACCTCCCCGCCGCCGTCCGCGCGCAGGCAGAATTCCGTCTCATGGACAGCGCGGAGATCATGACGCCGGCCGAGCACATCGACACCCTGGAGGCCGCGGGCCGCGGGCTCGCCGCCGTGGCGGCGGAGGCCGGGCCCGACGCCGAGGTGCGCACCTGCCCCGGGTGGCGGGTGCGGGACCTGCTGCGGCACACGTCGATGGTGCACCGCTGGGCGACGGCGTTCGTGGCCGAGGGCCGCACCGCGTACCACCCCGACGGCGGCGAGCCCGCGCTCGACGGCGAGGAGCTGCTCGCGCATTACCGCGAGGGCCACGCCCTGCTCGTCGCCGCCCTGCGGGCGGCTCCGGCCGACCTGGAGTGCTGGACCTTCCTGCCCGCGCCCTCGCCGCTCGCGTTCTGGGCGCGCCGGCAGGCCCACGAGACGACGATCCACCGCGCGGACGCCGAGTCCGCCCTGCCGGCCGGGCTCCCCGGTCCGGTCGACCCGCCGGCCGCCGTGGACGGGATCGACGAGCTCCTGCGCGCCTTCCACGGCCGCTCCCGCAGCCGGGTCCGTACGGACGAGCCGCGGATCCTGCGCGTACGGGCCACGGACACCGGGGACGTGTGGACGGCACGGCTGTCGACGGAGCCGCCGCGGACCGAGCGGACCGGGGAGGGTGCGGCGGACTGCGAACTCAGCGGCCCGGCCGACCGTCTCCTGCTGATGCTCTGGAACCGGCTGCCCGCGTCTGCCGTGTCGGTGACCGGCGACGCCTCGCTGGTACGGCTCTGGCGGGAGAAGTCGGCCGTCACCTGGTCGTAGCGGGGCGCGGGCGGCCCCACCGGGGCGCCGGAACGGCCGCCGGATCGCGGCCCCACGGAGCGGGGACGCGCGCCGGCCACCACGCGGCCGGGCGGTCCGTCCGCCGGACACCGAGGAGCCGGGCGGTCCGCCGGACAGCCCCGGACCTCAGCCGGTCTCCTCCAGCATCCGGGTCAGGACCTCCCGCTGGATCGGCAGCACCTCCGCGTGGCGCTCCCGGCCCGCGTCGGTGAGCCGGACCCGCACGCCGCGGCGGTCCTCCGGGCACATGGCCCGGACGACGAGCCCGTCCTTCTCCAGGCGGGCGATGAGCCGGGAGAGGGCGCTCTGGCTGAGATGGACGCGCCCGGCCAGTTCCTGGACGCGGCAGGCCGGTTCGCCGTCCGCCGGGACGCGCTCGGCGAGCACGTCGAGGACCTCGAAGTCGCTGGCGCCGAGTCCGTGCGGGTGCAGGGCCCGGTCGAGTTCGCACGTGGTCCGTGCGTGCAACGCGAGGACGTCCCGCCACTCCTGTACGAGTGCGCGTTCGGACTTGTTCGCTCCCATGACCGCACGTTAGCAGAGAGGACGCCCTTTGTTGCATCGGAATTAAATGCGTTTGCATTCAATGCATGCGCATGTACCGTGCTCCTCATGACCACTCCGCTCACCGCCTCCCCGCCGCAGGAACGTTGGAGCCCCCGCCTCTGGGGCACCCTGCTGGTGCTCTGCGCCGCGATGTTCCTCGACGCCCTCGACGTCTCCATGGTCGGCGTCGCCCTGCCCTCGATCGCCACGGATCTCGGCCTGTCCACCGCCACGCTGCAGTGGATCGTCAGCGGCTACATCCTGGGATACGGCGGCCTGCTGCTCCTCGGCGGCCGCGCCGCCGACCTGCTCGGCCGCCGCCGGGTCTTCCTGATCGCGCTGGCCGTCTTCGCCCTCGCCTCGCTGCTCGGCGGACTCGTCGACTCCGGCCCGCTCCTCATCGCCAGCCGCTTCGTCAAGGGCCTGAGTGCCGCGTTCACCGCGCCCGCCGGCCTGTCGATCATCACCACGACGTTCAAGGAGGGCCCGCAGCGCAACCGCGCCCTGTCCATCTACACCACCTGCGCCGCGACCGGCTTCTCGATGGGCCTCGTCCTCTCCGGCCTGCTCACCGAACTCAGCTGGCGCTGGACGATGCTGCTGCCCGCGCCGATCGCCCTGATCGCCCTCGCCTTCGCGATCCGCCTGATCCCGCACAGTGCCCGCGAGCGCGGCCACGGCGGCTACGACCTGCCCGGCGCCGTCACGGGCACGGCCGCGATGCTGCTGCTGGTCTTCACCGTCGTCCAGGCACCCGAGGCGGGCTGGGCGTCCGCCCGCACGCTGCTGTCGTTCCTGGCGACCGCCGTCCTGCTGGCGGCCTTCGTCGCCATCGAGCGGCGCAGTCCCGGACCGCTCGTACGGCTCGGGGTGCTGCGGTCGGGTTCGCAGGTGCGGGCGCAGCTCGGCGCCGCCGCCTTCTTCGGCTCGTACGTCGCCTTCCAGTTCATCGTGACCCAGTACATGCAGTCGCTGCTCGGCTGGTCGGCCCTCCAGACGGCACTGGCCTTCCTGCCGGCGGGCGCCCTGGTGGCCCTGTCGTCCACGAGGATCGGCGCGGTGGTGGACCGGTTCGGTACGCCCCGGGTGATCGCGACCGGCTTCACCCTGCTCGTCGTGGCCTACGCACTCTTCCTGCGGATCTCGCTCACCCCGCAGTACGCGGCCGTCATCCTGCCCTCGATGCTGCTGCTCGGCGCCGCCTGCGCCCTGGTGTTCCCGTCCCTCAACATCCAGGCCACCAACGGCGTGGAGGACCACGAGCAGGGCATGGTCTCCGGTCTGCTGAACACCTCCATCCAGGTCGGCGGCGCCGTGTTCCTCGCCGTGATCACGGCCGTCATCACGGCGAACGGCGGCGAGGCCGGCTCCGCGCAGGACCCGCAGGCCGTCCTCGACGGCTTCCGTCCCGGCCTGACCGTGGTCACGGTCATCGCCCTGGCCGGCCTGCTGATCACCCTGCCCGGTCTGCGCACCCGCCGGGTGCGGGACTCCCGCGTGGTGGCGGGGTCCACCCCGGCTCCCACCGCGCCCGAGCAGTCGGTCCCTGAGCGGATCGCCTCGGAGAGGACGGCCCAGGAGAAGACGGCCCCGGAGCCGGTCGCGGCGCGCGACTGACCCAGGGGACGGGGGGACGGCGCGCGGGCGCCCGGCCGAGTGCCGGGACCCGCGCGCCGTCGCGTCCCCCGCCGTCGCGAACCACCGCGGGCGGGCCGGCGCTCAGCCCAGCCAGCCGGGCCGGACGAGCCCCGACTCGTATGCCAGCACGACGAGTTGGGCCCGGTCCCGCGCGCCGAGCTTGACCATCGTGCGGCTCACATGGGTCTTGGCGGTCAGGGGGCTGACGACCAGGCGCCGGGCGATCTCCTCGTTCGACAGGCCGATGCCGACGAGGGCCATCACCTCCCGCTCGCGTTCGGTCAGTTCGTCCAGTCCGGCCACCCCGGCGGGCTCCTTGGACCGGGCCGCGAACTCCTCGATCAGCCGTCGGGTGACCCCGGGCGACAGCAGCGCGTCGCCGTCGACGACCGCGCGTACGGCCCGCAGCAGCTCCTCGGGTTCGGTGTCCTTGACGAGGAAGCCGGACGCGCCGGAGCGGATGGCCTCGAAGACGTACTCGTCGAGCTCGAAGGTGGTCAGCATGACCACCTTGACGGCGGCGAGTTCCGGGTCGCCGGTGATCCGGCGGGTGGCCGCCAGGCCGTCGAGGAGCGGCATCCGGATGTCCATCAGGACCACGTCCGGGCGCAGTTCGCGGGCCCGCGCCACCGCCTCTCCGCCGTCGGCGGCCTCGCCGGCCACCCGGATGTCCGGCTGGGCGTCCAGCAGCGCGCGGAACCCCGCCCGTACGAGCGACTGATCGTCGGCGAGCAGGACGCTGATCACGGGGTCTCCTTGGGGCGCACGGGGAGGACGGCGCGCACCCGGAAGCCGCCGTCCGGCCGGGTGCCCGCCTCGATCGTGCCACCGAGGGCCGCGGCCCGCTCCCGCATTCCGGCGAGCCCGTTGCCGCTGCCTCCCGCGTCGCTGCCGGTGGCGGGCCCCTCGTCGTCGATCCGCAGCTCCAGCGTGCCGGGGGTGTGGCCGATCACGACTCCGGCGGTACGGGAGCCCGAGTGCCGGACCACGTTGGTGAGCGCCTCCTGCACGATGCGGAAGGCGGCGAGGTCGGTGCCGGGCGGCAGCGGCACCGGGTCCCCCTCGGTCACGGTCTCCACGATCAGCCCGGCGGCCGCGGCCTGCTCGACGAGCTCGGACAGCCGGTCCAGGCCGGGGGCGGGGGTGCGGGGGCTCCGAATCGTGGCAGACTGCTCCCATGACCAGCGTCCAAGGAGCCCGCGCCCGCGCCTCGTTCACCCCGGCCCGCGCGTCACGCGCCGGGTGCCAGGCCGATGGCGCGGCCGAGGCGGCCGGCCGCCTCGTCGAAGAACACCTGGCGCTCCTCGACGATCCGGTTGAACTGGCCGAACAGCTCGAAGGAGATCAGACCGAAGAGCTGCGACCAGGCCGCGACGAGGGCGACCGCGACGGCGGGCGGCAGGTCGGGGGCGACGTCGGCGGTCAGCCGTTCGGCCTCCGGGCGCAGTTCCTCGGTCAGCGGGGGCGGGGTGATCGCGTCCGCGGCGAGGGCGTCGCGGGCGAGGCCGATCAGGACGAGGCCGACGCGCGAGGCCGGTCCGACGGTGTCCTGGGGCGCGCTGTAGCCGGGCACCGGGGAGCCGTAGATCAGGGCGTACTCGTGGGGATGGGCGAGGGCCCAGGCGCGGACCGCCCGGCAGACCGATGTCCAGCGGGCGAGGTGACCGCTCGGGCCGTCGGCGGCGCAGGCCCGTTCCGCGGCGGCGCCGACGGCGTCGTAGGCGTCGACGATGAGCGCCGTGAGCAGGTCGTCGCGGCTGGGGAAGTACCGGTAGAGCGCGGAGGACACCATGCCGAGCTCACGGGCGACGGCGCGCAGCGAGAGCTTGGCGGCACCCTCGGCCGCGAGCTGGGTGCGGGCCTCGTCCTTGATGGCGGCGGTGATCTCGATGCGGGCGCGGGCGCGGGCTCCTTGGACGCTGGTCATGGGAGCAGTCTGCCACGATTCGGAGCACCGCACTAAAACGAGAGCGGTGCTCTTGCGCAAGCAGCGCCGGAGAGGCAGACTGTTCTCAAGCGAGAGCAGTGCTCACGAAAAGGAGCGGTGCTCGTCAGATCTCTTCCGAGGAGTCCCGATGTCGTCGCAGCCGTACTACCTCCAGGGCAGCCCGCTCGCCATCCGCTTCAACAGCGTCGTCGGCTGGCTCGCCCGGCACGGCGTCAGCCTCCTCGGCTCCGCCGAGCTGTCCGTGAAGGGCCGCAAGAGCGGCCGGATGCAGCGCATCCCCGTCAACCCGCACCGGCACGGCGGCGAGCAGTACCTGGTCTCGGCACGCGGCCACTCCCAGTGGGTGCGCAACATGCGCGCCGCCGGCGGCGGTGAGCTGCGGATCGGCCGCAAGGTCCGCACCTTCACGGCGGTCGAGCTGCCGGACGCGGAGAAGCTCCTGGTGCTCCGCACCTACCTGGAACGCTGGGGATGGGAGGTCAACCAGTACTTCCAGGGCGTGACCGCCAAGTCGACGGACGAGGAGCTCCTGGCCGCCGCCCCCGACCACCCCGTCTTCCGCATCACGACGACGGCGTGAGCGGGCACGCGAGCCGCCCGCCGGCCGCCGCGCCCCCAGGGAGCACGGGACCGACGGGACGGAGCGCGTCGCTCAGAGGCCTTCCGGAGAGTCCGGCGCGGTGTCCCGCGCGGCGTCGGTGCCCGTGGACGCCGGGTCCGCCACCTGTTCGCCCCGTTCGGCCGGGGCGTCCCCGTCCGCATCGCCCTGGGCGCGGGGGCCGACCCCGCGGGGCGCGGTGCCGCCCGTGGCCGCCATCCGGCGGTCCAGCAGGTCGAGGGCCCGTCGCGCCATGCCGTTCGACCGCACCAGTCCGCCCAGCGTGGTGACGCCCCGGGTGATGTCCGCGAAGGCGTTCCACGCCGGCCGCAGACCGGTGAGGGTCGCGTGCAGCAGGCCCGGGCTGCGCTCGAACAGAGCCAGCATCCGGCGGCCGACCGCCATCTCGACACCGAGGCCGGCCTTGATCGCGAAGGCGTAGTTCAGCGCCTGCCGGCGGGCGTCGACGGCATCGGCCGCCTCGGCGATCCGCACCGCCCACTCGCCCGCGAGACGACCTGACCGCAGCGCGAACGAGATGCCCTCCCGGGTCCAGGGCTCCAGCAGACCCGCCGCGTCGCCGCAGACCAGCACCCGGCCGCGGGAGAGCGGCGAGTCGTCGCTCCGGCAGCGGGTCAGGTGGCCGGACGAGATCGAGGGCTCGAAGCCCGCGAGCCCGAGCCGGGCGACGAAGTCCTCCAGGTACCGCTTGGTGGCCGCGCCCTCGCCGCGCGCCGAGATGACGCCCACGGTGAGCGTGTCGCCCTTGGGGAACACCCAGCCGTAACTGCCGGGCATCGGTCCCCAGTCGATCAGCACCCGGCCCTTCCAGTCCTCCGCCACCGACGCCGGAACCGGGATCTCCACCTCCAGGCCGAGGTCCACCTGGTCGAGCTTGACCCCGACGTGCGCCCCTATCCGGCCGGCGCTGCCGTCCGCGCCGACGACCGCCCGCGCGAGCACCGTCTCGCCGTCGGCCAGGACGACGGCGACGGTCCGCCGGTCCGGCACGGACGGGCCGTGCTGCTCCACCCGCGACACCGTGACACCGGTACGCAGCTCGGCGCCCGCCTTCTGCGCCTGCTCGACCAGACCGGCGTCGAACTCCGGCCGGTTGATCAGCCCGAACAGCATCCGGCGGGAGCGCCGGGTCCGGGCGAACCGGCCGTTCAGGGAGAAGGTGACGGCGTGCACCCGGTCCTGGAGCGGCAGTTCGAAGCCGGGCGGCAGCGCGTCGCGCGACGGCCCGATGATGCCGCCGCCACAGGTCTTGTAGCGCGGCAGTTCGGCCTTCTCCAGGAGCAGCACCCGACGGCCCGCGACCGCCGCCGCGTACGCCGCCGWCGCGCTCCGTGAGCCGGAAGGGCGGGGTGATCCAGGCCGACTCGTCCAGCTTCGGCTGCACGTCATAGTGCGCGTAGAGGAGGACGGTCGGGGCGCCGGCCGGGCCGGGCAGTACGCCGTACACCGACTGCGAGCCGTCGGGGGTGTCGAGCAGCGCGACGTCCTGGAAGTCCTCGGCGCGCAGGGCGTCGGCCACCCAGTTCGCC
>NZ_RDBI01000001.1:46472-65842 GCF_008042125.1 Streptomyces sp. MS191
AGGTGCATGATGAAGCCGCCCTTGCAGTCGGCCGCGCCGCGCCCGTACCAGCGGCCGTCGCGCTCCGTGAGCCGGAAGGGCGGGGTGATCCAGGCCGACTCGTCCAGCTTCGGCTGCACGTCATAGTGCGCGTAGAGGAGGACGGTCGGGGCGCCGGCCGGGCCGGGCAGTACGCCGTACACCGACTGCGAGCCGTCGGGGGTGTCGAGCAGCGCGACGTCCTGGAAGTCCTCGGCGCGCAGGGCGTCGGCCACCCAGTTCGCCGCCGCCTCCGCGCGTACCTCTTCGGCGTCTGCGTTCTCGCTGCTCACGATGTGCTTCTGCTCCTGATCCGGCCGGTCGTCCCTGCTCTCCCCCGCATCCTACGGCGCGATCTTCGGCGACCCGCGCCGTAGGATCGGTCGTGCGTTCGCCGTACAACACTCATACGGCTACGTCCCTCTTAACGTCGCACCCACCAGGAGCGTGCCCATGACCGCGAATCCGATCGCCGAGACCATCGCCGACCTCATGCCCCGCGCCCAGGCGGAGCTCGCGGAGCTGGTGGCGTTCGAGTCGGTCGCGGACGAGGCCGTGGCCCCGCGGAGCGAGTGCGAGGCGGCGGCGAACTGGGTGGCCGACGCCCTGCGCGCCGAGGACTTCCAGGACGTCGCGCTGCTCGACACCCCCGACGGCTCGCAGTCGGTGTACGGCGTACTGCCCGGCCCGGCCGGCGCCCCGACCGTCCTCCTCTACGCGCACTATGACGTGCAGCCGAAGCTGGACGAGTCGGCCTGGATCACCCCGCCCTTCCGGCTCACGGAGCGCGACGGCCGCTGGTACGGGCGCGGCGCGGCCGACTGCAAGGGCGGCTTCATCATGCACCTGCTGGCGTTGCGCGCCCTCAAGGCGAACGGCGGGGTGCCCGTCACGGTCAAGGTGATCGTGGAGGGCTCCGAGGAGCAGGGCACCGGCGGTCTGGAGCGCTACGCCGAGGCGCACCCCGAGCTGCTGACCTCCGACGCCATCGTCATCGGCGACACCGGCAACTTCCGCGTGGGCCTGCCGACGGTGACGGCGACCCTGCGCGGCATGACGATGATCCGCGTCCGGATCGACACCCTGGAAGGCAACCTGCACTCCGGCCAGTTCGGCGGTGCCGCGCCCGACGCGCTGGCCGCGCTGATCCGCGTCCTGGACTCGCTGCGGGCGGCGGACGGCTCGACGGTCATCGACGGACTGCCGGCGGACGCGGTGTGGGACGGACTGCAGTACCCGGAGGAGGACTTCCGCAAGGACGCCAAGGTCCTGGAGGGGGTCGGACTGCCGGGCGACGGCACGGTCGCCGACCGGATCTGGGCCCGGCCCGCCGTCACCGTCATCGGCATCGACTGCCACCCGGTGGCCGGCGCGACCCCGTCCATCCCGTCGACGGCCCGCGCGCAGATCAGCCTGCGGGTGCCGCCCGGCCAGGACGCCGGCGAGGCGACGAAGCTGCTGTACGCGCACATCGAGAAGCACACGCCGTGGAACGCGCGGGTCTCCTTCGAACAGGTCGGCCAGGGCCAGGCGTTCCGCGCGGACGTGGCCAGCCCGGCGTACACCTCGATGGCCGAGGCCATGCGGATCGCCTACCCGGGCGAGGAGATGCAGAGCGCGGGCATGGGCGGCTCGATCCCGCTGTGCAACACGCTCGCGACGCTCTACCCGGAGGCGGAGATCCTGCTCATCGGCCTGAGCGAGCCTGAGGCGCAGATCCACGCGGTGAACGAGTCGGTCTCGCCGGAGGAGCTGGAGCGGCTGTCGGTGGCGGAGGCGCACTTCCTGGTGAACTACGCCCGCTCGAAGCAGGGTTGAGCGCTCGGCGAAACTCGCCGAAAGCGTACTTCCGTGCGGCGGACGTGGGGACCTGCCTACGTTCGCCGCATGGACCTCCTCGGCATCACCCCGCGCCTGCACGTCCTCCGCTTCTCCGTCGGCCAGGCCTTTCTGTGGCAGGACGACGGAGAGCTGACGCTGATCGACGCCGGCTGGACGGGCGCGGCGCCCGAGATCGAGGCGGCGCTCCGCGGGGCGGGCGTCGACCCCGCCCGCCTGCGCCGGATCATCCTCACCCACTGCCACCGCGACCACGTCGGCTCGGCCGGCGAGCTCGCGGACCGTTTCGGGGCGGAGATCCTCGCCCACCGCCTCGACGCCCCCGTGATCCGCGGCGAGGCCCCGGTCCCCGAACCCATGCTCCTGGACTGGGAGATCCCCCTTCACGCCCACGGCCTCACCGTCCCCGAGGCGCCCCCGACGCGCGTCGACCGGGAGCTGGAGGACGGCGACGTCCTGGACTTCGGCGACGGAGCCGTGGTCGTGCACACCCCGGGCCACACGGACGGCTCGATCGCCATCCATCTCCCCCGCCACGACGTGCTGTTCACCGGCGACACGGTGGCCTCCGTGCAGGGCGTGACCTTCGGGGTGTTCCACGTGGACCGCGAACGGGCCATGGCCTCGATGCGACGGCTGTCCGACCTGAAGCCCTCGGTGATCTGCTGCGGCCACGGCGACCCGGTGACGGAGGAAGCGGCGTCGCGGCTGGAGGCGGCGGCGGGTTCGCGCTGACCGGCCGGTCCCGCGCGGCTTCCGCCGAGCGGCCCCGGGCCCGCCCCGGACCCGCACCTGCGCCTCTCCGGCGGTCGCCGCGCGGGACCGGGGCGTTGGTCAGCCGACCGGGACGCCCGCCTCCAGGTTGAGGACGGTACCGCGCTCCCGGGCGCGCAGGGCCCAGCGGAGGCGGCGGTAGCGGACCGGTGGCAGCAGGTCGGCCGCCTCCTCCTCGGTGACGAAGCGCCAGCCGCGCAGTTCGGCACCGGGCAGCAGGAGGCGTCCGGCCTCGGCGGCGGGGAGGCGGCCCCCGTCGAAGAGCAGGCGCAGGCCGCCGTACCCGGGCGGCTGGGGCCGCTCCCAGTCGACGAGCAACAGGCGGGGCACGGAGTCCAGTTCCAGCCCTATCTCCTCCGCGACCTCGCGCATGCCGGCGCGGGCGGGCGGCTCGCCGCGCTCGACGACTCCGCCGGGGAACTCCCAGCCCGGCTTGTAGGTGGGGTCGACGAGCAGGAAGCGGTCGTGCTCGTCGAAGAGCAGGACGCCGGCCGCCAGCGTCTCGCCGGTCGGCTCCGGGGTCTGGACGATCCCGCAGGGAGCCGCGGTACCGGCCCGGACGGCGTCGGCGACCACCCGGGCGGTCTCCTCCGGCGTGAGCCCGGAGTTGTCGACGACGAAGGCGTCCTCGCCCAGCCAGCCGTCCCGGGCGGCCCGGTAGGGCTCGATGTGCTCGACGGACCACCGGCGCACCCCGTCGATCTCCTCGGGCGGCGAGCCGTCGGGCGTCCGACGCTGGATCCGCTCGCGCAGGATCGTTTCGTCCGGTGCGAGCAGGACATGCCGCACGTCGATGCGCCGGGCGGCGAGGCCGCCGAAGATCTCGTCGCGGTACTCCTGCCGGAGCAGGGTCATGGGGACGACGAGAACGCCGCCGAGCTCGGCGAGCAGCGCGGCGGCGGTGTCGACGACCAGACGCCGCCATATCGGCAGGTCCTGGAAGTCGCCGASCTCGGCGAGCCGCTTCTTCGGCAGGAGCGAGCTCATCGCGCCGCCGGTGAGTTCGGGGTCGTACAGCGTGCTGTTCGGGATCAGATCGACCAGCTCGCGCGCGGTGCCGGACTTCCCCGCGCCGAACGCACCGTTGATCCAGACGATCACGATTCCCCCTCTTCGGTAGCCCACAGTGGCTTGCCCGCAACACCCTGCCACGGAAACCCCCCGGCTGAACCGGAGCGTTCCGGCCGGTGCGACGGGGGTAGACGGGCCCTGTGGCAGGCCGCCGGGCGTGTGAGTCGCCTCACTGCGCGAACGCCCGTGCGGCCCGATGCGTAACACTTCGGCACGGACTGTCGTTGGACCGGCGAGGCAAGGGGGTGCGGAGATGAGCCGTACGGTATTGGAGAGGTTTCCCGCGGGAGGCCCGCGGGGCAGCTGGCCGGCGGAGGAGTTCGCCAGCGCCCGCCGGAGCGAGGGGCTCCCGGCGGAGGTCGTGATGGACCTGGAGTCCGACGCGTTCCTGGTGGTCGTGCAGCAGCGGACATCGGTCGCGGCGAGAGGGTGACGGGGCGGCGGCCCGGCCGGACCCGGATCCGCGCCGTGGCTCCGGGACGAGGAGCCGCCGGAGACCTCCGCGACGGCCGCGCCCACGCCCGGCGTCGGCCGGGCGGCGCTCGTCAGCCCTGGATCCCGGCACCCTCGCGATGCCGCGGCGACACCGCCGCGGCCGCGCCCAGCAGACCCGCGTCCGTGCCCGTCAGGGCCGGCACGACCTCGAGCGTGCGGACGAACGAGAGCGTGGCGTAGTCGCGCAGGCTGCGCCGCAGTGGGGCGAAGAGGACCTCGCCCGCGCCCGCCACTCCCCCGCCGACGACCGCGATGTCGATCTCGACGAGCGTCGCCGTCGCGGCGATCCCCGCCGCCAGCGCCTGCGCCGCGCGCTCGAAGGAGGCCACGGCCACCGGGTCCCCGGCCCGCGCCGACGCGGCCACCGCGGCGGCCGACGCGTCGCCGTCCGGCCCGGGCCGCCAGCCGTTCTCCACGGCGCGCCGGGCGATGTGGGGCCCGCTCGCGATCCGCTCCACACAGCCCCGGCCCCCGCACGGGCACGGGTCGCCGTCCAGATCCACGCTGATGTGCCCGATGTGGCCCGCGTTGCCGGTGGGGCCCGCGTGCACCCGGCCGCCGAGGACCAGTCCGCCGCCCACTCCGGTCGACACCACCAGGCACAGCGCGTTGTCGTGCCCCCGGGCCGCTCCCTGCCAGTGCTCGGCCGCGGTCATCGCGACGCCGTCGCCGACCAGCGTGACGGGCCTGCCTCCGGTCGCCCGGCGCACCCGCTCGACCAGCGGAAACCCGCGCCAGCCCGGCACGTTGACCGGGCTGACGGTGCCCGCGGAGGCGTCGACCGGACCCGCGCTGCCGATGCCCACCGCACCCGCCGCGTCCCAGAGCGGCGAGGCCGCCAGCTCCGCGATCACGGCCTCGACCGCTCGCATCACCGTCTCGCCGTCCTCCCGCGCGGGAGTCGGCCGCTGCGCCCGGACCCGGATCGCGCCGCCGCCGTCCACCAGCGCGCCGGCGATCTTGGTGCCGCCGATGTCCAGCGCGGCGACGAGGCCGGCGGTGAGGTCGGTATGCATGGGCGCGGTGTCTCCAGAAGGGCAGGCGAGGGCCGTTGATCGGTGTGACCTACAGTCTCTCGTCCTCTGACAACGTTGTCCAGGGCCTATGCTCGACAACATCACGACGGCGTCCGACGAGACCGTCCCGACGAGACAGAGGATCTGCGCACTGTGGCCGACATCGCCCGCCGCTCCGAGCACCGTTACGGCAATCGGCCCACGATGAAGGATGTCGCCGCCCGGGCAGGCGTCGGTCTGAAGACGGTGTCCCGTGTCGTCAACGGCGAGCCGGGGGTCACCCCCGACACGGAGCGCCGTGTGCAGGAGGCGATCGACGCGCTCGGCTTCCGCCGCAACGACAGCGCCCGCGTCCTGCGCAAGGGCAGGACCGCCTCGGTCGGGCTCGTCCTGGAGGACCTCGCCGACCCGTTCTACGGCCCCCTCAGCCGCGCCGTCGAGGAGGTCGCCCGGGCCCACGGGGCGCTGCTCATCAACGGCTCCAGCGCGGAGGACCCGGACCGCGAGCAGGAGTTGGCGCTTGCCCTGTGCGCCCGCCGGGTCGACGGGCTGATCGTCATCCCCGCCGGCAGCGACCACCGCTACCTGGAGCCGGAGATGAAGGCGGGCGTCGCGACCGTGTTCGTGGACCGTCCGGCCGGTGGGATCGACGCCGACGCCGTCCTCTCGGACAGCTTCGGGGGTTCGCGGGCCGGTGTGGCCCATCTGATCGCCCACGGTCACCGCCGGATCGGCTTCGTCGGCGACCAGCCCCGCATCCACACCGCGACGGAGCGCCTGCGGGGCTACCGGGCGGCGATGGAGGAGGCCCGGCTCGAGGTCGACGAGTCCTGGGTCTCCCTCGGCCCCACGGACCCGGAGCGGGTCCGCGCGGCGGTGACGGCGATGCTGTCGGGACCGGAGCCGGTCACGGCGCTCTTCGCGGGGAACAACCGCGTCACGGTCACCGCGGTACGGACGCTGGCGGGGCGCGAACACCCGGTGGCCCTGGTCGGGTTCGACGACATCGAACTGGCCGACCTGCTCGGCATCACCGTGATCGCCCAGGACGCCGCCGCGCTGGGCCGTACGGCCGCGGAGCGGCTCTTCCGCCGCCTGGACGGCGTCGAGGAGGCGCCGGCCCAGGTGGTGCTGCGGACGACGCTGATCGCGCGCGGCTCGGGAGAGGTCCCGCCGCCGGCGTAGCCCGCGACGGGCCGGGACCAGGGTCCGGCGCGCACTCGCCGGTCTGAGGGTGGACGACGACAAGATCGTGGTCAATGTGATGGCCGGCGTCGGCAGCGACGACCTGCGCCGGACACTCGCCACCGACGCCCCGCTGGTCCGGGCCATTCCCCTGCCCGCCGTACGMGAGGCCGCTTCCGGCCAGCACGACGGCCACGACCGCCGCGGCGACCAGGATCCCGGCCCGTCGCCGCGCGGCCCGGACGTCACCCGGTCCACCCGGGGCCGCGGGGTGCGGCCCGGCCGGAGCGGCGGCGCCGGCCGGCGGTGCGAGCGGGGAACCCCGGGGCACCTCGGCGGGTGCTGCGGGCCGCGGACCGGCGGAGCCGGACGACCACGCTTCCGGCGCCCCCGGAGCGGCACCGGAAGCGGGCACCGGATCCCGCGCCGCGCCGCCGGGCCACTCGGCCCCGGTGCTCCCGGGGCCGGGCGCCGGGCGGGGATCGGGTTCCGCCGCCGCACCACCCGCCGGCGCGTCCGGCCGCCCCTGCCCCGCGCCAGCGCCGTCCGCCGGCGGCCCGAAACCGCCGCCCGTCGCGGGCGGCGAGGTCTGCGGGGCGGTGCGGGGGTCGTCGGGCCGCCCGCCCGGCGTCCGGGATGCCGGGACGGCGCCGCCCAGCCGGGTCGTGGCCGTCGGATCGCGGCCCTCCGCCACCTCCGCCAGGAGGCGCGCGGCCGCCGTCGCGTCGGGGCGCAGGGCCGGGTCCTTGTCCAGGAGCCGGAGCAGGACCCCGGCGAGGGGCCCGGCCCGGCGCGGTTCCGGGAGCGGTTCGGTGACGATCGCGCTGAGGGTCGACCAGGTCGACGTGCGGCGGAACGGCGCGGAGCCCTCCACGGCGGCGTACAGGGTGGCGCCCAGCGCCCAGACGTCCGAGGCGGGGCCCGGGTCCTGGCCGCGGGCGCGCTCCGGGGCGAGGTAGTCGAGCGAGCCGACGATGTCACCGCTGCGGGTGAGGCGGGTGGCGGAGCCGTCGTCGGGGTCCTCCATGGCGGCGATGCCGAAGTCGGTCAGGACGATCCGGCCCGAGCGGTCGAGCAGGATGTTGCCCGGTTTCACGTCCCGGTGCAGCACGCCGGCCGCGTGCGCGGCGGCCAGCGCCTCCAGGACGTGCGCGCCGATCCGCGCCGCCTCGCGGGGGTCGAGGACCCCGCGCTCGGTCAGCACGTCGTCCATCGAGGGCCCGTCGACGAGCTCCATGACGATGACCGGACGGCCCTCGTGCTCGGCGACGTCGTGCACGGCGACCACTCCGGGGTGGCGGATCCGCGCGGCGGCGCGGGCCTCCCGCTGCATCCGGATGCGCAGGTCGGCGACTTCGGGTCCGGCCGCGTCCGTGAACGTACGGAGTTCCTTGACGGCGACCTCGCGGCCGAGGACCTCGTCGACGGCGCACCACACGACGCCCATGCCGCCACGGCCGAGTCTGCGCACGATTCTGTAGCGGCCCGCGAGCCGCTCGTTCTCCCCCGATGACACCGCTGCCCCGTTCCTCTGTCGTGCGTGCGTGCGACGCACGTGAACGCGTACAGGGTACGGGGCAGTTGGGGCGATCCGGGGTCAACTCCCCTCGCGTTACTGAGCCGTGGCCGTGAGGTCTCCGCGGCGCGGGGCGGCGAAGCGGTCCAGGTCGGCGCGGGTCAGGCCGGTCAGGGCGTCGACCTCGGCGGTGTCGAGGGCTCCGCAGTCGATGCCGCGCAGCAGGTAGGAACCGAGCGCCTTGGCGGTGGCGGGCTCGTCCATCACGTCGCCGGCGGCGTGGTTCGCGTAGGCGGACAGCCGCTTGGCGGCGGCCTCGAAGCCCTCGCGGTAGAAGGCGAAGACCGCGGCGTAGCGGGTGGGGATGTGGCCGGGGTGCATGTCCCAGCCCTGGTAGTAGGCGCGGGCCAGGGCGCGGCGGGTGAGGCCGTAGTGGAGGCGCCAGGCCTCGTGCACGTGGGCGGTGGAGCCGACCGGCAGCACGTTGGTGGAGCCGTCGGAGACCCGTACACCGGTGCCGGCGGCGGCGACCTGCATGATCGCCTTGGCGTGGTCGGCGGCGGGGTGGTCGCTGGCCTGGTAGGCGGCGGAGACGCCGAGGCAGGCGCTGTAGTCGAAGGTGCCGTAGTGCAGTCCGGTCGCGCGGCCCTCGGCGGCGCCGATCATGCGGGCGACGGCGGCGGTGCCGTCGGCGGCGAGGATGGACTGGCTGGTCTCGATCTGGATCTCGAAGCCCAGGCGGCCGGCGTCCAGGCCGTGGGCCTTCTCGAACGCCTCCAGGAGCCGCACGAAGGCGGTGACCTGCTCCGGGTAGGTCACCTTGGGGAGGGTGAGGACGAGGCCCTCGGGGAGGCCGCCGTTCTCCATCAGGCCGGTGAGGAAGACGTCGGTGGTGCGGATGCCGCGGTCGCGGACGGCGGCCTCCATGCACTTCATGCGGATGCCCATGTACGGGGCCGCGGTGCCGTCGCGGTAGGCCTCCGCAATCAGGCGGGCGGCGCGGGCGGCGTCGCGGTCCTCGGCGTCCGCGTCCTTCCCGCCGTAGCCGTCCTCGAAGTCGACCCGGAGGTCCTCGATCGGCTCGCGCTCCAGCTTGGCCCGCACCCGGGCGTGGACGTCGACGGCGAGGTCGTCGGAGAGGCCGAGGACGGCGGCGAAGGACTCCGCGTCCGGGGCGTGCTCGTCGAGGGCGGCGAGGGCCTGGTCGCCCCAGGAGCGGATGGTGCCGGCGTCGAAGACGTCGCCGGGCACGTAGACGGTGTGGACGGGCTGGCGGGTGCCGGGGTCGCCGGGGTAGCGGCGGTCCAGTTCGGCGTCCACGGACGCGAGGGAGGCGCTGATGCCCTCGCTGACCGCTCCGGCGAGACTCGTGGCGACCTTCTCCTGCCGACCCTGCTGACCCATTCCCAGCTCCTCCCACTTTTCCGCTTCACGGAATCAACAATCCGTATAGCGAAGTTATAAGTCCGGCGGGACCTGCGTCAATGGTTGTCCGAAACGGCCGGGGGCCGCACGGTGAGAGTTCACCGTGCGGCCCCCGGGCCCGACAGATCCGCAGGTCAGCCCTTGCGGGTCTTGACCTCTTCGGTCAGCTGCGGGACGACGTCGAAGAGGTCGCCGACCACGCCGTAGTCGACGAGGTCGAAGATCGGAGCCTCGGCGTCCTTGTTGATGGCCACGATGGTCTTCGAGGTCTGCATACCCGCGCGGTGCTGGATCGCACCGGAGATGCCGGACGCGATGTACAGCTGCGGCGAGACCGACTTGCCGGTCTGGCCGACCTGGTTGGAGTGCGGGTACCAGCCGGCGTCGACGGCGGCGCGCGAGGCGCCGACGGCGGCACCGAGGGAGTCGGCGAGCGCCTCGATGACCGAGAAGTTCTCGGCACCGTTGACGCCACGGCCGCCGGAGACCACGATCGCGGCCTCGGTCAGCTCCGGACGGCCGGTCGACTCGCGCGGGGTGCGGGCGGTGACCTTGGTGCCGGTGGCCTGCGCCGAGAAGGTGACGGCGAGGGCCTCGACGGCGCCGGCGGCCGGGGCGGCCTCGACCGGGGCCGAGTTCGGCTTGACCGTGATGACCGGCGTGCCCTTGGACACGCGGGACTTGGTGGTGAAGGAGGCGGCGAACGCGGACTGCGTCGCGACCGGGCCCTCGTCACCGGCCTCGAGGTCGACGGCGTCGGTGATGATGCCGGAGCCGATGCGGACCGCGAGGCGGGCCGCGACCTCCTTGCCCTCGGCGGAGGACGGGACGAGCACGGCGGCCGGGGAGACCTGCTCGTACGCGGCCTGGAGCGCGTCCACCTTCGGTACCACGAGGTACTCGGCGAACTCGGGGGCGTCGGCGGTCAGGACCTTCACCGCGCCGTGCTCGGCGAGCGCCGGGGCGGTGGCCTCGGCGCCGGCGCCGAGCGCGACGGCGACGGGCTCGCCGAGGCGGCGGGCGAGGGTCAGCAGCTCCAGGGTGGGCTTGCGGACGGCTCCGTCGACGTGGTCGACGTAGACGAGAATCTCAGCCATGGGACTTCAATCTCCTGCGAACGAAAAGGGGGCGGACTTCAGCGGCTCGCGCGAGCCCTAGATGAACTTCTGGCTCGCGAGGAACTCGGCCAGCTGCTTGCCGCCCTCGCCCTCGTCCTTGACGATCGTGCCGGCCGTGCGGGCCGGACGCTCCGCAGCCGAGTCGACCGCGGTCCAGGCGCCCTCCAGACCCACTTCCTCGGCCTCGATGTCGAGGTCGGAGAGGTCCAGCGACTCCACCGGCTTCTTCTTGGCGGCCATGATGCCCTTGAAGGACGGGTAGCGCGCCTCGCCCGACTGGTCGGTCACCGACACGACCGCGGGAAGCGAGGCCTCCAGCTGCTCGGACGCGGTGTCGCCGTCGCGGCGGCCCTTCACGACGCCGTCCGCGATGGAGACCTCGGAGAGCAGCGTGACCTGCGGGACGCCCAGACGCTCGGCGAGGATCGCCGGCAGGACGCCCATCGTGCCGTCGGTGGAGGCCATACCGGCGATGACGACGTCGTAGCCGGTCTTCTCGATGGCCTTGGCGAGCACGAGCGAGGTACCCATGACGTCGGTGCCGTGCAGATCGTCGTCCTCGACGTGGACGGCCTTGTCGGCACCCATGGAGAGCGCCTTGCGCAGAGCGTCCTTGGCGTCCTCGGGGCCGACCGTCAGGACGGTGACCTCGGCGTCGTCGGCCTCTTCGGCGATCTGGAGCGCCTGCTCGACCGCGTACTCGTCCAGCTCCGACAGCAGGCCGTCGACGTCGTCGCGGTCCACCGTCAGGTCATCGGCGAAGTGCCGGTCGCCGGTGGCGTCGGGCACGTACTTCACACAGACAACGATCCTCAAGCTCACGCCGGCTCTCCTACTGCATCGGTCATTACTGGGCTGCCTTGTTGCTCGCAGCATAGGCGCCTGAAGGGCGGGTTTCCGGTCGGGGCGTGCGTAGCCCCCGACCGGAATATTACTCGTCAGTACACCCAGTCCGTTACCAGTAAGCAAGCGCTCAGGCGTGTGACCTTGCCAACGCCGGAGGGGCGGAACTCTCAGTCGCGCAGCGCGTTGAAGCGGCCCTGGTGGTAGATCAGCGGCCGGCCGGTCCCGTCGGGGTCGCCGGCCACGGCCTGGGCGATCACGATCCGGTGGTCGCCGGCGGGTACGCGTGCCACGACCCGGCACACGAGCCAGGCCAGCACGCCGTCGAGGACGGGGACGCCCTCGGGCCCCACGCTCCAGCGCGTCGGGTCGCCGAAGCGGTCGGCGCCGCTCCGGGCGAACGTGGCGGCCAGGTCCCGCTGGTGCTCGCCGAGTATGTGGACGCCGATGTGCTCGGCCTCGGCCACCACGGGCCAGCTGGAGGAGGAGGTGCCCACGCCGAAGGAGATCAGCGGCGGCTCCGCGGCGACGGAGTTGAGGGAGGTCGCGGTGAAGCCGACGGGGCGGTCGCCGTAGGCGGTGACGACCGCGACACCGGCGGCGTGCTGGCGGAAGACGGAGCGGAGGAGATCGGGAGAAGCCTGCCGAGGGGCGCCTATGGTGCGGAGCTCGGGCGAAACCGTCATGGAATTGTCCTTCTGCGAGGGCGTCGTGAGAGGGGTCCGTGGGTTCTCAGACACCCGGACAGCGCGCGCTCGCGTTGCGGGCCAGGTCCACGTGGGCCCGGCCGTAGAGAAGGAGTTCTTGGGGCACCCCGCCAGACTGACGATCGTTGCCGGGTGCAGTCAAGTGCGTACCGCGATGTGGGAGATGTGTCACCGCGTCAGACGGCCCGGCCCAGCGCGGCGATGACGTCCGCCTTGCGGGGCTGCCCGGCGGCCCGGCGGACGATCCGTCCGGTCCGGTCCAGGACGAGCACCGTGGGGGTCCGCTCGATGCCGAGCGCGCGGACCAGGTCCAGCCGTTCCTCGGCGTCGATCTCCACGTGGCCGACCCCGTCGATCATCCCCGCCACCTCCGACAGGGTGCGGCGGGTCGCCCGGCAGGGCTGGCAGAACGCGGTGGAGAACTGCACCAGGGTGGRCCGCTCCCCCAGCTCCGCGCCGAGCCGGTCGGCGCCGAGCGGGCCCGCGTCCCGCCCGCCGGCGCCCCGCCCGAGGGTGCCGGACTCCTCGCCCGATTCGTTCACGTGTCCGCCTCCCTGCCGTCCCTGCTCTCCGCATGCAGCGTCCCACGGCTCCGTTCGATTCCCGCCCCGCGTGCGCGGGGTGACGAGAATCTCCCCGTACGAAGGCGTCAGGACTGGTCAGCACGGCCCACATGGGGCACGATCTGCCCAAAGCCAAAAACCTACGGCTGCGTAACTTCCGCCGGGAGAACCATCCCCAGGCACTGAAGAAGGGGTTCCTCTCCGATGGCAGAACTCGTCTATCGGCCGGTCATCGGCGCCGCTCTGACCATGTTCAAGGCGCTCGACCTGAAGATCGACACTCAGGGTTCGGAGAACATCCCGCGCTCGGGTGGGGCGGTACTCGTCAGCAACCACATCAGCTACCTGGACTTCATCTTCACGGGTCTGGCCGCGCTGCCGCAGAAGCGCCTCGTGCGCTTCATGGCCAAGGACTCGGTGTTCCGGCACAAGGTGTCGGGTCCGCTCATGCGCGGCATGAAGCACATCCCGGTCGACCGCTCACAGGGCGAGCACGCGTACCAGCACGCGCTCGAGTCCCTGCGGTCGGGCGAGGTGATCGGCGTCTTCCCCGAGGCCACGATCTCCCAGTCGTTCACCCTGAAGAGCTTCAAGTCGGGTGCCGCACGGCTCGCCCAGGAGGCCGGGGTCCCTCTGATCCCGATGGCGCTGTGGGGCACGCAGCGGATCTGGACGAAGGGCCGCCCGCGGAACTTCAAGCGCCAGCACATCCCGGTCACCATCCGGGTCGGCGAGCCGATCGAGGCGCCGACGGACCAGTACGCGGGCGCCATCACCCGGCGGCTGCGCGAACGCGTCCAGGAGCTCCTGGAGGCGGCGCAGCGCGCCTACCCCGTGCGCCCCAAGGACGCCGGCGACACCTGGTGGGTCCCGGCGCACCTCGGGGGCACGGCTCCGACGCCGGCGCAGGTCAAGGAAGCGGGCTGACCGGCCCCGTCCGCTGAAACGTCACTCCGGGGCGCCGACGGTGATCCGCGCCCCGGGGCTCAGGCGTTCCAGCGATTCGGCGAGTTCGGCACCCGCGGCCACGAGCTGCTCGGAGGTCATCGGCTCCAGCGCCTCCAGCAGGAAGAGCGCGTTCACGGTGGAGCCGTCGATCCGGGTGCGCGGCCCCTGCCGCCAGTTCCAGCGGCGGCAGGTGACGCCGGCCTCGTCGAGCCAGACGACCTCGCCGGCCTCCGGGTGCTCGACGGTCTCCACCCCGCCGGCCGTCGTCGCGAACGGTTCGTCCCCGGTCGCCACGACGAGCCGCATGGCGCCCTGGATGCGGTCCAGGTCCTCGCCGCCGACGGGGATCAGGTGCGCGACGCTGACCGCGTTGTACGCGTCGACGAGACGGTTGATCCGCGGCAGTCCGCCGTCCGCGAGGGCGCGCCGGGCCAGCGCCTCCGCGGAGTTGCGGGTGCGGGAGGGCTTCGCGCCGAAGGCCGTGTAGGCGGCGCGCCAGGCGGCGACGTGCGGGTCGCGGTCCGGGGAACGGCCGTCGAGACGCTCGGCCAGCCGGCGGCCCGCCTCGTCCAGGAGGGCCGAACTCACCTCGTCGCTGGGCCCGTTGACGAGTCCGCGCGCCTCGACGGCGAGATGGGTGAAGCCGGGGACGAGGCTGCGTACCTCGTCGGACACGGTGAGCGTGAGAGTCATGGTCCGCCGTTCGGTTCCGGTCAGAGCTCCGTGGGGAGCGTGCGTGCGAGGTGGGGCCGGTCGGACGCGGCGCGCAGCGCGCTCAGGACGGCCGGATGCGGTTCAGCATAGAGCACCGGGTAGTCCACTTCATTGCACTCCGGCCGTACGGTCCAGGCCAGCCGCTCCTCGTCCGGCGAGAACTGCGCGTCGATCCCGGGCCTGTTGCCCCGGACGTCCTGCCGCGCCCACCGCACGGCCCCCGGCAGCCGGACGGCGGCCAGGCCGTGGACGACCGGGTTCGAGCCGTCGTCGTCGGCGAGCCGCTGGTAGCAGAGGGCGGCCGGGACGCCCCGGGCCCGCAGGAGCGCGACGTAGGCGATCGACTTGGCGTAGCAGATACCGGTACGGGCCCCGATCACGTCGGAGGCGCGCCAGGTGACACGCGGGTCGCCGGAGTCCGCCGAGTGGGGAATGGTGTCCCGTACGAACTCATAGGCGGCCTTCGCGTATGAGTATGCATCGGAGTGCCGGGACGACAGCTCGTCCGCGACGGCGCGCACCCGCGGATGGCGATGGTCCACCGCCTCGCACTCCGTCAGGTATGCGGCGATGTCGGGTTCTTGCTGGATCATCTCCATGGAGCGGGAGCATAGGAAAGCGTCCGGACGGTAGTCAATGACTTTCCGTCCGGACGCATATCCATGCGATTCGATGGGCGCTATCGCGCCATTTCTTCCTTGAGGGCCTGGAGGAACGCGTCCACGTCGTCCTCCGTGGTGTCGAACGAGCACATCCAGCGCACGTCACCGGCCGCCTCGTCCCAGAAGTAGAAGCGGAAGCGCTTCTGCAGCCGGGTGCTGACCTCGTGGGGCAGCCGGGCGAAGACCGCGTTGGCCTGCACGGGGTAGAGGATCTCCACGCCGTCGACACCGCGGACGCCGGCCGCGAGGCGCTGCGCCATGGCGTTGGAGTGCCGGGCGTTGCGCAGCCACAGGTCCTTGGCCAGCAGGGCCTCCAGCTGCACGGAGACGAAGCGCATCTTCGAGGCGAGCTGCATGGACAGCTTGCGCAGGTGCTTCATGTGGCTGACGGCGTCCGGGTTGAGCACCACGACAGCCTCGCCGAAGAGCATGCCGTTCTTCGTGCCGCCGTACGAGATGACGTCCACACCCACCGCGTTCGTGAAGGCGCGCATCGGCACGTCGAGCGAGGCCGCGGCGTTGGCTATCCGGGCCCCGTCGAGGTGCACCTTCATGCCCTTGCCGTGCGCGTGCTCCACGATCGCCCGGATCTCGTCCACGGTGTAGACGGTGCCGAGTTCGGTGTTCTGGGTGATCGAGACGACCTGCGGCATGGCCCGGTGCTCGTCCTCCCAGCCCCACGCCTGCCGGTCGATCAGCTCGGGGGTGAGCTTGCCGTCCGGAGTCGGCACCGTGAGCAGCTTGAGGCCGCCCATCCGCTCGGGCGCGCCGCCCTCGTCCACGTTGATGTGCGCGGACTCGGCGCAGATCACCGCGCCCCAGCGGTCGGTCAGGGCCTGCAGCGCGGTCACGTTCGCACCCGTCCCGTTGAAGACCGGGAACGCTTCGGCGTGCGGGCCGAAGTGGCTGTGCATGATCCGCTGGAGGTGCTCGGTGTAGTCGTCCTCGCCGTACGCGATCTGGTGACCGTCGTTGGCGAGAGCGAGGGCGGCGAGCACCTCGGGGTGGACGCCGGCGTAGTTGTCGCTGGCGAAGCCCCGGACCGACGGGTCGTGGTGACGACGCGCGTCGGTCCTGGTGGGGAACGCCGGGGTCACGGCTTGGGGGTCAGCCACAGACGCTGTCCATTCACTTCCTGTGCGGGCCGGTCCCAGACACCGGCGATGGCGTCGGCCAGATCCTTGACGTCGGTGAAGCCCGCGAACTTCGCATTGGGGCGTTCGGCGCGCATGGCGTCGTGCACCAGTGCCTTGATCACCAGGATCGCAGCCGCCGCCGACGGGCCTTCCTCGCCCCCCGCCTTGCGGAACTCGTCGCCCATCGCGAGGGTCCACGCCTCGGCCGCCGCCTTGGCCGCCGCGTAGGCGGCGTTCCCGGCGGTGGGCTTGGAGGCGCCCGCGGCGCTGATCAGCAGGTAGCGGCCGCGGTCGCTGCGCTGCAGCGCGTCCTGGAAGGCGAGCGAGGTGGACTGGACCGTGCGGATGAGCAGCTTCTCCAGGAAGGTCCAGTCCGCGAGGTCGGTCTCGGCGAAGGAGGAGCTGCCGCGCCAGCCGCCCACCAGGTGGACCAGCCCGTCGATCCGGCCGAACTCCTTCTCGGTCTTGTCCGCCCACTCGCGGGCGGCGCCCAGGTCGAAGAGGTCGACCGTGTCACCGATGACGGTGGCACCGCCGTGGGCGTAGCGGGCGGCGTCGACCGCCTCGGCCAGACGCGCGGGATCCGCGTCCGAGGCGACGACGGTCGCTCCGGCTTCGGCGAGACGCAGAAGCGTCGCCCGGCCGGCGGCGCCGGCCGCTCCCGCGACCGCGATGACGGCTCCGTCCAGCGGTCCGCCGTTCCCGTTGCCGTTCATGGTCGTCGCCTCCTCCGTGACAGGGTTCACGCGGCAGCCTGCCCGTCCCGGGACGCGTCGGCGGCGGTGATGCCCTTGGTGGAGGCGATCACGCCCTTCAGCTTCTTGGACAGGGCCTCATAGAACATGCTGAGCGGAAACTCGTCCGGAAGCACGTCGTCGACGAGCTTGCGGGGCGGCAGCGACAGGTCCAGGGCGTCGGGGCCCTTGGCCCAGCGGGAGCCCGGGTGCGGAGCGAGGTAGGTGGAGACCAGGTCGTACGCGGCAAGCCAGTGGACCAGCTTGGGGCGGTCGATGCCGTCGCGGTACAGCTTCTCGATCTCGGCGCAGAGCTGGTTGGTGACCTCGGGGGCCCGCTGCCAGTCGATCTTGAGCTTGTTGTCCGTCCAGCGCACCACGTCGTGCTTGTGGAGGTACGCGAAGAGGAGCTGGCCGCCCACGCCGTCGTAGTTGCGGTTGCGGTCGCCGGAGACCGGGAAGCGGAACATCCGGTCGAAGAGGACGGCGTACTGCACGTCACGGCCGTGGGTGTTGCCCTCGGCCTCCAGCTTCACGGCCTCCTTGAAGGCGGTGAGGTCGCAGCGCAGCTCCTCCAGGCCGTACATCCAGAACGGCTGGCGCTGCTTGATCATGAACGGGTCGAACGGGAGGTCGCCGTGGCTGTGGGTGCGGTCGTGGACCATGTCCCACAGGACGAACGCCTTCTCGCACCGCTCCTGGTCCTGGACCATGGCGGCGATGTCCTGGGGCAGCTCGATGCCCAGGATGTCGACGGCGGCCTCGGTGACCTTGCGGAAGCGGGCGGCCTCGCGGTCGCAGAAGATGCCGCCCCAGCTGAAGCGCTCGGGGGCCTCGCGCACGGCGATGGTCTCGGGGAAGAGGACGGCGGAGTGCGTGTCGTACCCCGCGGTGAAGTCCTCGAAGGTGATGCCGCAGAACAGCGGGTTGTCGTAGCGGGTGCGCTCCAGCTCCGAGAGCCACTCGGGCCACACCATGCGCAGGACGACGGCCTCGAAGTTGCGGTCGGGGTTGCCGTTCTGCGTGTACATCGGGAAGAGCACCAGGTGCTGGAGCCCGTCCTCGCGGCCGGCGGCCGGCTGGAAGGCCAGCAGCGAGTCGAGGAAGTCCGGCACGCCGAAGCCCTCCTCGACCCACTTGCGCAGGTCGGCGACGAGCGCGAGGTGGTAGGCGGCGTCGTGCGGGAGCAGCGGGGAGAGCTGCTCGACCGCGTGCGCGACACGACCGACGGTGACGGTGACGACCTCACGGGTCGGCGCGCCCTCGGCCTCGAAGTCGATGGAGCCGTCGGCGTTCTGCCAGGGACGGATCTCCTCCACGGCACCCTTGAGCTCGGGCCAGGCAGGGTGCTCGATCACCGGGGTGGCGGTGGATATCCCCCCACTGGTCACGTCCTGCACAAGAATTTCCGTCATGCCTCTTCCTCCACAGGAGAACCTCGCGTTAAGACACCGTAACCGTGCGAGGTTCTCCCCCACAAGAGGAGATGAGAGAAATTATCCTGTGCGACCCCCCTGATCGCCGCTGTTTTTCCTGTCTGGGCGCATCGAGGCAATCGCATCCGCCGCCCGGGACAGGGCGTCGGCCGCCTCCTCGAGGTATCCGGACAGGGCCAGGAATCCGTGGAACATCCCGGGCCGGTGGTCCTCCGTGACCGGGACCCCGGCGTCGCGCAGAGCGGCGGCGAAGGCCCGGCCCTCGTCGCACAGCGGGTCGCAGCCCGCCGTGAGGACGTGGGCGGGCGGCAGACCGGCCGGCTCGGCACGGAGCGGGGAGGCGAGCGGATGGCGGGGGTCGCCGTCCGGGCCCAGGTAGTGGTCGCGGTACCAGCGCATGTGGGCGGTGGTGAGGTAGTAGCCCTGCCCGTTGGTCCGGTACGAGGCGGGTGAGCCGGCCAGGTCGGTCGCCGGGTAGAGGAGGACCTGGCCGGCGAGGGCGGGGCCTCCGCGCTCCCGGGCGAGGAGCGCCGCCGCGGCGGCGAGGTTGCCGCCCGCGCTGTCCCCGGCCACGACGAGGGCGTCCGGTGCCCCGCCGAGGTGGTCGATGTGCGCGGCGGCCCACCGCACGGCGGCGTACGCGTCCTCGACGGCGGCCGGGAAGCGGGCCTCGGGGGCGAGCCGGTAGTCCACCGAGACCACGACGGCCCCTGACTCCCGGCACAGCGAGCGGCAGGTGCGGTCGTGGGTGTCCGGACCGCACAGCACCCAGCCGCCGCCGTGCAGGAAGACGACGGTCGGGCGGGGTCCCGGGCCGCCCGGCGGCCGGTAGACGCGTACGGGAAGGCCGGGGGCGCCGGGCGGCCCCGGGATCACGCCCTCCTCGACCGCGCCCACGGCGGGCGGCTCCCCGGGCACCGCGGGGGCGGCGGCCAGGATCCGCCGGGCCTCGGCGGGGTCGGTGACGGCGCCTCCMACGTCGGGGAAGACCGCGGTCAGGAGCTCCACGAAGGGCCGGGCGGCGGGGTCGAGCCGGTCCGGGCCGATCGTGCCGGCGGAGTCGGGGGCTCCGGCAGCCGCGGGGACGACGGGGACGAGGGCTCCGGCGGCCGGGACCGGTGCGCCGGGTGCGGCGGCCGAGGGGGTGACGGGGTCGCGGGGCGTGTCGCC
>NZ_RDBI01000001.1:65942-69790 GCF_008042125.1 Streptomyces sp. MS191
CCGCCACGGCCACCTTCCACGCCGACCACGCCTACGGCACCGCCGAGGACGCCGTCGCGTACGTGGAGCGTCTCCAGGCACGCCTCCTGCGGCACCGTGCCCATCTGGATCAGGCACATGATCTCGTCGGCGCCCGCGTCCCGGAGCCGCTCCACGTACGCGACGGCGTCCTCGGCGGTGCCGTAGGCGTGGTCGGCGTGGAAGGTGGCCGTGGCGGAGGGCCGCACCGGGATGCGCTGCTCGTGCAGGCGCGCCACGACCTGCTCCGAGGCCCGGCGCATCGCCGCCTCCTCGTCGGCGCCGGTGGCGCCCGCCACCACCGCCTCGTCGGGTATCCCGGCGCCCCCGTACCAGTGGCCGATGGACTGGGCGAAGAACCGCTGGCCCCGGATGCCGACGCGCCGGGCCTCGGCCCGGTCGTCGAGGACGATCGTGGGGCAGAGCACGGAGAAGTGGTCGTTGACGACGGTGGAGACGAACCGGTCCCCCGTGCGGGCGGCCCGGGCGGCGTCGTACGTCCGCCGCATCCCGGCGATCGACTCCGGCCCGGCGAAACCCATCACCAGGGCGCCGATGCCCAGCTCGGCCGCCTGGACGAGGGTCTCGGCACGGCTGCAGGCGAGGAAGAGGGGCGGATGGGGCGTCTGGCGCGGGCGGGGCAGGATCGGGTGCGGGTCGATGCTGATCAGCTCGGAGTGGTACTCCAGCTCCTCCTTCTGCCAGGCGGCGCCGATGATGCGCAGGGCGTCCTCGACCTCCCGGGCCGTGCGGTCCCGGTCCACACCGCAGAGCGAGGTCTCCTGCTCCGTGCCGCCGCGGCCCGCGCCGAGGTCGACCCGGCCGCCGGAGAGGAGGTCCAGCATGGCGGCGCGTTCGGCGACGCGGGCCGGGTGGTTGAACCGGAACGGCATGCAGACGACGCCGTGGCCGAGGCGGATCCTGCTGGTCCGGGCGGCCACGTAGCCGAGGAAGACCTCAGGGGCGGACATGTGCGCGTACCACTTCAGGGAGTGGTGCTCGACCGCCCAGATCCGGTCGAACCCCATCTCCTCGGCGAGAACGGCCTGTTCGACGCAGTCCCGGACGACCTGGTGCTCGTGCTCCACCGTCGGGTCGGCCAGCTGCGCCTCGAAGATCACGGAGAACTTCACGTGCCCTCCAGGGGGTTGTGTCCGTGCGCTGTCTTCATTTCAATTCGCCATATGACTAGTCGTCATATCGCGAACGGGCAAGACATCCCGCACGGCCCGGCACCGGAACTGCCGCAGACCGCCTGGGCCGTGCTCGGCCTGCTCTCGTTCCCCGGCGAGCGCACCGGGTACGAGCTGAAGAAGTGGGCCGACTCCTCGCTCCGCTTCTTCCACTGGTCTCCCGCGATCAGCCAGATCTACGCCGAGCTGCGGCGGCTGGAGGAACGGGGTTACGTCACGTCCGCGCGGTCCGGGCCCGAGGAGCCGCGGGCCAAGCGCCGGTACGCGATCACCGACGCGGGCCGGGCCGCGCTGGACGCGTGGGCGGCCGGGGAGGGCGGCCCGGTGGTGCTCAAGCACCCGCTGGTCCTGCGGGTGTGGCTCGGGCACCTGGCCGCGCCGGAACGCCTGCGGGCCCTGGTGGAGGACCATCTCGCCCTCACCCACGACGAACTGGCCGAGGTACGGGCCGCCCTGGCCCGGGCGCGGGAGGAACCGCGCTGGCGGCACCCGGTGGTGGCCCTGCGCTGGAGCGAGCGCCGGCTCCTGGCCGAGCTGGAGCTGGCCCGGGAGATGCTCACGGACCTGGACCACCTCCCCGCCGACGGACGGTCCGAGGATCGGTGCGACGGGGCGTGAGGCGGCCGGCGCGGTGGCCGGCCGCCGCCCGGCGGGCGAGTGGCTCGGGCGCCCCCGGACGCCCGGCTGCTTCTCGTCACCTGCGACGACCCCGGGACGCCCCGGCCGGGTGGGGCCCGGCCCGGATAACCGGGGCGGCCGACACCCGCACGTGCGCTGACCTCTCGATGTCCAGCCGTTAGGCTGCGCCCCGAGCCGCACCGGGTGCCCGGAGGGGTCCCCGGGCCGGGACATCGACGGAAGCGAGAAGGTCTTGACTTTCCTCACCATCGGTCATCGCGGAGTCATGGGCGTCGAACCCGAGAACACCCTGCGCTCGTTCGTGCGGGCGGAGCGGGCCGGGATGGACGCCATCGAGCTGGATCTCCACCTGAGCAAGGACGGCGCACTCGTCGTCATGCACGACGCGGACGTCGACCGCACCACCGACGGCAGCGGCCCGATCTCCGCGCAGACCCTCGCCGAGCTGCGCGAACTGGACGCCGGCGACGGGGAGCGCGTCCCCGTCTTCGAGGAGGTCCTGGACGCGGTGCGGGCCCCGCTCCAGGCCGAGATCAAGGACGTGGCGGCGGCCCAGGCGCTCGCCGGCGTGCTGAACCGGCGCGACCTGGCCGAGCGGGTGGAGGTGCTGTCCTTCCACGACGAGGCGATCGCCGAGACCGCCCGTCTCGTGCCCGGTGTCCGCACGGCCCTGGTCGCGGACCGCTGGGGCGACGACGTCGTGGACCGGGCCCTCGCGGTCGGGGCCGGCGCGCTCGTCCTCAACATCCGGCACCTGACGCTGGCGACCGTCGAGCGGGCCCACGCGGAGCGGCTGCGGGTGATCGGCTGGGTGGTGAACACCCAGGAGCACCTGCGGCTGGCGCGGGCCCTGGAGCTGGACGGCGCGACGACCGACTATCCGGAGATCCGCCGCACCGGCCGCTTCACGGCCTGACCCGCCCCCGGCCGGGGGCCCTCAGACCAGTTCCTTCACCAGCAGCTCGAACTGCAGGTCGTCGCGCTGCGGGACGCCGAAGCGCTCGTCGCCGTACGGGAACGGGGTCATCCGTCCCGTACGGCGGTAGCCGCGCCGCTCGTACCAGGCGATGAGCTCCTCGCGGACCGAGATCACCGTCATGTGCATCTCGCGCACGCCCCAGATCTCGCGGACCCGCCGCTCCGCCTCGGTGATGATCAGGCGGCCCAGGCCGGCGCCCTGGAGCGCCGGGCTGACCGCGAACATGCCGAAGTAGGCGGCGTCGCCGCGGTGTTCCAGCTGGCAGCAGGCGATGACCCGGCCGTCCCTCTCGACCACCATCAGGCGGCTGCCCTCGGCGGTGATGACGTCCCGGACGCCCTCCGCGTCGGTCCGCTGGCCCTGGAGGATGTCCGCCTCGGTGGTCCAGCCGGCCCGGCTGGAGTCGCCGCGGTAGGCCGACTCGACCAGCGGGACCAGGACCGGGACGTCGTCCTCGACCGCGTCGCGGTAGGTGATCCGGCCGGTGTCCTGGGGCGCGGCGGTGTCCATGGTGTTCGGTCTCCCCTCGGGGCGCTGATCGATCGGTGAAGGCGATCGGCCCCGAGCCTAACGTGAGGGCGCGCTCCCCCTCGTACGCCCCTGCGCGCCTCTGCGCTCGCGTGTGCCCCGGTGTGGCTGGGCATGCACCCGGGGGGCCGAGCGGCGCCGTCGGACGGGGAGGTGTGCGGTGCACGGAGCGGCGTGGGCTGCGTGGCCGGCGTGGGCGATGGTCGCGCTGTGCGCGGCGAGCGCGGTGTACTGCCTGCTGCGTCGGCGCGGGTGCGCGGGCGAGGAGCGCAGGGCCGCCGGCGGCGAGGCCGTGATGGGCTTCGGGATGGCCGCGATGGCCCTGCCGGCGGCGGTGCTCACGCCGCCGGTCTGGAGCTGGTCGGTGTACGCCGTGGTGTTCGGGGTCGCGTCGTTGCGCGCGCGGCAAGTGACGTACGCCACGGTTTCGCCCGGCGCGTCGGGCCACGCCCCTTGTGAGGCGGGGACGGCCGGCGGCGTCCCGGGTCAGC
>NZ_RDBI01000001.1:69890-80462 GCF_008042125.1 Streptomyces sp. MS191
GGGCACGGCGCAGCGGGCACCGGGGGGATACCGCTGCTCACGGGAGCGCTGCTCGCGTACTACTCGGTATACGGGCACGGCGCAGCGGGCACCGGGGGGATACCGCTGCTCACGGGAGCGCTGCTCGCGTACTACTCGGTATACGTCCTGCGGGCGGGGGCGCGTCTGGTCCCGGTGGCGGCGCCGGCGGGCGCCGCTCCCGTGCTCTGGGCGGAGCGCCCGGAGTTCACGCTGGTCTGCCGGCTGTCGATGGCCTTGGCGATGCTGGCGATGCTCGTGACGCTGTGAGCACCGGCACCGGGCCGCTCCGGCTGCCCGGCTGACCCGGGACGCCGCCGGCCGTCCCCGCCTCACAAGGGGCGTGGCCCGACGCGCCGGGCGAAACCGTGGCGTACGTCACTTGCCGCGCGCGGGCATACCCCCGAGTAGCACGGCCCTCATAGTCTGACGCCATGGTGGTCTCCCTCGCGTTGCTCGCGCTCGGCGTCCTCACCGCTGTCGTGGCCCCTCGGATGCTGTCGCGGTCCGACTGGGCGGAACGCGAGCCGGTGGTGGCGCTCTGGGTGTGGCAGTGCGTGGTGGCCGGAGTCCTGCTGAGCTTCGCGCTGTCGATGACGTTCAGCGCGGCGGCGGCCTGGCAGGTGGTGCGGGGCGGCGTCTTCGCGCCCGCACCGCGCGGCGTGCTGGAGGCGTACGAACTGGGCGCCGGCCGGCCCTGGTCGGCCGTGCTCGCGGTGGCCCTCGCCTGTGGCGGCCTGTGGAGCGGCGCGATGCTGGGCCGGGAGATCGGCCGGGCGCGGGCCCGGCGCCGGCAGCGCCGCGAGGAACTCCTGCGCCGGTCCCCGCTGTTGCCGGGCGAGGAACGGGACGGCGGCTCCGGCAAGGAGCGTCTCGTGGTCCTGGAGGGCGAGCGGTCGGACGCGTGGCTGCTCCCCGGTCCGGCCCCGCAGCTGGTCGTCACGACGGCCGCGCTGCGCCGCCTCAAGGGGCGTCAGTTGGACGCCGTGCTCGCGCACGAGCAGGGACACGCCCGGGCGCGGCACGACTGGCTGCGGCACTGTTCGGGGGCGCTGGCGACGGGCTTTCCGGGGATTCCGGTCTTCGCGGCCTTCCGGGACGAGATGCACCGGCTGGTGGAGCTGGCGGCCGACGACGTCGCCTCGCGCCGCTTCGGGCGGCTGACGATCGCGCTGGCGCTGGTGGAACTCAACGAGGACCGCGGCGTGTTCGGACCGGGCACGGATCCGGGCGCGGATCTGCCGCGCCGGGTGGACCGGCTGCTCAGGGCCGCCCCGCGGTTCACGGCGGGGCGGCGCCTGCGGCTGACCGCCGCCGCGGCGCTGGTGCCGGTGGTGCCGGTGCTGGTGGCGTTCGTTCCGGCGCTGCGGGCACTCGGTTAGCCGCCTTCGCGGAGCCGGTCGCTCCGTTCGGTGCGCGGGTCGGGGAGGATCACCCCATGCGCTCCTCCGCGGTGGTGTCCGGTGCCCTGGCCGTGCTGTTGCTCGTCCTGGTGGCCGTGGGATGGCCTCCGCTGCTCTCCCTCGACCGGTGGGTCGTCGACGCGCTGCATCGCAGCGCGGTGGCCGAACCCGGCTTCACGCGTGTCAACCGGATCCTCACCGACTGGGTGTGGGATCCGTGGACCATGCGCGCGCTGATCGCGGTGGCGGTGGTGGTGCTGTGGTGGCGGGGGGACCGCCGGCAGGCGCTCTGGCTGGCGGTGACGAGCGTGCTGGCGGCGGCGCTGCAGCAGGGGCTGAAGGCGGCGGTGGGCCGGGCCCGGCCCAGCTGGCCCGACCCGGTCGACTCGGCGCAGTACGCGGCGTTCCCCTCGGGGCACGCGCTGACGGCGACGGTGAGCTGCGGGCTGTTGTTGTGGGTGCTCGCGCTGCACTGGCGGGAGGCGTGGCGGGGCTGGAGCGTCCTCGCCGTGGCGGCGGTGGTGTCGGTGCTGGGCGTGGGGTGGACCCGGGTGTACCTGGGGGTGCACTGGCCGTCGGACGTGGTCGCCGGCTGGCTCCTCGGGTGGACGTGCGTCGCCGTCGCGATCCTCACGTACCGCCGGGCGGCCCCCGCGGGGAAGCGGAGGACAATGGGAGAAGGCTCGTGACGCCGCCTGTCCTGGACGATCCCCCGCGTCGCCCAGAACAGACGGCAGCCCCGCTGACCGGCCGCGAAGGCACGACAGCAGGATGCGCTGAGTATATTGGCCGCGAGCCAGTCAACGCAGGAGTCCAGCATGTCCCCGCGTAGCGCATCGGTCAATGAAGAGCTTCGTCGCCGTTCGCGCGAGCGGCTGCTGCAGGCCACCGTCGAGCTGGTCTCCGAGCGGGGGTACGAGGCGACGACACTAGGCGACATCGCCGAGCGGGCCGGTTCGGCGCGCGGGCTGATCTCCTACTACTTCCCGGGCAAGCGTCAGCTGCTGCAGTCCGCCGTGCACCGGCTGATGCACCTGACGCTGGAGGAGGCGCTGGAGCGCGAGCCGCGGACCGACGACGGCCGGGAGCGCCTGGCGCGGGCGATCGACGCGGTACTGGGCCTGGCGGTGGACCGGCCGGTGCTGATGCGGACGCACATGGCGCTGATCCTGCAGGCGGAGGGTTTCGTGCGCTGCCCGGAGCAGCAGCGGCTCGCCGCCCTGCTGCGGGACACGATGGTGCGGTACGGCTCGGCCGACCCGGACACGGACTACCCCCTGCTGCGGGCGTTGTTGATGGGTGCCGTGGTCGCGGTGCTGCTGCCCGGGGCGCCGATGCCGGTGAGCCGGCTGCGCGCGGAGCTGTTCCAGCGGTACGGGCTCGAATGGGAGCGCGGCACGCCGCCGGACGGAGGTCCGCCCGACGGCGTGCCGATCACGCCGGTGGCCCTGGTGGGCCGGGTGACCGCGTCGGATCAGCGGTCGAAGTCGTCGAAGTAGTCCGGCTGGGTCTGGACGTTGAGGCCGTCCATCCGGATCCGCTTCGCGGGGTCGGTACGACGGTCGGAGATCTTCAGGACGTCGAAGCCCTTCGCGATGTCGTTGGAGTAGATGTAGCCGTTGTAGTAGTACGCCGACCACGCGCCGCCGGTGACCATGGTGGTGGCGGACAGCGGGCCGCGCTCGAAGTAGGCGATCTCCTTGGGCTTGGCCGAGTCGGTGAAGTCCCAGACGGAGACGCCGCCCTGGTACCAGGCCTGGACCATCAGGTCCTTGCCCTTGACCGGGATCAGCGAGCCGTTGTGGGCGACGCAGTTCTCGGTGTCGGCCTGGTGGCGCGGGATCTTGAAGTAGCTGCGGAAGACGAGCTTGCGCTTCTTGCCCTTGCCGACGATGTCGTAGATGCCGTCCGCGCCGCGGTTCGGGCCCACGGCCGCGTTGCAGGTGGCGGCGCCGCCGCCGCCGAGCTCGTCGGTGAAGACGACCTTGTCGGCCTTCTGGTTGAAGGTGGCCGAGTGCCAGAAGGCGAAGTTGACGTTGTCCTGGACCTGGTCGATCACCTTCGGGCGCTCGGGGTCCGCGATGTCGAAGAGGATGCCGTCACCCATGCAGGCGCCGGCCGCGAGGTCCTTGCCCGGCAGCACGGTGATGTCGTGGCAGCCGGTGGTCTTGGAGACGCCCGGGTTGGTCGGGCCGCCGGGGTTTCCGCCGCCGTCCGGGCCCTCGCCCGGGAAGAGGACGGGGAAGTTGACGATCGCGGCCTTCTCGGGCGCCTTGCGGGGCACCTTGATGACCGAGATGCCGTCGTGCGGGGGCTGGCAGTCGGGGAAGGCGGCGTTCGGCGAGTACGAGGAGACGTAGACGTAGACGTCCTTGCGCTTCGGCACCAGCGTGTGGGTGTGCGAGCCGCAGGACGTCTCGACGGCGGCGACGTACTTGGGGTTGGTGATGTCGCTGATGTCGAAGATCTTCATGCCCTCCCAGGAGGACTTCTCCGTGGCCGGCTGGGTGGTGCTGGCACAGGAGTTGTCGCTGCGGGAGGAGTCGGTGGAGAGGAAGACGAGGTTGCCGGAGACGGAGATGTCGTTCTGGGATCCGGGGCACAGCACCTGCGCGACGGTCCTGGGTGCCCTCGGGTTGCTGATGTCGAAGATCCGGAAGCCGTCGTAGTTGCCCGCGAAGGCGTACTTGCCCTGGAAGGCCAGGTCGGAGTTCGTCCCCGGGAGCGCGTCCTTGGGGATGTTGACGAGGTGTTCGATGTTCTTGCTGTGGACGATCTCGTCCACACCAGGTATCTCGCCGCTCTGGATGGCGGACCGCGCCTCGGCGGCCTGCTGAGCCGAGACGGTGCCCGGCGCGGAGGAGTCACCCGGGTCGGGTGTGGCGGTTGCGGGGCCGGCTGCGAGCAGGCTGACCAGCAGTCCGGCTGCGGCGGTGGCCACACCCAGTCCTCTGATCCGTGCGCGCGGGGTACGCGTGGAACGCAACGAAGTCACTCCGTCCTCCCTTGTGTCCGTTCGTGGTTGAACGGTTGATGGACCCCGGCAGTATCTTCCTTTGCATGCACATCTCAACAGATGGCAACACAGACGTAATGAAGGTTTTTGATCAACGACCCACGGAAGCGTGCTAGGAACGGTCACTGTCCGCGCGTCCGCCCACCCCCGCTGTCGTGCCAGGTCTTCGTCCCCGGAACCACCCTGGAGGTCGTCGTGTTGAACCGCCGTATCCGTGGAGCAGTCGCCGTGGCGCTCGGCGCGGCCGCCGTATTGGCCCTGGCTGCCTGCGAGTCGGGACCCGATCCGGACGCGCCGCGGGCGAAGGGCGCCTCGGGTCCCGCGGTGGTGGCTCCCGGCAAGCCGGGTGAACCGGCCCGGCGGATATCGCCGGAGGAGGCGGCGCGGCTGAGGCCGGACGACAAACCCAACGCGGCGGACTTCAGCTATGTGCAGATGATGATCGCGCACCACCGGCAGGCGCTGACGATGACCGCGCTCGCCCCGCAGCGGGCCGGATCGACGCAGGTGAGGAAGGTGGCGGAGCGTATCTCCGCGGCGCAGCGGCCGGAGATCGGCGCGATGGAAGGTTGGCTGAAAAACAACGGCGGCCCGCGCGACCAGGGCGCGCACGACCACCACGCGATGCCGGGGATGGCGACCGAGGCCCAGCTCGCGGAGTTGCGGAAGGCCGAGGGGGCCGCTTTCGACCGTCTCTTCCTGCGGTTGATGATCACGCACCACGAGGGGGCGGTGTCGATGGCGGCGGAGGTGCTCGGCTCCGGGAACAACGTGCTGGTGGAGGAGATGGCGAACGACGTCATCGCGCAGCAGAGCTCGGAGATCAACCGGATGCGGTCGATGTAGGCCCCGGGCGGCCGGGGAAGCGCGGCACCCGAAAGGACCGTGTCGCGCGCCTCCCCCCGGAAGGGCTGCGGTGCGATGCTGGAAGCCTCTCGGCGGGACTCCCCGCGGCGGGAAGGAGTACGGCCGTGCTTCGTGTCGCTGTCGTCGGTTCCGGGCCCAGTGGGGTCTACACCGCCCAGGCGCTGGTACAGCAGTCGGCGGTGCCCGACGTGCGGGTCGACGTGCTCGACCGCCTGCCGTGCCCGTACGGTCTGGTGCGCTACGGGGTCGCGCCCGACCACGAGAAGATCAAGTCCCTCCAGCAGAACCTGCGCGCGGTGCTGGAGGACGAGCGGATCCGCTTCCTCGGGAACGTCGAGGTCGGGGCGCACGGACTGACACCCGCCCGGCTGCTGGAGCTCTACCACGCGGTCGTGTACTGCGTCGGCGCGGCGCGCGACCGGCGGCTCGGGGTGCCGGGCGAGGACCTGGCCGGCAGCCACTCGGCCACCGAGTTCGTCGCCTGGTACAGCGCGCACCCCGACGCGGCCGCCGACGGTTTCGGACTCGACGCCCGGTCCGCGGTGGTGATCGGGGTGGGGAACGTGGCGGTGGACGTCGCCCGGATCCTGGCCCGCTCGTCGGACGAGCTGCGGGCGACGGACGTGCCCCAGGAGGCCCTCGCCGCCCTGGAGGAGAGCCGGGTCCGCGCGGTCCACATGGTGGGCCGGCGCGGTCCGGGCCAGGCCAGGTTCACCACGAAAGAGCTGCGGGAGCTGGGCGGTCTCGCCGGCACGCGGGTGCGGGTGGAGCCGGCCGATCTGGCGCTCGACGCGTCGCTCGCGGATCCGTCGGGGCTGCCGGCCGTGAACCGGCGGAACCTGGAGGTCGTCCGGGGCTGGGCGGACGCGCCTCCCGCCGACGCGGCGACCGGTCGCTCCGTCACCCTGCGGTTCTTCCTCCGCCCGGTGGAACTCCTCGGCGCGAACGGCCGGGTCAGCGGGGTGCGGTTCGAGCGGACGGAGCCCGACGGCGACGGCGGCGTACGGGGCACGGGCCGGTACGAGGAGATCGAGGCCCAGCTGGTCCTGCGGGCCGTCGGTTATCAGGGGGTCGCCCTGCCGGGGCTGCCCTTCGACAAGGCCCGGGGCACGGTCCCGCACGCGGCGGGCCGTGTGCTGCGGGACGGTGAACCGTCCGCCGGCGAGTACGTGGCGGGCTGGATCAAGCGCGGCCCCACCGGTGTGATCGGCACGAACCGGCCCTGCGCCAAGGAGACCGTCGCCTCGCTCCTGACCGACGCGGAACGGCTCGCCGCCCGGCCGGTGGCGGCCGAGCCGCTGGCCGCGCTGCGCGAGCTGGGGCACGAGCCGGTCGCCTGGCCGGGCTGGCTCGCCATCGAACGCGCCGAGTCGGAGCTCGGCCGCTCGCTGGGGCGCGGGCGGGTGAAGATCCCGGACCGCCTTGCGCCGCCTTGCGCCCGGCGTGCCCGATCTGGATGCCGGGGACGGTGCCGTGGTCCTTGAGGAATCCTGCGATCCGGGGGTCGCCGAGACGGCGGGACTGCGCGGCGGCGGCGGCCAGCACGCTGTCCAGGAGGCCGGGGAAGAGCGCGTCCAGGTCGTCGCGGCGCAGGGCGTTCAGCTTGGTCGTGCCCCGGTAGATCTGCTGGATGACGCCGCTCTCGCGCAGCACCCTGAAGTGGTGGGTGGTCGTCGACTTGGTCACCGGCAGGTCGAAGTGCGAACAGCTCAACTCCGCGTCCTCGCGCGCCATCTCGCTGACGATGCGCAGCCGCACCGCGTCCGACAGCGCGTGCAGCACGTCCTCCAGGCGGATCTCGTCCCGCGCGGGGTGGTCGAGGACCCGGGGGTTGGTCGCGGTCGTCACGGCGGCTCCACTTCGTCCGGTGTCCTGGCTACCCGGCCATTGTACGAGAGCTCTCGTAGTTTGACAGATGCCGTACTACGATGAGTATCGTACGAGCATCCACCAGGCCCCCAGAAACGGAGTCCGCCATGAGCGTCGCCCTGTTCGAGCCCTACACCCTGCGGTCGCTGACCATCCCCAACCGTGTGTGGATGGCCCCCATGTGCCAGTACTCGGCAGAGGTGTTCGGACCGAACGCGGGCGTCGCCACCGACTGGCACTTCGCCCACTACGCCTCCCGCGCCACCGGCGGCACGGGCCTGATCCTGGTCGAGGCCACCGCCGTCGCCCCCGAGGGCCGGATCAGCCCCGCCGACCTCGGCATCTGGAACGACACCCAGGTCGCGGCGCTCCGCCGGATCGCAGGATTCCTCAAGGACCACGGCACCGTCCCCGGCATCCAGATCGGGCACGCCGGGCGCAAGGCGTCCACGAACCGCCCCTGGGAGGGCCGCGGCCCGGTGCCCGAGGACGGTCACGGCTGGCAGCCGGTCGGACCGAGCCCGGTGGAGTTCGCCGACGGCCACCCCGTACCGACCGAGCTCACCCCCGAGGGGATTCGGGAGATCGTCGGGCAGTTCGCGGACGCGGCCCGGCGCGCGCTCGAGGCCGGCTTCGAGGTCGTCGAGGTGCACGGCGCCCACGGCTACCTCATCGGCGAGTTCCTGTCCCCGCACAGCAACCACCGGACGGACGAGTACGGCGGCTCCTTCGAGAACCGCACCCGGTTCGCGCTCGAGGTCGTCGACGCGGTGCGCGCGGTCTGGCCGCAGAAGCTGCCGGTCTTCTTCCGGATCTCGGCCACCGACTGGCTGGCGGAGCAGGGCTGGACCGCGGACGAGACCGTCCGCTTCGCGGCCCTGCTGCGCGAGCACGGGGTCGACCTCCTCGACGTGTCCAGCGGCGGCAACGGCGGCCCGGCGGAGATCCCGGTCGGCCCCGGCTACCAGGTGCCGTTCGCGGCGCGGGTCAAGGCCGAGACCGGGCTCCCCGTCGCCGCCGTGGGCCTCATCACCGAGCCCGCGCAGGCCGAGAAGATCGTCGCCAACGGCGAGGCGGACGCCGTCCTGCTCGGGCGCGAGCTGCTCCGGGACGCCTCCTGGGCGCGCCGGGCCGCGCGGGAGCTGGGCGCCGAGACCCACGCCCCCAGCCAGTACGCCTGGGCGATCTGAGCCCGCGCGCCGCGGCGCCGTCTCCCCGGGCCGGACCGGTAACACGCGTCCGACCTGGGGAGACGTCGTTCCGGGAGCCGCTGTCGGTGGCCGGGTGCAGACTGGCCCCTGTCCGCGACAACGGCGTCCTGGAGGGATCGGCCATGCCCGACGTTCTGCTCACGGTAGGTACCCGCAAGGGCCTGTTCATCGGTCGCAGGCGCGACGGCCGCTGGGAGTTCGACGACCCGCACTTCAACGCGCAGGCCGTGTACTCGATCGGCATCGACACGCGCCGCCGCACCCCGCGGCTGCTCGTCGGGGGCGACAGCGCGCACTGGGGTCCCTCGGTGTTCCACTCCGACGATCTCGGGGCCACCTGGAGCGAGCCCCCGCGGCCCGCGGTCAAGTTCCCCCAGGACACGGGCGCTTCGCTGGAGCGGGTGTGGCAGCTGCACCCGGCACCCGCCCACTCCCCCGACGTCGTGTACGCGGGGACCGAGCCCGCCGCGCTCTTCAGGTCCGAGGACGGCGGGGAGTCCTTCGAGCTGGTCCGCCCCCTGTGGGAGCACCCGACCCGGGACCGGTGGGTGCCCGGCGGCGGCGGCGAGGCCGTGCACACGATCGTCACCGACCGGCGGGACGCGGAACGGCTGACGGTCGCGGTGTCGACGGCCGGGGTGTTCCGCTCGCAGGACGGCGGTGCGAGCTGGGCGCCGTCGAACGACGGGGTGTCGGCGGTCTTCCTGCCCGATCCGAACCCGGAGTTCGGGCAGTGCGTGCACAAGATCGCGCAGGACGCGGGCGATCTGGACCGGCTGTACCTGCAGAACCACTGGGGCGTCTTCCGCAGCGACGACGCGGGCGCCCGGTGGACCGACATCGGCGCCGGGCTGCCGTCCGACTTCGGCTTCGCCGTCGCGGCGCACCCCCATCGCGCCGACACGGCCTACGTCTTCCCCATCAACGCCGACTCCGACCGGGTGCCGGCGGACCACCGCTGCCGCGTCTACCGCACCACGGACGCGGGCGGCAGCTGGGAGCCCCTCGGCGCCGGGCTGCCCGAGGACGACCACTACGGCACGGTGCTGCGGGACGCCATGTGCACGGACGACGGCGACCCCGCGGGCGTCTACTTCGGCAACCGCAACGGCGAGGTGTACGCGAGCGCGGACGACGGCGACACCTGGCAGCAGCTCGCCTCGCACCTGCCGGACGTGCTCTGCGTACGCGCGGCGGTCATCGGCTGACGTCCCGTCGGGGGCCGGACCACGGCCCCCGGGCCCGCACCCGGCCCGGTCGGCGGGACACCTCTACGGGAGGCTCCAGTCGACGGGCTGGGCGCCCTGGCGGACCAGGAGCTCGTTGGTGCGGCTGAACGGGCGCGAGCCGAAGAAGCCGCGGTCCGCGGACATCGGGGAGGGGTGCGCCGACTCCACGGCGGGCAGGTCCCCGAGCAGCGGGCGCGCGTTCCGGGCGTCACGGCCCCAGAGGATCGACACGAGCGGCTTGCCGCGGGCGGCGAGCGCGCGGATGGCCTGCTCCGTGACGGCCTCCCAGCCGGCGCCGCGATGGGCTCCCGGCTTCCGCGGGGCGGTGGTGAGCGCGCGGTTCAGCAGGAGCACCCCCTGCCGGGTCCACGGCGTCAGATCGCCGTTCGACGGCCGCGGGAGACCCAGGTCGGTGTTCAGCTCGCGGTAGATGTTCTCCAGGCTGCCCGGCAGCTGCCGCACGTCCGGCGCGACGGCGAAGCTGTGCCCGATGGCCATGCCCGGCGTGGGATAGGGGTCCTGGCCCACGATCAGCACCCGCACCTCGTCGAACGGCTGCTGGAAGGCACGCAGGACGTGCTGTCCCGCCGGAAGGTACGTCCGGCCCGCGGCGATCTCCGCACGGAGGAAATCGCCCATCGCCGCGATGCCTCCGGCGACCGGCGCCAACGCCTCGGCCCAGCCGGGCTCCACAAGTTCACTCAACGGTCGTGCTGCCACAGTCGGTCACCCTACCGGCCTACACGGACAGTCGATCACCACGGAGCCCGCCCGGGCACGGTCCCGTACACGGACGCCCCTCCGCCGGGCGGTGCGCCGCATCCGTGGCCGCGGGCCGGACGTACCTTCCGGCGGGACAGCACGTCCTGCGTGCCTTCCAGCAGCCGTTCGACGAGGTGCGGGTGCTGATCGTGGGCCAGGACCCCTATCCCACGCCGGGCATGGCCATCGGGCACAGC
>NZ_RDBI01000001.1:80562-86861 GCF_008042125.1 Streptomyces sp. MS191
GATCTGGTCGTCGGGGTCGACTCGGGCGGTTCGGGCCTGCGGGTCGCCCTGGCCGAGGCGTCGGGCGGCCGGGTGCTGGGCTCGGTCTCGTCCCGCGAACCGGTGCGGACCGGGCCGGGCGGGATCGAGGCGGCCCATCTGCTGGCGCAGGTGCTGCCCGCCGTCGAGACGCTCCGGACCGAGGCGTCCGGCGGCGACGCCGGGACGGTCGTGGCGGTGGCGGTCGGCGCCGCCGGGATGGCGACGCTCGGCGACGAACTCCGCGCCGAGCTGCCCGGAGCACTGGAGCGTGCCCTGGGGGTGCGCACGCTGGTCCTCGCCGCGGATGCGGTCACCGCCTACGCGGGGGCGCTCGGGCAGCGGCCCGGGGCGGTCGTCGCCGCCGGTACCGGCATGATCGCGCTCGGTACGGACCTGGTCGCCTGGCGGCGGGCCGACGGCTGGGGCCATCTGCTCGGCGACTGCGGCAGCGGCGCGTGGATCGGCCGGGCGGGCCTGGAGGCGGCGATGCGCGCGTACGACGGCCGCCGCGGCGGTTCGGCCGCGCTGCTCGCCCGGGCCGAGGAGTTGTTCGGGCCGGCCGCCGGACTGCCCGGCTCCCTCTACCCGCGGACCGACCGCCCCGCCCTGCTGGCCTCCTTCGCTCCCTCGGTCGCCGTCTGCGCCGACGCGGGTGATCCGGTCGCCGGTGACGTGCTGGCGCGGGCCGCGGCCCACATCGCCGAAGCGGCCGCCGCCGTCTGCCCCGTCGGCCTGCCGTGCGAAGTCGCCTTGACGGGCGGTCTGTTCAAGATGGGGGACGCCCTGCTGGCGCCGCTGCGCGCGGAGCTCGCGGAGCTCGCGGAGCAACTGCCGCAGGTCCGCGCCGTGTCCGCCGCCGGCGATCCGCTGGCCGGAGCCGTCTCCCTCGCCGCCGCGTGCGCGACCGGTTCGCTCCTGCTGCCGGAGGAGCCGAGGATGCTCCATCTCATCAGGTAAGCCACTGTTCGGACATAGGGGGGCAGATAACGCTCTGTCGCACCTCACCGAACTGCGCGGCGGGCAAAACCAGTAGCATGCGGCGCCATGAGCTCCCCCACTGGGCCTGCTTCCGGCCTGCCTGTACGAATGCCGCGACCCCGCCAGACCGGACGGCACCGCCGCCCCGAACCCGCGGCGGCGCCCGAGGGCGCTCCCGCACTCGTTCTCGCCGTCCCCGGCGAGCCTTCGCCCGCCATACGCTCGCTGGCCGAAGAGGTCGTGAGCATCGCCCGTTCCGAGCTGCCCGGCCTGGAGGCCGTGATCGGCTACCTCGACGGTGACGACGCCGACTACCCCTCGCTCGCGGCCGCGCTCACGCGCACCGCGGCCGTGCGCACCGAGCGCTACCAGCTGGCCCTGGCCGCCGGTCGCGAGGTCAGCGCCCCCGAGGGTCCGGCCGCCGTGGTGGTCCCGCTGCTCGCCGGCCCGGACAGCGCCCTGATGCGCCGGATCCGCCAGGCCGTCATGGACAGCGGCAACATCGCCGAGCTGACCGACGTCCTCGGCCCGCACCCGCTGCTCGCCGAGGCCCTGCACGTGCGCCTGTCGGAGGCCGGTCTGGCCCGCGCCGACCGCGCCCGCCTGTTCACGGTGGCCACCGCCGCCGACGGCATCGTGCTGGCCACGGTCGGCGGCGACGAGGCCGTGCAGGCCGCCGGCATCACCGGCATGCTGCTGGCCGCCCGGCTGGCCGTCCCGGTGATCGCCGCGGCGCTGGACCAGGAGGGTTCCATCACCGCCGTGGCCGAGCAGCTGCGCGGCTCCGGTTCCGAGCAGCTGGCGCTCGCGCCGTACCTGATCGGTCCCGAGCTGGCGGACGGCCTGCTGGACGCCGCCGCGAAGGAGGCGGGCTGCGCCTCCGCCGAGCCGCTGGGCGCGTACCCGGCGATCGGCAAGCTCGTGCTCTCGCAGTACACCGCCGCGCTGGGCATCGGCTCGCAGCAGTCCCAGGGGGCGCCGAGCCACTGACCCGCGCGCGAGCGCGCAGGCCGGCGAAGCAGTACGGGAGGGCCCGCACCGGATGAGTCATCCGGAGCGGGCCCTCCCGTCTGCGTGCCGCCGGGCGGGGACGGCTGCGGGGCGAGCCCGGCCCGCGCCGCCGTCCGCGGGCGCCGCGGGCCGGTCGCCGTCAGCCGAGGACCACGCAGGTGGCCGCGGGGGCCTCGACGGCGCCCGCCCGGCTCGGGACGCCCGTCTCCGGGTCGAGGTCGAACCACGTCACGTCGCCGGAGCGCTCGTTGGCCGCGTACAGCCGCCGTCCGGACGGGTCGAGGGCCAGGTCACGGGGCCAGTGGCCGCCGCAGGGCACGGTGCCGACGAGGGCCGCCCGGCCGCCGTCCGGGTCGAGGACCAGGACGGCGAGGAGGTCGGCGCCGCGGACGGCCACCCACACGAAGCGGCCGTCGGGGGCCACGACGACGGCGGAGGGGTAGCTCGGCCCGGCGGCTCCCTCGGGCAGGACCGGGACCTCGCCGAGCGGTTCGAGGACGCCCGCGTCGGCGTCCCAGCGGCAGACGGTGAGGGTGGGCTCCAGCTCGTTGAGGACGTAGGCGTGGCCGCCCGCCGGGTGGAAGGCGAGGTGGCGCGGCCCGGTGCCGGGGCGCAGGGCGGTCTCGCCGTGGGGCCGCAGGGCGCCGGTCGCGGCGTCGAGGGCGTGGATCCAGACGGAGTCCGTGCCGAGGTCCACGGCGGCCACCCAGCGGCCCCCGGGGGCGGGCAGCACCTGGTGGGCGCGGGGACCGGCCTGGCGGTCGGCGACGGGCCCGGAGCCCTGGTGCCGGGCGACGCCGGCGGCCGGTCCGAGGGAGCCGTCGGCGGCGACGGGGAGGGCGGTGACGCTGCCGGAGCCGTAGTTCGCGGTCAGGACGTGCCCGGCCGCGACGGCGAGGTGGGTGGGCCCGGCGCCGCGGACGGACACGGGGGCGCCGAGCGGCCGCGGCGCGGCTCCGCTGACGTCGAGGGCGGCCGCCGCTCCGGCCTCGGTCTCGGACACGGCGTAGAGCGTGCCGCCGGCGAGTGCGAGGTACGACGGGTCGGCGACCGCGTCGGTGGATCCGGTGACGGTCAGGGCGCCCGTCCGCGGGTCGACGTCGGCGGCGAGGATCCCGCGGCCGCCCGCCGAGGTGAAGGAGCCGATGAAGGCCCGTACCGGATTGCGCGCGCCGCCCATGGCGTCTCCCCTTCCGCCGAGCGGCCGGGGTCGACCGCTCCGTAGTCCGGCCCGACGTTAGCAGGCGGTCTAGACCAACTGGGTCCTGGCGGGGCGGACGGGGAGGGCGGCCGGCCCGCTCCGGGACGGAGGACGGGTGCGGGCGACGGCGCGGCCGGGCGGCCCTCGTCGGCACCGTGCCCTGCGGCGGCCACTGGCCCCGTGACCTGGCCCTCGACCCGTCCGGACGGCGGCTGTACGCGGCCAACGAGCGCTCCGGCGACGTGACGTGGTTCGACCTCGACCCGCCAGGACGCGGCGGCGAGCCGGGCGTCGTGCGAGGCGTCGGGGTCGGCGGCCACGGCCGAGAGCCCCCGGATCTCCCGCGCGCAGTCGTCCAGGAGGGCGAGGACGTGGCGGGCGCGGGCCTTGCGGGCGCGCAGCGGGCTCAGCGGGTGCGTCAGCGGGGCCAGCGTGATCCTCGCCCGGCCGAGCAGCAGCTCGAGCTCGGCGGCGAGCGGGGCCGGGTCGGCATCCGGGTCCCCGGCGAGGCGACGGGCGGCGACCGTGGTGCACTCGTGCACGCAGGTCACGGCCCGCTCGATCCAGGCGTTGGTCGCGGCGTGCGTGGTCACGGGCAGCAGGGCGACGCCGACGGCGGCGCCGAGCGCGCCGACCGCGGTCTCCTCGAAGCGCAGCAGCAGGAGCCCGGGGTGGAGCACGCCGAGCAGGCCGTAGAGCAGGCCCGCCATGACGGTGACGAAGAACATCATCCAGCTGTACGAGAGCGGCGCCGTGTAGAAGATCCCGAAGACGCAGACGGCGACCAGCGCGGCGGTCGGAGCGGGCGCGCCCGCCAGCGGGATCGCGACGAGGAGACCCGCGGCGATGCCGGTGACGGTGCCGACGACACGCCGGAAGCCCCGGACGAGCGTCTCGCCGCGCGAGGCCGTGTTGACGAAGATCCACCAGGCGGTGCCGACGGCCCAGTACCAGCGGTCGTGCGAGATGACCTGCCCGGCGGCGAGCGCGACGGCGCACGCGGCCGTGGCCTGGAAGGCCTGCCGGGTGGTGGGCCGCGCGAGGCCCCTGCCGGGCAGCGGGGCGGGCGCGGCGGGCGGCGGGACGCGCCGCTCGATGCACCAGGCGACGAAGCGCACGGCTCCGGCGACGAGGAGCGCGAGGGTCACCGCGCCGTACAGCTCCGGCAGCTGCGCGGGCAGCGCGTGCAGGAACTGGGTGACGAAGAACATCATGAACGCGAAGATGCCGAGCGCGTGGCCGCGCGGACCCCAGCGCCGGGCGTAGACCCCCGCGAAGACGACGAGCAGCCAGGAGGCGTCGCGCAGCAGCGGCGCGCCGTGCAGGGCGGTGGCCAGCGCGAGGACCGGGAAGCCCGCGGCGGGCAGCAGGGCGGTGGTGAGGACCTGCCGGCGGACGGTGGGGTCGCCGACGGTGAAGAGCGCGAGCAGCGCGGCCAGTCCCCCGGTGATGGAGGCGGTCATCGAGAGGCCCGCGAGTTCGGCCGCGGCCACCGCGAGCCCGACGCCGAGGACGGCGCGCGAGGAGACGCGCAGCCGGACCTTCCCCGGGTCCGGGGCCACGAACATCAGCCTGACCAGCCGGCCGCCGGTCTCCCGGCCCTTCTTCACGACGGTCGACCCGCCCCCGCTGCCGTACACACACCCTCTTCGCGTGATCTCGTGCCCGGGCCTGCTCGTGGCGGCTCTCGGACATGGGAAAGGCGCCGCGGTCCGGTACCGGCCTCGTCGCCGGTCCGGCGCATGCGCGGCGCCGTCTACGTTCTCTGCTCCGAGGAAAACATCCTTGTGCCGACTGGCTCAACTCAACCGATGGAAGGTGGGCCATTGGTACAGTCTTCGCGAGTAGACGCCGGCCAGAAGGAGGCCATCGGACCATGGCGGTGGACGAGCTCGACACGCGCATCCTGCGCCTGCTGCTGGAGCAGCCGCGCACCAGCGTGCGGGAGTACGCCCGGATCCTCGGGGTGGCGCGGGGCACCGTGCAGGCTCGCGTCGACCGGCTGGAGCGGGACGGGGTGATCACCGGCACCGGACCGTTCCTGTCGCCGGCCGCGCTCGGGCACCCCGTGCTCGCCTTCGTCCACATCGAGGTGACGCAGGGGCACCTGGACGAGGTCGGTGACGCGCTCGCCGCCGTTCCGGAGATCGTCGAGGCGTTCTCGATCACCGGCGGCGGGGACCTGCTGACGCGGGTGGTGGCGCGGGACAACGGCCACCTGGAGGACGTGATCCAGCAGCTGATCCAGCTGCCCGGGGTCGTCCGTACGCGCACGGAGATGGCGCTGCGGGAGCGCGTGCCGCACCGCCTGCTGCCCCTGGTCGAGTCGGTGGGGCGGTCGTCGGCGCGCGGCGGCCGGTTCGGCACTCCCCTCACTGATTAGTAGATTTGTTGAATACCCACTCTGCTGACCATAGAGTGGGGCCATGCCGACCAGCGAGCAGTCCACCCCCTATCTCCGCTACGTGGCCCTCGGCGACAGCCAGACCGAGGGGGTCGGCGACGGTGACGACACCGTGGGCCTGCGCGGCTTCGCCGACCGTCTCGCCGAACGGCTCGCGGTGGTGGATCCCCGGGTGCGGTACGCCAACCTCGCCGTCCGAGGGCTGCTCGCCGGCCAGGTACGGGCCCGGCAGCTCGCGCCCGCCCTCGCGCTCCGCCCCGACCTGGCCACGGTGGTCGCCGGCGTGAACGACATGCTCCGGCCGTCCTTCGACGCGGCGGAGGTGGCCGGGCACCTGGAGGCGATGTTCGCCGCGCTGACCGGCGCCGGCACGCGCGTCGCGACGCTCACCTTCCCCGACCTGACCGTCCTGGTGCCGCTGGCCCGGCCGCTGCGCCCCCGGATCGAGGAGCTGAACGACCGGATCCGCGTCGCCGCGGCGCGGCACGGGGTCGTCGTCTCGGAGAGCACGGGGCACGAGGTGGTGACGGACCCGCGGATCTGGAGCGCGGACCGGCTGCACGCCGGCCCCCTGGGCCACGAGCGGATCGCCGCCGCCGTCGCCCACGCCCTGGCCCTGCCCGGCAGGGGCCTCGCGCGGCCCACCACCCGGCAGGCCTTCCAGGCCACGGCCGCGTGCGCCGT
>NZ_RDBI01000001.1:86961-92532 GCF_008042125.1 Streptomyces sp. MS191
AGCGTCCTCGCTGTGTTTTTTGCCTACCTGCCACAAGGGCCAGTAGGACTTCAAAGGAACCTCGACCATCCGAAGATGGACGGGGTATCAACTAATCTGGCGTTGATTTTTGGCACGCTGTTGAGTTCTCAAGGAACGGACGCTTCCTTCGTACTCACCCTCTCGGGCTTTCCTCCGGGCTTTTCCCTTCGGTCTTGCGTTTCCGACTCTATCAGATCTTTCCGACCCGATTTCCTCGGTGCTTTCCGGTCCCATTCGCTTTCGCTCCGGGCCCTTCCGGCGGTTCCGACTCTATCAGACTGTTTCCGGCCTGATTCCCGGTCAGCGGGATTTGTCATTTCGGCCGTTGGGCCGTTCCGACGTCCCGAACTCTAGCGGATCATTCCGGCGCTTCCCGCATCGGGCCGCCGAATCCCGAAACCGGAAATGAATTCGGACAGGCCGAAATACATCCCGGGAGGGAGATCGTGCTGGTGTTTGGGGTTGCCGCGTGAGCGGCGGGAGTCGTGGCCGCGGAGCCGTACGGTTCCGTGGCAACTCGGAGGACCTTACGGACTCGGGCGGCGCGGGTCAAGTCGCGGAGCCGACGGCTCCGCGACCCGTCCGGTCAGTCGCCGAAGTAGTGGGCGACGTCGGCTGCCGTCACCGCCTCGAGGGTGGGCGGGGTCCACCGGGGGTTGCGGTCCTTGTCGACGACCTGGGCGCGGATGCCCTCGATCAGGTCGCGGGAGCGGAGCGCCGTGCAGGAGAGACGGAACTCCATGTCGAGGACGTCTTCCAGCGATGCCGAGGCGCGGGCCCGGCGCAGGGCCGCCAGGGTGACCTTGAGKGCGACGGGCGACCTGGAGAGCAGGGTGACCGCTGCTTCCTTCGCCTCGGCCACGCCGGAGTCCGTCAGACGGTCGATGACCGATTCCACCGTGTCCGCGGAGTAACAGGCATCGATCCAGTCGCGCTGGGCCGCCAGCTCGCCCGCAGGCGCTCGCCGGGCGAACCGGGGCAGTACCTCGTGCGCGGGGGACCGGGTCAGTTCGTCCGCCAGGCCGGACAGGAGTTCCGAGGGGACGTAGTGGTCCGCGAGGCCGGTGAGCAGCGCATCGGCTGCGCCGACGGGTGCGCCGGTGAGGGCGAGGTGGGTGCCGAGCTCCCCCGGGGTGCGGCTGAGCAGGTACGTACCGCCGACGTCGGGGACGAAGCCGATGCCCGTCTCCGGCATGGCGACACGGGACCGTTCGGTGACGACGCGGACGGAGCCGTGGGCCGAGACCCCGACGCCGCCGCCCATCACGATGCCGTCCATGAACGCCACGTACGGCTTGGTGAAGCGGGCGATGCGGGCGTTGAGGCGGTACTCGTCGCGCCAGAAGTCGACCGAGGCGGAGCCGCCGGCGCGGGCGTCGTCGTGGATGGCGCGGATGTCGCCGCCGGCGCAGAGCCCGCGTTCCCCTGCGCCCTCGATGACGATCGTCTCGACGGCCGGGTCGTGCTCCCAGGCGGTGAGCGCCTCGTCGATACGGAGGACCATGGCGTGGGTGAGGGCGTTGATGGCTCTCGGCCGGTTCAGGGTGATGAAGCCGGCACGGCCCTCGGTGCGCAGGAGGACGTGCGGCTCCTCGGCGGTGGTCATCGTACGGACTCCGCCCGGTCGAGGTCCTCGAACAGTCGCATGGTCACGCCACTCCCCTTCGGAAAGGATCTTCCGACCACCGTACCGCCGTCGGGTGCACCGTCCGGAGGGTCCTTCGGGCGGTGAGGGGGTGCGGAGAAGGCCGAGCCGGGCGGGTCGGCCTCAGCCGCGCCGACGGGGCTTGCCGCGCTTGGCGCCCTTGGCTCCGCCCGAACCGCCCGACCCGCCGCGTGCGGCGCGGCCCGGGGCCGGCTTCCCGGCACCGCCCGGTCGTCCGCCCGTCTTGCCGGCGGTCTTCCCGCCGGTCTTGCCGGACCCTTGCTTGCGGGCGGCGCCGCCCGCCTCGGAGCCCTTGCGGCCGGACTCCGCCGGGTTCTGCCGGCGGCCCCGGCTGCTGTTGACCGTACGGCCGCGGACGATCCCGATGAACTCCTCCACCAGGTCGGTGGTCTCCTCCTCCGGCCACGACAGGGCGACGCGGGATTCGGGGGCGTCCAGGACCGGCCGGTAGGTCAGGTCCTTGCGGTGGTGGAGGCGGGCCAGCGACTGGGGGACGACGAGGACGCCGATCCCGGCGGCCACGAGTTCGATCGCGTCGGCCGTCGTGGCGGGGCGCTCGAGCGCCGGCCGTCCCGGCAGCCGCTCCCAGTCGAGGGTGTCGTCGAGGGGGTGCAGCACGATCTCCTCGGCGAGGTCCGCGGTGGAGATCTCCTCGACCGCGGCGACGGCGTGGTCCTTGGGGATCACGACGACGGTGGTCTCGGTGTAGAGCGGGATGGCGCTGAGGTCGGTCCGGTCGATCGGCAGCCGCACGAATCCGGCGTCCGCGTCACGGGCGCGGAGCATGTCGGACGCTTCGGCGGCGGGGACGCCGACGAGGGTCAGCGGGACCTCGGGCAGTCGCTCGTTCCAGATCCGCACCCATTTCGTGGGCGTCACTCCGGGGACGTAGGCGAGCCGGAACGACGGGGATTCTTCCGAGCTGGTCACTCGGCCAGCTTACTGGCCGTGGTCAGAGGTAGCGCACATGCTCGATACCCTTGACGGCATGACGTCGCACCAGACCGCCCAGACGATGAAGCCCGCGACCGCGGCGAAGAAGCTGGGTGTGTACCTCGAAGCCACCCCCGCCGCATTCCAGGAGGGTGTCGTTTCGCGCACCGAGTTGAACGAGCTCCAGGCGAACCCGCCCGAGTGGCTGGTGGAACTGCGACGCACCGGCCCGCACCCCCGCCCGGTGGTGGCGGCGAAGCTCGGCGTCTCGATCGCGGGCCTCGCGCGGGGCGGGGTCACCGAGCCCCTCACCACCGAGCAGATCGACGCGCTCAAGACCGAGAACCCGGAGTGGCTCCAGAAGGAGCGCGAGACCCAGGCCGAGGTCCGCAAGGAGACGGTGCGGATCAAGGAGAAGAACGCCGAGAAGCAGGCGAAGCGGGACGCCCGCTGATACAGGGATCACCCCCGCCCGCGGCTCGGGTCGCGGGCGGCGCGCAGTACCGGGATCACCCGGCGTCCTCGGGCGCCGGGTGTTTGTTTTCCGGGGTCCGGCCGGGTGCCGGGCCCGCCGTGGGCGGCCGTCGGGACCGGGTTCCCGGGTTCTCCCGCTCCGGTGGGCCGGGCCTCGGGCTCGGCCGGCGCCACGGTACGTCGGTATAAAGGATGTATGGGACGTATCGAACGCTACGAGCTGACCTTCCCTGTCTCGGGCGACTCCATCGTGGTCTCCCGCACCGACCGCAAGGGAGCCGGCGGGCACCCCGTCTACGCCGACGAGACCGGCATCGTCCAGGCCGAGATCGACGAGGCCGGCAACGTACGCATGGTGGCCAGCGGCGGACAGCAGCGGCACGACGTGCCGTCGCGGGCGGTCCCGCTCACCTGAGGCCGGTGTGGGTCAGCGACCTGATGTCGGAGTTCTCCCGGCCGTGGACGGATCGTGTGCGGATCTCGGGAACCTCGCGGGCGTCGAGGAGGTTCAGCAGGCATGGCCGTCATTCACCACACCACCATGAGTCCCGGCAAGCTGGAGCTCCTCGCCTCCTGGCTGCCCTCCCAGCCCTGGTACGCCGGCGACGGGAACCGGCCGGAGCCGGTCAAGGCCGGCGGGTTCCGGCTCGACGACCCGGACGGCGAGGTGGGGATCGAGTTCATGGTCGTCGCGGACCTCGCCGCCGATCGGCCCGTCGCGTACCTCGTGCCCCTCGGCTACCGCGGGGCGCCGCTCGAAGGGGCGGACCACGCGCTGGTGGGTACGTCCGAGCACGGGGTGCTCGGTACCCGCTGGATCTACGACGGCACGCACGACCCGGTGGTCGTGGCGCAGTTGCTCGCCCTGCTCCAGGGCCGCGCCGAGCCACAGGCGCAGAACGACACCGGAGTGCACGACCGTTCGGTGGTACCCGTTCTCGCGCCGGCCGGCTCCGGCGCCGTGTTCCCGGCGGGGGACCCGGGGGACGTGGCGACCTCGGTCACCCAGGGCGGGGACGCGACGTTCCTGTGCGTGGAGGGCACACCGGACGTCACGGTCGAGGTACGGCGGGTGCTGCGGCCCGGCGGCGCGCCGGACGGCGAGAGCCTCGGCCATGTCACGGCCGGCTGGCGGTCCCCCGACGGCGACGAGCTGCGCGGGCCGTTCCTCGTACTGCGGTCCGCGCAGGACTGAGACCGTCCTGTGGACGGCGCGGCCGCGGCTCCGGGGCGGTGCGCCGTCCGCCGCCGGGCGGATCCGGAGCCGGTCCGCGCGGGTCAGAAGACGGACAGGCCCGTGATGGTGGTGAAGCGGTCGAGGGCCGCGACGCCCGCCACCGAGTTGCCTCGTTCGTCGAGTCCGGGGCTCCAGACGCACACGGTGCAGCGGCCGGGGACGACGGCGATGATGCCGCCACCGACCCCGCTCTTGCCGGGCAGGCCCACCCGGTAGGCGAAGTCCCCCGCCGCGTCGTACGTGCCGCAGGTGAGCATCACGGCGTTGACCTGCTTGGCCTGACTGCGGGTCAGCAGGCGTGAGCCGTCGGCCCGGATGCCGTGGCGGGCGAGGAAGCCGGTGGCGAGGGCGAGGTCCGCGCACGAGGCCGCGATGGAGCACTGGCGGAAGTACTGCCGCAGCAGCGTCGGCACGGGGTTCACGATGTTGCCGTAGGAGGCCATGAAGTGGGCGAGCGCGGCGTTGCGGTCGCCCCGGTCGGTCTCGGAGGCGGCGACGTCGCGGTCGAAGTCGAGGTCCGGGTTGCCGCTCTCCTCCCGGAGGAAGTCGAGCAGCGCGCCCGAGGCGTCCCCGGTGAGCTGGTGGAGCTGGTCGGTGACGGCCAGGGCGCCGGCGTTGATGAACGGGTTGCGGGGGATGCCGTTCTCGTACTCCAGCTGGACCAGCGAGTTGAAGGGGTTGCCCGACGGCTCCCGGCCGACGTGCTCCCAGAGGATGTCGCCCTCGCGGGCGAGGGCGAGGGCGAGTGTGTAGACCTTCGTGACGGACTGGGTGGAGAACGGCTCCTGCCAGTCCCCCACGCCGTACACGGTCCCGTCGAGTTCGGCGACGGCCATCCCGAATCGGCCGGTGTCGGCGGCGGCGAGCGCCGGGATGTAGTCGGCGGGGCGGCCGCGCCCGGCGAGACCCTCGATCTCCTCGGCGATGCGCTCGAGGACGGGCAGGAAGGACAGGAGCATGAWCGCCATTCTGCCGCGAGGGGGCTGCGACGGCGGGTCGGGGCGCAGGCGGCGGCGCCCGCGCCCCGGGGTCGTGCCGGGGCGGTGTGGCGGGCCTCAGACGGTGGCGGGCGACGGCCGAGCCCACCCTGCGCCACATCATCGACCAGGCCCTGGAGCACAACTGGGACGTCCTGCGCGGCGTCGCGCGCAACTGGGAGGACCACCCGGACTTCGTCCGGGACTTCAAGCGGCACGCCTGGGAGCTCGAGGCACCCACGGACTCCCCGGCTCCTGAGGCC
>NZ_RDBI01000010.1:0-7972 GCF_008042125.1 Streptomyces sp. MS191
AGGTGGCGTCGGCGGCGTAGGCGATGCCGAAGTCGATGACGCGCGGACCGTCGGCCGCGAGCAGGACGTTGGAGGGCTTGAGGTCGCGGTGCACGATGCCCGCGCCGTGGATGACGTGCAGGGCCTCGGCCATGCCGGCGATCAGCAGCAGCACCGCCTCGACCGGCAGCGCGCCGTGCGCGACGACCGAGTCGGCGAGCGAGGGGCCGGGGACGTACGCGGTCGCGAGCCAGGGCTGCGCGCCGTCGGTGTCGGCGTCGATGACCGGCGCGGTGAACAGCCCCTGCACGCGCTGCGCCGACTGCACCTCCTGCGCGAACCGGCGCCGGAACTCCGCGTCCTCACCGAACTCCGGCCGGATCACCTTGATGGCGACGGGCCGCCCGCCCGGCGTGTACGAGAGGTACACCTTGCCCATGCCGCCCGCGCCGAGCTTCGCGGCCAGCCGGTAGCCCGCGATGGTGGTCGGGTCGTCCGCGGCGAGCGGCTGGAAGACGTGCGGGGCGCCACCCCGGGACGGTTGCTGACCACTCATCAATGTTCACTTCTCCCCGTGCGGAACGCCGATACCGACGGCGCGCAGCCCTGGCTCGCGACCGCGTACGTCCCCGGCCCCTCGCTCGCCGACTCGGTCGTCGCGCACGGCGCGCTGCCGGTCAGCGAGGTGGCGTCGGCGGCGTAGGCGATGCCGAAGTCGATGACGCGCGGACCGTCGGCCGCGAGCAGGACGTTGGAGGGCTTGAGGTCGCGGTGCACGATGCCCGCGCCGTGGATGACGGCGCCGTGGATGACGTGCAGGGCCTCGGCCATGCCGGCGATCAGCAGCAGCACCGCCTCGAGCGCGACGACCGAGTCGGCGAGCGAGGGGCCGGGGACGTACGCGGTCGCGAGCCAGGGCTGCGCGCCGTCGGTGTCGGCGTCGATGACCGGCGCGGTGAACAGCCCCGCGGTGAACAGCCCCGTGACGGGGTGACGGGGTGACGGGGTGACGGGGTGACCGTCCGGCCTCGTCGCACCGGCCGCCGCGCGGCGGGTGACCCCGGTGTCCGGCCGCGGCGTGGAGGGCGATGACGCGCGGGCCGACCCGTGAAGGCCCGCCCGACGAGGGTTCAGGGGCGCGACCAGCCGCTGGTGACCCGGTCCCAGAAGGAGCGTGTGGCGCCGAACCCGCTCTCGTGCGCCCACACGTGGGCGCACGACGGGCACTGGAGGTGCAGCAGGCTGCCCGTGTTGGTCAGCAGGTAGCGCCAGTGGTCGGGGCACGTACGACGCTGCTCGCACGGCGCGCAGCCGCGGCTGTCGTCGCACGCCGGACAGGCCACCCAGGCGCGTCGCCCGCGGTCCGCCTGCGGGTCAAGCGGGAGCATGGCCGCCGCCGCGCCGGGGCAGTACGCCGGACGCGACGAGTTCGTCGTACAGGCGCTGCTGGTCCGCGTCGAGCCCGGAGTAGAGGAGGTCGTACGCCGCCTCCTCGCCGTTCATCACCTCGAGCGGGTCCCAGTGGGGGCCTATGGCGTCCAGCACGAGGACCTGGCGCTCGGCCTCCTGGGCGGTGAGGTCGACGGTGAAGTCGACCAGCGCGGACTCCGGGCGGCCGGAGCCCTCCGGAGCGGGGGACGGGGGGACGTGAGAGGTCATGGAGGGAACTTAGGTAACCCTTCCTTGATCCGGCAAGGAGGGGTGGGGGATGTCACAGCCGCTGGTCGAGGGCCGTCGTCGCCCCGCGGATCGCCCCGCAGTCGCGGCGAGGGTCGCCAGGACCGGCCTGTCGGCGCCGGTCGCGGGGAGGCTCCCCGGTCGCGGACCGGGCATGCGAGCGGCCCCGGCCCGAAGGGGGCCGGGGCCGCTGCGTTCCGTGAGGCGGGTGTCACCTCAGGCGGGCCGCGATCCACCCGGGAACGGGCCGCCCGTGCGGTAGTACTGGGCGATCTCCTCCCGGTACTGCTGGTCGGCGAGGTGCTTGTCGGAGTGGAATTCCGGCGAGTCCTTGATCTGCTCCTTGCTCAGGCCGATGTGGACCGTGTGCTCGTCCAGGTCGACCCGGGTCACCGTGCTGGCGGGGAGCAGTACTTCCTTGCCGAAGATCCACACTCCCGTGTCGACGACCAGATAGGCGTCGTTGACCTCGTCCGAGTGCTTGTCGACCTTGCCGATGTGACCGTCGGTCGCCTCGACCCTCCAGCCGATCAGGTTCGTGCCCGTGAGGTGACCCGTCGTCGTTCCGTAGCTCCACGGGTTCTCGGTCATGCCGTCACTCCTCTGATTCTCGGAACCGTCCGACTCGTGTTCTCGGCCGCTCGCCCCGGTCGGTCGGCGCGACCCACCGGCCGCGCCGCCGGAGCGGTGCCGGGCCCACCGGCCCATGACCCTCCGCCTGCCCGGGGGTCGCCGATCCACACCTGCGCGCGGGAGGTCGCGGCCGCAGGGGACGACACGCCCTAGTTCACGCCCCGGGTGCGGAACTGCACGCTGATCCGGGGGCCCACCGCGCGGGTCGTCTTCGGGACGGCGTGCTCCCAGGTCCGCTGGCAGGAGCCGCCCATCACGACCAGGTCGCCGTGGCCCAGTGGGAGCCGGAGGACGACGGTGCCGCCGCCCCGGGGGCGGAGGGCGAGCGTGCGGGGATCTCCCAGGGAGAGGATGGCGACCATCGTGTCCTGCGTGGCCGAACGGCCGTTGCGGTCGCCGTGCCAGGCGACGCTGTCGCGGCCGTCACGGTAGAGGCAGAGCCCCGCGGTGACGAAGGGCTCGCCCAGTTCGGAGGCGTAGTGGGCGCTGAGGGTCTCGCGCGCGTCGAGCAGGGCGGGGTGCGGGAGTTCGGCGCCTTCGCGGTAGTACGCGAGGAGGCGGGGCACCGCCACCACGCCGTCGTACATGCGGCGCGTCTCCGCCTGCCACGGGACGTGTGCGGCGAGGTCGTCGAACAGCGCGTCGGCGCCGTCGAACCACCCCGGCAGGTGGTCGACCCAGGCCCCCTGGTCCAGTGAGGTCCGCCGGACGCCGTCCAGCGCCCCGGGCCCGATGTCCGCGCCCTGGTCGAAGAGGGAACCCTGGAAGCCCGGGATGTCCGGTCGTGCTGCCGTCATGGGGTCCAGCATAGACAGTCGACCGAACATGTGAGCGATTAGGTGGAGGTTCGCTCGCGCGAGGGGTCGGCTGGGTCAGAGGATGTGGATGCGCTCCAGCGTCCCCTCGGCGTCGCGGATCATGAGGTCGTGCCCCTTGGCGCGCTCCCGTTCGACGTATCCGAGGAGCAGGATCGCCCGGTTGATGACGTCGGCCTTGCTGACGCCGCTCGCGGCGACCAGTTCGGACACGGCGGTCACCGCCGGCGGGCAGAGCGTCACGGAGAGGCGCTCGCTGTCGGGGTGGGAGGGGAGGCGGCTCATGGTGCGGCCTTTCGGTCCGGTCGATGCTGGCAGCTCAGCATGACATACGTGGTGCAGATCTGCACCACATATGCATCGGATATGCACCGGCACGTGGGTGCTGGGTCGAGGCTCCGGTCGCCGGGTGGTCGCGAAGCGGAGGCCACGGCCGGGACCGCCGGGGTCACGTCTCGCGTGCGACGAAGGCGGGCCGCAGCGACGGGTCGACGGGGTCGTAGTACCGGTGGAAGACCGGGGTCGCCGAACCGGAGACCGGAGGAACGATCCAGCTCCAGTCGGCGGGCGTCGGCCTCCCCAGGCGGCTCTCCTGGGCGATGTGGCGGAGGAACCGGTCCGACTCGGTGTGGTGATCGCTCATGGTCACCCCGGCCTCCTGGAAGGAGTGCAGCACCGCCACGTTGAGCTCGACCAGCGCGCGGTCCCGCCACAGGGTGCGCTCCGAGGAGCGGTCGAGCCCCAGTCGCTCGGCGACCACCGGCAGCAGGTCGTAGCGCTCGGCGTCGGCCAGGTTCCGGGCGCCGATCTCGGTCCCCATGTACCAGCCGTTGAACGGTGCCGTCGGATACCGCACCCCGCCGATCTCCAGGGTCATGTTGCTGATCGCGGGCACGGCGTACCAGCGCAGTCCCAGGTCCGCGAACCACGGGTGGTCGGGGTGGCTCAACGCCACCTCCAGCACCGCGTCGTCCGGCAGCTCGTACCACCGGGGCGCGGCGTCGGGGAGCTGCCGGACCATCAGCGGCAGTGGCTGGAAGCGCGCTTCCTCGCGCTTCCAGCCCAGGTCACGGGCCCGGCAGGTGAGATCGGCGCTGTGCGGGTCGCCGATCCAGCGGCCGTCGGGCCCCGGGTGTCCGGCGTACCGCACGAGCTGGTCGTTGACGATCCGCGCCGCGGGACGGCCCGGCGCGTCCGGCGCGAAGACGGAGATCACGGGACGGATCCGGCCGGCGTTGGCGGCCGACCGCAGATGGTCGAAGCAGTGCGCGGCGATGCCGTCGGCGGACGTGACGTGCCGCAGGTCCCGTACCACCAGACTGCGCCAGTAGAGCCTGCCGATGCACCGGGCCGCGTTGCGCCAGGCCACGCGGGCACCGAAGGCGAGTTCGGCGGGGGAGTGGGTGTACGTGCCGGTGCGGTCGATCTCGGCCAGTACCTCGCGGACCCTCCCCTCCACGTCTCCGGCGGCCCGCGGCTGCTCCCCGTGGAACTGGCGGACGAAGTCCTCCGCCTGCTGCCGGTCGGCCGCCTCCGGCGCCGGATCCGGTCCGTGCGGCGCGCGCGCCGCCGGCGCGGCGCCCTCGCGCGCGTCGTCGGACGTGTGGGGGCAGGTCCTGTTCCTCGGGACCAGCTTCCAGCGGCGGCTCAGGCTGAAGACCACGGTGTTCCCTCCCGCGGTCATGACTACCGGAAGGAAGCGTCCGGGCGCGGAGAGTGAGTGAATACCCGTCAGAGGAGGCGCTCCTCTTGGTAGGGTGCCGCCGGTCAGGGCCGGGCGCGCAGGGCCGGGAGCAGGACCCCGTCGACGAACGTGCGCATGGTGGCAGCGTCCGAGAACCGCTCCTCGAAGAGCCGCTCGATGCGGAGCATCCCGAGGAAGCAGGGGGCGACGAAGTCGATCGCCGGGTTGTCCGCGTCGATCTCGCCGCGCTCGACGGCGCGCCGCAGCATCGCGTCGAGCGCGGCGACCTCCGGGTGGATGACGGTCTCGCGCAGCGCCTCCCGCAGGTCGGGGTGCTGGATGTACGCCTGGCTGACCGCCTCCATCAGCTCGGCGTCCCGCTCGCGGGGCGTGGCGGCCAGGCGGGCGGCCTCCCGCAGGTCGCCGGCGAGGGAGCCGGTGTCGATGCCGGCGAAGAAGGCGCAGCGCTGTTTGGCGAGGGCGGCCGTGACGAGCTGCGGCTTGCTCCCCCACTGCCGGTAGAGGGTGGCCTTGCCGCACTTGGTGCGGGCCGCGACACCCTCCATGGTCACCGAGTCGTAGCCGCCTTCGCGGAGGAGGCAGAGCACGGCGTCGTACAGCTCCGCCTCGCGTTCGGGCGTGATCTTGCCGCGACGGGCGGCGGCGGTGGCGGCCTGCGTGGACGTCGTGGCCTGCGTGGACATCGATTCCTCCCGGACAGCTCTCTGCACATACGAGAGTAGGGGGTGCACAATCGAGACGCAAACGTATCGAGACGCTTGCGTCTCGATGAAATCGGATCTAGGCTTCCCCCGTTTGTTGCCGGTTTGACGGAAAAAGGGGCCGCGCCATGGCTGCCGGGATACGTGGGACACGTCCTGCAGGACCGGGGCCGACCGCTACCCCGAGACCGTCGCCGGTCCGCGAGCTGCTGCTCGTCACCGCGCTGTTCCTCGTGTACAAGTCCGGCCGGCGATTCGCGAACGGCCACGAACTGCGGGCGTTCCACAACGCCGACCGGATATGGGACGCGGAACGCGCCGTCCACCTGCCCGGCGAGGGCGCGGTACAGGCCCTGCTGCTGCACGGCGACGCGCTCGTCCGGGCCGCCAACACGTACTACGCGGCCGTGCACTTCCCGGCCACCGTCGCCTTCCTCGGCTGGCTCTACTGGCGCCGCCCCGGCCACTACGTGTGGTCCCGGCGCGTCCTGGCCCTGGTCACCGCCGCGGCTCTCGCACTGCACCTGCTGATGCCGCTCGCGCCGCCCCGGATGCTCGCCGCCGCCGGACTCGTGGACACCGCACAGGTCTACGGGCCCTCCGTGTACGGCGCGACGCCGGAGACGGACTCGATGGCGAACCAGTTCGCCGCGATGCCCTCGCTGCACTTCGGCTGGGCGCTGATGGTCGCGATCGGGCTGATCGCCGCCACCCGGGGCCGTCGGCGGTGGCTGTGGCTGCTCCATCCGCTGCTGACCCTGCTGGTGATCGTCGGAACGGCCAACCACTACTGGTTCGACGCGCTGGCCGCGGCGGCCCTGGTCGGCCTGGCCCTCGCCGTCGTCCCCGCGCCGGGCGCCCGCCCGGCCGCGCCCGGGGCCGACCCCGGCTCCGGCCGTGCCCGGGAGTGTGGCAGGGGCGCCCGTCCGGCACCCTGGAGCCATGCCCGCCTCCACCTCCGACGTGCGCGTCCGCCGGATCTACGAGCCCCCCGAGCCCGACGACGGCCTGCGCGTCCTCGTCGACCGGCTCTGGCCCCGCGGCCTCGCCAAGACCGACGCCCACATCGACGAATGGCCCAAGGCGCTCACCCCGTCCACCGAACTGCGCCGCTGGTACCACGGACCCGAGGGCACCTACGACGAGTTCCGCCGCCGCTACGAGACCGAACTCGCCGAACCCGGCGCCGCCGAGGCCCTGGACCGGCTCCGCGAACTCGCGGCCGCCGGCCGGGTCACCCTGCTCACCGCGGCCAAGGAACCGGACACGAGCCACACCTCGGTGCTCCTGGCGGCCCTGTCCGGAACCGCTCCCCGCCCACCGTCCCGTGACCCGGGGGCATAGCCAGGGGCGCGCCGGGCCCGTCACCATGGCCCGACGCACCGAGTTCCGCACCAGCTCCCTCCGGAGGCGCCGCGTGGACCCGATCTCGTACGAGCTTCTCGACGCACTGCAACGCGACCCGTACCCCCTCTACGCCCACGCGCGGCGTACCGAAGGGCTGACCTTCGTCCCCGAACTCGACGCCTGGCTCGTCTCCCGGGACGCCGACGTCCGCGAAGTGCTCCTGCGGCCCGAGGACTTCTCCTCGGCCCAGGCGCTCCGCCCCGACGTCCTGCCACCTCCGGCCGTCTTCGGCGTCCTGGCCCGCGGCTTCGGCCGGCGGCCCACCGTCGTCTCCACCGACGGCGCCGCCCACCGCCGCCACCGCGCCCCGCTCAACAGCGGCCTCTCGGCCGCCCGGATCGCCGCCCTCGCCCCGTACGCCGAAGAGGTCGCCAACTCCCTCGTGGACGCCTTCGCCGCCGACGGACGCGCCGAACTGATGGGCGCCTACGCCCGCAGGCTGCCCGGCGCCGTCATCGGCCGGCTCATCGGCATCGAGCCCGAGGACGTGCCCGCCGCCGTGCGCGGCGGACACCGCGCCGAACAACTGCTCTTCCGGCCGATGCCCGAGGACGAACAGCTCGCCGCGGCCGAGGACGTGGTCGCCCTCCAGCACCTCCTCGACCGCTACGCCCGCGAGCGGCGCGCCCGCCCCCGCGAGGACCTCTGCTCCGCGATGGTCGCCGCCCTCGCCCCGGACACCGGCCTGGGCCCCGGCCGGCGCGCCCTCACCTGCGACCAGCGCAGCGAACTCGTCGCCAACCTGCAGAACCTCCTCATCGCCGGTCACCTCACCACCACCGCCCTCATCGGCACCACGCTGCTCCACCTGCTGCGCCACCGCGACCAGTGGGAGCTGCTCTGCGCCCGGTCGGAGCTGATACCCGGGGCGGTGGAGGAAGCGGCCCGCTTCGACACCGCCGTCCAGGGATTCCGCCGCACCACCACCCGCCCGGTCGCCCTGGCCGGGACCGACCTGCCCGCCGGAGCGACCGTCTTCGTCGCCTACGGCTCCGCGAACCGCGACGAGGCGCGCCACCCGGACCCCGACGTCTTCGACATCGCCCGGCCCGCCA
>NZ_RDBI01000010.1:8072-11547 GCF_008042125.1 Streptomyces sp. MS191
CGTTCAGGCCGACCGCCCACCACCACTGGCCGCGGGCGAGCAGCGCGCGCAACGCGCCCCGCCCGGCAGGAGCCCTGCGATGAACGCCCTCGACGGCACCGTGCTCGCGGTGCTCCTCTCCCTGGTGTCCGCCGCGGGCTACGCGCTCGCCGCGGTCGCCCAGTCCCGGCTGGCCTCCTCGTCCGACGGGGGCCGGGGCGCGTTGCGCGCGCTGCTCGCCCGCGGCCAGTGGTGGTGGGCGGTCGGCCTGAACGCGGCCGGCGCGCTCGCCCACGTGGCCGCCCTGCACTACGGTCCACTGACCCTCGTCCAGCCGCTGGGCGCACTGACCCTCGTGGCCGCGCTGCCGCTCGGGGCGTACTGCGCGCGGCGGCGTGTCACCCGGCCGGAGTGGCGCGGAGCGCTCTGGACCCTGGTCGGGCTCGTCGGCCTGGTGTCGGTCACCGGGCCCGCGAAGCCCGGCGAGGCCCTGAGCCTGCGGGAGGCGCTGGTCGTCGCCGCGGCGACGGGCCTGCTGATCGCCGCTCTCGCCTCGGGCCGGCTGTACGGGGGCGCCCGCGCGGACGCGACCGGGGCCGGATCGGCCGCGGGCGGTAGCGGACGGGCCCGGGGGCTCGGACACGCGACGGCCTCCGGGGTCGCCTCGGGCGTCGCCTCCGCCCTCACCCAGACGGTGACCTCGGCGCTCGCGCACGAACTGCCCGGCGGCGCCCCGCGCTGGTGGCAGACGACCGTGGTCGCGGTGCTGATCTCGGCGTTCGCGGTGGGCGGCCTGCTGCTCTCGCAGTCCGCCTACCGGGGCGGACTCGCGGCGCCGCTGGCCGTGGTGAACCTGTCCAACCCGGCCGCCGCCGCGGTGATCGGCGTGGCCCTCCTCGGCGAGACCTTCCGCGCGGGGGCCTGGGGCTGGCTGATCGCGGCCGCCGCCTCGGCGGTGGCGGCGCGCGGGGTGATCCTGCTGACCGGCGGTCCGGGGCCGGTGGCCCCGGGCGTCTCGGAACCGGCCGTGGCTGTCGCGAGCCCCTCGACCCCGGCACCGGTCGCGGAACCGGCCCCGGTGATCGCCGTGACCACGGCTCCCGTCACCTCGGCGCCCCGGACCGCCGGCGTGACGGCGGCTGCGGCGCCGACGCGTCTCACCGTCCCCGCGCCCGGCGCCACCCCCGTGCGGACGACCCTGCCCGCGCCGTCGCCGCTGTCGCCCGCCGGTCCGGCCTCGGCGACCGCACCGCTCGCCAGCTGACGCCGGCTCGTGCCGCGCGGTGCCGTCGGCCGCGGCGCGGGGGGCTCCTCCGACGCCGCCGCCGCGAGCGCGACTCCGGCTCCCGGCACGCCCGTGGGACACATCGCCTCATCCTCCGCCACTGACGGCGCACCCCCGGGGCGTGCTGTTCGAGGACGTACGGAACGGGCTGCGGGGCGTCGGGGGCGCCCCCGTCGCCCGCGACTCCGGCGACTCCGACTCCGGCGACGAGGACACGGCAGCCCGTGACGGCTCGGCGGCCCGACCGCGGCGGGACGCCTCGGCCGGCCGCACGCGCCACCGGCCGGCGGCGGACCGGACGAACCACTTTCGTCAGCTTGACGAAAAGCGGAAGGACCCCCTATCGTCATGATGACGACAAGGGGGAGTTCCCATGGCCGACATCACCCGCCGCGCCGGCTGGCGCCATCTGCGTTCCGCGCCGACCGCGCACATCCGCCACCACCGGCGCGGACAGCTCGTGCACGACGGCACGGGCCTGAGCTTCTGGTTCCGTTCGCTGTCCGCCGCGCTCTCCGAGGTGCCGGTGAACGACCGCGAGCTGGCGATGGCGTTCCACGCCCGCACCGCCGACTTCCAGGACGTGAGCGTCCAGTCGACCGTCACCTACCGGATCAGCGGACCGGAGGCGGCGGCCACCCGGCTCGACTTCTCGATCGACCCGGACACCGGGGCGTGGCGCGGCGCGCCGCTCGAGCAGATCGCCACCCTGCTGACCGAGACCGCGCAGCAGCACGCCCTCGACGTCCTGGCGCGCACACCGCTGGCCGCCGCGCTGGTCGACGGCGTCGCCGCCGTACGGGACCGGATCGCGGCCGGGCTCGATGCCGAACCCCGGCTGCCGGCCACCGGCATCGAGGTGGTCGCGGTGCGCGTGGTGGCGATCCGGCCGGAGCCGGAGGTCGAGCGGGCGCTGCGGACGCCGGCGCGCGAGCAGATCCAGCAGGAGGCGGACCGGGCCACGTACGAGCGGCGGGCCGTCGCCGTCGAGCGGGAGCGGGCCATCGCCGAGAACGAGCTGGCCAGCAAGATCGAGCTGGCCCGTCAGGAGGAGCGGCTCGTCGACCAGCGCGGTACCAACGCCCGGCGCGAGGCGGAGGAGAGCGCCGCCGCCGACGCCGTACGGGCGGAGGCCGAGGCGGTCCGTACGGTCCGGCTGGCGCGCGCCGAGGCGGAGGCGGCCCGCGAGGTGGGTGAGGCCCGCGCCCAGGCGCAGGCGTCCTGGCTGAGGGTGCACGGCGAGGTCGACGCGGCGACGCTGCACGCCCTGGCGGCCACCCGCGCGGCGGAGAACCTGCCGCGCATCGAGAACCTCACGCTGTCGCCGGACGTGCTGACCGGGCTGCTCGCCAAGCTGGGCGGAGGGAACCGGTCGTGAGCCTGGCGCCCCGGGCCGTCCTCGTCCACCGGACCACGGAGTACGAGGAGCTGCTCGCCCGGCACGGTACGCACGGGCAGGCGGCGTTCTTCCTCTCCAGCCGGGGCCGGAGCATCGAGGAGGTCCGGGAGCGCCACGAGCGCACCCGGCGGGCGCTGGCGGAGGTGGCGGGGGCCGTGCCGCTCCAGTGGCGGCAGACCCGGGTCGAACGGGCCGATCTGGACCGCTTCCTGTTCGGCCCCGAGGACGTGGTCGTCGTGGTCGGGCAGGACGGCCTGGTGGCGAACGCGGCGAAGTACCTGTCCGGGCAGCCGGTCGTCGGCATCGACTCCGACCCGGGGCGCAATCCGGGGGTCCTCGTACGTCACCGGGCGGCGCAGGCCCGCACGCTGCTGCCGGCCGCCACCCGGACCGGCGCGGACGAGCTGACCATGGTGGAGGCGGTCACGGACGACGAGCAGCGGCTGCTCGCGCTCAACGAGATCTACCTCGGTCCGCCCGGGCACCAGACGGCCCGCTACACCCTCGCTCTCGACGGCGCGGACGCCGAACCGGAGCCGCAGGCTTCGTCGGGTGTCCTGGTCGGGACGGGGACCGGGGCGACCGGCTGGCTGCGGTCGCTGTGGCAGCAGCGCTCCAGCCGGCTGACGCTGCCGGCCCCGACCGACCCCCGGCTCGCCTGGTTCGTCCGCGAGGCCTGGCCGTCCCCGACGACGGGCACGAGCCGGGTCGAGGGGGCGCTGGGCTCCGGCGAGGGGCTGGCCCTCACCGTCGAGTCGGACCGCATGGTGGCCTTCGGGGACGGGATGGAGACCGACTCGCTGGAACTGACC
>NZ_RDBI01000100.1 GCF_008042125.1 Streptomyces sp. MS191
CAGGAACGCGATCCACGCGTCTGCCGCGGAATGGAGGCCGCGGGCACGTGAATACCGGACCCCGGTGTCGACGCGGGTAAGAGGGGTCCGGATTCGGCCGGTCCGAGGGCGGTTCTGGCCATCAGTCGTCTCCGCAGTCGGTCGGCTGCAAGACTGAACATCGTACGGCGATCCCCGACGGACTGTCAGCCGGATCGGAAGCCGGGCGACCGCGGCCGTCCGACGCCGGTCAGACGCGTTCCAGGGGGTGGTGCGGGAGCGGCGGGAGTTCGACCTCGACGGGGTCGTGCGGGCGAACCGTCCCGCCCTGCCGGACGACGGCCATGATGCCCGACTTGAAGGTGAACTCCCCCGACACCGGGTCGAGCGCGAAGACCTCGCCGAGGAGCCCGGGACGGAAGTCGTTGATCTTCGAGCACGGGTTGCGCAGACCCGTCACCTCCAGGACCGCCCGGTCGCCGAGGTGGAGCAGCGCGCCGGTGGGGAGTCCGAGTAGGTCGACGCCGCGGGTCGTGATGTTCTCGCCGAGTTGCCCCGCGGACACGTCGTACCCCTTGAGCGCGAGTTCGTCGAAGAGTTCCTCGTGCATCAGGTGCACCTGGCGCAGGTTGGGCAGGTCCGGCTCGTAGGTCATCCGGAACTGGTGGCGGATGGTCTCGCCCGCGTGGACGTCCCCCTCGACCCCGAGGCCCGCGAGCAGGGTGACGGACGCGCGCGTGGGCTTGCTGAAGGAGTGCGTGGTCGTCAGCGCGACGAAGAACGCGCCCTGACGGACCGGCTCAGTCCGCCGCCTGCCGACCATGCCGTGCGGACCGGCGCGTTCCC
>NZ_RDBI01000101.1 GCF_008042125.1 Streptomyces sp. MS191
CGTGGTGTAGCCCCACGGTGCCGCCCGGAGGCGCGATACCGAGGCCCYGAGGCCCTGTCCGGGCGGGCACCCCCCGGCCGCCGACACGGCGCTTCGCCCCCGCCGCCGGGCGCGGAGCCGTGGCGGTGCGGGCGGAGCGGCCGCGCCCCATGCTGTGGGGAGGGACGGTGTGGGCGCCCGCCGCCGGTCCGCCGAGGGGGGGCCGGCGCGGGCCCGGCGAGAGGCTGACGGGCATGCGGTCGCTGAGAGAGGCCGGAGACACGGTGGCCCGCGCCCTCGCCCGGGCTCCCCGGTGGCTCGCCCTGTGCGCCGGTGCGGGGTGCGCCGCCGTCGGGCTGGTACTGGCCTTCCGGCCGTTCGCGTCCCTCGCCGTCCTTCTCGTGGTGGTGGCCGTGGCGCTCGCCGCGACAGGGCTGGCCGAACTCTTCCACGCGTCCCGGGCGGAGGAGCCGTTCGCGGAGGCCGCCTCGGCCCTCCTCTGGCTGGTCGCCGCCGTCCTGGTCCTGGCGCAGCCGGACCTGTCGCTGGACCTGCTGCGGGTGATCCTCGGCGTCGTGCTCTGCGTCACCGGAGTCCTGCGCACGGCCGCCGCGCTCACGGACCGCGAGAGCGGGCGCCTGATCGCGGGGCTGCTGGGCGCGGCGAGCGTCGTCTTCGGCGTCCTCGCCCTGACCTGGCCCGACGCGACGCTGCTGGTGGTCGCCGTGCTCTTCGGCGTGCACACCTTCCTCTTCGGCTGCCGCCAGGCCGTCGACGCCGTGCGGCGAGGCCGCGCGGGCGGCCGGTCACGGTGATCCGCCGCAGCCCCCGGGGCGGGTCGCGACCCGGCGCGGGCGCGCCACAGCCCTCCCGTGGGGAGCCGGGAGGGCTGTGGCGCGCCCGCGC
>NZ_RDBI01000102.1 GCF_008042125.1 Streptomyces sp. MS191
GCCGCGGCGCGGTGCCGGCAGGACCCGGCCGTAGAGCAACGGGCCGGGGCCAAGGGAGAGGAGACCGGGGGCGGCGGTCAGCCGCTGCCACAGTTCCGCGTCGGCGACGAGGTCCGCCACGACGGTGGTCGAGGTCCGCCACGACGGTGGTCGTTCCGGGTGCCCGCAGGGCGAGTTCACCCGCCAGCCAGTGCCAGGGCAGCCCGGTGTACCGGAGCGTCGCGGCCGTGGTCCGCGCGAGGGCCAGGTGCGGCAGCTGCTGGCGGCGGTCCAGGTGCAACTGGCCCGCCAGGTAGACCGCCAGCGGTCCCGGGGCGGCCGGCTCCGGGGGCTCCCGGGGCGGCGGGCGTCCCGGTGGGCACGGGGCCGGTGGCCGGTGCGACGGCGTACGGGCCGGGCGACGGCGGTGCGGGGGAGAGCGGCCGGCCCGGGGCGGCGGCGGTCGGAGCGACGGTGTCCGGAGCGGCCGTGATCGGTGTGCCGACGGCCGGGGTGGCGGTGGCCGGGAAGCCGCTGCCCGGCGCGCCGCGGCGCGGTGCCGGCAGGACCCGGCCGTAGAGCAACGGGCCGGGGCCAAGGGAGAGGAGACCGGGGGCGGCGGTCAGCCGCTGCCACAGTTCCGCGTCGGCGACGAGGTCCGCCACGACGGTGGTCGTTCCGGGTGCCCGCAGGGCGAGTTCACCCGCCAGCCAGTGCCAGGGCAGCCCGGTGTACCGGAGCGTCGCGGCCGTGGTCCGCGCGAGGGCCAGGTGCGGCAGCTGCTGGCGGCGGTCCAGGTGCAACTGGCCCGCCAGGTAGACC
>NZ_RDBI01000103.1 GCF_008042125.1 Streptomyces sp. MS191
CCCGCCGAGAGTCCGATATGCCCGCCAAAGTCCCTTTCTCTGGCTGGGTTACCGCAAGTAATGTACGCAAGTCCCTTTCTCTGGCTGGGTTACCGCAAGTAATGTACGCCGTAGCGTCATTGGTGGATCGATCCCAGCCGGCGATGGGGTGGATGGGACCGGTGGGGCGGATGGGTCCCGCGTGAGCCCCGATCCGCGCGCCCGGTGGCCCATGACCCGCACTCCCGATGCTGGCTGCGGATCAGGCTTCACCCCAYCGGAGAGTGACCAGCGGGGCATGAATCCCAACCGAGAATTGAGTGGCACCCGCTAAGCCCYGCCGGGTCACCCCATTCAATGGGTGCGGGAAGCCACCCCTAGACCCGCCGGCCGCCGACGGCGCCCGGGAGGCTCCGGTCCCCGGAGCGGATGCCCCATCCCCCGGGCCGCCCTCCGAGTGTGAAAAGGCAGCCGGGGCCGGGCGGTCAAGGGTGGGCGGAGCCCATCGCGCAGCGACGCGACGAAGGAGCGCCCTTGAGGGMMCGGACCCGGCTGCCACACTCGGAGAGAGGGCGGCCAACCACCMGRAGCAACCSAAGACCCAGCACCCCAAGAGCCCAAAGCCCCCGGACAAGGCGGGACTCTCCCTCGACAGCCAGGAGACCGTCCGCGGTGCGGCGGGCAGCGACTACAACCCCGTCTCCGTGATCGGCTCCCTGTTCGGCGGCGAGCGCGTCGCCGAACCGAAGCTCCCGGTCGACCAGGAGAAGCTGGCCGCCGCGCACCGAAGCTCCCGGTCGACCAGGAGAAGCTGGCCGCCGCGCTCGCCG
>NZ_RDBI01000104.1 GCF_008042125.1 Streptomyces sp. MS191
GCCCAGAAGTCCATGGCATGCCAGGCGCTGCCGAACGCGCCGGCATAGCCACTGCTCATGATGTCGCCTCCCGCCCCTGATTCAACGGTGCCCTAACGCCGCCTGAACGACKACGATTTGAAGTATTGCGATCAACGCAATACTTTGCGATGATCACAATATGAACCTGATCAGTGACATCACAGCGATCCGCTTCCCCCTGCCGACCCCGGGCTCGGTCACCCCGCCCGACCTGTACTTCGACGCCTGCGAGCAGACTGAACGCCTCCGTACCGAGGAAGCGGAGAACCTCGAAGCCGCAAGCGACGGCCTCGACACCGACCCGCTGCTCCTGGCCCTCGAGGATGCCCGGGCCCGCAAAGCCGCGGCCGATGCCGAGATCCGCCTCCTCCTCGCCTACGGCCGGGAGTTCCACGGCACCCGCCCTTACCGCCTGGAATCCCTGGCCCAGGCCAGCGGACTGACCATCTCAGGCATCCGCACCGCCTACGGCACAAGCGAGATCGAACAGGTAGAACACGCCGTCCACCGCCACCCCAACCGCCCCACCAAGGAGGCCCATGGCCAATAGCCAGGACACCTGCCTCTGCCCCCCTGGCCCCACCTGACCACCGGCATCGAACAGCAC
>NZ_RDBI01000105.1 GCF_008042125.1 Streptomyces sp. MS191
CTGTGGGACCCCGCGACCGACCGGGCCACCCGGAGTCCGTACGTCTGTGGGACCCCGCGACCGACCGGGCCACCCGGAGTCCGTACGTGACCCTGCCGCCCGGAGGCGTCCTCCTGCTGCACGGCCCCTTCCTGCTCGGCCACTGGTTCCCCTTCGACCTGACCGTCCACCTCCGCCTGTCGCCCGCCGCCCTCGCCCGGCGCACGGAGGAGCACTGGACGCTGCCCGCCTTCGCGCGGTACGAGCAGGAGGTCGGCCCGTCCGACGCCGCCGACGTGGTCGTCCGGGCCGACGACCCCCGCCACCCCGCCTGGACCGGCCTCACCGGAGGCGACGCGGCCTGACGAGGAGGGCGAGGGTCCGTGTGACGCGGTCGGGAAGGCCCTACCTGTCGTCGTACGGCGGACGTCCCCCCACCACGGTCACCGCCTCCGCGCCCGCCCGGCAGCCTGCCACCGCTGCCTCCACGGCGTCCGCCCCCGCCAGGCGGGCGGCGAGGAAGGCGCCCGTGAAGGCGTCGCCGGCGCCCGTGGAGTCCGCGCCGACCGGCCGGGTCCGCTCCCCCGCCCCGTCGTGAGCGGAGGGACCGTCGGCCGGGTCCGCTCCCCCGCCCCGTCGTGAGC
>NZ_RDBI01000106.1:0-398 GCF_008042125.1 Streptomyces sp. MS191
GTCGTCAGGATTTTCTTGGTCTTGACTTCTTTGCCAAAGAACTTGCCGGCGTCCGCGCAGAAAGCCACCTCCACCGAACTGCCGTTAGCGGTGGAGCGTGTGGTGGCGTCGTAGTGGCGCAGAGTACCTGTGGCCGTCCAGCCGCCATCGATCCAAGCGTCGATCTGAGTCTTCGCGTAGGTCAGACCGTCGCCTGTGGAGTACTCCGTCACGGCCGCGTCCCTGGTCGAGCGCTTGGCTACGCCTCGATAGATCGCACGGAGATAGTTCGCGGCGTCGTCCATCGCTGCTGCCTCGTTCTTCGCCTTCGGCTCGTCCCAGTCGAAGACCAGGTTCACGTCCTTGGGCAGGGAGACGTCCACGCCGTCCGGTTTGTTCTTCTCCGTCTTTTTTTTTTT
>NZ_RDBI01000106.1:444-578 GCF_008042125.1 Streptomyces sp. MS191
GTCGTCAGGATTTTCTTGGTCTTGACTTCTTTGCCAAAGAACTTGCCGGCGTCCGCGCAGAAAGCCACCTCCACCGAACTGCCGTTAGCGGTGGAGCGTGTGGTGGCGTCGTAGTGGCGCAGAGTACCTGTGGC
>NZ_RDBI01000107.1 GCF_008042125.1 Streptomyces sp. MS191
CCAGCCGAAGAGGCCCCTGGCGTAGACGGGGAAGAGGCCGACCGCCAGGGAGAGCGGCAGCAGGGCGAGCGTGCCGAGGAAGAGCGGCAGGCGCGCGGTCACCAGGGCCCTGAACCGGGACACCGCGGCGGCCCGCGCCATCGCGCCGACGTGCAGTCCGGCGACGGCCAGGGTGACCAGCGCGTACGAGCAGGCGCCGAGGATGCAGAGGAAGACGTAGCCGGCCGCGGGGCCGGTGAGCTCGCCGATCACCGCGCAGGAGGACAGGGTGGTGGTGATCAGCAGGTAGGGCGCGACCAGTCGCAGCGGCAGCCGCTCCAGCCCGTCCGTCGACTTGGGCGTCACCTTGAAGACCACCGGACGGGGCCGCAGCTTCTGCCACAGCGCCGCGCCCACCCCCCAGGCGACGAAGGGCCAGCGCGCCAGGGCGAACAGCCAGCTCTCCCAGCTCAGGATCGGCGCCTTCGCCGGGCGGAGCAGGCCGTGCCGGCGCACCAGCGCGATGAGCAGGATCATCCACACGGACAGGGCCCAGTAGTGGCCGAGGAACGAGGCGTAGTTGACGTTGATCCAGGGCAGGCCGGTGACGGCCGCGATCGGCGGCAGGGCGAGTCCGGCGGTCGTGGTCACGGCGAGCAGGGGGTAGTAGGACAGGGCGAACGCGAACCGCAGCCGCAGCGCGCCGTTCATCCGGCCGAGGTGGCGTGGGAGCAGGCCGAGCAGCATCACGGCGAGGCTGCGGGACCACTGGAACTCCTGGGTGGCCATGGCGGCGAAGGTGATCGGGCCGTCCCCGTGCGCCTCCGCGTCGATCGCGAACGATCCGTGCCAGCCGGCCGAGTTCATGAGGAAGGTGGTCGAGAAGTCCTCGGCGAGCTCGGGGCCGATGCCGCCGATGTCCCGGACCGCCTCGGTGCGCACCGCGTAGTGGGAGCCGATGCACATGGGGGCGAGCCCGGCGGTGTGGCCCAGCTGCACCGCCCCGTGGAAGACGGCCTCGCGGTGCAGCCGGCCGCGCACGGACCAGGAGACGTCGGCGTTGGCGTCGCACACGCTGGGGGCGGCGACGTAGCCGATGGCCGGATCGGCGAACGGCCGCACCATCTCGGTCAGGTACGTCGGGGTGGGCACGTGGTCGCAGTCCAGCTGCGCGACGACGTCGTAGCGCTCGTAGCCCCAGTGGTCGTAGAAGAAGGCGAGGTTGCCCTCCTTGCAGCGGGTGCGGCGCGGCCACGTCCTGCGGTGGTAGTCGGGCCGGTCCCGCCGGCAGGACACGCTCACTCCGTGGGCGGCGCACCAGTCGAGGATCACGTCGGTCGGGTCCTCGTCGCACAGCCAGACGTCGTAGGCGTGCGGGAAGTCCTGCCGGAGCATCGCCTCCAGGGTGGTGCGGGCGACGTCCCAGGGTTCCGAGGGGGCGCGGGTGACCACGAAGGCCGTCCGCAGGGCCGGCACCGGGATCCGCGGGTTGAAGCGGCGCAGGCGGACGACCGCGAGGAAGAAGTAGAGGGGGAGCAGCGCGAGGTAGAGGAGCAGTGCGCTGTTCACGGCCAGGCCCACCCAGCCGATGCGGTGCTCGGGCTGGAGCCACCAGGTCCAGAACCAGACCAGGCAGGCCACCCACGCGAGCGTGAGGAACGCGACCTTCATCCGGTCGGCCTTGCCGAACTGGCGGACGAAGCTCTCGGGGCGGGTCTTCATCGGGCGGCGCGGGTGGGCGAACACGGGCCCGTCGGAGGGGATCTCGGCGACGCTGCCGCGGGAGAGTTCGCGGATCTGGTCCTTGAGCGGGACCTGGGCTCCCGCCGGGCTCGGGATGAGCCGGTCGGGCGCGACGGCCTCGCCTACGAGCCCTGGCTCGATCGGGGTCATGTGAGCGTGCTCCGGGGTGTTCTCGGTGTGGCGGTCGCGAGGGCCTCACGGCCGCCCCGGCGGGGACGGGCCGGCGGGGAGGGGCGCCGGGTGACGCCCGCTCCCCCGCCGGGTGAGAAGGGGAG
>NZ_RDBI01000108.1 GCF_008042125.1 Streptomyces sp. MS191
GGCTCCGGCTGCGCCCGGTGCGCTTCGACGACCTCGACGCCGTGCACGCGCACCGCTCGCTGCCCGAGGTGGCGCGTCATCTGCCGCACGAGCCGCACACCAGGGAGATGACGGAGCAGACCCTGGAACGGATGATCGGCGGTCAGGCGCTCGCGGTGCCCGGTGACTGGCTCGACCTCGCCGTGGAGGACGGGTCGGGCCGGGTCGTCGGCGAGGTGCTCCTCAAGCGGGACGAGCGGGAACCCGAGACCGGGGAGGTGGGATTCGCCTTCCACCCCGACGTGCACGGGACCGGGATCGCCACCGAGGCGGTCACGGCGGCGCTCGGCATCGCCTTCGAGGACTTCGGCTGGCACCGGGTCATCGGGGTCTGCACCGTGGAGAACGTCGCCTCCGCCGCGCTCATGAGGCGCGTCGGCATGCGCCACGAGGGCGTCAACCGGGACGGCGCCTTCCGCAAGGGCGCCTGGCGCAGCTTCTCCACCTTCGCCGTCCTCGGCGCCGAGTGGCGCGGCGGGCCGCGGCCCTCGGCGGACGAGCGGGCGGTCGACGCCGTCGTCTCGGCGTTCTTCGCCGCCTTCACCCGCCGCGCCGGGGAGCCGGTCCGCCTCGACGCCGCCCGGGCGGCCCTCGCTCCCGACGCGGTCGTCGAGCGGGTGACGGAGGACGGCGGCCTGGACCGGACCGACGTGGACACGTTTCTGGCACCGCGTCAGATACTGCTGAACGGCGACTCGTTGACGGACTTCACCGAGATCGAGGTGACCTCGACGACCATGTTCGCCGCCGGTCGCGCCCACCGGCACTCGCTGTACCACAAGTGGGGTGTCCGGGACGGGGTCGCCTTCAGTGCCTGGGGACGCAAGACGCTGACGCTGCGGCCGTCGGCCGGATCCTGGGTCATCGAAGGCTTCACCTGGGCCGACGAACGGGAGTCGACCGGCCTGACGGACTGAGCACCTGCCGGGCGGCACCGCGAAGGGCGGTCGTCCCCGCCGACGGCCGCCGGCGACCCGCGACACGGCGACGGCCGACAGGCTTTGACAGACTGTCGGCCGCCCGACCGAGCACGGGAAGCAAGAGCGAGAAGGAGCCGCGGCGTTGAGCGTCAGCGTTGAAGGACAGATAGACATCGCGGGGCCGGTGGGCAAACTGCTCCACCGGCGCCCGTTGAAGAACACCACGGTGATGCAGTCGTTCGGCATCGACCCGGTCGGCGGGGACGTGTTCGTCGTGCAGGTGGTGCAGGGCGGCCTGACCCTCACCGGTGAATCGGGCCCGGTCAGTGGCACCGACCGGATCGCGAACGGCGACCTGTGCGTCACCCGGCTCACCCAGGCCGGCGCGATCACCGGATTCATGTACCTGCGGGGCTTCGGCCACGGCGTCTCCATGGCCGTCGAGAACAGGGCAGGCGTGATCCGGCTCTGGACGGAGACCGCGTCCCAGAAGAACAGCAAGGGCGAGGGCTACGGCACCGCCGTCACCCACTTCGAGTTCCGCAGCGGCACGGTCCTCGACCACGGCTCCCCGCTGCACGCGAAGCCGTACACGCCCGCCGCCGGCGCCACGGGCGTCACGTGCACCATCGACCCCACCACGGACCGGCTCGTCGTCCGCTTCTCCTCGGGCGGCACGACGTACGAGTCGTACGACCTGGCGAAGGCCGCGGCCGGCGTCTGGGAGCCGATCGCCCGCATCGGGCAGCCCGATCCGAACGGCCTCTTCCAGGGGTACGCCTCGCTCGGCGGCGTCCTGTACATGCTCGCCGGTGAGGCCATCGCCGACGACAACCCCGACAACCCGCCGCCGGGCAACACGTACCTGACCGCGGTCGACTGGGCCACCGGCGCCGTCCTGGACCAGCAGCGCGTCCTGGCCGCCCCCGGCCTGGTGCACCGCGAGCCGGAGGGGATGGCCGTCTCGGTGCGCGACGGCGTGCCGCACCTGCACTTCGGCTTCGCCGGCGAGGACCCGGGCCCGCGCACCTGCACCATCCTGTCGCTCTCCCAGGCGCCCGAGACGGACGGCGTGAAGGTCCTGACCGACTGGACGCCGATCCCGCTCGCCGCCGGGGTCACCGCCGACCAGAACGCCCCCAGGGGCCGGCTGATCAGCCTGGCCGGCACGACGACGCTTCAGCTCAGCGGGGGCGTCAAGGGCAGCTTCGACGCGGACGCCGTCATCGGCACGCTGCCCGACGCGCTGACCCCGACCATTGTCGCGCGCGCGAGCGTCGCGCGGAACAACAACGCCGGCGTCTGCGTCGCCCGCGTCGAGGCCGACTCCGACCGGGAGTTGCGGCTCCACGGCGGGCGCGCCACCCATGCCGTCACCTGGGCCCAGCTGGACAGCTTCAGCGCGGTCTGGCGCTGACAGCGCCCGCCGCCGCCGCCCCCCATCCCCCTCGTCAAGGAGACGACCTCGCATGTCCCACGACCGCCGCAGCATCCTCGGCGCCGCCCTCGCCCTGCCCGCCGTCCTGACCGCGGGCAGCCTGACGACCGCGACCCCGGCCGCCGCCGCGCCCGGTGGTGTCGAAGCCGGCGAATGGGCCGACCTCCTCCTGGAGCCCGGCGTCACCGCCCAGGCCGGCGCCATCCCGCAGGTCCGCGTGGTCACCATCGCCGGTACGGCCTTCCTCCAGGCACGGGGCGCCGTGACCTGCAACCTCACCGCCGACACCAGGATCGCCACGCTTCCGGCCGGACTCCGCCCCACCTGGTACACGCGGGACACCGCGCCGCGGAACAACAGCCAGGGCATCAACGCCTGCCGCTTCGAGGCCAACCCCGCCGGAGCGGTCACCGTCTACGGCGGCAACAGCGGCAACCCGATCACCTGGGTCCAGTTCGACTCGGTCCAGACGATCTGGCGCTGACGGCCCCCGGGGCCCGGGAGGCCGGGGAGGTCCGGGGGCCACGGGGAGTGCGTCCCACGCGGG
>NZ_RDBI01000109.1 GCF_008042125.1 Streptomyces sp. MS191
GTCCGGTACCGCGCCAGCGGGTTGAGCGCCCCGGCCGCCGCGTTCTTGACCTTCACCTGGGCGAAGTCCTCCACCGTGTCCCCGTACAGCGCCATCCGGCGCCGGGCGTAGAGCCCGAAGTAGGCGGGGTTGGTCGCCCCGAGGACCCTGAAGCGCAGCCAGTCGGGATCGTCCGGCCGGTCAGYCGAAGTGGTCCTCCATCGCGGCGCCCGCGACGGTGGTGCACACCTTGAAGGTTCTGGCCGCCGTGGTGGCGTCGGGTGCGGTGAAGGCGATGCCGCACGGGCCGTTGTCCTCGACGGTCGGGACGGCGAGCACCGCCGCGGCCAGATGGGGTGCGTGGAAGTCGAGTTCGAAGCGGCGGGGGCGGCCGGGAGGTCTGCGCACGGATCGTGCCCGGCCGTCCGGGCGCGCGGCGGAAACGCTCCGGGCACGGGCGGCGGCCGTGGCCTCGGCGCGCAGCAGCTCCGCGCTCCGCGTGGGAGGCAGGCACAGCGCGGCGTACCGGCTGACGCATTCCTTGACCGCCACGACGCGGGCGTCCGGGGCCCATGCCTGGGCGGCCTCGCAGGTACGGTCGTCGCCGGTGACCAGGATGACGGGCACGCCGTGTTCCTCGGCGATCAGGGCGTTCATGCGTCCTTCGTCGGCGGGCTCACCATCGATCCGGAAGGCGGTCAGTCCGGTTCCGAGGTACGTGTGGGACAGGACGCCCTGCTGTCCGGCGCCGGTGTGGTAGCCGAGGAAGACGACCGCGTCGGCCCGGTCGATGCCCTCCATCATGCCCAGCGGCTTGTGGCGGCCGGTGAGGAGGCGCGCGCGGGGATCGAGGGCCTCGATGAGCAGGTTCCGCTGGGTGTAATGGGCGTCGTTGACCACGACCTCGCCGGCGCCGCCCGCGAGGAGGCCGTCGACGACGGCGTTGACGTCGCCGGTGAACAGGGGGCGCAGCCGTTCCCAGGAGGCCGTGCCGGGTTCGACGTCGTCCGGGCAGGTGACGCCGGTGACGCCTTCCATGTCGGCGGAGATGAGCACGCGTGTCATCGGGGGGTCCTTTGCTGCGAGGGCAGGGCAACGCGGTGCCGGGCGGTGTCGAGCACTGCGTCCGCGCCGAGGGGAAGGGTCAGCTGCCGCGGTCCGTGACCGGCGGGCAGTCCGGCTGCCACGGGGACGCCCAGATCGGACAGGCGGTCACGCAGGACGCCCTCCACGTGCTCCGGAGGGCCACACGCGGAGAAGTCGCCGAGCACCACCCCGGCCGTGCGCTGCAGAACGCCGGCGCGTCTGAGCTGCGTCAGGGCCCGGTCCAGGCGGTAGGGGTCCTCGCCGACGTCTTCGAGGAAGAGGACGCACCCCTCGGTGTCGGGTGCGGTGCGGGTTCCCGTCGACGAGGCGAGCAGGGAGAGGTTCCCACCGGTGAGGCGCCCCTCCGCCCGTCCGGGCACCAGAACGGGCCCGGTGAGAGGCAGCGAGCGCGCGGACGGACCGAAGAGGGCCGCGTGCAGGTGACGGGCGGTCTCCTCGTCGTCGTGAAGCGGTCGGCAGGCCGGCATGGGGCCGTGGAGCGTGACCAGGCCGAGGCGGTCGCCCCACGCCTGGTGCAGGCAGGTGATGTCGCTGGAGCCGACGAGGAACTTGGGGCCCGCGGCGGCGAGGCGCGGGTAGTCGAGGCGGTCGGCGATGCGCTGGGTTCCATATCCGCCCCGCGCGCAGAAGACTCCTCGGACCTCGGGATCGAGCCAGGCTTCGGTGAGGTCTTCGAGACGGTCCTCGTCGGGGCCCGCCAGATAGCCGAGCCGGGTGGAGAAGAGCCGGGGAGTCGAACGCACCCTGAGACCCCAGCCCTCCAGCAGGCTCCGGGCGGCGGACATCTCCGTCGCGTCCACGGGCCCTGCCGGCGCGACGACGGCCACGGTGTCACCGGGGCGCAGCGGCGCAGGGGGCAGGCGGGGCCTCCTCATGTCGTCCTCTGCCGGTGTACTGCGCCGGGGCCGTTGCCCGGCGACCTCCGCCGGTGCACTGCCCCGGGGCGTTCGCCCGGCGTCCCCGGCCGTCGGGGTGCCCTCGGTGGCGGCCGTCACGGCTGAGGCTCCGGGAGGGCGGAGCCCACGGGGCGGCTCATGCTGCCTCCGGCTTCTTCGGGGCAGGTGAAGATCCGCTCGTAGAAGCGGAGCTCGGCCTCGAGCGCGGCCCGGATGGTCTCGGCCCGCCGCCAGCCGTGCCGTTCGCCCGGGAATTCCGCGTGCTCGTAGGGGATGCCGGCCTTTCTCAGCGCCCGGGCCATGGCTGAGGACTGGGCGGGGTCCACGATGGCGTCGTCCAGGCCGTGGAGCAGGAGGGCGGGCCCGCTGGCGTGAGATGCCGCGAGGACGGGCGAGCGCTGTTCGTAGAGCGCGGCACTCTGCGGCAGGGGGCCGATGAGACCGTCCAGGTAGTGGGACTCGAAGTCGTGGGTGGTGTCCGCCCAGCTGACGGGGTCGGTGATGCCGTAGAAGGACACCGCCCCGACGAAGGTGTCCGTGTGGGTCAGGGCGGCGAGCGCGGTCCAGCCGCCCGCGCTCCCGCCCCGGATCGCCAGCCGGTCGGGATCGGCAAGCCCTTCTTCGACCAGGGCCCGTGCGACGGTCACGCAGTCGTGGACGTCGACGACCCCCCATGCACCGTTCAGGCGCTCCCGGTAGGCGCGGCCGTAGCCGACGGAACCGCCGTAGTCGACGGTCGCGACGCCGATGCCCCGGCTGGTGAAGTAGGCGATCTCGAGGTCGTACACCATCGGGTAGTCGCCGGTGGGGCCGCCGTGCACGAAGACGACCCAGGGAGGGCGCGCTCCGTCGGCGGTGGTGCGGTGGGGGTGGGTG
>NZ_RDBI01000011.1 GCF_008042125.1 Streptomyces sp. MS191
GGCCGCGTCCGGCTGGGCCGGGATGCCGGGCGTGGTCACCGGGCGCTCCCGCAGGCTCAGGAGGAGCCGCAGGACCGCGATCCACATCAGCGCGGAGCCGAGCATGTGGGCCGCGACCAGGATCTCGGGGACGCCGGTGAAGTACTGGACGTAGCCGATCCCGCCCTGGGCGAGGAGCACGACGATCAGGTCGCGCGCCCGGGCCCGGGTGTCGTCCGGGGCGTCCACCACGCGCAGTACCAGCCACATGGCCAGCGCGAGCGCGCAGACGACCCAGGCGGCGATGGCGTGGACGTGCGCGGCGGCGGTCCAGTCCCACGGCATCCGCGGGACCTCGCTCTTGTCGCCGGCGTGCTTGCCGGAGCCGGTCACGGAGGTGCCGAGCACGATCAGCGCGGCGGAGGCCGCGACGATCGCCCAGCCCAGCTTGCGGACCGGCGCGGGGACCCTCGGGCGGGGCGTCGTGTCGCCCTCGCCGGCGCGCTGCCAGGTGATCACCGCGACGGTCAGCAGACCGTTGGCGGCGATGAAGTGGCCGGCGACCGTCCAGGGGTTCAGCCCCATCCAGACCGTGATCCCGCCGATCACGGCGTTGCTCATCACGACCCAGAACTGGGCCCAGCCGAGCCGGGTCAGTCCGCGTCGCCACGGCTTGGTGGAGCGGGCGGCCACGATGGCCCAGCCGACGGCCGCCGACAGCACGTAGGTCAGCATCCGGTTGCCGAACTCGATCGCTCCGTGGAAGCCCTGCTCGGGCGTGACGAAGAGGCTGTCGTCGGTGCACTTGGGCCAGGTGTCGCAGCCGAGCCCGGATCCGGTCAGCCGGACCGCGCCACCGGTGACGATGATGACGACGCTCATCACGACGGCGGAGAGCGCGGCGCGCCGGAGCGTCCGGGGGGACGGGGTCCAGCGCCTGGCGATGAAGGCGAGGGGGGTCTGCACGGGCCCTATCGTAGGCGGGGGCTTGTGCACGCTTTCACGAGGGGGTGGGTACTCGCGTACGCGACCGAGCCGCCCGGGCCCGGAGAGGTCCGCGGAGCCGCCGGACGCTGGCTGGCGTGCCGCCCGGCGGGAGGCCGGCTCGACGACCCCGTCCTGCTGCGCCATCTGCTGTGGATCGCCGTGGCCACCGGAAAGCCCCTCCAGCTCCACGCCGGGACGGGGGACCCGGCCGCCCTCGCCGGCTTCGCCGCCCGCACCGCCGGGCTCGGTACCGACCTCGTGCTGCTGCACGGCTACCCCGACCACCGCCACACGGCACGGCTCACCGGCGCCTTCCCGCACGTCCACGCCGACCTCGGCCCGGTGCTCGCCCGCACCGGCGCGCGCGCCGCCGCCGTCCTCGCCGAGATCCTGGAACTGGCGCCCTTCGGCAAGCTGCTCTTCTCCAGCGGGGCGCAGGCCCTGCCGGAGCTCCACGTGGTCGCCGCGGGCGTCTTCCGCGCCGCGCTCGACCGGGTGCTGGGCGAGTGGGTCGGCGACGGCGCCTGGTCGCGTACGGACGCGCAGCGCGTCGCCACCATGATCGCCTCGGGCAACGCGCGCCGGGTCTACGGACTGGCGGGCTGAGCGCCCCGCGCGCGGCAGGGCTGCGGCGCGCCCGGACACGCGGGCGGCCCCGGCGACGGAGTGCGTCGCGGGGGCCGCGTACGGGGTGGGCGACGACGCGCGTCGCGTCCGGCTCAGGCGGAGGCGAGGGCCGCGTCCGGCTGGGCCGGGATGCCGGGCGTGGTCACCGGGCGCTCCCGCAGGCTCAGGAGGAGCCGCAGGACCGCGATCCACATCAGCGCGGAGCCGAGCATGTGGGCCGCGACCAGGATCTCGGGGACGCCGGTGAAGTACTGGACGTAGCCGATCCCGCCCTGGGCGAGGAGCACGACGATCAGGTCGCGCGCCCGGGCCCGGGTGTCGTCCGGGGCGTCCACCACGCGCAGTACCAGCCACATGGCCAGCGCGAGCGCGCAGACGACCCAGGCGGCGATGGCGTGGACGTGCG
>NZ_RDBI01000110.1 GCF_008042125.1 Streptomyces sp. MS191
TCTTCTACGCGGTGTCGGCCGCGTGTTCCGCAGCCCCGCCGGGACCGCCTCGGCGCCTGGTCCCACCCACTGTGACCTGGGCTTCTCGCTGCCCCTGGCCTACCGTGGTGCCCTCGCGGAAGGGGGACCGGATGGACCGGACGACGCGCACGGTCGAGGACGTGCTGAGGCTGATGGACGGGCTCTTCGCACCGGAGGCCGACCGCTGGACGGGCGGGGCCGCGGACTGGTGGGACGGCTTCTACGGCGACCGCTCGAAGGCCGTGCCGTTCTTCGTGGACAAGCCCGACGAGAACCTGGTCGCGTACCTCGACCACGGGCTCGTGACGCCCCGTCGCGTGCTCGACCTGGGATGCGGTCCCGGCCGCAACGCCCTCCATCTCGCGTCCCGGGGATACGAGGTGGACGCCGTGGACCTCTCGCACCGGGCGATCGCCTGGGCCGAGGAGCGCGCCCACGAGGCCGGCGCCCGGATCCGGTTCCACCGCGGCGACGCCTTCGCGCTCGCCGGGGGAGTGCTGGAAGGCCCGTACGACCTGATCCACGACTCCGGCTGCTTCCACCACCTTCCGCCGCACCGCCGGATCAGCTACCTCCGGCTGATCGGCCGGCTCCTGGCCCCGGGCGGGCACTTCTCGCTGACGTGTTTCGCGGCCGGTGCGGGCGGGATGGGATCCGAGCTGTCCGACGAGGAGTTCTACCGGCGCGGGGGTCTGCAGGGCGGGCTCGCGTACACCCCGGACTCCCTGCGCCGGATCTTCTCCGACCTGGAGGAGGTGGAGCTGCGCCGGATGCGGGACGAGCCGGCCGACGCACCGTGCTTCGGCGAGTCCTTCCTGTGGGCGGCCCTGTTCCGGCGGCCGGCGGAGGCCGACGGAGCGCGCTGAGGTGCCGCGGGCCGCACCGCCGTCGGCCGCGCGCCCGGCCCGCCGTCCGGGCCCCGGACGGCGGGCCGGGCGCGACCGCGGACTGCGGCTTCACGTCGAGGGGGGTGGAGTGAACCCGGCGCCGTCGATCTCGTCGCGTGCTCCGTCCGCGGCCTCGGCGCGCAGGCGGCGGACGATGCCCCGGCCCGCCCGCCGGTAGATCTCCGCGTCCCCGAGCAGCACGGACTGCGCGTTGGCCGCCTCCATCAGCGCGATGATCTCGAAGGCCAGCTGGGGCACGTCGACGTCCTCGACCAGGCCGCCCGCGTCGCGGGCCGCCGCCAGCTCCTGCTCCATGTACGCGGCCCAGTCGGCGCGGGTCCGGGCGATCGCGTCGTGGACCGGACCGCTGCGGGCGTCGAACTCGGCCGACACCGCGTAGAAGAAGCAGCCCCCGGCGAAGACCCGCCCGGCCGAGTACGTGAGCCAGTTCCGGCACAGGGCCCACACCCGTCCCGGGCCCGGCGGCAGATCGCCGAGCGGCGCCACCACCTGGTCGGCGAAGACGGCGACGGCCGCGCGGACGGTGGCGAGCTGCAACTCCTCCTTGGAGCCGAACAGGGCGAAGACGCCGCTCTTGCTGAGCTTCAGCTCGGTCGCGATCCGGCCCAGGGACAGGCCGTCGAGGCCCTCCACCGAGGCGATGTCCATCGTGCGGCCCAGCACCAGGCGCCGCGTCTGGTTGCCGCGCTCGACGCGTCCGTCCGTCTTGGTCCCGCCGCTCCCGCTCATCTCCCCATCGTACTGAACGCACGGTCGTGCGGACATGGGTGCGGAGCGGAGTCCCAGGGCGTCCGGACCCGTGCCCGGCCCCGTCGGAGACCGGGACGCGCGCGGCCCTCAGGCGGCCGGGGCGCGGCGTTCCCCGGGAGGCAGGAGCAGCACCTCTAGCGCCCGCGCGCAGGACCGGGCCTGCGCCAGGAACCAGTCCAGGCGCGCCTCCGTGATCACCTCGGCCGTGGCCCCCACCGCGAGCGCGAAGCGCGCGTGCCCCGACCGCTCCAGGACGGGCACGGCCACCGTCCGGCCCTCGTGGACGGACTCGCCGTCCTCCAGCGCGTAGCCGCGCTCCCGCACGCGCGCCAACTCGCCCTCCAGAAGCACCGGTTCCACGAGCGGGTGCTCCGTGAGGGCGGACGGCGGCGGCGACGGGCGGGCGTCGCCCTCGCCCGCCCGCGGCCAGGCCAGCAGTACCTTGCCGAGCGCCGTCGACGCCAGCGGGCGGCGCAGCCCCACCTTGGGGGTGACGGATCCGCCCGCCACGATGACGGCGTGCGGGCCGCTGCGCAGGGCCAGGTCGGCCGCGGTGCCCGTGCGTTCGGCCAGGTCGGCCAGCTCGGGCGCGGCCAGGTGCAGACCCCGCTGGTGGTACGAGAGCCGGCCGAGCTCCGTCACGGCCGGCCCGAGCCGATAGCGGGCCGTACGGGCGTCCTGCTCCAGGAACCCGGTGGCGAGCAGCGTCCGCGCGAGCCGGTGGGCGGTCGAGGTCGACAGGCCCAGCCGGCGCGCGAGGTCGGAGGCGCTCAGATCCGGCCCGTTGTCGTGGAAGCAGTGCAGCACGTCCAGCGCGCGCCGCACCGCCTGGGCTCCGGACGGCGCGCGTACGGCGCCGGCGTCGGCCTGGGTCGTCATATCGTCCGCTCCCCTGCGTGGTCGGCTTCCACGCTCCCACATGGCGGGAGCCGGATCAGCACCGTGGCGAGGCCGGAAACACGCCGTTCACGGGTCCTGCCCCCATCGGGCGAGCGCGGCGCCGCCCTCGCCCGATGGGGCCCTGCTGCCGTGGCCGCCGCGGCCCCCGGGGCTCAGCCGCCGATGTCGAACACCGCCCACTCGGTGGACGGTTCCTCCAGGACGTAGGCCCTGCCGCCGCGGCAGACGATCCGGCGGCGGCCGAGGGAGCCGCCGTCGGGCCGGGYCAACTCGGCGACTTCCGCGGGCTCGACGGTGGTCTCGGTGAGGGCGCCGAACCTGACGCGGTCCCGGTCCTCGCGGTAGCCGCCGACGAAGGCGACCCGGTCGGCGTGGACGGCCAGACCGCGTGCGCCGCGGAGGGAGTTGGCCCGGACCCGTACGGGCTCCCCGGGCCGGATCTCCAGCAGCGGGAAGTCCGTGTACGGGCAGGCCCAGGCGACGGACCCCGCCACGTTCAGGGCGTAGCAGTCCATGATCCAGCCGGCTCCGGGAACGGAACCGGAGGTCCAGCGGCGCTCGCCCGTCGCGCTCCATCGGCGGATGCCCGCCGGATTCTCGTCGAAGTGCCCGACCCACAGGTCGCCCGTCGCGTCGACCAGCAGGTGCTCGACGGCGTCCCCGACCCCGAAGGACCAGGTCTGGCGGCCGAGTGCGTCGAAGACCTGCACCTGGCGCTGCTCGTCCGCCCCGCGGGCGCGGGCGGAGGCGAGGACGAACCCGCCGTCCGGCAGCCGGTCCAGGAGCGGCCACCGGGCGTGCACGGCGTCGAGTTCGGTGACCTCCACGCCTCCGTCGCCGACGGACACGACCACCGCGTGGTAGGGATCCGGGCCGCCACCGGGACGCGACGCGCCGTCGGCGAGCAGCCAGTGGGCGACACCGAAGTCGTCGACGGTGGCGGCCAGGACGTGCCGGCCGTGATGGGCGCGGGGCAGGCGGGCGTACGGTTCGAGGGCGGTCTTCTGCATGGGCGGGCTCTCCTCTGTGGGGCGGGACGCGGGGCATCGGCCGCGGCGGGTGTCCGGCG
>NZ_RDBI01000111.1 GCF_008042125.1 Streptomyces sp. MS191
TCGGGGCGGTACCCGCCGTCTGGCAGCGTCTGCGCACCGGCCTGGAGGGCGCGCTCGCCGAAGCGGACCCCGCGCTGCGCGCCCTCGTCGACGAGGCACTGGCCACGGGCGGCCGCCTCGCCTCGCGCCGATGGGAGGGCTCTCTCGACGCAACGGAACGGACGGAACTCGAGCAGGCCGACGGCATCCTCGCCCATCTCCGCCACCGCGTCGGCCTCGACCGCGCCCGCGTCTGCATCACGGGGGCCGCGCCCGCGCCCGAGGGCCTCCAGGAGTACTTCCACGCGCTCGGCCTGCCGCTCAGCGACGCCTGGGGCATGTCCGAACTCAGTGGCATCGCCCTCATCGCCCCGCCCGGCCGCCCCCGGCCGGGAACCGTGGGCCGGCCCGTCCCCGGCGCCCGGATCAGCATCGCCGCCGACGGCGAACTCCTCGTACGCGCGCCCTTCCTGATGCGCGGCTATCGCGGCGAGCCGGAGCTCACGGCTCAGGCCGTCGACGCGGAAGGCTGGCTGCACACCGGCGACCTCGCCACCGTCGATCCTTCAGGCGACGTCCGGATCGTCGACCGCAAGAAGGACCTCATCATCAGCACCGGGGGCAAGAACATGGCTCCCGCCCGCATCGAGGGCGTCATCAAGGAAGCCTCGCCCCTGATCGCCCACGCCGTCGTCATCGGCGACGGTCGCCCCTTCAACATCGCACTCCTCGTCGCCGACCGGGAGGCCGTCGAGGCCTGGGCCCGGCGCTCGGGCATCGACTCGACCGCGCCCTGGGACACCCACGCACCGGAACTCGCCGCCGTCCTGGACGAAGCCCTCGTACGCGCCAACACCCGCCTCTCGCGCCCCGAACGGATCCGGGCGCACACGCTCCTCGCCGAAGTGTGGATCCCGGGCGGACCGGACCTCACCGTGACGCTCAAGACCCGCCGGGCTGCCGTCATGAGTCGACACGCCGAGACGATCGAGGCGCTCTACCGGCGGGCCGGGGAGGAGCGGTGATCTCCGCCGCCCTGGCGCTGCTCGCCCTCCTGCAGCTCCTCACGGCCGCGCTCGCCCGGCACCGCGGGCGAGCGGGACGGCTCACCGCGATCCTGGGCTGCGCCCTCGCGTACGACTCGGCCGTGGTCGCGGCCGGAGCCCTGGTGGGCGAGGGCCCGGCACTGGAGGCACTGAGCGTCGGCCGCTTCGTCGTTCACGTCCTGGCCACGCCTCTCGTGCTGCCGTGCGCGGCGCTCACGCTGCGCGCGGGTCGCACCGCCCTCCTCGGGGCGTGGACCATCGCCGGAGCCCTGGTCGTGCTGGGCGCCGTCACCACTCTGCCGGGACTGCACCTGCGGCCCCGCGCCTGGGCGGACACTCTGCGGTACGCGGACGCCGCACCCGGCGCCTTCCCCGTCGCCGCCGTCCTCGCCATCGTCGTGCTGCTCCTCGTCGGACTGACCGCCTGGATCCAGCGTTCGACGCCCTGGATCGCTCTGGGCGCCCTCGCCGTGCTCGCGGCCTCGGCCGCCGCCCCCGTGGCGCCGCCCCTGGGGAATCTGGGAGAGGCGTTGATGCTGGCCGGGTTCGTGGCGGCGATGCGCCACCAGGGCGATCCGGCGCTCGCGCGTCCGTAGGTTGTTCGCCAGGAAGTAACTCAGTTTCACTGAAAGAAACACCCCAACCCTTGGCGCGTCTGCATCCATGTGCTGAAGTGGGAGACAGCGTTTCCCTCTCCGATACCCCCATCGAAGGAGACACCCGTGTTACGCACCCTCGCTCGCGCCGTCCCGGCAGAGTGGTGACGGCGCCCAGCACGACCAGGGCTCCGGCGATGGTCCACGCCCCGAGGAGGGCGGTGCGACC
>NZ_RDBI01000112.1 GCF_008042125.1 Streptomyces sp. MS191
GTCCCCCACCGGGGGACGGCCCCTCCGCCCGGAGGTCCGGGGCGGACGCGCGGGTCACCCCTTCGGCGGCCCCCGGGGAGCGGCGTCCCCGCCCCTGCTTCGATGCTGGTCCGGGGGACGACCGACCGTCCCGGGGCCGCCGCCGGGCGGAACCTCCCCGGGACCTCGTCGCCGAGGACCGGAGCACGGATGAGGCTTGTCGTCGATCTCAACAGGTGCCAGGGATACGCGCAGTGCGCCTTCCTCGCGCCCGAGGTGTTCTTCCTGAGCGGCGAGGAGTCGCTGGTCTACGACCCGCACGCCGACGAGGAGCAGCGCGGGAAGGTCGCGCGCGCCGTGGCGGCCTGCCCGGTCCGGGCGATCACCGTCGACGGGCCGGGCGCCGCCGACCGGTCCGCCACGACCGCCCGCGGCCAGGGGAGTCCCCATGCGGGGCGATGAGTACCACGAGTGGCTCCGACGCGAGGGCCGGATCGTCATCGTGGGAGCGTCGCTGGCCGGACTGCGGGCGGCGGAGACCCTGCGCGCCGAGGGCTTCGGCGGCTCGCTCACCCTCGTCGGGGACGAGCCGTACGAGCCGTACGACCGGCCGCCGTTCTCCAAGGCGGTGCTGCTCGGGAAGGCGTCCCCGGACCGCACGGAGCTGCCGCGACGCCGGGAGCTCGACGCCACCTGGCGGCTCGGCGTCGCGGCCACCGGCCTGGACATGGCCGCCGGACGGGTGCGGCTGGCCGACGGGGACACGCTCCCGTACGACCGGCTGCTCATCGCGACCGGCGTACGCGCCCGGCCCTGGCCGAACGAGGCGGAGGCCGCGCTGGACGGGGTCTTCGCGCTCCGGACCCGCGACGACGCGGTGGGACTGCACCGTCGGCTGGCGGCCTCCCCGCGCCGGGTGCTGGTCATCGGCGCCGGGTTCACCGGATCGGAGATCGCCTCCGCCTGCCGGGAGCGGGGCATCGAGGTCACCGTCGCCGAGCGGGCCGGCGCTCCCCTGGTGGGCGCGCTCGGCGGCGTGATCGGCGCGGTCGCGGCGGACCTCCAGCGCGAGAACGGCGTGGACCTGCGCACCGGCGTCACGGTCACCGCGCTGGAGGGCGACGCGGCGGGCCGGGTGCGGGCCGCCCGGCTCTCCGACGGCGACGTCGTCGAGGCGGACGTCGTGGTGGTCTCCCTGGGCGCGATCCGCAACACCGACTGGCTGGCCGGCTCCGGGCTCGGCGCGGGCCCGCGCGGCATCGCCTGCGACGCGGGCTGCCGGGCCTTCGACTTCCGCGGCATCGTCACCGACGACGTCTACGCGGCCGGTGACGTCGCGCGCTCCCCGAACGCGCTGTTCAACTACCAGTTCCTGGCCCTGGAGCACTGGGGCAACGCCGTGGCGCAGGCCGAGACGGCCGCGCACAACATGATCAGCGCGAGCGCGGACCGCCGCCCCCACATGGACGTTCCCGCCTTCTGGTCCTCCCAGTTCGGCGTGAACGTCAAGTCGGTCGGCGTGCCCTCGCTCGGCGACCAGGTCATGATCACCCAGGGTTCCCTCGCCGAACGGCGCTTCACGGCGGTGTACGGCCACCAGGGTCGCGTCGTCGCGGCCGTCAGCTTCGACCACGCCCGGTGGCTGGAGTTCTACCGGCGGCTCATCGAGACGGGGGCGCCGTTCCCGGTGGACTTCCCGACGGTGGACCGCCGGCCGGAAGGCGCCACCCCGGTCCCGGCCGACTTCCCCGACCCGTCGCTGCCGACGCACGGCCCGACGGTGACCCTCAGCGGCTACTCGCCGGCCGACCGGCAGCTGGTCTTCACCCCCGCGCACTCCTGACCCCTCCGGGCCGGCAGCCCGCCCACGCCGAGCCCGGAGCCGGCCAGCCAGTCGGTGTTGCGGATCGCGCCCAGGGAGACCACCACGACGTCCGCCTCGACG
>NZ_RDBI01000113.1 GCF_008042125.1 Streptomyces sp. MS191
GCGCGGGCGGCCGGAATCGATCGCCGAGGAGGACGGCGCCGCGGTGATCTCGTTAGGATCGGCGCACGCTGTGCCCGGTTTCACCTCCCGTGTACCTGTCGTCCGCGTCGTTCCCGGAGTCGTCCCGTCGCCCGGGTGCCGCGCACCGGCCGCCGAAGGAACCCCTCATGCCCTCCGCCCCCTCCGGCCCGCTCCACGTCGCGCCCGCGACCCTCGGGGAATGGGCCCGGGTACGCACGTGGGCGGCCGCCGAGGGGTGGAACCCCGGACTGTCCGACGCCCCGGCGTTCTTCGCGCAGGACCCCGCCGGTTTCTTCCTCGGCCGGATCGACGGGGAGCCGGTCTCGGCCATCTCGGTGGTCAACTACGGCGACCGCTACGCCTTCCTCGGGTTCTACCTGGTCCGGCCCGACCTGCGCGGTCACGGCTACGGTCTGGCCACCTGGCGGACCGCGCTCGCCCACGCCGGCGACCGTACGGTCGGTCTCGACGGGGTGCCCGCCCAGCAGGACAACTACCGTCGCTCCGGCTTCGCGCCCGCCTACCGCACCGCCCGGTACGTGGGCGAGGTGCCCGCGCCCCCGGCCCCCGCCGCGGGTGTCGTGCCGGCGGACCGGGTGGATCGGGCCGCCCTCGCCGCGTACGACAGCGCCTGCCACCCCGCCGACCGGCCGCGCTTCCTCGACTCCTGGCTGACCACACCCGGCCACCGCGCCCTCGTGCGGCTCGTCGGCGGACGCCCGGCGGGGTACGGGGTGGTCCGGCCGGCGCAGGACGAGGCCCGCGTCGGGCCGCTGTTCGCGGACACCCCGGCGGACGCCGCGGTGCTCCTCGACGCGCTGGCCGCCGAGGCGCGGGCGTTCGGTTCGGACCGGATCGCGGTCGACATGCCCGAGGCCAACCCGGCGGCGGCACGGCTCGCCGAGGAGCGGGGCATGGAGCCGACGTTCGAGACGGCCCGGATGTACACCGGCCCGCTCCGGCCGGTCGCCCGGGAGCGGATCTTCGGGGTCACCAGCCTCGAACTCGGCTGATCCCGGTCACAGGTTCCGGGCGCCGGCCGTCCACCACACCAGGAACGCCGCGCCGACGAGCCCGCAGATCCAGGCGGCCACGGACATGCCGAGCAGCAGGCCGTAGGCGAGGACCCCGACGGGCATCGCCAGGCCGATCCAGCCGATGTTGTGGAAGGCGAAGAGGGTGCCGAACCCGCTCCCGAAGGCGGCCCAGAGTCCCAGGCCCAGCAACAGCCAGCACACCGCGCACCACAGGCCCACGAGGAACTCGGAGCCGGTCAGGTAGGTCTCGGTGTGGCCGCGGACCACGACCCGGACCACCGCGCCCTGCCAGGTGCGGACCTCGGCCCGGTCGCCGGGCCGCGCGTCCTCGTAGAGGCGGTACCCCACGTCGTGCCACTCCGTCCTCGCCGGCCTGCGGATCCGCACCTCGTACGAGGTCGTGCAGCGGTAGGAGCTCGTCCCGTCGCCGTTGGACTCCCACGAGCAGTCCTCCCGCCGGGCACGGTCGAGCACGGTGCCCCGCGCCACCGCGACGCACCCCCGCTGCCCCTCGGCACCGGTGGGGGCGCCCTGCCCGCAGAGGGCCGCACCCCGGTACACCTGCGTCTCGCGGTACGAATCGGCCACCCACGAACCACAGAAGGCGAGCCCGACCCCCACCGCGACCAGTGGGAGCTGCTCTGCGCCCGGTCGGAGCTGATACCCGGGGCGGTGGAGGAAGCGGCCCGCTTCGACACCGCCGTCCAGGGATTCCGCCGCACCACCACCCGCCCGGTCGCCCTGGCCGGGACCGACCTGCCCGCCGGAGCGACCGTCTTCGTCGCCTACGGCTCCGCGAACCGCGACGAGG
>NZ_RDBI01000114.1 GCF_008042125.1 Streptomyces sp. MS191
GTGGTGAGGACGACGATCTCGGGTGCGCCGGGGCGGGAGGGGCCGGGCGCGGCGGGAAGTCTCAGGCCGCGGGCGGCCGCTGAGGGGCGGTCACATCGGGTCGCCGCGGTGGGGACGGGCGGGACCGGTCCGTCCGGGGGCCTGATCCCGGTGGTGCCGGGGGAACGCGCAGGGCGGAGCGGACCTCCTGAGGGCCGGAGCGCCCGGCGAGGCGCGCCCGCGGCCGGCGCCGGGGAGGAAATGCGATGGCACCCCTGTGGCGTCGCACGTCGTGTCCGTCCTGGGGGAGCGCCCGGCGAGGCGCGCCCGCGGCCGGCGCCGGGGCGGGCGAGGGCTGATGGGCGGTGCGAGAGGTGAGGGCACAGGCCCAGGGTGCCGGTGTCGGGGCGGCCTGGCCGGTTTACGGCGACAGCGGCCGCGGTTCGTGTCGCGCGCGGTCCGCGCCGGGGCGGTCGCGCCGGGCCCCGGACCGCCGTGGCGCTCGGGGTGCCGCCGCGCCCGCCGCCGGAGGGGCCGGCCCGCCTCGGTGGCTCGCGGGCCGGACGTCGCCGTGGCGCTCGGGGTGCCGCCGCCGCGCCCGTGCGGCGGCGGCCCCCGTCGGTCAGGCGCCGGGCCGCGGCCGGACGGTGAGGATCTGTTCGGCGTGGCCCACCGGGCCGCTGACGTCGTGCAGGACGCTGCTGGTGAGCCCCTGGCCGGACGGGCCGAAGGTGACCGTGGTGTCCAGCCCGGTCCACGGGCCCCGGGGCAGGCGGTGCAGATGGATCGTCAGGTCCAGGTTCGGGAACAGCCACGCGGTGGGGTCCTGCTGGACGGCGATGCCGTTGGCCGTGTCCACCAGCGCGACGTACGAGGCGAGCGGGCTCGCGGTCTCGCCGGCGACCAGGTCGACGGGCGACGAGATCCAGGCGGCGGCACGGCCCCGGCGGGTCGGCGGCGTACGCCGGACGTCGATCGAGGAGACGTATCCGCCGTCCCACGCGCTGTTCATCGCCCACGACGGGAGGGACTCCGGGTCGGGGAGGGACTCGTGCGGGGTGTCGGCCACGGCCGAGGTGTCCAGAGACGCCAGGAGCCAGGCGCGGGCGCGGACCACCGGGCGGTCGTCGATGCGTACGACGGCCTCGAGGAGCTCGATGGTCCGCCCCGGGCGCACCGTCTCCACCGTGATCTCGCATTCGGCCAGAGCGATCCGGCCCAGGATGTCGTAGCTGATCCGGGCCAGGACCAGCCCCTGGTCGGGCCGGCCGTCGAGGTGCCGGTCGATCGCGTGGACGACGAGGCCCGCGAGCGGGCTGAAGTGCTGCTCCCCGGCGCTCCAGGCGCCCCCCGCGTGGGACGTCGGCTTGTAGCGGTGCTCGTCCGTGCGCACGTAGTAGCTCTCACGGACGCCGGTGTCTGTGGTCACGGGGTGGATCTCCTCGGGTGGAACGGGTGCTGCGGCACGGGGCTCGCCCCGCGGGACCCGTGCCCGTGATCACGATGGTAGAAGGCCCCCGCCGGCGGTCGCCGTGATCCGCGGCACGATCGGCCCCGGACCGGCGGCCGGGACGTCCGGCGGCGCCGGACGTCGCGTCACGCCTTCACCCGGTCCGAGATGATCATGATCACCACGCCCAGCACCGCGATCACCAGGTTCGCGTACAGCTCGCGGCCCTCCAGGAACCGGACGCCCTCCGTCAGGAACCGGGTGAAGCCCAGCAGCCGGAACCAGCCGTCCGTCAGCTCACGGATCACCCCGCACACGCCGACCACCATGGTCAGGAAGCCGAAGCCCTCCAGGAATCTCTTCATGACCCGAGCATGATCCCCGCGCCGGGGCGCCCGCGTCGGCCGACCGGACCCGCCGCCGCGACCAAAGTCTCCCGCCCGGCGACTTTGGTCGCGACTGCCGCCTCCCGACCGTCCCCGGGCCTCCCGCCTGCGTACTTTGGTCGGTATGACACGTACGGACCGCCACGCCTGGCTGCTCCCCTCGGCGATGGCCGACACCCCGGCGGACAGCCCGCCGGGGCGCCCGCCGCGCCGCACCGTACGCGACTGGGGCGTCGACACCCTCCTCTTCCTCGTGGCGGCGTTCTTCGGCCTGATCGCCGGCGAGACC
>NZ_RDBI01000115.1 GCF_008042125.1 Streptomyces sp. MS191
CCCCACGACCGCGACGGCCCCGTCCCGATCCGTTCTGAGCACCTCCGCACCTCCGGCGCGCAGCGCCCCGACGGTCCGTGGCGACGGATGCCCGTACGGGTTGTCGCGCCCGGCCGAGACCAGCGCCAGCCTCGGCCGCACCACCCGTATCAGCCCGGGGTCCTGATACGGGGAGCCATGGTGGGCGACCTTGAGGACATCCACCGGCGCCAGCCCCGGGTAAGCACGCAACAGGCCCTGCTGGGCCGGTGGTTCGAGGTCGCCCAGCAGAAGCAGACTCAGCCCTCCCGCGGTCCGGACGAGCAGCGTGACGCTCGCGTCGTTCGGTTCGGACTCCTCCGGTCCCGTCCCCGCGAACCGCTCCCGGGGCCAGAGCACGCGCCACTCCAGCGCCCCGAGGCGCCGCAGCTCCCCGGCCACGGCCCGGACCACCGGAACCCCGGCCGCCGAGGCCGTCCGGCGCACGAACGCCGCCTGTCCTGCCGGTTCCTCGAGTCCCGTCGTCTGGATGGCGCCGACGGACCGGCCCCGCAGCACCCCGGGCAGTCCGGCGACGTGGTCCGCGTGGAAGTGCGTGAGCACCAGCAGCGGGATCCGGCGTACCCCGAGGTCGCTCAGGCAGCGGTCCACCAGCGCCGGATCCGGTCCGGCGTCGACCACGACGGCCGTGTCCCCGCCCGCCGCCAGCACGGTCGCGTCCCCCTGCCCGACCTGGCACATCGCGAACACCCAACCCGGCGGCGGCCAACCGGTGGCCAGCCGGGCCAGCGGCGCCGGACGCACGACGACGAGGAACAGCAGCACCACGCAGCCGGCGGCGATCCTGCGCCGGTACGGCACCTTCCAGGCGGCCAGCACCGCCGCACCGGAGATCCCGGCGAGCAGCAGTCCGCCCCACCAACCGCCGGGCCAGGCCGCCTCCGCCCCCGGCAGCTCCGCACCCCGCCGGGCCACGCCCGCGATCCACTCCACGGGCCAGGCCGCGATCCGCGCCACCCAGGCGGCGGCCGAGGGCGCCACCGGGGAGAGGGCGAGGACGGTGAAGCCGAGCACCGTGGCCGGCGCGACGGCCGGTTCGGCGAGCAGGTTGGCGGGGATGGCGACCAGGCTGACCCGGGCGGCGAACACCGCCACCACCGGAGCGCAGACCATCTGGGCCGCCAGGGCAGCGCCGACCGCCTCGGCGAGCCGGTCCGGCACCCGGCGCCGTCGCAGCGCCTCGCTCCAGCGAGGCGCGATCGTGAGCAGCGCTCCGGTGGCCAGGACGGAGAGCAGGAACCCGTGACTCCGCGCCAGCCACGGGTCGTACAGCACCAGCGCCAGCACCGCCGCGGCCAGTGCCGGGATCATCGACCTGCGGCGGCCGGTGGCGATGGCCAGCAGGGCGACGAGACCGCAGGCGGCCGCCCGCAGGACGCTGGGATCGGGCCGGCACACGACGACGAAGGCCAGGGTCAGGCCTCCCCCGGCGAGGGCGGTGGACCGCAGGGGGATGCCGAGCCGGGGCGCGAGCCCTCCGCGTTCGGCCCGGAGGGCGGTCCCCGGCCGTCCGACGAGAAGCAGCAGGACGACGGTGAGGTTCGACCCCGACACGGCCAGCAGGTGGGTGAGATCGGTGGCTTCGAAGGCGTCGGCGAGATCGGGTCCGATGCGGGCGGTGTCGCCGACGACCAGCCCCGGGAGCAACGCCCGCGCGTCCGGGGACAGTCCGTCGGTCGCCCGTCGCAGGCCGGCCCGGAGCTCCCCCGCGGTGCGTTGCGGGACGCTCGGCGGCCCGGTGATCCGCGGCGGCCCGGTGGCGTCGACCCGTATCACCGCGGCGAACGGTTCGCCGGAGCGTAGCGGGGGTGCCAGTCGCGCCTGGACCCGCAGACGGGTCGACGGCAGCACCCTCAGCCACTCGCGCTGCCCCTCCCCCGCGGGCACGACCAGCAGCACAGGCGTCCTGGCGCGGTGGACCGAGCCGTCGGCCGGCTCGATCCGCGTCACCTCGGCCTTCGCGACGACGGAGACGGGTGCCGACCGGTCGCCGCGGACCCGGGGGCGGGTGAGCCGCGGATCGGACAGGATCGTCACCTCCGCCGTGGCCCGGGCGTGTCTCTCCGCGAGTCCCGGGACCGGTCCGCGCCGCAGGTCCGCCGCGTGGAGCCCGCCCGAGGCGGCGCCGGCCGCCGCACAGAGCAGGACCGCCGCCCCCGCCGTCGCCCTGAGC
>NZ_RDBI01000116.1 GCF_008042125.1 Streptomyces sp. MS191
GCACCCTTCCGGACCCGCTTGCCGACCCCCTTCCCGGCCGTCCCACCGGACCCCTGCGGTCCCCGGTACCCGATCCCGGACCCGGCGGCGAGGACCCCGGTCCGGCGCCGKGGCGWGGAGGCCGCACACCTGGGCGACCTGTTCGTGGGTGCGGTTGCGTTCCGTGACGATCGCCGACAGCAGCAGGGCGGTCATGGAGGCCACCCCGTTGAAGGCCTGGAGCGTGAACATCTGGTCGAAGAGGTCGTGGCCCTGGAACGGCCCGGAGGAATTCGCCGCCGCGTGGATCGCCAGCAGCGAGACGATCAGCACACAGGGCGCCGCGCAGGTCAGCTGGAACCGGAGCGCCGCCCAGATCAGGAACGGGAAGACGAGGAAGAGGAGGTTGACCGTGCTCGTCGTGGCGACGAGCGTGACGGCGGCCGTGCCGGCGAGCAGCAGCGCCGCCTCGGCCCACCGGTAGGGGGAGACGCCGCGTGGCCGGCGCAGGGTGGGCAGGACGAGCAGCAGCGGCGTGATCACGAGGACGCCCATCGCGTCTCCCGTCCACCACACCGACCAGGCGGCCCAGAAGCCGCCGTTCGGCACCGCGTCGGAGAGCGTCAGCGCGCCGGCCCCCACGGTCGCGCTGACGAACATGCCGGCCAGGGCGCCGAGGAAGACCAGCGCCAAGGCGTCCCTGATGCGGTCGAGCTCCGTACGGAAGCCGACCTGGCGCAGCAGTACGAAGGCGACGACCGGCGCCAGCGTGTTCCCCGCGGTGATCGCGACGACCGCGGGGAACGACGGCCCGATCGGCAGGTTGACGAGGAAGGCGGCGAGCGCGATCCCGGGCCACACCCGCAGCCCGAACCAGAGGAGGCAGGCCAGGGCGATCCCGGTCGGCGGCCACAGCGGGGTGACCTGTCCGCGTACCAGCTCCTGCAGCAGTCCGAGCCGGGCCGCCGCGTAGTAGGCGCCCGCGACGGCGAGCACCACGACGACGGCGCCGACGGCGCCACCGCCGGCCGGGTGCCCGCGCAGCCGTTCCTGGAGCGTCATGTATTCATCGAACAACGCCTGGCGGTGACGCGCAGGCCAGGGATCGCGTGGAAGGCCGACGGGAACGGCGTGCGGAGGGCGGTACGGACCCCGGACGGGAGCCGTACGGCAGGGCGGACGGCAGGCCGGACGGAGGACGGGTCACGGCGGGGAAGGAGCGGCGTGCCGGAGGACGACCACGGCGGCGTCGTCGCTGTGGCCCGTCATGTCGGCGATCTTGATCACGGAGGAGGCCAGCAGGTCGGCGTCGGCGTCGAATCCGGCGTGGGCCAGCGCGGCGACCGCTTCCAGGCCCTCCTCGATGGGGAACCGCGGCCCCTCCACCACGCCGTCGGTGACGAGGACGACCGCGCCCTCGGTGGTGAGGACTCGGCGGGTGACCGGATAGTACTCGCCGGGGAACATGCCCAGCGGCAGTCCGCCCGCGTCGAGGACGGCGTGGGGGCTGCCGCCGGCCGTGGCCCAGACCGCCGGGGTGTGGCCCGCGCGGGCGCCGGCGAGTTCGTGGGTGGCAGGGTCGAAGCGCAGGAACGAGCAGGTCACGAAGAGTCCGCTGGCCATCGACACGAGCAGTTCGTTGACCTGGGCGAGTACGTCGCCGGGGTCGGTGGTCGCCCGGGCGACGGCGCGCAGTCCGCTCCGTACCTGACCCACGAAGGCCGCCGCCTCGGCGTCGTGGCCCTGGACGTCGCCGATCGCCACGCCGATCGTCCCGTCGGCCATCACGAAGGCGTCGTACCAGTCGCCGCCGATCTCCAGCCCCCGCCGCGCGGGCACGTAACGGGCGGCGACGGTGAGTCCGGGCACCGAGGGCAGCTCGGCGGGGAGGACCTGGCGCTGCAACGCGAGGGCCAGCTCGACGCGGGCTTCCTGGAGCTTGATCCCTTCGAGCACCTCACCGGTGAGCCGGACGAGGGTGTGCAGCAGGTCCTCGGCGTCGGCGGACGGATGGGCGTGGAGTCGGCTCATGGGCACGCTCCGGGCACTCTGACGCGGACCGGCCTGTGGACCGGCGGACTGAGGGGTTCCTCAGAAGGAACGGTACCCCTCGGGCCGGATTCCGGCCGGGCGGGTGGACGGCGAGCGCGCGGCGCGCGGGCGGACGCCGGCCCAGGAAGCACGGGACGCCTGACCTGACCGCGCCCCGTCCGTCCACCGGCGCCCCTTCCCGCGGCATGCCGGAAGGCCGCCCCGGGCCCACCGGCC
>NZ_RDBI01000117.1 GCF_008042125.1 Streptomyces sp. MS191
GAATCTCAAAAAGCCGGTCTCAGTTCGGATTGGGGTCTGCAACTCGACCCCATGAAGTCGGAGTTGCTAGTAATCGCAGATCAGCATTGCTGCGGTGAATACGTTCCCGGGCCTTGTACACACCGCCCGTCACGTCACGAAAGTCGGTAACACCCGAAGCCGGTGGCCCAACCCCTTGTGGGAGGGAGCTGTCGAAGGTGGGACTGGCGATTGGGACGAAGTCGTAACAAGGTAGCCGTACCGGAAGGTGCGGCTGGATCACCTCCTTTCTAAGGAGCACAGTACCGATTGCAGGCAAATGTTCTGCACGGTCAGCTCATGGGTGGAACGTTGATTAGTTGGCGTGAGTGACCTGAAGGTCTTCCTAGTACTGCTTCGGCGTGGAACAGGAGACACCAAGGGTGGCTCACGCTTGGCACGTTGTTGGGTATCTGAGGGTACGGCCGTAAGGTTTGTATCTTCGCGATGCCGGCCCCAGTGAACTTGATTCGTTTGAATCAGGGTGATGGGTGGCTGGTCGTTGCTTGAGAACTACACAGTGGACGCGAGCATCTGTGGCCAAGTTTTTAAGGGCGCACGGTGGATGCCTTGGCACCAGGAACCGATGAAGGACGTGGGAGGCCACGATAGTCCCCGGGGAGCCGTCAACCAGGCTTTGATCCGGGGGTTTCCGAATGGGGAAACCCGGCAGTCGTCATGGGCTGTCACCCATGCCTGAACACATAGGGCATGTGGAGGGAACGAGGGGAAGTGAAACATCTCAGTACCCTCAGGAAGAGAAAACAACCGTGATTCCGGG
>NZ_RDBI01000118.1 GCF_008042125.1 Streptomyces sp. MS191
GAATCTCAAAAAGCCGGTCTCAGTTCGGATTGGGGTCTGCAACTCGACCCCATGAAGTCGGAGTTGCTAGTAATCGCAGATCAGCATTGCTGCGGTGAATACGTTCCCGGGCCTTGTACACACCGCCCGTCACGTCACGAAAGTCGGTAACACCCGAAGCCGGTGGCCCAACCCCTTGTGGGAGGGAGCTGTCGAAGGTGGGACTGGCGATTGGGACGAAGTCGTAACAAGGTAGCCGTACCGGAAGGTGCGGCTGGATCACCTCCTTTCTAAGGAGCACAGTACCGATTGCAGRCAAACGTTCTGCACGGTCAGCTCATGGGTGGAACGTTGATTAGTTGGCGTGAGTGACCTGAAGGTCTTCCTAGTACTGCTTCGGCGTGGAACGGAAGGGAYGGACGGTGGCTCACGCTTGGCACGTTGTTGGGTATCTGAGGGTACGGCCGTAAGGTTTGTATCTTCGCGATGCCGGCCCCAGTGAACTCGCCACGTTGTGGTGGGGTGATGGGTGGCTGGTCGTTGCTTGAGAACTACACAGTGGACGCGAGCATCTGTGGCCAAGTTTTTAAGGGCGCACGGTGGATGCCTTGGCACCAGGAACCGATGAAGGACGTGGGAGGCCACGATAGTCCCCGGGGAGCCGTCAACCAGGCTTTGATCCGGGGGTTTCCGAATGGGGAAACCCGGCAGTCGTCATGGGCTGTCACCCATGCCTGAACACATAGGGCATGTGGAGGGAACGAGGGGAAGTGAAACATCTCAGTACCCTCAGGAAGAGAAAACAACCGTGATTCCGGG
>NZ_RDBI01000119.1 GCF_008042125.1 Streptomyces sp. MS191
GTGTCCCGCAGCCCGTCGGGGCGGGGGCGGACGGCGCCCTCGCGGGCGAGCCGGGCCATGGCGCGGACGCCGGGGAGCGGGGCGGTGAGCCGGTCGGCGAAGGAACGGGGCCAGTCCGGCCGCATCCGGCCGAGCGGCTGGAGGGCGGGAGCGGTGCGCGCGTCGCGGGCCTTCCGCGGGGTCGTGGCCGGGCGCGCCGTCTGTTCCGTCATCTGCGGGCTCCGTTCTACGCGTGACGCGGTCCGTCGGGGTTCTGCGCAGGGCTCGCCGGCTCCGTCCGGAGTTCTTCGAGGGCGGCGCTGAGATGTGTCAACGCCCGCGCCACGTGCGGCAGTTCCACCGGGTTCGCCGAATTGAGGGATTCCGTCCGCTCCTCCTCGTCCGAGCCGAGGAGCGGGCCGGTGTCGAACCGGACGCGCAGGGCGCCGAGTTCGTCGCCGAAGCGGTGGCCGCCGGGAACGGGGGTGCCGAGCCGCCGGGTGAGGTGGTTCTCCAGTTCCATGGAGTCGGTGACGCCGCGGGCGGCCAGTCCGGCCCGCAACGGGCCGAGATCGGCGTACAGATGACGGCCGGCCTGCGGGGGGCGGGCGACGGCGCCGGCCGCGAGGGCGACGCGGTGCGCGGCGGCGGCCACCCGCCCGTGGAGTGCGGCGGCGAGGGCGGCGCGCACGACGACGTCCTCCGGTTCGTCGAGGGCGTGCGCCGCCGCGGGGGCAACGGGCCCGGTGACGACGGCGCCGAGGGCCGTGAGGACGTCGAGGGTGCGGGCGCGGCGGTCGGTGTAGCGG
>NZ_RDBI01000012.1:0-998 GCF_008042125.1 Streptomyces sp. MS191
CGCCCCCACGCTCAGGAAGACGCTCGCCGGGTCGGTGGCGTGCAGCGCGACCAGCGCGTCGGTCACCTCCTCGGCGCCGGCCGCCCGCGTCCGGACCGACCTGGCCATGCTCGGCGCCGAACGCACCACCCCGCGCCCCGCCCGGCTCCGGCTGCTCGCGGAGGCCCCGGAAGCGGCCCTGGAGAAGGTCGCCGCCGAGATCGAGTGCTACTGGGAACTCGCCCTCGCCCCCTACTGGGCCCGCATCAGAGGGCTCCTCGAAGCCGACGTCTTCCACCGCGCCCGGCAGGTCGCCGAGCACGGCTCGGCACGCGTCCTGAGCGAACTCCACGAGACCGTGCGGTGGGACGACGGCACCCTCCACCTCGTCCGCCGGCACTGCGCCCTGACCCGCGACGAAGCCGGCTCGGGGCTGCTGCTCGTCCCCTCGGTCTTCGCCTGGCCCCGGGTGATGACCCGCTCCGTACCGCCCGAGCCACCCCAACTCGCCTACCCGGCACGCGGTATCGGCGGCCTCTGGGAGCCGCGGCCCACCACCGCCACCGAAGCGGTCGCCGCCGTCCTCGGCCGCTCCCGCGCCCTGCTCCTCGCCGAACTCGACACCCCCGCCTCGACGACCCGGCTCGCCGAGCGGTGCGGCCTGTCCGCCCCCGGCGTCTCCCAGCACCTCATCGCCCTGCGCAACGCCGGCCTCGTCACGGCCCACCGCAGCGGCCGGTCCGTCCTCTACGCCCGCACGTCCGTCGCCGACGCCCTGCTCACCCCCACCGGAGAACCCGCGTGACCCTCCCTCCGCACACCGACGGGMCACCGTGGCCGCGCTGGTCGACGGCGACGACGCGGTGGCCGGCGGAGTGCAGGAGGCGCGCGGTCGTGTCCCACTCGCCGGCGTGCCCGGCGAGGCCGTGCAGCAGGACGACGGTGTGACCGGGCCGCCCGGGGCCGCCCCAGTCCCGGCAGGAGAGCCGTACCCCGTCGCGCGTGACCGTGTGCGTGGT
>NZ_RDBI01000012.1:1098-7321 GCF_008042125.1 Streptomyces sp. MS191
GACCGAGTGCCGAACCCCGCCCAGGACCCCGTTCCCGCGGGCCGTACGTCGCCGGCCGCCGGCTCCGCCTCCCCGGAGTCCTCCGCCCCGTGGACCACGCACACGGTCACGCGCGACGGGGTACGGCTCTCCTGCCGGGACTGGGGCGGCCCCGGGCGGCCCGGTCACACCGTCGTCCTGCTGCACGGCCTCGCCGGGCACGCCGGCGAGTGGGACACGACCGCGCGCCTCCTGCACTCCGCCGGCCACCGCGTCGTCGCCGTCGACCAGCGCGGCCACGGACACTCCGAACGCCTCCCCGAGGACACCTCCCGGGCCGCATACGTCGCCGACGTCGTCGCCGTGCTCGACCGCCTCGGCCTCGAACGCCCCGTCCTGGCCGGGCAGTCGCTCGGCGGTCACACCGCCCTGCTCACCGCGGCCGCGCACCCCGGCCTGCTGGGCGGCCTCGTCCTCGTCGAGGCCGGTCCCGCCGGCTCGAACCCCGACGTCGTACGCGAGATCGGCGGCTGGTTCGACACGTGGCCGGTGCCGTTCGCCTCCCGGGAGGCGGCGGTGGCGTTCCTCGGCGGCGGAGCGGTCGGCGAGGGCTGGGCCGCCGGACTGGAGGAGCGGGACGGCGGCCTGTGGCCGCGGTTCGACCCCGGCGTGATGCTGCGGTCGCTGGCCGGGAGCACGGACCGCTCCTGGTGGGCCGAGTGGGAGGCGGTCGACTGCCCGACCCTCGTGGTCGTCGCCGAGCACGGGATCGTCCGGGCCGCCGAGATCGACGGGATGCTCCACCGCCGCCCCGACGTCCGGGCCGCGAGCGTCCCCGGCGCCGGCCACGACGTCCACCTGGAGCGGCCCCGCGTCCTCCACCGCCTCCTGACGGACTTCCTCGCTTGCCTTGGAGCGCTCTCCAACTCCTAGAGTGCGCGCCCAGGGAGGTCACCATGCGCTATCGCGTACTCGGCGGGACCGGCATCGACGTGAGTGCCTACTGCCTCGGCACCATGATGTTCGGTTCCGTCGGCAATCCGGACCACGACGACTCCGTCCGCGTCATCCACGCCGCACTGGACCAGGGCGTCAACTTCGTGGACACCGCCGACATGTACTCGGCGGGCGAGTCGGAGGAGATCGTCGGCAAGGCGCTCCGCGGCCCCCGGCGGGACGACGTCGTGCTCGCCACCAAGGTCCACTTCCAGATGGGCGAGGGGCGCGGCCGCAGCGGCAACTCCCGCCGCTGGATCACCCGCGCCGTGGAGGAGAGCCTGCGCCGGCTCGGCACGGACTGGATCGACCTCTACCAGGTCCACCGCCCCGACCACCGCACGGACGTCGAGGAGACGCTCTCCGTCCTCGGCGACCTCATGGCCCAGGGCAAGATCCGCGCGTTCGGCTGCTCCACCTTCCCCGCGGAGGAGATCGTCGAGGCGCACGCCGTCGCGGACCGGCGCGGACTGCGCCGCTTCCGGTCGGAGCAGCCCCCGTACTCGCTGCTCGCGCGCGGGATCGAGGCGTCGGTCCTCCCGGTGGCGCAGCGCTACGGGATGGGCGTGCTGACCTGGAGTCCGCTGGCGTCCGGCTTCCTCACCGGCAGGTACCGCAAGGGCCAGCCGATCGACCTGACCAGCGGGCGGGCCGCGCTGACCCCGCACCGCTTCGACCCCTCGCTCCCGGTCACCGCGGCCAAGCTCGACGCCGTCGAGCAACTCGTCGCCCTGGCCGAGGAGATCGGCTGCTCGCTGCCCGAGCTGGCGATCGCCTTCGCGGCGGCGCACCCGGCCGTGACCTCGGTGATCATCGGGCCGCGGACCATGGAGCAGCTGGAAGGCCTGCTGAAGGGCGCGCCCCTGGTCCTCGGCGACGACGTGCTCGACCGGATCGACGAGATCGTCCCGCCGGGCACCGACCTGTACCGGCCGGACGGCGTGTGGCGCCCGGCGGCCGTGACGGACGCGTCCCTGCGGCGGCGGCCGGTGGGCGAACGGGCCGCGGGCTGACCCGTGCGGCACCCCTGCGTCGGCGCGAGGCGCGATGCTTGGCCGTATGGCTGACACGCGGCGTGTGATCACGGGAGACGAGCGCAGGGCCCGGCTGGGCGTACGGCACCGGCTGGCCGCCTCGGCGCGGGCGGCCGGCGCCGAGGAGGTGACCGACGCGCTGGTCGCGCTGCACGCCACCGACCCGGCGAGCGTCTTCCTGAGCGTGGGGGCGCGGCTGCGCGAGGTCGAGGGGGACGCGGACCCCGTGACCGGACTGGAGCGGGCCCTGTACGAGGACCGGACGCTGACCCGGATGCACGGCATGCGGCACACGATCTTCGTCTTCCCGACCGGGCTCACCCCCGCCGTCCACGCCTCGACCACCCGCGACGTCGCCGCCCGCGAACGCGCCTCGCTCGAGCGGCACCTCACCGCCGGCAGCGACCACGACGCCGCCTGGCTGAAGGAGACCGAGGAGCTGCTGCTCGCCGAACTGGCGGCACGCGGCGAGGCGACCGGCGCCGAACTCGGCGAGGCGGTGCCGCGGTTGCGCGCCCAGTACCTCTACGGCATCGGGACGCGCCAGGAGGGCTACCAGTCCCTCTCCAGCCGGCTGCTCCGCGTCCTCGGCATGGAGGGCCGGATCGCCCGCGGCCGTCCCCAGGGTTCCTGGAACTCCAGCCGCTTCCGCTGGACCCTCGCGCCCGGCCTGCCCGACCCGGCCGACGCGGACGCCCACGCCGAGCTCGTACGCCGCTGGCTGGCCGCCTTCGGACCGGCGACGGAGGCCGACCTGAAGTGGTGGACCGGGTGGAAGGTCACCGACGTCCGCAAGGCGCTGGCGGCGGTCGGCGCGGAGCAGGTCGACCTCGCCGAGGGCACCGGGCACGTCCTGCCGGGGGACACCGGCCCGGTGGCCGCGCCGGAGCCGTGGGCCGCGCTGCTGCCCTGCCTCGACCCGACGGCCATGGGCTGGGTCCGGCGCGACTGGTACCTCGATCCCGACCACAGGGCCGCTCTCTTCGACCGCAGCGGGAACATCGGCCCGACCGTCTGGTGGAACGGCCGCATCGTCGGCGGCTGGGCCCAGCGCGCGGACGGCGAGATCGTCTGGCGGCTGCTCGACGACGTGGGCACCGAGGCCGGCGCCGCCGTCGCGGCGGAGGCGACGCGGCTGTCCTCCTGGGTCGGCGCGGTCCGGGTGACCCCCCGCTTCCGCACCCCGCTGGAGAAGGAGCTGGCGGCCGGGGAGTGACCGCGGGCCCCGGCGCGCGTGGTTCCTGCGGGTGGATTCCCGGGGGAATCCGGAGGCGTTCCGCGAGGTGTCGAGAATCCCGGCCGGGCTCCGACGTCCCCTGTGAAGGGAAAGCCCCGGGAAGTACGACCGAAGGAGCGGGTCATGAAGTACCTCGTGATGGTGCAGGGCGCCCAGGCCGACTACGAGGCCATGAGCGGCAAGGGTTCCGAGCAGAGCCCGGCGTGGAGCGAGCAGGAGCTGCGGGCGATGTTCTCGTTCATGCAGTCCGTCAACGACGACCTCGCCGAGTCCGGCGAGCTGGTCGACGCGCAGGGACTCCTCGAACCGGCCCGGACCCGGTTCGTGACCGCCGACAAGGACGGCCGTCCGGTGGTCACGGACGGGCCGTACGGCGAGACGAAGGAGGTGCTCGCCGGGTACTGGGTGCTCGACTGCGAGAGCCTGGAGAGGGTCACCGAGATCGCGGCGCGCGTGGCGCAGTGCCCGCAGCCGGCCGGCGCGAAGGACTACCCGGTGGTGATCCGGCCGATCGACGGCGGCGGTCGCGAGGTGTGACCGCGGGAAGCGGACCCGGGGAGTCGGACATCGAGGGATCGGACATCGACGAGGCCGGGGCCGGGCCGCCGGAGCCCGGGACCGAGGACCTGCTGCGCCACCACGCGCCGCAGGTCCTCGGCGCGGTCGTGCGCCGCTACGGCCACTTCGACGCCGCCGAGGACGCCGTGCAGGAGGCGCTGCTCGCCGCCGCCCGGCAGTGGCCCGAGTCGGGGGCGCCCGCCAACCCGCGCGGCTGGCTGATCCGGGTGGCCTCGCGCCGGCTGACCGACCGGCTGCGCGCGGACGAGGCACGGGAGCGGCGCGAACGGACGGCGGTCCGGCTCGAACCGCGGGAGACCCGGGCGGCCCCGTCCGACGACGACACGCTCACCCTGCTGTTCCTCTGCTGCGACCCGGCGCTGACGCCGCCCGCGCGGATCGCGCTGACGCTGCGCGCGGTCGGCGGTCTGACCACCGCGGAGATCGCCCGGGCCCATCTCGTGCCGGAAGCGACGATCGCCCAGCGGATCAGCCGGGCCAAGCAGAAACTGCGGGACCACTCCTTCCGGCCGCCCGGTCCGGACGACCGGGACGCCCGGCTGGCGGCCGTGCTCCAGGTCCTCTACCTGATCTTCAACGAGGGGTACACCGCCACGTCGGGCCCGGCCCTCCACCGCGCCGACCTGGCCCGCGAGGCGATCCGGCTGACCCGCTCCGTCCGCCGCCTGCTCCCCCACGAGGGCGCCGTCACCGGCCTGCTGGCGCTGATGCTGCTGACCGAGGCCCGCAGCGCCGCCCGTACCGGACCGCTCGGCGAACTGGTCCCGCTCGACGCACAGGACCGCGCGCTCTGGGACTCCGCCGCGATCGCGGAGGGCACGGCCCTGGTCGAGGAGGCGCTCGGGCAGGCCCCGGTGGGCCCGTACCAGCTCCAGGCGGCGATCGCGGCCCTCCACGACGAGGCGGCGGACGCCGGGGACACCGACTGGCCGCAGATCCTGGCCCTCTACGACCTCCTGGTCGCGGGCCCGGCCGCGGACCCGATGGCGGAACTCGGCCGCGTGGTCGCGCTCGCCATGGTCGACGGCCCGGAGGCCGGCCTGACCGAACTCAGCGCGCTGGAACCCCGCCTGAAGAACCACCACCGCCTCGAAGCGGTCCGCGCCCACCTCCTGGAACGCACGGGCGCCACGGAAGCGGCCCGCCGCGCCTACGAGTCGGCGGCCCGCCACACCCTGAGCCTCCCGGAACGCCACTACCTCCTGACCCGGGCGGCGCGGCTGACGTCCTGAAGCCCCCCGCGACCCCGCAACCTCAGTCCGTCGCCAGCCCCTTCAGGCGCTTGGCGATCCGCGTGAGGCGTGCGCCCTGGTAGCGGGCGGCCCGGAGGACGTTCTCCTGCGGGGCGCCGTTCGAGCCCGGGTGCGCGGTGCCGTAGGGGTTGCCGCCCGCCGCGTGGACGGACGCGTCGGTGAAGCCGGGCGAGACGATCACCGAGCCCCAGTGGTGGAACGAGTTGTAGAGGGCGAGCAGCGTCGACTCGTTGCCGCCGTGCACGTTGTGGGCGCTGGTGAAGGCGGTGGCCGGCTTGTCCGCCATGACGCCCTGCTGCCACAGGCCGCCGGTGGTGTCGATGAACTGCTTCAGCTGCGCGGCGATGTTGCCGAACCGGGTCGGTGAGCCGAGCGCGTACGCGTCCGCCCACTCCATGTCCTCCAGCGTGGCGATCCCGACCTCGCCGGTGGCGTCCACGTGGGCGCGCCAGGCCGGGTTCGCGTCGATGGCCGTGTCGGGGGCGAGTTCGGGCACCCGGCGCAGCCGGACCTCGGCGCCGGCCTTCTCGGCGCCTTCGGCGACGGCCTGGGCCAGCTCGTGGACGTTCCCCGTGGCCGAGTAGTAGATGACGGCGACCTTGACGGACATGGCGGACTCCTCAAACCGGATTTGTTTCCGTTTCAACGTCGAGGTTAAACGGATAGCCATCCGCTTCGCAAGGGATCCCCGGGGGAACCGGATAGCGCTCCGTTATGCTCGTGTCACGGACGGACCGAGGGGGGCCAGGGAGAGAAGGGCAGGCGGACGCGGATGAACGCGAGGAAACCCGGGGAGACCGGCGCGGAGCACGAGCCGCGGCCCGACGGATCCCCGGCCGGAGCCCCGGCGCCGGCCGCGACCTCACGTCCCGGCGTCCCGGCCATCGAACTGCTCCCCACCGTGGGCAGCCCGGCCCCCGAGCGCGCCGACGCCGCCCGCAACCGGCGCAGGATCCTCGACGCCGCAGCCAGGATCGTCACCGAGGTCGGCCCCGACGCGGTCACGATGAACCAGGTCGCGCACGCCGCGGGCATGGGCGTGGGCACGGTCTACCGCCGTTTCGGGGACGTGGCCCAGCTCCTGTGGGCGCTCCTCGACGACCGGGAGCGGCAGTTCCAGGAGGCGTACATGAGCGGCCCGCCGC
>NZ_RDBI01000120.1 GCF_008042125.1 Streptomyces sp. MS191
CGCTCAGCCGAGGCTCTGCACGGCGTAGAGCGCGCCCAGCGCGGTGGCGAGCGCGCCGAGCAGGAGGCGCAGCGCCCGATCCGGCAGGCGCGGCTGGAGCCGGGCGCCGAGGTATCCGCCGACGAGCCCGCCCACCCCGCACGCCGATCCCAGCCACCAGTCCGGCGCGACGTCGCCGGTGCTCGCGAGCGACAGCAGCGCGAACGCGACGGCGCCGACGATCGACGTGGCGAACGTCGTCAGCAGGGCCGCAGGCGCCACCAGCACCATCGGCAGGCCGCGCGCGGCGAGCACCGGGCCCAGCAGGGAGCCGCCGCCGATGCCGTAGATCCCGCCGACCACCCCCACGGCGAGGGCGAGCGCGGTGAGCGCCCCGGGCGAGGGTTCCCGCGCCCCGGCCGGCCGGTCGCGGCCCGGGGCCAGGGCCCGGACGCACAGCCAGATGCCCAGCGGCAGCATCAGAACGGCGATCAGCACCCGGAAGACGCCCGGGCCCGGGACGACGAAGACGCGCAGTGCGGCGCCCGCGACCACGCCGGGCAGCGTGCCGGCGACCAGACGCCGGGCCAGGCCGCTGCGCAGGGCCCCGCCGCGGCGGTAGCGCCACAGCGCGCCGGGTCCGGCCACCACGTTGAACAGCAGGTTCGTCGGGGTGATCGCCGGGTTCGGCACGCCGAGGACGCTCAGCTGGACCGGGAGCAGGAACACCGCGCCCGACACCCCGACCGGCGCGGTCACCAGCGCGATCAGCAGACCGGCGACCAGCCCCGCCCCCACCGTCCAGTCC
>NZ_RDBI01000121.1 GCF_008042125.1 Streptomyces sp. MS191
CCCCCGGCCGCCCCGCGGCTCCTCCCGGACCCGCTGCCGCCGTCCGATCCGGTCCGGATCGTGATTCCGGCGGTCGCGATCGACGCCCCCCTGACCGGGCTGGGACTGGACGCCACGGGCACGCTGCTGCCGCCACCCGCGACGAAGCCCGAGCTGGCCGGCTGGTACGCCGACGGGACGTCACCCGGCGCCGCGGGGACGGCCGTCGTGACCGGGCACGTGGACTCCCCGAAGGGCCCGGCCGTCTTCTACCGGCTGGGCGCCCTGACACCCGGCGCCCAGGTCTCCGTCGTACGCAAGGACGGGCGCACGGCCCGCTTCACGGTCGACGCGGTGGAGGTCTACGCGAAGAACCGCTTCCCCGACAAGAAGGTCTACGGCGGGTCCGGCCGCCCGGAGCTGCGCCTGATCACGTGCGGCGGGGCCTGGTCCGAGAAGACCGGCTACCAGGCCAACACCGTCGTCTACGCGAGCCTGAGTTCGGTGACGTAGGACCTGACCGGCCGTCGCSGCGACGGCCGGTCCCGGCCGGGCCCCACCGTCAGTCCACGTGCCCGGTCACGACGGCCGTCCCCGCGGCGCCGGGTGACGTCCCGTCGGCGTACCAGCCGGCCAGCTCGGGCTTCGTCGCGGGTGGCGGCAGCAGCGTGCCCGTGGCGTCCAGTCCCAGCCCGGTCAGGGGGGCGTCGATCGCGACCGCCGGAATCACGATCCGGACCGGATCGGACGGCGGCAGCGGGTCCGGGAGGAGCCGCGGGGCGGCCGGGGGAGCGG
>NZ_RDBI01000122.1 GCF_008042125.1 Streptomyces sp. MS191
GCCGGCCGGTTCGAGGAGGCCGACGGGGAGGCCCATCTCGCCATGGACCTCGGACGTGCGTCCGGGGACCCCTGGACGTGCGGGAACGCGCCCAACGAGCGGGGCATCCTCGCGCTGTACGAGAACCGCCACGTCGACGCCGAAGCCCACCTCTCCCGTGCCCGCGACGCCTTCCGCGCCGACGCGAACCGGCCCGGCGAGGCCAGCGCTCTGTGCAACCTCTCCCGCGTGCACCTGGCCACCGGTCGTGTCGCCAGCGCCGTCGAGCTCGCCGAGCAGGGCATCACCATCTACGAGAAGGCCGAGACGGGCCTCGCCCTGCGCCTCGCCAACGGCAAGTACGCGCTCGGCCTGGCGCTCACCGCGTCCGGCCGGACCGTCCAGGCCCGCGCCGTCCTCACCGAGGCCCTCCACGTCTTCCAGGAGAGCCGGCAGCAGCTGTGGCACGGGATGACCCTGTTCCGGCTCGCCGAGGTCCACCTGGCCGACCGCCGGTACACCGCGGCGGCGGCCAACGCCGAGCAGGCGCTGTCCGTGCTGCACGGCATCGGCGGGGAGTGGCGCCGGGCGAACGTCCTGACCGTCCTGGGCCAGGGACTCGCGGCGCTGGGCCAGACGGACCGGGCCCGGGTGTGCTGGACCGAGGCGCTGTCGGTGTTCGACGGACTGGGCTCGCCCGAGGCCAAGGCCGTCCGCGTGCTGCTCCACCCGGCGGCGGTCGCCTGACCCGGACCGGGCGTTCATCATTCGTTTATCGCCGCACGGCATTCTCGT
>NZ_RDBI01000123.1 GCF_008042125.1 Streptomyces sp. MS191
GGCGGGTCCAGGGCGACCTGGCGGCCCTTGACGACGGTGTACCAGCTGCCGGCGCCGGTGATCGTGACGTCGTCGACGACGATGTGGCGGTTGACCTGGTAGGTGCCGGGCGGCAGGTAGACGCTCCTCCGGGCACGCTGGGCGAAGGCGATGGCCCGTTCGATGGCGGGCGCGGCGTCGCGCCGGCCGGTCGGGTCGGCGCCGAAGGCGAGGACGTCGACGGCGCGGAGGTCGACGTGCGGGCGTCCGACCAGCTCCGTGTCGAGCAGGTCGATGACGGTCCAGGCGGCGGGGCTCCCCTCGGGGACGGTCAGGCGTACGCGATCGCCGGCGCGGTGGGTCCGGCCCAGGAGCAGACGTTGCTCGTCGTAGAAGTGCGTGGGCCGGAAGGGCTTGTCGAAGGTCGGTGCCGGCGAGGTGGCCGCCGGGACACAGGAGCACTCGGTGGTCCACCAGTCGGGGTGGAGCAGGTCCGCGCCGGGGTCGTTGGTGAAGGGGTACTGGTTGTACAGCCAGGAGTACTGGGAGGTGAGGGTCATGACCCGGCGGTGGCCGCCGTTCACCGTGACGTCCAGGGGTGCGGTGATGCCGCCGCCCTCGGGGGCGTCCGGGATGCTGTAACGGACCGTCAGGGCGTTGGCCGCGCGGGGCAGGACGAACTCGACGTACCGGCCCGGGGTGAGCCGGACCGCTCTGCGGCCGGACGCCTCGGAGGCGAGCGTGTACGGCGTCCGGTCGGGTCCGACGACGGTGCCGTCGGTCCGGGCGTTCTCGGCCTCCTGCTCGTCGAAGGCGACGTCGGCGCCGCGTCCTTCGACCAGTGCCGGGTCGAGGGCCGCGCGGGTCACGACCGCTCCCGTCCCGGCGGGGGATCCGGGGCGGGGCGTGGGCGAGGCGGTGGCGACGCCGTCGACAGCCGGTCCGAGGACGAGGAGAGCGCAGAGGAGGACGGTCGCCCTCCTGCCGGTGCGGGCGCGGGAGGGGGCGCGGCTCGAAGACATCGGGGCTCGCTTCTGTCGGGCGGTGGGGACCGCGCGGCGTACGGCACACCGGCGGCGTTGGGACATTAGGGCCGCGCTTCGCACTCCACAAGACTTTGGTCGCGAAATTGCGTAACCAAGGCAGAATTCTGCGGCGTGGTGCGACACTGTTGCAGTCCCCGTCGAGCCGGACGGCGTGCGCTCGGCGCCGACCCGGCCGGGGAACCGTGGTCGGTGCGCGCCGCATCGGGGGTCACCGGCCGGCCGCGCCCGGGCGGCGCCGGACCACGGCGGACGGGGATTGCGCGGTCCGGTCAGCGGACCGCACGCGCGGTCCGCCTCTCCCGTCCGGCTCGCCGCTCCCGTTCCTGATCCGTGCGACCGCGATGACGCGCCCCCGCCCCACCGGCCCCCGGCTGATCGGACTCGTGACACCGGACCTGCAGAACGCCGTCTTCCCGGCGATCACCGAGGCGGTCGGCTCGGAACTGACCCGGCGCGGCTTCACCCCCGTCCTGTGCGCGCAGTCGCGCGGCGGTGGCTCCGAGCCCGCGTTCGTCGAGTTCCTGCTCCGGCAGCGGTTCTCCGGGATCGTCTTCGCCGGCGGGCACTACGCGTTCACGGACGCGCCGCACGGGCACTACCGCCGGCTCGCCCGGCGCAGCCTGCCGGTGGCCCTCTTCAACGCCGGCGTGCCGGGGCTGCCCTTTCCCCGGGTGGTGTGCAGCGACGAGACCGCGACCGAACTCGGCTGGCGGCACCTGGCCTCGCTCGGCCACGAGCGGATCGGTCTGATCCTGGGCCCGCGCAGTCATCTGCCGTCCGAACGCAAGGCGGTGCGGGCCCGCGCACTCGGGGCCGACCCGTCCCTCGTGGTGCGGACGTCGTTCTCGCTGGAGGCCGGGCGGGCCGTGGCCGGAACGCTGCTGCGGGCGGGTGTCACGGCGGTGCTGTGCGCGAGCGATCCGCTGGCCCTGGGCGTCATCCGGGCGGTCCGGCGGTCCGGACTGCACGTTCCGCACGACGTGTCGGTGGTCGGCTATGACGACTCCCCCCTACATGACGTGCACGAGCCCGCCGCTGACGACGATCCGGCAGCCGGTCGAGGCGATGGCGCTCGCGGCCGTGGACCTGCTCTGCGCGCAGATGGACACGCCGTCGGCGTCCGCGGACGAGACCGTGATCGACCCCGAGCTGATCGTCCGCGAGTCCACCGGCCGCCCCCCGGCCCCGGTCGCCTGACGCCGCGCGGTGGGCCGGCGAGCAGGCCCGCGAGGCACGCCGAAGCCCTGCCCGCGCCCCCTGCCGGGAGACGCGGGCAGGGCGGGAGGGGGGCAGGGC
>NZ_RDBI01000124.1 GCF_008042125.1 Streptomyces sp. MS191
CGGAGCGCGCGCAGATCACCGCTTCCCCGCTGCGCGCCACGGTCGGGCAGCTGACCGGTCTGCCGCCGGCCCTGGTGATCACCGCCGAGGCGGACGTGCTCCGCGACGAGGGCGAGGCGTACGCGAACAAGCTGCGGGAGGCCGGAGTGCCGGTCGCCGCCGTGCGCTACCAGGGCGTCATCCACGACTTCGTGATGCTCGACGCGCTCCGTGAGACGCACGCGGCCCAGTCGGCGATCGAGCTGGCCGTCACGACGCTGCGCCGCGCCTTCGCCGGACAGTGAAGCCCCCGCCCCCTCGCCCACGCGGCCCTCACCCGCCAGGAGACACACGCATCGCCACCCGCGCCACACCACCGTCGCCGGAGCGCCTGACGCACTGACAGCCCTCGGCATCGCGCTGACACCCCTCGCCGGCGCGGGGCACGCAGAGCGCACCGCGGCGAGCGCACCGCGGACAGCCGCGTGGACGACCCCTCGGCCGGGGCCGCCGCGCGGCTCTCCGCCGTGGGTGCCCGTGCCCTCGACTCCCGCACCGGCGGCCGGAGTCCGCCGCCGCCCGCCGGACGCCTCGCGAGCCGAGCGCCGCGAAATCTCCTGGCAGTGCGCCGGGCCCGGCGCTATGCTCGCCGCGATGATCACTCTTGCTGCTCACAGTTGGGGGGTCCCGTCCACGCAAGGTGAGTGCTGATGCGCACTCCCTTCCCGGACGACGACTCCCGTCTCTCCCTCTGGTCGCGCGTGCGTCGTTACGCCGTGCCGGCCACCATGATCGAGACCGCCACCGCACGCCGCGCCGTCGGCGACTGGGCGGGTGCGTGCACCGCCGCACACCTCGACGTCGACCTCGACCTGCGTTCCGTCGCACGGTCGTACGGCAAGGAACTGGCCTCCCGGATCCGCGCCGATCTCCGGCACCTCGCTCCCGATCTGCTGCGCTGGCACATGCCGAGGGTCGCTCCCGACGGGCTGCTGCGGCCCGGTCTGACCCTCGCTCTGGCGCGCTACGAAGCCCCCGGGCGCGACGGACCGCGCCCGGTGCACCTGGTCGTCCGGACTGCACCGGCCTGGGCGGACGCCGGTCAGCGGATGAGCCTCGCGCTGTGGGACGGCAGTCGCCCCGACGCCGGAGCCCGACGGCATCCGCATCCCCGGCCGCACCCGCGGTTCCGCCTCGACCTGCACCGCCACCTCTGGGACGCGCGCAGGACGGACGAGCTCCGGACCAGGGCGGGGGCGGTCGGAGAGCGGTCCGCGAGCGGCCGGCCGACGTGCCCGGATCCGCGGGATCCGGGGCCGCCGGGGGGTGTGCCGCCGAAGGTCCCGGCGCGATCCGTGAGGCACCCCCTGGAGGGTTCCCCGGACGTCCTCCCCCTCGACGCCCCCTGTGCCGTGGACCGCTGGACGGCGGAGGCGGCGATCCTGCTCCGTGCCGAGGGGCGGCCCGACGCCGGCGGACGCGTCGCCGTGCGGGTCGGCCGGCACCGGCTGGTCCTCGACCTCGGCCCGGACGGCGACGGCTCCGGAAGCGAGCGCCCGAGCGCCCCGCGGGGCGGGCCGGTGGTCGCCAGGGCGCCCTCCGACGGTACGGCCGGTGCCCTGCCGGTACTGCCCGACGCGGCGACCTGGCTGCTCCCCGACCTCGAACTGCTCCGTGCGGACGCGATCGAGGCCGGTGAACTCCATCCGCTCGTCGCCTCGGCGCTGCTGCCGGACCGCTCCCCGCACGGCCGCTCCCGGGCTCCGGCCCCGGAGCCGGCCGGACGGCCACACCTGGTCGAGTGCCGGGGCGCCGAGCACCGGATCGGCCTGGTCGACGGCGTGCTCGCCCCGCTGGACCACGATCCCGCCGAGGTCCGGCGCGAGGAGCTGCTGGTCGCGCTGACCGGAACTCCCCTGCCCTGCCTGCGCGCGATCGACGAGGCGCATCGCAACCCCCACTGTCTCAGCGGGGTGCGCGAGCGCCTGGACCACGGCGACACCGCGGGTGCCCTGGCGATCGTCGAGGCGCTGCTGGGCCCGGAGGCGACGCTCCGCAACGGCGCGCTCCGGGACGCCCTGGAGGCGGCCGCCCGACGGCGGCTCACCTACGGGCTGTTCAGGGCCGGGCTCGTCGGACCCGCGCCAGGCCGCCTCGGGCGCGGCCCGCGACGCCCCCGGGACCATCGCTCCCGCCCTCGCCACACCGCCGGGCGCTGAGCGGGGCTCCGGCCCCGTACGCCCCTCTCCGGGCGATGCGCCCTGCCACCCCGCTCGTCGCCGTCCGCGCCGCTGCCGCAGTCCAGCCAGGCCCAGTCCTGGGTCCGCGGCCCGAGCCGGAACTGCCGCAGGTAGTCC
>NZ_RDBI01000125.1 GCF_008042125.1 Streptomyces sp. MS191
GGCGCAGCGTCCGCGGCGGTGCGAGGGACGAGCCGGGGGCACCGGGCGGCGTCCCGCCGCCCTGGACAGCGTGCCCACCACCGCCACCGCACCGCGGTGATCGACCGTGGGCCCGTCACCGTCACGGCGCTCCGGCTCCGGACAGGACCGGAGCCCCGCCCGGCGAACACCGTTGCCCGGCGCGATGACTGACGGTCCGTCGGCACCCGCGCGTCGGGCACACCCGGACGCCGCACGCTTCCGCCGTCGCGGCACGGGCCGGGACCCGCACCGCCGCCTCGGAGCGTGCCCCCTCGGCTCCCGGCGACCGCCCTCCCCTCCCCCACCGGTCGGACGATCCGATATCCGTGCAGGTCACCGTGGGTGCGACGGCAGCCCCGTCACCCGATCAGCCGCTCCCGGGCGTACATCCGGGCCCGTCTCCGGTGCACTGGAAGGACACAGGCCCGCCGAGCATGGAGACGGATCATGTACGAAATGCACGTCGGCATCGCCTCCCCCGAAGGGGACTTCGTCTGGCACGTCGCCGCCATGGGCACCGCGACGGCCCTGTGTGGACAGTCGCTCCACGCGGAACCTCTCGAAGAGCGCGACCGGACCGACCGCCACTGCACCCCCTGCATGAGTTCCTTCCAGCAGCTCATGAACGACCGGCGCTGACGCCGTCGGGGACGGCGCGGCCCACACCGTGGTGGCCGGGGACTCGCCGAGGACAGGGGGACGGCCCGCACTGGCGATCTTGCCGGGGGTACGGTGGGATGGACAGCGGTCACGCGTCCACGACGGATGGATGAAGGTTGTGTCGACCTCGAGTCATGCGGTGTTCGGCGCTCCCTGCTGGGTCAGTCTGATGACCCGCGACCTGCGAGCCGCGGAGACCTTCTACGGTGCCGTGTTCGGCTGGACGTTCCGGCCGACGCGGCTCGGCAAGGAGTTCTCCGTCGCTCTCCGGGACGGGGCGCCGGTCGCCGGCATCGGGGCGCTGGCACCACGGCTCGCGGTAGCCGTCGCCTGGACCCCCTACTTCGCGGTCGACGACGCCGATCTGACCGCCTCCCGGATCCGCGAACGCAGCGCCACCGTGGCCGTCGGTCCCCTGCGCTTCGGAACGGGCCGCGCCGCCCTGGCCTCCGACCGCGAGGGGGCCGTCTTCGGCATCTGGGAGGGCGAGATCATCCCCGACTGGAGCGTGGGGCGCGGCGGCGCGCCCGCCTGGCTGGAGCTGCGCACCAGGAACGCCTTCGACGCGGCGATCTTCTACGCCGAGGTCCTGGACTGGGCGGGCGAGAAGCCCGGTTGCTGCCAGGTCGCGTACGAGGACGACAGCGTGGTCCTGAGTCACCGGGAGACGACCGTCGCGCGGCTCGTGGGCGGCGCCGTGGAGGCGGCCCCGGATCCCCAGGTCCGCCCCCGGTGGCACGTGCTGTTCCGCGTCCCGGACGTCGAGGCCACGATGGCCGCGGTCGGCCGCCTCGGCGGCGCCACCGCGTCCGAGGTGAGCGCGTCGGGCGGCGGGCGCAGGGTGACCCTGCGCGATCCGGACGGCGGACTGTTCACGGTGGCGGACGGGCCGTGAGCCCGCACGGCCGTCCCGTACGGGGCTCGACCCGGCGGGCCTGACGCGTCCCGCACGTCCGTCGGCGCGCGCGGGGTGCCTCCGCCGTTCACCGGGCCGCTCCCGGGCGCATACTGGCCGCATGGGATGGCCCCCTCCGACCGTGGACGAGCTGCGGGCACGGCTCGGCAGCACGTTGTTCCGGCGTGTGGCGGGCCCGTCGGGCGAGGAGAACCGCGCCCGCATCCACGGCACCCCCGGCCCGCGCTGGTTCGGAGCCGACAGCCCGATCCGGGCGGTCCACGGCGACGCCTCCATGTTCGCCGGGGGCCTGGCGGCCCTGCTCGTCCAGTCGCTGCACCCGCTCGCCATGGCCGCGGTGTCGGCGCATTCGGGATTCCGGGGCGACCCATGGGGGCGCCTGCAGCGCACCAGCACCTTTCTCGCGGTCACGACCTTCGGCACGGCCGAGGACGCCCGGCACGCGGTGGAGCGGGTACGGGCCGTGCACGAGCGGGTCCGGGGGCGGACGCCGGACGGACGGGCGTACCACGCGGCGGACCCTCATCTGCTGGGCTGGGTGCACGTGGCGGAGGTCGACTGCTTCCTGCGGGCCCATCGCCGTTACGGGGCGCACCCGCTGGACCCGGCCGGCTACGACGGCTACGTGGCGGACGCGGCGCGGATCGCGGAGGAGCTCGGGGTGGAACGGCCGCCGCGCAGCGTCGACGAGCTGGCGGAGCGCATGGACGCGTACCGGGCGGAGCTGCGGTCGACACCCGCCTGCCGGGAGACCGCCCGGTACGCGTCCATGCGCTCCGCCAGCTCGTCGACGCTGCGCGGCGGCCGTTCCACCCCGAGCTCCTCCGCGATCCGCGCCGCGTCCGCCACGTAGCCGTCGTAGCCGGCCGGGTCCAGCGGGTGCGCCCCGTAACGGCGATGGGCCCGCAGGAAGCAGT
>NZ_RDBI01000126.1 GCF_008042125.1 Streptomyces sp. MS191
CGGGCGAACGGCCCTGATGAGTCAGCAGCATGCGCGGCATCATCCCGCGCCCGGCCCCGGGCGCGGGATGATGCCGCGCATGCTGCTGACTCATCAGGGCCGTTCGCCCGTGGTCCACCCCTCGGCCTACATCGCTCCCACGGCCACCCTGTGCGGCGACGTGCGGGTGGGACCCGACTGCCGGGTGCTGTTCGGCGCGGTGCTCACCGCCGAGGGCGGGCCGGTGGAACTGGGCGCGGGATGCATCGTCATGGAGAACGCGGTCCTGCGCGGCACCCGCCGCGACCCGCTGACGCTGGGAAGCCGGGTCCTCGTCGGCCCGACCTCCTGCCTGACGGGCTGCCGGGTCGAGGACGAGGTCTTCCTCGCCACCGGGAGCAGGGTCTTCAACGGTGCCCGGATCGGCACGCGTTCCGAGGTCCGCATCAACGGGGTCGTGCACCTGCGCACGGTGCTGCCGCCCGACACCACGGTGCCGATCGGCTGGGTCGCCGTCGGGGACCCCGCCCGCGTCCTGCCGCCGGAGGACCACGAAGGGATCTGGGAGGTCCAGCGGGATCTCGACTTCCCCGGTCACGTCTTCGGCCTGGACCGTCCGGCCGAGGGCGAGAGCCTGATGCCGGGGATCTCCGCCCGCTTCGGCCGCGCGCTGGGTCGGCACGCCGGCGACCGGGAGGTCTGAGCCCTGGATCCGGTCCGGGCGGTGACTTCCGGCCATCCGCCGTCACCCCGCCGACCCGGATGAAAAACTGACGTCCCGTCGGTACCCGAGGGACGGACGGACAGGGCGCCGGGGCAGGGCGGCGACGGGGCGTACGAGGACGAGGCGGGACGGACGGCCCGGGTGAACGGGCGACCGCCGCCGAGGAGGCCCGCCTGTGCCCGGCCGCGGCGGGACCGGGGAGCGGGACGAGGGGAGCGACGGCACGGTGGAGTTCGACCGGATCGTGCAGATCAGGGTCACCGGGCCCCGGAGCCCGGGCAGAGCGGCCTTCGCCACCGGCTACCTGGTCGCCCCCGGGCTGGTGCTCACCACGGCGCACGTGCTGGGGGAGGCCCCCGCGKCGGGCGGGGCGAGCGTGACCGTGTGCCGTCCCGAGGCGGACGAGCGGTGGTTCCCCGCGCGGGTGCTCTGGCGGCGCAGGGACGACACCGTCGACGCCGCGCTGGTCGAGGTGGTTCCCGACCCCGGATGGCGGACACCGGACTCCCTCCGCGACCTGCGGACCCGCCCGCCGCAGCGCTGGGGCAGGCTGATCGGCACCCGGCCCCATCCGGTCACCGTCTGCGGCTACCCGCGCATGCAGAAGGACGGGCCCGCCCGCCGCGGGGAGCAGCTCACCGGGTCCATCCACCCGGGGAGCGGGAGCGGCGCCGACCGGTACGAAGTGCTGAGCGTCAACCCCACCTTCCCCGCCGACATGTCGAACGCTCCCTCCGCCACCCCCTGGTCGGGGATGTCGGGCGCCGCACTCCTGTGCGGAGACCTGCTCACGGGCGTGGTGTCCCGGGACCGGCAGGCGGCCGTCGGAGCACGGCTCATCGCCACACGCACCACCGATCTGCTGGACGACCCCGAGTTCCGCGAGCTCGTCACCGCGCACAGCGGCTGGCGGCCGCTGGCGGAGCCCGTCGAACCCGATCACCTGCTCGCCCCCGCGGCACACGCCCGGGACCTGCGGTCGCCCGCGATGCTGCTGCGCGCCGACACGGAGGCCGTCACCTTCCACGGCCGGGAGAAGGAGCTTCGCTACTTCACCGCGTGGTGCCGGAACACCCCGGACCCCTTCGCGGTCCACCTGATCACCGGCCCCGGCGGTCAGGGGAAGACGCGCCTGGCCCGTCATCTGGCCGCCGAGCTCCGCGATTCCGGCTGGGTCGCCGTGCAACTGCGCGCCGACCTGGACGACGCCGCGCCCGCGGGTCCGTCGGGCGCCCACGGCCCGGAACCCGACGGAACGGGCCCCGACTGGGGAGCCCTGGACACCGCGTCCCCCCTGCTGGTGGTCGTCGACTACGCCGAGACCCTGCCCCGCCAGGTCCGCCGCCTCATCACACGGCTGCGGCACGGCCGGCACCGTACGCGGCTGTTGCTGCTCGCGCGGGCGAAGGGGGACTGGAAGACGGACGTCCTGGGATCGGAGTCCGAAACGCTGCGGATCCTGTCCGACGCTCCCACGCTCGCGCTCGCGCCCCTGCTCGGGCAGCGCGCCGGGACCGAGGCGCGGGCCGTCGCCTTCGGCCGGGCCACCCGGGACCTGTCCCGGCTCCTGGGGCAGGTGACGGGACTGCCGCGGACGGACTGGCAGGCGTTGGCGGAACGGATCAGGCCCCCGAAGGACCTGCACCGCTCCCGCTACGCCTCCGCCCTCACCCTGCAGATGCACGCGCTGGCGACGCTGCTCCAGGCCGGCCCCACTCCGGTGACCGCCGGTGCGGACCCGGACCCGGGCCCGGGCCCGGTGCCGGCCCCGGACCTGCCCCCCGGCCTGGAGGGCCCCGAGGTCCTGTCCGGCCTGGACGTCCGGCGGGACACGGAGGCGGCGCCGGTCGAGGCGCTGCTGCTGGCGCACGAGGCGCACTACTGGGAGGGCACCGCCGCCTCGCCGGCGTTCCGGCTCGGCGACCTGCGGCCCGTCGCCCTGCGGCGTGCCGTGGCGGCCGCCGCCTTGTGCGGGGCGGCCACCCGCGCCGAGGCCGTCGCCGTCACCCGGCAGGTGCGGGGACTGCCGCCCGGCCGCGAGGACGACGTCGCCGAGTGGCTGCGTGCCCTGTACCCGCCCGCCCCCGGCCGCTACTGGGGTTCGCTGCAACCCGACCGGCTCGCCGAGTACCACGCCGGTGTCCACTTCACCCGGCCCGGGGACGAGATGCTCGCGCCCCTGTGGGCCGAGGCCACCGACGGCCAGCAGGTCCACGCCCTCGTCGTCCTGGTGCGTGCCGCGGCCGCCCATGTCCTCGGGGACCGCCCGCGGACCGCGACGGAGGTGCTGGACGCCCTCGGTGCCGCGGTGGACTCGGCGCCCGCTCGCGTCCGGGTCCTGCTCGCCGCCGGCACCGTCCTGCCGCCCCATCCCAGGGCGCCCTACGACCTGCCGTACTTCACCGCTCTCGGCCTGGACCTCAACCGCAGGCTGGCCACCGCGTTCCGGGGGCTGGCCGCGCAGAAGCCCGACGCGTACGGCCCGGAACTCGTCGAGACGGTGAACGACATCGGCGTGCGCTACGAGCAGATGAACCGGGGCGGAGAGGCTCTGGAAGCGCTGGAGGAGGCGGTCGAACTCGGGCGCCGCTTCGCACGGGTCAACCCCGGGGCGACCGAACCGCGGCTCGCCGTGGCACTGCGCAACCGCTCCATGGCGCTCTCGCGTCGGGGACGGCAGACCTCCGCGGAGGCCCTCGTCACGGCCGAGGAGATCGTCGCGATCGAGCGCCGGCTGCTGAAGACCACCCCCGGCGCTGACGGGTCCTATCTCTTCCTCGCGCTGTACCACGTGGGCAGGCGGCTGGCCATCCTCGACCGGAACGAGGAGGCGCTGGCCCCCTTGGAGGAGAGCGTGGCCGGATATCGCCGGCTCGCCCGGGACAACCCCGCGTACGAGCCGAGCCTGGCCCGCCTGCTCACCCAGTTGAGCCTCGTGCTCGGGGACATCGGGCGCTGGCAGGAGGCAGGCGCCCTGAGCGGGGAGAGCGGGGACATCCGCCACCGCCGCGGCCTCGCCCTCAGCCCGGAGCCGCGCGCGGGGCTGCGCAGGAGGCAGACCCGTGCCACCCGGTCCGCCGACCGGTGACCGCCGACGACTGACGACGCATCGGTGACACGCCGCGTCCAGGTCCTGTCCGGGCACCGCCCGCTTCTCTATAAGAGTTGCCTTATATAAGCGGCAGGTGGCATGGTTGCCCGTGTGCACGCCTTCGATGTTCTCGGTGATCCGGTGAGACGCCGGATATTGGAGCTGCTCGCCTCGGGCGAGCGGACATCGGGCGAGGTCAGTGACGTCATCCGGGAGGAGTTCGGGATCTCCCAGCCCGCCGTGTCCCAGCACCTGCGTGTGCTGCGGGAGAGCGGCTTCGCCTCGGTGCGCCCGGAGGGCACGCGCCGGCTGTACGCGGTCGACGCGGCACCCCTGCGCGAGGTGGACGCCTGGCTGGAGCGGTTCCGCGGCTTCTGGGAGCAGCGGCTCGACGCGCTCGGGACGGAGCTCGCGCGGGGAAAGCGCGAGCGCAGGCAGAGAGAGGAAACGAGCGGACATGAGTGAGATCGTCGACCGGATCAACCTGGTGCACCGGGAGGCCGGAACCCGCCGGGTCGAGGCCGGTGAGGCCGGGACGGTACTGCTGCGGCGCACCTACGACGCCGGTATCGCCGACGTGTGGGAGGCGGTGACCGATCCCGAGCGGCTCGGGCGCTGGTTCCTGCCGGTCACCGGTGAGTTCAAGGTCGGTGGCCGCTACCAGCTGGAGGGCAACGCGGGCGGCGAGATCCTCGAATGCGTGGAGCCCGAACGGCTCCGGGTCTCCTGGCTGTTCGGCCCCGACCCCGGCTTCGGCGAGGTCGAGGTCCGGCTCACGGCCGAGGGCGAGGAGCGGACCGTCTTCGAGCTCGAACACGTGGCCGTCGTCCCGGACGAGTTCCGGGACCGCTTCGGCCCGGGTGCCGTCGGCGTCGGCTGGGACCTGATGTTCCTCGGCCTCGGCATGCACCTCGCGGGCGCCGGCATGAGCAAGGAGGAGGCCGAGGTGTGGCAGACCTCGCCCGAGGCGAAGGAGTACACGACGCGGTCGGGCGAGGCGTGGGGGGCCGCGTACGCCGCGTCCGGCGCCGACCCGGAGACCGTCGCGGCCACGACCGCGGCGACCATCGCGTTCTACACGGGCGCCTGAGGGGCCTTCCGGGACGGCCGGGCGGCGCCGCCTGCGGCGTTCTCGCGCTCCGGTCGGGGATCGTTCTCCTCGTGGGCGCCGGCGTTCGCCGGCGCCCGCGTCCTGTTCCCGGAGCGATGTGAGACCGCCTGTGACCGACACCCCTACCGCCGACGAGCTGGGCGGATTCCTGCGCGAGTTCGTCCGGATGCTGCTGCGGTCCAGCGGGGAGGGCGCCGAGGGGGTCGCCCGGGCCGCCGGGGCGGTCGCCCGCGCCTACGGCGGTGCGGCGGAGACGGTCATGGTCGCCGACGGCGCCGTGCTCCACGTGGCCGTCGGCGGCCGGACGTCGACGACCACCGTCACCGCCTTCCCCGACGTCGCCCGTCTCGACCGGGCGGTGGCCCTGAAGGAACTCGCCGAGGAGATCCTCGCCGGCCGGCTGCCGTTCCACCGCGCCGAAGCCGGGCTGAAGGCGGTCGCGGCGCGGCCCGCCCCGTACCCGCGCTGGGCGAAGCCGGTCGGCATCGTCCTCTTCGCGGTCGGCTTCGCCCCCGCCGTCCAGCCCACCTGGTACGAGGTCGGCACCACGGCCGTCCTGGCCTCGGTGGTGGCCTGCCTGGCCGTCCTCGCCGAGGGCCGGCGCAGGCTGACCCAGGCACTCCCGCTGTTCGCGGCCGTCGTCGTCTCGCTGCTCACCGTCTGGATCTTCGCCACCGACCTCAGCCACGGCGGCCCCGTCATGATCATGCTGCCGGCGCTGTTCTACTTCGTGCCCGGCGACCTGCTGAGCGCGGCGACCGCCGAACTCGCCGCCGGGTACCTGTCGACCGGAGCCGTCCGCCTCGTGTACGCGGTCGTCCTGCTGCTCCAGCTCTACGTGGGCGTGCTGCTCGGGCTCGCCGTCACCGGCACCCCTCGTTCCACCATGCTGGACACGGTGGCGCGCGGGGACATGTCGCACTGGGTCATCGTCCTGTCCTGGGCGGTGTTCACCGCCGGCATGGTGCTCGCCTTCGACGTGCCCCGGCGCTCGGTGGGATGGGTCCTGGCCCTGGTGTACCTCACCCTCGGCGTCCAGGCGGCCGGGACCGCCCTCGCCGGCGAGGTGGCGGGGACGTTCGTCGCCTCCGTCGCGCTCGCCGTGACGGCCGACCTGGTGGCCCGGGGTCCGGGACGTCCGCCCCGGCTCGTCCTCTTCCTCGGCGGCTTCTTCACCCTCACCGTCGGGTCGCTGGGGCTCCGGGCGCTCACCTCGCTGGCCGGCGGTCACGTCCTGCACGGCTTCCACGACCTCATGGACTTCCTGACCATCGTCACCACGATCGCGGTCGGGCTCATGGCCGGGGCCGCCCTGCTGCCGGCGAGGGTGCCCCGGGGCGGCCCCGGCCATGAGCC
>NZ_RDBI01000127.1 GCF_008042125.1 Streptomyces sp. MS191
GAGGAGTACGGCGGCCGCGGCGCGAGCATCGAGGAACAGATCGAGGAGTACGGCGGCCGCGGCGCGAGCATCGAGGAACAGATCGCCTTCCACGAGGAGTACGCCCTCGCCGACGCCCCCGCCCGCGTCAACCACATCGGCGAACAGCTCCTCGGCCCCACCCTCGTCGCCCACGGCACCCCCGAGCAGAAGGCCCGCTTCCTGCCCCCGATCCGCGCCGTGACGGAACTCTGGTGCCAGGGCTACAGCGAACCCGGCGCCGGCTCCGACCTCGCGGGCGTCCGCACCCGCGCGACCCTCGACGGCGACGCCTGGGTCGTGCACGGGCAGAAGATCTGGTCCTCACGGGCCGCCTTCGCGGACCGGGCCTTCGGCATCTTCCGCACCGACCCGGCGGCCGACCGGCCGCACCGTGGGCTCACGTATCTGATGTTCGACCTGCGCGCGCCGGGCGTGACCGTCCGGCCCATCGGCCGCCTCGACGGGAAGCCGGCCTTCGCCGAGCTCTTCCTCGACGAGGTCTTCGTCCCCGACGCCGACGTGATCGGGGAGCCCGGCCAGGGCTGGCGGATCGCGATGTCGACGACCGGCAACGAGCGGGGCCTGATGCTGCGCTCCCCC
>NZ_RDBI01000128.1 GCF_008042125.1 Streptomyces sp. MS191
CTGCTCGGCGCGTACGACGCCCACAGCGGCACGGCCGACGGGATCGGCTTCCGCCCCTTCACCACGCAGACCGAGACCTCGGTGCGGGCGCGGGCGGAGCACGCCCTGCGGGCGGCGCTCACCCCGGATACGTACGCGCGGTGTCACGCGGAGGGCGCCGCCCTCCGGGTGAAGGAGGCCGCGGCCCTGGTCTGAGCCGGCGAGGACCGGGCCAGGGGAGCGGGGGCCGCCGGCGGCCGCGTGGCCGGGAGCCGGGGCCTCAGGGCAGGAGTTCGTCGAGGGAGGCGCGGCCCTTCTCCGCCATGCGCCGCTCCGCCCACGCGAGGCTCTTCGGATTCACATCGCGTCCGGAGGCGAGGACCAGGTCCTCCGCCGTGTATTCGCCCTCCGACCCGGCATGCAAGAGGCGGTCGGGCGTCGGGCTCTCCCCCGGAGATGTCTTGTCGGACTCAGCGTTCATGCCGCCTCCTACTAGTTCTTCCGGCACTCCATTCTCAGGGGCGGCTCCCGCTCCCGCATCCGGGCCGGGCCGCGGCGGCCGGATCACCGCCCGGGGCGGCCCCRGAACCGTGTCGGTCCGGTGCCGGAGCCGTGTCGGTCCGGTCTCGGAGCCCCCCGGCGGGGCGGGGAGGCCGGCGGGCGCGCCACGGCACACGGGAGTCCGCATGCCGCGTCCGCCGCCGCCGGCCCCGGGCTGATCCGGGCGACCGGGGCCGCCCGGTCACCCCGCGCATGCGCCGCGTCACCCTCGGCGGCCCCCACCCTCCCTCGCGGCCCGGCCCACGTCCTCCCCGGCTCAGACCAGGGCCGCGGCCTCCTTCACCCGGAGGGCGGCGCCCTCCGCGTGACACCGCGCGTACGTATCCGGGGTGAGCGCCGCCCGCAGGGCGTGCTCCGCCCGCGCCCGCACCGAGGTCTCGGTCTGCGTGGTGAAGGGGCGGAAGCCGATCCCGTCGGCCGTGCCGCTGTGGGCGTCGTACGCGCCGAGCAGCCGGGCCCCGTCCTCGGCGGGGCCGGGCCGGCCCAGGCCGCCCTTGGCCCAGGCAGCCGTCGCGAACTGGCTGACCACGAGGTACGGCGAGACCAGGTAGGCAAGGGTCTCCAACTGGGACACGGCGTGGGCGAGATGGCGGAGCGCCTCGTCGTACGCGCCGTCGAGGCAGGCGAGCCAGCCGCGCAGTCCGCCGGCGACACCGGCGAAGAGGCCGGGGGTGGAGGCGGTGAACTCGGACTCCAGCAGATCGAGTTGGTCGCGCGCGAGCGCCGTGTCCCCGTCGTGCCCGTGGTGCTGGACGAGCAGCAGCCGGGCGGTGCTGACGGCCTCGTTGCCCAGCTCCCCGGCTTCACGGGCCGCTTCGGCGAACAGCTCCCGCGCACCGGCCCGCGCCTCGTCGTCGGCGGCGGTCCGGACGCGGACGGAGGCGAGGCGCGCCTTGAAGACCGGGACCTGCGAGCGGGCGCCGAGGTTCGCCGCCGCGAGGGCGGCTCGCTCGAAGTCCGCCGCGGCCTCGTCGAGCCGGCCGGCCCGCTCGTACGCCTCGCCGCGCGCGCAGAGGGCTTCGGCGGTTCCCCAGGAGTCCTGGGCGGCCTCGAAGGCCGCGAGCGCCCGATCGGCGTCCTCGGGGCGCTCCCCGAGCAGCTTGGCCCGCATGAGGTGGGTGAAGCCGGCCTCCCAGTGGTCGCCGTGGGCGTGGCAGGCGGCGAGCGCCGCGTCCAGGGTCTCGCCGAGGGAGCGGAACTCGCCGGTCATCAGCCGGGCGAAGAACCACATCGAGCCGGGCTGGCGGCAGTTCTGGGGCAGGCCGGGCCGGTACGCGGCGACGACGGCGTCGAGGCGGGCCCGGGTGGCGGGCCGCTCCAGGGCGGTGGCCCCCTCGCCGCCCTCTCCCGCGAGGACGAGGAGCCGGCAGCCGCGCCGGGCCTCCCACAGCCGCTCGTCGTCCCAGGGCGGCGGGGTGTCCGGGGGTGTCGGTGTTGGCGACGAGTCGGGAGCCGTTGGGGGTGCCGGGGGAGTTCGTGCGTCCGGTGGGGCCGTTGTCGCGGGGTGAGGCGTTGCGGTTGTTGGGGGAGCGGGGTGCGGCGGCGCGTGCGGGTTTCGTGGTGTCGGAGGATGCGGAGGCGTGTGCGGAGATCGGTCGGCGGTTGGACGGGTTGCCGTTGGCGATCGAGTTGGCGGCGGCGCGGTTGCGGTTGTTGAGTCCGCGGCAGATCGCGGATCGGTTGGACGATCGGTTCGCGTTGTTGACGTCGGGGGCGCGGACGGTGTTGCCGCGTCAGCAGACGTTGCGTGCGGTGGTGGACTGGTCGTGGGATCTGTTGGACGAGGGTGAGCGGGGGGTGTTGCGGCGGCTTTCGGTGTTCTCCGGTGGGTGTGGTCTGGAGGCGGCGGTGACGTCCGACTCCCGCCGGACGGAGGCGAGTTCGGCGACCCGGACCGGTCCTTCGGCGCGGTCCGCGCCCTCCAGGGCGAGCCGGGT
>NZ_RDBI01000129.1 GCF_008042125.1 Streptomyces sp. MS191
CCTGGGGGGCGATCATGTCCAGGAAGCGGGCAAGCGCATCCACCTGCTCCGGCGTCATCCGGTCAGCCCGAGCCAGCAGGGCGCGCGCCTGCCCCGAGGCGCTTTTCACGGTCGCGATCCCGAAGAACTGCTCCCCGGCTGCGGCCTGAACGACCTCTAGGGGCACGGAGAGGCCGGCGGCGAGGCCGACCAGGTTGCGCAAGTCGGGCGCGATGACGGGCTCCCCGGACTCCAGTCGGTGTAGCCAGGAGTCCTTGACGACCTGCTCCCCGGTTTCCGGGTCGACGCAGCGGGCCGCCAGTTTGACGTAGCTGAGTCCTAGTTCGGCGCGCCGCTTCTTCAGCAGCTCTCTGAGCGCGGGCCGCGGGGCCTCCGCGCGCGAGCGATCTTCCGTAGCCATGAGGGTCATCCTGCCACTCCGTGTCATGTCATGGGCTGTGGGGTGTCCATGGGACAAGAGAGACGTTCGTATACATCCCCCCTGGTCGCAGCCGGTGTGTCGTCCAAGCCGCTGGACGCAGTGTCCACGCTACGGGGCGGCGCGCGCTAGAGCGCACGGGGGTTTTGGCGCGTTCGACACATCACCGCCCAAGTGGCTGGACGTGGCGTCCAAGCTATGCAATGCTTCATCCATCCAAGCAGTGCAATGAATCGCCGCACGAGGTGGACATGGCTACACCTGACTCGACACAGTTCTCCCTCTACAAGCTGCTCGACCGGCACCTCATGGAACGCCTCATGAAGCGCACCGGGACCGGAGCCGCCGTCACCATCCGGGGTCTCGCCGACTTGGTCGGAGTCCCCCACGGCACGATCGGCAACCTCCTCACCGGCGAGCAGGAATCCGTCATCGAGCCCACCGCCAACGCTATTTGCGGCGTCATCGGCGTGGACCTCCTGATCCTCTTCGCACCCCACGGCCGCTCCACACGCCACACCGGCCGGCCCCGTATCGAGGTGGCTGCCTGATGGCCGCCTTCAGCCTCGCCGCAGCGCGCGAACTCCTCGGCCCGGCCGCGATGGAAGCGATCCGCAAGTCGGTCGATGCGGCACCGCCGCTCCGGCCCGAGCAGCGCGAGCAGCTGCGGGCGGTCTTCGCCACAGCGCGCCCGCACCATCCGGCCGCACCGGTCATCCCGGCGCCCCGCGCCGCTTGACCACATGAAAACGGGGCCACCCCGGACCGGGCCTGGTCCGAATGCAGCCCCTCGGCACCTCACCCACAGAGAAATGAGGACACCGTGAGCATCACCGTACCAACGAACATCCCGACCGGGGACCGGCAGACGACCCCCGTACAGGTACCTCCGGCGGCGGCATCGCCCGCCAGCGTCCGGGACCCGCTCAGCGACTACGCCAGCACCTTCACGTGGCCGGTGTCGGTGGAAGCGGCCGCGAAGCTGGCCCGCGCGGAGGTCGACCGCTGCGCGGGAATGAGCATCCATAACGCGGGCGACATGATCAGCGCTGCTGTCGGCCTGGACAACGCGGTGCGGCGCCTGCTGACCGCTCTGGGCGGTGCGGCATGAGCGCCCGCGAGGAGCTGCTCGCCGAGGCCCGCCGTCTGCTGTGGCAGGGCTGGGAGCAGAGCAGCGAGGAGATCGGTTCGGCGGCCGCGTCCACGCTGATGGGGCTGGGAATGCTGGTCCCGCAGGGCGGTGCGGCGGAGTTGGAGCGTCTGCGGTCGCTGCTGAACGCGCAGCCGGCCGAGCTGACGGAGGCGCAGCTCGACGCGCTGGCCGCCGCGGGCAACCGGGCGTTGAACGACCACTACCACGCGGACCTGTGCTTCTGCCGTGACTGGCCGGAGAGCTGCGCGAGCAGTGGCAACTACTTCATGGGTACGTGGGACACGGCGGCGTTCGACATCGGTCTCGGGGCGGTGCTGGGCCTGTGGGAGTCGATGCGGGCTGACGCTGCGGCGGCCGAGGTGGCTGCGCTGCGGGCCCGCGTGGCCGAGCTGGAGGCGGAGCGGCACTCGACGAACGAGGCGCTGTCCGACGCGGCGGACCAGGTCGCCGCGCTGGAGTCGGAGCTCGGCGGGGCCATGGCCCGGGTAGCCGAGCTGGAGCCCGCGGCCGCCGAGCAGAACAAGGCCATCGTCCTGTGGCTGCTGAAGAAGGCCCGCGAGTACCGATCGACGCGCAGCCGCCAGCACCAGTTCCAGGCCGAGGCCATCGAGCGAATGGCGGACAAGATCTCGCGCGGCGCGGTCCGCCCGGCCCCGTTCGTGCCGCACCGCCCGACGTTCGGCGAGCTGGCCGAGCAGCGGCACCTCATGGACCCGCTCGACCACACCCTCGAAGCCCTCGCCCCCCGCACCACGGACGTCAGCCCGCAGGTGCAGCAGCTCCGCGACCTCCTCGCCGGGCAGCGCGCCGCGGTCGAGACGCCCCTCCCCCACCCCACCGACGCTGGGAGCGCCCTGTGAGCACCGACCGCACGCCCGTCGAGGGCCGCCTCTACGTCGAGGCAACCCCGTGCCGCATCACGCTCGACGTCACCCCGCTCGTCGACGACAACGTCCACGACATCCTCGACCTCCTCATGGGCGACGAGTTCTTCGAGACGTTCATGGAGCTCGCCTGCGCCGACCCGGACGGCCAGCACGACGGACACGCCCCGGACCGGCTCGCGTTCGAGGAGCTGAAGACGCACCTCGTCGAGCGGCTGTCGACGAGGCAGTCCCTGACCGGGCCGCAGGCGCTGCGGGTGGCTCGCAGGATCGCCTCGTTCGCCGAGCCGATGGTGGCGGCCGAGGAGCAGGCGGCGGCCGCGCTGCTGGGCTTCGCGACGCAGCGGGACCGGAGGGCGTCGTGAGGCCCGGTCTGGCGCGCGGATGCGCCTACGGCCTGCCCATCGCCGTCGCCCTGTGGGTGCTCCTCGCCGCGGTGGTCGCCGCCATCGGGAGGGCCCTGTGACCGTCACCGTGCAGGCCGGGGCTCCGGCCCCGGCCGCCGGCCCCATCGTGGTCGGCGTCTTCGAACCCGGCTCCCCTGAGTGGCACGCCGCCCGCGCGGACGGGATCGGCGGATCCGAGATCGCCGCCGTCGTCGGCCTCTCCCCCTACGACTCCCGGTTCTCCCTGTGGCACAGGAAGAAGGGGCTGATCGGCCCCATCGAGGAGAGCGAGCAGATGTATTGGGGCAAGGTCGACGAGCCCGGCATCTGCCAGCGGTTCGCCGAGCTTCACCCCGAGCTGCACATCAGTCCGGCACCGACGTACGCCGCTGCGGACCGGCCGTGGCAGATCGCGAACCCGGACCGGCTCGTCGGCGGTACCGAGTTGCTGGAGGCGAAGACCTCCCGCGACGACGAAGGGTGGGGCGAGCAGGGCACGGACCAGATCCCCGTGCACTACCGCTGCCAGTGCCTCTGGTACCTCGACGTCACCGGCGCCCGCCGCTGCCACGTCGCGGTGCGGATCGCCGGATGCGAGTACCGCGAGTACGTCGTCGAGTACGACGCGGACGAGGCCCGCATCCTGCGCGAGGCCGGCGCCCGGTTCATGCGCGACCTGGAGCAGGACGTGCGGCCGGGCATCGACGGCCACACCGCCACCTATCAGGCCGTGCGCGAGCTCCCTGAGGGCCTGGACGACGTCGACGTCGACATCGTGCCCGCGCTCCGGGACCGCTTCCACGCGGCGCAGGACGCGTTCTGGCTGGCCGAGGACGAGCTGACCGCCTGCAAGGGCGAGTTGCTCGACGCGATCGGCACCGGCCGCCGGGCGGTCGTCGGTCGGGAGCGGGTCGCCACCCGCACCGTCCGCGACGGCCGCACCTACCAGCTCCTCCCCGCACGCACCCGAAGGACCGCCCGATGACCCCAGCCGAGCAGCTGCTCATCGCCGCCGCCGACCTCAACAGCAAGGCAGAGGCCGCCAGCCGCGCCGGACGCCTCGTCGAGATTCCTCCGGCCGTCATCCACTCCCTTGCCTACCTCCTCGAAACGCATGGGCGGCAGGTCGCCCGCGCTGGCGGCATCCATGCCGTGCCCTCGGTCGCCGCCGCCGAATACGCCCACGACATCGCCCGCACGCACCTCGGAGAGTTCAAGTGACCGACCAGACCGTCTCCAACGCCGTCGCCGTCCGTGACCAGGGCCCCGGCGCCATGGTCGAGCACTACAAGGCCGACCTCGCGCAGGTCATGCCGTCCCACGTCAAGCCCGACACGTTCATCCGGCTCGCCGTCGGCGTCCTGCGTCGTGACCGCAACCTTGCCCAGGCCGCCCAGAACAACCCCGCCGCCCTCATGGGCGCCCTCATGGACGCCGCCCAGCTCGGCCTCACCCCCGGCACCGAGCAGTTCTACCTCGTCCCCCGCAAGAAGGCGGGCCGCCTCGAAGTCCAGGGGATCCGCGGCTACCAGGGCGAGATCGAACTGATCTACCGCGCCGGCGCCGTGTCCTCCGTAATCGTCGAGGTCGTCCGCCAGGCCGACACCTTCCGCTACAGCCCCGGCCGGGACGAGCGGCCCGAGCACGAGATCGACTGGGACGCCGAGGACCGCGGTCCGCTCCGCCTCGTCTACGCGTACGCCGTGATGAAGGACGGCGCGACGTCAAAGGTCGTCGTGCTGAACCGGGCCCAGGTGATGAAGGCCAAGGCCATGAGCCAGGGCTCGGACTCCGCGTACTCCCCGTGGCAGAAGCACGAGGAGGCGATGTGGATGAAGACCGCGGCCCACCGCCTCACCAAGTGGGTGCCGACGTCGGCCGAGTACATGCGCGAGCAACTCCGTGCCGCCGCCGAGGTGGCCGCCGAGCACCGGCCGACGCCGGTGGCCGCGGCGCCTGGGATGCCTTCCGTCCCTGGCGAGGACGAGGCGATCGAGGCTGAGTTCGTCGACGAGGACGAGGTGGCGTGATGCGACTCCCCTTCGTCTCCCGCCGCCGCCTCGACGAGGCCGTCGCCCAGAACCGACGCCTCTCCAGCAGGCTGCACCACTCTCGGGAGTACGCCGAGGGCAGCGAGCAAGCCCTCGTCCGGTACGAGCTGCGCATCGATCGCCTCGCCCGGGCCTGCGCCAGGTACCGCGCGGCGCTGGCCATCGAGAAGCGCGTCGTCCGCCGCCTCGGCAATCAGCTTCTCGACGCCACCGGCTACCGCGGCGAGCCGCTCCTCCCCGCCGCCCGCACCCTGCTTGACCTCACCGAGGAGGACACGAAGTGACCACCTCCACCCAGACCCCCGCGGCCGGGATGTCCCCGCTCCCGGCCGCGGGAACCACCCGCCCCCTCGTCATCGGCCTGGACCTCTCCCTCACCTCCACCGGCATCGCCGGAGTCGACTGGGCCGACGCCATCAAGCCCCGACAGAAAGGGCACATGCGGCTCTCCTGGATCCGCTGCGAGATCGCCGACCGCATCCGCCTCGCCGACCTCGTCGTCGTCGAAGGCCCCTCCTACAAGCACGGCCACGAAGCTGGAGCCCACGAGCGCGCCGGCCTGTGGTGGCTGGTCACCCACGACCTGTGGCGTCGGGACCTGCCGTACGCCGTGTGCCCGCCCGCCCAACGCGCCATGTACGCCACAGGCAAGGGCAACGCCGGCAAGGGCGAGGTTCGTGACGGCGTCCGTACCTGGTTCGGAGTCGAGTGCGACGGGGCAGCCCGGTACGACATGGCCGACGCCGTGTCGATGGCCGCCCTCGGCGCCCACTGGCTCGGCTACCCGGTCGCAGACCTCCCGGACACCCACACCCGCGCCCTCAACGGCGTCCAGTGGCCCGAGGTCATTCCGGCGGTGGCGGCATGAGCACCCGTGGAACCAGCCTGCCTCACGTCCCCAACTGGCGCGCCTTCGCCGCCTGCCTCGGCGAAGACCCCGACACCATGTTCCCCGCCACTGGCGACCTGGCCGGCATCGAGGCCGCCAAGAAGGTCTGCTACCGCTGCCCCGTCGTCAACCGCTGCCTCAACGACATCCTCGAATTCGAGGCGGGCCGCGGCAAGGAATCCCGGCACGGGGTTGCCGGCGGGCTGTCGTCGTCCCAGCGGTACGCCCTGTATTCCAGCCGCCGCAAGGCCGTCGCGTGACCGGCGGCGAGCGGCCGGCGCCGCTCCTGGACTGGCGGGACTCCTCCCACTGGTCCCGGACGCCGGCCCCGTGCCGGTACTGCGGCAAGGACGCCTTCACCCGCGACTCGAAGAGGTCCCCCGCGCACAAGACGTGCGCGGAGGCCGCCATCGCCCAGCAGGCCGCCGACCGGGCGGGCGCATACGAGAACGGAACGTTGTGATGGAGATCGTCCTGCCGACCCAGGAGCAGGCCCGTACCCTCACCGACCGCATCAAGATCGCGGTTGAGGGGACGTGGCTCCTGATCCAGGAGGCGTATACCACGCGGGCCTGGGCCGCACTCGGCTACGGCACGTGGGACGCGTACTGCAACGCCGAGTTCGGCACGGCCCGGCTCCGGCTCCCCCGCAAGGAGCGACAGGAAGTCGTCGCCAGCCTGCGGGACTCCGGCCTGAGCACCCGTGCCATCGCCTCCGCGACCGGCATGGATCAGAAGACGGTCCGGAACGACCTCGCGGCATCAGGTGAGGACTTCTCCTCACCTGTCCTTGGAGCCGACGGCAAGACGTACACCGCTCCCCGGCCGGAGCCCGAGCCCGTCCACGAGCCGGACCTCCTCGCCGGTGACGAGGTTGTGCTCGAAGAGGGGGCGGAAGGTTCCGCGGTTGTAGGCGCCGTTGCCGGGGTCGAGGTAGTAGCGGCCGCGGGAGAGGTACTTGAC
>NZ_RDBI01000013.1:0-3029 GCF_008042125.1 Streptomyces sp. MS191
CGGACCTGCCGGACGCGTCGTGGGCGGCGGCGGGGGAGAGCTTGATCTCCAGGATGTACTTCCCGGGAAGCGGGACCCGGTGCCCCGAGCCGTCGTACCGCAGGACGGTGACCGGCTTCACGGTGACCGGAGGCATCCCCCCCCGGACGTCCCCGACCAGCCAGGACTGCAGGACGAGGACGGTGCCGAACTGCCCGTAGGTCACCGCGTTCGAGGCGATCAGCGGGGAGAAGACGAACTGCGAGAAGACCCGCAGCCCGAGCAGCCCGAGAGCCGTGAACAGCGCCCCCGGGGCCAGGGCCCGCCAGCGGATGCGGCCGCAGAGCAGGAAGCGCTGCGACCACCAGAAGAAGAAGAACGTCCCGACGACGTCACCGGCGGTGACGAGGACGGTGACACCGGCGGGGACGTCCTCCGGCGGCGGACCGGCGACGAAGAGGAGGAGGGCCGCGACCAGGACGGCGAGCCAGACGACGTGGCGCCACATGGTGTGCCAGCGGGCGGTGGGCAGGTCCCAGGCCCGTTCGTAGCCGGTCTGGACGGCGGATCCGAAGGTGACACCGAACGCCGCCAGCGCGGCGAGTCCGAACGCGGTGGTGCGCTGGAGCGCCTGACCGGGCTTGCCGAAGAGCTGTTCCACCTCCTCCTGCGAGACCTCGGAGACGCCCAGACCCTGGACGAGCCAGCGGGCGAAGCCCTGCCCGCTGGCCAGGTCGGCCGCGGCCACGACGATGAGGAGGGGGACGAGGGTGAGCAGGCTGAGTGCCGCGAAGCCCATCGCCCGGTGCATGAGTTCCATCTCGCGCCCCCGGTTCCAGGCGAGCCCGACGACGGACGTCAGGACGGCCCTGTGGAGCCGCTGGAACCCGTGACCGGTCTCGGCGGGGGCACGGTCGCGGGTTCCAGCGCAGGAAGTCGAGCCCCGCCATCGTGCCCGCCGCTCGCGCGGTGGCCGCAGCGTCCTCCCACTCGACCGTGCGTGACCGCTTCATCCCGCGTCGCTCCGTTCCGTCCGACCAGCTGACTGTGAAGATCGAAGCTAGACCGCTCTCCAGCTGGCTGTCAACAACGCAGCCAGCTCGGTAGAGTGAGCGGGTGAAGTGGCTGGAGATGGACACCGAGAACTGCCCGGTCCGCCGCTCGCTCGACCTCGTCGGCGGTCGGCGGTCGGCGGTCGGGCGCGACCGGGCTCCCGGACCCGCGGACGGCCGTCAGGTGACGAGCGGTCGGGCGGCGGGGCCCGGGCGCACCGAGACGTCGAAGGGGCTGAGCGTGGCGTGCTCGTCGCCCTCGCACACGACGACGACCCGCACGGGTGCCCCGCAGTCGGCGTGCCGGATCTCCAGGGCGGGCCCTTCGGGATCTCCGGCGTGGACGTCCCCCCACTGCTTGAGGGCGAGCAGCACCGGCCACAGGTCGCGCCCCTTGGCGGTCAGCCGGTACTCGGACCGGGTGCGCGTGCCGGGCTCGCGGTAGGGCTCGGCACGCAGGATCCCGGCGGCGACGAGCTTGCGCAGCCGGTCGGCGAGGACCGCCTCCGACAGTCCCAGGTGGCGGCGGAACTCCTCGTAGCGGCGCACGCCGTTGAAGGCGTCGCGCACGATCAGGAGGGACCACTTCTCGCCGACGAGGTCGAGCGAGCGGCGGACCGGGCAGTTCTCGGTGTCCATCTCCAGCCACTTCACCCGCTCACTCTACCGAGCTGGCTGCGTTGTTGACAGCCAGCTGGAGAGCGGTCTAGCTTCGATCTTCACAGTCAGCTGGTCGGACGGAACGGAGCGACGCGGGATGAAGCGGTCACGCACGGTCGAGTGGGAGGACGCTGCGGCCACCGCGCGAGCGGCGGGCACGATGGCGGGGCTCGACTTCCTGCGGGAGCTCGTGGCCGGGAGGCTGCCCGGGGCGCCCATCGGGGCGCTGCTCGGCTTCGCGCTGGAGGAGGTCGAGCACGGGCGGGCGGTGTTCACCTTCGAGCCCGGCGAGGAGCACTACAACCCGATCGGCAGTGTGCACGGCGGCGTCTACGCGACACTGCTGGACTCGGCGGCCGGCTGCGCGGTGCACTCGACGCTCCCGCAGGGGATGGCGTACACCTCGCTGGACCTGTCGACCCGCTTCCTGCGGCCGATCACGCTGGGTACGGGCAAGATCCGCGCGATCGGCACGGTGATGAGCCAGGGCCGCCGCACGGCGCTCGCCGAGGCGGGGCTCTACGACGCGTCGGACCGGCTCCTCGGGCACGCCACGAGCACCTGCATGATCTTCCCCGCGGGGTGAGACCGCCGGAGCGTCGACGGCACCCCGGGGCGGGCGCGTCGGCGCCGGCGCCCCCGACGCCGGTCCGGTGACCGCGTCCGCCGGCCCCCGGGTCCCGACACCCGTACGGGACCGTCGTCCGTCGGCCTCGGGGCCTCAACGCCCGTCCGGCACCACCCGCGTGCGCGTGCAGTCGTCCGGCAGCGTGTTCATGCCCCGGGTGGACGCCTGGAGCGCCGCGCTCACCAGGGTCGCCAGCAGGTCGATGTCCGAGCCCATGTCCAGATGGACCGTCACCCAGCCCGACCCGGCCCGCAGTCGTACGGCGCTGGACCCGAGGAGGGCGGGCCTCAGCTTCGCGATCATGGCCCGGGTCAGATGCACGTCCGCCTCGTGTTCACCGTGGAAGTGCACGATCTCCTGCGTGGCGGTACGCAGACCGAGCTCGGCGCCGCACCGGGCGCGGTCGGCGGTCAGCGAGGGCCAGCTCATCAGACGTTCACTGGCGTGCCTGGCTGTGTTCATACCGAGGAGCGTGCCGGGACCGGCGACCCGGCACAAGCGTCCTGGCGAAAGAATTCCGCCGAGGCTCGAAATCGACCCTTGTCGTGTGACGGGGTGGTGACCGTGGGGCACGCGTGAGGCCCGAACACCCCTGCACAGAGGGCGATTCGGGCCTTGCGGCCCGGCGCACGACCCGGGCGGTACCCGGCCGGGAACGAGGGCCGAAGACCCTCTTCAGGCCGGACGAGCCCCCCGGCCCGGTCCACACC
>NZ_RDBI01000013.1:3129-4240 GCF_008042125.1 Streptomyces sp. MS191
GCCCACCCGCCCGGTTCACGGCACGCGGGTCGGCCCGCCCCGCCGAGCGGTCGCGCCACCGCGCGTCCACCCGCCCGACGGGCGGCTCACGCCACCGCGCTTTCACCCGCCCTGGCGGCGCACCGCACCGTCCCTACTCCGGCGCGGAACGCTCCCGGATCCGGGCGGCGAGCACGGCGACGTCGTCCTCGGCGTGAGAGGCGTCCAGGCGCGCGAGGACCTGGCGGACCACCTCCTCGGGACCCGAGCCGGCGGGGAGGCGAAGGGCCGCCAGGCGGCCGAGCGAGACGTCGATGTCCTCACCGCGCCGCTCCACGAGGCCGTCCGTGAAGAGCAGGAGCGTGTCGGCCGACGTGATGTCACGGGTCAGCGGCTCGTACCCGCCGAAGCCGGTGCCCAGCGGCGGACCGACCGGGAGGTCCACGAGTTCGGCGGAGCCGTCGGCGGTGAAGACCACCGGCGGCAGGTGTCCGGCACTGGCGAAAGTGGCGGTGCCGCGCGCCGGGTCGATCCGGATCAGCAGGCAGGTGGCCGGACGGCGCGACCCGTCCTCCGCGACGACGGAGTCGAGGTGGCGCAGCACCCGGTGCGGCGGAAGGTCCGTCGAAGCGACGTCCCGGAGCGCCGAGCGGTAGGCGTTCATGTCCACGGCGGCGTCGAGGCCGTGGCCCATCACGTCTCCGACGACGAGCAGGCTGCGGCCGAAGTGGAGGCGTACGGTCTCGAACCAGTCGCCGCCGACCAGGGCCCTCGGACCGACCGGGAGGTAGCGCCCCGCGATCTCCAGGTTGGGGTGCGGCCGGCCCGGCTCGGCCACCAGGGCCTGCTGGAGGTGCAGGGCCGTCTCCTCGGTCGCGGCGAGACGGCGCGCGTGGCCGAGGTGCACACCGGCCAGGCGGGCGGCGTGCGCGACCAGGGCCTCCTCGTGACCGGTGAAGCCGCCCGCCGCGCGGACCGCGAGGACGGCGCCGAGCCGGGGGCCACCCGGTGCGGCCAGCGGAGCGTGCACGACGTGGACGGGTCGGCCGTCGGCGTACGTCCACCACGATCCGGCGGAGTCCGCTGCGGCGGTGTCCGGGGGCGGTTCGGAGGTACGGCGGCCGTGCAGGGG
>NZ_RDBI01000013.1:4340-14594 GCF_008042125.1 Streptomyces sp. MS191
GTGTCTGCCGGGAACTGGCCGCCTTCCTGCACCGCCACGGCGACGGCATCGACGCCGTGGCGGTGCAGGAAGGCGGCCAGTTCCCGGCAGACACCGCGYTCGTCCGCGCTCGTGCCGATGGCTCCGGCGGCGTCCTCGGTGGCGCGCAGCCGGGCCAGCACGGCGGCGTGCTCCTCGGCCAGGGAGACACGCGCCCCCGCTCGCTCCGACACGACACCTCCACCCGGTGCGAAGGATCCGGACAGCGCRGCCCCCTCCATTGGACCAGCGGCCCCGCTCCCCCGCGCGTCGCACTCGTCGGACCTGCGACGCCGCACATCGGGTGAACCTCTGGCCATGTTCCGACAGGGCAACGCTACGCCGCGCGCCCGCTGCCGGCCGAAGCCGAGGCCCCTGCCGTGCGCGCATGGCACTCCGTCGCCCCGACTCCCCCGACTCCCATTCGTCCCCGGCGAGCGGGCCGGCCTCGCGCGAACCGTCGGCGCCACCCGCCGCCCCCGCCCGTGACGTTGGCCGCAATCCTCGCCGAGGTGGTTGTGGGGTGCTCGCGGAACTGATCGAGTACGCATGGCTACCGGCCAGTAAGCGATCCTGCCGCTGGGGAGAACAAGCAATGACGACCGGGTACTTCACCTCCGTCGACGACGTCGCCGAGCGCCTGGCCGCTGTCGGTTACCTGGCCTCGCCCGCCGTCGCCACCACCGTCTTCCTCGCCGACCGGCTGGGCAAGCCGCTGCTCGTGGAGGGCCCGGCGGGCGTCGGCAAGACCGAACTCGCCAAGGCCGTCGCCCACGTCGCGGACGCCCGCCTCATCCGGCTCCAGTGCTACGAGGGCGTCGACGAGGCGCGCGCCCTGTACGAGTGGAACCACGCCAAACAGCTGCTGCGCATCACGGCGGGCCGCGACGAGACCTGGGACGAGACGCGGACGGACATCTTCAGCGAGGAGTTCCTGCTCCCCCGGCCCCTCCTCACCGCGATCCGCTCGGCCGAACCGACCGTGCTCCTCGTCGACGAGACGGACAAGGCCGACATCGAGGTGGAGGGACTGCTCCTGGAGGTGCTGAGCGACTTCCAGATCACGGTTCCCGAGCTCGGCACCATCTCGGCGACCCGGCGCCCCTTCGTCGTCCTCACCTCCAACGCCGGCCGCGAGCTGTCCGAGGCGCTGCGCCGCCGCTGCCTGTTCCTGCACATCGGCTTCCCGGAGGAGGAGCTGGAGCGGCGGATCGTGGCCATGAAGGTGCCGGGAATCGACGAGGCGCTGGCAGCGTCCGTCGTGCGGGTGGTCGGCGCCCTGCGGGCGATGGACCTGCGCAAGGCGCCGTCGGTGGCGGAGACCGTCGACTGGGCGCGGACGCTGCTCGCCCTCGGCGCCGACCGCCTCGACGAGACGGTCGTCCGCGACAGCCTGGGCGTGATCCTGAAGCACCAGGACGACATCCTCAGGGCCGCCGCCAAGCTCGACCTGGACGCGGTGTGAGCACGCCGGGCGGCCCCGGGCCCGCGGCGGCCCCGGGCGGCGATCCGCGCGCGGCCGAGGAGGCAGCCCGGCGGTCGGCCGGTGACGCGTGTCCGCCCGCGACCGGGGCGGCGGATCCCGGCGGCCCCGGCACCCGGGGCGAGGGCGCGGGCCACCGGCTCACCGGGCTGGTGCAGGCGCTGCGCGCCCACGGTGTCGGCATCGGCACCGGCGAGACCGTGGACGCGGGGCGGGCACTGGAGGCGGTCGGCTTCGCCGAACGGGAACGGATGCGGGAGGCGCTCGCGGCCACGCTGCTCCACCGGGAGGGGCAGCGCGCCCTCTTCGACCGGGTCTTCGACCTGTACTTCCCGTCGACCGCCGGCGCCCCGTCCCCCGGCGCGCCCGAGGACTTCGACACGGGCGCGCTGCGCGAACGGCTGGCCGCCGCACTCGCCGCCGACGACCGTCAGGCGATGAACGTGCTGGCCGGCGAGGCCGTCGGCGGCCTGGGGGCGTACGGCTCCTCGCCGGGATCGGACGGCTGGTCCTCGTACCAGACCCTCGCCCGGCTCCGTCCCGAGACCCTCCTCGCGCGGGTCAGGGCCGCGGTCCGCGAGGCCACCCCGGACGACGGGACGGAGTTCGCCGACCGTCTCACCGACGACGAGATCCGGCGCCGCATCGAGGCCTTCCGCGAGCGGGTACGGACCGAGGCGCGCCGACGGGTCGCCGAGCGGCAGGGCCGCGACCGGGTCGCACGGCGGGCCGTGGCGGGCACCGCGGACTCCGTCGACTTCCTGCTCGCCGGCCGCGAGCAGCTCCTGGAACTGCGCAGGACCGTGCAGCCGCTGGCCCGCAGACTGGCCACCCGCCTCGCTGCCCGGCGGCGGCGCGCCGCACGCGGGACGATCGACCTGCGGCGGACACTGCGCGGCTCCCTGTCGACGGGCGGGGTGCCCGTGCGTCCGGTACTGCGGCGTCGCCGCCCCGGGCGGCCGGAACTGGTGCTGCTGTGCGACGTCTCCGGCTCGGTCGCCGGCTTCGCGAACTTCACGATGCTGCTGGTGCGGGCGCTGCACGACCAGTTCAGCCGGGTACGGGTGTTCGCCTTCGTCAACCAGGTGGACGAGGTGACCGGACTGATCGCGCAGGGCGCTCCCGACCCCGCCGGCCTCGGGGCGCGGATCCTCGCGGAGGCGGCGCTGACGAGCTGGCACGGACAGAGCGACTACGGGACGGCCCTGGGCGGGTTCGCCGAGCGGTACGCCGACGCGGTCGGACCGCGCACCGCCGTCTTCATCCTCGGGGACGCCCGGACGAACAACGCCGACCCCAACCTCGCGGCACTCCGGCAGATCGCGGACCGTGCCCGGAGGGTCTTCTGGCTCAACCCGGAACAGCCCTCGCTCTGGTCGACCGGCGACTCGGCGGCCCTCGCCTACGCCGGGCTGGTCGAGATGCACCCCTGCCGCAACGCGCGGCAACTCGGCGAACTCGTCGCCCGCCTGCTGCCCGTGTGAGCGGTGCCGTGGCACCATCGCCGCATGACGGAACCGAACGGCACCCCGACCGGCGACCCGGCGGCGACCGGCCTTCCCCGGGGCATCGGCGCGCCCGCCACGCGGGCGCTGACCGCCGCTGGCTACACCCGGCTCGACCAGCTCGCGGGCGTACCGACCGCCGAGCTGCTGCGGCTGCACGGCGTGGGCCCCAAGGCCGTGCGGGTGCTGCGGGAGGCGCTCGGCGAGCACGGGCTCTCCTTCGGGGACTGAGCCCGGCCGCCGCCCTCTCCCCGTGGCGCGTCGTCGCGGGCGCCTCGATGCTGGAAGGACACGGGCCGGCCCACACGACCGGCCCCGTACGACCGGCCGGCCCGACGGCCCTGCACGAGGCGCACGGGACGCCACACCGGTGACCGCGGGCACGCGATGCGGATGTTCGCCCAGCGGCGGCGTGGCGGCCGGGACCGGCACGGGTGATCGGTGGATGTGATGGCGCGAGTCGTGGTGGACGGCACGGACCTCGTCGTCCTGCTGTCCCTGCCCGAGAAACTGGCGGCACGGCGGCGCCAGGTCCGGGTGCCGCTGACGGCGCTGCGCGCGGTCCACGTGGAACCGGACTGGTGGCGGGCGCTGCGCGGTCTGCGCGGACCGGGTCTCTGGATCCCCGGACGGGTCTGTGTGGGCACACGCGTCCTGCCGGACGGCCGCGACTTCGCGGCGGTCCGCGCGGGCACACCGGTCCTCTGCGTCGAGCTGCGCCGCGACGCGCCCTACGGTCGTCTGGCCGTCTCCGATCCCGATCCGGAACAGGCGCTGGACGATCTGCGGCCGTACGTTCCCACGGACCGGCTCGGGTGAGCCCCCGGCCGCGTGGGGCGGGGCCACGCGGGCGGACGTGGGTGGACAGGCCGTGTGCGTCCCGCGCACGGCGGGCGCGGTGGGCGCCCGCGTGCTCCTGCGTTCGGTCGGGACGGGGGGACGAGCCGGTGCGGCGGGGCGGACGGACGGGCTACGGAGCCCGTGTCCGCGGCGTCGGGGTCAGGACGGGCTGACGTTCTCCGCCTGGGGTCCCTTGGGGCCCTGGACGACGTCGAACTCGACCTGCTGGCCTTCGGTGAGCTCGCGGTACCCGGTGCTGGCGATGGCCGAGTAGTGGACGAACACGTCCGGGCCTCCGCCGTCCTGGGCGATGAAACCGAAGCCCTTCTCCGCGTTGAACCACTTCACTGTGCCGGTTGCCATGATGATCTCCTTCATGCGGCGGGAGCGACTCCCGCTGCGCGGGCGTCCGGCCTGATGCCGCGGTCCGCGGCCTCCGGCGGCACCCGCACCCTTCCATGGTCCCTCGCCGGGGCGGGGAAGTCCCGGCGGCGGGCGCGGCGGCCCCGGCCACCGGGTGCGGGGGGCCCGGTCCGGGCCACCGGGTGCCGGGTGTACGGCGCGGGTCCGGCGGAACTAGCGTGGCCCCATGGAACTCATCGGAAAGATCGCGGCCGACCGGCCCCTGCTCGTCCTGGCCGTCAAGGAGGAGGCGCAGTTCCTCGACACGGACCTGCCGGTCCTGCTGACCGGCATGGGCAAGGTGAACGCGGCGATCGCGCTCACGACCGTGCTCGCCGGTGTGTCGCGACCTTCCGGCGTGATCAACCTGGGCACGGCCGGGGCGCTGCGGACGGGCTGGACGGGGACGCACGTCGTCGGCACCGTGCTGCAGCACGACCTCGACGGCGAACTGCTGGCCACGCTGACCGGCGAGACGGTGGGACAGCCGCTGACGCTTCCCGACGGTGGCGACGTCATCCTGGCCACCGGTGACGCCTTCATCGCGGACGAGGCCTCCCGCGTCCGGCTGGCCACCCACGCCGCGCTGGTCGACATGGAGGGCTACGCGCTGGCGACCGCGGCCGCCTCGGCCGGGGTGCCGCTGCGGATCGTGAAGCACGTCAGCGACGAGGCGGGGGACGGAGCGGCCAAGACGTGGCGCGACGCGGTGGCGGAGTGCGCGCGGGCCCTGGCCGACTGGGCCGCGCAGAACACGCCGTACCGCTCCTGAGACGACCCGAGCCGCCTCGGTCGCACGCGGAGTGCCGCCTTCCTCCGGGTCGGGCGAGTCCGCTCGGCGTCACGACGCGCGGGCACGGGCTCCCGGCGGTCCCGCGCACGCCGCCGCAGCCGTGGCGCCTGCGGACCTGCCCGGGGCGCAGGTGACGGCGTCAGCCCCCGGACGGTCCGAAGCGACGGCGGTAGGCGGACGGCGCGAGCCCGGTCTCCCGCCGCATCAGCGCGCGGAGATGGGCGGCCGTCCCCAGGCCGCTGGCGCGGGCCACGACCTCGAAACGTGACTCGCCGCGCTCGATGAGCCGGCAGGCCAGGGCCACCCGCTCACCGGTGAGCCAGGCCAGCGGCGTGGTGCCGAGCTGGGCCCGGAAGCGGCGGTGCAACGTCGCGGGGCTGACGGCCGCGTGAGCGGCGAGGTCCGCGACGGCGAGCGGCGCGTCGAGCCGTTCCTGGGCCCACGCGAGCAGCGGGGCCAGCGACTCGTCGGGCTGGTCGGGGACGGGCCGCTCGACGAACTGCCGTTGTCCGCCGTCCCGGTGGGCCGCGAAGACCAGTCGCCGACTGACCGCGTTGGCCACTTCGGCACCGTGGTCACGGCGGACGACATGGAGCCCGAGGTCGAGCGCGGCAGCGCTGCCCGCGGCGGTGAGGATGTCACCGTCGTCCACGAAGAGGACGTCCGGTTCGAGCCGTACGGAGGGGAAGCGGGCCCGGAAGTCGTCGGCCCACTGCCAGTGCGCGGTGGCGCGCCGGCCGTCGAGCACGCCGGCCTCGGCCAGGGTGAAGGCACCGCTGCAGAATCCGATCAGGCGTGCGCCGCGGGCGTGGGCGCGGCGGATCGCGTCGAGGACGGCGGGGCGGCGCGGCACCTCCACGTCAGGGCGGTTGGGGACGATCAGGGTGTCCGCGGTGTCGGCCGCGCCGAGCGCGGCGACGCCCGTGAGCGTGAAGAACCCGTCCCGCATCAGGGTGCGGGGCTCGGGCGAGCAGACGCGGAAGTCGTAGAGGTCGCGGCCGAGTTCGGGCCTGCGCAGGCCGAAGACCTCGGTGGCACAGCCGAGTTCGAAAGGGTTTGAGTTCCGGTCGACGATCACGACGACCCGGTGCGGCCCGCGGCCGTTCCCGTCCGGGTGCTTCCGCGCGTACGTCTGCGAGGATCCTTGCGCCATATGCTCTTTCTAGCACTCACGGCCGACCGGCGTCCGGCCCCACCATGGGCTCATGAGCAGCCTGAACACACCCGACGGCGGCCCCGTCGACCTGGCCGCGGCCCTGTCGACCTTCGACGCCCTGTGGAGCCCCCGCATCGTGACGCGGGTGAACGACTACGACGTACGGATCGCCAAGGTGGCCGGCGACCACGTGTGGCACGTGCACGACGACACGGACGAGTTCTTCCTCGTCCTCGACGGCGAACTGCACATCGCCCTCCGGGAGCTCCCGGCGGCCGGGGCGGACGCGGCCGCCAGCGCGGTGGGCACGGAACGCACCGTGACGCTGCCCCGCGGCTCGGTCTTCACCGTCCCCAAGGGCGTACGGCACCGGCCCTCCGCCCCGTCCGGCGCCACCCTCCTCATGTTCGAGCCGACCGGGACGCCGACGGTCGGCGACGACCACGACGAGATCCCGGACCACGTCGACGCCACGACCGGCCACGCCCTGCACCCCTGAAGCGGCACCCCGCGGCGGGCGTCGCCGGATGCGCACGGCGGGCCCCCGGGACGGGCGTCCCGGCGGTCAGGGGGTGTGGAAGGCCACCTCCGGGTGCGCGGCGCTCGGGCCGTCCAGGAGGGGTTGCGGCAGCCCGCGCAGGTGCCGGTCGAAGAAGGCCGCCACGTAGGTCCGGGTGAGGGCCACCGCCCGCCCGGAGGGCAGCGCGGGACCCGGCAGGCCGAATCGACCGAGGATCACCGGACGGTCCGAGAAGGTGAAGTGGTTCGCACCCGCCACGGTCAGCCAGCGCTTCCAGCCTCCCAGCGTGGGCCAGGTGGCGTCCCAGGTCGTGTCGGTGCCCCCGGGCCGGTGCACCTCGTCGTCCGTGCCCAGCATCATGAACGGACGTCCGCCCAGACCGCCGGGCGGCAGCGGACCCCGGAAGGCGCCGTCCATGTCGACCCCGGCGTCGATGCGCCGATCGGCGGCCATCGTCCACGAGATGCAGGACCGCGCTTCCGACGGGGTACGGGCCCGTGGGCTCGGGCAGTCGGGCCCGGGAAGCCGAGGCGGACGCGGAGGGCGCGGTGACGGCGGCGGCGGAGTCGGAGTCGGAGTCGGACAAACCGCGCGGTCGCCCGCTGTGGCGACCGGGGCCTCCGAGCCCGGCGGGGCGTCCACGGGGTTCCGGCGAACCTCGTTCGTGAACAGGGGATTTCGCCGACGCGGCGCGTCTCCCGGAGGGTGTACCAGGGGCCGGGACGACCTTGACAGCGCGAAAGGCGACCTGCCTAAGCTGAGGCGTTCCCCTCGGACCAGTGGAGGCCCTCGTGCGTGCACCGACCGCGTCGCCGCGTGCCGGCGTCCGCGTGGCGGGCACGAGGCTCATCTGCCGTCGGCATGTCGACTACTGCCGCACCGCCTCCGCCATCTGTCCTTCCGCACACAGCTGACCCCTCTCCTCACCCGCCGGTGCGCCGCGTCGCACCGCGCGGTCCCCTGTGTGCCCGYGGAAGGACCCCATGCCTCAGCCACCCCTGTACCTCGCCGTCGAGATCGACGGCGACGGTGACCATCCCGCCGCCTGGCGCCGGGCAGCGCACGCGCCCGGCGACCTGCTGACCCCCCGGCGCGTCGCGCGGGTCGCCGCTGCCGCCGAGAACGCCGGCTTCACGCTCGTCACGCTGGACGACAGCCTGCTGCCGCCCGCCGGCGGAGAACCGGCGAACATCGTGGGCCGGATCGGCGCTGTCGAGCGCGCCGCGTTCGTCGCCGCGTCCACGAGCGTGCTGGGCGTCGCCCCGATCGCGTCCACCACCTACGCCGAACCGTTCCACCTCTCGTCCCAGCTGGCCACGCTCGACCACGTCTCGGCGGGCCGCGCCGCCTGGGTGGCGACGGCCGACGAGTCGGGGCAGGCGAGCAGGGACGCGGCCCGGGCCTGGGGAAGGCCCCCGGTCGAGGGCGCCGAGGCACTCGGCCGCGAAGCCCGCGACGCCGTACGGGTCGTACGGGACCTCTGGGACTCATGGGAGGACGACGCGGTCATCCGGTCCGTCGCCACCAGCCGCTACCTCGACCGGGACCGTCTGCACTACATCGACTTCACGGGTGACACCTACACGGTCAAGGGCCCGGGGATCGTCCCGCGCCCGCCGCAGGGCAGGCCGGTCGTGCTCGCGCGGGAGGGTCTCGTACCCCCCGCGCTGATCGACGTCGCCCTGGTCGACGGCACCTCCCCCGCACGACTCGGCGAGGCGGCGGCCCGCTCCGGCGCACCGCTGGCGTTCGCCGAGGTCGAGGTCGCCCTCGACACACCCGGCGAATCCGCCGAAGAACGCGTCGCCGACCTGGAGCGGCACGCCCCCTGGCACAACGCCCCGCACCGTCTGCGGCACGTCGGATCGGCCGCCGGACTCGTCGCGCTGCTCACCGAGTTGAGCCACCACGTCGACGGCGTACGACTCCGTCCCCTCGTCCTCGACGAGGACATCTCCGTCCTGTCCCGCCTGGTGCTGCCCGAACTCTTCGCCCGCCGCGTCGCCACCCGCCCGCTTCCCGGCGCCACGCTGCGGACCACCCTGGGCCTGCCCCGGCCGGCCAGCCGCTTCGCCACGCCCCGCGCGGACGCCCCCGCCGTCGTCACAGCCGCCCCCGCCGCCCGGGAGGAGACCCGATGACCCGCACCGACCTCACCGACGTGCCCCGCCCGGACGCCGAGCTGCACTTCGGCGTCTTCTTCCAGGGCGTCAACCACTGGACCATCTGGTCCGACCCCGCCAGCGGCTCACAGATCGACCCCGCCTCCTTCCAGCGGGTCGCGCAGACCGCCGAACGCGGCCTCTTCGACGCGTTCTTCCTCGGCGACGGCCTGCGGCTGCGCGAGGTGGACGGAAAGATCCACGAGCTGGACGTCGCCGGACGCCCCGACTCGATCGCCCAGCTCGCCGCGCTCGCCGCCGTCACCGACCGGATCGGCCTGGTCAGCACCTCCAACACGACCTTCAACGAGCCCGCCGACCTCGCGCGCCGCTTCGCCGGCCTCGACCTTCTCTCCGAGGGACGCGCCGGTTGGAACGTCGTCACCACCGACAACGCCTGGACCGGCGCCAACTTCCGGCGCGGCGGCTTCCTCGACCACGCCGACCGCTACCGGCGCGCCGAGGAGTTCCTGGCCGTCGCCCGCGACATCTGGGACGGCTGGGCGAGCGGCGCCGTCACCGACACCGCCGACGCGCGGTCCTGGTCGGCACCCGGTGGAGTGCGCCCCGTACGGGCCCGGAGCAGCCAGTTCGACATCGACCTGACGCCCACCCTGCCCCGTAGCGCCCAGGGGCATCCGGTGATCTTCCAGGCCGGCGACTCCCCGGCCGGCCGGGACTTCGGCGCCCACAACGCGGACGTCATCTTCTCTGCCCACGGCACGGAGTTCGACGACGCGCTCGCCTTCGCCGAGGACATCCGCCGGCGGCTGCGCAGCGCAGGACGCCCCGAGGACGACGTACGCATCCTGCCGGGCACGGAGATCATCATCGGCGCCACCGAGAAGGAGGCGGAGGAGAAGGCCCGCTGGGTCCGGCTTCAGCAGGTCACCCCCGCCACGGCATTGGGCATCGCGGGACTGCTGTGGGGCACCGACCTGTCCGGCCGGGACGCCGACGGCCCGCTGCCGGCCGAGGATCCAGTGGTCGAGGAGGACGCGGGTACGTTCGGCGCCGGCCGGGTCCGAGATCCGCGCCCGGTCGTGGCCGAGTGGCGGGCGAAGGCCGAGGCCAACGGCTGGTCCCTCCGGGAGACGGTGATCGAGCTCGGCCCGCAGCGCGGCCACGTGGGGACACCCGCCGGACTCGCGGAGAAGTTCGTCCACTTCGCGCGGCACGGCGCGATCGACGGCTTCAACATCTCGCCGTACCTCGTCCCAGACGGTCTCGACGACATCGTGAACCTCCTCGTGCCGGAGCTCCAGGAGCGCGGTGCCTACCGCACGGCCTACACGGGCACGACGCTCCGCGAACACCTCGGCCTCCGCCCGGCCCGCCTGGCAACGGTTTAAGGGAGGTGGGGTTGGGGGGGGAG
>NZ_RDBI01000130.1 GCF_008042125.1 Streptomyces sp. MS191
GGCTCGCTCGGCGAGCTGGCCCGGCCCGAGCCCGACGACCGCGTCAGCGAGACGATCGGCTTCGCGGTCGCCATCGTCGTGCTCATCATCGGCTTCGGCAGCCTGATCGCCGCCGTACTCGACCTCGACACCGGCGGAGCGCAGCGGCTGCACGGCGGCGTCCACCCCGGCCAGGTAGCCGTCCCCGAGGGTGCCGGGCTGGACGTCGAAGCGGACGGTGATGTACCCGGTCTTGCCGTCGGTCGACAGGGGGCCGACGTTCGGGGTGCCCGGGGGCGGGGACGGCGGCTGGGTGCCGGGCGCGGGCAGAGGACTCGTGGCGTTCAGGACGTGGGGCAGCTTCTGCAGCGACTCCACGGCGGACGAGACCTGGTCGCTCACGTCGGTGAGCGGCTTGGCGCCGTCGTACAGCACCACCTGCGAGCTGTAGCCGCCGGCGGCGGGCTCGTGCGCGCGCAGCACGTCGAGTCCCTCCTGGGACTGGGTGCCCGGCAGCGAGTAGTTGTCGGAGTACTCGCCGCCGAAGGTGTTCTTGAGCGCCAGCAGGGCGACGAGCGCCACGACCCAGGCGACCAGCACGATCACGAAGTGACGGGCGGACCACTCGCCCATCCGCCGCAGCAGACCCCCTTTGCCGGAGCGAGGACCACTCGCGGCGGCCGGGGCGCCGCCCGGCACGCCGGGCGAGGGGTCCGATGACTGCGGGAACGGCATGGGTACTCCCGTGGCG
>NZ_RDBI01000131.1 GCF_008042125.1 Streptomyces sp. MS191
GTCTGGCTCATGGACCGCACGCACACCAAGTTGGTCTCCATGGGCGTCCTCGGCCCGCCCAGATCACGCAGATTGGGCACACCCACGATGGGAATCACCTGACCGGGGGAGGGGATCGTCATGACGAGTCCGTTCCGCTTGCCTGCCCCGAGTCAGGCCAATTCTATCGACAGGGGCCTCGGCACCGCGCGGTGAATCGAGCGGTCGGAGATCACCGACCGCTCGCACGACGGGCGACGGCGCGATACTGCAGGTGGTGGCCTCGGCGACGCACCGMCTCCGACGCCGCGCGCCGATCCATCGCGGGTGAGGGGACAGCCCTCAGCCCGCGTAGGCGCCTCGGACGATGCTGTCGCCGGAGTGGTCGGGCTTTCCGTTGTAGGGCTGCACGGATACGTCCACCACGGAGTATTCGCGCAGGTCGATGTTGTCGGGGATCGGCAGCGTGGCGTGTCCGTCGGGGCCGAGGACGCCCATGGAGACCAACTTGGTGTGCGTGCGGTCCATGAGCCAGACCTCGAAGTAGCCGGAGGTCCGGGGAAGGTCCTTGACGGTGATGTTCAGCGACCGGCTTCCGCTTCGGTCGTCGAGGCTGGCATAGCCGGCTGAGGTGCTGCGGAGAGACTCGAGGCGTTTGCCGTCGGCGCTCGTCTGTCGCGTCGACGAATTCGTCTGGGTCACCCACCAGGTGATGGCGCTGCCGGATGCGGCGCCGAACAGTGCGGCGCACGCTGCGAGAGCGACTGTGGAGCGGCGCAAGCGCTGGAGCGGCTTGGGGCGGGAGCTGCTGATGGTCGCCGCGTCGTCGTGCGGCGCGGACGGGTCCGGCGTGACAGAGAGGTGCAGCTCCGTGGCGATGGAGTCCCAGACGGCCTCCGACGGTGTCAGGAGGTCGCCGTCCGCGTCGTCGGTGGTCGACATGGTCGTCACCACACGGCGCAGCGCCTCGAACTCACCTCGGCACTGATCGCATTCGTACAGGTGGAGAGAGGCTGAAGGCTCGGTTTCCTCGCCCAGGGCCATCATCGCCAGAGTTTCCTCATCGGTGTGCTTCACCGTCCACCTCCAACCGCTTCTTCAGACGCATCAGGCCGCGCCGCGTATGGGTTTTGACTGTTCCGAGCGGCAGACCGGTGCGCTCGGCGATCTGTGATTGGGTCAGGTCTTCGTAGAAGGCCATTCTGAGGACGAGTTGTTGCTGTTCGGTGAGGGAATCCATCTCTTCGGTCAGCACGACATGGTCCAGCACCGATTCCGCCACCTCTGTGGGCTGTGGGGAGACGCCCGCGGCGGCTGTGGCGGCTTCGACGTCTCGCACGTGCCGGGTACGGCGGCTGAGTGCATCGGCCACTTTCTTGTGAGTGATGCCCACCAGCCAGGTCTTGAGGGATCCGCGGCGCCTGTCGAAGGTCTTGCGGCTGTTCCAGGCCCCGACGAACACCTGCTGGGTGACGTCCTTGGCTTCTTCGGCGTCTCCGAGCTTTCGTGCGGCGACGGTGTACACGAGCGAGCCCCAGCGGCGGTAGGCCTCTTTGAGGAACGCTTCGTCGCCGTCGGCGAACCCCTCACCCAGTCTGTCTTCCGACACTGTGGTCACGCCCGCAACACCAGCCGCAAGGACCTGTGCACCGCCCCATATCGACGTCACTTCGGGACCTCCACTGCCGTGACGACGAGATTGTTCTGATAGCCACCGTGGTCCGGCAGGTACGGTCCGGCGCAGGTGATCAGGGTCAGCACCGCAGGTCCCTCCCGGGTGAACACCCCTGAGCCGGCCAAGGCGTTCTTGGGTACGGTCCGGCGGGCGATGATCTCGTAGGTCGCGATGGTGCTGTCCTCCTTCTCGACCAGCACCCTGTCTCCGGTTCGTACGTCGGTGAGGCCGAGCAGGACGCCCAGGCCGCGTTCTCGCGCGTCGATGTGCCCGACGATGACCGAGGAGCCGCTGCCCGCACCTGGTCGTGGGGAGAAGCGGTACCAGCCGACTCGATCGGGATCCTCCGGGACCTGCATCTGACCGTCGCCGGCCACACCCACCGGGTCGATGGGGGCGCGCAGTTCGAGTCTCGGAATCGAGAGCTCGCGCGGCAAGGGGACACCGGAGGGCGTGGCGCGGCTCGACGGGCGCGCCGGCGTCGCGGCAGGTGCCTGGGGTTGTCCGGTCACGGAGGGGGTCATGGCGGGCTGCGGGGATCCGAAGTCCCGGGCGCTGGAGGGGTCGTCGGCCCAGGCGGTGGCGAGGAGGACGGTCGCCACGGCCAGGATGACGCCGACGAGTGCCGTCGCTGTTCCGAGGATCTTGCGGTGCCCTGTTCTGGGCATGCCCATGGTCGGCCAGCCTTCAGGCGTCAAGGCCGTCAGGTGCGGTCACCCTGCGCGTTCGGGGACCCGCACCTGACGGCACGTCCGATGTGAGAGGTGTCGTGGGTCAGCGGGCGTCGTGTCGGCGGCGCAGCAGGAAGCCCGAGGTGCCCAGAGCGAGGACGGCACCGAGAGACAGTGCGCCCAGGGTCATGCTCTCGTTGTGTGCTGCGGCCTGGCCCGTCTCGCCGGCGGGAACGCCGGACGGCGCGGAGTGCATTCCGCCGATGGTCTGCGTCTTGAGCGCGAGGTTCTTGTCGGTGGCGCTGCCCCAGGCGTAGACGATGGTGTTGCTTCCCTCGGCCAGGTCCAGCGTCGCGGGCCCGAGCGCCACGGTGTCGGTGCCGGCCAGGACGACGTCGGCCGACACCGTGCCGGCTGCCACCTCGCCCTTCGCCTCCTTCGGGTTCTGCAGGTCCTTGAAGACCGCGGCGCCGTTGGCACGGACGTCGACGGCGGGTGCCGCGGCCACGTGGCGCACGGTGAGCCGCGCCTTGCCGGCGGGAACCTTGGAGGTGTCGTTGACGAACGCGTCGAGTGCGGGCTTGCCGTCGGCCGTCAGATGAGCGACCAGCGTCGCGTTGGCACCGGCGGGTACGTCGACCGTCTTCTCGATGGCCGGCGTACCCTTCGGGCCGTCGCCGTCCTTGAAGATCTTGATGTCGTACGAGCCCGCGTCCAGCTTCATCGGGTCGGTGAGCGTGCCCGGCGTGAAGTCGGGCAGCAGTTCCTTGTCCCCCGCGTACACGTCCACGGTGAGGCCGGGTACGGCGTGCAGCACCGTGACCGTGGCCTGCTCGTCCGCGGCCTTCGGCTGAGCGAAGGCAGGAGCACCGGCGGTGACGGACAGTACGACGGCGACGCCGGCGGTGAGAGCCGCACCGGCAGAACGAGTGTTCATGGCGATCATCCTCATCCGGTCGAGAAGGTCTCGAACCCTGTGTGGAGAGGCATTCCGTGAGCGGTCGCCGATCGGTTTCACCCCTTGCTTGAATCTTCGACGTCGTCAGGACCGGGCCTGCAAGGCCGGATCCGCAGGTGATGGCCGACTCCAAGAGAGCACGGCGCGCACGCCGATCTCGCGGAGGATGCCGGCCCCATGCCCACTGACGAAGAGGGCGTATGAATCCAATCTGGGCGAAAGGGGTGAAGGGTGTGCACTGGAGCAAGGCAAACGTCCTGAGGAGGACGCATGATCGTCAAGAAGCTTCACGACAAGGGGCTCCGCAGCGAGCACGCCTATCTGGCCGCCGTGGGCTCGATCGGACTCTCGCTCGCGTCATGGCTGACCTCGAGCAGGCAGGAGAATCTCGAGCGGGCGGATCGCTGGGGAATCTTTGTCGGCGAGTGGGCTCCCACGTTCTTCGCTCTGGGGTTGGCTCTGGCCAACTACGAGCGGGACGACCTTGCGGCCGAAGCGCGCTCGTTCGACGACGTGGCATAGGTTCTCCGGCCGGAGGGAGGCCGGAAGGGTGTCGAGGCTCCCTCGACACCCGCGCGGCTGTGAGCGCGTCGGAGGTGGCCCGCCCCGGACCGACCGGTGCGGGCGATCCGACGCCCGGCAGGCGCCCGCGGCCATCCAGCTGTCGATCCGGGCACCCGCGCCCTCGACACCGAGCCCGGATCCACGAGGGCGAGTAGAGGGTCTTCGCCCCCTACACCCCGCGCAGACGGCGAGGCGTTCCGAAACGCACCCGTACACCGGGGGAGTACAGCACGCTGGTCGGCATCCCGCGGGCGACGCGCAGACCGGTGGACGCCTCCACCAGATCGTCGTCGTGAGAGAGCAGCGATACATCCCGGAACGTCCACGGCGCATGGTCCACCGGCCAGAAGTACGTACTGCCCCAGGCCCGTGCGTGCAGGCCCCAGCGAGCCGTAAGGAAATCGCCGAGCGGGCCGCAGGCGTGTCCCTGCGTGCCGGTCGCGGCCCATACGCGTGACGTCGGGCCGCCCGGCTGCCGGCGACGGGTCGTATAGATGATCCGGTCACCGAAGCGCAGCTTCCGTGTGGCGGCCCAGCGATAGGGGAGGCCCCAGACGCTCCGCGCCACGGCCGAGGGCAGGAGCCGCTCGCAGTCGAGGGTGCGGAAGACCACCCCGCGGCGTCCCTCCGTGTCCACGCTGTACAGGCGGACGTTGATCTCGGTGAACGTGCCGATCAGCGGCAGCGCGGGACCCACGCCCAGAGCGAGTCGCCGCATCTGGAAGTAGACGAGGCCGATGTACGTCGCGCCGTCGATGACGTCGGGACGGGTGCCGGCCGGGAAGAGGTGGGCGACGTCGCCGGGATCCACCGGCCAGTGCAGGAACACGAGGTCGTCCCACGACTGGCGGAACAGGATCCGTCCCGCGACGTGCGGGGCGACGCGCGACAGAGGCTCCGGCACGGCGGAGAGCGGGGGTCTCTCCATGGCTCACCTTCCCTCTCGCTCTCCCGGCTGGATCTACCACGGCATTCCGGACTCCCGCGGGACGCGGATGCATCAGAGACGAGAGCCCTGACTCTCGCACGGAGGAACCAGCCGCCCCGGACCCGCTGCCACGCCCGAACCGAGGCCCGGCCCGGCTACGGTGGGGATCACCCTGTCCCTCGTCGTACACGGATACGCGCTCGGTGGCCGACCCGTCCATCGCACCGTCTGGTCCGCCGTCATGAACGGGCTCGTCGTTCCGTGGGGCAGACTCAACGGCGACGCCTCCCTCTACGGACACTCGCGGCGCAGCGTCCTCGACTTCGACACCGCGTCGGGATGCGCGCGACGACTGGGCCGCGCCGGGTTCACCCAGGTGCACACCCTGCCCCTGCCAGGTTGGCAGACCGGGATCACCCACACGTTCACCGCGCTGCGTCGCTGACGACTCCGCCGGGACGAAGACGAGCCTCGGATCGATGACCCATGGCCTCGAGCAGACGGCGTGCCGTCCAATCCGGACCGAGAGCCCTTGCGGTGCCCTTCCATCTGGCCAGGCCCGCAGGGTGACGCGACAGGAGCGTTCCCACCGCCGTACCGGCCTCTTCCTCCGTCATGCGGGTCGGGTCCAGGCAGAGGCCCACCTCCGCCCGTTCAAGGTCATGAGCAATGGAGAACTGGTCGCTGGAGAAGGGCAGCACCACCGCAGGGACACCGGCGGCGAGACACTCGGTGAACGAGTTGTTGCCACCGTGGTGGACCATGGCGTCCACGCGGCCCAGGAGCCAACGCTGGGGGACGGTCTCGGCGACGTGTACCGCCGAGTCCGCATGCCCGGCCATCGCGCTGACACGGTCGCCTGCCGCCACGATCACGGCGGCATCCGGCCGATGCGCACGAATCCCGCGCACCAGCGCCGCCAGCACGTCATCACGAGCGGACAGGAACGTGCCGAGCGCCACCAGGACCAGCTGCCGGTACTCAGCCCGCAGACGTCTGACCAAGCCTTCCCAGACATGCCCCGGGCTGCTCGGCACGGGAGGGACGCAGTGGCCGCCGTAGAGGTACCGACGGCCGGGCGTCTCTCGCCGGGGCAGCCACGGGAAAGGCAGGTAGTTGAAGACGACCGCCTCGGGAGAGGCGAGCGCGAAGGCCCGTCCGGGTGCCAGGCGGTTCGGAGCATGCCGGCCGGCTGTCCGCGCGAAGCTCTCGGTGAACGACTGGTCGTTGGCTCGCGCGGCCTCCTCGAGGGGTGCCAGGTCCTCGGGCGCCGGCCGGATGGAGCTGGGCCAGTTCTGAGGCACCCCGAAGAGACTCTCGGGCCGGTGGGGCAGGTAGCTGGGGTGGCCGGGGCAGAATGTGGCGAAGCGCAGGCCCAGGCAGTGCAAGGCCAGTGTCACGGGGTAACTCAGCTGGTCGACGACGTACCAGTCCGGAGCCAAGCGCTGGTGGACGGCACGGATCGCCGCCAGGACCGTCTCGGGATCCGCCAGCATGTCCTCACCGCGATGCCTGGCCTGGGTCAGGAGAGCGGGAACGGCGCCCTGACGGGTCGACTCGAGGAACTCCTCGAGACGTGCGGCTTCCCGCTCCCCCTGTTCGGTGCGGCGTGCGACTCCGGTGTTGGCGTTACGCGTCACCGTGAGGGGAACGAACCCCACCCCCGCCTCCGAAGCGAGGTCCGCGAACGGTTCCGCACAGGCCAGATACGCCTCCACCCCGGCGCGAGCGAGAGACCCCGCCAGCACGGACATCGGCTGGGCGTGGGAGCGAAACGGGGGGCTGACCACCACGACACGCGGCATCTGCGGCTCCATCGACGGAGGGGCCGCCTGTGACCGGCCCATGGGCAAGACCTTCGCGAGGAGAGAGGCGAGCGGATGCGGTCCCGCCGGACTTCGCGTCCGCGTGATCCCGCTGCATCCCGGAAGCGCGGAGCAGCGGAAATACGGCAGCCCGCAGGTTCCCTCTCAAGGAGCGTCCATGGATCGCGGCCTCGCGACGGAAGCGGTCTCCGCCTCCGACAGAAGCACGCTCGACACCCTCGACACCCTCGACCCCTTCGTCCAGGTGCGACGCCACTACTGGCAGGCACTCGCCGGCGACAGCCGCAGCACCCGCACGTGGCCCCGGTGGGCCCCGGGCACCCTGCTGGCGGAACTCGCGCAAAGCGAGTACCTGACCTCGGACGGCTCACCTGCCACAGGCAGCCGCAGGTCCGACGAGGACGACCACAAGGTCGCCCGGATGCGCGCCGCCATCCGATCGGGCACCGTCGCCCCGCCGGAAGAGGCCGTCCTCGCCACCGCGGGGAGCACGTTTCTCCGCGGCGCGGCAGCAGCGGGCTGGCCCGCGGTCGTGGCGCTCCACGGCGAGAGACGCACCGCGGCCGCGCTTCGCACCGCACTGCTCAGTGACCGGAGCCCGGAATCGCTCGCCCTGCTGCTCGATCTGGCGGCTCAGGGACAGTACCGGTCCCTGTCGACGGCCGAGCTCACCCCGCACGCGCACAGCCCGGACAGGCGAGTACGACACGCCGCCTGGCGCGCGCTGGCCGCACACGCTCCTTCCGCACGGAGCGTGCTGAGCCATGTGGTGCCCACGGACACGTACGAGCAGTTGCTGCTCGAGGTGCTCCTCGGAGGAGATGCCGGCAGAGGGGTACGGCAGCCGATGGGCCCGGGAACGGTCGTTGCCCAGTCCATGCTCCTCGGCGGCCTCGACACGCCGGGGGAAGGATGCAGCGGCGGGCTCGGAGTACTCCTGAGCGGCCTCGGTGACGCCCTGGCGCTGACCGATCAGGTGGCAGCCGTGATCACTGTCGTCACGGCCTGCCGATCGGACATCGATCGTGACCCGACCCTGCTCCGACGGCGTGCCCCAGGACACTGGGTGCTGCGCCTGCCCGTGGACAGTGGCCTTCCCCCCGGCCCGGATGAGATGCGCCTGCACCGTGAGGCACTGAGCTGGTGGGCGGCACACCTGCTCGGCTCACTCGGTCGGCCCGTGGACGTCCTGCATGTGAGGTACGCGGACGACGGCTCGATCGCCCTCGCCGAGGCGGCACGTCGTATCGGCGCCGCCCTGGTGTTCACCGCCACGCCCGATCCGCACCGTCACATCGCGGAGCGGCACGGCCGCGGGAACGCCGATCCGGCATCGCTCCGCAGCGACCTCCACCGCGTGTTCCTCGCCGACTGCCTCGTTCAGCGGGCCGACCGCGTCCTCGCGATAGCCCGGCGCGACGGGGACACACAGGAACTCCTCCGTCACTTTCCCCAGCTGGAATCCGAGAACGTCAGCGCGGTGCCGGAGGGAATCGCGGCGTACCCACGTACGCCCGACGAGCTGCAGCGAAGGCGCGCCCTCCTGAGGCACATCGGGATGCCGTATTCCGGTGTCCCCGGCAGACCGCTCCCCGTATTGCTGAGCGTCGGACGCCTGCATCCGGTGAAACAGCAGGACGTGCTGGTCAGAGCATGGGTTGCATCCGGCAGTCACCGACAGTCCCACCTCGTGCTCATCGGTGGCCGCCCGGACGACTCCGAACCGGCCGAACGGCTGATGCGCGCCCGCATCGACGAGTGCCTGGCAGCCTGCCCCGAAGCCGCGGAAAGGCTCCACCTGCTGCCGGCGCTCTCCAACGCCGACGTGCGATGCCTGGAGCGAGCCCTGGCCGACACCGGCGCCGGCACGCGAGCCCGGTACGTCTGCCCCAGCGTCAAGGAAGAGTTCGGCCTGGCCGTACTCGAAGCGATGGACGCGGGACTCGTCGTCGCGGCTCCTGCCCGCGGAGGCATTCCGAACTACCTGGTCGACGGCGACAACGGACTGCTGATCGACACGTCGACACCGGCCTCCCTCGGCGCGGGACTGCGCCGACTGCTGGATCTGGACGACCAGGCGATCGACGCCATGGCCCGTCGCGCCCAGGCTCTGGTCCGCGACACCTACTCCGCTGCCGCCATGGCCGCAGCACTGGCCTGTCACTACGTACCACTGGCCACAGCGCGCCGGCCCAGGACGACGCCGTGACCTGCATCCGCCTTCACAGGACCGAGAGAAGAGCGGATGAAACCGCCGTCGAGCGGTCTTCCACCGCCCACGGGATTCCAGCCCTCGACCCTGGTCAGAGGTGGCGAGGCGGTCCCGACAGCTCCGCACTCAGCGAGGAGACGGTCCGTGAAACTGAGAGACGAACTTCCTGTCGACCACCATCTCGCCGCGGTCTACCGATGGGGGGCCGCGGCGTGCGGACTGATCCTCCTGGCCTTCGGCTCCCTCGGCTTCGCGGACGCCCTCAGCCCGTTCGACACCTCGGGGGACCGCATCGCGGGCATGACGACGAACACGACGCTCAGCGTCATCTCCGTGCTGGTGGGCCTCGCCCTCCTCGGCGGAGCAGTTGTCGGCGGCAACGTCGCATCCACCCTGAACATGGTCGTCGGCACCCTGTTCGTCCTGAGCGGGTTCTACCACCTGTTCGTACTGGACAGGCCCGCCAACTTCCTCGACTTCGGAATGACGAACGTCATGTTCAGCTTCGTCATGGGTCTTCTGATCGTCACCTTCGGAATGTACGGGCGGGTCTCCAGCAAACTCTCCCACGACAACCCGTACTGGAGGCGGCGTCATCCGCGCGAGGCCGCTCGCGAGTCCCTCGCCCGACGGAAGGCGACTGCGCGGGAACCGGCCCCCGTCGCCCCGGTGTCGGCACGCCCCCACCAGGACCTGCCCGGTCGGAACGCGGAGCGTTCCATCGAGGCGCGGACCGGTGACAGGCATTCGTGAGAGTCCCGCAGAAGGGGGTGAAGGTCATGGCACGTGACGGGTCGTCCGACCGGTCGCCGGAACCGGGCATCGCAACGGGTACCGTGGCACGCCGACTTGGCGTCACCCCCACCACGTTGCGCTCGTGGGACCAGCGATACGGGATCAGGCCCGCGGCCCGGCAGCAGGGCAAGCATCGACGCTGGACCCCGCGCGACATCGCGATGCTCGAGGACATGTGCAGGATGACCACATCGGGAGTTCCTCCCGCAGAGGCTGCCCGAGTGGCCCTGTCACGCGCCGGCCGCCCCGCTCCGTCCCAGCCCACGGCCTCGGAACCGATGCGCAGTCCCGGGTCGGGGAACGGCATGCCCCTGGAGAACGTGCAGCATCAGCACAGGGGCCTGGCGCGCGCGGCGGTGAGACTCGACAGCCCGACCGTCGATCGTCTGCTCCGGGAAGCCGTTGCACAGCATGGTCTTGTGCGGGCCTGGCAGGAGGCGATGGTGCCGACGTTGCACGCGGCAGGCCGCAAGTGGGAGTCGTCAGGTGACCGCTACGTAGAGGTCGAGCACCTGCTGTCATGGCACATCTCCACCGTCCTGCGCCAGCTCGGCAGTACCGCTCCGCCGCCCCCGGCGGGAGTCCCACCCGTCCTTCTCGCATGCCTCCCCGGCGAGCAGCACGCACTGCCCCTGGAGGCCCTCACCGCGGTCCTCGCCCAGCAGCGCCTGCCCACCCGCATGTTCGGAGCCGCTGTGCCGGCCGACGCCATCCTCGCAGCCGTGAGGCGCGTGGGACCGGCAGCGGTCGTGCTGTGGTCGCAGACCCGGTCCACCGCCGATCACGCCTTCGCGGCGCACGTCGCGCGGACCGCGTTCGGCGTACAGGGAGCCCGCACCCAACCCCTGGTCCTCCTGGGTGGCCACGGATGGGCCGGCTCTCCCCTCACTGCGGGCATGCTTCGGCCGAACGGCCTCGATGAAGCCAGTGGAAGACTCCGTCAGCTCTACGCATCGATGCCTGGCACAGCAACCGGTGACCGGGGCTGAACCACGGCGTGGCCGACAAGCCGAGCGCCGAAGGGGGCAGGCGGCCCACGAGGGCGGGCGGCTGATGCGACGACTGCGGCGACGGGGGGCGATGCGTCTCGCGAGGCCGAAGGCGGATCGGCTCGGTCAGGAGAAGGTTCGTCCGACCGGTGCCTTCCGGTCCCGATCTGCATCCGTCGACCCGCCGACCATGAAATGCACGCAAAAGGTACATAACGCCTACTGGAGGCTCCCGTGCACCTCGTGATCGGATTGATCGTCGTAGCGGTTCTGGTCGGCGCCGTCGTCCTCGGAAGCAAGTTGCGCGACCAGGAAGGACCACCCCCCGACCCCACGACGCACCCGCACCGGCCCCCCACCGGCCGGCTGCCCGGAGAGGTCTCCGAACGCCTCCGCCACGTCGAGGTCCCCACATCGGACCGCGCGCACCGGCTMCGCCCGTACCAACTGTGGACCCGCACCGAGCCGGTCCCCCACGAAGAGGCGTAGCCGGACGCTTCCGCCCGGCGCATCCGCCCTCGCACGGTGACCCGGTCTCCTGCCCCGTGCCGGAGACCGGGTCGCCTCGTCGGGACCGCCCTCTTCCCGCACCGGCTGCATCCGACGGCCCCCGACCATCGGAACAAAGGCGAACCGACGCCCGAAGCAGCGGCGATGAGAACAGGAAGAACTGTGGACCCGAAGCGCCCGACCGCCCCCTATGACGCTCTGCTACTGCTGTCCTTCGGCGGCCCGGAAGGCCCCGACGACGTGATTCCCTTCCTGGAGAACGTCACACGCGGGCGAGGGATCCCCACGGAACGCCTGAAGCAAGTCGGACAGCACTACTTCGACTTCGGCGGAGTCAGCCCGATCAACGACCAGAACCGGGCCCTGCTGGAAGCCGTGCGCAAGGACTTTGCCGAGTCCGCCCTGGACCTCCCCGTCTACTGGGGCAACCGGAACTGGGCGCCGTATCTGACCGAGACGTTGCGTGAGATGGTTCGTGACGGCCGACGCCGTGTCCTCGTCCTGGTCACCAGCGCCTACTCCTCCTACTCGGGCTGTCGCCAGTACCGTGAGAACCTCGCCGACGCCCTGGCGGCACTTCGGGACGAAGGCCTCGAGGTCCCCAGGGTCGACAAGCTGCGTCACTACTTCAACCACCCCGGCTTCGTCGAGCCCATGATCGACGGTGTGCTGCGGTCCCTGGAGGACCTCCCCGAAGACGTGCGAGACCACGCCCACATCGCCTTCACCACCCATTCGATCCCCCTGTCCGCGGCGGACGGCTCCGGACCCGTCGAGGGGCAGGGCGACGGAGGCGCCTACGTTCGCCAGCATCTGGATGTCGCCAGGCTGATCGCTGACGCCGTCCGTGAACGCACCGGCGTCGATCATCCCTGGCAACTCGTCTACCAGTCACGCTCCGGCGCCCCGCAGATCCCGTGGCTCGAGCCGGACATCTGCGACCACCTGGCCGAGCGGCACGCCTCCGGAGTTGCCGCCGTCGTCATGGCGCCCATCGGCTTCGTATCCGATCACATGGAGGTCCTGTACGACCTTGATACGGAGGCCAGAGCCAAAGCCCGGGAACTGGGCCTGCCGGTACGACGCTCGGCAACCGTGGGCACCGACCCGCGGTTCGTCGCCGCGATCCGGGACCTGGTGCTGGAGCGGGCTGCCGACGAGCGGGGGCAACAGGTCGCGCCGTGCATCCTGGGAACGCTCGGCGCGAGCCGCAACATCTGCCCGGCGGGCTGCTGCCCGGCCCGTCTCCCCCGCCCGGCCGCTGCCGGCGCCGACAGCCCCTTCCGGTGACCGAGCCCGACCCCACGCCCCCTGCCGGGATTCCTCGATCCGGACAGTTCCACACCTCACTGGACGGGGCCTTCGAGTGGCACTTCCGCAACGCGCTTCCGGCAACCACGCAGGGCGCAGGAGCCGTGCAACGACCCGTGGAAGGAACGTGATACCCGGCATGAGGTCGGTATCGACGCAGCAACCCCCACCCCGCAGCAGGCGTCTGCTCACGCTGGCCGGCCTGGTCGTGGTCTGCTACGCCGTGGCAGGCATCGGTGGATGGGCATCGACAGACGCAGGCGACACCTACAGCACTCTGATCCGCCCCTCGTGGGCGCCCCCGAGCCGGCTCTTCGGCCCTGTGTGGACAGTGCTGTACGGCACTGTCGCCGTGGCAGCGTGGATGGTCCTGCGCATTCCGGGCCCCGCGCCCCGCGCCGCGCGGCGCGATGGCGTGGTGGTCGGCCCAGCTCGCACTCAACCTGGCGTGGACGCCACTGTTCTTCGCCGCCGACGAGTACGGGCTCGCGTTCGCCGACATCTGCCTGCTCCTCGCGGCCATCGTCATGACCATCATCACCTTCTCCCGCGCCAGCAGGAGCGCCGCCCTGCTGCTCGTCCCCTACGCCGTCTGGGTCGCGTTCGCGTCCGGGCTCAACCTGTCGATCTGGCTGGCGAACACCTGATCGGCCTGACGCCCTGCCTCGATTCCGGTCCTCACGGCGCTCTTGTCGTCTCAGTCGGTAACGCTCGTCCGCCGTCCATCAGATGTGCGTGTGCGCCAAGCTCGCATGGTCGGTGCATCCGTGCCCATCCCGTACGGGGTAATCATGGATTATGAACGCTTTTCTCGCGGATTCCGCAGGGGGCGCGACGACACTGGTCGGTGTCTGGCAGTCAGGCTTGGCCCAGGTCCTCGGCGGTCTGATCATCGTCGCCGTACTGATCGGCGGGTTCTTCCTGGGCATGCGTGTCCGGGACAAGGAATCCCCGACACCCAAGCCGGAGGAGCACCCCCACCGCCCGGAGACCGACGCGCTCCCCGGTGAGATGTCCGAGTACCGCCGACCGGCGGAGATGCCGCAGACCGACGGCGAACACCGGCTCATGCCGTACCAGTTGAAGGCCTCGGGCAGTGAGACCTCGCCCGAACCACCGCCCGAGGAGAAGCGGAAGTGGGGCGGGATCTCCAGCGGAGGCTTCGGCAGCGGAGGCACGGGCCACGGCGACTGACCGCCGGGTTCCCGCCACACTCCGGTCGTGCGTCACCGCGTCGCATGACCGTCGGCCCGGGCGGCAGCCGGCGCTCGCGCTCCTCGGTGTCCTGTCGCGCTGTGGCCGGTCCGGCACAGAGAGGCAACCGACGGGTTCTCTCGGCAGCACCTCGGCTGCGCATCGGTGTGGCGTGGTTCACATCCGCGATCTGTCACGTCCGGTGCGGGTCGCCTGTCCCATGGTCGTCACCGGCACCGAAGCCGGTGCCGACCTTGGGAGATCCGATGAACCACGACCACCGCATCGTCATCCTCGGCGCGGGCTACACGGGCTTGTTCACCGCCATCCGGCTGGCCCACCGCACGCGCCGGACCGGCGTGAGGATCACCCTGGTCAACCCCTCGAGCCGGTTCGTCGAGCGGCTGCGGATGCACCAGATCGCCACCGGGCAGAAGCTGGCCGACCACCGGATCCCCGACCTGCTCGCCGGGACCGGCGTCACGTTCGTCCAGGGCGCGGCCACGGCCATCGATCCCGAGGCGCGGCGGATCACCGTCGACGGCGCCGAGACCCTCGGGTATGACACGCTCGTCTACGCGCTGGGCAGCTCGACCGACACCAGCAGGGTTTCCGGCGCCGACACGCAGGCGTTCACCCTCGACAACCCACAGATCGCCGGTCGGTTGGCCGCACGGCTCACCGAGGTCGCCGTGTCGGGCGGCACGGTCACCGTCTGCGGCGGCGGCCTGACCGGCGTCGAGGCGGCCACCGAGATCGCCGAGAGCCACCCCGGCCTGAACGTCACGCTGATCAGCCTGGACGAGCCCGGCGGCATGATGGGCGCCAAGGCCCGCGCGTACCTCCACGGCGCGCTGGACCGCCTCGGCGTCACGCTGGAGACCGGCGCCCGCGTCACCAAGGTGCTGCCCGACGCCGTCGAACTGGCCGACGGCCGGCTCGTCCGCTCCGACATCTGCCTGTGGACCACGGGCGTCAAGGTGTCGCCGCTCGCCGCCGATGCCGGGATCGCCACCGACGACCGCGGCCTCATCCTGGTCGACGCCACGCTGCGTTCGGTTTCCCACCCGGAGATCCACGCCATCGGCGACGCCGCCGCCGTCCGTCTGGCCTGGGGGCAGATCCACGGCACCTGCCAGAGCGGCCTGCCCACCGCCCAGTACACCGCCGACACCATCGCGCGGCTCGTGCGCGGCAAGGCCGTCAAGCCGTTCCGGTTCGGCTACTTCCACCAGCCGGTCAGCCTCGGCCGCCGAGATGCCGTCATCCAGTTCACCAAGGCCGACGAGACCCCCCGCCGCATGCACCTCACCGGCCGGGGCGCCGTCGCGTACAAGGAGATGGTCAGCGGCAGCCCGCTCAAGACCTACCGAATCAGCAAGCGCATGAACGTCACCACCATCGTCTCCAAGGGTGGCCGCGCCACCCGCAAGCCCGCGGCATGACGGGCACATCGGCTGCCAGCGTCATGATCCCCGGCCTTGCCGCCCTGGTCGCGGCACTGGCAGCATGATCCGATGGTCGACGCCAGGGACGAGCAGGACCCCTACAACGAACACCGCAGGCTGCTGTTCTCCACCGCCTACCGCATGCTGGGCAGTGTCACCGACGCCGAGGACGTCCTCCAGGACACCTGGCTGAGTTGGAGCGCCGTGGACCGCTACGCGGTCCACCATCCCAAGGCCTACCTGGTGCGCACGGTCACCAACCTCTCGTTGAACCGCCTCACCTCCGCAAGGGCGATCCGCGAAATCTACGTCGGGCCGTGGCTCCCCGAGCCCTTGCTGACCTCACCCGACATCGCCGCGGAGGCCGAAGTGGCCGACAGCGTCTCCACCGCGATGCTGGTCGTCCTGGAAACCCTCAGCCCCGTCGAACGGGCCGTCTTCCTGCTCCGCGAGGTCTTCGGCTACTCGCACGCCGAGATCGCCGAGACCCTCGAACGCCCCGAGTCGACAGTCCGCCAGATCGCCCATCGCGCACGCAGGCACGTCCAGGACCGCCGCCCCCGCTTCGACGCCGACCAGAACCAGCGCAGGAAGATCACCGCCCAGTTCATGGAGGCCTGCGCGGGCGGCGACCTGAACGCCGTCATGGAACTGCTCGCCCCCGACGTCACCGCCTGGTCCGACGGCGGCGGCAAGGTCACCGCGGCCCGCCGCCCTCTGAACGGCACCGACCACGTCGCACGCTGGATCGTGGGTTTCCTGGCCAAGCCCGATCTGGCCACCCTGACCATGGAGCCGGTCGTCATCAACGGCGAGCTCGGCATCCTGGCCACCCTCGGCGGACACACCGTCGGTGCCCTCACGTTCGACCTCGTCGACAATCGCATCCAGAACCTGCGCTTCCAGGTCAACCCCGAGAAACTCAGCGGCCTGACCCCCCACAACGGCTTGGCACGGCCCTGAGGCCATTCGGACCGCGGCGGACGACCGCGCCGCGCGCACCGAGGCGACGCGCTGAACCGTCCGTTCAGGTCTGCTCGGCGCGCAGCCAGACGAGCGTGCTCGGGTGGTCGCCGGAAGGCAGGGTGAGGGGAAGGCCGCAGGCTGCGAGGTAGGCCCCCGTGTAGGTGCGGTGGCTGTCGTGCGTGGTGAAACGGGTGGCCGGGTGCAGTCCGGGCACCCGGAGGGGGGCTTGCTCGGGACGGTGGGTGTGGTGGGGGCTCCATGCGAGGACGACCGCTTCCCGGCCGTCGGGTCGGACGTAGGCGACGGCGCCCGTGCCGCCGAGGTCGGGCCGACGCAGCCGGTAGAGGTMCGCGTGCTGCACGAGGTGGCGAATCTGCTTGTACGTCGCGATCAGGTCGGCCGCCTGGGCCGCCTCTTCCGGGGTCCAGCGGGTGAGGTCGGCCCCGATGCCGAGAACGCCCGCCATGGCGACGTGGAACCTGTAGGTCAGAGGGGTTCGGCGTCCGGTCAGCGGGTTGGGGCTGTCCGTGACCCACGACGACATGATCCTCGCCGGCCAGACCTGGCTGAAGCCTTCCTGGACGGCGAGCCGATCGGAGGGGTCGGTGTTGTCCGAGGGCCAGACCTGGTCCGCGTGGCGCAGCACGGCCGCATCGATCCGCCCACCGCCTCCGGCACAGGATTCGATGCGCAGGGTGGGGAATCTGTCGCGCAGCCGGGCGAGCACCCGGTGGAGGCCTTCGGCGTGTGCCGCCGGGCGGGAGCGTGTCCCGGCGGAGGTGCTGCCGCTCTCGGTGAAGGAGCGGTTGAAGTCCCACTTGAGGAAGTCGACGTGGTGGTCGCGGACGGTGTGCGACAGGGATTCGGTGGCCCAGTCCACGACCTCGGGGAGTGAGAAGTCCAGCATGAGCTGGTCCCGACGCAGGGTCGGGGGACGATCGGCGGCGTGTGCGC
>NZ_RDBI01000132.1 GCF_008042125.1 Streptomyces sp. MS191
ACGCGACGGTGGGCTCGGTGGGGCTGTGGTCGAGGTATCCGCTCCGGGACGCCGGCCGCGTGGACATCAAGCCTCGTGCGGTGGCGGACGGTTGGGAGCGCGGGCTGCGCGCCGTGGTGACCGGCCCGCGGGGCCGGCTCACGGCCTACGTGGTCCATCTGCCGTCGGTCCGCGTCCGGGCGACGGAGGGGTACGCCACGGGATGGCGTGACGAGAGCGCGCGGCGGCTCGGGGACGCGATCGCCGCGGAGCCCGCGGACGGCAGGGTCCTGGTCGTCGGCGATCTCAACGGCACGATCGACGACCGGGGCCTGCGGCCCGTCACCTCGCTGGTGGGGGCCGGCCGGGACACGTTCGCCTTCAGCTGGCCGGCCCGGCTGCCCCTGGCGCGCATCGACCACGTCCTGACACGCGGCACGGTGGTCACGAAGACCTGGACGCTCCCCGACACCGGGAGCGACCACCTGCCGATCGCGGCGCGCATGCGGTTCTGAGGGTCGGCCCCGAGGGCCGGGGGATGTCAACTCCTGCACGGAGTCAGGCATTCCATAGGCACCAACTGGTCATGTACCGTTCAAGCGCGCGGCGCTCGGACGTTCGTGCGACGACGTTCTACGCGCGCAGAGTGGGTCCCCGCACGCCCCCTCAGACGTACCGCCCACCCC
>NZ_RDBI01000133.1 GCF_008042125.1 Streptomyces sp. MS191
CCGCTGCTCCTGCTGATCCTGATCCTGGTCGACAAGCCCTACAAACAGGGCTTGCACGACAAGTCGGCCAAGACCGTGGTCGTCACCGTGCCGCAGTAGGGCGACGGTGGAGCTACGAACCGATCCGGGTATCGGCCCCCGCGCCCGCGTGGACGGCCGGCACCCGGATCTCGGTGTTCCGGGGGGCCCGCTGGGCGGGTACGGACGGCTGCGGCACCGCGGGCGTCTTGCGGCGCACCGGCACGGCCACCACCACGAGGACCCCGATGAGCAGTCCGGCCACGCTGATCGCGATGATCCCCAGGGTCGTCGTGGTCCTGGACAGCAGGAGCAGCGCGGCGGTCGAGAAGACGACGGTGGCCGAACCGTAGGCGAGCTGTGCGGTGTTCGGACGCGGCATGACGGGTACCGTCCCTCGAGGCATCGGGTGCGTCGGTTGCATCGGTGGTGGATCGCTCTCCCGGGCCACCGCAGGGCGGTGCCCTCGGTCGAGCGACTCTACGACGGTGGATGCCCGAGAGGAACCGTTGGTAAGCGTGACCTAACCCACGGTGCCGGTGCACGGGGGGCGCACGGATTCACCGAATCCGCCAACCGGCCGCCGGGGTGCGCCGGTTGCC
>NZ_RDBI01000134.1 GCF_008042125.1 Streptomyces sp. MS191
AGGGCGGAGGGGCGAGGCGGGCGGCGTCGTGGCGGACGCGGGCGGACCTGCGGAGGCTCATGGGAACACGCCGCGCCGGACGGACGGCGGAGCCTCCGACCCGGCCCCTCGCCGTCCACCCGAACGGGCGCGTCCACCCGGATGTGCGCCGGGGGCGCACCTCGTGGGACGGGAGGTGATCCAGTTCCCCCTGAATCCGTGGCCCGAACCCGCGTAATGATCGTCACCTTCCGCGCTCTCCCGTGTGCGGACGCCGTGTCCGCACAGTGAGGAGGCCGTTGACGATGACCGGTTCGGGGGCCAGGACCGCGGTGGAGTGGCTGGCGTCGGTGGCGCCGGATCCCGACGCGTGCCGGTGGGAATGGGAGCGCAACCCGCTCGGGGTCGCACTGCTGCCCGCCGGCCGGCGCTGGGACGTGCTGATCCTGCCGGGAGGGCTGGGCCGCCCCACGCTCGACGTGCTGACCCGGCTGGTGGACCGGCCGGGTCCGGTCCTGGCCGACCTCGACGACGCCCGCACGGGATTCTTCGTGCCGGCCGGCACGGCCGCCCGCTGGCTCGGGACAGGGGTGCGCGGCGCGGGCCGCGGGACGTGGATCGTCGTGCCGTACCCGGGTCGCGTCGCGGGCGGGATGCGCTGGCTGGTGGCTCCGGACGGCACCGGCACCCTGACGGACACCGCGCTGCTGGAACTGGCGATGCACGAGGCGGCGGGCGGAATGGCCGGGGAGGGCAGGGCGATCAGGGAGGTCAGGGG
>NZ_RDBI01000135.1 GCF_008042125.1 Streptomyces sp. MS191
GACCCGTATGACGACAGCGGGAGAGGACCGGCGAGTCGCCGGGCGCGGAACGGTGCCGATCGGCCGTGACGTGGTGCTGGCGGTCGGACTCGGATCGCTRCAACACCCGGACCGGGAGCGGGCCTTAGCGCCGGTCCGGCGTCATCCCCTGCGCCGGACGCGGTCACGCGACGCGGCGGCGACCGGCTGCCGGTCCCGCGCCCGCACCCGCGTCAGGCGGTGCGGCGGCACCCCGCCGCCGTGCCTTCCGGATCGGTCAACAGGGGCGGACCGGCTGGTGGTTGTGGACGAAGCGGGCGGAGACCCAGCCGTTGAAGCCCTGGATGCGGTACCAGACGGGGTTGCCGTCCACCCAGCCGCCCCGCTTCTCGCAGTTGAGCTGGATCCGCTCGTGCGGACGGAGCACCTTGACGATGTCCGAGTAGATCGTCGGCTTCTGGCGGACGTTGAGCGGCGCGTCGGAGACGACCTCACCGACCGGGTACGAGGTGTTCGCCGTCACGGGGCCGCGGGTCGGGTCGTGCCGTTCGGCCGCCCATCCGGGGGCGGCCACGGGGCCGATGACCATCGCGGCTCCGACGACGGCGACGAGTGCTCTCTTCATGTCTGGCCTGCTCTCCACACGGCTCGGGTGACGACCGGGGGCGTCGTTTCAGTGCCCGCCGTCTGCCACTATCCGCACGGAGTGCGCGGCCGCCGCCCTGACACGCCCGGACCGCCGTGGATGCCGCCCGTACGAGCGTGTCGCCGAACGCGGCAGCGGGACCCCCTGCGCCCGGTTCGACGTCGGTCCCGCCCGACGCGCGTGCCGCGCGGGGCCGGACCGGCTCGTCGTGCGACGACCGTGATGTGTTCCTGCCGTGGGGGTGAGGTAGGGGCTTGGTGGGGGAAGCCTTGACCAGAGGTTCGCTCTTGACGCCGAACCATGAACACGAGGAGCACGACGCATGCGGCTTCAGGTGAGCACCGAGCCCGAGGAAGGGCCCGTCCGCGTGATCCACTGCGCGGGCGAGTTGGACGTGGAGTCCGCTCCCGGCCTCCAACAGGCAGGCGAGGAAGCAGCCTTCGAGTCGGGCGTGCGTCGCCTGATCCTCGATGTGAGCGGGCTGACGTTCGCCGACTCCAGCGGCCTGAACTGCCTGATCCGGCTGCATCAGATGGTGCCCCTCGTCCTCAGCGGCCCCGTGCCCGACCAGCTGCTGCGGCTGTTGCAGGTGACGGGCGCCGACGAGATCTTCCCTCGCGCCGGGAACGTGGACGCCGCCCGCGACATGTAGAAGTGCGCCCGGCACGGGGCGGGGTCCGTTCCGGGGCACCGTCGGCGGCGGCGCGGCGGACCGCGCCGCCGCCGAGGACGGACCCATGGGGCGGCCCGTACCGCGGTGTTCAGTCCTCGTCGCCGCTCGTGTAGCGGCTGCGCGCCCACAGCGGCAGGCCGAACCAGCACACCAGGTACCAGGCCAGGACCCCCGACACGAGCCAGGGCACGTACCCGTCGTGGGTGGCGACCCTCAGGATGAGGAACAGGGCGGACACGAGCGTCGCGAGGAGCAGGACCAGCCCGGTGAAGGTGAGGCGGGAGGCCCAGACGACCGTCTGCGGCTTGATGCGCCGCCCCGAGACGATGCGGTGGAAGGCCACGGGTCCGATGAGCGCGCCCGTGGCGAGCGAACCGAGGACGACGGTCACGAGGTAGATCGTCCGTTCGGTCTGCCCCAGCGACTGGAAGTGCGGCGTGAACACCACGGTGAGCAGGAAGCCGAGCAGGATCTGCACGCCGGTCTGCGCGACCCGGATCTCCTGGACGAGCTCCGACCACTGCCGGTCCGCCCTCTCCTCGGGCGTCTCCCGGCGCCTCGTCGCTCGTTCGTCCGTCTTCCGCTCGGATATCGCATCGTCAGCCATGGCGTCCGCTTGCCCGCAGGCGGGCGCCGCACACTCCCCTCGGCGGGCGCCGGACTCCCCCGCCGGCGAACCCCCGGCCTCCGGCGTCCCGCGCCGCCGGCCGACGCGCCTCCGGAATGCCCCGGGCGGGACCGCCGGCGGTAGCCGTCAGCCCGCGGAAACCCACCTGCGCGGCGGCTTCGGGCCTGCCAGGATGGCCGCGGGAGGGAAGATCATGGACGAGAAGCAGCACTTCCGACAGGCCCTGGCCGCGTGGGCGGCCGGTGGACCGGGAGCGGACGCGGCCGCCGGGGCGGCGCGGGAGGCGGCCGGCGGGGTGCGCTCGATCGTGCTCGTCGAAGGAAGCAGCGACCGGGCCGCACTCGAGGCACTGGCGCTACGTGCCGGCCGCGATCTGCCCGCGGAGGGCGTGGTGGTCGTGCCGCTCGGAGGTGCGACGAACATCGGGCACTTCCTGGACGTGTGCGGTCCCCCCGGCCTGGACATCCCGGTGGCCGGCCTCTACGACGTCGGCGAGGAGGCGTACTTCCGGCGCCACCTGGAACGGGTCGGACTCGGCTCCGGACTGACGCGCGACGGGCTGGCAGGACTCGGGTTCCACGTGTGCGTCGCCGATCTGGAGGACGAGCTGATCCGCGCCCTCGGCGCCGCGGGCGTTCAGCAGGTGATCGAGGAGCAGGGCGAGACGCGGCCCTTCCGCACGTTCCGGAGCCAGCCCGCGCAGCGGACACGGCCCGTGGAGCACCAGTTGCGGCGCTTCATGGGCACCCACAGCGGACGCAAGGCCCAGTACGCGCGCGCCCTGGTCGCGCACGTGGACCTCGGGCGGGTTCCCCGGCCGCTGGAGGACCTGCTCGCGCACGTCTGACGGCGGCGGCCCTCCCGCCGGGGCCCGCCCGGGACCGGCGATCGCCAGGCGTCGGCCGCCTGGCCGCTGTTCGCGGTCCCGGTGCCGCCGCTATGGTGATCACCATGTCACCGGGGGAGATCACCACCGCCCTGGGTGCCCTGCCGCCCCTGGAGTCGGCCGAGCACCACAGCGCCGCCATGACCGTGTGCACCTCGCTCGTCGACGCCGATCTGGAGGCGTTGGAGCGGGTGATAGGGGACGACTCCGACCCGCTGCGCGCCTTCAACGCGTTCTACGTCCTGCTCGCGCGCCACCGGCGGGCCCTGGACGGCAGCCGCTTCCGGACCGTGTACCTCCGCCATGCCGCACGTTTCGGCTCCGTGCCCATGCGCGCGTTGCTCGAGTCCGACCTGGCACTGCTGGACCCGATGGGGCCGAACCTGCCGACGGCACTGCGCCACGCCGCGTCGGCGCTGGAGGCCTACCCGGGCAACCTCGCTCTCGTCGCGCACCACGCCCGGGTGCTCGCCGAGTACGGATGGAGCGGCGCCGACGTCGCCGACGAGGACCTGCGGACTGCTCTGTCGCAGGTCGACCGGGCGGTCGAGATCAGTCCGGAGCAGCCGCGCTACCGCGCCGTGCGGGCGCAACTCGCCGCCCTCACAGGCGACTTCGACACCGCGCTCACCCAGATCCAGCGAGCCATGGATCTGGAGGACTCCGCACGCTCGGGGTACGCGGTACGGGTCGTCGAGTACCACCGCATCCGGGCCGACATCGTCCTGCGACGGGAGACCGAGGCCATCCGCAGTGGCCTGCGGGAGACCGCGGAGCGGCTGGAGGTGTCGATGCAGGCGCAGGTGGAGCAGGTCACGCGGGAGACCCGGGCCCACGAGCAGGCCGAGATCACCCGCCTCCGGTCGGAGACCCTGGGCAGTCTCGGACTGCTGGCCGCGGTCATCGCCTTCATCGTCACGAGCACCCAGATCGCCCAGGACCTGCCGCTGCGGGACGCGTTGCGGCTGCTGGCCGGTCTGGCGGGCATGCTGACGCTGGTCTTCACCGCCTTCGGGGCGGTCTTCGGCGTGGGTCGCCACACCCGCCTGGCGCTGCCCGCGCTCCTCGGGGTGGCCCTGTTCGCGCTGGCGTGGATCCCGGCCTGAGTCCCGGCCGCTCCGGTGTCTCCGGGGCTCCGGCCGCCCGCCGGACCGGAGCCCCTTCCGGCTATCTCGCACGCCGTACGTGGATCAGCTTGTCGGGGTTGGTGACCGAGAAGACGGAGGCGATCGTGTCACCGCCGGGGACGAGGTCCACGACGACCACGGCGAGGGGGCTGTCGCCGGAGAACACGAGCGCGCCGGGATCGGCGGCCACGCGCCGGTAGCGGATGTCGAACCCCTGCGGCGGCAGGGCCCGGGCCACGGCCATGAACACCGCGGCGACCCGGTCTCGGCCGCGTACGGGGTGGAGGCTGACCGCGGGCCCCTTGCCGCCGCCGTCCGTCCAGAGCGTCACGTCCGGGGCCAGCACCTCCATGAGGGCCCGGAGGTCGCCGCCCAGCGCGGCCTCGGCGAACTTCTCGGTGACCTCGGCGTGGAGGTCGGGCCGGGGGCGGTGGCGGGGACGGCGGTCCCGCACGTGGCGGCGGGCCCGCGTGGCGAGCTGACGCACGGCGGCCGGGGACCGGTCGAGGATCCCGGCGATCTCCGGATGCGCGAAGCCGAACACGTCGTGGAGCACGAACACGGCGCGTTCCAGGGGCGAGAGGGACTCCAGGACGACGAGGACGGCCATCGAGAGTTGCTCGGCCCGCTCGGCACCGTCGGGCACCTCCTCGGTCACCCGGGGCTCGGGAAGCCAGGAGCCGACGTACGTCTCCTGGCGGCGGCTCATGGCGGTGCGCCGGGCGAGTGCCTGGTTCACGGCCGCGCGGACGAGGTAGGCCCGGGGATTGTCCACCGGCGCGGCGTCGGGTCTGCCGTGGCGGGCGGCCCAGGCCAGCCACACCTCCTGGAGCGCGTCCTCGGTGTCGGCGACGGTGCCGAGCATGTTGTACGTCACGGAGAACAGCAGTTCGCGGTGACCGAGGAACGCGTCGGTCACCGCGTCGGGGATCCGCTCGGACGGCCGGCCGGGGATGCGCTCGGACGGTGGGTCGGGGATCCGCTCGGGCCGTGAACCGGCGTTCCGCTCGGACGGTGGGTCGGGTGTCATGGATGTCTCCTCGTCTGCCGTCACCGAAGAGTGCCGTGCGGGCGCGGGTGTGACATGGACGGGTGCGGGTGTGAGACAGCGCACGCTCCCGGCCCGCGATGTCACACCCCGCAGGGGTGCGGCCTCTGTGGTGGCGTCCGGGGAGGAACGGCCTCCCCGGCACGAGCGGCACGTACGGGAGCCCTTCAGATGCGTACACGGATTCATCATGTCCACGTGTTCGACGGCCGGGACCGGCTCGGCCTCACCGAGGTGGTGCTGGAGGACGGCGTCATCGCGGCGGTCGGTGGCGGTGCGGAGGACGCCGGCGGCTGGGACGTCGAGGTCGACGGGCGGGGCGGCACGCTGACGCCCGGTCTGGTCGACGCCCATACCCATGTGTTCGACGGCAGCCTGGCCGAGGCGCTGCGGTACGGGGTGACCACCGAGATCGACATGTTCTGCCTGCCCAGGCCGTTGGCCCGGCACCGGTCGCTGGCGGACGGGAGCGACGACGTGGCCGATCTGCGCAGCGCCGGCACCGTGGCCACCGCGCCCGGTGGCCACCCCACGCAGTTGCTGACCCTGCTGGCCGGAAGCGTGCTGGACCCGGCCGACGTGACGGAGCTCGACTTCGTCACCCGGCCCGAGCAGGCCGAGGAGTTCGTCAAGGCCCGGCTCGCCGAGGGCGCCGACTTCCTCAAGATCGTCATCGACGACGGGACGGTGCACGGAGCCGAACTCCCCGTACTCCCGCGGGAGATCGCGGGCGCCCTCACCGCGACGGCGCACGACGCCGGACTGAAGGTGCTCGCCCACGCGATCACCGCCGCCGAGGTGGAGGTGGCACTGGACGCAGGGGTCGACGGGCTCGCGCACGTCTGGGCCGATCTGGCTCCGGGGGATCCGGCGGGGCGGCGGCTGGCCGAACGGGTCCGCGACCAGGGTGTGTTCGTCGTGACCACGCTCGCGTACTTCGAGGCGATCGGCGCGCAGGGGGCGGGCGCCGCCGCCTGCGCGCCGCCCGGTCGTCTGGCCCACGCCGTGGGGTCGCTGCGGGACCTGCACCGGGCCGGAGTGCCGCTGCTCGCGGGGACCGACGCCACCCCGTTCGCGCCCTCCCACGGCGCCGGACTGCACCGCGAGTTGGAGCTGCTGTGCGCGGCGGGGCTGGACGCGGGCGAGGCGCTGGCCGCGGCGACCGTCGTCCCCGCCGAGCACTTCGGACTGACCGACCGGGGCCGGATCGCCCCCGGCCTGCGCGCGGATCTGCTGCTGGTGGCGGGCGATCCGACGCGCGACGTCTCCGTCCTCGCCGCGCCGGCCGCCGTCTGGCGGCGCGGGGTCCGCCACGCCCGCTGACACCGCCCGACCCTGGAGAGGAACACCATGACCCACGATCGTTTCGTCCTGCTCGAGTCCGGGGCCGCCCGGCCCGGCCGTATCCCGCTCCCGCCCGCGTTCTCGGTCAAGGCCCGGACGCACGACACCGAGGGCCGCTTCTCCCTGCTCGAAGTGGTCCTCGCCCAGGAGATCCCGCGCCACGTCCACCACATCGCGGACGAGAGCGTCTACGTGCTGGAGGGGGAGCTCCTGGTCGACATCGAGGACCGGACCCACGCCCTGACGGCCGGGCAGTTCGTGCTGCTTCCGCATGGCGTACCGCACGCCCTGCGCCCCGGCGCCGGGCGGCCGCCCCGCGTCCTGCAGATCTCGTCGCCGGGCGGCTGGGAGTGCTTCGTGGAGGACCTCGTCGAGGCCCGGCCGGCGCTCACGGTGGCAGGACGGCTCGATCCGGCCCGCCTCAACCGCGTCGCCGCCCGCCACGGCATCACCTATGAGGAACGACGACCGGACTGACCGCGTCCCGCCGGCACCACCGCGACGCCCCTCGGGGCGGCCGCGGGCTCCCCCGGCCACCTCCTGGCCGGGGTGCGCTCCACCGGTCACGGGCCCCGCTCGTCGGCGACGTGCCGTCAGGGAGTGACGGAGAGGACGAGCTTGCCGGTCGTACGGCCGGTCTCGCCCCGCGTGTGGGCGCGGCCGGCCTCGGCGAGGGGGAAGACCTCGTCGACCAGCACGCGCAGCTGTCCGCCCTCGACCAGGGAGGTGATCTCCCGGAGCCCGGCGTGGTCGGGTTCGACGAGCATGAAGACGGCGCGGACTCCGCGCGCCTCGGCCTCGGCGGCCGGGAAGGTGGCGTCCGGCGGGATGATCGAGACGAGGATGCCGCCCGGCCGGAGCGTGCGCAGCGACCGTGCCCAGTGGGCGCCGCCGAGGCTGTCCAGGACCACGTCGACGTCGCGGACGGTCTCGGCGAAGTCCTGGGTGCGGTAGTCGATCGGTTCGTCGACGCCGAGCTCCCGCAGCAGGTCGTGTTTCGCGGCGCCGGCGGTGCCGATGACGTACGCGCCGCGGGCCTTGGCGATCTGGACGGCCAGGTGCCCCACTCCCCCGGCGGCGGCGTGGATCAGGACCCGCCGACCGGGGCGTACGTCCGCGGTGTCGACGAGGGCCTGCCAGGCGGTCAGCGCGGCCAGGGGCAGCGCGCCGGCCTCGACGGGGCTCAGTCCTCGGCGGCGCCCACTGGGCACGGTCGCTGCGCACGCTCCGGCCGGGCGGCATCCTCGTCTCGATCATCCCGCCGGACGCCACCTTCCCGGCCGCCGAGGCCGAGGCGCGCGGAGTCCGCGCCGTCTTCATGCTCGTCGAACCCGACCACGCCGGGCTCCGGGAGATCACCTCCCTGGTCGAGGGCGGACAGCTGCG
>NZ_RDBI01000136.1:0-602 GCF_008042125.1 Streptomyces sp. MS191
GCTCAGCTTCCTGATCCTGCTGTTCGCCTTCCGCTCCGTCCTGCTGCCGCTGCTCGCCCTGGCCTTCAACATCGCCGTCGTCGGCGCCAGCCTCGGCGTCCTCGCCCTGGTCACCGGGAACGACGACCACTCGATCAACAGCGTCACCCCGCTCATGCTGTTCGCGGTGATGTTCGGGCTCAGCATGGACTACATGGTGATCATGATCTCCCGGATGCGGGAGAGCTACCTGGGCGGCGTCCCGCACCGCGAGTCGGTCCTGGGCGGCCTGGCCCGTACCGCGGGCCTGGTCAACGGCGCAGCGGCGATCATGGTCGCCGTCTTCGCCTCCTTCACCAGCGCCCAGATCAGCATCGTGCGGGAGCTGGGCATCAGCCTCGCCGTCGCCGTCGTCCTGGACGCCGTCGTGATCCGGCGGCTGGTCATGCCGGCCACGCTCCTGCTGATCGGTGACCGGACCTGGGGCCGCTACCGCCGCACCGCCCCGCAGGACCGGGCTCCGGAGGCCACCGCCCCGCAGCAGCCCGGGACCCCGCAGCCGGTCCCCGCCGGCGCCGGGACCGCCGAGGAGGCGGACGGCGCGGACGAGCAGCGCCCGCTGG
>NZ_RDBI01000137.1 GCF_008042125.1 Streptomyces sp. MS191
GCACACCCCACCTCCGCGCGCACACCCCACCTCCGCGCTCTACCTCGCCCACTGAGCCCTATGCCGGACCCCCTACACCCGCCCTTGGAGGCGCATCCCGTCAGGCCCCAACGTGACGGCCCTCGCAGCGCGCTGACGCAGAGAAACCAGCGGTGATCACCCCCAAGCTGCCACGCCTCCACGGTGGCCCGATGCCCGGATCCACCGAAGGAGAAGACTGGGCTCCCAGATCCGGATTCACCCAAAGTCTGCACGAAGGGAAACAGGCTGACAGCGCATCAGACAGCAACACCCCAACCCGTCCCCGTAGCTAGCCCCGCGGAGCGGGCCGTGACCCGAGGTGAAGCCGAGGAGCACGCAGAGGAGGGAAGCGCAGCGAACCTCCTCAACTGATCCACAACGCGCTTCAGCCAGGGGTGAAGCGCAGCGGAACCCCCCTCAAGTCCCCAGAGCGAAGCGGAGGAGACTCAGCCTTGCGCAGCAAGGCCCGAGCCGCAACGCGGCTCGGCTCAACACCCCCGCGAAGCGGGGGTGTTCGCTGGGAAGCTGCGCAGCAGCTTCTTACCCGCTCCGCGGGGCTAGCTACGGGGACGGGTTGGGGTGTTGCTGTCTGATGCGCTGTCAGCCTGKTTCCCTTCGTGCAGACTTTGGGTGAATCC
>NZ_RDBI01000138.1 GCF_008042125.1 Streptomyces sp. MS191
GTCGTTTTCGGTCGTTCTGGGCAGGCGCGGCCGGCGGCGCCGCACCGGTTCCCGTCGATGGCGTCCCGCCGCGTCCCGCTCGTGCGCTCCGCACACTCTGCCTCGACTTTGACAACGTTGTCTAGTAGGGCACGTACCGCCCGGTCACCCCTCGGTCCACCCGCGAGCGATTTGCCTGCTCTGCCGAAGAATGGGGTAATTGATCAGGTATGCACACTCTCTCCGCCCGCACGACGGGAGCCAGGCATGACCGACGGACCCGAGCCGCTCAGCGCGGTCGCCCGCGAAGTCCTCGTCGTCGAGGGTGCCGGCGACCGTGCCGCGTTCACCGCGGAGGTCGGCCAGTTCCCGCTCCAGGGCTTCGCGGGCGACCGCGCGGACCAGGCCGACGAGTTGCAGCGCGCCACGGAACTCGACCGGCTGGACCGGCGGATCTCCGAGATCCAGGGCCGGCTGAGCGAGGGAGCCGTCGCGGGTCCGCCCCGTACCGACGCGATCGGGGTGGGCAGCACGGCGACGGTACGGTTCGAGGACGGCACGGAGTCCACGGTCCAGATCGGCGAGGTGGCCGAGGCGCTGGACCGGACGCTTGTCACCGCCCACAGCCCGCTGGGCCGAGCGCTGCTCGGCCACCGCGCCGGTGACACCGTGTCCTACC
>NZ_RDBI01000139.1:0-558 GCF_008042125.1 Streptomyces sp. MS191
GCCTGCTGATGGCGGGCACGCTGAAGGCGGAGGCCACCCTCGCCGCCGCCAACCTGGTCTTCCTGCTGCTGCTGGTGGGCGGCGGGGTGGTCGTGCCGCTGGACGAGTTCCCGCAGGCGGCGCAGGACGTCCTCGGTCTGCTGCCGATCTCGGCGCTCTCCGGCGGCCTGCGGGACGTGCTCCAGCACGGCGCGGGCATGCCGTGGGGCGACCTCGCGATCCTGGCGGTGTGGGCGGTCGCCGGCCTGGCCGCCGCCGGGAAGCTCTTCCGCTGGGAGTGAGGGCGCGTATGCGCTCGGTGGCGGGGAGGGGGCTCGTGAACGCATGCACAAGCAGCCCCCTACGATGGTTCCCGTGCCGAACGTGACCCGAGCGGATGCCGCTCAAGCCGTGCGCAACCCGCTCGCCTTCATCGCCGGGCGCTGGACCCCCGCTCCCCGGACGGTCCGGCGCGCCGCTCTCGCCGCCCTCGTCATGGCGGTGCTGATCGTGGTGACCGGCGGCGCGGTCCGCCTGACCGGCTCGGGCCTCGGCTGCCCGACCTGGCCTTTTTTTTTT
>NZ_RDBI01000014.1:0-5725 GCF_008042125.1 Streptomyces sp. MS191
GCTCCACCCAGGGGATCGGCGCCGCCATCGCCACCGGCCTGGCCCGGGCGGGAGCCCGCGTGGGCGTCAACGGGCGGACGGAGGAACGGGTGGAACGGGCCATCGCGAGCATCCGAGCCGAGGCCCCTGACACGGATCTGGTCCCGGTGGTCGCCGACGTCGCCGGCGAGGAGGGCGCGCGGCGTGCCGCCGACGTGCTGCCGCGACCTGCGAGATTCATGACGCATCGGCCCGGCCGTTTGCATTCCTGAGAAAAGGCTGCCATTTCATCGAACAGGTGAATTATTTGACGACCCCGGCGAGAAAAGTGCGCCTCTCTTTGCGCCGGACTGCGCCATGTATTTCCTCAACAACACCGTGCGCTCGCCGAACGAAGGGACTTCCGCCGGGAGTGCACTGTACTTTTCTGCTCACCGAAGGCATTTTCCAACCAGCGGTTCTCACCGTTGAGAGGGACACGCATGACGAGTCACGTGACCGAAGTCGACCTCGAAAGTCTGCTCCGCCGGACGCTACAGGCCACAGGTACGGGCACGCGTTGGACGACCGACGCGGACGAGATGTGGTGCCGCCTCACCCGCCGGTCCGGTGTACGACGCCGGCAGGGCTGGAAACTGCATGTGTCCGCGACGGCCGCCTCCGCGCCGGCGGTCCTCGAGAAGGCTCTGGACGTGCTGCTGCGCGAGGAGTCGGCGTTCAAGTTCGTCCGGTCGCTCGAGCAGGTCAGCGCGCTCAACTCCCGGGCCACGCCGCGGGGGAGCTCGGGCAAGTTCATCACCGTCTACCCGGCCACCGACGACGACGCGGCCCGAATAGCGCTGGAGCTGCACAGGGCCACGGCGGGCCTGACCGGACCACGGATCCTGTCGGACCAGCCGTACGCTCCGCAGAGCCTGGTGCACTACCGCTACGGCGCGTTCGTCGGCCGKCGGCGGCTTTCGGAACAGGGTCTGCTGGTGTGGTTCATCGAGGACCCCGACGGCAATCCCGTCGAGGACAAGCGCACCGGTCAGTACTGCCCGCCCTCCTGGGCCGTCTGCCCCTTCCCGGCCTCGGTGCCGCTTCCGCCGCGTCAGGAGAAGGCGGCGAGCAGCCCGGTGCTGCTCGGCGGCCGGTTCTCGGTCCGGGAAGCGATCCGGCACACGAACAAGGGCGGCGTGTACCGGGGCACGGACGTCACCACGGGYGCRCCCGTGGTGATCAAGGAGGCCCGGCCGCATGTGGAGGGCGACGCGTCGGGTTCCGACGTCCGAGACTGGCTGCGGGCCGAGGCCAGGACGCTGGAGAGGCTCCAGGGCACGGGGCTGGCGCCGGAGGCGCTCGCGATGTTCGAGATGGGCGGGCACCTGTTCCTCGCTCAGGAGGAAGTGCCGGGTGTGCCCTTGCGCACCTGGGTCGCCGAGCGGTTCCGCGACGTCGGGAGCGAACGCTACCGAGCGGACGCGCTCGCCCAGGTCGGACGTCTGGTGGACCTGGTCGCGGCGGCCCACGCCTCCGGCTGTGTGTTGAGGGACTTCACGCCCGGCAACGTCATGGTCCGCCCCGACGGAGAACTGCGCCTGATCGACCTCGAGCTCGCCGTCCTGGCGGACGACGTCCCCCTCCCGACCCGGGTCGGGACCCCCGGCTTCAGCGCCCCCGAGCGCCTGGTGGACGCACCCGTCTCCCCGACGGCCGACTACTACAGCCTCGGCGCCACCGTGTGCTTCGTACTCGGCGGAAAGGTACCCAACCTGCTGCCCGAGGAGCCGGCCACCAGACCCGCGGAGCAGCGGTTCGCCGAGTGGCTGGGCGCCTGCGACGGAACGCTGCGCCTGCCGGACGGCCTGCCGGAGATGATCCTCGGGCTGATGAAGGACGACCCCGCCGAGCGCTGGGACCCCGACCGGGCGCGTGAGGCGCTGAGCGAGGCGGACCCGGCGCGGCCGGGGCCTCCCGCCGCGGACCCGGCGCGGACGGACGAACCTCCTCGCCGCAGGGACGCGGCGCGCCCGCCGAACCCGGCCGGCGCGGTGCGCCCGCCGCACCCCACCGCCCGGACGGCGCGGACACCTGGGGCTCCGCGCGGGACGGACGAACCGTACGACGCGACGCAGGCCGCGATCGACGGGATGGTGAACCACCTCGTCGATTCGATGACCCCGGCCGACCGGTGGCTGTGGCCCGTGTCGACCCTGGCGGGGGAGACCGACCCCTGCACCGTGCAGCAGGGTGCGGCAGGTGTGCTGGCGGTCCTGACACGGTACTTCGAGCTCACCGGCGACCCGCGCCTGCCGGAGCTGATCTCCACCGCGGGCCACTGGATCGCCGCCCGTACCGACACCCGTTCCATCCGTCCGGGTCTGCACTTCGGAGGCCGCGGAATCGCCTGGGCGCTGTACGACGCGGGGCGGGCCATCGCCGACCGCGCGCTCACCGGCCACGCGTCGGCCCTGGCGGTGGCCCCCTCGGAAGCGACGCTGAGCCATGACATCACCCACGGCTCCGCCGGCAGCGGACTGGCGGCCGCCCACCTGTGGCACCGTACCGGTGACCCGCGCCTCGCCGAGCTCGTCGTCGACGCGGCCGACCGGCTGGCCGCCGCCGCACAGCCGGAGCCGTCGGGCGTGAGCTGGCCCGTCCCGGCGGAGGCCGTGTCCGAGGAGGCCGGCAAACGCTATCTCGGCTTCGCGCACGGAACGTCGGGCATCGGCTGCTTCCTCCTGACCGCGGCGGCCGTCTCCCGGCGGCCGGAGCACATGGAACTGGCCGTGGCGGCGGGGGAGCACCTGGTGGCCGGCGCCGTGACGGTCGGCCGGGCGGCCCAGTGGCCCGCCGAGACCACGGACGTGCCGACGGCCCCGTACTGGTGCCACGGCTCGGCGGGTATCGGCTCGTTCCTGGTCCGGCTCTGGCAGCGGACGGGGGACGAGCGGTTCGGCGACCTCGCCCGCGGCGCCGCGCACGCCGTCGCGGAGCGCTCCTCCCGGGCCGCCCTGGCGCAGTGCCACGGACTGGCGGGGAACGGCGACTTCCTCCTCGACCTGGCCGATGCCACCGGGGATCTCGCCTACCGCGCGATGGCCGAGGACCTGGCCCGCCTCATCGTCACCGAACGCGCCCACCGCGACAGCCACGTCGTCTTCCCCAACGAGTACGGGGACGTCTCGACGAGCTGGAGCGACGGGTCCGCGGGAATCCTGGCGTTCCTCCTGCGGACCCGCCACAAGGACTCCCGGCACTGGATGGTCCGGCAGCCGGGCTGAGCGACGGGAACCCCCGTCGCCACCACGAAGAGAAGGAGAATGTCATGGAGAACCAGGCTCTCGAGCTGCTGGCCCACCTGCACGCCCTTCCGGAGACCGACCCGGTCGGCGTCGACGGAGCGCCGTTCGCGGCGACGTGTGAGTGCGTCGGCCTGCTGACGCTGCTCAACACCGTCTGTGTGGGCATCAGCTGCGCCTGACCGAGAACCTCCGGCCGGTGGCCGCCCTCGGGCGGCCGCCGGCCGGAGCGTAGGCCCGCGGCGGCCGGCAGACCCGCGTACGACACCCCCGTGAAGGAGGACCCGACCATGCGGCCACCTGCCGGTGACGGCACTCGCACCCCGGCACCCGTCCTGACCGCGGCCCCCGCGGACCCCGACACCGCACAGCCCGCTGCCCCGCCGGTGTACGCGATCAGCACCCGCGGTCTGGTCAAGAGCTACGCGGGCCCGGACGGGACCACCACCCACGCCGTACGCGGCCTGGACCTGGACGTGCGCCAAGGTGAGACGTTCGCCTTCCTCGGCCCCAACGGCGCGGGGAAGTCCACCACCCTCGCCCTGCTGTGCGCCCTGGCCCGCCCCACCGCCGGACGGGCCACGGTGGCCGGCGCCGACGTGCTCGCCCGGCCGGACCAGGTACGACAACGGGTCGGGATGCTGTTCCAGCACAGCGCCCTGGACCCGGACCTGACAGCCGAACAGAACCTGCACATCCACGCACGCCTCTACGGACTGCGCCGCCGCCACGCCCGCGTGCGCACCACCGAGATGCTCGACCTGGTCGGACTGACCGACCGGCGGCGTTCCCTGGTACGCACCCTGTCCGGAGGCATGCGGCGCCGCCTGGAGCTCGCCCGCGGCCTGCTGCACGCGCCCCGGGTGCTGTTCCTCGACGAGCCGACCACCGGACTCGACCCGCACGCCCGCGCCCAGGTCTGGGAGCACCTGCGCGCACTGCGCGACCAGCACGGCAGCACGCTCTTCGTCACCACCCACTACCTGGAGGAGGCGGAGCACTGCGACCGCCTCGGCATCATCGACCACGGCCGGCTCGTGGCCCAGGGCACGCCCCTCGCGCTCAAGGCCGCGATCGGCGACGACCGGGTGGCACTGCGCACCGGCGACGACGCGGCGTGCACCGCGATGCCGTGGGCTTCCAGTGCCGCGCACAGGCGGGGGATCCAGGCGCTGCCGTCGGGCACCCGCAGGGACACCCCTTGGGCGTCCAGGGTGACGGCGAGGCCCGGCGGTACGGTCCGGCCCACGACCTGCCGTGCTGCCGCGTCGTCGCCGGTGCGCAGTGCCACCCGGTCGTCGCCGATCGCGGCCTTGAGCGCGAGGGGCGTGCCCTGGGCCACGAGCCGGCCGTGGTCGATGATGCCGAGGCGGTCGCAGTGCTCCGCCTCCTCCAGGTAGTGGGTGGTGACGAAGAGCGTGCTGCCGTGCTGGTCGCCCCTTTTCGCTCCTCTCCCCTCGTCACGCCGCACACCCTTGTCCACGAGAGGTTCCCTGTGTCCAAAGCGATCGATCTCGCCGCCTTCCCCCGAGACTTCCTCTGGGGCACGGCCACATCCGCCTACCAGATCGAGGGGGCGGTGGCGGAGGACGGCCGGTCCCCGTCCATCTGGGACACGTTCTCCCACCTCCCCGGCAGGATCGACAACGACGACCACGGCGACGAGGCCTGCGACCACTACCACCGGTGGCCGCAGGACATCGCCCTGATGCGGGAGCTCGGCACCGACGCCTACCGGCTGTCCGTCGCCTGGCCGCGCGTCGTGCCCGGTGGGGACGGGCCGGTCAACGACCGCGGCCTGGACTTCTACGACCGGCTCGTCGACGGACTGCTCGACGCCGGCATCACCCCTTCGGTCACCCTGTACCACTGGGACCTGCCCCAGGTGCTGCAGGACCGGGGCGGCTGGACCGAGCGCGCGACGGCCGAGCACCTGGCCGCCTACGCCTCCGCCGTCGCCGCCCGGCTCGGCGACCGCGTCACCCGGTGGGCCACCCTCAACGAACCGTTGTGCTCGGCCTGGATCGGCCATCTGGAGGGGCGGATGGCGCCCGGCCTGACCGACCTGACCGCGGCGGTCCGCGCCTCGTACCACCTGCTCCTCGGCCACGGACTGGCCACCCAGGCGATCCGCGCGGCGGCGCCCGGCGCGCGGATCGGCCTGGTGACCAACCACTCCACCGTCGAGGCGGCCACCCCCCGGCCCGAGGACGTCGCGGCGGCCCGCCGGCTGGACGGCCACCTCACCCGCTGGTGGCTCGACCCGGTGTACGGCCGGGGCTTCCCCGCCGACATGCGCGAGCTCTACGGGGTCGACCTGCCCGAGCGGGCGGGCGACCCGGAGACGATCGCCGCACCGCTGGACTGGCACGGCCTCAACTACTACTTCCCGGCCGTCGTCGTCGACGACCCCGACGGTCCCGTCCCGCACGCCCGGGAGGTCCACCGGCCGGAGGTCCCGC
>NZ_RDBI01000014.1:5825-6998 GCF_008042125.1 Streptomyces sp. MS191
GGTGACCAACCACTCCACCGTCGAGGCGGCCACCCCCCGGCCCGAGGACGTCGCGGCGGCCCGCCGGCTGGACGGCCACCTCACCCGCTGGTGGCTCGACCCGGTGTACGGCCGGGGCTTCCCCGCCGACATGCGCGAGCTCTACGGGGTCGACCTGCCCGAGCGGGCGGGCGACCCGGAGACGATCGCCGCACCGCTGGACTGGCACGGCCTCAACTACTACTTCCCGGCCGTCGTCGTCGACGACCCCGACGGTCCCGTCCCGCACGCCCGGGAGGTCCACCGGCCGGAGGTCCCGCACACCGGGATGGACTGGCCGATCGACGCCGACGGACTGGAGTCCCTGCTGCTCCGCCTCACCGAGGACTACGGCGTCCGCGAGCTCTACGTCACCGAGAACGGCTCGTCCTTCCCGGACACGGTGGGCCCGGACGGCGCCGTCGACGACCCCGAGCGCACCCGCTACCTGGAGGGGCACCTGGCGGCCTGTGCCCGCGCCGTCCGCAAGGGCGCTCCGCTGGCCGGCTACTACGCCTGGTCGCTGCTCGACAACTTCGAGTGGGCCTACGGCTACGACAAGCGCTTCGGTCTCGTCCACGTCGACTACGCCACCCAGCGGCGCACCGTGAAGTCCAGCGGCCGTTGGTACGCGGACCTCATCCGCGCCCACCGCGCGCTCGGCGCGACGGACTGACGACCCGGACGGGCCCGAAGGGGCCCCCTCCGCCGTGGAACACCCGCGGCGGAGGGGGCCCCCTTCGGCGTGCGGTCGATCGGGCCTTCCGCGGGCGGTCCGGTGCCGACGCGTCGGCACGACGGCGCACCCCCGGGCCCCGGCTCGTGGAGGGTGCGCTCCGGGGGGCCTTCGGTGCACGCGGGACCTCCGGCCGGTGGACCTCCCGGGCGTGCGGGACGGGACCGTCGGGGTCGTCGACGACGACGGCCGGGAAGTAGTAGTTGAGGCCGTGCCAGTCCAGCGGTGCGGCGATCGTCTCCGGGTCGCCCGCCCGCTCGGGCAGGTCGACCCCGTAGAGCTCGCGCATGTCGGCGGGGAAGCCCCGGCCGTACACCGGGTCGAGCCACCAGCGGGTGAGGTGGCCGTCCAGCCGGCGGGCCGCCGCGACGTCCTCGGGCCGGGGGGTGGCCGCCTCGACGGTGGAGTGGTTGGTCACC
>NZ_RDBI01000140.1 GCF_008042125.1 Streptomyces sp. MS191
GCGTCTGCAGCAGGGACAGCAGATTCAGAAGTCGTGCCGGAGTGTCCGTCATGCCCTCCAGGGTGCGGTTCATCTAGGACATCAGCTGACCTAGATGGCCTCTATCTTCATCGTATGAGTGCACACGAAGCCACCGATCGAAGGCGCTGGATCGCCCTCGCCATCGTCATGACCGCCGCCTTCATGGATCTGGTCGACGCCACGATCGTCAACATCGCGATCCCCAGCATCGAGCGCGACCTCGGTGCCTCGTTCGGAGCCGGAAAGGCCCCGCCGGGGCGGGGCCTTCGCGGGAGGTGTCCCGGGCGGTCAGCTCGGCGCCTCGGCACCCTTGCGGGCGTAGAACCACCAGGTCACGGCCGTGCAGCTCAGATAGAAGGCGACGAAACCCCACATCGCGCTGGTCACCGCCACCGAGCCGAAGAGGGCCGGGATGAAGAAGAAGCCGAAGGCGGCGATCGCCGAGGTGAAGCCGGTGACCGCACCCGACTCCCTCTCCGCCTGCCGCAGCGCCTCCGCGTACCGCGGGGTGCCGGGGGCCAGCCCCGCGAGGAGCGTCGTGCGGGAGATGACCGGGATCTGGCGGAAGGTCGAGCCGTTGCCGATCCCGGAGAAGAGGAACGCCGCCAGGAAGGAGAGGAGGAAGCCGGGGAAGGAGCCGGCGGCGTCGCCCGAGGGCAGGAACCAGATCACGCCGACGACGGAGGCCGCCATGCCCACGAAGGACAGGATCGTCACCCGGGCGCCGCCCCACCTGTCCGCGACCCAGCCGCCCGCCCACCGCGCCAGGGCGCCGACCGCCGGCCCCGTCCAGGCGTAGGCGGCCACCGAGTAGTCGGGGAAGGTCGTCTTGATCAGCATCGGCAGGGCGGCGGCGAAGCCGATGAAGGAACCGAAGGTGCCGACGTACAGCCAGGTCATCAGCCAGGTGTGCTTGCGCCTGAAGACGACCTTCTGGCGGCTGAACGGGGTGGCCGCCACCTTCAGGTCGTTCTGCCCGAACCAGGCCACCGCGGCCAGCACGACCACCACGGGCACCCAGAGGAAGGCCGCGTTCTGGAGGAAGACGGGGGTCCCGTCCGCCCTGTGCTGCGCGGAGCCGATCGCGAGGGCCGACCACGTGACGACGACCGGGGTCAGCAACTGGACGGCGGAGACGCCGAGGTTCCCGAGCCCGCCGTTGACGCCGGCCGCGCCGCCCTTCAGCGCCTTGGGGAAGAAGAATCCGATGTTGGCGAGCGAGGAGGCGAAGTTGGCGCCGCCGATGCCGCACAGGGCGGCGATGGCGACCATCACCCCGTACGAGGTCGAGGGGTCCTGGACGGCGATGCCCAGCCAGACCAGCGGCGCGATCAGGACCAGCGTCGACAGCGCGGTGAACCGGCGCTGGCCGACCATCGGGCCGAGGAACGTGTAGAGGAGCCGGGACGCTCCACCGGTCAGGCCGGGGACAGCCGTCAGCCAGAACAACTGGGAGGTGGAGAAGCCGAAGCCGACGTCCTGGAGGTTGGTGGCGGTGACGCTCCACACCTGCCAGACCACGAACGCCACGAGGAGCGCGGGCACGGCGATCCACAGGTTGCGGGTGGCGACCCGTTTCCCGACGGCCTCCCAGAAGAGCTCGTTCTCCGGCTCCCAGTCGGTGATCGGCCGGCCGGGGCGGTACTGCCCGGCGTCGTACGACGCCGAGGGGGCCGCGCTGCTCGTCGCTCTGCTGTCCTGGACTGCGGAACTCATGGCGTTTCCCTGGGGGTGAGGGCTCTCCTTGCTCCTCCAGGCTGCTTCCGGGCTCCCGGGCCGGGGCAGGGGCAGGGGCCATGGTCGTCGGACGGGCGGGCGCAGGTCCCGTCCCGCCCGGGCCGTACGGACCGCGGGGCCCGGCCCCGGTGGCGTGCGCGCACCCGGCGCAGGCCCCTGACCGGGGGCGGGGCGGCCCCCGACGGCCGCGCCTCCGCGTGCCGTGGCCGCCTGGCCCCGCCGCGCTCTGGTGTTCTGGGGCGCATGACACAACCGTTCCTGCCCCTCACCGCGCGTTCCCGCGAGGAGTCGCACCGCGCCGCCACACCGCTCGAGCTCTTCTTCGACCTCTGCTTCGTCGTCGCCGTCGCCCAGGCCGGCGCCGAGCTCGTGCACGCCGTGGCCGAGGGCCATGCCGGCCAGGGGATCGCCGACTACGCGATGGTCTTCTTCGCGATCTGGTGGGCCTGGATGAACTTCACCTGGTTCGCCTCCGCGTACGACAACGACGACGTCCTCTACCGCGTCGTCACCCTCGTCCAGATCGCCGGTGTCCTCATCCTCGCCGCCGGTGTCTCGCGCGCCTTCGAGGAGCACGACTTCTTCGTCGTCTGGCTCGGCTACGTCGTGATGCGCCTCGCGCTCGCCTCCCAGTGGCTGCGCGCGGGCCACCACGCCGCCGACCCCGCCGAACGCACGCTGTGCCACCGGTACGCGGGCGGGGTCGCCCTCTGCCAGATCGGCTGGACGGCCCTCCTGTTCGTGCCCGAGGCGGCCCGGCCCTGGGTCTTCCTCGTCATGGCGATCGCCGAGATGGCGGTGCCGGTGTACGCGGAGAAGGACGCCAACACCCGCTGGCACCCGCACCACATCGCCGAGCGCTACGGCCTGTTCACCATCATCGTGCTGGGCGAGACGATCGCCGCCTCGACCGTCGCCGTGAAGTCCGGCGTCAGCGAGAACGACGCCCTCGGGGAGCTGCTCCCGATCGCGGCCGGCGGCCTGCTCATCGTGTTCGCGGCCTGGTGGATCTATTTCGTCGTCCCCGCCCACGACCGTCTCGTCTCCAACCGGCAGGCGTTCCTGTGGGGTTACGGCCACTACCTGATCTTCGCCGCGGCCGCCGCGATCGGCGCCGGCATCGAGATCGCCGTCGAGCAGGCCGTCGGCAAGGCGCACATCTCCACGCTCGCCGCCTCCGCGGCGGTGACGGTCCCGACCGCCCTCTTCCTGCTCTGCGTGTGGCTCCTGCACGCCCGCTACTACAAGGTCGGCATCGCCCAGCAGCTCGTCCTGCCGCTGTCGGCGCTGGCGATCCTGATGTGCTCGTTCGCGGGCCACTGGGCGGTGTTCGCGGCCGGTCTGGTCGCGGCGGCGACGGTGGCGGTCGGGGTGACGCTGAGCGCGAGCAACCCCGCCACGCGGGCGTAGGGGTGCGCCGGGGCCTCGCCCGCCGCGGGCGGGCCGCACCGGCCCCGCCCACGGGCGCGGGGCCAACGGGCGTGGTACGCAAGGAGCATGACGAAGCACTCCGCTCTGCACGACGCCCTCACCGACGTGTCCGGCCTGCGGGTCGGCCACGCGCSCGTGGCGGGGCCGAACGCCCTCAGCGGCACCACCGTCGTCCTCGCCCCGCGGGGCGGGGCGGTCGCGGCGGTGGACGTCCGCGGCGGCGGCCCCGGCACCCGGGAGACCGACGCCCTCGACCCCCGCAACGTCGTCCAGCGCGTCGAGGCCGTGGTCCTGACC
>NZ_RDBI01000141.1 GCF_008042125.1 Streptomyces sp. MS191
CCGGATCAACCGCCTCCGCCGCGACGCGGCGGGCTGGGGCTGGGACGGGGACTCCGACACCAACTACGACCTGCTCCGCACGGACTTCCCCCACCCCGACTCCTACCGCGCCTACGAGGACGACCTCGACGACCGCGAGCCGCTGGAGAAGGACTTCGCCGACGGCGCGGCCTTCCAGGCGGCCTGGGACGACTGGGACAACGAGTACGGGGTGCACCAGGAACGCAAGACGGCGGGCGCCGTGTACATCCAGGAGCACGGCTGCGGCTTCAGCACCCTGCTCGTGGTCACCGGCCCGCACCGGGGCACGATGTGGTTCGACGGCCGGGCCACCTGCGACCTGATCCTTCCGCTGCTCCTGAACGGCGGGCCGGTGTCGTTCGCGGAGTGGATCGACCGGGACTACATGACCCCCTGGTGAGCCGGGCGGGGCGGTCCACCGCCCCGCCCCGCGCGTCAGGACGCCGGGGGCCGCCAGTCCGGCCGACGGCCGCTCAGACCGATCACCCGGTCGAGCAGGGGTGCGTCGTCCGGGACGGGGACGATCGGGCCGAAGAAGCCGTCGTCGCCCTGCGCGTCCTCGGCCGGTGTCAGGAGCGCCTGCGACGAGGCGAGTTCCGCGTCCTCCACCGCGTAGTCCTGGCCCGTGGCCCGCGCCAGGTCC
>NZ_RDBI01000142.1 GCF_008042125.1 Streptomyces sp. MS191
GGACCTGGCGCGGGCCACGGGCCAGGACTACGCGGTGGAGGACGCGGAACTCGCCTCGTCGCAGGCGCTCCTGACACCGGCCGAGGACGCGCAGGGCGGGACCTGGCGCGGGCCACGGGCCAGGACTACGCGGTGGAGGACGCGGAACTCGCCTCGTCGCAGGCGCTCCTGACACCGGCCGAGGACGCGCAGGGCGACGACGGCTTCTTCGGCCCGATCGTCCCCGTCCCGGACGACGCACCCCTGCTCGACCGGGTGATCGGTCTGAGCGGCCGTCGGCCGGACTGGCGGCCCCCGGCGTCCTGACGCGCGGGGCGGGGCGGTGGACCGCCCCGCCCGGCTCACCAGGGGGTCATGTAGTCCCGGTCGATCCACTCCGCGAACGACACCGGCCCGCACCGGGGCACGATGTGGTTCGACGGCCGGGCCACCTGCGACCTGATCCTTCCGCTGCTCCTGAACGGCGGGCCGGTGACCACGAGCAGGGTGCTGAAGCCGCAGCCGTGCTCCTGGATGTACACGGCGCCCGCCGTCTTGCGTTCCTGGTGCACCCCGTACTCGTTGTCCCAGTCGTCCCAGGCCGCCTGGAAGGCCGCGCCGTCGGCGAAGTCCTTCTCCATCGGCTCGCGGTCGTCGAGGTCGTCCTCGTAGGCGCGGTAGGAGT
>NZ_RDBI01000143.1 GCF_008042125.1 Streptomyces sp. MS191
GGGGCCGGAGCGGGACGGCGCCCCCCGGGTGGTCTCAGGCCGGTGCGGCGGCGGGTTCCGGAGCGTCCGCACGGGTCTCCGGCCGGGTCGGCGCCCAGGTCCCGGGGAGCGCGGCGGCGGGGATGCCGGTGCGTGCCTCGTCGGCGGAGGCACGACCGTCCCCGGTGGCCGGGGCGTCGGCCCGGGTGTCGGGCACGGAGGCGAGGTACCCGCTGGGCAGCGGGGTCCCCTCCTCCTGGCCGCCACGGATCGCCGCGGCGGCGGTGGAGAGTTCGGCGGGCCGGGAGGCGAACCAGTCGGCCGTCCTGCGCAGCCCCTCGTCGATGTCCACCTCGGGCGTCCAGCCGAGCGTGTCCTGGGCGCGGGTGATCACCGGGCGCCGGCGGACCGGGTCGTCGACCGGCAGCGGGTGGTACTGGATCTGCGACGGCGAGCCGGTGAGCTCCAGGACCCGCTCGGCCAGCTCGGTGACCGTCCGTTCGACCGGGTTGCCCAGGTTGAACGGACCGGGCTCGGCCGAGTCGATGAGGGCGACGAGACCGCGGACCAGGTCGTCGACGTAGCAGAAACTGCGGGTCTGCTTTCCGTCGCCGTAAATGGTCAGGGGCTCGCCCGTGAGGGCCTGGGTGATGAAGCTGGACACCACGCGTCCGTCGTGCGGCCGCATGCGCGGGCCATAGGTGTTGAAGATGCGGGCGATGCCGACGTCGACGCCGTGGGTGCGGCGGTAGGCGACGGAGATCGCCTCGGCGAACCGTTTCGCCTCGTCGTAGACACTGCGCGGCCCGACCGAATTGACGTTGCCCCAGTAGTCCTCGTCCTGCGGGTGGACCAGGGGGTCGCCGTAGATCTCGCTGGTCGACGCGAGAATGAATCGGGCGCCGTTCCGCAGCGCGAGACGGAGGGCGTTCTCCGTGCCCCTGCTGCCGACGGCGAGGGTCTCCAGCGGCTGTCGCAGGTAGTCGGGCGGCGACGCGGGGCTTGCCAGGTGGGCGACGGCGTCGACGGCGCCGGGGACCTCCACGGCGACACTGACGTCGGCGCGAATGAATTCGAATGCCGGATTGGTGAGCAGGTGTTCGATGTTTCTGGGGTCGCCCGTCGAGAAGTTGTCCAGACAGACCACGGAATCCCCACGTCTCAGCAGGGCTTCGCACAGATGGGACCCGAGAAAGCCACTGCCACCGGTGACCGCAACGCGCATGCGATTCTCCAGGAATCGGGAACGGAAAAGCCTCGCGCCTATTCCGATGCGGCCGGTGAACGCGGCGGACGGAAGCGGGAAGGCTCACGGGAAAACGCATGGCAAGCATATGGAAATAGGTGGGATTTTCCGTGGATCGCAATTCGGGGCTACGCCGATCGGACCCCGGTGCCGAGCGCCCGTCCGGCCTTCGCCCCGGCGGCACCGCCTCCGCACGCCGATCGGCGCGGAGGTGCGCCTCACTCGCCCGTGTGACTCTCGGCCGCGCGTGCCAGGTTCGGACGGAGCGTTCGAGACCGCCGGGCCGCAAGAATGTGCGAGGGGACCGATGAGTCGCGCGGCCGGGTCCGGTCTCCTTCACAGCGGGCCGACACGGTACGGCCCGCCCACCGAACCGGATCCCGGGCCGGCCCACCGGCCCGGCCCAGCCGAACGAGAGGTGCCGGACATGTCCGAGGCCGTCAAGGGTCCCGCCAGCTACTTCCCCTCCATCGAGAAGAAGTACGGCCGTCCGATCGCGGAATGGAAGGACCTCATCCGCACCTCCCCGCTGACCAGGCACATGGAGCTCGTCTCCTGGCTGAAGACCGAGCACGGCCTGGGCCACGGTCACGCCAACGCGCTCGTCGCCCACACCCTCGCCGAGAAGAGCGCGGGCTGACCGCGCCACCCCCGGAAGGGGCGCGGGGGCTGAAGCCTCCACGACGCGGAGGGGGAGCGGGCACCCGGCCCGCTCCCCCTCCTCCCCCGTACCGCGGCCGGCGGGCCGCGGATCCTCAGGCCGCCAGCGCGTGCTCCGCGCGGCGGGCGACCCGTGACGCGAGGGCGAGCGTCCCGCCCGCGGCCAGCACCCCGCCCACCAGCGCCGTCCACCACAGGGGCGCCGGCCCGAGCGTCGTGTAGAGCGCCACGCCGAGGGTGAGCGCGCAGAAGCGGGCCACGCCCCAGGTCCAGCCGAAGGCGCCCTGGTAGCGGCCCCGGGCGTGGGCGGGCGCGAGATCGGCGACGACCGCGGCGGCGATGCCCGCCACGCAGACCTCGCCCAGCGACCAGACGACCACGGAGACCGTGTAGCCGACGACGCCGTCCGCGACCCCGGTCAGCGCCACGCCCACCGCGATCAGGACGCTGCCCGCGCACTGCACCCGCAGCCGCGGCAGACCGGCCAGCCGGGCCGTCGCGAGCGGCTGCAGGAGGACCACCAGGAGGGCGTTGACCGCCGCCATCGCGCCGTACACCGCGGGGGACAGCCCGCTGTCGTGGATGGCGAGCGGCAGGGCGACCTCCGTCAGGGAGTACACGAAGAGCTGGACGCCGAAGAGGGGCAGCAGCACGAGTGCGAGCCGGTCCCGGAGGACGACGCCGTAGCCGATGCCGCCGTCCGCACCCGTCTCCTTCACGCGGGGCGGCTCGCCGAGCCGGGTCGCGACCACGACGGCGTACGCGACCATCGTGCCCGCGTCGACCGCGAAGAGCAGCCAGTACCCCCGCGCCGCGAGGAAGCCGCCGAGGACGCCCGCCACCGCGGTGCCGATGTTGATGCCCCAGCCGAGCAGGGCGTAGGCACGCTGCCGGTGCTCCGCCCCCACGGTGTCGGCCATCAGCGCGTACGCGGCGGGCGAGACCATCATCCCGGTCGCGCTGATCAGCAGCGCCGCGGCGGCCATCGTCCACACGCCCGGCGCGGCGAACAGCGCGCCCTGCGCCGCGGCCGAGCCGAGCAGACCGACCAGCATCGTGGGACGGCGGCCGACGCGGTCGGCGAGCACCCCGCCGAGCGCCGGTCCGATCAGGTTGCCGGCGCCCAGCGCGCCGAGGACGTACGCGGTCTCGGCGCCCGTGATCCCTCGCGCGGCCAGGAAGAACACCAGGAAGGGCGTGACCATGAAGCCCAGCCGGTTGACGACGGTGCCGGCGAACACGGTCCAGACGGTGCGCGGGAGCCCGCGGAAGGTGGAGAGCATGCGAGGAGCGTGCTCCCCACCCGCCACAGGTCTCCACTGATTAAGCTCAGACCGAATCCATCGACGACATGACGGGGCGACGACGTATGGAGTCCGGACTCAGCTTCTCCGCCGCCGACCTGGCGCAGACCCGCTTCGCGGTCTCCCCCATGTGGGAGGTCGTGACCAGCTTCCGCCTGCTGCGCGGCGACAACGCCGGCGCTCTGCAGCGGCGTTGGACCGCACAGGTCCGGCCCCGGATCGCCGCCGCCGGACTCGACCGCGGCTGGCTCGCCGACCTGGTCCCGGACCACGGCTACCTCGCGGACTTCCTCAACCC
>NZ_RDBI01000144.1 GCF_008042125.1 Streptomyces sp. MS191
TCGCGCCCGACCCACAGCCGGTGCTGTGAGCCGGCTCGCACCCGCGCGGGACGACGGCGCCGCCTCGCGCCCGACCCACAGCCGGTGCTGTGAGCCGGCTCGCACCCGCGCGGGACGACGGCGCCGCCCGGTGACCGGGGGCGCCGTCGTCCCGGTCGCCGCGTACGGCCGTGGCCGGCCGGCGGATCCAGGCCCCGAGCGGCAGCGGGCAGGACCGGCCATCGGACGGGTAGCAGTAGGGCGAGGCACGGACGGGAAGGGCGCCGAGGGGCGAGGCACCTACGGCGGCACAGGGGCCGGGCTCTCGGGGTCATCCACCCTTGTGAGTGTCGGGTGGTTGGCCGCCCTCTCTCCGAGTGTGGCGGGTTCCGGCGCCGCATCAAGGGCGCTCCTTCGTCGCGTCGCTGCGCGATGGGCTCCGCCCACCCTTGACCCGTCACCTCCACCCGCCTTTTCACACTCGGAGGGCGGCCCGGGAAAGGGGCCAGGCGATCCGCATGGCGGCGCGCCAGCGCCGTCGGCGTCCGTCTGCCTTGGGGTGGTCTAGCGCAGCCATTGAATGGGGTGACGCGGCGGCGCTTAGCGTCGATCGGTCGCTCATTGGCGGGGATTCATGCCCCGCTGGTCATTCCCGGTGGTGGGTGGAGCC
>NZ_RDBI01000145.1 GCF_008042125.1 Streptomyces sp. MS191
GGCGACCGTGCTCGCGATGGAGCCGGAGATCCTCGTCCTCGACGAGCCGTCCTCCAACCTCGACCCGGCCTCGCGCCGCGAGCTCGGACCCGGCCTCGCGCCGCGAGCTCGCCGACATCCTGCGGTCCCTGGACGTCACCGTCCTGATGGTCACGCACGACCTGCCCTACGCACTGGAACTCTGCCCGCGCTCGGTGATCCTCAGCGACGGGGTGATCGCGGGCGACGGGGAGACCAGGGACGTGCTGAGCGACGCCGAGCTGATGCGGCGCCACCGGCTCGAGCTGCCCTTCGGCTTCTCCCCGCAGTCGGTCTGAGCCTCCGGTCCCACCGGGTCCCACCGGGTCCCACCCGGGGCCCGGAGGGCGGGGGAGTCCCGCGGGGGCGCTCGCCCGGTCGCCGCCCGGGGCCGTGGGCGCCCTCACTACCCCGGGGTAACGTGGAGCCGCTCCGTCCGAWACCTTGTGCACAATCCATTTGTGCACTCCTCACTTACCGGGGCGGACCATGAGCGACCGCGCGGACAGCCGTCCGACGAAGATCATGTACGTGGCCGAGGCCACCGCGCACGGCGGTCGCGACGGCTTCGTGACGAGCCAGGACGGTCTGATCGACCTCCGCCTCGCGATGCCGCCCGCGCTCGG
>NZ_RDBI01000146.1 GCF_008042125.1 Streptomyces sp. MS191
CCGGGCCACGGCCCGTCCGTGGCCCGGCCGCCCCGTACGGCCTGTTGCCGCACTTCCCGGTGGTCTCCGCGGCGCGTCCGCGCCGAAACCCTGGCCGTCCTCCCGTGCGCGCAGGATGCTGTCGCGGGAGGGACCCTCGGGCTCCTCCCGCGACAGTGTCCTCGACACGGAGGGGCGGACCGCCCATGGCCGGGATGAGTGTGGAGCCGTACCGGGAGATCACCTTCGACAAGGACGGCGACGGCGCGGCCGGGCAGCACGAGGCGCTGTCGGCGCTCGCCGCGCGCGGGGCCACGGACGGGTCGCTGTTCCACCCGTGGGCGAACACCACCAGGTCCGTGGCCACCCGCATGTACGCGGCCTTCTTCGCCTCCTTCCCGGGCGTGGTGCGACCGGGCGCGCGGATGGCGTACGCCGGGCTGGTGTGGCCGTCGACGATGTTCACGGACGAGCCGATCCCCGACTTCGAGTCCGTGGCGGCGGTGCATCCCGGCAAGGAGGCCGTGGTGGAACGGCTCTCCGTGCTGCTGCGCGAACAGCCGGAGGACGAGGCCGCCTTCACCGAGTTCGGCGACCTGCTCAGGGAGCTCACCGACACCGGTTCGGCCTCGCGGTCCCTCGCCGAGGGGCCGC
>NZ_RDBI01000147.1 GCF_008042125.1 Streptomyces sp. MS191
CGCCCGTCCCCCCGCACACCGCGTGTACCGGCGGGGGACACTCCGGGTAAACCCCGAGGCGCCGCGCACCTCCCCCGGGGACAATGACCCGCGTGCGGTATCTCATCCTCGGCACCACCCAGGCCCTCGACCCCCACGGCACCCCCTTCCCGCTCGGCGGCGCCCGCCTGCGCGCGCTGCTCGCCGCGCTCGCCGTGCGGCCCGGCCGGGCGGTCACCGTCGACGAACTCGTCGACGAGGTGTACGGCGACGAGTCTCCGCACGACGCCTCCGCCGCCCTCCAGGCCCTCGTCGGACGGCTCCGCCGCGTCCTCGGCAAGGACGCCGTCGAGTCCACCCCCGGCCCCGGCTACCGGCTCCTCGCCCGGCCCGAGGACGTCGACCTGTACGTCTTCGAGCGCCACACCGCCCGGGCCGCCGGCCTGCTCGACGCCGGCGACCCCGAGGCGGCCGCCGGCCTGCTGCGCACCGCGCTCGCCCTCTTCCGCGGCCCGGCGCTCGCCGACCTGCCCGAGCACGCGCGCGTCCGCCCGGAGGCCCAGCGGCTCGCGGCCGTACGCCGGCGCGTCGAAGCCGACCTGAGCCGCGGCGCCGTCGACGGACTCGTACCGGAGCTGTCCGAGCTCACCTCCGCGTATCCGTACGACGAAGGCTTCCGCGCCCAGCTCGTCCGCGCCCTGCGTGCCGAGGGCCGCCAGGCCGACGCCCTCGCCGCCTGGGAGGACGCCCGCCGCGCCCTCGCCGACGKCCTCGGGCCGGGCGAGGAGCCGGTAGCCGGGGCCGGGGGTGGACTCGACGGCGTCCTTGCCGAGGACGCGGCGGAGCCGTCCGACGAGGGCCTGGAGGGCGGCGGAGGCGTCGTGCGGAGACTCGTCGCCGTACACCTCGTCGACGAGTTCGTCGACGGTGACCG
>NZ_RDBI01000148.1 GCF_008042125.1 Streptomyces sp. MS191
CCTCCCCACCCGAGCCCGTCCGGACCCGAGCCCGGCCGAGCCGCGCACCCGCGGACCGGCCCACGAGGTCCGTCGGGCCCCGCGCGCTACCGTCCGGCCCATGAAGATCATCGACCTCGAGTACGGCGACCCCCGCCTGGAGTCCGACCTGCTCCCCGTCCTGCGCGAGCTGCGTCCCCACCTCACCCCCGAACTCTTCGCCGAGGTGCAGGACCGCGGCCGGGTCCAGGGTCTGCGCTTCACCGCCGCCTACGCGGACGACGGGCAGTGCGTGGGCGCCGCGGGCTGGCGGATCGTCCACAACACCAGCTCGATCCGCAAGCTCTACGTCGACGACCTCGTCACCGCCGCCACCGCCCGCTCCACCGGGGTCGGGCACGGCCTGCTCGCCCATCTGGAACGGCACGCGAGCGACGAGGGCTGCTTCGAGCTGAACCTGGACTCCGGCACCCACCGCACCGCCGCCCACCGCTTCTACCTGCGCGAACGCCTCGACATCGTCGCCTTCCACTTCACCAAGGAGCTGAAGTCCCCGGACGGCGAGGCCGCGCGGGGCTGAGCCGCGAGCCGTTCCCGTCCCCCGCCGGGGCCGCCGGAGCCGGCGACGCACGGGAGGGGACGGGAGAGACGGACGCCCCCGCCCGGATCAGTCCACGGAGCCCGGGGGCCGGAGGTCGAGCCGCCAGTCGTTGCAGTGCATCGGCCGGCCCGGCGGGTACTCGAACCCCTGCTCGCCGAGCAGCTCGAAACCGGCCTTGCGGCAGACCGCGTTCGACGGCCCGTTGTCCGTCGACGGAAAGGCGTGCAGGAAGCGGTGCAGGCCCGCGGCCCGCGCCCGCGTCGCCACCGCCCGCGTCGCGGCGGTGGCGACGCCCCGCCCCCGGAAGCCGGGGAGCACCGTCCAGCCGGTCT
>NZ_RDBI01000149.1 GCF_008042125.1 Streptomyces sp. MS191
CACCCCGGCCGGCGCACCCGGCGCCGCCACGTCCGGCCCGCCCGGTCACCCGGGGTCCCCGCCCCTCGGCGCCGCCGCCTCCGCACCCGGCAGCGGCTCCGTGCCCGGTGGCCTCGTCACCGGGGGGATCCCCGCCTACCCCGCCGCCGAGCGGGCCGTACGGGCGCTCGCCGAAGCCGTGCGGTACGGGCAGTGGCGGCGGCAGGCCGCCGAGCCCGGGCGGGTGCCGGAGTACGAGGACATCGACGAGAGCGGCGCCGCCGCCCAGATCGAGCGGCTGCTCGGGGAGGACGCCGAGGCCGCCGGCGTGACCCTGGACGCGGACGCGGCGGGCGAGCTTCTCTCGCGGTACGGGATCGCCGTCCGCCCGACGCTGCCCGCGCCCGGCCCCGACGAGGCCGTCGCGGCCGCCGCGCGCCTCGGCTACCCCGTGGCCCTCAAGACCACCGCGCCCCATCTGCGCCACCGCCCCGACCTCGGGGGCGTCCGGCTCGACCTGGCCACCGAGCAGCAACTGCGCACCGCCTACACCGAGATGGCCCAGGCCCTCGGCAAGCCGGAGGAGCTCCACCCCGTCGTGCAGGCGATGGTGCCCCGCGGCGTGGACACCGTCGTCCGTTCGGCCATCGACCCCGCCGTCGGCGCCGTGCTGTCCTTCGGGCTCGCCGGGGCCGCCTCCGAACTGCTGGGCGACACGTCCCACCGGCTGGTCCCCGCCACCGACCGGGACGCCGCCGAGCTCGTGCGCTCCATCCGCACCGCCCCGCTGCTCTTCGGCTGGCGCGGCTCCGCCCCGGTCGACACCCCGGCCCTGGAGGAACTGCTGCTGCGCGTCTCCCGGCTCGTCGACGACCATCCCGAGGTCGTCGCGATCACCCTGGAACCCGTCGTCGTGGCCCCGCACGGGCTCTCCGTGCTCGGCGCCACCGTCCGCCTCGCCC
>NZ_RDBI01000015.1 GCF_008042125.1 Streptomyces sp. MS191
CGCCCATGCGGTCCGCGACACCCCGGCCGAAGACCTCGGCCACCACATCCCAGCCCATCACCACCGCGCCGCACGGGGCACGCCTTCGGGCCGACCGACCAAGCACCCCGGATCGACCGCACCACCCATCTCCAGGAGCGTCATTGTCCCGCCACCAGCGCCGCCGGCAGTCCCTGCTCAGGCCGCGTCGACTGGCCGCGCCGCCGCTGCGCTTCTTCATGCCGCTGTCCCTGCTGGCCTGCCTGCTGGCGCTCCTCGTCCTGCGCGGCCTCGCCACCAACGAGGCGTTCCACGACGCCCGGATCGCCACGTCGGTCGACAAGACGACCGTGCCGGACAACCTGCTCAAGGGTGGTCCGATCATCGACGCGCGCGGCACCAAGAACGAGCACCCCGTGAGCTACCACATCCCCGACCGCACCGTGGTCCTGAGCTTCGACGACGGTCCCTCGCCGGAGTGGACTCCGAAGATCCTGGACGTGCTCGCGGCCCGCGGCATCCGCGCGGACTTCTTCGTGACCGGCGCCATGACCACGCGCAACCCGGAGCTCATCCGGCAGATCGTCGCGGGCGGCCACGAACTCGGCGTGCACACCTTCACCCACCCCGATCTGGTGTACCAGTCCCGCGCCCGGATCAGCTGGGAGATGGCACAGACGCAGCTGGCGCTGGCCGGCGTCGCGGGCGTCCACAGCGCGTTGTTCCGGCCGCCGTACTCCTCCGACGCCTCGGCGCTGGACGACTGGAACTACCCGGTGATCAAGTACCTGGGCGCGCGCGGCTACCTCACCGCGTTCATCGACCGCGACACCGACGACTGGAAGCGTCCCGGCGTCGAGGAGATCGTCCAGGCGGCGATGCCGTCCAAGCCCGGCGCGGGCGCGCTGATCCTGCTGCACGACGCGGGTGGCGACCGCACCCAGACCATCGACGCGCTCGTGCAGATCATCGACAGGCTGCAGGCCCAGGGCTACCGCTTCACCACCATCTCCGAGGCGCTGGGCGCCTCCGACGCCAACGTGCCGGTGCACGGCTTCCAGCTGTGGGCGGGCAAGGGATTCATCTGGGCCACCCAGGTCGCCGTGCACACGCTGCCGGTGCTGGTCGGGCTGCTGGCCCTCGTCGGCTTCCTCAACTTCGGCCGGTTCGCGCTGATGCTCGTTCTCGCGCCGATCCACGCCCGCCGCTCCAAGCGGCGGGACGCCTGGGGAGCGCCCGTCACCGCACCGGTCACCGTGCTGGTCCCGGCCTACAACGAGCGCGAGTGCATCGCCAACACGCTCCACTCACTGGCCGCGAGCGACTATCCGATCGAGGTGATCGTCATCGACGACGGCTCCACGGACGGCACCGCGGACATCGTCGAGGACATGAACCTGCCGTTCGTGCGGCTGATCCGCAAGGTCAACGGCGGCAAGTCCAGCGCCCTCAACACCGGCATCGCCGCCGCCTCGCACGACATCATCGTGATGATGGACGGCGACACCGTCTTCGAGCCGTCCACCGTGCGCGAGCTGGTCCAGCCCTTCGGGGACCCGGCGATCGGCGCGGTCGCGGGCAACGCCAAGGTCGGCAACCGCGAGAGCCTGATCGGCGCCTGGCAGCACATCGAGTACGTCCTCGGCCACAACCTGGACCGTCGGATGTACGACATGCTCAACGTCATCCCGACCATCCCCGGCGCGGTCGGCGCCTTCCGCAAGGAGGCCCTGCACCGGGTCGGCGGGATGAGCGACGACACCCTCGCCGAGGACACGGACATCACCATCGCGGTGCTCGGCGACGGCTGGCGGATCGTCTACGCCGAGCACGCCCGCGCCTGGACCGAGGCTCCCGCCACCCTCCAGCAGCTCTGGTCCCAGCGGTACCGCTGGAGCTACGGCAGCATGCAGGCGATGTGGAAGCACCGCGGTGCGGTGACCTCCCGCGGCCCGGCCGGGCGTTTCGGCCGCATCGGGCTGCCGCTCGTCGTGCTGTTCGGCGTGGTCGCCCCGCTGCTGGCGCCGCTGGTCGACCTGTTCCTGCTGTACGGCGTGTTCTTCGGGGACGCCCCGATCACCCTCACCAGCTGGGGTGGCTTCATCCTGCTCCAGGGCGCCCTGTCCTGGTACGCCTTCCGGCTCGACCGCGAGAAGCCCTGGCACCTGATCAGCCTGCCGATCCAGCAGCTGGTCTACCGGCAGCTGATGTACATCGTCCTGCTGCAGTCCGCGATCACGGCGATGACCGGTGGCCGACTGCGCTGGCAGAAGCTCCGGCGCACCGGCGAGGTCGCCGCACCTGTGGAGGCCTGACCGTGACCGCATCCATCGAGTTCGGGCGCGCCCAGGAGACCCTCCAGCTGAGAGTCCCCGCCCTCCTGCTGCCGGAGCCGCAGCCGGAGGTACCGTCCGCGCGCAAGGGCGGCCGGGACCGCTATCTCGACCTGCTGCGCGCGCTGGCGCTGATTCGCGTCGTGCTCTACCACAACTTCGGCTGGTTCTGGCTGCCTCTCGTCTTCCCGTCGATGGGCGTGATGTTCGCGCTGGCCGGCTCACTGATGGCCCGTTCACTGAGCCGTCCCGCCCTCGGCGTGATCCGCGGCCGGCTGCGCCGGCTGCTGCCGCCGATGTGGCTGTTCGGCGCCGTCATGATCACCCTCCAGGTCCTCGACGGCTGGGGCCCCGACTCCGACGGCCACCCCACCTGGTGGTGGGCCAAGCTGGCGTTCTGGATCCTGCCCCTGAGCACTCCGCCGTACGCGGGCGACCTGCCCGGTTTCCACGAGGTGGGGCCCACCTGGGCGGTGCAGATCATCGTCCCTCTCTGGTACCTCCGGGCCTACCTGTGGTATGTCCTGCTCTCACCCTTGATGCTCTGGGCCCTGCGACGTTTTCCGGTGGTGACGCTGTTCACCCCCCTCGCCCTGTCGATCGCCCTCAACACGTTCTTCATCGACCAGGAGTTCGTCTACGGCCGGGTCTGGGAGACCGCGGGCGACTTCACGATGTTCGGCTCCTGTTGGATCCTCGGCATGGCCCACCAGGAGGGGCTGCTCAAGAAGATCCCGCAGTACGTGCTGCCGTCCATCGCGCCGCTGATCATGGTGGCCGGCCTCTGGTACCTGCAGACCCGGCCGATCGACCCGACGCATCCGACCGACATCGAGGCCTGGCCGATCGCCCAGGCCCTGTGGTCCTTCGGCTTCGTCGCCATCCTTCTCCACGTCAGCCCGTCCTGGGATCAGTGGCCCAGGCCGCTGAAACGCTGGAACGGCCTGGTCAGCCTGCTCAACGCACGCGCGGTCAGCGTCTACCTCTGGCACGAGGCCGCGCTGGTGATCGCCGTCCCGCTGATCGACCCCCTCTGGCGCGTCCCCTTCTTCTACGAGAACCTCCCGTGGCTGCTGGCCAGCCGATGGTTCACGCTGCTGGTGGCGATCCCACTGCTCGGGCTGCTGGTGCTGGCCTTCGGCTGGGTCGAGGACGTGGCCGCCAAGCGCTCGCCGCGACTCTTCCCGTACCCGCGCCGCCGGCGGGGGAGGCGCCGGGCCGCCGCCTGACGGGGGCTTCGCGTGGACCGGGAGAGCTCGCGCGGCTCATGACGGAGCGGGGCAGGGCGGATTCCCGGCCCGACGCGCGGGAGGGTGGCCGCAAGGCCACTCTCCTCCCGGCGCGTTCGGGTGTCCTCTCCCGCCACCGGGGACATGAGAGATCAGTGCGCGGCGCCGCCTCACCTGCCGACGGAACCGTCGGCCTGCTCGCGGAGGATGTCGGCGTGGCCCGCATGGCGGGCGGTCTCTTCGATCATGTGCACCAGCACCCACCGCATCGACCGCACGACTCCCGCCGTGCCCGCGGCCCGCGCGCAGGGACGGTTCAAGTCGTCGCAACGCTCGATGATTTCGTTGGACCGCTCGACGGCGGCGCGATAGGCAGCGAGGAGACTGTCCGCGCTGTCACCCTCGGAGAGATCCATGCCGAGGTCCGGATGCTCGACGTCGGCACCGTCGAAGGCCCAGACGAACCAGTAGCGCTCTGCCGCGGCCAGGTGCTTGACCAGCCCGAAGACGCTGGTGCCGGAGGCTACTCCGGCCGCCCCTGCCCGTCGTCCAGGCCCTGCGCCTTCGCGGCCACCGCTTCGCGTACGTAGTCCAGGAACGCGAGCAGTGTCGACCGCTCGTCGGAGTCACTGCCGGGAGGGCCTTGGTCTCGGCGTCGCCGCGTCTCGGTCACCGGGGAACCGTAGCTTGATCCGCTTTCTCGCCGCACCTCGACGAGGGGGCGGTTCTGCGACCGCCGACTCAGAGCCGGACGATGACGAGGGCGGTGTCGTCGGTGGCGCCTCCGGCCGGGAGGAGTTCGAGCAGCAGCGCGTCGGCGAGGGACTCGGGTTCGGCGGCGCGGTGGCGGGTGAGGGCGTCCGCGAGACGGGCGAGGGGGGTGAACAGCGTCACCACCGGAAAACGTCGCAGGGCCCAGAGCATCAAGGGTGAGAGCAGGACATACCACAGGTAGGCCCGGAGGTACCAGAGAGGGACGATGATCTGCACCGCCCAGGTGGGCCCCACCTCGTGGAAACTGGTGGACCCCGTGGAGAACCCGTCGAGCAGCGGCCGGCCGCCCACGGTGTAGTCGCGCAGGGCGCCGCCCAGCTGGACCACCTCCGCGCTCTGCTCCCCGCGCACCAACCGCCACGACGCGCCCGTGGGGCCGGCGGACGCGGGGGAGCCGTCGCCGGCGACGGTGTGGCCTGCCCGCTCCGCGTGCGGCCCTTCCGCCGGTGACCCGACGGCGGACTCCCTGCGCATCAGGGTCAGCGTGGCGCTGACGACCGCCTCCGGAGGCTGGTCGATCTCCACCACCAGCGGGTGCTCGTCGGGCTGCGGCTCCTGGAGGTCCGCGAGCTGGCTGTCCAGCAGGTCCGCCGGGAAGAAGTGACCGTCCCGCGCGGCCAGCCGGGAGCGCAGCAGGTCGGGCGTGCCGTGCAGGTACACCAGAAGGGCGTCGGCGCGCCCTGCCAGCAGCGTGTCCCGGTAGGCGCGTTTGAGCGCCGAACAGGCCACCACGGCCCGCTCACCGGCCGCGGCCGCCCGGTCCATCCACTCCCCGATCGCTTCGAGCCACGGAGCCCGGTCGCTGTCCGTGAGGGCATGGCCGGCGGCCATCTTGGTGCGGTTGGCCTCGGAGTGGAACTCGTCCGCGTCCCGGTACGTCCAGCCCAACCGCTCGGCGAGAAGACGGCCCACCGTCGACTTGCCCGCCCCGGAGACGCCGACGACGAGAACCAGCCCCGGCGGCCGCCCTGTCATCTCGTCGGGTGCCATGGACGGCCGGCCTCGACGGCGGCGGCGCCAACCGGCCGGCCCGCGCCCCGGTGCGCGGCCAGGGCGTGTGGCGAGAGTCCCGCCTGCCCCGCGGCGCCCGGCACGGTCCCCCGTGGCCTTTCGGCACGGGAGGTGCCCCCACGCCGTGTTGTCGGGACCGCCCGGGTACGCCCGGTACGAGAGCGGCCCTCCGCATGGCGATCGCACGCACCAGGCGCCGCGGGGCCCGTCCTCCGGGCGGACGGCGCTGCTTTCGCGACACGCCCTCGACGGCCGGGTGCACTCGGGTGCGCCGTCATGACAGGCTCCTCCACGTCGTCCGCCCGCCGACGCGTCGTGTCCGGTGGGTCGGTACCTCCAATCTGACCCCCGTCCTGCTCCGCCGCATGTCGGCGGGGCGGGAGGGCCCCCGTCGCCGCTCCGGCACGGCGGCCCGGCGGCCGTTCGGCGTCTTTCCGCCCGGAATCGCGGGGTTCACCGCTGACAAACCTTTGCCATGGCGAGGACTTGCCGCCACCAGGCCTTCACGGCGGTGTTCGCCGGTCGATAGACCCATGGCATGTCTTCCCCCTCCCTTCCTCCCGCCTTCCGGCGCAGGCGTTGGCAGCTGGTCTCGGCGGCCACCGCCGTCCCCCTGCTGGCCTCGGGGCTCGTCGCTCTGCACGCACCCGCGCAGGCCGCACCGAGCAAGCCCGCCGTCCCCGCCAAGCCCTCGGCGACCCACAAGGTCACCCTGGTCACCGGCGACGTCGTCACGGTCACCACGATGGCCGACGGCAAGCAGACCGCCGAGGTCGACCGGCCTGACAGTGCCGTCGGCGGCGTCAAGATCCAGCAGATCCAGGGYGACCTGTTCGTCCTCCCGGACGAGGCCGCGCCGCTCGTGGGCGCGGACAAGCTGGACCGGCGGCTGTTCAACGTCACCGACCTGATCGAGATGGGGTACGACGACGCGAAGTCGGCCGCGGTACCGCTGATCGCGACGTACACCGAGTCGAAGTCCCGCGCGGTCGCCGAGCCGACGGCACCCCGCGGCAGCAAACTGACCCGGAAGCTCAAGGGCATCCGCGGCGCGGTGCTCAGCACCGAGAAGCGCCAGGCCCGCACGTTCTGGACCTCCGTCGCGCCCGAGGGCCGCGACACGCTGGGCGCGGGAGTCGCGAAGCTGTGGCTCGACGGTCGCGTCAAGGCCAACCTCAAGGAGAGCGTGCCGCTGATCGGCGCGCCCGAGGCCTGGGCGGCCGGTTACACCGGCAAGGGCGTCAAGGTGGCGGTCCTCGACACCGGCATCGACGCCAACCACCCCGACTTCGCCGGCCTGATCGACGGCACGGCCAGCTTCGTCCCGGGGGAGGGCATCACCGACGTGAACGGCCACGGCACCCACGTGGCCGGCACGATCGTCGGTTCGGGCGCCGCCTCCGGGGGCGACAACAAGGGCGTCGCGCCCGGCGCAGACCTGTACGTCGGCAAGGTGCTCGGCGGCGCGGAGGGCTACGGCCAGGACTCCTGGGTCATGGCCGGCATGCAGTGGGCCGCCGAGTCCGGTGCCGACGTCGTCAACATGAGCCTCGGCGACTCCTACCCGACGGACGGCAGCGACCCGATGTCGCAGACGGTCGACGCGCTCTCCGCGCAGTACGGCACGCTGTTCGTCATAGCCGCCGGAAACGCGGGACCGGAGAGCATCTCCGCCCCGGGTGCGGCCGCCGCGGCGCTGACCGTGGCCGCCACGGACAAGCAGGACCGGCTCGCGTCCTTCTCCAGCACCGGCCCGCTGGCCTACTCCGGTGGCATGAAGCCGGACATCGCGGCTCCCGGCGTGGACATCACCGCGGCCCGCTCGCAGGAGATGACCGACGGCGGTCAGGGCCTCTACCGCACCATCAGCGGCACCTCGATGGCCACCCCGCACGTGGTGGGCGCGGCGGCCATCCTGGCCCAGCAGCACCCGGACTGGGCCGGCGCGCAGCTCAAGGAACACCTGATGAGCACCGCGAAGGGGCTGGACAGCGGGTACTCGCCGTACGAGGTCGGCACCGGCCGTCTCGACGTGGCCGCCGCCGTGCGCACCACGGTCCGCGGCACCGGTTCGCTCTTCTTCGGCAACTACACCTGGCCGCACGAGCCGGGCGACGCCGCCGTCACGAAGGACCTGACCTACACCAACACCGGTTCCGCCGACGTCACGCTGAACCTGGCGCTGACCGGCGACGGGGGACCGTTCTCGCTGGGAGCCACCAGGGTGACCGTCCCGGCGGGCGGCACCGCAGCCGTCCCGGTGACCGGTGACCCTAAGGCCGCCTCGGCCGGCAGGCACGTCGGCTATGTGACGGCCACCGACGCGGCCACCGGGAACCCGGTGACCCGCACCTCCGTGGCGCTGCTCAAGGAGGAGGAGCGCTACGACCTGACCATCAAGCTGGTCGGCCGCGACGGCAAGCCGGCCGCCGGCCAGGTCTCCATCAACCTGGCCGGTGACTTCTGGCCGTGGTCGGTCTACGTCGACGGCTCGACGACCATGCGCATGGCACCCGGCCTCTACACCGTCGCGGGCTACCTCGACGTGGCCGGCGAGAAGGGCGACCGCTCCGGTATGGCCGTGCTGGTCGACCCGGAGACCGTGCTCAAGGACGGCAAGGCCGAGGTGGTCCTGGACGCGAGCAAGGCGCGCCTGCTCCAGACCGAGGCACCGCAGCGCACCGAGGACCGCCAGCGCAAGGTCGACTTCAACGTCCACTACAAGGGCTTCGACCCGTTCATGGACTACCGCAGCGCGTACGTGCTGCCGCCGACGTACGACGACGTCTACGTCGCGCCGACGGAGCCGATGAAGCAGGGCGAGTTCATCCTGACCACCCGCTGGCGCAAGGGCGAGCCGCAGCTCGACCTGAGCGCGTCGGGCGGCCGTCTCCGGTTCGAGGCCCGGGCGCAGGCGGGCAGCACGCTGAGCACCGCCACGGACCGATGGGACGCCGTCTACGCGGGCGACGGCGCGGCGGCCGCGTACGGCAAGGTCAAGGCCGCGGGGAAGCTCGTCGTCGTCGAGCGCAGCGACGAGGTCTCGCCGCAGGAGCGCACCGAGGCCGCGGTCGCGGCCGGCGCGAAGGCCCTGGTCGTCGTCAACGACGGCGCCGGTGCCCTGATGGAGTACGTGGGCGAGTCGGCCATCCCGGTCGCCACCGTCCACCGTGACGCGGGCAGGGGCCTCATCGCGATGGCCAAGGCCGGCGTCTTCAAGCTGACCGTGAAGCAGACCGAGTACACGCCCTACGTCTACGACCTGACCCGGGAGTACCCCGGCCAGGTGCCGGACCGCGCCCTGGTCTACAAGCCGACCCAGCGGGATCTCGCCCGGATCGACGCCCACTACTACTCGGCCACGGACGGCAAGCTGTCGGAGGGCTACCGGTCCGACTTCACCCTCAGCCCGTCGTTCAACTTCCCCGAGATGGAGTGGCACCCCGGCACCCGCACCGAATGGGTGACCCCCGGCCAGGTGTGGCGCGAGTTCCACGCGCAGAGCGTCGACACCAACCTGCCCTGGGTGATGGTGTCGGGCGACAACACGTACGCCAAGGGCAGCACCACCCGTCTCAACTGGTTCGCTCCCCTGTCCCGGCCCGCCCAGGGCGAGTCCTTCGGCGTCTACAACTCGCGCTGGCAGAACTACATGACCTGGAACGTCCAGGCATGGGCCTCCGCCAGCGACAACATGAGGCTGGGCGGCAACCTGCCGTGGGGTGAGACGCCGGAACACCTGCAGGTCTTCCAGGGCGACAAGCTGATCCACGACAACCCGGTCAGCGGGGACATGCAGTGGGTGGAGGTCCCGGCGGGCAACCTGCCCTACCGCGCCGTCCTCGACGCGGAGCGCCCCAGCGACGTCTTCCGGCTGTCGACGCGCACCCACACCGAGTGGACGTACATGTCCGACACCGTCGACTCGGACTTCTTCGAGCGGTTCTCGGTGCTGAACCTGGACTACACCCTGGACACGGACCTGCACGGTGACGTCAAGGCCAACGAGACCCAGCGGATCGCTCTCAAGCCGGTGTCGATGGACGGCGGCACCGTGCCGGGCAAGATCACCACGGTCAAGCTGGACGTCTCGTACGACGACGGCAAGACCTGGCAGAAGGTGACCCTGGCCAAGGGGTCCGGCGGCTCCTGGACGGGTTCGTTCAAGCCGTCCAAGAAGTCCGGCGGCTTCGTCTCGGTCCGCGCGAGCGCCGCGACGGACGGCGGCTTCAGCGTCAAGAACGAGATCATCCGGGCGTACGGCCTGCGATGAATCGCACCGTCGGGCCCCGGGGAGGCGACTCCCCGGGGCCCTTCCCCTCGCACCTGCTCCCAGCAGGGACTATTCAGGGTCTGCCGCCATGGCGCATACTCTCCCCGCTGCGGCAAGTGGAAGAGAGTCGGTCGCCGATGCTGGATGTCCTGGGCCTCGAACCCGATGACGAGTGCGTCTACCGGGCGCTGCTCGGACGGCCCGGCTCCCTCGCCGCCCAGCTCGCCGAGCAGCTCGAGATCGGGCACGCACACGTCGACAAGGCCCTGTCCCGCCTGGTCTCGTGGGGACTCGTGACCAGGTCGGCGGCGGACGGCCGGTTCACCGCCGCGCCGCCGGCCATGGCGCTCGGCGCCCTCATCAGCCAGCGCCGCGACGGGCTGCGGATGGCCGAGCACGCCCTGGCGGCCTTCGCCGAGGAACACCGGGCGGCGATGACCGGGAGCAGCATCAGCGACCTGATCGAGGTCGTCACGGGCGTCGACGCCATCCGGCACCGGTTCCTCCAGGTGCAGCAGGCGGCCCGCACGCAGGTCCGCTCCTTCATCACCGCGCCGTTCGTCGCCCTGCCGCCCGACGAGAACACGGCCGAACCCGTGGCCATCGACCGGGGTGTGCACTTCCGCGCCGTGCTGGACCGGGCCGTACTGGCGGAACCCGGCATCATCGACGACGCGATCGAGTCCCTGGGCAAGGGCGTGCAGCTGCGTGTCGCCGACGAGCTCCCGATGAAACTGGTCCTGGCCGACTCCGACCTCGGCCTCGTCCCGCTGGCGGTCACGGCCGCCGGGGAGCCGGGCGCCGTGCTGCTGCACCGCAGCGGCCTCCTGGACGCGCTGGACGCGCTCTTCGAGACGGTGTGGCGCGCGGCCCGCCCCATCGAACTGGCGGGCACCGGCGGAGAGGCCGATCCCTCCGTAGAGGTCGCCGCCGAAGGCCCCACCGACCTCGACCGCAGGATCCTCGCCCTGCTCCTGGCCGGCCTGACGGACCTGACCGCCGCGACCCAACTCGGCCTGTCACCGCGCACGCTGCACCGGCGCCTGCGCCACCTCATGGACCTGGCCGGAGTCAGGACCCGGATGCAGCTCGGAGCCCACGCCATGCGCAACGGCTGGGCGGAGGTTCCCTGAGGAAGGGCGCCGCGTCGGCGGTCGCGTACACGCCGAGCGGCAGGCGGGCGCGGGCCGGGTCGGCCGGGCCCGTACTCTCGGTGCCGGTCACAGCTCGTCCGGGGTTCCGTCGATGGCCGGTCCGCAGTCGTCGGGCAGGTTGGCCACGATGATTCGGACGGCATCCTCATTCGCGGAATGCGAGTGCGATCACCGTGTCACGCGGGGCCGTCGTTGATCAACGCGACTCCTCCTCGGCCGGCTCGCCCGCCGGTCGACCGCGGCGGCGACCTGGTCCCCTTCGGCGCCGCCGTGCCCCGCCGCGCCCCGATCAGGCCGCGTCGGGTGCCCGGTGGTGGCTCATCCGTTCCTGCATGTGGCCGAAGAACTCCTCGGGCGGGGTCATGCCCGCCGTGACCCTGACGAACTCGTCGCGTGCCGAGGGGCTCTGGGACACGGCGAGGAGCAGCTGCTGCATCTCCTGAGGCGGCGGTTCCATCGTCGCGAACTGGGCCGTGAACTCGTACATGCTCATGACCTGGGCGTCCCTCTCCTCCTGCGAGGCCCGCATCACCTCGTCGAAGGACCGGCGGCCGGTGAGCACGTCGTCGAGGGCGCTGGTGCACCGCTCCGCGTCCCGGAACGCGTCCTGGATGCCCTGGGCGGTGATGGGGTCCTTGAGGTATCCGGCGTCGCCGACCAGGACCCACCCGGGACCGAAGGGTGTGCGGAAGTAGTTCGGGATGGCCGTCCCCACGAACCGCTCCGCCCGGGTCGCCCGGTCGATCCGCTCGGCGAGCTCCGGAGCGCGAGCCAGCGTGGCGTGGAAGTTGCCCTCGACGTCGTCGCGATTGGCCTCGAAGTCCTGCATGGGCCAGCCGCAGATGACCATCGTCAGGTCCTCGCTGGTGGGCCACGTGGCGCAGGCGCGGTCGCCGCGGTCGTACGCCTCGTACGTGCCCCGCATGGGCATGCCGGCCCAGTACGCGTAGTAGTAGGCGTTGATCTTCGGTTTCTCCGCGTAGCTGGCGGCCCGCACCGCCTTCGCGACGGAGGAGTGGACCCCGTCCGCGCCCACGACGAACCGTGCGTGGTCGACGGCGGTGCCGCCGCCCTTGTGGTGCCCCCTGATGCCGGTCACGGTCGCCCCGTCGAACAGCAGCTCCTCCACCGTGAAGCCCTCGCGCACCTCGGCACCGGATTCCGCGGCGGCGTCGACGAGGATCTTGTCGAGGGCGGTGCGGCGCGGCGCGTACGCGGCCTCGAATCCCTCGCCGGCCGGTGAGCCCACGATGGAGAACGGTCCGAGGTCGAACGCGTACGTGTCGATGGGGGGACACCCGCTCGCCACGACCCGCTCCAGCAGCCCCCACCGGTCCAGCGCGGCCAGACCGGGGGGATGGATCAGATGCGTGGAGATCGTGTCGCTCGGGAACGTCGCCCTGTCGACCAGGAGAACCCGGTGACCCTGACGAGCCAGGAGCATCGCGGTCGGCGCGCCGGCACAGCGTGCGCCGACGACGATCACGTCGTAATGGTTTCCTTCGCCGGCCGGGCCGGCCGTGCCGCCCATCGATCTCACCTGCCGATCGGACGCATCGCCCGGAGGCGGACCGACGGAAGGTGCCGGACGAACGAAGGTCCCCGCCCCGGCGGGCTGCGTGTCCTTCCAGGCTAGAACACCGTCGCGATACGGGCTCGCGGTCCGGCCTCACGTCGGCAGGGGCACGGTGCGACATGATCGGGCAGCCGGCCGGCAGCGTCCGCGAGGCGAACCGCCCGACGCCGGGAGCCCAGGTCAGGCCCCGTCTCCGCGTATCTGTGCCGGGCGCGGCCCCTGGAGGGGAGAATCCTTTTCGCATCATGCGGCATTCGGGTGATATACGAACGTCCGCATATTTTTGAGTGCCTATGATCCACTGTTGTGACAGAGAGTCAGTACGCCCGGGTCGCACAGGACTCGGCAGATGTGGTCATCCTCGGGGCCGGCCCGGCCGGCCTGGTCCTGGGGAACCTCTTATTGCGCAGCGGCATCGACTGTGTCGTGCTGGAACGTGCCGGTCGTGAGCATGTCCAGAACCGGGCCCGGGCGGGCTTCCTCGCCGCGAACACCGTGCGGATCCTGGAACGCCACGGTCTCGACGAGGGGCTGCGCCGACGCGGGCAGGAGCACGGAGTCTGCGAGTTCCGCACCGACGACGGCCGCTTCCGCCTGGACTACCGACAGCTCGGCAGAGGTGAGCCGCACACCGTATATCCGCAGCACGAACTCGTCGCCGATCTGCTGACGCGGTACATCGACGCCGGAGGACGGATCCGGTTCGACACCGAGGCGGTGCGGGTGTCCGACGCGGACGGCTCCGCGCCCACGGTGACCGTACGGGAGACGGACGGGCGCCCCGGACGATGGCGGGCACGGTACGTCGCCGCCTGCGACGGCCGCCACGGGGCGGGGCGGCGCTCGCTTCCGCCCGGTGCGGTCCAGCACCACCAGCGCGACCACGGTGTGTCCTGGCTGGGGCTGCTCGCCGAGGCGCCGCCGAGCCTGGACGCCGTGGGCTACGCGGTCCACCCGCGGGGATTCGCCGGGCACATGGCCCGCTCCACCGAGATCACCCGCTACTACCTGCAGTGTGAGAGCGGAACCGACGCCGACGCCTGGAGCGACGACCGCGTCTGGGACGAACTCGACCTGCGCATGCGCGCGACCGCGTACGGACAGCTGCTGCGCGGCCGGATCGTCCAGCGCACCGTCGTCGACCTCGAGTCCGACGTGCTCGAACCGCTGCGCCACGGCTCACTGTTCCTGGTGGGCGATGCCGCCGCCCTGATCAGCCCGTCCGCCGCGAAGGGCGCGAACCTCGCGGTGCTGGAGGCGGAGATCCTGGCCCAGGCCCTCACCGATGACCTCGCTCACGGCGACCCCGAGCCACTCGCCTCCTACTCGGAGCGGTGCCTGGCCCACATCTGGCGGGCGCAGGAGTTCTCGCACTGGATGATCCGCCTCCTGCACGCCGCTCCCGGTTCGGAGGGCGCCTCGCACTTCCAGGAGCGTCTGCGCCGCTCCCGCATCGCCTCGCTGCGGACCTCGCGCACCCAGCAGGACTGGTTCGCCGAGAACTACGTCGGCATCTGACCGTCCTCGTCCTCTCCTCCTCTTCCTCTTCCTCTCCTCCTCGTCTTCGTCCCGCTCCGGGCCAGGCCCTGGGCTGCCCGTGCCCGGTGCACGGCATGCCCCGGGGGCCGGGCCGGGCTTCCTCCTTCACCCACGGACAGGGAAATGCGCTCCGAACATCCCTTCACCATGCCCGCGACCACGGCGGCGTCGGCCACCACGACACCCACCGCACCCGAGACACCCGGGACCACGACCAGGGCGCACGCCGGCGACGACGCGGAGCGGCTGAGCGCGACGGCCGGATTCGTCCGGGAGCAGGACACGTCCGTCCTGCTCTCACGCGTGCTGCCCGGCCTCGACGGCCCGGAACTGCGGGCCTTGACGGATCAGTGCCGCTTCGCACACGCCGCCGTGCTCGTGTTCCCGCCCGACGAGCACGCGCTCCGGACGGACCTGGCGGCGTCCGGGCTGTCCACGGACGCGCAGGCGCAGCCCAGCGTCGTCGTGCGCGAACGCCTCGCCTCACGCCACCGCCTCGATCCCGCGGAGCTCGACGTGAGGATCCTCCGTCCCGTGGTCCGGGGCCCCGCGGGCGAACGCAGGGCGGTCGAGGTGTTCGCACTGACCGTGCCACCGGGTTCCGGGCTGACCCTGATCGCCGCGGAGGAACGCGCGCTGGAGCACGAGGCGCACCTCGCCTTCGACGTCGTGCGGCCCGACCCGCTGGTGCTGCGAGGGCTGTTGGCGAGCTTCGCGCGGCACGGTGCGGCTGCCGACGGGGGCGGCTACAACCCGCACGAGGACGGCACCGTGTTCTACTTCACCGCCCCCGCCGACACGAAGACGGCTTATCGGCGCGTCGAGTTGTACGCGGGAGGAGACCACCGCGACGTACTGAGCGAGCACCTCGGCCGGCCCCTCGCCGCCGCGGGGCACCCGCGGCCGGCGGCCGACCAGCAGCCGGCGGAAACGCTTCTGTGGCTGCTGACCGGAGCCTGGACCACCCAGGCCCTGGCGGCGTGCGCGCGCCTCCGGCTGCCGGAGGCCATGGACCGCCACACCGGGACCGACGGTTCCGCGCTGGCCCGCGCCGTCGGCGCCGACCCGCAGAGCCTGGCGACCCTGCTGCGCTACCTCGCCATGCTGGGCGTGGTCTCCGAAGGCCCCGACGGATTCCGCCTCACCGGCGTCGGCGCGCTTCTGGACGCGGAGGCCCCGGGGTCGATGCGGCCCCTGGCCCTGATGTACGGCGGCCCCTTCTACCAGTCCTTCGCCCACCTGACCCATACCGTACGCAGCGGACAACCCGGCTTCGAGCACCTCTACGGCGAGAACCACTTCGACCACTTCGCCCGCGATCCCGAACTGGCCACCCAGTTCGACCGGTCCATGGCGT
>NZ_RDBI01000150.1 GCF_008042125.1 Streptomyces sp. MS191
GCCCCACGCCGGCCCGCCCACCCCGGACGACCTCGACGAACTGCTCTGCCGTCGCCGCGGCACGAAACTGTTCCTCGCCCATCCCCGGACGATCGCGGCGATCGGCCGCGAACTCAACGCCCGGGGGATCTACCCCGACCACATGACCCTCGACGGACAGCAGGTCGCGGCCTGGCGCGGCGTCCCGATCCTGCCCTGCGACAAGATCCCCATCAGCCGGGAGAACACCAGCTCCATCCTCGCCATGCGCACCGGCGAGGACAACCAGGGTGTCATCGGGCTGCGCCAGACCGGCCTGCCGGAGGAGTACGAGCCGGGGCTCTCGGTGCGCTTCATGGGCGTCGACGAGCGGTCGATCATCTCCTACCTGGTCACCACCTACTACTCCGCCGCGATCCTGGTGCCCAACGCGCTCGGCGTCCTGGAGAACGTGCAGATCGCCCGCCGGCGCGACTGAGGCTCGTCCGGTACGTCCCGTCGAGCGTGCGGACCCTCCACGGGCCGCTCCCGCCGCCCGACGCGGCCCGGCGACCACGTGCCGCCCCGGCTGCCGCACGGCCCTCGGCACCCCGCGCCCGCCCGCGGCCCGGCGCCCGGCCGGACCGGAGCCACGGCCCCGTACGACGACGTCCGCCACCGCCCGGACCCCCGGGCCGGTCGAGCGTGCCCTGGACACGGGGCAGCCCACCCATCAACCAAGGAGTCACGGATGCCCGAACCCGGGCTTTCCCCTCTGCAGTCGAGCCTGCCCGACGCGGCGGCCCGCTTCGGGGCACACGTCCTCGCCCGGTCCGTCGAGTCGGCCGCCGGCGTGATCGCGGGCGCCGCGTCCGGCGCCGGCGACGCGGCCACGGCCGGCGTCGACACGGTCGGCGCGGAGCCCTCCGCGCCGCCCGCACGTCCCGCCCTGCCCACCGGTCCCCCGCTCCCCTTCCGCACGGCGGCACACGCCGCCCCAG
>NZ_RDBI01000151.1 GCF_008042125.1 Streptomyces sp. MS191
GTGCCCTCAAGGGCGCTCCTTCGTCGCGTCGCTGCGCGATGGCCTGACGGCCACCCTTGACCGCCCGGCCCCGGCTGCCTTTTCACACTCGGAGGGCGGCCCGGGGAGGGGGCATCCGCTCCGGGGACCGGAGGTTCCCGGGCGCCGTCGGCGGCTGTCGGGTCYAGGGGTGGCTTCCCGCTGTCATTGAATGGGGTGACCCGGCWGSGCTYAGCGGCAATCCCTCRCCTMTTGGYKGGGATTCATGCCCCGCTGGTCACTCTCCGGTGGGGGTGAAGCCGGATCCGCAGCCGGCATCGGCAGTGCGGGTCATGGGCCACCGGGCGCGCGGATCGTGCGCGCTCTGTCCGTCCCACCGGTCCCATCCGCCCCATCGCCGGGCTGGGATCGTTCGAGGAATGACGTTACGGCGTACATTAAGCCCCCTGCGAGTCCGGTATGCCCCCGAAGTCCCTTATCCCATCCGTGTTACCGCAGGTAATGTACGCCGTAGCGTCATTCAGGATGACTCCGCCTGTCGGGATGGCCGGACCGGCCGGCTTGAGGCGTCGACTTCTCCAAGGGCTCGCGGATCCGGCTCCACCCACCACCGGGAATGACCAGCGGGGCATGAATCCCAACCAAGAAACGACGGATTGCCGCTRAGCSCWGCCGGGTCACCCCATTCAATGACAGCGGGAAGCCACCCCTAGACCCGACAGCCGCCGACGGCGCCCGGGAACCTCCGGTCCCCGGAGCGGATGCCCCCTCCCCGGGCCGCCCTCCGAGTGTGAAAAGGCAGCCGGGGCCGGGCGGTCAAGGGTGGCCGTCAGGCCATCGCGCAGCGACGCGACGAAGGAGCGCCCTTGAGGGCACGGACCCGGCTGCCACACTCGGAGAGAGGGCGGCCAACCACCCGACACCAACGAAGACCGGCCCACCCCAAGCC
>NZ_RDBI01000152.1 GCF_008042125.1 Streptomyces sp. MS191
GTGCCGACCCGGCCGAGCCGGGTGACCCACCAGATGCGGCCGTCCCAGTCCGGCATCACGGACGTGACCGGGTCGCATACGCCGCTGGGGAAGAGGTTGGTCCAGGAGACGCAGTCGTGCGGCACCTTCTCCGGCTTCCTGCTCAAGCTGCTCGACCCGAGGAGCCTGGACACCCTCGCCGAGTACAAGCTGCCGCAGCGCTCCTCGACCGTCGAGGCTGTCACGCGCCTCGACTTCGAGAGGATCTTCAAGGACACCTCCGGCGGCGCGGCGATCAGGGCGAGCGCACGGGCTCGCCTTCGGGGGGTGGTCAATGCGGCTCCTCGGATGCGTACGTCGGTCGCGCCGGCGGCCGACGTTAGGTCCGAGTGCGTGAGATGTACATGGAACCGCCGCTGGTTTCACGGGCACTTCATGCCGGCGCAATGCCGCGCCGCCGACGCGCCGGCGGTGCGGGGCCGGGACCGCACCCGAGGGGCCGCACCGGGCCCGAGTCCGCTCACGGCGGCCGGGGTTCAGGGCTTGAGGCTGCTCACGACGTTGGCGGTGGCGGCGACACCGTTCGCGATCGTCGGCGCCATGCTCGTACCGGCGAGGAAGAAGCCGAGCAGGGCGCAGACCAGCGCGTGGGACAGCTTGAGTCCGCCGTTGCGCAGGAAGATCACCGCCAGGACGAGCAACAGCAGCACCACGGAAATGGAAACGGCCATGGCCACACCCTCCTTGCGCCGCACGGGAATTGCGGCGTTCGGCGGCCAGTGTGGCGCAGCGGGGGCTCCGTCCGGCCGAACGGCATGCCTGCCGAACGGGTGACATTGCCGTGGGGCGGCTCGCGAACACCCGCCGCGACCCCGGTCATCGGACCGCCGGGCCGTCTTTCTCCGCGGGCCCGGCGGGGTCGGCAGGACGCTTCCCGGGGGCGGTCGGGACGGGGG
>NZ_RDBI01000153.1 GCF_008042125.1 Streptomyces sp. MS191
CACGTCCCCTCTGGACGAGGAGCGGTGATGGCCTTTCTCGACACTCCCTCCGGCCGTCCGCGCCCTGACGTCTGCTCGGCCGCGGCGGTCGGCCTGGCCGGCGGGTCCTACCTCGCCGCGGCCCCCCTGCTGGGTGGGCCCGTCGGGATGCCGGGTGAGGCCGTCCGCTATCTGCTGCCGACGGTTCTGCTGCTGGCCGGGGCGGTCGGATTCGTGCTTCGGCGCCGCGGTCGGGCGACCGGAACCACGGGGGCCGCCCGGCGGGCGGCGGCGGTCTGCGTGCTGGCGGGGGCCGCCCCGCTGCTCGGCTCGCCCATGGTGTTCGCCGGGCTGCTGATGGCGGCCGCGGTCCTCGCGGGCGGCTCGCTCGGCCTCTACCGGGCCGAGCGGTCCTGGCATGCGGCCTGCTTCGCGGGGGCGGCCGCCGCGGGCGGTGCCACGGTGCTGCTCGCCGGGCGACCCCAGGTCGTGTGCGCTCTCGGGTGCGGTCTCGCCGCGCTGCTGCTGGTGCCGGCCGGCCTGCGGTCCACCGCACCGGAGGACGACCGCGGCGGTCACTCCGCCGTTTCCCGGCACTCCGCCGTTTCCCGGTGGACGGTGGCCTCGGTGGGCGCGGCGGTGTTCGGCACCCTGTTCGCCGGGCAGAGTCTGGTCGTCTACCGCTGGGAGCTCCTGGGCGGCGCGGGCGCCCGGCCGTTCGCCTGGGCCGCCCTGGCGGCGGCAGTCCTGACCTGTCTGCTCGCCATGACCGGCGGACGGCCGGGGGCAGGCACCGGTCCGCGCACGGCACTGTTCGCGGCCGGGCTCACGGCGGCGGTCGCGGCCTGCGCGGGCGCCGCCCGGGCCTGGCAGTTCACACTGGCGCTCGCGCTGGTCCTCACCTGCGGGGCCGCGGCGGTGGTGGGCGCCGAACGGCGCGGACCGCATGGCTCCGGCCACGCAGCGGCCGGGTTGCTGGGTGGAGCCGCCGCCATGACGGCGGTCGTCCTGTCCGGCCGGCTGCTGGGCGGCCCGGACTCTCTGGCCGCGATCGCGCCGGCCCCCGCGGTGGCGGCGGCCTTCGCGCTGATTCGCGGCAACGCCGGGCGCACGGCCGCCACCGAGCCGCCCGGTCCGGCTGGCGATCCGGCGCGTACCGCCGGTGCGGCGGATGACGTGGGCACCGCCGGCGGCTTGCGGGCCGATGGTCCTGCCGAGGGGTCCGGCTGCACCGGACCGGCTCCGCTCCGTGTGCGCGGCCTCGGGGTGAGGACCGTCGGGGCGCCTCCCGTACGGCGGCTCGGGCTGACGGTGGGGGCCGGGGAGATCACGTATCTGACGGACACGCTGCCCGGCCGCCGCGCGGGGGCGGTCCTGGCCGTCCTCGGCGGGCTGCGCCGGGCCGACGCGGGGAGCTGGTGGCTTCGGGGCCACGACGTGTCCCGCGTCGCGGAACGGGGACGATGGGATCTGCGGATGTCGGCGTACGTCGATCCCTCGGACCCGGGACGGGCGGGCGCCCTGCCCCACGGGCATTCGGCGGGGTCGGTGACGGACGCCGTCGCGGCCGCCGGAGCTCACCTGGGCCCTGAACGGGCCGCGGTACTGACGGGGGGCGCGCTCGCGGCCTTCCCCTTCCTCGCGGTCAAGGGCACGGAGTCCTGCGCCGTGCTCGGCCCCGACGAGCGGTGCGTCCTCGGGCTGACCCAAACCCTCATCGCGCAGCCCGCGTTGCTGCTCCTGGACCTGACCGGGCCCGGCTGCGGACCGCTCGCGGCGGATCCCGCCGTCACGGCCGTCCTGCGCCACGTCGCCGACCGGGGGACGGCGGTGCTCGTCGCCGCCCCCGCGGGACAGGCGGTCCCCGTGCCGCGTCCTCTCCTGCTTCCCGCGTCCGGCGGCCGCCGGGCAGCTCTGCTCGGACGGAACGGAAAGGCCACCCCGTGAGAACCTCCCTGGCGCACCGGACCGGTCGGACGGCACTGGCCGCGACCGCGGTGCTCGCTCTGGCCGGCGCGGCGAGCCCCGTCGCGGACGTGGCTACCGTCCGGGTGTCGGCCGCGACCGGGTTGACCGAGGGCCGGCAGATCACCGTCGAGGGCACCGGGTTCCGCGCCGGTCTGACGTCGGTCGCGGTCGGCCTGTGCAAGAAGGGCTACACCGGCAACCGGGACTGCGATCTGGCGGGCGGCGCCCGCCTGGTCACGATCGGCCCGGACGGTGTGCTCCCCCGGGTCACCCTCACCGTGCACGCGCGGTTCGCGGGCATCGACTGCCGTACGACGCCGTGCGTGATCGGTGTCGCGCCCCTGCCGTCCGGTACCCCGCCCGCGCTGATCGCCGCGAACAGCGTGCAGGTCGCCGTCGGCTTCGAGGGCGGATCGGTCCCCGGCGAGGCGTCGGGTTCGGGCCGGGCCGCTCCGGCCGGCGCCGCGACCCCTGGTACCGCGCGGGTCGACGACTGGAGCGGGCCGTCCACCCCGATGTGGGCGCTGTCCCTCGGCGTGGCCGGCGCCTGCCTCCTGCTGGGTGTCCACTCCCTCGTCCGGGGCCGCCGGGGGGCGGCTCCCGCGAGGCCACCGCTGTCCCCTGCTGGTTCTGGAGGAACCCATGACATCGCTTCGTAGAAGTCGCCGCGCGGGAGCGTTCGCGGCGGCGGCAGTCCTGACGGCGGTGGCGGCTGGGCCGGCCGTCGCCGCCGCCGGGACGCTGACCGTCAGCAAGTCGACCGGACTCGCCGTGGGAGACAAGGTGACGGTGTCCGCGAAGGGGCTGAGCCCCGATCAGGGGTTCGTGCCGATCGGGCTGTGCAAGCCGAAGCCGGCCGGCCCGGCCGACTGCGAGACGTCGCCCGACGCCGCGGTCATCGGGAAGACCGACGGCTCCGGTGTCTGGCACAGTGCGGCGGACAACGCGGCCACCGCCCGGATCACGGTCAAGGCGAAGGCCGGCGGGGCGGATTGCACGGCGAAGCCGGGAAACTGCGTCATCGCCGTGTCGATCTCCTCCACGAAGGAGCTGGTGGAGGTGCCGCTGACGGTGCGGGCGGGCGGCCCGGGGCCGAGCAGCCCGGCGCCCTCCGCCTCCACCCGGGTTCCCGGCCCGGCCACCGGGGGCGGCGCGGGCACGGCCGCGTCAGGCGGGGGAAGTGACGCGGGGTCGCTGCCGCGGACCGGTTCCACCGACGGCCTGCCGGTGGCCGCGCTGATGGGCGGCACACTCGTCCTGCTCGGCGGCTGCACGCTGGTCCTGCTGCGGCGCGGCCACCAGGCCTGAGGGGCGGTGCGGTCCGGTCCGGTCGGGCGCGCGGAGCGGGCTCGACCGGCGCCGGGTCGGTCAGGGACGCGGCGCGTCCGTCCGTAGGCGCGACGGCCGCGCGCCTCAGGCCTGCTCGGGACGGGGCTGGGGCGGCTCCCCCAGTCTGCGGCAGGCGGAGGTGAGGTCGACGACGTCGGCGTACTTGGAGTCGAGGTCGAAGAGGTTGCCTTCGTGGGGGCCGGCGTCGCGGTCGGCGACGGCGTCGCGGACGACGATGGGGCGCAGCCCGTACTGGAGGGCGTCCAGGGTGGTGGCGCGCACGCAACCGCTGGTGGAGAAGCCGCCGATGACGACGGTGTCCACGCCGAGGACGTTCAGGATGTCGCTCAGCCGGGYCTCGAAGAAGGCGCTCGGGTAGTGCTTGCGGATGACGATCTCGCCGGGCTCCGGCGGGCAGATCGGGGTGAAGGCGGCATGTGGACTGCCGGCACGGAAGGCTTCGAGGCCCGGCACCTTGCGGGCGAAGTGAGGGGCGTCGGCGCCCGGTTCGGCGTCGTAGTGCACGGCGGTGAACAGGACGGGGAACTGGGAGCGCCGTGCGGCGCGGGCCAGGCGGGCCATGGCGTGCAGGGCGGCCTCGGCCGTGCCGAGGTGGAGCGGGCTGTCGGGTGCGGCGTAGGCCTGGACGGGGTCGACGAGGAGGACGGCGGGGTGCTCGCCCCATCCGATGCGCCGACCGAAGCCGGCGGCTCGGTAGTCGTCGGCCAGGGGTGGGCCGGCCATGTCAGATCACTCCGTCCGCGGTGAGCTTGTCGCGCCTCTCGTGGGTGAGCCCCAGGAGGCCGCCGTAGACGTCGTCGTTGTGCGCGCCGAGTTCGGGGCCCGCCCAGCGGACGGATCCGGGTGTCCCGGAAAGCTTGGGGACGACGTTCTGCATGGGGATCTCGCCGAAGTCGGGGTGCGGGAGGCGCACGATGGCGTCACGGGCGGCGAAGTGCGGGTCGGTGAGCATGTCGGCAGCGGTGAAGGTCTTGCCCGCGGGGACGCCCGCGGCGTGCAGGGCGCCGAGCAGGGTGTGCGCGTCGTGGCCGGCGGTCCACGTGGTGATGAGGTCGTCGAGTTCGCTCTGGTGGGCGCCGCGTGCGGTGTGCGTGGCGTACCTCGGGTCGTCGGCCAGGTCGGTGCGGTCCATGACCTCGGTGAGGCGGCGGAAGACGGTGTCCTGGTTGGCGGCGATGAGCACGGCGGCTCCGTCGGCGGTCGGGTAGACGTTGCTGGGGGCGACGTTGGGCAGGACGGGGCCGGTGCGTTCGCGCTGGTAGCCGCCGACCTCCCATTCGGGCAGCAGCGATTCCATGTACGCCAGGACGGCTTCGTACAGGGCGGAGTCGACGATCTGGCCGGTACCGGTGCGGGTCCGGGCGTGCAGGGCCATGACGGCGCCGTACGCGGCCATGGTGCCGGCGAGGGCGTCGCCCAGGGAGACTCCGGTGCGGGACGGGGGGCGGTCGGGTTCGCCGGTGATGTGGCGGATGCCGCCCATGGCCTCGCCGATGGAGCCGAAGCCGGCGCGGGGCGCGTAGGGGCCGTTCTGTCCGTATCCGGTGACCCGGACCATCACGAGGCCGGGGTTGACGGCGCGCAGCTCCTCGAAGCCGAGGCCCCAGCGCTCCAGGGTGCCGGGGCGGAAGTTCTCGACGAGGACGTCGGCCCGGGTCACGAGACGGCGCACGAGTTCTTGGCCCTCCGCCCGGCGCAGGTTGCAGGTGACGGACTTCTTGTTGCGGGCGACGACGGGCCACCACAGGGACTTCCCGTAGGGGCGCTCGCGTCCCCACTGGCGCATCGGGTCGCCGCGCCCGGGGTCCTCGAGCTTGATGACCTCGGCGCCGTGGTCGCCGAGGAGTTGGCCGCAGAAGGGACCGGCAAGCAGCGTGCCGGTCTCGATGACACGGATGTCGGAGAGGGGTCCACTCATGCCGCGAGTGTAAGTTTGGGAAACACTGTTTCGCTAGAGGAATCAACGCGGCAGAATGCGCGCATGGACGTTTCCCTGGACCACCGCGTGCACGACTCCCCGGACGACCGCCCGTCCGGGCACCCCGGCGGCGCCTCCCCGGAGCCGGACGGCGGGCCCGGCGTGGTGGAGGTCGCCCCGCGCGACGGGCTGCAGAACGAGGAGCGACCGCTGTCCCCGGCGCAGCGCGCGGACCTGGTCGCGCGGGCGGTCGCGGCCGGCGCGCGGCGGGTGGAGGCCGTGGCGTTCGTCCACCCCGGCCGGGTGCCGCAGATGGCGGGCGCGGAGGAGGTGATGGGACTGGTGGAGCGCGTCGAAGGGGTGCGCTACAGCGGCCTGGTGCTCAACGCCCGCGGCATGGAGCGGGCGAGCGCGAGCGGCGTGGACGAGGTCAACTACGTGGTGGTGGCGAGCGATACGTTCTCCAGGCGCAACCAGGGCGTCGGCACCCGCGAGGCGCTCGCCGCGTGGGAGGGGATCGCCGCCCGCGCGCACGCGGCCGGGATCGGGCGCTCGCTGACCGTGGCCGCCGCGTTCGGCTGCCCCTTCGAGGGGGAGACGCAGGAGTCGACCGTGGTGGAACTGGCCCGGATCGGGGCGGAGTCGGGCGCGGAGGAGCTCGTCCTGGCCGACACCATCGGCGTGGCCGCGCCCGACGCGGTCACCCGGCTGCTCACCGCGGTGCGCGAGCAGGCGCCCGGTGTGATCCTGCGCTGCCACTTCCACAACACGCGCAACACCGGCTACGCGAACGCGGTCGCGGCCGTGGCGGCCGGCGCGTCCTGGCTGGACGCCTCCCTCGGCGGCATCGGGGGCTGCCCCTTCGCCCCGGCCGCCACCGGCAACATCGCCACCGAGGACCTCGTCTACCTGCTGGGCCGGATGGGCATGGACCCGGGCATCGACCTGGAGGCGGCCGCCGAGACCGGGGCCTGGCTGGGCGCGGTGCTCGGCATCACGGTCCCCGCTCTGCTGGGCAGGGCGGGGCCCTTCCCCGGAACGGCGTCCGGGGTGTCCGGAACGCCGCGAGGGGAGGAGTAGCCGTGGGCGCGCATCCGCACGGGGCCTGGATCCTGCTCCACCTGCTGCTGTTCGTCTTCTGGCTGGGAGGCGACCTCGGCGTCTACGTGTCGAGCCGGTACGTCCTGAGACCGGACCTGCCGTTCGCGGCCCGCTCGACCGCCCTGTCGATCATGGGCGGGCTGGATCTCGGCCCCAAGATCTGCCTGGTGCTGACCCTGCCGAGCGGCGTCACGCTGATGGCCCTGGAGCCGCACGGCGCGGGGCATCTGCTGAACGGCTGGTCCGCCGGGGCGACGTGGCTGTTCGCGGCGCTCTGGCTGTGGCTGACCGTCCGCGAGCACCACCACCCCGGCCGCCACCCCTGGACACGCCGGGCGGACTGGACGCTGCGGGTGCTGCTGACGGCCGTGCTGTGGGGCGTCGGCCTCTACACCCTGCTGGCCGCCGAGCCGTTCGGGGTGGACACCGATCCGCGCTGGCTGGGCGGCAAGGTGCTGCTGTACGCGACGGCGATCGCCTGCGGGCTGGGGATCCGGCTCACGCTACGGCCGTTCGCGGGCGCGTTCGGCGCGCTGGCGCGTTCGGGGAGCGGCGAGCGGGTGGAGCGGGAACTACGACGGGCCGTCGACGGCTGCGTGCCGTACGTGGCGGGGATCTGGGCGTGCGTCCTCGCGGCCGCGGCGCTGGGGGTGTTCAAGCCCGGCGCCGACCTCTGATCCGGTGCGGCCCGGGGTTCAGCCGACCCCGGGCCGGAATCCGAACTCGGCCGAGAGCCGTTCCGTGCTGGCCATCAGCAGGGGAGCGCATTCGGCGAGGCGCGGCTTGAAGCGGGACTGCGGCCCGGCGAGGCTCACCACCGCGATGACGTGGCCGTCGTACCCGAAGACGGGCGCGGCGAGCGAGGCGGAGCCGCTCTGCCGCTCACCGACGGAGGTGGCATAGCCGCGGCGCCTGACGGCCGACAGCTCCTTGCGCATGCGCTCGGGGTCGGTGATGGTCCGGTCCGTGATCGCGTCCAGCGCGTGGCGCTCGAGGTAGGTGTCGATCTCGGCGTCGGGCAGGAAGGCGAGGAAGGCCTTGGAGGAGCTGCCCGCGTGCAGGGGCAGCGGGATCCCGAGGGCCACCTCCATGCGCAGTTCCTGCTCCGGGACGACCTGGTCGACGTAGAGCCGGGTGTCCCCGCGACGGATGGAGAGGGTCGCGGTCTCACCGCACTGGGCGGCGAGCCGGCGCAGTTCGGGGGCGGCGAGCACGCGCAGGTCGGTGCGGGCGAGATAGGCCCGTCCGAGCGAGATCGCGGCCGGGCCCAGAGCGTAGCGGCGGGTGACAGGGTCCGCGATGATCAGGTCGCGGTTGCGCAGGGCCGTCAGGACGCGGTGCACCGCGGCCTTGGTGATGCCGAGTTCCTGTGCGATCTCGGTGACACCGAGATCGGGGCGGCCGCWGCGGCCGAACATCAACAGCACGTCCATGGCCCGCTCGACTGCGGCGACAGACCGGCTACTGCTCGTCTCCTCGGTCACGGCTGTCCTTCTGCGCGATGGGCTCGGGAGTCGACGGTCCCTCGTCGTCCTCCCCGACGTGCCGACAGCATAACGTCGATTTCCCCATGGGAAACAGCAGGTGCACGGATGTCGGACTCGTTGACAGCGGCGAGAGCGCGTCGTTACCCTCGAAGAAACAGCGTTTCGCTGGAGGAAACACAAGCGATCGGGGGTTCGATGACCGCAGTCATCGACAAGACGACCTTCCGTCAGGTTCTGTCCCGATGGCCCAGCGGCGTGGGAATCGTCACCACGGCCGGTGCGGACGGATGGCACGGAATGACGGCGAGTTCGTTCAGCAGCGTGAGCATTGCACCACCCCTCGTCCTGGTCTGCCTGGACCGGGCGATCCGCTCCCACCGGCTGCTCACGCGCAACGGCGTCTTCGCCGTCAACGTCCTGGGCCGCGACCACCTCGCCCTGGGACGGAGGTTCGCGGGGATGGAACCCGGTGTCACCGACCGCTTCGCAGCGGGAGACTGGCTCCCCGGCGCCACGGGCAGTCCCGTCCTGACGGACGCGGCGGCCTGGGTGGACTGCCGCGTCCTGCACCGGTATCCCGGCGGCGACCACACCATCTTCCTGGGGGAGGTGGTGGCCGCGGGCGTCCCCCGCCTCACCTCCCCCCTGCTCTTCCATTCCCGGTCCTGGGGCCAGTTGGCCGACCCGCTGCCCGACCGGGTGGACCTCGCCGACACCGGCCTGGCCGGGGTGGCGGCACCGCACGCCGCGCGTCTGGCCCGGGCACTGCGGCTGGCGGGCGTGCGGGTGCGCCTGGGGACCACCGCGAGCGCCGGCGCCGAGGGGTCCGACGGTGTCGGCTGCTCCTCGGTCCATGTCGCCGACGTCGACGGCGCCGTCGCCGCGGCGACGGCCGGTTCCCCCGCCGTCGAGTTCACCGTGCCGGCGGACGGCGACGGCGCGGGCGCCGCGGGGTTGGTCCGGGCGGTACGCGACACAGGCCGTCCGAACACGCTGGTGGTGGCCCGGATACGCGACGCTCTGCGCCCGGAGCTGGCCCGGGCCTGCCTGCTGACCGTGCAGCGGCTGACGGCCGCCGGCTGCGGGGAGATCGTCCTGGAGGAGCCCGCGGAAGGGCCGGACGACGGGGGCGGCGCCTCCCCGCTGGCCCTGCGCCGGCTGCTCCAGGACGCGGTCCCGGAGGCCGGGGCCGTACCGCTGCGCCTCGCGCTGCGCGACCACCACGGCCTCGGCCTGGTCAACGCCCTGACCGGCATGAAGAGCGGGATCCGCTGCTTCGAGACCACCCTCGGCGACTGCGGCGGCACACTGGCCACCGACCGGCTCGCCCTGCTCTGCTCCCGCATCGGTGTCGCCGCCCCCCTKGACGGCGTGGCCCTGCGCGCCCTGCGCGCCGAGGCGCGCGTCCTGCG
>NZ_RDBI01000154.1 GCF_008042125.1 Streptomyces sp. MS191
GTCCGGTTGTGGGTGTTGACGAACCGGAAGCCGGCGTCGAGCCGGGCGGCCAGGGCGAAGGCGCGGTCCTCGTCGCCACTCCACACCGACGCCGCCAGACCGTACGGCCCGGCGTTGACCCGGGCCACGAGGTCGTCCTCGTCCTCGTAACCCAGCACCGGCAGCGCAGGCCCGAACTGCTCCTCGCAGACCAGTGGCGCGTCCTCCCGCAGCCCCAGCAGCAGCACCGGCCGCACGAAATGCCCGGCGGCCAGGTCCGTCCCCGGCTGCACCGACCCCAGTTCGACGGCGGTGCCTCCGCGCGCCCGGGCATCCGCGACCAGCCCACGCACCCGAGCAGCGGCCTCCGCCGAGATCACCGGTCCCACCGTCGTGCCGTCGGAGAGCGGATCCCCGAGCCGCAGAACGCGTCCGGCCGCCGCGACGTAGCGTTCCGCGAAGGCCTTCAGCCCGGCCCGTGGCACATAGATCCGCTTGGCGGCCATGCACACCTGCCCGGCCGTCGCGAAGCTCGCCAGCACCAGCCGGTCCAGATCCGCGTCCGAGAGCGCGGCATCGTCCAGCAGGACGGCCGCGTCGTTCCCGCCGAGTTCCATCGTGGTCGGCGTCAGGGCCGTCGCGGCCGCCGCGCCGAGAGCCCGGCCCGCCACCGCTCCACCGGTGAACGACACCTTGTCCACGCCCGGGTGGCCCGCCAGCAGCAGAGCCGTCCGCGCGTACCCGTGGCACACGCCCAGTACGCCGGACGGGAGTTCGCGCGCCGCCCCCTCGAGGAACCCGGACACGGCCAGCGGCGCCAGCGGCGACGGCTTCACGACCACGGCGTTGCCCGCGACGAGTGCCGGAGCCAGTTTGACCGCGGTCAGGATCACCGGGGCGTTCCACGGAGTCAGGGCGGCGACCACCCCGTACGGCCGCAGCCGCCGTTCCAGCCGGCCTCCGGCGTCGTCGACCAGGCGCCGGGACAGCAGCCGTGGTGCCTGTTCGGCGTACCAGCGCAGCACCGCGCACGCGTAGCCCACCTCGCCGCGGCAGTCGGCCAGGGGCTTGCCCGACTCCTGAGCCAGCAGCACCGCGAGGTCCTCCGCACCCGCCTCCAGGCCGTCGGCGACCCGGAGCAGTGCCGCCGACCGGTCCACGACCGGTGTGCGCGCCCACGCCGGCGCCGCGGCAGCCGCGGCTGCGACGGCGGCGTCCACCTCCGCACCGGTGTGCACCCGTACGCTCCCCACCGGCCGGGCCGTGCGCGCCGGATTCTCCACGGTGATCGAGACGGCTTCGGCACGGTTCACGGCGACGCCCCCGGCCCGCGCAGCGAGTCGATCATCGAGCTGCGCAGCAGGGACCGCCGCGCCGCCACCGGATCCGCCGCCGTCGCCCGCAACTCCGCGATGAGCGCGCCCCGTCGGCCCGCGTCCCGGGCACGCAGCCGTTCCCAGTTGGCGTGGGTCTCGGCTCCCACGTACCTCAGCGCGCAGCTGCGGCGCTCCTCGGCACGCTCCATCAGCTGATCGTCGGTCCCGTCACCCGTGAGGAGGTTCGCCAGCGCGCCGCCCATCAGCACGGCGTCGTGGATCCCGCTGTTCATGCCCATGCCGCCGAGCGGATTGTTGACGTGCGCGGCGTCACCGCACAGCAGCACCCGCCCGCTGCGAAAGGTGCCCGCCACCCGCTGGTGCACACGGTAGAGACTGGCGTGCCGGACGGCCGGTTCGTCCGCGCGCGCCGTCAGCTCCCGGAGCCGGCCGGGCAGCCGGTCCAGCTCGGCGCGGTCGGAGGTGCCGTCGGGCGTGGGCAGCAGGACGCGCCAGTGGTCGGGAGTGCGCAGCAGCACCATCCACTCGTCGGGGTCCAGGACGTAGGCGATGGGCGCCAGATCGGGCAGGACCGCTCGGAGATCCTCGCCCAGGGAGGCGACGAGGAACCGCTCCGGATAGGTCATCCCGTGGAATTCGGCGCCCACCGAGCGCCGGACGGCGGAGTGCGCCCCGTCGGCTCCCACCAGCCAGGCACCGCGCACCCTGCTGCCGTCGGCCAGGACCGCGTGGACGCCGCGCGAGCTCCGCTCCACGCCGGTCACGGCCGCCCGGAAGCGGATGTCGGTGCCGGGAAGGCGTCCGAGGGCCTCGAGGAGCAGCGGTGTCAGCTTGTCCTGCTCGCACTGGAGCCGGTACGGGTACGGGGTGTCCCCCGCGAGCAGGGACAGGTCGAGGGTGGCGACGGGCCCGGTGCGCCGGTCGCGGAACTGGAAGGACCCCGCGACCAGGCCGCGTGCCAGCAACGCCTCCAGGACGCCCAGTTCGGCCAGCATCTCCAGGGTGGGCGGATGGAAGGTGGACGCACGGGACTCCGTCGCCAGCTCCGGCCCCCGCTCCAGCACGGTCACGCGCACGCCCCGGCGGGCCAGCACCAGCGCGGCGCTCAGCCCCACCGGCCCGGCCCCGGCCACGACGACGGGCCCGGCGGCGGCACCCGCTTCCGTCCCGCTCACCGGGTCGCCTCCACGCCCGTGACCCGGGCGCCGGTGAAGTGCAGCAGGGTCTCGGCGCTGCCCTCGTCGACCAGGCCGGAGGCTCCCCAGGCCGGGCGGGGCGTGTCCAGGTGCAGGCTCATCACCGAGGCGCCGTTCACCTTCACCTCCCCGGCGGCTATCCGCCCGGCCACCCGCAGGCCGTGCTCGGGGTCCGCGGCGCACACGTACCCCTCCAGGCCGTAACCCGTGGAGTTGGCCAGGTGGAGGGCCTCCTCCTCGTGCTCGTAGGTGTGCACGGCGGCCACCGGACCGAACAGCTCCCGGCGGGTGGCCGTCTCGGCCGCCCCGGTGACCAGCAGGGGGGCGAAGTGGTTCCCGCGTGCGGGTACTTCGGTCCACGCGTGAGCCGTGGCCCCGGCCGAGGTCAGTTCCTGGACGGCGGTCGTCAGAGCGGCATGGTGGCGGGAGTGCGCGAGGGGGCCGAACCCGGTGCCGGGGGCCAGCGGTGGGCCCGCGCGCAGCGCGGAGAGCTCGCGGCCGGCCGCGTCCAGGACCGCCGGCGCCAGGGCGGAGGGCACGATCAGCCGGCCCAGCGCCCGGCACCACTGGCCGTTGAGCGTCGTCAGCAGCTGGGCCGCCATCCGGCCGGCAGCCTCCGGATCGGCGTCCGGCAGGACCAGCAGCGGGTTGTTGCCGCCCAGTTCGAGCTGCACCGGCTTGAGGGCCTGGCCGCACACGGCACCGATCCTGCGGCCCGCCTCCGTCCCGCCGGTGAAGGAGACCACGCGCACCCGTTCGTCGGCCACGAGGCGGGCGCCGGTCGAGGCGTCTCCGTGGACCAACTGGAGGGCTCCGGGCGGCGCTCCCGCCTCCGCCAGCCCTCGGGCAGCGGCCTCCACCAGCAACTGGGTTCCGTAGGGCGCCAGTTCGGGGGCCTTGACGATGACCGGACACCCCGCGGCGAGCGCACTGGCCGCCTTGTGGGCGGCCATCGGCGCCGGGGCGTTGTACGGCACCACGCACAGGGCCGGTCCGAGTGCCGCACGCCGTACCAGCACCGGATGGCCGCCGCTGCCGGCGACCGTGCGTCGCAGCAGCCCGGAGCGGAGCTGGGCCGCCGCGACGAGGAAGGCGCCGGCGAGGATGACTCCGAGCCCGGCGGTCTGGGCGAGCGGCACGCCGGTGGCGAACGCCTCGGCCGTCACGATGCGCTCCGTGGCCCCGTCGACCGCGGCGGCGGCGCTCTCCAGCGCCCGGGCCCTCTCCTCGTCCGGCAGGCCGCACCAGGCGCGGGACGCGTGCAGGGCGTCCGCGGCCGCCAGCGCCGCCTCGACCCGCTCGGCGGAGCTGCCGAAAGCGGGGCGGACGACCTCGCGACTGTCCGGATCCTCCAGCTCCGGGCCGAGCCGCACCGCGCACTCCTCCCAGGTGCCGGCGACGAGGTCGGCCGTGACCGGCCAGCCGGTGGGGGATACGGGCGGAAGCCCGGCCGATGTCGGGGTCACCGGCCCTCACCCAACGTCGCGAACAGCGCGTTCTCCTGGGCTTCGGTGGCTATCTTCGCGGCCTCCAGGCGGCCGCGTTCGGCGGGGAAGGTCATCACGAGTCCCATCGCGAGGTCCCGCAACGTACGGCCGATGATCCCGTCCAGGCGCGCCTCGGAGGTGCCGGACGCCTTGAGGGCGCCCAGCGCGACGGCGAAGCAGGCCTCGGTGACCGCGCCCTTGCCCAGTCGCCATTGGCTGAACACCTCCGGTTTGGGTCTGATCGGCGGCTCGGAGGTCTCCAGTTCCAGCTGCCGCCGCAGCCACTGGTAGGCGGTCTCCAGGTTCTGCGTCATGTCCCCGATGAGGACCTGGTGCATCGGGGAGGACGCGATGGGCCGCCCCGTGTCGGCGAAGGTCTTTCGGGTGAGCAGGTCCAGTGTGTAGTCGTAGGCGGCCTGCGCGGCGCCCGTGTACACGGCGGCGATGGCGAGCTGGTTGCCGACGAAACTGCCGCGGCTGACCTGGAGCATGCGGGTGAAGGCGCCCGGCACGACCAGGGCGTCCGGGTCGGCGACGAAGACCTGGTCGAGCCGGATCCCGTGGTTGGCGCTGCCGCGCATGCCGAGCCCGTTCCAGGGCGGTCGGGAGGCCACACCGGCGGCGTCGCGCGGGACGAGGAACATGGCCAGGCCCTCGGCGGTGTCGGTCTTCTCCAGTCGCGCGGTGACGAGGTAGAGGTCGGCGACGCCGGTCGCGCAGCCGAAGGACTTCTCCCCGGAGAGCAGCCAGCCGCCGTCGGTGCGCGAGGCGGTGGTGGCGATGGAGATGTTCGCGGCGGAGCTCTTGGCGGACTCGCTGGCGAAGTTGGCGAGCCAGGAGCCGGAGGCCATCGCGGTGAGGACCCGCTCGGCGAACGCGGTCACCACCGGGGTCTCCTCCGTCGTGAACAGGCCCGCGCGGATCGCCTCCAGCGGGAGCAGGCCGCGTGAGGCGCTGGTGTTGTGGAAGAAGAAGGCGAGCGCCGTGGAGGGGCAGGCCGTGCCCATGGCGTAGGTGGCCGCTGCGAGGTCCCGGAGACCGCCGCCCAGCCCCCCGTGTTCCTCGGGTACGACGAGACCGAGCAGCCCGGCCTCCCGCAGCAGCCGGGTGTGGCCTGCCGGGAAGGCGGCCTGCGCGTCCGCGTCGGCGGCTGCCGCCCGCAGGGCGGGAAGCACGGATTCGACGCGCTCGGCGCGGGACCGCTCGGCCGGCGACATGCGGTCGAGGAGGTGCGCGCCCTGCGCGCCGAGGCGCGCGTCCTGCGCGCGCAGC
>NZ_RDBI01000155.1 GCF_008042125.1 Streptomyces sp. MS191
GCGGCGCCCCTCGGCGAGGGACCGCGAGGCCGAACCGGTGTCGGTGAGCTCCCTGAGCAGGTCGCCGAACTCGGTGAAGGCGGCCTCGTCCTCCGGCTGTTCGCGCAGCAGCACGGAGAGCCGTTCCACCACGGCCTCCTTGCCGGGATGCACCGCCGCCACGGACTCGAAGTCGGGGATCGGCTCGTCCGTGAACATCGTCGACGGCCACACCAGCCCGGCGTACGCCATCCGCGCGCCCGGTCGCACCACGCCCGGGAAGGAGGCGAAGAAGGCCGCGTACATGCGGGTGGCCACGGACGGGTCGCTGTTCCACCCGTGGGCGAACACCACCAGGTCCGTGGCCCCGCGCGCGGCGAGCGCCGACAGCGCCTCGTGCTGCCCGGCCGCGCCGTCGCCGTCCTTGTCGAAGGTGATCTCCCGGTACGGCTCCACACTCATCCCGGCCATGGGCGGTCCGCCCCTCCGTGTCGAGGACACTGTCGCGGGAGGAGCCCGAGGGTCCCTCCCGCGACAGCATCCTGCGCGCACGGGAGGACGGCCAGGGTTTCGGCGCGGACGCGCCGCGGAGACCACCGGGAAGTGCGGCAACAGGCCGTACGGGGCGGCCGGGCCACGGACGGGCCGTGGCCC
>NZ_RDBI01000156.1 GCF_008042125.1 Streptomyces sp. MS191
TCTGCGTCTGCGGGGAGGGTGCGGCGGTGGCGGACATCTCGGTCTCTCCTGTCGTCGGGAGCAACAAGAAAGACCGTAGCAGATAGTTTTGTTGCAGACTATATTTTACGGATCCTGATGGGGCCGGTCCTGTCCACGGCTTCGGCGACTACCCCTTCTGGCGCGCCCTCCGGGCCGGTCGCGGCCCCTCGACGGGGGTCTCCAGATGGCCCGTGGCCAGCCGGTTCAGCGCGCGGAGCAGAGCGTCGCGCTCGTCGGCCGGCAGCGAGTCGAGGGCCTGCTGATGGACGTCGTCGACGATCTTCTGGCTCTCCGCCGCGACCTTCGCCCCCTCCTCGGTCACCGCGATGATCCGCGCGCGCCGGTCGGTGCTGGAGGGCCTGCGCTCCGCGAGGCCGGCCTTCTCCAGGGCGTCGACGGTCACCACCATGGTGGTCTTGTCCATGTCGCCGATCTCGGCGAGCTGGGCCTGCGTGCGCTCCTCCTCCAGGGCGTGGACGAGGACGCAGTGCATCCGCGGGGTCAGCCCGATCTCGCCGAGCCGGGCGCTCATCCGGGTCCGCAGGACGTGGCTCGTGTGGTCGAGGAGGAAGGACAGGTCCGGTTCGGTGCGCGTGGGTGCCATGGCGGTCATGCTCGCCAGGGTAACGAAAACCGATCCGTCGCGGATTATCCGCAAATGGAAGACCGGGCGGTGCGGTGACAGGGCGAGCGCCGGGGSCGGTCCGCKCGGGCCGGCCCCGGCGCTCGCCCTGTCACCGCAC
>NZ_RDBI01000157.1 GCF_008042125.1 Streptomyces sp. MS191
GGGGCTCACCTTCGCGAGGCCGGGGGGGATCGCTGTTTCTCCTTGTGAAACGCTGTTCCGAAAAGCTAGCATGACTCTCCGTCACTCAGAAAGGAAACGTCGTTTCCTCAGAGACGCGGAAGGGGGTGCGGGCGGCGCCGTCCGCGGCCGCCCGGCCTGTGATGCCTCGATACGACCTGATCATCAAGAACGGCACGCTCGTCCAGCCCCACCTCGGGGAGATTCCCGCCGACCTCGCGGTGCGCGACGGCAAGGTGGCGGCGCTCGCCGACGACATCGACGCCGCCCAGGCGACCGAGGTCATCGACGCCGCGGGGCGCGTGGTCCTCCCCGGTGCGGTCGACGCCCACTTCCACCTCGGCATCTACCGCTCCCTGGAACAGGACGCGGAGGAGGAGACCCGCTCCTCACTGGTCGGCGGAGCGACGAGCGTGCTCTCCTACTTCCGCACCGGCGAGCACTACCTCGACCGGACCGGACCCTACGGCGAGATCTTCCCGGACGTCCTCTCCGCCGTCGCCGGCCGCAGCCACACCGACTACGGCTTTCACCTCGCCCCGATGGACACGGCCCAGGTGCGCGAGATACCCGACCTCGTCGCCGAGCACGGTGTCAGCTCCTTCAAGTACTACATGTTCTACAAGGGCTTCAACCTCGCGGCCGACTCCCGCGACGCCAGGGCCTTCCGCATGGCCGAGGAAGGCGAGGAGTACGACCTCGGTCACCTCTACCAGCTCATGGAGGCGGTCGCGGCCGCCGGCGCCGCCCGCCCGCACGGCCGGGTGTCCCTCTCGCTGCACTGCGAACAGGCCGAACTGATGCGCCTGTTCATCGACCGGGTGCGGAGCGCCGGCGATCCGCAGACCCTCCGCGCCTACCACGACGGCCGCCCGCCCCTGACCGAGGAGGTGGCCATCGCGGAGGCCGCCGCCCTGGCCCGGGCCACCGGCTGCCCGGTCAACCTGCTGCACCTGTCCAGCGCCGCCGCCCTGGCGGGAGCCCGAGCCGCCCGCGCGGCCTCGCCCGGTCTCGACCTGCGCACCGAGGTGACCCTGCACCACCTGTGCCTGGACCACGACAGCCTGGACGCCGCCGGCCGAGGACTCGGTGCCAAGGTCAACCCGCCCATCCGCACCCGCGCCGACAACGACGCCCTGTGGGAGGGGGTGCTCGACGGGACGGTGGACTGGGTCGCCTCCGACCACGCATGCTGCATGGAGGAGTCCAAGGGTGACGCCCTGTGGCCCGCCCTGCCGGGCTTCGGCGGAACCGCGCTGCTCTACCCCGTCCTGCTGTCCGAGGGCCACCACAAGCGCGGCCTCCCGCTGCGCCGCGTCACGGAACTCCTCTCCGCCAACCCGGCCGCCGCCTACGGCCTCCCGGGCAAGGGGTCGCTGATGGTGGGCGCCGACGCCGACCTGGTCGTCGCCGACCTGGACGACGTCCGCACCGTCACGGCCGACCTCCTGCTGTCCGGTCAGGACCACTGCCCCTTTGAGGGCCGCGAACTCCGCGGCTGGCCCACGACCACCATCGTCGGGGGCCACATCGCCTACCACGACGGCAAGGTCCATCCCACCCCCTCGGGGCGCTACCTCTCCCGCTGACGAGGCGCCCGACGTCCAGGCCTCCCCGTCGGCGGCCGGGGCGGACCGGGCCCTCCCGCGCCCCGGCTCCCGCCCCGATGCCCGGTCCCGGAAGTGAACGAGTCGGCCCGGCACCAGCGTTGACACGGCGGGCGCACGGCCACGAGTATGACCGGGTGGTCATCCGACCGCCCGGTGATAGTGGACCGCGCGCCGGTGCCGGTCTCGGGCGCTCTCCTTGCCTCTCCCGGCCCCAGGATGCCTCGTGCGGCCCGGTCCACCCGCCGGAGCGCGACCGGGCGGTCGGCACTCCCGTGCCCCACCCCGCATCCGCGCGCGGCTGACCGGCACCGATGACCCGTCACCGGGGCCCTGCCGCCCGCCCCTTCCGCCTGCCCGAACCGTTGTACGGCAACGCGAAAAGAATCAGCGCCTCACCGCTTGACGCCGTGAACCCGCTCGGGCCCAATGAGATGAAAAGGAAACAGCGTTACGACAGTGGAAACACGCCTCGGTCCTGTCCGGGTCCGACCGGCGACCGCCGCGACCCCGCGCGGCCATCCCCTGGGAGTCCCCATGAGCACCCACTCGCACAGACGCATGTCCCTCCCGCGCCTCCTCTCGGCCGCGGCCCTGGCCGTGGCCGCCACCGCCACCGCCGTCACTCCCGCCACCGGAGTGGAGCAGGACGCCTCCGACGGCGTGGTCAAGGTCTCCAACACGGTCGACGTCCGCTGTGCGTTCCTGATCTACAAGCGTTCCGGCGACTGGTACTTCCCGGCCACCGCCGCCCCCAAGGGCACGGTCTGGCTCCAGCACGGCTTCAGCCGGGCCAACGACCACCTGGAAGACCTGGCGCGTCGCTACGCCGCCGCCGGCTTCATCGTCTTCGCCCCCACCCTGCCGTCCTCCGACACCTTCGGATGCACGGTCTCCAACCTCGGCAACAACACGGCCTTCCTGAACAACGTCGCCGACCTCTTCGGCAAGGCCGACGACCCCCACGACAAGCTCGGCCGCAGTTTCACCGATGCGGCCGCCAAGGCCGGCCGGCCCGGCCTCCAACTGCCGGCGAAGTTCGTCTTCTCCGGACACTCCGCCGGGGGAGAGGCGGTCGGCTACGTCGCCAACCAGCTGCGCACCCGATACCCGGCCGCGTTCCAGCGCCTCGCCGGAATCGTCCTCCTGGATCCCGTCAACTCCTTCGTCGGACTCAACATGGCCAACGCCCTGAACGGGCTGAACCTCACGAACCTCCCCATCCACGCCATCTCCTCACCCCCCTACCTCGCCAACGGACAGGCCTCTGGTACCAAGGAGCTCACCACCGACGTCCACCGGGAGTTCCTCGGCATCCGGCTCAGCACCGGCTCGCACTGCGACGCCGAAGGCGCGAGCACCGACACGCTCTGCACCCTGCCCAACGGCGCGCCCCAGGCCGCCAACATCGCCGTCCTCCAGGAGTTCGCCACCACCTGGGCCACTGACGACGTGAACGGGACGATCACCACCACCCACCGCCCCGGCGGCAACCGCTACGAATCCCTGCGTACAGCCGGCACCATCCAGACCCTCAGCGGATCCTGACCACCCACCGGCGCCGGTGCCCGCCCCGTCTCCGGCCGGGGCGGACACCGACCGGGCCGACCCCCTCCAGGTGGACGTGACCTACCAGCGACCGAACGACAGCCCCGACACTCGGCAGCCCGAAGCCCCCGCCGCTGCCTTGGACGCGGCGGCGCGCCGACTCCGCGTCTTCCATCGCGAGATGAACAACCTGGCCCGGCGATTCGCTCGCGAAGCCGGCCTCCACACCACCGACGTGCAAGCCCTGGGCGCCATCCTCGAAGCGCGGACCGCCCTGGCTCCGGGGCGGCTGGGTCTGCACCTGGGCATCGGATCCGGAGCCGTCACCGCCTGCCTCGACCGACTGGAGAAGGCGGGACACATACGGCGCGTGCGGGACGCGACCGACCGGCGGGTGGTCCACCTCGCCTGCGAGCCCCCCGGTCGTGAGCTGGCCGCCAGGTACCTCTCGCTCCTGGACCGGGCCGGCCGGAGGGCGGTCGAGCGCGCCGGAGGGCAGGAGGCGGCAACCGTGCTCCGGTTCCTCGAAGTGCTGGGCCAGGAGATGTCCGCGAGTGAGCCGCACGCGCCCGACCTGCCCGCGTGAACAGGTGCCCGGCCAGGTCGCGCCCTCGCGTCCCAAGGTCGTGACGTCAAGGGAGGGACCGCCGCGGAATGCCGTCCAGGAGCTCGTCGACCGTCCGGTGTGCGGAATCCCGGGCCGGCAGGCGATCCAGCAGCAGCCCGTCGAGCAGCAGGGGCGCCACGATCGAGGAGACGGCGCCCTCCCTCTCGCCCTGCTTCAAGCCCGTGGGGGCCAGGGCGTGGCGGAAGGGCTCCAGGAGGTCGTCCACGTAGCGACGCCGCAACTCCGCAAGATCCGCGTCCCATGCCGCCGCCGCCACGATCGCTCGCAGGAACGCGCCCACCGGCTTGTCACGCAACCGGTCGCACAGCGCGTCCACCTCCTCGTGCAGGTCCTTCCGGGCGTCCCCGGAAGCGGAGCCGCTCCTGGGCGGGGCGACCTCGATCAAGGCGGCCAGCACGGCAGCCGGTGTGGGCCAATGCCGGTAGATGGTGGACCGGGAGACTCCCGTCGCGGAATGCAGCCGCTGGGCGGTGAGCGCCGACGCGCCCTCGGTGAGCAGCAGGTGCAGCGCCGCGGTCAGGACGGCGGCCTGGGTCTCGTCGGTGGGCCCCGCGGGGCGGCCGGGTTGCGTCACGCAATAAACACTACATCTTGTATCGCTTTTGCTTTAACGATACGTTCTGTACTGGAAACCCGATTCGGAGGGAGCCACCATGCGGCCGCACGTGGAGCTTGTGGACGAGCGCGATCTGATCTGGCACACCGCGGAGTTCGAACACGCGGAAGGCATCGCCCTGCAGCGCAACCTCAGTTACGACGAGGAGGACGGCTCGGCCTCCCTCAAGGTCCTCTTCACGACCGACTGGTCACGACCGGCAGGGGTGCACGAGGCGGACACGGAGTGGTACGTGCTTTCCGGACGGGTGACGGTCGGGGACTCGGTTCTGGAGGCAGAGGGCTTCTGGATGGCGCCGGCCGGAGCCCTCACCCCCGCGATCAAGGCCGAGAAGGGCACGGAGATCCTGCTGTTCCGGGAGCACGGCGGCTGGGGCTTCACCCCGGCCGATGCCGACCGCCGACGCCTGCGTCCGGACGAGAAGCTGATCGTCCTCCAGACCTCCGGGATGCCGTGGATCGACGTCCGCGACGGCAGCCCCATGCGCTTCGACCTCGGCGGCACGCCTGTTCCGGGTCTCTCCATCAAGATGCTCCACCGCGATGAGAAGACCGGGTTCTACAGTCGGCTGATCAAGGCCGAACCGGGCTGGCGGGAGGAACCCCTCGCCCATCACCCCTGCACCGAAGAGGCCTACTGCCTCGCGGGAGCCTTCGACTACAACTACGGAAAGATGTGGCCCGGCACCTACTTCTGGCGTCCACCCCTGATCCGCCACGGGGACTTCACCGCCGGCGCGGACGAGGGCTGCACCTGGATCGTGCGATCCGACAGCGACCTCGTGGACTGGTACACGTCCGATGCGCGTGTCGTCATGGAAGGCCGAGCGACCAACTGGGGCCCCGAACACCCCCACAGCGTTCCCCCGCGATTCGTGGAACCCGTCCGCTCCCGAAGCGTCGGCGCCTGGGAGGACCCGTCCTACCAGTGACCTGCGGCGCGCCTCCGTTCCTCGCCGAAACCGACAGCCGACC
>NZ_RDBI01000158.1 GCF_008042125.1 Streptomyces sp. MS191
GGGTCCTTCTTGATGCGCAGGTCCTTTTGGGAATTGACCTGCGAGAAGTCACCGATTATCGGACCGTCCGTCGCTGCCTTCATGCGGGTCTGCGCGGCCCTGGACTTGGCCTCGATCTCGGGGGTAATGCCGACGACCTTGGAGCCGGTCACCCGGTACCAGGCCTCAATCCAGACAGCGTCGCTGACGACCGGAAGCCCACGAGCGGATCGGAGGGAGTCGGCCACGGTCCACACCTCTTCGTGGTCCGTTCGCCGGTCCTCGTCGCGCCGCTTCTGCTCCTCGGCACCCCGCGCATCAGCGAGCTTCTTGGCCTCTCGCGCGGCAGCCTCCGTTGCCGTCTTCTCGTCCTTCGCCTTCTTGCGGGCGGCCTCTTCCTTGGCCTTGGCGCGCTTGGCTGCACGGCGCTCGCGGGCGGAGGGGATGCCGTCGGCCTTCTGTGCGATGCCGTGCTCGTAGGCCATGAGGACGATCGGTCCGCCGAGAGAAGCGATGGCGCCGATGAGGCCGGCGTTGAGTCCGATGGCCGGGTCGGTGACGCCGTGCCACAGGTTGATCGTGGCGGCGACCGCGGCGCCGAGCATGATGCCGATCCGGTACGGCAGGACGTCCCGCCGGTGGGCGACCGCCCACGCGGCTCCGCAAGCAAGAACGAGCGCGAGGCCTTCGAGGAGCGCCGGGGCGGCGACCATGAACTTGCGCTCGGGGTCCCAGAAGGCAAGGAACTGGACGGGGGCGGCGATCACCAGGCCGACGGCGTAGATGCCGCGGGCCCCCCACTTCCACAGGTTCTCGGCGCGCTGCTGCTCGACCGCGCGAGCGGTCTCCTCGGCCTCCCGGTCAGCCTCGGCCTTCTCGGCCTTGGCCTTCTCGGCCTCGGCCTTGGCGGTCTCAGCTGCCTTCTTCGCGAGGTGCGCCCGGTGGTCGGCCTTCTCCTTCTCGAGTCGCATACTGGCGCGCTCGTTGGCGATGCGCTGCTTCTCGGCCTCCTCGGCGGCGAGGGTCTGCTCGGCCTTGGCCTTGCCTTCGGCTTCGATGAGGATCGCCCGGGCTTCTGCTTCGGTGCGGGCCCGGATGGCGTCCGCCTCGGCGAGCGCGACCGGGTCGAACCGCGGTTCGACGGCCACGGCGTGGCCGTTGACCTTCTCGATCGAGGTGGTCACGGTGATCAGTCCCTTTCCGGGTCAGTGAGTGCGGGTGGTCTGGGTGCGGAGCCAGGTCTCGACGTCGCGGGCGAGGCCGCTGCCACCGTCGGGGGCGTCTTCCTGCGGCTGGTCGTCGCCGTCGTCGGGGTCGTCGCCGCAGCACTGGCATTCGACGCCCGGCCAGATCCGGCCCGACTTCCACAGGCCGTGGGCGAGGGTGCCGGCGCAGTCGAGGAGGAGGCTGGGCCCGCAGATGATGAAGGCGGGGGTGAAGCTGTTCGGGGAGAAGCCGGGGACGTCGAGGGCGACGAGCGCGGCTATCAGGCTGACCATTCCGGCGGCCCGCCACTGGTGGTGGGCCCGGTTGAGGAGGACTTCCCGCGGGTAGCGGGCGATGTCCCGCCAGAAGGCGAGCAGGTCGGCCAGGATGCGAGGCAGTCGGCTCATCGTGCGCTCCCGGCGTGGGCGTGGAATCCGTTGCGGAACTCGCGGACGAACTCGTCGGTCAGGCCTACGCCGACGGCTGCCCCAACCTGCGGGAGGCCGGTGACCTTCGATGCCCACGCTTCGAGCCACACGGCGCGGACAGCCACGTAGTTGACGACCGGGCGGGTGCAGCGGACGGTGAGGACGAGGATGCCGAGGAGTCCCATGACCAGGACGGCGAGGATGCGTATCGCGCACGTCCCGGCTGCCCGTAACGCTCGCCGGACGGTGCCCGGCTTCTCAGTGATCAGGTAGGCGTGCACGATGTCCCCTCAGGCCGCGGCGAGCTGGTTGCCGGTGAGCTCGTCGACGAGCCGGGCGCCGAGCGGGTGGCGGGCGTCGTAGTCGGCGGCAACCTGCAGCGCGGCCTTGATGCCGGCCCGGTCGCCGGCGTCGAGGGCGATCTCGTAGCGGGTCTGGAGCTGGTCGCGGAAGACGAGGTCGGCTTCCGCGGCGGCCTCGTCCAGGCGGCGGGAGGACAGCTGCGCGGCCTCCCAGGCGTCGAAGTCGGCGTCGATCAGGGTGAGCTCGGGCATGACGGGTCTCCTCAGGGAGGTGGAAGGTGGGTGCCGGGGC
>NZ_RDBI01000159.1 GCF_008042125.1 Streptomyces sp. MS191
GTCGACGGCGGCAAGTCGACGGCGGCAAGGGCGTCGCGGCGTGCGGTGTGCATGCGTCCGCTGTCATCGAGGGCTCTTTGATGGTTGAGCCAGCGGATCAGAGGGCCGCCGCTGTCGCTGGGTGCGGTGGTCAGGGCGAGGCCGCCGTGGGCGTCGGCGAAGGTGACGGCTTGTGCCAGGCGGTCTTCGAAGCTGCCCGGCGGGTGAGGCCAGGAGATGTGGAGGCTGGACAGGGCCAGGGCGCGGTCGGGGGCGAGGCTGCCGTTGGCATAGAGGGAGCGCTGCTGACCGATCCAGAGGTCGAGGGGGTAGCCGAAGGGATCGGTGTATTCGCTGGGGACGTTGAGGTGATGGTGACGCTCGTAGTAGCCGACGGCGGCGGTCCAGCCGGTTGCCCACACTCGCGTATCGACCTCATGGGCTCGCAGGCTGGTGACGGAGGCGACCTCGGCAGCTCGCTCGGGTGCCGGAGGAAGCGACTTCTTGAAGTCGACGGGTTCCGAGGCGTCGCCAAGGCGGCGCCAGACTTTCGAGTCGTGATCGCGCAACCCGTTGAGCACCTCCCAGAGGATCTTGAACTCGGATGATTCGAGGGCTTTCTCGGTGGTCTGCCGGCGGCCGACGTAGATGGGAATGATCAGAAGAGCGACCTTGCCAGTGCCGGGTGGCTGACGGAGCGCACGGCCGAGGGCCTGGATGATGTCGGAGGGGCTGCGCTTGGGGTCAGCGAACAGGACCGCGTCGGCGTCGGGGACATCGACACCCTCTCCCAGCACCCGGACGTTGGACAGCACAGCGCCGTCGACGGCACCGGGGATTCTCGTGCGGTTAGCGAGAAGCGGAACGTTCTCGAACTCGGCAAGGCGGCCAGCGCGCTCGCTCAGGGGCTGTCTGCTGTGGAGGGCATAGGTCCACAGCTTGCGGATTCCGGTGCTGCGGGCAGCTGCGGTAACGGTGGCCGGCAAAGTGCGGCTGAACTGGTGGGCATTCGCGATGCGGCTGTGGAAGCTGATGACGCGGCGTACCTTGTGGATAGCCATGGTGCGCAGAAGGCTGACCTGAAGGGCGGACAGACGCAGTCCGTCGATGTGCCGCGTGAGGCCGGTCTTCTGAAGTTCTCTGCGTAGCTCGTCGTCATTGATGACGGGGACGACGATGCGGTAGTCGGCAAGGATGCCGCGGTCAATGGCATCGGCCAGGCCCAGGCGGTAGACAACGGGACCGTAGACAGTGGGATCGTCCATGGAGACGAGGGGCTCGGGCGCCGCCTGTGGGTCGATGGTCTCTCGACAGCGCTTCTTTTTGGGGTCAGAGAGGACCCAGGTGCGTGGGGTGGCGGTCATGTAGAGGCGCCGCCGGGCAGGTATGGCGCTGTCTTTGTGGACGTTTGCCCACTGCTTGTTGCTGCTGCCGCTGCTGCGGTGGGCTTCGTCGACGATCACGATCGCCCAGGGCGGCAGGCGGTGCTTGTTGTGCGCGCGGGTGAGCGCGGGCAGGGAGGCGTAGGTGGCGAAGACGACTGTAGGGCCGACGTTGGCTGCTACGAGCTGGGCAATCCGGCGGGCGTCGGTGGTCAGAGGAAGCCGGATGGTGCCCGCCTGGGCCGGGGGGAGGGAGCAGACGCCGAGCATGTTTTCGACGATGCTGTGTCTGGCCCAGTGCGAGGCGGTCTGACTGATCAGATTCAGCGATGGCACGACGACAAGGATGTTGCCGCGGTCCGCAAAGTGTTCACCAACGCGCATGGCGGTGAGTGTCTTGCCGCTTCCGGTGGCGGAGATCACGGTCACGCGTGGCATGTACGTCAGGCCCCGCACGGCGGCTTTGAATGCGTCACGCTGGTGGTCCCGCATCTGGATGCCAACGCGTTTCATGGGATGCGGCCTTCGATCGGTTTCTACAGAGTCGGGCGTCCGGGCTTGAGGGCAGGGTGCTGCCCTGGGCGCCGTGTTCGGCTTAGCGCCAGTTACGTATTGTGTTCCAAGTCATCGTGCCTCGTCGTTGCTGAGATCACAGTGCGCAGGGGCAGGCAGGAACGGGTCTGCGAGCCAGAACGGGAACTCACGGTGCTCATAAGGCCATTGCCGCTGCAGGTCCGGTTCGTCGCCGGAGAGTCAACCGGCTCATACGTGACACGGCTCGCCTCCCGCAATGGTCTGGCGGTCGGCCGGTTCCTGGACAGTCTCGGCGAAGGCCGGTCCGCATCCGAGGTGGATCCGCGCTACACCGAGCTGTATATGAACCGGGCGGCCCGGAACAATCTGGCCGTGCTGGTGGCTCGCCCCGTGGAGGAGTTGGTCAGAGCGCTGCCCAGCACCGCAGACGAGCACCTTCTGCCGGAGGGGAACCGCGGCGCGGTGTGGAGGTGGCCGTGGGCTCCGCACGGCGGGTTCCTGGTGAGGGGATGCGCTTTGTGTGCCGCCGCGCGGGAGACCGACGCCCCCGTGTGGCTCATCTGCCCTGATATGTGGCACATCTGCCTGCGGCATGGCCGCTTCAGCGATAACTCCCGCGACGACACGGTCCCTTTCATCGACCTCTCCCCCGGCCCTCATGTGGTGGAGGCGGAACGCCGCCGCCAGGACCTCGTCCGCCGGCTGGGGTCGGCGGGCCGGGCCCTGGTAGCCGACGCCTTCGGTGTCCTCGCCCACGAGGCAACTCACCTGCCGCGCTTGGGCACTGAGCGCACCACGCCCCTGCGGCTACTGCCCGCTGCAGTGAATTTGGCCTACGCAATGGCGTTGTTCGAGCGTCGGCGCGTCGAGGGACGGATGACACCCGAGGACTACGCGCAGTGGGTCGAGCAGGCTCCGTCTCAGTTCGACCTGTTCGTCGGCAGGGTCCTCGGCGTCTGGGCCACAAGGCACCCCCTCCCCCCTACCCCCGTTSCCAGGACGCGGCCCGGGACGCATCTGCCTCTCGCCGCTCCACACGAACGGGTAGGCGCCCTGCAGTCCGTCGACGAGCTCACCTGCGTGCCGTGGGACGTCCTGGCAACGGTGGAACGCCCCTATGGCTAACCGGAACAGTCGCTGCACCTGCGGGCAGGAGCAGCCCGGCCGGCTCGCACCGGACGAGCAGGCGCACCTGCCGGCGGACATGGACGTGCAGGTGCACTACCGCAGTGCGGCAGGCCGTACCGTGGTGCACGAGCCGAGTCTGCTGCGCGATATACCGCTCGAGGAGCGTGCTCCGCTGTCCGAGCCGCATGCCTACCGGGGGCGGCGGTCCATCCTGACCAACTGGTTCTGCGCGACGAACGGCGTGACCGTGTGGTGCTCCAGCACGGTCCAGATGGACGCTGCCATGCTTCTCGACTTCGATCCGGACATCGTCTGCTTCCAGTCCGGAGTCGCCGAGCTGCACTGGCGGTACGAGGGCCGGCAGGGGACGGTACGGCCGGCGTTCTTCGCGCGCACGCGCGACGGGCGGCGGTTGGTCATCCCACATCGCTCTGCGGCCCGGGCGGCGTGGCTGGAGGAGCGGGTGCTGCGACATACGGCGGCCGCGGCCGGATGGCAGATCCGTCCTCTGCAGGTGCCTGGAGGAGTGCTGCACTCCTCGCTTCGGAGCATGGCGCACTTCCGCGGTGCCGAGTTCGCCCCAGAGGCCGAAACACGGCAGGTGCTGCTGGACATCTTCGCCGTGCCGCGTCCTATGCAGGAGGGCGCTGCTGTCTCGGGCCTTGGGCTGCAGGCGGCCGGTCACGTCTGGCATCTGCTGTGGACGGGGGCACTGGTCTTCGACCGGACGCTGCCGTTGCTCCCGACCTCACGGATATGGGCCGGCACCAGCATTGACGACTCTTCGGAGGGCAACGGATGACGTCGGTTCGACCGCTGGCCGCGGCGGCGCAGCAGAGCGGGCTGCCCCTGGGTGCCCGGGTGCGGTGGCAGGGCGGTACGTACCGTGTAGTGGCGCTGCAGGGCGCCGAGGCGCAGCTGGGCTGTCTGGACGAGCATGGGCACGACGCCCACGCGCTGGTGGCGGCGGTGGTCGGCGCCGCCGACTATGCCCTCCTGGACGAGGACGGCCAGGTGCGGGATGCGGTACGGGTGGCGGACACCAGTGGCCTGTCGTTGCTGTCGGAGGCCGAGCGGGCGGCGGTGCGGGACTGGGAACGGCATCTGCGGGAGATCGACGACGGCGTGCCGCCGGATGCCGCGGAGGGCACGGTGCCGCGTCCTGGCTACGATCCGGCACGTTTCACGGTCCGCCAGCGCATCGCGGCCAAGGCCGCCGAGCTGAAAGCGCTGGGGTTCAAGAGCTCCTCGGTCAGCACGATCGAGCGTCGCCGGCGCGTCTATCAGGCACGGGGTGTGTTCGACCTGGTCCGTGAGGTCGTGGCCGGCTCGCCGTGGGGGCGTACTGACGAGCGGGTGGTGCGGCTGCTGCTGGCGGAGGTGGAGGCGGGGAGGGAGGAGTCCGACGGGCACGGCACCCGCCTGTACGAGCGGCTGCAGGCCGCCGTGGAGCGGGAGCATCCCGACGAGTACGACCGGCTGATGATCTCCCGTGCCACCTTCTACCGGCTGCTGGAGCGGCTGGGCATTGCGGTGGGCTCCCTGCGGTGGCCGACCCAGCGGCGGATGGACGCGGCCAACGGGGCCGCTGCCCCCTACACGCCAACGTGGGCGCTCCGGCTGGGCGAGCAGGTCCAGATCGATTCCACCGGTCTGGACATCATCGCGGTCGGTGACGACGGCCAGCCGGTACAGGTCGAACTGACCGCGGCGATCGACGTGGCGTCACGGTCGATCATCGGCGCGATGATCGTGCCGAAGGTTCCCGGCCGCGGCCCCCGGGGCCGCCGGCTGGGCGGGCGCGGCACCCGGTCCTTCGACGCGGTGCTGATGCTGGCGCAGGCTCTGGCGCCGATGCCCGGCCGGCCCGGCTGGTCGCCGTCGGCCCTGGCCGAGCGGTCCGAGCTGCCGTACGCGGATCTGGTGGCCTGCGATCCACGCATGGCCGGAGCTGCGGCCCGGCCGGTGATCCGGCCCCGGATGATCGTCGTCGACCATGGCAAGATCTTCAACAGTGAGCACTTCGACGACGTGTGCCGCATGCTCGGCATCAGCGTGCGCCCGGCCCGGACGCGTACCGCCACCGACAAGGCCGTCATCGAGAGCACCTTCGGCGCGGTCAAGAAGCGGTTCTCGCAGTACGTCGCCGGATACACCGGTTCCGATCTCGCCCGGCGCGGCAAGCACGTCGCCGAGGAGCCGCTGTGGAGTCTGAACGAGCTGCAGGACCTGCTCGACGAGTGGATCGCACTGGACTGGCAGCAGACTGCGCACGACGGGCTGCGCAGCCCTTTCCTGCCGGGGATCACGGTCAGCCCGAACCGGATGTACGCGACGCTGGTGGCCGCCGAGGGCCACGTACCGCTGCCTCTGACTCCACACGAGAACCGCAAGCTGCTGCCGTTCAAGCGGCTGATGGTGACCGACAAGGGCGTCACCATCGACAACCGCACCTACAACAGCGAAGCCCTGCGGGAGTACAGGAACCGGCACAGCCAGATCCCTGGGCAGGGCATGCGGTGGCAGATCCGCTACAGCCCCTACGCCCCCAGGTTCGTGTGGCTCTACGACCACACCATCGACGACTGGGTGGAGGCCGAGTTCATCCACCAGCGCCTGATCAGCGATGCCTGGACCCAGTGGACCTGGGAGCAGGCAACGCTGCGGGTGCTGGAGGACGGCGGGGGCAGGGACGACCAGCGGCGCATCGCACGCGAGGTGTCCGCGCTGCGCGAGCGCGCCCGGCGCGGCCCCGACCCGCAGGCGAAGCGAGTGCCGCAGCTGTTCACCGGTCCCGTCCTGGACCTGGATGTGGACGTCCCCGACCCCTACGAAGGGGTGCCCGACCCGGACCCGGCAACGGTGGTGCGGGCGCCGTCGCTGGCCATGGACGCCGAGCACGTCCTGGCGGCCGGAGACGCCACTCCCCCACCGCCCTCGGCTGCCCGGGAAGAGTCGCAGCCGGCCGTACCGGACGTCCCCGACAGCATCGACGACGACAGTGGCGAGGATGAGCAGACCGGCTGGGCCCGTCGGTCCGGTGCGGACTCGCTCAGCCTGCGCGGCAGTGCGGCCGACATCTTCGCCTTCGGCTACAGCCAGCCTGCCACCCCGCGCATAACCGACGACCCGAACCCCCACAGCAGCGCGTCCGACGATGACGCAGAGGACGGAGAAGAAGCCCTGTGAGCCGAGAAGAACTGATCCGGGACTTCAGTCCGGAGGTCGCCCATGCCGTGACCCAGCCCATCGAGGTCCCGCTGCTGACCACGCGGGAAGGCTGGAACGCCGCTGCCTCACGCACGCTCCAAGCGCCCGACCTCGCGGACTGCGCTCCCAAGGGCACCCGGGTAGGGCCCCGCGATCCGCGGCTGATGTATCACGGCGAGATGCTGCCGGTGGTCACCCCGGCGCTGCGCCGCGGTCTGCTCGACGCACGGCGTCAGCTGCGAAAGAACCGCTTCAGCAGCGTCGGCCGCAGCACCAGCATGATCATCGACGGAGACCGCGGTACCGGCAAAACCACCCTGCTCGTCCAGATCGGCCGCGGCTTCCAGGGACTGATCGAGGCCGACCTCGGGCCCGATGCCAATCGCATCCCGGTCATCTACCTCAGCGTCCCGCCCGAGCGGGAGACCAACCTGCACTGGTCGCTGCCCTTCGCCGAGTTCCTCGGCCTCAACCACACCCTCAACGCCGCCGACCGCACCCGCCGACCGGCCGACATGACCGAGCCCGTCGCCCACGTCATGGCCCACGCGCGGACTCAGCTGGTTCTCGTCGACGGCGTGGACCGCATCCAGGACAACGAGATCACCGGCGCCTTCGATTACTTCGAGTCCCTGCAGGACCGTACCCGCGCGACGTTCGTCTTCTGCGGGACCGGAGCCCGCGAGATCGTGCACGACGCGCGCAACGGCAAGCGGCGCAAGAACCTGCCCCCCGGGATCAAGGGCAAGACCTACTTCAGCGACCTTCCGGTGCTGTGGGCCGGCGCCATCCCCTTCGGTGACGACTGGCACAGCTGCGTCCAGGGCTTCGAAGAGGACCTGCGCCTCTACGACCACCAGCCCGGCACCCTGGTCAAGCTCTCCCGCTACCTCCACAAGCGCACCGGCGGCTTCATCGACTCCCTCAACGACCTGATCTGCCAGGCCGCCCAGGAAGCCATCGAAACCGCACACCTGGCCGGCACAGAAGCGATCACCCGCGACCTCCTCGACGACATCCGCATCGGCCGCGGCGACGGCCGCTGAGCATCCGGCAGGCCACAAGGGAAGCCAGCGGCACGAAAGGGCTTGACGATCAGCTGACCCCGACGGTGTGCGCGCTGGGCGCTGCGTCCGATAGAAACATGGCATGTGGTGGAAGTGGACGCGGTCGGCCGTCCTAACAGTGTCCGGTGTGGTGGTGCTCGGTGGAGTGGTGGCTCTTGTTTTCACTCCGCTGACGGTGCGTCTGGCGCGATGGGTGACGAGCGACGACTGGTCTTTGCTTGATGGTCCCGGCCGGGCGGCGGCTGTGGGTCAGTTTCGTCTCGCCGTCGTCCAGGTGGTCGCTGCGGTCGGAGCCGGGATCGCCCTGACCTATACCGCTCGTACGTTCCGGCTGTCTCGGCGGGGCCAGGTCACCGACCGCTTCACGAAGGCCTTGGAACGGTTGAGTTCCGGCGAGCCCTATGTGCGCCTTGGAGGTGTCCTGGCGATGGAGCAGATCGTGCAGGATGCGCCGGATCAGGGCGACGCTGCGGCACGGGTACTCAACGCGTTCGTCCGCAAGGAGGCACCACCTGCCGCGACGACGACACTGACGACAGCGCAGTTGGCGAAGAAGCCGGACGCGCAGGTCCAAGAAGCGCTGCGCGTGCTCACCGCGGCGCGCCCGCGACGTGGTGGCAGTGGTGTGCGGGTGGACCTGGCCGGCCTGCATCTGCGGAAGGTGCAACTGGCCGGCGCGTATCTGAACGGGGCCCGGCTGGAGGGGGTCAGGCTCAGTGAAGCGGACCTGCGCGGTGCGAGGTTCAGAGACGCCAACCTCAAAGGGGCTGATCTCACGAAAACCGATCTCACCGACGCCGATCTGAAAGGCGCCGACCTCACTGGTGCCGACCTGTCCTCCGCGTTGGGCCTGACGGCCGCTCAGGTGCTTCAGGCCGGCAGCTTGATCGGCTGTGTGCTGCCGGATGCAGTTGCCGCGAACAGTGCAGTCGCCGCACGCCTCTCTCCGAGGGAGTGACGGGCCCTTGGGCCGCGGGGTGCGTGCTGTGGTGGCGGGGCGGGCGCCGCAGGGAAGCGGTCAGGCTTCCAGGGCCCAGTCCGCGATGGGCTCCGGCAGGCGGTCCAGTACTTGGGTACGGGTCGTCAATTCGCGCAGGTTCTGCCAGAAACGGCGCCTGATCATCTGTGGTGTCGTGCCGTGGAGCACGGCCAGCCGCTGTTCGAGCGGGGCAACGACTCCTGGACGGGCCGCGCCGGTGGCACGTCTGCTGGCGGGAAAGTCGGTCTCGGGCAAAAGGCGTTGCAGAGGGAAGGCCGCGAGTGTCTCGTCCGGCATGGCGGCGTTGACGGAGAAGTAGGCACCCAGGCTGATGGCATGCAGCCGCTCTTCGGGAGTACCGAGGAACCAGTGCAGGATGATCCCTGGATGCGGGTGGCTGGTGAGCAGGTCCATCAAAGCAGCGGTACGTCCGCTGCTGTGCAGCGAGAGGAGGACCGGTTCATCGCGGGCGGCGGCAAAGATCTGGGTGAGGACGGACCGCTGCAGTTCGAGGCTACCGCGGCGATCGAGCCCGACTTCTCCGATGAAGCAGGTCCGCTGCAGTGTGGTGCGGAACTGGTGTGGGCTGAAGTCTTTGAGGGCGGCGGGCACCGCCGGGTGCACGCCAGTGCCCCAGACCAGGGTGGGGTCGCGGCGTCGCAGGGCGTGGTCGGTCTCGGCCGGGGTGCGCGACACCGAAAAGACAACGGCTCCGTTCAAGGCGCTGATCTGGGAGTCAGTCACGTCAGGGGCAATGTGAGCATGACAGTCCAGCGCGGGCAGTTCGTTAGGGAAGAGGGACACGGCTGAGTTCCTGAATGCCTCGCTGGCACAGGTCCACGATGGCATCAATGTCGGCTTCGGGAGGCAGATTGCCTACGGCGAGGATATCGATTTCGTCGATGCCGTTGAGGTAGGCCTGCTGGACATCCAGGACGTCCCTGCGGCGGCGCTTGATCAGCAATTCCCTTGAGGGGCGCGCCAGATGGTCGACGAGGTAGACGGTGGGGTCGTGGCGGGGGCCGGCGGTAAAGGATCCGCGACGCACAAAGCAGGCCACGCACAGCCCGCAGTTGAGGTTGGCGTTGCCGCCCTTGTAGCGGCCTCCGTCGAGTTTTCCGCATGAGATGGTCGCGGCGGCAGCGGCAAGGAGCGCGTCTCCGGCCCGGTTGTGGGCCCGTTCCAGGAGCTCTCCCTTGGTGCAGTGGAGATAGGGGTTGCCGATGGTGACGGGGATAGCTGTGGCGGCCAGAAGGGCGTTGAGGCGGCTGAAGGTTCCTGGGTGGGTGGACCGGGTGGTCAGGGCACCGCCACGTGCGGTGGCCAGTGGCGGGTTAATGCTGGTGAATCCGTTCTCGGGCACGGTCACCTGCGGGCTCGACGCGGTGGCCGCCGTGGCAGCTGCAAGCGCGGCAAACAGCAAGCTGCGGCTCCGTGAGGTGGATTCAGCGGGAGTGCCGTTGGGGCGGATCTTGATGCTGTGGTGGCGCAGGGGGTAGGAGACGCGGCCTTGCAACCAGGAGCTGGCCATGTTCTGCGCGCACCGTACTGCGGTACTGCCGTCGTAGTGGCTGAGATAGATCCGCTCGGTGCCGTCCTGCAAGTGATCGGCAGCTCCGCACAGCGAATCAAGCCCGCCGCTGAGGAGCATGACGTCATCGGCGGGCGCGAGGGGGGCGTGTGTACGGGCAGTCACGGTGGCGGGCACGGCGCGCAGGTGCCATACGTCACCGGTCAGCCAGTGCAGGAGCTCTTCGGTCAGCTCACCGGGTGCACTGTTCCAGGGTTCGGGATTGACGGTGTGGACGGTGAGTTCGAATGTCCTTACGAACGTGGTGGGGCGGGGGGTTCTGCGATCGGCGAGGTATGCCGCAGCGGCGATGCGCACCAGGTCGGAGGCCTCCACGGGGACGGCGCCGATCAGGTCGAGGTCCCATCCAAGAGCGCCGGCCACTTCCGGGGTGGGACTTTGGGCAGCGGTGCGGGCCCAACGCAGAGCCGTGGCGGAGGGCTCGTGCTGCTGGGCGTCGTGGGGCAACACTTCGAGAGCAGTTGTCATGAGCGTCGCGCGCGGAGCATGCGCAGTGCCTCCCCGGTCACCTTGGCCGCTGTTGCGGTGAACTCTTGCACGGTCATGCGGCGCGTGTCGGGGACATCGATGTTCTTGAGGCGGCGCTCAAGCCAGGAGCGGACCCATCGTTGTTTGCTGATCGCTTCCTGCGCCGTCAGGTCTCCTTGTGCTTTTTGTGATCCGAGTTCGACCAGCGAGAGTTCGTAGATCCATTCAGTGACGAGTCCGCGCAGACCATCTTGTTGCGCGGGTGGATCAGGATCGACGAGCACGGCCTTAACGTACCTGGTAGCGGCCTTGCGCAGGGCCGCCTCATCGGGGTGGCCCGCGTCGCCGAGTACCGTCTGCAGGATACGTGAGACCTGCGCGAGCGGGCGCAGGCTGCGCAGTTCGGCGAGGTCCAGGCCGAGTTCTCGCAGGCGGGCCGCATCCCCGTTTCGCAATGCGTAGGCGCCGGCCAGAGCAGCGGCGCCGCGGGAGGATCCCTTGATGACCTGGCGTCTTGATCCGGCGCCAGCTCTTCCGACGAGGTTGCGGGTGCCTCCCCCTCCGCCGCCGCCCCCGTTGCCGCCGCGTCGGGGAGAGGCCAACAGCTCGGGGAGCGCGTACGGGTTGGCCGGTGGCCTCCCGTGGTCGGCGTCGTCTTTCTGTAGGGCGGTAGACAGCGCGCTGAGCACGCTGTCGAGGAGCTGCTCCTGACCGTCCGGGAGGTCGGGCGGGGCTTGGGAGCCACTGCCGGAGGACACATAGGCGGGCAGGGCGTCGAACGCTTCGTGGGCGTGCTTCCAGTCCGCGTTGCCGCTCCCTCCGTAGGAACCGGAGGTGCCCATCAGTCACTCCTTGCGATCGTGATCCGTGCGTTTTCCTGCGTCGCCGGCTCGATATCGGTGGCCTCGGCCAGCCGCGGAATCAGCGCCTGCAGTTCCTCGACGCCGCTGCTGTCCATGTCGACGACGGATCCGGGCATGAGGTACTTGCGGATCTCCCACAGCCCCTGCGCGACAGCTGACCGCAGTTCGGGGGTGTGGATTGCGATATGCACCAGTGACTCGACCAGCGGATCGGTGTCCGATTCGCGGCGTGCGCGCTGAACCAGGGCGTCGACGACAGCCTGCTGGTCGGTGACCAGCGCGGTCACGATTCCGGCCTGGGCGTCACGCCGGTGTGGTTCAGAGGCGCTCGCCAAGTCACTGACCCAGGTGAGCTGCTGCTGCGTCAGGGACGCGGCGGCGGTGAGACTGACCAGCGACGCGGCCAGACTCAGGTACGGGCCGATCGGCGCGGTGGTGAGATCGGGATCGGATGCGGCCCATTCTCTGCTGTCCTCGGTGACCTCAGCGGGCTTGTCCTTCTCCTCGTCCCGACCCCAGGCCTGCCAGCGTTCCAACAGCTCGGCCCGCTGGGCTTCCTGCAGGCGGACGAGTGTCTCGAAGTCCTTGCCGTGGCTGTCCTCCAGCAGCATGAGCTTGGCGATCACCGAGGCGTCGATGTTGATGCCGTGCCGCTCAGCAATTCGGGTGCGCAGCGCGAATGCGTTCAAAAACCGCTTGATGCTGCGAGGGCTTCCCGTACGGTGCGCGGCCAGGCCTGCGGCAAAGCGGCTGGCCAGTGCCAGAGTGTCGGCGTCGGGCACCCACGGCAGGTCCTGCATGTCGGCCAGAACAGGTGAGAGTCCCTGCGCGCGACGCTGCTGGGCGTGCGTAACCAGCCGCTCATAATCCCCTTCCTGTTCGCACCGGCGCTGTGAAAGCAGGAGAGTGATGAAGGCGCCCGCCTCGTCCGTACTGATACGCGGCAACGACAGCGGCAGTTGAACAATCTTCTCCACATAGCGGAGTGCGAACTGCTCGCCGCGGCCCGTAGCGTCAAGACTGACAGCAATGGACTCGCGCACCATCTCCTGATCGGCCGCCAGGACGAACGCCACCTTCTTGACGGACAAGAACAGCTTGATGGCCTCCAAGGTGGCCATCACGGCGTCCGGCAGGCACCGGTCTAGATCGTCCACCAAGACAACGAGGCGTTGGAGAGGTTCCACGTCCTGAAGCAGCTTGGCGAACTCGCTGCGGAATCCCGCCAGGCTCTTGGCATCCTGCCTCGGCTGCGGCGTGAAGGCTTTGACGAGGTCTTCGGTCTGCGCCACGAGCTGACCGCGAACCATACTGGCCGCAACACGTGACCAGCTGATCCGTTCCAGGAGACCCTTCGCAGCATCCTCGAGATCCGCGTCCGGGTAGGCCGTCAGCAGGTCCTGCAGGACTTCACCGATGACAGCGCCACGCACGTCGAACTGGTCGTCGAACTCCCACGGATCGAGACGAATGACGCGATATCCGGGTTCCTGGTCCAATACCTGATGCAAGAGGCCGAGAACGGTGGATTTCCCTCCACCCCAGGGGGCGTTGATACCAATCGTCACGGGGTCCAGAGACGGCGACCGCAAGGCGGCCACCACAGTGTCGACGATCGAAGCGAATCCCAGAAGATCCACCGTCGTCGGATTGTCATCCCACAGCTGCAGTTCACTCATCAGGTGCCCCCCGGCAGGCCGATCCATACGCTCGCCGTTTCACCCCACCAACCGATTCCCGTCTCCACACCGCTTACCAGCGGACGAAACGGCGCTACAGCAGCAGCGAGCACAGGTGATCAGGCACACATCGAAGAGTTCTATGCCAGACCAGCAGCATCACCCCCCTCATCAAAACCATACATACCACGGCGCCGACGCGAACTCGGAAAGCGACACGCCAGCAAGCACGCCGGCGGCAACCACATCAAGATCGAACGCGACCGGCCACTGCAGCCTGTTCGACCCGCTGGGACCACTTCCGGCGGGGAGCGAGGCCCCGGTGCCGGAGGCGCCTACGCGCAGAGGTGTCCACTGCTGGCCGCGCTGGCCAGCCGTAACATCACGGCCGCTTCCCCATCAGCACAACTACGGCAGCCCACGCCGACGGTACGCTCAGCATCCCGCCACAAAACCTTGCCGCACCTAAAGTCGTCTCAGTGGAAGTGACGCCGCGTCTCATGATTTACATAAGAGCAGTTCACAGCTCCGCCGTACGCCCAGTCCGCGAGATTCCAGCAGCCAATCCCCCGGGAAGATCTCCTTCTCAGTATGTGAAGGTGTGCAGGTCAGAGGCTTGAAGCATAGTCACGCGCTGCAAACACATTGAGAAGACATACGGGAGCGGGGAGAAGGGAGCCGGGCAAGGCGGTTCAGTCGGCGCAGGGCCGCGATTGTCGCCGCTCGCCGTGGCGGACCCTGCCCCGATCGCCTCGGCGAGGGTCTGCCCCTGGCCGGTCACCCCGAGGAACACCTCTTCGCTCATGGCGACCGTCGCGTCCGGGTGCTGGGCGGGGCCGTGCAGCGCCTCGATCGTCCCGTCGTCGATCCGCGCGTGGAAGACCTCGTCGCCGACCCGGAACTCATACACGGCACGGAGTCTGGCCGCGGCCTTCGCCACCAAGTTGCGCTCGCATCGGACGACACGCCAGCGGTAAGGGCTCCCCCGCCGCTCAGAGCGCGATGGGTGGGTACGTCAGAGCCTCGTCGACAATCTGCCCGCAGACGCCTCCTCCAAGCCGTCGGAGGGGTGGAAGACCAGCTCACTCACACAGGGATGCGGGACGTTGACTTCCAGAAGACGCAGGTAGTAGTCGCTCTCCGGGGCGGCCATCAAAATTCTGCGCACGATCTCGACGAGCTCGTCTCGGGTGATGTCCGTGACCACGGGACGTGCCGGCCGGGCCGCCTCCATCGCGAACTCCTCCAGAGTCCTGCCGCCGTAGTACTCGGCGAAGTCGAGAGCCTCGTAATCGTGCCCAGTCATCGCGTTGAACACCGCGATCGCCTCTCCCGCTGCCTCCGGGCAAGATTCAAGCAGGTCAGCGATCCGCTCCACCTCAGCGCACAGCTCATCCAGCCGCTGCCGACTCACCGACGGGGGCAACAAATCCGGTCTCAGGTCCACAAGCGCATTGTCCCCGCGGCCAGACGCCCGAGGCGACCTCCGGCAGCGCTCGCTCTTGATCGCACGACACGGCAGGCCATACGGCAGGTGGCCTGGTGCTTCGCCGACCGTAGCTTCGTCAGCAGGACGACGTGTAGCCGGTCCGACACCCCACCGCAGAGCCTGGACCCGATCGGCCAGCGCCCGCCCGCGGCGCGATCCGGTCCCACATGGCGAGCTTTTCACCGTATGACTTGCGTAGCCCGACGGCCGAGACATGGAGCTTCCTTTCGGAGGCTGAAGACACAGGGGGAAGACTGTTTCGCGAGCCGGATGGAGACCTGCACGCCGGAGTGCTGGCAGGATCGAGCCAGGTCTCGCCAACCTGTCCGCCGACGTCGGCGGACAGGATCTGCGGCGGCTCCTGGACATACGACCAGCACGAACGCCCTTGACTGACGGACCGTCACTGCCAATCCCCCACTGACACCAAACCGGCACATCGCAACAGCCCATCTCGGGATAAAAGATCGGACGAAAACGACCTCTCAGATGCCCAGGGCGTCGGCGTCCTCCGCGTCCAGATCAAAAGGGATCGTCGGCTCGGCGTCGGGACGGATCGGCACCTCGGCCCAGATCGTCTTTCCCTCACGCGTGTAGCGCGCCCCCCACTGGTCGGCGAGCTGGGCGACCAGGAACAGCCCGCGGCCCCCCTCCTCGTCCGGCCGGGCCCGCCGCAGCCGCGGTGACGTCTCGCGACCGTCCGACACTTCGCAGATCAGCGCGCGGTCCTGGTCGCGCAGGAGTCGCAGGTCCACCGGCGGAGCCCCGTATCGGATCGCGTTTGTGTCGAGTTCGCTGACGATCAGTTCGACCGCGAAGCCGACGGCGTCGAGGCCCCAGTGGGCCAGCTGCGCGTTCGTGAAGGCGCGGGCTCCGGCCACCTCGGCCGGGTCCGGGTCGATCCGCCAGCTCGCCATGTGGTCCTCGGCCAGGGGTCGGACACGGACCAGCAGCAGTGCCGCGTCGTCGCGGGCGGCCGCCGGGTCCCGGGGCGCGGCGAGTCGGCGCCGGATGTCGTCCGGGTGCAGACCGGAATGCTCCGTCAGGGTCCGGCACAGGCCGACGACCCCGGCATCGGGATCACCGTCCGCCCCGATCACCAGGCCGTCCGTGAACAGGGCCAGCAAGCTGTGCTCCTCGATCTCGAACTCCGCGGCCTCGAACGGCATTCCGCCGACCCCCAGCGGCAGCCCGACGGGGACATCCAGGGGTGCCGCGGGTCCCCCGGGCGGGACGACGACCGGCGGAAGATGCCCGGCGCTCGCCGCCGCGATCCGCCCGTGGACGGCGTCGTACACGACGTACAGGCAGCGCGCGCACACCGCAGGGGCTGCGCCCTCCGCATCCCTCGGGTCGATCCCGATGCGCGCCTGGCCGACCAGATCGTCGAGTCGGCTGAGAAGTTCGTCGGGCGCGAGATCGAGGGCGGCCAGGGCGCGGACGGTCGTCCGCAGCCGCCCCATCGTCACCGCCGCGTGCAGCCCGTGGCCCACCACGTCGCCCACGACGAGCCCGACGCGAGCGCCGGACAGCGAGATTACGTCGTACGAGTCGCCGCCCACGCCCGTGGGTCCCGCCCCGGGGATGTAGTGGTGGGCCGGCTCCACGGTGGTGTGCTCCGGCAGTTCCTGCGGCAGCAGATTGCGCTGGAGCAGCAGGGCGGTGGCGTGCTCGTGGGCGTAGCGCCGTGCGTTGTCGAGGCAGACGGCGGTATGGGCGACCAGTTCGCCGGCCAGGTCGCGGTCGGCGTCGGCGAAGGGGGCCCTGCGGTCCGTACGGGTGAGAGTGACGGTCCCGAACGTCGCGGCACCGGCCTTCAGGGGGAGGACGAGCCGCCGGTCGTCGGCGGGGACGTCCCGCGCCGGAGTGTCTTCCTGATCCGTGCTGCCGCTGTGCGCCACCGTCCTGACGGGCGGCCTGACGTCCCACGGAGTGGGTTGTTCCAGCCCTTCGAGCACGGCTTCCGCG
>NZ_RDBI01000016.1:0-4539 GCF_008042125.1 Streptomyces sp. MS191
AGGCTGGTGGGGACGGCGGAGGGGGTGGCCGAGCTCGTCGCGCCCGAGCTCGTCGGCGTCCCACCGGGCCGTTTGCCGTCGGTTTTCGCCCCTCCGCTCGAACAGCCGGTCAGGATCAGTCCGCCGGCCAGTAAGGCACAGCAGGCGCGCAGCACTCTTCCGTCTCCGTACGCCACAGCTCCCCCACGGTCCTTCACACACTCCCCGAATGGTGAGCAGATCGTACGACGTGGATGGTCAACTGTGGTCGTTTACAACATCATTGGGGCGAAACGATGACGGTCCCGCGACGCGCCTCGTCGTACTTCTCGCGCGCCTCCTCCACGGCCCGCACGCGCCGCTCCGTCCAGCGGGCCAGCTCCCAGACCTGGCGGGCCGCCTCCTCACCGAGGGCGGTGAGGGTGTAGTCGACACGGGGCGGGATGACCGGCTTGGCGTCACGGTGGACGAATCCGTCGCGCTCCAGCGTCTGGAGGGTCTGCGCGAGCATCTTCTCGCTGACCCCGCCGATCTCCCGGCGCAGCTCGCTGAAGCGGTACGAGCGCTCCAGGAGTGCGGCCAGGATCAGCACGCCCCATCGACTGGTGACGTGCTCCAGGACGAGCCGCGAAGGGCACATCGTGTCGTTGACGTCCGCCTTCTTGCCGGCACCCTCACTTACTCCCATGCCAGTACCTTACTTCAAAGTGGGTACTTTCTACTAGTTAGCGCCTGTCGTACGGTGAGTGCGCACCCCGAAACGAACACCTCACCGACCCCACAGGAGAGAACGCCATGAGCATCGTCGTCACCGGAGCCACCGGACAGCTCGGCCGCCTCGTCATCGACGCGCTGCTGACCCGGGTCCCCGCCGGGTCCGTCGCCGCAGTCGTCCGCGACAAGGAGAAGGCCGCCGACCTCGCCGAGCGCGGCGTCGAGCTGCGGATCGCCGACTACGACGCGCCACGGACGCTGGCCGACGCCTTCGGAGCCGGCGACCGGGTGCTCCTGATCTCCGGCAGCGAGGTCGGGCAGCGCGTCGCGCAGCACGCCGCCGTGATCGACGCGGCCAAGGCCGCGGGCGTCGCCCAGCTCGCCTACACCGGCGTCCTCGGCGGCCCGGAGGCCGACTTCGACCTGGCCGCCGAGCACAAGGCGACCGAGCGGCTGATCCTCGACGCCGGACTCCCTTACACCTTCCTGCGCAACGGCTGGTACACCGAGAACTACACCGGCAACCTCGCGCCCGTCCTGGCGCACGGCGCCGTCGTCGGCAGCGCCGGCGAGGGCCGGATCGCCTCCGCCTCCCGCGCCGACTACGCCGCCGCCGCGGCGGCCGTCCTGACCGGCCCGGCCGAGGAGCATCTGGGCAAGGCGTACGAGCTGAGCGGCGACGTGGCCTGGTCCCTCGCCGAGTACGCGGCGGAGGTCGCCCGCCAGTCCGGCAAGGAGATCGCGTACAACGACGTCCCCGCCGGGACGCACCTGTCCGTCCTGACCGGGGCGGGCGTACCGCGGCCCTTCGCCGAGATCCTCGTCGACGTGGACCGGGCCGTCGCACTCGGCGCCCTGGCCCGCCGGACCGGGGACCTGTCGCGGCTGATCGGCCGCCCGACCACCCCGATCGCCGAGACCATCGGGGACGCGCTCGCCCGCGCCTGAAGGTCATGACCGTATCGCGGTACGGACATGACAGCCTGCCCTGTGCGGCGCTACCGTCATCGGAACGGCGCGCGGCACAGGGCAGGAGGTTCGGTGAAGACGGACAACGAGGGACGAGCAGGGCTCCTGTACGGGATCGGCGCCTACGGCATGTGGGGACTGGTCCCGCTCTTCTGGCCGCTCCTGAAGCCGTCCGGGGCGATCGAGATCCTCGCCCACCGGATGGTCTGGTCGCTGGCCGTCGTCGGCATCGCCCTGCTCGCCCTGCGCCGCTGGAACTGGATCGGCGAGCTGCTGCGCAGCCCCCGCAAGCTCGGCATGATCACCCTGGCCGCGGCCGTGATCACCGTCAACTGGGGTCTCTACATCTGGGCCGTGAACTCCGGCCAGGTCGTCGAGGCCTCGCTCGGCTACTTCATCAACCCGCTCGTCACCATCGCCATGGGCGTCCTCCTCCTGAAGGAACGCCTGCGGCCCGCCCAGTGGGCGGCCGTCGGGGTCGGCTTCGCCGCCGTGCTCGTCCTGGCCGTCGGATACGGGCGACCGCCCTGGATCTCCCTGACCCTGGCGTTCTCCTTCGCCACCTACGGCCTGGTGAAGAAGAAGGTCAACATCGGCGGCCTGGAGTCACTGGCCGCCGAGACGGCGATCCAGTTCCTGCCCGCCCTCGCGTACCTGCTGTGGCTGAGCGGGACCGGCACCTCCACCTTCACGGGGCAGGGCGCCGGGCACGCCGCGCTGCTCGCGGCGACCGGCGTCGTGACCGCCGTACCGCTGGTCTGCTTCGGAGCCGCTGCGATCCGGGTGCCGCTGTCCACGCTGGGCCTGCTGCAGTACCTGGCGCCGGTCTTCCAGTTCGGGCTGGGCGTCCTCTACTTCCACGAGGCGATGCCGCCGGAGCGATGGGCGGGCTTCTCCCTGGTGTGGCTCGCGCTGACGATCCTCACCTGGGACGCGATCCGCACGGCGCGGCGCAGCCGGGCCGCCGTCGAGGTGGCGGGCAAGGCCGCGGCCGCACAGGCCGTGGTCGCCACGGCGGCCGGTGCGGAGGCGGTGGCGCACGAGGCCGTGGTGCCCGGGGCCGTGGTACCCGGAACCCAGGCCGCGATGGCCGCCGACACCGACGGCCGGTGACGGCAGGGGCTCGGGCGGGCGGACCCGCGTGACGGACCCACCGGACCCCCGGCGCGATCGGCGCCGGGGGTCCGGTACGCCATGGACAGGTCGGGCGGAGGACGGGGCGGCGGCCGGAGGTCGGAGCCGCCCGCTCGGACCGGGAGCCGGACCCCGAACGCCGAGACCACCGCACCCGGCGGCACCGTGACCACCGGGCGGGGGCTCAGGGCGCGAGGGCGCTCCGGACCCGCGCCATCACGCCCTTCCAGTGGGCCCGCTGACGCTCACGCTCCTCCGCGCTCGCCATGTGCTCCTGGTGGAAGCGGAGTACGGTCCGGCCGTCCCCGGTCGGGGAGACGGTGACCTGGAGGACGGTCCCGCCGTAGCCGAGCCGGATGCGGTCGCCGGGACGGAGGCTGCGCAGCACCCCGTCGCCCTTCACGGGGAGCTCGGCGCCGGGGCCGAGCCAGAGGGCGACACCCTCGGGGCTCACGAGGAAGTCCCAGACGGCCTCGACGGACAGGGGCAGGGTCCTGGAGACGCCGATCTCCCAGCCGGCGTCCCGGGTGAGTCCCACGGGCATCACGCTTCTCCCTCCGGACGGGTCCGGGCCCGGTGGGCCCGGACCTTGTGGCGGTTGCCGCAGCGGTCCATGGAGCACCAGCGGCGACGGCCCGGCCGCGAGGTGTCGACGAAGAGCAGCGCGCAGTTGTCGGAGCCGCACACGCGGATCCGGTCGGCATGGGGGCCGGTGAGCAGGTCGATCGCGTCCCGGGCGAGCGTCGCCAGAAGGCCGGTGCCGGTGGCCCCCGAGGCCCAGGCGCGGGTGCCGTCGGTGGTGATCCGGGCGACGAGCGGGGGGTGCGCCGCGGCCGCGTTGACGATCCCGAGGTCCCGGGGGTCGCAGCGGTCCCAGGCGGCGCCGGACGCGCGGGTCTCGGCGAGGCGCCACAGCGCGTCACGCACGTCCCGTACCGCCGCCAGCTCGGACGCGGTGACGGTGAGATCGAGCCCGGGGGCGAGGCGGCACTCCCGTATCCAGCCCAGCAGCCCCTCGACGCGATCGAGCACCTCGTACCGGGCGGCGACCGGGCCGGGTCCACCGGTGAGCAGCAACTCCAGGCAGAGCGCCCCGGCGTCGAAGCGGAATCGCTGTCCGTCGCGGTGCCGGAGCGTCATTCCGGTGGCGGGTTCGGTCACGTAACCAGTATAAGTGGTTACATGACTCCACTCCACTGGAAGCTTGTGATCGACGCCGCCGACCCGCACGCCCAGTCGGCCTTCTGGGCGGCCGCCCTCGGCTACCGGGAGGAGGACCACAGCGCGCTCATCACGCGCCTGCTCGACATGGGCGCCGCGCCGGCCGAGGCGACGCTGACGGTGCACGACCGCCTCGCATGGCGAGATCTGGCCGCCGTCCGCCATCCGGACGACCCGTACGACCCGGCGTCGGACACCGGCCTGGGGCGCCGGATCCTCTTCCAGCGGGTCCCGGAGGAGAAGTCGGTGAAGAACCGCCTCCACCTCGACCTCCACCCGGCCCCGGACACCCGCGACGCGGAGGTGGAGCGCCTGGAGAAGCTGGGAGCGTCGACCCTGCGCCGGGTGAACGAACAAGGCGGCTCGTGGGTGGTGATGACGGACGCCGACGGCGCTGGCGCGCCGCCATGCGGATCGCCTGGCCCCTTCCCCGAGCCGCCCTCCGAGTGTGAAAAGGCGGGTGGAGGCGACGGGTCAAGGGTGGAGCGAAGCGGAATCGGCGAAGCCGACGCGACGAAGGAG
>NZ_RDBI01000016.1:4639-49621 GCF_008042125.1 Streptomyces sp. MS191
CCCCCTTGTGCCCGAAGCGCCTCCCGGGCCGGGGGAGGGCGGTGGCGGACGGGGGCGTCCGGTGAGCGAACCCGCGTGACCGGTTTCCGCTCTTGACGGGAAGTCAAACCCTCGCTGAACATTCAGCACGCACAGCCGTACGCCGCACAAACGCACCATGCACAGCTCCAGCGCCTCGTGGCACCCACGCCGCGGGGCGTCTCGCACGTTCCGTCCCATCCCCGTTCGGAATCCGGAGCCCCCACATGAAGTTCTCCGTGCCCAGACGCGTCGGCGCCGTCGCCGCGCTCGCACTCGCCGGGTTGCTCGGCACCTCGGCCCCCTCCGCCACCGCGCAGCCGGACGCCGCGCTCGCCGCACCCGACATCTCGGTGGCCAACGTCAAGCAGCACCTCGCGGACCTCCAGTCGATCGCCACCGCCAACGGCGGCAACCGCGCCCACGGCCGTACCGGCTACAAGGCGTCGATCGACTTCGTGAAGGCCAAGCTGGACGCGGCCGGATACACCACCACCGTCCAGCAGTTCACCTCCAGCGGCTCCACCGGCTACAACCTGATAGCCGACTGGCCGGGGGGCGACCCCAACCAGGTCCTGATGGCCGGCTCCCACCTGGACTCGGTCACCTCCGGTCCCGGCATCAACGACAACGGCTCCGGTTCGGCCGCCGTCCTGGAGACCGCGCTCGCCGTCTCCCGGGCCGGCCTCCAGCCCACCAAGCACCTGCGCTTCGGCTGGTGGGGCGCCGAGGAGCTCGGCCTCGTCGGGTCGAAGTACTACGTCAGCCAGCTGCCCACCACGGAGCGCTCGAAGCTCTCCGGGTACCTGAACTTCGACATGATCGGGTCGCCGAACCCGGGCTACTTCGTCTACGACGACGACCCCACCATCGAGCAGACCTTCAAGAGCTACTTCGCGGGTCTCGGCGTCCCCACCGAGATCGAGACCGAGGGCGACGGCCGCTCCGACCACGCGTCGTTCAAGAACGTCGGCGTCCCCGTCGGCGGCCTGTTCACCGGCGCCAGCCGGGTGAAGAGCAGCGCGCAGGTGCAGAAGTGGGGCGGCACGGCCACGGCCTTCGACCGCTGCTACCACTCGTCGTGCGACACGACGTCGAACATCAACGACACGGCCCTCGACCGCAACAGCGACGCGATCGCCCACGCGATCTGGACGCTGTCGGCCGGCACGACCCAGCCGCCCGGCACGGTCTTCGAGAACACCACCGACGTGTCCATCCCGGACAACGGCGCCGCGGTGACCTCGACGCTCAACGTCACCGGTGTCACCGGCAACGCCCCGTCCACGCTGAAGGTCGGCGTGGACATCGTCCACACCTACCGCGGTGACCTGGTCGTCGACCTGGTCGCGCCGGACGGGTCGGTCTACAGCCTGAGCAACCGCTCCGGCGGCAGCGCCGACAACATCGTCCAGACCTACACCGTCGACGCCTCCAGCGAGGTCGCCAACGGCGCCTGGAAGCTGCGGGTCCAGGACAAGGCGGCGGCGGACACCGGCTACATCAACAGCTTCAAGCTCACCTTCTGAGCCGTTCGCCCCTGCACGCGTCCGTGCCGTCCGGCCCCTGGCCGGACGGCACGCACAGCCTCCCGGGTGGGTCGGTGAAGGACTGCCCCCGACCCACCCGGGCAACCAGGCCCGCGGTGCCCTACCGCCCCGCGTTCGCCGCGTCCACCAGGGCGTCCTGGGTGACCGCGCCGACGTAGACCTTGCCGTCGTCCGTCATCAGGGCGTTGACGAGCTTGGTCTTGAAGACCGTGCCCGAACCGAACTTCCCGGTGACCTTGTCGCCGAGGGCGTCGAGGAAGCCCTTGGCCTCCGCCGGGACCTCGGAGTCCTTGGGCGCCGGGGCGCCCGTGTCGAGCTTCGCGATCGTCGTCCAGCCCTCGCCGATCACGTTCGTGCCGCTGAGGTCCCCCAGGCCCGTGAGGTCCCCGAGGCCCTGCGGACCCTTGTCCTCGCCCTCCGGGAAGCCCTCCGTCACCTTCGCGCCCTTGGGCGCGGCGAAGGCGGAGGCGGCGGGCTTGCCGAAGTCGATCTTCGTGAAGCCCGCGTCGACGACGGGCTTGCCGCCCTCGGTCGAGGAGAGCGTGAACTTGAGGGGGGTGCCCGTGGCGGCGTCGACGGCCACCTTCACCGACTCGACCGTCGATCCGCTCTGCTTCGGCTTGACGACGAGCTGGTAGGCGTCACGGCCGGCCACCTTGGCCGTCCCGCCGACCGTGATCGACGTGGTGCCGTCGGCGGCCTTCAGGATCTCGTCCGCGAGCTCCTTGGGCGTGCTGGGCAGGTTCTCCGGCTTCTCCCCCGCCTTGTGGCCGCCCGTCTCGTGGCCGCCGTCCTTCGGGCCGCCGTCCTTCTCGTGGTACGCCTCGTTGGACTTGCTGTCGTACGCCCAGACGTCGTCGCCGTCGTGGATCAGGCTGTACTCGTCCGAGCCGTCGAGCAGCGTCACCTTCTGCCGGTCCGGGCCGTCCGCCGCGAGGCGCAGCGTGTGCGTACCGGAGAAGAGCTCGGTGAGCCGTTCCTGCGGGTCGGCCGAGGAGGAGCCCCCGGCGCCGCCGGTCAGGCCCGCGAAGGACGGCAGGCCGAGGTCCGTGCTGATCTTGAACGTGCCGGACAGTGCCTGGGTGTCCGACGCGGCGATCTTCTCGACGAGTTCCTGCGCCGTGATCTCCGGCAGGTCGGGGTCGCCCGACGCGGCCAGCGCCGGGACGAGGCCGATGGTCGCCGCGGCCACTGCGGCCACCGCGACCGGGACGACGTAGCGGCTCGCCCTGCGGTTTTCGTTCGGTGCCATGGTCTGTCCTACCTCCGTGGTCGATGACATCCATCTGACCAAATCGGCGGGAGGGAATCGTCAGACTCCGGGCTCAACCTCACGTACTGCTACGGGATGACGGGACCCTGAGAGTCCCTAGCCCGCGCGGTGGACCACCGCGTCGCACAGCTCCTCCAGGGCCGCCTTCGCGTATCCCTCGGGCAGCGGCGCCAGCATGGCCCGTGCCTCCTCCGCGAACCGCACGGTGTCGCGGCGGGCCTGCTCCAGGGCGGGGTGGACCCGCAGCCGGCGCAGGGCCTCGGCGTGCCGTACGTCGTCGGTGAGGTCGCTGTCGAGGAGTTCGACGAGTTCCACGTCGTCCGGGCGCCCGTGCGCGGCGGCGGCGGCCCGTACGTGGAGCACGGGGAGGGTCGGGACGCCCTCCCTGAGGTCGGTACCGGGGGTCTTGCCGGACTCGTGGGAGTCGGAGGCGATGTCGAGGACGTCGTCGGCGAGCTGGAAGGCGACGCCGAGCCGCTCGCCGTACTGGGTGAGGATGTCGACGATGCCCTCGTCGGCGCCGGACATCATCGCGCCGAAACGGCAGGAGACGGCGACCAGCGAGCCGGTCTTGCCGCCGAGGACGTCGAGGTAGTGGTCGACGGGGTCGCGGTCGCCCTGCGGTCCGGCCGTCTCCAGGATCTGGCCGGTGACGAGCCGTTCGAACGCCTCGGCCTGGATGCGTACGGCCTCGGGTCCGAGATCCGCCAGGGTGTGCGAGGCGCGGGCGAAGAGGAAGTCACCCGTGAGGACGGCGATCGAGTTGCCCCAGCGGCTGTTCGCGCTGTCGACGCCGCGGCGCACGTCCGCCTCGTCCATCACGTCGTCGTGGTACAGCGTGGCGAGGTGGGTGAGCTCGACGACGACGGCCGAGGGCACGACACCCGGCGCGTAGGGGTCGCCGAACTGGGCGGCGAGCATCACGAGCAGCGGCCTGAAGCGCTTGCCCCCGGCCAGGACGAGGTGCTGCGCGGCCTCCGTGATGAAGGGGATCTCGCTCTTGGTGGCGTCGAGGAGACCCGCCTCCACAGCCGCGAGTCCGGTCTGGACATCGGCTTCGAGAGCCTGGTCCCGCACGCTCAGCCCGAACGGCCCGACGACGGTCACGAGGGGGTCTCCTGTCTGCTGAAGCCTGCTGCCGATCACACGGATTGTCGATGTGTCGCTGGATTCACTCAAGTCAGCGTATCCGGTCGCGTTTCGATCACCATGGGCGCCTTCCCGCCACCCCCGGTATGTTCGTGATCAGCTGATACGACCGGGAGTGGGCGATTTGTCTCGAACAACGATCGACGGTGAGACGAGCGGCGAGCAGCCGCCCGCCGGAGACGATCATGCCTCCTTCGGCCGACCGAGGGGGCTGCTGACGCTCTCGGGCCCCGAGGTCCGGGAGCGGCTCCCCTTCCTCGGCGCGCGGGCGGTCCTCGTCCCCTCCTTCGCCGCCGCAGCGGGGAACGGAGGCACGGGCCCGGACGCGGGTACCGCCGCGTCCGTCCCGGCGGCCCGCGGCGCCCTCGTCCACCTGTGTGGCCGGGGCCGGCAGCGGGGTTTCCCGGCCGCCGCCGTCGGCATGGCCTCCGGCCCGATCCGGTACGTCGCCGGGCGCCGTCACCTGGCCGGGCGCAGCCACGCCGCCGAGTTCGCCGTGGCCGCCGGCCGGGCCGGCGCCCCGGCCGCGCCGCACCACGCACCCCGTCCACTGAGGCAGCCGTGAGGTACCCGTGACGAAGATCCGCACCGAGTTCCCGTACGAGACCGTCCACGAGGACGTCCGCATCCCGCTGCCGGACGGCACCCGGCTCTACGCCCGGGTCTGGCGGCCGGTGACCGACGAGCCGGTCCCGGCCCTCCTGGAGTACCTGCCGTACCGCCTGACGGACTGGACCGCGCCCCGGGACTGGCAGCGTCACCCCTGGTACGCCGGGCACGGCTACGCCTCGGTGCGGGTCGACGTGCGCGGCCACGGCAACAGCGAGGGGCTGCCGGGCGACGAGTACGACCCGGTGGAGCTGGCCGACGGGGTGGCCGTGGTGCACTGGCTGGCCGCTCAGGAGTGGTGCACGGGCCGGGTCGGCATGTTCGGGATCTCCTGGGGCGGCTTCAACTCGCTCCAGATCGCCGCGCTCGCCCCCGAGCCGCTGAAGGCGATCGTCACCGTCTGCTCGACCGACGACCGCTACGACAACGACGTCCACTACATGGGCGGCTCCGTCCTCGCCGTGGACATGCACGCCTGGGCCGCGACGATGCTCGCCTTCGTCTGCCGGCCCCCGGACCCGCGCTACGCCGGCGAGGAGTGGCGCGCGCTGTGGCTCCGGCGGCTGGCGGCCGTGGAGCCGCTCGTGCACACCTGGCTGTCCCACCAGACCCGCGACGACTACTGGAGGCACGGCAGCGTCTGCGAGGACTACGGGGCGATCCGCGCGGCCGTCCTCGCCGTGGGCGGCTGGCACGACCCGTACCGGGACACCGTGCTGCGGCTGACCGAGCACCTGCCCCAGGACCGCGTCCGCGGGATCATCGGGCCCTGGTCGCACCAGTACCCCGACCGCGGCCTGCCGCCCGGACCCGCGATCGGCTTCCTGCAGGAGACCCTGCGCTGGTGGGACCACCATCTGAAGGGCGTCGAGAACGACGTGATGGCCGAGCCGATGCTGCGCTCGTGGATCAGCGGGTCGCACCCGCCGGCGACCGTCTACGGGGAGCTGCCGGGCCGCTGGGTCGCCGACCCCGCCTGGCCGTCGCCGAACGTCACCCCGGTCACCTACGCCTTCCAGGGCGCGCCGGTCGTGGTCGACTCCCCGCAGCAGACCGGGCTGGACGCCGGCCGCTTCTTCCCGTTCGGCAACGACGCCGACCTGCCGCCCGACCAGCGCGAGGAGGACGCCCGCTCGGCGTGCTTCGACTTCACCGTCCCGCCGGACGGCGGCCCGGTCGAGGTCCTGGGCCGGCCGCGGGTGAGTCTGTCGCTGCGCACCACCGCGCCGACCGGGCAGGTGATCGCCCGGCTGTGCGACGTCGCCCCGGACGGCTCCTCGACGCTGGTGACCCGCGGGGTGCTGAACCTGTCCGCCCGCTACGGCCGCGACCGCGCGGTGGAGTCGCAGGTCGACGAGAGCGAGGACGTCGTCTTCGAACTGAACGGAATCGGCCACGCCTTCTCGCCGGGGCACCGGGTGCGGCTCGCGGTCTCCTCCGCGTACTGGCCGTGGATCTGGCCGCAGCCCGACGCGGCGGGCTTCACCCTCGATCCCGTCGCCTCGCACCTGACGCTGCCGGTCCGCCGGCCCGCCGAGGACGCGGTCGAGTGGGAGGAGCCGGAGCAGTCCCCGCCGCTGGGGGTCAGCTTCCCGGCGACGCTGGAGGAGCCCCGGCCGGAGCGGCTGGTGGTGCGGGACGTGGCGAAGGGCGAGTGGCGTCTGGAGGTCGACCCCCGGTACGGCGGCACGCGGGTCTATCCGGACGGCCTCGAATTCACCGAGGACGCGCGGGAGACGTACACGATCGTCGAGGACGACCCGTTGTCGGCGCACAGCCGCTCGGACTGGTCGATCCGGCTGCACCGGCCGGAGTCGGCCTGGGACGTCACGATCGAGACGCGTTCGGAGATCGGCTGCGACGCGGACGCATTCCTGACGTCGAACGAGGTGGTGTGCAAGGAAGGCGGCGAAGTGGTCTTCCACCGGACGTGGGAGAAGCGCATTCCGCGAACGGCGGGGTGAATTCCGTCTGTACGGAGAAAAGGGGAGGCCCGCATTCCTTGCGGAAATGCGGGCCTCGTCCGTCGGTGTGCGGGTCAGGCCTGCGAACCGGCCTTGCGACGGCGGACGACGAACATCGCGCCGGCGCCGAGCGCGACGGCCGCGGCGCCCGTGAGGGCGATCTGCGGGACGGCGTCGTTCGAGCCGGTCCTGGCGAGCGAACCGGTGGTGCCGGTGGTGCCCGTGCCGTCGACCGGGGTGGTGGAGGTGCCGCCCTGGCCGGTGGTGTTCGTGTTGCCGCCGCCGGAGGTGCCCGGGGTGGGCTTCTTCGGCTTGGCGGCGATGTCGAACTCGAAGATGGCGGGCGCCGAGACGCCGCAGGACCCGTCCGCGTCGTCGTAGGCGCCGATGGCGAACAGGAGGCCCTCGCCGGCCGGGGCCTTGGCGTCGACCGTCAGCTTGAACTTGAGGTCGGTGCGGGTCCCGGGCTTCAGGGTGCCGAGGTTGATGCCCTCGGACTCGTCGATGGACTGCCACTTCGGGCTCGCGGCCGTGGACCACTTCAGGTCCAGGTACTTGTCCAGCGGGCCGAAGGTCTTGTTGTCGAAGCCGGTGACGAAGGCGTCCACGATCGCCTCGTCCGCGACCTTCTTCGTCCCGTTGGTGACCTTGAGGGTGTAGTAGGCGGAGGTGCCGGCGACGACCTTCTCCGGGCCGGTGAGCACAGCCGTGAAGGCGCGGTCCTCGAGGCACTCGCCGGCGCCCTCCTCGGCGTCGGCGAGCGCCTTCCTGGCCTCGTCGAGGGCCTTGCGGGCGTCCTCCTTGGCCTTCTGGACCCTGGCGAGCTCCTGCGAGCCGGCGACCCGGGCGTCGTGGACTGCCGTATTCGCGGCGGCGACGGTCGCGTCGGCGGTCACCTTGGCGGTGGCGGCGGTCTGGGCGGTCGCCTTGGCCTCGTCGAGGACGAGCTGGGCGGCGGCCTTCTCCTCGTCGGTGACGGCGGCGTCGAGCTTGGCCTGGGCGTCCACGACGGCCTGGTCGGCCTTCGTCTTGTCCTCGGCGGCCTTCTCGGCGGCCTTCTTGGCCGCGTCGTAGGCGATCGCGGCGGGGTGCGTGCCGCCGGTCTCCAGCGTCTTCAGCAGCGCCTCGAAGGTCTTCTGGGCCTCGGACTCGGCGATGACGGAGGCGTCGTACGCCTTCTGCGCCACGGCGACCGCGAGCTTGAGCTGCTCGATGGTCGGCTTCTGGTTCCGGGTCTGCGCGGCCGGCTTCGTGTCGGCGAACGCGGGCGCGGCGGACAGGAGCACGACCGGCGTGGTCACGGCGGCGGCCACGGCGGTGGCGAGTATGCGACGGATCTTCAAGTCGGACCCTTTTTCTGGTTCTGGGTGAAGAAGAAAGAAATGGGGGGTCGCGCCCGCGGAGATGACACGCGGCACGACGTAGCAGTGATCGTATGACCCGAATATGGCCGCGGAATAGGGGGAATTGAGGGCCGCCGGATGCACAGCCACCCCACAGGACGCATAAAGCACCTGAACATGGACAGTTGTGCACGGAGGCCCCACTTTTTGTGTGACCCATGTCATCTGCGTCGCGCCGCCCGACCCGTAACGTGTCCCCCACACCCGTGGAAAGCGAGGCAAGCACCGATGCCCGAGCAGTCCCCGCTCGACCTGGCCGAGGGCGATCCCTTCGGCCCGCACAACCTTCCGTACGGCGTCTTCTCGACCGCCGACGAGCCCAGCCGGCGGAGGGTCGGCGTCCGCATCGGCGGGCATGTCCTCGACGCGGGGGCCGCGGCACACGCGCTCGGCTCCCCCTATGCCGCACTGCTCGCGCGGCCCAGCCTCAACCCGCTGCTCGCCGCCGGGCGGACCGCCTGGCGCGACGTGCGCAGGGCGCTGACCGCGTGGGTGACCGTACCCGCGCACCGGCCGGACATAGAGCCGCTGCTGCACCCGCTGGGCGCGGTCACGATGCACCTGCCGTTCGAGGTCGCGGACTACGTCGACTTCTACGCGAGCGAGCACCACGCCACGAACGTGGGGCACATCTTCCGTCCGGACGGTGAGCCGCTCACGCCCAACTGGAAGCACCTGCCCATCGGCTACCACGGGCGCGCGGGCACGGTCGTGGTCTCCGGCACCGACGTGGTGCGGCCCTCGGGGCAGCGCAAGGCGCCGACCGACCCGGCGCCGGTCTTCGGCCCGTCGGTGAAGCTGGACATCGAGGCGGAGGTCGGCTTCGTCGTCGGCACCCCGTCCACGCTGGGCACGCCGGTGGCGCTCGGGGACTTCCGCGAGCACGTCTTCGGCCTGACCCTGCTCAACGACTGGTCGGCGCGTGACATCCAGGCCTGGGAGTACGTGCCGCTCGGCCCGTTCCTCGGCAAGTCGTTCACCACGTCGGTCTCGGCGTGGGTGACGCCCCTGGAGGCCCTGGACGCGGCCCGGGTCGCCCCGCCGGCGCGCGACTTCGACCTGCTGCCCTACCTGGAGGACGCGGCCGACGAGGAGCCGGGCGGCTTCGACCTGCGGATCACCGTGCGGATCAACGGTGAGGTGGTCTCCGAGCCGCCGTTCTCGACGATGTACTGGACGGCCGCGCAGCAGCTGGCCCACATGACGGTGAACGGCGCCTCGCTGCGGACCGGCGACCTCTACGGCTCCGGCACGGTCTCGGGACCCGAGGTGCACCAGCGGGGCTCCCTGCTGGAGCTGACCTGGAACGGGCGCGACGCGCTCGAGCTGTCCACCGGCAAGCGGACGTTCCTGGAGGACGGCGACGAGGTCACCCTGACCGCCTGGGCGCCGGGTCCGGACGGCACCCAGGTCGGCCTGGGCGAGGTGACGGGCCGGATCGTTCCGGCGCCCGCCACCTCCTGACACCCGCCGGGACGGCGGGCCCGGGGCCCGAGGGCCTCGGGCCCCGGCGGTCCCGGACGGGACCTAGACCGCCCGCCACAGGGCGGGGACGGACGGGGGCTCCCAGCCCGGCTGGGCGACGTGGCCCTGGAGGCAGACGTAACCCCGTCCCGCGTAGCCGACCCGCGCTCCCGCCGGATAGGCCGTGCCGGCCACCCAGGTGCCTCCGGGCGGCGGGGTGGTCGCGGTGGCCGTGGGCGTGGGGCCGGGGTCCTGCGGCACGTTCAGCACGAAGTCGTAGGCCGCCTCCTTCGCGCCGCCCGCGTCGCGCACGGTCATCAGCAGCCGCGGGTCGAAGATCGTGTCGGTGTTGTTGCGGGGTTCGCCGGGGAAGTAGAGCTGGGTCGTCAGGACCGGCCGGCCGGGCGCCTGCACCTTGACGTGGATGTGGCGGGTGCGGCCCGGATAGAGCCCGGGGACGACGGTCGTCAGGGCGAAGGCCCCGGTGGAGTCGGTGAACTGGTGGCCGCGGAAGCGGTAACCGGTGTTGTCGTACGCGCCGTTGACGTCGGCCTGCCAGAAGTCCATCAGCACGCCCCCGATCGGCTTGCAGGCCAGCCCGAAGACATAGCCGCCGACGGTCAGCCGCGTGCCGGGTGTGCCCGGCTCCAGCAGCGAGGTGCGCAGGGGCGAGGCCGGCTTGAAGTACGGCCCTTCCGTCTGGGCCGGCGTCGGGTCGTCGCCGTCGTCGCACGTGGGGGTGAGTTCGGGCGCGGCGCTGCCGTCGGTGAGGGTGCGCGCCAGGGCCGGTACGCCCATGAGGGCGATGGGCGCCGCCATGCCGGCCGCGAGCGCCGCGCGCAGAACCGCCTTGCGGCTGGGGTGTGCCGGGGTGTTCTCGCCGTCCATGCCTGCTCCTTGTGGGGGGCTGCGGGGTCGGCCACGAACCTACGCAGGGCCGCCGGGCACTTCGATGGACCGGGCGCGGGCGTCATGGTGTTTTCGGAAGTCCCCCGGGGTGCTCCCGGTCTCCCGGCGGAAGAAGCGGCAGAAGTAGGCGGGGTCGGCGAACCCGGTCCGGACCGCGACCTGATGGACCGACAGTTCGGTGCGTGCCAGCAGGCGTTGGGCCTCGGCGACGCGGGCCTCGCGCAGCAGCGGGCCGGGGGTGCGGCCGGTGGCGGCCCGGACCGTCTCGGTGAGGTAGCCGGTGGTGACGCCGAGGCGCTCGGCGCATTCCCGTACGGACCACGGGCCCGCCCCGGTGGGGGCGATCAGCCCCGCGAACCGTGCGGCGAGCGCCGCGGCGCGGCCGGGGGCGGGCGCCGGTGCGCCGGGGCCGGCCCGCCGTCCCGCGCGCACGAGCAGGACGTGCAGCAGGGAGCGCAGCACGGACTCGAAGCCGGGGGCCGCGTGCCGGTACTCCTCGGCGAGTTCGGTCATCAGGCGGGCGATCCCGGCGTCCGCGGCGGCGTCGAGGGTCGCCGGGGGGAGTTCCGCCAGGCGGCGCAGCACGTCCCGGTCGCCGGGGTGGTCCAGCAGGAAGTCCTCGGTGAAGAGCGCGACGGTGCCGTCCAGGCCGGCGGCTCCCTCCCAGTGGTGGATCCGGCCGGGGAGGATCACCTCCAGTTGCGGCGGGCGCAGCCGTCTGCGGGTGAGGTCGACGACGTGGGCGCCGGCTCCCTCGGTGACGTGCACGATCTCGTAGAAGGTGTGCCGGTGGGGGAAGGCGGCCCGGGACATCGGGCCGATCGTGTCGAAGGTGCCGGCGGCGAAGGGCGCGGCGCCGGGCACGGGCAGTTCCAGGCGGTGGAGCGGCGGCTCTCCCTCACGCGGGATGTGGCAGGGCGCTCCGGGTGACACGGTGGTGCCGCGCATCGTCCGTCTCCCTCGACTCCGTGGGCTACAGGTCCAGACCAGTCTCGGGGGTTCAGCCTGACACGGACGGGCCGCGGCGGGCCACCGTGCGTGCGGTGCTCGGCTCCCCCGCGCAGGCTGTCCACGCAGTGGACCGCGGCCTGGCAGATCTTCTGGCCCACATGAGGTCTCCCCAGGTCAGAGCCGTTCCGGTGGGGCGTTCAAGTGGCGCAACACTGTGGCAACACCATCCCGCGCACGCCGTCGGTATGGTCCGTCGCATGCCAGCCGAACGCCTTCGTGAGCACACCGTCCCGGTCGCCGCGGCGCGCCGTCGGCGGCTGCGCGCGGACCAGGCGCGACAGCTCGCCGACCTCCTGCGCCACCAGATCCTCGCCGCCCGATTCCCCCGCGGGGTCCTCCCCCTGGAGGACCGCATCGGCGCCGACTACCGCGTCTCCCGCAACACCGTCCGTCAGGCGCTCGACCTGCTGCGCGCCGAGGGCCTGGTGGAGCGGCAGCCGGGGGTGGGGACGGTCGTGGTGTGCGAGAAGTACCCGCACGCCCTGGACCGGCTCCAGGGGCTCGCGGAGACCCTGCACGAGCACGGCCCGGTGACCAACGAGGTGCGGACCGCGGGCCCGGTCCCGGCCCCCGCGCCGGTCGCGGGCCGGCTGGGCGTCCCCGAGCACTCCGACGTCCTCTACATCGAACGGCTGCGCCGCCTCGGCGGCCTGCCGCTCTCCCTCGACCTCACGTACGTCCCGATGGACGTCGGCGCGGGTCTGCTGGACTGCGACCTGGAGAACACCGACGTCTTCCGGCTCCTCGAGACCCTCACCGGGCAGCCGCTCGGGCACGCCGACATCACGCTGGAGGCCGTCAACGCCGACGCGCACTCCGCCGCCGTCCTGCAGGCGCCGCGCGGCGCCGCCCTGATGATGCTGGACCGGCTCACCCACCTCTCCGACGGCCGTCCCGTGGACCTGGAGTTCATCCGGTTCCGGGGCGACCGGATCACCATGAGCGGCCTGCTGCACCGCACCGCCTGACCTCTCCCCGGCCCTCACCCCTTCCCGCCCCTTTTCGCCCCTTCCCGGAGACAGCCATGCCTTTGGCGCCCCAGCGGGCCGACGTGCCCGTGACCATCGACGAGTCGAAGTGCATCGACGGCTGCACGCTGTGCGTCGAGATGTGCCCGCTGGACTCCCTCGCGATCCACCCCGACAGCGGCAAGGCGTACATGCACGTGGACGAGTGCTGGTACTGCGGCCCGTGCGCGGCCCGGTGTCCCACCGGTGCGGTCACGGTCAACATGCCCTATCTGCTCCGCTGAGAGGTCCCGCATCCCATGCCCTCGAACCGCGCCGCCCGCGTCGCGCCGCTCCTCGCCCTGGTCCTGCTCCTCCCGCTCGCCGCGTGCGGCGGACGGGCGGGCGCCGGCGAGGAGAGGACGGTCACCGTGACCGTCGGCTACCAGTCCAAGACCATCAACACCGTCACGGCCGGCACGCTGCTGCGCTCGCTCGGCCACTTCGAACGCGAACTGCGCGCCCAGGGCGCCAAGGACGGCCGGACGTACAAGGTCGTCTGGCAGGACTACGCCACCGGCGCGCCGATCACCGCCCAGATGACGGCCGGGAAGATCGACATCGGCTCGATGGGCGACTTCCCGCTGCTCCTGAACGCGGCCCGCGGTGTCACCGCCAAGCGCCCGACCCGGCTGGTCTCGGTGACCGGGTACAACCTGCGCGGCGCCCTCAACACCATCGTGACCGCGCCCGGTTCGCGGCTCGGCTCGCTGGCGGACCTGCGCGGGAAGAAGGTGTCGACCAGCGTCGGCTCCGCCGCGGACGGCACCCTCGTCCGTGCCCTGCAGCGTGCCGGGATCGATCCCGGCCGGGACGTGCGCAAGCTCAACCAGCAGCCCGCGGTGGGCGCTTCGGCGCTGACGGCCGGCAGCGTGGACGCGCTCTCGCAGTTCGTCGCGTGGCCTGGGCTCCTCGCCTTCCAGGGGAGGGCGCAGGCGCTCTACGACGGCGGTGAGCTGGACCTGCCGACCTTCCACGGGGTGACGGTCCGCGAGGCGTTCACCCGTGAACACCCGGAGGTCGTCGAGGCGTTCGTACGGGCGCAGATCTCGGCGACCGCGTATCTGCGCGAGCACCCGGTGGCGGCCAGCGAGAAGGTCGGCAAGGCAACCGGCCTCCCGGCGGAGGTGGTCCACCTCTACAACGGCCCGAACGGCATCGCGACCTTCGACCCGTCCCTCAAGCCGCGGCTGATCGACGCGCTCAAGGAGGACGTGCCGGTGCTGAGGTCGGCGGAGCTGGTGGACGAGGTGGACGTGGACGCCTTCGTCGACGACCGCTTCGTCCGCGAGGCGTACGGCGCCGGCTACGCCCGCCAGGTCGCCACGCCGCCTCCGGCGGCGCGCAGCGAGGTGTGGCTGAAGGGGGCCGGGCGGACCGTCTCCTTCGACACGCCGGCGCAGGCGCTGCGGCACGTGGCGGCGCACCGTTCGCAGGTCCGGGCGGCGTACGTCCCGGACGCGGTGACCGGCACCCTCTGGTTCGCGGACCGGGCGGTGTGGGTGGCGGACGGGGCGGAGCTCAAGCCGTTCGTGACCCCGGCCGGGGCGCGGGCCTACCGGGCCGCGCACCCCGGCGCGCGGCAGGTCACCTACGCCGAGGCGCTGGCGTCATGAGGTACGCGCTGCGGGTGCTGTCCCTGGCGGCGGCGCTGGCCGTGTGGCAGGCGCTGACGGCCTACGACGTGACGCTGTGGCTGCGGTTCGAGCAGTTCCCGACCGTGACGGAGGTCGCGGACGCCTTCGCCGACCGCCTGGCGACGAGCGCTTACTGGCAGGACCTCGGCGACAGCCTGACCCGGATCGTCACCGGTTTCACGCTGGCGGCCCTCGCGGGCATCGGACTGGGCACCGCGATCGCCCGCTCGCGCCTCGTGGAGGACCTGCTGGGCCCGATCCTGGAGGTGCTGCGGCCGATCCCGGCGATCGCGCTGGTGCCGGTGGCGATCCTGCTCTTCCCGAGCAACGAGCAGGGCATCGTGTTCATCACCGGCGCGGCGGCGTTCTTCCCCGTCCTGGTCTCCACCCGGCACGCGGTCCGCGCGCTGCCCCCGCTGTGGGAGGACGCCGTCGTGACCATGGGCGGCGGCCGGGCGCGCGTGCTGCTCTCGGTGGTGCTGCCCGGGGCCCTGCCGGGCATCTTCAGCGGTCTGTCGGTCGGGATCGGCGTCTCGTGGATCTGCGTGATCTCGGCGGAGATGATCTCCGGCGAGTACGGGGTGGGCTACCGCACCTGGCAGGACTACACGGTCGTGGACTATCCGGCGGTCTTCGTCGGCATGGTGACCATCGGCGCGCTGGGCTGGCTGACGTCCACGGCGGTCGAGTGGCTGGGCCGCCGTGTGGTGGGCCCGCGGTCCGCCCCGGCCGGTGTCCGGACGTCGGCGCCGGCCGGCCGGGTCCGGCCGGCCCGGACCGGGTCGGCGCCCGCCCCGGCCGGAGCCGAGGCGGTCTCGTGACCGCCCTCGTGCTCGACGCCGTCACCCTCGGCCGGCCGCGCCACCCGCTCCCCCACCGCGTCGACCTGCGCGTCGACCCCGGCGAGCTCCTCACCGTCGTCGGCCCGTCCGGCTGCGGCAAGTCCACGCTGCTGCGCACCCTCGCCGGGCTGCTGCCGCCGCTGTCCGGGACGGTCACCGCACCGCGTGACCACCGGGCCCTGGTGTTCCAGGAGGACGCGCTGCTGCCCTGGCGCACCGCGCGCGCCAACGTCGAACTGCCGCTGGCGATCGCCCGCACCCCCCGGGCGGAGCGGCGGGCGCTGGCGACGGAGTGGCTCGGCCGCGTCGGGCTCGCCGACGAGGCCCTCCGGCTGCCCCACCAGCTCTCCGGCGGGCAGCGCCAGCGCGTGCAGCTCGCCCGGGCGCTGGCTCCGCGACCCCGCGCCGTCTTCATGGACGAGCCGTTCGGCGCGCTGGACGTGCGTACCCGGGCCGACATGCAGGACCTGCTCGTCGAGGTCCTGCACGGCACCGGCGCGACCGTCGTGTTCGTCACGCACGACGTGGACGAGGCGCTGTTCCTCGGGGACCGGGTCGCCGTCCTCGGGACGGGCGTCGTCCTGGAAAACCCCCGGCCGCGCGAGCGCGGGGCGGACCTCTCCGGCCTGCGCCGCGAGGCCCTCAAGGCCCTCGCCTCCTGATCCCCCGAAAGGCCCCCGGATGGACATCCCCTCCCTCACGGACGCGGAGGAGCTCTCCTGCGACGTCCTCGTCGTCGGCGGCGGCACCGCCGGCACGATGGCCGCGCTGACCGCGGCCGAACACGGCGCCGACGTCCTGCTTCTGGAGAAGGCCCACGTCCGGCACTCGGGCGCGCTCGCCATGGGCATGGACGGCGTCAACAACGCCGTGATCCCCGGCCGCGCCGAACCGGACGACTACGTCGCGGAGATCACCCGCGCCAACGACGGTGTCGTGGACCAGTCCACGGTCCGCCAGACCGCGACGCGCGGTTTCGCGATGGTCCGGCGCCTGGAGTCGTACGGCGTGAAGTTCGAGAAGGACGAGCACGGCGAGTACGCGGTCCGCCAGGTCCACCGGTCCGGCTCGTACGTGCTGCCGATGCCCGAGGGCAAGGACGTCAAGAAGGTCCTCTACCGGCAGCTGCGCCGCCGCGAGATGCGGGAACGGATCCGCATCGAGAACCGGGTGATGCCGGTCCGGATCCTGACCGGCGAGGACGGCCGGGCCGTCGGCGCCGCGGGCTTCCACACGCGGACCGGGCGCTTCGTCACCGTGCGGGCCGGCGCCGTGATCCTGGCGACGGGCGCGGCCGGGCGCCTCGGGCTGCCCGCGTCGGGCTATCTGTACGGGACCTACGAGAACCCCACCAACGCGGGCGACGGCTACTCCATGGCGTACCACGCGGGCGCCGAGCTCACCGGGATCGAGTGCTTCCAGATCAACCCGCTGATCAAGGACTACAACGGGCCCGCGTGCGCCTACGTCGCCAACCCCTTCGGCGGCTACCAGGTCAACCGGCACGGCGAGCGCTTCGTCGACTCCGACTACTGGTCGGGCCAGATGATGGCGGAGTTCGCCGAGGAACTGGCCTCGGACCGTGGTCCGGTCTACCTCAAGCTGAGTCATCTGCCCGAGGAGTCCGTCGGCGCGCTCGAGTCGATCCTGCACACCACCGAGCGCCCCACCCGGGGCACCTTCCACGCCAACCGCGGGCACGACTACCGCACCCACGACATCGAGATGCACATCTCCGAGATCGGTCTGTGCGGCGGGCACTCCGCCTCGGGGGTACGGGTCGACGCCCACGCCCGCACCACCGTGCCCCGGCTCTACGCGGCGGGGGACCTGGCGTGCGTCCCGCACAACTACATGATCGGAGCCTTCGTCTTCGGCGACCTGGCGGGCGAGGACGCGGCCCGCTACCGCGCCCCCGAGGGTCCACTGCCGGCCGACCAGCTGGCCGCCGCCCACGCGCTGGTCTACCGGCCGCTGCGCCATCCGCAGGGGCCGCCGCAGCCGCAGGTCGAGTACAAGCTGCGCCGTTTCGTGAACGACTACGTCGCCCCGCCCAAGTCCGGTGCCCGGCTCTCGCTGGCGATCGAGCACTTCGAGCGGATGCGGACGGAGATCGACGCGATGGGCGCGACGACCCCGCACGAGCTGATGCGCTGCGCCGAGGTGGGCTTCATCCGGGACTGCGCCGAGATGGCGGCCCGCTCCTCGCTGGCGCGGACCGAGTCCCGCTGGGGCCTGTACCACGCGCGGACCGACCATCCGGAGCGCGACGACACGGACTGGCTGCACCATCTCGATCTGCGCAAGTCCCCCTCGGGGACGATGGAGTTCACGGCCCGGCCGGTGGCTCCCTACCTGGTGCCGGTCGAGGGCTACGCGCCGGCCGGCGGCGCCTCGCGGGAGCTGGGCGAGGTCCGGCCGGAACAGGTCGCGACGGCGGGTCCGCGCGAGCTGGCACCGGTCGGCTCCGGTGTCCGCACGCCCGCGTCCACGGCGGGGGAACGGAGCGCGGTCGCCGACGCGCCGCGCATCCTGGAGCTGCACGCCCTGGCCGAGTCCGAACCCGAACTCGGGGCGCTGCTGCCCTACCTGGGGGATCCGGACCCGGCCGTACGCAGGGCGGCGGTGGCGGCCCTCACCGAGACCGTCCCGGCGGGTACGGGTCCGGCGCTGGCGGGCGCGCTGGTCGACGCGGATCCGGCGGTACGGGCGGAGGCGGCGGCGGCGCTGCGCGAACTGGTCGAGACGCTGCCCGCGGCGCCGGAACTGCGGACGCCGCTGGTCGCCGCGCTGTCGGCCGCCGACCCGGTGGCGCGGTCGGCGGCCCTGACCGTCCTGCGGGTGCTCCGGCTGGGCTCGGAGGCGCTGTTCGCGGGCGCGCTGGGCGACGCCGACCGGGACGCGCGGGTGGCGGCGGTCGGCGGGCTGGTGTCGGTGGACGCGGTCGGGGCGCTGGCCCGGGCGGCGCAGGACCCGTCCCGTGAGGTCCGGGTGGCGGTGGCGAAGGGGCTCGCGGCGGTGCCCGGCGCCGCGCCCGGCACGCTGGACCCGCTCCTCGCGGACGGGGATCCGCTGGTCCGGGCGGCCGCCCTCGGGGCGCTCGGGACGCTCGGCTGCCCCGCCGGCTACGCCGCGGACGCGGTGCGGGCCCTGGACGATCCGGCCTGGCAGGTGCGTGCGGGGGCGGCCGCCGGGCTGGCTGCGGCGGACCGGGAGACCGCGGTACCGGCGCTGGCGCGGGTGCTCGGCGACCCGAACGCGGACGTCCGCAAGGCGGCGGTCCTGGCGCTGCTGCGCCATCCGGGGACCGCGGCCGTGCTGGCCCCCGCCCTGGACGACGCGGACGCCGACGTCCGCGCCTACGCCTCGCGCGCGGCCGTGCCGGCGGCCGGCTGACCGAGGGCGACGCGGGTCGCCCGCCCCACGCACCAGGGCCCGGCCCCCGCGCGAGCGGGGACCGGGCCCTGGGGTCGTGCGCGGGTGTCAGCGCACGAACACGCCCGCCTGGCTCGCCAGGTCCAGGAAGTACTGCGGCGCGAACCCGAGCACCAGCGTGACGACGACGCCGACCGTGATCGTGGCGGCGGTGAAGCCCGAGGGCACGGCGACCGTCGGGCCGTCGGACCTGGGCTCGCTGAAGAACATCAGCACGATCACCCGGATGTAGAAGAACGCGGCGATCGCGGACGAGATCACGCCGACCACGACCAGGGCGCCGGCCCCGCCCTCCGCCGCCGCCGTGAAGACGGCGAACTTGCCGGAGAAGCCCGCGGTCAGCGGAATGCCGGCGAAGGCGAGCAGGAACACCGCGAAGACCGCCGCGACGAGCGGCGAACGGCGCCCCAGACCGGCCCACTTGGACAGGTGCGTCGCCTCGCCGCCCGCGTCGCGCACCAGCGTGACGACGGCGAAGGCGCCGATGGTCACGAAGGAGTAGGCGGCCAGGTAGAAGAGGACGGAGGAGACGCCGCTGGGCGTGGCCGCGATGACACCGGCCAGGATGAACCCGGCGTGGGCGATCGAGGAGTAGGCGAGGAGCCGCTTGATGTCGGTCTGGGTGATCGCGACGATCGCGCCGCCCAGCATCGTGACGATGGCGACGCCCCACATGACCGGCCGCCAGTCCCAGGTGAGGCCCGGCAGCACCACGTACAGCAGGCGCAGCAGCGCGCCGAACGCGGCGACCTTCGTCGCGGCGGCCATGAAGCCGGTGACGGGGGTCGGCGCGCCCTGGTAGACGTCCGGGGTCCACATGTGGAACGGCACCGCGCCGACCTTGAAGAGCAGGCCCGTGAGCACCAGCGCGAAGCCGATGAGCAGCAGGACGTCGTTGCCCATGGTCTGGGCGAGCGCCGGGTCGACCGAACCGACCGAGCCGTCGACGACGTTCGCGATGGTGGCGTACGAGACGGAGCCCGCGTAGCCGTAGAGCAGGGCGATGCCGAAGAGGAGGAAGGCGGAGGAGAAGGCGCCGAGGAGGAAGTACTTGACCGCGGCCTCCTGCGACATCAGCCGCTTGCGGCGGGCGACGGCGCACAGCAGGTAGAGCGGGAGGGAGAAGACCTCCAGCGCGACGAACAGCGTCAGCAGGTCGTTGGCGGCCGGGAAGACCAGCATGCCGGCGACGGCGAACAGCACCAGCGGGAAGACCTCGGTGGTGGTGAACCCGGCCTTGACGGCAGCCTTCTCCTGGTCGCTGCCGGGGACGGCGGCGGCCTCGGCGGCGAAGGAGTCGACCTTGTGGCCGTGGTCGGCCGGGTCGAGCCTGCGCTCGGCGAAGGTGAAGACGGCGACGACGGCGGCCAGCAGGATGGTGCCCTGGAGGAAGAGCGCCGGGCCGTCGACGGCGATGGCGCCCATGGCCGCGATGTGCGCCTTGGTGGAGCCGTAGCCGCCGGCCGCGAGGCCGACGACCGCGGCGAAGGCGGCGGCGAGTGCCAGGACGCTGAGGAACACCTGGCTGTAGTAGCGGCCCTTGCGGGGCACGAACGCCTCGACGAGGACGCTGACGATCGCGGCACCGACCACGATCAGCACGGGTGAGAGCTGGACGTACTCGATGTGCGGTGCGGGGATCTTGGTGATCGGCTCGGCGGCCGTCGTCCACAGGCTGTGGACAGCCGTTGCACTCACTTGGCTGCCTCCGCGTTCTGAATGGGCACCGTGGGCTGGGGGTCCTGCTGCCGCACGTCCGACAGGGTGTGGTTGACGGCCGGGTCGACGATCTCCGTCAGCGGCTTCGGGAACACGCCGAGGAAGATCAGCAGGGCGATGAGGGGTACGACGACCGCGAGTTCACGCGCTCGCAGGTCGGGCATCGTCCGCACCTCCTCCTTCACCGGCCCCGTCATCGTCCGCTGGTACAGGACGAGGGTGTAGAGCGCGGCGAGGACGATGCCGGTGGTGGCGATGACGCCGGCCACCGGGTAGCGGGCGTACGTGCCGACGAGGACCAGGAACTCGCTGACGAAGGGCGCGAGGCCCGGCAGCGAGAGGGTGGCCAGGCCGCCGATCAGGAAGGTGCCGGCGAGGACCGGGGCGACCTTCTGCACGCCGCCGTAGTCGGCGATGAGCCGGGAACCGCGCCGGGTGATCAGGAAGCCGGCGACCAGCATCAGCGCGGCCGTCGAGATCCCGTGGTTGACCATGTAGAGCGTGGCGCCGCTCTGGCCCTGGGTGGTCATCGCGAAGATGCCCATGATGATGAAGCCGAAGTGCGAGATCGAGGCGTACGCGACCAGCCGCTTGATGTCCCGCTGCCCGACCGCGAGCAGTGCGCCGTAGACGATGCTGATCAGGGCGAGCGCCACGATGACCGGGGTCGCCCACTTCGAGGCCTCCGGGAAGAGCTGGAGGCAGAAGCGGAGCATCGCGAACGTGCCGACCTTGTCGACGACCGCGGTGATGAGCACGGCGACCGGTGCGGTCGCCTCCCCCATCGCGTTCGGCAGCCAGGTGTGCAGCGGCCACAGCGGCGCCTTCACCGCGAAGGCGAAGAAGAAGCCGAGGAACAGCAGCCGTTCGGTGTTGGTGGCCATCTCCAGCTGGCCGCTCGCCCGCGCCTCGGCGATCTCCGTGAGGGAGAAGTTGCCGGCGACGACGTACAGCCCGATGACGGCGGCCAGCATGATCAGCCCGCCGACCAGGTTGTACAGCAGGAACTTGACCGCCGCGTAGGAGCGCTGGGCCGCGGCGTTCTCGTCGGAGCCCGCGTGCGCCCGGTCGCCGAAGCCGCCGATGAGGAAGTACATCGGGATCAGCATGGCTTCGAAAAGGATGTAGAAGAGGAAGACGTCGGTGGCCTCGAAGGAGAGGATCACCATCGCCTCGACCATGAGGATCAGGGCGAAGAAGCCCTGGGTCGGGCGCCAGCGATAGTTCTTCGTCTCCTTGGGGGTCTCCCCGCCGGCGGCGGGGGAAGGGTCGGCGTCGTGCCAGCCCGCCAGGACGACGAAGGGGATGAGCAGCGCGGTGAGCGCGATCAGCGCCACCCCGATGCCGTCCACGCCCAGTTCGTAGCGGACCCCGAAGTCCTTGATCCAGGAGTGGGACTCGACGAGCTGGTAGCGGGCGCCGCCGGGCTCGAAGCGGACGAACACGACCGCGGCGAGCACGAGCGTGACCAGGGAGACCAGCAGCGCCAGCCACTTGGCCGCGGTGCGGCGGGCGGCGGGGACGGCGGCGGTGAGGATCGCACCGGCCGCCGGCACCGCTGCCGTCACCGTCAGGAGGGGAAAGGACATCGGTTACACCGCCCTCATCAGCAGGGTCGCGGCGATCAGCACCGCCGTACCTCCGAACATGGAGACCGCGTACGTGCGGGCGTAGCCGTTCTGGAGCTTGCGCAGCCGGCCGGACAGGCCGCCGACCGAGGCCGCGGTGCCGTTGACCACGCCGTCGACCAGGCTGTGGTCGACGTAGACGAGGGAGCGGGTGAGGTGGGTGCCGCCGCGGACGAAGACGACGTGGTTGAAGTCGTCCTGGAGGAGGTCGCGGCGGGCCGCCCTCGTGAGCAGCGACCCGCGCGGCGCGACGACCGGGACCGGCCTGCGGCCGTACTGGACGTAGGCGACGGCGACGCCGATCACCATGACCGCGACGGTGGCGGAGGTGATGGCCCCGGCGCTGATCGGCGGGTGCCCGTGCTCGAAGCTCGTCACCGGCTCCAGCCAGGTCACGAAGCGGTCGCCGATGCTGAAGAAGGCGCCGGCGCACACGGAGCCGACGGCCAGCAGGACCATCGGGACGGTCATCGACTTCGGCGACTCGTGCGGGTGCGGCAGGTCGCCCTTCTCGTCCGCCTGCCAGCGCTTCTCGCCGAAGAAGGTCATCAGCATCACGCGGGTCATGTAGTACGCGGTGATGGCGGCGCCCAGCAGGGTGACCGCGCCGAGGATCCAGCCCTCGGTGCCGCCCTTGGCGAAGGCGGCCTCGATGATCTTGTCCTTGGAGAAGAAGCCGGACAGTCCCGGGAAGCCGATGATGGCGAGGTAGCCGAGGCCGAAGGTGACGAAGGTGACCGGCATGTACTTCCGCAGGCCGCCGTAACGGCGCATGTCCACCTCGTCGTTCATGCCGTGCATGACCGAACCGGCACCGAGGAACAGCCCGGCCTTGAAGAAGCCGTGGGTCACCAGGTGCATGATCGCGAAGACGTAGCCGATGGGGCCGAGGCCCGCCGCCAGGATCATGTAGCCGATCTGCGACATCGTGGAGCCGGCCAGCGCCTTCTTGATGTCGTCCTTGGCGCAACCGACGATCGCACCGAAGAGGAGAGTGACCGCGCCGACCACGGTGACCACGAGCTGGGCGTCCGGGGCGGCGTTGAAGATGTCGGCCGAGCGGACGATCAGGTACACGCCGGCGGTGACCATGGTGGCGGCGTGGATCAGGGCCGAGACCGGGGTCGGGCCCTCCATCGCGTCACCGAGCCAGGACTGCAGCGGCACCTGGGCCGACTTGCCGCAGGCCGCGAGGAGCAGCATCAGGGCGATCGCCGTCAGCGTGCCCTCGCTCGCCCCGTCCACCGATCCGAGGACCGGCCCGAAGGCGAAGGTCCCGAAGGTGGTGAACATGATCATGATGGCGATCGACAGGCCGATGTCGCCGACCCGGTTGACCAGGAAGGCCTTCTTGGCGGCGGTCGCCGCGCTGGGCTTGTGCTGCCAGAAGCCGATCAGGAGGTACGAGGCGAGGCCGACGCCCTCCCAGCCGAAGTACAGCAGCAGGTAGTTGTCGGCGAGGACCAGCAGCAGCATCGCCGCGACGAACAGGTTGAGGTAGCCGAAGAAGCGGCGGCGGCGCTCGTCGTGCTCCATGTACCCGATCGAGTACACGTGGATGAGCGTGCCGACGCCGGTGATCAGCAGGACGAAGGTCATCGACAGCTGGTCGAGCTGGAAGGCCATCTCCGCCTGGAAGCTGTCGACCGGGATCCAGGTGTACAGCGTCTGGTGCAGGGCCCGGTCGTCGGCGCTCCGGCCGAGCATGTCGGCGAAGAGGACGACGCCGATGACGAAGGAGACGGCCGCGAGCACGGTGCCGAGCCAGTGCCCGGTCTTGTCCAGGCGACGGCCGCCGCACAGCAGGACGGCCGCTCCCAGCAGGGGCGCCGCGATGAGCAGCGCAATCAGGTTCTCCACGGTTCAGCCCCTCACAGCTTCATCAGGCTGGCGTCGTCGACCGAGGCCGAGTGGCGCGCCCGGAAGACCGACACGATGATCGCGAGCCCGACCACGACCTCCGCGGCGGCGACGACCATCGTGAAGAACGCGATGATCTGGCCGTCGAGGTTGCCGTGCATCCGGGAGAAGGCGACGAACGCCAGGTTGCAGGCGTTGAGCATCAGCTCCACGCACATGAACACCACGATCGCGTTGCGCCGGATCAGCACCCCGGCCGCGCCGATGGTGAACAGCAGGGCCGCGAGGTACAGGTAGTTGACGGGGTTCACCGGGTGGCCTCCTCTTCGTCCCGGTCCCGGCCGAGCCGCTCCTCGGAGCGCTGCTCCAGCGCCTTGAGGTCGGCGAGGGCCTCGGTGGACACGTCCCGGATCTGACCGCGCTTGCGCAGCGTCTGCATGACCGTCAGCTCGGCGGGCGTGCCGTCGGGCAGCAGACCGGCGACGTCCACGGCGTTGTGCCGGGCGTAGACGCCGGGGGCGGGCAGCGGCGGCACGTGCTTGCCCTCGCGCACGCGCTGCTCGGACAGCTCGCGCTGGGTCCTGGCCTTCTCGGTGCGCTCGCGGTGCGTGAGCACCATCGCGCCGACCGCTGCCGTGATCAGCAGCGCGCCGGTGATCTCGAAGGCGAAGACGTACTTGGTGAAGATGAGGGCGGCGAGGCCCTCGACGTTGCCGCCGTACGCGCTGTTGGCCGCGCCGAGTCCGTTGAACTCCGTGAGCGACGCCTGGCCGATGCCCGCGACGAGCAGCACGCCGAAGCCGAGCCCGCAGGCCGCGGCCCACCAGCGCTGCCCCTTGATGGTCTCCTTCAGCGAGTCCGCGGCCGTGACACCGACCAGCATGACGATGAAGAGGAAGAGCATCATGATCGCGCCGGTGTAGACGACGATCTGGACGATGCCGAGGAAGTACGCGCCGTTGGCGAGGTAGAAGACGGCGAGGATGATCATGGTGCCGGCCAGGCACAGCGCGCTGTGCATGGCCTTCTTCATGAGGATCGTGCACAGGGCGCCGATGACGGCGACGGTGCCGAGGACCCAGAACTGGAAGGCCTCACCACCCGAGGTGGTGTACGCCGCGAGGTCGGCGGTCATGCGTCCACCTCCTCCGGCTCGCCGTTCTCCCCCTTGGAGGCGGCGACCTGCCGGACCGTGCCGGGCGCGGCACCGGTGACCAGCCCCCGGTAGTAGTCCTGCTCGTCCGTCCCGGGGTGGATCGCGTGCGGGGAGTCGACCATGCCCTCCTCCAGGCCCGCGAGCAGCTGCTCCTTGGTGTAGATCAGGTTCTCGCGGGAGGAGTCGGCCAGTTCGAACTCGTTGGTCATCGTGAGCGCCCGCGTGGGGCACGCCTCGATGCACAGGCCGCACAGGATGCAGCGGGCGTAGTTGATCTGGTAGACCGCGCCGTACCGCTCACCCGGGGAGTAGCGCTCCTCGTCGGTGTTGTCCGCGCCCTCCACGTAGATGGCGTCCGCGGGGCAGGCCCAGGCGCACAGTTCGCAGCCGACGCACTTCTCGAGTCCGTCCGGATGGCGGTTGAGCTGGTGCCGGCCGTGGAAGCGCGGCGCCGTCGTCTTCTGCTGCTCCGGGTACTGCTCGGTCAGCCGCTTCTTGAACATGGCCTTGAAGGTCACGCCGAAGCCGGCCACCGGATTCTGGAAATCAGACACCGTCCGTCTCCTTTCCATCGCTCGCAGTAGCAGAATCGGGGCCGCCGCTGACGACCAGGTCGCGGTCGCGGCGGGACCGGCGCCGCGGGACCGGCGGCAGGGCTTGTCCCGGCTTGGGCGGTACGGGGAATCCGCCGGCCATCGGGTCGAAGGGGAGGCTGTCCTCGGGTGCGGAAGCGGCCTCGCTCCTGGCCTTCCGGTCGCGGAACATGTCCGCGATGAAGGAGAGCAGCAGCACGGCGATGACCGCTCCGGCGACGTAGAGCACGATCGTCTGGAACCCGTAGTTCTCGTTCCGCAGCGCCCGGACGGTGGCGACCAGCATCAGCCAGAGCACCGAGACCGGGATGAGGACCTTCCAGCCGAGCTTCATCAGCTGGTCGTAGCGGACGCGGGGCAGCGTGCCGCGCAGCCAGATGAAGAAGAAGAGCAGCAGCTGGACCTTGATGACGAACCAGAGGAGCGGCCACCAGCCGTGGTTCGCGCCCTCCCAGAAGGTCGAGATCGGGTACGGGGCCCGCCAGCCGCCCAGGAAGAGGGTCACCGACACGGCCGAGACCGTCACCATGTTCACGTACTCGGCGAGCATGAACATCGCGAACTTGATCGAGGAGTACTCGGTGTTGAAGCCGCCGACCAGGTCGCCCTCGGACTCCGGCATGTCGAACGGGGCGCGGTTGGTCTCACCGACCATCGTGACCACGTAGATGATGAAGGAGACCGGCAGCAGGACGATGAACCAGCGGTCGGCCTGCGCCTCCACGATCGCCGAGGTCGACATCGACCCGGAGTAGAGGAAGACGGAGGCGAACGCGGCGCCCATCGCGATCTCGTAGGAGATCATCTGCGCGCAGGAGCGCAGACCGCCCAGCAGCGGATAGGTGGAGCCGGAGGACCAGCCGGCGAGCACGATGCCGTAGATCCCGACGGAGGCGATGGCCAGCACGTAGAGCATGGCGATCGGCAGGTCGGTGAGCTGCATCGAGGTGCGGTGGCCGAAGATCGAGACCTCGTTGCCGGCCGGGCCGAAGGGGATCACGGCGATCGCCATGAACGCCGGGGCCGCGGCGATGATCGGCGCGAGGACGTAGACGACCTTGTCGGCCCGCTTGACGATCACGTCCTCCTTCAGCATCAGCTTGATGCCGTCCGCGAGGGACTGGAGGAGGCCCCAGGGGCCGTGCCGGTTCGGGCCGATGCGCAGCTGCATCCAGGCGACGACCTTGCGCTCCCACACGATGGAGAAGAGCACGGTGATCATCAGGAAGGCGAAGCAGAAGACCGCCTTGATCGCGACGAGCCACCAGGGGTCCGTGCCGAACATGGAGAGGTCCTCGGCGGCGAGCACGCTGCGCTGTGCCTCCGCGAGTGGAGCGAGGGCGGTCATGCGCGCACCTCCGGAGCGGCTACGGCCCGGGCTGCGCCCGGCCTGACGAGGGGGAAGCGGGGGCGCCGCCCCGCGGGCCCGCGGCCCGCGGCCGGGCGGGCGAGGGGCGCGGTCATGACCGGACCTCCGCCGCGTCGGCGGCGCCCGCGGGACCGATGCGGACCAGGTCGCCGGGGTGGGCGCCGGTGTCGGAGAGCACGCCGCCGCCGGTGGAGTTCAGCGGCAGCCACACCACCCGGTCGGGCATCTCGGTGACCTGGAGCGGGAGGTGGACCGAGCCCGCCGGGCCGGTCACCGCGAGGAGGTCGCCGTCCTTGACGCCGGTCTCCGCCGCGGTGGCGGCCGACAGCCGGGCCGGTGCCGCGTGCCGGGTGCCGGCCAGGGCGGTGTCGCCCTCCTGCAGGCGGCCCAGGTCGAGCAGCAGCCGGTGGCCGCCGAGGACGGCCTCGCCGTCGCCCGGCCGGGCCGCGGGCTGCGCCGGCTCGGCGGGCTCGGAGGCCCGCTCCCCCGTCCAGCCGCCCAGCCGGTCCAGCTCCCGCCGGACGGACCGCAGGTCGGGCAGCGCCAGGTGCGCGTCGAGGGCGTCCGCGAGCATGTGGAGCACCCGGGCGTCCGACGGGGCGAGGCGCCGGGTCATCTGCTCGGGCTTGAGCGCGGCCTCGAAGAGCCGGGCCCTGCCCTCCCAGTTGAGGAAGGTGCCGGGCTTCTCGGCGACCGCCGCGACCGGCAGGACCACGTCGGCCCGGTCGGTGACCTCGCTCGGCCGCAGCTCCAGCGACACCACGAAGGCCGCGTCGAGCGCCTCGCGGGCCCGTGCCGGGTCCGGCAGGTCGCGGACCTCGACGCCTCCGACGAGCAGCGCGCCCAGTTCGCCGACGGCGGCGGCCTCGACGATCTGGCCCGTGTCACGGCCGTAGCCGTGCGGGAGTTCGCGTACGCCCCAGGCCGCGGCGACCTCCTCCCGCGCCCGCGGGTCGGTGGCCGGACGGCCGCCGGGCAGCAGCGTCGGGATGGCGCCGGCTTCGAGCGCGCCGCGCTCGCCGGCCCGGCGGGGGATCCACACCAGCTTCGCCCCGGTGGCCGTCGCCCCGCGGACGGCCGCGGTCAGCGCGCCCGGCACGGCGGCGAGCCGCTCGCCGACCACGATGACGGCGCCGTCGAGGCGCAGGGCCTCGGCCGCGTCCGCACCGGCCTCGTCGAGACCGACCCGGGAGGTGAGCGCGTCGAGCCACTCCGTCTCGGTGCCGGGCGCGGCGGGCAGCAGCGTGCCGCCCGCCTTCGTCAGGCCGCGGGTGGCGTGCGAGGCGATCGCGTAGGTCCGCTGGCCGTGCTTGCGCCAGGCCTTGCGCAGCCGCAGGAAGACGCCCGGGGCCTCCTCCTCGGCTTCGAGACCGATCAGGAGCACCGCCGGCGCGGCCTCCAGGGAGGTGTAGGTGACGCCGGCGCCGTCCAGGTCGCGTCCGCGTCCGGCGACCTGCGAGGCCAGGAAGTCGGCCTCCTCGCTGGAGTGGACCCGGGCCCGGAAGTCGACGTCGTTGGTGTCGAGGGCGACCCGCGCGAACTTCGCGTACGCGTAGGAGTCCTCGACGGTCAGCCGGCCGCCGGCCAGGACACCGGTGCGGCCGCGGACCAGGCCGCGGGCCGCGGCCTCCAGGGCCTCGGGCCAGGAGGCGGGTTCGAGGACGCCCTCGGCGTTGCGGACGAGGGGGGTCGTCAGCCGGTCGCGCTGCTGCGCGTACCGGAAGCCGAACCGCCCCTTGTCGCACACCCACTCCTCGTTGACCTCCGGGTCCTCGGCCGCCAGACGTCGCACGACCTTGCCGCGCCGGTGGTCGGTCCGGGTGGCGCAGCCGCCGGCGCAGTGCTCGCAGACCCCGGGCGTCGACACCAGGTCGAAGGGCCGGGAGCGGAAGCGGTACGCCGCCGAGGTCAGCGCGCCGACCGGGCAGATCTGGATGGTGTTGCCGGAGAAGTACGACTCGAAGGGGTCGCCCTCGCCGGTGCCGACCTGCTGGAGCGCGCCGCGCTCGATCAGCTCGATCATCGGGTCGCCGGCGACCTGGTTGGAGAAGCGGGTGCACCGCGCGCACAGCACGCAGCGCTCGCGGTCGAGCAGCACCTGGGTGGAGATCGGGACCGGCTTCTCGTAGGTCCGCTTCCGCCCCTCGAAGCGGGACTCGGCCTGGCCGTGCGACATCGCCTGGTTCTGCAGCGGGCACTCGCCGCCCTTGTCGCAGACCGGGCAGTCCAGCGGGTGGTTGATGAGCAGCAGCTCCATCACACCGTGCTGCGCCTTCTCGGCGACCGGGCTGGTCAGCTGCGAGCGGACCACCATGCCGTCGGTGCAGGTGATGGTGCAGGAGGCCATCGGCTTGCGCTGGCCCTCCACCTCGACGATGCACTGGCGGCAGGCGCCGGCCGGGTCGAGGAGCGGGTGGTCGCAGAAACGCGGGATCTCGATGCCGAGCTGCTCGGCGGCGCGGATGACCAGCGTCCCCTTGGGGACGGAGATCTCGACGCCGTCGATGGTCAGCGTGACCAGATCCTGGCCGGCGGCCCCGGACGGCCCCGCCGCGCTGCCGCCGCCGCTGGGGGTGGACGCGATGACGGTCATGCGGTCACCTCCTTGTGGTTGTCCGCCCAGGCGGTCGACTTGGCCGGGTCGAAGGGGCAGCCGCGGCCGGTGATGTGCTGCTCGTACTCCTCGCGGAAGTACTTCAGCGAGGAGAAGATCGGGGAGGCGGCGCCGTCGCCGAGCGCGCAGAACGACTTGCCGTTGATGTTGTCGGCGATGTCGTTGAGCTTGTCGAGGTCGGACATCCGCCCCTTGCCCGCCTCGATGTCGCGCAGCAACTGGACCAGCCAGTAGGTGCCTTCACGGCAGGGCGTGCACTTGCCGCACGACTCGTGGGCGTAGAACTCCGTCCAGCGGGTGACGGCCCGCACCACACAGGTGGTCTCGTCGAAGCACTGCAGCGCCTTGGTGCCCAGCATCGAGCCGGCCGCGCCGACGCCCTCGTAGTCCAGCGGGACGTCGAGGTGCTCGTCGGTGAACATCGGCGTGGAGGATCCGCCGGGGGTCCAGAACTTGAGCCGGTGGCCGGGCCTCATCCCGCCGCTCATGTCGAGCAGCTGGCGCAGGGTGATCCCGAGCGGGGCCTCGAACTGGCCGGGCGAGGCGACGTGGCCGCTGAGCGAGTAGAGCGTGAAGCCGGGGGACTTCTCGCTGCCCATCGACTTGAACCAGTCCTTGCCGCGGTTCAGGATCGCGGGAACGGACGCGATGGACTCGACGTTGTTCACCACGGTGGGGCAGGCGTACAGACCGGCGACCGCGGGGAACGGGGGACGCAGCCGGGGCTGGCCGCGGCGCCCTTCGAGCGAGTCGAGCAGGGCGGTCTCCTCGCCGCAGATGTACGCGCCGGCGCCCGCGTGCACGGTGAGTTCGACGTCGAGTCCGCTGCCCAGGACGTTCTCGCCCAGATAGCCGGCCTCGTACGCCTCACGCACGGCCTCGTGCAGCCGGCGCAGCACCGGGACGACCTCGCCGCGCAGGTAGATGAAGGCGTGGCTGGAGCGGATCGCGTAGCAGGCGATCACGATGCCCTCGATGAGGGAGTGCGGGTTGGCGAAGAGGAGCGGGATGTCCTTGCAGGTCCCCGGCTCCGACTCGTCCGCGTTGACCACGAGGTAGTGCGGCTTGCCGTCGCCCTGCGGGATGAACTGCCACTTCATCCCGGTGGGGAAGCCGGCGCCGCCGCGGCCGCGGAGTCCGGAGTCCTTGACGTACGCGATGAGGTCGTCGGGCGACATCGCGAGCGCCTTCTTCAGGCCCTGGTAGCCCTCGTGCCGCTTGTACGTCTCCAGGGTCCAGGAGTTCGGCTGGTCCCAGAACGACGACAGGACGGGCGCGAGAAGCTTCTCGGGGCTGCTGTTGTTGATCTCGGCTGCCAAGGTCATCACTCCCCCTCCCCACTGGCTGACTCGCCGCGCGGGTGGACGATCTTGTGGTGCGGGGTCTCGCCCTTGGCCAGGCGCAGCCCGACGAGCGAGGCCGGGCCGGCCCCGCCGGTGGCCTCGACGGCCCCCTCGCGCTCGTCGGGGAAGCCGGCCAGGATGCGGGCGGTCTCCTTGTACGTGCACAGGGGCGCGCCACGGGTGGGTGCGACGGGACGTCCGGCGCGCAGGTCGTCGACGAGCCGCTTGGCGGTCTCGGGCGTCTGGTTGTCGAAGAACTCCCAGTTGACCATCACCACCGGCGCGAAGTCGCAGGCCGCGTTGCACTCGATGTGCTCCAGCGTGACCTTGCCGTCGGCGGTGGTCTCGTCGTTGCCGACGCCGAGGTGCTCCTTGAGCTCCTCGAAGATGGCGTCGCCGCCCATGACCGCGCAGAGCGTGTTGGTGCAGACGCCGACCTGGTAGTCGCCCGACGGCTTGCGGCGGTACATGGTGTAGAAGGTCGCCACCGCGGTGACCTCGGCCGTGGTCAGGCCGAGGACGTCCGCGCAGAACTGCATGCCCGTGCGGGTGACGTGGCCTTCCTCCGACTGCACCAGGTGCAGCAGCGGCAGGAGCGCGGAGCGGGACCCCGGGTAGCGGGCGACGATCTCCTTGGCGTCCGCCTCCAGCCGGGCCCGGACGTCGGCCGGGTAGGCGGGGGCGGGAAGCTGGGGCATGCCCAGGTTCGTCGACGAAGCGTTGTCGGTCATCGGTCGACGCCTCCCATCACGGGGTCGATGGAGGCGACGGCGACGATGACGTCGGCGACCTGGCCGCCCTCGCACATCGCCGCCATGGCCTGCAGGTTGGTGAAGGACGGGTCGCGGAAGTGGACCCGGTAGGGGCGGGTGCCGCCGTCGCTGACGACGTGCACGCCGAGCTCGCCCTTGGGCGACTCGACGGCCGCGTAGGCCTGTCCGGCCGGCACGCGGAAGCCCTCGGTCACCAGCTTGAAGTGGTGGATCAGGGCCTCCATGGAGGTGCCCATGATCTTCTTGATGTGGTCGAGGGAGTTGCCGAGACCGTCCGTGCCGAGGGCGAGCTGCGCCGGCCAGGCGATCTTCTTGTCGCCGACCATGACGTCGCCGGGCTCCAGGCGGTCCAGGCACTGCTCGACGATCCGCAGCGACTGCCGCATCTCCTCCAGCCGCACGAGGAAGCGGCCGTAGGAGTCGCAGGTGTCGGCGGTGGGGACCTCGAACTCGTAGTTCTCGTAGCCGCAGTACGGGTCCGTCTTGCGCAGGTCGTGCGGGAGGCCCGCGGAGCGCAGGATCGGGCCGGTGGCGCCGAGCGCCATGCAGCCGGTGAGGTCGAGGTAGCCGACGTCCTGCATGCGGGCCTTGAAGATCGGGTTGCCGGTGGCGAGCTTGTCGTACTCCGGCAGGTTCTTCTTCATGGTCTTCACGAACTCGCGCACGGCGTCGACGGCGCCGGGCGGGAGGTCCTGGGCGAGGCCGCCGGGCCGGATGTACGCGTGGTTCATGCGCAGGCCGGTGATCAGCTCGTACAGGTCCAGGATCATCTCGCGGTCCCGGAAGCCGTAGATCATGATCGTGGTGGCGCCCAGCTCCATGCCGCCGGTGGCGATGCACACCAGGTGGGAGGAGAGCCGGTTGAGCTCCATGAGCAGGACGCGGATGACGCTGGCGCGGTCCGGGATCTGCTCGGTGATGCCGAGCAGCTTCTCCACGCCCAGGCAGTACGCCGTCTCGTTGTAGAACGAGGTGAGGTAGTCCATGCGCGTGACGAAGGTGGTGCCCTGCGTCCAGGTCCGGTACTCGAGGTTCTTCTCGATGCCGGTGTGGAGGTAGCCGATGCCGCAGCGGGCCTCGGTGACGGTCTCGCCGTCGATCTCCAGGATCAGCCGGAGCACGCCGTGCGTGGACGGGTGCTGGGGACCCATGTTGACGACGATCCGCTCGTCGTCCGCCTTGGCCGCGGACTGGACGACCTCGTCCCAGTCCCCACCCGTGACCGTGTAGACGGTGCCCTCGGTGGTCTCGCGCGCGCTTGCCGATGGGGTAGTCACGAGTACGACCTCCGCTGGTCGGGAGCCGGGATCTGGGCACCCTTGTACTCGACGGCGATGCCGCCGAGGGGGTAGTCCTTGCGCTGCGGGAAGCCCTGCCAGTCGTCCGGCATCATGATCCGGGTGAGGGCGGGATGGCCGTCGAAGACGATGCCGAAGAAGTCGTACGCCTCGCGCTCGTGCCAGTCGTTCGTCGGATAGACCGCGGTGAGCGACGGGATGCGCCGGTCGGTGTCCGGGGCGGACACCTCCAGCCGGATCAGCCGGCCGTGGGTCAGCGAACGCAGGTGGTAGACGGCGTGCAGCTCGCGGCCCTGGTCCCCGGGGTAGTGGACACCGGAGACGCCCGTACACAGCTCGAACCGCAGCGCCGGGTCGTCGCGCAGGGTCCTCGCCACCCGGACGAGGTGCTCGCGCGCGATGTGGAAGGTGAGCTCGTCGCGGTCGACGACCGTCTTCTCGATCGCGTTCTCCGGGAGCAGTCCCTGCTCGTCCAGGGCGCCCTCGAGTTCGTCGGCCACCTCGTCGAACCAGCCGCCGTACGGGCGGGTGGCCTCGCCGGGCAGGCGCACCGAGCGGACGAGGCCGCCGTAGCCGGAGGTGTCGCCGCCGTCGTTGGCGCCGAACATCCCGCGCTGGACGCGGACCTCCTCACCGTGCTCCCCACGCTGCCCCGGCAGGTTCTGCGAGGAGAGGTCCTTCTCGGGATTGGGTGTCTCGTCACTCACCGGAGCAGACCCTTCATCTCGATCGTCGGCAGCGCCTTCAGCGCCGCCTCCTCCGCCTCGCGGGCCGCTTCCTCCGCGTTCACGCCGAGCTTGGAGTTCTGGATCTTCTGGTGGAGCTTGAGGATCGCGTCCATCAGCATCTCGGGGCGCGGGGGGCAGCCCGGCAGATAGATGTCGACCGGGACGATGTGGTCGACTCCCTGCACGATCGCGTAGTTGTTGAACATCCCGCCCGACGAGGCGCAGACGCCCATGGAGATGACCCACTTGGGGTTCGGCATCTGGTCGTAGACCTGCCGCAGGACGGGCGCCATCTTCTGGCTGACGCGGCCGGCCACGATCATCAGGTCGGCCTGGCGCGGCGAGCCGCGGAAGACCTCCATGCCGAAGCGCGCCAGGTCGTACCGCCCGGCGCCGGTCGTCATCATCTCGATGGCGCAGCAGGCGAGGCCGAAGGTCGCGGGGAAGACGGACGCCTTGCGCACCCAGCCCGCGGCCTGTTCGACCGTCGTCAGCACGAAGCCGCTCGGCAGTTTCTCTTCGAGTCCCATAGGTGCCCCTCAGCCCCTCAGTCCCATTCCAGGCCGCCGCGCCGCCACACGTAGGCGTAGGCGACGAAGACGGTGAGCACGAAGAGCAGCATCTCCACGAGCCCGAAAAGCCCCAGGGCGTCGAAGGTGACCGCCCAGGGGTAGAGGAAGACGATCTCGATGTCGAAGACGATGAAGAGCATCGCCGTCAGGTAGTACTTGATGGGGAAGCGACCGCCCGTGACCGGCTTGGGCGTCGGCTCGATGCCGCACTCGTACGCCTCAAGCTTCGCCCTGTTGTACCGTTTTGGGCCGATTAGCGTGGCCATGACCACGGAGAAGATCGCAAACCCCGCACCCAGGGCGCCGAGCACGAGGATGGGCGCGTACGCATTCACGCTCCTCGCTCCTTCCAGTCGTCCTTGACCGTTGGACCGCACCGTCGGGGTCTTCCTCGCTCAGCAGCCCACAGTCACGCGAAGATCGCGTACATGTGAGGCAGTTCACAAGCCCGACTGTCCCGCATCCTATGCCCGCCCCTCTGTGATCTGCGACACGGGGTGCACCAAGGACTTTGTGATCTCCACCACCTGACGAACGATCATCAAGTCGGATGAGCGGTGATCTTGGCACGCGAAGCGCCCAGGTGATCACCAGTTGTGACATCCGGACCCGAAACCGCTGGTCGAAGGGGGTGCGCACTATCAAGAGTTGGGCTGTACAGGCAAATTGGCGACACGGGTCGGCGGAGTGGTAAAGGATCCCGCCGTCGCCCGGTCGAGGGCCTTCGCGTACCGAAGTGGACGCGTGCGTCCGTTCACGAGGGCCGCCGGCACCCCGGGGGCGCCCCCATGTGACCTGCGCCACACACGCACCCGTCCCGGGAAAGCGGGGCTTGGCCATCGGTGTGAAGAGGTGGTAAGTGGCGGTCAATTCGGACGTTTCGCGGAAAACCCATGATCAAGGGCTTGATCGTCGATGCCCGATTTGCCCGTTACGGCGTCAATAAGGGTGCCAGAGAAGCGGATTGAGGGGTTCCGGTCGTAACTGTGGCGCAACACACGTTTCTTGATGGGAACCGCGATCGCCTGATAGCGGTTGTTCCTATGTCCCAGACCGCTCATATACCCAGCCACCGGAAGCCCCGCCGCAGCGCTTCGAAGCTCGCGTTCCGGGCCGGAGTTGCCGGTGGCGTACTCAGCACCATCGCGGTGGCCGGTGCCGCCGGGCCGGCCAACGCCGAGCCGGTGACCGAGACCATCGAGATGCCCACGCTGGGCTCGCTCGACACCGACCTGGCGAGCGTCGTCTCCGCGTCGGCGGAGGCGTCCCAGCAGGAGGCCCTCGACCAGAGCCTGCGCACCCAGGAGGACGCCGCCCTCCAGAAGGCCGCCAAGGAAGCCAAGAAGGCCAAGGCGGAGGCCGACCGCAAGGCCGAGGCCGAGAAGGCGGAGAAGGCCCGCGCCGAGGCCCGTGACCGCGCCTCGCGCACCGCGAGCCGCACCTCGCTCTCCGCGTACTCCGCGAGCGACTCCTCCGACAGCACCTCGCAGGTCGCCACCGGCTCCGCCGCGGCGATCGTGGCCTTCGCCAAGGCGCAGCTCGGCGACGCCTACGTGTCCGGCGGCACCGGCCCGAACTCCTGGGACTGCTCGGGCCTCGTGCAGGCCGCGTACCGCCAGGCCAACATCGACCTGCCCCGCGTCTCCAGCTCGCAGTCCAGCATGGGCACGTCCGTCTCGCTGAGCAGCCTCCAGCCCGGCGACATCCTGTACTGGGGCAGCCGCAGCGGCTCGTACCACGTGGCCATCTACGTGGGCGGCGGCAAGTACGTCGGCGCGCAGAACCCGTCCACCGGCGTGGTCGAGCGCTCCCTGGACTGGGACATGCCGTCCGGAGCCGTGCGTATCCTCTGATTTCGGACGCTTCGGGATTCTCCGTCGCTTCCCTTGCCATAACAGTGAAAAGCCGTCACTCCTCGGGGGAGTGACGGCTTTTCGCGGTTCCGGTGCCGGCCGGGGCGAGGGGCCCCGCGGCCGGAGGGGGCCTGGGAGCCGCGTGAGGCTCCCCGGACCCCTCCCGCGGCCTCGGGCCCCGGGAGCTCCGGCTCAGGCCTTCGGGGCCACCTTCGAGAGACCGTTGATGATGCGGTCCATCGCGTCGCCGCCCGTCGGGTCCGTGAGGTTCGCCAGCATCTTCAGCGTGAACTTCATCAGGACCGGGTGGGTCAGGCCCCGCTGCGTCGCGATCTTCATGATCTTCGGATTGCCGATGATCTTCACGAAGGCGCGGCCCAGCGTGTAGTAGCCGCCGTAGGTGTCCTTCAGGATCTTCGGGTAGTTGTGCAGCGCGAGTTCGCGCTGGGCGGGGGTCGCCCGGGCGTGCGCCTGGACGATGACGTCGGCCGCGATCTGGCCCGACTCCATCGCGTAGGCGATGCCCTCTCCGTTGAACGGGTTGACCAGGCCGCCGGCGTCACCGACGAGCAGCAGGCCCTTGGTGTAGTGCGGCTGGCGGTTGAAGGCCATCGGGAGGGCGGCGCCGCGGATCGGCGTCGTCATGTTGTCCGGGGTGAAGCCCCAGTCCTCCGGCATGGAGGCGCACCAGGCCTTGAGGACCTCGCGCCAGTCCAGCTCCTTGAAGGCCGAGGAGGAGTTCAGGATGCCGAGGCCGACGTTGGACGTGCCGTCGCCCATGCCGAAGATCCAGCCGTAGCCGGGCAGGAGCCGGTCCTGCGGGCCGCGCCGGTCCCAGAGCTCCAGCCAGGACTCCAGGTAGCGTAGTCCGGGTACGAGGCGAGATCGGGCCAGTCGAGCTGGAGGCGCACGCCGCCGCCGATGATCCGCAGCCCCTTGTTGCGCAGCCAGCCGGCCTCTTCGGAGATGTCGATGCCCATGGCGACCAGCTGCTTGGTGGCGCGCGGGGTGAGGCCGTCGCCGCAGACCTTCTCGCGGGGGAACGCGGTCTTCTCCAGCAGCAGGACGTCGAGTCCGGCCTTGGCGAGGTAGTAGGCGGTCGTGGAGCCGGCCGGGCCTGCCCCGGACGGCGTTGATACCGGCCCAGTCTATGGGGGCGCCCCGCGGCCCGACCGAGGGCCACCCCGCGAACGGGGCGGCCGGCGGCCAGGGGACCCGCGGGCCCGTCGCCGGGGGCGTCAGACGGTCTTGAAGCCCCGGTGCATCGCCACGATGCCGCCGCTCAGGTTGCGCCAGGCGACCTTCGACCAGCCGGCCTTCTGCAGCAGGCCCGCGAGGGTCGGCTGGTCCGGCCAGGACTGGATGGACTCGGCGAGGTACACGTAGGCGTCCGGGTTGGACGAGACCGCGCGGGCCACCGGCGGCAGCGCCCGCATCAGGTACTCCTCGTAGACCGTGCGGAACGGCGCCCACGTCGGGTGGGAGAACTCGCAGATCACGACCCGGCCGCCGGGCTTCGTCACGCGGTACAGCTCGCGCAGCGCCGCGTCCGTGTCCTGGATGTTGCGCAGACCGAAGGAGATCGTCACCGCGTCGAAGACGTCGTCGCGGAAGGGCAGGCGGGTGCCGTCACCTGCGGTCAGCGGCAGCCAGCCGTGCCGCTTCTTGCCCTCGCGCAGCATGCCGAGCGAGAAGTCGCAGGGCACGACGTACGCGCCGGTCGCCGCGAAGGGCAGCGACGAGGTGCCGGTACCGGCGGCCAGGTCCAGGATCCGCTGCGCCGGGCGGGCGTCGACCGCCTTGGCGACCTCCTTGCGCCAGCGCCGGTCCTGGCCGAGCGAGAGCACGTCGTTGGTCAGGTCGTAGTTCGCCGCCACGTCGTCGAACATCGAGGCGACTTCGTGCGGCTGCTTGTCCAGGGTTGCTCGCGTCACGCGGCCATTGTCGCAGCCCTGTGAATCCGTTCTCGAACCGCTTCGGCCTTTCGGGCACGGCACGGCTCTCGGAGGCGGCCGGATTCAGCGGCGCCGGAAGACCAGCCGGCCGGCGAGCACGGTCGCGACGCAGGTCCCCGCGCCGCGGGCGGCGAGTTCGGCCTCGTCCCGCACGTCGAAGACGGCGAAGCCGGCGTCGACGCCCACGGGGCCCAGCGGTGTCAGGACCGCTTCCGCGAGGGGGCGGCCGTCCGCCAGCGGATCCAGCGACGGAGGACCCGGAGGCGCGTCGAAGCGCTGCTCCGTGCTCAGGCCCGCGCGCGCCACGGCGTCCACGACCGCGGGTCGCCACAGGTCGCCGGCCACCGCGACCGTCCCGTGCGCGAGCATCCGCTGGACGCCCCGCCGGGCGCTCGCGCCCCAGCGGGCGTCAGTCATGCCCAGGGCGGCGAGGGCGCTCGCGCCCGTGATCGGCTCGGTGCCGAGTTCCGCGGCCTCGCGCGGGTCCGGGTGGTAGGCCCGCTCCAGGAGCTCGGGGCCGTACGGGTTCACCAGCCCCGGGGTCAGCAGGCCCGGCCAGCGCCGGGTCCGCGCGCCGGGGTGGGCGGCGGCGAGGTCCTCGTACGGGCCGATCGCGGCGATCAGCGAGCCCCGGACGACGACGGCCCCGCCCGGCACGGGCGCGTGGCCGCCGCCGGGCAGGACCAGGTCCGCCGCGTGGATCGTGAGCACGGCCGCGTCAGGTGGCGGCGATGATCTGGAGCTCCGGGTGGGCCGTGCCGCCCTCCAGCGCCGTCGACGAGATGTGCGAGGCGACCCGCTCGTCGACCGGGTCGTTCGCCGGGTCGTCGTGCACGACCAGGTGCTCGTACGTCGTCGCCCGCTGGGCGGGGACCCGGCCGGCCTTGCGGATCAGGTCGATGATCTCCAGGCGGTTCGAGCGGTGCTTGGCGCCCGCCGAGGAGACCACGTTCTCCTCCAGCATGATCGAACCGAGGTCGTCCGCGCCGTAGTGCAGCGACAGCTGGCCGACCTCCTTGCCGACGGTCAGCCAGGATCCCTGGATGTGCGCGATGTTGTCCATGAACAGGCGCGCGATGGCGATCATCCGCAGGTACTCGAAGATCGTCGCCTGGGTCCGGCCCTTGAGGTGGTTGTTCTCGGGCTGGTACGTGTACGGGATGAAGGCCCGGAAGCCGCCCGTCCGGTCCTGCACGTCGCGGATCATCCGCAGGTGCTCGATGCGCTCGGCGTTCGTCTCGCCGGTGCCCATCAGCATCGTGGAGGTGGACTCCACGCCCAGGCCGTGCGCGATCTCCATGATCTCCAGCCACCGCTCGCCGCTCTCCTTGAGCGGGGCGATCGCCTTGCGGGGGCGGGCGGGCAGCAGCTCCGCGCCGGCACCGGCGAAGGAGTCGAGGCCGGCCGCGTGGATCCGGGTGATCGCCTCCTCGACGGAGACCCCGCTGATCCGGGCCATGTGCTCGACCTCGGACGCGCCGAGGGAGTGGATGACCAGCTCCGGGAAGTCCTTCTTGATGGCGGAGAAGTGCTTCTCGTAGTACTCGACGCCGTAGTCCGGGTGGTGACCGCCCTGGAACATGATCTGGGTGCCGCCGAGCTCCACCGTCTCCGCGCAGCGGCGCAGGATGTCGTCGAGGTCGCGGGTCCAGCCCTTGGCGGTGTCCTTGGGCGGTGCGTAGAAGGCGCAGAACTTGCACGCCGTGACGCACACGTTGGTGTAGTTGATGTTCCGCTCGACGATGTACGTGGCGATGTGCTCGGTACCCGCGTAGCGGCGGCGGCGCACGGCGTCGGCAGCCGCGCCCAGCGCGTGCAGCGGCGCCGAGCGGTAGAGGTCGAGCGCCTCCTCGGGGGTGATCCGGCCACCCTCTGCGGCGCGGTCGAGGACGGACTGAAGGTCGGCCTTCTCGGTCACCGGGTGAGTCCCTTTCGGAGGGGTGCTGGTCGGACCGAACCAGCCTACGCCAGCGGTTCTCAGGACTTTCGCAGGGTGCCCGTCGGCTTCCCGGCGGCCTCCTCCTCGGAACGGTAGGCGAGGGTGCCGTCCTCGCCGAGCGTGAGGGTGAGGGACGAGGTCCCGCTGGTGCACAGGCCGGCCGTGCCCGGCCGGTCGGGGTCGGTCCGTTCGGTGATCCGCAGCTCGGTCGCGGAGGCGGAGGCCAGCTTCCCGATGCCGTGGCAGCGGACGGTGGTGCCGAGAAGGGTGATCTCGTGCGTGGTGCGCACCACGTCCTCGCCGGTCCGGCCCGCGGCGACGACGGCGGTGAAGTCCCCGTGCGGCGAGCCGTTGCGTTCGGTGGTCGGGCCGGTCCAGGTCCCGACGAAGGCGGCGGGCACGCTGCCGCTCCCCGCCGTGGCGGAGGGCGCGGCCGTGGTCGGCGCGGTCGCGGCCGGCGGGCTCGACGTGCTCCCGCCGGAGTCCGAGGCGCGGGGGTCGTCACGGCCGCCCGGCATCAGGTCGAAGAGGTACCCGGCGCCCAGGGTGACGGCGGCCAGCGCCCCGGCGACGGCGAGGGCGACCGAGCAGCTGACCCGTCGTCCCGCGGCGACGGACAGGGTGAGGCTCCGGCCCGTGCCCCCCTCGGGCCGCCCGCCGGGGCCCGGGGCTCCGCCGGTTCCGGGGGCGGTCGGGCCGCCGGCCCGGGGCGGTGGGACCTCACCCGTGCCGACCGGTTCGAAGGGCGGCCCGAACGTCCCGACGGACGGCGAGCTGAAGGGCACCGGGCCGGACAGACCCGCGTCCCGCGCGGCCGGTTCCAGTTCCAGGAGCCGTACGGCGGTCCTGCTGACCTCCTCCACCAGGGGGCCCGGCAGCCAGCCGCCCGCCACCAGCGACGCCGCGCCGCCGGGGGCGAGGACGGCCGCGGCCCGCGCCGGGGTCGGGCGGGCGGCCGGGTCCTTGGCCAGGCAGGCGCCGACCAGTTCGCGCAGTTCGCCGGTCAGCGCGCCCAGTTCGGGCTCCTCGTGGACGACCTTGTAGAGCAGGGCGGCCGAGGTGTCGCCGGAGAAGGGCGGGGCGCCGGTGGCCGCGTAGACGAGGACGGCGCCGAGCGAGAACACGTCGCCGGCGCCGGTGGTGCCCGTGCCGAGGATCTGCTCGGGCGCCATGTAGCCGGGCGAGCCGACGGAGACGCCGGTCGCGGTGAGCGAGGCCGTGCCTTCGGTGGCGCGGGCGATGCCGAAGTCGATGAGCCGGGGCCCGTCGAGGGTCAGGATCAGGTTGGAGGGCTTCACGTCGCGGTGCACCAGCCCGAGGGCGTGGACACCGGACAACGCCTCGGCGAGGCCCGCGCCCAGGGTCCGCACGGTGTGCTCGGGCAGCGGGCCGAGCGTCTCGACGGCCCGGGCCAGGGTCGGACCGGCGACGTAACCGCTGGCCACCCAGGGCACGGCGGCCTCGGTGTCGGCGTCCAGGACCGGCGCGGTCCAGGCTCCGCCGACCCGGCGCGCGGCCTCGACCTCGCGCCGGAACCGGGCCCTGAACTGCTCGTCCAGCGCGAAGTGCGGGTGCACGACCTTCACGGCGACGGTCCGGCCACCCGCGTTCCGGGCGAGGTAGACGCGCCCCATGCCGCCGGCGCCGAGTCTGCCGAGGAGACGGTAGGCCCCGATGGTCGTCGGTTCCCCTGCTTCGAGCGGCTGCATGCTTCCCCTTCTAGCAGCGCGGAGCTCCCCGTGGGCCGGTTCGTGAGGATTCGCGGCCCCGCCGAGCCAACCGAAGGGGCGTCAGGCCCCTCCTCCTTCTCGTCAACCCCTTGATACCCGTCGTGTCCGAAAGCACCCGGAGTCGCTCCATGAAACGCCTGCCCAGGATCCTCGCCGCCGCCCTCGCGCTCGGCTCCGTCGCCGCGCTGGTCACCGGCTGCTCCGAGGAGGAGGCCCCGCTGACGTTCGACACCCCGAGGGCCTCGGCCGGGAGTGCCGGGCGGGCCGGCGAGACCGGTGGGCGGCGGCCCGTGCACGCCCGCGGGCCCGAGACCGTCTTCCCCACCGGCCCCAGGGCGATCTTCACCACGGCCAACACCCTGGACGACGGCACCAAGGTGGGCGTCACCACGCTCCGGGGCGAGAAGTCCGGTTTCACGGGCAAGGTGTGGGTGTGGGCGCCCCAGCAGTATTTCGACCCGAAGTACGCGGAGAGCGGCTTCCCGGTCCTCGTCGCCCTGCCGGGAGGAAAGGGCTATCCGGTGAATTACTGGATGGGTGGGGACCTCAAACTCCAGCAGCGCATCAGCGCGTGGTCGCGGGAGGGAAAGAGCCTGCCGTTCATCGTCGTGATGCCGGTTCTCAACCCGGACGCCAAGTTCTACTACGACGGCAGCGATATTCCGGGTCAGCCGCGAATGGGCACCTGGCTGACCGAGGACGTGCCGGATTTCGTGCGGGCGAATTTCCGCACCTTCAAGTCCCGTGACGGCTGGGGGTTCATGGGGTCGTCCTCGGGTGCCTTCGTCGGACTCAAGTCGGTGCTCCAGCACCCGGACAAGTTCAAGGCCGTCATCGCCTCGGGGCCCGACACGGTCCCCGATTCACCGCTGTGGGCCGGGCACGAGGCCGAACGCCAGGCGAACAACCCGGAGAAGCTCGCCCGGGCGCTCGGCGCGAAGCCGGACACCCGGGCGAACGAGACCTACCTCGCGTTCCAGATCGGGACCAAGGAGTCGGGGATGGCCCGGCTGAAGGCGTTCATGAAGAACTACACCAAGGGCCCGGTGAAGTCCCGCCTCCAGGTGATCCAGGACGGCGGGCACGACGCCAGGAGCTACATGCGGGGCATGGACGAGGGCTCGATGGAGTGGATCAGCCGCCACATGCAGGGCCCGGTCGCCGCCCCGTAGGCCGTGCCCGGACGCGTCCCGGAGCGGCGGCCGGCCGCCCCGGGCTACCGGTGGCCCAGCAGCTCGACCTGCACGTTCGCCGGGAAGCCGGTCGTCGGACCGGTCCGGCGGGCGAACTCCCGCACACCCGCGAGCTGCTCGGGCCCGAAGCGGAAATCGAGCGTCCGGAAGTACCGCTCCAGCAGCTCCGCGTCGAAGGACTCCCAGCGTGCGGCCTGCTCGGCGACCTTGGCGACCTCCACGAGCGACAGGTCGCGCGAGGCCAGGAACGCCTCGTGGACCTCGCGGACCGTCTCGGGCTGCTCCGCCAGGTAGTCCTTGCGCGCCGCCCACACCGCGAAGACGAACGGGAGGCCCGTCCAGTCCTTCCACATCAGCCCCAGGTCGTGGACCTGGAGGCCCAGCCGCGGGGCGTCGTGCAGCGAGGCCCGCAGGGCCGCGTCGCCGATCAGGACGGCCGCGTCCGCCTCCTGCATCATCAGCCCCAGGTCGGGCGGGCAGGTGTAGTAGTCCGGGTGGACGCCGTACTGCTCGGCGAGCAGCAGCTGGGCGAGCCGTACGGAGGTGCGGGAGGTGGAGCCGAGGGCCACCCGCGCCCCGTCCAGCCGGTCCAGCGGGCGCTGGGAGACGATCACACAGGACATCACGGGGCCGTCGCAGCCCACCGCGATGTCCGGCAGGGCGACCAGGCCGTCCGCGTTCCGGAGATATTCCACGAGGGTGATGGGGCCGATATCGAGGTCGCCCCGGACCAGCCGCTCGCTGAGCTTCTCCGGGGTGTCCTTGGTCAGCTCCAGATCGAGAAGCGTTCCGGTACGGGCCAGGCCCCAGTAGAGGGGCAGACAGTTCAGGAACTGGATGTGCCCGACACGGGGCCGGCTGCGCTGGTGGTCATCGGTTGCATTGTCCACATCGCGAGGCTAGACCCGTCTCGCACGTCGGACATCGCCGGGGCGCGCGTCAGCACGCCGTCGCACGTCAAACGTGTGGGTGACGTGATCTTTCCCTCTAGTGCGCCGCACACCCTGCGTGCTACGCTCCTCGCAAGTTGCAGTTTGGTTTCCCTTGCAGTACAGAGCCTGCGGAGCATGTGACCCGCAGGCTTTTGTAGTTTTCAGACTTCTTTGCAGGTTCTGGAGCAGGGCAACCCTTTGGCCCAAGGAGGGCTTATGGCTACCGGAACCGTCAAGTGGTTCAACGCTGAAAAGGGCTTCGGCTTCATCGCCCAGGACGGCGGCGGCCCGGATGTCTTCGTCCACTACTCCGCGATCAACGCGTCCGGGTTCCGCTCCCTCGAGGAGAACCAGGTCGTGAACTTCGACGTCACGCAGGGTCCGAAGGGCCCGCAGGCGGAGAACGTCACCCCGGCCTAAGTTGCCCGGGTCGGCGATCGCGCACGGCTAGAGAAGTACCCAAGGAGCCCCGCTCCGTGTCCTCGGGCACGAGCGGGGCTCCTGCCTTTCGGCAGACGGATCCCGGTGTCAGCAGTTGGGGATGACGGTGCCGTTGTTGTCGCGGGCCTCGTCGTTGCCCCAGCGGGAGAGGTAGTACGCGGAGACGTACGCGCCCCGGCCGTTCTTGCCGGCGTAGACCGTGTCCAGGTCGGTCCGCAGCCACCAGTGGTTGTAGTTGCCGGAGGCGTCCCTGATCTCCTGGCCCCAGACCTTGCAGTAGACGTAGTTCGTGCCCGCGTTCAGCACGCCCTGGGCGTCGGCCGTGTTCGCCTGGGCGTAGCCCGTGGCGTTGGCGAAGGTGTCGACCCAGTACGTGCCACCGCCTCCCGAGCAGCCGTTGTCGCTGGTCAGGTGCCTGGATCCGTACGAGCCGGGATAGGGCGCGAGGGAGGCGCCGTTGATCGCGATCGGCTGGCCCACGCCGTTGTAGAGCTGCTCGTAGTGGATGTGGGCGCCGGAGCTGTTGCCGGTGGAGCCGGTGGTGCCGACCTGCTGGCCCTGGCTCACCCAGGCCCCGTTCGCGACGGAGTAGGCGCTGAGGTGGAAGTAGTACGTCTTCCAGCCGCCGCCGTGGTCGATCACGATGTAGTTGCCCGCGCCGCTGGGCTGCGAGTGGCGGGTGGCCGTGCCGGACGCCGAGGCGAGGACCGGGGTGCCCGCGGTCGTCCCGCCGTCCGACCTGACGAAGTCGAGCGCCTGCCGCACCTCGGCGGAGTGGTGGCTGTAGGTCCACTTCTGGCCGCAGGGGAAGGGCGCCTTGAAGACGGGGGCCGCGTGGGCGGTCCCGGCGGTGAGGGCGGTGAGCAGTCCGGCGAGCAGGGTGAGCAGGGTGCCGGCCAGGGTGATCCGTAAGGTGCGAGGGGAACGCATCCGTCCTCCGGGTGTGGGGGGCCTCCGCGGGGGCCCCCCACACCCGGAGGACGGATGCGTTCCCCTCGCACCTTACGGATCACCC
>NZ_RDBI01000160.1 GCF_008042125.1 Streptomyces sp. MS191
GTGTCCCCGGGGGCGGCACGGCCCGCGGGGCAGGGGGCGACCCGGCGCGCGCGGAACCCCGGGCGGGGCTTCCGCGGCGCGGGCACGTGCCGGCCCGGGCGCGGCCGACGGGACTTCAGGACCCGGTGCGGCCCTCGCGCCGGGCCCGCCAGCGGTCCAGCGTCCCGAGCATCTCGTCGTGGAGGAAGGCGAAGAACTCGGCCGTCTCGGCCGTCCGCGCGCCGGCCGCCGTGTCCGGGCCGAGGACGTCCGAGCCGTCGCGCAGCAGCTGCTCCCAGCGGGTCAGGAGCTGGTCGCGGCGGGTGAAGGTCTCGTACCAGAGCTCGTTGTGGAGGACGTAGCGGTCGCGGCGGGTGCCCGGGTCGCGTTCACGGCTGACCATGTTGACCTGGGTGAGGTACCGGACCGCGCCGGAGACGGCGGCCGGGCTGATCCTCAGCTGCTCGGCGAGCTCCGCCGAGGTCATGGAGGCCGTTTCGGAGGCGAGCAGCGCCGCGAAGACGCGGGAGGCCATCCGCTGCATGCCGGCCTCGGTCAGTTCGGCGGCGAAGCGCTCCACGAAGCGCGAGACCGCCTCGTCGTTGGTCGTCGTCATGGCTCTACTTTATGCGCTTCCTTAACTTCACAAGTTTGTGAAAGTAGCGTACGTTCAGAAACATGACGAAGGCAATCACCGTGGCCGGACTGCACAAGTCGTTCGGCCGGACGCACGCCCTGGACGGCCTCGACCTCGCCGTCGAGGCCGGTGAGGTCCACGGCTTCCTCGGCCCGAACGGCGCCGGGAAGTCCACCGCCATCCGCGTCCTCCTCGGCCTGCTGCGCCCCGACTCCGGCGCCGCCCAGGTCCTCGGCGGGGACCCCTGGCACGACGCGGTCGCCCTGCACCGCCGCATCGCCTACGTCCCCGGTGACGTGACGCTCTGGCGGAACCTGTCCGGCGGCGAGGTCATCGACCTCTTCGGCCGGCTCCGGGGCGGGCTGGACCCGGCCCGGCGGGCCGAGCTGACCGAACGCTTCGAGCTCGACCCGACGAAGAAGGGGCGGACCTACTCCAAGGGCAACCGCCAGAAGGTCGCCCTGGTCGCCGCGTTCGCCTCCGACGTCGACCTCCTCGTCCTCGACGAGCCCACCAGCGGCCTCGACCCGCTGATGGAGGAGGTCTTCCAGAGCTGCGTCTCCGAGGCGCGCGACCGGGGGCGGACCGTCCTGCTGTCCTCACACCTCCTGAGCGAGGTCGAGAGCCTCTGCGACCGGGTCAGCATCATCCGCAAGGGCCGGACGGTGGAGACCGGATCGCTGGCGGAACTGCGCCATCTCACCCGCACGAGCGTCTCCGCCGAGCTGGCCGGGACACCCGACGGGCTCGCGGCCCTCCCCGGCGTGCACGGCCTCGAGGTCCGGGGCCACCGGGTCCGGCTCCAGGTCGACACCGACAAGCTCGACGCCGTGCTGCGCGCCCTGACCGCCACCGGGGTCCGCTCGCTCACCAGCACGCCGCCGACCCTGGAGGAGCTCTTCCTCCGGCACTACGCCGCGGACGCCGCCACCGACGGCGCCGCCGCGTCCGCAGCCGGGGTGAGCGCCCGATGAGCGCCCTCGCGGTCCCGCTGACCGGAACCGGCACCCTGACCCGGCTCGCGCTGCGCCGCGACCGGCTGATGACGCCGCTGTGGGTACTGGTCGTCGGCGGCCTCGTGGCGAGCGGCTCCGGATCCCTGGACGGGCTCTACGGCAGCGCGGCCCAGCGCGCCGAACTGGCCGCCTCCATGAACGCCAACAGCTCGATGCGGTCGCTGTACGGACCCGTCTTCGGCGACTCGCTCGGCGCCCTCGTCGCCTGGCGGTTCGGCACCTTCGCGGCCGTGCTCGCCGCCGTCATGAGCCTGGTCATCGTCGTCCGGCACACCCGCGAGGAGGAGGAGACGGGCCGTCAGGAGATGCTCTCCGCCGGGATGGTGGGACGCCGTGCCCCGCTGACGGCCGCCCTGCTGGCCGCGCTGACCGCCAACACGGCGGTCGCCCTCCTCGTCACCGTCTCCCTCGCGGGTCAGGGCGCGGGCGGAGCGCTCGCGCTCGGCCTGGCGATCGGCGGGACCGGGATGCTCTTCGCGACGACGGCGGCGATCGCCGCCCAGCTGACCGAGAGCGCCCGGCTCGCCAGGGGGCTGACGTCCGCGGTCCTCGGGCTCGCCTTCGTGCTGCGGGCGGCCGGGGACGCCGGCCGGGCCGACGGCGGTTCCGTCCTGACCTGGCTGTCGCCGATCGGCTGGGCCGAGCACGTCCGCGCCTTCGCCGGAGTGCGGTGGTGGGTGCCGGGGCTGATCGCCGTCGCCGTGCTCGGGCAGACCGTCCTGGCCTACGCGCTGACCGAGCGGCGCGACGTCGGGATGAGCTTCCTGCCCTCCCGGCCGGGCCCGGCTCTGGGCCGGCTCGGCACGGCGGGCGGGCTCGCCCTGCGGCTCCAGCGCGGCACCGTCCTCGGCTGGTCCCTGGGCTTCCTGCTCGGCGGGATCGTCTTCGGCGGCATGGTCGAGGGCGCGGCCGACATCGTCGGCGACAACGAGCGGGCCCGGGAGATCTTCGAGCGGATGGGCGGGCAGAGCGGCCTGACGGACGCGTTCCTCGCCACGATGGTCGGCCTCTTCGGGATGCTCGCGGCCCTGTACGCGGTGGGGTCGGTACTGCGGCTGCACGGCGAGGAGACCTCGGGGCGGGGCGAGCCGATCCTGGCGAACGCGGTGGGGCGGCTGCGCTGGGCGGCCGGGCACCTGGTGATCGCGTTCGGCGGCGCGGCGCTGATCCTGCTGCTCGGCGGCCTCGGCCTGTACCTCTCGTACGGGAAGGACCTCGGTCCGATCCTGGGCGCGTCGCTGGTGCAGCTCCCGGCCGTCTGGACCCTCGCCGGGCTGGCGGTCCTGCTGTGGGGCGCCGTCCCGAGGGCGGCGGCCGCGGCGTGGGGCGCGGCGGGCCTGGCCCTGGCCCTGGGCTGGATCGGCCCGGCGCTGGACCTTCCCCCGTGGGCCCTGGACCTGTCGCCCTTCGGTCACCTGCCGAAGCTCCCCGGCCCGGAGATGACGTGGTCACCCGTCCTGACCCTGACCGTCCTCRCCGCGGCGCTGGACGCCGAGGTCTGCGAGATCTACACCGACGTCGACGGCGTCTTCACCGCCGACCCGCGCGTGGTGAAGAAGGCGAAGAAGATCGACTGGATCTCCTTCGAGGACATGCTGGAGCTCGCCGCCTCCGGCTCCAAGGTGCTCCTGCACCGG
>NZ_RDBI01000161.1 GCF_008042125.1 Streptomyces sp. MS191
CCCCTACGACGCCCGGCCCGTACCCGTGCTGCACTGCGTGGGCTGGTTCGACAACCTCGGCATCGCCCACATGCGCGACTACACGGAGCTCGCCGAACGCCCCGGCTGGGCGGCCGTCCAGTACCTGATCGCCGACACGATCGACCACGAGAACTACTTCCTGGCGGACGCCCCGGCGACCCCCGAGACCGACCACCTGGCCGGCGCCGCCGCCCTCGAACGCATGCTGGACTCCTACACCGGCCCCGCGATCGAGTTCTTCGACGTCTTCCTGAAGGGCGGCACCCGGCCCGACTCGCTTCCCCGGGTGCGCTGGAAGCTCGGCCACGAGGGCTGGCGCACCTCGGCCACCTGGCCGCTGCCCGAAGCCACGGCCACCGAGCTCTACCTGACGGAGCCGGCCGCGGCGTCCGGCACCGTTCCCGGCGGACAGCTGGCCCCGCGCCCGGACGACGCGCCGGAATCGGTGGAGTGGCGGTACGACCCCGACGACCTCGTGCCGTCCGCCGCGGCCGACACCTTCCTTCAGTTGCGCGACCACGCGGACGAGCGCCGCACGCTCGACCGGGACGACGTCCTCGTGTTCACCGGCCCGGCCTCCGACCGACCGCTCGACCTCGCCGGCCCCGTCCACGCGGTCCTGCACGTGGAGAGCACGGCGCCCACCTTCGACGTCTTCGTCCGTCTCCTCGACCTGGCCCCGGACGGCACGGCGCGCCTGATCGTGCGCGGCTGCGTCCAGGCCGACAGGCCGGGCGAGACGGCGATCGCCCTGGGACACACCGGCTACCGGGTGCGTCCGGGCCACCGCCTCGCGCTGATGATCGCCGGCAGCGACTTCCCGAACCACCTGCCCAACTCCGGCTCCGCGGAGAGCCCGTGGCTGACGGCCACCCCCAAGGCGAGCCGGCAGCGGCTCCGTACCGGCTCCGCCCACCCTTCCCGCCTGTGTCTGACCGTCCTGCCCGAAAGCGGCGAATAGCCCCTGCACCTGGAGGGCCCATGCTCCCTCTGCGACAACTCCCCAGCACGCCGACGCCGACAGGCCCGGCCGTGCACCGCCCGGCCATCGGTCCACGCCGGGAAGGAGGCGGTCCGGGATGAGCCTCCGCTTCGTCACCACCCGGCTGGGCATGCTCGTCCTGACCGTGCTCGTCTCCAGCGTCGCCATCTACGGCGCGATGTTCCTCACTCCCGGGGACCCCGCCACGCTGCTCGTCGGCGGCAGCCGGAACCCCGACCCCGCCGTACTGGCGCAGATCCATCGCGAGTACCACCTGGACGATCCCTTCGTCCAGGGCTACTGGCACTGGCTGAGCAACTGCCTGCAGGGGGACTTCGGGAAGTCCCTCGTCTACCGCGACTCCGTCGCCGGCCTCATCGGCGCCCGCGCCGGCGACTCCTTCGCGCTCGTCGTCTACGCCTCCGTCCTCGTCCTGGCGGCCGGCACCGTCATCGGCACCGTCGCCGCACTGCGAGGCGGACGCACGGAAACCCTGGCCACGACCCTGACGGCAGGCGCGATGGCGGTACCGACCTTCGTCATGGCGGTCCTGCTCATCTGGCTCTTCGCCGTCCAGCTCCCATGGTTCCCCGTCTACGGCTCGGGCGAAGGCTTCACCGGCACCCTGACACACCTCACACTGCCGGCCGTCGCGCTGGCGCTGACCTGGATCGGCTACGTCGCCCAGGTCACCCGGACCGCCGTCCGCGCGGAGATGCGCTCCGAACACGTGGAGACCGCCCGCAGCCGCGGCGTCCCCGAGCGCACGGTGATCAGGCGGCACGTGCTGCACAACGCCTCCGGACCCGTCTTCGCGGTCTCCGGCGTCGGCATCGCCGGACTCATCGCCACCGCGGCCGTCGCCGAGCAGGCGTTCGGCACCGGAGGGCTCGGAGCCCTCATGATCGAGGCCGCGTCCAAGCAGGACATGGCCGTCGTCCAGGCCGTGTCGCTGGTCTTCGTGGTCGTGTTCGTCGTCATCAACACCACCGTCGACCTGGTCAGTGCCGCCCTCGACCCCCGAACCGCGCAGAAGGGGGTCCGATGACCACCGCCCTGTCCACCCGCATCGCGCTCAAGCGGCGGACCGGACGTCCACGCGACCACCTGACGCTCGGCGCGGCCTGTGTCGTCGCCCTGTTCGTCCTGCTGGCCGTGCTCGGTCCGCTGCTCGCCCCGCACGACCCGAACGCCGTCGACCCCCTCAACGTCAACGCCGGACCGTCCGCCACCCATCTCCTCGGGACCGACGACACCGGACGCGACCTGCTCTCCCGGCTGATCGCCGGAACCCGTGCCAGCCTCGCCGCCCCCGCCGTCGTGATCGCCGTCTCCACCACGCTCGGCACCGTCCTCGCGCTGGCCGCCGCCTGGTTCGGCGGCCGGTGCGACCGGCTCGTCTCCGGAGCCCTCGACATCGTCTTCGGCTTCCCCGGTCTCATCATGGCCGTCCTCGTCGCCGCGGTGTTCGGTGCCGGGCTCACCGCGCCGATCGTCGCCCTCTCGATCGCCTACCTCCCCCTGATCACCCGCGTCGTACGATCCGCCGCGATCAAGGAGAGGAACCTGCCGTACGTGTCGGCGCTCCAGCTCCTCGGCGCACCCACCGCCCGCATCTGGCTGCGCCACCTGCTGCCGAACCTGCTCCCGCTCGTCCTCGTCCAGGCCACCATCGGCTTCGGGTACGCCCTGCTCGACGTGGCCGCGATCTCCTTCCTCGGCCTCGGCAGCCAGCCCCCGGACCCGGAGTGGGGGCTGATGGTGTCCAACGGAGCCCCGTCCATCCTGGCGGGCCAGCCGCAGCAGTCGCTGTACGCGGGCATCGCCATCCTGGTCGTCGTCGTCGCGTTCAACCTGCTGGGGACGGGCCTGTCCCGACGTCTGCTCGGAGAGAACGCATGAGCACACCACCCCTGCTCCGGATCGACGCGCTCGGCGTCGACCTGCTCCTCGACGGAGTGCCGCGGACCGTCGTCCACCGCGCCGACGTCAGCATCTCCGAGGGCACGGCCGTCGCCCTGGTCGGCGAATCCGGATCCGGCAAGTCCCTGACCGCCCGCTCCGTCATGGGCCTGCTGCCCGAGACCGCCCGGGTCCACGGAGACGTGCGGGAGCAGGTTCGGCAGCAGGTGGCGCAGCCAGATGCGGGCGGTGGGTGCGCCGAGGAGCTGGAGCGCCGACACGTACGGCAGGTTCCTCTCCTTGATCGCGGCGGATCGTACGACGCGGGTGATCAGGGGGAGGTAGGCGATCGAGAGGGCGACGATCGGCGCGGTGAGCCCGGCACCGAACACCGCGGCGACGAGGA
>NZ_RDBI01000162.1 GCF_008042125.1 Streptomyces sp. MS191
GGTCTGATCGCCCTGGGTGCGGCGACGGACGAAGGAGGGGGCGCGGCCCTTCCGCCGCACACCGTCCGCTACGGCGCCGAGGTGACCGCCGTCGAGGACCCCGAAGGCCGCCCGGCCGTCCGCACGGACGACGGCCCGGGCCGTCCCGTCGATCTCGTCGTGGCCGCCGACGGCATCCACAGTCCGCTGCGACGCGCGTACTTCCCCGCCCATCCCGGCCTGCACTACATCGGCGAGACCGCCTGGCGGGCCCTCGTGGACGCCCCGGACCTCCGGATCCCCTCGATGAGCGAGACCTGGGGGCGGGGTGAGCGGTTCGGGATCACCCCGCTCTCCGACGGCCGGTTCTACCTGTACGCGACCGCGATCGTGCCGGCGGGCGGCCGGTGCTCCGACCACCGCGCCGAACTCCGCCGGCGTTTCGGCTCGTGGCACGACCCGATTCCGGCGCTGCTGGACCACGTCGACCACCTCGACCCCGCGGACGTCCTCCGGAACGACCTCTACGACCTGGCCGCCCCGCTCCCCCGCCTGCACCACGGCAGGATCGCCTGGCTCGGCGACGCCGCCCACGCCATGGCCCCCAACCTCGGCCAGGGCGGCTGCCAGGCCATCGAAGACGCGGTGATCCTCGCCCGCCTCCTGCCCGCGGGAGACCGCGGTGCCGAGGGAGACCACGGTGCCGAGGCCGAGGCCGACACCGACGCCGGTGACGGCGCCGGCTCCGTCCCGGCCGCTCTCGCCGCGTACACCGCCGCCCGCCGGGACCGCACCGACGCCGTGCGCGTCCGTGCCCGCAGGGCCGGCCGCCTGGGCGCCCTCCGCAACCCGCTCGCCGCGGCGCTGCGCGACCTCGCGATCCGGGCCACTCCCGACCGCCTGGCCCTGCGCGGGATGGACGACCTGTTCAACGGCTTCCGCCTCCCCGCGTAGCAGCGGACCGCCGTCCCGGAGCGGGGCGACGGCGGCCCGCTCTCCGGTACTCGCCCGCTGCCGCCCCGGTACCAGTCCGATAATCGGTGGGGCGCGGGCACGCCCTCGGGCACAATGCTCGCGATGATCTCGACTGCCGACGAGCTGCTCGCTGTGCTCGAACCCCTGCCGCACGCCGCCCGGCTCCGGTACACCGCCGTCCACGCCCACCGCCTCGCCTCCCGCGGCGAACTGGGGCCCGTGCTGGCCGCGTTGGACGCGCGCGGGTCCTATGAGCGCCGCCTCGCCGCACTGGCGGCCCTGACCGGCGGGGAGTGGGAGCACCTGGCTGCCCGGCTGGGCGACCCGGATCCGGTGGTCCGCCGGTACGCGCTGCGCTGCGCCCGGCGGCTGCCCGTCCCGGACGCCCGGATCGAGGCCGCGTACGACGACGCGCCCGCCGTCGTCCGCGGCGACCTCGCGCGGCTGCTGCGCGACGGGCGGCGGCCGGGGCTCGCCGAGCGGCTGGCACTTCGGGTGCGCGGCGCGTACGGCGACCGGGACGCGGCCCGGCTGCTGCCGGGCTGCTCGACGGAGTTCACCGCGCGGCTGCTGCCCGAGCTCGCCGGGTCGCTCGCGTACGAGGACTGGAGCACGCTGGCCGTCCGCCACCCCGTCGCCGTCCTCGACCATGCGGAACGGGAACTCGCCGACCTCCCCGAGCGGCTGCGTGACCCCTGGTGGAAGCGGCACGCCACCGGCATCGCCGCCGCCCTGCCCGCCGCCCCGGGGCGCGTGCTGGACCTGCTGGAGCGGTACGGCCCGGACAACCTGCCCGGCCCGGTGCACGAGCGGCTGGGCGACCTCGTGGCGGCGGACGCCGAACGCGTGGCGCGCTGGTTCGCCGACCCCGGCCGGGCGGCCGCACGGTGGGAGCGGACTCCCGGACGGGCCGTCATGCGGCGGCTGGTGGCGGCGGATCCGCCGTCCCTGCCCGGGCTCGGGGCCCGGTGGTTCCACCGGGGAGCCTTCGACGTCCTGCTGCGGTGCACCCCGCCCTCGCGCCGGGCCGCCTTCGTTGACGCCGTCGTCGCCGCGGCCGGTCCGCGCAGGAACGTCCGCGCGCACGACGGGGTGATCGCCCACCTGCCGGCCGCGGATCGGCACAGCCGGGCCCGGGCCGCGATCGAGGCGCTGCGCGCCGAGGGCGAGACCGGCTGGTACCTGTGGGGCGCGCTCGCCCTGCTGCCGCCCGCCGAGGCCCGCCCCGAACTCCTGGCGGCGCTCGGTACCGGTGACTCCGACGATCGCGGGACGCTCTGGGACCGGCTGGTGGCCAACGCCGGCCACACCCGTGATCCTCGGCAGGTCGCGGAAGTCCTCACGCTGGCCGCCGGCCGGCTGACGAACGAGCGCGATCCCGTGCGCGGCGAGGCCCTGTCCGCTGTCGCCGACCTGCCGGCACCCCTGATCGTGGCAGCCCTGGCGGCCGGCGGTGGGGCCACCGGAGACGGCACCGGGGCCGACGCGCTGGAGCGGCTGTGCCTGGATGCCCTACGGGCCCGGGACTGCTCGTCCGGGACCCGGGACACCGTCCGGACCCTGACCGTCACCCTGCTCGCCGCGGTCGGAGACGCCGCGGCCGCCGCGAACGGACCCACCGGTACGGACGATGCCACGCGACCGGACCCGGCTGCCGGCGCCGATGGTGCCGCCGCCCTGCGGACCGCCGTGCGCCTCGTGGAGGCGCTGACCGCTCACACCGGCACGGTGGACCTCGGCCGGCTGGGCCACCTGCTGCGAGGCGGTGCGATGGACGTCGTGCTCGACGCCCTCGGGCCGTGGCTGGACCGGGTCGCCGCCCGTGGGGACGTCATGCCGCTGCTCGCGCTGGTCCGGTCCTGCGGACGCCGCGCACACCGGATCCCGGAACTCCGGGACCGCCTCGAACAGGCCCTGCGCAGCTGCCCGGACGGGCCCTTCGGCGAGATCGCGACGGCCTGGCTGGCCGACCGCGCGACCCGCGGCGACCGGGTGGCCGAGCTGCTCGCGTGGGAACCCTCCGCGGCCTTCCTGCCTCCTGTGCTCGCGGTACTGGCCGCCGAGCGTACGGACCTGCTGGACCACGCGCTGCCCGAGAACCCGTGCCCGGGGGGACGTTTCCCGGTGGCCGGCACGCCCCGGCCGCTTCCCCCCTTCCGGTTCGCCGACCGGTGGCTGCCCCGGCAGCAGCAGGCGGCGGTCCGGCTGGCCGCGGACGTCGTCGCCGACCGCGGCCGCGGTCTGGACGAACGAGCCGCGCTGCTGCGGGCGGTGGCCCCGGTGCCGACGTACGGGCGCGCCCTGCTCCAGCGGTACGCCACCTCCGTACCGACCGGGGACACCTCCGTACCGACCGGGGACGGGGACCCGGCGTCGTCCTCGGCCGGTCCTGCCGAGTCGGCTCTGACGGCAGCGGCGCTGGACTCGGCCGCCCACACGGACGACCCGGCCTCGGCCCTCGGGGCCCTGCTCGACCACGCCGGCGACGACCGGGCCGCGGCCGCCTGGTCGTCGGCCGGCCGCGCCGCCGCCCACGCCCGTCCCAGCCGGGTCGCGGCTCTGCTCCACGAGGTTCTGACCTCCGAGAGCGGGGTCAAGGTCACCGTCCGCAAGGCGGCCGCCCGGCTCGCGGTCGACCACCTGCCCCGAGAGGCCGCCACCGCCCTCCTGTCCGCCGTGGGCAGCGCGCCGGGCGTCCACCCGGACGTACACGCCACCATCGTCGGCCTGGCTCCGGCCCTGCTGCCGGCTGACGAGATGTGGGCCCTGCTGGAGGCGGCGACCACCCACGGGCCGGAATCCGCCTGGCGCACGCTGATGGACGTGAACCCGGCGGACCTGGCTCCGGCCCACCGGTCGCGGTACGGCGAACTGATCGCCCGGATACCCTTCGTCGCCGAGCAACACGCGGCGGAGCAGGCCCTGTTCCACCTCCGTGACTGGGCGCGCTACACGCCCGCGGCCGGTAGGGCATTGGTGGACGTCTGCACCGACCTCGCCTCGCCCCTGGACGGGCGGCGAGCCGGCTACGGGCTGACGGAGCTGGCCCAGTCCCCGCTGCCCCACCCCATCGGTGGCGTGGGGCGCGGCAGCCTGACGCACGACGCCGTGGACCGGCTGCTGGCGCTCGTGGCGGCCGGCGAACCGGAGGGCGGCGCGGGCGGCGGGGACCTGCCGGCACGCCGTCGCCTGCACTCCCTCCTCGGCTCCTCGATCCGGGACCGCGGGATGTGTGCCGCCCTGGCCCGGCAGCTGACGCCCGAACCGGCCATGACGTCCACCCGAACCTCCCTGCTCGTACGGGCGATCGACCTGGAGGCGGCCGAGCCCGAACCGCTGCGGTCGCTCCGCGAACTGGCCGCCGCGATCGCGAGCCGTCCCGTGCTCGCGGTCCGGGTGGCCGAGGACCTGGAGGAGTCGCACCGGTACGGCGCCCCGCTCGCCGACCTCACCGCCGCCCTCGCCGCGGTCCGCGCTCTGGGCGACGACGGTGGTCTCGTGGAAGGCCTCCTCGCCGTCGCCCTCGCCACGGCCCTCGGAATCCGCCACAGCTGGCCCGACACCTGCCGCGCCACCGTCGTCGCACTGCGCCGCCACGGCGAGCCGGAGGTCCGGGAGGCGGCGTACGCCACCGATGTGGGCGCGGCCTGACGCCGCATCGCACCGCATCGCCCGACCGGCTCGGCCCGAGGGCGTCGAGCACGACGTCCATCGCACCGCCTCGCAGCAGGTGGCCCAGCCGGCCGAGGTCCACCGTGCCGGTGTGAGCGGTCAGCGCCTCCACGAGGCGCACGGCGGTCCGCAGGGC
>NZ_RDBI01000163.1 GCF_008042125.1 Streptomyces sp. MS191
AACAGGGAGCCGATCACGGAGACGGGGTTGTAGTCGCTGCCCGCCGCACCGCGGACGGTCTCCTGGCTGTCGAGGGAGAGTCCCGCCTTGTCCGGGGCGAGCAGGACCTCCTTGCCCCCGACGTTGAGCCTCAGCGGGGCTTTGGCCCGCTTGCCGAGGGCGGAGTCCAGCCGGTTGACGGCCTCCTCGGCGTCGCGTACGGCGCCGGCCTGCTGCTCAACCACTCCGAGGTGCCCAAGGGCACCACGGTCCTCGGCGTCGACATCGGCGGCGGTACGAAGGAGGAGGCCGTCAACCGGCTGGACTCCGCCCTCGGCAAGCGGGCCAAAGCCCCGCTGAGGCTCAACGTCGGGGGCAAGGAGGTCCTGCTCGCCCCGGACAAGGCGGGACTCTCCCTCGACAGCCAGGAGACCGTCCGCGGTGCGGCGGGCAGCGACTACAACCCCGTCTCCGTGATCGGCTCCCTGTTCGGCGGCGAGCGCGTCGCCGAACCGAAGCTCCCGGTCGACCAGGAGAAGCTGGCCGCCGCGCTCGCCGACGTGGCCGGGTCGTCCGGCTCGGCGACCGACGGCACCATCGTCTTCTCGCCGGGCAAGGTCACCGCCGTGGAGGGCAAGCCGGGCAAGGGCCTGGACGTCGCCCGCTCGGTGGTCTCCGTCCGGGACGCGTACCGCGCCCAGGTCGAGACGGGCAAGGCGTCCGTGGTCGAGCTGCCGGTCGTGAGCCGGGAGCCCACGATCACCAAGGCCGAGCTGGACCGGGCCATGAAGGAGTTCGCCGAGCCCGCGATGTCCGGCCTGGTCACGATCAAGGCCGGCTCGAAGGAGATCAAGTTCGGCCCGGCGAAGTCCCTGCCGAAGATCCTCTCCATGAAGGCGGTCGACGGCCGCCTGGTGGAGGTCTACGACAAGCAGGCGATCGAGGGCCTCCTCGACGGCGTCTTCGACGGGATCATGATCACCAAGGGCGACGGCAAGAAGCACCAGGTCTCCGCCGACGACGTGGCCTTCGCGATGCGCGAGGCACTGCTCGGCAAGACCCCGGCGGAACGCACGAAGGTCATCGACCTCGACGGCCAGGGCTGAGACCCGAAGCCCCACCCGACCCCGCCCGGCCGCGCGCCGGGCGGGGTCGTCTTGGTGGGGGGG
>NZ_RDBI01000164.1 GCF_008042125.1 Streptomyces sp. MS191
CTTTTCACACTCGGAGGGCGGCCCGGGGAAGGGGCATCCGCTCCGGGGACCGGAGCCTCCCGGGCGCCGTCGGCGGCTGTCAGTCCGGGGCGGTCTAGCGCAGCCATTGAATGGGGTGACCCGGCAGGGCTTAGCGTCGACCGGTCGCTCATGGGTCGAGATTCATGCCCCGCTGGTCAATGCCGGTGGAGGGTGACCCCTGCCCCGCGCCCAGCCCCGATCGTTCGGGCCGGGCAGGCCCCATCCATCCCACCAGCCCCATCGCCGGCCGGAAGTCGACCACTCAATGACGCTACGGCGTACATTAAGCCCCCCGAGGGTCCGATATGCCCACTAAAGCCCCTTTCCCCGACTGGGTTACCGCGAGTATGTACGCCGTAGCGTCATTCCGGCGGGGTGGGGGATTCAGGCGGCGGCGCCGAGGGCGAGGGCGCCGATGACTGGGGCCGCGTAAACCAGGGGGAACGGGACGTGCGCGTATACGCGGGCGCGGATCACGGTGATGACAGCCCCGGCGAAGTACAGCACCAGACCGATCCCGGCGAGGATGCCGATGATCGGCACGGCCAGCCCCACCAGCAGGCCGACTGCCCCGGCAGCCTTGGCCACGCCGAGCCAGACCCACCAGGACTTGGGAACGCCGTACTCGGCCAGGGGTTCCACCACCCATGCGGCTCGGAAGAAGACGGAGCCGGCCGAGAATCCCGCCATCAGGGCGGCCAGAACAGTGACGATGACGTAGGCGATGAACATCGGAGGGGCTCCTCAGGAAGGGTGTCTTGAGTCCGTCACCCCTCTGACACCCCCCACGAAGGAAACGTGACAGCCGTCCCGGATTCCTTTTTTCGGCGCTCGATTCACGCTCCTGGGGTGTCGGCTTCACCCCCACCGGAGAGTGACCAGCGGGGCATGAATCCCAACCGAGAATCGAGTGGCACCCGCTTAGCCATGCCCAGCCGCCCCATTCAATGGCTGCGCTRRACCRCCCCGGACTGACAGCCGCCGACGGCGCCCGGGAGGCTCCGGTCCCCGGAGCGGATGCCCCTTCCCCGGGCCGCCCTCCGAGTGTGTAAAGGCGGGTGGAGGTGACGGGTCAAGGGTGGGCGCAGCCCATCGCGCAGCGACGCGACGAAGGAGCGCCCTTGATGCGGCGCCGGAGCCCGCAACACTCGGAGAG
>NZ_RDBI01000165.1 GCF_008042125.1 Streptomyces sp. MS191
GGTTGCGGACCTCGACGGTCAGCCCGTCACCGGGGCGGCCGCGCACGGTGAGGGTGACCTCGGTGCCGGGGGCGTGCTTGCGGGCGTTGGTCAGTCCCTCCTGGGCGATGCGGTAGACGGTGCGGCCGGTCGCGGCGGGGACGCCGGCCGGGTCGTCGAGGGTGGCGTCGAGGACGACCTTCATCCCGGCCTCGCGCGACTCGGCGACCAGGGAGTCGAGGGTGGCGAGGGTGGGTTGGGGCCGCTCGCCGCCCGTCTCGTCGCCGGGGGCGCGCAGGACGCCGATGATCTCGCGCAGGTCCTGGAGCGCCTCGTGGGCACTGTCCCGGATGACGCCGGCGGCGCGGGCGATCTGGGCGGGCGGGGCGTCGGGCCGGAACTCCAGGGCTCCGGCGTGCACGCTGAGCAGCGTGAGCCGGTGGGCGAGGACGTCGTGCATCTCGCGGGCGATCGCCTCCCGGGCCAGCCGCTGCGCCTGCGCGGCCCGCAGTCCGGCCTCGGCCTCGGCCCGGCGGGCGCGTTCGCGCAGCGCCTCGACGAGCTGCCGCCGGGAGCGTACGAGCATGCCCCAGGCGACCACCAGCAGGGTGACCACGACGCCGATCACGACGGCGGCCAGGGGGTGCAGGGAAGGGTCCGGGCGCAGGAAGACCTGGGCGGTGGAGGAGACCACCGCCAGGGCGCTCACGGCCGCGGTCTGCCGGAAGGGGCGGTGGACGGCCACGCCGAAGAGCGCGGCGAGGGCGGCTCCCCCGGCGACCGGCGCGAACGTGCTGACCACGATGACGACGACCGCGACGCCGACCGGCCGGCGGCGCCGCAGCCAGAGGGCGCAGCAGGCGGCCGCGCCGACGAGCTGGTCCGCGAAGGCGACGACCTCGCTGTTGAGCTGCTCGGTGGTCTCGCCGGCGATCAGGCCGAAGAACGCCGCCACGAGGAAGAGGAGGGTGTCGACGCCCCAGTCGCGTACGGTGCGGCGCGGCGGGCGCCCCGGCGGGCTGTCCGCCGGGGTGTCGGCCATCGCCGAGGGGAGCAGCCAGGCGTGGCGGTCCGTACGTGTCATACCGACCAAAGTACGCAGGCGGGAGGCCCGGGGACGGTCGGGAGGCGGCAGTCGCGACCAAAGTCGCCGGGCGGGAGACTTTGGTCGCGGCGGCGGGTCCGGTCGGCCGACGCGGGCGCCCCGGCGCGGGGATC
>NZ_RDBI01000166.1 GCF_008042125.1 Streptomyces sp. MS191
CCGCCGCGACCCGGGCCCGGTAGGCGGTCAGGCTCGTGCCGTTCCGGCCGACCGCGCGCACGGCGTCCTCGTCGAGGGGCAGCACCTTCGCTCCCCTCTGGACGTACCAGGCGTCGATCTGCGGTTCCCGGAAGACGATCCCGCCGGGCAGGGCCCGCGCCCCCTGGGCGGTGTAGCGGGTCTCGTCGTCCCCGGTGGCGATGTTCACCACCTGCCAGGCGCCGTCCGGCCCCCGCACGGTCCACAGCGAGGCAGTCCGGCCGTCCGGGGCCACCGCCTTGCTGGCGTGGAACTCGACCCGGGCCACCGGGGCGCCCGCCCTCCCCGTGACGAAGTCCGCGGAGAGCACGCGCACCGGCACCGCCGCGCCCTCGATCCGCGGCCGCCCGGCCGAGCGGGCCTGGACGCCGTCCCGGGCGAAGAACCGGGAGAGCGTGTCCAGGGTCGCCGGGGCCGAGGCGGCCTGGTCGGGGCCGGCGGCCGGCGGGACCGGCCCGCCCGGCGCGGCGGCGGCCGGCACCGCTCCCAGGGCGACGAGGCAGGAGGCGGCCAGCAGCCCGGCCGCCGCGGCACGTCCGTACGTCATCGTCGTCACGCCCCTATCCGGTAGAGCGAGTGGGTCCACGAGAAGGAGCCGTTGTTCACGTACCAGGCGTGCGAGGCCCAGTTGTAGCGGTCGCTGGAGGGCCAGGGGTCGCCCCAGTAGACCCAGCCGGAGGCGTCGTCGTAGCCGTAGACGACGTGCATGTGGCCACCGCCGCTCGACCACTGGATCCGGGTCTCGATCGGGCGGTCGGCGTTGATCTCGCTCTGCACGGTCGCGTAGCGCAGCCAGCCGTTGACGTACGAGCCCGGGCTGATGCCGGCCCAGCTCAGACCGGTCTGCACGTTGCCGAGCGTGGCCTGGTTGTTGGGGCAGTCGTATCCCTGCTGACGGTTGAAGGCGGCGTTGCAGAACTGGTTCTGGGTGTAGGTGCGGCCGAACCAGGTCGCGATGGTGTTGCCGGAGGCGGCCCAGCACCAGTTCGTCTTCTGCTGGGCCTGCATGGTGATGTTCAGGCGCTTGGAGGCGAGGGCGGACGTGTCGTCGTTCGCCGGGGCGGCGGCGGCCGGGGTGGTGGGGACGAGGAAGAAGAGGGCGGCGGCGGCGAGTGCCGCGAGGGACGGATTTCTGCTGCGCATCGCGTTC
>NZ_RDBI01000167.1 GCF_008042125.1 Streptomyces sp. MS191
ATCCCTCACCCTGCTGGGCACGCTCGGCGCCCTGCTGGTCGGCACCGGCACCGCCCAGGCCGCCGGCGAACGCTATGTCGCGCTCGGCGACTCCTATTCCTCCGGTGTCGGCGCCGGCTCCTACCTGTCGAACAGCGGCAGCTGCAAGCGCAGCTCCAAGTCCTACCCCGCTCTGTGGAGCGCGTCGAACGCCCCTGCCTCGTTCAGCTTCGTCGCCTGCTCCGGCGCCACCAGCACGACGGTCCGCAACAGCCAGCTCGGCAGCCTGGCCGGCTCGACCACGCTCGTCAGCGTCAGCGCGGGCGGGAACGACATCGGCTTCGCCGACATCATGAGCGTGTGCGTCCTCCAGTCCGACCAGGCCTGCATCAACGCCGTGAACACCGGCACGGCCAAGGCGCGCAACGAGCTCCCCGGGCAGCTGGACCAGCTCTACTCCGGCATCCGCTCCCGCTCACCGGGGGCCCGGGTCATGGTGCTCGGCTACCCCAGGTTCTACCAGCTCGGCAGCTGCATCGTCGGCATCGGCGACACCAAGCGCAAGGCCCTGGACGACGCCGCCGACACGCTGAACTCGGTCATCAGCGGGCGCGCGGCCGCGGCCGGGTTCCGGTTCATCGACGTCCGCGGCCCCTTCACGGGCCACGAGATCTGCTCGGGCGACGCATGGATCCACAGCACCCGCATCCCCGTCGACGAGAGCTACCACCCCAACACCAAGGGGCAGCAGTACGGGTACCTGCCGTCCTTCGACGCCATCGCCTGACGCACATCCCCCACGACCGGTGCGCACGGCACCGGTCATGGGCCCCTCGGCCGATCCCCCGGGACGGCCCTACGCCACCAAGGAGACGGGCATGCCCCTGGCCCGATACGACCCCGCCACCGGCCTGCTGCTCCTGACCGCCGCGAACTCCGGCTACGCCGTACGCCTGGACCCGCTCAGCGGCAGCTTCCGACTCGTGCACTGGGGGCCGGCGCTCACCTTCGACGAAGCCCTCACCGCGCCGCTGCCCGAGGGCCCTCAGGACAGCTTCGCCGGACCCTGGGACGGCACGGAGGAGTTCGCCGTCGAAGCCGGCCCACGCTACGGACCACCCGGCCTCGCCGTGCGCTTCGCCGACGGCGACCACCTGCTCTCCCCCGTCCTGGAAGACTGCTCGACCCACTTCGACGCCGACAGCGCCCAGGCCGTGATCCGCATGCGCGACAGTGTCAGGCCCCTGGCCTGGGAGCTGCACTACACCGTCCGGGAACAGAGTCCCGTCATCGAGCGGCGGATCCTGATCGAGCACACCGGCACCGCCGCGGACGGGCCCGTCACCCTTGACCGGTGGGCATCCGCCCAGTGGACCCTGCCGCACCGCGAGACGTACCGGGTCAGCTGCATCCACGGCGGGTGGAGCCGCGAAGGCCGGCTGCAGCGCAGGGAACTGCCCATCGGCGAGTTCACGCTCACCAGCCGCCGCGGTCACACCGGACACGACGCGGGCCCCTGGATGATGCTCGACGACACGAGCACCGGTGAAGAACACGGCGAGACGTGGACCATCCAGATCGCCACCAGCGGCACCTGGCGCATGACCGCCCTGCACACCACGACCGGCCGGTGCTCCGTCACCGCCGCAGCCGGGCACGAAGGGGCCGAACGAGTCCTGCATCCCGGCCAGACCCTCCGGACACCGACCAGCGCCGGCTGCTGGAGCGACGGAGGCTTCGGCGCGGCGTCCCGCACCCAGCACCGCTGGGTCCGCGACCACGTCCTCCCCCACCCGGACGAAACCAGGCCCGTGCTCTACAACTCCTGGGAGTCCACCGGTTTCGACATCACCGAGACCAACCAGAAGGAGCTCGCCACCCGCGCCGCCGCCCTCGGCGTCGAACTGTTCGTGGTCGACGACGGCTGGTTCGGCACCCGCGACGACGACCGGAGCGGCCTGGGCGAATG
>NZ_RDBI01000168.1 GCF_008042125.1 Streptomyces sp. MS191
CGACCACGTTCGCGGTGTAGGCGCCCGCCGTGCGGTCGAAGCTGCCGCCGCAGGTGATCAGCCGCAGCTCGGCCCGGCCGGCGCGGCGCTGCCCGTACACCTCGTGCGCGTCGAAGTGGTCGCGGGGGACGACCCGCACGTCGTCGACGGTGAACTCGGCGACGGAGCGGTCCGACCGGGTGACCCGGACCCTGGCGCCCGGGCGGGCGGAGCTCAGTCCATAGAAGACGGCCGGCCGGGTCTCGGTGTCGACGTGGCCGACGAAGACGGCGGAACCGTCCGCGCCGGGCCGGGCGCCGCGTTCGAACCAGCCGACCGACTGCGGCATCTCGTACGGGGGCGGGTCCACCGCGCCCGTGTCGTCGAGGCCGCGCGGGACGACCGGGGCCGCGATACCGAGGGAGGGGATCTCGACCCGGCTCGGCGTCGCGGGCTCCACGGGGGCGTGCGCCGGGGGGAGCGGGACACCGAGCGGGCGGCCGGCCGCGGCGATGTCACCGGTGGTCGGGGCCGCCGCGCCGCCGGGGCCGTCGGTCGCCTCCCGGCCCCACAGCCACAGCCCCAGGACCAGGAGCGCCCAGGCCACGCCGGTGATCAGACGGCCGGTTCCCGCGGTCCCCGTTCCGGCGGACATCCTCAGTCCGAGGCCGAGGCGGCGCCCGCGCGGCGGCGGCGCGCGCTGCGGACGGCGACCGCCACCGCGGCGATCCCGGCGCCGGCGAGACCCACCAGGGTGTACGGGGTGCCGAGTCCGTCTCCGGTGGCGGTCTGGGCGACACCCGGCGCGGCCGGCACGGCGAACGCCGCGGTACCGCCGCCGCCGGCCCGGGACCGGTCGGTCCTGGCCCGGGTCTGGCTCCCCCTGGCCGCCGGCACTTTCGCAGCACCCCCTGGCCGGCCCGGCCGGCGGCCCACGTCCCGTGCGTCCGCCGGCCGGGCCGGTCCTCTGCCGGCGGCCAGGGGGAGCCAGACCCGGGCCAGGACCGACCGGTCCCGGGCCGGGCGCGCGGCGGCGGGTGGACTGCGGACGGGCGGGCGACCGCTCCGGCCCGCGGCTCAGCCCTTCGTCACACCCGTGAGGTACGCGGAGACGACCACGTTCGCGGTGTAGGCGCCCGCCGTGCGGTCGAAGCTGCCGCCGCAGGTGATCAGCCGCAGCTCGGCCCGGCCGGCGCGGCGCTGCCCGTACACCTCGTGCGCGTCGAAGTGGTCGCGGGGGACGACCCGCACGTCGTCGACGGTGAAC
>NZ_RDBI01000169.1 GCF_008042125.1 Streptomyces sp. MS191
GTCGCCGAACTGCTTGCGGAGGTTGCGTGTCTCAAGCATGGCCGCCGGCCTCCTCGGGCGAGAGCGTGCGGGGGAAGTGGCAGGCCGCCGAGGCGTCGCCGACGGCGGCCGGTCGCGGCCGTTCGCTGCGGCACAGGTCCTGCACGTGGGGACATCGGGCGCTGAAGGCGCACCCGTCGGGCGCCTCGAAACCGGACAGCGGCCTTCCGGGGATCGAGCGGAGTTCCGCGGAGGCGTCGGCGACCGAGGGCCGGGAGGCGAGCAGGGCGCGCGTGTAGGGATGGGCGGCGTGCCCGCGCAGACGGTCCGCCGGGACTTCCTCCACGGTGGTGCCCGCGTACATCACGACGACCCGGTCGCACACGGCCGCGGCGAGTTCCAGGTCGTGGGTGATGAACAGCATGGCGAGCCCGCGGGCTTCTCGCGCCTCGCCGATGATGGCCATCACCTCCTCCTGGGTGGTGACGTCGAGGGCGGTCGTGGGTTCGTCCGCCAGGAGCAGGCGAGGTTCGGCGGCCAGCGCGGCGGCGATCATGACGCGTTGGAGCAGGCCGCCCGACAGCTCGTGGGGGCGTTGGCGCATGCGCCGTTCGGCATCGGCGATGCCGACCTCCCGCAGGATTCCCGCGACCTTCCGGACCGCCTCGGCGGTCGGGACGCGGCGTGCGGTGGTCAGTCCTTCGATCAGGAAGTCGCCGACGCTGCGGGCGGGGTTGATGTGGGCGCGG
>NZ_RDBI01000017.1 GCF_008042125.1 Streptomyces sp. MS191
CGTCTGCGGTGGCCATACCCCGACCGTACGGCGCTCCGCGGGGGCGTGAACCGGAATGCGCGCCGACCCGCCCGCCGGTCACTCCCTGTCACGATTCGCCACGCTGCCGCGCACCTCCGCACGCCCCCTCCGCCGGCGTCGTGGGTCAGGCGGGGACGGGTTCTCTGCGGACCAGGTCGGAGAGCCGCTCGGACCAGCTGCCCTTGGCGGTGCCGAGAGCGACCTCGGCGAGACGCAGCAACTGGACGTCCGAGGTGCCGGCCGGGGCGAAGATGTGGTGCGCGTCGCGCAGGTAGCGCTCGATCGGCCGGTCGGTGAAGAGCCCGGCGGCGGCGTGGATCTCCATCGCGTTGCGGCCCGAGTCGAGGGCCGACTCGACGTTGACCAGCTTGGCGTTCATCAGCTCCGCGTCGCAGGACATGCCCTGGTCGAGCAGGTGCACCGCGTGGTAGGCGGCGAGCCGCGCCGTCATCAGCCGGGACTGCATCTGGCCCAGCTTCAGCTTCACGGTGGGGAGTTCGTGGAGCGGGTTGCCGTAGCGGTGGCGCTCGGCGGCGAACCGGGTGGTGTCCTCCAGGATCGCCTGGTGGATGCCGAGGGAGACGGCCGTGAGGTTGGCCCGTCCGTAGAGGACGCTGGAGGAGTAGGCGACGGCCAGTCCGTCGCCCTCGTCGCCGAGCCGGTTGGACGCGGGGACTCGGCAGTTCTCGAAGATGAGCTCGCCGAAGCTGAAGCCGTGCAGGCCCATGGCCTGCTCCTGGGGACCGGTGCGGAACCCCGGGCGGTCGGACTCGACCAGGAAGGCCGTGAGCCCCTTGGAACCGGGGCCGGTCCGGACCACCACACCGTGCAGGTCGCCGACATGGCTGTTGCCGACGAAGACCTTGCTGCCGTTGAGGATGTAGTCGTCCCCGTCCCGGACGGCGCTCGCCGTCATCCCGAGGACATGGCCGCCGGAGCCGGGTTCGGTGACGGCGATCGTCGGCAGGCACTCGCCCGCGGCGATCGCGGGGAGCCACGTCTTGCGCTGCTCGTCGCTGCCGAAGTGCACGATCTTGGCGGTGCCGAGCTGGGACGCCTGGACCATCGCGCCCATGGCACCGCTGACCCGGGACAGCTCCTCGATGATGATCGTCTTGGCCAGATGGCCGGCGCTCATGCCTCCGTACTCGTGGCCGATTGTCGCCCCCAGCCAGCCCTGTTCGGCGATCAGCCGGGAGAGCTCGTGATGGACCGTACGGGTCGCTTCCATCTCGGCTATCCGTGGCCGAACCTCACGCTCTGCGAAGTCCCGAACCGTCTCCCTGAGTTGATGATGCATGCGGCTGGTGAAGTAGCCGTCCATCGGAGTCCTCCCCTGCGAAACGCCTGTTCGCGCGATTGTTCGAACAGGTGGTGCATCGGCAGTGGTCCCGTCCCGAACAGGCCGACCACTTCATGGTGTTGATCTTTCGTGACCGGAGCAATATCGCCACGGACTTTGTCCGAAACCGGAGTGGTTGACGTTTGAATCTGACTGTGTTTCGCGTGGTCTTGGCCTGGTGGGTCCTTCGACCAGGTCATTCCACTCAGGCAGGTTTCTGCCACATGCCAACGGCAAGCAGTGACCGGTCATATGGCGCGGATAGCCCAGGCTTCGCCTCATAGGCCACCTCTTCACCACAGAGGCGGCATGCCGGATCTTTCGCCGGGGCCCCGATGCCGGGAACGGCAGGGCTTCCGGCCTTTCGCGGGCGCCGAGGAGGCCGTCGGAGGGGGCGTGCGGAGGTGCGCGGCAGCGTGGCGAATCGTGACAGGGAGTGACCGGCGGGCGGGTCGGCGCGCATTCCGGTTCACGCCCCCGCGGAGCGCCGTACGGTCGGGGTATGGCCACCGCAGACGACGTACGCCGTATCGCGCTCTCGCTCCCCGGGGCGGTCGAGAAGCTCGCGTGGGGGATGCCCACCTTCCGAGCCGGCCCCGGGGGGAAGATCTTCGCCTCGCTGGACGACGACGATCAGGTGATGGGGGTGAAATGCCCCAAGGAGGACCGGGAGGAGCTCATCGCCGCCGAGCCCGCGAAGTTCTTCCTCCGCGAAGGGCACGACGACGGCTACGCGTGGATCAGGGTCCGGCTCGGGGCCCTCGACGACGAGGCCGAACTCCGTGCCGTCCTCGCCGACTCCTGGCGCCAGGCGGCCTCGCGCCGACTCCTCGCGGAGCACCCCGAGGTGGGGGTGTCGGGGGAGGCGGAGTGAAGGGCCGTCCCCTGCCCGCGCCCTGGCCGGAAGAGTGCGGGCCCGACCCCGCCGGACCGGGCCGGGAAGAGGCCGTCCCGCATCCGCCACGGTGGCCGGATCGTGATCACGGCCCGTACGTCCCGGCGAGCGCCGTCAACGGGCGAGGAAGCCCGTGATCCGCTTCCGCAGCCCCGCCGGGTCCAGGCCCTGACCGGCCAGGTGCTCCTCGATGCTCCCGTACGTGCGCGGCTCGCGGCGCGCGACACCGAGTCCCAGGACGCGGTGCGGCACCTCCGTCAGCGCGTCGTTGGCGGCCGCGGTCGACGTGCCGGCGAGGTACGGCTCGACCAGGACGACGTCCGGGCGCGCGCCGGCGACCGCGCGACGCAGGCCCTCGGCGTCGAAGGGGCGGACCGTGTGGGCGTAGAGGACCGTCACGTCGAGGCCCTCGGTGGCCGCGAGGACGTCGTCCAGCAGGGGACCGACGGCGACGACCACGCCGTCCCGGCCCTCGCGCACCGTCGAGAGGCCCACGGTGACGGGCCGGGGCGCGGCGTTCGACTGCACGGAGAGCCGTACGTAGACGGAGTCGTCGCTCCGGACGGCCCGGCGCAGCAGCTCCTCCGCCTCGTCCGGGTGGCCGGGTACGTGCACGGTCCAGCCGTCGAGGGTGTCCAGCAGGGCCACGTCGCCGGGTGACATGTGGGTGAAGCCGCCGGCCGGCCAGTCGTACGACCCGCCGGCGCTGACCAGCACGCCGGTCACGCCCTGGTGGCCGAAGTCCAGCTTCAGCTGCTCGAAGGGGCGCTCGACGAGGAAGCTCGCGAAGGTGTGCATCACCGGCCGCATCCCGGTCAGGGCCAGCCCGCCCCCCGCCCCGATCAGCAGCTGCTCGCGGATCCCTACGTTGATCACGCGGTCCGGATGGCGCCGCTCGGCCTCCCGGAAGCCGTCCCTGCTGATCTCGGCGAGGACGACCGCCAGCCGGGGGTCCTCGTCGAGCAGGCGGCTGGTGGTCGCGATGAAACGGTCGCGCATGGTGTCCATGGGAAGAGTGCTCCTCGGCTGTGTGCGGCGGGGGTCAGGCGTGCTTGGGTTCGACGCGGGCGACGACGACGTGCGGCCGGCCGGGGTGCGCGGCTGTGCAGGCGGCGTGGAGCGCGTCGTGGTCGCGCCCGTCGACGGTCTCCGCGGACCAGCCGGCCGCCTCGAACCGCGCGGCGATCCCGCCCGGCCGGCCGTAGGTGGCGGAGCCGTTGTCGATCACCAGCGTGTGCAGCTGCTCCAGGCCGGCGGGCCCGGCATAGGCCAGCGCCTCGTGGTTGCTGCCCTCGTCCAGCTCGGCGTCCCCGATCAGCACCCACACCCGCGGATCGGTCAGCCCCTGGGCCCGCAGCCCCAGGACGGTGCCCACCGCCAGCGGGAGCCCGTGCCCGAGCGACCCGCTCCCGATCTCGGCGCCCGGCACCAGCGTCCGGTCGGGGTGGTGCCCGAGGGGCGAGTCGTACGAGCCGAACCCGCTCAGCAGCTCCTCCGGGAGGAAGCCCTTCGCCGAGAGGACGGCGTAGTAGGCCATCGGCCCGTGCCCCTTCGACAGCAGGAACCGGTCCCGGTCCGGGTCGCCGAAGGTCTCGGGCGTGACCCGCAGCACCCGGTCGTACAGCACCCAGAGCGCGTCGAGGGTGGAGGTCGCGGCCGGCGAGTGCTTCTCGTCGCCGGTCATCAGCCCCATGAGCCGGGTGAGCCGGGCGAGGTCGGTGCGCGGACCTCGGGGGGTGAGGGTGTCTGCCGTGTTCGTCATGACACACACGGTGCAACCTCAAGTGAACTCGAGGTCAACCCCGGAAAGGGGTTCGTGACCACCCGGCGAAGTGCGGTATTGTTCTCATGCGCGTTCGGCCCAGGGAAACCCCAGGTCAGACGGGCATCGGGACGTGGCGCAGCTTGGTAGCGCACTTGACTGGGGGTCAAGGGGTCGCAGGTTCAAATCCTGTCGTCCCGACTTTGCGAAGTCGGAGGTCGAGGGGCCGTTTCAGAGGAATCTGAGACGGCCCCTCGACCGTTTTCCGGGACCGGCTCGTGCCGTACCGAAGCGCACACCCCGACCCGGGCCGTGCGCGCCATGTCCAGGTCACGGCGCCGATCCGGTGTCCTCCTGCGCGATGCGGTCCAGCAGGGGGGCTGCCCAGTCGGGGAGGGCGGACGCCGAGCTGGACGAGGGCGGACATGGTGCGCCGCGGCTACTACGGGCACAGCAGCCCCGAGGGCGAGTTCGCCGACACCCGGATCTCGGACACCGGATACGCGTGGAGCCGTTGGGCCGAGAACCTCGCGCGCGGGATGCGCGACCCGGCGACCGTCTTCGACAGCTGGATGGACGGCGGGATGCACCAGCAGAACATGCTGGACTGCCGCTACCGCGACACCGGTGTCGCCGCCGTGCCCGGCCCGGACGGCACGGTCTGGGTCCAGGGGTGCCCCGCCCGCCGGATCGGGGGCCGYCCGGCCGGCGGAGGGCGCCGCGGGCTGTGGCCAGGCCGCGGTGGCCAGGTCGCCGGGGGCCACCGGAACCACCTGCGTGCCGAGCAACGGGGCCACCAGGCCGAGGCCCACCAGGAGCCCCTCGGCGGGGGCCAGTCCGGAGCGGGCGGGGGCGCACGTGGAGCAGGTCCGCAGGTGGCGGGCGATCCGCTTCCGCCACAGCGGGGAGGGGTGGCCGRCCCAGCCGTCCACGATCCCGGCCAGTTCGGGGCAGGGCGGCGTCGCGGCCAGGGCCCGTACGACGGCCCGGCCCGTCTCCAGCTGCCCCTTCATCCGCTGGACGCGGACGGCGGCGTGCTGCGCGGTGAGGTCGAGCGCCTCGGCCAGTTCGGCCCGGCTCAGTTCGCCGGTGGCCTCCAGCCACCACAGGGAGAGCAGTTCACGGTCGGTCTCGTCGAGCCAGCGGGTCGCCTCGGCGACCTCGCGGCGCTGTCCGGACAGGCCGAGGCGCAGGATGGTCAGGTCGACGAAGTCGCCCCCCGGGTCGGCGAGCTCGGCGGCCCGGTCGAGGCCGGGGAGCGCACCGTGCTGCCGGTCGCGCCAGCGCCGGCGGATCTGGTTCATGGCTATCGCGACCAGCCAGGAGCGGAAACGCGCGGGGTCGCGCAGCCCGGTCAGGCCGTCGAGGGCACGGAACATCGTCTCCTGGACGACGTCGTCGACGTCGGCGTGGCCGTCGAGCGCCCGGCCGACGATGTTGTAGACGAGGGGAAGGCAGGCCCGCACCAGGCGCTCCCGGGCATGCGGGTCTCCCGCCGCGGCCGCCTCCACCAGCTCGGCCGCGCCGTGCTCGTCGCTGTCCATGTCGTGCTCCCTCGTCCCTGGGCCTTCCTGTCCCCGTACTGAGGAGACCCGTGGGCGCGGGCGCGATAACAGTTATGCCGTTGGATGGTGCAGGGACGGCACGACGGCCGCGTTCCCCGCCCGGACGGCCTCGATGACCGCCTCGTGGATGTCGCGGCTCTCCACCTCGGAAGCGCACGGCACCGGACTGCCCGACATGGTGAACCAGTCGGACGCGCCGCTGTACTGCACGGCCACACGTGCTTCGTCATCCGCCCAGGTCGTGTGTATGGTCACGTCGCCCGTGAGCACACCGACCTCGTCGGTGAGCACCCCACCACGCCCGGTATAGACCCCGGCGGTCGTCCATGATGCCCAGCTCATCCATCCAGGTTCACACCCGGATGCCACATCCGCCACCGACGGGACCGCCCCGGTCGGACGGGTGTCCGGCCGGGGCGGAAGGGCGGTCGCGCCGGATCAGGCGAGGGACGCGATGGCCTCGTTGAGCGTGGCGGACGGGCGCATCACGGCCGCGGCCTTGGCCGGGTCGGGCTGGTAGTAGCCGCCGATCTCGGCCGGGGAGCCCTGCACCGCGGCGAGCTCGGAGACGATGGTGTCCTCCTGCTCGGTGAGGGTCTTCGCCAGGCCGGCGAAGGCCGCCGCGAGCTGCGCGTCCTCGGTCTGGGCGGCCAGCTCCTGGGCCCAGTACATGGCCAGGTAGAAGTGGCTGCCGCGGTTGTCGATACCACCGAGGCGACGGGTCGGCGACTTGTCCTCGTTGAGGAAGGTGCCGGTGGCGCGGTCGAGGGTGTCGGCGAGGACCTGGGCGCGGGCGTTGCCGGTGGTGGTGGCCAGGTGCTCGAAGCTGGCGGCCAGGGCGAAGAACTCGCCCAGGCTGTCCCAGCGCAGGTAGTTCTCCTTGACGAGCTGCTGGACGTGCTTCGGCGCGGAGCCGCCGGCGCCCGTCTCGAACAGACCGCCGCCCGCCATCAGCGGGACGACCGAGAGCATCTTGGCGCTGGTGCCCAGCTCCAGGATCGGGAAGAGGTCGGTGAGGTAGTCGCGCAGCACGTTGCCGGTGACCGAGATGGTGTTCTCGCCGCGGCGGATGCGCTCCAGGGAGAACGTCGTGGCCTCGACGGGGGCGAGGATCTTGATCTCCAGGCCCTCGGTGTCGTGCTCCGGCAGGTACGCGTTGACCTTGGCGATCAGCTGCGCGTCGTGCGCACGGGTCTCGTCCAGCCAGAAGACGGCCGGGTCGCCGGTGGCGCGGGCGCGGGTGACGGCCAGCTTGACCCAGTCCTGGATCGGCAGGTCCTTGGTCTGGCAGGCACGGAAGATGTCGCCCTCGGCGACCTCCTGCTCCAGGACGACGTCACCGGCGGCGTCGACGAGGCGGACGGTGCCGGCCGCGGCGATCTCGAAGGTCTTGTCGTGGGAGCCGTACTCCTCGGCCTTCTGCGCCATCAGGCCGACGTTGGGGACGGAGCCCATGGTCGACGGGTCGAAGGCGCCGTGGGCGCGGCAGTCGTCGATGACGGCCTGGTAGACGCCGGAGTAACTGCTGTCCGGGAGGACGGCGAGGGTGTCGGCCTCCTGGCCGTCCGGGCCCCACATGTGACCGGAGGTGCGGATCATGGCCGGCATCGAGGCGTCGACGATGACGTCGGACGGGACGTGCAGGTTCGTGATGCCCTTGTCGGAGTCGACCATCGCCAGGGCCGGGCCCTCGGCGAGCTCGGCCGTGAAGGAGGCCTTGATCTCCTCGCCGGCCGGAAGCGCGTCGAGGCCCTTGAGGACGGCGCCGAGACCGTCGTTGGGGGAGAGACCGGCGGCGGCGAGGACCTCGCCGTACTTCGCGAAGGTCTGCGGGAAGAAGGCGCGCACGACGTGGCCGAAGACGATCGGGTCCGAGACCTTCATCATCGTGGCCTTGAGGTGCACGGAGAAGAGGACGTCCTCGGACTTCGCCCGGGCGACCTGCTCGCTCAGGAAGGTCCGCAGGGCGGCGGCGCGCATGACGGAGGCGTCGACGACCTCGCCGGCCAGGACCGGTACGGACTCGCGCAGCACGCTGACGGTGCCGTCGGCGGCCACGTGCTCGATGCGCAGGGTGCCGGCCTCGGCGACGACCGTGGACTTCTCGGTGGACCGGAAGTCGTTCTCGCCCATCGTGGCGACGTTCGTCTTCGAGTCCGCGGACCAGGCGCCCATGCGGTGCGGGTGCGTCTTGGCGTAGTTCTTGACCGAGCCCGGGGCGCGGCGGTCCGAGTTGCCCTCGCGCAGGACCGGGTTGACGGCGCTGCCCTTGATCTTGTCGTACCGGGCGCGGACGTCCTTGTCCTCGTCCGTCCGCGGGTCGTCCGGGTAGGCCGGGAGGGCGTAGCCCTGCTCCTGGAGCTCGGCGATCGCGGCCTTCAGCTGCGGGATGGACGCCGAGACGTTCGGGAGCTTGATGATGTTGGCGGCCGGCGTCTTGGCCAGCTCGCCGAGCTCGGCGAGGGCGTCGTCGATGCGCTGACCCTCTTCGAGACGCTCGGGGAAGCTCGCGATGATGCGGCCGGCCAGGGAGATGTCACGGGTCTCGACATTGATCCCGGCGGTCGAGGCATAGGCCTGGATCACGGGCAGGAACGAGTACGTCGCCAGGGCGGGCGCCTCGTCGGTGTGCGTGTAGATGATGGTCGAGTCAGTCACCGGGTGTGCTCCGCTCCACGTCTGCGTCTGCGAGATTGCTCGACATCAAGATATCTCCTCCTCGGGCTCCTCGGTAAAGGGCCCCGTCCATCGGTACGGGACGGGGCGTCCGCCGAGGTCGACGTGGCGCAGCAGGGCGAGCACCAGCAGGGTCGCGGCCGCGCCGGCGCCGGCGGCGAGTGCCTGTCCGGCCTGGTAGGCGAGCCGGGGCAGGGAGGGGTCGCCGGTCGCCGTGAGCAGGTAGTCGAGAAGCAGGACGAGGCCGGCCCCGAGGCCGAGGACGGCGACGGCGGTCAGCGGGCCGGTGACGAACAGGGTGCGCAGCGGGAAGCGGCGACGGGGCGCGGGGGCGACGCGGCCCCGGCGGGCGAGCGCTCCGGCCAGCCCGCAGCCGACGGCCAGGACCAGCAGGTCGGCGCCGATCGCGTCGCCGGGCCGGTGCCAGCCGGCCGCCAGGGAGTAGGCGCCGACGGCGGTGGCCCACAGCGCGCAGAGTCCGGCGGCGAGGCCGCGCAGGCGGTAGGGGACGACGACGAACAGGCCGAACATGACGCTCATGGCGATCGTGGTGTGCCCGCTGGGAAAGGTGTTGGCCACGAGGTGCGGCGGCGCCCCGACCAGGTCCGGGCGCCCCAGGACGAGCTCCTTGAGCAGTTCGGTGAGCAGGAGCGAGCCGGTGACCGTGGCGAGCGCGACGGCGGTGAGCGCGTAGCGCCGGCGCAGGACGCCGATCAGGGTCAGCACCACCAGGGCGACGGCGAGGGAGGAGAGGGTGACGTACGGGAGGGTCCGGTGCGCCTGGTGGGCGGCGGCCAGTTTCCCGTCGGTCACCCGCCCCGCCAGCGCCGCGTTCTCCCAGCGCTGGCCGGTGGCGGTGAGCACGAGTGCGGCGTAGACGACGGCCAGCAGGGCCACCGAGCCGAGGGAGGCGGCCTGCAGGCGCTTGCGCACCCGGGCGCAGAAGGAGTCGGCGGCCTCACCGGCGACGGCGGCGTACCACCAGGTGCCGGTCGCCGGAGGCGGCGTGAAGCCGTCCGTACGGGGCCTGTCGAAGGGAGCCATGTCCCGATTCGAACCCGGCGCGCGGTCCCGCGCCCGCTGGAGGCACCCGAACGACACGCCGAAGAACGGGCCGGGCACCCGGCGGCGCCGCGGGCTCCACCGGGCAGGACGGCGGCGGGCCGCCGCGGGCCACGGGGTGAACGCCTTCCGGTGTCATCCGGCCGCCGGGCGCATGAACGGCCCCGCACCGTCCAGGACGGTCGCGATCCGGTCCCAGGTCCCGAGGTCCCGCGGCAGCGCCGGCAGGACGGTGCCGCGGCCCGTGCCCCAGGCGCCGGCCAGCGCGACCGGGTCGCCGCCGCCGGCCGCGCCCGCCGCGAGCGCCGCGGCGCCGAGGGCGACGAGTTCGGTCTGCGCCGGGACGACCAGGGAGCGTCCCGAGAGCCGGCGGACGGTGTCGCGCCACACCCGGCCCTGGGCGCCGCCGCCGACGAGGCGCAGCGGGCGGTCGGTCACGGCGGGGTCCGCCGGATCCTGGCCGCACGCGGTGAGGAGCTCGTCCAGGGCCCGCAGGACGGTGAAGGCGGCCCCTTCGTAGGCCGCCCCGAGGACGGCGCC
>NZ_RDBI01000170.1 GCF_008042125.1 Streptomyces sp. MS191
GGTCTCCCCGTCGCCCGGTCTCCCCGTCGCCCCCGGCTCCCCCTCGCTGGAGGTGCGCGGCCTCGCGTACGCCTACCCGGACGGCCATCAGGCGCTCTTCGGGGTGGACCTGACCGTGGGGCGCGGCGAGCGGGTCGCCCTGCTCGGCCCGAACGGCGCCGGCAAGACCACCCTCGTGCTCCATCTCAACGGCATCCTCACCGGCGGCGCCGGCACGGTCGCCGTCGCCGGGCTGCCGGTCGAGAAGCGGAACCTCGCGGAGATCCGCCGCCGGGTCGGCATCGTCTTCCAGGACCCGGACGACCAGCTCTTCATGCCGACCGTGCGCGAGGACGTCGCCTTCGGTCCCGCCGCGGCGGGGATCCGCGGGCCGGAGCTGGAGTCCGTCGTCCGCACCGCGCTCGAGCGGGTCGGCATGGCGGAGTTCGCCGACCGGCCGCCGCACCACCTGTCCTTCGGGCAGCGGCGGCGGGTGGCGGTGGCGACCGTGCTCGCGATGGAGCCGGAGATCCTCGTCCTCGACGAGCCGTCCTCCAACCTCGACCCGGCCTCGCGCCGCGAGCTCGCCGACATCCTGCGGTCCCTGGACGTCACCGTCCTGATGGTCACGCACGACCTGCCCTACGCACTGGAACTCTGCCCGCGCTCGGTGATCCTCAGCGACGGGGTGATCGCGGGCGACGGGGAGACCAGGGACGTGCTGAGCGACGCCGAGCTGATGCGGCGCCACCGGCTCGAGCTGCCCTTCGGCTTCTCCCCGCAG
>NZ_RDBI01000171.1 GCF_008042125.1 Streptomyces sp. MS191
GGTTCCACCACCCATGCGGCTCGGAAGAAGACGGAGCCGGCCGAGAATCCCGCCATCAGGGCGGCCAGAACAGTGACGATGACGTAGGCGATGAACATCGGAGGGGCTCCTCAGGAAGGGTGTCTTGAGWCCGTCACCCCTCTGACACCCCCCACGAAGGAAACGTGACAGCCGTCCCGGATTCCTTTTTTCGGCGCTCGATTCACGCTCCTGGGGTGTCGGCTTCACCCCCACCGGAGAGTGACCAGCGGGGCATGAATCTCGACCCATGAGCGACCGGTCGACGCTAAGCCCTGCCGGGTCACCCCATTCAATGGCTGCGCTAGACCGCCCCGGACTGACAGCCGCCGACGGCGCCCGGGAGGCTCCGGTCCCCGGAGCGGATGCCCCTTCCCCGGGCCGCCCTCCGAGTGTGTAAAGGCGGGTGGAGGTGACGGGTCAAGGGTGGGCGCAGCCCATCGCGCAGCGACGCGACGAAGGAGCGCCCTTGATGCGGCGCCGGAGCCCGCAACACTCGGAGAGAGGGCGGCCAACCACCAGGGCTTTGGGGTCTTGGGGTGGGCCGGTCTTCGTTGGCGTCTGGTGGTTGGCCGCCCTCTCTCCGAGTGTGGCGGGTTMCGGCGCCGCWTCAAGGGCGCTCCTTCGTCGCGTCGGCTTCGCCGATTCCGCTTCGCTCCACCCTTGACCCGTCRCCTCCACCCGCCTTTWCACACTCGGAGGGCGGCYCGGGGAAGGGGCATCCGCTCCGGGGACCGGAGCCTCCCGGGCGCCGTCGGCGGCTGTCAGTCCGGGGCGGTCTAGCGCAGCCATTGAATGGGGTGACCCGGCAGGGCTTAGCGTCGACCGGTCGCTCATGGGTCGAGATTCATGCCCCGCTGGTCAATGCCGGTGGAGGGTGTTCGGTTGCTTCTGGTGGTTGGCCGCCCTCTCTCCGAGTGTKGCGGGYTMCGGCGCCGCTTCAAGGGCGCTCCTTCGTCGCGTCGGCTTCGCCGATTCCGCTTCGCTCCACCCTTGACCCGTCGCCTCCACCCGCCTTTTCACACTCGGAGGGCGGCTCGGGGAAGGGGCATCCGCTCCGGGGACCGGAGCCTCCCGGGCGCCGTCGGCGGCTGTCAGTCCGGGGCGGTCTAGCGCAGCCATTGAATGGGGTGACCCGGCAGGGCTTAGCGTCGACCGGTCGCTCATGGGTCGAGATTCATGCCCCGCTGGTCAATGCC
>NZ_RDBI01000172.1 GCF_008042125.1 Streptomyces sp. MS191
GCGGGCCTTCGGGCTCTTGGTGTCGGCCGGTCTTGGGTTGCTCCTGGTGGTTGGCCGCCCTCTCTCCGAGTGTGGCGGGCTCCGGCGCCGCATCAAGGGCGCTCCTTCGTCGCGTCGGCTTCGCCGATGTCGCTTCGCTCCACCCTTGACCCGTCACCTCCACCCGCCTTTTCACACTCGGAGGGCGGCCCGGGGGATGGGGCATCCGCTCCGGGGACCGGAGCCTCCCGGGCGCCGTCGGCGGCYGKCGGGTCTAGGGGTGGCTTCCCGCACCCATTGAATGGGGTGACCCGGCGGCGCTCAGCGGCAATCCGTCGTTTCTTGGCTGGGATTCATGCCCCGCTGGTCATTCCCGGTGGTGGGTGGAGCCGGATCCGCGCGCCCTTGGAATCGGCGACGCCTTAGGCAGTCGGCCTGGCCTTCCCGTCAGGGGAAGTCGTTCCGAATGACGCTACGGCGTACATTAAGCCCGCCGAGAGTCCGATATGCCCGCCAAAGTCCCTTTCTCTGGCTGGGTTACCGCAAGTAATGTACGCCGTAGCGTCATTGGTGGATCGATCCCAGCCGGCGATGGGGTGGATGGGACCGGTGGGGCGGATGGGTCCCGCGTGAGCCCCGATCCGCGCGCCCGGTGGCCCATGACCCGCACTCCCGATGCTGGCTGCGGATCAGGCTTCACCCCACCGGAGAGTGACCAGCGGGGCATGAATCCCAACCGAGAATTGAGTGGCACCCGCTAAGCCCTGCCGGGTCACCCCATTCAATGG
>NZ_RDBI01000173.1 GCF_008042125.1 Streptomyces sp. MS191
GGCGGTGTCCCCGCACAAGGTGGGCCCGGACTACATCGATCCGGGCTACCACGCCCTGGCCACCGGCCGGCCGGGCCGCAACCTCGACGCGTACATGTGCGGTACGGGCCGCCGCTGCCGTACGAGGCGCGGGCGCTGGTGCTGGCCCGGCTCGGGCCGCGGGCCGGGGACCTGGTCTGGGACATCGGTTCGGGCTGCGGTTCGGTGGCGGTGGAGTGCGTCCGGCTGGGCGCGGCGGTGGTCGCGGTGGAGCAGACCGCGGGCGGCGTCGAGCGGATCCGCGGGCACGCGGCCGCGCAGGGTGCCGAGGTGCGGGTGGTGCACGGGGCGGCGCCCACGGTGCTGTCGCATCTCTCCGATCCGGACGGGGTGTTCGTCGGGGGCGGCGGCCGGGACCTGCGGGCGATCGTGGCGGCGGCGGCGCGGCGCGCGCGGCGCGCGGTCGTGGTGGCCCCGAGCGCGCTGGAGGAGGTGGCTCCGGTCCGTGCGGCGCTGGCGGCCTGCGGGTTCGCGGTCGACGGTGTGCTGCTGCAGTCGCAGCGGTTGCTGCCGCTGCCCGACGGGTCCTCCTCGCTGGCCCCGTCGGCGCCGGTGCTCCTGGTCTGGGGCACCCGGTGACCGCGGGCGGGGCGGCGGAGGCCCGGCCGGCCGGGCCTTGACCAGCTCCTCGACCTCCGCCGCGACCTTCCCGCGGCTCGCGGACGGTGGCGAGAGCAAGTTCCCGCGCTGGTCGGCGCACATGCGGAGGCTGTACG
>NZ_RDBI01000174.1 GCF_008042125.1 Streptomyces sp. MS191
GAAGTAGGCGGTCTCGTGGAGGGGGATGGATCCGGCGGTGTCCAGGAGCGCGGTGAGCGCGCGGCGGATCTCGTCGAGGGTGAGCTCGGCCGGCCGGTGCCCGGGCCAGGGGAGCGGGATGCGCAGGTCCTCGCGGCCGCTGCGGGCGAAGGACATCTCGGCCGGCGCGACGAGGTTGTCCCAGACGCCGTTCGCGTTCCCGGGGAAGGGGATGCGCCGCAGGGTGTCGGGGAGGTTGTGGTAGATGCCCGGGATGAACCGGAAGCCGTGCTCGGCGGGGAGCGGGCGCCGTCCGCCGCGGGCGCTGTCCGGCACGTCCATGGAGCGCGCCTTGCCACCCAGCGCCCGGCGTTCGTGGACGGTGACGCGGAAGCCGCGCTCCGCCAGCTCGTGGGCGGCGGTCAGGCCCGCGACGCCGCCGCCGAGCACGGCCACGGACGGGGCGCCGGCCGGTCCGGCCGCGGCGGCCGGCGCGGCCCCGGCGGCGACCGACGCGGTGACGGCGGCTCCGGTGACGGCGGCCGCGCCCGCCATGAGGGTGCGTCGCGAGGTGCCCGTACGGTCCATGCCCAACCCCTTTACCGGAGGTAACCCGACGTTCGGCGCAGGAGCATAGGGCCGCCCCGTCACCCCCGGAAGGCAGCGGCGGGCCCGATTCGCACATGGCGCGATCCCGCCCCCGTGTCCCGGGAGGCCCCACCGGACCACCGGAGTCGACGGGGGCGGGCGGTGCGTCGGGACATGACTCCATTGTCC
>NZ_RDBI01000175.1 GCF_008042125.1 Streptomyces sp. MS191
GGTCTCCTCTGTCTCGGGACGGCGACGCTCACGCTAGACAGGGGACTACGCTCCAAGGTCAAGCCCGACTCATCACGGAGGGTGCATGCGCATCGGCGAACTCGCCGCCCAGGTGGGGGTGTCCAGGGACGCCATCCGGTTCTACGAGAAGCTCGGCCTCGTCGAGGGCCGGCGACTGCCCAACGGCTACCGCGACTTCCCGCCGGAGGCGGTGGCCTGGCTGCTGTACGTCCGCACCGCCCAGACGCTCGGTTTCTCGCTGGCGGAGATCGCCCGGATCGGCGGGGAACTGCGCGACAGCCCGGACAGTGCGGACACCCTGTCCGCACTGTTCGAGGACAAGATCCGCCTCATCGACGCCCGCATGGACGAGCTCGCGGCGCTGCGGGCCGAACTCGTCAGCCGGGTGGGCGCCGGCTGCCCCCTCGAAGCGGCCCCGGCCGGCTGACGCATCGGTACCGCCGCCGGGGCGCGTCCGCGCGCTTCAGCCGGCGGGCGTCCGGCGGCGCATCAGCTCCGAGACCTTCACGAAGCGGTAGCCCTTCGCCCGGAGTTCAGGGACGATCCGCCGGATCGCCTGTTCCGTGACCGGCGCCGCGCTGCGGGTGCAGTGCATGACCACGAGCGAACCGGGCTTCACCCCGTCGAGGACCTGCTGCGCCACGGCGTCGCCGTCCGTGGCGAAGGCGTCCCCGCTGACCACGTCCCACTGCACCGCCGTCACCTTCGTCGGCGCGAGTGCCCGCAGGGCCTCGTCGTCGTAGCAGCCGCCGGGAAAGCGGAAGTACGGCACGACGTTGCGCGCGCCCGCCGTGCGGAACGCGGCGAAGGCCCGCCGCACGTCGGCCGCCATGGCGTCGCGCGCCACGGCCGGCAGGCCGTAGCAGGGGGAGGCGAAGGAGTAGTGGCTGTAGGAGTGGTTCGCGATCTCGAAGCGCGGGTCGTTGCCGAGGGACCGGGCCTGGTCCGGGTACTCCTCTGCCCAGCGGCCGGTCATGAAGACGGTCGCGTCGACGCCCAGGCGCCGCAGGGTGGCGATCAGCTGCGGATTGTCGAAGCGCTCCCCGCCGGCCGCCCGCGGTCCCTGATCGGCCGTCATGTCGGCGTCGAAGGTGAGCGCGACGACCTTCTCCGCGCCGTGGGCGCGCCGCGTGAAGACGGGCGTGACGCCGCCGGGACCCGGGGCCAGGGTGGGGGGAGCCTCGCGCACGGTGGCCG
>NZ_RDBI01000176.1 GCF_008042125.1 Streptomyces sp. MS191
GGAGCGGGCCGGGCCGTGTGCGGAGCCGTCAGTTCGCGCGGGGCGCGAGCAGGGTGAGGAGTCCCCGCGCCGCCGCGTCGAAGGCGGCCGGCGAGCCCGCCGCGCGGGCGAGCACGTAGCCGCCCTGAACGGTCGCCACGACGGTGGCCGCGAGTTCGGCCGGATCGAGCGGACCCGTCAACTCCCCGGTGCCCAGGCCCTCCCGGACGACGTCGGCGATCCGGCCGCGCAGCCAGTCGAGGGTCTCGTCGACCGGCGCCCGCAGCCGGTCGTCGGCGAGGACGTCGGGATCCATCGTCAGGCGGCCCAGCGGACAGCCCCTCAGCACCGGGCGCTCGCGCAGCAGATACGCCTCCAGCCGCTCGTACGCCGAACCGCCGCCACCGAGCACGGCCTCCGCCGTGCCCCGCATCTCCTCGGCCGTCCGCCGGATCGCGGCCAGTGCCAGGTCCGGCTTGCCGGCGAAGTGGTGGTACATGCTGCCCTGCCCGGCCCCGGCGGCCTGCTGGATCGCCCTGGGGCTGGTGCCGACGTAGCCGCGCTCCCAGAGCAGCTCGCGGGTGGCCTCGACCAGTCGCTCGGAGGTACTCATGCGGGCAGTGTACATACCAGTAGGTACAGAGGAGGGAGCAGCCGTCGCGGCCGCCGCTACTCCCCGCGTCGTACGGGCGAAGCCGCTGGCCGTACGACGACCCGGACCCCCTCCCCGCGCGAGTCTCGAAGCACCGGCACACGCAGTCGGCACGACGCACGAGGAGCTGAGAGATCATGAACACACTGGCCTACGCGGGACCCGGCCCCTGGGTCCTGTTCTTCCCCCTCGTCTGGGCGGCCGTGATCGTCACCGTGGTCACCGTGCTGCGCCGGACCGGACGCATCGGCCCGTCCCGGGGCCGGGGCCCCTGGGGCCGCCCGGTCCACGACGAGCAGTCCCCGATCGCGCTCCTCGGCCGCCGTTTCGCCGCCGGAGAGATCGACGAGGACGAGTACTGGCGCCGGCTGACCGTCCTCGAGGAGCAGTTCGGCCGCTCCGCCGGGTCCGAGGGGCGCACGCGATGAGCACGTCCGCCTCCACGGAGACCGCCTCCGCCCCGGAGACCGGCCGCGCCGCCGCGCGCGTCGTCGACGCCGTGAAGGTCTACGGCCGTGGTGACACCGAGGTCAGGGCCCTGGACGGGGTGAGCGTCGACTTCCCGGCCGGACGCTTCACCGCGATCATGGGCCCCTCCGGCTCCGGGAAGTCGACCCTCATGCACTGCGCGGCCGGGCTCGACACCCTCACGTCGGGCGCGGCCCTCATCGGGGACACGGACCTCTCCACCCTCGACGACCGCCGCCTCACCCTGCTGCGCCGCGAACGCGTCGGCTTCGTCTTCCAGGCGTTCAACCTGCTGCCGACCCTCACGGTCGCCGAGAACATCACGCTGCCCCTGGACCTGGCCGGCACCGCCCCCGACCGGGAGTGGCTGGAGGCGCTGATCGACACCGTCGGTCTGCGCGACCGCCTGCGCCACCGGCCCGCCGAGCTCTCCGGGGGCCAGCAGCAACGCGTCGCCGTCGCACGCGCCTTCGCCGGCACCCCGGACGTCGTCTTCGCCGACGAGCCGACCGGCAACCTCGACTCGCGTTCGGGCGAGGAGGTCCTGCGCCTGCTCGGCCGGGCGGTGCGGCGGACCGGCCGCACGGTCGTCATGGTCACCCACGACCCGGTCGCCGCCGCCCACGCCGACGAGGTGGTCTTCCTCGCGGACGGCCGGCTCGTCGACCGGATGCCGGAACCCACCGCCGAGCGGGTCCTCGACCGCTTGAAGGCCTTCGACGGCGGCACCCGTACCCAGGAGGCGAGGTCGTGACGACACGCCGCAGCACCCACCGCACCGACGACGGGACCCCTGCCCGGTGACGGCCTCGGTTCCCTCGGGAAGCGCCGGGGCCAGGGCGTCGACCAGCTCCCGCTGCGAGGTGCCGGGACCCGCCCGGACGAGGATGTCCGTCGCCTCGCCGGGCTTCGGCGTGAGGTAC
>NZ_RDBI01000177.1 GCF_008042125.1 Streptomyces sp. MS191
GGAGAGGAGGTGCGCAGGGGGTGGGCAAATCGGGACATATGGGTCCGCAACATGGTGTTCACATAGTGAGAACGCGCAGTTCCGCTAAGGGGCTTGAGCAGATCACGCTCCTGTCGGCCCCGATTCGGAGAGGAGGTGCGCAGGGGGTGGGCAAATCGGGACATATGGGTCCGCAACATGGTGTTCACATAGTGAGAACGCGCAGTTCCGCTAAGGGGCTTGAGCAGATCACGCTCCTGTCGGCCCCGATTCACCGGCTCTCCGGATACCGGACAGGCCCTCCCGCGCCAGCGGACGGAGTGCCGGGTGGCCTGCGCGGCTTGATCGGTGCGCGGATGTCACGGAGCGTCACGGGGGTGGCGGCGGTGACTGCCGCGGGGCCGGCCGGGACGGCGGGCCGGAAGGGGTGCCGGACCCGGCGCCGGTGACGGAGGGGGAGCCGGTCGCGGCCTCGGGGGGCCGCCAGTTCTCGGAGCTGCCCGTCGCGCCGTTCGACGCCTCGCAGCGGCGGCGCGTCTCACGGTCGATCTCGGCCAGCGCGGCCTCCCGCCCGTCGGCGCGCTCGGTCGCGCGGGCATGGGCGAGCACCAGGTCGTGGATGCCCAACTGCTCGTTGGACAGGCCCTTCTGCTCCCAGTCCAGTCCGGCCCATTTGCCGCCCTTGAGGGCCTCTTTCGCCCAGTACGACACCAGGCTGGTGCAGATGTCCGCCGGCGTCGACGCGCGCGGCGCCGGATCCGCGCCCTCGTCCGAGCAGGCCGGGACCGCGGCCAGCAGGCCGGCCGCCAGCGCGGCGCGAAGGCCGGTCCTGACCGAGGTGCGCGCGGAGAGCCCCATGGGGGGCACGCTAGGGGACGGGGCGGTGGGGCACAACAACCGTTCGCTTCAGGGCAGTTGACTGCTCGACGCCGGAGGCGGGCGGGCTTCGCCGCCGTCCCGGAGCGCGGGGGTGCCGAGCTGGGCGGATGTGCCGGAAGGGGCGCGTGTGGTGGCTGCGGCGAGCACCGGAGCTCGCCGGCCGGACGGGTGCCGCCGTGCGGTCCTCATCCGGTCCGGGGTGCGCGGTGGCCCGCGCCGTACGGCGCGGCGGCGGGCTCCCGGTACGGCGTGCGAGCGGCGCCGGCTGCCTCGCCCGTGGGGGCTCGGGCACCGCCGGCGGGGGCAAGAGGGTCTGGAGGCGGCACTGTTGGCGGCGATGGCCGGTGATGCCCGAGCC
>NZ_RDBI01000178.1 GCF_008042125.1 Streptomyces sp. MS191
CGTCCGAACGGGAAGGCGGCGCCCCCGCGCCCGGTCAGGGATATGTCGTCGGCGAGCTGCGCGAGCTGGTCGCCGCCCATCGGCTCCAGCCGCCCGTGAACGTCCCGCTCCCCGATGTCCCCGAGGTCCGCGTGGTCGGTCTGCCACAGCTCACCCAGGGCTTCGACCTGGTCGAGCGGCTGGGACTCGACATGCACCTGAAGGTGCACGGGCCGCTGGAGCCGATGGGCGGCGACCAGCTCGCGCAGCTCGCCGACGACATATCCCTGACCGGGCGCGGGGGCGCCGCCTTCCCGTTCGGACGCAAGCTCAGGGCCGTCGGCAAGGCGGCGATCCGCCGCGGGGTACGTCCCGTGGTGGTGGTCAACGGCAGCGAGGGCGAGCCCGCCTGCCGCAAGGACACGGTGCTGCTCAACCGGGCCCCGCACCTGATCCTGGACGGGGCGCTGCTGGCGGCCGAGGCGCTGGGCGCCCGGACGCTGATCGTCGCCGTCACCCGCAACTCCACGGAGATCTCCATCCGCTCCGCCCTGGCCGAGCGCGGGCTCTCCGACCGGCGGGGCCAGGCACTGCGCGCGCGGGTCGTCCGCACCCCCGAGCGGATGGTCTCCGGCGAGGCCTCGTCGGTCATCCGGGCGGCGTCCGGCGGCCCGGCCCTGCCGGCGGGGCGCCGGGAGCGCGCCGCGGAGTCGGGCGTCGGCGGGGCGCCGACGCTGCTGTCGAACGCCGAGACGTTCGCGCAGCTGGCCATCGCCGCGCGGATCGGCCCGCGCCGCTACGGCCACAGCGGGCTCGACAGCGAGCCCGGCACGGTCATGCTGACGATCTCCGGGGCGGTCGCGCGCCCGATGGTGGTCGAGGTCCCGACGGGTGTCCCGCTGCGCTACGTGCTGCAGCTGGCCGGCGCCCCGCCGCTCCCCCAGGGCGTCCTCACCGGCGGCTACCACGGCAACTGGATCGACTCGGTCGCCGTGCACAACGCCACCGTCTCGCGGGCGTCGCTGGCGGCCGTCGGCGGCGCCCTGGGCGCCGGCGCGATCCTGCCCATCGGCCCGGAGACCTGCCCGCTCGGCGAGTCCCTGCGGGTCGCGAACTGGCTGGCGGCGGAGACGGCCGGCCAGTGCGGGCCCTGCCGCCTGGGCCTGCCCGCCGCGGCCGGCGGCCTCTCGGACCTGCTGAACGGCGGCGGCCCGGCCGCGCTGGAGGCCCTGCGGGAGGTCACGCAGGCGGTGAAGGGCCGCGGAGCGTGCAAGCACCCGGACGGCTCGGCCCGCTTCTTCAACTCGACGCTCTCGGCGTTCACCGACGATCTGGCCGCCCACGTCCTCGACGGCGGCTGCGGCCGGCCGACGATCGGGGTGCTGCCGCTGCCGGCGCCCGGCTACCAGGACGCGGAGGAGTCGATTCCGAGCGGTGAGAAGCTCGCCGTCGACTGGACGCTGTGCCAGGGCCACGGGCTGTGCGCGGACATCGTGCCGGAACTGATCAGACTGGGCCCGGACGGCTACCCGGCGCTCGCCGACGCGTCCGTGCCGATGCACCTGCGAGGCCGCGCCCAGCGGGCCGTGCGCCGCTGCCCGGCGCTCGCGCTGCGCGTGGAGGCGGCCCCGGCCGAGCGCCCCGCCCTGCCGCCGGGCASCGGCGCAMGGCCCGCTGGGCGCGGCCTCGCAGGTGCATCGGCACGGACGCGTCGGCGAGCGCCGGGTAGCCGTCCGGGCCCAGTCTGATCAGTTCCGGCACGATGTCCGCGCACAGCCCGTGGCCCTGGCACAGCGTCCAGTCGACGGCGAGCTTCTCACCGCTCGGAATCGACTCCTCCGCGT
>NZ_RDBI01000179.1 GCF_008042125.1 Streptomyces sp. MS191
CATCCCCCGTCCGGAGGCCCGATCCATGCGACAGTTCACCGCCGTCGTCAACCCCACCGCAGGGGGCTCCAGCGGGACGGCCGCCCTGCTCCCGCTGGCCCGGCTGCTGCGCGAGGCGGGCGCCCGGCTCGACACCGTGTACAGCCGCAGCCTGGACCACGCGCGGGAACTCGCCCAACGGGCGGGAGCGCAGGGCCACGTCGTCCTCGCCGTCGGCGGCGACGGGATGGCGGGCTGCGTCGGTGGCGCGCTCAGCGGCACCGACACGGTGTTCGGCCTGGTGCCCGCGGGGCGCGGCAACGACTTCGCCCGCGCCCTCGGACTGCCCACCGACGCCCCGCGACTCGCCGAGGTCCTGCTCGACGCCACGCCACGGGCCGTCGACACCATCGAGGTGGAGTCCGCGGCGCACGCGCGGCTCTCCGTCCTCGGGAGCGTGTACGCGGGAGTCGACGCGGTCGCCAACCGCCACGCGAACGCCTCCCGTCTGCTGCGGGGAGCGGCGTCGTACTACGCGGGCGGGCTGCGCGCGGTCGTCTCCTGGCGGACGGCCGCGTACCGCGTCACCGTCGACGGAGAGCGGTACGAACGTGCCGGCTACACCGTCGTCGCGGCGAACTCCGGCTACTACGGCTTCGGCAGGAACGTCGCCCCCGGCGCGCTGCTCGACGACGGCATGCTGGACGTCGTCGTGATCGGCGACGCCCCCAAGCGGCAGTTCTTCGCGACGATGAACGAGCTGAAGACGGGCGCCCACGTGCACCGTCCGCAGGTCGAGATCCTGCGCGGCAAGGAGATCCGCATCGAGGCGGACCGCCCGATCCCGTACGGCGCGGACGGCGAGGTCGACGCGACCCTGCCCGTGACGGTCCGGGTCCAGCCGGGCGCGCTGCGGGTCCTGGCCTGACGCCCTTGCCCGGGGGCGGACTCCGCCCCCGGGCAAGGGCCGGGCCTCCCGTCCATGGCGCAAGGAAGGCCGGCCGGGGCTCCGGGCTCGTACGGTCGGCGCCCCCGCAAGTCCCGCCCCGCACCGCGGGGTCGGGGCGCCGGCCGCCGGACCGCCGACGGGCCGGCGACCGCCCGGATCACCCGGGCGGCGCCGGGACCGCCCCGGCCGAAGCCTCCGCCGTCGCTGCGCGCCGCCGGTCGTCGACGCGCGCGACCGCGGCGGATTCCAGCGCGGCGAGGTCCCGTTGCCGTGCGCGGGTCCGCCGGAGGGAACGCACCGCCTCGGCCGTCGCCGTGACCACGGGCAGGGCGGTGACGAAGACGAGGCCGGCCATCACGGCCCAGAGACAGAACTCCGCCGTGCCTCCGGCCGGGCCGCTGACCTCGCCCGGCCCGCCCGCCTCGGCCAGCCACGCGAGGGAGCGGTGGACGCACGCGGCCATCGCGAGCGCCAGCGACACCCACGCCACGTAGAGCACCGCCGGGGGCAGCGCGCGCCGGTCCGCGTCCGCGGCGGCCCGCAGCCCTCCGCGGGCTCGCGCCAGGGCCGCCTCGTCCTCGACGGCCGCCATGGCCGCGCGGGCCTCCGCGAGATGGCGGTCGCGCTCGTCGCGCAGGGCCCACACGCGCTTCAGCACCTGATGGACCTCCACCGTTCCGATCGCCCAGATCACGGGTGCCACGGCCGCGACCGTCGTCGCGAAGGGCTCAGACATCTCCATCCCGTCATTCTGCGACAACGCCTCGCCCGCTCTCCTCGCCGCCCGGGGCGCACGGACCGCTCGCGGTGCGCCCGGACCGTGGAACGCCTTCTTCCGCGACAGGTACGGATGGCGTACGCCCCGCGTACGCGTTGCGTACGGTCGGAGGGGTAGGGTCACGCTCAGGAGGTGCTTACGTGTCCGAGTTGTTCGACGCGGTCGACGCACTGGTCGCGTCCCGCTCCCCGCTCCCGGCACCGGGGGAGCGCAGGCGGCTGCGCCTGGCCCACGGTCTGACGCTGGACGAGGTGGCCTCGGCCCTCCAGGTCCGCCGGGCCACGGTCAGTGGCTGGGAGGCCGGCAGGACCGAGCCGAGACCACCGGAACGGGACGCGTACGCCCGCCTCCTGGGCAGCCTCGCCCGGCTCTATCCCGCACCCGACCC
>NZ_RDBI01000018.1:0-3139 GCF_008042125.1 Streptomyces sp. MS191
CGCCCGCGCCGCCGAAGTGGGCGCTGCCGGTGTTCCGCGAGGAGCCGTAGGCGGTCACCGGCATCGGTGACACCGCGCGGGAGCGACCCGGCGAGCGGGCCGGCCTCCCGGGGCTGTGTCAGGGCGCGGGTCTCCCGGTGCGGTTCGGCTCGGCGTCCACCTCGCCGCGGTGGGCGCCGGTGGCGAGCAGGCCGCCGAGGAAGCCCGCGACGGCGCCCCACAGCAGGGCCAGACCGGCCGTCCTCCAGACGTGCGGGCGCAGGACGACCTCGCCGCCCAGGGAGTCGAGGTCGCCGATGCCGAGGATGGAGAGGCCGAAGCGCGCCTCGACGAGGGTGATCGGCATGACGACCAGCATGGTCAGGGCGAACGCGATCGCGAAGTGCACGGCGTGCTGCCAGAGCCGGAAGCGGCCCGGGGCACGGACGGCGGCGACGAAGGCCGCGACGACCACCAGGACCGCGGCGACCGGGAGGAGCCACCAGGCCCGCGAGTCGTACGAGGCGAGCGAGGAGAGGTCCACCGTGGACAGCTGGGAGGTGTCCGGGCCGCGCAGCACCGCGTCGAGGATGGGCGGCATGGGCAGCCCGAACGGGCCGTCGACCCGGCCTTCCCAGGAGCCGCCGATGCCGACGCCGAGGGCGATCCAGCTGACGTTGGGCAGTCCGAGCAGCAGGACGGCGAGGGTCTCCGAGGCGTGGCCCTGGGTGGCCGCGACGACGACGCCGATGCCGAGGCCGATGACCACGTACGTCAGGACGAGCAGCAGCATCGCGGAGGCCACGGGGCGGACGGGCTCCTGGTAGCGCACGAGGCGCGGCGGGAGCGGGGTCCGGCGGGACACGAGCAGGGCGATGAGCAGGACGCCGAGGATCCACAGGAGGCCGAAGAGGAGGGTGGGGCCGAGGTCGGTGCGGAAGCCGACGGTCGGGTTCACCGCGTCGAGGAGTTCACCGAAGATGTCGGGCAGGTCCCCCGTCGCGTCACCGCCGCCGAGGGTGAGGGGGAAGTCGTGGGCGGCCAGCGCCGACAGTGCGGCGAGCCCGGCCAGCCAGAGCACGACGACGGCGACGACCCGGCCGAGGAGTTCACCGGTGTGCGCGACGGCGTGGTGGCGCAGGGGGCGCAGGAAGCAGAAACCGACGACGAGTGCGCCCACCAGGGTGACGGTGAGCGGCATCGCGGTGATCTCGGCGTTCGTCCCGGCGAGGGCGCCCGCGTCTCCGGAGAGTTCCACATGGCCGCCGGCGGCCATGACGACCACCGCGGCGACGACGTTGACGAATCCGCTGGGGAGGTCGGCGGCGCCGGCGGCCCAGAGGCCGAGCGCCGCGACGACGGCCATGGCGACGAAGCCGGCCAGTACCGCGGCGTGAGCGGCATCGCGGTGATCTCGGCGTTCGTCCCGGCGAGGGCGCCCGCGTCTCCGGAGAGTTCCACATGGCCGCCGGCGGCCATGACGACCACCGCGGCGACGACGTTGACGAATCCGCTGGGGAGGTCGGCGGCGCCGGCGGCCCAGAGGCCGAGCGCCGCGACGACGGCCATGGCGACGAAGCCGGCCAGTACCGCGGCACGCGAAGGCGGCGTTCGTGGCGGGCTCGGCGGCAAGGAAGCGCACCTGCTGTTCGACGTCGCAGCTCGCCACGTTCTGCGTGCCGCCGTACAGGCCGGCCGCGGCCGCGGCGGCGCGGGCTCCGGCGGCGGCGGCCCGTGGTGGCGTTCCGTTCCCAAGGTCGCCTCGATCACGGCCGTACTGGTCGCGGCGATCGCCCTGATCGTGGTGCTGACCCGGCCGGACGGCAACGGCGGCGGCAGCGCCTCGGGGGGCGGTGGTGAGGTGTTCCTGCAGAACGCCGCCGCCACCGGCCCCGATCCGTTCACCCCGTCGACCGCCCGCGCGCCCGACGCCTCCCCGTCCGCCGTCCCGCTGCCCAGCCCCACCAAGTCGGCCGACGCCAGCGCCACCCGCAGCGTCTCGGGCGCCGCGCCCGGCCTGTACGGCGGCACGCAGAACGTGGCGAGCTGCGACGTCGAACAGCAGGTGCGCTTCCTTGCCGCCGAGCCCGCCAAGAACGCCGCCTTCGCGTCGGTCCTCGGCATCTCGGCCAACGAGGTCCCCGGCTATCTGCGGTCCCTGACCCCGCTTCAGCTCCGCGTCGACACCCGCGTGACCAACCACGGCTTCCGGGACGGCGCGGCCACCACGTACCAGTCGGTGCTCCAGGCCGGCACGGCGGTCCTCGTCGACGACCGCGGCGTACCCCGGGTGCGCTGCGCCTGCGGCAACCCGCTGACGCCGCCCGTCGCCCAGAAGTCGCCGAAGACCACCGGCGCGGCCTGGCCCGGCTACCAGGCCTCCCAGGTCGTCGTCGTGGCGCCGTCCGTCACGGTCGTGAACGTCTTCGTCGTCTACGACCCCTCCGAAGGCGACTGGTTCAGCCGCGAGCCGGGTGACACGGGGAAGAAGGACAAGCACACGACCGCGCCGACGGCACCCCCGTCGCCCTCGGTGTCGGACTCCGGCTCGACCTCCCCGGTTCCGTCGGACTCGGCCTCGACCTCGACCCCGTCGACGCCACTGTCCCCCGCCTCGCCCGAGTCCCCCGTCGCGCCCGTTTCGCCGGCGTCGCCGGACTCACCGGACTCCCCGCCGCCGCCCGACTCCGGCTCCCCGCCCGCGCCGCAGTCGCTGCCGCAGACGGAGGGCTCGACCACGGACGGCACGACGGCCGACCAGTCGGCCCCGGGCGGCAGCCCGTTGTCCGAGGACGCCCCGCGGCCGGGTTCCCCCGCAGCACCGGACGCCTGGGCCCCGGACGGCGGATTCCCGGACGCCGGAGGGGTCGCGCCCGACCCACAGCCGGTGCTGTGAGCCGGCTCGCACCCGCGCGGGACGACGGCGCCGCCCGGTGACCGGGGGCGCCGTCGTCCCGGTCGCCGCGTACGGCCGTGGCCGGCCGGCGGATCCAGGCCCCGAGCGGCAGCGGGCAGGACCGGCCATCGGACGGGTAGCAGTAGGGCGAGGCACGGACGGGAAGGGCGCCGAGGGGCGAGGCACCTACGGCGGCACAGGGGCCGGGCTCTCGGGGTCATCCACCCTTGTGAGTGTCGGGTGGTTGGCCGCCCTCTCTCCGAG
>NZ_RDBI01000018.1:3239-12533 GCF_008042125.1 Streptomyces sp. MS191
TGCCCGGAGGGTCCGGCCCGGACTCTCCCGGCCCGGACCCTCCGGGCACCCCCCGGTCCGGATCACCCGTCAGCGGAAGGCCGACTCTCCCGTCAGGGCCTTGCCGACGACCAGGGAGTGCACCTCGCTCGTGCCCTCGTAGGTGAGGACCGACTCCAGGTTGTTCGCGTGCCGCATCACCGGGTACTCCAGCGTGATGCCGTTGGCTCCGAGGATCGTGCGGCACTCGCGGGCGACGGCGATCGCCTCGCGGACGTTGTTGAGCTTGCCGACGCTGACCTGTTCGGGCGTGAGGCGGCCCGCGTCCTTGAGCCGGCCCAGGTGCAGCGCGAGCAGCATGCCCTTGCCCAGCTCCAGGGACATGTCGGCGAGCTTCTGCTGCGTGAGCTGGTAGGAGGCGAGGGACCGCTCGAAGACCACGCGGTCTCCGGCGTAGGCGATCGCCGTCTCCAGGCAGTCGCGGGCGGCGCCGAGGGCGCCGAAGACGATGCCGAACCGGGCCTCGTTGAGGCAGCCGAGCGGTCCGGACAGGCCGCGCGCCCCGGGCAGCATGGCGTCGGCCGGGAGGCGCACGCCCTCCAGTACGAGTTCGCTGGTCACGCTCGCCCGCAGGGACAGCTTCCGCTTGATCTCGGGGGCGCTGAAGCCGGGGGTGCCTGCCGGGACGAGGAAGCCGCGGACGCCTTCGTCCGTACGGGCCCACACGACGGCGACGTCGGCGACCGAACCGTTGGTGATCCACATCTTCGTCCCGTCGAGGACCCAGTCCGCGCCGTCGCGCCGGGCGCGGGTGCGCATGGCGCCCGGGTCGGAACCGGCGTCCGGTTCGGTCAGGCCGAAGCAGCCGACGTACTCGCCCGCCGCCATGCCGGGCAGCCACCGCTGCTTCTGCTCCTCGGAGCCGTACGTCCAGATCGCGTACATGGCGAGCGATCCCTGGACCGAGACCAGACTGCGCAGTCCGGAGTCGACCGCTTCCAGTTCCAGGCAGGCCAGGCCGTACGCGACGGCGTTCGTGCCGGCGCAGCCGTAGCCCTCCAGGTGCATGCCGAGCACGCCGGCACCGCCGAGCTTCCGGGCCAGTTCGCGGGCCGGCACGGCGCCCTCCTCGAACCATCCGGCCACGTGGGGGCGCAGCTCGCGGTCCGCCATGGCCCGCACGGTGCGACGGATCTCCCGCTCCTCGTCGGTCAGCAGGCCGTCGATGGCGAGCAGGTCGAAGGGGTGGACGGGCGAGGACTTCGGCACGCTCGTGGACTTCATCGCGGGACTCCCTGCGGTTGCGGCTGCTCGGCGGGCCGAAGCCTAGCGGCAGATCGTATTTTGGATCCAGTATTGAATATCCCGTCACCGGTGCGTACGTTCGCCCCGGTCGGATCGCCGGCGGAGGAGAGCAGGATGCACGCAGACCAGCCGAGGACGCGGGAGACCACCGGAGGTCCGGACACGGCGGAGGTCCCCGGAGAGCCGGGAGCCGGCGCCGGACCGGACCCGGAGCCGAGGGTGACCGGCGCGGCCGGTGCGACGCCACGGCCCGGGGCCCTGGACGGGATCGTCGTCGCCGATTTCGGCCGGGTCCTCGCCGGGCCCTACATGACGATGCTGCTGGCCGACCTCGGCGCCGAGGTCATCAAGATCGAGCGGCCCGGCGGCGGGGACGACACCCGTGCGTGGGGCCCGCCCTTCGCCGACGGCGAGGCCACGTACTTCCTCGGCGTGAACCGCAACAAGCGCTCTCTCGTCCTCGACCTCACCGACCCGGCCGACCTGGAGGCGGCCCGGGCCGTCGTGGCCCGCGCCGACGTCCTGGTGGAGAACTTCCGTCCGGGCACGATGGAGAGGTTCGGGCTCGGCCACGAGGACCTGCGGGCCTCCCACCCCGGGCTGATCTACTGCTCGGTGACCGGCTTCGGCACCGCCGAGGGGGCCCGGCTGCCCGGCTACGACCTCCTGGTCCAGGCGATGGGCGGTCTGATGAGCGTGACCGGCGAGCCCGACGGTCCGGGCACCAAGACGGGCGTCGCGCTCGTCGACGTCATCACCGGCCTGCACGCCGGCCTCGGCATCCTGGCCGCGCTGCGCCACCGGGAACGCACCGGCGAAGGCCAGCGGGTGGAGGTCTCCCTGCTCACCTCGCTCCTGTCCGCCCTCAGCAACCAGTCCGCGGCCTATCTCGCCGCCGGCGTGGTCCCCCGCCCCCTGGGCAACCGGCACCCGAGCATCGCTCCGTACGAGGTGTTCGAGGCGGCGGACCGGCCGCTCGCGCTCGCCGTGGGCAACGACCGGCAGTTCCGCACGCTGTGCGACCACCTGGGGCTGGCCGGTCTCGCCGAGGACGCCCGCTTCGCCACCAACACCGACCGGGTCGCCCATCGCGAGGCGCTCGTCGCGGCCCTGTCGGGCCCGCTCGCCGGGCGCACCGCCGACAGCTGGTTCGAGGAGCTGACACCGGCGGGAGTTCCGTGCGGGCCGATCAACGACCTGGCCGCCGCCTTCGCGTTCGCCGAGCGGCTCGGGCTGGAGCCCGCGGTCCCCGTCGAGGCGGCCGGCCCCGGGCAGGTCGCCCATCCGATCGCGCTGAGCGCCACGCCCCCGGTGTACGCCTCCGCTCCCCCGCGCCTGGGTGAGCACACCACGGCGCTCCTCGGGGAGCTGGGGCTGCCCGATCGCGCTCCGTAGGGAGGCCCCGTAGGAAGATGGACGCGACCGGCGGCGCGGGCGCGCGGCAGGCGACCGAGCGAGAGGCCACAGGGGATGAACAGCGCGGCAGGGAAGCGGCGGCCACCCACCGCCCAGCAGTTCGTCCTGGAGGAGCTGCGGCGCGCCATCACCAGCGGGGAGCTGCGTCCGGGCGACCAGGTCCGCCAGGACGCGCTCGCGGCCCGGCTCGACGTCAGCAGGGTGCCGCTGCGCGAGGCCCTGAAGTCCCTGGAGGCCGAGGGCCTGGTGGTGCACCACGTCCACCGCGGCTATTTCGTGGCCGAGCTGTCGCTGGCCGACCTTGAGGAGATCTACCGCATCCGGGAGCTCCTGGAGGGCGAGGCCGTCCGGAGTGCCGTGGCCCGCGCGGACGAGGGGCTGCTCGACGCCGTGGAGGAGATCCAGCGCGCGGTGGAGGAGGCCGCGGAGTCGGGGGACGTCACGGAGATGGCGGCGGCCAACCGCCGGTTCCACTTCGCGCTGATCGGGGCGTCCGGCATGCCCCGGCTGATCCGGCTCGTGGCGACGCTCTGGGACTCGACCGACGCCTACCGGTCGCTGTACTACGCCGAGGCCGGGCACCGCGACCTGGCGGTGCGCGAGCACCGGGCGGTCATCGCCGCCCTGCGGGACGGCGACGCGGACGCCGCCGTACGCCTGCTCGACGAGCACCGGATCCACGCGGTGGCGGCGCTGCGGGAGGTACTGGACCTGAAGTGAGCCCGGGCTCCCGGCAGGCCGGCGACCGAGGCGCCGCCCGCCGCCCTGTGCCGGCGTAAATCCGGATGCCGGGCAGGGCGCCTGCTGCATAGCCTCGGGGCCATGGATCACGAAAGACCGGCGCTGGGACTGTGGAACGTCGTCGACGTCGAGGCGACCTGCTGGGACGGCCGGCAGCCGCCGGGCGCGGTGAACGAGATCATCGAGATCGGGCTCAGCGTCGTCGACCTCGACGCGGGCGGGCGGATCGCGCGCCATCGCGTGCTGGTCAAGCCCGCCCGGTCGACGGTCAGTCCGTTCTGCACGGAGCTGACCGGGCTCACCCAGGCCGAGGTGGACACCGGCCTGGACTTCGCGGCCGCCTGCCGGCTGCTGGCCGCCGAACACGCCACCGGGTCGCTCCCGTGGGCCAGTTGGGGCGACTACGACCGGAACCAGTTCACCCGCCAGTGCCGGGCGACCGGCACCGAGTACCCCTTCGGGCGCCACCACACCAACGCCAAGGCCGTGTTCACGGAGGCGTACGGGCTCGGCCGGCGCCCCGGGATGGCCCAGGCGCTGCGGATCGCCGGCCTGCCGCTGGAGGGGCGGCACCACAGCGGCGAGGACGACGCCTGGAACATCGCGGCCCTGGTCCTGCGGATGCACGAACGCGGCGCCTGGCCGGCCGTGACCCCGTAGCGGAGCGCCGCCGACGACGCCTGCGGGAGCTCGCTCGCCCGGTGCGCGACGAGGGTCGGCCGGCCCGCCGGCAGCGGCGCGGGAAGGGGCCGTCGCCGCCCACACGGCTGCGGCCCGCGTCCGTGAGGGGCAGTCGACCCCCACGCGGCCGCGGTCCGCGTCACGAGATCTGATGACACCTCAGCAGTCTTGCGTGCAGCGGCTGTTGGCCCTGCCGGACGTCGACGCGAGGCGTCGACGTCCGGCCCGTGGCAGGCGCCGGCATCGGCGTATGCGGAGGAAACCGTCACAGCCATTGACAGGTTCATTGCCCCCTCCCCATTCTGAGAGCGCTCTCAGAGCGCTCCCGGACAGGAGCGCTCCGGCGAGCCATACTCATCCCCGCACGGATCCCCAGCAAGCACGCCGGCGGCGGCCATCAGCGCGCCGAGGACGTCCCAGGGGCCGTCGGCGGCGCCCCGCGACTCGGGCAGCAGCCAGCGGCCCAGCGGCAGGATGAAGGCCATCAGCGGGATGTTGATCAGGAAGACCGAACCCCACCAGAAGTGCTCGACCAGGAAGCCGCCGCGCACCGGGCGGATGGAGCCGGCCGAGGTCGCCGAACTGCGCGCCGCCCTGGAGGACCCCGCCTTCGCCGCGGTGCCCGCCCGGCCGACCGGCGAGCCGGTGCACGACGGCTTCCAGTACGTCGTCACGTACCGGTACCGGGTCGTCGTCGCCACCGACGGCGACCGGCCGCCCGCGCTGCGGCGGGTGTTCTCGGCACTGCCCGGAGGCGGGCCGCCCACGTCCCCCTGACCCGGGGCGTGAACCGGCGAGGCCGCCGCGGGCGATAGAGGGGCGTGAGACTGTTGCGCCCCGCAGGGGGAGACGAGGACGACTCGGCGCTGTTGCGCGCGGTCGCCCGGGGGGACACCGAGGCGCTGGCGGTGCTGTACGACCGCCACGCGGGCTGGCTCCACGCGCGGCTCGCCCGGCGCTGCCCGGACGACGAGACGGTACGGGAGGTGCTCCAGGACACCTTCGTGGCGGTGTGGCGGTCCGCGGGCTCGCACCGCGGGCGGGGTGAGGCCGGCGGCTGGCTCTGGGTGATCGCCGCGCGGCGGCTGGTCGACGCGCGCCGTGCCCAGGCCCGCGTCCCGCGCACGGACCCCGAGCCGGTGGCCCTCGCGCCCTCGGCGGAGGACCGGGTGCTGGCGGGGCTGGAGTACGGCGACGTCGGCGCCGCGCTGGACCGGATCTCGCCGGAGTTGCGGGAGGTGCTGCGGGCCACCGTGGTGGACGGCCTGACGACGCGTGAGACGGCCCGGCTGCTCGGGATACCCGAGGGCACGGTGAAGACCCGCGCCCTGCGTGCCCGGCGCGAACTGCGTGCCGCCCTCGGCACCACCCACCCCCTGGGAGGCACCGCATGACGACGCCCTGGCACGTGACCGCGGACCTGGCGGACCGTTACGCCCGGGGCGCGGCCCCCGAGCCGGACGCCTGGTCCGTGGAGAAGCACGTCGAGACCTGCGGCGCGTGCGCCGTGCGCGTCTCGGACGCGGTCCGCGCGGGGTCGGCGGGCCCGGCTCTGGCGGACCTCCGCGCGGCCCTGCTGGACGAGGTCGGGAGGGAAGCCGCCACGGCGCCCGCCCGCGCGGGCCGTCTCCGGGCCCGGATCCAGGGGGCGGGCGGCGCCTCGAACGCTCCGGCCCGGCGGGACGGGCCCGCCGTCGCCCGGGCGGAGAGGCCCGCCCGGCCCGCCGGACCCCGGCCGCCCACCCGGCTCGCGCGCGTCGTCTGGGCCGCCGGGCCCGCGCTGCGCGGCGCGTGGCTGGGGTCGCTGGTCGCCGTCGCCGTGGCCGCGCTCGGGCTGGCGTACGGCGCGGGCTTCCGGGACGTCCGGCCGCTGTTGCTCGCCGTCGCCCCGGTCCTCCCGCTCGCCGGGGTGGCCCTGTCGTACGGCCGGCACGCCGACCCGATGGACGAGATCGTCGCCGCGACGCCCTCCGGCGGGCTGCGCCTGCTGCTGACCCGGACGGCCGCCGTCCTCGCCGTGAGCGTGCCCCTGCTGACCGCCGCGGGGGCGCTGCTGCCGGCCGCGCCGGGGGTGCCCGGGGCGGCGGCCTGGCTGCTGCCGGGTCTGGCGCTGGCACTCGCGACGCTCGCCCTCGGCTCGTTCGTGGGCTGCCGGGCCGCCGCCGCCACGCTCGGCGGCGGCTGGCTGCTCGCCGTGACCGGGCCCGTGCTCGGCCGCCCCGGGGCGACCGCCGAGCTGGCCCGCCTGCTCTCCGGCCCCGCCGTCCAGGGCGCCTGGGCCGCCGCCGCCGCCGTCTGCGCCGGGCTGCTCGCCCTGCGGCGGCGCTCCTTCGACCACCTGGGGACCCTGTGATGCCGACCGTCTCGGTGACCGGGCTGACCGTCCGGCACCGCCGTACCGTCGCGCTCGACGCGCTGGACCTGACCCTGGGCCCCGGTGTGCACGGACTGCTGGGGCCCAACGGCGCCGGCAAGACCTCCCTCATCCGGGTCCTGGCGACCGTCGCCGCGCCCTCCGCGGGCCGGCTGGAGCTGCTCGGCCTGGACGCGGGCGCCCACCGGACCCGCTCGGAGATCCGGCGCCGACTGGGCTACCTGCCGCAGGAGTTCGGCTACTACCCGGGCTTCACGGTCCGCGAGTTCGTCGCGTACGTCGCCTGGCTCAAGGAGATGCCCGCCGCGCGCGCCGCCGAGGCGGTGCGGCGGGCCGTCGAGCGGGTCGGGCTGGGCGACCGGATGGACGCGAAGCTGAAGACCCTGTCCGGTGGCATGGTCCGCCGTGTGGGCATCGCCCAGGCCGTCGTGAACGACCCGGAGCTGCTGCTGCTCGACGAGCCGACGGCGGGCCTCGACCCCGAGCAGCGGGTCGAGTTCCGTTCGCTGTTGCGGGAGTTGGGCGCCACGGCGACGGTGGTGGTGTCCACGCATCTGGTGGAGGACGTGGCGGCGGCCTGTTCGGAGGTCACCCTGATCGAGGGCGGCCGGGTCGCCTTCCGGGGCTCGACCGCCGGGCTGTCGGCCCTGGGCGAGGAGACGGACGGCCGCGCGGACGGCACCCACGCGATCGAACGCGGCTACACGAGCGCCCTGCGGGCCCATCGGGCGGCCGTCCCGTCCGCCCCCGCGACGCGGGGAGGTGCCCGGTGACCGCCCCTGCTGACCGCCGCGGGGGCGCTGCTGCCGGCCGTACGACAGGGCCACCCCGGCGAGCGGGAGGACCCCTCCACGTGCGCCGGAGGCTTGTCGAAACGCCAGAAGAGCGGTGTCGGGGCGAGGTAGACGCCCCGGCGGTCGGTGTCGCTGGTCTCGGTGGCCAGGCCGAAGGCGCGCGAGCCCATGACACAGGAGTAGATCGTGTGGTCGCGCACCAGGMCTGCCTGGTGAACAAGGTCGCGGACGGCACCATCGACTGCCCCTGCCACGGGTCCAAGTTCCGTATCGCCGACGGCTCGGTGGCCGCGGGTCCCGCTCCCCGGCCGCTGCCGGCGGAGCAGATCACCGTGTCCGGGGACACGATCACTCTCGCGTAGCCTGACGCGCATGAATCCGGCAGACCTGGTGCGCGACCACACGATCTACTCCTGTGTCATGGGCTCGCGCGCCTTCGGCCTGGCCACCGAGACCAGCGACACCGACCGCCGGGGCGTCTACCTCGCCCCGACACCGCTCTTCTGGCGTTTCGACAAGCCTCCGGCGCACGTGGAGGGGCCGGGCGAGGAGCAGTTCAGCTGGGAGCTGGAGCGCTTCTGCGAGCTGGCCCTGCGCGCCAACCCGAACGTGCTGGAGTGCCTGCACTCCCCCGTCGTCGAGCGGATCGACGACACCGGCCGCGAACTGCTCTCGCTGCGCGAGGCGTTCCTCTCCCGTCAGGCGCACGGGACCTTCGTCCGGTACGCCGGCGGTCAGCGCCGCAAGCTCGACGCCGACGTCCGGCAGTACGGGGCGCCGCGCTGGAAGCACGCCATGCACCTGCTGCGGCTGCTGATGAGCTGCCGCGACCTTCTGCGTACCGGTGAACTCACCCTGGACGTCGGCGWCGAGCGCGACCGCCTGCTCGCGATCAAGCGCGGGGAGGCGCCGTGGGACGAGGTCGAGTCCTGGATGAACCGCCTCACCGAGGAGGCCGACCGGGCCTCCGTGCGCAGTCCGCTGCCGGCGGCTCCGGACCACGCCCGGGTCGAGGACTTCCTGATGCGCGCCCGCCGCGCGTCGGTCCTGTCCTAGGTCCTGTCCGGGCCGGCTCCCGGTCCGGTCCCGGTCCCGGTCCGGGTCCGGACGAGGAAGTCGTGCAGGGCGTCGTGCGTCCCGGCGGCGGGGGTGTCGGCCAGGGACGACGCCTCCTGGGCCGCGTCGAGGACCGTGTGCAGCGTCCCGACGTCGCCGCGTACGCGTTCCCTGTCCACGTCCGCGGGTCCGTGCTCGGCCGCCGCCTTGGCCTCGACGAGGCCGGGCAGGTGGGCGGGGGCCTCCGGCACCTCCCCGACGAGCGTGGGCAGATGCGCCTGCACCTCGCCGGCGCGCATCACATGGATGCCGGTGAGGAGCGCGCGGAAGGTGTAGAGCAGCGGCTTCAGCTCCCCCGTCCTCTCGAAGAGCCGCCACTGCGTCGTGGCGAAGCCCCGGTAGTGGTGGGCGTGGTGGCGGGTGAGCACCCGGGGCGCGAGCGAGACCAGTTCGGCGTGCGCCTCGGTGGTGTGGACGACGAGCGGCGACAGCAGCTGCTCCAGCACGTAGCCGTTGCGGCGCAGCATCAGCAGGACGAACTTCCGCAGGTCGTGGGTGACCAGGTCCATCTCGACGCCGTCCCGGTCCCACATCCGGGAGCGGGTCTCCTCCGGCTCGCGCAGGCCGATCAGGTCGGCCGCCGGCAGCAGGTGTGCGCCGCGCAGGTCCACGTCCGAGTCCCGGGACGGGAAGCCGTAGAGGTGCGCGCCGGAGACGGTGGCGAAGACGAGGGGGTCGGCCTGCTCCGCCACGACGGCGGAGAGGTCGACCTCGGGGATGAGGGTCCGGGTCATGGCACCAGTGTCCCAGAGGGGGTCAGACGTCCCAGAGGGCGCCCAGGGTGAGCAGTTCGCTGCGGTACTCGATGCGCTCCTCCCACTCCTTCGGCCAGGCCCCGGCCCCTCCACGTGCGCTGGAGGCTTGTCGAAACGCCAGAAGAGCGGTGTC
>NZ_RDBI01000180.1 GCF_008042125.1 Streptomyces sp. MS191
ACCTCGCGAGCGACTGGCAGGGGCGGCAGGGCCGGGGCGACCTCGCGAGCGACTGGCAGGGGCGGCGATCGGCCGGGCGACACCGGGGCAAGGCGCGGACGAGAAGGGCCGAACCTCGCGAGCGACTGGCAGGGGCGGCAGGGCCGGGGCGACCTCGCGAGCGACTGGCAGGGGCGGCGATCGGCCGGGCGACACCGGGGCAAGGCGCGGACGAGAAGGGCCGACGATCGACCGGGCGACACCCGGGCAAGGCGCGGACGAGAAGGGCCGACGAGGGGGCGAGGCACCAACGGCGGCACAGGACCTCGCGGGCGGGGCCTTCGGGCTCTTGGACTCAGCGTTCCCCGGTTGCTTCTGGAGGTTGGCCGCCCTCTCTCCGAGTGTGGCAGCCGGGTCCGGTCCCTCAAGGGCGCTCCTTCGTCGCGTCGCTGCGCGATGGGCTCCGCCCACCCTTGACCGCCCGGCCCCGGCTGCCTTTTCACACTCGGAGGGCGGCCCGGGGGATGGGGCATCCGCTCCGGGGACCGGAGCCTCCCGGGCGCCGTCGGCGGCTGTCGGGTCTAGGGGTGGCTTCCCGCTGTCATTGAATGGGGTGACCCGGCWGSGCTYAGCGGCAATCCCTTGCTTCTAGGCTGGGATTCATGCCCCGCTGGTCATTCCCGGTGGGGGGTGGAGCCGGATCCGCAGCCGGCATCGGCAGTGCGGGTCTTGGCTCACCCGGCGCGCGGATCGTGCGGGCTCCGTCCGTCCCACCGGTCCCATCCACCCCACCGCCGGGCTGGAGTCGATTCATCAATGACGCTACGGCGTACATTAAGCCCTCCGAGAGTCCGATATACCCCTCAAAGTCCCTTATCCCGCCGGGTTACCGCAGGTAATGTACGCCGTAGCGTCATTCGGGATGACTCCGTGAGACGGGAAGGGCGGGACCCGATGGTGGCCGGCTTGAGGCGTCGACTTCTCCAAGTGCGCGCGGATCCGGTTTCACCCACCACCGGGARTGACCAGCGGGGCATGAATCCCCGCCAATAGGTGAGGGATTGCCGCTAAGCCCTGCCGGGTCACCCCATTCAATGGCTGCGCTGAACCACCCCCGGACCCGACRCGGGCCGACGGCGCTGCGCGCCSCSCCGGCCCCCTGCCCTGGCCCCTTTCCCGGGCCGCCCTCCGAGTGTGAAAAGGCGGGTGGAGGTGACGGGTCAAGGGTGGAGCGAAGCGGAATCGGCGAAGCCGACGCGACGAAGGAGCGCCCTTGAWGCGGCGCCGKAACCCGCCACACTCGGASAGAGGGCGGCCAACCWCCAGAAGCAACCGGGGAACGCTGAGTCCAAGAGCCCGAAGGCCCCGCCCGCGAGGTCCTGTGCCGCCGTTGGTGCCTCGCCCCCTCGTCGGCCCTTCTCGTCCGCGCCTTGCCCGGGTGTCGCCCGGTCGATCG
>NZ_RDBI01000181.1 GCF_008042125.1 Streptomyces sp. MS191
GCCCCACGGCCCCCACGGCCCCCACGGACTCCCGGCAGTCCGCCGCCGCCCGCGCGGACGCCGGCCCGGCGACGGCCGTCCCCCCGGTCGGCCGGTCGGCGCCGGGCGCGATGGAGCCCGCCGGCCGGTCGGCGCCGAGCGTGATGGAGCCGGTCGGCCGGTCGGCGCCGGGAGGGGTGCCCGCGCCGTTGGCGGTCGCCGCGCGGGCGGTCCGCTCATGTGCGGGCGGCACCGGAACGCCGCCGGGCCCGGACGCGGAGCCGTCGGGACCCGCCGCCCGGTCGACGGCACGCGATCCGACGACCGCTCCCTGTGCCGGACGGTCGCCCGATGCGTCGACAGCGCCCCGGGGCGCGTCGGTTCCGCCCGCGCGGACCGAACTCGCCGCCGGACGCGGGGGCGTGTCCGGCCCGCGCTCCGCACCGCCCGTCGCCGGCTCCACACGACGGGCCGGGTCCGCCGGAGTCCCGCCGGAAGCGGTTCCGTCGACACCCCGGCCCGCCGCACGCGGATCCACGCCCGACCCGGCCTCCGTTCCGCCCGGCCCGGTCGGCCCGCCCGGCTCGGCGGGCGATCCGCCGGCCGGCCGCGGCGCGCTCTCCGCGCTGACCGGCCGCCCCACCGTGAGCGCCGCACCCACCGACATGGCCGCCATCGCCGCTCCGCCGACCGATCCCGCCGAGCCAGTCTTCCCGCCACCGGACTCGGGCGCGTCCGGCCCGCCACCGCCCGCCGCACCGGTCCCGCCCGCCGCCGAGGCGGGCCGAGGCCCCGTATCCGCGGCAACCGCACGCGCCGTCGCCGCGCCCGGCGAGGCCGCACCCGTATCCGCGCCGGGCGGACCGGCCGTCGCACGCGGGGTGCGGGGCTCCTCCGTCAGGCGGCGTGCCGTGCGCGCCGCGTCGCGCGTGGCCGCGGGGCCGGAGTCACCGGGCGGGCCCAGGGGATTCGGGTTCGATGCGGTCATGCGGTCCACCTCATGCTCTTGGGGTCATCGGAACAAGCGCCGCCAGGTCTCCGGGCCGGGGTAGCCGTCGGCCGCGCCGCCGAGCCATCCCTGCGCCCGCTGGAACGCCTCGACGTTGCGTCGGTCCGCCTCGGACCAGCGCGGACCGGGACCCGACAGGTAGTGCTTGCCGTAGCCCCGCTTCACCAGCTGTTTGCCCAGCTTCTCCACATATGCGTTGGATTGCCCCGGACGGAAGTAGCCACGCCCGGGGAACCCCGTCTCATTCGTGCTCGAACCCCCCGAACCACTCGAACCGCCGATGGCGCGGCCCTTCCCGGTCACCAGCAGCCGCCACGTCTGAGTCCCCGGCAGGCCGTCCGCCTCCGCGCCCTTCCACCCCTGCGCCTGCTGGAACGCCTGGGTCGCCCGGCGGTCCGCCTCGGACCAGCGCGGGCCGGGACCCTGGCTGTAGAACCGGGTGCCGCCGCGCGCCACGAGCAGGCGCCCGAGCTGGGTGACGTACGCGTTGTTCGCGCCGGGCCCGAACATCGCCGCGCCCGGGTACGCCGTCGTCGCGGCGGCGGCGCCTCCGGTGGCGGTGCCGCCGGTGATCGCCTTGTAGCGGTAGGCGACGTAGCGGTCGGTGTTGGTCCAGTACGCCAGCGGCGTGGCCTGCCGCCGCGTGCGCGGCTTGGTCTGCTCGTACGCGATGTACGAGGTGTGGGTGTAGTCGGTCCAGCCGCCGAAGATCGTGACGTGCGAACCCTTGGTGGGGTTGGCCGGGTTGTGGAAGAGCAGGATGTCGCCGGGCTGGAGCTCCGTGCGGTCGATCTTCTCGCCGAACTTGTCGAGGGTGCCGGTCCACTCGTTGGCGCTCAGGTTCCAGGCCATCGAGATGTAGCCGGAGCAGTCCTGCCGGTATCCGTCCGTCCAGTACTTCTCCATCGAGTACGGGACCTGTGCCGTCACCCACCGCTTCGCGCGGTTGATGATCTCGGTCCGGGTCGAGCGGCGCAGCGACGCGGCCGCGACCTGACCCTCCGTCGGGGCGGCGCCGGGCGACCCAGGCGTTCCAGCAGGCGCAGGGGTGGAAGGGCGCGGAGGCGGACGGCCTGCCGGGGAC
>NZ_RDBI01000182.1 GCF_008042125.1 Streptomyces sp. MS191
GTTCCCACCCCGCCCCGCGGACATAATCGAGCGCATGTCCCCAGCTCAGCCCGCCGCCGTCCGGCGGTCCGTCCTCGCGGCCGTGCCCTGGTCCGCGCTCGGCGGGTATGCCGCGACCCGTCTCCTCGGTCTGGTGGTCCTCGCCGTCGCCTCCGCCGTCGCGGGCAAGGACGGGCTGCACCGGCTGAGCGGCCGCTGGGACGCCGTCTGGTACGTCCGGGTCGCCGAGCACGGGTACGGCTACGAGGTCACGCTGCCCGACGGCGGCGTCCACTCCGACCTGGCCTTCTTTCCTCTCTTCCCGGCCCTCGAACGGGCCGTGTCCGCCGTCCTGCCCGTCGACGCGGCGACGGCCGGGCTGGTCGTCGCCTGGGTCGCGTCGCTCGCCGCCGCCTGGGGCATCTACCGGTGCGGCGCCCATGTCGCCGGGCATCAGGCCGGGGTCGCCCTGGCCGTCCTGTGGGGCGTGTATCCGACGGCGTTCGTGCAGTCGATGGCGTACACGGAGACGCTCTTCACCGCCTTCGCCGCCTGGTCGCTGTTCGCCGTGCTGCGGGGGCGCTGGATCCTGGCCGGGGTGTTGTGCGTGGGTGCCGGGCTGACGCGGCCGACCGCCGTGGCGCTCATCGCCGCGATCGGGATCACCGCGCTCGTCGCGGTGGTCCGGGAGCGCCGGCTGCCGCCGCGCATGGCGGTCGGGGTGCTTCTCGCGCCGCTGGGCTGGCTGGCGTACATCGTCTACGTCGGTGTGCGGCAGGGCGCTGCGACCGCCTACTTCGACGTCCAGGCGGCCTGGGGCAACTCCATCGACGGCGGGGTCGCGCTGGCCCGTTTCATCGCCGGTCTGCCGTTGCCGGCCGCTTTCGGTCTGTGTGCGGCGCTGGCGCTGCTCGGCTGGCTGGTCGTGCTGTGTGTGCGGCAGCGGCAGCCGTTGCCGCTGCTCGTGTACACGATCGGGGTCGTCGTGGTCTCGCTGGTCGGGGCCGCGTACTTCGGGTCGCGGCCCCGTCTGATGATGCCGGCGTTCGGCCTGCTGCTGCCGGCGGCGGTGGCGCTGGTGCGGCTCCGGGTGCGGGGCCGGGTCCTCGTCCTGGCCGTGCTGGCGCTGGCCTCCGCCGGTTACGGCGCGTTCACGCTGCTGGGTTCGGGACCGCCGTGACCCGGACGCCCGGCCGCAGTCCCCAGTCGGCCATGGTGCCGGCCTCCGCTTCGAGGACGTGCCGGCCGCGCAGGCGGACGAGGCCGAGGCGGCCCGGTTTCATGGTGACCACGTCGAGGACGCGGAGGGTGCGGTCGAGGTAGGCCACGTCGATGGCGAACCGCATGCCGAAGGTGTGGATGCTGTTGGTCGGGGTGATGAGCAGGGCGCCCTCGACGCCGTCGCGGCCGAGGAGGCCGCGCCGCCGTGCCCGGTACGAGGCCGCGATCTCGAGTGCGACCGTCGCCTCGGGGGCGTGCAGTGTTCCGGTGCCGTCCCGCCATGTCCCCTGTCTCCGCATGGGGGAGACGGTAGTGGTGCGGATGGGTAGGGTGCCGCGCGTGGACGTGATGCTGATCGTCGTCGCCGCTCTGTGGGGTGCGGCCGCCGGGCTGCTCGTGTCACGTGCCGCGTACCGGTTGTCGGTCGGGCCGGAGGAGCGCCGGCGGGACAGTTGTCCGGTGGGGCACGGCTTCACCGGTCCCGCGGGTGGGTGGCTGGGTGGTCCGGGATGCCGTGGCTGCGTCGTGGAGGCGGCCGTTCCCGGGTCGGGGGCGCCCGGCGCCCTGGTTGCCCCCGTGTCTCCCGTCGCCCCCGCTGCCGGGGGTGCTTCCGTTCGGGCCTCGGTGTCCCTGGTGCGGTACCGGGCGGTGGCTCCGGTGGTCACCGCTCTCGCCTGTGCGGCGCTCGCCGCCGCCACGGGGCCCCGTCCGGAGTTGGCGGTGTGGCTGCTGTACGCGCCGTTCGGCGTGCTTTTGGCGTGGGTGGACGTCCGGGTCCGCCGGCTGCCCGACGTGCTGACGCTGCCGCTCGCCGGCGCGGTGCCGCTGCTGCTGGGAGGTGCCGCGCTGCTGCCGTACGAGGCCGGTTCCTGGGTG
>NZ_RDBI01000183.1:0-714 GCF_008042125.1 Streptomyces sp. MS191
GGACGCGTCGCGCCTCCTGGACGAGGCGCTGTTCCTGACGGCTGGCCCCGTTCTCCAAAATCCGGTCCACGGCCGGCAGGACGTTGAACGCCAGGGCGGGACGGAACCGGTCGGCGGGGAGCTCCGCCCCCGGGTCGGACAGCGTCAGCTCGGCTCCGTCCAGCAGTTCGTCGACCCCCTGGTGCCCCAGCCCGGAGGCGGCCTCGTACGTGCTCAACACCGCGTGGCGCACCCCCCGCCACCGCTCCACCGCGTGCAGCAGGACCGTCAGGGGCACGGTCATGCCGCTGGGCACCGCGACGACCTCCGCGGGACGCTCCGTCAGCAGGCGGTCGTTGACGGAGGGGACGACCAGGGGGATCTCAGGGTGCGAGCTGAAGGCACCGGAGGCGTCGACGACCAGCGCACCCTCCGCCATCGCCACGGGAACCCAGCGGCGGCTCACCTCCTCGCCCGCGCAGAACAGGACGAGGTCGGCGCCCGCGAAGTCGAACTCCTCCAGGTCGTGCACGGTCTCGGCCCGTCCACCGACCGGAATCCGCCGGCCCGCCGACCGTGCCGAGGCCACGAGCCGTATCTCCCGGTGCCGCATGCGGTGTTCCACGATCAGTTCGAGGACGGTGGCTCCGAGCGCACCGGTCGCGCCGACCAGGACGATACAAGGGTCCGCGGGGAGCTGGGCACTTACCATCAGGCACTCCGATCTGGCGAGGA
>NZ_RDBI01000184.1 GCF_008042125.1 Streptomyces sp. MS191
AGGGGACGGAGGGGACGGGAGAGACGGACGCCCCCGCCCGGATCAGTCCACGGAGCCCGGGGGCCGGAGGTCGAGCCGCCAGTCGTTGCAGTGCATCGGCCGGCCCGGCGGGTACTCGAACCCCTGCTCGCCGAGCAGCTCGAAACCGGCCTTGCGGCAGACCGCGTTCGACGGCCCGTTGTCCGTCGACGGAAAGGCGTGCAGGAAGCGGTGCAGGCCCGCGGCCCGCGCCCGCGTCGCCACCGCCCGCGTCGCGGCGGTGGCGACGCCCCGCCCCCGGAAGCCGGGGAGCACCGTCCAGCCGGTCTCGTAGACCTCCTGCCCGTCCCAGGTCCGCGTCCAGTAGCCGATGCCGCCGACCGCGACCTCCTCGGGGAGCAGGACGACGCGGAACATCCGTCCCCTGCCCGTGGTGTCGGCGCTCAGGTCCACGTAGCGCCGATGCCGCCCGGCGAGCGCCTCCTCGGTCTCGGGACCGCCGAGATGCTCCGTCGACTCCGGCGCGTTCATGGCCCGGAGAAGCTCGAAGTCCTGCTCGGACCAGGGCTCCAGGCGCACGGGGGAATTGGTGGGAGAGTCCATGCCCGCAGCTTAGGGGGCGTCTCCGACACCCGGCCGGTGCAGGCCGGTGGTCCCGCGTCCGACGCGCGTCCGGGTCAGGCGTCCGACACCTGGCGGGCGTAGGC
>NZ_RDBI01000185.1 GCF_008042125.1 Streptomyces sp. MS191
CTGCTCGCTCCGCACGGCGGCACCGTCGTCGAACTCGCCATGGACTCGCTCACCGCCGCCGACGTCTGCGACGCACTCGTCGACGCGCGCGCGACGGCCCTCCTGCTCCTGGTCGGCCACCCCGCCCCGTCGGCGACGCATCCGGCCCGTGCTCGCGCCTGTGCCCGGCAGGGCCCGGCCGCTCGACCTACCGTCGCGCCCGAGGCGCAGCCCGGCACCTCGTCCGCCACGGTGACGATCGCCTCCGTGTCCTGCGCGGTCGGCTCCCCCAGGACCACCCGCACCTCGGGCCCTGCCCCGGCCGGACGTGGCGGACGACCGGCAAGGCTCCGCTCGACCAGTGCCCGGTGCTCCGCGAACCGGTTCGCCAGCCCCGGCAGCCGCGCGAGCATCTCGCCCCGAGTCGGGAAGGGGAAGGTCTCGTGATGCAGAGCCAGATGCACCCGCACCGCATCGTCACCCGCACGCAGCCACCCCGTCAGCGTGCGACCGAGGGCCGTGCCGTTGTCGGTACCCGACCACGCGGCCACGTTCAACAGGGCCGCGCCCCGCTCCCGATCGATGCGGCCCGCGGCCACGGCGTCCGCGACGAGATCGCCCACGTCGTCCGAGCCGTGTGCGGCGATCAGTTCCTCGACGGCCTCATGCAACTCCCGTGAGTGCCCTCCGTCGCGTTCGTACAGAGGC
>NZ_RDBI01000186.1:0-406 GCF_008042125.1 Streptomyces sp. MS191
GTCGTCGTCGCGCTCGTCGCCGTCGGCGCGCTGATCGCCGCGCTGACCCTGGGCGGCGGGGACGACGACAAGAAGAAGGAGGAGACCGCGAGCAGCGCCCGCGCGTCCGCCTCCGAGGAGGTGTCCGGGCACAAGGGGCCCGACACCACCAAGAAGATCGACAAGACCGCGTGCACGGAGCCCGACGAGTCGTACAACGACGAGAGCAAGATCAGGGTCCCGGAGTTCAGGTTCAAGAACATCGACTCCGTGAAGGCGTGCTTCCAGGCGGCGGGCTGGCAGTACGAGTCCAAGACCGTGGACGAGAACGCCTACGGCGAGGGCACGGTCATGACCCAGATCCCCGAGGCGGGCGCGGACGTCGACCCCAAGGACATGCCCAAGATCGAGCTCTTTTTTTTTTTTT
>NZ_RDBI01000186.1:452-630 GCF_008042125.1 Streptomyces sp. MS191
GTCGTCGTCGCGCTCGTCGCCGTCGGCGCGCTGATCGCCGCGCTGACCCTGGGCGGCGGGGACGACGACAAGAAGAAGGAGGAGACCGCGAGCAGCGCCCGCGCGTCCGCCTCCGAGGAGGTGTCCGGGCACAAGGGGCCCGACACCACCAAGAAGATCGACAAGACCGCGTGCACGG
>NZ_RDBI01000187.1 GCF_008042125.1 Streptomyces sp. MS191
AGCGTGGTCGAACCGGGCATACCGTGCCTCCTCGCCTCGTCTCCCCCTCACAGCAGCCTAAGCCCGCCGCATGAGAACCGCCCCCCTCCTTGGTCCCCCAACCGAGGACGGGGGCGGTTCTCATGCGGCGGGCTTAGGCTGCTGTGAGGGGGAGACGAGGCGAGGAGGCACGGTATGCCCGGTTCGACCACGCTTGGCCCCGGCCATGGGATGGACCAGATCGACCATCCCGACGCGCAGCGACTGACGGCCGTGATGACCCGGCTGCACCGGCTGCTGACCCTGACCGGCCCCGGCGGCCTCACGGACGCCCAGGTCGCGGCGCTGTGCGGTGTCGCGAAACCCGATCGCGAGGAGTTCACCGCCTGGCTGGGCGCCCTGAACGACCAGCTCCGCAAGGCCACGGCCTGACCCCACCGCCCCCGTCCCCCGACCCGGGGGCGGTCGTCACGTCCGGGGCGTCCGCGGCGCGGTCACCAGGCGCGCAGGTAGACGCGGGTGCGGTCGGCGTCCAGCTGCTGGAGGTAGACCTCGATCCACTGGATGTGCCTGCGCCGCTTGTCCTTGACGCAGGGCGGGCAGACGCCGGCCCGTGGTCCCGGCCCGGGTCTACCTCGGGCACCGCGCTCGGGCCGGGTACGTCCGTCAGGTCCTGGTGGCGCACGGAGCTGGAGCCTTGCATGTTGCACCTTCAGGT
>NZ_RDBI01000188.1 GCF_008042125.1 Streptomyces sp. MS191
GGCTCGCAGATGAGCCTGACGAAGTGGGACGCCTACCCCGGCGACGACAAGGCGCAGAACGGCGGCGTGACCCTCAAGGTCTACACCGACAACAACACCGCCTACACCGACCTGACCGCCGGCAACCTCGACCTCGTCGACGACGTCCCGGCCTCGCAGCTCAAGAACGTGTCGGCGGGCCGGGGCGGCTTCGTACACGGAGCGGACCGGCCGGCGGCCGAGGGCGGCGGTGGCCAGGAGCGCGGTGGCCAGTCCGAGTACGAGGAGCGTGGTCACCAGGGCGGCGGCGCCCGTGGTCGCCCACAGTCCCGGCAGCCGTACGCCGACGGTCACCGCGCCGGCGGCGGCGAGGGCGGAGGCGGCGGCCGGGGAGCGCAGGGCGGCGACGGTGGTGACGGCGTAGACGAGGAACAGGACGGGGTCGAGTCCGAAGGTGGCGAAGCGCTCCCGGACCGCGAGGCGGTGGTCGCCGGCCCAGTACCGGAGGAGCTCGGCGGCCGACCCGTCGGCGAGGACGAGGTCGCGCAGGATCCAGCCGGCGGTGACGAGTGCGAGCGCCCCGGCGAGGGCGGCCCCGGTGAGTCGAGCTGCTCCCGTGACGGTCACGAGGCCGATCCTCACGGTCACCAAGAAGCGAAACAAGGGATTCCGCCCCAACTCGGCACGAGTTCGGCAAGTCGGGACGCCGGGGTCGGGAGGGCCTCACG
>NZ_RDBI01000189.1 GCF_008042125.1 Streptomyces sp. MS191
CGTCCGCACGGCTGACGACGGGGGCGATCCGCTGGGCGATGGCCCCGCCGCCACCCGTGCGGACGACGGCGGTCTAGGGAGCGTCTCGGCGGGCTCGTCGGGCTCCCCGCGGGCCGAGGGCGGGTGTGGTCACTGGCCCGCGTGCGCCGCGCGGCGGATCGTCGCGTCGATCAGGGTCAGGGCCTCCTGCGCCGTACGGCCGGGGGTGCGGTTCCATGGTCCGATCAGGCCGGTCCAGCCCTGCGCGCGCAGCTCGGTGACGATCCAGGCGGCGGAGCGGTTCATGGTGTCGGCGCTGCCGTAGCCGAGCCGGTGCGCGGTGAGCAGGGCCCCGCACAGGCAGCGGGCGCCCCGCGCGTCGCGGAGCCGGTACGGCCGGTTCTGCYAGCCCCATTCCACGAGGACGCGGCGGGCGTGGGCGAGGTGAACGGAGGGGCGCAGGTCGGGTTGTCCGATCCGGCGCCAGCCGTGCAGCCGGTCGGGCAGGACGGCGCCGAGTCGCCCGGGGAGGCGCCGTTCGGCCGGCGGGGTCGCGGGGAGGGACTCCAGCGCGGTGGCGACGAGCTGCTCGACCGGAACCGAGAGGAGGCCGCGCCACGGCTCCGCGGCGGGCGGGTCGGCGACGCCGGCCGTCGGATCCGTGGCCGGATGGCCGGGGGTGGGGTGCGGAGCCAGTAGGAGCGGTAGTCGGGCTTCGTCGTGTTGGCGAAGACC
>NZ_RDBI01000019.1:0-521 GCF_008042125.1 Streptomyces sp. MS191
GAAAAAAAAAAGGGTAGTTGTCGAAGCGCAGCTCGCGCGGCGCCGACACGTTCCACACCACCCACATGATGATGACGACCGTCATCCAGACGATGAACCGACCGGTGCCCAGGAACCGCGCGATCCGCTCGGACAGCCGCCCGAAGGCCTCCGGGTCGTACTCGGGCAGCAGGCGGCGCCGCGGCGGCTGCGGCTGGTCGAGGCGCAGCCGTGCCCGGGCGCCCGTCCCGGCGGAGGCCCGCTCACGGGTCTCGCGCTCGCGCTCAGGAGCCATCGGCGGCCTCCTCGGTCACGTCGTACCCCTCGTCACGGCCGGCGGCCTCCCCGTCCAGGTGGAACTCCTTCTCCCGCCAGTCCTCGGGCAGCATGTGGTCGAGGACGTCGTCCACGGTGACCGCGCCGAGCAGCGAGCCGCTCTCGTCGACGACGGGCGCCGCGACCATGTCGTACGTCGCGAAGAAACCGGCCACGACGGGCAGCACGGCCTCCGGGTCCAGCGGCCGCAGGTCGTCGTCGATCAT
>NZ_RDBI01000019.1:566-1264 GCF_008042125.1 Streptomyces sp. MS191
GAAAAAAAAAATGCTTGCGGTCCTGTTCGAGGTTGACCCGGTCCCGGTCGTCCTGCCGGTTCTGGGCGAGCAGGATGAGCGGCGCCGCGTACGACGCCTGGAGCGACAGCGCGAGCGTCAGGAAGATGAAGGGGTACTCGTCGAACCGCAGCGACGTCGGCGCGAAGATGTTCCAGAGCACCCAGACGATGATCGTCAGGGTCATCCAGACGAGGAAACGCCCGGTCCCCAGGAAGCGGGCGATCCGCTCCGAGAGCCGTCCGAAGGCCTCCGGGTCGTACTCCGGCAGCAGCCTCGCCCGGCGCTCGCGCGGGAGGTCGAGCCGGATGCGCGGGCCGGACCGCTCGCGTTCCTGCGTGCGCTCAGCCGCCATGCGGTGCCCCCTCCACGTGGAACTCCGTCTCGCGCCAGTCCTCCGGCAGCAGGTGGTCCAGGACGTCGTCGACGGTGACCGCGCCCAGCAACGAACCGCTCTCGTCCACGACGGGCGCCGCGACCATGTTGTACGCGGCGAGATAGCTGGTGACGGCCGGCAGCGGCGTGTCCGGGGCGAGCGGCGGCAGGTCGCTGTCCACCAGCGACCCGACCAGGGTGAACGGCGGGTCCCGCAGCAGCCGCTGGAAGTGCACCGTGCCCAGGTACTTGCCCGTCGGCGTCTCGTCCGGCGGCCGGCACACGTACACCTGCGCCGCGAGCGC
>NZ_RDBI01000190.1 GCF_008042125.1 Streptomyces sp. MS191
CGCGGCGCCCGCAGGTCACGTGACCGGGCGCGGCGACTTCGCGGGGGCCGGTCCGCGGCCCGCCGGACCGGTCGCCGGTCGGGGTGGACGGGGTGGACGATCCGGCCGGCCTGGTGCCGGACGGGTCGGCCGAGGGGGTGGTCGATCCGGACGGGCCGGTCGCCGTGTCGGCCTTGGCCGCGACGGCGTCGGCCGCGGTGCGCGCCTTCTCGGCCGACCCGTCCGGCACCAGGCCGGCCGGATCGTCCACCCCGTCCACCCCGACCGGCGACCGGTCCGGCGGGCCGCGGACCGGCCCCCGCGAAGTCGCCGCGCCCGGTCACGTGACCTGCGGGCGCCGCGAGTTCATCCGGGTCTCCGACATCGGGCGGATCATCGACGCGCCCGGCGGGGTCATCGCCGTGCCCGTCGCCGCCGAGCAGGCCAAGGGCCCGCTGGAACGCCTCGACGTTGCGTCGGTCCGCCTCGGACCAGCGCGGACCGGGRCCCGACAGGTAGTGCTTGCCGTAGCCCCGCTTCACCAGCTGTTTGCCCAGCTTCTCCACATATGCGTTGGATTGCCCCGGACGGAAGTAGCCACGCCCGGGGAACCCCGTCTCATTCGTGCTCGAACCCCCCGAACCACTCGAACCGCCGATGGCGCGGCCCTTCCCGGTCACCAGCAGCCGCCACGTCTGAGTCCCCGGCAGGCCGTCCGCCTCCGCGCCCTTCCACCCC
>NZ_RDBI01000191.1 GCF_008042125.1 Streptomyces sp. MS191
GGAGCAGTACGGCGATGGCGGAGCAGTACGGCGATGGCGGAGCCGATCCCGAGGTCCGCGTCCGTGCCGAAGGACGAGCGGTACAGCTGGAGCGCCAGGACGTTCGCGTCGTCCTGCGCCGAGCCCGGCGCGATGATGAACACCAGGTCGAAGACCTTGAGCACGTTGATCATCAGCGTGACCAGGACGACGGCGAGGACGGGCGCGAGCAGCGGGACCGTGATGCGGCGGAAGACCTGCCACTCGTTCGCCCCGTCGACCCGGGCGGCCTCCAGCAGTTCACGCGGCACGCTCGCCAGACCCGCGGCGATCAGCACCATCGCGAACCCGGCCCACATCCAGACGTAGCTGCCGATCACGGCCGGGGTGACGAGCGAGGGTCCGAGCCACTCCACCCCGCCGTACTGCTCCCTGAAGTTGCTCGCGGGCAGCCGGAGCACGGCGCCGTCCGCGGCGGCCGGCAGGCTGAAGGTGCCGTCGGCCGCCGCCGTGGTGCTCGCCACGACCCGGCCGTCCTTCACGGCCTCGATGCGCAGCCCCTTCAGACCGAGCTCCCGCGCGTCGACGGAGTTCGGCCGCCCGCCGCCGCCCTTGGTGAAGTCCAGCCAGGCGGTGCCGGAGATCCCGTCCGGTCGCGCGGCCGGATCCCGGGCCGGCCGGGCGTCCTCCGGCATCTG
>NZ_RDBI01000192.1 GCF_008042125.1 Streptomyces sp. MS191
CGACGGCGATCATGGCGGCGTGCCCCGCCGCCTGGGCGACGGAGGTGGGGAGCGTGACCGTGACCAGCATGATCGCGACGTTCGGCGTGCCCCGCCGCCTGGGCGACGGAGGTGGGGAGCGTGACCGTGACCAGCATGATCGCGACGTTGGAGGAGGCGATGATGCCGACCGTCGGGCCGGCCGCCCAGGCCAGCCCCGCCACGAAGGTCCACAGGACCAGCAGGCCCAGGAAGAGCCCCGGGTGCGCGCCGGCGCCGGTGAGGTAGCCGAGGAAGGTGGAGACGGCGAGGCTGGCGCCGGAGGCGAGGGCCAGGGTCGGACGGGGACGCCAGGAGCGCTGGAAGGTGGCGATGGCCGCCTGGAACGCGCCGAAGGCCGAGGAGGCGGCGACTCCGGGACCGAAGAGCGCGAGCGAGCCGCCGACGACGAGGGCGAGGCCGAGGCGCCGACGCTGCTGCCCGCCCTCGCCTCGCGCGAGGTCGCGGTCACGGCCCGGACGGACGAGATGTTCCCGCAGACCCGGACGACCCGGGTCCGCGCGGCCTGGGACGAGCGCGGCCTGGACGAGACCACCGACGGCGATCATGGCGGCGTGCCCCGCCGCCTGGGCGACGGAGGTGGGGAGCGTGACCGTGACCAGCATGATCGCGACGTTGGAGGAGGCGATGATGCCGACCGTCGGGCCGGCCGCCCAGGCCAGCCCCGCCACGAAGGTCCACAGGACCAGCAGGCCCAGGAAGAGCCCCGGGTGCGCGCCGGCGCCGGTGAGGTAGCCGAGG
>NZ_RDBI01000193.1 GCF_008042125.1 Streptomyces sp. MS191
GGGCTTCAGCGGGGAGGGCTTCAGCGGGGAGACCAGCGCTCGCTGTTCATGAGGTTGCCGAGACCCGCCCAGGAGAAGTTCATCAGCGTCGCCGCCGCCTCCCAGGCCGTCATGCCCGGCGTCTCGTTGGCCCAGCCGGCCAGCGACTCCGCCGCCCCGACCAGGGCCTGGGAGAGACCGGCCACGTCCCGTTCGGCCAGTTCCGGATCGCGGTGCGTCACCCGGTGGGTCTCCTTCGCCGCCGCGCCGATCACCGTCGTCACGTAGGCCACGATCTCGGCCCGCATCTGGGCGGCCTCGCTGGCGAACGGCTCCCCGTGCGTCCTGGCCTGGCGGTTCAGCACCGCCCAGCCGTCGGGGTGCTCCGCCGTGTGCGTGAAGAAGGCCAGGAGTCCCGCCCACAGCTGCTGGTCGGCGGGGAGTCGCGGGTTGACCGCGGTCGCGACCGCGGCGAGCAGCGCCTTGGCCTCCCGCCGGATGCAGGCGGTGAAGAGGTCTTCCTTGGAATTCAGGTACAGGTACACCAACGGCTTCGACACGCCCGCGAGTTCGGCGATCTCGTCCATGGACGCGGCCTGGTACCCCCGCTGCCCGAAGCACTGCACGGCCGCGTCCAGCATCTGCTTCTCGCGCACCGCCCGCGGCATGCGCTTCGCCTTCGCGGCGCCCACGTCGGACATCCTTCCGCTTCACCCCCACCTGCTCGTCCCCGCCGAAGCCTACGTGGCCCTGGCGCCGGCGGACCCGGAGCGTCGGACAGGCACTCGATTTCAGGCCGCCGGACGCCCGGTGGCACGGCACTCGGCACAGTGCGCGTCCGGGTCGTGACTGCGGAAGGCCCGCTCGCATCTCGCATCCGTCGCAGGTGACGAGGGGTGCCGGCCCCGGCGGCGGAGGCGGCTCGGCGGGCAGCGGGGGCGGCAGATGCGTGGTGAGGCGGTACGCCAGGAACCGGGCCGGGTGGTGGATCGGCACGAACGCGGGCGGGAGGCTCACGGTCAGGGTGCGGGTGATCTGCGCGGGCGTCGCACCCCGCCCGAACCAGGTGTCGACGGCGGTCGCGAGACGTTCCACATCGCGGGCGGAGAGCAGCAGCCGAGGGTCGGCGAGCCGTTCGCCAGCGAGGCCGCCCAGATGYGGGCCGAGATCGTGGCCTACGTGACGACGGTGATCGGCGCGGCGGCGAAGGAGACCCACCGGGTGACGCACCGCGATCCGGAACTGGCCGAACGGGACGTGGCCGGTCTCTCCCAGGCCCTGGTCGGGGCGGCGGAGTCGCTGGCCGGCTGGGCCAACGAGACGCCGGGCATGACGGCCTGGGAGGCGGCGGCGACGCTGATGAACTTCTCCTGGGCGGGTCTCGGCAACCTCATGAACAGCGAGCGCTGGTC
>NZ_RDBI01000194.1 GCF_008042125.1 Streptomyces sp. MS191
GCCTTCGTCGCACGCGAGACGTGACCCCGGCGGTCCCGGCCGTGCCCGCGACGATCGCCCGGCGGAACCCGGGCCCGCCCTCAGCGCGCGCGGCCCAGGGCCAGCGCGGTGATCCACCGCCAGTTCAGGGGCGAACTGGGGGCGGTGGTGCCGGGCCGGTTCCGGGGCACCAGGACACGAAGGGCGCGCGGGCGCAGCGTGCAGACGACCGGCGTGGGCAGCGTCAGCGCCTCACCGTCCACCGCGACGGGGATGGTGTCGGCCTCGGCCGTGATCTCCACGCCGCGCGCCGTCAGGACGCTGAGCCCCGACGAACGCGTCCCCCGCACGGCGAGGTCGGCGGCCTGCCCGGCGGTCTCCACCCGAAGGCCGATCACCCCGAGCTTCCCGCGGTCCAGCCGGGCTCGCAGGCCCGAGGCCATCGGATCCGGCGCGGCGTAGGGGTTGTTGCTGACCAGGATCGCCTGCTGGTCGACGAGTCGCTTGTCGCCCGCCGTCGCGTCGAGGCGCCGGCTGCTGTCCCCGAGCAGGTCGGGCATCAGGTCGAGCGCCGTTCCGGCCTTGGCGTCGCGGTACTCCGGACGCTGCACGATGTCGGCGTAGACCCCGAACGACACGGTGTTGACGAAGGGACGGCCACTGACCGAGCCGAGGTCGACCCGCACCTCCTCGCCGTCCGTCAGGGCGTCCAGACACCTGGCCGGGTCCGTACGGTCGAGTCCGAGGTCCATCGCGAAGTGGTTGCGCGTACCGGCGGAGATCACGAGGAACGGCAGGTCGTTGTCGGCCGCCACCCGCGCCACCAGGGCCTGCGTGCCGTCACCGCCCGCCACCCCCAGCAGGTCCGCCCCCGCGGCCACGGCCTCACGCGCCAGCTCCTCCACATCGGTCCCGGCCTCCGTGTCCAGCAGGTGCACCTCGGCCCCGAGCTGCTCGGCCCGCTCCACGAGCCCGAAACGGCCGACCTTGCCGCCGCCCGACTCCGGGTTCATGATCAGCACGGGCCGCCGCGGAACCGGCCTCGTCCTGCCGCGCATCACGTACGCCTTCCCCGTGGCGCGCACGGCCGCCCGCGCGCACAACAGGGCCACCCCGTACAGGCCGATGGCCAGCAGGGCGTTGCCCCACACGCCCTCCGACGTGAAGTGGATCAGTACACCGACGGGTGCGCCGACCGCGAGGAGAACGCCTGCCACGCGCAACAGCCCACGCCGGGCCACCAGCCACCACAGACCCACCGCCGAGACGACGATGCCGCCGAGCCCGCTCACCAGCACCAGCGGCCCGGCCGTACCCACCACCAGCAACACGACCAGAACCGCGGCCACCAGCAACAACAGAGCGCAGCGGGCCAGAAGCCGCGCCGCTCCCCGCCTCCTGCCCGAACCATTCAGCGGTTCCACGTCCGGCCCCAGCCCTTCCCACTCGGCCTCGTGAGGTTCGCTCCCCACC
>NZ_RDBI01000195.1 GCF_008042125.1 Streptomyces sp. MS191
GGATCTCTCGGTGGACGAGGGACTGCAGGCGCCGGGCGAGGTTGACGAACACCTCGACCTTCTGTTCGTTGCCGACGCTGCTGGAGAGCCGGGAGGCCTGCACCACGGCGCCGCCGCCGTCCTCTTCACCATCCGCTCCACCGGAGCCAGCCCGACGCCCGGCCTCTGGGCCGCGCTCACGGGCGCCGCCGCCCTCACGGTCGCCTCCGTGACCGCCGCGGCGCTCGGCGCCGACCGGGCCGCCAAGGCCGTGCTCGACCGCTGCAACTCCCTGCGCCGCTCCAGCGCCCGCGGACAGAGCGAGCTGCGCACGATCGTCGAGCAGCTGCGCCGGGGAGAGGGCCCGCCGGTCCGCCCCGCCACGCCGCCCACGGCCGCGTCCGGTGACGAGTTCGACCTGCTGTCCCAGGAGCTGACCCGGTCCCACGAGGCCGCCGTCGCCGCCGTGGTGCAGGCCTCCCGGCTCTCCAGCAGCGTCGGCAACGAACAGAAGGTCGAGGTGTTCGTCAACCTCGCCCGGCGCCTGCAGTCCCTCGTCCACCGAGAGATCCAGCTCCTCGACGAGCTGGAGAACGAGGTCGAGGACCCGGAGCTGCTCAAGGGCCTGTTCCACGTCGACCACCTGGCGACCCGCATCCGCCGCCACGCCGAGAACCTGGCCGTCCTCGGCGGCGCCATCTCCCGCCGCCAGTGGTCGAACCCGGTCACCATGACCGAGGTGCTGCGCTCCTCGATCGCCGAGGTCGAGCAGTACCCGCGCGTCAAGCTCGTTCCCCCGATCGACGGAACGCTCCGCGGCCACGCCGTCGCCGACGTCATCCACCTGCTCGCCGAGCTGGTCGAGAACGCGACGCTGTTCTCCGCCCCGCACACCACCGTGCTGATGCGGGCCCAGTACGTCACCGCCGGCCTCGCCATCGAGGTCGAGGACCGCGGACTGGGCATGCCGGTCACCGAGCAGAACAAGATGAACGCGCTCCTCGCCGACCCTGACCAGGTCAACGTCGCCCACCTGCTCCAGGACGGGCGCATCGGACTGTTCGTGGTCTCGGCCCTCGCGCGGCGCCCGTCTGGGGCTCGCCCTGGGTGAGGCGGTCCGGCTCGGCGCCGAGCAGCCCCTGCGGCAGGACGAGGACCGCCTGGACCCCGCCGTAGATGTTCGACTGCAGGCGGACGGCGATGCCGTGGCGCCGCGCGAGGGCCGAGACCACGAACAGTCCGATGCGCCCGTCCTGGAGCAGGTGGGCGACGTTGACCTGGTCAGGGTCGGCGAGGAGCGCGTTCATCTTGTTCTGCTCGGTGACCGGCATGCCCAGTCCGCGGTCCTCGACCTCGATGGCGAGGCCGGCGGTGACGTACTGGGCCCGCATCAGCACGGTGGTGTGCGGGGCGGAGAACAGCGT
>NZ_RDBI01000196.1 GCF_008042125.1 Streptomyces sp. MS191
CCTCGCCGACCTGCGCCGCCAGACCTACACCGGCCACGGCACCGGAGACGTCGATGTCACCGCCGAACTCGCCGACCGCGTACGCGACTTCACCCGTCGCTCCGGCATCACCGCCGCCTACCACGGCAGCGGCCACCAGACCGCGCCGCCCGTCCCGTACCCCGTGGCACGCCAACTGCTCACCATCGCCACCGAAGCGATGGAGAACGCCGGCCGGCACGCCCACCCCACCCTGCTCGCCGCCGACACCCTCCTCGGCTCCCTGCTCCTCGTCACCGCAGGACCCCAGAGCACCCTCGGCTACGTCAGCGTCTGCACCCCCCTCCTCGCCGGCCTCGGCTACGGCTGGCGCGGCGCCGCCGTCTTCGCCAGCCTCCAGTCCCTGATCCTGCTCGCCATCCACACCGCCGACCCCCACCACACCGACGTCGGCCTCGGCGAAGCCACCCTCCTCCCCGGCCTCTGCGTCATCACCGGCGCCCTCGGCGTCACCCTCGGCAACCTCCTCCTCCGCTTCGGCGCCGCCGGCCAGGCCCTCACCGACGTCCGCACCCGCCTCGCCGCCGCCCAGGCCGTCGAAGAAGAACGCGCCCGCCTCGCCCGCGAGATGCACGACTCCGTGGCCACCACCCTCCACGGCCTCGCCCTCGCGGCCGACGGCCTCGCCGCCACCGACGGCCCCCAGACCCTCCGCGACCAAGCCGGACTCGTCGCCCGCTCCGCCCGCCGCGCCGCCGCCGAGACCCGCGAACTCCTCGCCGACCTGCGCCGCCAGACCTACACCGGCCACGGCACCGGAGACGTCGATGTCACCGCCGAACTCGCCGACCGCGTACGCGACTTCACCCGTCGCTCCGGCATCACCGCCGCCTACCACGGCAGCGGCCACCAGACCGCGCCGCCCGTCCCGTACCCCGTGGCACGCCAACTGCTCACCATCGCCACCGAAGCGATGGAGAACGCCGGCCGGCACGCCCACCCCACCCGCATCGACGTCTCCGCCGGCGTCCACGACGGCCTGCTGCGCATCAGCGTCCGCGACGACGGCCCCGGCCTCCCACCCGGCACCACCCTCGACGGCCTTCGCAGGACCGGCCACTTCGGCCTCGTCGGCATGGTGGAACGAGCCGCCGGCGTCGGAGCCCGCATCAGGATCGGACGCGGCGCCGCCGCGACGGGCACGGAGGTCCGCCTGGAGCTCCCGGTAGGCAGGACGGTCGGCGTATGACACTCAGAGTGCTGGTCGCGGACGACAACCCGGTCGTCCGCGCGGGACTGACGGCCCTCCTCGGCGGCCGCCCCGACATCGAGGTCGTCGCCGAAGCCACCAACGGCCGCACCGCGGTCACCGAGACCGAACGCCTCCGCCCGGACGTCGTCCTCCTCGACGTCCGCATGCCCGAACTCGACGGCCTCGCCGCCCTGCCCTGCCTGGTCCGCCTCGCCCCGGTGATGATGCTGACCTACACCGGCGAGAGCGCCGTGGTCCGCGAGGCACTGCGCCTGGGGGCGGGCGGCTACCTGGTCCACGGCGAGTTCACCGCCGAGGAACTGGTGACCGCCGTCCGCGACGTCCGAGCCGGCCGCGCCCACTTCACCCCGACCGCGGCCAACGCCCTGCTCGGCGTGGTCAGGGGTGCGACTGCACACGGTTTGCCCGTGCCAAGCATCCCGAATTCATTGCGTTTTGGGATTCCATCTTCGCAAGCGCAACGGAATGTGGGACAGTTTGGACTGAGTGTGAGGGAGGCGGAAGTGATGGACCTGATCGCATCGGGCATGAGCAACCGCCAGATCGCCGACACCTGCTTCATCAGCGAGAAGACGGTCAAGAACCACATCAACCGCATCTTCGCCAAACTCCACAGCCGCACCCGCAGCGAAGCCATAGCAGCCTGGCTCGGCACAAGGACGGCAACATGACCACCCCCCACCACCTTTGGGCCCCTGGACCCTGTTCGCCCCCACGACCCCGGGCATACCGTGCCGGAGCCGACAACGGCACCGACAAGCAGGAACCCAGAGGAGGTCAGGATGAACGACACGCTACTGAGGGCCGTGACCAAGGCCAAGGTTCACCTGTCGAGCTGGGCGCGCGACACGGCGCGACACGGGGGACGACGACGGGCACAGGACGGCGACCGGGGACAGACGGCGGTCGAGTACCTGGGGATCATCGTGGTGGTGGTGGCGATCGTGGTGGCGATCTCGGGCACCAGCATCGGTCAGAGCATCAAGAACGCGATCAGCACGAAGATCGCCAGCCTCACCGGCGGTGGCGGAGGCGAGTGACCAGTCGTTCAACCGACGACTCCGGGCAGGCCTTCCCCATCTACATCGTGGTGGTGGCGGGCCTGCTCTTCCTTGCGTTCGCCTACTTCGCAGTAGGGCAAGCGGGAGCTACGCGCAACGGCGCCCAGACCGCTGCCGATGCGGCCGCGCTGGCAGCAGCCCAGGACGCACGGGAACAACTTCGAGACGGCTGGCTCGACGTGATCCTCGACCCCTCTCGATGGGGTGAGTACGTCGACGGCGAGAGGTACGACCCATCCGCCGCCTGCCGACAGGCAGCCTCCTTCGCTGCGAAGAACGAAGCAACCCTCTGGGGCGACCGTTGCGACCTTCTCCCCGACCGAGAAGGCTTCAGCGTGGAAGTCCGCACCCTGAACACCGTCGGTGCGTCCGTCGTCCCCGGCACGGAGAAGCAACACGCCACCGCAACGGCTTCGGCGGTCATCGAACCCCGCTGTACCTTCGAGGCGCCCGAGCCCACACCGGAGCCGGAGGAGCCGTCGCCGGACCCCACCAGCCCGGACCCGACACCCACGCCGACACCGACTCCGACAGAGCCCAGCCCCATTCTCGGACTCACCTGTCACGGCGTCGCCTGGGAGATCGACCCAGAGGACCCGAGGCTGCCGAGCGCCGCCGATCTCTTCACCGTTCGACTGGCCGACTGACAAGCGAAGGAACCCCGACCCATGAGCGCTCGGTACGCAACGCAGACCCGCAGAGGGGCGATCGCCGTCGTCCTTGCGGCTCTCGTCCTCGGCGTCGCCGGCTGCGGCAGCGAGGACGAGCCCCCCAAGAACACTGCCTCCTCACCTTCCCGGACCCCCGCGGGCACCGAGGACGGCAAGAAGACGCAGACCGAGGAGCCCTCCGAGGTGCTGGCCGTACTCAAGGGGCAGAACGGGCTTGAGCTCACCATCCAGTCAGCCAAACGGGATGCCGGGGGCTTTCTGACCGTGAGCGGCAAGCTGGCCAACACGTCCGACGCGACGAGCGTCATTCCCGCGCAAGTGGCGGGCGACGAAGTGGAGATCGTCAAACACGGAGACTCACTCGGTGGCGCGACCCTCGTCGACTCCGTCGAGAAGAAGCGCTACTACGTCCTCCGTGACACGGACGGCCGCCCGCTGACCACATCCGGCCTCGCCGACCTCGGCCCGGGTCGCTCAACAGCCGTATTCCTGCAGTTCCCGGCACCGCCGGCCAGCACCACCGAGGTGACCTTCCAACTCCCCACGTTCCGAACCGGCACCATCAAACTCTCCTGAGGTGCTGCCGCCATGACCACCACCACTCCCCACCGCCTCGCGGTCCTCGCCGCCACCCTCGTCACGGTGACCACCCTCACCGTCGGCCCCGCCGTCGCCGACGACCCCCCCGG
>NZ_RDBI01000197.1 GCF_008042125.1 Streptomyces sp. MS191
CCCTGACGGCGGGCGGCCACTTCCTCTTCGTCGCCCTCACCCTCGGGCTGGCGACCGTCGTCGCCGTGCTCCAGACCGTGGCGACGATCGGGCGCAAGCCGCTCCACGCGCGCATGGTCCGCTTCTGGGGGCAGCTGTACGTGATCAACTACGCGGACGGATCGGTCGTCGGCAGGGGGGCGTGGCCGGCATCGGCGAGCGGCAGCCGGGCGTCGACCAGGAAGCCGTCGGCGGTGTTCCGGGCGGTCAGGTCGCCGCCGAAGGCCCGGGCCCGCTCCGCCATCCCGCGGATGCCGCTGCCCTGCGGCGACTCCTCCGGCGCGCCCTCCCCGTCGTCCTCGATCCGCAGCCTCAGCTCGCGCGGGCCCCAGTCCAGTGTGACCAGCGCGGTCCGCGCCCCCGCGTGCCGGGTGACGTTGGTCAGCGACTCCTGCACGATCCGGTACGCGGCGAGGTCGAGCGGCGGAGCCAGCGCGGCGGGGCTGCCCGCCACCGCCGTGCGGACGTCGAGGCCGGCGCTCCGGGCCCGCTCCACCAGCTCGCCGAGCAGCGCGAGGCCCGAGGTCGGCGAGGTCGGCGCCGCCTCGTCGGCCCGCCGCAGCAGTCCGAGGGTCGCGCGCAGCTCCCGCAGCGCGTCCTTGCTGGTGGCCTTCACCGCCTGCAGCGCCTCCTCGGCGGCGGCCAGGCCGACGTCGGGCGCCGGCCCCTTGCCCAGCCGGTGCAGGACGGCACCGGACTGGACGTTGATGAGCGAGATGCTGTGCCCGAGCACGTCGTGCAGCTCCCGGGCGATCCGCAGACGCTCCTCGGTGGCGCTCTGCCGGGCGCGCGCCTCCTGCTCCCGCTCGGCGGCGAGCGCCCGCTGTTCCACCTCGTGCAGGTAGGCGAGCCGGGTGCGCTGGGCGCGGCCGACGGCGACCAGGCTGATCAGCCAGCCGGACAGCATCGCGAGCGAGGTGTCGTCGATCTGCCGGTGCCCCGGCTGCTGGCGGAGCTCGCCGAGGCCGACGGCGAGCAGGGTGGCCGCGGCCAGGGCGACGGCGGCGGCGAACCGGCCCTCGGCGGCCAGCGTGTAGAGGGCGAGCGCGAAGGTGATCATCAGCGGCCCGTCCTGGGCCGAGACCGGGTAGTAGACCGCGCAGGCCAGCAGGGTCACGACGGCCACCGCGACGGGCCACCGGCGGCGGAAGCACAGCGCCCCGCAACCGATCGCGATCACGATCCAGCCGACGACCGTCCGTGCCGCCGGCTCGTCGGTGTACCGCGCCGCGACCAGGGTCCAGATCACCACGACGAGGGTGACGACCAGCGCCACGAGGGCGTCGGTGACCCGCGGGGACGGGCGCCCGTCACGGACGCGGAAGGGGAGGGGCATGCCAGGAAGGATAGGTGTCGCCGGACCGTGCGCACGGTGGGGGAACCCGG
>NZ_RDBI01000198.1 GCF_008042125.1 Streptomyces sp. MS191
GGGTGGAGCCGGCGGTGCGGGGTGGTCGGGTGTCCGTGTTCGTGGCGGGGGAGCCTGCCCCGGTGTCGCCGCGGGTCCTGTCCGTCGTGCCGGCGCCGTCCTGGCCGCCCGGGCCGCGCTGGGGCTGGTGGGGGCGTGCGGGGTGCTGCGGTCCCTGGGCCTGCTCGTCCTCCGCGTCCTCCTGCTCCTCCGTGGGGTCCTCGGCCCGACCGTCCGTGAGGTCGGGGCGCGCCGGGTCCGGGGCGGGCGGTTCCTCGGCGCCTTCGCCGAGTTGGAGCTCGAAGTCCTTGGGTTCGGTGCCCGCCAGTGCCTCCCGGGTGAACTGGGCCCAGATCTCGGCGGGTGGGCCGCCGCCGTTGACGCGGGCCATGCCGAGTGCGCCGTACAGCGACTTCTGTTCGCCGGTGTCCGGGTCCTGGCCCATCATCGTGACGACGGTCGCCAGGTCGGGGGTGTAGCCGGCGAACCAGGCGGCGCGGTCCTCCTCGGCGGTGCCGGTCTTGCCGGCGGCGGGGCGGCCGGCGGCGCGTGCCGCGGTCCCGGTGCCGGTCTCCACCACGCCGCGCAGGACCGCGGTCGTCGTGTCGGCGGCCTCGCGGGTGACGACCTGGGTGCTCTCGGCGTCGGGCAGGTCGAGTTCGTGGCCGTCCTTGCTGATCGAGTCGACGAGGGTGTAGGCGCCGTGCCGGCCGTGGTTGGCGAGGGTGGCGTAGGCCTCGGCCAGGTCGAGGACGCTCGCGGTGGCGGGGCCCAGGGCGATGGAGGGGGAGGCGTTCAGGTCGGGTGTGGTGGCCGGCAGGCCGAGGGCGACGGCGGTGTCCCGGACCCTGCCGGGGCCGACGTCGACCGCCATCTGCGCGTACACGGCGTTCACCGACTGGTCGGTGGCGGTGCGGACGGTGATGTCGCCGTAGGAGGCGTCGTCCTCGTTGGCGGGGTCGTAGGGTTCGCCGGGCCAGCCGTCCACGAGGCGGCGGTTGGTGCCGTCGTAGTAGGTGTTCGGGGTGATCGGGCGGCCGTCCTGGGTCTGTGCGGCGGTCTCGACGGCCGCGGTGAGGACGAAGGGCTTGAAGGTGGAGCCGACCTGGTAGTCGCGGCGGGTGGCGTTGTTGACGTACTGGCGGGTGTAGTCGATGCCGCCGTAGAGGGCGAGGACGCGTCCGCTGGCCGGGTCGATGGCCGCTCCGCCGACGCGGACGTAGCGGTCGGTCGGGTTGCGTGCCGGGTCGAGCCGGGAGGTGACCTGTTCGTGGACGGCGGCGACGAAGGCGTCCTGCTTGGGTTTTTCGAGGGTGGTGGTGATCCGGTAGCCGCCGCGGGCCAGGGTTTTCTCGTCGATGGTGCCGGTGCGGCTGAGGTGGTCCTCGACGGCCTGGACGATGTAGCCGCGCTGGCCGGAGAGGCTGGTCGTGGGGCGGGCGG
>NZ_RDBI01000199.1 GCF_008042125.1 Streptomyces sp. MS191
ACCCGGTCCCGGAGACCACCGGCCGTGACGCGCCCCACCCTCCCGCGGCGCGGACGCCTTCCCTCGCACCGGTGGCCGTGACCCGGTCCCGGAGACCACCGGCCGTGACGCGCCCCACCCTCCCGCGGCGCGGACGCCTTCCCGCGCACCGGTGGCGGTGACGCCCCCTCCCGCGGCGCGGACGCCTTCCCGCGCACCGGCGGCCCGTCCCGTTCACCCGGTCCGTGTCAGTGCCAGCAGAGCTCCGATCGCGCCGCGCGGTGCCGTTCCCAGCGCCCGTACCGCCGCCACCACCTCGCTCGCCCGTGCCGCTCCCAGAACGGGCTCCGCGTTCAGCCGGAACTTTCCCGCCAGCTGCTCCCGCGACAGCGGGGCGCCGGGACCGCCCAGCGAACCGGCGACGCGTGTCTGCCTCAGCCGGCCACCGCGCGTGCGCACCCGCAGCACCGCGCTGAAGACGTGCGGGAACTCCGCGTCACACGTGGCGTCGGCCACCACCTCCACCCGCTCCGCCAGCGCGAGCCGCCGTGGATCGGTGAACGCCGCTGGGGAGAAGTCCGCATGACCGAGCCCCGGACCGGCGGCCTCACCCCCCTCGCCCGTGCCCGACAGAAGCGCCGCCGCGACCGTGTACGGACCCGAGAACTTCGCGTGGTACGGCGTCCGGGGCCGCGTCTTCTCCGCACGCGGTTCCCCGATGGTCCGCCGGGGCGCGGCGGCCACCCCGAGCTGCGCGCTCAGCACGTCCTCGGCCCGCAGTCCGGCCCGGCGCAGCGCCAGCGCGCAGTCGATCCCGGGGTGGGTGAAGTGGTTGGAGGGGTACGGCTTGAAGACGGTCCGCGCGTACTGCCAGTTGCCGGCCGCGCCCATCTCCTCCAGGCCGGCCAGCAGCGGCCCCGCCGTCCACCGCTCGTCCAGGAACGCCGTCAGGAATCCGAAGCGGCCCTCCAGCACGGTCGGCGGCCCGGTGATCCCGCCCGCCGCGAACTGGGCGGCGCACACCCCGGAGTGGGCCGCCCAGCCGCAGTGCAGGCGCTTGACGCTGCCGCCGGTCCGGTTCGCCTCGATCACCCCGGCGCCCATCGAGCAGGCGATGCCGATGGCGTGCGCCAGCTCGGCCTCGGTCAGCCCGTACAGCAGGCCCGCGGCCACCGCGGCGCCCACGGTCCCGCAGATGGAGGTGGCGTGCAGGCCCTTCTCGAAGAACACGGAATTGCGCAGCTCCGGATCGTACGAGGCCATCCCCAGGCGGCAGCACACCTCCCCTCCCGCCGCCAGCGCGGCCAGCAACGCGGCACCGGTGGCCCCGGTCGCCTCGGCGGCGGCGAGCGCCGCGGGCAGGACGGCGGCCGTGGGGTGCAGCACGGACGGCAGGTGGGTGTCGTCGAAGTCGAGGGCGTGCGCGAGCGTGCCGTTGACCAGTGCGGCCCGGTCGGCCGGCAGCCGCACGCCGCTGCCGACGGTGGTGGCCTCCCCGGCTCCGCCGGCCGCACGGGCCAGGGCCAGCGCCGTCGCCTGCGGCGAGGGGCCGGCGGCCTCGCCGGTGTGCGGACCGAGGGCCCCCAGGCTGTTCCCGAGACAGTCCAGGGTGCGTGCCGCCGCGTCCGCCGCGACCTCCCGCGGTATCCCGTCGCTCCGGCAGGCGACCGCGAAGGCCGCCAGCAGCGCCGCGTACCCCTCGGGCTCCGCGATGCTCATGTCCGGTCCTCCGTCTCGTCGGCCGGGAGCAGGGCGAGGGGGCGGACGGGGGAGCCCGTGGCGCCGACCACCGGCAGCGGCGCCAGCACCAGCAGGAAGTCCGCTCGCCCGCGACGCGCGGCGGCTTCGGCGAGCCCGGTGAGCCGCATCGTCTCCACGATGTGGATGCCGGTCTCCACGAGGAGCTGCCGGTGCACGGGCAGTTCGGCGTGCCCGCGGCCGGGCGCGATGTGCTCGAAGGCGATGGTCTCGCCTCCGGCCACCCGTACTCCCCGTTCCGCGATCCAGGCCCCGGCCGCCGGCCCGGGACCAGGCGCCCCGTGCTCCTGGCCGGTGAAGAGCGCCGCGTCCGCCCAGTGCCTGGACCAGCCCGTCCCGATCAGCAGCGCGTCCCCCGCCCCGATCTCCACGCCGGCCGCGTCCCGGGCCTTCTCCAGGTCGGCGACGGTGATCTCGTGGCCCGCGGGCAGGACGGGTACCCCGTGCACGGCGGCGACGTCCAGGAGGACCGCCCGACCCACGTACGGCGGGAACTCCTCGATCCCGTGCCGGGCGAACCCCTCGTGGCTCTGGACCGTGCCCGCCGGGATCCCCCCGTGCAGCAGCCCGGCCTGCGAGACGTGCGCCAGAGCGTCGACATGGGTGCCGACGTGGCCCCCGGTCACGATGAGTTCGTTGGCCGCGGATCCGCCGTCCACACGGACGTGGTCGCCGTGGCGGCGTTCGAGCAGCATGCGGAAGGGCGGGTGGTTCGGTGACTGCGGCATCCCCCGGCGCATCGGATGAGCGAGGTCGAGCACCGGAGCGCCGGCCAGGTGTACCGGCCCGCCGCGGTATCCGTGGACGCTGTTCATGGAATCTCCAGAGGAAGGGCGAGGGGAGGGAGGAAACGGGTCGTCAGATCGTGTGGTCCGCGGCGAGTGCGTCCAGTTCGCGGGGTGACAGCCCCAGTCGCTCGGCGAGGACCGTGCGGGTGTCGCGGCCGTGCGCGCGGCCGGTCCAGCGGATGGCGCCGGGCGTGGCGGACAGCCGGAAGAGCACGTTCTGCATGCGCAGCGGCCCCAGTACCGGGTCTTCCACCGTCGTAAGTGAGTCCAGGGCCTGGTACTGCGGGTCCTCGAAGATGTCCGCGATGCCGTGGACGGGGGAGATGGCTGCCTCGACCTCCTCGAAGGCGGCGATCACCGTGTCCCGGTCGCGGGCCGCGATCCAGGAACCGACCTGGGCGTCGAGCAGGTCCGCGTGCGCGGCCCGACCGGCACCCCCGGCGAACCAGGGTTCGGCGGTCACCTCCGGATGCCCCACGAGCTTCATGACCCGCTCGGCGACGGACTGGGCGGAGGTGCTGACGGCCACCCACGCGCCGTCCCGGGTGGGATAGATGTTCCGGGGGGCGTTGTTCACCGACCGGTTTCCCGTGCGGGGCGGCACGGCGCCGAGCTGGTCGTAGGCCGTGGGCTGCGGGCCCAGCAGCGTCAGCAGCGGTTCGATGATCGCCAGGTCGACGACCTGGCCCGGGCCGCCGTGCACGTCGCGGTGGTACAGGGCGGTCTGCACGGCGGAGGCGGCGACCAGCGCGGTCACTCCGTCGGCGAGACCGAAGGGCGGCAGGGTCGGAGGCCCGTCCGGCTCGCCCGTCAGCGCCGCGAAGCCGCTCATGGACTCGGCGAGGGTGCCGAACCCGGGCCTGCGGGCGTAGGGGCCGTACTGTCCGAAGCCGGTGACGCGGGCCACGACCAGCCGGCTGTTGGCGCGGTGCAGTTCTTCGGGACCCAGCCCCCAGCGTTCCAGCGTCCCGGGCCGGAAGTTCTCGATCAGGACGTCGGACTGCGCGGCGAGCCGGAGCAGCAGTTCGGCGCCGGCGGGCCGGCTCAGGTCGAGGGTGACGGTGTGCTTGTTGCGGCCGAGCATCTTCCACCACAGCCCCTCGCCGTCCTTCGCCGGGCCGTGCGTACGCGCCGGATCCGGGCGGACCGGATGCTCGACCTTGATGACCTCGGCGCCGAAGTCGCCCAGCACCGTCGCGGCCAGCGGCCCGGCGAAGGAC
>NZ_RDBI01000002.1 GCF_008042125.1 Streptomyces sp. MS191
GCCCCGGTCCGGCCGGACCTACGCCTGGACCTTCCCGGCGTAGATGTCCTTCCGCGCCGGGAGCTTCACCACGACCGGCGTACCGAAGCCGTACAGCAGCGTCGTCGAGGCGACGGCGACCGTACGCTCCTGGTTGGCGAAGCTGAACTGATGCCGCACCTTCCGGAGCCGGCCCTCCGCGTCCAGGTACGCGTCGAAGGGGACGGTGTCCGTGGCGAACCCTTTCGCCGCCGCGGTCAGCGCACCCTTCATCTGCGGCGAGGCGACCCGGGCGGCCGCCGCGATGTCCGCGACCCCGCGGTAGTGACCGACCCTCACCCCCGCCAGCTCCACCTCGCCGACGTACGTCACGCGCTGCGCGCCGCGCAGCAGCTCGGCGGCGGCGGCCGGATCGGTGGCCCCGCCCGTGACGAGATTGCCGTCGTCGAGCGCGGTGGTGTCCACCCGGACCCACTTGTCAGCGGGGACCCCCGCACCGCGGTTCTTCATGTAGAGCGCGCCCGGGGCCAGCAGTTCGGTGATCGGCCGGTGCTCGCTGGTGCCCGCGGCGTCCTTGGGCAGGACGACCTGCAGCCGGCCGGTCCGCTGCCGGAAGTCGTAGCCGCCCTCGCCCCGGATCGTCACCCGGGTCCCACCGGTCGCCATCTCCATCGACGTGCTCGTCCGCGAGGTCCCGGCCCGCGCCAGCACCTCGGCCGCCGCCCGCACCGTCGCCAGCGGGTCCCCGGCCGGCTTCGCGTCCTCGGAAGCGGAACAGCCTCCGGTGGCCGCCCCCGCGACCAGAGTCACGGCGACGGCCCACGCGCCGCCTCCGCGTCCGTACAGCCGCCCGTACCGCTCCGCCATCGCCTGCCAACCCCCAACGCCGTGACGCCGATTGCCCGGGACGCGCCCTCCTCGGGACCCGAGGGCCTGGTGAGAACCCATCCGGATAACGACGGCCGCCGCCCCTCGTCACGCGCAGTACGGTGGACACGTGCATGAGCAGGCCCCCCACGAGACGACCACCACGGAACGCGGCTCGTTCGCGACAGCCCGGTGCAGCTGCGGATGGAGGGGCCCGGCCCGCCGCTCGCGCGAGCGGGCCCGCACGGACGCGGCGGCCCACGCCACCGCGCCGGACGGCGTACCGGCGGACGGCGCCACCTGACGACGGAACCCCTCACCCGCCGGGCGGGGAGGGGCTCCAAGGGTGTCTCGTCGATCACACCGGACCGGACGGACCTAGGTCCTGTCCGGGCGATCTTCCCTCGTCACGCGCAGTACGGTGGACACGTGCATGAGCAGGCCCCCCACGAGACGACCACCACGGAACGCGGCTCGTTCGCGACAGCCCGGTGCAGCTGCGGATGGAGGGGCCCGGCCCGCCGCTCGCGCGAGCGGGCCCGCACGGACGCGGCGGCCCACGCCACCGCGCCGGACGGCGTACCGGCGGACGGCGCCACCTGACGACGGAACCCCTCACCCGCCGGGCGGGGAGGGGCTCCAAGGGTGTCTCGTCGATCACACCGGACCGGACGGACCTAGGTCCTGTCCGGGCGATCTTCTCGGGCCCGCGACGACGGCTGCGGCCCCTCGCGGCGTTGTCGGAGTCGCCCGAGTACACCCGGTACGAGGGCGATCCTCCGCCTTGCGATGCACCACATCCGACGCCGCGGGCCGATCCTCCAAGATCGCCCGGACAGGACCTAGGCGGCCAGGTCGTTCTCGCCGGAGCCGAGCCGCGGCTCGGGGATGTCCAGCGTCTCGGGCACCGGACCGCGCGCGGCGACGCGGCGCGACCTGACGAGACGGGCGCCGGCCCCGGAGCGGGCGATCGCCGACACGACCGGCGTCAGCAGGGCGTGCGCCAGCGGAGCGAGGAGCAGCGTCACCGCCGTACCGAGGGCGAGACCGCCGATCACGTCGGTCGGGTAGTGCACGCCCATGTAGACCCGGCAGAAGGCCTCGGTGAAGGCCAGCGCGATGGCGACCAGACCGAGCCTGCGGTGGGCGACGAAGAGCCCGACACCGATGGCCATCGCCATCGTGGCGTGGTCGCTCACGAAGGAGAAGTCGGTCTTCCCGTCGACGAGGACCTCGAGACCCTGGTGGTCGTTGAAGGGCCGCGGCCGTTCGACGAACCCGCGGATCGGGATGTTGACCAGCAGGGCGACACCGGCCGCGAGCGGCGCCCAGACCAGCGCGGCGACACCGGCGACGGCGTCGGTGAGGGCCGCGCGCCGGCGGACGCTCCACCAGCACCAGAGCGCGACGAGGACGAGCCCGAGCATGATCCCGTACTCGCCGACGAACTCCATGACGCGGTCGAACCACGGCGGCGCGTCCTTCGCCAGCCCGTTGATGTCGTAGAGCAGGCCGACATCGGGGTTCGAACCGTCCGATGCGAGTCCAGCCATCTGCAGCGGCCCCTTGCCTTGTCACGTGAGTCGACCGTTCGACCATGGGCGGTCGGATCGGGAACGAACCGCCTGAGGCATGCGTTCCGCTCTTCCCTGACGATCACTCCGACGTTACCGAAGAGTGACACGTCGCCGCAGCTCAGGGCCTGTGTCTTACGAAGAGTTCCAGCCAGGTGGGCCGACTTCGCGTCACACCTGGGGAAGGTGCGTCGGCAGTGCGGCCGCACCGTCCTTGGTGACCCGGGTCGCCCCGAAGTAGTCCGGCGTGTCGATCTTGTCGAACCGGATCACGGCCCCCGTACGCGGAGCGTCGATCATATAGCCGCCACCGACGTAGAGGCCGACGTGCCTGATGGCACGGGAGTTGGTGAGATCGTCGGAGAAGAACACGAGATCGCCCGGCAGCAGCTCGTCGCGGGACGGATGCGGCCCGGCGTTGTACTGGTCGTTGGCCACCCGAGGCAGCTCGATCCCGACCGAGAGGTACGCGGCCTGGGTCAGCCCGGAGCAGTCGAATCGGCCATTCTGGGCGGCCGTTCCCGTACCACCCCAGAGATAGGGCGTCCCCAGCTTCTGCTGGGCGTAGTAGATGGCACTCGCGGCCTGACGCGAGGGCTCGACCCGGCCGACGGGCCGCGCGAAGCTCTTCTCCAGCGACCGGATGATCCGGACGTAGTTCTGCGTCTCGCTGATCCGCGGCACACCACCGGACTTTATGACCCGGTACGCACCCGCGTTGTAGGCGGCCAGCATGTTGTTCGTCGCGTCACCGGGCACCTTCTTCACGTACCCCGCGAGCTCGCAGTCGTACGAGGCCGCCGACGGGATCGCGTCCTTGGGGTCCCAGACGTCACGGTCCCCGTCACCGTCCCCGTCGATGCCGTGCCCCGCCCACGTGCCGGGGATGAACTGCGCGATGCCCATGGCGTTGGCCGGCGAGACGATCCGCGGGTTCCAGCCGCTCTCCTGGTAGAGCTGCGCGGCGAGCAGCGCCGGATTGATGGCGGGGCAGAGGTTCCCCCACTTCTGCACCAGCCCCTGGTACGCGGCCGGCACCGCCCCCTTGGCGAGCGCGACGGTCCCGTTGACCCCGCTGCCCGCCCCGCCGAGGAGACCGGCGGCGGCGGAGTACGTCCCGACGACGAGCAGGGCGACGAAGCTGAGGCACACCCCGACGGCCCCACCGGCCACCAGCCACGCCTTGCGCGCCTTACGCACCGTCAACCACCCCTAGGGTTTCGGCAGTCCACCGCGGACAAGTCTAGGCGGCGGGCCGCCGCCGGGGAGCAGGACGAAGAGGACGGAACGGAAGTGTCCCGGATCCACGGCCGCCCCTCCGGAGCTCCACCCGGCACCGCACTGCCCGGACGTGGACCCGAGGAGGCCGTCATGGGCATCGGGGACTGCGCCCGGCCGGCCGGCGGCGGCCCGTCGGGCACCACCACGTCGACCCGGGTCTCCTCCCTCGCCGAGAACGAGGACCGGTCGACCTGGAAGGTCCTCGGCCGCACGGGCTTCCACGCGTCGCGCCACCGGGAGGCCCGGCGGGGCGCCGCCTACCCGCCGAAGGCCAGCAGGGCGGCGAGGCTCGCGGCGACGACGGCCTGCGGGAGGAGCGCCAGGACGGCCAGCCACACGCGGGTACGGCGCCAGCGGCGGCGCCAGGGCAGGACGAGCGAGGCGACGAGGGCGAGCGGGGTGACGACGTAGATGGCGTAGTAGGCGACGTACATGACGGTCAGCGGGCCGCCGCCGGCCGGCCGGGCGCAGTCCCCGATGCCCATGACGGCCTCCTCGGGTCCACGTCCGGGCAGTGCGGTGCCGGGTGGAGCTCCGGAGGGGCGGCCGTGGATCCGGGACACTTCCGTTCCGTCCTCTTCGTCCTGCTCCCCGGCGGCGGCCCGCCGCCTAGACTTGTCCGCGGTGGACTGCCGAAACCCTAGGGGTGGTTGACGGTGCGTAAGGCGCGCAAGGC
>NZ_RDBI01000020.1:0-48334 GCF_008042125.1 Streptomyces sp. MS191
CCCTGCGGACGGAGCTGGACCGGATCCGTCCGCAGGGTCTTCGGGTCGGTGACGGTGTGCGGGGTCCAGGCCCGCAGCGGCGAGGCGAGGACCTCCTCCTGGATGTCCGGCGGCGCGTGGGCCAGCAGCACCCGCCCCATCCCGGTGGAGCCGATCGGGAAACGGGACCCGACCTCCGTCACCAGCTCCACCGACCGGTGCCCGGCGATCCGCTCGACGAACACGAGCTCCGCCCCCTCGCGCACCGCGAGCTGGACGTTCTCGTGGGTCGCCTCGTAGAGGTCCTGCATGAAGGGCAGCGCCACATCACGCAGGATCTGGGTGCGCGGGCATCCCGAGGCGATCTCCCAGAGCCTCAGCCCGACATGCCACGAGCCGTCCTCCCCGCGCTCCAGCGCCCCCCAACCCGCCAGCTCGGCGACCACCCGGTGCGTCGTGCTCAGGGCCAGGCCGGTGCGCTGGGCGATCTCCGACAGTGTCTGCGACGGGTGTTCGCGGTCGAAGGCCGCGAGGACCTCGAGGACCTTTCCAGCCGCCGTGCTCCGGGGTGCGCTCACGCGGCCAGTCTCGCAGACCGCCGTTGAGCCGCCCGGCCGAGCGTCGTACCCTCTGCCGGACACCAAGGAGGCGACGTGGACCGAGTGATCTCTGGGCTGTCCTCGATGGCGACCCGGCCGGTACTGGCCGAGCTGTCCGCGCACATCCGGCTCGCCCACGGGCTCCCCGTGCGGTTCGAGGCCGCCGGCGGGGTCGAGATCGCCCGGCGGGTGCGCGAGGGCGCCGAGGCCGACCTGCTCGTGCTCGCCCACGGAGCGCTGACCGCCCTGGAGAAGGAGGGGCACCTCCTGGCGGGCACGGCGCGCCCGCTGTGGATCTCCCAGGTCGTCGCCGCCGTGCCGGAGGGGTCACCCGTTCCGGCGCTCGACACGGAAGCCGACCTGCGCACCGTCCTGGCGTCCGCCAGGACGATCGCCTACTCCACCGGTCCCAGCGGGACCGCCCTGATCGACCTGATCGGCCGGCTGGGCCTCGCCGGCCCGCTCGCCGGCCGCCTCGTCCAGGCGCCGCCCGGCGTGCCGGCCGGCAGCCTGCTGTCGTCCGGCCGGGCCGACCTGGCGTTCCAGCAGCACAGCGAGCTGATGGACCTGCCGGGCGTCGTCGTCGCCGGCCCGCTGCCGGGCGACACCGCCATCAGCTCGACGTTCGGCGGAGGCGTCCTCGCCTCCGCGTCCCAGCCGCGCCGCGCCCTCGAGGTCCTCGGCCTCCTCGGCTCGGACGCGAGCGCGAGGACCGCCCGGGCCAAGGGCATGCGGGCGTACGGCGCGTAGCGTCCACGGCGCCCGTGCGCGGACGCGCGGTGACCGAAGAGCCCTCGCCCGCGCGGCCCGTCGCCCGCCGGGGCGCGTCGGGTTCGTCGCGTCCGAGGGGACCACGTGCGGTCGTCGTGGTCCGACGCGTGGAACGAGACGGCCGCCGCCGTCGCGGGTGCACGTCCACGACGCCGGCGGCGCTCGCCGGGCCGCCGGGCAACGGAGAGCTGCCCGGCGGCCCGGGGGAGTGCCTCGCCGATCCCGCCGGGTTCAGGACTCCGACCCGGCCGGCGGGACACGCCCGGAGGACTCAGGCCGCCGCCGGGGTGTAGTGGGCGGCGTCGTCACCCTCGATGATGTGGCTCAGCGTGCCGTCCACACCGGCCGGGACGTCGCCCGCGACGGTCACCCGGTGCAGCAGCCGCGGCAGGTCGCCGTAGTCGTCGGGGGCGTAGTGCTGGGTGATGCGGTTGTCGAACAGGACGAGGTCGCCGGGCTGCCACGCCACTCGCAGGATGTTCTCGGGACGGGTCACGTACGACTGGAAGATGCGCAGCAGGTCGCGGGACTCCGAGGGGCCGAGACCGATGATGCTCTGGGCGAAGCCGCCGATGAACAGCCCGCGCTCCCCGGTCTCGGGATGGACCCGGACGACCGGGTGGGCGGTGCGGTACTTCCGGGAGACGAACTGCTTGCGGTGCTCGGCCGCCTTCTCGCTCGCCGGGGCGGCGGGGGCGGCGTAGTCGTAGGCGTTCGTGTGCACCGCCCACAGCCGGTCCGCCAGCTCGCGCAGCGGCTCGGGCAGATCCCGGTAGGCGGCGCCCGAGTTGGCGATGAGGGTGTTGCCCCCGTAGGGCGGGACCACGATGCTGCGCAGCGTGGACGCCTTCGGCGGTGTGCGGACGAAGGTGACGTCCGTGTGCCAGGTGTTGGCGCGGATGCCCTCGTCGCCGTCCACGGGCAGGATCTGGGGCCGGCCGTCGACGGACGGCACGGTCGGGTGCGCCGTGGTGAGCTCGCCGAAGAGGGACGCGAAGCGGAGCTGGCCCGCCTCGTCGAGCTGCTGGTCGCGGAAGACGAGGGCCTTGTGTTCCAGGAGCGCCGAGTTGATCTCGGAGACGACGGCGGGGTCGAGGTCGGCGCGCAGGTCCACACCGTGGATCTCCGCGCCGATACGGCCTCCGGTCCTGCGGACGTCGAAGCCGGTGCTGGTGGTCATGTGCGGTTCCTTTCGGGGGTGATCGGTCAGGATGTGAGGGGCGGTGCGGGGCGGTCGGCCCCCGGTGGGCCGAGGGGAGGGCCGACGGCTCGCAGTGCGCCGGGCGTGCGGCCGTGTCCCCAGCCGATGTGCCGGCGGTAGCTGCCCAGCAGTCCGGTACGGGCCAGGTGCTCCTCGTCCGGGGCGCCGGGGTCGTCGGGCAGCGGGCGGGTCTGCGGCGCGACGTACAGGGCGTCGACCGGGCAGTTCGCCTCGCACTGGAAGCAGGTCTGGCAGTCGTCGCGGCGGGCGAGCACCGGGACTCCGTCCTCGCCCCGGTCGAAGACGTCGGTCGGGCAGACCCTGATGCACTTGTCGCAGGCGATACAGCGTTCCGCCGAGACCAGTTCGATCACGAAGCCACCTCCAGTGGTCTGTCCGGTGCGGAGGCCAGGGGCTCGGGCCGGGTCCACACCCGGTCCAGGCCCCCGGTGACGATGCGGTGGTGCTGCCGCGGATCCTGCGCCGGGAAGTCGAGCCGCCTGGCCATCCCGCGGCTCTCGGTACGGGCCAGCGCCGCGGTGTACATCCAGCGGGCGTGGGCCGCCATCGCCGACGCCTGGCGGGCCCGTACGACATCCCCGCCCTCCGCGTGCAGCGTGCCGCGCAGCTCCTGCCAGAGGCTGTCGAGCACCCGCAGGGAGGCGGTGAGCTGCTCGCCGTGGCGCAGGTAGTTCTTCTCGTAGGGCAGCACTTCCGCCTGGACCGCGGTGACGACGTCACGGAAGCCGCCGGCCGGCCCCGGCCTGCCCGTCGGCCGGATCCCGGCCCCGCCCACGGGGAGCGCACGGCGCGCCGGGAAGCGGCCCCCCAGGGAGAAGGCGTGTCGGGCCGCGCCCTCACCCGCCCACGAGCCCGAGGAGATGGCCCACGCGGCGTTGTGGCTGCCGCCGCCGGTGAAGCCGCCGCAGATCTCCTCGCGGGAGGCCGCGTCACCGGCCGCGTACAGGCCCGGAACGGTCGTCGAGCAGTCGTCTCCCGTGACGCGGATGCCGCCGGTGCCGCGCACGGTGCCCTCGGCGAGCAGCGTGACGGCGAAGCGCTGCGTGAAGGGGTCGATGCCGAGCCGGTCGAAGGTGAGGAAGAAGTTCGGCTGGGCCAGCCGCATCGACCGCCGGGCAGCCGGGTCCGCCCGGTCCAGGCGGCAGTACACCTTCTCGCTGAGCAGCGTCCTCGCGATCACGGACCTGCCGCCCTGGCTGGCCGCACCCTCCAGGACCGTGCCGTCCTCGCGGTAGAAGGTCGCGAAGGAGTAGAACGCGGTCTTGGTGACGGAGGTGCCCTCGGGCGCGATGCCGTACGCGTTGGAGAACTCCATGCCGGACAGTTCCGCGCCCGCCTCGGCGGCGAACAGCGCACCGTCGCCGGTGTTGACGTTGCAGCCCAGCGCACCGCTGAGGAACGCGCAGCCCCCGGTGGCCAGGACGACCGCCCCGGCGCGCACCCGGAACGGCTCCCCGGCCTGGCGCCGGTGACCCCTCGCCCCCGCCACCGCGCCGGACCGGTCCGTGAGCAGCTCGGTCACCGGACTGTGGTCGAGGACGCGCGCACCGGCCCGCTGGACGCGGATCCGCATCCTGCGCATGTACTCCGGCCCCTGCAGCCCGTTCCTCAGCTGCTTCCCGTCCGGACCGGTCGGGAAGGGGTAGCGGCCGGCTGCCGCGAGTTCGTTCATGCCCGCGTACGTCCGGTCCAGCACCCGCGCCATCCAGCGCCGGTCGGCCAGGAAGCCGCCCAGCGCCTCCCTGCTCGCCATGGCCGCCTCGCGCGCGGCGGGTTCCGGCGGGACGTACCAGACCCCGGTGCCGCTCGAGGCGGTGGCGCCGCTCGTGCCGCAGTAGCCCTTGTCGGCGAGGACCACGTCCGCCCCGGCCTGCGCCGCCTTGAGCGCCGCCCACGTCGCCGCCGGGCCACCGCCGACCACCAGGACGTCCGCCGTGAGATCGAGACCGGTCACCGGGTGCCTCCCTCCGCCGCTGCCGCCGCGAGCCGGTTGGCGGGGCGGGCCAGCCCGTAGTGCTCGCGCAGGGTGCGGCCCGTGTACTCGGTGCGGAACAGGCCGCGGCGCTGCAGGATCGGTACGACCTGGTCGACGAAGTCCTCCAGCCCGCCCGGCAGATGAGGCGGCATGATGTTGAAACCGTCGGCGGCGCCCTGGGTGAACCACTCCTCGAGTTCGTCGGCTATCTGCTCCGGTGTGCCGGCGAAGACGCGGTGGCCGCGTCCGCCGCCGAGGCGGGCGATGAGCTGGCGTACGGTCAGGCCGTCGCGGCGGGCGAGTTCGGCGACGAGCGTGAAACGGCTCTTGTTGCCGTTGATGTCCCGCTCCTCGGGCAGCTCGGGCAGCGGCCCGTCCAGGGGCAGCCCCGTGAGGTCCGTTCCGAGCATCCCCGACAGCTGGGCGAGCCCGTACTCGGGGATCTGCAGCTCCGTGAGCTCCTGCTCCAGCGCGCGCGCCTCCGCCTCGGTGGACCCGATGACGGGGGCGATGCCCGGGAGCACCAGCAGCTGGTCCTCGCCGCGGCCGTGGGCGGCGAGCCGGGACTTGAGGTCCTTGTAGAAGTCCTGGCCGTCGGCGAGGGTCTGCTGGGCGGTGAAGACGGCCTCGGCGTACCGGGCGGCGAACTCCTTGCCGTCCTCCGACGAACCGGCCTGCACCAGGAGCGGGTGGCCCTGGGGGCTGCGCGGAACGTTCAGCGGACCCCGGACCCCGAAGTGCTCCCCGCGGTGGTTGATCTCCCGCACCCGGTCGGTGTCCGCGTAGATGCCGCGCTCCCGGTCGAGCAGGATCGCGTCGTCCTCCCAGCTGTCCCACAGCTTGGTGGTGACGTCGACGAACTCCCGGGCCCGCTCGTAGCGGAGCCGGTGCTCCAGGTGCTCGTCCCGGCCGAAGTTGCGGGCCTCGTTGACGGTGCCGGAGGTGACGATGTTCCAGCCGGCCCGGCCGCCGCTGATGTGGTCCAGGGAGGCGAACCAGCGGGCGGTGTGGAAGGGCTCGTTGAAGGTGGTGGAGACGGTGGCGATCAGTCCGACGTGCTCGGTGACCGCCGCCAGCGCCGACAGCAGCGTGAGAGGTTCGAAACCGCCCAGCGCGTTGTACCGGGCGTTCCCCCACAGGGCGAGGCCGTCGGCGAGGAAGACCGAGTCGAGCAGCCCGCGCTCGGCGGTCCGGGCGAGCTGTTGGAAGTAGGCCAGTTCGGTGACCCGTTCGGGCTGGGTACGGGGGTGGCGCCAGGCGGCGTCGTGGTGGCCGGCGTTCATCAGGAAGGCGTTGAGATGCAGCCGGCGGGGGCTGGTCGCGGTCATGGGGTTCCTCGGATCGGGGCGGTGGGACGATCGGGACTGCGCGGCGGGAGGGCGGCGGATCAGTCGCCGGCGGACACGCGCCAGGAGCTGAGCCGGCGCTCCAGGACCACCAGGAGCTGGTTGACGGTCACGCCGATGGCGGAGATCGTGATGATGCCCGCGTACATCTGCGGGATCGCGAAGTTGTACTGCGAGGCGTTGATCAGGTAGCCGAGGCCCGCCTTCGCGCCGATCATCTCGGCGGCGACCAGCACCAGGATCGACACCGCTCCGGCCAGCCGGATGCCGGTGAAGATCATCGGCACGGCCGACGGCAGGATGACCTTCTGGAAGAGACGGGGTGCGGACAGGTCCATGGACCTCGCCAGCTTCAGCAGGGTGGGGTCGACATGGCGTACGGCGCTGATCGTGTTGAGCAGGATCGGCCAGGCGCACGCGTACACCACGATGGAGATCTTCGAGGTCTCACCGATGCCCAGCAGCAGGACGAAGACCGGCAGCAGGGCCAGCGCGGCGGTGTTGCGGAACACCTCCAGCAGGGGATTGAGCAGATCGGCGACGGGCCGGTACCAGCCGATCAGCAGACCGAGGGGTACGGCCACGGCGAGGGCCAGACCGAATCCGCTGAACGAGCGCACCAGGCTGGCGTAGGTGTTGTCGGCGAGCTGGCCGTCGGCCGCCAGCGCCCACCAGGCGACGGCGACCTCGCTGAACGGCGGCAGGAAGGTCCGGTCGACGAGTCCGAGCCGGGGCGCGGCCTCCCACAGCAGCAACAGGGCGGCGATCGCCGCGGACTTGGTGGCTCCGGTCACGAGGAGGGACGCCGGCCGCCGGAGCGCCTCGCGGAGACGGACCGCCCGGGAGCGGGCCCGGCGCGGCGGCGGCGCGGACACGACGGACGGGGCGGCGGCGGGGGCGTGGGTGCCTTCGGCGCGTTCCGCCGGGACCGGCGGGAGAGTTCCCTCGGCGGCGGTGGGGCGGGTCGTGAGGCTCATACGGAGGCCTCCTGCTTCTCCAACTGCTGGGCCAGGGCCACCTCGTCGTGCAGCAACGACCAGATCTCGTGCCGGTGGCGTGCGAACTCGGGACTGGAACGTATGTCGTCCGTGGTGGTGCGGGAGTCGAGGGAGACCGGCACGACCTGCTTGATGCGGCCCGGCCTGGACGTCATGACGGCGACGCGCTGCCCGAGGTAGACGGCTTCGTCGATGCCGTGCGTGATGAAGACGACGGTCTTCCCGGTGCGCTGCCAGATGCGGAGCAGTTCGTCCTGCAACGACTCACGGGTCTGGGCGTCCAGGGCGGCGAACGGCTCGTCCATGAGCAGCACGTCCGGGTCGTAGGCAAGGCTGCGGGCGATCGCCACCCGCTGCCGCATCCCGCCCGACAGCTCATGCGGATGCCGGTTCTCGAACCCGGTCAGGCCGACCAGATCCAGGAACTCCCGTGCCCGCGCGGCCCTTTCGCGGCGCGGAACACCGGTGGCCTCCAGGCCGAACTCCACGTTTCCCTGCGCGGTGCGCCAGGGCAGCAGCGCGTACTGCTGGAAGACGATGCCGCGGTTCAGGCCCGGACCGGTCACGGGTTCGCCGTCGAGCAGGATCCGCCCGCCGGTGGGCCGGGCCAGGCCGGCGAGCAGATCCAGCAAGGTCGACTTTCCGCAGCCGCTGGGGCCGACCAGGACGACGAACTCACCCGCCGCGACCTCCAGGTCGATGCCGTCGACGGCCGTGAACTCCCTGGACCTCCGTGCTCCCGAACCCCCTTTCCCCGGGGAGTCCTTGACGGTGAAGACCTTCCGCACGTCCTCGAACACGATCTTGGGTGTGGTGGACACAGGCATGGGATCAGCTCCCGCTCGTCGAGGCGGAGGGGGCCGGCGAGGAGGGCGTCGCGCCGCCCCGACCGGCCGCGTTGAACTCGTTGGTGTAGAGGTCGCCCAACGTCACCTGGCCCTTCCGGATGTCGCCGCGCTCGGCCAGCCAGTCGATCCAGAGCTGGAGTTCCTTGCCGGTGATCCGGCCCGACGTCTCGGCGACGCCGTAGGACCGCCAGAACTTCAGGGGCGCGGTGTCCTCGTTGCGCCCGCGCTTCTTCACGATGTCCGTCATCCGGGCGATGACCTCGGCGCGCGGAGTGGTGCGCGACCACTCGATGGCCCGGCCCACCGCGGTGACGAAGGTCCGGGCCGTGTCGGGGTTCTGCTTGAGAAAGCGCTCCGTCATCACGTAGGAGCCGGCGCTGAAGGCGCCGAGCAGTTCGAAGTCCGTGAACAGCGGGCGAATTCCACCGACCGCGAGCGCCTTGTCGCGCAGAATTCCGCCGAGTACGGCCACTTCGATCTGTCTCGCACGCAGGGACTGCTCGGTGTTCACCGGCGGCACGACCAGCGGTTCGACCTTCCCGATCTCCGCCCGGGACAGACCGCCACGCTGGAGATAGATGTCGAGCATGGCCTCCGCGTGCGCCCCGAGGGTGTTCATGCCGACCTTCTTGCCGGCCAGATCGCGGGCCGATCGGATCGGGCTGTCCTCGAGGACGTAGTAGCCGTTGTAGGCGTACTTGTCGGAGCCGTAATAACTGATGACGGCCTTGATCGGGGTGTTGTTCGCGGCCAGTTTGACGACCGCGCCGTTGAACGCGCCGCCGAAGTCCGTCTGGCCGGTGGCGGCGGACTGGATGTCCTGAGGCCCGCTGATCGTGTTGCCGACCCACTCCAGCTTCACGTCCTCCAGGTAGCCGAGGTCGGCCGCCAGTTCCGGCAGCGTGACCTGTCCTGCCCACCCCTGGTACCGCAGCGTCCGGGTCTGTCCCTTGCCGGAGGCTCCCGTGGCGGCCGTGCCGCAGCTCACCGCCACCGCCGAGAGCCCGAGCAGGGTGAGGAACTGTCGTCGGTTCGACGCCGTCGTGGTCATGGGGATTCCTGTTCACGTTCGATGGAGCGGCTGCCGGAAACGGGCGCGCCGGAATGACGGGAAAGGGCGTGGAAGGCGCCGGACGGCGGGAAAGGAGCCGAGGCCGAAGACTCCGGAGAAATGTCCCGTGAGTCATCGCGGTGACGCGGCGCGGCACGGCACGTCCACGGCGGAAAGAGGAGCAGGAGAAGGATGCCTGCCGGCGGATCTATCGGCCGGCGGCACAGATGGCGCTGGCTTGACGTCGGAGATCGACGTGCAGCCGCGCGGCGAGGTTCTCAGGCGTGCTCACGACCAAGAGACTTGCAGCGAAATCCGGACCCGTCAATGTCTTGTCCGGCTGCGTCTCGCATAGTGAATCGGGTGACATGCGCGTGTCGTACGGCGTTCACAACCGGCCCGGAAAACGGCGCCGGGAAAGGTTTTTCTGCCGGTCCGGCGTTCGCTCGCCGAATGCGTTCACCGCGATATCGGGGCCGTACGTCCGGATATCGGGCCGGTACGCCCGGAGAAGGACGGCGTCGAGCGGGATCCCGGATCGCGGGGGACCACGCGGAAGACGCGGAACAGGTCCGGGGTGAACGACACCCCGGACCTGCTGGACCGCGTCGAGGGAGAATGCCCCACCCTGAAGGGGCGAGAGGCGCTGCTCAGCCGCGCCGGTTGAAGGGCAGCCGGCCGAGGACCACGGCCATGCCGCAGGTGTCGGTGAGCGCCGAGAACACCAGACCTCCGGCGATCCCCGCGGACAGCACCTGGAACGCCGGATGCACGAGCAGGCCGAGAGCCAGACCGAGCAGCACGAGCGCACCGGCGGTGAAGCGCACCTGACGCTCCATGCCCCAGACGGCACGCACGGGGCCGGGCGGACGCTCGAGCGGGTGCCCGGCGGCGGCCCAGGCCCGGGTGCCGCCGGTGAGGCCCGCGGCGGTGATGCCGTGGGAGGCGAGCACGGCGACGCCCTTCTCGGAGCGGGTGCCGCCGGCGCACACCAGGAGCAGCGGTCCTCGCTCGGCGGCGTCCCGCAGCTCGGGGAGATGGTCCTCGATGCGGTCCAGGGGGACGTTGACGGCGCCCGGCAGCCGGCCGGAGGCGAACTCGCCGGGGGTACGGACGTCGACCACGTGCAGCTCGGCCAGTCGCGACCGTGCCTCGTCGACACTCGGGGTGCTGGAGATACTCATGGGGACCTGCCCTCGGCAGAGACGGGGAGCGGCCCCGCACCCTCAGCGGCAGGGCCGTTCCCAGGAGGCTAGGGGGTGTTGCGGAAGGAGCGCCGTCCGCCCGGAGGGCGTGCCAGGCGGGACTTTCGCAACACACCCTAGGTGTCGCCGGGCCGCTGGGCCCGCCGGCGGACGGTATCGCCACGGGGTGGCCATGACGCCGTCACGCCGCGGCAACAAACCGGGCCGACGCCGTCCGCGGGACCCCATCGGGACACCGTTCAGGCGACCGGGCCGCGCTCCCGGGGGATCCTCTCCCCGGCCTCGATCGCGACGGGCAGCCGGTTCTCGGCCGGCGGCAGCGGGCAGGTCGCGAAGTCGGTGTAGGCGCAGGGCAGATTGGTGGCGCGGTTGAAGTCGAGCACGACCGCGCCGTCGGGCCCCGGCGCGGCCACCGTGAGCTGCCGGTTGGCCGCGTACGTGGTGACGCCGGAGGTCTCGTCGGTGAACAGCACCGTGAGGCTGCCGGGCGTGTGCCCGTTGAACGCGGTGAGGCTCAGCTCGCGCTCCTGAAGCCGGAAGACGACACGGCCCGGGGCGTCGTACACGTGCCGGAGTCCCTCGACGGAGGCACCGACCGTGGTCGGCCGCGGCTCGTCGAAGGCTTCGTAGCGGCCCGTGACGACCCAGCGGGCATCGGGCGCGTAGGCCGGCGTCCCGGTGAACCCGACCCGCAGCGGATGGTCGGGGTGGCGGGGCCGGACCACGTCGTGGCCGCCGCGCTTGGCGACCTCGACCACGGTGTCCTGCCAGACGGCGTCGACGCCGCCGCGCTCCGGAATGACGCCGAAGAGGTGCCGCCCGCGCACCACCGCGCCCCCGACGACGAGTTCCGTCCCCTCGTCGAGCTCCACGGTGACGCCCTCGGGCCCCGTCGACCAACTGCCGGGCGCGCCGGGGACGTTCTGCGGCTCCGCGGAGAGCCAGTGCAGGCCGGTGACCGCGAGGAAGCCGTGCTCGGCTGCGAGCCGGGCGTCCTTGTCCCGGTGCCACTCCTCCCACTCCGCGGCGAAGCGCGCCGGATCGGGGGAGCCGGTGTCGGTGTGCCCGTCGATGTCGCCGTCGACGGTCTCGCGGGCCTCGGTGATGCCACGGACGCTCATGCGTCTCCTCCTGCTGCTGTGGATGGTGAGGTGTGCTCGGGCGGCCCGTCCGCCGGCGAGCCGGAATCCCGAAGGCAGGGGACCGGAACGGCAGGAGGAGCGGACCGTGGGGCAGGACGAGGCCGTCGGGGAGGCGCCCAGGAGCCCTTCGGGGCGAGCGCGTCGGTGTCCGGACGCCGGGTCGAGGCCTCGGTGTCAGCCGGAACAGGCCATGGTCGTGACGCGCACGTAGTCCACGTGCCGACGCGTCACGAGCAGGCTCATGGGTTCAGGAAAGCACGACTTCCGTCCACCGCACCAGTGATCCCGCCTCATCGCGGACCGAGCCCCGGGCGGTGCCGTCCCCGGGGAACCGTCGCCGCACGGCCGGCCGCACCCCCTGCGGGGACCTCCAGGACGCGCCGGCGACGTGCCCCGCGTACGTCTCGGCCGGCCCCGCGTACATCTCGCTGAGGATCCTCGGACGGCCTTGTAGCACTTGAGGCGGACCCCGGCGCCCGTACCGGGACGGACATTGCGGCCGATGAGGAACCCGCGCCCGCCGTCCACGTCTTGACCCTCGCGCCGGCTTGATCGTCGAGTCGGCAGGAGGAGGTTCTGATGGCAGGTCAGGTGAGTGAGAGGCCGGCGAAGGCGTCCGCGCCGGAGTACCAGGGGGCCCTGGGGTCGTTGTCGGTGAACGCCTCCCTGCCCGAGGTGCTCGCCCGGGGCGTGCGGGAGCTCCGTGCGGCGGAGCTGTCCGGCGATCTCCGGGAGGCGGCGCGCTGCGGTCTGGCCGTCGCGGAGGCGTGCCGCAGGCTCGGGCGGATCGGGGAGGCCGACCGGGCCTGGAAGGCGAGCTACCGGGCGGCGCGTTCGGCAGGCCACGAGGGGGCGATGGCGTGGGCCCTGTGGAGCGGCGGCACCCTGGCCCGGCAGCGCGGTGCGCTCAGGCTGGCCTACCGGTTGCTGAGCCTGGCGGCCGAGGCGGGCGAGCGGGGCGGGGACGTCGTCGTGCGGGGCTACTCGCTGGCGGGGCTCGCCGAGACCGGGCGGATCCAGGGCGACTACGAGGCCGTGGGGAGGCTGCACGAGCAGCTGCTGGCCGAGGCCCGCCGCCGAGGCGAGGCCCGGCACACGGTGTGGGCGCTGGAGGGCATCGCGCAGATGCACCGCAACACCGGCCGCTACGACGACGCCCTGGCCCTGTTCGAGGAGGCGGCCGAGACGGCGTCGCGCGCCGAGGACCGGCGCGGTTGGGCGTGGGCGCTGCGGGGCATCGCCGACGTGGTGTCCGTACGCGACGGGGACGTGGAGCGCGCCCTGTCCCTGCTGACGCGGGCGGAGGAGGCGTGCCGGGAGATATCGCTGTCCAGCGCGCTCGCCTACAACCACAAGATGCGCGGCAACGTGCTCTACCGGGCGGGTCGGTACGAGCAGGCCCGCGAGCTGTACGCGCTGGCGCTGGAGGAGTTCCGCGAGATGGACGAGCCGCGCGGGACGGCGCTGTCGCGGCTGGGACTCGTCAAGGCCGGCGCCCGCCTGGGCCGTGACGCCGGGAGGACCGCCGCGGAACTGGCCGAACTCCGCTCGACGCTGGACCGCATCGGGCTGCGGCACGCCCGGGACATGGTGGACAAGGCCGCCGCCGAGCTGGGAGTCGGGCCGCTGCCGGACCGGACCGGGGACGGACCGGGGGCGGCCGGGCCGATCCTGCCCGCGGTCGGAGTGGAGGCACTGCGGACGGCCGACCCGGAGGGGCTCCGATGACCGCCCTCCCGGCCTCCTCCTCACCCGTCCGGCCGCCCGCCGGTCTTCCCGGCGCCGCGACCCCGGCACGCACCCCTCGTGGTCACGGCGCCTCGACGCCCGCCGTCCTGAAGCGATGCCGGGAACTGGTCCGCCCCGTGCTGGCGGAGGCGGTGGGCCGGCTGCATCCCTGGCCGGGGGAGATGGCCGCGTACGCGCTGGGCTGGGCCGATACGGCCGGGACCCCGGCCCTCGGCGGGTCCGAGGGCAAGGGAGTCCGACAGGCGCTCGCGGTGCTCGGGGCCGAGGCCGTCGGGGCGGACGGCGCCGCCGCCGTCCCGGGCGCCGTGGCCGTCGAACTCGTGCACACCTTCTCCCTGCTCCACGACGACATCATGGACGCCGACGCCCTGCGCCGGCGGCGCCCGGCGGTCTGGAAGGCCTACGGCACGGGTCCGGCCGTCCTGGCCGGCGACGCGCTCCACGCCCAGGCCGTGGCCGGCCTGGCCGAGGCCAGGAACCCCCACGCGGCGGCCGCGGTCCGGTGCCTCTGCCGGACGCTGAACGCCCTGGTGACCGGCCAGGCCGAGGACCTGCGCTTCGAGGAGCGGCCCTGGTCCGGACCCGGCTCGGTCGTGCCGGGGGAGTACCGGTCGATGGCCGAGCACAAGACGGGCGCGCTGCTGGGTGGCGCGATCGCGCTCGGCGCGGTCCTCGGCGGGGCCCCGGACAGGACCGTGACCGCGCTCGAACGCGCCGGGCGCCACCTCGGGCTCGCCTTCCAGGCGGTGGACGACCTCCTCGGCATCTGGGGCGACCCGGCGGAGACCGGCAAGCCCGTCCACGCCGACCTGCGACGGGGCAAGAAGACCTACCCGGTCCTCGCCGCGCTGGCCGGCGGCGGCACGGCCGCGCGGGAACTCGAGACGCGGCTCGGCTCCGCCCGCCGGATCGACGGAGAGACCGCCGCACGGCTCGCGACCCTCGTGGAGGAGGCCGGCGGCCGGACCGCCGCCCGCGAGGAGGCCCGCCGCCAGCTGGACACCGCCCGCCGCGCGTTGCGGGCGGCGCCGCTGGCCCACACCGCCGCACAGGAACTGGACACGCTGTTCACGCACCTGCTCGACCGCACGTGGTGACGCACGCGCCGCACACCCGGGACCGGTCGCCCGGCCGCCGGTGCGGTCGGCCGCCCGGGCCGTCGCGCGGCTCTCCCCGCTCCGGGGCGCCGCCGGGGAGTACGGAGCCGGTGCGCGGACCGGCCGTGTCCCGGGTCCGCGCCCCGTCGAACCCCGTGGTGGGGGCGGCGACCAGTGCGCCGGTCGGCGCGTAGGTCATGAGCTTCAGCGTCACTGCCGAACGTTCCACCGCCTCGCGCCAGCGGCCGGAGTAGGTGGACTGCCCCAGCCAGGAACGCCAGAAGCGGACCGTGTGGTCGAAGAGCCGCTCGAACTCCTCCAGGCGCTGCCGCAGGGCGTCCCGCGCGGCGAACGCGGCCTGCAGCACCAGCAGATCAGCGCCCCGGACCTCGGCCTCGCGGACACGGCCCGCACGCGGGCGTCCGGCCGGGAGGTGATCGCCCGCGTCATCTGCGGGGCATGGCGGTTCTCCTGTCCGAGTCACGGTGCACCGGTGCGGCGGGGGAGGGGCACGGCGTGTTCCACCCGTGTCTGGTGGTCCACGGACGTGCCGTGTTACCAACTGGTAGCGAGCCGGAAACCATGATGGCGGCGGTGCGGGACCGCGCCCCCGGTCCACGTGACAGAGATTCGTGAGGTGGATTGTGACCGCGCACAACGAGCTGGAGCGCGACCAGACACCGCAGTTCGGCGGCATCCCGGTACACCGACGGCTGCTGGCCGCCCGGCCGGGCCTGGCGTCCGCCGTCGTCGCCCGGCTCGTCGAGCAGCTGCCCGTCTACGGGACGCTGCCTTCGGAACAGCTCCGGGGCGACATCGCCCGGCAGGTGGCGAACGGCATCCGGAGCTGCGCCGAGGTCCTGCGCACCGGCGAGCTGCCCGGGGAGACCGAGCAGGCCGAGATCCGCGAGTCGGCGGCCCGGCGCGCAGACGAAGGGGTGCCCCTGGAGTCCGTCGTCGGCGCCTACCACCTCGGCGCGGAGGAGTGCGCCGCCCAGGTGCTGGCGTCGGCCGAGCCCGGCGACCTGCGCGACGTGCTGCTGGCCCAGAGCCGGCTGCTCGCCTATCTGCGCCTGGTGAGCTGCGCCGTCGCCGCCGGATACGTACAGGAACGGCAGGCGGCTCTCGGCGACCGGCAGGTGGCCCTCCAGTCGCTGATGTCCAGGCTGCTGGAGGGCGGCAGCCCGTACGCCGAAGCGGCCCGTGCCGGCATCCACCTGCCACCCTGCTACCTGGTCCTGAGCATCGGTCTGGGACCGCATCCGGACGAGCTGCTGCCCGACGTGAACACCGGCGTCGCCGTGCGGCGCAAGCTGAGGCGCCTGCGCAACGAGCTGCAGCGCCAGACCACCGGAGTACCCCTCTCCGCGCTCTCCGGGGACGGCGGGCTGATACTGATCCCGCACGAGACGCCGGCCGCCGAATGGGGCGCCGTCGACCGGGAACGCCTCTCCCGGCTGATCGAGGAGCTCGGCCGGATGTGCGGAGCCGAACTGATCGCGGGCGCGGCCGCCGCGGCCCCCGAGGACGTCTCACAGGCCGTCCGGCTGGCCGGCGAGGTCCGCGAGATCGCGGAGACCTCCGGCCGCGGACCCGGACTCCACCTGCTCGACGACGTCCTGCTCGAGTACCAGTTGAGCCTTCCGAGCCCGGCCCGCGCCGGGCTCGCCGCACTCCTCGACCCGCTCGACGCGCGCCCGGAGCTGTCGGACACCCTGCGGACCTTCGTCGCCTGCGGGCTCGACCGCCGCCGCGCCGCCGCCCGGCTCCAGGTCCACCCGAACACGGTCGACTACCGCCTGCGCAAGGCGATGGAACTCACCGGCCTCGACACGGTCCGGGGCGCTGATCTGCTGGTGCTGCAGGCCGCGTTCGCCGCGCGGGACGCCCTGCGGCAGCCGCCCCGGAGCCCGGGTGACGGCAGGACCGCGTCGCGTGAGGCGACCGGGCCCGGACCCGGCCGCCAGGAGGGGGCGCGCACGACCGCGTCCTGAGCCCGGCGGCGGGCCGCACGGGCCCGGACGGCATCAGTCCCGATCGGTCGGCCGCTCCTCGGACGAGGGCTCCAGGATCTCGTCGAGGACGTCGGCGACGACACGGTGGATCACCCCGTCGAGCGTCGCCGCGAAGGACTCCGACGAGTCGTCCGAGGGCACGTAGGAGGTGATCGACTCCTGCTCCCGCCGCCGCGCCCAGTCACGGGCCCGCCGGATCCGGTCCAACAACTGGGCAGCGTCCATGTCCGTCATGGCCTCATGATCCCGGGACCCGGGCCGGTCCGCCTTCCGGCGCTCTGCCGCCCGGCCCACCGTCCCGGCGCACCGTCCCGGCACCGGCTCACCCGCCCGGCACCGGCTCACCGGCCGGAACCGACCCGGGAGCCGGCCGAGGTCCCGGCCCACCGACCGGCGGGCCGGGACGTACGGCGCGGGCGGCTCAGCCGAGGTCGAACCGATCGAGGTTCATCACCTTGTCCCACGCCCCGACGAAGTCGCGCACGAACTTCTCGCCCGCGTCCTCGGCCGCGTAGACCTCGCTGAGCGCCCGCAGCTGGGAGTGCGAGCCGAAGACGAGGTCGGCTGCCGTCGCGGTCCACTTGACGGCACCCGTGGAGCGGTCGCGGCCCTCGAAGACGTTCTCGGTGGACTCCGACGCCTTCCACTCCGTGTCCATGTCGAGCAGGTTCACGAAGAAGTCGGTGGTCAGCGCCTCCGGCCGGTCGGTGAAGACGCCGTGCGCCGATCCCCCGAAGTTGGCGTTCAGGGCACGCATGCCACCGGTGAGGACCGTCATCTCCGGAGCGGTCAGGGTCAACAGGGCGGCCCGGTCGAGCAGGAGCATCTCCGGGGAGAGCTTCTCGCCGGCCCGCAGGTAGTTGCGGAATCCGTCCGCCCGTGGCTCCAGCACGGAGAACGCCTCCACGTCCGTCTGCTCCTGGGAGGCGTCGGTGCGTCCCGGCGCGAACGGCACCGTGACCGGATGCCCGGCGTTCTTCGCGGCCTGCTCGACGGCCGCGCACCCGCCCAGGACGATCAGGTCCGCGAGGGAGATCCTGGTCCCACCGGACTGCGAGCCGTTGAAGTCCCGCTGGATCTGTTCGAGTGTCCGCACCGTCTCGGCCACGCCGGACCGGCCGTTGATCTCCCAGTCCTTCTGCGGCGCGAGGCGGATCCGGCCTCCGTTGGCCCCGCCGCGCTTGTCGGTGCCGCGGAAGCTCGCCGCCGACGCCCAGGCGGCGGTGACCAGCTGGGGGACGGACAGTCCCGAGGACAGGATCCGCTCCTTGAGAGCGGCGACGTCCGCGTCCCCGACCAGCTCGTGATCGACGGCGGGGACGGGGTCCTGCCACAGCTGCGGCTCGGGGATCCACGGGCCCAGGTAGCGGGAGAGCGGTCCCATGTCGCGGTGGAGCAGCTTGTACCACGCCTTGGCGAAGGCGTCGGCGAGCTGGTCGGGGTTCTCGTGGAAGCGCTTCGCGATCGGACCGTAGACCGGATCCAGCTTCAGCGAGAGGTCCGTCGTCAGCATCATCGGCGCGTGCCGCTTCGACGGGTCGTGCGCGTCGGGAACCGTGCCCTGCGCGGCGGGGTCCTTCGGCTTCCACTGCTGGGCTCCGGCCGGACTGGTCGTCAGCTCCCAGTCGTACCGGAACAGGTTGTCCAGGTAGCCGTTGTCCCACTTGGTCGGCTCGGTGGTCCAGGCACCCTCGAGCCCGCTGGTCAGCGCGTCGACGCCCGCGCCGGTGCCGTGCGTGTTCCGCCAGCCGAGCCCCTGCTGCTCGATGGGGCACGCCTCCGGCTCCGGACCGATGTACGAGGGGTCGACCGCGCCGTGACACTTGCCGAAGGTGTGACCGCCGATGATGAGCGCGGCCGTCTCCTCGTCGTTCATCGCCATGCGGGCGAAGGTCTCGCGGATGTCGCGGGCGGCCGCGAGGGGATCGGGATTTCCGTTGGGGCCTTCGGGATTGACGTAGATGAGACCCATCTGCACGGCGCCGAAAGGCCCGGTGAGTTCACGGTCGCCGCTGTACCGCTCGTCTCCGAGCCAGGTGTCCTCGGGGCCCCAGAAGATCTCCTCGGGTTCCCAGATGTCCGGCCGTCCGAATCCGAATCCGAACGTCTTGAATCCCATGGATTCCATCGCGCAGTTGCCGGCGAAGACCAGAAGATCGGCCCAGGAGATCTTCCGACCGTATTTCCGCTTCACGGGCCAGAGAAGACGGCGCGCCTTGTCGAGGCTCGCGTTGTCCGGCCAGCTGTTGAGAGGTGCGAATCGCTGGGCGCCGGAACCGCCGCCACCGCGGCCGTCCGCGATCCGGTACGTCCCCGCGGCGTGCCAGCTCATACGGATGAAGAGCGGCCCGTAGTGCCCGTAGTCGGCCGGCCACCAGTCCTGTGAGGTCGTCATCACGTCGATGACGTCGCGCTTCAGCGCGTCGACGTCGAGGCCCGCGAACTCCGCCGCGTAGTCGAAGTCCTCGTCCATGGGCGTGGACTGGGGCGAGTGCTGATGGAGAACCTGTAGGTCGAGCTGCTGCGGCCACCAGTCCCGGTTCGTCCGGGGGGCGGCCACCAGTCCCGGTTCGTCCGGGGGCCTCGTCCTGCGCGGCCTCGCCACCAACGAGGCGTTCCACGACGCCCGGATCGCCACGTCGGTCGACAAGACGACCGAGGCGGGGCGACGAGCGTGACGCGGGGGCGACGAGCGTTACGGGGTGGGCGCCGGCGACAGCGACGGCGCGGGTGAGACCGGCGGGGTGGACGACCCCGGGAGTTGCGTGGGGATGCCCATCGCGGGGGCGTCCGCCTGCACTCCGATCAGACTGCTGCCCATGGCGACGGCCAGGATCGCGCCGACCACGGAGACCGGCCAGCCGAAGCCCCTGAGCAGCCGGCCACGCAGCCCGGACTGGTCGACGAACACCGGTGGGAGAGCGGGCTCCTCGAAGCTCGACTCGTACATGTCAGGCGGCGTCTGGCGAGCCGATCCGCGTTCAGTGGGGGTGATGACTGGGCGCACCTTGCGAGGCCTTTCAGTGCAGGGTACGTAGACCGCGGGATGGCAGGGCGAACGCTAGTGCACCGCTGTTCCTCGGATTGGTCCTGATGTGAGCATTTGGTGTGATCCATGGAGGCGTTGTAACCGGATTGGAATGCTCCGGTAGGTGTCGTTCCGCAAAAACCCCTCCAGGTGGTGGGCGCAAATCGGCATGTTTCAGTCGAAGGTATGCGCCGGGCCTCCGGTGGCCGGTGGCGTGGAACCGCCCGGGTCGTCGTTCCGCGCCGCCCGCTGACGCCGCGGCGGAGCGAGCGGTCCGGATGCTCCTGGCCCCACCGAGGCCGGACCTGGCTCGCAGGCCGTCCACGCCGCACCGAGGACGGGCGCGGCGCGCCACCGGGAACCGGTGCGCCCTCGACCTGCGGCGGAGCCGCCGTGACCACCTGCGCGACCCCGTCCGGGCCGTCGTTAGGATGACCCCCTCGTGTGACCAGTCACAGAGATCGATCTTCGTGCAAACGGCGTGTCCGAGTACCGCCGCTATTCCTCAGGAGCCCGTGTGAGCCAACCCCGCCGCACCTCTCGCCGCCGCGCGTGGACCGTGCTCACGCTGCCCGCCCTGCTGTGCGTACTCGCCGCGTGTTCCGGCACCCCCATAGCCGGCGAGGGGGTCGACGCCGCCCCCAGCGCCTCGCCGAGCCCGTCCGGACCGCCGGGAACCCTGTTCGACAACTTCCACTACAGCGGCCCCGAAGACTCCGCGCTCGCCGCCAACGGCTGGCAGGTCCGTACCGGTGGGGGAGGCCCGGGGATCAAGGACACCTGGTCCGCCGACGGAGTCGGCTTCTTCTCCGACCCGACCGCCCAGGGAGGCAGGATCCTGCAGCTGCAGTCCTCCACCGACGGCACCGAGCAGGGCACCAGGCAGGCCGAGGTGCAGAGCACCGGCACCAGCCTCTTCACGGGGACCTTCGCCGCCCGGGTCCACTTCAGCGACAAGCCCACGAGCGGTCGCGACGGCGACCACGTCGTCGAGACGTTCTTCCCGATCTCCGCCTCGGACTCCTCGACGGACTACAGCGAACTCGACTACGAGTACCTGCCGAACGGCGGCTGGGGTCATGTCGGCCCGCAACTCGACACCACCACCTGGTACAAGGCCGATCCGCCGGACCGGGTCACCCGCGCGCACAAGCGGCGGCTCGAGGGCTGGCACACCCTGATGGTCACCGCCATGGACGGAAAGGTGACCTACTCCCTGGACGGCAAGGAGTTGTTCACCAGCTCCGGCAAGTACGTCCCGCGCGAGAAGATGGACATCCACTTCAGCAACTGGTTCATCGACCTTCCCTTCAGCGGCGGCCCGCGCACCTGGGACATGAAGGTCAACTGGTTCTACTACAAGGCCGACGAGGCCGTGTCCCAGGCGGACGTCCAGAAGGCGGTGGACGGCTTCTACAGCGCCGGCACCAACCACATCGACACCGTGCCGAAGTCCTGACTCCGTCGGGGCCTTCTCCGACGAGCGGCTCTGCCCCGGGGGCAGGCCGCTGACGGTGGGCCGGTCGGGCGCCTCACGCGTCCAACCGGCCCCTGCCGGCGGGCGATTCAGCCGGCCGGTCCTTCCCCGCCCGTCAACGTGCCGCAGCGTTCCGGCGTCGCGCCATGGGCGAGTGCCGTCACGGCCGCCCGGCGTCCGCCGGCCCTCATGCCGGAGCGCCGTCGCCTTCGGCGCCGCGCCCGAGCAGGTCACGGCCGACCTCCTCGGCCCACGCGTCGACCGCGGACCAGTCGCGGTAGTCGCCGTAGCGCAGACCCATCGCCCGGAACTCCACTCGCCCGGCCCGCGTCAGATGTCCGGGTTCGATGACACCCGAGAACAAACGGTGCCCCAGGGGATGCAGTTCGGCGGCGAGGCCGCCGACCACATGGTCCTCCTCCTTGGCGACCAGTGCCTTCCACGGGCCCCGCAGCGCGGCCGGCATGCCCACGCTGAACAGCCACACGCCTCGCCGGACCAGGAGGTCCCTGTTCGCGTGCACGAAGGTCAGCGCCTGGGGGAGCCATGCCATGTCGTGAACCGCGCTGCCCACGACGAACGCGTCGTAGGCACCTGGATCATCCACGGCGTCGACGGGAACCACATCGGCGTGGACTCCCCGCTCCTCCAGGCGAGCGGCGATGCGTTCGGCCGTGCTCCTGGTCGAGCCGTGGACACCGGCATACGCGAGGAGCACTCGGGCGTCGTCGTGGCGAGGTGGAGGTTGAGAAACGCTGCTCACGCGCGCCAGTCTCGTCGACCGCGCCTCCTCCCGCGACTCGCCGAATCCGACCGCGGCTGCTTCCCTCGGCGCTGCCCGGAAGGAAATCCCGGTGCGTCGACCTCCCGCGGCGACGCGCAGGGCTCGTGAGCCCCCGCGCAACGCCGTCATCGCGGGGGCGGTGTCCACGGCGCCGCTCGTCATTCGGTGACCCGGACGGCGAGTGCCGGGCGGATGGCCGCGGCGCGGCGGGCGGGCCCGATCGTGGCCAGGAGCGACGCGGCGAAGGTGGCCGCGGCCAGGCCGCAGATGCTGGTCCACTCGACCGGGAACCCTCCTTCCAGGCCCTCGAAAGCGGCGCTGTTGGCGTACATCAGCCAGGTGGTGAGCACGCCCAGCAGCGAGCCGAGGACGATTCCCTCCACCGCGACGAAGCTGCTCTCCCACAGGAAGGACCGCTGGACCGTCCGTGCCCGGAAGCCGAGGGCCCGCAGGATGCCGATGGTGCGGCGGCGTTCGCGTACGGCTCGGACCATGACGACGCCGAGGCCGGTGATGCCGACGCCGAGGCCCAGCGCGAGGAAGCCCTGCATGAGGCGGAAGAAGGCGGTGCTGGAGTCGAACTGGCGACGGATGTCCGACTCGATGGGCGTGGCGACCAGGCTGGACGACAGCTGTTCGCCCTGGAGTCGGGTCGCGAGGGCGTCGGGCGAGGTTCCGGGACCGGTCCTCACCAGTGCGGAGGCGTTCTGCGCCTGGGCACCGAAGAGCTCGCGCGTGCCCTGCGCGCTCATCACGACGGGGTAGGTGGTCGAGCTGGCGCCGGTGCCCGGGTAGAAGACCAGTCCGTTGCTGAGCACGCCGGCGATGACCTTCTGTTCGCTGCGGCCCGTCCGGGGATCCTTCAGGGTGAGACCGTCGCCGGGGTCGTAGTAGTCGCCGGCCGGACCGCCGGTGCTCCCGAAGAAGGCGTCGAGCACGACGTAGCGGGGGTCGGACGCGAGCGCCCGCCACACGGCCGCGTCGTTCGCCAGGCCGGGCAGACGTTCCCTGAAGGTGATGCCGCTGATCGCTCCGTCGGGTACGCCGACGACGGCCGTGTCGAGCGGTCGAGGGCTGCGGTGTCCCGGATCGGTCGCCTGCCCCGTCGCGTTCAGCAGCGGCGTCACGGCGGAGATCCGGGCGCCCGACGGCCCGCCGCGGATGTCGGACACGAGGCGGTCACCGGCGACCTGGGGGTTGTAGTCGAGCCGCAGGGAGTATCCGGCGGTGGCATCGGAGACGACACCGTCGACGCCGGCGCGAAGGATGCCCGAGATCTCCGTCAGGAGCACCAGGACGAACACGATCAGGGTGTACATCACCAGCGTCGCGCCGGTTCTGAACCGCTTGGCCAGCGGATAGGCCACCGCGAGCCGTGCCGCGAGGCCGCTCTCCGTCGGGCGCTGGAGCAGTCGCCGCACGGGGCGGAGCAGCGTCTTCTGGTTGTCGCTGACGAGGACCACGGCGGAGAAGGCGGCCAGGGAGCCCTGGATGACGTACACCGACATGGAGGGCGCGTCGAAGATCCGGGGGCGCAGGACGGGGGCGAGGAGCGTCCAGGCGAGAACGGCTCCCGCGACCGAGGTGGTGACGGTGTGGCGGGGGAGGACGCGTAGCAGCGCCGGAGTGGCGAAGGCGAGCGCGAGAGCCGGCATGAGGTACGTCGCGTCGGGCTGGCTGCGGGCCACGGCCGGGACGGCCGCGAACGCGCACAGGACGGCCAGGGCGGTGCAGACCGCGAGCAGGCGCCGGCGCGGCCCTCGTCCGGGGGCGGTGGGGAGGTCGCGGATCGCGGCGATGATGTTGAACCTGCTGATGCGCACGCTGGTCGCGAGGATCGCGGCGAAGGCGATCAGCAGGCCCAGGGCGAGGCCGTTGAGGATGCTGGTGGGGGTCACGGCGAACGCGATGCGGATGCTGCTTCCGCCGACCGACCAGCCCTGGAAGATCTGCGCCGCCACCACGGCGACGCCCCAGCCGACCGCGACCCCGATGGCCACGCCCGGCAGCGCGGACAACGACGCGTAGGTCGCCCCCTCCAGGGCGAAGGACCCGACGAGCCGCGAGCGCTTCATCCCGACCGCCCGCACCATGCCCATCTGGGACTTCCGCTCCTCGCCGAGCATCACGAAGATGTTCACCAGCAGCAGCGCGCCCGCGATGATGCTGAAACTGCCGATCATGAGGAAGAGGGCTCCGAGCGAGTCCCCGGCCTGTCTGGCGTCCCGCAGGACCGTGTGCTTGGGCGTCTCGATCGTCGTCCGGCCGGCGAACGGGCCCAGAGCCTGGCGGATGTCGGCGGTGACCCGGTCGGTCAGGGCCTCGCCGCCCTCGACGCCGCCCCGGTTGGACACGAAGGTGACCGAGCGCGGCTCCGCGCCGGCGGCCCGGGCGGCGGAGTCCAGAGTCCCGGGGGGCAGGAACACGTCGCGGTTCAGCCTGCCGCCGAGACCCACCCCGGCCAGGCCCTGTTCGGGTACCACGCGCTCGACCCGGTACGTCCCCGGTGCACCGAAGAGGTACAGCGTGATCGGATCGCCGGCTCCGAGGCTCAGGGAGCGGGCCAGCGGCTCGTTGACCACCACCGTGCCCGGCTCCGGGTTCGGTCCGCCCAGACCGGAGTCTCCGCCCGGGGACCCGAAGCGCGCCGCCTTGTCGAAGTCCATCTGCCAGGCCAGGACCCGGGGTTCGGCAGCCCTGAGGCCGGCGGTACCGCTGACCGCCGACGCCTGCGTCGCCTGTGCGCTCAGAACTCCGTCGACGTCGGGATCACCGGTCAGGACGGCCAGCCGTTCGGTGACGGCGCGCCCGGTCGGTCCGGGGGGCGCGACGACGCGCTCGTCCACCGGACCCAGGGTCCGGTACGCCTCCTGCCGCACGGAGAAGTTGAGGGTGTCGCCGACGACCAGGGCCCCGATGACGATGGCCGTTCCGAGCATCGAGCCGCCGATCACCAGCGCCGCCTCGGTGCGCCGGCGGGCGACCTGACGGAAGGCCAGCCGCCGTGACACCGGCTGCCGGACGGCGACGACCACCAGGGCCGCGAGGGCGAGCGCGAGTGCGGCGAGCAGCGGGACGAGGAGGTTCGGATACATGGGGAGGCCTAGGGAAGGTCCAGGTCCGCGGCGGGGGCGGTGACGGTCCGACGGACGTCGTCGACCAGGCGCCCGTCGCGCATGCGGATCAGCCGGGGGACGCGAGCGCCTATGGCACCGTCGTGGGTGACCAGGACGATCGTCTGCCCCTCGTCCCGGTTGAGCTCGCACAGCAGGTCCATGACCTGGTCGGCCATCGTGCTGTCGAGATTGCCCGTGGGTTCGTCCGCCCACACGATGGCCGGGCGTCCGGCCAGGGCACGGGCGATCGTCACCCGCTGCTGCTCACCCCCGGACATCTCACTCGGCCGGTGCCCGACCCGGTGGCCGAGGTCGACCCGGTCGAGCATGTCCAGCGCCCGGCGCCGTGCCTCACGCGGCCGGGTGCCCACGAGCAGCAGGGGAAGTTCGACGTTCTCCACGGCGGAGAAGACCGGTATGAGGTTGAACGCCTGGAAGACGAAGCCCATGGTGTGGGCGCGGTGCTCCGTGCGCGCCGCGTCCGACATGGCGAACAGGTCATGGCCGTCGACCAGGACCCGGCCGCCGTCGATGTCGTCGAGCCCCGACAGACAGTTCAGCAGCGTGGTCTTTCCGGATCCGGACGGCCCCATCACGCCCACCATCTCCCCGTGACGCACCACGAGATCGAGGTCGCACAGGGCCATGACCTCCACCGAGCCCGTCCGGTAGATCTTGCGTACCCCGGTGGCGACAAGGAGTGCCCCGTCGGTGTTCATGCTCCCCATACCAACCTCCGGGAGGGACCTGAGGCTACGGCCACCCGGGTCCCCGAGAAGGGCCGAAGGACCCCATCGGGGTGCCGGGCGGGCCGAAGCCGCGGATGTCCGGTTTCTGCCCGGTCCGGCCGCCGGGACGATGGGGGAGCACGCCGCCACCGCGACCTCATGTCCGGGGTACGAGGTCACGGCGGTACGGGCGGCGGGCTGTGTCCGACGCGTACGGCTGTGTCCGACGGCGCCCGACGAGTGTCCGGCGGCGGGCTCAGGCGTGGGGAACGAGGGCCACGGGCACCGGGCTGTGGTGCAGCACCGCGTGCGCCGCGCTGCCGATGTGCGCGCCCAGCGCCGCACGACGCGCGCGCCGACCCACGACCACGAGCCCCGCGTCCCTGGCGGCCTCGACGAGTTCGATGCCGGCCGATCCGACCACCACGCGGGCCGCGGCTTCGACCGCGGAGTACTTCGCGCGCCAGGGATCCAGCAGCTCGTCGAGCGAACGCCGGATCTCGGGAGCCACGGTCATCCGGATGTCCGGGACCATCGCGGGTCCCCAGGACGCGTACAGCGGCAGCTGCTGCGCGTAGACCACGTGGACCTGGCAGCGCCGTCGTGAGGCTTCCTCGAAGGCGAAACCCAGGACGGCGTCCACCGGCCGGCGTACGTCGGTCCCCACCACGACGGGGGCCTGCGGACCGGTCGCTTCGCCGCCGGCCCGTACCAGTACGACGGGCCGCTCGACGGCACCGGCGACCGTCAGGCCGACCGAGCCCAGCAGGTAGCCCGCCATGCCGCCGAGCGCCCGCGAGCCGAGTACCAGCAGCTCGCTCTCCTCGCCCGCGGCGACGAGAGCCGTCACGGGACCCGCGGGCAGCAGCCGGGTGGTCACCGACAGGCCGGGACGGCGCTCGCCCAGCCCACGGGCGGTACGCGCCAGCATCTCCCCGGCCCATGCCTCCTCGGACTCCTGCGCCACGAACGGCAGAGCCGCCTCCGGTACCGGTTCCCTCGCGTACACCAGATCCACGCCGGTGCCGCGCAGCAGGGCCTCGTCCGCTGCCCACTCCGCGGCGGCGTCCGCCTGTGCCGTGCCGTCCAGGCCGACCACGATGTTCCGCGTCATGATCGCCCACCTCCTCGTTCGGTGTCGTCGTCGATGTCGTACGTGAGACGCGAGCAGGAGACCGAGACCACGCCGTCGACGGTCGCGCACATGCGCTCCACCGCCGGGATCATGCGCCGGAAGGGCAGACTGCCGGCGAGGTCCACCCGCCCGTCGCGGACCTCGACGGAGAGCACGTCCGGCGTGAGACGCAGCGTGTCGCCGAGCACGTCCTCGACGATCTCCCGGCGGATGTCGTCGTCCTCGCGGAGGAACACGCCCAGCAGGTCACGGCGGCTCACGATGCCCACCGGCCGGTCCTCGTCGTCGACGACGACGAGCCGTTTGACCCCCTGGACCTCCATCAGCCGGGCCGCCTCCGGCACGGTCCACTCCGGCCGCGCGCACACGGCGGGAGCGGACATCAGCTCCTCGGCCCGCGTCCCCTCGGACTTCGCCCGCTCCGGCGCCTCCAGGCCGGGAACGGCCCGCTGACCACCCGGTACGGCTGCCTGGTCCGCGGTCTTGCGCAGCAGGTCCGCCTCCGAGACCACCCCGAGCACCCGCCCCCCGCCGTCCAGCACGGGAACCGCGGTCACGCGGCTCCGCGAGAGCGTGCGGACGACCTCCTTGAACGGGGCGTCGCCGCGGACGCTCACCACCTCACGGGTCATCAGCCGGTCGATCCTGCGGTGACGCATCACCCTCTCCTTCCGTGCGGTGGCCATCACGGCTCCCTCTCGGCCGGCCGGCCGGACGTCTCGGCCGTTCCGGCCGGTGCCGTCGTCTCCGGCGTCCCCAGGTCGCCCTCGGGCAGGCCCGGTTCGCGGGCCCGCAGGAGGCGGCGCATGACCTTTCCGCCGCGGGTGCGGGGCAGGTCGTCGACGAACTCGATCTCCCGGGGGGCGACGGCCGGACCGAGCCGGCGGCGGGCGAACGCCATGACATCGCGCCGCAGTTCGGGGTCCGGCGGGCACTCGGGGCGCGGCAGCACGAACGCCTTGACGATCGCGCCGGCCAGCCGGTCGGGGCGTCCGATGACACCGGCCTCGGCGACCGCCGGATGTTCCCTGAGCACGCTCTCCACCTCGAACGGCCCGATGAGGTGCCCCGCGGACCTGATGACGTCGTCGGCACGTCCCACGAACCAGTACCAGCCGTCGCCGTCACGGCTGACGAGGTCGCCGGTCAGGTACCACCCGTCCGCGAAGGAGGCTTCGTAACGGTGCGGCTCGTGGAGGTATCCGCGGAACATCGACGGCCAGCCCGCCCGCAGGGCGAGCTCACCCTGGGCCCCCGGCTCCCGGAGGACGCGGACGTGGCCGCCGGTGACCGCGGCCCGGCCGTCCTCGCCGCACGCCAGTACGCCGGCCTCGACGCCGGGAAGCGGCCGGCCCATCGACCCGGGGCGTACGGGATCGGCCGCGAAGTTGGCGATCATGACGGCCCCGGTCTCGGTCTGCCACCAGGTGTCGTGGACCGGTACACCGAGCGCCTCCCGACCCCAGAGCACCGCCTCGGCAGCGAGGGGCTCGCCGGCACTCGCGACGAACCGGAGCGCGGAGAGGTCGTGGCGCACGGCGGGCGACGGGTCGCCGCCGCGAGGTGCTGCCCGCATGAGCATGCGGAGCGCCGCCGGTGTCGTGTACCAGACGGTGACGCGCTGGTTGGCGAGGATCCCGTACCAGCGGGCGGGCGAGAAGTCCCCTTCGTCGACGACGGTCGTCACCCCGTGGGTGAGCGGGGCGATGATGCCGTACGACATGCCCGTGACCCAGCCCGGGTCGGCCGTGCACCAGAAGACGTCGCCCTCGTGAAGGTCCAGGGCGTAGGCGGCGGTCACGTGATGGGCCAGCACCGCCTCGTGCTCGTGGATCGCGCCCTTGGGGGCGCCCGTCGTGCCGCTGGTGAACTGCAGCAGGGCGGGCTCGGCCGGATCGGTCGGTGCCACCGTGTACTCGTCCGGCGCGGCGCGCGTGAGAGCCGGGAAGGAGAGGGTGTCCGCGGGCGGGTCGGCGCCCGGGTCGAGGAGCAGGACGTGTCGCAGATGGGGAAGCCGGGACCGGATCGGAGCGACCTTGCGCTCGTACTGCTCCCGGGTCGTCACCAGTGCACGGGCGTTGCCCGCTTTCATGCGGAGCGCGACGGGCTCGGCGCCGGAGCCGGTGGACAGGGGGCACAGGACTCTGCCGGCGCGCAGCGTTCCGAGGACGGTGGCGTAGAGCTCGGACCGGCGGCCGAGCAAGGTGAACACACGCTCACCCCGTTCCAGGCCGAGCGTCCCCAGTACGTGCGCGAAGCGGGAGCTCTCGGCGGCGAGCCGGGCGAACGTCATGGTCCTCACGGATCCGTCGCGGGCGACGCAGCACAGGGCGACGTGCTCGCCGTGACCTGCTCGCAGGTGCCGGTCGACCGCCTCGTAACCGATGTTGACGCCGCCGTCCGGCAGCCCGGCGAGCCGGGACCGCTCGCGACGCCAGGAGAACGTGGCCCGGGCGCTGTCGTAGTCGGGCATGACCGGCGAGACCCACAGGGAGTTCATCGCGGTCGGTCCGGATCGCGCGCGAGGTCGTCGTGGGCGTGGTCGATCGGTGTGCGCAGGGCGAGTGCGACGACACCGTCGACCGAGCGGCGCGGACGCACGATCACCGGGGTGTCGGCACGCTCCCGGGAACGGCCGGTCAGGGCCACCACTCCGTCGGCGGCGGCCACGGCCACCACGGCGACGTGCGGCGTGTCGGGGGAGGGGACGAAAACCGTGCGGTGCTGCATGACGGCCCCCCTTTCCCGGGACGCGAGGGCCTCTGCCGCTCTCAGCCTCCTGCGCGAAGCGCACCCCCCGGCAGTGCCGAACGGTCCCCTCCGGGGACAGATGGCCCCTGGGACGGCGGCCGCCCGGGACGCAGAGCGGAGAGCGAGAGCCCCGGTCCCGCGAACGCGACCGGACGCTCGGGCCGGGAGGTGAGAACCACGACGGCGACCGGACGCTCGGGCCGGGAGGTGAGAACCACGACCGCGACCGGAACCCCGCAAGGGCGGGACAAGCCCGGTGCGTCACAGGCGCGCGGGTCCGGTCGGTCCCCGCCGGGGACCGACCAGCCCTACCCGCCGCTCCGGCGCGGTGGGAACGTGGCAGCAGGCCACCTCACGACCCGGAAGGCGGTGGGCACGATGGGATCGCCTCTGGTGGTAGGAGTGGTGGGAGTGGACGGGTCCGACGCGAGTCTCACGGCCGTGGACTGGGCCGTCGACGAAGCGGTGCGGCACGGGGTTCCCCTGCGCATTGTCCATGCCTCGAGGTGGGAACGGTACGAGGGGGTCCTGCCGGACTGGACACCCGACCGGCAGCCGGGCCGGATCCTCGCCGAGAACATCGCCGCCGTCGCGACCGAGCGCGCCCGGCGCCGCGCACCCGGCCTCGCCTTCACCACCCACGTCCTCGCCGAGGACGCGGCCGGCGCGCTTCTCACGGAGGGCCGGGAAGGGGCGCTTCTCGTCGTCGGCTCCCGAGGCCGCGGAGAGTTCGCCGACCTTCTCCTCGGATCCGTCAGCCTGATCGTGGCCGCGCGGGCCTCCTGCCCGGTCGTCGTCGTCCGAGGAGACCGTTACGCCCTGGAGGCGCGCCACCAGCGCGTGCTGCTCGGCGTCGGGGACCACGACGTCGACTCGTCGGCCGTCGGATTCGCCTTCCAGGAGGCGGCGGTCCGCGAGGCGGAACTCGACGCCGTCCGCACCTGGCGGCGGCCGAGCCACGAACCGGCCGACCACCCTCCGCCGCACGGTGACGAGGGTGCCTTCGCCGCGGAACGGTCCTCCGAACTGCTCGACAAGGCCCTCGAGGCCGCGGCGTCCGCACACCCCCGGGTGCACCTGCGCAGGACCGTACTCGAGGGCCCCGCCCACAGCGTCCTCACCGAGCGATCCGCCGCCGCCGACCTCCTGGTCGTCGGAGCGAGACGCCGTGACCGGCACGTCGGTCTGGAGCTCGGCAGGGTCGCCCACCGCGCCCTGCACCACGCCTCGTGTCCCGTCGCCGTCGTACCCCAGCGGCATGTGGAGACCACGGAAGGAGAGCGGTGATGAACACGGACGGCGCCCGGCACGCCACGAGCGACCTGGGCCGCCGCGTCGCGGCCCGACGCGCGCAACTCGGCCTGTCGCGGGACGAAGTGGCCGAACGAGCCGGCTCCACGCCCGGCTACATCACCTACGTGGAGGAGCGGGTGCCCAGCCCCGGCATCGAGTTCCTGGTCCGGCTCGCGAACGCCCTGGAGACGACGGTCCAGGAGCTCACCGGATACACCCCGGACGTCGCGCCCGGAGCGGCACGGGCCGGATACCGGGCGCGGCTGGAGGAGATCGACGAGGCCGAGTGCTGGAAGCTGCTGGGCGGTCACGGCGTCGGCCGCGTCGCCGTCGAAGGACCGGACGGACTGGCCGTGTTCCCCGTGAACTTCCAGCTCCTCGACGGGGAGATCGCCTTCCTGACCACCGCGGACTCGTCCCTCGCGCACGCCTCGGCACACGGTGGGGAGGTCGCCTTCGAGGCGGACCGCCTGGACGAAGCCTTCAGCCAGGGCTGGAGCGTCCTCGTCGTCGGTCCGGCGCGCACCGTGTCGGACGGGASCGCGGTACGGAGGATCAAGGACGCCGGCGTCGCGCAACCCTGGGCAGGGGGCGGGAGGGACACCCCGGTGGCACTCTCACCGCGCCGGGTGACCGGACGCCGGATCCTGGTGCCGGGCGCGCCCGGCACGCCTTCCTGATCCGGCGGCCGAAGGCAGCAGGCGCGCCGACAGGGGCCGAACGGCCCATCCGGCCGGACCGCCGCGATGGCAGCGTGGGAGTGCCGTCCCTCGGGCCGCGGTCCCGAGCCCCGGGACCACTCCGGAGGAGGAACCATGAACAGCGAGATCGCCGCCCGTCCGGAGCTCGGCAACGTCCTCGTCGGAGTCGACGGGTCCCCCTCCGCGCGTACCGCCGTGCTCTGGGCCGCCGACGAGGCGGCCCGTCGAGGGCGGTCCCTGCATCTCGTGCACGCCGCCGACACTGACCGGAGGGCCCTGTTCGCCAACGCCGAAACGCTGCAGGCGGTGCGTGAGGCCGGACGCGACCTGCTGATCGACACCGCGAGCCTCGTGCAGGACCGCTTCGCGGACCTCGCCGTCACCAGGGAGCTGAGCCGACAGGAGCCGGTCGCCGGTCTCCGGGCGGCCGCCGGCCACCGGGGCACGATCGTGGTGGGCAACCGGGGTCTCGGCGGATTCTCCGCTCTCCTGCTCGGCTCCGTCGGTCTGGGGGTGGCAGGGCGTGCCGAAGCACCCGTGATCGTCGTACGGGGGGAGGGCGAGCGTCCCGAGACGGGCTCGGTGACCGCCGCCGTGCACGACGCGGAGGACCTGGGATGGCTGCTCCTCGCGGCCGCCGAGGCCGACGCCCGCAAGGCGGCGCTGCGACTCGTGAGCGTCTGGAACGTCCTCACCCATGTCGGCAGCGTCGCCACCATGCTCGATGACCTCGACGGCATCGCCCAGCAGCGGGTGTACGAGGTGAAGTCGCTCGCCGACCGCGTCCGGGAGGTCTACCCCCAGCTGATCGTCGGGCACCACGTGGTGACGGGCACGAGCACCCCGGGAACGCTCATCGATGCCAGCCGCCACAGCGACCTGCTCGTGCTGGGCCGCGGCCGCCGCCCGCTGGGAGTCGGACCTTCGCTGGGCCGTGTCGCCCATGCCCTGATCCACCACGCGCACTGCCCGGTCGAGATCGTCCCGCCCTCCTTCGTGATGCCGGCCGCGCGGACGTGAACGACGAACCGGTCGGCGCCGGCCTCCCCGTCCCTTCGAACCCGTGGCGACATGGGCCGATCGGGCCCCTCCCGATGCGGCCCGTTCGGCCCCGTCGGACAGCCCCCTTGGACACTGCGCCACGCGACCCCGCAGGCGGAAGAGTGGGGTACGGAGTCGGACCGGAACGCACGGGCGATCCGCCCGCCCGCCCGAACCGACTCGGCCCGCGGCGAGTTTCCCGGGCCCCTACACAAGGAGCAGAACCATGACCGGAGGCAAGGTGGAACGCAGGCACAGCCTCTTCCCGGACTTCAACGACTGGTTCAACCGGGAGTTTCCGGGGCTGCCCGGCTGGCGACCCGCGACGGCTGCCCACTCCATCCCGGTGGAGGTGACCAACAGCGGCGGGGTCTACGTACTGAGGGCCGAGCTCCCGGGAATGGACCCGGACGACGACATCAGCATCACCGTCGACGACAACCTCCTCACGGTGAACGCGGAGCACGGCGAAACCAAGGAAGACAAGGAGCATTCGGAGTTCCGCTACGGGTCGTTCCGCAGGACCGTACGCCTCCCGGCCACGATCCCGGCCGACGACGTCGAGGCGTCGTACGCCGACGGCATCCTCACCGTCCGTGTGCCCATGCCCGACGAGCAGACCACGGCGGTGCGGACGATTCCGGTGAAGCGGATCGGGAAGCCGAGCGAGGGCGGCGCGGCGCCATGAACGCCAAGCGCGTCCTGGTCGCCTACGGCAGCAAGGCCGGCGCGACCGCGGGAATCGCCGAGGAGATCGGCCGGACGCTCCGGGACGACGGTTTCGACGCGGTCGTCCTGCCGGCCGACACCGTCACCGACGTCAGCGGCTACGACGGCGTCGTCCTCGGCGGCGCCCTGTACGCCGGGCACTGGACGGGCAAGGCCAGGCGCTGCGCCCGGCGGAACGCCGAACAGCTGCGCCGCCGGCCGCTGTGGCTCTTCAGCAGCGGTCCCGTCGACAGCTCCGCGGACGAGCGCGACATCCCGCCCGTACGCGGTGTCGCCCGGCGGATGGAAAAACTCGGTGCACGCGAGCACATGACCTTCGGCGGCGCCGTGACCGCCGATACGTCGGACCCGGTCGCCCGGGCCATGGTGAGCCGGGGCAAGGGCGGAGACTTCCGTAATCCGGAACGGATCCGGGTATGGGCTCATCACATCGGAACGGAACTCGGCGCCACGGCCTGAGAGCGCCGCGGGTCCGTCGGCCGGCACCCCCGAGGGGAGGTGGGGCATGTCCCACCAGGAGCCTCCGAGCCGCGGGACGGCCCTTCCGGCGAGGGGCGCGTTCGGACGTACCGCCCTGTTCGTCGTCCTGATGATCGCCCTGGTCGGCGGCGCCATCGCCGCCGGGATTCTGTGGAACGCCGGAGCCAGGGCCGATCGAGAGCTCGCCGCCCATCGCCACCGGGTGCACGCGACCACCACCGGGCCGGCCAGGGACCCGTTCGTCATCGGCCGGTACGGCTCGAAGCCGCAGGCCCTCGCACCGGCGGTATGGGAACAGCCCGAACACGTCCGCCGGTCCGGGACCGTTCTCGTCCCGCCCCGGACGCCGCAGGGCCACACCGTGACGGTCTGGGTGGACGACGCGGGGTCCCCGGCCCGGCCACCGCGCAGCACCGCGGACCGGGCCCTCGTCTCCCTCTCGGGCGGTACCGCGGCGGCAGGTGTCGTCGGCGCGGCGGGGACCGGCATGGTCCTGCTCGTCCGGCGGCGAACCGAAGGGCGCCGGCTCGCCGACTGGGAACGGGAGTGGGAGCGGGTGGAACCCGTGTGGTCCGGACGCCTGCACCGAGGCAGCGGTGCCGGAGGCGACGACGACTGACCGTGTTCCCGGCGCCGCCGCGGTGCCACTGCCCCCGCCCGGGCCGTTTCCTCCCGACCTCATCGACCTCAGTGAGCCTCTGCCCGGACCGCTCGGCAGGTCGCTGGTGGTCACCGGGAGGGTCTTCCGGCATGCGCGACGGGGCCGGTGTCCGGAACCGGAAAGGCCGGGCGCGGTCAGCCCGTGCCCTCGGCGGTGAGCTCGCACCGCACGTCCACCACGCCCTCGACGGCGCGGGCCAGACGGACCGCGAGCGGGATGAGAGCGCTGTCGCGGACCGTGCCGGACAGGGTCACGACGCCGGCGTCGACCAGGACGTCGACCTGGCGGTGCGAGAGCGAGAACAGGTGCTCGACGACGTCGCGGCGCACCTCGGCGGCCAGGTCCTCGTCCGGACGGAGGAAGACCTTGAGGAGGTCGGACCGGCTCACGATCCCTTCCAGGGAGCCGCCCGAGTCGACGACCGGCAGCCGCTTCACCCGGTGCGCGGCCATGAGGCGCGCGGCCCGCGGCAACGAGGCGCCTGGATTCACGGTCACGGCGGGCGTCGTCATCAGGTCCCCGGCCCGCCGGGAGCCGGCCTTGGCCGTGGCATCGCCTCGGCGCAGCTGTTCGACGAGACCGAGCCGGTGGTCGTGGAACTCCTCCTTGAGAAGCAGGTCCGCCTCGGAGACGATCCCGACCACGCGGCCCTCGCCCTCGATGACCGGGACGGCCGTCACCTTCCACCGCTCCATGGCGGCGACGATCTCCTTGAACTCCGCTCCGGGCCGCACGGCGACGACCTTCTTGGTCATCACGTCGGCGACGGTGAAGGGCTGAGCGGCCATGACTCCCTCCTCGGCAGGCGGGCGTACGCCGGGGGACCGGGCACCTGGGCGTCCGATCTCCACCCTCGCATCCGGACCGGGCCGGTCCGGAGGGGCCGAGCGGGTCCTTCCAGGGGCCGACCGGCTCATGTGCCGACGGAGAGCGGCGCACACCCTGGAGAACGGGGACCGCTGCGACTCGCGACAGGAAGTGGGTGGGCGCCATGAAGGCACTCGTCTTCCAGGGGACGGGCCGGCTCGCCTGGCAGGACGTACCCGACCCGGGCGTCAAGGACCCCGCCGACGCGATCGTCCGCGTCGACGCCGTCACCATCTGCGGCACGGACCTGCACATCCTGAAGGGGGACGTGCCGGAGGTGACCTCCGGCCGGATCCTCGGACACGAGGCGGTCGGCACGGTCGTCGAGACGGGCAGCGACGTCCGCACGGTGCGGCCCGGAGACCGCGTGCTGATCTCCTGCATCACGGCCTGCGGCCGATGCCGCTTCTGCCGCGAGGGCCGCTACGGCCAATGCCGCGGCGGGGGAGGCTGGATCCTCGGCCACACCATCGACGGCACACAGGCGGAGTACGTCCGAGTGCCGTTCGCGGACCTGTCCGTGTACCCGCTGCCGAGCGCGGTCGAGAGCTCCGACGCCGTCCTGCTCGCGGACATCTTCCCCACCTCCTACGAGGTGGGCGTCCTGAACGGCGGCGTACGGCCGGCCGACACGGTGGTCGTGGTCGGCGCCGGGCCCGTCGGCCTCGCCGCGGTCGTCACCGCACGGCTCTACAGCCCCGGACAGATCGTGGCCGTCGACCTCGCCGACTCCCGGCTCGCCGCCGCACGCACGCTGGGCGCCGACGCCACCGTCACCGCGGGCGAGGACCCGGAGCAGTTCGTCGCGGACCTGACCGACGGCCTGGGTGCCGACGTCGTCATGGAGGCCGTGGGCGTCCCCGAGACGTTCGAGATGTGCACGCGGATGGTCCGGCCGGGCGGCCGGGTCGCCAACATCGGCGTCCACGGCAAGCCGGCGACACTGCACCTCGAAGAGCTGTGGATCAAGGACGTCACGATCACCACCGGACTCGTGGACACCTACTCCACGCCGCTGCTCCTGCGCATGATGTCCGCCGGACGACTGCCTGCTGCGTCCCTGGTCACCCACCGCTTCCCCCTGGACCGGATGGAAGAGGCCTACGACGTCTTCGGGCGCGCGGCGGACACGGGCGCCCTCAAGGTCGTGCTCGCCGGGGCGTAGGCCCCGACGACCTGCGCGGCGCACCATCCGAACCGGAGGCCGGCGCCCACCGCCCCGGGAACCCGTCCCTCCGCGACGGCCAGGACAGGGGAGTACGACATGACACGCACCACGGGCCGACGCGACATCGTCGTCGGCATCGATCCGGTCGGGAACGGGCAGCCGGCCCTTGCCTGGGCTGCGGAGGAGGCTCTCCTGCGAGGCACGGGACTGCGCCTCGTGGTCGCCGTGCCGCCGCAGCACGACACCCAGCACGTGGACGACACCCCTCGTCACCTGGCGCGGCGGCAGGCAGGCACGGAGGCCCTCCGCGGATCCCTTGCCTGGGTGGAGGCCCGGCAGCCGGGCATCAGGGCCGACTCCGCGCTTCTCGACGGGTTCCCTTCAGCGGTCCTGGCGGGCCTCACGCGCGAGGCCGCCATGGTCGTGCTGGGCTCCCGGCACCTCAGCCGCACCGAGGAGTTCCTGAGCGCCGGCTCCCTGGTCGTACCGGTGACGGCGAAGGCGCGCTGCCCGGTGGCCGTCGTGGTCGCGGAACACGTCGCGCGGGAGCAGCCCTGCCTCGTCGTCGGCGTCGACGGCAGCGAGTCCTCCCGCGCGGCCCTGGCCTGGGCCTTCGAGGAAGCGGACCTCCGGCGCTGCGCCCTGCGGGTCGTCGCCGCCTGGCAACCCCCGGTCTTCACGCTGCACAGCCGTGACACGGTCTTCGACGCCGAGACCCACCTCCTCTCGGAGACCACCGCGGGCTGGGCGGAGAAGTACCCCGACGTCCAAGTCACCCACGAGGTGCTCCCCGGCTCCCCGGTCGAGACGCTCGCGGACGCCGCCGAACACGCGCTCGCCGTGGTCGTCGGCCGTCGGGGCCGCGGTGGATACACCGGGATGCGCGTCGGCTCCGTCGTCCACGGACTGCTGCACCGTGCCCGGTGCCCGGTGATCACCGTCCCGGCGGGATGAGCGGGCAGGACGGCGTCGGCAGCGGACCGCGCACGCGCGCCGATCCGGAGGACGACGGGGGAGCGGGCGGTCGGCGTCGTCCGACGGGGACTCGTCCCGGGACTTCCCTCCCGGAGGTTCACCCGTATGAACCCCCTCCTGCCCATGTCCGTCCTCGCCTCCACCCTGCCGCTGTCCGTGCCCTTCCCGCGCCGGGTCCCGGTGGCCGGACCGGTCGATCGGGCGGGTGTCGGGACCGCCGCGTCCAGCGCACCCCTCGGCCTCCCCGCCGGACGCCGACTCCGCACCGCCTTCCTCCGGACGAATCCGGATAAAGTGACCGAGGGGCCGGAACCACCCTGACGTTGTGCCCATCAGGCGCGGACCGTGCGTCCGACGTGGCCGGAGGCGATGATGGATCACGAAGGCCCGCGACCGACGGACGGCAGGCTGCCGCGGCTGCGACTCGACGAGCTGCTCGATGAGCTCCAGGTGCGCATCGACGAAGTACGGAGCACCAGGGACCGGCTCAACGGGCTGCTGGAAGCCGTCATGACCGTCGGCAGGAAGCTCGACCTGCCGCAGGTGCTGCGCGGCATCGTGCAGGCGGCGGTGACGCTGGTGGACGCCGAGTACGGAGCCCTCGGCGTCATCGGAGACGACGACAAGCTCTCCGAGTTCCTCCCCGTCGGCATCGACGACGACCTACGGAAGCAGATCGGGGCGCTGCCCTCCGGCCACGGCCTGCTCGGAGAGCTGATCCGCAACCCCCAGCCGCTGCGGCTGTCCGAGCTGTCCGAGCATCCCGCCTCCTACGGGCTCCCGCCGCACCACCCGCCGATGCACACGTTCCTGGGCGTACCCATCCGCGTGCGCGACGAGGTCTTCGGCAACCTCTACCTCACCGAGAAGCGGGGGGCGGCCGACTTCGACGCCGAGGACGAGGCGGTGGTGACGACCCTGGCCGTCGCCGCCGGCATCGCGATCGACAACGCCCGCCTCTACGAGGAGGGCCGGCGCAAGCAGCGGTGGCTGGCCGCGAGCTCCGACCTCACCAACGCCCTGCTGTCGGGCACGGAGGAGACCGAGGTCCTCGACGGGATGCTGGAGCACGCGGTGGACATCGCGGGCGCCGACATGGGCGTCTTCTACCTGGTGGGGACCGGCGGTGAACTACGCGGTTCGCTCGCCCGCGGTGAGGGGGCCGAAGCGCACCGCGGCGTCGTCCTGCCGACCAGCGAAGGAACGCTCGCCGAGGCCGCCCTCGCGCAGGAGGGCCTGGTCACGGTCGTCGACGTCGCGAACGAACCGCGGATCACCGTGCAGCCCGAGCGGTGGAAGGGCTTCGGACCGGTGGTGGCCGTCACGGTCGGAACCAAGGAGCGACTCAGCGGGGTGCTGATCCTCGCGCGGCGCCGCGGGAGGCCCCCGTTCACAGGTCCGGAGATCACGGCACTCCCGGGATTCGCGGGGCAGGCCGCACTGGCCCTCGAACTGGCCGACCGGCGCCGCGACGCCGAGCAGGTGAGCCTCCTGGAGGACCGTGACCGGATCGCCCGCGACCTCCACGACCTCGCGATCCAGCGTCTGTTCGCCACCGGGATGACCCTGCAGAGCGCGCGGCGGTTCGTCGAACACCCGGAAGCCGTGGACCGGCTGGAGCGGGCCATCGACGACCTGGACGCCACCATCAAGATCATCCGATCGACCATCTTCGGACTTCGGGAACACGAGACCCCCGGCGTCGCCCCGAAGCTCAGAAGCCGCGTGGTCACCGCGGTGGACCAGGCCGCGGCCACGCTCGGGTTCGCCCCGGCCCTGCGCATGGAAGGGCTTCTCGACACGGATGTCCCCCCGGAGGCGGCCGACGCGGTGATCGCCGTCATCGGGGAAGGGCTCACCAACGTGGCGCGGCACGCGCGGTCCCGCCGGGCCGAGGTCACGGTCGTCGCCGACGACGGCGTCCTGATGGTGAGAGTGGGTGACAACGGAATCGGTATGCCACCGGACGTCGCCCGGAGCGGACTGCGGAACCTCCTCGAGCGAGCCGAGCGGCTGGGCGGCACCCTGTCGGTCCATGCCCGAGCGGAACCGGGCACCGGCACCGTACTGGAGTGGCGGATCCCGCTGACGGACGGGCGGGAGTGAGACCGGGCGGGAGTGAGACCGGGCCCCGTCCCGGCCCTGTCCGGCCCCGGACCTTTGTCCGGCCGCGACCCCTATCCGGTCCTGACCTCTATCCGGTTCCGGTGCCGGTCCCGGTGCCGTGCTCGTGCTCGTGCGCCTGCGCGGCGATGACGGCCGCCTGCACGCGGCGCTCCACGCCGAGCTTGCCCAGCAGGCGCGAGATGTGGTGCTTGACCGTCTTCTCCGACAGGTAGAGCCGCTGGGCGATCTGCCGGTTGGTGAGCCCCTCGCCGATGAGGTCGAGTACGGACCGCTCCCGCTCGGAGAGCATCGCGAGCCGCTCGTCCTCCGGCGGCCTCGCGGTCTCCGGCTCCCGAAGCGCGTGCATCAGCCGAGCGGTGGTCGCGGGATCCAGCAGCGACTGCCCCGTGGCCACGGTCCGTACCGCCGAGACGAGATCGGACCCCTTGATCTGCTTGAGCACGTAACCGGCCGCCCCCGCCATGATCGCGTCGAGCAGGGCGTCCTCGTCGTCGAACGAGGTCAGCATCAGACAGGCCAGCTCGGGCATCGCGGAGCGCAGTTCGCGGCAGACCGACACTCCGTCGCCGTCCGGCAGCCGGACGTCGAGGACCGCGACGTCGGGACGCAGCGCCGGGCCGCGGGCCAGCGCCTGCTCCGCCGTCGCCGCCTCGCCGACCACCTCCATGTCGGGCTCGTCGTCGATCAGGTCACGAAGGCCCCGGCGGACGACCTCGTGGTCGTCGACGAGGAAGACCCGCGCCGGCGCGGAGGCCGGAAGACCGGACATGGCGTCCCCTGCGGTCGGTGGATTCGTATCCGCCCCGTGAAGATTGTCCGTCATGGGGCGCCCGCAGGGGCACCGAGATCCATCCGGACGTCGACGACACCCTCCACCGCCCGCACGGCGCGGGCGATCAGCGGCACCATCGACCGGTCGGCGAGCACACCGCGCACGGTCGCCACACCCTCCCGTACAGCGACGTCCAGGTGCGCCGCGGCAGCCGGCTCACCGAGGACGGAACGGCGGATCTCCTCCTCGATCTCGGCATCCGCGCGGAGGAACACCTTGAGCAGGTCGCTGCGGCTGACGACACCCTCCAGCATCCCGATGCCGTCGACGACGGGCAGACGCTTCACCTTCCGCGTGGCCATGATCCGCGCCGCCGCGGCGAGCGTGGTGTCGGGGTGCACGGTCACGGCCGGGGCCGACATGAGCTCCCCGGCTCGCAGCGCCCCGGCCTTGGCGGCCTCGCCGGCTTCGTCCGGCCGGGGCTCATCGAGCCGGAACTCCTCCTTCGGCAGAAGATCCGCCTCCGACACGACCCCGACGACACGTCCCTCGCCCTCGAGGACGGGGACGGCGCTGACCTTCCACTCGTCCATCAGGGCGACGATCTCCTTGTACGGCGCGTCCCGGCCGATCGCGACGGCGGTGTGGGTCATGACGTCGCTGACGGTGTAGGGCGAGGCAGTCATGACGGTCTCCTGAGGGTCGAGGGTCTACAAGCCGCTGCCGTGCGGGGCGTACAGATCGAGGAGCCGCACCCGGGCGGAGTCCAGCCGGTGGGCGAGCATCTGTGCGACGAGATGGCCGAGGGCGGAGCCGAGGTGCGGATCGGCGTCCATCATCATGCGCACGGTCATCGCGTCGAATTCGTACGCCCGCACCCGCGTCATGGCCTCCGCCCCGCAGTGCCAGCGATACGGCGCGAACAGCCACGACCATCCGAGCAGCTCACCCGCGTTCACGGTGTCGACCACCGCCGGACGTTCGCCCGGCACCGGGACGTCCAGCGTGACCGTACCGGTACGAAGAACCCAGAAATGCTCGGCGGGACCGCCTTCCTCGAACAGCCTGCTGCCTTCGGGAAGGTCCACCGGGCGGGCGCATGCCATCAGCCGGTCACGCTGCTCCGCGGACAGGGCTGCCGCGAGGCGAGGGGAAGCGACAGGACTCATCGGAGAACCTCCTCATCAGTGTCCGCCTCCAGTGTGCGCAGCACGGCACGGGCGCAGGGAGGGCCGGATGGTCCCCTTCTCGGACCTCTCGGGGTCAGCCGGTGTGGCCCCCGAGGGACCGGTGCGGTCCAGCGGCTCCGGGAACACCACCGCAGGGTGCCGACGTCGAGCCGGTCCGGGTCGCCTCTCCGGCGCGTGGACACGCTGTCTGACGGTGCCGAGTTCCCTCTTGACAGCGGCGGTTGGCTCCATCAGTCTCTGCCCACCGTTGATGGACATGGGGGGACACATGAGTTCACTCAGGAGAGCGGCGTTTCGACTGCTTCTGGTCATGGCGACCGTGCTCGGCAGCCTGACCTTCGCCGCGGGGCAGGCGAACGCTGTGAGCTGCTACGGATGGACATGTGACGGCCGTGATCCGCAAGGACTGTGCAGTGCGGACGCGCGCACTGTCCTCTCCACCACGACTCCCCTCGGGGTCCGGGTCGAGCTGCGGTACAGCCGTACGTGCAGGGCCGCTTGGGCCCGCATCACCAATGCCTGGCCCGGAGACTTCGCCGATGTGGACAGCAACGGCGGCACGTCCTACACGGCGACCGTCTCCTCCGGTCACGACGTCTACACACTCATGGTGGACGACGTCAATCCGCTCAAGGCACGTGCCTGTGGGGGCGCGAGCTTCAACGACATGCGGTGCACGGGCTGGTTCTAGGGCGCGTGCCAGGCGTCGCGGGGCAGGCGGGACTTGCGCCACATGCCCGGGGGCCCGACGCGAGTTCTCGCCGGGTAGCCCCCGGGTGATCGGCTGCATCCTCTGCGACTCCTCTCCGGGCCGGTCCGTCCGGAGTGGTCCCCATGGGCGTGGAGTGGGCGATACCGTGGGAGCAGACGCCAGTTCTGCCCTTTGGAGTCCTCGATGAGCGAACAGCCGGCCCCCGCCGAACACGTCCGGCAGCAGCTGGAGCCCGCGGCCGCCGACGCGGTCCGCGCGTACGCGGCCAAGACCCGCGAGAACGCCGACCAGCTCGCCGCCGTCCTGGAGGACATCGCCACCAACGGGCTGCCACCGGTGGAGGGCTCCACTCCCTGGGAGGAGCTCCGCGAGGCCCACCTCGCCCGGCTCGCGGGCCAGCGCCCGGCCGTCGCCTGATGGCCCAGCAGCACAGCCCGCGCCGCGCCCGGATCGCCTTCTCCGACTCCGCCGCCAAGCAGCTCGAGAACATCACCGACGAGGCGGAGATCCACGCCCTGGACCGCGCCCTGGTGGTCATCTCCGTCGACCCCGAGGCCGGCGAACCTATCCCCGGCGACACGACCGGCCCCCAGCTGCGCCAGTACGCCGATGAGGTCGAGCAGGTACGCGTTCTGTACTTCGTCACCGCGCTCCGCACGGTCGTGGTCGTCGCCTACATCGAGGTTTAGAGCACAGTGCTTTGATGGTGTGTCAGTCAACGGGTCCTTGGAATGGCTCCGAAGGGGTGGTCGGCCCCTCGCCGCAGGGGCCTTCCTGAAACGGGCGAACCACGCAAGCAGGGACAGTATGTAGCCTCGGTTCCGACCGGTCGCGGACGCGGCGATGAGATTTCCCGGCCCGGCGAGTCTCACCACCGTTGTCGACAACACAGGAGGAACACGTGGCTCAGTTGCTGAGGGTCCAGAACTTCAACGTCTCGAGTGACGGAATCGGCGCCGGCGAGGACCAGACCCTCGAGAGGCCGTTCGGGCATGTCGACCCCGAGAGGCTGTTCGCCTGGGCCGGCGCCACGGCGAGCTGGCCCATGCGCACCGAGCCCGGGGGCAGCCGGGGTCTCGACGACTACTTCACGCGGGACTATCCCCACAACATCGGCGCGGAGATCATGGGCCGCAACAAGTTCGGTCCCCAGCGCGGGCCCTGGCACGACCTCGAGTGGCAGGGCTGGTGGGGTGACGAGCCCCCGTTCCGCACCCCGGTGTTCGTCCTGACCCACCACGAGCGTCCTTCGTTCACACTCTCCGACACCACGTTCCACTTCGTCGACGGCGACCCCGCCACGGTTCTCGAGCAGGCGCGGGAAGCGGCCCAGGGCAAGGACGTCCGACTCGGCGGTGGGGTCAGCACCATCCGGCAGTTCCTCGACGCCGACCTCGTCGACACCATGCACGTGGCGGTCTCTCCCGTGAAGCTCGGGTCGGGGCTGCGACTCTGGGAGTCCCCGGAAGAGCTGCTCGACCGGTTCCACCTGGATGTGGTTCCCAGCCCGAGCGGGGTGACCCACCACCTGTTCTGGCGAAAGTGACCGGTCCGCAGGGGCGCCCCGTGGAGGTGGGCGCCCCTGCGGCAGCCGTGGACACGATCAGGCGGCGCCTTGTCCTCGCTCCCGGACATGACCTAGGACGGGCGCCCGCCGAACTGCCAGTTGTGCACCTCGATGTCGGCATACCGGTCCGGTGTCAGGATGGCGCGTGCCGTGTCCGGGTCGGGCGCCCGGACCAACAGCGCCGTGCCCAGCCAGGTGGCGCCGTCGTCGGACAGCAGCGGCCCGTAGGCGATCAGCTCGTCCCGATCGGGCGGCACCGTGAGGTCGGCGGCATCCCCCGTGCCGAGGCCGATCACCAGGTATCGGTTGCCGCCGGTCCGGCCGCCGGGGAAGTCCCACATGGTGCGCCCCAGGGTGTTGCGCCACCTTCGAAGGAGCACGTCCCGGTAGACGCCGGCCTGGTAGCCGGGTTCTTCGAAGGCGAACGCGCGGGCAGCCGCGTGATCGGGCAGGTCGACGATGTGCACGCTTCCGGTGGGTGTGCTGCCGTCGCCGGAGAGGGTCGGCCCCCGGGCGATCATCTCCTTCGCGTACCGGTCCATGTACGACCAATGCTCTTCCAGCAGTTCGTGGCGCAGGGGCAGGGACCCGGGCCGGTCGCGGTGGTAGCAGAGGAATTCCATGCCCAATGATCTCTTCGGGGCGGTGACCCGTCGAGCGGTTTCCGGCTGGGCCGGACCAGTTGATCGCCCCGAAGCCTGGACGACACCGGTGGCTCTCGTAGGGTGAGCCTCCGCTTTCTGTGATCGGTGAGGGGGACCAGGTGAGGCCGATGAGGCGGAGGGCGATGCCCACCTCTACCCCGGCACGCCCGGCGGGCCGTCGCTCGTCAGGGCGGGTGCGAGCGGATCGGCCCGGATGAGCGCCGCGCCCAGGGGGGTGAGGGTGTGCAGCACGCGGTTGGCCGAGCGCCGGCTGTTGATCAGTCCGGCATCGCGCAGGGCGGAGGTGTGCTGCGTCGCGGCCGAGGCGGATATCCCCACCGCTCGCGCGAGTTCCCCGGTGGTCGCCCCCGTCGCGCAGGCATGGAGGATGACGGCACGACTCCGTCCGACGACTCCGGCCAGGGCCTCCATGGCGGCCCTGGCCGGGACACGATCGCAGCTCGGCATCCCGTCGAGGACCGAGTACACGACGACCGGTGGCAACTCGGGGTCGGCGATGGGCACGGGCGAGCCCCAGCAGAAGTACGAGGGTACGAGCAGCAGCCCGCGGCCGCCCAGATGAAGGTCCCGGTCGCCGCCGAGCGCGTTCACATGCAGGATCGGCGGCTCCCACCGCATGGTCGGACGCAGACTCCGAAGAAGTCCGTCGATGCCCTCGGTGAGCAGGGCGCGGGTCCGCAGACACCGCTCAGCCTCCAGCGTCGCCTGGACGTGGTCGGCCTGCGGCGCGACGACGGCGTCGTAGTAGGCCCGTAACACCCGCACCAGCTCCGTGCGGATCTCTGCCTCGGCGAGGCGCGGCACCCATGGGGGAGCGCCACTCACCCGGGCCAGCATCCCCACCTCCTGCAGCACCTGGGGAGCCGGCGTGGACAGGATCGCGTCCACACCGGCATCCCAGCCGCCGCCCCCGGCAGCCGGAGTCAGGAAATCGGGGAAATAGGCCGCTCGCGGGAAAAGCGGTAACAGCATGGTGCGTACAGCGGTTTCCAGCCCTTGCTCGCGAAGTCGGCTCCGGGCCGTGCGATGCCATTCGGCATAAGCCCAGCGCCCGCGGCGCGTCTGGAATCGATGCAGGCTGGAGGCGATCTCCCAGAACGGGTCCGCGGCCGCTGCCACACGTGTACGCCCGAGATCGGCATCGGTGAAATGAATGCGGAGCACGCAGTTCCCCCCGATCGCCGTGCGTCTTTTACCTACGGCGAAACATGATGGCTGCCGCCGATCACGGCTGACAAGGTTCGCCGTATCGCACACGCAGTTCCGTCGCCCCGCCACCAGCGGCCGGGTGACGTCCTTCCTGCCCGATTCCCGAAAAAGGAGATCCCTGTGCGCAAGCCTCTCAACGCACTGCTCGCGACCGTCCTGGCGATCGGCGGCGCCGCAGCGATGGCGCTCGGCTCCGCCGGACCGGCTGCGGCCGCCAACCCGACGTGCAACTGGAGCGCTTCGTACTACGGAGCCTGGGTGCCCAACTACGGCACGACCAGCGGCAACGTCAACTGCGCCCTCTACCAGGGCGTCATGAACAGCGTCGCGGTGGGAACGCTGCAGGAGACGCTCAACCTGTGCTACGGCGAAAGACTCGTGGTGGACCAGGACTTCGGGCCCTCCACCGAGGCCGCGCTGCGTCGCGCCCAGCAGAAGGCCGGCACCACCGTGGACGGCGACTACGGTCCGCTCACCCGGAAGGCCATCAAGCACAAGCCCGTCAGCGGCAGCACCTGCGTCCGCGTCCCCTGACCCCGGGACCCCGGTGATGACCCGTCGACATGCTGACGTGGTCCGGTGATCCGGGCTTCGACCCCTGCTGCGCCCCGCCGGCCATGAGGTCGGCGGGGCGCGGTGCATCCACTGGGGGCTGCGTGGGGAAGAGGCCTCCTGCTACGGTGCGCCGATGCCGGCGATCAAGAAGTTCCAGGTGACCTTCGACTGCGCGGAACCCGAGCGCCTCGCTCGCTTCTGGTGCGAGGTGCTCGGGTACGTCGTACCGCCGCCACCAGAGGGGTTCGCCACGTGGGACGACTACAGGAACGCGCAACCACCCGAGCAGCGGGATGCATGGTTCGCCTGCGCGGATCCCTCGGGAGTGGGTCCGCGGTTGTACTTCCAACGCGTCCCCGAAGGGAAGGCCGCCAAGAACCGGGTGCATCTTGATGTGCGGGTCGGCACCGGTCTCGTGGGTGAGGAGCGTCTCGCCGTGCTCGAGGCCGAATGCGCGCGACTGATCCCACTCGGCGCCGTACATGTGCAAACGCTGTACGACGGAAATGACTCGTGCATTCCGATGCTGGACATCGAAGGCAACGAGTTCTGTATCGACTGAGTCTCCGAGCCGGATGCACGTGGAGCCGCGCGACGCGACCTCCGGGCCCCGCTGCCGGCTCCGACCGTGTCCGGTACCGGGGCCGGAGGACGGAGGGTGGCGGACCGGCACCAAAACAGTGTGTAAGCTGGTGTCACCGACGCGGGGTGGAGCAGCTCGGTAGCTCGCTGGGCTCATAACCCAGAGGTCGCAGGTTCAAATCCTGTCCCCGCTACGAAAGACAGGGGCCCGGCGCAGCCGGGCCCCTGTCGCGTTTCCCGGCCGCCGGTTCGCGAGGTTTCGCCGGCCAAGGCGCGATGCGCTGAGTGGCAGAAGAGGATCCGGAGAATCGAGTGACTGCTCAGCAGCCCCATGACGAGGTCCCCGCGACGGTCGCCACGGACGCCGGAATGCTCGTCCTGTGGGATCCGCAGCGGTTCGAGGCCGTCGTCGATGACGACGCCTGGGAGGACGAACTCCTGGAGGACGAGGACATCGTCCGTCATATCCGGGCGGGTGCCCTTGTTCCGGTGAACATCGGCGGAGACGGCGCGTTCGCCGTTCTGGTCCGCCGGGGCAGTGCGGCCGCGGAGGCCGGGTTGACCGAACGGGAGGCAGCCCATCAGCTGGTCGCCTCCCAGCCCTACCTCTTCGTCTCCCGCGGCCGCGCCCTCGTCAGCGGCATCGAAGACGTCAGCGGGGACCCTTCGGACGGTGTGATCGAGCACCCGGTGCCTGAGGGCCGCCATGCCGTGGTCGTCCACCTGATCGACTGGCAGGCCGAAGCCGGCAGCCAGGACGCGGCCGGGCGCCCCGTTCCAGGAGCCCTGCCGGATTTCGTGGTGCTGATCAACCCTGCTCGGCCCGGTCAGGGAACCTTCCGGACCGCGGTGAACACGTTCGAGGCCCCGAACGGCTGATGCCGGCGGACCTGGTCCAGACGTGACCGCCAAGGTTCGCGCGGTGGTCAGGTGAGCAGTCCGCCCTGCTGCGGAGGGGCCACGGAGAACGTCCTTCGGGTGCGGCCCTGCGCGGCCGGCGCGGATACCCGGGGGATTGGCGTGTCCGCGCCGTTCGGCGGCGGCCGGGTCAGGCGTCGACGCGGCGCTTGGCGAGCCAGTCGACCATCTCGGGGTCGCGGTGGTCGAAGAAGAGGGAGCTGCCGGTGTCCAGGGTGGCGATGGCCGCCATCTGCTCGTCGGTGAGCCGGAAGTCGAAGACGTCGAAGTTCTCCGCCATGCGTTCGGCGCGCACCGACTTGGGGATGGCCACGACGCCGCGCTGGGTCAGCCAGCGCAGGACGACCTGGGCGACCGACTTGCCGTGCTCCTTGCCGATGTCGGCCAGGAGCGGGTTGGTGAACAGGTCGTTCCTGCCCTCGGCGAAGCCGCCCCAGGACTGGATCTGCACCCCGTGCCGACGCATGAGGTCCTGGTACTCGGCGCGCTGGAAGAAGGGGTGGGTCTCGATCTGGTTGACCTGCGGGGTGAGCTCGTTGTTGACGATCAGGTCGATCAGCCGGTCCGGGTAGAAGTTGGCGACGCCGATCGCCTTGGTCGCGCCTTCGCGGTTGAGGGCTTCCATGGCGCGCCACTGGCCGTAGACGTCGCCGAAGGGCTGGTGCATCAGATACAGGTCGAGGTGGTCCAGGCCCAGCTTCTCCAGGGACGTCTCGAACGCGCGGCGGGTGTGGTCCTCGGCGGGGGAGTCCTGAACCCACAGCTTGGTCGTGACGAAGAGGTCCTCGCGCGGGATTCCGCTGGACCTGATGGCGCGGCCGACGGCCTCTTCGTTGCCGTAGGCGGCGGCGGTGTCCAGCAGGCGGTAGCCGGCGGCCAGGGCCTCGGAGACGGCGCGCTCGGTGTCCTCGGCGGGGATCTGGTACACGCCGAAGCCGAGGAGCGGCATCTCGACGCCGTTGTTGAGGGTGACGGTCTGCATGAGCGGAAGGTCCTTGCCTGTGCGGCTGGGGGCCGGGGGCGGTTCGGGGGCGTAGCGGGCGGCGCGGGCGGCGAGCTCGCGCAGGTGCTGGTGTTCCTGGTCGTCCATGTGCAGGGCGCGGGCG
>NZ_RDBI01000020.1:48434-77475 GCF_008042125.1 Streptomyces sp. MS191
GCGCTTCCGGTTGTGGAGAGCCAGGAACATGTGGACAACCTCGTCACGCTTCCGGGGGATGGACCCGCCAACGAGCCCTGCGGGACGACCCCCTGGGCAGGGTCGGGCCGTCACCTCAGGCGCGCGCCCCGGCGGGTCGCCCCCAGCCGCGAACCGGCGGCGATCCGGGCTCCCGCCCGCGTCCCCGACACCGTCACGTACTGTTCGCGCACCTCCCGGTAGCGCATCAGCTCGGCCGAGATCGGGTCCAGGACCCGTGCCCGCCCACATGCACCGGCCGCCTCACGCAGCTTGCGCTCGGCCTCCTGCCCGTAGCGCCGGGCCGGTCCCTTGACCGCCGCCGCGCACGCCCACTCCACCAGCGGCCCGCCGACGATGCCGGCGACCATGATCAGGACCGGCGGCAGCAGCCCCGGCTCGACGGCACCGACGATCTGTCCGACCAGCCAGAGCGCGCCGAAGATCTGAAGGAACGTCATCAGCACCTGTGCCAGCACGGCGGCCGGCCACCAGGCGGGCCGCGGCGGACGTGCGGCCGGGTCCCCGACGCTCGCCGTCAGCTCGTCCAGTGCCTCGGGCAGCCCCTCGGCCCCGCGCACGGCCGCCTCGCGGACCGCCTGCGCCCAGGGCACCGGCAGCCCGCGTGAGGCCTCGTCGGCCACGACCCGTACCGCCTGCTCCACCCGCTGGCGTGCCGTCAGCTCCTCCTCGGCCGGCGTCTCGGGCGGCGGCACGGCGCTGCCGTGCTCGCGCACCCGCTCGTACCAGCGGTACAGCCGCAGCCAGGGCGTGCCGCAGGCGCGAATGGCGTTGCGGCGCCAGACGCGTTCGGCGGCCTCGCCGGCCGCCGAGGCGCCCACGGCGACCGCGAGCCGGGCGGCGAAGTCCTCCCGCGACCGCTCCCCCAGGCCGGTCTGGCCGTCGGCGACGTACACCGGGCGGAGCCGTGCCGCCGCGGCGTCGACGTCGGCCGACAGCCGCCGGGCGGGCGCGGTGCGCTCCTGGACGAAGCGGCCGAGGAGTTCGCGCAGGTCGCCGACGCCCTCGCCGGTGAGGGCGGAGAGGGCCAGGACCGTCGCGCCGGGCTCGCCGTGCTCGCCGAGCGCCATGCCGTCCTCGTCGAGGAGGCGCCGCAGGTCGTCCAGGACCAGGTCGGCCGCCTCGGTGCCCAGCCGGTCGATCTGGTTGAGGACGACGAAGGTGACCTCGGCGTGGCCCGCGAGCGGCCGCAGGTAGCGCTCGTGCAGAGCGGCGTCGGCGTACTTCTCCGGGTCGACGACCCAGATCACGGCGTCGACCAGGCCAAGCACCCGGTCGACCTGGTCCCGGTGGGCGGTGACGGCCGAATCGTGGTCGGGCAGGTCGATGAGGACGAGCCCCTGCAGCTCCTCGTCACCGGCACCGCCCGCGAGCGGCCGGCGGCGCAGCCGGCCGGGGACCGCGAGCCGGTCCAGGAGCCCCGCCGACCCCTCCGACCAACTCAGCGCGATGGGCGCGGAGGTGGTCGGACGGCGCAGGCCGGTCTCGGACACCGGGACGCCCGCGAGGGCGTTGAAGAGGGTCGACTTGCCGCTGCCCGTGGCGCCCGCGATGGCGACGACCGTGTGCCGTGAGGACAGCCGCTGGCGGGCGGCGGCCTCGTCAAGCACCCGTCCGGCCTCGGCGAGGGTGTCGGTCTCCAGCCGGGTGCGGGAGAGGCCCACGAGCTCGTGCAGGGCGTCGAGGCGGGTACGCAGAGGGCCTCCGTACGTGCCGCCGAGGGCCGGAAGGTTGTCCTCCGGGTCGTCGGCGTCCCGCTCCGCCTCGTGGGGAAGGAGCGGCTGACCGGCCCGTTCGGCCGCCCGCCGTGCGATCAGCCCGTCATCCCAGCGGTCGTCCACCGTGCTGCTGCTCACCGGTCCTCACTTCTCCTTCTGCAGTACGGAGAGCGCGGCGATCAGCGCCGCCTGCGGCTCGGGGGTCACGTCGAGGGCTTCCAGCGGAGCGATGCGCAGGTCGCGTTCGGCGTGCAGGGCACCGTCCACGTACGCGGCGACGAGCTCGCCCCCCTTGTCGCGCAGGCGCAGGGCGGTCTGCGCGCCGAGGAGTTCGGCGAGCCGTTCGCCGGCGGCGCGGGTGCGGCGGCCGCCCAGGAGCGCGGCGGCGAGCAGGGCGGCGACGGTGTCCGCGTCGGGGGCGGCGGTACGTGCGGGAGTGGTGCGGTCGGTGGTGCGCAGCTCGTCCTCGACCAGCTCTTCGAGGACCCGGCGCCAGCGCCGTACCGCGATGCCGATCCGCTCGCCCGCCTCGCGGTCCGGCGCGCCGGGTCCGGAGTGGCCGGGATAGGTGCCGAGGGCACCGGCGGCGGGTTCGCGCCGCCAGGCGTCCCGTACCCGCTCCTCGGCCGCGGCGACCGCGCACTGCACCAGGGCGCCGAGGGATTCGACGAGGGCGTCGAGGAGCTCGTCGGCGGAGCTGTCCCGGGGGTAGCCGCGCCAGCGGGTCCGGGCGTCGCCCGCGAGGACGGAACCCCGGCGGAGCTGCTTCCGTACCCGCTCGGCCTGCTCCTCGTACGCGGCCTCGACCGCACCGCCGAGCCGTACGGCGGCGGCGTACTGGGCGGCGACCGCTCCGGCGAGCTCGGGCATGCGGGAGTCGAGGGAGTCGATGACCCCGGCCGCGGTGCGGCCGACGGCCTGCTGCCGGGCGGCGGGGTCCAGGGCCCGGTGGGCGAGCCAGGCGCGCAGCGGGGCGACGGCGGTGTCGGGCAGCAGGCCGCTGCCGCCGCCGGCCGACTCCGGAAGCTCGGGGATGGTGAACCGGGGCACGTCCCCGAGGCCGGCCTTGTCGAGGAGTGCCTCGTACTGGCGGGAGACCTCCCCGATGACCTGGTGGGGCACCCGGTCGAGGACGGTGACGAGGGAGGCGTCGTACTCCTTTGCGGTACGGAGCAGGTGCCAGGGAACCGCGTCGGCGTACCGCGAGGCGGTCGTCACCATCACCCAAATGTCGGCGGCGCACATCAACTCGGCGGCGAGCAGCCGGTTCTCGACGACGAGGGAGTCGATGTCCGGCGCGTCGAGCAGCGCGAGGCCGCGGGGCAGGGCGGAGGAGGTCTCGACGCGCAGCGCGTTGTCCTCCGGGGGCTCCTCGGCCGCGTCGTCGTCCTGCTGGGGCAGCCACACGCGGGTGAGCTGCGGCAGGACCCGCAGACCGGCGAACCAGTGGTGGTCGTCGGGGTGGCAGACCAGCACTGGGGTGCGCGTGGTGGGCCGGAGCACCCCCGCCTCGCTGACGCGCCGCCCCACAAGGGAGTTGACGAGGGTGGACTTCCCGGCCCCGGTGGACCCGCCGACGACGGCGAGGAGCGGGGCGTCGGGATCCTTGAGCCGGGGGACCAGGTAGTCGTCGAGCTGGGCGAGCAGCTCGACCCGGGTCTGGCGGGCGCGTGGGGCGCCTGGGAGAGGGAGAGGTAGACGCACGGCGGCGACACAGTCGCGCAGGGCGGAGAGTGCGTCGATCAGCTGAGGCCGTTCGTCCAAGGTCACCACATGCGAAGAATGCCCAATTTTGGAGCCTTTTTGAAGCGTATAGCGGTCCTACGCGCCGACCGAACGGCTGATGACGCGAGGCTCAGGCATAACGAGTGCACAACACCCGGGCCGAGTGGCGCAAAAAGCGCTGCGGGAATCGCACCTGCCTGCGATTATCGTTCCGCTTCACCGAACCTCCACATCGTGCCACGCAGGTGAAGCAACCGGGCCAAGGCGAGCAGAGCCCTATCCTTGTCCCGGCAAAGGCCACGCCCCACCCACCAGGGGGCTGCGGCCGCCCGGCCACCAACCGGCCCCCGTAGCTCAGTGGATAGAGCAGGTGCCTTCTAAGCACTTGGCCGCAGGTTCGAGTCCTGCCGGGGGCGCAAGATCGGGACCCTCCTTCGGGAGGGTCTTTTTGCTGGTCAGGGATGGTTTTCGCGAGGCCGCGCAAGGCCGGGCACGCCTCCTGGCGGGCAGGGAACGTGTCCGGCCGGCACCGGCTCATCCCGCGTTTCTGCGGGTGGCCCCGGTGAATACGCGGTGGAGTTTTCAGACCCCCGTCGCGGCCGGGCCGGGCAGCTCCCCCGCTCCCTCGATCCGCTGCTTCAAGTCGTCGAGCTGGCCGTCGATGCACCGGGCGTAGGTGGCGAGGAGGACAGGGACGCCGTTACCCGTCCACTCGGCCGCGGTCGCCGGCGGGACGCCTGCGTCGAGCCGGTTCGTGACGCAGGTGTGCCGGAGGTCGTACACGCACCGGCCGAGCGGGGTGCCGCACCCGTACGGGGTGAGCGCTTCCTTCCGGGCTCGCCTCTACGCGCGGCGAATCACGGACCCGGCGAGGTCCCCGCCCCTCTCCCCCTGCAGCAGGAGTTCGCCGGGCTTCAGCCCTTCCTTCTCGATGTGGGCCCGGAGGATCCGAGTCAGGGCCGGACGGCAGGGCACCGTCCGCGTGTCGTCCGTGGCCCGCCCCTTAAGCCCTCGCACCTCGCGCACCTCCCCCGTGTCCATCCACTGCTTCCCGACCTCGGGGTGAGTGGTGTGGAGCAGCAGCTCGCCCCACTGGTCGTCGGCGTCGGGCAGGCGTACGTCGCCGACGTCGATCGCCACGACCTCCTCGGGCCGTGCGCCGCGTAGTACATCGTGGCGAAGAAGGTGTGCGGCCGCCGGCCTCCCCACGGCCGGGCGTAGACCCAGCCGAGCAGTTTGGCGGCTTGCTCCCGGTTAAGCAGCGACCGCTCGTCGACGGCCGAGGAGTCTTGGACGCGGCGGCGCCCTTGCCCTTCGGGAGCGGGTTCTCCTTTTGCGGCACGCACGGCCCGACCCTTCGCCGCGCCGCGCGGAGTCGAGCCAGAGCGGCGGGCGCCGCAGGTGGTGAGCAAGCGGTCAGCAGGCGGGAGTCGATTGCGCTGGCGGGCCGCGCAGGCTCTTCGGCGTCGCTCGGCAGGGCCCTCAAGGGGCATCGACCCTTACTCCGAGCGCCCTGCCTCCGGCAGCGTCAGCGCGAGGGCGAACAGGACAACTGTGATCAGCCACGCAGCCAGGTTTCCGGCCGGGTAGAGGGGGAGGGCCCACCAAGCATGGGAGGGGTTGCCATCGGGTTGGTGGGTGCGGCCGAGGACGAGGTTGATGACGAGCAGGAGCAGTCCTGCTCCTGCTGCCGTCGCCTCGTTGGCGAGGCGGCGTGTGATGAGGGCGACGGCGAGGAGGAGAGTGACGTTGCGGGCGACGTCCATTCCCACCACCAGCCCGGCCGAGTGGGTCAGCATCGCGGTGAGGATGAGAGCGCCGTTGTCGTACCGACGGATGGGAGTCACCGCTGTGCTCTCCGCTTCGCACAGTCTTCGCTCGAGGCAGTACATGACGGCGACGACGATCAAGATCGGGGTGAAGTAGGCGAGGCGGGCCCCGACCATGCCGCGCAGGCTCGGAACGGGTATCTCACTGGACCCAACCGATCCGCACACCACAACCAGCACGGCGACTGCGAGGGGAACGGTCCACCACCGGCGTACGGCGATCACGTAGCTTCTCATGACACGACCCGGACGCAGTGCTTCTGGCTCACGGCTGTCTTGTTGAACCATCGGGCCTGTTCATGGACCGGTAGTCCGCGGACCTTCTGGAGCGCCGCCCAGTCCGCGGGGAGCATTCCCTGCCGTATGACGCCTTCGTCGACTCCCATCGCCAGGGCTGCCCAAGCTGCGGCAGGCGAGCCCGGCTGTCGGCAGTCGGTCACACCAGCGAGTGCGGCCGCCCCGGACACTGCCGACTCCGCCAGATCCACCGTGTACTGGACGCGGTCACCTCCGCCGCCGAAGGGCGGCAGTGACCAGAACAGCGGCCATGTGCCCGGCTCGAGCGGTGTCACCGCGGAGGCGACGCGCAGCTCCTGCGGCGCGGGAATCCCGGCATCCTTCAGTCTCCCCAGGGGCGTGAGTGCATCCCGCCGCAACTGCGCGGCGTAGGGCTCGTACTCCGGCGGCACGCACACCCTCGGCGCCTGCCCGGTACAAACCGGGGCGACATGGCGGGGACTTGTCGGGGGCCGATAGCCCCAGTCGATCACCAAACTGCGGCCTGCCGTGAATGTGGCTATTGCTCCCAGGATGCCGACCGCTGCGATCCAGGGGCGTCGGCGCACACCGGCCAAGGACCAGAAGGCGAGGGCGAACCCGGCGACGATGAGCCACGGCACGATGAACACGGCGGGCTCGCGCACGTCGGTGACGGTGGATGTCCCGTCGATGAAACCACCCAGGTGTCGCATCCAGGGGTTGGCCATCGCGTGCGGCATGGAGAGCCAGGCCCAGCAGCTGATCCCGACCGCGGGGGCTGCAATGCTCCTGGGCAGGACGAGCCCGAGACACCAGCCGATGACGAGCCAGCCGAGGGGGAGCACGACCAGATGGGCCACGGCGAGCCACCCGGTACCGCCGGGCCACACGCCCACCGCCGTGCGAGCCACCACGAGCGCCCCGGCGACAAGGACGAGTTGGAGTGTCAGGACCGGTGCAGCGGCCCTCAGGAGCTGCACCGGAATACGGCGTGCGCTGGTGGTGCGCATGGCGCCCAGCCGGCGGTGGCGGCCCGCCTCCCACGCAGCGGCCCCGGCCACCGCAGGGGCGATGATCGCCACGGCGAAAGCGGCAAGTTCGCCGGACTGGACCCCGTATCCCGACGGCGCGGTGTACGTGACATCGTCGATGTACAAACCGACGTAGAACAAGGCGGGTAGGGCCAGCCACGGTGCAGCAGAGGCCCGGAGATTTGCCCAGGTGATCATTCGGTCGCCTCCAGCAGTGAGGCGTAGGCGCTCTCCAGGCGTCGGCCTTCCGCGCAGTCCGGTTGGGCGTGGGCTGCGAACTCCTCGACCGACCCCTTGAACCTCGGTCGGCCCGCTTCGAGTACCACGACCTCGTCGAAGGCCTGGTCGAGGTCGCCGATGTCGTGGGTGGAGACGATCACATGAACGGTGCCGCGTAGCGAGATCAGCAGGTCGAGGAACCTGCGCCGCTGATGGGGGTCCAGCCCCACCGTGGGTTCGTCGAGAAGCAGCAATTCGGCTTCGTGGACCAGCGCTTGCGCGATGGCGATCCGCTGTCGCTGGCCTCCGGACAGCGTCTTGATCCGATGGTTGAGCTTGTCGCTGAGCCCGACCCGCTCGATTGCCTCCGGCGCGGCGCGCCAGGCGTCGCGCTCTCGCATGCCCTTGAGCCAGCCGACATACGCCACATGCTCTCTGCATGTCAGGCCGGGCAGGAATCCGGGGCGCTGCGGCAGCCAGGACACCTTGTGCCGGTAGCTCCGTACATGCCTGGGATTCGCCGGGTCGAGCTTTCCGTAGCGGACGAGCCCGGCCTGCGGCTGCGAGGCACTGGCGCCGAGGGAGAGCAGAGTGCTCTTGCCCGCGCCGTTGGGTCCCAGGAGCACGGTGTGGCCCGCGGAGAACGCCAGGTCGAGCTGTTCCAGGACTGGGCGTGATGTGCGGGAATAGCGGAACGTGCAGGACTGGTAGTGCAGGGGCATCGGTCGTACCTCGGCGCCGGAGCGAGATTCCTCCGGGCTGCGCCGACGCAGGGTGGGCGCAACCGGAGGAAGAGAGAAAAAACAGCCGTGACCATAGGTTTGGGATCGGTGTTGCATCAACGACCCGTGCCATCTCGGCCATCAGTTCGTCAGATCACCATGCTGGTTGACTGAGACACCTCCGCAGCTGTGTCGACGTGAGGTCGTGGGCCCGGGCGCCACCGGGAGCGGGCCGGCCTCGCGGGACGCGAACACGCGGCGCGAGGAAGCCGTGCGCCTCCTGCAGGCGAGCAGAGATCCGGGTGGGAGACCGGCCGGATACAGACCCCGGCGCTGGTCGACCTCGACCGCAGGCTCGCACGCCATGGATCCCCTGATCACCCGACTGCGCGACGATCGTGATCACAGGTGCTGCCGTCTCGCCGCGTGACCCGTCGCGGGATTCGGGTGGTGCGCGAGGATTCCGGCTCCGGGTCCACCGGGCAGCGGCCGGCCAGGTATTCCTGCCTGGTTTCAATCCCCCGAGAACGAACGACGCCGCTCCTGCCACTCTGCGCCGTCGTGAACGATGAGTTCGACCGACGAGACGTGGCGGGCGAACGGAAGTCTGCCCGCGAGGTCGACGACCCCGGTAAAGGGGAGTTGCGGCTTGACTCCGACGGCCGGTGCGCCATCGTCGGGTTGCCGGTGCAGTGGAGGGTGTCGCGGGCCGCGCAGTCCTTGCGTCGTGGGTCGGCGGGGAAATGGGGAGACGGGACCAACGGGGCGTTGGCAGGATGTCTGCGCTGCACGCCCGACGCGAAAGGACCCGGCCGCCATGGCTCGTGCCATCACTCTGATTCGCTCCGCCTCCCTCTCCGATGTCGCCGAGTACGCCTACGCGGCCACGGCACCTGCCGAGGCGCGCCTGATCTTCCTCGCCGGGGCGTGTCCGCTCAACGACGACGGCTCCACGGCAGCGATCGGGGACTACGCGGGTCAGGCGGCCAAAGCCATCGAGAACATGCAGGCCGCTCTCCGGGACTCCGGTGCGTCCCTCCGGGACGTCATCAGCACAAGGGTCCTCGTCGCGTCGGCCCGGCGGGAGGACCTGGTGGCTGCCTGGGAGGTGGTCCGGGAAGCGTTCGGTGACCACGATGTCCCCAGCACTCTGCTGGGTGTCACCGTGCTCGGCTACAAGGACCAGCTCGTCGAGATCGAGGCCGTCGCCGCCGTGCTCGATTCTTGAGACCCGTTGGCGTCCCGTAGGAGCCGAGCACGGCCGTGGACCTGAAGAGTTGCCGTCCCGCGGCTCATCACGGCCACGCTCAACGCCTGTCAGAGACGGGTGCGACGATCCGTCGCATGGCTACCTGGCTCGACCGCACCGACTTCGCCCGCTACGCGCTCATCCCGGAGGAACTCCTTCCGGCATGGGAAGGGAGCGAGGCGGACGACGTGATCGACGAGTACGTCTCGGCCCTGCGGATGGCCGGCCGCGACATCCTGACGCTCGGCGCCGAGCCGCTGTCCGTCACCTGGCTCGCCGAGCCCCTCACGTTCGCACGCTGGTGCTACGCCGACGACGACACAGGGCTGCTGCCAGCCGTCCACGCCGCCACGACAGCCGACGGCTGGAAGGACATCCTCTCCCTCGAACTCGGAGGGCGATACGTCCTCGCCGACGCCGCCTACGAGGCCGGCAGGATCCTCGGTTCCCTGCGGGATGCGCAGCAGCCGGCGGAGGCGCTCCGGGTCGAACTGTCGCCAGGCCGCTATCGCGTCCAGTCGCTGATCATCGATCCCGACCCCAGGACGCAGTTCATGCTGGAACGGCTGATGCCCGAATGATCGACCAGACAGAGGTCCTTCCCTCTGGTGGGATGCGGTCTTGTACGACGACGATCTCAGCCCCTCTCGAAGTGCAGCGGTCGCCGTCAGCCGCGCAGTCGCGCGTTGAGCCGGGCCGCCTGACGGGTGAGGTGGTCGCGTTCCGGGAGGTTGGGCGCGGACCGGGCGGCCTGGGCGTAGAGGCGTGCCGCGGTCGCCGCGTCGCCGTCCCGTTCGTGCAGGTAGGCGGTGACGGCGGCGTGCCGTGGCAGGGAGGGGTCGAGGTCCTCCAGCGCGGCCAGGCCGGCCCGTGGGCCGTCGGCCTCGCCCACCGCGACGGCGCGGTTGAGGCGGGCGACCGGGTTGTCGGTGAGGCGCACCAGTTCGTCGTACCACTCGACGATCTGCACCCAGTCGGTCTCCTCGGCCGTCCGGGCGTCGGCGTGGAGCGCGGCGACGGCCGCCTGGGCCTGGAACTCGCCCAGGCGGTCGCGGGCCAGGGCGGCCTGGAGCACCTCGATGCCCTCGGTGATCAGCCGGGTGTCCCACAGGCCGCGGTCCTGCTCGGCGAGCGGCACGAGCCTGCCGTCGGGGCCGGTCCTGGCCGGGCGCCGGGCGTGGTGGAGCAGCATCAGCGCCAGCAGGCCCGCGACCTCCTCGTGGTGGGACCTGACCGCCAGTTGGCGAGTGAGCCGGATCGCCTCGGCGGACAGGTCGACGTCGCCGGAGTAGCCCTCGTTGAAGACCAGATAGAGCACCCGCAGCACCGTGGCCACGTCATCGGGCTGGTCGAACCGGACGCCGGAGACGGTCCGTTTGGCCCTGCTGATCCGCTGGGCCATGGTCGCCTCCGGCACGAGGTAGGCCTGCGCGATCTGCCGCGTGGTCAGACCGCCGACCGCGCGCAGGGTGAGCGCGACGGCCGAGGCCGGCGTCAGGGACGGGTGCGCGCACAGGAAGTACAGCTGGAGCGTGTCGTCCACCGCCCGGCCCGGGTCGGGCGCGGGCTCGGCGTCGACCCGCTCCTCCCGGCGCCGCCGCGAGGTGTCGGCACGGACGGCGTCGAGGAACTTGCGCCAGGCCACCGCGACCAGCCAGCCCTTGGGATCCCGCGGAGCGTTGTCCGGCCATCCGCGCACGGCCTCGACCAGGGCTTCCTGCACGGCGTCCTCGGCCGCCGCGAAGTCGGCTCCGCGGCGGACGAGGACACCGATCACCGCGGGTACCAGCTCCCGGAGCAGCGATTCGTTCACTCGGTGGCCGTGGGCTGCTCGCCGTAGAACGGGCGCACCTCGAGCCACTCGTGGATCGGCTTCCCGCCCGCCCCCGGAGCCGCGGACAGCTCGCCCGCCAGCTCGAGCGCGCGCTCGTAGGTCTCGACGTCGATCACCATCCAGCCGGCGATCAGGTCCTTGGTCTCCGCGAACGGACCGTCGGTGACCGGCGGCCGGCCCTCGCCGTCGTAGCGGACGAACGTGCCCTCCGGGGAGAGCGCCTGGCCGTCGACGAACTCGCCGGTGGCCTCGAGCCGGGCGGCGAAATCACGCATGTACTGCACGTGGGCCGTCACCTCCTCCGGCTCCCACTGGTCCATCGGCACGTCGTTGACCGCCGCCGGCGCGCCCCGGTAGTGCTTGAGCAGCAGGTACTTGGCCATCGTCTTCTCCTTGCTGAGGTGCGGCCCATTGTGGCCGTGTTCCGCTCCTGGGACGGAGCCGCGCGCGGCTTCTCGACATCCCCTGGCGAAAATTTCCGCCGGACTTCGAGGACCCCGCCGGCGGTCAGTCCCCGTAGGTGCGGGCGACGAGTCTGCGTGCGGCCTGCGGGGCGATGCGCAGGGAGAATCCGTGGTTCGCGGCGACGGCCCGGGTGTGGTCCGCGGAGAGGGAGCCGTGGCGTTCGAGGGTCAGGGCGGGCGGCTTCGGGCCGTCGTCCCCGGGCACGTGGTGGAAGGACAGCACGGTCGTCGACGTCAGCGCGTGATGGGGGTGCCGGCGGCGGGCGGCGGCCTCGTCGTCGTGGCCGAGGAGACGGACGCCGGACTCGTGGCCGAAGTCCGCGAGCACGCCGTCGGCCCGCCAGTGGGCCGGCTCGTGCGCCGCGCCGGTCAGGTGCCGCGAGCGGTTCACCGAGGTGATGGAGAGGAACCGCGTGCCCGTCCGCTCCAGCGCCGCGGCGAGGAACCCGTTGGACGGGCACCGGTAGCCGGGGCCGATCAGCTGCACGGTGGGCATGCCGTCCCGTACGACCGTCAGGTGCGGCGGGACGCGCGTCGCCGCGGGGCCGCGGAAACCGAACGGGCCGAGCAGGAAGAGCTCTTCGACGAGGTCCTCGATCTGCCGGCGCGGGAGCTGCGGGGGCAGCAGGCTCCAGTCGAAGACGGAGCGGACCTGCTCGCGGACGGTGGTGACGCTGCCGGCCTGCTCCGCCGGGCGGCCCTTCATCCGGTTGACCCGCTCGACGACCGCCCGTTCGGGACGCGCGGTGAGGGCGTAGAAGTTGCCGAAGCCGTGCGCCACCGCGCACCCCTCGGCCAGGCCCCCGACCGCTCTCCGTACGTCTCCGGCGTCCCCCAGAGCCGGCACCTCGGCCGCCGTGTTCGTGCGCGGTCCGTTCACCATCCACCTCCACAGCTTGATCGTTATGACCGGGCAACGAGGGGGGACGGTCCCGGTCACCCCGCCGGAAGGGGGGTGGGCACGGGGCCGCCCGGACGGACGGTCGCGGCGACGGGCGCGGAGGCCGCCGTCGTACGGGAGGCGACGCGACCGGGTCGGCACCGGGGCGCCCGCGGGCCCGGCACCGTCCACCGGTCGAGACGCCGGTGCCGCCCCTTCGTCCGTTCCTCCAAGGGATCCCGCATCCGCGATGGACGGATCCACAGACTTGTTGCAGATGCCAGCCGGATCGCTCTACGGTGGCGCACATGCAGTCCTACACCATCGGGCAGGCGGCCCGTCTGCTCGGCGTCAGCCCCGACACCGCTCGTCGCTGGGCGGACGCCGGCCGGGTCGCGACCCATCGCGACGAGAGCGGCCGCCGGCTGATCGACGGCCGGGCGCTGGCCGCCTTCTCCGTGGAGATCGCCCAGAGCGGCACCGAGGAGGACGCGTCCTACACCTCGGCGCGCAACGCCTTCCCGGGCATCGTCACCGCGATCAAGCTCGGCGACGTCGCGGCCCAGGTCGACATCCAGGCCGGGCCGCACCGCCTCGTCTCGCTCCTCACCCGTGAGGCCGTCGAGGAATTGGGACTCGAAGTCGGCATGCAGGCCACCGCCCGCGTGAAGTCGACCAGCGTGCACATCGACCGCACCTGAACCCCTCACGCACCACGAGCGGCGGCGCCCGTCACCGACGCGGCTCGAACGTCCCGCGCCGGACGGCATCCGCCGGCCACGTCCCCAAGGAGTTCCGCCGTCATGCCCTTCACCCCGACCCTCACCGGACGCCGCGCCGCGGCCGCCGCCCTGACGGCCGCCCTGCTCGTGCCCCTGGCCGCCTGCGGTGACGGCGGCGCCAAGGAGGACGCCGCCGGCTCCCGGCCGTCCGGCTCGGCGAGCGGAGCGCCCGCCGCGCAGCTCACGGTGCTCGCCGCCGCGTCGCTGACGGACGTCTTCAAGACCGCGGGCGCCGCGTACGAGAAGACGCACCGCGGCACGAAGATCACCTTCTCCTTCGCCGGCTCCCAGGAGCTCGTCGCCCAGGTCGCGCAGGGCTCCCCGGCCGACGCGCTGGTCACCGCCGACACCAAGAGCATGGACAAGGTGAAGGCGGACACGGGGACCCCGACCGTCATCGCGAGGAACCGGCTCGTCATCGCCACCGGCGAGGGCAACCCGCACAAGGTCGACGAGCTGAAGGACCTGGCCGACACCGGGCTGAAGGTCGTCCTGGCCGCGCCCGAGGTGCCCGCCGGCAAGTACAGCAAGAAGATCCTGGACGCCCAGAAGATCACGGTGAAGCCGGTCTCCCAGGAGCCGAACGTCCGCGCCGTGCTCAGCAAGGTCGAACTCGGCGAGGCCGACGCCGGTCTCGTCTACAAGACCGACGCCGCGTCCGCCGCGGACAAGGTCGACGCGGTCGAGATCCCGGACGCCCAGAACGCGATCGCCGCGTACCCGGCCGCCACACTGAAGGAGTCCGCGAACGCCGAGGCGGCGGCCGCCTTCGTCGCCTGGCTGTCCTCGCCGGAGGCGCAGAAGATCCTCCAGGACGCCGGCTTCCAGAAGCCGTAGCCCTCGGATCGCGGGGGCTGCCCGTCCCGGGGGAACGGGCAGCCCCTCGCACCACCTCCCCCCCGACCCAGGGAGCACCGATGAGACGAGCAGGCGTCCGTACGCCGGGCCCGCGCGTGCCGGTCACGCTGGCGCTCCCCGCGCTGGTGGCCGTGGCGTTCCTGCTGCTCCCGCTCGTCGGCATCCTCGTGCGCACCCAGTGGGGCGAGCTGGCGGACCATCTCGGCGCGCCGGGCACCCTGCAGGCGCTGCGCCTGTCGTTGCTGGTGTCGTTCTGGGCGCTCGGTCTCTCGCTGGTGCTGGGGGTGCCGCTGGCCTGGCTGCTGGCCCGGGTGTCCTTCCCGGGCAAGGCGGTCGTCCGCTCCCTCGTCCTGCTGCCCATGGTGCTGCCGCCCACGGTCGGCGGTGTCGCGCTGCTGCTGGCATTCGGCCGGCGCGGGCTGCTCGGCCCCTGGCTGGAGAGCACCTTCGGCATCACGTTCCCGTTCCACACCTCCGGCGCCGTGCTCGCCGCGACCTTCGTGGCGATGCCCTTCCTCGTCATCAGCCTCGAAGGGGCGCTCGGCGGACTGCGCCCGCGGTACGAGGAGACGGCGGCCTCGCTCGGTGCCTCACCGGTACGCGTCTTCTTCACCGTCACGCTGCCCATGGTCGCGCCCGGCCTGATCGCGGGCGCCGCGCTCACCTGGGCCCGGGCCCTCGGCGAGTTCGGGGCGACGATCACCTTCGCGGGCAACCTGCCCGGCACCACGCAGACCCTGCCGCTCCAGGTCTACCTGCTGCTCCAGGAGGAGCCGGAGGCCGCCACTTCCGTCTCCCTGCTGCTCCTGGTGATCGCCATGGCCGTGCTCATCGCCCTGCGCGGCCGCTGGACCGGAACGCCCACCGGCCGCGAGCGCCGCACCACGGCCCCGGCGGATCCGGGCGACGCGCGCGGCTCGGAGCGCGGGACGGCGGACGCTCCCGGGCCGGCCGGGGTCCCCCTCGCGAAGACAGGCGCCGTCGAGGAGGCCGGCCCGGGAGCGTCCGCGGCGCGTTGGCCGCTGCACGCCGAGGTCACGGGCTTCACCCGTCTGACGCTGGACGCCGAGCCGGGCACGACGATCGCCGTCGTCGGCCCCAACGGCGCGGGCAAGACCACCCTGTTGCGTGCTCTGCTCGGCCTCACCCCGCGTGCCCACGCCGTGCTGCGGCTCGGCGGCACCGACGTCACCGAGCTGCCGCCGCACCGCCGTCAGGTCGCGTGGGTGCCGCAGGACGGCGCTCTCTTCCCCCACCTGACGGCGCTGGCGAACACCGCGTACGGGCTGCGGGTGCAGGGCGTCCGCCGGGGCGAGGCCCGGCGGACCGCACAGGACTGGCTCGACCGGCTCGGCGTCGGCCACCTCGCCCACCGCCGGCCCGCGCAGCTCTCCGGCGGCCAGGCCCAGCGCGTCGCCCTGGCCCGCGCGCTGGCCGCGCGTCCCCGGCTCCTCGTGCTCGACGAACCGCTCGCCGCGCTCGACCAGACCACCCGCGCCCACGTCCGCCACACGCTGCGCACCCATCTCCGGCGTTTCGGCGGTGTCTGTCTGATCGTCACCCACGACCCTGTCGAGGCCGTCTCCCTCGCGGACCGCGTCCTCGTCCTCGACGAGGGACGGGCCCTCCAGGACGCCCCGCCAGCCGAGGTCAGCCGTCATCCCCGCTCGCCCTGGGTCGCGCGCATGCTGGGCCGCAACGCCTGGCCCGGCGCCGCCACCGCCGACGGGCTGGCGCTGGCCGGCGGCGGCACCCTCGTCACCGCCGACCCGCTGCCGCCGGGCACGGACGCCCTCGCCGTCATCGCGCCCGAGGCCGTCGCGCTCCACCGCGAGAAGCCGGGCGGCAGTCCCCGCAACGTCTGGCCGGGCACCGTGCGGGAGATCACCGCGAGCGGCAGCCGCCTCCGGATCCTCGTCACCTCCCCGAAGGCGCCGGACCTCGTCGCCGAGATCACCCCGCAGGCCGCCGCCGAACTCGGCCTCGCCGAGGGCACGCCCGTGTGGACCAGCGTCAAGGCGACCGAGACGACGCTCGTCGCGCTCTGACGGCCGGGCCGGGGGCCGGGGGAACCGGGCGCCGCCCGCGGTGCCCTGGCGGCGGCGACGTCAGACCTCCGGGCCCTCCGTCAGGTCGGCGCGGCTCAGCGTCCCCGGGGTCGCGTGGCCCGACAGGGCGAGGGTCAGGTCGAGTTCGGCGAGCAGGCAGCGGATCACGTGGTCCACGCCCTGCTCCCCGTCCAGCGCCAGACCGTAGGCGTACGGGCGGCCGACGAGCACGCCGTCCGCGCCGAGGGCCAGCGCCTTGGCGATGTCGTCCCCGGTGCGGATACCGCTGTCGAAGAGGACGGTCAGCCGGTCGCCGACCGCGTCGGCGACACCCGGCAGGGCGTCAGCGGCGGCGACGGCCCCGGCGACCTGCCGGCCTCCGTGGTTGGAGACGACGACGCCGTCCATGCCGGCCTCGGCCGCCGCGCGGGCGTCGTCGGGGTGCAGGATGCCCTTCAGGACGATCGGACCGTCCCAGTTCTCCCGGAGGAAGGCCAGATCCGGCCAGGTCTTCCCCGGGTCGGCGAACATCGACACGAAGTGCATGACCGCCGCGTTCGGGTCCTCCTCGACGGGCTTGGCCAGGCCCGCCCGGAACGCCGGGTCGCTGAAGTAGTTGGCGGTGCCGACCCCGTGCAGGAACGGCAGGTACGCCTGGTCGAGGTCACGGGGGCGCCAGGAGAGCAGCGGGGTGTCGAGCGTGACGAACAGGGCGGTGAATCCGGCCGCCTCGGCACGGCGCAGGAAGGAGCGGGCGACCTCGACGTCCTTGGGCCAGTAGAGCTGGAACCAGCGTTCGCCCTCTCCCATCGCCTCCGCGACCGCTTCCATCGGTGTGCTGGAGGCGGAGGACAGCACGTACGGCACGCCGCGCGCCGCCGCGGCACGGGCCGCCGCCGGTTCGGCGCCCGGGTGCAGGATCGACAGGACGCCGACGGGCGCGAGGGCGACCGGTGCCGGGACCGGCCTGCCGAGCAGTTCGCAGGAGAGGTCCCGTTCGCGCACGTCGCGCAGCATGCGCGGGACGATCCTGCGCCGTGCCAGGGCGGCCCGGTTGGCGCGGGCCGTGGATCCGTCGCCCGCGCTGCCGGCGACGTAGCCGACCGGGCCGGGGCCGAGCCGCCGGGCGGTCAGCTCCTCCAGACGGGTCAGGTCGGTGGGCAGCCGGGGCACCGCCCCGGTCATGCCGTTGAGGTAGATCTCGTACTGGAAGTCCGCCCAGGCCATGCGTCCCGTCCCTCATCTCGGAAGATCGTGGGCAGCACACTGCCACCGAACGGCCCGGTTGCGGAGCCCTCAGACCAGGACGGCTGCCTCGACGCCCAGCCAGACGGCTCCGAGTCCGGCGGCGAGGCTCCCGGCGACGTTGGCGGCGGCGTACCCGCGGGCCCCGCTCTCGTAGAGCCTCAGCGTCTCGTAGGAGAAGGTCGAGTACGTCGTCAGCGCCCCGCACAGGCCGGTGCCGAGCAGCAGCCAGGTGTGGGCGGAGGAGACGCCGGTGAGGAGGCCGAGCACGAACGAGCCGGCGACGTTGACGGTGAACGTGCCCCAGGGGAACACCGAGTCGTGGCGCCTCTGGACGGCACGGTCCGTCAGGTAGCGCAGGGGCGCGCCGACGGCCGCGCCGGCCAGCACGAGCAGCCAGTTCACCCCGTGGTCTCCCGGCCCGCGTAGCGGACGACCTCGCAGTCGTCGAGGATGACCAGACCCTCCGTCACCAGCTCCTCCAGCTCGGGCAGGAAGGCGCGTACCCGCTCCTCGGTGTCCACGATCAGGATCGCGACCGGGAGGTCCTCGCTCAGCGACAGCAGCCGCGAGGTGTGGATCAGGGAGGAGGCGCCGAAGCCCTCGATCCCGCGGAAGACGGAGGCTCCGGCGAGGCCGGCCGCGTGCGCGCGGTGGACGATCTCGGAGGAGAGGGGCCGGTGGTGCCACGTGTCGCTCTCGCCCACCAGGATCGTCACCCTCAGGGCCCTGCCCGCCAGTCTCGTCACGCCGTCCTCCTCGCCAGTACGCCGCGGGTGGCCGCGGTCGCGGCCCAGACGGCGGCGAGTGCCGCCGTCACCGTCGCCCCCATGTATGCCAGGCCGCGGGCCGTCTCCCCCGCGGCCAGCAGACGCTGCGTGTCGAGGGCGTAGGTGGAGAAGGTGGTGAAGCCGCCGAGGATCCCGGTGCCGAGGAAGGGACGGACGAGCGGGTGGGGGGCCGTACCGGCCTCGGTCACCAGGACGACGAGGGTGCCGATCGCCGCGCAGCCGAGGATGTTGACGCCGAACGTGGTCCACGGGAAGGCGCCCGCCGGGGTGGGCCAGAGGAGCGCGGCGCCGTAGCGGGCGGCGGCGCCGAGGGCCCCGCCCGCGGCGACGACCCCGACGAACGGGAGCTGCCCTCGAAATCCCATGTCCCCAGGCTAAGGGCAGGGAGCGAGGCGGCCAGGGGGGTCCTGGCCTGGGGCATTAACCAGGGGCCGGCCCGAGCCGCCTCGTCCTGCGATGTTCGGCCGGGGGCACATCCGGGTCAAAGGCGACGCGCCGAGTGTGTCAGTTTCCCGCGCACACCGGACGAAACGCCGCCGACGTGTCGGTGGCCGGATTCCGGCCCCTGGTGGTCGGGCCACACTCCCACCCCCTGACGGGACGTCGGCCGCCCTGACGCGCGGGACCGCCAGGGGGGCCACCGGTGGTCCGGCCACCATCGACGGGGCGAGACCGGTGCCGGGTCCACCTCGTCCCCGGGGCGCGGAGGCGCGAATGTGGAGGGGCAGCTGGAGGGAGCTGTAAACCCGTAGGCAGGAGTGTCGTGAGTACATCCGTCGCAACCACACGCAGGCCCCTGGCGGWCCCGCTGGGCCCCCGGCACCGCACCGGGCACGGACCGCAGTGCGCGCCGTACCTGAACGCGGTGGCCGACGACGTCCACGACGTCTACGACGAGCTGTGTGCCACGCTCTTCTCGGGCTTCCCGCGTCGTGACCAGCGTATGAAGGCCGCGCAGTACCTGCAGGGGCTGCTGACCGCGCAGGGCCGCAAGTCGATCCGCAACATCGCGGCGCACGTCGGCGGCGCGGCCGCCGAGCAGAGTCTGCACCACTTCATCTCCAGTTCCACCTGGGACTGGCGGCCGATGCGTTCCGCGCTCGCCGGGTTCATGGAGCAGGTCAGCTGCCCGCAGGCGTGGGTCGTGCGGTCGATGCCGATACCCAAGGCCGGGCAGCATTCGGTGGGTGTGGACCGCCGGTTCGACCCCGAGCGGGGGCAGGTCTTCCGCGGCCAGCAGGCGTTCGGCGTGTGGTTCGCCGCCGAGGAGCTGAGCGTGCCGGTCAACTGGCGTCTCTTCCTGCCCGATCCGTGGGTGAAGGACCGGACCCGGCGGGACCGGGCGGAGGTCCCCGAGGAGGCGCACGAGGAGACGCAGGAGGAGTGCGCGGTCGCGGCGGCCCTCGACACCGCCCGCTGGCAGGGTGTCACCCGCAAGCCGGTGCTGCTCGACATCCGGGGCGGGGCGGGCCGGGCGGCGCTGGGCCGGCTGGCCGCCGCGGAGCTTCCGGTCGTCGCCCGGATAGGCCCGGGCTGCCGGCTCACGATCGCGGACCGCGCGCTGCCCGGGTTCGGTGCCGGACCGCTGCCCGCCCAGCACATCCTGGAGTCGCTCAAGGGCCTGCGCCGGCCGGTGAGCTGGGTGGACGCCGCGGCCGGCACCCGGACCTCGCGGACGTCCCTGGCGACCGCTGTCCGGGTCGTCCTGCCGACCCCCGCGGGGGAGCGGATGCGTCCGATGACGCTGCTCGGCGAGTGGGACGACCCGCAGCAGCCGCCGGCCCGGCTGTGGATCAGCGACGTGCCCGGCGCGACGGTCGGCTCGCTGCTGCGGCTGACCAAGCTGACGCGCCGGGTCGCCCGGGACTTCACCGAGGTCGGCGAGGGCGCGGGGCTGCGGGACTTCGTGGGCCGTTCGTTCCGCGGCTGGCATCGTCACATCACGCTCGCCTCGGCCGCGCACGCGGCGACGGTCCTGGCGACGGACTGGGACTCGGTGTACGGCTCACGCACCGCGGGCTGACGGCCGGTCCGGTCCCCACGACCGGATCCCTCCGGCGTCCGGTCCCCCACGACCGGCGGCCTCCCCCGACCGGCTCCCCACGGCCGGTCACCGGTCCGGCTCCCCTGGGCCCGCCGCTCAGATGTCTTCGAGGGGCTCAGGGGGGCCGGTCGGCCGGCGGGGACGGCGGACGCCCGTCGTCCCGCGATCCCCGGCGGGCCTGCCCCGCCGGGAGACCGGTGGGGCGTGCTCAGGGGACCGGTCGTTCCTCCGTGCCGCGCTGTCCGGCGAGGACGGCGCGGGTGCGCTGGAGGCGCAGGGCCAGCTGGACCTCCAGGATCTGGCCCGGCTTCTGCCACTGCGGGCCGAGGAGTTCCCCGATCCGTTCCAGCCGGCGCGAGACGGTGTTGGGATGGACGTGCAGGGCCTCCGCCGCGTTGGTGGGGCTGCCGCCCGAGGCGAAGTAGGCCTCCAGCGTGCGTGTCAGATCGGTGAACCGCTCGGCGTCGTAGTGCAGTACGGGTCCGATCGCGGAGTCGATGAAGCCGTCCACGTCGTGGTCGTCGGAGAGCAGCAGTCCGAGGAATCCCAGGTCCCGCACGGACGCGGCGGAGCCGGCGCCGCCGAGGGCGCTCATCGCGTCCAGGCAGCGCATGGCCTCCGCGAACATCCGGGCGGCCCCGTCCGGGCCGTGGCCGGGACCGGCCGCGCCGACCGAGACCGGGTGCCCGAGCAGCGGGGACACCTCGCCGGACACCGCGCGGGCCGCAGCCGAGGCGTCCTCGCCGGGCAGCAGCAGGACGATGCAGCCGCCCTGGACGGTCTTCAGTCCGGACATGCGGTACGCGTACGACGACGCCCACACGACGGCCCGGCCCTGGTCACCTCCCTCCGGCCGTGCGACGACCAGGACGTGGGGCTTGCGCAGGTCGATGCCGAGGCGGCGGGCGCGCTGGGTGATCTGCTGGGGGGCGTGCTGGGGATCGGCGAGCAGGTCGTCGAGGAGTTCGTCGCGGACCGGGCCCTCGGCGACGGCGGTGGAGCGCTGCATCAGCAGCAGGAAGGCGACGGACTGGGCGGCCAGTTCGAGGAGCCGCCCGTCCTCGCCGGTCAGTCCGGTCGAGGCCCGGATGACCAGGACGCCGAGGTCCTCGGAGCCCGCGATGACCGGCGCCACCCAGGTGTTGTCGCCGGCGAGCACGGGTCTCCGGCCGGCGTGCGCGTCGAGGGAGGCCTTCGCCACCGCGTCCTCGTCGAGGCCGGGGATGTCGCCGCAGGTGGCGAGGCTGCGTCCGCCGGGGTCGCGGATCATCACGGTGCCGTCGAGCGCGTCGCCCGCCGCCGTGGCCACGTTGCACAGGTCCCCGCCCGCCAGGACGAGGTTCATGATCCGGCTGTGCGCCTCGCTGACGTGCCGCATGCGGGTGAGGCGGGTCCGCGCGCGGGAGCTGTCCCGCTCCAGTTCGGTGACCTCCGCCCGGGTCTGGTCGAGCAGGCCGGCCTTCTCGATGGCGACGGCGGCCAGGTCTGCCAGCGAGGACATCAGCGCGACCTCGTCGTGGGTGTAGTGGCGGACCCGGCGGTCGGCTCCGTACAGCACGCCGACCGTCGTGTCGCCGACCCGCAGGGGGGCGGCGATGACCGCGTGCAGGCCCTCGGCGCGGACGAGTTCGTCGACCTCCTCGGAGTGCGGGAAGCTCTCGTCGACGCTGTAGTCGGCGGTCCAGGCCGGTTCGCCGTGGGCGTGGGCCCGGGCGCCGAGGCCGCTGCCGTCGGGGACGAGGACGCCGTCGGCGAGCCCGGTGCGGCCGCCCTCGGCGGTGTGCACGTGGGACGAGAGGCCGTGCGCGTCGCGCAGGCTGACGCAGGCCGTGTCGCAGGCGAGCAGGCGGGCGGCCCGCCGGGCGATGACGCGCAGCAGCGTGTCGAGGTCGTACGGGAGGGTCAGGTCGCGGGCGGTGTCGACGAGGGTGGCGAGTCCGGCCTCGCGCTGTTCCCGGCGGTCCAGCGTGGCGCCGATGTCGGTGGCGAGCCGTACGGCCCGTCGGAGCCGGTCCAGTCGGGCGCCGTCCGTGCCCGTGCGCCGCGCCTCGCGGAGCAGTGCCTCGAAGCGGCTCGGCGGTGCCTGCCGGGCCAGTAGTTCCAGGACGGCGAGCGCGTCGGTACCGCAGGTCTCCCCTTCGTCGTCCGCGCCCGTGCCTCCGGCCGTGCCGTGCAAGGACATGTGTCCCAACCCCCGTTGTCGAGCGGATCGGGCGCCGCGAGGGAGCCCGTACTGCCGTCCGGAGCCGGTCAAGCTCCGGGCCGGCGGTCGATGGTGGTCACGGGCGGTGTGATCCGGCCGTGGGCCCGGGGTCGTGACGGGCCGTCGACCGCCGAGCGGACCCGTCCCGGGCACTGTGCAGTATCCCCTCCGCCGGTCCGGCCGGGCATCTCCCGGCGGAGGAGGCCGGCGGGACGGAACTCCCCTGCTCCCGGGCCGAGTCCGGGCCACCCGTCCGGTACGGGGCCCGGCGCCGCGTCAGAGGGAGAACCCCGCGGGTACGAGCCGGGGACGGGCGGAGTGGCCGGGCACGAACAGCGGCCGGGCCGCGCGCGCCGTGTCCCGGATGGCCAGGATCGACCGCTGGAGGCGGCGCAGCCGCGCCGAGGGCTCCCGCCCCGCCTTCTTCTTCAGTCCCTCGCAGAGCCGCTGGTAGACCTCCAGCGCCTCGTCCTGCCGGCCGCAGCGGAGCAGCGCGACCATGAACTGGCCGTGCAGGGGCTCGTCGGTGCGGTACTGCGCGACGAGTTCGGCGAGTTCGCCGATGATCTCGAAGTGGCGGCCGAGGGCCAGCTGGGCTTCGGCCCACTGGTCGAGGACGCTCAGCCGGGAGGTCTCCAGGCGCTCGATCTCGGCGCGCAGCCGGGGTCCGGCGGCAACCCCCGCGTAGGGGGTGCCCCGCCAGAGGGCGAGGGCTTCGGAGAGGCGTCGTACGGCTCGCTGGAGGTCGCCGGCCTCCATGGCCCGGTAGCCGGCGCCCGCCGCCCGTTCGAACCGCCAGGCATCGTGGGACCCGCCGCCGGTGTCGAGGCGGTAGCCGCCGGGCAGCGAGACGAGGACGGAGTCGGCGGTGCGCCGTTCCGGCCAGCCGGTGGCCGCGGTCCTCGGCTCGGCGTCGCGCAGGGCGGTGGTGATCAGGGCCCGCAGATCCTGGATGTGGGACTGGAGTTCGACCCGCGCCCCGCGGGGGGCGCCGGACGGCCAGAGCTCCTCCATCAGGACGGTCACCGGCACGACCTGGTCGGCGTGGGCGGCGAGCAGGGCGAGGAGCTGCCGCGGCGCGGCGGCGGTCGGGGTGATCGACACCCCGTTCTCGGCCACCGAGAGTCCCCCCAGGATGCGGACGTCCACTTTGCCCCCTCAGTGTCTACGCGCGGCATGCACGGGACGATTAGAAAAGAGACCCGGGGGCATGTCAATAAGAAACCGCTGGGTATGGAATCCCTGGGCGCGAGAACCGGGAGATATGCCCGGTTCGCCAGGATCTGAGTCCATCAAGGCTCAGTAAAAGACGGGAAGAAGCGTACCCGGCGCGACCGTACTCCGACTCGTGGGTACGCTTTCGCTCGCACTTCTTCGCGTTCAGGCAGGCGGCGGGGCCGTCTCCCCGCAGGGAAACCAGCAAGTAGGTATGGTTTTCAACGAAAAAGAAGGGGTCCGGAGATCACCGGTCCGGCTAGCCGGCCGCCGACTCCGCCGCGCCGAGCGCGCGGGCGCCCCGCCCCGGCTCCATGTCGAGACTCGCCAGGACGGCGGGCACCGCGATGCTGGGCAGCACGTGGCGGTAGAGCACCGAGGCCCACCGGTCCATCGCGGAGCGGTTGTGACCCAGCGCCTGCGTCATCATGTTCAGCCCGGCGTACGAGCCCACGATGAGCGGGGCCACCTCCTCCGGGTCGGCGTGGGGCAGCAGCTCCCCGCGCGCCTTGGCCTCGTTGAGGATGCGCAGGCTCAACTCGGTCCACTCCCGGTACGGCCCCCCGCGGTTGAGCTCGTGACCGCCCTGGTCGAGAGTCAGGCGCACGCTGCCGCGCAGCAGGCCGTCATGGGTCAGCCGGTGCGCGAACACCATGCCGACATCGACGAACTCCTGCAGCTTGGAGACCTGGGGCAGCGGCATCGGGGTGGCCGAGAMCKGGGYGTCGATCACCGCGTGCGCGAGGTCCTCCTTCGAGTCGAAGTGGAAGTAGAGCGCCCCTTTGGTGACCTGGGCCAGCTGGAGGATGTCGGTGAGTTTCGCGGCCTCGTAACCACGCTCGTCGAAGACGGTGGCGGCCGCTTCCAAGATCGCCTGGCGCGTCCGAATCGCGCGATCCTGCTTCGCCATTGGGGGTCACGTCCCTCTCGTCGCCCGGGGCCCCGCGGGGCCCCGGGCTCGCTCCGTGCCTGCGTGCACGTCACGGTCGAAAAAACCAAGTATGGACGGATACGTGCAGGGGCCACAAGAAGCCGCCCGCCGACCGTTCCACCCAGCTCATGATGCGGTCCGGTAGGCGGCTCACACCATCGTGAAGCCGCCGTCCACCGGCATGACGGCGCCGGTCACGAACGACGCCCGGTCGCTGCAGAGCCAGGCGGCGGCCTCCGCGATCTCCTCCGGCTCGGCCGTGCGCGGCTGCGGGGTGGCGGCGTGCAGCGCCTCCTCCGTCCCGGGCACCGCGGCGAACCACTCGGCGACGACCTCGGTGCGGGTGGTCCCGGGCGCCACCGAGTTGACCCTGATGCCCTGTGCCGCGTACTCGGCGGCGGCGGCCCGGGTCAGGCCTATGACCGCGTGCTTGGCGGCCACGTAGGGTGCGGCGACCGGGGTGGCGAGGAGCCCCCCGACGCTGCTGTTGTTGACGATCGCCCCGCCTCCGGTGGGCAGCATCGCGGCGATCTCGTCGCGCAGGCAGTTCCACACGCCGCGCACGTTCACGTCCATGATCCGGTCGTAGAGCTGCTCGTCCATCTCGTGCAGGGGCTCGCGGCCCGTGCCCCACCCCGCGTTGTTGAAGGCGACGTCGAGCCGGCCGTACGAATCCACCGCGTGCGCCACGGCGGCGCGGGTGTCCTCGCGACGGGTCATGTCCGCCACGACGTACTCGGCCTCGGCGCCCTGCTCCCGCAGCGACGCCACCAGGGCCTTGAGCCGGTCCTCGCGGCGGGCGGTGAGGACCACGCGGGCGCCCTCCCGGGCGAAGACCCGGGCCGCGGCGGCCCCGATCCCACTGCTGGCTCCGGTGATGAGGGCGACCTTGTCGGTCAGCAGTCGGTGGTCGGCGCTCATGGAAGGTGGTCTCCCTCGAAGGTCGGGTGGGCGACGCCCGCACGGCGGGGCGTCGTTCTCGGCAGGAACACGATGCCGGACCCGCGAGTGGTTCCGGGACCGGGGGTCACGTGGGGCTCACTCGCCCCAGAGCCGGCCGTCGGCGGCCTCGGCGTCCAGGGTGCGCAGCAGGGCTTCGTCGATCTCGTCCAGCGAGCGCACGACGTGCCGCACCCCCGCCTTCCGCATCAGTTCGCCCTGGAAACCGTGGGCGAAGTCGCTGGGGTGGCCGATGAAGGGAACGCCCAGCTCCCTGGCGGCCTCGGCGACGCGGGCGACGTCGTCGATGAAGAGGACCTCGTCGTTGCGCAGGCCGAACTCCGCGACGATCTCGCGCACTCCGGGACGGACCTCGTCGGTGCAGATGTACCCGGGGCCGTCGAAGAGCGCGGCCTGCTCGTGCAGGTGGCGGTCGAAGTGGCTCTTGTCGAGCCCGCCGTAGCAGACCGTGCGCAGTCCCAGCCCGCGCAGCCGCAGCAGCAGTTCGCCGGCGCCGGGCAGCGGCCGCAGCGGATGCTCGGCGAGATGGGCGGCCCGCTCCTCGAAGTAGGCGGCGAGCACCCGCTCGGGGCTCCAGTCGAGGCCGGCGGCGGCGCCGAGCGCGGCGGCGGCGGTCAGCCGGGTCTGGGAGAAGATCTCCCGTTCGACCTCGGCGTCGTAGTGCCCGCCGCGGCTGGTCACGAAGTGGTGGATGACCGGACTGAAGGTGTCGTTCAGCAGGACGCCGTCGATGTTGACGGCGGCCAGGGATATCCGGCGCAGGTGTTCCACGAAAGCTCCCAGGGACGACCGACGAGGGGCCGGTTGGCAGGGGTCGAACCGCGCGCGTGCTGGCGTGTTCGCCCGGACCGGCGTCTCGGGCGTCCGAGAAACAAACCCGGCGGTACAGATTTTCCGGCAGCGCGAAGATACCCGAAGCCGTCCCCATCGTGAACCCTGGTGTCCCAACAGTCGGACATCTGCCGTTCTGGCGATCTCTCCCGACCCGCCGGGCGTCCGGTACGCGGTGCGGCCCTGACCGGAGCGACCTGACAGATGGGTGCGGAAATGCTTGCGAAACCGACTCGCGGGTTCGTATCTTGCCCGGTGCTCGTCGTCCGACAACCGCTCAGAAGCTCCCCTGATCGAGGGTTCCCATGCTGCAGTCGCCCGCTCCGACCGACATCGCGGCCGACGGGGCCTTCCGTCCGCTCACCACGACGGCGCCCCGCGAGTACGTCCACCGGGCCGCCCTCGCCGAGGTGTTCCTGACCGCCGACTGGTGCCGGACGGACGAGACCCGTTTCACCTTCCACGCCCAGTGGCCGCGCGGGCACTCCTTCTTCGTCCCCGTCGACGGATCCCACTACGACCCGATGCTGACCGCGGAGACGATCCGTCAGGTGGGCGCGATCCTCGCCCACGTCGGCTTCGACGTCCCCCTGGGCCACCAGTTCCTGATGTGGGAGCTCAACTACCGCGTGGAGCCGCGTCTGACCAGGATCGGCGGCGCCCCCGCGGAGCTGCGCCTCGACGTCACCTGCTCCGACGTCCGGCGCCGGTCCGGTCGCCTCACGGGTCTGCGGTACGAGGTCGTCGCCCGCCAGGGCGGCCGCGTCCTCGCCACCGGCAGCGCCCGCTACACCGTCACCAGTCCCGAGGTGTACCGCCGGCTGCGCGGCGACCGGCTCACCGACCCGCAGCCCTGGACCGGGCGGCCCGCCGCGCCGACGGAGCCGGCCGCGGTCGGCCGTGACCGGGTCGCCGACGTGGTGCTGAGCCCGACCGGGCACGCGAACCGCTGGCAGCTGCGGGTGGACACCCGCCATCCGGTGCTCTTCGACCACCCCGGCGACCACATCCCCGGCATGGTGCTGCTGGAGGCCGCCCGCCAGGCCGTGCACGGTCAGGCGCCCACCGGCCGGACGGCTCTGCCCGTGGCGATGGATTCCGCGTTCCACCACTACGCCGAGTTCGGCAGCCCCTGCTGGATCGAGGCCGAGCCCGCCGTGGACGACCCGGGCGGCCCGAAGCGGCTGATCCGGGTGACCGGCCGCCAGGACGGGCAGGTGGTCTTCACCGCGATCACGACGGTCGCGGAACTGCCCGCGTAGGAGAGCCCCCGGCCGGGCGGCGCGAGCGCGTCAGGTGAGGGACGCGGCGATCAGCAGCCCGAAGGACGCGATGACGAGCAGCGTCCGGATCAGGTGGAAGCCGTTCCACCGCGTCTCGAAGGCGGCGCGGACGGCGGCCGGGTCCTCGCCCGTGGTCTCCGAGGCGGCCAGCGCGGTGTTCAGCGGGATGTTGCCGGCGACCGTGACCAGGTGGTTCAGCGCGGCGCAGACCAGTCCGGCGAGGATCAGCCACTTCTGGGTGTCGCTGCGCCCGTCCACCGGCACGAGGAACGCCGCGACGGGGAAGGCCAGGATGCCCAGGAAGACGGTCAGGAACACGGCCCTGGGCACGTACTCGTTGATCCGCCGCATGGCGTCGACGAACGCGGCGTCGCCGAGCCGGCCGAGGGCGGGCATGATCCCGGTGCGGAAGATCAGCATGAAGCCGGCGTAGAGGCCGGTGGACGCGACGGCGAGGGCGAGCAGCAAGGTGGCCATGGGCCCATCATGGCGGGCTCCATGGCCACCTCGCGGGCGTTGTGGATCATCCGCTGTACGGATCCTCCGATTCCGCCCCGCGGGAGGGACCGGCGGCCGGCAGGCCCAGCTTCTCGGCCTGCCGGATCGAGTCCGTCAGCTCCCTGACGACCTTCGAGCCCGACCGTTCGGCGATCGCCCCGGAGTACTCGGCGAGTGCCGACAGCCGCGGCGCGCCGGGCAGGTCGCCGCCGCGCAGCCGGTCGGCGAAGTAGGCGGCGACGGCGGTCAGCTGGAGGCTGTCGTGCCCGGCGGACCAGACCGAGGAGGTGAGCACGCCGGTGTCCACGGTGCCGGACTGCTCGTGCGGGGTGCGGCTCTTCGGGTCGAGCCAGCGGACCGTGGCCGTGGCCAGCCGGCCCGTCCGGCCGGGGCGGGTCTTCACGGCGTAGAGCGCGGTGACGGTGTGCCCGGCCCCGACCTCGCCGCCGTCGACCCGGTCGTTGCGGAAGTCGTCGTCCGCGACCGCCCGGTTCTCGTAGCCGATCAGCCGGAACGACTCGACCGTCGCACGGTCGAAGGCGACCTGCGCCTTGGCGTCGCGGGCCCGCAGCTCGACGTTGACCGGAAGCTGCTCGACGAAGACCTTGCGGGCCTGCTCGGGGGTGGAGACGTACGTCGTGTTGCCGTCGCCCTTGTCGGCGAGCTGCTCCATGAAGGCGTCCCCGTACTCGCTGCCGACGCCGACCCCGAAGAGGGTGATGCCGTGGGTCCGGCGCGCCTCGTCGATCCGGTTCAGGATCGACGTGGCCTCGGTGTCACCGGTGTTGGCGAGGGCGTCGGAGAGGAGCACGACCCGGTTCACGGCACCTTCGCGGCGCCCGCGGACGGCGACGTCGTAGCCGGTGCGCACACCGGCCTCGACGTTGGTGGACGACGTGGTCTCCAGGGCGGAGACGACCTGGTGGATCCGGTCGCGGCCGGAGCCGACGCGGGTCATGGGCAGCCGGGTCTCCGCCTCGTCGCTGAAGGTGACGAGGGCAACGGAGTCGTCGTCACGGAGCTGGTCGGTGAGGGTGCCGAGCGAGGTCTTGACGAGGTCGAGCCGGCCGGGCTCGGCCATCGAGCCGGAGATGTCGACGACGAAGGTGAGGGCGGCCGGCGGGCGTTCGCCCGTGCGGTCCGTGGCACGGGTGGCGAGTCCGACGCGCACGAGTGACCAGCCGTCCTCCCCGGTCTTCGCGCCGTCGAGCGTCACGCTGAACCCGTCGCCCTTCGGCCGGGGGTAGTCCGGCCGGAAGCTGTTGACGAACTCCTCGGGCCGCACGGTCGCCGGGTCCGGCAGCCGCCCCTCGGACAGGGTCCGGCGGGCGTAGCCGTACGAGGCGGTGTCCACGTCCAGGGCGAAGGTGGAGAGGTAGTCGGG
>NZ_RDBI01000200.1 GCF_008042125.1 Streptomyces sp. MS191
CCCCTCAGCGCCCCTCAGCGAAGGGCCCGTCCTCTCGGAGAGCCTCTCCCCCGGCGGCCCAGGGCCGTCCAGGTCGCCAGGGCGAGGACCAGCGCCGTACCCAGGCCGATCCCGCTGAGGCCCACGGTGCGCATCGTGTCCTGGTGGTTCCGTCCGTGGCCGGCCAGGCCGAACACGGAGGCGTCGGTGTCGCCCTCGTAGTCCGGGCCGGGCTGCGGCGTCCCCCGGAGGGAGACGTTCAGCGCCAGGGGCACAGGAGTCGGGACGCGGCGGTCGAGGGTGAGTTGGAGGTAGTACGAGCCCTGGAAGCGCATCGCGTTCACGGCGTCCGGCCCGGTCTGGGTGCGGTTGGCATAAGCGGCCGGGGCCGTGACGAGGGAAATGGCGGCGGGTCGGCCGGAGTAGAGAGCGGTGTGCTCCTCGACCGCGCCGCGGGCCGGGTTGTAGAGGGTGACGCGCAGGCCGTCGGGGGTGACGGTGTTTTCCGCCTGTGCCGAGTTGGCGAACTGGGCGTCGAGGCAGAGCTGCTGTCCCCAGGCCACGGGCACCCGGTAGAACCGGCTTCAACGACGCCGCGCCTGTCGGCGACGGAGCCTGGCGCGACACCCTCCGGCCAGGGGAGAGCCGGTTCTACCGGGTGCCCGTGGCCTGGGGACAGCAGCTCTGCCTCGACGCCCAGTTCGCCAACTCGGCACAGGCGGAAAACACCGTCACCCCCGACGGCCTGCGCGTCACCCTCTACAACCCGGCCCGCGGCGCGGTCGAGGAGCACACCGCTCTCTACTCCGGCCGACCCGCCGCCATTTCCCTCGTCACGGCCCCGGCC
>NZ_RDBI01000201.1 GCF_008042125.1 Streptomyces sp. MS191
GGTCCCATCCGCCCCATCGCCGGGCTGGGGTCATTCGCGGAATGACGCTACGGCGTACATTAAGCCCTCCAAGGGTCCGATATGCCCCTCAATGTCCCTTATCCTGCCGGGTTACCGCAGGTAATGTAYGCCGTAGCGTCATTCGGGAGGACTCCGTGAGACGGGAAGGGCGGGACCCGATGGTGGCCGGCTTGAGGCGTCGACTTCTCCAAGTGCGCGCGGATCCGGTTTCACCCACCACCGAAGAGTGACCAGCGGGGCATGAATCCCAACCAAGAATCGAGTGGTACCCGCTAAGCCCTGCCGGGTCACCCCATTCAATGGGTGCGGGAAGCCACCCCCGGACCCGACACGGGCCGACGGCGCTGCGCGCCCCGCCGGCCCCCTGCCCTGGCCCCTTTCCCGGGCCGCCCTCCGAGTGTGAAAAGGCGGGTGAAGGTGACGGGTCAAGGGTGGAGCGAAGCGACATCGGCGAAGCCGACGCGACGAAGGAGCGCCCTTGAAGCGGCGCCGTAGCCCGCCACACTCGGAGAGAGGGCGGCCAACCACCAGAAACCAGCGAAGGACCCAGCACCCCAAGCACCCAGGGCGGTGCCCGGAAAGGCGCGCCTTCCCGGTCCCGGGGTGCCGCGACGGGTCCCTGTCCCTGTCCCGGTCCCGGTCCCGGGGTGCCGCGACTGCCCCGGTCCCGGTCCCGGTGCGGACCTGGCGCGTCCGTCAGACGGTGTCGCGCAGGTCCACCAGACGCTTGATCTTGCCCACCGAGCGCTCCAGCGTCTCCGGGTCGACCACCTCGACGGTGACCGACACCCCGATCC
>NZ_RDBI01000202.1 GCF_008042125.1 Streptomyces sp. MS191
GGTCGCGGGCAGCCTTGCGCAGCGTGTGGGCGGCCTGGTTCTCGGCGCGGATCTGAGAACGCTGAGCGCGGACAAATGCCCTTGAGGCTGCTCGGAGTTCGGCGTGGAAAAGGTTGGGGGCTTTCTGGGCGGTAGCTTCGATGAGGTCGCCGAGCGCGGTGATGCGGGCCTGGGCGTGGGTGTCGTCAGCCATCCCCTGGTGAAGGCTGTCGAGGGCGTCGGTGGCCTGGTGCCAGGGGATGGCTGACGACACCCACGCCCAGGCCCGCATCACCGCGCTCGGCGACCTCATCGAAGCTACCGCCCAGAAAGCCCCCAACCTTTTCCACGCCGAACTCCGAGCAGCCTCAAGGGCATTTGTCCGCGCTCAGCGTTCTCAGATCCGCGCCGAGAACCAGGCCGCCCACACGCTGCGCAAGGCTGCCCGCGACCTCGCCCACACCGCCACCGGCCCCGACGGCAGCGCCCTGGCGACCCTGCTCGCCGCCCTCGTCTGGGCCACGATCGTTGCCGCCCGCTGGCACGAGGCGAAGAACCACGCCCACCAGGCTGAGGCAGCCCGTCAGACCCTCCACCACCTCCAGGCCGCTGCCGACCGAGCCCTCACGCCCATCGTCGGCGGCCTCGCCACCCGCCGGCCGAACGCTCAGGCCAGCCGGACCCTTGCCCACGACGTACGGGCCGCCGTCCCCGACCACGCCGACCGCATCCTCACCGACCCCGCCTGGCCGGCCCTCGCGACCGTCCTCGCCGACGCCGAAGCTGGCGGGCACAAACCCCACCAACTCCTCAAGGAAGCAGCCGCCCAACGCGAACTCWCCACCGCCCGCCAACCCGCCCGCGTCCTGATCAGCCGCATCCAGCACACC
>NZ_RDBI01000203.1 GCF_008042125.1 Streptomyces sp. MS191
GAGCGCCTCGCCGCACTCGTACGCCGCGCGCGGCCCCGTCCCCCCGTCCTGGCCCTGCGCACCGCGTACGACGGCAAGGCGGCTTCGGCGGCCGAGGCCGCCGATCCGGCGTACTGGGTCGGCGTCCTGCGCGGGCCTGCGACGGCCGCGCCGGCGACGGGCGACGGCGGGCGTCCGGTCCTGGACGTGGACCCCGCGCGCGCCCCGGACGGGCCGCGATCCGTGCCGGAGGTGCTCGGGGCGCTGTGGCTCGCCGGCGCCCGGATCGACTGGGCCGCCGCGCACCAGGGGCCCGTGCCGACGACTCCCGCGGGTCCGGCACCCCGGCGGAGCCAGTCGCGCGCGAGGGCGTAGCGGCCCGCGAACGCGAGCGCGGCGCAGGACTCGGCGTCGTCCGCGACGGGGGAGGGGGCGCCGCACTCCTCGACGGCCCGGCGGAACTCCGGGTCGGCGGCGGACAGCCGCGCCCAGACCGCCCGTTCCGCGACCGGGTCGGCCGGGGGCGCGAACCGGAGGAGCACCGGGCGCGGGCGGGACTCGCCGGCGGCGGTCACGAGCCGGTCCGGCGCCTCTCCGGAGAGGACGCGCACGGCGTCGGGGACGGAGGTGACGACCGCGTACCGCCGCCTGCCGTGTTCGGAGCGGCCCGTCTGGAGGGTCCAGGCGACGTCCGCGAGGGAGGCGCCGGGGTCGTCGCGCAGACGGTCGGCGAGGCGCGCCGTGAGGGCGTCGAGGGGACGGACGAGGTCGGCATCCAGGCACCGGACGGTGTACTGAGGGCCTTCGACGCCCGGGCCGGCGGGCTGGTCGGCGGCGACGGCGTCGGCATCGTGGTCCTCAAGCGCCTGGCGGACGCGCTCGCGGACGGCGAC
>NZ_RDBI01000204.1 GCF_008042125.1 Streptomyces sp. MS191
ACCGGCGCGTCACCCGCCGGGGAGCTCGCCCCCGCGGGTGACGCGCCGGTACCCGCCTCCGCCACGTGACCCTGGGCGGGCACCTGTCCGGCGGCCGGACGGTGCCCGCGCACGCGTGCCCGGGTCAGGCGGTGGGGGTGGGCCAGGGCACGTCGGTCAGCCTTCTCCGATCCGGTGCGTGCCGTCGTGGTCTTCGCGGTCTTCGCGGTCGTCACCCCAGCGGGTGGTCCCGTGCCGGTGCCCGCCGCCGTGTCCGGCGTCGAGTTCGCAGCGTCGACCGCCACCCGGGTCCGGTGCCGATCCCGGTTCGCGCCCCGGGTCCGGTCCCGGTGCGGTGGCGTGGCAGAGCGCGGTCCCGACAGGGGGACCGGTACGACGCGCCGGGCGGGGTACGCCCCGCCCCGCCCGTTTGTGGCGGCGGGCGAACGGGTGCCAGACGACAAGCGCGACGAGGACGCCGACCACGAGCCACGCGGCGAGAACGGCGAGAGCGAGAAGGATCCAGCGGAGGAGGTCGAGGAGCGTCATGAGGGTCTCCCGGGGTGCATGGGCCCAATAGGCGGTGGGAGGGCGCTGAAAGGCACGAATACAGGAAAAGCGGGCACGTCTCGTCCTTGTCCGACTGAGCCATACCCCGGAGAGTGAACCCGTCACACGGGACGGTGACCTGCTCGAACGGAGCCTGTTCGCAGGCGGCGTGTCCGTTCGGTACCAACCGGCGCACCGTCCCCGCCGACACCACGGACACCGTGGTCCGACCGTGGCCGTCGGCGGCTGCCCCGGGACGTCCCCGCTCCCGCCGACCGCGCCACGCCCCGAACCGGCGACGGTGCCGCCCACTCCCGTACGTACGGGTTCCCTCACCGCCCGCCGTCGAAGCGCCACGCCTCGATGTCGCGGTAGCGGATCGGTCCCGGGCCCCGCCCGAAGTTGCTGCCGACCAGGTGGAGACGTCCCGCCCGCCACGGTCGGCCCGCGAAGCCGGCGATGACCGCGGCCGCCTCCGCGACGGCGGAGAGGTCGTCGCGGCGGGCCCGGGCCAGCGTCAGGTGCGGTCGCAACGGCCGGTCCTCGAAGGGGATCCCGCACTCCTTCACCACGGCGCGGACCTCGGTGGCGAGTCCGTGCAGCCCGTCGACGTCCCCGTCGATCCCGCTCCACAGCACCCGGCCGTCGAAGTCCCCCGAGCCGCGCAGCGCCAGCTCCAGCGGCGGACGCGCCGACGCGAGGTCCGCGAGCGGCGCCCGCAGGGCCGGAACCGCCGGCGCCGGGAGCTCACCGAGGAAGGCCAGGGTGATGTGCCAGTCCTCGATCCGGTTCCAGCGCAGCCGCGGGTACCCGTCGTAGACGGGCCGGAGCGCCTCCTCCAGTTCCTTCTTCGCCTCGTCCGGCGGCGCCAGCGCCACGAACACGCGCACGGTCGAGGCCTCGGTCTGTTCCTGTTCCTTCACGGAGGACTTCTACACCGAGCACGTGGAGGCCGACGCGGTCCACGAGCAGGTCGTCCGCCACGAGGTCATCGGTGGACTGCTGGCCGACGAGCCGGGCCTGGAGCCGGACGTCGCCTTCGGCTGCGCGGCCACCCTGCTGGTGGAGG
>NZ_RDBI01000205.1 GCF_008042125.1 Streptomyces sp. MS191
GCATCCGGGCGCATCCGGGCGGGCGGTCCCACGGAGTCCGTGGTCCAGGCCGAGTGGCGGGACGGCCGCGGTGAAGACGTCATAGGGAAGGGTCGGGCCCGCTCCGACGGCGACCAGGCGGCCTGTGTCGGCGTCGACGCTCTGGACGAAGTCGGTGTAGGGGAGGTCGAGCGGTGTCAGTGCGGGCAGCCCGGGTCCGGCGTCGGGATCCACCACGGAGATCTGTCGTCCCGCGCCCGTGCCGTGGATGGCCACCGCGCGTCCGTCGGGAAGGGGGGCGAACCATGAGGTGCCCGGTTTCCACAGGGCTCCGCCGAACTCCTCCTCCGCGGGGGCGATGACCCGTGCGGGGCCTCCCCGGGCGGGCACGAGGTGGAGGTTCCACCAGCCGTCGGGGTCGGTGACCGCCCAGAGGGTGTCGGCGTCCCGCCACTCGGCCTGGACCACGGACTCCGTGGGACCGCCCGCCCGGATGCCGTGGACGCCGGCCGTCCCGTCGGCCCGCAGGGGCGCGACGCACAACTCCGTGCCGTCCCACGGCATGTTGGGGTGGTTCCATCCGAGCCAGGACAGGTGCCGGCCGTCCGGTGACATGCGGGGACAGGTCATGAACCGGTGGGTCGCGGCGATCGTCCGTTCGGTGCCGGTGCTGAGGGAGACGGCCACGAGGGCGCGTTCGACGTCGCGTACCCCGCCCGAGCGGGTTTCGCGCACTGCCCAGACCTCGTCCCGCGACGGAGGAACGTAGAGATCGCCGTAGGTGACGTTCTTGCGCGTCGGCGTCAGGGGCCGGGGCTCGTCCTGGCCGTCCGGGCAGTGCACGTAGAGACGCTGGTCGTGCCAGTGGGTGAAGACGAGACCGTCAGCGGTGGGACGCCAGCTCCGGCCGCCGTACTCGTGGAGACCGTTGCGGGCGTCGAAGTCCGCCGGGAGCACGTCCTCGACCTCACCGGCCGGTGTGGCGCGGACGACGCAGCGGCGCCCGGCCTCGTGGGGTCGTGGTTCGTCCCACCAGACTTCGTCGCCGACCAGGGAGACCCAGCCGGGCGTTCCGTCCTGGCAGGCGACGGTCGCGGCGGTGATGTCGGAGGTCCAGGCCCGGAAGGCACGCGGCGTGCTCCGGGCGGCGGGTGAGTGGTTCATCGGGGTTACCGCCTTGTGCCCATGCGGATGGGCGTCGTGAGGTTCGGTCGGTGGGGTTTCGGGCACGCCGGCCTCTTCGTCCCGCCGCCGAGCGGACCGCGGGGGCCGGGGGTTTCGCTGGTCCGGGGTCACGGCGCGGTGCAGCACACGTGCGGGGTGGGACCGGCCGCATTCGGGGGGATCGGGGGGGATCGGGGTCCGCCCCGGCAGCGGAGCGTCGTACCGGCAGGTGCGCGTGCCGGATGCGCGGGCGCCGGGGGGCCTTACCGCGGTGGTGGGCAGTGATGCACCGCGCCGTGACCCCGGACCAGCGAAACCCCCGGCCCCCGCGGTCCGCTCGGCGGCGGGACGAAGAGGCCGGCGTGCCCGAAACCCCACCGACCGAACCTCACGACGCCCATCCGCATGGGCACAAGGCGGTAACCCCGATGAACCACTCACCCGCCGCC
>NZ_RDBI01000206.1 GCF_008042125.1 Streptomyces sp. MS191
CTGCCCGCCCTACCGAGTGAGCGACTGATGCCTTCCTTCGACGTGACCCGATCCCGTTTCCGGCTGTCCGACGACGACGTCCTCGTCCTCGCCCGGCTCGCGACCGGCCGGCCGGTCCCGGAGTCCATGGCGCCCGCCGCGGCGCGGCTGCGGGACTGCGGTCTGACGAACGACGCCGGGGAGTTGTCCGCGCTCCTGCTGCCCCTGATGCGGACCCTCGTCCAGCCGTCGGTGATCGTCTCCCTGGAGGCGGGAGGCCGGCAGGGCACCCTCCACCACGGGCTCCTGATCGGCGAGGACCACGTCGTCCGCCACGAGACCTGGCCGGGCCAGGAGGAGGCGGAGTACCGGCTCGCGGAGCCGAGGACGGTCGTGTGGACCCTCGCCGACCTCGTCGGTCTGCGGCAGTCGGAAGTCGCCGGGCCCGGCGAGGAGGAAGTCGTGGAGACGACCGTGGGCGCTCTGGAGGCGGGGCTTGCGGCCCTGGAGAAGGCGGCGGGCACACCCGGCGCGGACGAGCGGACCGCGGTCACCGCGGCACTCGGCGAGGCGGGGGCGACGGACGCCGTCGCCGCCCGGCTCGCGGAGCTGGTCGTGGAGCTGCGCTCCAACTGGCGTATGACCGCCGCCTGGCAGGGACAGGAGGACGGTGTGCGGGGTGTGGCGGCCCGCACGGTCGCCGCCTGGGACTGCGGTCCGCTCGGCACGTGGCTGCGGGAGCTGCCCGCCGAGCCGATGGCTGAGGGCGGGGCCGACGCGGGCAGCCCGTTCCGGCTGAGGCGAGTCGCCCCGAAGCGGATCTGGCAGGAACTGACCTCGCTGCTCCCCGACGCCACGGAACTCGTCCGCGAGCCGGCCCTGCCGCAGGCCTGAGCGCGCCCGGCCGACGGGCCCAGCAGCTGCGGCGCGGTCGGTGGGGGCCGCAGGGGCTCCGGGCCACGGAGGTGGTCCGTACGGGAGGTCCGCCGGTGGGGGTGTCAGCCGTTGGGGGTGTCAGCCGGTCCGGCGGATACGGATCGGGCCGCGGGCCGTCGTCGGCTCGACGGGGCGGCCGCGCTGGGTGATCTCCACCTCGCCGGCCTCGACCAGCCGCCGGGCCGCGCGGCGGGCCGGCTCCATCAGGTCGCGCCAGCCGTCCCCGTCCTCCGCGTACACCGCCCTCGCGGCGTCGGAGGGACAGATCGTCGCGCTCGGGCCGCGCCGGTCCAGCAGCTCCAGGATCGCCCGCTCCAAGCGCCGTCCGGTCTGCCCTTCGGTCTGCCGTCCGGTCTGCCGTTCGCCGTCCGTCACTCCACCAGTGTCCCCCGCCACCCGGGGAACGAGGGCGGCGAACGCCCGATCCCCTCGCGCGGCGACGCGCCCGCTGAACCGTCGAGGGGCACGTGGGGCGCCCGGTTCGTGTGGGGCGCCAGGGGCGTCACCCGCTGTTCCGAGCCAAAGGAAAGCCCTTTCACCTGGCCATAGTTGGCCGGGCGACCGCCTGTCCTGCCGCGCCAGGGCTTCTAGCATTCGACCACCCCCGCCCGCACCGGTGGGGCGCCCGGGGTCAGTCACTGACATGTACATGATGCTTCAACCGTTGTCGGCTGCACTACCCCTTCGCACCATCGATGTCCTCGATCCATCGCACCAGGTCCGTGACGGCCGCCCCGGTGGCGCGCCGCACCCCCCGCCCCGCGACCGGGCGCACCCGTGCGCCCGCGCTCGCCCGGCACCGAAGCACTGGATGGGAGAACCATGAGAGTCCCCCTGCTGGTCAGCGGAGCGATAGCCGCGCTGTTCGCCTCGGCCCTGCCCGCGCACGCGGGCCCGTCGTCGATCGTCGACCCGCCCCCGGACAGGATCGTCATCGACATCGCCACCGTGAACGGGTCCGGCTGCCCCCTGGGCACCGCCGCCATCGCCGTGTCCGAGGACAACACGGCCTTCACCGTCACGTACAGCGAGTACCTGGCGCAGGTGGGCGGCAACTCCTCCCCGACCGCGGCCCGCAGGAACTGCCAGCTCAACCTTCTGGTGCACGTGCCCCAGGGCTTCACCTACGCGATCGCCAGCGCCGACTACCGCGGCTACGCGTCACTCCGCCCCGGTGCGAGCAGCACCGAGAAGGCGTCGTACTACTTCCAGGGCTCGCCGAACACGGCGTCCCGGACGCACACCTTCCGGGGCCCGTACGAGGACAACTGGCAGGCCACCGACGACACCGACTGGGCGCAGCTCGTGTGGGCGCCGTGCGGTGTGCAGCGGAACTTCAACATCAACACCGAGCTCCGGGTGAACGCCGGCACGTCGAACCCGGCCACCACCAGCTACATGACCATGGACTCCACCGACGGCGACATCAGCACCGTCTACCACCTCGCATGGAAGGAGTGCCCCGGGCGCTGACGCCGCGCGGCCCCGGCCGGGTTCCCCCTTCCCGGCCGGGGCTCCGTCCTTCCGGTGATCCGCCTTCCGGTCGGCGCGCGGGTCGCCGACTGGTCCGCGGGACGGGATGGAGAGACGCTGGTGGTACGGGCCTCCGGGTGTGAACCGCGCGCCTCCGGCAGCGCCTGCCCGGGCCGAGAAAGGCCGCCATCATGCGTATGTTGCTGAAGGTTCAGATGGACACGCAGACGTCCAACGAGGCCATCAAGCAGGGGACCCTCCAGAAGACGGTGGAGAAGGCGATGGAGGCGATACGCCCCGAGGCCGCGTACTTCACCACCGAGAACGGCAGCCGCACGGCGTACATCTTCTTCGACCTGGCCGAGTCCGCCGACATGCCGAAGACGGCGGAGCCGTTCTTCCTCGAACTGGGCGCGAAGATCTCGTACACCCCGGTGATGAACGGTGAGGACCTGGCGAGGGGTCTGGCCGCCATGGAGGCCGGCGGCTGAACCGTCGCGCCGGAGAGCGGCGCCGCGAGACGTCGTCACCGTGTGCGCACGGGCTCCCGGCAGGGGCGACGCGTGCGGCACCCGGACGGGTACGGATCCATGGCCGGGGCACACGGTTCTCATGCGCGGACAACACGCACGTCCCACGAGCACCTTGTTCGGGCCTGCCCTCACGGGCAGCCCATCGACGCCCGGCCACGGTGGTGCCAGGCATTCACGACCAGGACGGCTCCGTGGCCGGCTCCGGCGCCGGATCCTGGCCTACCGGGCGATCGACTTCCTGTCGACGCACATTCCGGGAGCCTCCGGGCCGGACGAGGAACGCCTGCTCCTCGTCCACATCCGGCAGGTCGTCGGCCAGGTCCACTACCGGATCTGCGCCGACTGCGCCGAGGGGGTCATCACCGCCGTCGTCATCGAGGAGCGCTTCCACAGCACCGGCCTGGGCACCCGGGCGCTCTCGCACCTGCGCTCCCGCCACCCGGGGATCACCTGGCGCAGCACCTCCCGCGCCCGCACCACGCGCGATCTCCTGCGCCGCATGCGGATCCGTACGACCGCCTCGGCCGCGACCTGCGCCCATGAGCGGAGGCCGCACGAGGGCGATTCCTGATCCGGTGGCGACCACGTGCGCGACGGATCGCTCCGCCCACGGCGCACGTTCTTTTCGGTCCGGTCGAGGTGTGGACCGGCCGGAGCGGGGCAGGCGCTGTGCAGGTCCGGCGTTCCCCTCCCCCCTGGGGCGCCGGACCGCATCCGTGTGCGGGGACTACAGGAAGCGTCTGACGGGAACGACGGCCGCTTCCCGCAGACGCTGCACGGCCGCCCGCCGTCTCCAGCGGCGCAGGTCGATGGTCACGCTGCGTTCGAGGTCCGCGTCGTAGTCCTGGTCGAGTGTGGCGGTGAAGTTCTCGTCCAGGACGGCGAGCATCACTTCCTCGTCGTGGTCCATGGAGCGGCGGTTGAAGTTGGTGGAGCCGATCAGTGACGCCACGCCGTCCACCGTGATGATCTTGGCGTGCATCATCGTGGGCTGGTACTGCCGGATGGACACGCCCGCCTCCAGCAGGCGGGTGTAGTGGTGCTGGCCGGCGAGCTGGCACGCACGCTGGTCGGTGTGGGGGCCGGGGAGCAGAATCTCCACCGTGACGCCCCGGCGGGCGGTGGCGCACAGCAGGTCGATGAAGTAGGTGTCCGGGGCGAAGTACGCGGTGGCCAGGCGGAAGCGCTGTTCGGCCGAGGTCAGCATCACGCGGATGAGGGTCTGCATGTCCTGCCAGCCGAAACTGGCAGAGCCGCGCACGACCTGCACGGTCGAGGTCCCGACCTGGGTGTGCTCGGTGAAGCGGTCTCGGTCGTCGAAGAGTTCGTCGTGGCACTCGGCCCAGTTCTGCGCGAAGGCGGCGGCGATCCCGTCCACGGCCGGGCCGCGGACCTGCACGTGGGTGTCGCGCCACTCGCCGGGGCCGCGGGCGTCACCGCACCATTCCTCGGCGATGCCCACACCTCCGGTGAAGGCGGTGTCCTCGTCGACGACGAGGGCCTTGCGGTGGCAGCGGTGGTTCTGCTTGAACGGCGACAGCCACATCGGTCTGCGGAACCAGGCGATCTGTACACCGGCGCCGCCCATGGCATCGAGCAGGCCCGGTTCGATCTCCTTGGCACCGAAGCCGTCGAGCAGCAGGCGCACCCGCACGCCCTCCCGGGCCCGGTCGGCCAGGGCGTCGGCGAAGTCGCGGGCGATCTGACCACGCCAGTACACGAAGGTCATCATGTCGATGGTGTGCTCGGCGCCGCGTATCGCATCGAGCATGGCGGGGAAGATCGCGTCGCCGTTGCGCAGCGGCAGGAGTTCGTTGCCTTCGGTGGCCGCGATGCCGATCAGGCGCTCCAGCCGCCGGCGAAGGCGCTGCTTGCGGCCCTCCACATCGTCACGGGTCTCCTGACCGGTGTCATCGGTGGGTTCCGCGTTCTCCAGGATGCTCATGCGTTGCCTTTCAGCGGCTGAGAGTGGGTTGCCGTTTGATTCATGGAGCTGTCGATCGGGGCGGGCCGCTCCGGCGGGCCGGGGTGGTGTGGACCGCGTCGCCGGGGGTGCACCTTCCCCGCGGGTCGCCGGCCCTGTGGCCTCAGTCGTCCAGCGCGGCCAGACCGTCGCGCCAGCGCGCCTCCCGCTCGGCCGGGCCCTGCTCCCACCACGGCGTGCCGCGCTCGCCGAGCGCGACTTTCGCTCGCTGTACGCGCTTCCGGGCTTCGCCCTCGGCGACCGGGTCGTGAGCGCGCCGCGCCTGTGCGACCGCCCTGCGAGCCGCCATCAGGTGGACCCGCAGCCGGGCCTGGGCCTCATCGGGCACCGAGGGGTCGGTGGCACGCCAGCGGCGGCCGTCGATGACGACGTGGTGGCCGTCGGGGGTGGCGGCCGGCGGAGGGTTCCTTGTCACCGAGTGCGGTTGCCCGCTTCGGGTGGCGGCCAATCCTGCCGGGTCGGCGGCCGGCTCGGACGGGGTTCTGGGACACCCGCGGGCCGGAACCTCACCACGGCCCGGAGGTCTCCCGCATGACCGCGGCAGGGGTTCGGAAGTCACCGAGCCGCGCCCACGCGATCCTCACGCGGACGACGACGATCCCGGGGTCGTGGAGGGAGGACGCGAACTGGGGGAAGGCGGTCTCGTAGGCGTCGGCGCAGCGCTGTCGCTCTTCACCTGACGGGATGTCGGCCATTCCTTCCAGTTGGAGGGTCACGCCCTCCCGGCCCCCGACGACCACGGCTACGCGCCCGTCCCGGCGCAGGTTGGCCACCTTGCGCGAGACCTCACGCGCGTCCAGCACGAGGTCGCCGCCGTCGGTGATCGCCAGTGTGAGGTACGCCGACTGCGGAGCGCCCTGGGGCCCGAGTGTCGAGAGCACGCCGTCCCCGTGCTCGCGGACGAACGCCACCACCGATTCGCGGTCCAGGGGACTGTCGAGGAACTCCGTCACGAGGGAGATGCTAGGGGGTGTCTTGTCGATCAGGCCGGGAGCCCGGCAGGACGCCCCCCAGGGGTGTTGCGGAAGTCCCGCCGTCCCCGGCGGGCGTACGAAGCCGGTGACGCGGCCGTCCGCTCCTGAGTGGGACGGGACCACGTCCGTGCCGGCGGGCCGGCCGGGGGCATCGGGTGTGAATGAGTCGCTCGGGTCCGGGTACGCGGCGCAATGAGACCGAATGAGCGGCAAAGCCGCGAAGGAGGAGAACTCATGAGCATGGTGAAGGAAACCATCGACGTCGACGTCCCCCTGCGCCACGTCTACAACCAGTGGACGCAGTTCGAGGACTTCCCGAGTTTCATGGAAGGCGTCGAGGACGTCCGGCAGATCGACGACGAGCACTGCCACTGGAGGACGAAGATCGCCGGGGTCAAGCGCGAGTTCGACACCGAGATCGTCGACCAGTTGCCGGACGAGCGCATCTCGTGGCGCACGGTCGACGGTGACGTGCGGCAGAAGGGTGTGGTCACCTTCCAGCAGATCGACCCCGCGCACACGCGGGTGAGTCTGGCCATGGACTTCGAGCCCGAGGGCCTGGCGGAGAAGACCGGCGACGCGCTCGGGGTGCTCGACCGCCGGGTCAAGGGCGATCTGAAGCGGTTCAAGGGCTTCATCGAGGAACGCGGCCGTGAGAGTGGCGGCTGGCGCGGCCGGATCTCCCCGGGCGGGACCGACGCGGGCGTGCCGCAGATGGGCGGCACGCGGACGACACCGGGAACCCTTCCGATCGATCCGGACGACATGCGGCACGGCTGACCTTCCCGCAGCGGTCCTCCGGGTCCTGTAGCGGTGCCCCGAGCGGACGCCCCCGCGTGCTTCGTGCACGCGGGGGCGTCCGGCATGGCGCAGCGGTGCGGGACCGGGGCCGACCGGGTCTCCTTCCCTGCACCCGGCTGCGTCGGGGGCCCGAGTGGCGTTCCGGGCGCGACGGTGCCGGTCGGCGGCGGAACGCCGTCAGCCGTCGAGGTGGTCGAGGAACGGCTGCCAGTCGATGTGCGCGCCCTCGCTGCCCGGCGGGACGAGTACGTACGTCTGGCGCACCATCTCGGTCAGGTGGTCGCGGTCCGCCAGGACGGTCGCGGTGTCCCCGGGCGGGCCCAGGCGCAGCAGGACCTTGTCGCCGGCGGTGGGGCGAAGGTGGAGGTCGCCCCTTCCGGTGGGGGCGTGGGCGCCCGCGGTGATCATGTCGCGGTCGACACGCCAGAGGATCACGCCCTCGCCCAGGAGATGGAAGGCGATGCCCACGGTGAACGGGTCGCGGGAACGGTAGGTGAGGGTGGTGTCGATCCGCACCGGCCGCAGACCGGTGAGGAGTTCGGTCGTCATCGTCTGGGTGAGCGTCTGCGCGGGCGGAAGGCCTGCGGAGGTGGGCTGGGGCACAGGGTTCTCCGGCTTCGGGCGTCGCGGGCGTCCCTGCGCTTCTCACCGGCGCGGCATCCGTCACGCCCCGGAATCGTGAAGTGACGGCACGGGAAGCGTCGAGATTTCGTGAAGACGGTCGACACGTGACGAGGGGACGGGATTCCGGGCGAGCGCGACGGCCCGCTGAGGGCGGCCGCTTCGGTAGCCCTGTTCGCGCCGTCCTTCGGGGCGCCGGGCTGCCCGCCTCGTGCGCTCCGATCGCCCTGCCGGGACCGGCCCGCGCGACGGCAGCGCCCGGCACGCTCGACCGGGCGCCGATCCGCAACCGGGCTCCGCATCAGAATCCGATGCGGTCCTTGCCCTTCTCCTTCAGGTGCCGGGCCTTGCCGCGGGCCTGCAGGGCCGCGCCCTTGACTCCGGTGGTCCTCTTGCCGGTCAGGTGGGCCGCCTTGCGCATGACCTTCCCGACGACCTGCTCCAGTCGGGCCTTCGCCTTCTCTCGCGTGCTCATGTCCACCCTTTCAGAGAAGCTCCTCTTCGCCTTCCCGCTGTTCCGGCGGGGAAACGCCTGCTGCGGGGCCGGAGGAGCGCGCCCGTCTCCGGCCCGCCGCGGTTCAGGTCCGGCTGCGGTCCGGCGCCTCCCGTTCCGGCGCCTGCGCCGCCCACCCCGCCGGCACCTGCTCCGTCCGTTCCGTCGGCTCCGTACGCCTGCGGCCGTGGCCGGCCCCGACGACGCTGCCGATCCAGCCGAGGAGGAAGGCGGCGGGTATCGACACCAGGACGACCGTCTGGAGCGGGAACCAGTCGAAGTGCCGGTCGGGGAAGAGCGCGAGGGGGTTGCCGGACGTGACCGGGCCGGACGCGAAGAGCCCGACCGCGCAGCCCAGTCCGCCGTAGAGGGTCCAGAGCAGTCCCCGCCGGTTGTAGCCCCGCCAGCGGAAGGCGTACACGAGCGCCGGGAGCAGCGTGGACGCCGCCACCGCCAGGGAGAGGGCGGTCAGGAACTGGATGTTCCACCCCTGGAACCAGACCGCCAGCGTGATGCTCAGCAGTCCGACGACGGCGGACCCCACGCGCGCGGCGGCCACTTCGCGGCCCTCGGTCGTCCGCCCTTGCCGCAGCGCGTGCGTGTAGAGGTCGTGCGCGATGGTGCCCGCCGCGGCCAGGGTGACGCTCGCGACGACCGCCAGCGTGGTGAGGAAGACACCGGAGGCGACCAGGACGATGAGCAGTGCGCCGCCGGCGTCGGCGGAGGAGCCGCCGGCCAGTTCGCCGGCGGCCATCACCAGCGCGCCGTTGGCTCCGGGATCCGCGGTCAGGATCGCCGGTGTCCCGATCAGGGCCGCGGCCGCGAACCCCATGAGCACCGTGGCGCAGCAGAACGCGCCGACGATCGTGATGGTGTGACGCACCGTTCGGCGGGCGTCGGCTTCGTCGGGCGCCGTGCCGAGCTGGTTGGCGACATGGGGCAGGCAGGCCACCCCGAGCACGATGGTGAGGACGAGGCCGACGAAGTCGAGGGTGGGTTCGGCGCTGCCGGCGAAGCGCAGTCCCGGGCGCAGGTAGGCGGCGGGCCGGCCGCTTCCCTGCCGGGCGGCGTCGATGAGCGCGTCGGTGCTCCAGTGGAAGCGCTGGAGCAGCACGACGGTGACGGCCAGGGCCATGCAGAGCAGCACGACCGTCTTGATGACCTGGATGGTGACCGTGCCGCGCATCCCGCCGAACGCCGTGGTGCAGACGACGAGGGTGCCGATCATGACGACGGCGGTCTTCTCGACGCCGGGGCCGGACAGCCCGAGCAGCGCCGCGGTGGTCACGCCGGCCCCGGAGAGCTGCACCACGAGGTAGGGGACGCAGGTGCTCAGGGTGACCACGGCGACGGCGATCCGGGTCGCCCGCCCGGGGGCGTTCAGGGCGAACGTGTCGCCCAGGGTGTAGCCCGCGTTCCGGCGCAGGGGGCGGGCGAGCAGCAGGAGCACCCCGAGCGAGAGCACGGTGCACAGGGCGATGAACAGGCCGTCGTAGCCGTAGACCGCGACGCTGCCCGTGGTGCCGAGGACGGTGGCGGAGGAGAGGTAGACGCCGGAGAGGACGAGGGCGCCGCGCAGGGGACGCAGGGTGCGGCCCGCCGTGTAGAAGTCGTTGATGCGGTCCCTCGGGGGGCCGCTGAGGACGCAGAGGAACAGGACGGGCACGATGAAGGTCACGAAGCACCCGAAGATCAGTGTCCGGTTGCCGAGGTCGAGCGGCCCCGGTGTGGCGAGCAGGACGTCCGGTGTCATCACCACCCTCCCCTCGTACGGGCCGTGAGGTGTCCGCCCTGGCCGGGGGTAGCGGGAGCGTCCGCCTCGGCCGCCGGAACGTCCGTACGCCGGTCGTAGCGCACCGCCGTGACGACGAGCAGCGCCGCCTGGAGCAGGAGCGCGGTCACGCCGAATCCGGTCCCGCCACGAGAGGGAGCGGCCATGACGTCGGTGGTGCAGACGAGCAGGACGTGAACGGCGAAGGTCGATCCGTTGATCACCGCGAAGGCGAGGCCGGGGCGACGGTGCGGGGA
>NZ_RDBI01000207.1 GCF_008042125.1 Streptomyces sp. MS191
GCCCACCGCCCCGCCCGTGGCCCGCAGCTCCGCCCGTGCCTGGTCGGCCCAGACGCCCGCCGACGCGCGCTCGAAGGTGACGAGCGCGTCGCTGAGCGGGGCGCGCGCCTCCACCGGACGCCGGCGCCGCCGCAGCCATTTGCCGTACGCGAGGAGGGTCCGGGCGCGTTCGAAGTCGTTGCCGCACCCCGCGTGGTGCCGGACCGCCTCCCCGTACCAGCGGGCCGAGTCCTCCGTTCCCGCCAGCAGCGCACGGCACCGGGCCAGCTGGGCCGGCGCCTGCGGATCGAGCCCCAGGTCCGCCCAGACGGCGAACTCCTCCGCCGCGGCCCGGGCGTCGGACCGCCGGCCGGCCGCGCAGGCGGCCTCGACGAAGCAGGGCACGGCCAGCATCCGCAGCGCGAAATGGCCGCTCCGGGGCCCCGCTCCCACGAGCGGGGCGAGGCGCGCCGCGGCGTGCGCCGCCAGTCCGCCGCCCAGCTCGGCCCGGGCGAGCGACCACTCGGCGAGGGTCGTCGCCTGCGCGAGTCCGTGGGGGCGGGCGGTCACGAGCGCCCGGCCGGCGTGCTCGGCCACCGCCCGCGTGTCGCCCGCGACGGAGGCCGCCAGGGCCAGGACGGCGTGCTGGTGGGCCGCCGAGTTGCGCTGGCCGGTGAGGTGCGCCGCCCGCAGGCCCTCCCGGGCGTGCGCGGCGGCCCGCTCGTGCCGCCCGGCCCTCAACTCGGCGTAGGAGAGGTGCTCCAGCACGCGCGGCAGCAGCGCCGTGCGGCCCTCGGCCCGCACGGCGGCCAGCGCGCGCGAGTGGACGCGTACGGCCGAGGCCGCGTCCCCGAGCACCAGGGCGGCCGCTCCCGCGCGCAGCAGCAGGCGCGGCTCGTCGGACACGCCGCCCCGGGCGACCACCCGGGCCAGCGGCTCCCGTGCCTCGTGCAGCCGGACGGCCAGCGCCGCGCGCATGCCGTCCCGGAAGTCCCGCTCGGCGCCGTCGCCGCCGCCGCGCGCGACGCCCGGACCGGTCGCCGCGCCGGGACCGTCCCCCGCGGCGAGAGCGGTCGCGCAGGCGTCGGCGTCGCCCGCGGACCAGGCCGCCTCCATGGCGAGGAAGCGGGCGTCGGCGGCCTCCTCCGGGGCGTCCTCGCGCAGCAGCGAGGCCGCGAGGAGCAGCACCTGGTGGGCGTCCGCGACCGGTCCGTCCGCCATCCCGGCCAGTCCGCGCGCCAGTTCGGCCCGACCGCGCACCACTCCGGGCAGCGCCCGCACCTCGTCGGCGGGACGGAGCCGGTCCGCCCGGTGCCCGGCCCCCCGGTCCAGGGCAGAGCCGCGCGGCCCGGGATCCCGCGGCGCGCTCGTGCGGGCCGGCCCGCACGGGACGCCCGCGTCCCGGGGCGGGGTGAACAGGGCACGCAGGTCCCGGCGCCGCGCCGGCGCCACGGCGCCCAGGACGGCGCGCCGCAGGAGGGGGTCCTCGAACCGCAACGCCTCCCGAGGCCCCCGCAGCAGCCCGTCCGTGACCAGCCGGTCGAGGGCCTCGGGGGACGTCCTCGCGGTGCGCGCGACCGCCAGCACGGCGTCGGCGCCGACGGGCCGGGCGCCGGAGCGCGAGGACGGCGGCCGTGCGGGCCCGCCGGCCGGGTCGTCCGCGCCGGCGTCGTCCCCGGCCCCCGGGCCGGCCTCACCCGCGACCGCCACCAACGTCAGCACCCGCCCGCACTCGGCGGGCAGGGAGTCCAGGAGCCCCTGGTACACCTGGCGCAGCACCTCGTCGTCCGCGACGGTGGCCGGCAGGTCGGTCTCGCCGGCGAGCTGGGCGGCGGAGAGGCGTGCCGCCATCGCGGTCAGCACCCCCGGATGTCCCGCCGCCTCGTCCACCAGCCGTGCCCGGACGGCCGGCTTCAGCGGTGACCGGCACACCTCGTCCAGCAGCGCGGCGGCACCCTCCCGGCCGAGCGGGGCCAGCCTGAGCAGCCGGGCGCCCGGCACCTCGGGGGGCCGGTGGTGCCCCGCCAGGGAGACGACCCAGGCCCACGGGCCGGAACCGGCGCGCCACGCCGCCGCGAGCGCGGCGCGGGAGTGCGCGTCCCACAGGTGGTGGTCGTCGACGCCCAGCAGCAGAGGTTCCCCGGCGCGTAACGCGGTCAACGCCCCGGCCACACCGTCCGGCCCCCGTGCCACCCGCAGGGCCGCGCGCGCCGCGGACGGCGTCGGGGCGAGCGCCGCGAGCAGGGCTCGGACACCGCTCCAGGGAACCCTGTTGCCGCTCGGCGCGGCCACCCGGTGCGCCCGCAGCGGGGCGTCGAGCACCGCACGGTCGAGCAGGGCCGTCCGGCCCAGGCCCGGGCCGCCGGCGACGAGCAGCACGCCGCCCCCGCCCGCCGCGGCACGGGCCGACAGCTCGGCCACGGCGGCGAGTTCGGTCGTCCGGTCGTACAGCCGCGGAGCAGCGGCGGCCCTCGTCGCTCCACTCACGCCGTCACGGTACTGGCCGGTAGGGACCGGCGGTAGGGTCGCGGACTGGGCCGGGGCCCACACCTGACGGCGGTGCGTTGTGCACACGGACAACCGTCGTCCCCGCCCGGCTCGCGCGACCGGCGCGCGGCGGGGACGACGGTCCCCCCGTCAGGAACCCAGCGGGCAGGTGCCCCGGTACTCCGCGATCGTCAGGCTCGGTCGCGGCAGCGGGCACAGGAACTGGTCGTAGCGGGTGTCGTTGTCGATGAACCGCTTGAGCCAGGAGATGCTGTACTTGGCGATCGTCGTGTTGGAACTGTTCGGCGTGAAGTGCGTGGCGCCGTTGAGCTCCAGGTACGCCTTGTCCAGCGAGGCGGGCAGAGTCTCGTAGAACGGCTCCGAGTGGGTCGCGACGGGCGCGACGGTGTCACCGTCCGCGCCCACGACCAGCGTCGGCGTGCTGATCTCCGGCCAGGTCTTGTCCGTGTTCCAGCCGGTCAGCGGGATGGCCGCCTTCAGCGAGGGCCGGCTCTTGGCCGCCTCCAGGGTGCCGCCGCCACCCATCGAGTGCCCCATGACGCCCAGGCGCGTCGCGTCGACGCGGCCCCGCACCGAGCTGCGCTGGGTCAGGTGGTCGAGGGCCGCGAGGAGTTGCCGGCCCCGGCTGTCGGGCTGGTCGAGCGTGGTGAGGGTGTCGATGGTGAACACCACGAAGCCCTGCGAGGCCAGCCGCGGACCCAGCCACGCGATCGAGGACTCGTACGCGGTGAAGCCAGGGGAGATCACCACCGCGCCGAACGTGCCGTCGCTCGTGGACGTCGGGTAGTAGATGGTGCCGCCGCCGAAGCCGGTGACGGAGAGCGAGGAGACGCTGGTCTGGGAGACCGCGTAGGAACCGCGGGCCGCCTCGATCGAGCTCACGGTCGGTGCGGGCCCGCGCTGGTACGGGTTGTCCGCGGCCTGGGCCCCGGGGGCGGCGGCGAGGAAGGCCAGGGAAGACAGTGCTGCGGCGGCTGCGAGGTGTCGTTTCACGACGGAGTCGTCCTCTCGTGTCGTGTTGCGTCGTGGCGTGGGGTGCGCGGCGGCGGCCGGGGGATCGGTCGGCGCCCCGGTATCTACCGGCCCGGCCACTGTCGGGGCCCCGGCGGGCGAAGGCATCGGCAGAATGACCGGTCACCCGGCCGAGGACGGCCGCGGAGCCCGCCGGCCGCGGCGTCCCCACGCGGTGCCCCGCACCGGGGCGTTGAGGGCGGCGGCTCCCGCCCGCCCCGGTCCGTCCGTCGCCGGCCCGCCTCGGTCCGGCGGGTGCCGCGGGCGCCGGCCGTCCTACCTGATCCGCGAGGTCGTCCTCGGCCGCGGGGCGGCGAAGGACGGACGGGTGATGGCCGAGAGGTAGGA
>NZ_RDBI01000208.1 GCF_008042125.1 Streptomyces sp. MS191
TCCTGCACGAACTCGTCCGCGTCGCCCTGCTCGGTGAGGACCCGTCGGCCGCCCTGCCGGAGGCGCTCGCCGCCGTCGCCCCCGCGCACCGCGCCCGCTGGGCGGTGGTCCTCGCTCCGGACTGGCACCCGGACGACGCCACCGAGTTCAACGGTGCGGTGTGGCCGGGGGCTGTCGTGGGTACCGGTGGTACGGCGGGCCCGCTGCCAGGTGCCTCCTCGGCTCGGTGGATTCTCGGCTCAGGCGATCAGGGCGGTGGCCAGCGCCCGCAGGTCGTCGGAGCGGAGGGTGCGGGAGCCGTGGCCCGGGAGCGGGACCTGCAGGGGATCGGTCCACCGTGCGGGGATCGCGCCGGCTCCGTGGACGGCGCCCGCGAGCATGCCGGTGACCGCGGCCACCGTGTCCGTGTCACCGCCCAGATCGATGGCGACGGCCAGGGCATCCTCGAACGACGCGGTGGTACGCAGCGCCCAGACCGCCGAGCCGAGGCACGGCCACACCGCACCGTTGAACTCGGTGGCGTCGTCCGGGTGCCAGTCCGGAGCGAGGACCACCGCCCAGCGGGCGCGGTGCGCGGGGGCGACGGCGGCGAGCGCCTCCGGCAGGGCGGCCGACGGGTCCTCACCGAGCAGGGCGACGCGGACGAGTTCGTGCAGGAGGGCCGTCCCCTCCCAGGCGGCGGCGTCCCCGTGGGTCAGGGCGGCGATCCGGCGGGCGGCGTCCCGGGTGGCCTCCGGGCCGGCGGCGGCGAATCGGACGGCGGAGGTGGAGGCGCGCATCAGCGAACCGTTGCCGGCGGCACGGCCGTTGAGCTGGAAGTGGAGGGCCGCGGCGGTGTCCCACGAGTCGCCGCTGCTCAGTACCGCCTCGGTCTGCAGGCCGATGTCCTTGGGATCCGCCGCCGCCCAGGACCGGAAGCGCCGGAAGATGTCCGGCAGGTCGAGACCGCCCCGTTCGAGGAGCGACTCCCCGACGAGGACGGCCATCTGGGTGTCGTCGGTGGCCTCGCCCGGGTCCCAGCCGCCGCCCCCGCACATCTCGCCCCGGCCGTCGGGGAAGCGCTCCCGGAAGACCCCGGGCAGGCCGAACTCGAAGGGCGCGCCCAGCGCGTCTCCCACGGCGGAGCCGAGCACCGCCCCGACGGCACGGTCGATCGTTCGCATCAGGCCAGCGTAGACGGCCCGGGGACGAGGCTCCCGCCCTGCTCGGGGCGGGGCGCCACCGGCTTCCGGACCGCGCGCAGGACCAGGAAGACGAGCAGCCCGAAGGGGGAGAGGAGGATCGTGAACACCAGCAACGGCCCCATCACGAAGGGGGAGATGGCCCGCCTCCGGCCTTCGAGGTACATCCACTGACCGAGCAACAGGTCCCAGGCGAGGACCTGAGCCCAGACGGCCCCCGCTCCGCCCGCGAGTGCCACGAGGTCCCGGAAGGTGTCGATGTCCGGGCTGCTCACCGCCACCCACAGCTCGGGGAAGACGGGGATCGCCATCACCAGATAGACCGTCAGCACCGGCAGCACGGTCAGGGGCGAGGCCGCGAGCCGTTCCGTGGCCCGCCAGCCGGGCGCCAGGATCATCAGCAGCCAGAAGGGGGCGACCAGGTAGAAGGAGAACTCGAAGAGGAAGCCGGTCATGCCGCGAACTCCTTACGGGAGGTACCGGAGTCGCCGGTCGTTCCGGCGCCGGGTCGGTCGGTTGACGGGGTGCGCAGGGCGGCCCAGGTGGTCGCGGCGGTCAGCGCGACGATGGCGCCGGCGGCGGCCAGGGTCGTGCCGTCGGGACGGCCCAGCGGCTGGCCGCGGAGTGCCTGCCAGGTCAGCAGGCCGAAGGCCGCCGTGTACGCCCCGGAGACGACGAGGGTCAGCCTCAGCCGGACCCGGTCGTCGCGCAGCCGGGCGAACCGCGGGGCGAGCGTGACCAGGGCCAGCAGCACGAGCGGGATCACCTGCAGGGCGTGCATGCCGAAGAAGTGGGCGATCCGCAGGTCGCCGCCGGTCGTGGACCAGCCCGTCACGGCCATCGACGGGCCCCCGTCCGGGACACCGACACTGTGGGCCCCGGTGGTCTTCGCGTCGTCGCCCGCGGCGAGCTGCTCCGGGGTGGGCACGACCATCACGAAGCCCACGGCCGCGCCGGCGAGCGCGATCAGGGAGCCGAGGCGTACCGCCCAGGTGGTCGCGCGGTCCAGGATGCGGGCGCGTAACAGCAGGACCGAGATGACGAGTGCGGCGAGCCAGAGGACCACGACGGTCGCACCCATGACCTGGAACAGCGCGGCGTCGAGCGGGGTCTCGTTGTTGAAGTGGCTCTGCCGGCCCCGCRCGACCTGGCCCGTGATGATCGCCATCTCGACGGCGCTGGCCGCGGTGAGTACGGTGCCCGCCCACCAGCCCACCCGGCGGCCGCGTGGCAGCAGGCTGAGCATCCACGCGAGCGTCATCGCATAGGCGACGAACGAGACGGAGAACTTGAACGGCTTGGACCAGATCGGCACGCCGACGAGCATGCGGTCGTCGACGATCAGGCCGCCGACGCTGACGACGGCGAGCAGGGCCATGGAGCCGGAGAACCACACCAGCGGCCGATGGAGCTCGCGGATACGCGGCATCGAAGAGGACATGAGGAACCCCCGTGACTATAGATAGTGGCACTCTCCGCTATCTGATAGCTCCACTATCTATGATGGGGGTGTCGGTCGGCAAGGCCGGAGCGGGACCAGGAAGGTGAACGGACAGTGCGCGTCGGAGAGTTGAGTCGCAGGGCCGGAGTGTCGGTACCGACGATCAAGTACTACGTACGGGAAGGACTGCTGCCGGCCGGGCAGTTGACGAGCCCGAACCAGGCCTCGTACGACGAGACGCACGTGCGGCGCCTCCGGCTGATCCGGGCGCTCCTGGACGTCGGAGGGTTGTCGGTGGCGGGCGTCCGTGAGGTGATCGAGGCGATCGAGGACACCGAACGGCCGGTGCACAAGGTGCTGGGCGCGGCGGCCGATCGCGTGGTGCCGCGCCACGACCAGGAGCCGGTGGAGGGTGTCGCCGCCGCGCGGACGGCCGTTGCCGAGCTGATCGAACGGCGCGGCTGGCGGTCCCACCCGGAGAGCCCGGCGGCCGAGTCGCTGGCGGTGGCCCTGGCGACCATGGAGGACGTGGGGCACGGGGCGTTCGCGGAGGTGCTCGACGCGTACGCGGACGCCGCGGAGCAGGTGGCGCGGGCCGATCTGGACTACGTGGCGCGCAACGTGGCGCGGGAGGAGCTCGTGGAGAGCGTGGTGGTGGGGACGGTGCTGGGTGACGCGCTGTTCGCGTCACTGCGCAGGCTCGCGCACGTCGACGCCTCGGACCGGGTCTTCGGCACGGACGTCTGACGGTCGCCGGGGCACGCCGGCACCGTGCGGCGGGTGGCCGTGGTCCACGCGTTCGTGGAGGTCGCCGACGCCGGCGAGGAGCAGAAGTTCGCGACGGCGGCGGGCGTCGAGGTGACCTGGCTCCACCGGGGCTCGCGCCCGGCCGGCGAGGCCCTGCTGGAGGCGGTCC
>NZ_RDBI01000209.1 GCF_008042125.1 Streptomyces sp. MS191
TCATGAGCCCGACCGCCTCCCGCTCCGAACCCGATGAGGATCCGGCAGCGTTCAGTCCCTTCCCCGGGCGGCCCCCGGTCACCGTTCGGCGCGGCGCACCCGCGCCGTTCGGGTGGTGGCCGGCGGTCTGCGTCGCCCTCGTCGCCGCGATCGACCGCATCGAGTACAATCTCCTCGCCGGCGCCCTGCCCCGGATCCAGGCGGAGTTCGGCTTCGGCGACGCCGCCGGAGGGGCCATCGCGACCGCGGGATCGCTGGCCGCCGTGGTCCTGCTGCTCCCGGCGGGCCGGCTCGCCGACAGCGCCCGCCGCACCTGGACCATCGCCGCCGTCGTGGCCGTCTGGTCCCTGCTGACCGTCGGCACCGGGCTGGCCGGCGGCTACCTGACCCTGTTCACCGTCCGGGTGTTCCTCGGGGCCGCCGGACAGCTCTACAACCCGCCCGCCTCCAGCCTTCTCGCCGACTACTACCCGGGCCCCGGACGCACCCGGGCGTTCGGGTACGAGCGCATGGCCTACTTCGGCGGTCTGCCCATCGGGGTCATCGCGGGCGGCGCCCTCGCGCAGAGCGTCGGCTGGCGCACGGGCTTCTTCCTCGTCGCCGTCCCCGGCCTGCTCGTCGCCCTGCTCGTCCTCACCCTCCGCGAGCCGGTCCGCGGCACCGGCGACCGCCTCACGCTGTGGTACCGGGGCGACAGCGCCACCCCGCCTTCCCCGCGAGCAGCCCCCGAAGCCCGCACCGGCGCCGCCGTCCCCGTGCGTGCCCAGATCCGCGAACTCCTGCGGATCCGCACCCTGCGCACCGTCGTCACCGGTCTCAGCATCCTCTTCTTCGGTCTCGGCGGCCTCTTCTACTGGATGCCCTCCTACTACGGCCGGTTCTTCGGCCTCGGCGAGGCCCAGGCCGCTGCCGTGGCGGGCGGTACCGGGCTGGTCGGCATCGTCGCGGGCATCGTCACCGGCAGCTGGCTGGGCGACCGGCAGGGCAGGCCCCATCGTGGGCGGCGTGTCGCCGTGGGGGGAGCCGGCCTTCTCCTGGGAACCGTCGCCCTGGCCGGAGCCGTGGCGGTTCCCGTCCTCCTCCCGCAGGCCCTGTGCTTCGGCCTCGCCAACTTCGGCTTCGCCGCCGCGCTGGCCAACCTCACCGCCGCCAACGCCGACGTCGTCGCGGCGGAGCGGCGCGGGCTCGGCTTCGCCGTACTCCAACTCCTGGTCACCCTGGGCGGATCGCTGGGCCCCTGGCTGATCGGGCTCGCCTCGGACGCGACGGGATCGCTCCGCTACGCCTTCGCGGCGGTACTGCTGCCCCTGCTCGTCGGCTCCGTCGTCGTCCTGCAAGGCCGCAGGCACTACGACGCCGACGCTGCCGCAGCCGCCCACCGTTCTGTCTGACCCGCAATCCGAAAGACGCCAAGAGAGGGGACTACCGATGGAGAACGCCCTACACGCCCCACACGCCCTACGCACCCGCGCGCTCCGCAGCCGGGGCCGAGTCGTCGGCTTCGGTCTGCTCGGACTCGCCCTGCTGACCGCGGTGAGCACCGCGAGTCCGGCGGCCGCGGCCGAGACGCCGCAGAGCCCCACCCCGGTCCCGACACTCGTCTACGCGACCTCGGTCGGGGCCGACACGGCCGACGTCTACTACCCCGAGAACGGCGACCGGCTCCCCGTGGTCCTGCTCCAGCAGGGCGCCAACGTCGACAAGAGCCACTACGAGGGGTACGCCCGCACCGTCGCCGCGTTCGGCTTCGTCGTGGTGGTCCCCAACCACGTGCGCTCCGTCTTCGGCATCCCCGGTCTGTGGGCATCGGCCGATCAGGGCCTGACCACCGTCGCCTGGTCGAAGACGGAGAACACCCGGACGGGCAGCCCCTTGGCCAACCGGCTCGACCCGGCGAGCTTCGCCCTTCTCGGTCACTCCTTCGGCGGCGCCGCCGGCGTCGCCACCGTCCAGGGGCAGTGCGCTCCGCCGTTCTGCTTCGGCCTGCCGCCGGGCGCGGTCACGCCGGGCGAGCTCAAGGCGGCCGCCTTCTTCGGCACCAACAACGTCCCGCCCGGCGGCGGTCCCGTCGCCCCGGTGAACAACACCGTGCCGGTCGCTCTGATCCAGGGATCCGCCGACGGCGTCGCGGCCCCCGCGGCCGCACAAGCCACCTACGACGCCCTGACCGGCACGCCGAAGGCGCTGGTCACGGTCGCCGGGGTCAATCACTACGGCATCACCGGCGTCCAGAACCCGCCCGGCGCGGCCCCCGACCCCTCGCCCCAGACCACCGACCAGGTGGACGGAATCCGAACCTCCGCCCGCTGGTCCGCGCTCTTTCTGAAGGCCGCCCTCGGCGACGCCTTCGCGCGCTCCTACGTCCACGTCTGGGGCGACGGCGCGGACCCCGCGGTCACCGTCCAGCAGGTCTACCAGAGACCTTGAGTGGTCACCGGCCGGCTGACGGCCGGTGAGGGAGGTCCGGCGGGGCCTTCGGTCCACGGGTTCGGGAGCCGATGCCCCCGCGCTCGACCGAAGGCCCCGCCGGCGCCCCTTCCGTCGGACGGACCGTACGGTGTCACCAGCGCCCCGGCCGGACGGCAGCCGGGTGGTTCGCCGGGTCCTCCCGGCCCGCGACCCGGGTGACGGGCCGGGCGGACCCCGCCGACCGTCTCCAGGTCGCTCAGTGGTCTCGCAGCAGAGTGCCGTGGCCGTGCAGGGTGTCGTGGCAGCCGTTGTCCCGCAGCGCCATCCACCACGTGGCGGCGTTGATGGCGATCACGGGCAGCCCGAGCCACCGCTCCGCCTCGTCGGCGAGCGAGACCATCGACAGGTTCGTCCCGCACTGCACGATCGCCTCCACGCCCGGCAGCGCCGCCAGCTCGACCAGAGCGGAGCGCAGTTCGGCCTCCGTCACATGGGCGATGGACACGGCCGTCGGACAGCGCAGGCCCTTGATGCCGGCCACCTCGAAGCCGAGCTCGGTGAAGAACCGGTCGACGTTGGCGTCGCCGACCGGCTGGTACGGGGTCACCACGGCGATCCGCCGCGCCCCGAACAGCCGCAGCGCCCGCTCGCAGGCCTCGGCGCCGGTGGCCACCCGGAGCCCGGTGATGTCGTGGATCTGCCGTACGAACGCCCGGTTGCCCTCGACGCCGCCCCAGAAGGTCTCCGCACTCATGCCCATGACCATGTAGTCCGGCTCGCAGGTCAGCACCCGCTCGCAGGCCGCGCCGATCTCGTCGCGGATCTGCTCCAGGAGCCTCTCCATGCCGGCGTCCCGGTCCATGTTCTGGTCGCGGATGTGGATGCGTGAGAAGTGCGAGGTCACCCCCGGCACGGCCATACGTGCGAAGTCGGGTTCCACGATGGTGTTGGTGCTGGGGGCGATGACGCCGAACTTGCGCCGCCAGCCGAGACTGTCCGTCATGCGCGCCGCCGTTCAGCCTGAGGGGAGGAGGGAGAGGGAGCGAGGGACGGGGCCGTGCGCCGGTGCCTCGCCAGCCGCCACGCGAGCAGGACGAACGCCCCCTGCGTGAGGGTGTTCGCCGACTGCTCGACCCACTGGAGCGCGACGCTCTGGTCGGGGCGGGCCGCCAGCGGGCCCAGGACGTACATGCCGGTCAGCCACAGCCCTCCCGCGGCCGCGGCCGCCGTGTCCCGGTGCGAGCGCGCCAGCAGGATCAGCCTCACCGCGCACACGGTGACCGCCACGATGGTCAGCACCATGTGCGGCGCCGTCGACGTCAGCAGCAGTCCCACGACGCCGGTGGCCGTCCAGGCCGCGGCCAACCCCCACAGCGGCGGCGTTCCGCGTCCGCCCGGCGGTTCGGGTCCGCCGGCGGCGGGCAGGGTCAGCAGCGCGTGCGCGAGCAGCAGGAAGCCGGCCGAGAGGCAGGGGAAGAGGGCCTTGTTCATGACCTGGAGGTCCGGACCGTCCAGGGCCACCACCAGCTTCCAGACGGCCTTGGAGAGTCCTCCCAGGAGGATCAGCGCCGCGCCGGCCGCGCCGGAGCGCCCGCCGCGAACGCTGTGCCGGCGCAGCGGGCCGATCAGGAGAGCGGCTCCCGCGCCCGTCAGGACGACCGGGACGAAGTCCTCGACGGCGAGCGAGAGCGGATAGTCCAGGGTTCCGCTCACGAGGCCCCCTCCCTGTCCGCCGGAGACGGCAGCTCCGGCGGCAGCACCGACCGCTTGCGCAGCGCGGCCGCCGCGAACCGCCCGGCCGCCCTGCGGCGCGTCAGCCACGCCACCCGGCCGCCGTTGGCCGTCCGGTCGGCCAGCACCCGGTCCGCCAGCCACGGGGTGACCGTCTCGACCCGGTCGGCCAGGATGTTCAGCACCGGCCGCGCCTTCGCGTACTCCGTCGGCGTGTAGTCGTGCAGCAGCAGGTCGGTGACCACGATCCCCGGCGACAGCAGCAGCGCCCGCACGTCGTGGGATCGGGTCTCCCGCTCCCGCTCCAGGTCGGCCGCCAGCGCGCCGGTCAGGTAGGTCACGGCGCGTTTGCCGGCCCCGTACACGCTGAGGCCGGGCAGGGTCCGGCCGTCCGAGCCGAAGCCCTCCATGTTCCACACCCGGCCGCGCCCCTGGCGCAGGAAGCGCTCGGTGGCCACCGCGCTGCCGTTGACGACGCCGCGCAGGTTGACCGCCGTCACGGCGTCGGCCTCCCCGGAGGGGATCTCCCACAACGGCTTGCGGGCCGTGGTCGCCCCGGCGTTGTTGATCCAGACGTCGACCGGGCCGAAGGCCTTCTCGGCCGCCGCCCCCAGAGCGGCGACCTGGCCGCGATCGGTCACGTCCGCCGTGTGGCCGACGGCGTCGGCGCCGCCCCCCAGGCTCCTGAGGGCGGCCTCCACGGCGGCGGGGTGCCGTCCGCAGAAGGCCACCCGGCAGCCGCGGGCGAGAAACGCGCGGGCCAGGCCCAGCCCGATGCCTCGGGTGCCGCCCGTGATGACCACCGTCGAGGTCATGACCCGGCCTCCCAGTCCAGTACGCCGTGCAGGACGGCCGCCAGCACGTTCCCGCGGAACAGTTCGTAGGTGACGGCCAGACGGCCGCCCGCCGCCATCCCGGGGCGCGCGTCCAGGACGAACTCCCGGCCGCGCACGCGGTGCACGTCGCCGTCCGTGAAGTGCCACAGCGGGAAGGCGGCCCGCCCGAAGGCCTGTGCGTTGCCCCAGGCGTCCGGGCCCTCCCAGAACTCGCGGGTCCCGTCGCGGCGCCGCTCCACCGTGAAGGACCGGTCGAGTCCGGCCCCCCGCCAGCTGACGTGGTGCCGGGCGCGCAGCAGGTCCACGGGCCGCACCGCGATCTCCACGTCCACCTCACCGAGGTGCTTCTGCTCCGCGCTCCACAGCTCGCACGAGCCGGTGAAGGCGCCGGGCTGCTTGGTGGGCAGGATCCAGGGCACCGGGCCGGCGTCCGTCTCGGCCGCCAGGTGGCGGGCGACGTGCTCGCGGGCGGCCTCGTCGGTGTGGTGGCCGGTGGTCCGCGTGTACACGCCGTTGAAGCAGCCGATCACGGTCCAGCCCTGGTGCAGCACGGAGGAGTAGACCTGGGTCTGCCCGTCCGGCAGGACGTGGTTCCAGGTGTTGAGCGCCACCTGCCAGCCCTGGCCGTAGTAGTGGGCGTCGACGAAGGAGCCGTACGGCTGCCCGCTGCCGTGGAAGTCGGGCCCGGTGTAGAGGCGGTTGTCGTCGGCGTCGCTCACCCCGAAGGCGAACGGCGCGGCGAGCTGGAACCGGCCGGCCAGCGGGCCGCCCTGACGCAGGCCGCCGTCCATCCGGTAGAGGGTCCGGCCGTCGGTGAACTCGGAGGAGCGGCGGATGTCCTCGTACCCGCACCACGTCCCCTGGGCGTCGAAGAGGGACGGCCGGCCGTGCCACTCCCCGGCGATGCGCTGCTGCCACTCGCTCGGGCCGCGACCGGGGGCCGGGGCGGTCCTCCCGCTCCCGTTCCCGCTCATGCCCCGGCCTCCTCGCCGCTGAGCCGGCCGGTGGTCAGCAGCCCGCGCAGGCCATCGGTCGTCGCCTGGCCCAGCAGCCGGTCCACCTGCGCCCACACCGGGTCGATCTCCCGGCTGAACAGGGCCTGGCGCAGCCGCCGGTCGCGGACCGGCGCGTCGCCCTCCTTGGCCTCCCCGGCGGCGTCGGCAGGGAACGCCCGGGCCAGCCCCAGCCAGTGCCGCAGGTACTCCGCGGCGATCGGGGTGATGGCCTGCAGCGCCGGCTCGTCGGCGCGGTGCACCAGCATCCAGGGGGACATCAGGGAGCGCTGGCGCGGGCTGATCGCCGCCGGGGCCAGGCCCGGGATCTCCGAGGCGCGGGCGAACGGCGCGCTCAGCGGCCCGTACACCAGGTCGGCGTAGGCGGGGCTGACGGCGAGGTCGACGCGCTGGACCAGGTCCAGGTGGAACGCGTACCCGCCGCCCGCCTGCACGGAGTCGAGGGTGAAGTGCGGGAGCGGACCGTCGCCGTCGCCGAAGGCGAACACCATGTGGCTGTCGAGCCCGAGGGCCGGCACCACGAGGGACACGGCGACGGCCGCGTCGACGCCGCCGTCCCGCCCCTCGTGGCGGAAGTACCGCACGGAGCCCACCGGATCCGGGGACGCCGGGGAGGTCAGCACGGTCCAGGGCGTGGGCCGTTCCCGGAGCCCCGTACCGGCCAGCAGGGCGTCCAGCACGGTCCGCGAGAGCCGGGCCGCGGGCGTCGCGGTGCCGGTGGAGGCGTCGGGGGCGGGAGTTGAGGACGTCATGGGGCTACTCCTTCTCACTGTCGGGTACCGGGGACCGGGCCCCCTCGACCGTCGGGTGGAATCCCTGGGCCTTCTGCTCCCAGGCGCGGGCGAGCTCCGGGACCGCCCGCCGGGCGGGCGAGGCGATGACGGTGGCGCTGCGCGCCGGGACGTCACCGACGATCCGGTCGGCGTCGCTCACCGCCCAGCCCTTGGCCGCGAGTTCCTGGCGGCGCCGGCGGTAGGCGACGGAGATCATGTCGGAGCGCAGGTGCAGCTCGGCGCCGAGATCGGCCGGCAGCAGCTCGGGACGGGTCCCGTCCACCACCGGGGCGTCCTGGTCGAAGATGCCGAGCACCCGCTTGCGGGCGTTCCTGTCGGCCCAGTCCCCGGTGAAGAAGTCGCGCAGCGCCACCCACTTCACCAGGGTGGTGGTCTCGTCGACCGGGATGTTGGTGTCGTAGATGATCATGTTGCCGAGGGGCAGTCGCACGTGGAGTTTGATCAGGTTGGGCAGCATCCACCCGGCCGTCGTCACCACCGGGGGGCGGTTCCTGCCCTGGGACCTGCGGTCCGTGTAGAGCTTCGCCCACAGCCCCTTGGCGGCGGGCGGGTGCAGGGCCACCGTCGCGAAGGCCGACCACTCGTCGGGCTGCTCGACCGTGTACTCCTCCACCTCGGGCCGGTCGGGGTTGCCGAAGGCACCCGCGTGGACGAACGGGGTGTGCGCGATGTCGCAGCCGTTCTCCAGCACCCGCTCGTAGTTGGAGTGCCACAGGAGCTCGCCGGTGACCGCTTTGAACCGGCCACCGTCCTGGACCAGGTCCTCGAACTCCGGCCATCGGGGGATCGGCGGCCGTTCCTCCTCGGGAAGGTCGCCCAGGAAGACCCAGAGGAAGCCGTACCGCTCCTGGACCGGGTACGAGTCGACCCGCGCCTTCTTCGGGATGCCGCGGCCCGGCTGATTGGCCGGGATCGTGGTGCAGACGCCCTCCGGATCGAAGCGCCAGCCGTGGTAGGGGCAGACGACGCAGTCGTCCGTGAGGGTGCCCGCGGAGAGTGCGGCCCCCCGGTGCGCGCACAGGTCCGAGAGCGCGACCGCCCTCCCGGCCGCCGTGCGGTACAGCACCAGGGACTGGCCGAGGCACACGGCCTTCAGCGGCTTGCGGGTGACACGGTCGGAGAACTCGACCGCGTACCAGAAGTTCTTCAGCATCAGCGGAGCACCTCGCGCTCTCGGGAGGTTCGGCGTCGGTGGGGAATCGGCGGGCCGGCGACGGGGGCGGACATCAGCGGCGCCGCACGTCGAGCAGTCCGGGATGCGGCGGCGCCAGCAGTGCGTCCAGCTCCGCCTGGTCGTCCGGGTTCGGCGCGGCCGGCCGCTCGGGCAGCAGTACCGCCGAGCAGAACGCCGCCACCAGGCGGCCGGCCAGGGCACGCGCGCCGCTTCCCTCCGGTTCCGGTTCTTCCAGGAAGCCGCGGGCGCTGGTCGCGTCCACCGGATCGCAGAGGGCGAAGTGGCCCGCCCCGGCGATCCGGACCCAGGCGTGCGCGCCGCCGGAGTCCGTCAGCGCCTCGTGGAAGGTGCGGGCGACGGGGTCGGCGTCCGCGTCCGTCAGGGCGTAGCGCTCGGCACTCGCCGCGATCACCCCGTCGTGCTCGCCGGACATCAGCAGGACGGGCACCCGCGCACCGACCGGAAGGACCGTGCCCGGAGGATGGCCGAGGGCCGCGGCCACCCGGGTGTGCGCGCCGTAGGTGAACACCCCGCGCAGACCGGGCACATGGGCGGCGGACTGCAGTGCCACGGTGCCGCCGGCCGAGTGCCCGCCCAGCACCACCCGCTCCGGGTCCAGCAGCCCGTCCAGCGGCGAACCGGGAGCCGGCTCGGCCAGGGCCGCGAGCACCGCACCGAGCAGCGGGGTCGTCGCCCGGGTTCCGTAGGCGCCGGGGGTACAGGCCGCCAGGTCGATGCCGGGGGTCACCCCGTGGCTCCCGCCGAAGAGTTCCCCGACCAGCTCGGGCGTCACCGCGACGAAGCCGCGCCGGGCCAGCAGCACCGCCAGCCAACGGTAGGAGTCGGCCGGGACGTTGATCCCGGGCAGCAGCACCACCAGCGGGAAGGGGGCGCGCCCGGCGTCGGCCGCGATCACCCCGGTGAGCCGCTCGGCGTCGGACCCGGTGGCCCGGGCGGGGTAGAAGACCCGCAGGTGCGCGGTGTCGTAGGGCTCCTTGAGGCCGGGCACCCGGCAGGCCCGCCACTCGGACCGGACCTGGCTCACGAAGGCCTCGGCAGGATCCGGTCGCCGCCCCAGAGCGCACGCACCAGCCGGTCGGTCACCTGCTCGCCGAAGTACCGCACGCCCATCACGTTCGCCGGGTCGCGCTCCACGATGTTGCGCCGGATCGCCAGGTCGGCGGCGGCCAGCGCCTCGCGCTCGGCGGCCGCTACCGGCTCGGCCTCCTCCACCCAGGTCAGCCAGCGGTCGACCTGCTCGTGCATCAGCCGGCGCACCAGCCCGATGTGCCGCTCGTCGCGGGGCATCGAGTAGCAGTAGGCGGTGGGGGAGAGGCTGCCGCGGATGAAGCCGGTGCGGCTGGTGAACCACGTCAGGTCCTCGTACTCCTCGCGGACCGCGAGCCACTCCTTCTCGGCGGGGGCGTAGTAGCGGTCGTAGTAGTCGCCGTCGGCCACCAGGCTTGCCCGGGGCACGGAGTCGAGGTAGAACCAGCCGCCCGGCCAGCACAGCAGGGCGATCCCCAGGTGCGGGACGCGCACGTGCGGGCCCAGCCAGACGGTGAGGTGCAGGTTGACGAAGCCGCGTTCCGGTTCGCCGACCCAGGAGTGGATCATCCAGTCGATCTCGGGGCCGGTGTAGCCGGCCAGTGAGCCGCGCGGGCCGTCGGCCTGCGCGCCGAAGGCCTCCAGCTCCTCGGTGGAGGGGTCCCGGCGCAGCTCGAAGCGGGCGTCGATCTTCTCCTTGAGTTCGGCCAGCAACTCCTGCCACTGGACGAACGTCTCGGTCACATCGGTGACCGGAGCTTCGTCCGTCATGTCCTGGACGGCCTTGAGTGTCTCCGACACGTCGCTCACAGCGCTCCTTCGGTGGCCGGATGGGGAGTGGGTCATCGATCGGTCGTGCGGTGCGCGAGAGCCGGGTCCGGCCGGGGCGCCACCAGGGCGTCCGCCAGCCTCCAGGGCCGGCCGCCGACCAGGTCCGTCCCGCGCGAGACCAGGCGCCGCTCGGCCTGGCGGGGCCGTACCGGGGCGAGGGTCAGGCCGGGTCCGGCCTGAGTGGTGACGGGCGTGCTGATGACGCCGTCGAAGGGCGCCTCCCGGGAGCGCCACAGGCCGAACTCCACGGGCAGGGCGTGCACGGCGCCGGCTCCGTGACCGGCGGCCACGAGGTTGATCCGGTTCTCCGCCGCCCGCTCGGGCAGGCCGAGGGCGTACTCCCAGGGCTCGGCCGCGCCGCCGAGGCAGACCGCCGCCGTGTCGACGCCCGCCAGCGCGGCGAGGCGCAGGGTCTCGGGCTGGGCCGCGTCGTCGCCGAGGACGACCGCGACCCGGCCCCAGGGCGCGTCATGGGTGAGGAGCGCCCGCGCCTCGCCCGCGCGGGCCCAGCCGCGSTGGCGGGCGCCTTCGTGCAGCTGGTGCTGTGTCAGCACCGGTCCGTCGGAGCCGAGGAGCAGAGCAGCGTGGCCCTCGGGCAGCGGGAGCGTGCAGGCGAGATACGCCGGACTGCCCGACAGCGCCCCGCGCAGGATGCGCAGCACCTCCTGCGCGTCCTCGACGTCCGGCCGCCGCGGATCGGGCAGCACGCCCCCCGGGAACCAGAACAGCTCGGGCAGCACGATCAGCGCGGCTCCCCGCCCGGCGGCCTCGCCGACCAGCCGCGCAGCGTCCTCGACGGCGGCGCGGCCGCCGCCGGACGGCCGGACGACCGCCGTCCCGATCCGTTCGGCGCGGGTCCCGGCGAATGCGGGGGCGGGGGCAGGCGGGGAGACGATCGGCCGGTAGAG
>NZ_RDBI01000021.1 GCF_008042125.1 Streptomyces sp. MS191
GTTCGGGGCGGGGGAGCCGGGGGGCCTCCTCCAGGACGATGTGGGCGTTGGTGCCGCCGACGCTGAAGGAGCTGACACCGGCGCGCCGGGGGAGACCCGGCGGCGCCCAATCCTCGGCGCGCGTCACCACGCGGAACGGGCTGCCCGCGAAGTCGATCGCCGGGTTGGGCTCGGTGAAGTGCAGGCTCGGCGGGAGGACGCCGTGCTTCAGCGCGAGGACGGTCTTGATCAGTCCGGCGACCCCGGCGGCGGCGTCGGTGTGCCCGATGTTGGTCTTCACCGAGCCGATCCCGCAGAACCCCCGCCGGTCCGTGCCGCGCCGGAACGCCTGGGTGAGCGCCGCGACTTCGACCGGATCGCCGAGCGGGGTCGCGGTGCCGTGGGTCTCCACGTACGTGCAGCTGTCCGGTCCGACCCCGGCGGCCCGCTGGGCCTTCTCGATCACGGTGGCCTGGCCGTCGACCCCGGGGGCGGTGAAGCCCATCCGTCCGGCGCCGTCGTTGTTCACGGCGGATCCCCGCACGACCGCGTCCACCCGGTCGCCGTCCGCGAGCGCGTCCGCCAGGCGCTTGAGGACCACGATGCCGACGCCGTCGCCGCCGACCAGCCCGCCGGCCCGGGCGTCGAAGGCCCTCAGTACACCGTCCGGTGCCTGGATGCCGACCTCGTCCGTCCCCTCGACGCGGACCGGCAGGCGGACGGTGACCCCGCCGGCGAGGGCGACGTCGCACTCCCCGTCCAGCAGGCCGCGGACGGCCAGGTGGACGGCGACGAGGGAGGTGGCGCACGCGGCCTGCACCGCGACCGTCGGGCCGGTCAGGCCCAGCTTGTGGGCGACCCTGCTGCACAGGAAGTCGGCGCCGTTGGCGACCCGGATCTCCCAGTCCGAGACGTTCGGCAGGTCCGCCCGGCGGGCGCGGAGCAGGCGCGCGTGGTCGTTCTCGCTGCCGCCTCCGTACACGCCGACGACCGCGTCCGCGCGGGCCGGGTCGTGTCCGGCGTCCTCCAGGGCCGCCACGGCGCACTCCAGGAACAGCCGTTGCTGCGGATTGACGATCAGGGCCTCACGGGGCGAGACCCCGAAGTACCCGGCGTCGAAGCACTCCGGGTCCTCGATCAGCCCGCGCGCCGCGACGCCTTCGGGTCCCGCGACCCGGGTGATCGAGTCGGTGCCGGTGACGAGATTCCGCCAGAACGCCTCGGCGTTCCCGGCACCGGGGAACCGGCAGGCAAGGCCGATGACGGCGATGTGACCGGCGGAACGGTCCTGCTCCGGGGCCTCGGCCGAGGTACGTGCCGGACTCGCCACTGATCGCCCCACCCCGATGTCATGTCGTGGTCAACCCTGTTGGGAGCGGTCAGGCTACCCGGCTCGTCAGGGGATTGAGAAGAGATCATCTTCTTCCTCGTCAGAACGGGCCGCCTCCCGGGGCCCGTTCGCGCGCGCCGGCCGGTCGCCGCCCCCCCCTGCCGTGGCCGGGCGACGGCGACCCACCGGGTGTGGATCACGCCACCGCCGCCCGTCGGGCGGCGCTGTCGCCGTCGGGCGGAGCCGGGATCCGCAGCCGGTGGCGCGACGCCGGACCGCGGGTCGGCACCGGTGCGGGCGCCCTGCCCGGAGCGCTTCCGGAGGCGGCCGGGCCGATGGCTCGAATGTCGTCGGTCAGCCGGATAAACCCCGTTCGGATCAAGGTCACTTCATCGAGGTAATACCAGCGGACTCATAGGGCGAGCCGCGCGAATCCGGCTCTACTGTTCAGCGGGATCCGGACGAATCCCTGACATTCGCCCCACCGGTCCGGTCCTCTTCCGCCGGTCGGCGTGCGCCCGCGCCGATCACGAGTCCCGCGAAGGAGCCCTCGCCCGATGACCGCCCAGATCGACCCGCAAGCGCAGCTGGAGCCGCCCCGGCAGTCCAGTCTGAGCACCGCGGCCGCCCGCAAGCTCGCCACCACGACCAAGTCCGCCCCGCAGATGCAGGAGATCACCTCCCGCTGGCTGCTGCGGATGCTCCCCTGGGTGGAGACCAAGGGCGGCGCGTACCGGGTGAACCGCCGGCTGAGCTACACCGTCGGCGACGGGCGCGTCGACTTCGTCCAGGACGGCGGACTGGTACGGGTGATCCCGCAGGAGCTCGGCGAACTCGCCCTGCTGCGCGGCTTCGAGGACGTCGAGGTGCTCGGCACGCTCGCCTGCCGGTGCGTCCAGCGGGACTTCCGCGCCGGCGAGGTGCTGGTCGAACGCGGCGCCCCGGCCGGGGAGATCCACCTCATCGCGCACGGCCGGATCAACCAGACCTCCGTGGGCAAGTACGGCGACGAGGTCGCCGTGACCGTGCTCGCCGATGGCGACCGCTTCGGGGAGCACGCCCTTCTGGACGCCGACGCCAGATGGGACCACACCGCCACCGCCGAGACCGCGGGCACCCTCCTGACCCTGTCCCGGGCCGACTTCGCGGCCGTGATGTCCGCCGCGCCCGGGCTCCGGGCCCATGTCGACGCCTTCGGCTCGCTGCCCCGGCAGCGGCAGAACCGTCACGGCGAGGCCGAGATCGCCATGTCCGCCGGCCACGTCGGCGAGGTCGCGCTGCCCGGTGCCTTCGTCGACTACGAGCTCCGGCCGCGCGAGTACGAACTCTCCGTCGCCCAGACGGTGCTGCGGGTCCACACCCGGGTCGCCGACCTCTACAACGGGCCGATGAACCAGACCGAGGAGCAGCTCCGGCTCACCATCGAGGCGCTGCGCGAGCGCCAGGAACACGAGCTGATCAACAACCGCGAGTTCGGGCTCCTCCACAACGCCGACTTCAAGCCGGCGGACACCGCCGTGCCGGCGCCCCCGGGGCCCGTCCCGGGCCGGATCCCGGGCGGACCCCGGGGCCTCGGGACGGCGGGGCTGTACCCGGGCCGTCGCGAGGCGTCCCCGGGACCGCCACCGGCCGCCGCGCCGGCGGAGGGGCGGCCGATCCCCGGCCTGTACCACCACCCCGTGCCGGAACCCGACCCGGCACGCGTCGAGGACGTCGGCCGCCGGATCAAGTCCTGGGCGGTGGACGAGGTGGAGCTGTACCCCGAGGAGTGGGAGGGGCAGTTCGACGGCTTCTCCGTCGGGCGCTACATGGTCGCCTGCCATCCCGACGCGCCGACGGTCGACCACCTGATGATCGCCACCCGCCTGATGGTCGCCGAGAACGCGGTCGACGACTGCTACTGCGAGGACCACGGGGGTTCGCCCGTCGGCCTCGGCGGACGCCTGCTCCTCGCGCACACCGCCCTCGACGCGCTGCACACGACGGAGGAGTACCAGCCCCGGTGGGCGGAGTCGCTCCACGCGGACGCCCCGCGGCGCGCCTACCGCTCCGCGATGGAGTACTTCGTCCGCCACTCCACCCCCTCCCAGGCCGACCGCTACCGGCACGACATGGCCCGGCTGCACCTGGGATACCTCGCGGAGGCCGCGTGGGCCGAGACGGACCACGTGCCCGAGGTGTGGGAGTACCTGGCGATGCGCCAGTTCAACAACTTCCGGCCCTGCCCCACCATCACCGACACCGTCGGCGGCTACGAACTGCCGGCGGACCTGCATGCCCAGCCCGCCATGCAACGCGTCCTGGCGCTCGCCGGAAACGCCAGCACCATCGTCAACGACCTCTACTCGTACACCAAGGAGCTCGCCTCCCCCGGCCGGCACCTGAACCTGCCCGTGGTGATCGCCGAACGCGAGGGCGTCTCCGACCGGGACGCCTATCTGAAGGCGGTCGAGGTCCACAACGACCTCATGCGCGACTTCGAGACCGAAGCCGCCGCGCTGGCCGCCGCGTGCCCCCTCCCGAGCGTGCTCCGCTTCCTGCGCGGAGTGGCCGTGTGGGTGGACGGCAACCACTACTGGCACCAGACCAACACCTATCGCTACAGCCTGCCCGACTTCTGGTAGAGAAACGGACTTATCAGTGACCAGCACCGAGTTCAGCACCCTCGACGGCACCGCCTCCGCGTTCATCCCCGCCCCCGCGTCGCCGTACCAGGGCGACATCGCCCGCTACTGGGACGGCGAGGCCAGGCCCGTGAACCTGCGCCTCGGCGACGTCGACGGGCTCTACCACCACCACTACGGCATCGGCGACGTCGACCACGCCGCGATCGGGGACCCCGCGGACAGCGCCTACGAGAAGAAGCTGATCGCCGAACTGCACCGCCTGGAGTCGGCGCAGACCGACATCCTCCTCGACAACCTCGGCGCGATCGGACGCGACGACACGCTCGTCGACGCCGGCTGCGGACGCGGCGGTTCGATGGTCATGGCCCACCAGCGCTTCGGCTGCAAGGTCGAGGGCGTCACCCTGTCGGCCAAGCAGGCCGACTTCGCCAACCGGCGGGCCGGGGAGCTCGGCATCGACGACCACGTCCGCGCCCGCGTGTGCAACATGCTCGCCACGCCGTTCGAGACGGGCCGGGCCGCGGCCTCGTGGAACAACGAGTCGAGCATGTACGTCGACCTGCACGACCTCTTCGCCGAGCACTCCCGAGTGCTGGCGGTCGGCGGCCGTTACGTCACCATCACCGGCTGCTGGAACCCCCGCTACGGCCAGCCGTCGAAGTGGGTCTCGCAGATCAACGCGCACTTCGAGTGCAACATCCACTCCCGGCGCGAGTACCTGCGGGCGATGGCCGACAACCGCCTCGTACCCCAGGCCGTGATCGACCTGACGCCCGAGACGCTGCCCTACTGGGAGCTGCGGGCGACGTCGTCGCTGGTGACGGGGATCGAGGAGGCGTTCATCAACTCGTACAAGGACGGCTCCTTCCAGTACGTGCTGATCGCGGCCGACCGGGTCTGACGGGACCCGGGACCCGCGGACGAATGCCGGGCCCCTGTGCGCCGCGCGCGACGCGCAGGGGCCCTCTCCGCCGTCCGTCCCGGGGGAGTGCCACCCGCTCAGTTCGTCGCCGCGCGCAGCCGGTCGACCCGGTGGGTGGAGAGGTAGGCCGCCATGGAGCTCTCCTTGAACGCCTTCCACAGCTCCGCGCAGGCCACCTTGTCCAGGTGCACCACCGACTGGCCCTTCTCGGTGCCGGTGCCCTTCACGGGCGCGTTCATGAAGGTCATGTCGCCGGCGCGGACGCCCTTCATGTTCCAGACCAGCTCGCGCATGTCGGTGTCGCTGAACCGCTCGTCGACACTGATGGTGTCGGTGAAGATGTCCAGGGTCTCCTTCAGCCGGAGCGGGTCGCTCAGCGAGGCCGAGGTCGTCACCTTCTCCAGGACCGTGCGCAGGTAGTTCTGCTGCCGGTGGGCCCGGTCCAGGTCGCCGTTCGGCAGGCTCTTGCGCTCGCCCACGTAGGCCAGTGCCTGCTCCCCGTTCATGTGCCGGCGCTCCCCGTCGGGCATCGACATGTCGACGCCGCCGACGGCGTCCGTGAGCTTCCGGAACCCGTTCCAGTCGATGACGGCGAAGTGGTCGACCCGGACGTCCGTCAGCCGCTGCACCGTGTCGATGAGCAGCGGCGGACCGCCCCAGGAGTAGGCGGCGTTCAGCTTCGCCCGGCCGCGGCCGGGGATGTCCACCCACGAGTCGCGGGGCAGCGAGACGACGTACGCGCTGGAGTGGTCGTCGGGTATGTGGACGAGCATCATCGCGTCGCTGCGCTGGTCGCCGTACTTCCAGAGCGCGCCCTTCGCGTCGTTGCCGGTCGTCGCGACGGCCGAGCGCGAGTCGAGGCCCACCAGCAGGTAGTTCCGGCCTCCCCGGGACGGGGGCGGGACGGGCGCGTTCGTCGGGAAGGTCTGGGGGATGCGCTGCACGCGCCCGGTGTAGTGCTCGTAGGCCCAGTAGCCCGTCCCCGCCGTGAGCAGCCCCGCGGCGACCAGCAGGGCGAGCGCGGTCAGCAGCACCGTCCTCGGCCTGGGGCGTCTTCGGCGTACGGCGTCACCGGTCTCGGTCTGTGCGGGCTTGCTCATCTTGTGCTGCTCCGTCCCCCTCGAACTGGTGCGTCAGAATAGCCAGTTGTGCCCACCCGGCAACAGCCGGTCGCCGTGGGCGGGCCACCGGGACCGGAGGGGCGTCCCCCGGGACCCCGCACGCGGGGTCCCGGGGGAGGGGACGGAGGACGCGGGCCACGCGCCGTCCCGCCGCCGCGGGCGACGGAGGGACGGGTCCGGGCGGCTGTCGCTCAGGCGGCGTTCGGACCCACGTCGGCCGGGGTGAGGGGGCGCCGCGGCGGAGCCGCCGTCGAGTACTCGTCGGCGCCGACGTCGCGGCCGGCTCCACGCGCGTGACCGTCGACGTCCTCGGTCACGTCCGTGCCCGTGAGCGTCGCCGCGTCGATCGCCGGGCTGCCGGCGGACAGCCGGAAGACGCCGTCCGACTCCTGCCGCAGCAGCGGGTCGACCCGGCGGAATCCGCTCGCGGGGATCGTGCCGTCGGACGCCCGGCCCCACAGGATGTTCCCCTGCCAGGTGAAGCCGACCGTCTGTCCCATCGCGACCAGACTGCCGGCGTCGCCGACCAGCAGGTTGTCGGCGACGACGACGTTCTGCGGCGGGTACGCGCGGGACTCGCCGGAGAGTGTGCCGGCGTTGCCGACCAGGGTGTTGTGCAGGACCAGCGCACGGTCGGCGGCGTCGTTGCCGCGCCGCTCGTCGACGCTCTCGCCCGCGTGGTGGTCGCGGGTGGTGCCGCTGCCGATGACCAGGGCGCGGCCCGACAGACCGGCGAGGTGGTTGTTGACGATCAGGTGGTCGTTGCCGTAGACGCGCACACCGTCCGTTCCGCCGAGCAGGTGGTTGCCCTCCACGCGGGAGCGGTTGCCGTGGCGCAGCACGATGCCGCCGCGGCTGTCGCGGATCGTGTTGTAGCGGATGACGTTGTCGGAGGACTTCACCGAGATCGCCTCGGGGTCGCCGTCGCATCGTTCGAAGAGGTTGTACTCCACCACCGCGTTCGCGCTCGACAGCGCCCGGCCGCTGACACCGAGCCGGATCGGCTCGCCGCCGTTGGCACCGGTGTAGGTGTGGTCGGAGAAGTGGTTGCGGAGGACCTGGAGGCGCTGGGCCATCGCGGTCGTCCCCGGACCGTCGGCGACGAGGAAGATCCCCTCGGTCGTCCGGCCGTGGAAGTGGTTGCGGTCGATCTTGGTGTCGTCGCCCCGGACGACCACCCAGTCGAGCCCGCCGACGTCGGCGAGCCGGAAGTCGTTGCGGGTCAGCCGGATGCGCGAGCAGCTCGCCGGGATCTCCAGGGTGGTGCGCTGCCGGAAGGCGAAGCCGCTGACCGTGATGTTGCTGGAGTCGCCGAAGACGAAACCGCGCTCGCCGGTGAGGACGGCGCCGCCCCGGGACTCCGCCACGACGGTGATCGGCGCGGCGGTGGTGCCGTGCCGCCCCGAGACGGTGACGGCGCGCCCCGCGGGAACGGCGTACGTGCCGTCGGCCACGACGATCCGGTCGCCGGGGGCCGCCCGGTCAATCGCCTGCTGCAGCGCGTCCAGCGAGGAGACCGTCACGGTGGCCGCCGACGCGTCGGCCGGCAGCAGCGCGCCGAGGGCCGCGCCCAGCACGGTGCCGGTGAGGAACGTCCGTCGTTGCATGATGCCTCCTGGGGGG
>NZ_RDBI01000210.1 GCF_008042125.1 Streptomyces sp. MS191
CCCGCCGAGAGTCCGATATGCCCGCCAAAGTCCCTTTCTCTGGCTGGGTTACCGCAAGTAATGTACGCCGTAGCGTCATTGGTGGATCGATCCCAGCCGGCGATGGGGTGGATGGGACCGGTGGGGCGGATGGGTCCCGCGTGAGCCCCGATCCGCGCGCCCGGTGGCCCATGACCCGCACTCCCGATGCTGGCTGCGGATCAGGCTYCACCCCACCGGAGAGTGACCAGCGGGGCATGAATCCCAACCGAGAATTGAGTGGCACCCGCTAAGCCCTGCCGGGTCACCCCATTCAATGGCTGCGCTGAACCACCCCGGAGCCGACACGGGCCGACGGCGCTGCGCGCCGCCCCGGCCCCCTGCCCTGGCCCCTTTTCCCGGGCCGCCCTCCGAGTGTGAAAAGGCGGGTGGAGGTGACGGGTCAAGGGTGGAGCGAAGCGACATCGGCGAAGCCGACGCGACGAAGGAGCGCCCTTGATGCGGCGCCGGAGCCCGCCACACTCGGAGAGAGGGCGGCCAACCACCAGGAGCAACCCAAGACCGGCCGACACCAAGAGCCCGAAGGCCCGCACCTCCCAAGCCCCCCACTGCGAAGACCCTCACCC
>NZ_RDBI01000211.1 GCF_008042125.1 Streptomyces sp. MS191
GCCTCGTCCTGTACGGCCAGTCCAGTGACGGCGCGCGGGGGCGCCGACGCCGCGACCGCCGGCGCCCGCGGTGCCGGGACGGCGGGAACCGGCGACGCGCGGGGCGGGGCGGCGGGCCGGGGGCGTGGGGTGCTGGAAGGGGCCTTCTCGCTGCTGGACTCGCTGCGCCGGTACGGGGACGGGGCCGGCGTGACCGAACTGGCGGAGGTCTGCGGGGTGCCGAAGGGCACCGTGCACCGGCTGCTCGACCAGCTCGTCGCGGTCGGCGCCGTGGAGCGGCGCGACCGGCGCTACCGGGTCGGCCCGCAGCTCTACCGGCTCGGCCAGGCCTGGGAACCGTACCCGGGCCTGCGAGCCGCCGCCCGGCTGCCGCTGCACCGGTTGCGGGCGGCGACCGGCGCCGGAGTCGTGCTCTCGGTCCTGCGCGAGGACCTCGCCATGACCGTCGGCTCGGTGCCCGGCGAGGTGGAGGCGATCGTGCAGGTGCAGGACGGCGTCGCGTTCGGCCTCGACACGGCGGCGGGCCGGGCGCTGCGCGGACCGCGGCGGCCCGGGGCCGTGCTCGACCGGGAGGACGTGATGGCCGGGGTGTGCTGCGCGGCGCTGCCGGTACGGGCGCCGGACGGCCGGACGGTGGCCGCGCTCACCGGGATGGTCCGGGCCGGCCGCCGCCTCGAACCCCTGGTCCAGGCCGTGGCCGAGGCGAGCGGCGCCGTCACCCGGGCCCTCGCCACGGCCCCGCCGGACCGAGCGGCCGTCCCCGGCGTACCCGGTCGTCCGACGCCGTCGTTCCATCCAGCGGAACGCGCGTAGAACCGCGGACGGACGGACCGGCACAGTGGAGCTCGTGCCGGGGGGAAACGGCACACCGGCCCGCCGGGACGGCGGGATCCGGACCGAGTGTCATCACCGTGACCCGATTGTGTGGGGGGACCACATGCGCAAGAACCGAGCCGCTCGACTGACCGCCGTCGCACTGCTGGGGCTGGGCAGCCTCGGCGCCTTCGCCGGCACCGCGCAGGCCGAGCCGATCGACTACGTGCGGATCGAGCTCCTGGAGCTGACCTGCCACCAGAACAGCGAGGGGGACCACGACGAGGCCTACATCAAGATCACCGACGCCAACGGCAACGCGGTGAAGGTGTGGCCCGGAAGCCTCTCGTACCAGACGATGGGCGCCGGATACGTCCGCTCGCTGACCGACGCCAACGGCAACGCCGCGCTCGTCCTCGGCAAGCAGCAGGCCCGCACCCTCACCCTCTGGGACGACGACACGACCAGCTCCGACGACAAGCTGGGCTCCACCCTGGTCACCGGCAGCGAGTTCGGCGGCGAGACCCAGTGGCGTTCCCTGGAGGGCTCCGGCGGGGTGTACACCATCGCCTACCGCGTCATCGACATCTGACCCGACCGCATGCGCTCCGGCGGCCCGGCCCACCCCCACAGCACGGGCCGGGCCGCCGGCGGCACCGTTCGTCGGGCGGACAGGCCCTGCCCGGAGGGCCGTTCGGCCGGCGGGCGGCCGCGCGGCGCGGGGCGGCCCACCCGGCGGGGGCCGCGCGAAAGCACCGCCCGGCTGCGGGCGTCCGGGTGGCCCGCCCGTCACCCGGTTCGCGCCCGGCCCGTCGCCCGCCACTCGCGCGGCGACGTGCCGTACGCCGGCCGGCGCCTTCGCCCGGCCGGAACGGCCGCCCGCCGCGGGCCCCGGCACACCCGCCGCCGGGTGCCGCCCGGCCGCGGCGTCACCCGCCGAGCGCCGCGTCGGGAGCGGTCGGCCGGCCCAGGTACCAGACGGGTCCGGGGTCGTCGACGGCCAGCGGCCGGAAGCCCAGCCGGTCGTAGAACGCCCTGGCGGAGGTGTTGGACCGCACCATGCAGAGGTGGACGGCTGCCACGTCCGCCCGGTGCAGCGCCGCCAGCAGGGTCCGTACGAGGGACCGGCCGTACCCTCGCCCCTGCCAGGCCGGCAGCAGGTCGATGTGGAGATGGGCCGGGAACCCGGCGAGTTCGTCGCGGACCATCCGCTCCGGCGTGTGGAGCAGGACGGTCATCTCCTCGGCGGGCGTCCGGGGCGTCCCTTCGACGGCAGGGTGGCGCGCGCCCGCCTCCGGCAGCCACGCGTCGCGGAACCGCTTCGCGAACCCGGCGGTGTCCGGCGCTCCCAGGACGTAGCCCACGGCGCGGCCCTCGCCGTCGTCCAGGACGAAGGCGAAGTCCGGTTCCAGGGCGACGTAGGGATAGGCGAAGATCGTCGGCATCAGCTCCGGGTCGGGGTAGAGGTCCGAGGAGTCCCCGCCCTCGTGGGCCGTTCTGACGCAGATGTCCGCGAGCGCGGCGCGGTCCGCGGGACGGTAGGGCCGGATGAACGGTTCGCTCGTCATGCGACGCACGATTCCACGCGAGGGAGCGCTCCCACAACGGCCTGGGCTTCGAGGGGCGGGGATCGTCCACCGGCGCACCCGAGCGCGGCCGGATGCGCGGGCCGGTCGCGGCGCGAGGTGCGCCCACGGCCCCGGAG
>NZ_RDBI01000212.1:0-543 GCF_008042125.1 Streptomyces sp. MS191
GGTCCAGCAGGTCGATGCGGTGTCCGGCGGCTTCGAGCACGGCGGCGGCACGGCGGGCCGTGTGCGCGGTGAGGGAATCGGCGCGGTGATGTGCGACGACCACGAGGGCCGTTCCGGCATGGCTGTCGTGCTGCGGCACGGTGTCTCCCGGTTGGTCTCGGCGATGCGATGCCTCCAGTACAGCCATGAGGACGTGGATGATCCATGGGAGAAAAGCTCCCGAACATAGGAGAGCGTCTACGATGCGTTCCGTGGATCCCTTGAGTTCACTCCTGAGCGGCATCCGGGCCGAGGGCTCGGTCGTCAGCCGCGCCGTACTGACGGAGCCCTGGACGATCCGCTTCGCCGACGACGCACCGCTCACCATGATCAGCGTGCTGCGCGGCGGGGGCACCCTCCTGCTGCCCGACGGCACCGAACGGGCGGTCGGCGCGGGCGACACGGCCATCGTGCGCGGGCCCGCGCCGTTCCATCTCGCGGACCATCCCACCGCCGTCCACACCTCCCACACCACGTACGAGATCGCCTGCTTCACGGAGGACA
>NZ_RDBI01000213.1 GCF_008042125.1 Streptomyces sp. MS191
GGATCATCGCGATCAGCGTGGCCGGACTGCTCATCGGGGTCCTCGTGGTGGTGGCCGTGCCGGTGCGCCGCAAGACGCCCGCGGTGCCGCAGCCGTCCGTACCCGCCCAGCGGGCCCCCCGGAACACCGAGATCCGGGTGCCGGCCGTCCACGCGGGCGCGGGGGCCGATACCCGGATCGGTTCGTAGCTCCACCGTCGCCCTACTGCGGCACGGTGACGACCACGGCGATCAGCGTGGCCGGACTGCTCATCGGGGTCCTCGTGGTGGTGGCCGTGCCGGTGCGCCGCAAGACGCCCGCGGTGCCGCAGCCGTCCGTACCCGCCCAGCGGGCCCCCCGGAACACCGAGATCCGGGTGCCGGCCGTCCACGCGGGCGCGGGGGCCGATACCCGGATCGGTTCGTAGCTCCACCGTCGCCCTACTGCGGCACGGTGACGACCACGGTCTTGGCCGACTTGTCGTGCAAGCCCTGTTTGTAGGGCTTGTCGACCAGGATCAGGATCAGCAGGAGCAGCGGCCACAGGCAGGCGCAGCAGATCAGCGCGGGCAGCCACAGGACGGTGGCGCGGATCAGCGAGGCGTTCGTCGGCGGCGTGGAGCCGTCGTTGAGCATCGCGACCCGCAGCTTCAGCCACTTCTTGCCGAGGGTCTGGCCGCCCTTGGCGACCATCAATGTGTCGTAGCCGACATACGCCACGATGGTGATGAGTTGGAAGACGAGCTGACTACCGCCGTTGAAGCTGTTGACGGTGTCGCTGAAGTCGGCGTCGTTGTCGGTCGCCCGCTTGTAGACGTTGAACGGGATGCCGATGATCGCGAGCGGGATGGCGACGATCAGCACGTCGATGAGACGGGCGAGGATGCGCCGCCCGGAGTCGGCGAGCGGCGGCATCCCGGCGAGCGGATCGGCGCCGCCGTAACCCCCTCCGCCGCCGTAGGGCTGGGAGCCGTAGGGCGGGGGCGGCGGCGGGGCGTTGTCGTACGGGGATCCGTACGGGCTGCCAGGCGGCGGCCCCCCGGGCGGTGGGCCGCCCGGCGGCGGGCCTTCCGGAGGCGGGCCTCCGGGCGGTGGGCCGTCGGGACCCTGCCCCTCGGGTGGCCCGCTCCCGTAGGGGGAACCCGACCCCGCCGACGGTGGCGTGGGGTCCTGCGGCTTCTTGAGGAACGGGTCGTCCTCGGGCGGCTGGCCGGACGTCGGCTGGTCGTTGCTCATGGGGGCAGTGCATCCCGCAGGCCGGGGCCCCGCAACGATTCGCCGCCCGTCCGGGGGACCGCCGAACGGGCCGTCATGGGCGTCCCCGTCCGGGAGACCGCCCGAAGGGTCCGGGGCGGGGCGCGGGACGGGGCCTAGGCGGCCACGAAGGTGTGGGACGCCTTGTCGTGCCAGCACTGACGCCAGGGGCGGTCGAAGAGGCACCAGAGGACGTTGAGCACACCGAGGACGAGCAGCCCGAGGACGCCGTACACGAGCCAGCGGCGCAGGGCCGCTCCGAAGGTCGGCGGCTCGTGCGCCTCGATGTCCCGCACCTGGAGGCCGAAGAGCTTCTTGCCCGCCGTGCGGCCCCACTTGGCCGTGGGCAGTGCCTCGTAGAGCACGCCCAGCACGAGGAAGAGGGCGAGCGCGATCCCGAGGTTCAGCGAGGTGGTGCCGTCCAGGAGCCATACCTGGACGGTGGTGCCGGTCTGCTTGGCCGCCTCGATCTTGCCGTCGATGTGGTCGAGCGCCTTGGTGACGAAGGGGAACGCCGCGGCTCCGGTGATCGCCCCGAAGAGGACCGTGTCGACGAGCCGGGCGGCCAGCCGCTTGCCCAGACCGGCGGGGCGGGCCGCCGCCTGGGCGCGCGCGGCCTGGAGGAACGGGTCCTCGACGGGAGGCTTCCAGGGCAGGACGGGCTGTTCCGGGTCGGCCGCCCGGGCGCCGGCCGCCGGGGACGCCTGGGGCGTGGGCTGGGCCAGCCGGTGCACTTGCTGGGGCCAGGACGGGGCGCCGCCGCCGGTGCCGGTCGTGACGGGCGCCGGGGCCGGTGAACCGGCCTGCGCCGCCGGGCTCTGTGCCGCCTGCTCGGGGCGGGGAGACGGCTGCGCCGTCTGCGGAGCCGCCGGCGCCTGAGCTGCCTGCGCTCCCTGAAGGCCCTGGGCCGCTTGGGCGCCCTGACGGCCCTGGGAGCCGAGGGAACGCATCGTCATGGTGCCCTCGCCCGCGGGGCGGGGCTGTGCCTGCCGTACCCCGGGCAGCGCGCCGCCCGTCGGATCGGCCGACGCCGGGGTCACCGGCATGCCGCCCAGCCGGGCGGGCGAGG
>NZ_RDBI01000214.1 GCF_008042125.1 Streptomyces sp. MS191
GGCACCGGGCGGGCGGTGCTCCCGTAGACCTTATTCGTAGGGAAGTCCTTTTTGTCTATTTGTGGCCGCGGGGGAGGTGCTGGTCCTCGTGCGGCCCCGCTGGGGCCGGGTCCACGCGCGTCACGTCACGGGCTCGGGCGCCACCGGTCGCGTTCGATGCGGGCGAGCGCGGCCCGGCAGAAGGCGAGGAGTTTCTCGTCCTCGTGGACGTCATGGCTGCCGGAGCCCGTCTCACGTGCGTTGTGGCGGCGGACCTCGGCCAGCTCCGCACGGATCACGGTCTCCGCCTCCGCCGCCGCGGGGCCCATCTCCGCCAGGCACTCGGCGATCCCCACGCGTGCGTGGCGGTTCTCCGCCCACGCCGCGAGCAGCACCGGAAGGGACGCGTCCGCGTCCCCGGCCACCCGCCACAGGGCCGTCGCGCAGGCCACCCGCACCCACAGGTCCCGCGCCGTGAGGCCCGGGCGCAGTGCGGCCGCGCCGCCGACCGCCGCCGGGCCGATCGCGCCCAGCGCGCCGGCCGCGGCACACCGGTCCGGGTCCGACACGCCCGGCCGCAGCCACTCCTCCAGGGACGGCAGTACGGTCCCGGCGTCGCCCTCCACCGACCACAGCGCGAGCGCGGCCTTCGTGGCGACCGCCGCCGAGCCGCCGGCCATCAGCGACCGCAGGTCGTGGACCAGGTCCGGGGCCGCCTCCCGCGCCGCCGGGCCGAAGGCCGCGACGGCCCTGAGCGCCGCCGCCTGTACCCAGTCACGCCGGTTCGGCGGCGCCCCGCGCAGCACCCGCAGCACCTCGGGCAGGGCCTGGACGGCGCGGATCGCGGTCAGCGCGTGGAGCAGCGGCGCCGCGTGGTCGTAGAGCCGGTCGTCGAGGTCGACGGCGGCCAGCCGCCGCCGCAGCGCGGGGGCGAGCGGCACCGCCGCGGGCCCGAGCGCGTCGATCGCGTACAGCAGCTCGTGCCGGATCCCTGGCCCCTGGAGCGCGCGGGCGAGCAGCGGGACCGCGCGGGCGTCGCCGGAGCGGGCGAGGGCGAGCAGCGCGCCGCAGCGGTCCGTGCGCGCCGCGGGCCCCCCGGCCGGCGGGCGCGGGGGAGCGGCGGCGAGCCGGGTCGCCAGCGCGTCGGTCGCCGGGGCGGTCAGTTCGAAGAGCCGCTCCAGGAAGGCGGCGGCCGCCTCGCGCAGCCGTGGGTCGGGGTCGGCGAGCTGCAACCCGACGAGCCGCACGACCTCCTCGTACCGCCCGCGCCACATCCGTATCAGTCCACCGCACTGCCAGACCGCGTCCGCCCGCCGGCCCGGGTCCGGACTGCGCAGCTGGGCCACGATCAGCGCGATCCGGTCCTCGACCCGGTCGTCGAGGGCGATGTGCAGCGTGCGGAGCAGCTCGTCGGCCCACGGGGTCGAGCGGTCGGCCGCCTGCTCGCCCAGGAAGTCGCTGATCTGGCCTGCCAGCGAGGGGACCGGCGGCCAGGAGTCGTCGGGGCGGACGGGCGGCTCGTACGGTGCGGTCCGCACCTCTTCGAGCAGCTCCGTCACCCGCTCCACGACGTCGTCCGGAACCTCGGCCGGCGCGCACCGGGCCAGCTGTGCGAGGGCCGCCAGCCGCAGGCCGGGGGCCTGGGCGGCGCGGGCGAGCCAGCCGAGCCAGTCGACGGTCTCGGCGCGCAGCGACTCGTGCCGTCGCGCGAGCCGGCCGACCCCCTCCACCAGGGCCAGCCGCACCTCGGTGTCGCGTTCGACGGTGAGCCGCTCCCGCAGCAGGTTCAGCACGCGCCCCGGTTCGGGGTGCAGCGAGGCGAGCGCGCACGGCGCGGCCAGCCGCACCTCGGGATCCGGGTCACCGGCCAGGCCGAGGAACACGTCGGCCCCGGCGGCGACGGCGGCGGCCGCCATCGCGTAGTTCGCCGCCGGAGGGAAGTCCTCGTCCTCCGGGTCGAGTTCGTCGAGCTCGTCGTCGCCGCCGAGATCGATCCCGCCGATGCTGGTCAGCAACTCCACGATGGCGCCCCGGTCTTGGATCTCCGGGTCCGCGACGAGTTCGAGGAGGAAGGGGATGCAGGCGAGGGTCGAGTCGTACACGTCGCCCTGGTGGTGCACGGAGCCGTACATGCCGTCGAGGGCGAGCTCCCGTTCCGCCGGGTCGGCGGAGGCGAGTCCGCGCAGCAACTCCGGTACGTCGTCGGCGGGTCCGTACGCATGGCCCAACGACGCCCAGTCGACCTCCTCGATCCCCGTCAGCATGCGGCCGCCGCCTTCCCCGTGAGCGCTGTACCAGGCAGCAAGTGTGCACCACGGCAACGGGGACGAGGACCCGCTGACCGGACGCGTTCCCCGAACGGCGTCCCCGGGCGCTCTCTTTGCGCCACGTGCCGCACAGGGGCCCCGGAGCCACCCGCCTCCGACCCGCTCCACCAGGCGAACCTTTGCCCGAGCACCGCCCCACGACCCCACCCGCCCCGGCGTGGACCCGGCGAGTGGCGGGGTGAGGGGCGGTGCGCCGGCCGTGCGTACCGCCCGGCCAAGTCTCCGTGGCCTGTACGGAGGTGGGGGTGGTGCCGGGGGTTCGCGGCCGGCGACTGCGTGGCGTGCGAGGGAACGGCGCGCCCAAAAAACGAACAGACACTTCGCGATCGAAAATGATTACGATGGGTCGGTTGACGTGATCGGCATCGGACGGGGGAGACCATGGTGTTCGACCAGGAATGGGTGGCGGCGGTGGCCGCTTCCCGGGAGCGGCAGTTGGCCGGTATGCGGCTCAACACGGCCGGACCGGAAGGGGGTTCCGGAGACAGCGGCAAGGATCTGATCGTGACCCAGGACGACCTGGGTGCCGTGGGCCACGAGGCCTACCTGCTGCACGATCTGCTGCGCAGGAAAGCCGACATCGCCGGCGCCGGACAGGACACGAAGGGCGCGGGCTCGACGGCGCGCGCCGCGCAGGAGCTGACGTCCCGGCACCTGACGACGGGGGGTGAGCTGTTCACCACGCTCACCGTCTGGGACGCGCAGGTGAAGACGGTCCTTCAGATGTGCGCCCACATCTCGAACCACCTGGACTACTCGAAGAAGTCGTACGCCGCGAACGACAAGCGCATCGAGGACTCGCTGCGTCATCGCAACGGCACCCCGGTCTCGGTTTCCGAGATCACCAAGCACGTTCGTTGAGGGAGGGGCAGGTCGTGGCATTCACTTACACCGATCTCCTGGACATGGATCTCGGCGGACTCGGCACCGCCGTCGGCGACTGGCGGACCATGGCCGGCGAGCTGGCCAAGCTGGAGACCAACGCCCGGGACGGTCTGCTGAGGAAGTCCGAGAGTGCGCGGTGGAAGGGCGTCAACGCCGACGTCACGAGGGATTTCGTACGCAGCGCAGCCAAAGAGTTCTCGGACCTGCGGGCAGAGGCGACGAGCATCCACGCGGTGCTCCAGGACGCGCACAGCGAACTGGCGAGTATCCAGAAGCGGGCCAAGGCCCTTGCGGAGGACGCGGCGGCGGGCACCGACAAGGATCCGGCACTGCTCATCACGGACGCCGGCGACGGCACCGTCCGGGTCATGGAGGCGATGTGCACCCCCGAGGGTACGACGCAGCGGACCAAGGACCTGATGCGCTGGTACGCGGACACCGTCACCGGGTTGGTCGCGCACGCGACTGAGGTCGACGCCGCCGCCACCCGTGCCCTGAAGGCCGGCCACGGGGGCGATCCGCGCAACGCAGGTCACGCCACGTACACGTCGCTCGACGAGGACCAGCTGCCGCGCGCCACCCGACTCGCCTCGCTCGGCAAGGAGGCGAACGAGAAGCAGCGTGACGAGCTCCGCAGGCTCTGGCGCTCGCTGAGTCCGGAGGCGAGGGCGGAGTTGTGGCGGGAACAGCAGGGCGGGCTGCTGGCCGCCGGACTCCTGGACCCCACGGTTCGGCGAATTGCGCCGGACAAGGGCTCCGGCCCTTACGACGTGGAGGAACCGGGCTTCGAGGAGTGGTCCACCCGGGCCAAGATGCGGGGGATAGCGGAGGGCGCCGACGCCGGCGGCCTGGTCGACGCGGCCCGCAACATGGACCACTACCTGGACGACAATGGCGAGCACATGAATCTGCCGGTCGACAAGATGATGGCGGACGACGAGGGCTTCAGGCGGCACATCGACGACCACATCAGGACGCACCAGGACGCGTGGCGGGAGCAGGCACTCGCCGAGTTCCAGGCGAACGGGGGCAGGCCCGTGGCCATTCCCGTGGAGACGTCGAACACGCGGGACTACTCCTTCACCAAGGAGAACGACCAGAACTGGTTCTACGCCGTCGGCTCCACCCGGGCCAACGTCACCGGTGTCGTCACCGTCGTACCCGATGCCCAGGGTCGGCCTCAGGTCGCACTCGACTACCAGGCGAACGCATGGGATCGGTACAACTGGGACGAGAACAAGGGCGTCGACATCTTCGGCGTGGGCATTCCCGACGGACAGATGGCACGACTGCACACGACCGGTCTGGCGCAGGAATTCGACATGTCCGGCAGCAGCTCGGTCAAGCACTACGACCTCGGCAGCGGCGGCTCGAACCCCGCACCGCTGCCGGGGCCCGACGACCCGGGGCGTGAGGGCGGGCGCATGGACAACGGGCGGGAGACGCGCGAGTCCGGCGGGAGTGCGGTGTGCGAGTACGGCGATGCGCTCCCGGAGAACGCACGCCCCTACGGCGCGGTCGTGGGCACCCCGGGGGGCGGGGTCCGGCCGGATTCGAACGTGGACCTCAGGTAGAGGCGCGTGGTGCCGGGTACGACCTCATGGGCGTACACCTCGGCGCACATTCCCGGATCGACGTCCGCCGGGTCGGCGTCGTCCGGCACGGCGGCCGCCCCCGGACAGGCGTCACCGTGCAGCAG
>NZ_RDBI01000215.1 GCF_008042125.1 Streptomyces sp. MS191
GGGCAGGAGGGTCAGGGGGACGGTCTCGTCGAGGCCGAGGAGGCTGTGGGTGACGGCGATGCCCAGACAGCCGGGCGAGGACGGCGTCAGATGGAGGCGATAGCGGTGCGGGACGGCGTAGTGGCCGCTGCGGACGTCGCAGCCGATCCGGCCCCGGAAGGGGGGCGCCACGACGGAAGGGGTGACGGACATGCTTCTCCCTGGAGGGTGCTCGGTGCCGGGTCGCGACGGCGCGCGGCGGCTCGACGCGCGCCCGGCGGCAGCGGAGTTGCGGGACGGAGGAGAGCGGGGGCCCGACGGAGCGGGGCGGGTCCGGCAGAGGCGGGACGTCCGGTCCCGGACGGGACCTACCGGGCGACGCCGGCGCGGTGCGCGCGACTCGCCGCGCTGCACACCCGCAGCAGATCGATGTGGCGGCGGGAGGTCAGGGGCAGTGAGCGCGGCAGCGGGACGGTACGAGACCTGTCCACCACGTCCGTGCGCACCATGGTTCCCATTCCCTACCTGTTCGCTCGGTTTCCCGTCCCGAGTGTGGGATCGCCCGCGCCCGGCGTCAAGAGGGCGGTACGCGCCGGGTGACAGCCCTTGGGTGGGCTCGCGCGGCCCGGCCCGGCGGGCCCGGCCGCCGTCCGCCCGTGTTTCGACCCGTGAGCGTACGAATCCGGTCACGACGGTGCGGGATAATGCGGGCATGCGCATCTCAGCCAGGGCCGACTACGCGGTGCGTGCCGCCCTTCAGCTCGCCGCCGCCCATGACGCGGCGCCGTTGAAGGCCGAGGCGATCGCCGACGGCCAGGGCATCTCGCACAAGTTCCTCGAAGGGATCCTCGGCGACATGCGCCGGGGCGGCCTGGTGCTGAGCCAGCGCGGCGGCAACGGCGGATACTGGCTGGCCAAACCGGCCGAGACGATCTCCGTGGCGGACGTGATCCGCTGCGTGGACGGCCCCCTCGTCTCCGTGCGCGGGGTCCGCCCGCCGGAGCTTTCGTACACCGGGGTGGCCGAATCGCTGCTCCCGCTGTGGATCGCCCTGCGCGCCAGCGTGCGCCAGGTGCTCGACGGGGTGTCCCTGGCGGACGTGGCCGCGGCGAAGCTGCCGCCGGAGATCTCCGCCCTGGCGGAGGACCCGGAGTCCTGGACCAATCCCTGAGCCGACGGCCGGCGGCGTTCCCTCGAACGCGGGAGATCTCGACCGCCGAGACGTCACTGTCCATGATGTGAACGCCTCTTGGGCGCCGCGCCCTCCCTCTGCGACTATCCCTACTATTCCAGTGGGAATACTAGGAATCATGCGAGGTGACGTGAGAACGCCGAAGAAGCCAGCGATGCGCCCCACCTCCGGACGGGCCGACCGGCCTGCGGACGACGAGATCTGGCGCCGCATCACCCGGGAACTCGCCGACGACCTCGCGGTGGACGCGCTGTCCAGAGACCGGGCCGGCAAGGCTCCGTTCGACGAGCTCGCCCGGCTGCAGGAGGCCGGCCTGCCCACCCTGCTCACCCCGCCCGGSCCGGGCGGGCGAGGAGCCGACTGGCGCGCCGCGTGCGCGGTGATCCGGGAGATCTCGGCCGCGGACAGCTCCGTCGGCGAGCTCCTCGCCCATCACTACGCCCTGTCCTGGAGCGCCCGCTTCTTCGGCGCCACCACCGGACCGCGGGCCGTGGAGGACCGCGCGGCCGGGGAGCGGTGGCTGCTCGCCGGCGGCGTCGACCAGCCCGCCGGCGGCAGCGGGACCGGCCTCACCCTCACACCGGTCGACGGTGGCCATGTGCTCGACGGCCGGCGCGCCTTCGCCTCCGGGGTCGCCGTGGCGGACCGGCTGGTGGTCGGCGCGCGGTGTACCGAGACCGGTGATTTACTGGTCGCGCTCGTCGACCCGGCCCACCCCGGCGTCTTCACCGACGCCGGCACCGATCGCGTCGGGCAGCGTCTCGCGGGAGCCGGCACCGTCACGTTCGACCGCGTCCCGGTCGCACCCCACGACCTCCTCGGCTCGCTCCCCCGCGACGAGCACGCCGCCTCCCCCTACGCCACCCTGGCGCCGCTCGCCCTGCGACTGGTCCTGGTCCACGTCGGTCTCGGCATCGCCGAGGGCGCGCTGGCCGAGGCCCGGGACGTCAGCCGGGCCACCCAGGCCGCCGCGCCGCACGCCGACCCCTCCCCCGACGGAGCCGACTACCCGGTCCCCGGCGGGGACGATCCCTACCTCCTGCTGGCCTACGGGGAGTTGGCCACGGAGGCCCACGCGGCCGCCGCGGTCGTCGAGCGGGCCACGGACGCGCTGGCCCGCGGGCTCCTCGCGGAGCACGCGCTCGGCGTGGACGAGCGTGCCGACATCGCTGTGCTGATCGCCGCGGCGGAGGCGGTGACCAGCAGGTCCGCCGTACGGATCACCACCCGGATCCTGGAACTGGTCGCCGGCGCGGAGGCCGCCGACAGCGCGCCGACGGGACCGGGCTTCGACCGCTTCTGGCGGAACGCGCGCGCCCTGACGGCCCCCACGTCCTCGGCCGGCAGGCTGCGGGCCATCGGCGACCACTACCTCAACGGAACCCATCCACGGCTCACCCTGCTGGCCTGACCGAGCGGACGCACCCTCGACGAGCCGCCGCCCGGCGGCGGTTGGGGACGGACGGACCGGCATGTCGGGACGTCCGGCCCTCACCTCGACCGGCCGTTGGGCCCAAGCTGGAGGCAGCGGGCCGGCCGGACCGACGGCCGGGCCATCGAGGTCACGGAGGCAATCTGATGAGTCGTGAGATCGTCGCGGGAGTGGACGGATCCCCGGAGAGCCTCGCCGCGGCGGACTGGGCCGCGCGCGAGGCACTTCACCGGGGGCTGCCCCTGCGGCTGGTGCACGCCTGGCGCTGGGAGCCGCTGGACATCCCGCTCGAACAGGACCGGGGTTCCCAGGAACGGATCGCCGAGCAGGTGATCCGCGAGGCGGAGTCGGGGATCGCCGCGCGCCGTCCCGGCCTCGCGCTGACCGCGGAGGTCCTGCACGACACACCGGTCGCCGCGCTCCTGAGCACCGGGAAGGAGGCGGAGATGCTCGTCATCGGCTCGCGGGGGCACGGGGCCCTGGCGGGCTTCCTGCTCGGCTCGTACGGACAGCAGATCATCGCGGAGGCCACCCGTCCGGTCGTCGCGGTGCGCTCGCGTGACGGCGACGGGGACGAGACCCCCGACGGGGACGGCCACGTCGGCGGGGAGATCCTCGTCGGCCAGCAGGGCGGGCCGGAGGACAGCGCCCCCGCTCTCGGGTTCGCGTTCGAGACGGCCGCGGCCCGGGGCGTGCCGGTCCGGGCGGTACGGGCCTGGAGCCTGCCGTCCCTGTACGCCTACAGCCCGGCGTCGATGGCACTGGCCGACCAGGCGGGCGGGCTCGTCCCGTTCGAGGAGAGGGCACTGCGCGAGGCCGTGGCGCCGTGGCGGGAGCGGTTCCCGGACGTGCCGGTCACCGAGCACGTGGAGGTCGGGAGCGCCGGACAGGTACTGCTGTCCTCGTCGGGAGCCGCCGGACTCCTGGTCGTCGGGCGCCGGGTCCGGCGTGGGGCCCTCGGGTCCCGGATCGGATCCGTCGCGCACGCCGCCCTGCACCTGGCGCCCTGCCCGGTGGCAGTCGTTCCCCACGCCTGACGCGCTCATTCCCAGCCGGTCGGGGAGGGTGGTCAAGGAGGGTTGACGCCGCGGGTTGACGAGGTGTGTCGCGGCGGCGGAAGCCGGAAAGTGATACGCCCGTCGCCCCGGCAGCGTCCCCCTGCCGAACCCCGGGCGGCCTCGGACAGAGAGCGGAGCCCCATGCAGCACCACGACGCACGCAGCCCGCACGGCCGGAAGGCGAGCGGCGGCCGTCACCGCAGAGGAGGAGACGACCGGCGGCGGGTGCCGGACCTGCCGTCCTTCCGGACGGCGGTCACCCTCACGGGGGCGGCGGCGGCCGTCCTGACCGTGGTCCTCGGCGCCTACGTGTCGGCAACGGAGGGCACGGCGGGGACGGAGCCGCGGGCGCGGGTCGCGGCCGGACCCGTCCCGGCACCGCTCGCCGTGGGTGCCGCACCACCGACGGCGCGGCGGGTCGCGCCGCCCGAGGCTCCGGCCGGGTACGGCGCCGCCCGCCCCGCGAACGCGGCCGCGCCTGCCCGGGTCTCCCCGGCGGGAACCGTCTCCGGCCCGGTCCGGGGACGCGCGCCCTCGCCCCATGCGGGGTCCGCCGCGGACCGTACGGGCACGCTGCCGCCCGCACCGGTCCGCCGGGAGACCCACCGGGCGGCCGGCGCTCCGGGCGGCAGGGGGCCCGCCGACTACGTCCAGCAGGTGATCGCCCTGGCCAACGAGGAGCGGGAGAAGGCGGGTTGCCGCCCGCTGCGGGCGGAGTCCCGGCTGCGGTCCTCGGCCCAGGCGCACGCGGACGACATGGCCGCCCGGGACTACTACGACCACGAGTCCCCCGAGGGCCGGGACGCGGGCGACCGGATCAGCCGCGCGGGTTACGCCTGGTCGGCCTGGGCCGAGAACATCCACCGCGGCCCGAAGACCGCCGTCCGGGCGATGGAGGACTGGATGGAGAGCGAGGCCCACCGCCACAACATCCTCAACTGCTCGTTCCGGGAGATCGGCGTCGGCGTGGCCCTCACGGCCAACGGCCCGTGGTGGGTGCAGAACTTCGGCGCCCGCCGCTGACCGGGCGCGCCGCCCGCGGGCCGGGCCGCGGCACGGACCCGGCCGGCGGGCCCGGTCCGGCACGCGGTACCGGCTCAGCCGGCCGGCCGGGCCAGTTTCTGGACCCAGACCGTGCCGTCCGGGCCGGGCACGGCGGCGACACCGGTGTCGCGGTAGCGGCAGTCCAGCATGTTCTGCTGGTGCATCCCGCCGTCCATCCAGCTGTCGAAGACGGTCGCCGGGTCGCGCATCCCGCGCGCGAGGTTCTCGGCCCAACGGCTCCACGCGTATCCGGTGTCCGAGATCCGGGTGTCGGCGAACTCGCCCTCGGGGCTGCTGTGCCCGTAGTAGCCGCGGCGCACCATGTCCCGGGCGTACGCGCGGGCCGCCTGCGTGAGCCGGTCGTCGGTGCGCAGCGGAGCGCAACCCTCCTTCGCGCGGCGCTGGTTGATCAGCCGGGTGAGCCGTTCCGCCGCCGTGGGCGTCGGGGTCGGCACCGGAGCGGCCGTGCGGCTCGGACG
>NZ_RDBI01000216.1 GCF_008042125.1 Streptomyces sp. MS191
CGTGCTCGCCGGCTCTTACGGCGGGCTCCGCGGGCGGCGTCGGGCCTACGCGGAAGAAATCCGCGCTGCCCACTCCGGGCCCGAGCCGCACCGCCCCCGCTGCGCCGACGTCCACGGCGTCGGGCGCCTCGTCCGCGTCGGCTTCCGCCCCCGCGAACCCGGGCCGGCGCACCGAGGATGGATGGCTGTGGTCGGACGGCTCGCTGGACCCGCACAGCATCTCCTCCTGGTCGCAGAGCAACGTCACCCTCAAGTCGCGGGAATCGCTGACGGCCCTGACGGTCGAACTCCGGATCGGCTCTGCCCCTGGAGTGAAGGACACCGGCCACTGGCAGACCCGGCCGGCCGACGACTTCACGGTCACGGTCCGGCAGGAGGGCGGCTTCCTGGTCTACCGGTGGGTGCTCCGGCCGGGTCGTACGATCCCCTCGGGCGAGCACGTGTTCGCGGGGCAGTACGACCACGCGGCCGGCGGACGCGACGCCGGCCCGGACACCTACCGCGCCGAAGCCGCCGCGGGCACCGGCAGGGCCCTGGTGTGGGGGGACTTCGCCCCGGTCCGCTGAGGCGACTGTGTTCACGAGCCCGAGCCGAAACCCTTTCGGCGTGCGGAGAGCCGTGCTCGCCGGCTCTTACGGCGGGCTCCGCGGGCGGCGTCGGGCCTACGCGGAAGAAATCCTCACCAGCACGGCAACCTTTCGGGGCGCGGCGGCAACAAGTGGTCGGCACCGCGTCAGGAGACCGGCGGGCCCAGCGACGCGAAGGCCGTCGCGGGCCGGGCGGCATTCACCAGGCGGGGCCCCCTTGTACCTGCGCAGTGAGGAACGTCGAGACATGACCAAGAGATCCAAGCGAGCCATCCGTCCCCGGCGCGGCCGGAGCATGGCCCTGGGCGGTGCGCTCGCCCTGCTGGCGACCGGTATCGGCGGCGGTCTGTGGGCCGGGGCGAACGCCTCCGAGCCGACGCCGAACGCCGGCGTCTACACCCTGGTCAGCGCTGCCGGGGGGCTGTGCCTGAGCGCGCCGGCCACCGGCGGCCCGGACGGCGCACAGCTGGATCAGCAGCCTTGCGGGCAGCAACGCCAGCAGTGGCGGCTGACCGCAGCAGGTGACGCATACACCCTGGTCGCCGCCGACGGTGGCGCCTGCGCCGGCGTGAAGGAGGCCCGGACCGGGGCCGGGGCCGCCGTGCAGCAGGAGCCCTGCCGCCAAGGCGCCGCCTCACAGCGCTGGACCACGAACGCCGTCGACGGCGGCGTCCGGCTGGTGAACGCCGGCAGCGGCAAATGCCTGGCCGTCAAGGACGGTTCGCGCGAACCGGGAGCGCGGGTGCAGCAGAACTCCTGCGACTCGGCGGCGGCCAAGCGGTGGACGCTCAAGGCCACGACCGTCACGACACCCCGGCCCGGAGGATCCACACCCACCACGAAGCCGMCGTCGACGGCGTTCGTGGTCCAGCGCTGTGAGGCGGCGCCTTGGCGGCAGGGCTCCTGCTGCACGGC
>NZ_RDBI01000217.1 GCF_008042125.1 Streptomyces sp. MS191
CCCCCACATCGACCAGCGCGACCTCGTCCGTCCCCAGCTCCGCGTCCACGGCGTCAGCAGCCGCTGCACCCCCAGCAACAGCAGGTCCGCGACCACCGCCAGCACCACGCACAGCACCGAGGCGGCCAGCACCTGCGCCTTGAAGAACGTCGGCAGCGCGTCCTCGATCAGATTGCCGAGCCCGCCACGCCCCACGATCGACCCGACGGTCGTCAACGCGATCGTGGACACCGTCGCCATCCGCAGACCGGCCATCAACGCCGGCAGCGCAAGCGGGAGTTCCACCTCCCACAGCATCCGGCCCGAGCCGTACCCCATGCCCCGCGCGGCCTCCCGCGCCTCCGCCGGCACCGCCTCGAGACCGGCCAGGATGTTCCGCACGAGGATCGTCAGCGAATACAGCACGAGCCCGGTCACCACCAGCGCCGCCGACAACCCGAAGAACGGCAGCAGCAGCGAGAACATCGCCAGCGACGGAATCGTGTAGAGCAGCGTCGTCAGACCCAGCACCGGACCCGCCCACCGCGGCCGCGCCCGGGCCAGCAGCGCCAGCGGGAACGCCACCAACAGCCCGATCACCACGGACACCACGGTGATTCCCACATGCTGGAGCGTCGCCTCGGTCAACTCCCCACTACGGGTGCGCAGATACTCCCCGCAGATCCAGTCGTTCGTCACCAGGCAGTTCGCCGCCGCCATGAGCCCTCCCCCCGCCGCCCGCAGTCCGAACGTACGTATGACCCGACCCTAGCCCTCGTAACCGACAATCACCGAGGACCGCCACAATGCGGCAACACGCCCTTCACACGCCCCCGGCCGGAAGGGGACAGAATGGTGAACCATGATCCGGTTCGAGCACGTCACCAAGCGCTACGCGGACGGCACCACCGCAGTCGACGACCTCTCCTTCGAGGTCGCCGAAGGCGAACTGGTCACGCTCGTCGGCCCGTCCGGCTGCGGCAAGACCACCACCATGAAGATGGTCAACCGGCTCATCGAACCCACCGCGGGCCGCATACTCCTCGACGGCCAGGACATATCCGCCGTCGACCCCGTCCGGCTCCGCCGCCGCATCGGCTACGTCATCCAGCAGGTCGGGCTCTTCCCCCACAAGACGGTCCTCGACAACACCGCGACCGTCCCCCACCTCCTCGGCGCCCCCCGGGCCAAGGCCCGCGCCCGCGCCGCCGAACTCCTCGAACTCGTCGGCCTCGACCCGAGGAAGTACGGCCCCCGCTACCCCGAACAACTCTCCGGCGGCCAGCGCCAGCGCGTCGGCGTGGCCCGCGCCCTGGCCGCCGACCCGCCCGTCCTCCTCATGGACGAACCCTTCGGCGCCGTCGACCCCGTCGTCCGCGAACACCTCCAGAACGAGTTCCTGCGCCTGCAGTCCCAGGTCCGCAAGACCGTCCTCCTCGTCACCCACGACCTGGAGGAAGCCGTCCGCCTCGGCGACCGCATCGCCGTCTACGGCCACGGCACCATCGAACAGCTCGACACCCCCGCCAC
>NZ_RDBI01000218.1 GCF_008042125.1 Streptomyces sp. MS191
GCCCGAGCCGCCGCCCCCACTGGACCCTCCGCTGCTGCGCGAGGAACCGCCGGAGTCACCACCGGGCTTGGAGCCGCCACTCTTCGCGCCCCCTCCCCCGGAGGACTTGCCGCCGCCCTTGCCGGCACTCGGCGCGGAGGATGCCTTGGGGGCTGCCTTGGCCTGGGCCTGCTTGTGGACGGGGCTGCCGGTCTTCTTGGATTGGGCGGCTGCCTTGTCGGCGGTTCTCTTGGCCTGTTCGGCTGCCTTTTTCTTCGCTCTCTGTGCGGCTTCCTTCTTGGCCTTCTCGATCGCCGCCTTCTTGGCTCTCAACGCGGCTGCTTCGGCGGCCTTGGCTGCCTTCAGGACGAGCTCGGCTGCCTTCTTGGCCGCCTTGAACGCCTGGATGGCGTCGATCGTGCGGTTGATGGCCTTCATGACGGACGGGATCTTGCCGAGCTTGGTCCACGGGATGGCCCCGATGATCAAGCTGCCGCAGGACCACATGTCGCCGCCGAAGCAGGCCATGGCGTCGTTGATGCCGATGAAGTCCTTCAGCGTCTCCCACGCGACCGCCAGGATCACCGACGTCAGGGACTTGCCCTGCATCGCCTCGGCCTGGGCGACCTGCGCCGCCGACAAGCCCGCTCCCGCGAGGGCCGCGGCCCGCTCGGAGGCCGTGAGGCTGATGGACAGACCCGAGGGGTCGGAGAACGTGACCGGGTTGTTGTGCGCGTAGGTGTACCCGTTGGACTGCAGCGGGTCGTTCAGGTCGAGCACCGGGTCGGCGGACAGGAAGCGTCCGACCACCGGGTCATACAGCCGCTCGCCGAGCGGCTGGTAGCCCGAGGCGTCGTCCTTCGTCTTGCCGAGGAATCCCTTGTGGTTCTGCAGGTTGGCGTTGGCGGTGCCGCGCTCGTTGCCGAAGGGGTCCTGCTTACGGATGCGGACCGACATGCCGCCGTAGAGGGCGACCTCCGCATACGCACTGCCCTGGTGATCCGCGGTCTGGGCGACCAGGGTCTCCGCGCCGGTGCCGTAGGCGTAGCGCATGACCCCGCCGCCGGGGGCGGAGTAGGTGCGCTGGGTGTTGACCAGGACGCCGCCCTGCTGGACGGTGACCTCGGCCTCACCCAGATGCAGCGTCGCCTGCTTGCCCTGGATGGTCAGCAGGCGCTCACCGTTGGGACCGTAGATGTGACGGGTGTCGTTCTGCGGCGCCCACAGCTGGGCCGCGGAAGCGGCGTCGCAAGTGGCGAGCACGATGGCCGTGCCGCTGACGTTCGCCGCACCCTGCACCGCCACACACAGCCCGGAGGCCACGTGGGTGAGCTGCCCGGCCGCGCTCCGCTTCAGCTGCTGACCGGCAGTGCCGTTGCACTTCTGGACCTGGACCGCGGAGCCGGCCGTGTTGGCCGCCGGCTGGAAGCACCAGTTCTCGGCCACGGCCAGGGTGCCCAGATTCGGGTCGCTCTGCGCCGGAGTCGCGGTGAACCGGAAGTTCTGCGCCGCGGTCGCGTTGCAGCCGTAGAGCTGGATCGGCTGACCGGCCACCGGCAGACCCGACTTCAGGTCCAGGCACTTCTGGCCCAGACCCACGTACGGCGTCTTGCCATTGCTGCCCTGACCGGTGATCCGGTCGACCTGACCGTCATACGTCCAGGTCAGGTCCTGCTTGTCACCATTCTGAACCGAGGTGACGGACTTCGTCTCGCCCGTGAGCTCGTACAGACGCTCGGCCTCGGCCTTGACGGCGGCACCGGCAGGCGTCTTGTACGCCTTGGACACCTTGGTAAGCGTCCGCGGCTGGGAGCCGTCGGCCTTGCCGTAGGTGTAGTCGGTGACGGCGTCCTTGGTGGTGTCGCCGGTCAGGTCCTTCTCGCTCAGCTTCTTGCGGTTGCCGAGAAGGTCGTACTCGTACTCCTGCCAGTAGCCGGAGCTGTCCTTGCCGGCGGCCACGTTCAGGCTGCCGTCGGCGTTCTTCGGGGTGGTGCAGGCGGTCTGGTCCTTGGAGGTCCAGGCCGTCTTCAGCTGACCCAGCGGGTCGTAGCTGAAGCACTGACGCTCCTCGATACCCACCGACTGCTCGCGGATCGAGGTGACGTTACCCGCCGGGTCGTAGGTGTACGACCGGTTGGAGACCAGGTTCCCGCCGACCACGGACGTGTCCGCGCCGGTACCCGACTTCTCACGGAAGACGAGCTGGTCCTTCAGCTCACCACTGCCCTCGTCGAACGAGTTCTGCGTCCACACCCGGTACGGCTGCGCACCCAGCGTCGAACGGAGGACCTGGCCGTACGGGGAGTACACCGTCTCGGCGCCGTACCAGTCCTTGCCCGAGACGGAGAGCGGCAGACCCTCCTTGTTGTAACGGACCACCATCTTCTCGGCGGCGAACTTGCCCACCGCCGGAAGCTGCGCCTCCTCCAGCGCACCCGTGTCCGAGTAGGAGTAGCCGTAGGTGTAGTCCTTCGCCAGGCCCCAGGTGTCCGCGATGGTCTGCGGCAGGCTCAGGGTCGTGGACGTCGGCTGGTAGTCCTTGGTGTAGCCGTTGACCTTCTGGGTGTACGCCAGACCGTCCGTGTAGCGAACGGCGGTGGCGGGCATGCCCTTGCCACCGGGAACGGTGTCGTAGGTGAGGTCGGCCAGGAGCGTGCCGTTGGCGTCGTTGAGCCGCTGCTGCTTCGGCCGCGACAGCTCGTCGTAGCTGTTCCACACCTTCACGCCGCGGGCGTTGGTGACGGTCAGCGGACGGTCACGGTGGTCGTACGTGCTACGGGTCGTGCCGCCGTCGGGGTCGGTCGCCGATTCCAGACGTCCCCGGTGGTCGTAGGTCCACGACCACGGGTGCGACGGATCAGCCGACTGCGTCGCGTTCGCCATGCGGCCGTGGGTGTCGTACCGGTAGCTCGTCGACGTGAAGCCGCCGGGAGCCGCCGGGTTGAAGGTGTCCGTGCGCGAGGTGCGGCCGAGGGCGTCGGTGTAGACCCGGTAGGACGAGGCGCCCTGCGGGTTGATGACCTTGGACCAGTCCTGGCCGTACTCGTACTTGGTGGCGCGGTCCTCGTAGGCCTTGGAGGTCGACTCCTTGGTGACGGGGTCCACGTACTTCATGTACGGGGTTTCCTGCAGCACGCGGCCGAGGCCGTCGTAGGTGTAGCGGGTGATGTTGGGGATGGCCGTGTCGGAGAGCGGGACGAACAGCTCGCCGGGCTTGGCCTCCTGGGTGAGGTAGGCGTTGTTGGTCTGGAAGACCTCGCCGGCGGTGTTGTACAGCGTGTCCGTGATGAGGTGGCCGCCGCCGGCAGCCTCCTCCTGTGACTGGCGTTCGCGGCCGAGGCCGTCGTAGAGGGTGACGGAGGTCTCGACCCGGTCCTCGTAGCCCCGAGCGTAGGTGGTGACGAACGGGGGCTTGCGGATCTTGCGGTTGGCGTCCTCCGGGTCGGTCTCCTCGGCCGGGATCGTGTAGACGGCACGGAAGTCGGGCACCGCCGTCCCGCCAGGGGTGCGGCCCGGGGCCCAGGCTTCGGCGAGTCGGCCCAGCGGGTCGAACTTCGCCTCACTGACCTGACCGTTCGGGTCGGTCGTCTTGAGACTGACCGCACGGCCCGGTTCCAGCTCCTGAACCTGAGCATGCCCGAGCGAGTTGGTCTGGGTGACCTTGAAGACCTGTCCGGTGGGCGGGTCGAAGGTGATCGTCGAGGACTTCTGGTCGGGGTCGGTCTGCCGGATCACGCGGCCGATGGCGTCGAAGCCGTTCGTGCCGTTGGTCTGGAAGTCGGTGCCGTCGCCCTTGAGCGACCAGGACTCGGTGGCCAGACCGCGGGTCGAGGCGCCGAGCGCGGTGCCGTAGGCGGTGCCGTCGTAAGCCGTGCGCGTGCCACCACTCAGGGTGGCCAGATTCGCGAAGTTCGCGTTGGCGCACGTGGTCGGCGACGTGAGCGCCTGCTTGGTCAGACCGATGAGGTTCGCCGTGGTCTGGTGCAGGTACTCCAGCTTGGTGCAGGACTCGTCACCGGTCTTGCCCATGTCGCCGAGCGACTCCACCTGCGTCGGCAGGCCGTACGTGGCGTCGTAGGTGGTGTTCGTGCGGACCTCGCGCAGCGTGCGCGGGTCGTCCGTGTTCGTTCCCGAGGACTTCGTGTACGCGATTTCCTCGGGCTCCGTGACGCGCCAGGCCTTCAGCGGGTCGAGGCCGTCGTCGCGGTCGCGTTTGGCGAGTTCGGTCGCGTCCAGCTTGGTGATGCTGCGCGTCAGCCAGTTGGAGTCGGCGTCGGTCGCGTTGGTGTAGGTGAGCTCCTCGGCCACGCGGCCGGCGAAGGGTTCCTTGTCCTTGGCGATCTCGGCGCCGGTGATGTCCTTCACGGACACCGTGTCGCCCATGCCGCG
>NZ_RDBI01000219.1 GCF_008042125.1 Streptomyces sp. MS191
CCGTGGTCGACCCGACCGGCGCGGGGCTGGCGGACCTGCGGGCCCGGCCGCGTCGCCTCACCTCGCTGCACTCCACCGACGACCGGCTCGACCAGGCCCGGCTGATCCTGCGCGCGGTCAAGTTCGCGGTGCGCTGGGCCGGTACCACCGGCTGTGAGCTCGGCGCGACGGCGGCCCGCCTCGCGCACGTGCCCACGACGGCGTGGGGGAGGGGCGGTGGCCCCGGCGCCGGGCGGCAACCCAGGTCGGACGATCGCCCGCGCGTCCACGGCGCGCGGCTCCCACCACCCTCGGGCAAGTAGAGCAACGTAACAGAAATGCACATGATCCGWCCGGAGTTCGCGGATGCCGCCCAGGCGTATGGGGCGTCGTGCTATCACGCGGATCGGGTGGGTCTCCGGGGGCGGGTGCGGTGGGGTTTCCTGGGACGGCTGCGAGCGAGGCGGGCGACGGCTCGTGCGCCGCCCGCGCACGCGCGCGGGCCCGCACGACGCGCGTGCGGGCCCGGCGGGCACGAAGAGCCGTGCCGTCAGCTCCAGTCGGCGTGGGCTTCCGAGGCCGCGCCGGTGCTGAGGGAGAAGGCGCCGGAACCGTCCGCGCGGACCACCCAGACCCAGGGACTCGCGTACGGGCCCCGGACGAAGGACACCCAGCTGCCGTCCGGGGACCAGGACGGGTCCATCTCGTGCGCGGGGGTCGCCATCAGGGCACGGTCGTCCGTCCCGTCGGTGCCGACGAGGCGGATGTCGCCCTGGGTGCCCTGGCCGTACTTCCCCGCCGTGTACGCGAAGGTGCGGCCGTCCGGCGACCACACCGGGTCGAACGCCGCGTGCGGCAGCCGCGTCAGCTGCCGCGGGGCGCCGCCCGGCTTCGCCGGGTCCACGACGTGGATCTGCCAGCCGCTGTCGCCCGCCTGCATGCAGACGGCGATCTGCTTGCCGTCGGGGGACCACGCGGGGTCTTCGACCTTGCCGCCGCCCGTGGTGAGCTGCTGCGCCGCGCCGTCCGCGACGTTCACCACGAACAGCTGCTGGACGCCGTCCTTCACACGGAGCACGGCCAGGCGCTTCCCGTCCGGGGACCAGGAGGCCCGGCCCCCGGCGATGGGCGCGATCCGCCGGGCGTTCGAACCGTCGGCGTCCGCGCGCCACACGGACGCGCCGTCGGCGTCGACCCGGGTGTACGCGAACGACCGGCGGTCCGGGGACCACTGGGGGAGCATGACGCACGGCTCCCCGGTGATCAGCCGCACCGGCTTGGGGGTGCCCCGGTCGCGGCGGGAGATCGATCCGTGGCAGGTCTGCGGCCAGCCCGGGGCGGTGTCCTCGCGGATCAGCACCGAGTCGGCGGGGAACGGGGCGGGACCGGTGGCCGTCGGGGTGCTCGGGGTGCCGCCCTTGCCGTCCGACGCTCCCGACCACGACTGCCACACCAGCAGGCCGACGGTGGACAGCGCGACCAGTGCGGCGGCGGCGACCAGTGCGGGCGTCCGGCGGCGCCGTGCGGGCGGGGCGGCGACCGTGCCGGGCGATCCGGGCTCTCCCGGTCCCGCCGGGGTGTCGGGCGGCCCGAAGACGCCGGGCGTCCCGGGGACGGCGCCCGGCCACCCGGTGCCCGGGGCGGTGACGGTCGGCGACGCGTGCCGGCCGGCCTCCTCCGCGGGTCCGGCCGAGGCCGACGCCGGGGAGGACGCGGCGGCCGGGGTGCCCGCATCCGGGCCGGATCCGGTGGCTCCCGCGGGGGTCCGGGCGTCCGGCGCGGACGCCGGGTCCACGGACCCGGTCCGGGGATCCACCCGGGGGGCCGTGCTCCGGGGATCGAGGGTGCGCGGATCCGCCGTCCCGGCGGTCTCCGGAGCGTCGGCGGCGGTGGCTCCCGGCGCGGTGGCGCCGTGCGGCGGTACCGCGGGGGCCGTCGCACCGGAGGGGTTCGCGGTCGGCGCCCCGGGTCCGGCGGCCTTCGCGTCCGTGCTCGGGTCCGGCCCGGGCCCCGGCGTCCGCCCGGACCCCGGTGCCGCGGCCGGCCCGGGTCCGGTCGCGGGCGGCCGGCCCGGGTCCTGCCGGGGCAGCAGGACCGTGGCGGCGTCGGGGAGCCACCCGCCGCCGGCCGGGTGGCGGACCGTCAGCCGGCGCAGGAAGTCGCCGGGCGCGGGCCGGTCCGCCGGGTCCTTGGACAGGCATTCGGCGACCAGCGCGCGCAGCTCGTCCGGGACCGCGGTCAGGTCCGGCTCCTCGTGCACGATCTTGTAGTGGCGGGCCATCGACGGGCCGTCGCCGAAGGGAGAGCCGCCCGCCGCCTGGGCGAGGACCACGCCGAGGGCGAAGACGTCCACCGCGGGGGTGACCGTGCCGCTGATCAGCTGCTCGGGCGCGAGGAAGCCGGGGGTGCCCACCTGGAAGCCGGTCTGCGTCAGCACCGTCCCGTCCAGCGCGCGGGCGATACCGAAGTCGATCACCCGCGGCCCGTCCTCCGCGACGATGATGTTCGCCGGCTTGAGGTCCCGGTGGACCACCCCGGCCCGGTGGATCGAGTCCAGCGCCTCCGCCAGCCCGGCGGCCAGCACCGTGAGCGTGTCGGCCGGCAGGGCACCGACCCGGTCGAGGACCGCGGCCAGGGTCGGCCCCGGCACGAACGCCGTCACCAGCCAGGCCGGATCCCCCTCGGGGTCCGCGTCGACGACCGGGGCGGTGTGGAAGCCGCTCACCCGCTGCGCCGCGGCCACCTCGTCGGCGAACCGGCGCCGGAATCCCGGTTCGGTGCTCAGCTCGGGGCGCACGACCTTGACGGCCACCGCGCGGCCGGAGGGGGAGCGGCCGAGATAGACCACTCCCATGCCGCCCTGGCCCAGCCGGTGTGTGAGCTGGTAGCGGCCGTCGCCGACCGAGGCAGGATCGCCAGGCACCAGCGGTTTCATGAGTGTGCACCCCCCGTTCCGCACCGTGAGCGGGTGCTGGCATGTCCTTACCTGGCACGGCGCCGGACAGTCAAGCCGCGCCCGCGTGCCGGGCGAATCGGGACGACGTGCCGCGCACCGGGCGGGACGGTTCGGACCATTACGGACAGTCACGGCGCCGTCGCCCCGACGCCGACGCGAACGCGAATTCGGACACGAAACTCTCGTGGCGCTCAGAGCCGTTGTCGTAGGCCATCGAGCACTGCCTCCAGCAAGGAACGGTCGGTTGGATTGGCG
>NZ_RDBI01000022.1 GCF_008042125.1 Streptomyces sp. MS191
GTGCTCCCGGAGGCCGTCCACGAGCGGGTGATCGAGGTCCCGTCGGGCCGCCGGCCCACGATGTCGGTGAAGGTGCCGCCACGGTCGATCCAGAACTCCCAGCGCCCGCTCATTCCCCCATTGTGGGTGCTCCCGGAGGCCGTCCACGAGCGGGTGATCGAGGTCCCGTCGGGCCGCCGGCCCACGATGTCGGTGAAGGTGCCGCCACGGTCGATCCAGAACTCCCAGCGCCCGCTCATTCCCCCATTGTGGCCACGGAGGCGTCCGGGGACACGGCGGCGAGGGCGTGCTCGGCGGCACCCGCGCCCGCACCCGGCGGATCGCCGCGCCGCGCCCGGGTGGATCCTCGCGTCCGCGCCGGCACCGGGGCGGGGCCACGTCGGCGGGGGTCTCCCGCCGCAGGCCGCGCCGCCCCGGTACCCGGGCGCTTCGCCGTCGTCTCCCGTGCTCCGGGCCTGCCGGAGGGCACCGCCCCGGAGAGGTGGGGTTCGGTCCGGGCCGAACGGCCTCGACCGCCTGCGGACGGGCCGGCCGGTTCCCGGCCCGGCCTCCGGTCCGCCTGGCTCAGACCTGCAGGTCGGGTCCTATCCGGTTGCGTACCGCCGTCTGGACCTCGGCCTCCTCGGCGGGGTCCGCGGCGAGACGCCGCAGGCGCTCCGCGACGCGTACGTCACCGGTCTCGGCGTGCAACGCCGCGACCTCGCGGGTCGTCTCCTCGCAGTCCCAGAGGCATTCGACGGCGAATCCCGTCGCGTAGGTGGGGTCGGTGGCCGCGAGGGCGCGGGCCGTCCGGCCGCGCAGCTGGGACGAGGCGGTCTCCCGGTAGACGTGCCGCAGCACGGGAGCGGCGCAGGCGATGCCGAGACGGCCGGTGCCGTCGACCAGGGCGTAGAGGGCGGTGGCGTCGGGCCCCTCGGCCCGGACGGTCTCGCGCAGGGCCCCGAGCACCAGCTGGGCGTCCTGGGCACCGCCCCGGCAGGCGAGGACCGCGGCGGCCGCGGCGCCGAGGGCGTCGGGCCGGTGGACCCAGCCGCGGGCGCGGTCGACGGCGGCCTCGCCGCACATCCGCTCGAAGGCCGAGACGGCCGCCTCGGCGAGGGTGTGCGAGCCGTCGGACGCCGCGGCCTCGATGAGGTCGAGGACGGCGGGATCGCAGGCCTCGGCCAGGTAGTGGAGGGCGGCGCAGCGCGCCCCGTCCGGTCCCCGGCGGGCGGCGTCGAGGATGGCGGGCCGGTCGTCGGGGCCGGCGACGGCGTTCAGGCAGCGGGCGGCGGGCCCGTGCAGGACCGTGCCGCGCTCCAGACCCTCCTGGGCCCAGTCGAAGACCGCCTGGACGCTCCAGCCGGGCCGGGGCCCGGTGGGTCGCATCTGACGCTGCCACCGGTCGAAGGAGCCCCGTTCCTGGGCGGCCCTGACCCGGGTTCCGACGGCGTCGCGCTGGTCCTCGGCCCACAGCCGCCACGGCCGAGGCTCGAAGGCGTCGCGCACGGCGCAGGCCAGTTCGGCGTCGCCCTCGGGGGTGGCCGGGAAGCGGGCGAGCACCGGGACGGCGAGCGAGCGCAGGCCCGCGTCGTCGTCGCGCAGGGCGAGCTCGTCGAGCGCCCAGGCCCAGTTGCTGCCGGTGGCGGCGTACCGCCGGAGCAGCGCCAGGGCGTCCGGGCGGCCGTAGGACGCGAGGTGCCCCAGGACGGCGAGCGCGAGCCCGGTCCTGTTCTCCTCGGTGTCGAGGTGGTCCTCGGCCGCGAAGAGGTGGGTCTCGATGGCGTCGAGCCCGCCGTGCAGGTCGAGGTACAGGCGTGCGTAGTAGAGGGAGCGGTTCTCGACCTGCCAGTCGTGGCGGGGGTCGCTGAGAACGCAGTGGTTGAGGGCCGCGAGGGCCTCGGCGCGTGGCGCGGCGAGCGCGTGCAGGGTGCCGTCGCCGCGGCCCCTCTGCAGCAGGCCGAGCAGGGTGCCGCTCGGCGCTATGACTGGATCGAACATGGAAGATGCCTCACATCAAGCTGTCGACACGACCGGGGAGTACCGGGGACTGGTGATCGCCTAGGCCGCGCAGCAACATGTAGGGCCGCCCGTCGTCCTTCGCTTGGTGTTCTCCATCTTCCTCTGCCTCTCGTCGGTGGTCCCGTGCGGGCCCGACGTCATGATGACCCAGCCATTTCGCCACCGCGACCACATTTACGACACCGCTCTCACCTGGGGTTCAGTGCACGTTCACCCGGAACGTCACCGGGCGTCGAACAGCTCCAGCAGTTCTGCCTTCCCAAACATCCGAGCAGTATCCACGGCGGACGGAGTCCCCGCTTCCGGATTTGCCCCGCCGGCGAGCAGCGCGCGGATCACGGCGTCCTCGCCCTTGAACACCGCTCCGGCGAGCGGGGTCTGTCCGCGGTCGTTCGCGCGGTCCGCGTCGGCGCCCCGGGCGAGCAGCGCCGCCACCGCGTCCGCGTGCCCGTGGTACGCGGCGAGCATGACGAGGGAGTCGCCCTTGTCGTTCGTGAGGTTCGCGGGCACGCCCGCGTCGACGTAGGCGGCCAGTGCCTCGGCGTCGCCTCCTCGCGCCAGGTCGAAGACCTTGCCGGCCAGTTCGACGACCTCGGGGTCGGGGGTCTCGCTCATCGGACGTCTCCGCCTTTCCGTTCGATGCTGTTCGTGTGCCGGGTACGGCCGTGGGCCCGCGCAACGCGACCGCGGCCGTACGAGTGAATCGACAGGGTACTGCCCGCCGGACGACATGACGCGGCGCGTCCACGGCAAAGATCACCGCAGCTCACACCCGGGCGCCGGCGCACCGAGCACCCACCTCACAGCCGGGGCGGCCCCCGTGTGAGCCCACCCCCCGACCGGACCACCCCGTCCGACCGGCCGACCCGTCCGCCGCGCTAGCGCGCTCCGCGCGTTTCGCCACTCGGACACCCCCTCCTCGTCCGCCAGTCAAGTGAAATCGCCCGCATTTCACCCATATGCACCTTTAATCGCATAGATACTTGCTGTGAACCTGGAAGGACTCATGGTGACTGTCCCCTCAACCAGGAGAACCCCAAATGATCCTGTCCATCTCAGGCGTCGTCCTGCTCGGCATCATCTGCTTCCTGTTCTTCAAGAAGGACGGCATGAAGGCGTCGCACGCCTTCGTCAGCGCCCTCTTCGGTTTCTACCTCGCGGGCACCGCCATCGCCCCGAGCATCACCGCAGGCGGACAGAGCCTCGCCAGCCTCTTGGGCGGGATCAAGTTCTGACGTTCCACAGCCCCTTCCACAACTCCAGGAGTACGACGTGGCCCGGCGACCACTCCCCCGCATTCTGAGCAGCGGCAGCGCCCAGATCGCTCGCAGTCGAGAGATCGCGCGCACGGCCGCCGACAACGCCACCGATGTGCTCCATCCGCTGATCACCATCACGCGTGGTCTGCGGAAGCTGGCCGCGACCGCGCGGGCCAGGTGGGCCGCGACCCCCAAGGAACGGCGCGGTCCCACGCTGTTCCTGGTCGCGGCCTGCGTCTTCGTCGTCGCCCTCGTGCCGTACGGGCCGCTGCTGGCCCTGGTGTCGGTGATGGGCGCCGCCGCGTGGAAGGGGCGGGAGCGCCCGGTCGTGAAGACCGGACCCGACGACGCCGAGATCGAACGGCTCAAGGGCCTCTACGAGGCTCTGGTGCCGTACTTCTCCGTCCCCGAGGACCCGGCCCCCCTCTTCGCCCACGGTGGCGACTGGAGCGGCGCCTTCGGGGACCACGCCTTCGACGACGCCGGCCGCCCGACGCGCCTGCGGATCAGCTACCCCGCGTACTTCCCGGACGGCGAGCCCGCCGCGCGGGCCCGCATCGAGCAGCTGCTGCACGCCAAGTCGGGGCGCGGCCGCGAGTACCACTTCGCGTGGGACGAGGAGGGCAACAAGCTGGTCATGACCGTGCTGCCCGCCCTGCCCACCGACATCGCCGCCCAGCGCTTCGTGACCGCGCCCGGCGAGACCGTCCTCGGCTTCACCGACGCCGATTCCGTGCAGCGCACGGTCCCGGTGCTGGCCGCCGACGGGCCGCAGGACGCGCCCCCGGTCGTGTGGCGCACCGGCCCCCGCTCCACCGAGCCGCACCTGCTGGCCGTCGGCCAGCCCGGCAGCGGCACCACCTCGCTGCTGCGCTCCCTCGCGCTGCAGGCCCTGCCGTACGGCGACGTCCTCGTCGTCGAGGGCAGCGGCACCGGCGAGTACGCCTGCCTCACCGGCCGTGCCGGTGTCCTGGCCGTCGAGTGCGGCCTGGCGGGCGCGCTGGCGAGTCTGGAGTGGGCGGCGCACGAGACCGAGCGGCGGCTGATCGCGGCCAACCGGGCCCGCCAGGCGGGCCACCCCGCCCCCGAGGACACCAAGCGCCCGCTGTGGATCCTGCTCGACCGGCCGAGCGTGCTCGGTCACCTGGCGGCGGCCGACGGCCGGAGCGACCCGCAGGACCTGCTCCAGGTCCCCCTGCGGCACGGACGCGCCGCCCAGGTCACGGTGGTGGTCGCCGAGCAGTTCGACAGCCTCGACACCCTGTCCGAGACGGTGCGGACGCACACCCGCGCCCGGGTCGTCCTCGGCCCGGCGTCCGCCGAGCAGATCGCCTCCGTCCTGGGCGTCCCGCCGCACACCACGCCGACCCCGGTCGTCCCGCCCGGCCGCGGCTACGCCCGTCTCGGCGCCGGCCCGGCCCTCCGCCTCCAGGTGCCGGCCRCGCCCGACCCGTACGACGACGCGACGAGCGAGGCCCACCGGCTCGCCGTCCTGGAGCTGCTGCCGGAGCGGCTGAACGGCACGGGAACGGCGGTCGAGGCCGTCCCCGCCTCGGCGACCACCACCGTGACCTGGGCGGCGCGTCCGTGCCGCAGGGGGACCTGGAGCAGGTCCTGCGGGTCGCTCCGGCCGTCGGCCGCCGCCAGGTGACCGAGCACGCTCGGCCGGTCGAGCAGGATCCACAGCG
>NZ_RDBI01000220.1 GCF_008042125.1 Streptomyces sp. MS191
CCGGAGCCCCGCTCTCCTGATCGCCGACGCCCCGGGTCGACGTCCGGCAGCGCCGCCAGCATGTCCGCCGTGTACGGGTCGTCCAGGCAGACGACCGCGGTCACAAGGGCTCCGCGGAGACTGGATGGAGAGGGGAGCGGGGGGGGGTCGTTCAGGAGAGCGGGGCGTCGGCGATCAGGAGAGCGGGGCTCCGGCGATGGCGATGCGTTCCATGACACGGCGCTGCGGGAAGTAGTCGCTGATCGCGTAGTGCTGGGTGGCGATGTTGTCCCAGATCGCGACGGAGCCCGGCTGCCAGCGGAAGCGCACCTGGTACTCGGGGATCCGGGCCTGGAGGACGAGCTCGTTGAGCAGTTCACGGCTCTCGGGGTCCGTCAGGCCGACGATCCGCGTGGTGAAGGGCTCGTTGACGTAGAGGAGCTTGCGTCCGGTGCGCGGGTGGCGGACGACCACGGGGTGCTCGACGGCCGGCAGGTTCGCGCGGTGCGCGGTGATCTGACTCTCGGTCATCAGCGCGCCCCAGCTGGGCACCCAGTCGTGCTCCGCGGTGAGGTTCTCGATCCGGTCCTTCATGGTCTCGGTGAGGTTGTCGTACGCGGCTGCCATGTCGGCCCACATGGTGTCGCCGCCCGCGGACGGGACCTCGACCGCGCGCAGGACGGAGCCGAGTGCCGGCGCGGCCATGAACGAGTGGTCGCTGTGCCAGATGTTCTCCGTGCCGATGGCCATCGCGTCCTTGGCCAGGCGGGAGACGCCGACGGTGTCGCCCTTGGGGAAGAAGGGGTTGGGCTCGGGCTCGCCCCACAGACCGGCCAGCGCGAGCTGGGACTGCGGATCGAAGTCGTGCTGGTCGCGGAAGAACAGCACCTTCCACTCCAGCAGGGCCTGCCTGATCTCGTCCGCGAGTTCCTCGCTGATCGGGAGCGAGAGGTCGACGCCTTCGATCTCGGCGCCGATGTGCGGGGTGAGCGGGCTGACGTCCAGGAGCCGGTAGTCGGGCTGGGACGTGCCGGGCGCGATGCGCTCGAGCGTGCGCTTGCCGTAGTGCATCAGGGGCTTGTCGAGCGCGGGGACGGGAGGGGTGACGACGCTGTCCATGAGGCCTCCGTAACGAGGGCGGAAAATCGTTACCGGAAGTATCGTTATTACGGTGTGCCGAGGCAAGAGTCGTGAGCATCGAAAAATAAAGCCGGAGATCCGGGGTGGCGGACCGCTCAGGGAGCCGATCGGACGGCGCGGCTGACGAGGTCCACCAGCGTCTCCACCAGCGCGGCGTCGGGCAGCTCCTGCTCCACGATCAGCCGGAAGAGCAGCGGCGCCGCCACCAAGGTCGCCGCGGCCCGCACATCCGTGTCGGGCAGCACCTCTCCGCGCGCGATCCCGCGCTCCAGGATGCGCCTGGTCTCACTGGTGATCCGCTGGGTGTACCCCGCGTACTCCTCACGCACCGCGCCCGCCTCGGCCGACGCACCGATCAGGCCCGCGATCAGCCGATCCGATCCCGGCAGCCGGTACGCCTCCAGCCGCGTGGTCAGCAGGAAGCGGAGCTCCGCGCTGAAGTCGCCCAGGTCAGGCACCGAAAGGACACCGATGCGGGTCTCGGCGGCGGCGATGATCAGGTCCTGCTTGGTGGGCCATCGCCGGTAGATGGCCGGCTTGCTCACCCCGGCCCGCGCGGCGACGGCATCCATCGTGACGGCCCCGATCCCCTGCTCCGTGACCAGATCGACGACCGCCTTCAGGACCGCCCCGGTGACGCGTTCCTCTCGCGGCCGGCCCGGACCACGCTCCGCCTCACGCGGCTGTGTACCCACCATGCGAAAAGCCTAGTCCGTCGTCCTCCCCGCTCCGGCAGGCGTGGGGGTCACGAAGGAGGGCGCGGCACCGCCGCGAGCTCGGCAACCGCACCGCGGGCGCCGCCGGGGCGGGGCGCACCATTCCCCCGCGCGAGGCGCTCTCCTGTGCGGCTCACCCGAACGGCCGTTCAGCGGACGCCGTCGGCCCGGTCCGCCCGGTCATGCACGCCACATCGTCTAGGTTCGGCCCGTGAGCACCTTGGACGATCCCGCCGATCACGGCGCCGCCCGGTTCCTCCTGCCGTATCCGGCATCCGACGTGCGCGGGATGCCGGATGACCTGCCCGTCACGGTGTGGGACGGCATCGACAGCCCGCCGGACACGGAGGGCCTCGCGGCGGTGGAGTTCTTCGTCATCCCGTACGGCCGCACGGATGCCGCCGTGCCCCTCCTCGCGAGCGCGCCGCGGCTGAGAGTCGTCCAGTCCCTCTCGGCCGGCGTCGACGACCTCGCGAAGTTCGTACCCGCCGGTGTCACCCTCTGCAACGCCAGGGGCGTTCATGACACCAGCACCGCCGAACTGGCCGTGGCGCTCGTTCTCGCGTCGCTCCGCGGGATCCCCGACTTCGTACGCGGCCAGGACGTCGAGGAGTGGCGGACCGGATACCGCCCCGCTCTGGCCGACCGTACGGTCATGCTCGTCGGCTACGGCTCCATCGGCGCCGCGATCGAGGACCGGATCGCCCCCTTCGAGTGCTCCTTCCTGCGTGTGGCCCGCCGAGCACGTTCAGTCCCCCGCGGCCCCGTCCACGCGGTCGACGAGCTGCCCGAACTACTGCCCCAGGCCGACGTCGTGATCGTCACGGTCCCCCTGACCGAGGAGACACGCGGCCTGATCGACGCACGTCTTCTCGCTCTCATGCCGGATCGATCCCTGCTGGTGAACGTGTCCAGAGGCTCCGTCGTGGACACCGACGCACTGCTCACCGAGCTGACGGCCCGCAGACTGCACGCCGCCCTGGACGTCACCGACCCGGAGCCCCTCCCGCCCGGCCATCCGCTGTGGCACGCGCCCCACACCCTCATCAGCCCGCACGTCGGAGGCAACAGCTCGGCCTTTCTGCCCCGGGCACTCCGGCTGATCCGCACCCAGATCCTGCGTCACCTCGCCGGAGAGCCACTGGAGAACGTCGTTCCCACCCGCGGGCCCTGACCTCGGATCCGCTGTTGCGAGGTACACCAGAGTTCCGGCCGGAGACGAAGCGACCACCGATCGCGAGCAGCTCTCTTCCTCAGATCCGCGAGCGTCGACCGTCGCGGACGGTCGGGGCCACGAATCGGACGATGACTGCAAGGGCCCGCCACGTGACCAGACTTCCCCCTTCCGAGTCGACCGAGCGCCGGGGTCCGCACGCGTCGTTCCGCGAACCCCGCTGGCCGATGGCCTCGGCCGTCCTCGCTGCGATGGTGCTGACCATGCTGCTCCCCGACGGCCTGCGCCTGGCGCCCCGCTGGGTCTTCCCCGTCGTCGAGGGGGCGCTCCTGCTGGCGCTGATCGCGGGCGACCCGGGCCGGATCGACCGGCGTACCACCTTCCTGCGTGCCGTCTCCATCACCCTGGTCGGAGCCCTTGCTCTCAGTGCCGTCGTGTCGACCGTCCACCTGGTCGACGACCTCATTCACGGCGGGCGGGAGACCGGCTCCGCCTCGAGCCTGCTGCAGTCCGGCGGCACGGTGTGGGTGTGTACCATCCTGGCCTTCTCGCTGCTCTACTACGAGCTCGACGGCGGCGGATCCGCCGCCCGGACCGTCATTCCCCGCCCGGACGCCTCGACGGCCAGCAGCTCCATCGTCGACGTCCGCCGACCAGGCATGACAAGCACCGCACCCCTCCTCCACGATGTGCAAAGCCGTCACGCTAGACCCGCCCCGTCCCGGTCGCACCCGAGTATCGGGCCTCGTGGAGCGAGGTGGTGTCGGTCCGCACCTCCCGCGTGACCGACTCCGTCCGTACGTCGTCCGTGGCCTGCCGACCGGCGAACACCGGATCGACCACCCCGTGCCGGGACTCGCGCCCGTGGTGACGGGACGGGCGGAGGGGGCCCATGAGGTGGGCTGTTGGGATACTCGGGACGTAGGTACACCTGGAGGGGGCTTTCATGATCGACAAGCAGCAAGGGCCGACCGCCGCCGAGCTTCGCGAGCTGATGGGCGACGTCCACGCTCTGCAGGGCAGGGTCCAAGACGCTTACGGGCGGTTGTTCGCCGCTGCGGAGACCCACCATGTCGCCTACCAGTTGGAGGATGCGGCAGGAGACATCCGCGGGGTCTGGGAGGCGTTGGAGAGGCTCGCGGGCAGTTATGCCCGCGTCTATGTCGTGCCGGGGACCGAGAGCTTGTGTGGAGTGCCCTGGGGCGTCTGCCCGGATCACGGGAACACTCTGCGCAAGAGGGGTGACAGGTGTCGGTGCACTGTGGCGGGCTGCTCACGCCGATGGAGCGCGGACAGGCTGGGCAACACATGCGGCGAACCTGTCACCCATCAGATCACCGACGAGCGCGGGAAGTCGTTCCTGGCCTGCCGCGCCCACGCGAGGGACGCGGAACGACACCTCGGCGACGGCACGGCGCAGCCCCTCTCCTCCGATCGCTGAGGCCGGACCGACCGGCTCGGGCATCGCCGCGTCGGCGGCGCGGGCGGCGCGGGCCCCAGCTCGGCGGGCCCGCCCTCGAGCCGGACGGATGTGGAGCGGTGCCCGTCGAAGCCGGGAGGCCGTACACCGCGCAACCCGCCGCGCGGGCGGGCTGCGTGGCTGACGGCCTCGTCCCGGTCGCTGACGGGCTCGACCGCCGGTGGCGGGGATGCCGTACCGAACGCCCGGACCCGGTCCGTCAGCCGTGCGGTACGACGGCCACGGGGCAGGAGGCGTGGTGGATGAGCGCGTGGGTGACCGAACCGATGTGGGAGCCCTTGGCCGCCCTGCGCCGGCCGACGACCACGAGGTCCGCGTCGTCGGCTGCCTCGACGAGGTGTTCGGCCGCCCGACCGGGAGCGGACACCTCGGACACCTGCACGGCCGGGAACCTGTCGCGGAAGGGGCGCACCGCGTCGGAGAGCATCGACGCCATCTCGGCATCCTCGTCGGCTTTGTGGCGCTGGGTGAAGGGGGCGTGCCACGTGTGCACGATCTCCAGCGGAACGCCATGGCGTCCGGCGAAGTCGAAGGCGAACTCCAGGGGTTCGTCGTTCACTTCGGTCACGTCGAGACCGAGGACGACTTTCCGGCCGCCGCTCTGGTCCGGGGCACCGGACCCGCCCTCCTCGTTTCCCGGACGCACGAGAACGACGGGACGTTTCGCGTCCGCGACAACCTCCTGGCCCACGGACCCCACGATGAATCCGCGGACACTGCCGAGCCCGTGAGAGCCCACGACCAGCAGATCCGCTTCCGCCGCGGCGGCCAGCAGCACACTGTTGGGGGCATCCTCGATCTCATCGGCGGTCATCGCAAGACCCGGCTGCCGGTCGCGGGCACGCCGCTCGGTCGCGGCGAGTACGCCTTCCGCCTCGCCGGCGCGATCCTCGTGCGACACCTTCATGGCCGCCAGTTGGTGCTGCGCCCATCGCGTGGCGTACACCAGCCGCAGGCCCGTGCCGCGCAGCGCCGCCTCGTCGGCGGCCCAGTCCAATGCCGCCACACTTCCCTGGGAGCCGTCGACTCCCACGGTGACAGGTCGTGACATGCCGCTCTCCTCGCTTCGGGGGCTGTCGTCAACGGGCCATCGCAAGGGCCGCCCCTGGGTACCCACGCCCGAGACACCTGGTCACGAAGCTACCGAGTCACCGAATCACCGCGGTGCAGCGCGTTCGGCGGCGCGACCGAAGTGCCCCATCTGGCCGACGCCACCGGGACGCCGACGGAGAGGGCGTCCCGGTGGCGGACGCGACCCGGAGGGCGCCTCGGGGTCTTCGGCAGGGGAGGGGGGATCAAGCAGACGACCAGTGGAGGGCGCGGTGCGGTCTGTCGGAGCGTCAGGCAAGCACGTTGACGGCGCGGGCGACCACGAGCCCGAGGATGAGAAGGGAGAGGAGGGCCTGGACGCTCATGACGACCTTGGCCCAGGGGGCCAGCGGCATGACATCGGTGGGGCTGAAGGCGGTCGAGTTGGTGAGCCCGAGGTACAGGTAGTCGACGAAGCGGGGACGCCAGTCGGCCGCGGCCAGTTCGGGGTTGAGC
>NZ_RDBI01000221.1 GCF_008042125.1 Streptomyces sp. MS191
CGATGGCGCCCAGGAAATGCGCACCCCGGCGCCCAGGAAATGCGCACCCCCTGCCCTGGCCCCTTTCCCGGGCCGCCCTCCGAGTGTGAAAAGGCGGGTGGAGGTGACGGGTCAAGGGTGGAGCGAAGCGGAATCGGCGAAGCCGACGCGACGAAGGAGCGCCCTGGATGCGGCGCCGTAACCCGGCACACTCGGAGGGCGGCCCGGGGAGGGGGCATCCGCTCCGGGGACCGGAGCCCCTCGGGCGCCGTCGGCGGCCGGCGGGTCTAGGGGTGGCTTCCCGCTGCCATTGAATGGGGCAGCTGGGCATGGCTYAGCGGGTRYCACTCGMTTCTTGGTTGGGATTCATGCCCCGCTGGTCACTCTCCGGTGGGGGTGATCCCTGCCCGGCGCCCAGCCCCGATCGTTCGGGCCGGGAGCCCCATCCGTCCCGCCAGCCCCATCGCCGGTCGGCAGTCGACCTCTCAATGACGCTACGGCGTACATTAAGCCCTCCGAGAGTCCGATATACCCCCAAAGTCCCTTACCCCGTCCGTGTTACCGCAAGTAATGTACGCCGTAGCGTCATTCGGAACGACTTCACCTGACGGGAAGGCCAGACCGACCGCCTGAGTCGTCGACCTCTCCAAGGGCTCGCGGATCCGGCTCCACCCACCACCGGGAATGACCAGCGGGGCATGAATCCCAACCAAGAAKCGAGTGACACCCGCTRAGCCATGCCCAGCTGCCCCATTCAATGGSWGCGGGAAGCCACCCCGAGGCGGACGGACGCCGATGGCGCCCAGGAAATGCGCACCCCCTGCCCTGGCCCCTTTCCCGGGCCGCCCTCCGAGTGTGAAAAGGCGGGTGGAGGTGACGGGTCAAGGGTGGAGCGAAGCGGAATCGGCGAAGCCGACGCGACGAAGGAGCGCCCTTGATGCGGCGCCGTAACCCGCCACACTCGGAGGGCGGCCCGGGGAGGGGGCATCCGCTCCGGGGACCGGAGCCCCTCGGGCGCCGTCGGCGGCCGGCGGGTCTAGGGGTGGCTTCCCGCTGCCATTGAATGGGG
>NZ_RDBI01000222.1 GCF_008042125.1 Streptomyces sp. MS191
CCCGGCTGGACCGCTGGGAGCCCGAACTCAACGACTGGCACCCGGGGGAGCCACGCGACACCACCACACCGGCCGCCGCCGGCCGCGCCCTCGAACGGGTGGCCCTCGGTACGGCCCTGGTGCCCGAAGACCGGGCACGGCTGAACGGCTGGCTGCGCGCCACCGTCACCGGCTCCGAGCGGATCAGGGCCGGCGTGCCCGAGGACTGGGAGGTCGGCGACGGAGACGCTGTCCGACGGCGCGGCCGCGGTGGTCCGGCGGGTGAGGATCGCGAGGACCACGGGTGCGCCGGAGCGGGGGCGCACCACGGCGATGTCGTGGGCGCCGCCGTACGCGCTGCTGGTCCCGGTCTTGTCGCCGACCTCCCAGTCCTCGGGCACGCCGGCCCTGATCCGCTCGGAGCCGGTGACGGTGGCGCGCAGCCAGCCGTTCAGCCGTGCCCGGTCTTCGGGCACCAGGGCCGTACCGAGGGCCACCCGTTCGAGGGCGCGGCCGGCGGCGGCCGGTGTGGTGGTGTCGCGTGGCTCCCCCGGGTGCCAGTCGTTGAGTTCGGGCTCCCAGCGGTCCAGCCGGGTGACCGGGTCGCCGAGCGCCCGGTGGTGGCGGGTGAGGCCGGACGGGCCGCCGATCTCCCTCAGCAGGAGGTTGCCCGCGGTGTTGTCGCTGCGGGTGACGGCGGCGTGGCAGAGTTCCGCCACGGTCATGCCGGCCACGCCCCGGCCACGCGTGGTGGGCGAGTCGCTCACCTCGTCGCGCGCCGTCCAGTGCACCTTCCGCTCCAGCAGCCCCGGGGACACCCGGCGGGCCTTGTCGAGGACGGCCGCGGCCACGAAGGCCTTGAAGGTGGACAGGACGGGGAAGCTCTCGTCCGCACGGTAGGAGAGGGTGCGGCCGCTCGCCGGGTCGTAGGCGAAGGCGCCGATGCGCACGCCACGGGCGGACTCCAGGCGGCGCAGCTCGGCGGCGAGCTCCGCGGCGGGCGCGGCGGAGCCCGGTGGGCTCGCGTCGGTGGTGGAGGCGGCCGGCGCGGGGGCGCCACCGGCGGGGT
>NZ_RDBI01000223.1 GCF_008042125.1 Streptomyces sp. MS191
TCCGAGTGTGGCGGGCTCCGGCGCCGCATCAAGGGCGCTCCTTCGTCGCGTCGGCTTCGCCGATGTCGCTTCGCTCCACCCTTGCCCCGTCGCCTCCACCCGCCTTTTCACACTCGGAGGGCGGCCCGGGGGATGGGTCCAGGGCAGGGGGCCGCGTTATTTCTGGGCGCCGTCGGCGTCCGTCCGCCTTGGGGTGGTTCAGCGCAGCCATTGAATGGGGTGACCCGGCGGTACTTAGCGGGTGCCACTCGATTCTCGGCTGGGACTCATGCCCCGCTGGTCATTCCCGGTGGTGGGTGAAGCCGGATGCGAGGGTCCCTGGGATGGTTGCCGCCCCGGGCGGGCCCGCCCGGTCCATCCCAACAGGCGGAGTCATCCCGAATGACACTACGGCGTACATTACCTGCGGTAACGCAGACAGAATAAGGGACTTCGGGGGCATATCGGACTCCCCGGGGGCTTAATGTACGCCGTAGCGTCATCCTCGATCAATCCCAGCCCGGCGATGGGGCGGATGGGACCAGTGGGACGGATGCAGCCCGCGCGAGCCCCGATCCGCGCGCCCGGTGACCCAAGACCCGCACTGCCGATGCTGCCTGCGGATTCGGCTYCACCCACCACCGGGAATGACCAGCGGGGCATGAATCCCCGCCCATGGGCGAGGGATTGCCGCTAAGCCATGCCGGGTCACCCCATTCAATGGGTGCGGGAAGCCACCCCTAGACCTGACAGCCGCCGACGGCGGCCGAGGGGCTCCGGTCCCCGGAGCGGATGCCCCTTACCCGGGCCGCCCTCTCTCCGAGTGTGGCGGGCTCCGGCGCCGCATCAAGGGCGCTCCTTCGTCGCGTCGGCTTCGCCGATGTCGCTTCGCTCCACCCTTGCCCCGTCGCCTCCACCCGCCTTTTCACACTCGGAGGGCGGCCCGGGGGATGGGTCCAGGGCAGGGGGCCGCGTTATTTCTGGGCGCCGTCGGCGTCCGTCCGCCTTGGGGTGGTTCAGCGCAGCCATTGAATGGGGTGACCCGGCGGTACTTAGCGGGTGCCACTCGATTCTCGGCTGGGACTCATGCCCCGCTGGTCATTCCCGGTGGTGGGTG
>NZ_RDBI01000224.1 GCF_008042125.1 Streptomyces sp. MS191
GGTGCGCCGATGCCGCCGTGTCCATCGTCGACACGCTCTCCAAGGCGGTGAAGGGGACCGCCGACGTCGACTTCACCAACACCCAGTTCCTCGCCCGCTACGCCATCGTCTTCGCCGCCGCCACCGTCCTCACGCTGCTCCTCTGGCTCCTCGCCGGCCTTCGGGCTCTTGGACTCGGCGTTCCCCGGTTACTTCTGGTGGTTGGCCGCCCTCTCTCCGAGTGTGGCGGGTTACGGCGCCGCATCAAGGGCGCTCCTTCGTCGCGTCGGCTTCGCCGATTCCGCTTCGCTCCACCCTTGACCGCCCGGCCCCGGCTGCCTTTTCACACTCGGAGGGCGGCCCGGGGAGGGGGCATCCGCTCCGGGGACCGGAGCCCCTCGGGCGCCGTCGGCGGCCGGCGGGTCTAGGGGTGGCTTCCCGCTGCCATTGAATGGGGCAGCTGGGCATGGCTCAGCGGGTGTCACTCGCTTCTTGGTTGGGATTCATGCCCCGCTGGTCATTCCCGGTGGTGGGTGGAGCCGGATCCGCGAGCCCTTGGAGAGGTCGACGACTCAGGCGGTCGGTCTGGCCTTCCCGTCAGGTGAAGTCGTTCCGAATGACGCTACGGCGTACATTAAGCCCTCCGAGAGTCCGATATACCCCCAAAGTCCCTTACCCCGTCCGTGTTACCGCAAGTAATGTACGCCGTAGCGTCATTGAGAGGTCGACTGCCGACCGGCGATGGGGCTGGCGGGACGGATGGGGCTCCCGGCCCGAACGATCGGGGCTGGGCGCCGGGCAGGGATCACCCCCACCGGAGAGTGACCAGCGGGGCATGAATCCCAACCAAGAATCGAGTGGTACCCGCTAAGCCCTGCCGGGTCACCCCATTCAATGGGTGCGGGAAGCCACCCCGAGGCGGACGGACGCCGATGGCGCCCAGGAAATGCGCACCCCCTGCCCTGGCCCCTTTCCCGGGCCGCCCTCCGAGTGTGAAAAGGCGGGTGGAGGTGACGGGTCAAGGGTGGAGCGAAGCGGAATCGGCGAAGCCGACGCGACGAAGGAGCGCCCTTGATGCGGCGCCGTAACCC
>NZ_RDBI01000225.1 GCF_008042125.1 Streptomyces sp. MS191
GGGCTCCGGCGCCACATCAAGGGCGCTCCTTCGTCGCGTCGGCTTCGCCGATGTCGCTTCGCTCCACCCTTGACCCGTCACCTCCACCCGCCTTTTCACACTCGGAGGGCGGCCCGGGAAAGGGACCAGGGCRGGGGGCCGCGTTATTTCTGGGCGCCGTCGGCGTCCGTCTGCCTTGGGGTGGTTCAGCGCAGCCATTGAATGGGGTGACCCGGCGGCGCTTAGCGGGTGCCACCCGATTCCTGGCGGGGATTCATGCCCCGCTGGTCATTCCCGGTGGTGAGTGAAGCCCGATCCGCGAGCCCTTGGAGAAGTCAACGCCTCAAGCCGGCCGGTCCGGCCATCCCAACAGGCGGAGTCATCCCGAATGACGCTACGGCGTACATTACCTGCGGTAACGCAGACAGGATAGGGACTTCGGGGGCATATCGGACTCGCAGGGGGCTTAATGTACGCCGTAGCGTCATTCCTCGATTGATCCCAGCCCGGCGATGGGGTGGATGGGACCGGTGGGACGGACGGAGCCCGCACGATCTGCGCGCCCGGTGGCCGATGACCTGCACTGCCGATGCTGGCTGCGGATTCGGCTTCACCCCACCGAAGAGTGACCAGCGGGGCATGAATCCCAACCGAGAATTGAGTGGCACCCGCTAAGCCCTGCCCAGCTGCCCCATTCAATGGCTGCGCTGAACCACCCCCGGACCGACGCGGGCCGACGGCGCTGCGCGCCGCCCCGGCCCCCTGCCCTGGTCCCTTTCCCGGGCCGCCCTCCGAGTGTGAAAAGGCGGGTGGAGGTGACGGGTCAAGGGTGGAGCGAAGCGACATCGGCGAAGCCGACGCGACGAAGGAGCGCCCTTGATGYGGCGCCGKARCCCGCCACACTCGGAGAGAGGGCGGCCAACCCCCAGAAGCAACCGAACAGGGGTGCCGACAAGGGCCTCAGCCGGCGCCCTCGCCAAGCACGGCTCAACACAAGCCCCTCGGCCCGACGCACCAAGCACCAAGCACCAAGCACCAAGCACAGCCACCAAGCCCTCGTCCCATCCCCGCCGCACCA
>NZ_RDBI01000226.1 GCF_008042125.1 Streptomyces sp. MS191
GCCTTCGTCCGTACGGGCCCACACGACGGCGACGTCGGCGACCGAACCGTTGGTGATCCACATCTTCGTCCCGTCGAGGACCCAGTCCGCGCCGTCGCGCCGGGCGCGGGTGCGCATGGCGCCCGGGCCGGGAGGGCGCCGGTTCTCTAGCCCGCCGCCACCTTGTCGACGAAGGCGTTCAGGTGGGTCATCGTCCGCTCGATCCGCTCGTCGACGGTGAGGGACTCCTCCTGGCGCCCCGCGCGCAGCCTGGGCTGCCGCTTGCCGCGGATGTAGAGGGAACAGGCCAGGTCGGCGCAGATGTACGTGCCGACCGTGTTCCCCTCGCGGCCCCGTGAGCCGGCCAGCGGCGCCGCCAGCAGCGTCACGCCCGAAGAGGCGTGCCCGGTGAGGCAGATCTGGCAGAGGCTGGACTTGACCGCGCTGGTGCGCCCGGTGGCCGGCACCCGCAGGCTGATCCCGAGAGGGCCGTCCTCGCGCGGGAGCACCAGATGGGCGCGCAGGGGCGCGCCGGGGTCGACCCAGCCGAGGAAGTCCAGGTCCTCCCAGGGGAGTGCGGCGAAGTCCAGGGGCAGTCGGAGCCGGCTCGCCTCGCCCTTCGTGCAGTTGACGAAGGACGAGCGGATCTGGCGGTCGGTAAGAGGCTCCATTCCATGCACCGTACACACGCCGCCCGGCGGGGGCACCCGGATTTCCGGCGACCCGGCAGCGCGGGCGCCCGGCGGAAGGCGTTCTGACTCCGCTCCCAGGACTCCTCGCGGCCAGGTTGTCGATGGCGATCACCTCCGGCGGCCGGCCGGTGCCGGGCAGCCGCGCGGGTGCCCGGGCACGTCGCTCGGCATCCGGGCGCCCGCGCTGCCGGGTCGCCGGAAATCCGGGTGCCCCCGCCGGGCGGCGTGTGTACGGTGCATGGAATGGAGCCTCTTACCGACCGCCAGATCCGCTCGTCCTTCGTCAACTGCACGAAGGGCGAGGCGAGCCGGCTCCGACTGCCCCTGGACTTCGCCGCACTCCCCTGGGAGGACCTGGACTTCCTCGGCTGGGTCGACCCCGGCGCGCCCCTGCGC
>NZ_RDBI01000227.1 GCF_008042125.1 Streptomyces sp. MS191
GCCCCGGACGCCGGCCCCGGACGCCGCTCCCGACGACCGCGCGAGAGCCGCCCCCGAACCCGCCCCGAACTCCGCGTCCGGCAGCGCCCAGCCGCCCGGCCCGGTGAGCGGACCGGTCACGGCGGGAGCCGGTCGCTCCGCCCGCGTCTCGTCCAGGCACAGGACCAGGTTCACGCCCTCCCAGACGCGGCACATCGCCTCGTGCGGGGCCACCCGTTCCACGCGCTCACGGAAGGGGTCGCCGAGCGCCGAGAACACCACCAGCGTCCGCGACTCGACCCGGTGCACCAGCTCGGCGCCCAGCTCCGCCGGACCCACGCCGGGACCCGGCAGCACGGCCACCTTGGGATGCGCCCGGCACACGTTCACCGCCCGGTCCAGCGCCACCCCGGCCCCGGCGGTGCCGTCCACGACCACGGCGTCGTCCCACGACTGCCGCAGTCGGGCGAAGGCGAGACCCACCGCGCCCGGTCCCGGCCGCACGTCGAGCGCCTCGGCCCCGAAGCGGGCGGCCAGCGCCCGCACCACCCCGAAGAATCCGGGGTCCCCGAGCGCGCGCACCACGACCCGTGTCCCGCCCTCGGACACGTGCTTGCCGATGAGGTCGAGATCCCCCTGCGTCAACACGTCGCCCCGGACGTCCACCACCCAGGCGGTCCCGCCGGCCGGGGAACCCGCGTCCGCGCCCGCGCCGGACCCGATCACCGTGATCATGCGGCCGGCCTCTCCGCACCCCGCGCGGTGATGTGCGCGGGGCCCCGCCGATCGGATAGCAAGGGCGCATGGCCGTACTCGTCGCGCTCGGCGCGTTCCTCATGACGCTGTTCGGCGGCTGGACGGCGCAGCGCGTCACCGACCGGCGGCACCTGGTCCTCGGCCTCGCGGGCGGACTCATGCTCGGCGTGGTCGGCCTCGACCTGCTGCCGGAGGCCATGGAGGCCGCGGGTCACAAGGTGTTCGGCGTCCCGCAGGCGCTGCTGCTCTTCGTCGGCGGCTTCCTCCTCGCCCACGTGGTCGAGCGGCTGCTGGCCGTCCGCCGGGCCGCGCACGGCGTCGGGGCCGACGAGCGGGTCCCGCAGGTCGGCCTCACCGCGGCGGCGGCCATGATCCTGCACAGCCTCATGGACGGCATCGCGCTCGGCGCCGCCTTCCAGGTCGGCGGAGGCATGGGCGCCACCGTGGCCCTCGCCGTCATCACCCACGACTTCGCCGACGGCTTCAACACGTACACGATCACCAGCCTGTACGGGAACGCCCGGCGCAAGGCGGTCGCGATGCTGGTCGCGGACGCGCTCGCACCGATCCTCGGCGCCGCGTCCACCCTGTTGTTCACCCTTCCGGAGGAACTGCTCGGCAGCTATCTCGGGTTCTTCGGCGGCGCCCTGCTCTACCTCGCCGCCGCCGAGATCCTCCCCGAGGCCCACCACGAACACCCCGCCCGCTCCACCCTGCTGTGCACGGTGGCGGGCGTCGGCTTCATCTGGCTGGTGGTGGGCCTGTCCGGCTGACGTCACGTGCCCGACTCCCCGCCACGGCCGGGCCCGCAGTGCGCGACGAACCGCGCGGCGGCCTCCGGCGCCCCCGCCCAGTGGGTGTGCACGTAGCTCGCGTGCACCCCGTCCTGGACGAAGCCCTCGACCCGCCGCTCGGGCTGCCGCAGCCCCCAGGCCGCCTGCGCGCCGGCGCCCGGCTCGATCACGGTCCGGTGGAACTCGTGGCCCCGCATCCGGGCGCCGGCGGCGGCGAGCGGACTGTCGCTCACGGCCACGGCGTCCCGGTACCCGAGGGTGAGCCGCTCCGACATCCGCGCGTCGGCGTCCAGGACCCCGCACATGGGCGTCCCGTCGAGGGACCGCGCGAGGTAGAGCAGCCCCGCGCACTCCGCGGCGACCGGGGCGCCGGAGCGCGCCAGTTCCGCCACGGCCTTGCGCAGCGGCTCGTTGGCGGACAGCTCCGGGCCGTACATCTCCGGGAAGCCGCCGCCTATGACGAGCCCGGACGTCCCCTCGGGC
>NZ_RDBI01000228.1 GCF_008042125.1 Streptomyces sp. MS191
GGCTCGTCCGGTCAGTGCGCCGCCGACTCCCAGTCCGGGCCGACGCCCACCGAGACGTCGAGCGGGGCGCGCAGGGTGACCGCGGAGGACATCTCCCGGCGCACCAGGGCCTCGACCTGCTCCCGCTCGCCGGCCTGATCGTCGGTGTCCGAGGGCGTCGCGGGGGGCGACGCCGTCGGCGTCCTGCGCAGCCGCGTCCACGCCGCGTAGAGCACGAGTCCGGCGGCCAGCCCCGCGCCACCGCCGAAACAGGCCGTCGGGATGAGGTCCAGCGGCTTGTCGATCCGGCCCCAGTAGGCGTAGAAGCGCAGGCAGCGGTGCACGATCCCGGCGAGGAAGCACGCCCCGATGAGCACGCCCGCCAGCCGGCGCCCCCGCCGGTCCAGCACCACGATCCCCGCGGGACGCGCTCGGTCCGCGGGCGCCGCGCGCAGCGCCCGGACGACGAACCACACCAGCAGGCCGAGGGCCAGGGCCGAACCCCCGTACTGCGCGTACAGATAGACCGGGAAGCCGGCCACGAGCTCGCCGAGGAACGGGACCACCCGGGTCCCCCAACGGTCGAGGTGGGTGAAGGAGTCCCACACGACGTGCGTCGTCGCGCCGAGCATCGCGGACAGGCAGAACCAGCCGGCCAGCGCCGGTGCCCGCCGCCCCCGCCAGGAACGTCCCCGTACGAAGCCGTACACCCGCCCCTGCCATCGCGCCGGGAGCAGCGCCACCAGCGGCTCGCGCAACAGCAGCCACACCGCCACCAGGACGGCGGTGATGAGCACGTCGGCGGTCACGACGCCCACCGCCGAGTGCGTGACGTCGCCGAAGGTCATCGCGCCGGGGATCGCCGAGGCGGCGAAGTAGGTCATGTCGGGCGAGAACGACCCCGCCACCAGCGCCGAGGCGATCAACGGCCCGCGTGCGGTGCCGTCCCGCCGGATGCCCGGGAGCACCGCGGCGGCATGGCTCAGTGTGAACGGCATGGAACGTCCCCCTCAGGATCTGTGCCGACCGACGGAGGCCCCCCCCGGGTCCGTGGTCGGTGGTGATGTCCAGTATGCGGGAGTGATTCCTACGAGAGGGTGAGCGGCCAAGAGGTGACGAAAGCGTGAAACACGGTCAGGGCCCGGTGTTCCGGGGCCCGGAGTTGTCATAGGGTCGCCTGAGTCCGCGCGCGGGGAGCGCGAACGCAGGCCAAGGGGAGGGACTGTACGTATGGCAGCGCAATTGGGCCGCCGTCTGCGCAAGGGGGCCACCAGCAGCGCTGTGGTGGCCGCGGCGGTCGCGGCGCTCGCCGCTTCGCAGGCTCCGGGGGTGACTCCGCCACCGGCGGACAACGCGAGCGGGGACCGGTCCATCGGCACCGGGGACGCGACCACGCCGCCCGACGGCTCGGCGACCGGCGGTTCCCCGTACTACACCGACCTGCCGCCGCTGAACACGCCCAACAAGCCCGGCACTTCCATAGACCTGCCGATCGTGACCGGACCGGCGGAGGCGGGCATACCCGCGTCCGTGCTCGCCGCCTACAAGCGGGCCGAGCAGTCCATACGGTCGAGCGACCCCTCCTGCAACCTGCCCTGGCAGCTGCTCGCCGGCATCGGCAAGGTCGAGTCGGGGCAGGCGCGCGGCGGCCGCGTGGACGCCAACGGGACCACGCTCTCGCCCATCCTCGGCCCGGTGCTCAACGGAGTCGGCTTCGCCGACATCTCGGACACCGACAAGGGCGCCTTCGACGGCGACGCACGGCACGACCGCGCCGTCGGCCCGATGCAGTTCATCCCCTCCACGTGGGCCACCTGGGGCCAGGACGCCAACGGCGACGGCCGCAAGGACCCCAACAACATCTACGACGCCGCCCAGGCGGCCGGTCTCTACCTCTGCGCCAACAACCGCGACCTCGCGGTCAAGGCCGACCTGGACCGGGCGATCCTCAGCTACAACCGCTCGACCGAGTACCTGAACACGGTGCTCTCCTGGTTCGAGTACTACAAGCGCGGCAGCCACCAGGTCCCCGACGGCACCGGCGTCCTCCCCGTCGACCGCAGCGACGTCCCCGCCGGCCAGACCCCCTCGACGTCGCCGACCACCCCGGCCCCGACGAAGCCCGCGACGCCCAAGCCCAGCCCGTCGAAGCCGAGCACGCCGACACCCCCGCCCGTGACCCGGCCCCCGGCCGAGCGCGTGGCGAAGCTCGCGGACTCCGCTACGGGCACGCTCAAGGCCACCGCCGGCACGGCGTTCGCCGGGCGCCCGACCGTCCTCGCGCTCGACGCGGCGGGCAAGCCGGTCTCCGGACTGGCCGTGCGGTTCGAGATCGTCGGCGCCACCGACTCCCACTTCGGCGGCGGCATCAAGACCGTCACCGTCACCACCGGCGCTCAGGGCAAGGTCGTCTCCCCGGCCGTCCGGGCGGGCGAGCAGGCCGGCGCGTTCACGGTGCGGGCCTCCGTCGTCGGCCGCAGGCTGGCGGCCGTCGACTTCGCCGCGACCGTCACCGTCCGGCAGGCCGACGCCCTGGTCAGCGACGCCAAGGAGCTGAGCGCGACCGCCGGCACGGGCTTCGCGGACCGCGTCCTCGTGACGGCCACGCTCGACGGCGCACCCGCCGCGTCCGTCGACCTCACCGCCGCCGTGCTCACCTCGGGCGAGGACCCGCAGCCGGCCGCGAAGGGGCCGTACTTCAAGGACGCGAACGGCGACCCGGTCCGGACGCTCAGCGGACTGAAGACGGACGAGAAGGGCCTGCTCACGCTGCCCGACCTCTTCGCGGACGGCGAGGCCGGCACGTTCGTGCTGCGCCTGACCACGCCCGGCGGCGGCACCGTGGACATCGTCCTCAAGGTCACGGCTCCCGAGCCGGAGCCCACCCCGTCGCCGACGGGCTCGACGGACGCGTCCCCGTCCCCGACGGCCTCGCCCGGCTCCTGAGCGTCCGCCCACCACGCTCCTCGCGCCGCCCCCTCGTCCGCCCCGGACGAGGGGGCGGCGTTCTGTGTTCTGAGTGCAACGTGTTCTCATCTCGCGGCCGCGTTGCTACGGTGCCCCCGCCCTGACGCTGTATCAGATCGAGCACCGGGAGGCCGACCGTGCGCGCCCTCGTCGCCGCCGCCATCGGGCTGGTCCCTGCCCTCCTCGTCGTCCGCGAAGAGGTCGGGCAGCGTGAGCAGGCCCTTCTCGTCCGTCTTCAGTCCGCTGAGCGTCCGGACCGGGTCGCCGTTCGCGTCCTTGAAGT
>NZ_RDBI01000229.1 GCF_008042125.1 Streptomyces sp. MS191
CGGCCGCCCGCTCCCGCGCCGCCGTGTCGGCCTCCCGGGCCGCCTCGCGAGCCCGGGAGGCCGACACGGCGGCCCGGGAGCGGGCGCAGCCGCGCGTCGTCCGGCTTCCCCGTCTGTCCGGCCTTCCCGGTCCTTCCCCGCGGAGCGGCCGGCTTCCTGCGAGGTACGGGCGGGGGGTGCGTACGTTGGCATCAGGCCGTCCCCCGGCCGGACGTGAGGAACCGGTGAGCCTGTGACGCTGGAGATCGACTACAGGGCGCTGTTCGCCGCGACGCCGAGCCCGTATCTGGTGCTGGCGCCGGACCTGGTGATCGTCGACGTCAACCACGCCTATCTCCGGGCCACCAAACGGAGCCGGGACGACCTGCTCGGCCGGCACCTCTTCGACGCCTTTCCCGACAATCCGGCCGACCCCGACGCGGACGGCGTGCGCAACCTCGGTGCCTCGCTCGGACGCGTACTGGCCACGAGCCGCGCGGACACGATGGCCGTGCAGAAGTACGACATCCCGGTCGTCGACCGGCCCGGAGCGTTCGAGGAACGCTGGTGGTCGCCGGTGAACACGCCCGTTCTCGACGGTGACGGGCACGTCGCCTGGATCATCCACCGGGTCGAGGACGTCACGGCCTTCGTGCAGGCCCGCCGCTTCCGGCGCCAGGGCGGGCAGTGGACCGAACGCGAGGAGGGGATGGAGGCCGAGCTGTACGCCCGGGCCCGGGAACTCCAGCGCCTGAACGAGGAACTGCGCGCCGCCCACGCCCGCGAGCGGGAGGTCGCCGTCACGCTCCAGGAGGCGATGCTCCGGTCGCCGGACCTGGCCCACCACCCGGACGTCGCCGTGCGCTACCTGCCGGCCATCGGCTCGCTCAACGTGTGCGGCGACTGGTACGACACCGTGGACCTGCCCGACGGCCGCTTCACCCTCGCGGTGGGCGACGTCGTCGGTCACGGCCTGGAGGCCGCCACCGTGATGGGGATGCTGCGCAGCGCCCTGTCGGCGGCGAGCCGCGCCGTCGCCGGGCCCGCCCAGGCCCTGGAGATCCTGGGCATGTACGCCCGCTCCGTCGAGGGCGCGCTCGCGGCCACCGCCGTCAACGTCCTGGTCGACAGCCGTTCGAAGCTGATCGTCTACTCCAGCGCCGGGCATCCGCCTCCCGTGCTCCTGCACGTCGACGGCTCCGCCGAGCTGCTGGACGAGGCCACCGACCCGCCCCTGGGAGCACGGCCCGACCACGTGCCGCGCCCGCAGGCCGGCAAGGCCTTCCGTACCGGCGACACCCTGGTGCTGTACACCGACGGCCTGATCGAGCGTCGTGACGAGGACATCGACCAGGGCCTCGCCCGGCTCACCGGCGCTCTGGCCGGGCTGACCACGCTGGGTCCCGAGCGCCTGGCGGACGCCCTGCTCGCACAGCTGGGGGCCGCCGCCGGCGTGCGCGACGACATCGCGCTCGTCGTCGTCCGCCTCTGACCGCGCCACCGGGCACGCTTCGCGTCACCGGGCACCGTTCGCGGCGGCGGGCGGGCGTCGAGCTGTGGCCGGTGGTCGTCGGTCGGTGGTCGTCGGGCGTTCTGGTCCGTCCGGCGTCCGGTCGGCGCCGGGGGCGGCCGGCCGGTGAACCCGCGTGCCGGGTCCGGTACTCGGGCCGCGTCGCCGAACAGCCCGCCACCCCGACCCGGTGACGGCAGGCGGGGCCGACGCGCCGCACCCGGGACGACGAAAGGCTTTGTCGACACGTCCGGTCTGTCGCATGGTGTCCCCTGTGCCCGCGGCCGCGCCATCGGGGGACCGGCCGGGGTTCAGCAGTCCCGGGGGGACATATGGACGCGACACACGGGGACACGACACATGCGCATGCCGCACACAGGGACGTGACACACCGGGTCGCCCGGCTCGTGGACGCGAGACGGCCGGAACCGCGCCGCCGGGACGCGCGAAGAGCCGAGGCGCGCGGGGGCGCCGACGCCGCGACCGCCGGCGCCCCCGCGC
>NZ_RDBI01000023.1:0-1997 GCF_008042125.1 Streptomyces sp. MS191
GGACGGGCGGTGGGGCCCGGCCGTGGGGCCGGCGTCAGACGTTGACCCCGAAGTCGGCGGCGATCCCCGCGAGTCCGGAGGCGTACCCCTGCCCGGAGACCCAGCCGCGCGATCCCGAACGCCTGCGGAGGTGGAGCCACCGTGCCGGAACGCCGTCCCCGCGCAGCCTGGCGCCGCCAGCCGGAACCGTCGGCGTCCCGGGGCCCGGCGCGTCCCGACGAGACCGGGGCGGGCGACCAGCCGAGCGTGGTGCAGGCGACGCTCTACCGCGACGGCCGCAAGGTCTCGTCCCCCGACACGCTCGCCGACACCTTCCGTCAGCTGCGCGAGCACCCGGACGGCATGGCGTGGATCGGCCTGCACCGCCCCTCGGAGACGGAACTCCACTCCCTGGCCGCCGAGTTCGACCTCCACGAACTGGCCGTCGAGGACGCCATGGAGGCGCACCAGCGTCCCAAGCTGGAGCGCTACGGCGACACCTTGTTCGTGGTCCTGCGCGCGGCGCGCTATCTCGACGCCCCGGAGGAGGTCGACTTCGGCGAACTCCACGTCTTCGTCGGCCGGGACTTCGTGATCACGGTCCGCCACGCCGAGGCCCCCGACCTCTCCGCGGTCCGCCGCCGCATGGAGGACAACCCCGCGCTCCTCGCCCTGGGCCCGGAGGCGGTCCTGTACGCGATCCTCGACGCGGTCGTCGACGGCTACGTCCCGGTCGTCGCGGGCGTGCAGAACGACATCGACGAGATCGAGACCGAGGTCTTCGGCGGCGACCCGGCGGTCTCCCGCCGCATCTACGAACTCTCCCGCGAGATGGTCGAGTTCCAGCGGGCCACCCGGCCCCTGGTCGGCATGCTGCACGGCCTGATGGCCGGCTTCGCCAAGTACGGCACGGACGAGGAACTCCAGCGCTACCTCCGCGACGTCGCCGACCACGTCACCCACACCAGCGAGCGCGTGGACGGCTTCCGTCAGGCCCTGACGGAGATCCTCACGGTGAACGCGACGCTGGTCACCCAGCAGCAGAACGCGGAGATGCGCGCGCTGGCGGAGGCGGGCTTCGAGCAGAACGAGGAGATCAAGAAGATCTCGTCGTGGGCGGCCATCCTCTTCGCCCCGACCCTGGTCGGCACGATCTACGGCATGAACTTCGACCACATGCCGGAGCTGCACTGGGCGGGCGGGTACCCGTTCGCGGTGGTGCTGATGGCGGTGGTGTGCGTGAGCCTGTACGTGGTCTTCAAGAAGAAGGACTGGCTGTAGGAGCGGGCGGGGCACGCGCGGCCGGTCCGGGCCTGGGCCGCTGTCGATGGCCGGCGGGGCGGCTGGTCCGCCCCGTCCGCCGGGCGGGGCAGGGAACCCGGTGGGAATCCGGGACTGCCCCGCGGCGGTGAGCGGGAACGACCGCCGCCACACAGCGCTGGGCCCGGGACGGGCCTGGGGGGCGACGGCCGGCAGGTGTCCGCCTGGTGGTCCCGGTGGAAGCGCCCGGGAGTCCGAAGACCGGCCACTGCCCGCGCGCCGGCACCCCGCGGTCCGGTCCCGATCGGCAGGACGTCCCCGGGTCGGAGACGGGAAGGGCGCGGCCGCCCTTGCCCTGGTGCGCACTCCAGGTCCTAGCGTGAGGCCCCGTCGAACAAGCCGATCGCGAGGGGGACTTCCATGAAGCACGTCGAGCTGGGCCGCACCGGGACGAGTGTCGGCCGGCTGGGACTCGGTTGCATGCTGATGGGCACGACGACGGACGAGGAGACGTCCTTCGCGATGCTCGACCGGTTCACCGACGCGGGCGGGACGCTGCTGGACACCGCCAACTGCTACTGCTGGTGGGAGCGGCCGGGCAGTCACGGAGGCGAGAGCGAGGAACTGCTCGGCCGGTGGATGGGCCGTCGGGGCCGTCGGGACCAGGTGTTCCTGGCGACCAAGGCGGCCGGGCTCGTCCTGAACGCGGACGAGGCGCGGCCGCCTTGGTCGCCAGGAACACCTGGTCCCGACGGCCC
>NZ_RDBI01000023.1:2097-12095 GCF_008042125.1 Streptomyces sp. MS191
GTGTAATGGTCCGGACCTGCTCATGAAGCGAATCCCACCGACGGAGGGAAATCCCATGAAGTCCAGGACCATGAAGCGCACCTCGGCCCTGCTGTGCGGCATAGCGCTGACACTCGGAGCCGCCACCGCCACCGCCGCACCGGCCCCCGTCACCACCACGACCACGCCCGCCGCATCCACAGTCCCGGCACCCGACATGGAGGGTGTGGTCGCCGCGCTGAACGCTGCCATGGSGAACGGGGCTCCGGGCGCGATGGCCCGGTACTCCGGCCCTGACGGGGTCCGCAGCCGGACCGTCGGCGTCCGGGACCGCGAGGCGCAGGCCCCCATGGACATCCACGCGCGCTTCCGGATCGGCAGCGTCAGCAAGTCGTTCTCGAGCGTCGTCCTCCTGCAGTTGGTGCAGGAGGGCCGCCTGGAGCTGGACGCGCCGGTCAACCGCTATCTTCCGGGACTGCTGCCCGACGACCGCATCACGGTCCGTCATCTGGCGACCCACCGCAGCGGGCTGGCCGACTACACGGACGCCATGTTCGAGAAGACGGTGCCGGGCTTCGAGGCCGTGCGGAACCGGGTGTTCTCCTACCAGGAGCTCGTGGACCTGTCCCTGGCCGAGCCGCGCACCACGGAGCCCGGCGTCGCGTACAAGTACTCCAACACCAACTTCGTCGTGGTCGGCATGCTGATCGAGAAGCTCACGGGCCGGCCGGTGGCGGACGCGTACGAGCGCCGCATCTTCAAGCCGCTGAAGCTGCGCGGGACTTCGTACGTCCACCCCGACACGCGCATCAAGGGGCTGCACGCGCGCGGCTACCTGCACCCCGACGAGGCGGGCGCGCCGCTCGTGGACTCCACCGAGCAGACGGTTTCCTGGGCGCAGTCGGCGGGCGCCGTCATCTCCACGCCGGCCGACCTGAACACCTTCACGAGCGCGCTGATGCGCGGCCGGCTGCTGTCCCCGGCGATGCTGGACGCCATGACCACGGTCACCCCGACCGACACCACCAACACCCGGTTCTACGGGCTGGGACTGCGCCGCTACGACCTGTCCTGCGGGACCCAGGTGTTCGGCCACACCGGAACCGTGCAGGGCTTCTACACGTACGCCTTCTCGACGCGCGACGGCCGGCGCAGTCTGTCGGCCCTGGCGAACACCTCCAACCACGGGGCGGCGAACACGGCGCTCGGCGGGACCCTGGAGGCCGCGTTCTGCGGCAAGAAGCCCGCCGCCGCGCCCACGGCCCGGGCCTTCACGGCGCCGGACTCGGCGACGGACCTGCCGGCGGAGCGGGACCTGCCCGAGCGGCACTGACGTCGGTGGGCCGGCGCCACTGAGACCCCGGGCTCCGAACATCCCTGCCCGGACCGCCGGTGTCCGTACCGGCGGTCCGGGCGGGACCAGGGCCTGTTGTGGAGGTGGATCCTGGTCGTGAAGGATCACCTTCCGCACGGCCGGGGGATCTGACGAAGGGCCGGTGTGCCCGGCCGAGCCGTCTCGACGGTCTGCCGGGCCCATCAGCACGCCGACGGGACGGCGACACGGGAAGCATCGGAGGGAGCGCCCTCGCCGGGCGGCCGCTGGGCTTGACCATCGTCCGGTCCGCCCCGAACGCGCAGCTGCTCGGCTCAGCGGGCTAGCGGCAGGGCTCAGCAGACCTGGATCCCGTCGATCATGTTGTTCCAGGGGGTGTTCGCGAGACTGTCCTCCGTGTGGTAGGCCGTGCTGCCGAACTTGTAGACCCAGCGGCTCTCCCAGTTGTAGAACGAAGCGACCGTGCCGCTGGTCTGGTTGTTCTTGTACGAGGTGAGGCGGTCGTTGAAGCCGTAGTCACTCAGGTTCCGGAATGCACAGACATAGAACGACAGCTTGGTGCCGGTCCAGTTGGCGCCGTCCCACAGGCACAGATACTCGTAGGAACAGCTGGTGTCGGCCGCCACGCCGGGCACGGACATCGTGATGCTCGCGCTGCCGTCCTTGGCCCGGATCTCGTTGTATCTCACCTGTTCCGCCGGGACCTTGATGACCGCCAACTGGGCGTCCATACGGTCCTGCAGCTGGGCCGCCTGCCGGGCCGAAAGGCCCTCCGCCTTCGCCTCCGCCGCGTACTTCGACTCGGTCGACTGCGTGGCGCGGTCCGTGGCGGCCGCGGTGGCGGTGCCGGCTCCGAGTGTCAGCGCTATGCCGCACAGCAGGGCCGAGGTGCGCTTCATGGTCCTGGACTTCATGGGATTTCCCTCCGTCGGTGGGATTCGCTTCATGAGCAGGTCCGGACCATTACACAGTCACCGGCGACTGATGCGTACGCGGATTCACGCCACATGTTCGTCATGTACGCGCCAAGTCATGCGGGACCCGCACCCTGGCCGCTCGCCGCGTCAAGGCTGTGGAGCGCCACAGGTCGAAGGACCCCGTTTGGGTCCTGAAAGGGGAGGTGTCCGAGCGGCCGCTCCGGGGCGCGGGGGCCACGGAGGGCGCCGGTGAGGTCGGACCTGCGCGGTCTGACGGCCACCGACGACGGATATCGGTCGACGCCCGCAGCAAGTGGTCCACATCGACCCTCCCGAATGCTGAACTGCCGTGCTCTTCGGGCCCCTTACGCATTTCTCGGCTGATACCTACATTTGACCCATGACCACTCGAAGCACGGACCCACTGGCGGGAGTCGTGTCGGCGACGCCGGCGGGAGGCCGGTTGGTGTTCGTGCCAAGTCGAATCCTGCAGTTCGGCGTCGCGCTAGGCGGCAGCGCGATGGTCCCGCTGTGGATGGCGAGCCCCCTCCTGCTGCCGATGCTGGTGATCGCCCTGCTCACGGACTCCGGGCTGCTCTGGGCCATCGTCTGGGTCGGTCTCGGGCTGACAACCCTGGCCGTGATCGGGCTCGCCCTGGCTTTGACGTTCACCGTGTCGGCCACGATGGTGCGATGGATCGAGTTCCGCCACCAGGGGAACGCGAAGCGATGCGTGATCGCGCGCTGCCTGCGTTCGTCGATCGTCGCCGCCGCCGACCTGCAGCGCGTCGTCGTCGTCGAGCAGCTCCGACTGGGCCGACGAAAGTCGCTCAAGGTGGTGTTGCACACGCGTGGTGGGACGGTGGAGTGCGAACCGGGGTTCAACGCCCCGATGTCCCAGGTCGACTCGGAGGCACTGCTCACCTGGTTGACCAGCCAACTCCGTTCGGATGGTGTGGCGGTGGAGTACCAGGCGCAGATCGACCGGCACTTCTCATGCCCCGGGGAATGGTGGACGCGATCGCACCTGGCTGCCCTGTGGCACGTGCCCGTCGGCGCGGTCGACGAGCTGGCTGTCCGCCACGGCGTCCGCAGCTACCGGTACACGAGCCGGTCCATGGCGATGTATTCACCAGCCAAGACGGTGACGGTCTACGACCCGGATCGGGCATACGAAATCGCAGAAGAACTGCGCGAGGAACACACCACGAACCCGGGCTCCGACGGCACGCAAAACCCGCGCCCATAAGAGGGGCGGGCTACCCAGCAGAGGACCGTCCCGGGGACGAGCGGCCGCCCGCTACGGGACCACCGCCGTCGGCGATATCGCCGACAAGACCGCGCTCCCCTCAGGCCACAATGAACCATGGAGCATCTGCTGCACCTCGATCGCACGCTCGATGAACTGGACCCGCCTCGCTGGGCGCCTCCTGCTTCCGACGCCACCCACTTGGTCCGCAAGGTGCATGAGTTGCGGGGCGTACCGCTGGGCGAACTCGGTCCGGCAGATCTGCGCACACTCGTCTCTCAGCAGGTGGCACTGCCGTACGTCCTTCCGCTCGCAGTGCGCTTGCTCCTCGAGGAGCCGCTGCTTGACGCCTACTTCTACGAAGGCGACCTGCTGCTTGCCACGGTGAACGCCCCCGCCGCGGCCTGGTCCCTCCTCTCGGATCTCGGCGCACGGTTGAGCACCGTGATCAAGGAACTGCCGGAGGCGGCAGTCGCCGGCCTGCCTCGCGGCGCAGCCGAGGACCTCGCTCGCTTCGTCGCTCGGTCCCCCTCACCGGACTGACCCGAGAGAACGCGGGCATGACTCTCACTCGCGAAGCATCGACCATCCGACCGAAGAGCCGGTGGCGGGTGCCGAGCTCGTGGTCGGCGCCGCCGTGGGCTTCCGCGCCGCGACCGAAGCCGTCCGCGGGGCGATCGGCCTTTCCTCCTTCCCGGCCCTCGCCTACTGGGCCATCGCCACCAGGCCCTTGTCGAACGCCTCCTTCCCGGTTGGGGTGACGGCGGTGGCATGGTGTTCGCCCCAGCCGACGTCCAGGCCGAGGAAGACGTCGATGCCTCCGGATCCCGTGACACCACCCCTGGATCATCAACGGCAAGGGGGAAGTCATGCCCGACCCGAAGGGGCTGGAGGCCCCGCGTGAGCAGCCTGACGGGGGCAGGCGCGGGACCAGTCCTGCGTGCTGTTCGTCGGACCTCGCACCCCAGCGTGCGAGGCTCCCATCCCGTGATCACGACTGGCTCGTCCCCGCGGCGCCACAAGAATGGGGTTCGTCCGAGTGGGCAGGATGAGGCGGTCAGCCGTGCGATCGCCGATGTCCCCGAGTACCGGGGGCTGAACGCCCTCGTGGGCGGCGCCCGGGCAGGTTCAGGGGGCGGATGTGGCACCTGCGTCGCGGGTTGGGAGTCGCTGTCGGCCCTGAGACGCGGCGGGTGACGGCCGGCCGACATCGGTGGGAGATCGCACCCGAAAGCGTGCCCCGCCGGGCTGGTGGACCGCGTCGCCCGGACCGCGGACCATACTGGTCGAGCCCCGATCACTCACTGGACGGTTTCATGGCCAAGAGCAGCTCTTCATCGACCTCTGTCCCTCGTACCGCGTGGCTCGGACGTGGGCTTCATCTCGGGTCCGAGGCGGAGCGTGACGTCCGACGCAACCTGCTCGCTCTCAAGGCGGCCGGAGTGATCGACGACTTTCTCGACCTGGACCCCGTCGAGGCTGCCCGTTCGACCGATCTGTTTCCCCGGGACGAGTCCGCCGACCCCGGCCCCTCGGCCCGCCGCCTGTTCGAGGCACGCTGGCGCGTCGGCGGCAGCGTCACGGTGCGCGCTCAACTGGTCACCTATGAGTCCGAGACTCGCCGCAGCGGCGACGAGAGCGAGGTCGCCTGGGTGCTGGCCGCCGAGGCGGAGCAGGCGTGGGAAGCGAGCTGGCCTTCACCGGCTACGGTGTTCTGGCCCGACAGCGACCGGGTGGCCTGGGATCATGACAGGGTGCGGTGCGTGCGTCTGCGGACGCCGAACTACCTGCCCAAGGATGACGGCGAGCTGCGGCGCCTGCTGCGGGACTGCACCCAGCAGAGTTGGTTCATCCATGTCGTGGTGCACGAGGCGATGACACCGGACGCGCTGGGGCGGCGGCCGGTCACGGGCTTTCTGCCACCGAGCCTCAGGCACCGGGTGATCGAGCACCGGGCCACGCCGGAGCAGGCGCTGATCGCCGACTTCGCGTTGAAGCGTGAGCTGGGCGTGGGGCTACCGCGCGGCGGGGCCGTCGTGCTGCCCCCGTCACCGCAGACCCCGGGCTACGACGCGGAACGCTTCACGGTGTGCGATGTCTTCCTCGACGGTACCGAGCCGACCGGGCTCCTGGAAAGGATCGTGGAGTGCGCCTCGCTGCCACGACCGCTGCCGGCCGACGCCGAGCAGGCTCTGACACGACTGCGCCAAGGCTGGCACCTGCTGACACCCGATGAGGAACTCGTCCACGCACGGGCCATGGTCACCCGGTACGCCGAAGCCCTCAAGGCCATGACGGCATCCTGCGACCTGTACCGGGAGGCGGCCGAGTCGGCCCACGCCGCGCTCGCCGAGGCAACCGGCGGCAACAACTCGTCCAGGACGCCGGTACCGGGTACAGCCGGGCAGGACGCCTCACCGCTGAAGTCCCTCACGAAGACGCTCGCTCTGTTCCGTAAGCAGGACCGGTAGAGGCCTGAAGGGGTGATCCGGCGCCGCCCGTGAGGCCGGGCGTGAGGTTGAGAGCGAAGCCCAGCCTGGATCGGCCCACGGTCGGGTGGCCGGCCCGAACAGCGAGGGTGGATCACGGCGCGTCGCCGCCCTCGGCCGGTGGGCGACCCGGGTGGAGCCTTGCGGGTGGATCTTGACGCATTCCTGACGTGCCCGACCCGATCGACCCTTGGCGCGTTGCCTACGCTGGCCGGACCGGTCGGTCCATGGCCGGATTTCCCTCATCCGGCAGCAGCTCAGGAGCACCTCCATGTCCACGACGAACGACTCGCGCAACGGCCGACTGCGCGCGTGGATGCTGGAGGGGCTGTCCGACATGGGCAAGGGCAGACCGTCCCGGCCCGTGGAGTCGCCCCCCGGTACCGGGCACGAGGGGCAGCCGTGGTGGCGGGTGATGTGCCTGACCGGTGTCGACTACTTCTCGACCCTCGGCTACCAGCCCGGAATCGCGGCGCTCGCGGCCGGGCTCCTCTCCCCCGTCGCGACGATCGTCCTCGTCGTCGTCACGCTGGCCGGCGCGCTGCCCGTCTACCGGCGGGTGGCGGAGGAGAGCCCGCACGGCGAGGGCTCGATCGCGATGCTGTCGCGGCTGCTCTCCTTCTGGAAGGGCAAGCTGTTCGTCCTCACCCTGCTCGGCTTCGCCGCGACCGACTTCCTCATCACCATCACCCTGTCGGCCGCCGACGCCTCCACCCACCTCGTGGAGAACCCGCATCTCGAAGAGGCCCTGCACGACAAGCAGGTGCTGATCACCATGATCCTGATCGCGCTGCTCGGCGCGGTGTTCCTGAAGGGCTTCCTGGAGGCCATCGGGGTCGCCGTGGTGCTCGTCGGGGTCTATCTCGCGCTGAACGCGGTGGTCGTGGTCACCGGCCTGTGGCAGGTGGCCACCGAGGGCCATGTGGTCACGGACTGGTGGGCGGCCCTGACCGCCGAGCACGGCAACGTCTTCGCCATGATCGGCGTCGCCCTGCTCGTCTTCCCCAAGCTCGCGCTCGGCCTGTCCGGTTTCGAGACGGGCGTGGCGGTCATGCCCCACGTGAAGGGTGACCACGGCGACACGGAGGCGAAGCCCGCGGGCCGGATCCGCGGCGCCAAGAAGCTGCTGACCACCGCGGCGCTGATCATGAGCGTGTTCCTGATCTGCACGAGCTTCATCACGACGGTCCTCATCCCGCACGAGGAGTTCGAGTCCGGCGGCAAGGCCAACGGCCGCGCGCTCTCCTACCTGGCCCACGAGTACCTCGGCAACGCCTTCGGCACGATCTACGACGTCTCGACGATCCTGATCCTGTGGTTCGCGGGCGCGTCGGCGATGGCCGGTCTGCTGAACCTGATGCCCCGCTACCTCCCCAAGTACGGCATGGCCCCGCACTGGGCCCGTGCCGTGCGCCCCATGGTCATCGTCTTCACCCTGGTCGCCTTCCTGGTGACGTGGATCTTCGACGCGGACGTCGACGCGCAGGGCGGCGCGTACGCGACCGGTGTCCTCGTGCTGATCTGCTCGGCCGCCATCGCCGTGACCATCGCGGCGCGCAAGGCAGGTCAGCGCGGCTGGACGATCGGCTTCGGCGTCATCTCCGCCGTCTTCCTGTACACCACGGTCCTCAACGTCATCGAACGCCCCGATGGCGTGAAGATCGGTGCCTGCTTCATCGCCGCCATCATCCTCATCTCCCTCCTCTCCCGCCTCGGCCGGGCCTTCGAGCTCCGGGTCACCCACGTGGAGCTCGACGAGCTGGCCGAGCGGTTCATCCGCGACATCTCCCATCGCACGCCGCGGTTCATCGCCAACGAGCCCGACCAGCGGGACGTCGCCGAGTACCGCGACAAGATCGAGCAGATGAGGACCGACAACGACCTTCCGACCACCGAGGACTTCCTCTTCGTCGAGGTCACGGTCACGGACCCCTCCGAGTTCGAGGCCGGGCTGACGGTACGGGGCGAGGTGCTGCACGACCGCTTCCGCGTCCTCACCGTCGAGTCGTCCTCGGTCCCGAACGCCCTCGCGGCCCTGCTCCTCCACTCCCGCGACCTCACCGGCACCCGCCCGCACATCTACTTCGAGTGGACCGAGGGCAGCCCCTTCGCCAACTTCCTCCGCTTCTTCCTCTTCGGCCAGGGCGAGATCGCCCCGGTCACCCGAGAAGTCCTGCGGGAGGCGGAGCCCGACCGCGACCGCCGGCCCCGCGTCCACGTCGGCTGAGCCCGGCGTCGCGGGTCTCCCGGCTCACCGACATCGAGCCGTCGGGCTGCCGACAGTCGTCCGACAGCACCGCACCCGACCGCAGAACGATGGGTTCCGGCCGACCCCTCCGGGACGAATCGGCAGGACTCCGGCACGTCAGCCGGGGCGACGGCTGGGCGGAACGACGCCCACAACCGCTCGCCCCGTGCCCGTGGCGGTGTGGTCATCGGGCTCCCGTGATCGCGTCGGCGGCGGCGATGCCCGCGTCCCGGAGCTCGCGCTTCAGGATCTTGCCGGTGGCGTTGGTGGGCAGGGCGGCGAAGAACTCCACGAGGCGGGGGTACTTGTAGCCCGCCATCTCGTCCCTGCACCAGGCGATCAGCTCCTCCTCGGAGAGCGTCGCCCCCGGGGCCAGGACCACGCACGCCTTGATCTCCTCACCATGGCGCTCGTGCGGCATGCCGATGACGGCCGCCATGCTCACGGCGGGGTGGGTGAGGAGCACCTCCTCGATCTCCCGCGGATAGACGTTGAAGCCGCCGCGGATGATCAGGTCCTTGGCGCGGTCGACGATGTAGAGCCATCCGTCGGCGTCCCGCCGGGCCAGGTCACCGGTGCGGAACCAGCCGTCGCGCATCACGTCGGCGGTTGCGTCGGGCCGCTTGAAGTAGCCCTTCATCACGTTGTGTCCGCGGATCACGATCTCGCCGATGGCGTCGGCGCCCTGCACCGGCGTCCAGTCCTCGCCGACCAGGTCCACCTCGACGCCCCAGACCGCACGTCCGATGGAGCCGGGGCGCACCTTCTCGCCGCGCGGGGAGAACGTGGCCACCGGGCTCGTCTCGGACAGTCCGTAGCCCTCCAGAATGGTGACGCCGAACCGCTCGGCGAACCGGCGGTGGATCTCGACCGGGAGCGCCGAGCCCCCCGAGCCGGCCATCCGCAGGTTCCTGGCGATCTGCGACAGGTCCACCTCGGGTGCCTCTTCTTCGAGCAGGGCCCAGTACATCGTGGGGACGCCGGCGAAGAAGGTGACGGCGTGGCGCTGCATCAGGGCCAGGGCCGACCGGGCGTCGAAGCGAGGGAGCAGCACGAGCGTCGCCCCCGAGGCGAGCCCGGCGTTCATCTGGACGACCTGGCCGAAGGAGTGGAACAGCGGCAGGGTGATCAGGTGGACGTCGTGCTCGACCTCGCCGAACAGCTTGTGGCAGGTCAGCACGTTGAGCATCACGTTGGAGTGGGTGAGCTCGGCGCCCTTGGGCCGGCCGGTGGTGCCGGAGGTGTAGAGGATGACGGCGGTGTCACCGGGCTCGGTGGCCACCGTCTCGAAGTCCGCGCTCTGCCCGGTCAGCGCCGCCGTGAGGGTCTCGGCGCCCGCGATCGGGGAGTCCTCGGTCGGGGCTGCGGGGATCAGGAAGAAGTGCTCGCAGCCTGTCGTCTCGCCGAAGCCCGCCCAGCCCTCCTGCCCCATCGGGAGCTCGGCGCCGCCTTCGAAGCAGAAGTACGCCTTGGCCTCGGAGTCGGTCAGGTGGTACGCGATCTCCCGGCCCTTGAGCAGCACGTTGAGCGGGACGACGACCGCGCCGGCCTTGAGGATGCCGTAGTAGACGATGGGGAACCACGGCACGTTCGGGCAGGACAGGGCCACCTTGTCGCCCGGCACGATGCCACGCGAGCGGAGCAGGTTGGCCACGCGGCCGGCCGCCGCGTCGAGTTCCGCGTAGGTCAGCCGCTGGACTCCCAGCACGACTGCCGTGCGGTCGGGCACGGCGCGGGCGCTGTTCTCCAGCACGGTGGCGAGATTGAGCATGTGAGGTCTCCG
>NZ_RDBI01000023.1:12195-37646 GCF_008042125.1 Streptomyces sp. MS191
TGAGGACGACGAAGAGGAAGCGGACGGGGATGTCCTGGCGGGCCGCGATGTCCTCCGCCTTGAGGGGACGGTCCGGGGAGCCGGCCAGTTCGTGAGGACGACGAAGAGGAAGCGGACGGGGATGTCCTGGCGGGCCGCGATGTCCTCCGCCTTGAGGGGACGGTCCGGGGAGCCGGCCAGTTCGGCCATCGCCCGGACCGCGTAGTCCGTTCTTGCTGAGATCCTCACCGGCTCAATGTCTCACGGTCGGCGCGAATGCGTCCTTCCGCGGACGCCCGGTTCCTCCTCCCGTGCAGGGCCGGTGCGCGCTTTCCCGCCAATGTGGTCCCGGGACGCGGGCGTTGTCGGCGAGGCGGGGTTGTCACTGCACATTGTTCATCGACATAGTGAACTTCGCCCGGCGGCCGACGCCGGGCACGAGCGCGATCCGCTCGGCGGCCCGCACACGGCCGCACCCGTCGGCGCACGACCCCTCGGCAGCCCGTCCCATCCCTGACCCGCCTTTGCTCGGAGGTACCCGTGGTGACCGCTCATCCGCGATCGACCGTGGCAGTCGTCGGCGCCGGCGCGGCAGGAGCGCTCGTCGCCGTCCAGCTGTGCGAGGCGGCCGCCCGCCGGCGCACCCCGCTCGACCTGCTGCTCATCGACCCGGCCGCGGAGGCGGGCCGGGGCACGGCGTACGCCACCGAGGTCCCCGAGCACCGGCTGAACGTCCCCGTGGGCGGCATGAGCTGCTATCCGGACGACCCCGGCCACTTCCTGCGCTGGCTCTGCCGGCACGGCGAATCTGCCGTCGGCGCCACCGACTTCGCCTCCCGCTACCGGTTCGGCTCCTACCTGGCCGACACCCTCGGGCGGGCCATCATCACCGCCCACGGCACGGTCGCCGTGCGGCGGCTGCGGACCAGGGCGACCCGCTGCACCGAGGCCGCCGGCGGACGCGTCACGCTCGCCCTCGCCGACGGGGGCACGGTGACCGCCGACAGCGTGGTCCTGGCCACGGGCCCCGCCGCCGGCGGAGCGGGCTGGGCCCCCGCCGGACTCACCGCCTCCGAGCGCTTCGTCGGGCGTCCGTGGGCGCCGGGCGCGCTCGACGCGGTGGGGGAGCACGACGACGTCCTGCTCGTCGGCACCGGGCTCACGGCGGTCGACCTGGCCCTCGTCCTCGACCGGCCCGGCCGTACCGTGCACGCCGTGTCCCGCAGCGGGCTGCTGCCCCGGCCGCACGCCGTCGCCCCGCTGCCGCCGGTGCCCCCGCCCCCGGGGCTGGAGGACCTGCCGCTCGACCGGCTCCGTACGGCCCTGCGGCGGCATTTCGCGGCCTGCCTGCGCGACCACGGCGACTGGCGGCCCGCCCTCGACGGGCTCCGGCCCCGGATCGCCGGGCTGTGGCAGGGCCTCGGGGACGAGGAGCGGGCCGAGTTCCTCGGCCGCGACGCCACCCGGTGGAACGTCCACCGGCACCGGATGGCACCGGCCACCGCGGAGACCGTCGCCCGGCTGCGGTCCGCCCGCCGGCTGCTCGTGCACGCCGGACGCATTTCCTCGGCCACGCCCACCGCCGAGGGCGGTCTCGCCGTCGGGCTGGCCGACGGCCGGGAACTCCGGGTCGCGTGGGTCGTGGACTGCACGGGCCCCGGCCTGCGCGCCGAGGGCACCGGCGACCCGCTCTGGAGCGGGCTGCTGGCCGACGGCCTCGCCGTGCCCGGCCCGCTGGGCATCGGGGTGGCCACGGACGCGGGCCGGCTCCTCGACGCCCGGGGGCGCGCCGGACACCGGCTGTACACCCTCGGCTCGCCCCGCCGCGGCGAACTGTGGGAGACCACCGCCATCCCGGAGATCCGCGCCCAGGCCAAGGAGGTCGCCGAGGCCGTCCTCGCGCCCCTCACCCCCGCGCACCGGGCCACCCGCCGCCGGCCCACGGACCAGTTCGGGCTGCCGCTGTCCACGCACGCCGCCGCGGCGTCGTCCTTCCGCAGCGGCCTCGGCCGGGTCGTCACCGTGCGGGCCAAGGCGGCCGAGGCGTTCACGCGCGCCACCGAACTGGACCCCGGCTTCGCCCTCGGGCACGCGGCGCTCGCCCTCCTCGGCCACGAGTCGGGTGCGGACGTCGACGTCGCCCGGGAACTCGCCGACGCGCAGCGCAGCGTGCAGGAACGCGGCGACGAACGGGAACGCTCCTTCGTCGACGTCGTCACCCGCCGCGTCGCCTCGCACGCGGCGACCGGCGCCGGCGCGGACCGCGACGGTGACACGGCGCTCATCGACCATCTGGACCGCTACCCCGGCGACGCCTTCGCGCTCAGCATCGCGGTGCCGACGATCGCCTTCGCGGGGGTCGGCGACCTCGACGGCACGCTGGCGCAGCGGCTGGTCGAACGGACCGCGCCGGCGTACGACGGCCACTGGTTCCACACCTCGCTGCTGGCCTTCCTCCGCCAGGAACAGGGGCGCGTCGACGAGGCCGGCGCCCTCGCCCGGGTCGCCCTCGCCGCCGAGCCCGCGTCCGGCCACGCCGTGCACGCCCTCGCCCACGTCCACTACGAGTCAGGCGACCACCGCGTCGGCCGTGACTGGCTCGACGGGTGGATCGGCGGCCAGGGGCGCGGCGCCGTCCACCGCGCGCACTTCTCCTGGCACGTGGCGCTGCACGAACTCGCGCTGGACGACGCGGCGGCCGTCCGCCGCCGCTGGCACGCCCAGCTCGCACCGCGTCAGGTGAGCGGGGTACGGGCGCTGGTGGACTCGGGTTCGCTGCTGTGGCGGGCCCACATGTCCCGGAACTGGACGGGGCGCGTGCCCGTCGACGGGGTGCTGGACGCCGTCTCCCGCGACCTGATCGAACGGCCCGCGACGGCGTTCACCGCCCTGCACGGCGCCGTCGCCCTCACCGCGGCCGGGGACCTGCCCGCGCTGCGCCGTCTCCGTACGCACGCCGCGGGCGCCGACGCCGTCCAGCGGGAGGTCGTCGTCCCGCTGTGCCGCGCGCTGGAGGCCGTACTGGAGGAACGGTGGACCGTGGCGGTCCGCGAACTCCGCGACCTGCTGCCCTCCCTGCGGCGGGTGGGAGGCAGCGCCGCACAACGCGAGGTGGTCGAGGAGACGCTGCTGTACGCGCTGGTGCGGGGAGGCCAGAGCGACGCCGCCCGCGGGCTGCTGCAGGAGCGCCTGGACCGGCGGGAGTCCCCGCTCGACCGGCGCCGGCTGGTCGACCTGGACGACCTCGTCCCGGTGGCAGGACGGAGCGCGGAGCGCGGGTCCGGCACGGCCGGCGGCACGGGTGCGCCGGACCTCGCCGAACTGGCCGTCGTGCGCGGCTGATCGCCGGCCGGCGGACGGCCGCACGACTCCCGGCAAACGGCGCCGTCCCGCACGGCGGGACGGCGCCGCCCCGGGACCCGCGGATCGTCATACTGACCCCTCTTGATCACCACCACGCCACAGGAGGAGTCATGGCCGCCACGTTCAAGACCGTCGTCGAGGTGGGTCCCGCGCACCTGGAACAGGCCCGCCGCATCGAGCGGCGCTTCCAGGAGTCGATCGCGCCCGCCACCGTCAACTTCGACTTCGACAACATCCGGGACGCCGCCGCGGCGATCCCGGACAGCGACATCGTGAAGATGGTCCGCGGCTGGGGACTCCAGGAGGACGCCCCCGTCCTGGTCATGGTCCTGTCCCTGAAGGAGGCCGTGCGACAGGCGCTCCCCGAGGAGTTCGCCGCCGCCGGGTTCTGGGACACCGTCGAGCGGGAGCTCGCCGGCGCCTTCACCGGGCTCGCCGCGCAGGAGGGCGAGCCGGGCCTGTCGTACTACGAGGAGGGCGCGGACCGCACCGCCTACTACCGGGACCTGTTCTTCGCCCTGCAGGACGAGGAGACCGGCGACCACATGTACGCGATCGCCTTCTGCATCGACGTGACCGTGGGCCTGGACAAGGCAGGGGCGGGCGCCCTGCGACTCACCGACGTCGCCCCGTACACGATCCGGCTCAACGCGATCGTGGTGCGCCAGCGGCTGCTCGCCGCCGTCCACCCCGCTGCCTGACCGGTGTCCGACCGGCGGTGACGCCGTCGCGGCCACGGCCGCGCCGCTCCGTCCCGTCCACCCCGCACCGGCCCGCCGTCCCGGGCCGGCCCCGCTCGTCCGCGTGCCGACGCCGCGTCCGACATGAGCGGTCGGGAGCCGGCGGTCCCGCCTGGTGGGAGCCGGGTAACTAGACTGGGCCAATGGCGAAATACTTCGACGTGCATCCCGAGAACCCTCAGCGGCGCGTCATCAGCGGCGTGGCCGACAGCATCCGCTCCGGTGCGCTGGTCGCGTATCCGACGGACTCCTGCTACGCGCTGGGAAGCCGGCTGGGCAGCCGTGACGGGATCGACCGGATCCGTTCGATCCGCAAGCTCGACGACCGGCACCACTTCACCCTGGTGTGCCAGAACTTCGCGCAGCTGGGCCAGTTCGTGCACATCGACAACGACGTGTTCCGCGCGGTGAAGGCGGCGACGCCCGGCAGCTACACCTTCATCCTGCCCGCGACGAAGGAAGTACCGCGGCAGATGCTGCACCCGAAGAAGAAGACGGTCGGTGTCCGCATCCCCGACCACGCCGTCGTCCAGGCCCTGCTGGAGGAGCTCGGCGAGCCCCTGCTCTCCAGCACGCTGCTCCTGCCCGACGAGGAGGAGCCGCTGACGCAGGGCTGGGAGATCAAGGAACGGCTCGACCACGTGGTGGACGTCGTCCTCGACTCCGGTGACTGCGGCACGGAGCCGACCACCGTGATCGACTTCTCGGGCGGCGACGTCGAGATCGTCCGCAGGGGTGCGGGCGACCCGAGCCGCTTCGAGTAACTCGGAGCCGTCCGGCCCGTCGTCGCGCGCGTTCCGCGGCGCGGCGGGGCGGGCGACGGAACAGCCCCGGCAGGCGACGGAACGGCCCGGCGGGGGATCAGTGCGGGGGCTGTCCCTGAGGTTCGTCCTCGGCGGGCGGGGCGACCAGTGCCGTGGAGCGGTGCGAGCGGCGCAGGGCGTCGGCCACGAAGCCCGAGGCCTTGAGCTCCTCGACCACGGCGCGGAGGAAGCGGACGGTCTCCGGGCGCCGTGTGACCGTCGTGCCCACGGCCTGCCGGATCTCCATGAACCGGTCCTCGATCAGCCGCACTTCGGGGTGCCCCGCGACGAACTCGGTCATCGGCTGCCGGATGCCGGCCGCGACGTCCAGACCCCCGGCGAGGAACGCGGCCACGCCCTCCGCCCCGCGCACCAGGGCGGCGTGCCGCAGCGTGCGGGTCAGGAACAGGTCGTAGGCCGACCCCTCCTTGACCCCGATCCGCACGCCCTCCGCGTCGACGTCCGCGACGGTCCGCAGGGCCGAGTCCCGGGGGACCGCGTAGACCCCCTCGATCACGACGTACGGCGCCGTGAAGGCGACGTCGGCCTCCCGGGCCGGTTCGACCGCGAGGAAGCAGAGGTCCGCCCGGCCCGTCGCCATCGCCTCGTACGACTTCCGTGCCGCGTCGAAGCAGACGAACTCCACGGGGACGTCCAGGCGGGCGCCGATCTCCCGGGCGAGGTCGACGGTGACGCCGGCCGGCTCGGCCGGGGTGCCCTGGGCGAGTACCGGATTGCCCAGGTTGATCGACGCCCGCAGCACGCCGGTGGGGGCCAGGTCCTCGGCGACGCCGACAGGAACGATCTTCATGGAGCGGAGTGTAGGCCGTGCGGTCGGGCCGTGGCCCCGGCGGGCGTCCGGAGCCCCGGCCGGGGCCGTGCGGACACGACCGGACGGGTCGGTCCCGAGGGCGGAAGGCCTCCTTCCGTGGACCCCGAACGGCGCAGTCGGCGCCCTGCCGTCCGCTTCGCCCGCCACTGGATCCGCCGGCGCGCGGATCGCCCTGCCGCGCGACGTCGATGCAGGTCAGAGGTGTTGCGAGGGCGGCTCAGGAGAGGCGTCGACACAGGGCCCCGGCCGCCTGCCGGACAAGATCGTCCACCTGGCGAGACGGCGGATCAGGCCTCGTCCCGGGCATTCACGAAGCCGTGTCCTCGGCTTCGTTTCAGGTTCTGTTCTGGGAGCCGCCGGGGCTGCATACTGTCCTCCTTCGCACTGGTGCGGAAGCGTCTCACCTGCCTGTTTGTGCATCCGGCAGGGCGCTCGGCATCCGGCGACCACCTCACCCGTTCCGTGCCGGGCATCGGCCGGGATGACCCCTGCGCGTGAAAGACCCGAGGATCCGTGCCAGTACCTGTTGTCCTTGCCGGGCGCACCGTGCGCCTGGAGCCGCTGGCCATGCGCCATGCCGAGGGCCTCGCGTGGGCCGGCGCACTGGACCGTGCCGCCTATGCCTACACACCGGTGCCCGACGGCCTGGACGCGGCGTGCGACTACATCGCCCGCGCCCTGACCGATCAGGCGGCGGGCAGGACGCTGCCGTTCGCCATGGTGAGCATGGCGGACGGACGCGTGGTGGGGTCCACCCGCTTCCTCGAACTCGACTACTGGCGCGGCCCGCTGGTGTGGCCGCCGACCACCGGCGTGCCGCACGGTGACCCGCTCACCTCGGTGCCCGACGCCGTCGAGATCGGCAACACCTGGATCTCCGCCGAGACGCGGGGATCGGGGATCAACGCCGAGTCGAAGCTGCTCATGCTCCGGCACGCCTTCGAGATCTGGGGCGTCCGGCGCGTGACGATGCGGGCCGACGCCCGGAACCTCCGCTCGCGCGCCGCCATCGAACGGCTCGGGGCCACCTGCGAGGGGGTCCGCCGGGCTCATTCCCGGGGTCTGGACGGCGTGGTGCGGGACACGGCCTTCTACTCGATCCTCGACGAGGAGTGGCCGGCCGTGCGGGACATGATCCAGCTCCGGCTGTCCTCGTCGCGGATGGTGGGTGTCCTCGACGACGCCTACCCGGGGGAGTACCAGGAGCACGGCGGCGGGAGCGGGCAACTGCTCCTGACCTGACGCCGGGGGCGGCGGGACGGGGTSACCCCGTCCCGCCGCCTGGCCGGTCCGGCGGTTCGCGTGAGCCGGTCCCCGCCGGCTCACGCAGCGGGCCCCTTGCCCAGGGACGGATCATCCCAAACAGTCGTTAGGGGTCAATTCCCGTCACATGTCGCTGATTTCGCGCCACCTCGCTTCTGAAATCGTCACTCTGTGAAGATCGCCGGTAACTTCATGCCGTCGCCGCCACACCAGGGGCACGAGGCCCCACGGGACTAGCGGCCCGAAGGACATCTCCTCACTTGACGACAGCGACCGACAGCTTCAAGGTCCAGCCGTACACGCGACACTGCCAAGTGATCCACCTCGAAGGCGCCCACACCGTCATCGGCGTCTCCCCGGGAAACAGCTACTTCTCGGCACAGCGCGTCGCCGACCTCGCCGCCTGGGGACTGCGCAACTTCGAGCATGTCGACCTCATCTACACGGACCTCCACGTCGACGACATGTACGAGGCCCTCGGCTATCCGCCCGACGAGGCCCGCCGCAAAGCGGTCAAGAACCTCCGCGGCGTACGTGCCAAGGTGAACAACGCCGTCGCCGGCCTGGACCCCGGCGGAGAGCGGCTCCGCGGACGCCCGATGTCCGCGCTGCTCGACATCCCCGCCTACCGCTTCCTGCGCAAGCACCTCGACGACCTGCTCGCCACGGACGCGGACTTCCTCGCGGCCTGCGACGGACTCGTCGAGTCCTTCCTCTCCTCGAAGGTCCTCGACGGGCAGGCGCCGACCGCCCGTCAGCGCGAGGTGTGCCTCCGGTACGTCTGCGCCGAGGCCCCGCTCTTCCTGGACACCCCCGCCGTCCTCGGTGTCCCCTCCTCCCTGAACTGCTACCACCAGCTCCTGCCGATGGCCGAACTGCTCTACTCACGCGGTTCCGGCCTGCGTGCCTCCCGCAACCAGGGCCACGCCATCGTCACGCCGAGCGCCGGAGACCGCCATGACCACTGACGTGCTGACCGACTTCCCCTTCTCCCCGCGCGGCGACCGCCTGCCGCCCGAGATCGAGACCCTGCGCCACGAACCGGTCAAGCGGGTCCGCACCATCGCCGGTGATCCGGCCTGGCTGGTGTCGTCGTACCCGCTGTGCAAGCAGGTGCTCGAGGACCCGAGGTTCAGTCTGAAGGACACCTCGGCGCCCGGCGTCCCCCGCCAGTACGCGCTGACCATTCCGCCCGAGGTGGTCAACAACATGGGCAACATCACCGGGGCCGGACTCCGCAAGGCCGTGCTCAGGGCGATCAACCCCAAGACCGGCGACCTCACCGACTGGATGCGCCGGGAGGCCACCGCACTGGTCGACGGGCTCGTGGCCTACGGCCCGCCGGCCGACCTGCGGGGCCGTTTCGCCAACCCGTACGCGGAGCACCTCCACTGCCGGATCCTCGGCATACCCGAGGCGGACGCGCCGCGCCTCGCCGCCAGTCTCGACATCGCCTTCATGAACTCGGCCTGCCCCGTCACCGGCGCGCGGCTCAACTGGGACCGCGACATCGCCTACATGGTCGAGCGGCTCGACGACCCGGCGACCACCGGTCTCATGGCCGAACTCGCCGCGCTGCGCGCGGACCCCGACTACGCCCATCTCACCGACGAGATGCTGGCCACCGTGGGCGTCACCTTCTTCGGCGCCGGCGTCATCTCCACCATGGGCTTCCTGACCATGGCGATCTTCTCACTGCTCCAGCATCCCGACGTCTGGGCGCGGCTGCGCGAGGAGCCGGGGAGGATTCCCGCGGCCGTGGACGAACTCCTGCGGATCAACCTCTCCATCGCCGACGGACTGCCCCGCCTCGCCACCGAGGACGTCCGGCTGGGTGACGTGGAGGTGCGGAAGGGGGAGCTCGTGCTCGTCCTCGTCGAGGCCGCCAACACGGACCCGGAGGTGTTCGCCGATCCGCACACCCTGGACCTCGACCGGCCGAACGCGTCGGCGCACCTGTCCTTCGGCGGCGGCGGCCACTACTGCCCGGCGACCGCGCTCGGGAAGAGGCACACCGAGATCGCCCTCGAGGTGCTGCTGGACCGGATGCCCGACCTGCAGCTCGCCGTACCCGTCGACCAGTTGGTGTGGCGTACGCGCTTCATGAAGCGCATCCCGGAGCGCCTGCCGGTGGCCTGGTAGACCACGGGCCGGCCCCCCCGGCACCGGAACCCCGCGGCAGCCGGGCTCCGGCGGGCGGCCGCCCGGCCCGCCGTGCTCGGCACGGCGGGCCGGGCACGGCACCTACTCGGCGGCGTTGCGCCAGACCGTCAGGTCCAGGGTCATGTAGGTGCTCGGAGAGTCCTCGGAGGAGAACCCCTGGACGGTGACGAGCCCGACGTGGCCCGAGCCCGTCGTCACACAGACCTGTCGGCCCTTCGAGAGCTTGTTCACGTAGACGTTCCTGGTGAACCGGGTGTCCTTGCGGCAGGTGTCGAGAGAGCCCTCCTGGCCCGGATCGAGGAGCACCAGGTTCCCGCCCGTGCTCTCCGCGTCCAGATAGCCGCCGGTGTCGTACGAGAGCTCGTAGTTGCCGTCCTCGCCGTCCTGCGGCCGTACGTCCTCGTCCCCGAGCGTGAGGTGGTAGCCGGCGGTGAGGTTGATGCCCTGGTAGGTGGAGGGCTCGGGTGTCCTGGCACTCGGCTTGGCGCTGGGCGCGGCCGAGGCGTCCCCACCCCCGCTTCCGCCGCTGCCACCCTGGCCGGCGTCGCCGTTCCCCTCGCCCTTCGAGGAGTCGCTGCCCTGGGCCTGCCGACCGTTCTCCTTGTCCTTGAGCAGGAAGTACGCCGTGCCGGCGCCCGCCACGCCGAAGACCAGCACCGCGGCGAGCGCGATGAGCAGTCCGCGCCTGCCGCCGCCCTTGCCCTTGCCGCCCGGCGTGGGCGGCACCGGCGCGGTCGGGTAGCCCCCGGACTGCTGGTGTGCGGCGGGGTACTGCGTGGGCGCGTAGGCATGGGCGTGCGCCGGTGCCGGCTGCGGAGCGTGGCCCGGGGGCGGAGTGTGCGGATGCGCCGGGGCCTGCGCCCCGGGCGGCGGCGTGTGGTGCTGCGGGGGCGTGTACGACCCGGGCGGACCGAACCCGGGCGGAGGCGTGGCCGGTGCGGTCGGCGCGTAGGAGGCGCCCGGTGCGGTCGGCGGCACCCACTGCATTCCGGAGGCCGAGAGGCCGAGCTCCTCCGTGATGCTCGGGGCGGCGATGCTCTTCGCGGTCTCGATGACGTTCATCGACCAGACCATCGTCGCGATCGCCGCCCCGAGCATCACGGAGGAGCTCGGCCTCTCGGCCTCCGGAATGCAGTGGGTCGTCAACGCCTATCTGCTCTCCCTCGCGGCCTTCTTCGCGCTCGGCGGACGGCTCTCCGACCTCTTCGGACACCGTCGGATCATGCTGATCGGCACCCTGCTCTTCGTCGTCTCGTCGGTGCTGTGCGGCTGCGTGCCGGAGGGCGACCTCGCACAGACCTGGCTGATCGCCTTCCGCGCCACCCAGGGCCTGGGCGCGGCCCTGATGTTCCCGGCGGCACTCGCCGTCGTCATCGCCGTCTTCCCGGTCGAACGAAGGGGTCGGGCCCTCGCGCTCTTCTTCGGGCTGTCGGGCGCGCTGACCGCGGTCGGCCCCCTGCTGGGCGGCTGGCTGACCTCGTGGACCTGGCGGGCGATCTTCTGGGTCAACGTGCCGGTCGCCGTCGTCGCGATCGTCCTCACCGTCCTGGCCCGGATCCCCGAGAGCCGCCGCCCCGAGCGACTGGACTTCGTCGGCGCCACGCTCGTCGCGGCCGGCATGGGCCTGAGCGTGCTGGGATTCCAGCAGGCGTCCGCCTGGGGCTGGAGCAGCGTCGCGACCTGGGTCTGCATCGTCGGCGGCCTGGCGATCCTGCTGGTCTTCCTCGGCTACGAGCGGCGCACCTCCGAGCCGCTGATCAACTTCGACGTCTTCCGCGACCGGGCCTTCACGATCGACAACCTCGTGCTCTTCTTCGCGATGCTCGCCTTCGTGCCGGTGTTCTTCTTCGCGTCGGTGTACGCGCAGGTGTCGCTGAGCGCCTCGCCGAACCAGGCCGCGCTGTACCTGCTGTACTTCTTCATCGGCTTCGCCATCGCCTCCCAGTGGGGCGGCAAGATCCTGGACAAGCGGGGCGCCCGCCCCGCCATGAAGACCGGATGCCTCGTCGGCGCGGTCGGCTTCTACCTCTGGGCGGAGAAGTTGACCGACCTGTCCATCCACGACCAGTGGCCGTACGTGGCCCTCTCCGGCGCCGGCATCGGATTCCTCCTCGCCCCGGCCTCCACCGACGCCGTCAACCGCTCCATCGGCGCATCGTACGGAGAGGTCACCGGAATCACGCAGACCGTCCGCAACTACGCCGCCGCCGTCGGCATGGCCGTCTTCGGCACCGTCCTGACCCATGTCTCCACCGACCGGATCTCGGCGACGCTCCAGGACCGCGGACTGCCGGCGGACGAGGCCGCCTCGACGGCCCGTCAGGTCGCCGAGGCGGTCACCGGCCATCCCGACGGGCAGGGTCCGTCCGGCGACGGGCCGGTGGCCAAGGCCCTGCAGGGCGCCGGCGACGCGATCCGGATGGACTTCGCCGAGGCCAACCAGTGGGTCTTCTACGGCATGGCGATCGCCCTGGCCGTCGCCTTCGTGTGCTCCCTGGCGCACCCCGGGACGCGGGTCACCGAGCAACCGCCCCAGCCCTGACCGAGCGGCCGGACGGGCTCTCGGGGCGAGTTCGGCGACCGCACGGCGAACCGGGCCCGCCGCCGCGCCGCCGCGGTCGCGGGCCGGGCCACGCGGCCCTCAGGTCACCCCGCCGGCACGCCGAGCCCAGCGGCCGGGCCCGCCGCCGCTGCCCGACCGGGCGACGACGCGCCGGAGCCGGCGGTCCCGCGCCTCGGGGGCGTCCCGGCTCAGGGCCGCCCCCGAGGCGGCGTACGTGGCGAAGCCGTGGAAGGGCCCGGGCCGCACGTGGAGTTCGGCCCTGCCGCCCGCCCACCGGATCGCGTCGGCGTACGCCACGCCCTCGTCCCGGAAGGTCTCGGCCGAGCCCACCTCGATGTACGCCTCGGGGAGCCCCGACAGGTCCGTGGCGCGGGCCGGAGCCTCGTAGGCAGGGCAGGTCCGCGTACCGGTCGCCCCGCGCCGCCCGCCAGGCCGTCGCGTTGGAGGTGCGGTCCCAGGTGTCGACGCCCGCCATCTAGGTCCTGTCCGGGCGGTCTTCTCGGGCCCGCGACGACGGCTGCGGCACCTCGCTGCGTTGTCGGAGTCCCCCGAGTACACCCGGTACGAGGGCGATCCTCCGCCTTGCTATGCACCACATCCGACGCCGCGGGCCGATCCTCCACGATCGCCCGGACGGGACCTGGTGGCTGGAGCAGGGGTCGTTGCGGTCGTCGAGCATCGGGCACACGAGTAACTGCCCGATCGGCACGGGCCCGCCACGATCACGGGTGAGCAGGGCCGGAGCCGCGGCGAGTCCGCCGCCGGCGCTCTTGCCGCCGACGACGACGCGCTCCGCGTCGATGCCGAGTCGGGCCGAGACTCTCCGGGGTGACCGGCTGCCGTGCCTCGTCCCCCAAAGCCGCCATCACCACGCTCAGTTCGGGACAGATCGGGGGAGCGGGACGGGGGTTCGGGGCGAGGCCGGGATCGGACGGCCGGTCACCGTCGCGCATGCCCTTGCCGTCCCGTCGGTGGCGGAGGGAAGACCGGCAGGTGTCCCGCCGGCGACGGTTCGTCTGCGCGTCCGGACGGCACGGGAGCGCTCGCGCGAGGTCCATACGGACAGTCAGCCACCTGACGGACAGGGCTCACAGCAGGTCTCCGGCGATGGGGGAGCGCCGCCGCACCCGCCCGGTACGGAAGAGAGGCCGTCCACCCTCTTGCCGTGCCGACCGGGTTCGCGAATGATGCACGGGCGTATCGGCCGACGTCGGCCGCGATCCGAGTGCCACCCCCCGAACCCCCCATGTCCAGGAGGCCCGCATTGCGGATGAACCGTCACATCCAGAGACCCTTAGTGGTGGTCGGCGCCGCCCTCGCGCTGGTCGTCGCCGTTCCCCAGGCGGCCTTCGCGGCGCCACCCCCGGCGCTGCCCTCCCAGGCCGAGGCGATCGAGCTGACCTTCCAGCCGGCCTACGACTACGACACCGACGGCTGCTACCCGACCCCCGCCATCGGCTCGACCGGGGTGCTGAACAGCGGGCTCAACCCCACCGGCGCGCTCAACGGCAACTGCCGCGACGCCTCGGACCTGGACAACACCAACGGCTACTCCCGCTGGAAGTGCAACAACGGCTGGTGCGCCGTCATCTACGCGCTGTACTTCGAGAAGGACCAGGCCGTTCCCGGCATCAGCCTCGGCGGCCACCGCCACGACTGGGAGCACGTGGTGGTGTGGATCCAGGGTGGTGAGGCCAAGTACGTGGCGACCTCCGCCCACGGCGACTTCGACGTCCACACGCGCGACCAGATCCGCTGGGACGGCACCCACCCCAAGATCGTCTACCACAAGGACGGCATCGGGACCCACTGCTTCCGCGCGGCCAACAACAACGACGAGCCGCCCGAGAACCACCGCCGTGCCTGGCAGTTCCCCGCACTGGTCGGCTGGTCCGGATACCCGCCGACGCTCCGGGACAAGCTCACCCAGGCCGACTTCGGCAGCGGGCACTTCGGCCTGAGGGACGACTCCTTCGCCTCCCACCTGACGAAGGCCAAGCCGGCGGGCATCCCCTTCGACCCGAACGCGTAGGCCCGGTCCGGGCGGCACGTCGGCCGTACGCTTCCGCCCCGGGGCGCCACCGGCACCCGGGGCGGAGGTGAACGGGCGGGCCCCGACCGACACCGACCAGGGCCCGAGGCGACACCGGCCCGTCCCCGTCGTCACGACCGGTGTTCCGGCAGAGGCTCCTCACCCTCCGAGGCGCGCAGCGACAGCGGCGGCAGCTTGCCGAGGGCGACGAGTCGCTGTCGTACGGCCATCACCGCGGCGGACCAGGCCAGGATCGCCACCCCGCCCAGCCGCAGGATCGCGTCGTAGACGTCCTCGGCGGGCCGCTGCGGCGTCGCCGCCGAGATCGCGGCCGCCGCCCCCGCCAGCGCGATCGCTCCCAGGGTCACCAGGAACGTCAGCAGTACCCCCGACGCCTCTCCCGCCCTGGCGGGCGGGACGACCTGCTGGGTCGCCACACCGGAGTAGGTCCAGCCGAGCCCCAGCCCGAAGCCGCACCACGCGAACACGGGCACGTACAGCCACCACGCGGTGACGTACGTGAGCGCGTACATCCCGGTCCCCGCCACGGCGCCCGCGAGCGCCATCACCGCGGTGGGCCGCATGTGACGGGCGAGCCGCGCCCCCAGCGGACCGCTGAGCGCCACGCACAGCGCGGGCGCGAGGAAGACCGTGCCCGCCGCGAGCGGGGACAGGTCCCGCACCCCCTGGAGGTAGAGCGTGGCGACGAAGACGGTCACGCCGTAGCCCATGTTCGCGATCGAACCCATGCCCGTCACCAGGACGTACGGGATGTTGCGGAACAACCGCAGATCGATCAGCGGGTGCGGCGTCGTCCGTTCCCGCGCGACGAACGCCCCGCCCGCCGCCACGGCCACGCCGAGGAACGCCAGTGTGCGTGGGTGGTCCCAGCCCCACGCGTCGCCCCGCTCGACGGCCAGCGTGAGGGCGGCCAGACCGACGACGACCAGGAGGCAGCCCACGAGGTCCAGCTCGCGCGGCGCCGAGTCGTCCCGCGAGTCCGGCACGTACGCCCAGGCGACGCACAGCGAGACCAGCGCCGACGGCACCATCGCCCAGAAGATCCACCGCCAGCCGGGCCCCTCGGTGAACCCGCCGCCCACGAAGGGACCCAGCGCCGTCCCGATGTTGGCGATCCCGAACGAGGCGCCCAGCGCCCTGGCGCGGGTCTCCTCCGGGAAGGTGTTGGTGATCACCGAGACCGACACCGGGAAGACGAGTCCCGCGCCGACCCCCTGCACGATCCGGGTCGCGACCAGCAGCCCCAGCCCGGGTGCCAGGGCGCATCCCAGGGAACCCGCCGCGAACAGGGCGATGCCCGCCAGCAGCGCGCCCCGCCGCCCGAAGACGTCACCGATCCGGCCGCCCACGATGAAGGAGCAGCCGATGGCGAGCATGTACGCGGAGAGGGTCCACTGGGCCGCGGAGACGTCGACGCCGAGTTCTTCCGCGATACCGGGCAGGGCGAGGTTCAGGGCGAAGAAGTCGAGCTGGATGCAGAACAGGGAGACCGACACGGCGACGAAGGCCCCCGTCCGCGCGGTCGGCGAAGCCACAGCGCGCATGGGCCGGTCCTCTCAGCCGACGCCGCCCGAACGCCGCCGACGCCGGTCGGCGGGATCCCTCCTCATTGTGGAACGGCGGTGGCCGGGCCGCAGCCCGGCCACGTCAGGGCTGACCCGCGCCGGCGGGTGGCAACGGCCCGCCCGCGCGATCGAGGAGCCGGCCGCCCGATCAAGGGCGGTACCGAAGCGGGGGCCGTCAGCACGCCCGTTCGTACTCGACCTGCTCCAGAGGGTTCCCGTCGCCGAAGTCGAAGGTGCGTGTGGCGCCGCTCTCGGCGAAGCCGGACTTGGCGTAGAAGCGGCGGGACTGCGGGGTGTCGCGCAGGGTCCAGAGGTGCACCCGCGTGAAGCCGTCGTCGCGCAGGTGACGCAGCGTCTCGGTCATCAACGAGGCGGCGATGCCACTGCCCCAGCCGTCGGGATGGTTGTAGAAGCTGTGGATCTCGGCCAGGCCCGGCCGGGTGGCCGAGGGCGCGAAGACGGCCACGGCCAGCGGGATCCCGTCGTCCTCGGCCAGGAGGATCGTCTCCGCCCCCCGGGCGATCCGTGCGTGCCAGCGCGTGCGCCGGCTCCTGACCCCCTGCACGGCGAACTCGGTGGCGAAGAAGGGGGCGTAGGCGGCCTCCCAGGCCGCGGCGTGGATCTCGCCGAGGACGTCTCCGTCGTTCGGGCCGGCGCGACGAACTGTGACCATCCGCTGATCCTATCCGCAGGGCCGCCGCGGACACCGGCGACGCGACGGCCGGGGAACCGGGTCCTGCCGCGACCGTGACGTCCGGCATCCGCGGCCGCGTTCGTCGCCCGGCCGTCGGGCCCTCGGCGGGGGAGGACGTCACCCCTGCCGACGGCGCGCCGGGCTCGACGTCAGGCGCGGCGACGCGAGCGGCCACCGGCGAACGCCCGGTAGACCAGCAGCAGGATGATCGATCCGACGACCGCCGCGATCCAGGTCGACAGGTCGAAGAAGCCGTCGATGGAGTCGATGCCGAATATCTGCTTGCCGAGCCAGCCGCCCAGCAGCCCGCCCGCGATACCGATCAGCGTCGTCACGATCAGTCCGCCCGGATCGCGGCCCGGCGTCAGCGCCTTGGCGATGAGCCCGGCCAGCAGACCGATGACGATCCAGGAGATGACACCCATGATGCGCTCCTCTTCCTCGTGGCTTTCCCGTGCATCCGTCGATTGCCTCCTTCACCGAATGCGCGCGATCCCCGGACTCAAACGTCGGCCGCGGCGGGGCCCGGCACCCGTCCCGGCGACGGCGGCACCCGGGGACGTCCGGCGGGCCCCCGGTACGCCGCCGCCCGCGCGCCGCGGGCGTACGCTGAGGAGAACGGTTACCGGACCCCTGAACAGCCCTGCCGAGGGTGCCATGACCGATCCCGCCGGCTTCATGCACATCGCCCGGCGGCCCGCGCCCGCCAGGCCCACCGAAGAGCGCCTCGGGGACTGGCACGAGGTGCACGCGGGCCGGCCGCTGCTGCCGCTGGTCTCGTCCCAGGCCCGCCGCTGCATGGACTGCGGCGTGCCCTTCTGCCACGGCGGCTGCCCGCTCGGCAACCTCATCCCGGAGTGGAACGTGTACGCCGCCCACGGCGAATGGGCCACGGCCTCGGAACGGCTCCACGCCACCAACAACTTCCCCGAGGTCACCGGCCGCCTGTGCCCCGCACCCTGCGAGGACGCCTGCGTCCTCGCGCTCACCGGCGAGCCCGTGACGATCAAGAACGTCGAGCAGGCGATCGCCGACGAGGCATGGGCCCGCGGCCACGTCCGCCCGCTGCCCCCCTCCCGGCTCTCCGGCCGGTCCGTCGCCGTCGTCGGTTCCGGCCCGGCGGGCCTCGCGGCGGCCCAGCAGCTCACCCGCGCCGGCCACGCGGTCACGGTCTACGAACGCGCCGACCGCCCCGGAGGACTGCTCCGCTACGGCATCCCCGACTTCAAGATGGAGAAGGCACTGCTCGACGCCCGGATCGCGCAGATGGAGGCCGAGGGGACCCGGTTCATGCCGGGCGTCGACGTCGGCCACGACCTCGACGCGGCACGGATGCGGGACGAGCACGACGCCGTGATCGTCGCGACCGGTGCGACGGAACCCCGCGAACTCCCGTGCCCGGGGCGCGAACTGGACGGTGTCCACCTCGCCATCGAGTACCTGACGGCCGCCAACCGCGCCGCCGCCTCGGGCCGGACGCCCTCGGCCCTCTCGGCCCGGGGCGAGGACGTCGTGATCGTCGGAGGCGGCGACACGGCCTCGGACTGCCTCGGCACCGCCCTGCGCCAGAACGCCTCCTCCGTCGTCCAGATCGACATCAATCCCATGCCCGGCCCCGACCGCACGGCGGACGAGCCCTGGCCGCTCGTCCACCCGAGGATCCACCGGTCCTCCCACGCCCACGAGGAGGCACGTGACCGCGACGGCGCGGACCCCCGGGCCTTCGCCTCGGTCACCATGCGCTTCGACGCGGACGCCGCCGGCCACGTCCGCGCCGTCGTCCTGAACGAGGTGGAACCGGGAACCAGGCGGCCCCGTCCCGGCACGGAGCGCGCGCTCCCGGCCCACCTGGTGCTGCTCGCCCTCGGCTTCCGCGGCCCGCGCGACGACGCGCGCCTGACCGCACCGCTCGGGCTCACCCTCGACGACCGCGGCACCTTCGCCCGCACCCCCTACTTCGCGGCGGCCGCCGCACCGGGCGCGCTCCCGCCCGGTGCGGGCCCGCCGGTCGCGGGTACGGAAGGGGTGTTCGTGGCCGGTGACGCCGGGCGCGGCCAGTCCCTGGTCGTCTGGGCCATCGCGGAAGGCCGCGRCGSCGCGGCCGCGGTCGACGGCTACCTGCGCGGTACCACCGAACTGCCCGCCCCGATCCTGGCGACGGACCGTCCACTGACCGCGTGAACGACGGCCCCCGAACGCGCCCCCTCATCGCCCCCGGGCCCACCGCGGGGGCCGCCCGGTCCGCGCCGACGCGGCCCCTCCCGCCCGGGGTTCACCCCGGTGGCCGGTCCCGGAACTCGTCCGGCCCGGACACCGGCGCCTGGATGCTGTGGACGTCTCCCACGCGCAGGCGGTCCGGCGTGCTGTAGCGGCCGTAGGTGCCGATGACGCGTACGGCCACGCGCGAGTCCGGCTGCCAGAAGGTCCGGAAGTACGGCGTGTTGGCCGCGGCCTCCGGGATCTCCAGCAGCGGAACGCCGCGTCGGTCCAGCAGCCTGCGCAGGGTGTCGTACCGGAGCCGTGGCGCGAACCGCCCGTAACGGTCGCGGAGCGCCGCGCCGACGAGGGAGCGGCGCCGTTGCGCGAGCCGGTGCACCTGCAGGGTGAAATGGTGGCCGGACCACGGGTCGGTGGGCCGGTCACGCTCCCAGAAGAACTCGACCAGACCGTGGTCGCGCCACATGTGGTGCCTGCCGGAGACGTTCTCGGCGTAGTCCGTCCCCAGGACCTCCCCGAGCCGCTCGGGCGAGTCCGTGGGGCGGGCGCCGAGCACGGTCCCGGTGGTGACGACGTCCACGTAGAACGCGAGGGAGTACGGCGTCACCGGCCGGCCCCCGCCGTCGCCGCTCCCCGGGGGTTCACCCCGGTGAGCTGCCGCGCCCTCACCGGGACGCTCCCCGGGGCGGCGCGAGCAGCCAGTGCGCCTCGGTGCTCCAGCCCAGGAACCGTCGCGCCGCGCCGTCCCGCGCCGTACCGTCCGCGCCGAAGGAACCACCGTCCGCGACGAGGCGCAGACCGGCCAGCGCGGGCGCCAGCCGTTCGGCGACCCGGGCCGACCGGCGAGCGGCCTCCTCGGCCAGCAGGTCCGGTACGAGCGCCCGGGTGGCCGGCTCGGCCAGGGACAGGTGGAAGAGCATCTGCCGCCAGGCGTACGCGGCGTCCTTCACGGTGGCCAGGGCCCGCACCGGGCCGTCCAGACGGGCCGTCAGCCGGCACACGAGGTCGAAGCCGCGCAGCGCGAGCACCGCCCAGCCGTCCTCGTTCCCGCCGCCGTGCGCCCGGGGTTCGTTCCGGGGCCCGGGCACGGACCCGGCGCCCGGCGTGACGCCGACACGGCCCACGAGCGTGGCCAGGTTGTGGGTCGTGATGATCTGCGCCTGCTCGATGACCATGCCGTTGCCCGCCACCGACCAGGATCCGGGATTCCCCGCCCGCCGCGCGCACAGCGCGTCGAACTCGGGCGACGTCCGGCTCGGACGCGAACGCAGGAGGTTCCGGCTCGCCTCCAGCACGGCCAGGTTCCGCACCGCCGCGTAGTCGATGCCGTAGTACCGCTCGTAGAGCGTGCCGCCGAGCAGTTCGGCCGCCACTCGCGCGGCGGTCAGGAACTTGGGGCTGAAGCCGCCCGTGAAGATGTCGGCGGCGAGCTCCTCCACCAGCGGCGCCCCGAGATCCGCCTGCCGGGCGAGCACGGACAGCTCACGCACCAGGACGTTGGGCAGGAGCGTTCCGGGGAACGCGCGTACCGCGGTCTCGCCGAGCTCCCGCAGCAGTTCCCGGGCTGCCCGCTCGCCGTCGGGACCGTCGTTCCGGTGGCCGGCCACGGCCTTGACCCAGGGCAGTTCCTCCACGCGGACCTGGTGTTCCAGGTTGAGCAGGAGCAGGGACCTGCGCCGGCGGAAGGCGCGGTAGTTCGCCGCCATCAACGCCGGGAGCGTGTCGCCCGCGTACGTCCGCGCCGTCGTGGCCGCCACCAGCTGGGGGAGCAGCTCGGCCAGTACCTCGGCCGACGGCACCAGCCCGCGCTCCACGAGCGTGCCGAGGGGCGCGTCGAGCGTCCCCTCGACGACGCGCCGGACCGGCGCGGCGAGTCGAGCACCCGCCGGCAGGTCCCACTCCCGTGCCTCGCGCGCGCTCACGTCGGCGACCAACGGCGCGACGTCCGAGGCGCCTCCCTCCTGAGGAAGGCCGGCGAGCCTGTGGTCCGCCAGCCGTGCGAACACGTGGTGGGAAGGGAGGGCCGCCTGTGCCGCCTGCTCACGGCGCAGGGCGGTGTGCCGGGCCGAACCGGGCTCGCCACGGCGGCGCACCATCGCCGCGACGGCGGTGCGCAGCAGGCCCAGTCGGCGCGGTTCGAGCGGACGCCGCGCCACGCTCTCCTGCAGCGCGCCGATCAGGATGCCCAGATTCCCCTTCGGGTCACGGTGTTTGCGGCAGCGGGTGTGCGCGTCGGCGAGCCTGCGGTACTCGGCCACCAGCTCCGCCCCCGCGTGGTACCAGCGTTCGTCGGGGCGCCGTTCGAGGACGCGCCCCGAGACGTCGGTGGTCTCCAGCCAGTGCACCAGCACCCGGTCGGCGAACGGATTCCAGACCGTCAGCGCCTCCCGCTGTGTCTCCACCGCGTCGTGGGGTCGCCGCCGGCCCAGGCTCTCGCGTGCCTCGGCCACGGTCCGCCGGCTCACGTTCCCGGCGCCGCCGAGACGCACCGCCGAGGGCCGGGGGAGGAAGCGCAGCTCCCGCGCGTGCGGTGCCAGTTCACCGGCGAGCGAGACGGCGCCTTCCACTTCGCCCGCCCGGGCGAGCCAGGCCACCGTGAGCAGCGCGGCCTCCTCCGGCACGGTCACCTCGTACCGCCCGCTGTCCAGCAGATCGGCGAGCTCCCGCAGACCGGGCTCGGTGAGGTGGTGCGCGAACAGCGCCTCACGTGTGACCGGCAGCCCGAACCGCCGTGCGGTGTCCTGCTCATGGGGGAGGAGGGGGCCGGCCGCGCTCGCGGAGCCCGTGACGAATCCGCCGCGCACGACCTCGGGGGTCACCCACACGGGGAGCCCCGAGACCGGCGTCCTCGACCCGATCGTCAGACGTCCCTCGCGGATGCCGTCCAGGACGGCCTGCCAGCGGCTGCCCCGTTCGGCCGCTCGCCGACGCGTCCCGGCGTCGTGATGCGCGAGCGCGGTCGTCAGGGCCTTCGCCCACTGGTCCACGGCGTAGGAAGGGGCCCCGTCGGCGGCCCGGTCCCCCGTACTCGGTTGCTGCTGCTCAGCGTTGTCGTCCATGGCCGACGTGGCGGGTTCCGCCCCCGCGCCCTCCGGGTCCCGAGCCCGGCGCTCCGCTACTGAGCTACACGTCGATGATCGGCGACCCTATGATCCGCGGCCTGCTCCCCTCAACCGGATATTCGCTCGCCCACGGCGTGCTGCGAAAGCGCCGCCGTCCGTCCGGGACCGGGCCCCGCGGCACCCGGTGCGCAGGCGATCGCAGGGCGGAGGGTCGCTCTCGTACGGGGCGTACTCCTCCCGTCACCGGAAGGGCCCGGTGGTTCGGGGCGTCGTCCGGACTCCGATCGCCGGATCGCCTTGGATGGGCCCGTACGCCCGCACACGCCCCTCGGGAGACCGGCATGAGGAAGATCAAGGCGCAGCTGTTCATCTCGCTCGACGGTGTCGTCGAGGCGCCCGACCAGTGGCACTTCCCCTACTTCAACGACGAGATGGGCGCGGCCGTCGACGCCACCCTCGGCCGGGCCGACACCCTGTTGCTCGGGCGGAAGACGTACGAGAGCTTCGCTGGCGCCTGGCCGGACCGGGAGGCGGCGGGCGGAGCGGACGCGCCGTTCGCCCGGATCCTCGGAGACGCCCGCAAGATCGTCGCCTCACGGGGCCGGCTCGACTTCACCTGGCGGAACTCCGAGCAGCTCTCCGGCGAACTCACCGACGGGGCCGCCGCGCTGAGGAACGAGGAGGGGCGGGACTCCGCCGTCTGGATCAGCGGGTCCGTGTCCGTGGTCCGCCAGCTCCTCGCCGCCGGTCTCCTGGACGAACTCAACCTGCTGGTGCACCCGATCGCGGTGCGCGGCGGCCTGCGCCTGTTCGAGGACGACGCGGCCCCGATCCCCCTGCGGCTCGTCTCGGGCGAGACCTTCCGTACGGGCGTGCTGAACCTGTTCTACGCGCCGGTCGGTTCGGCGGGCGAGGGGACCTACGAGGACGCCAAGGCCCATCTGCCGCAGCCCTGACCGGGCCGGCGGTGTCGCGCGGTGCCCGGCCCGTGTTCGGTTCGGACGGCCGCCCCGCGGTGCGGGGCCCGCTGAAGCCGTCCGGCCGACGGCCCCTGAGGGACCGCCGGCCGTCGGTGCGCGCACTCGGGCGTGGCCCGGATCCGCCGCGTCCGGCGGATCCGGAGGACACCCCCTAGAAGATGCTCACGCCGTAGGCGCTGAGGGCCTCGGTCACGGGCTGGAAGAACGTGGTGCCGCCGCTGGTGCAGTTGCCGCTTCCGCCGGAGGTGAGACCCAGCGCGGTGCTGCCGGAGAACATCGCGCCGCCGCTGTCGCCGGGCTCGGCGCAGACGTTGGTCTGGATCAGGCCGTAGACGACGTCGCCGCCCCCGTAGTTGACGGTCGCGTTGAGACCGGTGACCGTGCCGCTGCGCAGGCCGGTGGTGCTGCCGCTGCGCTGGACGGACTGGCCCACGGAGGCGTTGCCCGCGGCGGTGATGTCGCGGTAGCTGCCGTTGTAGAGGTAGACGCGGCCGTCCGCCGCCGAGGCGTTGGAGTGGCGGATGATGCCGTAGTCGTTGGTCGGGAAGCTGGAGCCGGCCCGGGTGCCCAGCACGGTGGTGTTCGCCGAGTTGGTGTACCAGGTGCTGCCGATGTTGGTGCAGTGGCCGGCCGTGAGGGCGTAGTAGGTGGAGCCGCTGCGGACGTTGAAGCCGAGGGAGCAGCGGCCGCCGCCGGCGTAGATGGCCTGACCGCCCGCGATGAGCTTGTTGAACGTGCCGGAGGTGCGCTTGATCTCCAGCGACCCGGCGCGGTCGCCGGCGGCCTTCTTGATCGTGGCGAGCTCGGCGGCGGACACGGTGGAGTCGGCGGTGAGGACGATCTTGCCGGTCGCCTGGTCGGTGTACCACGCGGTGCCGGGGACGTCGGCGCCGAGCACCGCGTCGGAGGCGACGGCGAGCTGGGCGGCGGTGGCGCGGCCCGCCGGGGCGGCGGCCGCGGACGAGGCGGGGACGGCAAGCGCTGAGGCGGCCAGGAGCGCGGAGGCCACGGCGATCAGCCGGGCGCCCTTCGCGGTTCCGCCGAGGGGGGACAGACGCTTGAGGTTCACTACATCCTCCGGTGGGGGAGTGGGACCCGTTGGGTGGACGGGCCGGCGCAACGATGAGACGGGTCCGGGTCGACGGGTGAGCCGCCATGGACCTGTCAAATCTCGACGGGTGAATCCTCGAATCCGGACGGTGCCCGCGGCAAGAACGCCTTTCGGCCGATCTACGCGCGTTCAGGTGCTCGGAGGCGGTTCGCTGATCCCGGACGGCCTGGACGGGCGGGGCGGCGGAGGCCGATGAGGCGCGGGGTGCAAACACCGGAGAAGGTTTGCTGACAGGGTTTCAGGGGGTCGGATTCCGGGGTGCCTGGGGGTGGTGTCCCCCTGCCGAGAAGCGGAGTGATGCGTACCGTTTCGCCTGCTCAACCGGCGGTGTGGGCGCGCTCCCACGCCGGGCGGCGCCCCTCGGAGGGCGGCGCCGCGCGGGGCGCGGTGGAAGAGGTAGCGGGCGCACAGATCCGGGTGTCCTGCCGGCGTCCCGGTGGTCTGCCGACGTGGCCCCGGCTCCGGACCTCACGTGCCCCCGCGAGCCTGTGGTCCGGTCGCCGGCGCCTCTCGATGCCGTAATCGTTCCCCTTCGCCCCGCGCGGCCCGGTGTCCGGATTCCGTCCTCTGCCGGGGCTGAGCGCCGGGGGGACCGGTTCCGGGCCGCCACGAGGCTCCGGACGGCGCGTCGCCGGAACGCTCCCGGCGCCCTCGTCGAGAGCCCGGTTGCGGGCTTCCGTGAAGGCGCGGAAGCCCGCCCGGAAGCCCGAGTCCATGGACGCGTACTCCGCGGCTCCGAGCGACTGCCGGGAGGCGCCGGCGATCCGCGGGCCCATCTCCATCCAGGACGGCGTCGGCCCATGGTCTGCCGTCTGCCGTCAGCCCACCGCCCGCTCGCGGGCGACGCCGTGCTCCACGCCGTCAGACCGACCAGCCGGTCGCCGCGATCGTGAAGGAGTGACCCGCCGGGTCGCTGAAGAGGCGGGCCTCGCGCGGGCCCTCCTCGGCGTCCGAGTCCAGGGGCCGGGCGCCCAGCGACACCGCCTCGCGCTCGGCCTCGTCGATGTCCTCGGGGCTGACCAGGATGCGCAGGTGCGCCTGCTGGGAGTCCTCGGGGCGAGGCCAGCTCGGCGGGGCGTAGCCGTGGTCCCGGTGGATCGCCAGACGGACGCCTGATCCCCCGATGACCTCGATCAGATCGGGGTCCTCGCCGACCTGGATCTCGCCCCCGAGCAGTTCCGCGTAGAAGTGCGCCAGCGCCTGCGGCTCCGCGCAGTCCAGTACGAGCATGCTTGTCTTCGTGACGGTCATGGCCCGCGATTACCCCGGGCGGGCGGACGTATCCCCGGCGGGAAGCGGCCGGCGGTGGGGGCCGAGCAGCCGCTGCGGCGCCCCGGGCCCCGCCGCCGGACAGGCCCCGCGGACGTGGCCGGCCACCCGAGTGCCCCGTCCTGCGGCGGGCGGCCTCGCTTTGGCCCGATCCTTGTACATCATGACCATCCGGCCGCTACTGAAGGAGGTTCCACCGGGGCGAATCTGAGGGCGCGCCAGAAGCACGGCGCGGCCCGCACACGGAGACCGACGAAACGAGCCCGTCCCGATGGACCACACCACCACCCCCTCGACCATGCGCGCCGTCACCCAGGACGTCGCCGGACCACCGGAGGTCCTCCGCCTCGTCCGCACACCGCGCCCCGTGCCCGGCCGGGGCGAGATCCTCGTCCGGGTGCAGGCGGCGGGTGTGAACCCGGCCGACTGGAAGACCCGGCAGCGCGGCGTCTTCTCCGACGGCACACCGGCGCCCTTCACCCTCGGCTTCGACGTCGCCGGAGTGGTCGCGGAGGTCGGCGCCGGGGTGACCCTCTTCCGGACCGGCGACGCCGTCTTCGGCATGCCGCGCTTCCCCCACGTCGCCGGGGCGTACGCCGAGTACGTCGCCGCCCCCGCCCGCCCGGGGTAATCGCGGGCCATGACCGTCACGAAGACAAGCATGCTCGTACTGGACTGCGCGGAGCCGCAGGCGCTGGCGCACTTCTACGCGGAACTGCTCGGGGGCGAGATCCAGGTCGGCGAGGACCCTACGCGGAACTGCTCGGGGGCGAGATCCAGGTCGGCGAGGACCC
>NZ_RDBI01000230.1 GCF_008042125.1 Streptomyces sp. MS191
CATGCTCGCCGCCGGCGCCACATCCGTCATGCTCGGCGGGTTGCGGGGGTGGGTGGTCACGTGAGCTCCTATCGGGGTGAGGTGGCGCGGCCAGCCACGCAGACGGTGCAGCGGGCGAAGACTTGGCGTTCGTAGTCGGATACGGCGCTGAAGTTGATGATCGGGACATAGGTGGTGCCCTGGCAGGTGGTGCACTCGCCGTCGAGCAGGGGGCGGTCGTTGCCCTGGGTGAGYCATTGGGCGTCGGTGAGCCCGGAGTGCGGGTTGGGGGCGCCGGGGTCGACGGGTCCGCGTCGCTGTTCCTGTGTGGGGTCGTCAGGATTGTGGGGCGGCGTGAAGGGGGGCTTGCCGGGCTCCACCTGAGTGCCGCTGCTGGGTGCGTTCTCGGAGACTTGGCCGTACCAGGCGCCGCCGACGGTCTTCCCGCCGTGCTTCTTGCGTTCGTGGGTGCGGAGGGCTGCGGTGGCGGCTTTGGCGTCGCGGTAGCGGGGCTTGTCCTTGGTGCCGCAGGGGCAGGTCCAGCCGACGAGTCCGGTGTTCTTGTCGGCGCCGAACCGGGCGGCGAGGGCGACGCGCATGCGGGACGCTTTGGCTTTGGTGGGCTTGGCCGGGCAGGGCTTGGAGCCGGTGAAGGATCCGTCTTTGCCCTTGGTGAAGATCTGTCCGTTGCCTTTGCAGCGGGGGCAGCCTTCGTGGGTCATGCGGAGGATGGCGGCGTCCTTGCGGGACATGACGGTCTGGGTGTGCTTCTGGGCCTGTTCGCCGATCTTGTTGGCGGCCCAGAGAGCGAGCCTCTCGCTGCGCTTCTTGGTGCGGGGCTTGGGGATGCTGGTGGTCCGCTTGACGGGCTTGCGGCGGGCGGTGGTGGTCTTCTTGCGGGCGGCGGGCTTTTTAGCTGTCATGATCGGCTCCCCCTCTAAGGACTGTCGCAAATGTGGATCATTGGGGCGGCTATGGGGCGTCTAACCCCCGGCTAGGGGCCGTCTAGGGCCCGGCTACCTGCAGTGATGCCTGTGCGGGCAGCCGGGGCATAGACGGGGGTGAACCGGGTGTCAGGCGGCCTGAAGGCGGGCCTTAGACGGGTCGATGAGGCCGGCGGCGGCCCTTTCGACGGCGCTGCGGGCCCATCCGCGGACCTGGGGCTTGCCGTCCCATTCCTCACGGCCGGCGGTGACTCCGGGTGCGTGTGCCCGCAGCATCGCGGACAGCTTCGTGGCATCCATGTCCTCGGCGCCGGCCTTGTGCAAGGCGGGGAGCAGGACCTCGCTGGTGGGCAGGAAGCTACGGCCAGTGGCGTCGTACTCGCGAAGGAGTGTGGCGACGAACTCTGCCTGCTCGCTTCCGAACTGCGAGGCGAGTGCGCTGAGTCGGTCGGCCAGCGAGGCGGAGCGTGCGCCCTTGCGGTTGATGATGTGGAGGAGGTCGGCGGCAGCCAGGCTGTCCTGGTCGAACCAGGGCCGGCCGGCCGCGGCGCGGTCCTTCACGGCCTGGCGGATCTGGTCGCGGTCGAAGCGGTTCCAGCGCCACTGGATGGGGCGGCTGTAGCCGGGGCCCATGAGGTAGAACTTGCCGGCGTCGTAGACCCGCTCGTCGTCGACTGCGGGGCGGAGCCGGTCGGGCCGGTAGCCCATGCCCGCGGCGCCGGTTCCGAAGACGAGGCGGATGTCTTCGGACCGGGAAGCGAGCATGACGCGGTAGGTGACAGCGCCGGCGATGGCGTCGCCGAGCGCTTCGGCGGTCGATTCCTGGGCGGCGAAGATGAGGTGGACGCCGGTCTCCCGACCGATGCGGAGGATCTCGATGGCGAGTTCCTTGGCTTCGGCCGGCAGGTAGATGAACTCGTCGACGATCGCGTAGATGGTGGGGGTCTCGGGGGTGGGCTCCCACAGGTCGCCCATGTCCTTCTGGGTCTTGACCTGGTTGCGGGCTGAGGCGATGTCGCGGAGGTGCTTCAGCCAGGTGGTGCAGTCCTTGTGGCCGCGGATGGGCGGGGCGGCCATGGCTTCGGCGAACTCGGTGAGCCCGTCCTTGACGGGGTCCATCTCGATGGCGATGGCGTCCCGGCAGGCGGTGATGGCCTCGGCGAGGCATCGCAGGGCGCCCTTGGTCTTGGCGGATCCGGAGGCGCCGATGACGAGCATCGACATGCCGCGGAGGCGGAATTCCAGCGGGGAGCCGTCCATGCCGCGGCCGTATACGACGGCGTCCTTCACAGACAGGCTGTTGGGGGCGTGGATCTGAGGGCGGGGCATGTCGGCGAACGGGTCGGACTGGATCAGCCGCATGACGATGTGCGCGGACTGCTGCAGATCGGGCTCGATGAGGGTGGCGCCGGCGGCGATGTTGAACAGGCCGTCGAGGTCGTCGGCTGCTGCGTTGACCTTGGCGGCGGTCGAGTTGCGAAGGTCGACGTCGACCTCCCAGCCCCAGCCGCGGTGGCCGATGACCTGGACGCGGCGGGTGCCGATGTTCTTGAAGGCGAGGGCTCGGGCGACGCACTCTTCGACCTGCTCGCCGTTGACACAGTGCGCGAGCGGGAACGGCTCTTCGCCGTCGTCGGTGTCTTCGTCGGCGATGACCTGGCCGGGGCCGATGCTCGGGGATGCGAGGCGGTAGCGGCCGTACAGGGTGGCGGCTGCTGCGGCGACGAGGGTGGTGAGGGTCGGGGGGATGGTCCAGGACCAGTCGAGGGCGGTCATGCCGGCGCCGGCGACGAGGGCCCACCAGCCGGTGAGGTTGAGGGCAGCGACTCCGCCGGCGGCCCATCCGAGGAATCGCCAGCGGGAGTGGCGGGCCTGCTGGACCTTGTTCCAGTCGGTGCCCTTCGACATGCCGCCGAGGACTTCCTGGAGGTCGTGGGCGCGGACGTAGCGGTAGCCGAGGTAGGCGATCGATCCGACGCCGACGCCGAACGGCTTGCCGACGGCCCAGATGCCTCGGGCGGTGAGGCCGACGGCCTTGCCGGTGACGGCGGCGACGGTCATGGCGGCGGAGCCGGCCCGGTAGAGGGCGGGGGTGCGGGCCGGGACGACTTCGACGATGCCGGGGGCGATGTCGTCGGTCAGCTCGGGTTCGACGAGCTGTCCGGGGATGACCTTCGCGGGGTCCCAGTGGGTCGGGAGGGTGGTGCTCACGACTGCTCCTCGGAGGATGCGGTGCGGGCGGCGGACGTCTGCTCGAGGGCGGCCTGCTTCTTCGCAATGGCGCTGTAGGCCGGGGTGTCGCCGGGGAC
>NZ_RDBI01000231.1 GCF_008042125.1 Streptomyces sp. MS191
CAGTACGTCGGAGGCAGCAAGGACACCGTCGCCGGAGTCGACGGCCACCAGCGCAAGATGTACGACGCCAAGCCCGCCCCGACCCAACTGCGCGTCATCACCGGCGGCTTCCACTGCGGCTTCACCGACAGCGGCGGCTTCGGCTGCGACAGCGGCTCGGTCACCCGCGCCGAACAGCAGCGGCTCACCCGCGCCGTGAACACGACGCCGGGAAGTGTCTGGGCCGCGCTACCCCAGACCTGGTCCCGCAGGGACGTGTCGAGACCGAGGGTGTAGAGGAGATAGGTGGTGGTCACGGCGCGGGTGAGCCGCTGCTGTTCGGCGCGGGTGACCGAGCCGCTGTCGCAGCCGAAGCCGCCGCTGTCGGTGAAGCCGCAGTGGAAGCCGCCGGTGATGACGCGCAGTTGGGTCGGGGCGGGCTTGGCGTCGTACATCTTGCGCTGGTGGCCGTCGACTCCGGCGACGGTGTCCTTGCTGCCTCCGACGTACTGCGCGGGGAGGGCGAGGGTGGCGGAGGCGCCRACCGCGGAGGGGTTCGTCTCCGCGGCAGCGAGGGTGCTGACGGACTTGACGGCCGGGTTCCGCGAAGCGGCGAGAAGGGCTGCGCCGCCTCCCATGGAGTGGCCGGACAGGGCGTAGCGGCTGGTGTCGACGGCTCCGGCGAAGCGGGATCCGGTCGTGGAGTTCTGTGTGGTGAGCCAGGTCAGGGCGGCGTTGAGGTCGTCGGCGAAGCCCGTGTGGCTGGGTGCGATGCCGCCCTGGGACTTGGGGGCGACGGTGATGAAGCCCCAGGAGGCGTAGTGGCGCAGGGTGCTCTCGTACTTGGAGATGTCCTGGAAGAAGCCGTGGCCGAAGGCGAGGCCGGGGTGGAGCCCCTGCGCCACGGGGGCGTTGGCGCCGGCGGCACTGCCCGGGTACCAGACGCGGGCGCTGTAGGTGCGTCCGGAGGCGGAGACCGTGAGGTCGGTGTAGGCGACGGGGTAGGCGCCGGGCGCGGCGGGGT
>NZ_RDBI01000232.1 GCF_008042125.1 Streptomyces sp. MS191
CCTACCTCGGAGTCCACGCCCTCGCCGTCGCCACCCAGCGGTTCGGCGGCCCGCTCCTGCTCACCGGGGTGATCGCGGCAGGCCCGCCGGCCTGGGCCGTCCTCGGCGTCGGCCTCGTGGCGATGTGCGGCGGACAGCACCGCGTCGTCAGCCGCGGCCTCCGCGACGTAGGAGAGGGCGTTGCCGATGAGCAGGAGGCGGTAGGCGGTCTCCGTGCCGGCGGCGAGGGCGGCGGCGGCGCCGAGGCCGCCGAAGACCCAGCCGAGGTTGCCGACGGTGCGGTTGATGGCCTGGTAGCGGACGCGCGCGGAACCGGCGACGCGGGTGGCGTAGAGCTTGGTGAGGACGTTGGTGCCCCGGTCGGGGAGGGCGCCGACGGCCGAGTAGAGGATCAGGAGCGCGTAGTGGTCGGTGGTGAGCAGGGCGAGGAGGGCCGCGGCGCGCAGGAGTTGGGCGGCGATGAGGACGCGGGTGACGGGGAAGCGGTCGGCGAGGCGTCCGGCGAGTGGGGCGCCGACGATGCCGGCGGCGCCGGAGAGGCCGACGAGGAGGCCGACCTGGGCGACGCCGAGGCCGGCGACGTAGGTGAAGTAGAGGGCGATGGAGGTCGCCCAGAGTCCGGTGCCGCACTTGTCGATGAAGCTGATGACGAGCATGCGGCGGCCGTCGAGGCCTCCTGGGACGCTCTTCTTCCAGGTCGTCCAGCGCGATCGCAGGTCCACCGGTTCCCCCTTGACTTCAGTTATGTATCAATACATACTTCGTTACGTGGTAGCACAATATTCGATCATCGGGACGACGGCCAAGGGGATTGCCGCGTCCGTCGAACGGGGAGTGGCCGAGGGCGCCTTCGGTCCGGGTGACGCCCTGCCCCCGGTACGCAGGCTGGCGGACGGTCTCGGCGTCAGTCCGGGCACGGTCGCCACGGCGTACAAGGAGCTGCGGCAGCGGGGGGTCGTGGTGACGCGCGGACGCGGCGGGACCGTCGTCGCGGAGGCTCCGGCCGTCGCCTCGCGCCGACCGCCGCGGGTGCCGACGGGGCTCGTCGACCTGGCGGGCGGCCATCCCGACCCCGCCTTCCTCCCGGAGCTGCGACCCCCCTCGCTGGTGCGGCCGGTCTTCGGATCCCACCGCGCGGCGCCCCGGCTCGGCAGGCTGGAGGAGCTGACCCGCGCCTGGTTCGAGCGGGACGGGGTGCCGGCCGAGCACGTCACCTTCGCGCACGGGGCGCTGGACTGCATCGCGCGCCTGCTGTCCACGGAGCTGCGCCCCGGAGACGCGGTGGCGGTGGAGGACCCCGGCTTCCACCACCTCCTGGACCTGGTGCCGGCGCTCGGTCTGCGGATGGTGCCGGTCGCGGTGGACGGGGAGGGCCTCGTGCCGGACGCCCTCCGGGCGGCGCTACGGGCCGGTGTGCGGGCGGTCGTCTGCAGTCCGCGCGGCCAGTGCCCGACGGGTGCCCGCTTCACCGAGGCCCGGCGGGACGAGCTGGTCGAAGTGCTGGCGGACTTCCCGGAGGTCCTCGTCGTCGAGGACGACCACAACGCCGACATCGCGGGGGCACCGGCGGCCACGCTCGCGGCGGCGGGACTCCCCCGCTGGGCCCAGGTGCGCACGGCGTCCAAACACCTGGGGATCGACCTGCGGTGGGCCGGACTGGCCTGCGACGGGGTGACGCTGGCGCGGCACGACGGGCGGATGCTGATGACGTCCGGCTGGGTCAGCCACATCCTGCAGGAGACGGTGGCCGGGCTGCTCGCCGACCCGGCGGTGGGCGCGCTGGTGGCGGACGGCGCGGCGGCCTACACGGTGCGGCGGGCGGCGCTCGTCGACGCGCTGGCCGGGCACGGGATCGCGGCGGTCGGAACCAGCGGACTGAACGTGTGGGTACCCGTGGGAGACGAGTCGGCCGTGGTCAACGGACTGCGGACGCAGGGGTGGTGGGTCGCTGCGGGCGCCCGGTTCCGGATCGCGTCCGGGCCGGCGGTGCGCATCACCACCACGACGCTGGAGACGGCGGACGCGGCGCGGCTCGCCGCGGACTTCGCGGGGCTGCGGGGCGAGGCGCAGGCGACGTACGGGGGCTAGGGTGTCTTGCCGATCTTGGCGGGGAGGGCCACGCGTTGAGCCGTCGCATGACGGGACACCGGCCCTCCGCGGAACCGGCCCGCGCGCGTCGGCGTCCCTCGGGGAGCCCGCAAGATCGACTCCCCCGGAGGACTCGCGCATGACCCGCACAGCCGCCCGCTACCTATACCTCACCCGGCACGGCGAGGCCACGCCGGACGAGAGCGAGCTGACGGAGGCCGGCCGCCGCCAGGCCGCCCTGCTCGGAGAGCGGCTGCGCGGGGTCCCGCTGACAGCCGTCCACCACGGGCCGCTCTCCCGTGCCGCACAGACCGCGCGGCTGGTCGGTGAGCAGCTCGACGGCGTCCCCCTGCGGCTCGCCGCCACGGCCGGCGACTACGTCCCCCACCTTCCGTCGCGTGAGGAACTGCCCTCGGAGACGGCCGATGCCATGCTCGGCTTTCTCGACCAGTTCCCGGCCGAGGATCGCGAGCAGGGCCCCGGCCTTGCGGAGGCGGCGCTCGCGGAGTTCACCGGGCCCGTCGTCGGCGACGAGCCGCGCCACGAACTCGTCGTCACACACAACTTCCTCGTCGGCTGGCTCCTCCGCGCCGCCCTCGATGCCCCGAAATGGCGCTGGATGGGTATCAACCACGCCAACGCGGCGCTGACCGTCATCCGCTATGCGCCCGGCCGTCCCCCGGCGGTTCTCCTCTTCAACGACACCGGCCATCTCCCCGCCGAACTCCGCTGGACCGGCTTCCCGCAGGAGCTCCACGTCTGAGATCCCAGCTCCCGCTTCCGGGTCACCTCGCGGACCGGATGTGATGTCGACGCCGGCCTGGGCGAGCAGTGCGGTGAAGACCCCGCGCCCTGGGCTGTCGCCGCGGGATGCGCCGCCCGGAGGGCGTCCGGCACGAGGCCCTCCCCGTCCACCGCGACCGGCACCATCCGCAGACCGAGCGCCGGCACCAGGTCCAGGAGGTGGTGGAAGCCGGGGTCCTCCACCGCCACCGCGTCTCCGGGGCGCAGCTCCGTGGACAGCAGGCGCGCGATGCAGTCCAGCGCCCCGTGCGCGAAGG
>NZ_RDBI01000233.1 GCF_008042125.1 Streptomyces sp. MS191
TGACGACGTCCTTCAGCCGTCCCCGGACGATCAGCCGTCCCTCGGGCGTGAGGGAGGCGAGGTCACCGGTGCGGTAGAAGCCGTCCTCGGTGAACGCCCTGGCGTTGTGCTCGGGTGCCCGGTAGTAGCCCCGCAGCGTGTACGGGCCCCGGGTGAGCAGCTCGCCGGTGACACCGGCCGGGACGTCCGCCCCGCGTTCGTCGACGATCCGGACCTCGTCGGCCGGGGACACCGGCCGGCCCTGGGTGTGCAGGACCGCGTCCACGTCGTCGTCGGGACGGGACATCGTCAGCAGCCCCCGGGCGGACAGCAGGGCGAGCAGCTCCTGCGCGGAATCGGTGACGGACTGGGTCTGGGAGTGGATCCTCAGGTCGGGTGCGGCGGGGGAAGCGGGCTCCGGAGCGGCCTCGGCCTCTGCGGCGAGCGTCCAGTGGCGGGAGACGGCGGGTTCGGCGGCGGCGGCCGCGAGCACCTTCTTGTCGATCTTCCCGAGCGGCGTCAGCGGCAGGTCCGCCACGAACTCGGCGCGGTCCGGGAGCTTGTAGTCGGCGAGTCCGCGCGCGTGCAGCGCGGCCTTGAGCTCCGCCAGCGTCGGCCGGGTGCCGTCGCGTCCGACGAGGAAGGCGTAGATCCGTTCGCCGAGGAACTCGTCCGGCACCGGCACCACGGCCGCCGCGGCGATCCCCGGGCAGGTGAGGAGATGGGCCTCCACCTCGCCCGCCGCGATCTTGTCGCCGCCGCGGATGACGACGTCCTTCAGCCGTCCCCGGACGATCAGCCGTCCCTCGGGCGTGAGGGAGGCGAGGTCACCGGTGCGGTAGAAGCCGTCCTCGGTGAACGCCCTGGCGTTGTGCTCGGGTGCCCGGTAGTAGCCCCGCAGCGTGTACGGGCCCCGGGTGAGCAGCTCGCCGGTGACACCGGCCGGGACGTCCGCCCCGCGTTCGTCGACGATCCGGACCTCGTCGGCCGGGGACACCGGCCGGCCCTGGGTGTGCAGGACCGCGTCCACGTCGTCGTCGGGACGGGACATCGTCAGCAGCCCC
>NZ_RDBI01000234.1 GCF_008042125.1 Streptomyces sp. MS191
CTGTGGGACCCCGCGACCGACCGGGCCCTGTGGGACCCCGCGACCGACCGGGCCACCCGGAGTCCGTACGTGACCCTGCCGCCCGGAGGCGTCCTCCTGCTGCACGGCCCCTTCCTGCTCGGCCACCTCCGCCTGTCGCCCGCCGCCCTCGCCCGGCGCACGGAGGAGCACTGGACGCTGCCCGCCTTCGCGCGGTACGAGCAGGAGGTCGGCCCGTCCGACGCCGCCGACGTGGTCGTCCGGGCCGACGACCCCCGCCACCCCGCCTGGACCGGCCTCACCGGAGGCGACGCGGCCTGCTGGGCGGTCCGTTCGGACGCGGCCTGCTGGGCGGTCCGTTCGGGATGGACGGACGTGCGGCTGCTCGGCCGGACCGGCGAAGACGCGGCCGACCGGCATGATGGCGGGGTGCGATTCACGCCGATCACCTGGGAGAAGCTGACCGACGCCGTCGCGGCGCACGTCGACGGGACGGTTCCCGGAGACGGCGCCGAGCGGCTCAGGATCGGGATCGACGGCGCGCCCGCCGCCCCGACCGCGGAGACGGCCCGGCAGATCGCCGCCGCCTTGCGGCTCCGCGGCCGGTCCGTGCTCGTGGTGGGCACCGAGGGGTTCCTGCGCCCGGCGTCGCTGCGCTACGAGTACGGGCGCCAGGACCCGGACGCGTACTACGGCGGCTGGTTCGACACCGGTGCCCTCTGGCGCGAGGTCCTCGGCCCGCTGGACGCCGGCGGCAGCGGACGGGTACTGCCCGACCTGTGGGACCCCGCGACCGACCGGGCCACCCGGAGTCCGTACGTGACCCTGCCGCCCGGAGGCGTCCTCCTGCTGCACGGCCCCTTCCTGCTCGGCCACTGGTTCCCCTTCGACCTGACCGTCCACCTCCGCCTGTCGCCCGCCGCCCTCGCCCGGCGCACGGAGGAGCACTGGACGCTGCCCGCCTTCGCGCGGTACGAGCAGGAGGTCGGCCCGTCCGACGCCGCCGACGTGGTCGTCCGGGCCGACGACCCCCGCCACCCCGCCTGGAC
>NZ_RDBI01000235.1 GCF_008042125.1 Streptomyces sp. MS191
GCGGCGACGCGGCCACGGGCGCGGGCGGTACGACGCGGGGCGCCGTGCTGCACGGCCTCCTCGGCCACCGGGGCTGAGGGCGGCGGGCCGGCCCGGTCGGCTCAGCCCCGGTGGCCGAGGAGGCCGTGCAGCACGGCGCCCCGCGTCGTACCGCCCGCGCCCGTGGCCGCGTCGCCGCGGCGCACCGCGGTCTTCGCCGGCTCGGGATCGGGGAGCGTCTCGCAGACCGCGTCCGCCTCCGACCCCGCCTCGCCGCGCGGCACCCGTCCCGTCGACAGGTAGGTCGCCAGGTGACCGTCCAGACAGGCGTTGCCGCTCAGTGTCACGCCGTGGTTCGGTCCGCCCTGCTCGACGACCAGGCTGGAGCCGCGCACCATCCGGTGCAGCTCGACGCCCCCTTCGTAGGGGGTGGCCGCGTCGTCCGTCGCCTGGAGGATGAGGATCGGCGAGACCTCGTCGTTGGTGACGTCGGGCGGGGTCAGCGAGTCCACCGGCCAGAACGCGCACGGAGCGTTGTACCAGGCGTTGTTCCAGGTGGCGAACGGGGCCTTGGCGTGCACGTCCCAGTTGTCCTTCCGCCAGACGCCCCAGTCGCGGGGCCAGGCGGCGTCCCGGCACTGGACGCTCGTGTAGACCGAGTAGCCGTTGTCGGACGAGGCGTCGGCCGCGGCGAGCTTCGCGTAGGCGGCGGTCAGCGGGGCCGCGTCGCCGTCGTTGACGTACGCCGAGAAGGCCTCGGCGAGCTTCGGCCAGTAGCCGTTGTAGTAGCCGCCGGGCAGGAAGGTGTCCTCCAGTTCGCCCGGCCCGACCTTCCCGCCGGCCGGGGTCCTCCGCAGGGCGTCGCGCATCCGGTACCAGGCGGCCTCGACCGCGGCCGGGTCCGCGCCCAGCCGGTAGGTGGCGTCCTGGCGGGCCACCCAGGCCATGAAGGCCTTGTGGCGGGCGTCGAAGGCCCGGTCCTGGGCGAGGTTGTCCTCGTACCAGACACCGCGCGGGTTGACGACGGAGTCGAGGGCGAACCGCCGCACCCGCTCCGGGTAGAGCCGCGCGTACACCGCCCCGAGGTAGGTGCCGTAGGAGTAGCCGAGGTAGTTGAGCCGGCTCGCGCCCAGGGCGTCGCGGATGGCGTCCATGTCCCGGGCGGTGCTCACCGTGTCGATGTACGGCAGCACGTCGGCGTACTTCGCGCCGCACGCGTCCGCGAACGCCCGTGCCCGCTCGACCCCGGCGCGCTCGTCCTCGGCCCCGGTGGGCACCGAGTCCGGCCGGACGGGGGCGAAGTGGCCGGGGCGGCAGTCGAGGGCCGGT
>NZ_RDBI01000236.1 GCF_008042125.1 Streptomyces sp. MS191
TGGGATTCATGCCCCGCTGGTCATTCCCGGTGGTGGGTGGAGCCGGATCCGCGAGCCCTTGGAATCGGCGACGTCTCAAGCCGGCCGGTCCGGCCATCCCGACTGGCGGTGTCATCCTGAATGACGCTACGGCGTACATTACTTGCGGTAACGCAGACAGGATAAGGGACTTCGGGGGCATATCGGACTCGCAGGGGGCTTAATGTACGCCGTAGCGTCATTGAGAGGTCGACTGCCGACCGGCGATGGGGCTGGTGGGATGGACGGGGCCCGCCCGGCCCGAATGAATGAAGCTGGGCGCCGGGCAGGGATCACCCACCACCGGAGAGTGACCAGCGGGGCATGAACCCCAGCCAGGAATCGAGAGGCACCCGCTAAGCCAAGCCCAGCTGCCCCATTCAATGGCTGCGCTGAACCACCCCTAGACCTGACAGCCGCCGACGGCGGCCGAGGGGCTCCGGTCCCCGGAGCGGATGCCCCTTMCCCGGGCCGCCCTCCGAGTGTGAAAAGGCGGGTGGAGGTGACGGGTCAAGGGTGGGCGGAGCCCATCGCGCAGCGACGCGACGAAGGAGCGCCCTTGATGCGGCGCCGKAACCCGCCACACTCGGAGAGAGGGCGGCCAACCACCAGAAGCAACAGGGGAACGCCGAGTCCAAGCACCCAAAGCTTGGACTCGGCGTTCCCCKGTTGCTTCKGGTGGTTGGCCGCCCTCGCTCCGAGTGTGGCAGCCGGGTCCGGTCCCTCAAGGGCGCTCCTCGTTCCTCGTCGCGTCGCTGCGCGATGGGCTGCGCCCACCCTTGACCGCCCGGCCCCGGCTGCCTTTTCACACTCGGAGGGCGGCCCGGGGGATGGGGCATCCGCTCCGGGGACCGGAGCCCCTCGGCCGCTGTCGGCGGCTGTCAGGTCCGGGGGTGGCTTCCCGCATCCATTGAATGGGGTGACCCGGCTGCGCTTAGCGTCGATCGGTCGCTCATTGGTTGGGATTCATGCCCCGCTGGTCATTCCCGGTGGTGGGTGGAGCCGGATCCGCGAGCCCTTGGAATCGGCGACGTCTCAAGCCGGCCGGTCCGGCCATCCCGACTGGCGGTGTCATCCTGAATGACGCTACGGCGTACATTACTTGCGGTAACGCAGACAGGATAAGGGACTTCGGGGGCATATCGGACTCGCAGGGGGCTTAATGTACGCCGTAGCGTCATTGAGAGGTCGACTGCCGACCGGCGATGGGGCTGGTGGGATGGACGGGGCCCGCCCGGCCCGAATGAATGAAGCTGGGC
>NZ_RDBI01000237.1 GCF_008042125.1 Streptomyces sp. MS191
GCCCCGCCCCCCGGCGAGGCGGCGACCGGCGCGGCGGACACCCCGCTCGCCCCCGGAGCCGCCGCCCCGCCCCCCGGCGAGGCGGCGACCGGCGCGGCGGACACCCCGCTCGCCCCCGGAGCCGCCTACAAGGCCGCGTACGACACCCTCGGCGCCCAGCGCCTGACCCCCGCCCAGCTCAGACTCGACGCCGCCAAACAGGCGCGAGCCGCCGGCGCCTCCGCCGGTACACGCGGGGCCGGGACGGCGACCAGCGGGAAGCTCCGGCTCAACACCGCGGCCGCGGCGCCCGGTTCGTCGAGCCCGGTCAGCRGCCGGGCCTCGTCGGCGTTGGGGAAGAGCACGTCCGCGCCCTCCGTCGCGGCCAGGAAACGGTCCGCCCCCAGCTCCGCCAGGAAACCCGCCGACGCGGGATCCACGCTCACCGGTATGCCCGCCCGCCGCGCGTCCCGCAGCGCGCACCGCGCCGTCTCGCGGCTCGGCACGGCGAAGAACAGGTACCCGGACAGGTGCAGATGGGCGACGCCTTCCAGGAGGCCGGGGGACCAGTCGGCGGGGGAGAGCCGCAGGGCCGCGCCGCTGTCGGTCAGGAAGGTCCGCTCGGCGCTCGCGTCGACCAGCGCGATCACCGTCGCCGTCGCGGCGTGCGGGTCCGTGACCAGCAGCGGCCGGACCCCGGCCCGGCGCAGCGCCCGGGCGTGCCAGTCGGCCGCGTCTTCGCCGGTCCGGCCGAGCAGCCGCACGTCCGTCCATCCCGAACGGACCGCCCAGCAGGCCGCGTTGGCGCCGGCGCCGCCCGGCAGGGTGCGGATCTCGGCGGCCGTGTCCGTGGCGGGCGTCGGCGGGTTCCGGTGCCGGGCCACGACGTCGGTGACCACGTCCCCGACGACCAGCAGCCCCGTCACCCGGCGTCGCCGCGGGCCGTCGCGATCCGCGCCGCGAGCCGTACGTTGCCGCGCACCGCGGCCAGGTTCGCCTCCAGGGAGGCTCCGCCCGTGTGCACGGTCAGGTACTCCAGCAGGAAGGGCGTGACGGCCTGTCCGGTGATCCCCTTCTCCTCCGCGGCGGCCAGTCCCTGGGCCAGCACCCGGTCGTGCAGCGCCGGGTCGAGCTGGTCGGCCGCGGCGACCGGGTTGGCGACGACCAGCGCGGCGGTCGGCCCGCCCAGTGCGTCCCTGGCCCGCATCACGCCGGCGACCTCCTCCGGGGTCCGCACCGTCCAGTCGACCGGCTCGCCCGACGAGGCCAGGTAGAAGCCGGGGAACATGTCCGTGCCGTAGCCGAGGACCGTCACGCCCAGGGTCTCCAGCCGCTGGAGGGTCGCCGGGACGTCGAGGATGGACTTGACCCCCGCGCAGACGACGGTGATCCCCACCCGGGACAGCAGCCGGAGGTCCGCCGACTCGTCCTGCGTCCGGGTCCACTCCCGGTGCACCCCGCCCAGCCCGCCGGTGGCGAAGACCCGCAGGCCGGCGGAGTCGGCGAGCCACGCCGTCGCGGAGACGGTGGTCGCCCCCGTCGCGCCGGCCGCGAGGGCGGGCGCGAGGTCGCGGTGTCCCAGCTTCCGTACGTCCGGATCCTCCGCGATCCGGTCGAGCCCGGCCGGGTCCAGGCCGACGTGGGCCGTGCCGTCGATGACGGCGACGGTGGCGGGGACGGCGCCCTCGTCCCTCACGAGGGCCTCCAGCTCCCGGGCCACGGCGAGGTTGCGCGGGCGGGGCAGGCCGTGGGCGATGATCGTGGACTCGAGCGCGACGACGGGACGGCCCTCGTGGAGAGCATCCCGCACCTCTTCGGACACGTGTGTGGACATGCCCCCATCCCTGGCGCGACCGCGGACCCCTCAAACATGGGTCCTGTCCGGGCCGGGCCGGCGGGCCCGGGAAGATCGCCCGGACACGCCCCGGGGGACGCTCATCGGCCACAGCCCGGCAGTCCGGGGAGCCGGCCGGCGTCCACGACCTGGATCACGGGCCGGGAGCCGTTCGCCTTGGCGTCCCCCAGGCTGTACGCGACGGCCAGGGCGCCGTCCCTCGCCTGCGCGTAGCCGTACGCCGGGGTGATCCGCGTGTACGAACCCGAGCCGAGGTCCAGGGCGTAGGACGTCTCGGGGGTGCGCCAGGTGACGAGCCGGCCGCTGACCCGCAGCTGGTCCATGCCGTCGGCGGCCGGCGACCGCGTCACCACGGCCGTAGGCCGGGCGTCTCCCGTCCGCCACACCATCAGCGCGGGCTCGCTCTCGCCCGCGACCCAGGCCCAGGTCGTGCCGTCGGAGACGACGGAACGGACGTCGCGGAGGCCGGCCAGCGGGGCCGGCAGGGCGGCGGCCCGCAGCCCCGTCAGGGAGACGGCGGCCAGCCGGGTCGCCGCGCCGGACGCTTCGCGCCACACCAGGAGTCCGCCGGCGGTGAACGGGGCGTCGAGCACGCCGGTGCGCAGGGCGCGGGGCGTGCCGCCGGCGGCCGGGGCCGCGTAGACGGTGGCCTTGCCGTCGCCGACTCCCTGCGCCCAGTGGACGGTCCCTCCGCTCACGACGGGGCGGGGGAGCGGACCCGGCCGGTCGGCGCGGGCCAGGCGCCGGGCTCTGCCCGTGCTGCCGTCCCAGACGTACAGACTCCACGGGCTGTCCAGGGTCCGCCCCTCCAGGACGGCGAACGCGGCCCACCGCCGTCCGTCGAAGTCGGCGGCGAGCAGCTGGTGTTCGACGGGGTCGGCGAGTCGCAGCAGGGTGCGGGGCGCGCCGTCCGCCGGCACGAGGGCGGCGCGTCGCCCGCCGGGACCGCTGAGCTGGACCGCGGTCCAGCCGGGACCGGTGTCGGTGAGGACCGCCCGCTCGGCGGACGGGGTGCGCACCTCGCCGGCGTCGAGCGCGGAGCTCCAGGCGGCGGGCAGCCGCACCTCGCAGGCGGCGGCGAGGGTCCCCGGGCCGGGCCGGGTCGGGGTCGTGTCTCCGCTCGGGGCGCGGGGCGCGGTCGTCCCGTCCGCCGCGGTCGCGCGGTCGGGAGTCGTCGTGGGGTCGGGAGCCGGCCGCCCCGACGAGCACCCCGCCAGGAGGATGCCCGCCAGCAGCAGGACCGGGAGAGCGGGCCTACCAGACGTACCCACGGCCGCCCATGATGGTGGTGAGGGTGTCGGAGGAGATGTGCGCCGACTTGGGTACGGAGCCCGCCCAGGAGATCACGCTGGTGCTCACGCCGCCCACCGGGTCGAGGTAGTCGACCTGCGCGGCGGCGGTGTCGGTGTTGTAGCCGTCGATCGACACCCAGTGGAAGATCTCTATGTTCGGGTGGCCGACGAGGTGCGGGCCGCCTGGCACCTCCCAGGCGTTGCCGGCTATCGCGTAGTCGTTGTCGGTGTTGTGGGTGATGTGCTGCTTGAAGTTGGCCTTGTCGGTGGCGGTCGGGGTGTACGGCAGGGCCCTGGGCACGTATCCGGCCCCGGGCAGCCGGTGGTTGAGGGCGTCGGCCATCGGATAGCCGGTCGGGCCGGGCACGTTGATGTTGACGCCGTACCAGGCGGTGCCGCTGGTGTTCGTCTTCAGGAGGGTCGCCGCGTCCTGCTGGGAGCGGCCGGCGACGCCGTCGTGGGCGGACTGGGTGATGACGAGCGTGGCCGGTCCGCACCAGTAGGACGTCTTCTGCGACTGGTGCAGGCCGCCGGAGAGCTTGTACCCGGCGAGGGCCGTCCCGGCCCCGCGTGTACCGGCGGAGGCGCCGGCGGCTCGCGCCTGTTTGGCGGCGTCGAGTCTGAGCTGGGCGGGGGTCAGGCGCTGGGCGCCGAGGGTGTCGTACGCGGCCTTGTAGGCGGCTCCGGGGGCGAGCGGGGTGTCCGCCGCGGTCGCGCGGTCGGGAGTCGTCGTGGGGTCGGGAGCCGGCCGCCCCGACGAGCACCCCTCCGCCGGTACACGCGGGGCCGGGACGGCCCTCGCCGGGTACAAGCTCTCCGGCGGCCTGCACCAGTCGGGTACACGCGGGGCCGGGACGGCCCTCGCCGGGTACAAGCTCTCCGGCGGCCTGC
>NZ_RDBI01000238.1 GCF_008042125.1 Streptomyces sp. MS191
TAGATGTTGGCCAGAGGGTTGGTCGAGACGCCGTAGGCGAACGGGCCGACGCCGGCCATCTTCCCGGCGTAGGCGCGGAACGTCGGGCCGATGACCTGCATTAGACCGACGGACGGGTGCCCGGCGATCCAGTTGGAGTCCCAGCGGTTGACGATGTTCGGGTTGCCGCCGGACTCCTGGTTCATGCGACGCAGGGTGATGTCGGCGTAGGCGGCCGGCTGGCCGACGAGGCCGAGGGCCTGAAGGACTGTGCCACGCCAGCGCTGCACGCCGCTGCCGCCGGATCCGCCGGCCGGAGCGCTGCCCTCGCCGCCGCCGAACAGGTTCCCTGCGGCCTTGATGACGCTGTCCTTCAGCGTCGACAGGAGCTTGCCGGGGATTCCTGCCGCGAGCTTGATCCACGGCGTGTTGCCCATTCCGGAGACGAGCTTGCGGATCGGGGAGGTGATCTTCTCCCAGGCCTTGGACGGGTCGGTCAGCAGGTCGCCGGCAAGACCGGCGGCGTCCTTGATGAATCCGACGATGCCGCCGTCAGCGAAGCCGGGGAGGCCGAGTGCCTTCTGTACGCCGGAGATACCGCCGGAACGGGCCGCGGCGTTCATGGAGTTCACGTAGCCGGCGCCGACCGCGCGAGTCCACTCCGGCCTCATGATGGCCTCGCCGCCGCCCACGGCGATCAGGGCGTTGTCGCGGCCCGGGGTGTAGCCGGGGCGCACCCCCTCGGCGACGCCGCCGGTGGCGAAACCGGGCGGGTGGAACTCGCCCAGTTTCTTGCCGCCGAAGGACCCGGCGACCTTGTTCCACAGGAGGACGATGCCCTTGTTGTAGACGGTGTCGATGATGAACTTGATCGGGTTGGACGCGAAGTCCCTGAGGCGTCCCCACTGCTTGCCGATCGCGTCCGACACGAGCTTGAACGCCGTGCCGACCTTCTCGGCGCCGGTACGCATCCCGTCGAACGCCGAGCGAATCCCCCGCCACACGGGCTGGATCACGACGTCGTTCAGCCAGCGGAAGGCCGGGCCCAGGCGGACGCGGATCCACGACACCAGGTCGGAGATCCAGCGGATGGTGCCGGACAGGGTGGAGGCGACCTTGCCTGCGAGGTAGCCGACCAGTCGCACTATCGGCGGGAGCAGCCACGACAGGACACTCACTCCGAGCTGGGTGACCATCAGGATCAGGCGGCTCAGGGGCGGCAGGATCGGGGCCAGGGCCACGATCAGGTCCACCAGCGCCATGCTCAGCTCGAGCATCGGCGGCAGCAGCTGCTCGATGAGGGACACCCCGAGATCGAGGAAGACGTCCACGATCAGCATGAGTGCTTCGGTCAGCGTCGGCAGCACCGGCAGCAGACCCGCGACCAGCGCGGTGATCAGGGTGACGAACATCGGGATCAGCGGCTGGATGGCCTTCATGACCTGCGTCAGTGCCGTCGACAGGACGCTGACGAAGAGGCCGGCCAGCGATGTCACGACGTCCAGGAGCGGTTCGATGAGCGGTTCGAGCGCCCCGAAGACCTGAGAGATCAGCTCACCGAGCAGGGAGACCAGCGGCATGCAGGCCTCGAGGGCCTTCACCAGCGGACCGGCGAGCGACTCCACAACCCTCGTGATCACGTTGACCACGGGAGTGAGAGCCGGCAGCAGGGCCTTGATGATGGCGGCGAGGAGCTTGCCGATCGGCTCCAGCAGCGGAGTGAGCGCGGCGACCATGCGGATCAGGGCGTCCCCGACGAGGGTCACGACCGGCAGCAGCGCCTTGATGAGCGGCTCCAGCGCTTTGCCGAGTGCTTGGACGACTTTGGTCAGAACTGGTCCGAGCGTCTTCGCCAGGTCGGCGATCACCGGTGCGATCGCGGCGATGAGAGGCAGCAGGGCCTGGACGCCTGCGCCGATGACCGGGGCGATCGCCGCGGCGATCTGAGCGACCGCCGCGAAGATGCTGCGCAGCGCGGACTGGATTTCGGGCATGGCAGTGACACGCCGCAGCTCGGCGAATAGCTCGCCGACCACGGAAAGTGCCTGGGCGCCCGCATCGGTCGCGGCCTTCATGATGTTGCCGACCGTGCCGAACGCGTCACCCAGGATGGAGCCCAGCTGAGACAGCAGGGTGAAGGCGGTGTTGATGGCCTGCTCGAGGCCGCCACTGGCGAAGCTCTTGGCGATGCGGTCGGAGATGGAGGCGATGCCGTTGCCGAGGCCGCCCATCAGCTTCTGGAACGCTGGCTGCGCGGCTACGGAGAGTTGGCTGAACGCCGTGATCAGCTGCCCTGGGGCGTCCTTCAGCTCGGCGAAGGACTTGTTGGCGCCCTCGAAGACCTTCTCCAGCAGCCCCGTTTTCGCCATGTCGGACACCGCGGTGATGGCCGACTTGCCCATCGCATTCCAGATGCCGGCCGTTGCGGTCAGCTGCTGCTGGAGGATCGGAATTGTCTGTCCGGCCAGGCTGGTGACGGCTGTGTCGAGGCCGGAGAAGAGGCGGTTCTGTACGGACAGCTTCATCTCGCGCCATGCCGGGGCGAGGCCGCGGATGGCGTTGACGAACGCTCGTGCGTTCGGGGCGAGCTTGGCCATGGCCTGGTCGAACTTGTTGGCCTGCCCAGCCGCTGCGGCCTGCGCGTCAGCCACCGCGGCGGCGGCCTCGGCCACCGCACGCTGGGCGTCCTCGATCTGCCGGGCGCCCTCTGCTCGGGCTTTGCTCACGCCTTGTTGGGCATCCGCAAGGGCGCGCTCGCGCTCGGCGACGGTGCGATTCGCCTCCGCGATCCGCTCCTTCACGGTCAGAACTTGCGCGCTTCCCTCGATGCCGGCCTTGTTTGCAGCCTTCGTGTCCACCGTCAGTCGCTGCGTCTCGCGTCGCTGCTCGACGAGGTTCAGGCGAGCCCGGTCTCGGGCAATCGACAGGCGTTCCAGCTCGTCGGGGGTCGTGCCGGGCTTGGCCTGAGCGGCACGAAGCTCCTGTTCTGCCTCCTTGAGCCGTCGGACTGCCTCGCGTTCGTCCAGGTGCGACTCGGCGAGGCGCTGGTTCATGTCCTCCAGCGCGCGGGTGGCCTCGCGGCGGGCGTCAGTCAGCTCGCCTTGGACTTGGTGCGCTTCGCGCTGGGCGTCCACGAGGTCCCGCTCGGCATCGGTGACCTGCTCCTGTGCTTCCATCACGCGCTCGGCTGCCTGCACGCGCGCGTCCGCGAGGGATCGCTGAGCGTTGGCCAGGCCTCGCTGCGCGGATTCCACCGCTCGGGTTGCCGAGGCCGCTGACGATGCCTGCGCCGAGGTGTCGGCGAATGCCGCCTTGAAGGCATCACCGACGCCCGACAAGCCAATCTTCAGAGCTGCAGCGGCGGTGCCTGCTGTGACGAGCGCTGGGGCGAGGACGGCTGCGGATGCGGCAACGGCCTGGAGGTTGGAGGCGATGGCGACACCGGCCAGGGCGCCGAGCCCCTTCAGGCTGGCGCCGAAGCCGCGTGCGAACGCGCTGCCGCCTGAACGACCAGCCCGGCTGCCTCGCGCGGATGCCTGGCGGGACCAGTCGCCCTCGAACTCGGGCCGGATGGAGACGTATCCGCGTCCAACGAGCACACCGCTACCGGCCACCGCGCACCCCCATTACTGGTACGCGGCGCCCCCGAAGACGCCTGCCAACTGTGCTGCGCCGGAGCCGTGGCGGCCACCGAAGCGGATGACGTTCGACTTCTGCTTGCGCACCTCGACGCCCGGTCGAGCGATCGGGTCAGGCGGCTTCAGGCGTGCGGTCTTCTTCGGGTCTCCACCGAGCCGAATCGTCGCGAAAGTGTTCTCGCGGATCGCATCCACCGCGCTGGCCAGCAGCTGTCGATCCAGAGTCCACTCGTCCTCATCGGCGGTCGATCCCCGCACCTGGCGGGCTGTTGCCGAGTCATTCGGCAGGTATCGCAGGAACACGCGCAGCTCCCGCCAAGACATCTCCCCGCGATACAGGTCCAGGAGGGACCGGCCCGGCCAGTAGTGGGCCAGGTCCCACTCGACGGCCTCCCCGTGCTCCTCTAGGAACCGGTGGAGGCCGCCGATTCCCCCGGTTCGAGCCCGGAGCGCTTCTGCCACTCCATCGCGATCAGCTCGATGTCGCCGAAGGTGTAGCCGGCCGCGTACATCTCTCGGAGCTTGTCGGCGCCGAGGATCTCCTGCAGGACGCCGGACACGTTGCCGAGATCGCCGTCGACCTTCTCCTGCAGCTCGAACGGCAGGGCCATCATCGGCGGCAGGGTGAACTCCACCTGGTGCAGCTCGAAGGTGGTCGGCTCGGGCAGGGCGTCTCGTCGCTGCTTGGCCAGGGAGTCGAGCGAGACAACTTCACGCCCGACCGCGGTCTTCGTGGTCATGGTTCTCCTTGCGGGTGTGCGGGTTGGTCCGGCAGGCGCGACCCGCTGGCGCGCCTGCCGGAGTTGGGGTTACGCCGCGGACCAGGCCGGGTCGTTCGACAGCCAGGTCGCGATCTCCGGTGCGGAGGAGGCGTAGGCGGAGATGGTCATCTCCAGGCCGACCGCGTCCGAGCGGCCGATCGTGATCGCGCCGCGTTCGGTGACCTCTCCGCGCGGGATGATGAGCCGGTTCTTGATGGAGCCGTCGACCCACTCCAGGCCGATCGCGCGCTCGTCCGGGCCGGGCGCGGCGGGGATGTCGAGCTTGTGGACGGTGCCGGACACGTCCGTCATCGTCGAGCCCGGGAAGTAGAGCTTGACCGTCGCGGTCTTCAGCTCGATGGCGGTGAAGCCGAGGGTCATGTCGAGGCTGGTCAGGACCCTGCGCACGGGGCTCAGGGACTGCCAGGCGTTGATGTCGGTGACGTCGGTGGAGAACTCCATGCTGACGCCGTCCTCGGACAGGTAGCCGAGGTCGGACCAGCCGGCCCCCCAGGCGGTGTCCAGGTCGACCGGCGCGGTCGTGCCCTTGGGAGCGAGGTAGATGTTGCCGTTCAGACCAACGCGCACGTTGTCGGCGTTGAGCGCCACGATTGCCTCCAGGCATGGCGAGGACCCGCAGGCGCTCGCCGGCGGGTGTACGGAAAGGTGGGTGCGSGTTGGGTCCTAGACGGGGCGGACGCGCATCTCCATGACAAGCACGTACCTGGGGATCTGGTCGATCTCGGCCGATGGCTGGTGGGGAAGCCAGACGAGGGACACGTCCCGAACCCGGTAGATCTGGGCGTTGGGCAACGGCTGCCCCTCGGCGGCGAAGACGTGGCCCCTGACCAGCTGAGCGAGGGAGTGGGCCTGGGCCTTCGTGGCTGCCAGAACGTCGATGTCGAGGGTGACGTCCTCTGTGACCAGGGGGACGACGGTAGCCCCTCCGCCGCGTGTCACTGCGACGACGCCGGTGGCCAGCCGATTCATCAGCTCCGGGGGCCATTCGGTGCCGACGTAGGTACCGACAGGGAGCGTGTTGCGCAGGTGGGCGCACGCGACCTGCTCGACGTCGGGGAAGGAGACAACAGGCAGAGGGCTGCTCATCGTGTCCTGCGACCGCGGCCCTCAGCGGGCGGCTCGGCCACCTCGGCTGTCGGCGCGGGCCTCTCGGGCGGACTGGTGAGCACTTCGGCGACTCGCCCGTCGAGGGTCAGGGCGGCGAGCTCGTCGGGCGTGATCTCGATCTCGTCTCCCGGCTGATGGTCGCCGTGCCAGTAGGCCAGTCGGATTCGGGGCATCAGGCGCTCCTCAGGGATTGCAGGGCACGGCCGAGCGTGCGGGTCTTCGGGGACCATCCACTCTGCGGGCGGTCCTGAGTGGTGGCGGGTCGGCCGGAGCCGAACTCGACTTGGCCCCACCACGCCGCCGTGGCGCCGAACTCGGCGCGCCAGCCGTTCGGTCGCATCGACGCCGCAGAGTAGAGGCTGGCCTTGTACTCGCCGTGGCGCTGGACCGCAGGGTCGTAGGTGGGCCCGCTGTACTGCGGCGCGATGCTGCGGGCGATGGTGGCGCCGGCGTCCGCCCTGTCCTTGAGGAGGTCCCTCATCCCGGACCCGCGGGCAAGCTCGTCGAACATGTGTGGGTTGGGGACGTATCGGAAAGAGCCCGGCATCAGTCGACCTCCCTCAGATCGGCCTCGATGTGATGGACGCCGCCGCCAGGCCCGGGCCAGCGCGCGACCTTCCCGACCACCTGCATCGTCGTGCCCTCCGCTTCGACCCGGTCCGTCTCGCGCAGATCCAGATCCATGCCCTTCGGGGTGTAGAGGCGCCAGCCGGTCACCGTGAGCTGCTTGTCGTCGGTGTCCTCGGCAGAGCCGCCCGCGGGCTGCACGTTCACGCCGGCCACGATGGTGCGGGTTGCCCCCGGCCAGTCGGGCTTCTCGTTGCCGTAGGGGTCCGCCGTCATGGATGCCCTGAGGATGACGATCGTCTGCAGGTACAGCATCAGACCGACCTCAGGCGTACCGAGCCTGCGGACCGGCGATAGCGGTCCAGGACCTTCTGTTCCGTGCGGGACAGGAGCACTCCGAGGTACTCGCCGACCGCCGGGATCAGGTAGGTCGTGGATATTCCGCCGACGGTCTCCGAGCGGATGCCAGACGGGTTGACGATCACACGGTTCGCTGCCTGCAGGGTGATCGCCTGGATGTCCCCAGGGACCGGGTCCCATCCATGGGTGTAGGTCACCTCGACCTGTGGTGGCTGGTGGGCGCCTGGTGGGCCGAGCCATGGCACAGACCTCACGTGAAGGAGGTCGTTGTCCAGCCACCAGTCTTGCGATGCCGAGCCGTTGATCTTCACCGAGGTCACCGCCTCGATGGGCCGCTGCGGCAACGTGACCTGTCCGTATCGCCAGCAGCCGTCGCTCACGACATGCTGCCCGCGGTCAGGCCAGCCAAGAGCGAACGTGTCCGTGGTCGTGGACTTGGTGATGTCGAGTCGCACGTAGGCCCGGACGACGCTGGATGCCTGATCCAGCAGAGCCTGCGCCTGTAGCTCCTGCTCCGGGGTGAAGGTGCGGCCCAGGATTGCGGCGAGGTCGGCCACCGTCGCCAGCGAGGGAAGTACCACGGTGACCGCCTCCGTCCGTCAGCGCTGCCGTGCCGAGTCGTCCAGCTGCTGCCGGACCTCGCGCGCGTGGTCAGCGTCCGTCTCCGGGGTCGGCTTGCCCGCGACGACGCCAGCGACGGTGTAGTTCTCCTTGGGCGTCGGGTCGACGGGGACGCCGATGTAGCCCCTGTCTTCCGCCTCGTCGACGGCCTTCTGTACCTCGGCCTGCGCCTCGTCCTTCGGCGCGCTCTTCCGCTCAGCCATGGGAGCCTCCTCAGGTCCGCGAGATGGTGACTCGGACGACGCCGCCCGGGTCGGTGATGCCGGTGCCGACGTGGATCGACCGCCACTGCAGCGTGTCCCCGGCAGCGAGCACGAGGTTCGCCGCCGTTCCCGACAGGGTGATCGTCTTCTCGTCGTTCGCAGTGGCGTTGATGCCGTTGTCGAACGCGAGCGACGCGACCGAGGTCGAACCCGAACCGGCCTGGCCCTTGTTGACCAGGGACACCGTGCGGTTGTTGGTGGCGGCGCCGGTGATGGCTGCCTCGGGAACGTACTGGACCGAGGTGACGGTGCAGGCGAACGGGGCCTGTCCGAGGACCGTGTCGTCGTCGTTGCCGGCGGTCGATACCGCCGGGACGTTGCGTTCGATGACCTGCACGAAGGGAGCAGTGGTCATGGGAATCCTCCTTCGGGGTGACTGACCCCAGACATGCAGAACGGCGCTTGCCAGGTTTCTTCAGGCAAGCGCCGTTTGCTCAGGCGACTTAGTTTGGCGTGTCCGCGGACTCGTTCTCACCTACGTACTGCAAGCGACTTGCGGTCCTGATCCGGTGGCAATTCGCGCAGACCACTTCACACTTTTCGATCTCGGCGTCGATGAGCTCTCGCCTCATACCGGCCATGCAGGCGATCCGGTACTTTTTCTCAACTCCAGGTAGATGATCGAAGTCGAGCGCGACCGCATTCTCGCGGTATCCGCAGTCGCTGCAGCCACGCTCAAGCTTGATCGCCTGGAAGTACAAGCGATCGCGCTTTGCTCGCTCCGAACGCCCCTGCCCGTACCGGAGGCCATTGCACCGCTTGCACCAGTTAAGGTAGCCGCCACGCACGTTGACGTTCTTATAGAACTGGGCGAAGGGTAACTCCAGCCCGCAGTCCTTGCAGGTTTTCATACTCGCTCCCTGAAGGCGAGGCCCTGATGGATGGGGACAGAGGCAGGCGCTCAGGGAACGCTTTTCGGGAGCTACCCTAGCCTCCGCCGAAGGCCATTCTACCGGCCCACGACTGCTAGTACTTGAGAACGCCGGCGGGGTACCTGCTCGCTTCGGTCGGCTGCTCGTTGTTGATCGGGTTGGAGACCTGCCAGCCGACACGGAACGTCAGGCGCACGGCGGTCATGTCCTGTTGTGCCAAATTGAACATGATCGCGCCGGTGTTGTCCTGGATGACGGCCTGGTCGAGGATCTTCATCGTGATGTCGGAGCGGACGCCCAGAACGAACTGGCTGAAATCGCCCGCGAACAGACGGGTGTTCGTGCCGGCGCCGCCACCCGCGGGGAAGAGGCCTCGCATCGCGTAGGCCACCGGCAGCCCGTCGAGGGTCTGGAGGTCGCCCGACACGCGGGTCTCGTCCAGCTTGCGGCCCTGAGTGTCTCGCGCCTTGCGCAGCTTCGACTTCGCCGCCGTGGAGGCGACAAAGCCGTCGACCTCGTAGCCGTCCGCCTCGATCTTCTCGTACAGGTTGTCGAGGTCACCGTAGAACCCGCCCTGAGCGGCGGTTGCGGCCTCGGTGACGTCGTTGCCTGCGGCGACCGCGGCGGTGGTGATGTCCGAGGGCCAGCTGGACGGGGCGTTGGTGCCGAAGAAGATCGCTGCGTCGAGGGTGCGGCCGAACGCCTCGGTGAGGAGAGGCATTGCCTCGTCCCAGATGTTGGCGTCCACGTCGGCCAGGACGTTGTCCGGGACCGGCATGATCGTCGCGATCTCCTCGATGTTGAGGAACTTGTTCGCCCAGGCGACCTCGGTGGTCTGCTTCAGACCCGTGTCGCCGCCTACGAAGTAGGCGACCGGCAGGGCGGACAGGACCGGGAAGCGGACCTGTGCACGGCCCACCGGGACCCGGCGGAACAGGGACATGGCTGCCGACTGCTCGGTCGCCTTGCCCATCATCTCGTTGGACACCTCTTCCGGAATGAGCGCCGCGGCGTCAGTCCTGGAGGTCACGTTGTTGTAGGCCACGATCCGGCCCCTCCTTCAGAGATTCCGGCCGGACCGTTCCGCGCCGGGAGTGGATCAGCCCAGGCCCGCCTTCTGGCGGATCAAGGCGTTCATGTCGGTCGGGGCGGGCGCGGGCTTGCGCACGCCACCGTCGTAGTCGGGGCTCCGTCGCTGCTGGGTCTCGCCGAGCTCCTTCAAGAGGGCGTCGGCGTCGGCCTCGAGCTCCTCCTTCGTGGAGCCCTGCAGGCGGCCGGCCCAGCCGGGCGGCAGCTTCTTCGAGGATGCGACCTCGTAGCGCAGCAGCTTCGAGCTGGCCTTCGCGGCCTCCGCCTCTGCTGCCTGGGCCCGCTCGGCGAGCCTCTGTGCCTCGGTCTTGTCGCGGTCCTCGAATGCCTGGAGCCGCCTCGACATGTCGTCGAGCTTCTTCTGGGCTGCGCTCGCCGACTTCTCGGCTGCGGCGCGTGCCTTCCGTTCGGCGGCAAGGGCCTTCTGGCCTCCTTCGCCGAGTCCAGCGGTGACGTCGTCGTGCTGGCCGGTGTCCGTCGCGGGCCCCGTGTCGTCGGTGACGTCGGTGGTGGTGGTGTCGTCGTCAGCCATCGCGGCCGACTCCTCTCAAGCGCCCCGCCCTCGCGGCAGGGAAGTTCATGCGGCTAGACGATGTAGCCGTAGCGCCTGAGCAGCCGAAGCTGGTCGTCGCGGTCGTCGGAGATCCGAAGGATCTCTTCGGGCATCAGGCGCGGGGTCCGTGTCGAGCGGAAGTAGCGATTCGATGTGGCCGTGCCGTGCCGCTGGCCGGCGAAGCGTGCGAAGTTGTCGCCCGCCCGGTCTCGGCTGCGGCCGTACACGCTGCGCCGGGTGGCGCCCTCGTGCGTGACCTGTAGGCGGCGACCGTAGATGTGGGCGTAGTCCATGCCGCGACGGGCGTTGACGACCTGGCCCATGTCCGCTCCCGCAGAGATCGCGTCCGCGCCGGCGACCGTGAACACCCGGCGGCGTTCGGCTTCCGACATCGAGGCGTACAACTGCTCGGGCGTCTGGACCGCGCTCCACTCGGCCTCACGAAGCGGCAGGGTCTGGCAGTCGCAGTTCGGGTGACGCAGGAAGCCCTCGCTATAGCGGTAGGTCTGGCCGGACAGGAGGATGCACCGCGAGCAGGCAGGCAGGGTCACTACTCGCATGTAGGCCACGCAGCCGCGCTGTGCGGTCATGCCGACCTGGTCCGCCGAGCGGGCTGCGTCTGCGATGGAGGTGGCTGCGTAGCGGGCCATGTCAGCGAGACCGCCGACCATTGCCTGCTGTCCGGTCATTCCTGCTGCCAGTCGGCGCTGTACGCCGATCGCGGGCAGGAACAGCAGGGTCTCGAGCGGGCCACCGTCCGGGGCGATTCCAGTAAAGGCCTCCGCGACCAGCAACGCCTCGGGAACTGCTGTGCCGCCCTGCTCCGCCAGAGCGCCGGCAACGAACGCCTGCGCGCCCTGGGCAGCGGTGAGCTGCCCTGCGATGACCGCGGCGACGATAGCGGCGCCTGCTTCGCCTTCGAGGTCGTCCGCGATCGTCGTTGCGGACAGGGTCCGCCAAATCCGCTGAATCAGCTCGATCAGCTGACGCGTGATCGATGTGATCTGGCGGTTCCGGGCGGTCGCCAGGTCAGCCGGCGGCTTCTCCATCCTCGGCCTCCGTCATGGGCGGCTTCGTGCCGTACAGAGCGGCGATGTCGCCCGCGACGATCCGCTGCGCGGCCTGGTCCCGCTGCTCCCGCCACATGGAGATCTCCGTCTGAGACGCCCCCCAGCGCTCCCACAGGGCTTCGTGAGGCACGCCGAGAGTCGACATTTTCAGCAGCGCGTCGACGAGTTCGCCTTCGGTGCGGAACTCGGGGTTGTGCCAGATGACCTCGATCGCGGAGAGATCTCGGGTGTCGCCGGCAGCGCGGAGGTAGAGGCGGACCACCTCCTCGATGGCCTCGCCGAACGGCCTCTGGCGCTGTTTGACCTTGGAGACGAGGCCGGACTCAGCTGCCTTCAGTGCGTCGCCGGAGATGTTCACCATGGCGCCGAGGAGGTACTGGCTGGGTGTTCTGGTGCGGGCCGCCATGTCCTTCACGTCAGCCTCGACAGCCCGCAGGTACGGGCTGATGTCCGTCGCCTGAAACTCACCGATCTTGACGTTCTCGTCCTCGATCACCCACAGGCGGTCGACCGCAGCCTTGAACGGCTCGATCGGCTGACCGGCCTCGTTCGTGGGCACCTCGTACCCGGTCATCCACCGCTGCCGGAACGCGGCGAACTCCTGCGCCATCATCCGGTCGATGATCGTTTTGTTGATGCGGTCCTGGATGTCGAGAACGTCCTCGATCTCCGACATGGCGTTTCCGAGGAGATCGGGCCTGTTGGGGACCTCGACCAGAGGCACAACGCCAAGCGGGTTCGGCGCCGGCCATGGCTCCGACTCGATCTCACGGGTCACCCATTTCGGCTTCCCGACCATGCCCTTCGTCGGCATGGGCGCCTTGAACTTGTAGATCGCATTCGGCATGTAGACGGTGGCCATGAGCTCGCCGGTCCAGTCGTCCACCCAAGATTTCAGGCCGGCCGCACGCTCCCGCCGGCTGCCAGGAACGTAGGCGACGATCGCCTGCGTCATGTCCTCGCCGGTCACGAACGGCGTCGTCGCGTCGTCGGGGTTCGGGGCGACCAGCATGAAGGAGCGAGAGCACTTCACGGCCTCGGTCGTGATCAGGTCCGAGTCGGCGTCCAGATTGTTCGCCTGCCAGATCCGCCAGGCCTCCTCGTCGCCGACCTCCTCGCCGCCGATCCGCACGCCGTCGACCTGGATGCGCTCCGCCGTGGCGTCCACCACGAGGCCCACATAGTTCGACCGAGACTGCCGCAGCAGCCGCTGGAAGCCCTCCCGGGCCTTGTCCGTGAGCTTCGCGAGCGGATGGTCACCGGAGTAGTAGCAGCGCATCACATCCGCGTACTTGCGGCGCTCCGACAGCTCCTCGTACAGCCGGTCACGCCACCACTCCGCCGAGCCGACCTCGACCTTAGGAGCTGCCACCGAGCACCTCCCTCAGAATCCGACCGCTACCCGGGACTTCTTCTTCGGCCGCCGCAGATACCCCGACAGGCCCATCACGGCGGCCTGGATGCCGTCGATCCGGGCCTGGCTTTTGTTCCGGTTCGGCTTCACCGTGCGGATGTTGTCGTTGCCGTCCGCGATCACCTCGACAACGCTGGCCATCCAGAGCAGCACCGGGTGGCCGCCGTGGTGCAGCGCCTCCATGCGCAGCAGCCGGTCCATCTCCTTGCACCCCGCAGACAGGCCGAGAAAGGTCTGGGCGAGCGGCTCGACCACCAGGCCGCGCTTCGTCTCCCGGTCGACGTTCTGCACCAGCTGACCGGCGAACATCCGGTCATAACCGATGCGCTGCACGTCGAAGAACTTGCAGTCGTCGAGAACCTGCTTCTCGATCAGGTCGTAGTCGATCGCATCGCCCTCAGTGAGGCGCAGGAAGCCCTGTCGGGCCCACTCCGCAAGCGGCACCTGCAAGGTTCGCTGCAGCTCCTCCAGTCGCTCCGAGGGGAGCCAGAAGCGAGGCACGAGCTCCACCTCGACGTTCGGCTTCGGCGACTCCACCGCCAGCACGAACGCGGTGAAGTCGGAGACCGCGGAAAGATCCAGGCCGCCCCAGGCGCGCCGGCCCTTCAGCGCCTTCTCGTCGACCATGCCGGCGTTCGCGTCCCAGCGCCGCATATCGATCCAGCGCGTCGACGCCCGAGAGCGGATATTCAAAGACAGACGCAGGAACGTCGGGTAGTACGAGGGCGTGGTGCGGGCCTTCTCCGCCTCGCGCCGCATGTACGCCAGCGTCGGGCTCACGCCGAGCCCAGGGTTGGCCTTGCGCCACGTTTCCTCGGCGAACGGATCGTCCGAGTCGGCCGCAGCCCAGATCACCCCGTAGTGAGCAGGGTCCTGCATGATGTGCTCGGCGACCTTCTCGGTCACGCCGTGCACCTCGTCGTAGATGCTGCCTTCCTGGGCATCATCCGCTGTTGTAATCATCACGACCATGGGCTGATCCCGCGCGCCCGTGCCTGTCGTGATCGCGTCCACGAGGTCGCGCGACTTGTGGACATGCAGCTCGTCAATCACCGCGCCCGAGACGTTCAGGCCGTGGGCCGTCTCCGCGATCCGCGACAGAGCCCGGAACACGCCGCCGGTCCGCGGCACCCGGATCACGGAAGTTAGAACCTCGGCCCGGCCGCGTACCGCCTTGCTCGTGGTCGCCATGCGTTTCGCGTCGTCGAAGACACGCTTCGCCTGGTCGAGACTGGCCGCCGCCGCGTAGACCTCAGCGCCCGTCTCTCGATCTGCCATCAGGAGCGTCAGGCCGATGCCCGACGACAGTGTGCTCTTCCCGTTCTTACGCGGGATCTCGACGTACACGGTGCGGGCCACCCGAACCGGCCGGCCAAGCTCCTCGTCGAAGAACAGCCATCCGAACGCGGGCAGGATCACCCACACGGCCTGCCAGTGGGCCAGCTTCAGCGGGCTGCCGCCCCAGCGGCCCTTCGTGTGCTTGAAGGACTCGATCGCCCGTACCGCGCGGCGTGCAGCCTCGACGTCGAACCATGCCCCGGGCTGCTCCGGGAGCTGGTTGGCGACCACAAGAGGCCGGCGCTGCAGGGCTGCGTCAATGTCGTCCTCCGACATGCCCAGCTCCAGGAGAGCGGCGCGCGGTACCGGCAGTCCGTCCTCCCGGTCCTGCCTGGACAGCTGCTCAGTCGAAGGGGTCGTCCTCGTCGCCATCGTCGCCACCCTCCGGCGGCGTCAGCCGACCACGCGCAGACGGCGATAGCCCCAACTCACCGATATATGCCTTCAGCTGGGTCCGGTACTGCGTGGCCACCGTCGTCAACGGATTCCGGCACGGCCCTCGCTGCCCCATCGTGATTAGGCCCTCGACCGACAGCTGGTACTCGCAGCAGTGCAGCCGCGCCACACAGAGGCAGTAGTCCACGACGGTGGACCAGTCCACAGCGTGCAGGCCGGCCATGTGTGTGAGGACCGGCACGACCCGATCCCACTCGCTCACCGCGATCTCCCGCCCACGGGCGGACGAGTCCGAGGCCAGCTTCAGCCGCTGCCAGACCTGCACCTCCCGGCGGTACTCCTTCAGCTCCTCGTCGTCCGCACCGCGTGGGGCCCGCGGCTTCCCGGGCACCCTGACGACAGGGAAGAACGAGTCCCAGTCAGGAGCGACGAGCTCTGCCGGCGGCAGCTTCACGCCGTCGCGGACAGGCCGCTTCCCGGGGTTGCCCTCGCGGACGACCTGCAGGGCCGGCTTCGGCTTGCGCCCTGGAACAGCCATGCATGATCACCCCCTTGATCAGAAGGCTCCGGATCGCGGCGCCAGGGTTTTCCCTCCCCGGCGGTCCCCCGCGGGCGCGCGGGCGGGTGCGCCCCCACCCGTGCGCGCGCGTGGATCTTGATCGGAGCGCCGAGATGATCAAGCGCCAGGCCGCTCCGCGTTCCATCCGCCCGGCTGGAGCTGAGCTGTCGAGCTGCTGTGACAGCGATGACAGAGCCCGCGACCGTACTGCGGATCGTCAGCGTCCAGGCCCTGAGCCTCGAGCTGTTGCCTCGACCTCGGCCAGTGGTCGGCCTCGGTGGCTGGCTGCTGTCGACACAGCACGCAGACAGGCTGAGCGTCCAGCACGCCACGACGGAACCGATCGCGATGCCGGGCGCCGTAGCCACGCTGTACCGCACTGCCTCGCTGCCGCCTGTCCTTGCCGTGCGTCGGGCAGGGCTTGGTCTGGTCGCAGCCCGGACGGGAGCATGGAGGCTTCAGCCTGCTCGGCATAGCGCCTCCTCAGCTCGCCTCGGCCCATCGATCGGGATGCGCCGCTCGCATGTGCTGGGCGAGTGGGCTGCTGTCTGTCTCCAGCGTCCACACCGACGTTGCCCCGTCGTCTCGGTCGCAGGCCGACAGGACCTGCACCGGGACATCGACCCGGTCGTCACAGACGGGGCACCTCAACGGAAGGGTGGTGTCTGCGGCCATCAGACGCGGATGGCGTTGATGACGAGCTCGGCGTGCGCGACGTCCACGCTCATCGTCGTGCCGTAGGTGTTGGGGTCGAAGGGCCCGAAGAGCTGGGTTTCGCCAGCGGGGATCGACTCGACCCGGGACGTGACGGACAGGCCGTCTACGGTCGCGGTGAGGAGGAACGTGATCGAGCGGGCCGTCGACGAGGCGTTGGTGTTCTTCACCATGAGGATGACGCGGCCGTCGTTGGCCACGCTGTGGTTGTTGGTGGCGTCACCTGTCGTGGCCGCGGGCAGGGTCGTGCCTGCGCGCGAGGACTGGGTGACGGGTACGGCGACGCGAGCCATGACTGCTCCTGAGGAGGCGAGAGACGGGACAGGTGACGACTAGGCCGGTTCAGGCCCGAGGTTCTCGAGCAGCAGCACCCACGGGTATGTGGAGTTGGCGTAGACCTTGCCGCTGCTGGTGCCTTGGTGGACGAGCGCGACCGTGACCGAGCCGGCGTTGATGTGGCCGGCGCCGACGGTGAACATCACCGCAGCGGTCGCCTTGCTGAAGGCCGTCGATGGGTAGAGCCATGGGGCGCCTTCGGCCAGCGGGCTGGACGTGCCGGTGCCGTCGTAGACGGCGATCGCGCCGGCGGAGCTGAGCAGGGCCAGGTCGAGGAAATGCCCGCCCACGTACATCATCCCGAGGTGCGCCCGGATCCGGTCGCCAGCCGCGGCGGGGATGGAGCATTGCAGCGGGGTGCCGACGGACGTGGTCGCGATCGTCCAGGCTGCGGCGGAGGCGAGGTCGACGATGGCGCCGTCAGTGATGCGGGCTTTCGCGGTGCGGATGTTCGCGCCGGCGGGTCCAGCTGGTCCGGTCGCTCCCGTTGCTCCGGTGGCCCCCGCGGCTCCGGCTGGGCCTTGGGGTCCGGTCTCGCCTTGCGGGCCGGCGGGCCCCTGCTCGCCGTCCGCTCCTGCGGGGCCGGTGGCGCCTGCCGGGCCCTGTGCTCCGGTTGCTCCGGCCGGTCCGGCTTCACCCTGGGGGCCGGCGGGACCCTGTGGCCCCGTAGCGCCCGTGGCTCCGGTTGCACCGGCGGGGCCTTGCGGGCCTGTCGGGCCCGTCAGGCCTTGCGGTCCAGCAGGACCGGGGATGCCTGCGGGTCCGCCACCCGGCGGGGTGACGGGAACCAGGTCCGCGAACTGCACCTCGCCACTGCCAGTGATCTCGTACCACTCTCGGATCCTGATGCCGCCCGTGACCTGCAGGTCCAGGAACCACTTCCAGCCTGCGGGCAGGATGCCAGCGGCATCGGTCGGGAGGAGCTCAACGGAGCACTCGCCGTTGGTGAAGGAGACGGTGCCGCCTCCCGCGTAGACGGCGTTGCGGGTCGCATCGACGAGGTAGGTCGAAGGCTTGGCAATCAGACGGCCCTGCGCCGGGGTGCCGTTGACTGCGGCCGGCAGGGTGAACCGAAGCGTGACCGTCGGGGTGCCGGGAGGGAACGCCATCGTGCACCCCCTCTGTCAGCAGACGAGCTTGAGTGGTGTCCGCCAGACCTGTCCGTCGCCGGCGGTGCCTGGCTGCGGCTGGTAGTCGAGCGGCACGAGGTGGGTGGACGCGTTGGTCTCGTTGGTGGTGCCGAGCCACAGGTCGATGACCTGCCACGGCTGCCCGTCGAGGACGGTCACGGTCCGGGGCTGCCCGCCGCAGCTGTTGGCGTCGAACATTCGGCGGCCGTAGACCGGCTGGGAGAAGCCGACGTTGCTCGGGGCGGTCCAGCCCGAGTAGAGGCTGGTTGCGGTCGCGTAGCCGATGCCGGTGCCTGCGCAGTAGCCGCAGCCGGGCTCCGAGTAGGTGAGCACGTACTGCTGGTGCGCGGGATCCCAGTAGCCGCCTGGCCCTTCGACGTTGCTGATGCCGGCGACTCTGCGGACGCCGACGCCGGTTCCGCCAGAGCCCCAGGTGGTGAGTTCCTCTATCCGCAGCTCGGTCGCCCCCGGCTGGGTGCACACGATCGCAGGCCGGCCGTTCGGCTGCCCGGACTCGATGATGCCGAAGTCGCCGTTGCCGCCGCAGATGGCGAGGCTGGGCTTGGTGTAGCTGCCGTTCGGGGTGACGCCGGGGCCGCACGGGCCGAGCGGCGAGGCGCAGCCCATCACGTTGTAGGCGTTGGCGTAGGTGTCGCTGTAGTGGCGGGGCGCGTTGAACCAGAGGATGAAGACCCCGTCGTTCGCGCCCCACCCGCTGCGTTGGATCATGCGCGGGTTGAAGCAGCCCTGCCCGGTCCCGCCGCACGTCTGCTGCCACGACCGCTTCGCCCACGGATCCTGCGACGTCGGACTGAACAGCACCTTCGGCGCCGACCACGGCCCCTGCGGCGACGACGCAATCGACACCCCGAAGCCGCACCAGGGCGTGCCGGCCACGTACCACTCGTAGCCGCAGCCGTAAATGCTGCCGTACATGAAGTACGTGTCGCCGAACCGCTTGATCGTTCCGTCGTGCAGGTCCAAGCCCGTTATCGAGAACGCCGCCGGAGGGTCCGACTCATCCGCAGCCGAGGGAGACGCGGCGGTCAAGGTGACTATCGCCAGGAGTAACGCGGCCAGCAGGTACCGGAGACGCACGGACGCCCCCTCCAATCAGTCGGGGGCGCGGATGGTCAGGCGGCGTGAGGCAGTGGCGGAGGGGCCGCGGTCTTCAGGAGCAGGCTGGTGTCCTCGTCCCGGATGGCCGCGTTGAGCTCCCAGACGTCGTATCGGACGGCCCTGCTGCCGGGTTTGCGGTAGCGCTTGATGCGGCCTTCTGTGGCCCAGCGGCGGATCGTGGATCCGGGGCGTCCGACGTAGTAGGCGGCGGCCTCTTCGTCGACGAGGGCAGGCTCACCGGACATGTCCACCTCCGGGAACGCGAAAGGCCGCCACATCGGGCGGCCTTCGGGAGTCACAAAGTGTCCAGCGAAGCACAGCGTATGCTCGCCGACCGGTCATGGTCAACTGCGGCCTTGACACTGGGGTGTTTTGCTGCGTCCGCCAAGCCTGCTCCGCCAGACTCTTCCCATGGCGACGGTGTTCACGGTTCAGGCTGATTCTGAGGTCGAGTGCCGGGATGAACTGCTCCGGCTCTGCGCGGCTTTCGGCTTGGCGCCGGTGATGCGGCCGATGGAGTCGTTGGGGACGGGCCGGTGGCTGGCTCGGGCGACGCCGACGGCCCCCGCGAGTGGCGAGGGCCGGCGCGGCTAGTTGTTGATGGTGGTCTTCCCCAGCCAGCTGGTCTGGGTGCTGGTGGTCTGGTTCTGCTGGTGGACGGTGCCGGTGTAGTGGTGGTGCGTCTCGCCGGGCAGGGCGTTCTTGGCGCGGCCGAGAAGCTTGCTGATGGCGAGGACGAGGAGGCTCGGGGCGCCGAGGAGGATGGCGCAGACGACGGGGTCGGCGTATCCGGAGGCGAGCATGACGAGGGAGGCGGAGCCGCCGAGCATGACGGATGTGGCGCCGGCGGCGAGCATGAGTCCGCTGGCGTCTGTGGCCTTCTGGCTCATGGGGGGCCGGCCGGGCTGGGCGACGG
>NZ_RDBI01000239.1 GCF_008042125.1 Streptomyces sp. MS191
GGGGCGGCCCCCGCCAGCACGCAGACCGCCGCCGCCCGCCGGGCGGCCCCCGTGGTTCCGGTCGCCCGACCGCGGCGCCGAAGCACGAATCCGACCGCCCCGGCCAGCAGCAGAACCGTCGGCAGCAGATAGCGGACGGCCTCACCCGGCATCCCGACGGGCCCACCCAGCAGGGGGGCCGCGGCGAGGTAGGACCCGCCGGCCAGGCCGACCGCCGCGGCCGAGCAGACGTCAGGGCGCGGACGGCCGGAGGGAGTGTCGAGAAAGGCCATCACCGCTCCTCGTCCAGAGGGGACGTGTGCAAGGCGTCGGCCAGCATCCGTAGCCCGGCCGCGTCCACCAGGGCGGCCTCGCCCGCCAGCGCGCGGACCACCGCACGGGTACTGACCAGGCCCGGGCGCGCATCGTCCGCCGCCCCGGCCGCGAGAACGCCGGCCAGCAGGTCCGCCGCGACGAACGCCGGCAGCTCCACCGCGCCCGCCGTCCGCCGCCTCGCCCGACGGCTCTCGGCGCTCCGGCGCACGGCGACCGAGGCCGTGAAGACGGTCAGCAGGACGGCGACGGAGGCCAGTCCCAGCAGCCCCCACGGGTAGAGGTCGGTCGTGACGGCGAACTCGGCCGAGGCGTACCGGCCGCCCACCGAGTAGCGGCCGAACGCCGCCGCCGGAAGCCTTACGGGGATCCGGTACGTCCGTTCGGCGCGAGCCGGCAGTTCCGCCGTCACCGGGATGCCCACCGGGAGGTCGACGGTCGCCCCCGGCCCCCAGGCCACGATCAGAGGCGCCCGCCCCAGCGGCCGGTCGCCGGGGTTCCGCAGGGTCACCGTCAGGGTGCGGTGCGCGGGAGCGCCGAACAGCTCGCCGAACCGCGGTCCGCCGGACAGCGTGGCCGCCACCACGTCGACCCGCACGACCGGAGCGGGAGCGGTCGCCGGTGGTCCGCCGGCGACCCCTGCCACGTGCAGCGGCGTCTGGGCCCGGGCCCGGTCCTGCACCGCCACCGCCCGCAGGACGCAGGGGCAGGCGGCGGGCGGGGCACCCGCGATCAGCGTCAGCCGGAAGGTGCCGTCCGCGGCGACCAGGGCGACCGCGGCACGCAGCGTGTCGCAGTCGGCGCTSCCGCGCASCGCACCGCCGCCGCAGATCTCGACCTGGACGGTCGCCCCCGGCCGCCAGCCCTTGCCGGAGGCCTTGACCGGTCGGCCCGGTGTGGCCAGGGCCCCCTCCACCGTGACGCCGGGGCCGGCCGCGGCAGCGGGACCGGCGCCGCCCACGACGGACAGGACCGTTGCGGCCGGCAGCAGAAGGACGATCAGCAACTGGCGGAGCGTCATGACAACACCCCAGTGTGGGGAATGGCGCCGCGGGACCGCTTGCCCCGGAACCGGCCCAGCGCCACGGCGAGGACGGCGAGCAGCCCGGCCACGGCGCCGAGCGTGGGCCAGGACACGACAACCCGGCCGCTCTGCGCCGAGGTCGCGGGCAGTCCCGGCGCGGTGACGCGCACGGAGGCGGTGAGGTAGTCCGTGCCGGGCGCCTGCGGCCAGTCGACGGTGAGGTCGGCGCTCTGCCCCGGTAGCAGGAGGGGGAGAGTGCGGTCGGCGAAGGCGCTCTGCCGCAGCCCGAACAAGCCGCTGACGCGGGGTGAGACGGTGGGCCGCAGAGCGGCGTTGCCGGTGTTGACGACCGTGTAGGTGAGGATGGCGCGGGCTCCGCCGAAGGGGGTCCCCGCCGGGCGGTGCCGCACCCGGACCGAGCGGACGGCGACCCCGGGAGTCAGCGGCCCCTCCACGGTCAGCTGGATCCGGACGGCGATGGCCCGCTGGATGCCCACGTCGACGCCGGAGGCCCCGCCCGCCTGCTCGACCGCGTTGTTGAGGGCGACGATCCCGCCGACGTGGCTGCCCGGGGGCGCGTCGGCGGGCACGCTCAGCGTGAAGGGGATGTCGGCGGCGCGGCCGGGTGGGATGACCAGGGCGTTCGTACCGAGAGCGAGCCAGCCGCCCAGCCCGGTCTGCGCCTCGCCGGCCTGCCGGTAGGCGAGGGCGCCGTCGCGCGGGGTGTTGTAGGCGTCCGAGCCGTAGACCTGGAAGGAGAGCGGGGCGTCGGACAGGTTGCTGACGCGGACCGCGTCCCTGACGATCGCGCCGGGTGCGGAGTCCATGACGAAGGCGGTACGGTCGGCGGTCCCCGCCGGGCGCACCGACCACGCACTGCTGCCGGCGCCGGCGCCGCCCGCCCCGGCCCCCCTCGCCGCGGTGGCCGACGAGGATCCCGCCGGCAGGGATGCGAGCAGGGCTGTCAGCACCACGACGAGCAGAACGGCCGCTGCGGAGTGGGAAGTCATGGGGACCCGCCCGGGCGGGCGGTCACTGCGCGAAGGAGTCATGGTTCCGCTCTCGCCGGTGCCCGGCGGCGGGCGCACGGACTCGCCGCCGGCACGCTGCCGTGAGGAAGGGGTTCAGGACAGGGTCAGCCGCAGCACGGCCGCGTACTCGCCGCTCTGCACGATCTCCGGGACGTGCAGGTTCAGCGCCGCCCCCGCATCGAAGTGGCCTCCCGTCACCGAGGCCGGGTCGGCACTCGCCGCCTGGGTGCACAACGCGGCCGCTGTGGTGGAGCTGAGCGGTCCGGCACTGCCCGGGACGACGACGGAGGCCGCGGCCGAGCCCGGGTGGACGGCGCACTGCGGGGTCCACGACAGCCGGGACGCGGGGATCACGGCCCCGGCGGCGTTGCGGAAGTCGGTGACCGTGCCGACCAGCGACCAGCCCTCCGTGGTGCCGCGGAAGTCCTTGACCTCCAGAGCGCGCAGACCGCCGGTGGAGGCACCCGCGGTGCCGTCCACGGTGACCGGGGACAGGACCACTTCGCCCGGCTGCGCCGACAGCGTGAGCGCGCCGCCGCTGACGACCACCTTCAGCGTCTGGTCGGAGGCGCCGCCGTCGGCGCTTCCGGACCACGGGGCATCCGCGGTGTCCCCGCCGTCCTTCTCCTTCGCCACGATCCGCACGGCCCCCACGGCCGGGACGAGGGTGGCGGTGAAGTTGCCCCGGGCGTCGACCGGCGCGGTCGGCCCCGCCCCGCCGAGCGGTCTGCCGTCCTTGTCGAGGGTGGTGACGCTGACCTCGTCGCCGGGGTCGAAACTGACACCGCTGACGGTGGCACTGGTCCCCGGTCCGCCACCGCCCGGCGTGACCTGCAGCGTGCGGGTGCCCAGGACGCCGAGCACGAGGGACGACGAGGCCGGCCCCTGGGTGATCTTCAGCCGGTGTGGCCCGGGGGCCGCGCCCGTACCGATCGTCACCGTACCGGTGAGCCTGCCGTCGGCGCCGACCCGCAGGTCGGAGGTGAGATCGGCGCCGGAACAGCCGGTGCCGGCCAGGGAGCACAGCTCCGTCGCGCCGATCGGGACGGCGGGATCCCAGCCGGTTCCGGCCAGGGTCACGACGTCCCCGGGACGGGCTCCGGTGGTGTCCGAGGCCGGGCGGCCAGAGATGCCGGTGACAGCCGCGGCGGTGCCGCCGGCCGCCGGGGTGACGGTCATGGTGTGCAGGCCGGGGGCCGTGCCCTGGAGAGTGCAGCCGAGGGACAGGCCGTAGCTCGGGATGTCCAGGGTCAGCTGGTCGGGCGTCAGGGTCACCGTGCCGGGCTGCGCCACGGTGAGCTTGCCGGTGAGGTCGGGGATCGGGATCTCGCCCTTGGCGGGGACGGGCGGGTTCGAGGCCGGGGCGCTGAGCGTGATCGGTGCCTGCCCGGAGACGAGGACCTTGGCCGAGGGGACGACACTGGCGGCCGGCAGCGCGACGGGGCCGTTGGCCGGACCCTTGCCGGCGAGGCTGAGCTTGACGTCCACGGTTTCACCGGCCGCCGCGGTGGCGGGGGCGGTGAGGGTGGCGGTGGTGGTGAAGAGCGAGTGGGAGGAGCTGAAGACGCAGTCGTAGGTGACGGACGCGCTGCCGGCATGGGCGGGCGATCCGGCGAGGACCAGCGAGCCGGACGCGGCTACCACGAGGGCGGCGAGCGCGGCACCACCCCGGGTGCGGGCGGGTCTGGTGGGTCGAGGGCGCATGAGCGGTGGGTTCCTCTCGAAGGGAGCAATCAGTTTCCCTGTACGGAACTTTGTTTCGCTTGGGTTCCCATACAGCCCGCCGAGCACTCGGCGTGTCAAGGGTCCGGACAGCCGCCGCGGTAAAAGCTGTGTTTCGAGACGCGTGGCGACCACGAAACGGTGAATCCACCAGCGAAACGCACCCGTTGACCGGAACGTCCCGCGCTCCTAGGGTGGGTCCGCCGTCCGACTCCCCTTCGCAGCGCACGCGAACGTTCTCCGCGTGCCGGGCGGGCACCGGGCCGTCCCCCTCACTCCAGCGCATCGGAGCGCCGCGCCATGACCGCGAACCAGCCCCCCTCCGCGCCCCGCTCCTACCTCTACGTCCCGGGCGACCGCCCGGAGATGCTCGCCAAGGCGACCGCCCGGGGCGCCGACGCCCTGATCGTCGACCTGGAGGACGCCGTTCCCGCCCACGGCAAGGATCGCGCCCTGGCCCTGGTGCGCGCCTGGCTGGCCGACACCGCCCCGGACCGGGCGCCGGAGATCTGGATCCGGGTCAACCCCGGGGAGAGGGGGTGTGAGGAGAGCGCCCTGCTGGCCGGCCCCGCCGTGACCGGTTTCTGCCTCGCCAAGTGCTCCGGCGCCGACGCGATCGCCGCCCAGGACGCCGTCCTGACGGCCGCCGAGGCACGCCACGCCCTGGCCCCGGGCGGCATCGCCCTCGCACCCCTGCTGGAGACCGCCGCGGCGGTGCTCGACGTTCGGCCGATCGCCCAGGCACCCCGAGTACGCCATCTGCACCTCGGCGAGGCCGATCTGTGCGCCGAACTCGGCATCGCCCCCGCGGACGCATCCGGCGCGCCTGGCGGGACGGCACTCACCGCCATCCGCACCGGCGTTCTGCTCGCCTCGGCCGCCGCCGGACTGCTGCCACCGGTCGGCCCGGTCAGCACCGACTACACCGACCTCGACGCGCTCGCGCGCAGCACTCGAGCCCTGCGCGACCTCGGCTACCGCGCCCGGGCCTGCGTCCACCCCCGCCAACTGCCCACCGTGCACGCCGCCTTCGCCCCTGGACCGGAGGAGGTCGCCGCCGCCCGGGCCCTGCTGGACCGCTTCGACGAGGCCGTCCGGGACGGCTCCGGTGTCATCACCGACCCCGACGGCCGCATGGTCGACGAAGCCGTGGTC
>NZ_RDBI01000024.1 GCF_008042125.1 Streptomyces sp. MS191
CGTCCGGACCGCGTCGAGGGGGTGCGTCCGGACCGGGCGGAGGACGTGCGTCCGGACCGGACGGGTCAGGGCGTGCCGAGGTCGGTCGTCACGGTGGTCCATGTGCCGTCCTTCACCGCGTAGACCGTCAGGCCCCGGTTGAGGGTGTCGCCGTAGGAGTCGAAGGCCACACGGCCCGTGACGCCGTCGAACCCCAGCCCGGCCACCGCCTGGGGCATCTTCGCCCGGGCGTTCTCGGGGAGGGTGCCTCCGTTGGCCTTCACGACGGCCTTCACCGCCTCGATGACGGCCCAGGTCGCGTCGTAGGCGTAGGGGCCGTACGGGCCGGCCGTCTCGGGGTATCCGGCGTCGCGGTACTGCGTGAGGAACCTGTCCCCTCCCGTCAGCCTCTCGGCGGGCAGGCCGATGTTGGTGGCGAGGTCGCCCTCGGCCTGCGTGTTGGCCGTGAGGAACTGCTGGTCGAAGATGCCGTCGCCGCCCATCAGCGGAATACGCGCGCCCGCTTGTTTGAGCTGCTGGGAGAGCGGCCCGGCGGTGACGTAGTCGCCGCCGAAGTACACGGCGTCGGCGCCGGACGCCCGGATCTTCGAGGTGATCTCGGTGAAGTCGTCCTGCTGGGGAGTGACGTGGCCGGAGCCCACGACGGTCCCGCCGAGCCTGGTGAGTTCGGCCGTGAACCCGGAGGTGAGCGTGGTGCCGTAGCTGCTGTTGTCGTCGACGACGTAGAGCTTGCGCTTCCCGGCCTCGCCATGGAGGTAGCGGGCGGCGACCGGCCCCTGTTCGGCGTCCGTCGCGACGGTGCGGAAGTAGGTGGGGTGGGGCCGGGACTTGGTGCCCCTCGCCCAGTCGGGGCCCAGGGTCAGTACGGGGTTGGTGTTGGACGGCGACACGTTGACCAGGCCGGCCTGCGCGAGCGGCTCCTGCATCTCCTGGGCGACGCCCGAGTTGACCGGCCCGACGACGCCCAGCACCTGCTTGTCGGCGACGAAACGCGAAGCGTTCATACGGCCCTTGGCCGGAGTGGCCTCGTCGTCCAGGGCCTCGATCATGAATGTCACACCGGGTACGTGTCCGGTGCGGTTGGCGGTCTTGGCCGCCAGGTCGGCCGAGTTCTTGACGCCGGCGCCGAAGGAGGCCAGGCCGCCGCTGAGCGGCGCGTCCACACCGATGACGACGGTGACGGGGGAGGCGCCCGTACCGCCGCCGGCCGCGTCGTCACCACCGGTCTTGTCGTCGTGGTCGAGGGTCCAGGTGAGGACGGAGCCGATGGCGAGGGTGGCCAGGGCGGCCGCGAGGACGGTGGAGCGGCGGGTGAGAGCACGCCGCCGGGCGGCCGACTTCCCGGTGTTCCCGCGCTGGTCGTTCCCGCCGAGCCGGACCGTGTCCCCGGCCGGCGGCACGGGCGGCGTGGACGGCCGGTCCGGTACGCGTCGGCGGGGGGCGTCGACGGTGGGCACGGAGTCCGTGACGGTGGGCGTCGGCAGGGAGGGCGGGGACGGTGGTTCCGCCTCACCGTCCCTCTCGGCGCGGGCGTCGTCCGTCGCGGCGTCCGGCAGGGATTCCGGAGTCGGCCGCGGTGCAGGTACGGACCCAGGGTCCGACTCGTGCCCGGCCTCGGCCTCCGGCCCGGACTCTGCGACCTCGTCCACGCGGGACCGCGAAGGCGGCGATGACGGCGATGACGGCGATGACGGCGACGAGGACGAGGACCGCGTGGCGCTCAGCGCCGACGCCAGCAGCTCGGCGGCTTCGGCTGCCCCGGGTCGGCCCACCGGGACCTAGAGTGTGCGCGTGACCGAGCACAACTCAGAACTCATCGCGGGCCGGTACCAGCCGGTGGGGGCGGGTGAGGATGGCCACGGCGAGGGCGTGGAGGCCCTCGGCGTCGAACGGGGGCTGTCCTTCGACGGCGTGGTAGAGCGTGGCGCCGAGCGCCCACAGGTCGTTGGCCGGGGTCGGGCGCTTGCCTTCGAGCTGTTCCGGCGGCATGTACTGCGGGGTGCCGATGACGATCCCGCTGTGGCTGAGCTTGGTGGTGGCGTCCGCGAGGTGCGCGATGCCGAAGTCGGTGAGGACGACGCGGTCCTTGGTCAGGAGCACGTTGTCCGGCTTGATGTCGCGGTGGACGATCCGCGCGGCGTGCGCCTCGGCCAGCGCGTCGAGCATGGCGGAGCCGATCTCGGCGACCCGTTGCGCGGGGAGTCGGCCCTGTTCCCGGATGGCCGCGGCAAGGGACTGTCCCCGGATGTACTCCATGACGATCACGGGGGCGCCCCGGTGTTCCACGACGTCGTGGATGGTGATGATCCCGGGATGGCTGAGGGTGACCGCCGCGCGGGCCTCGCCGGTGAAGCGTCCGAGCAGGGTGGTGCGGTCGCCGTCGTCCAGTCCCAGCGGGAAGACGATCTCCTTGATGGCGACCTCGCGTCCGAAGAGCTGCTGGTCGACGCCGCGCCAGACCCGGCCCATCCCGCCCTGGCCGATGCGTTCGACCAGCTGGTACCGGCCCGCGATGAGTTCTGAGTTGTGCTCGGTCACGCGCACACTCTAGGTCCCGGTGGGCCGGTCGGGTGACAGAACGCCGACCGGCTCCACGGCCGGTGCGGGCCGGCTCTCCGAGGGCGCGCGGCACGGGCACGCGAAGGCTTCCGCACGCAGACGAACGCCCGTACGGCCGGTATTCGCCTCCCCGTACGCGCCGCGCCTCCGCTCACTCGCCCGGTCTCCCCCGGCGTGCGCGACGGGATGTGCGCGGCTTTGGTGGAGAGATCTCTTGCACGCCCCTACGTACTGCGGCCGAGGGGGCCTCACCATGGACCTGCGGTTCAGAACACGGAACGTCGCGTCGGCGTCCGCCTTCCTGTCGGTCGCCGAGTGCCGCGACATCATCCGGGCCATGGAGGACGCGCCGCGGGAAGAGGCGCAGGTCGTGCGCGCCGGGCAGTCGGTTCTCGATCCGTCGCTCCGCCGGTGTTTCGACCACCATTGCCCCGACGCCGTCACACGGCCGCTCGGCGACCGGCTGACCTCCCATTTCGACGCGCACCGGGGCGAGTTCGAGTCCGACGCGGACTACCTGTACGGCCCCTACTTCATGTCGTACGAGCAGGGGAGCTACTTCCGCGCGCACCGGGACGTCGCCAACCACAAGGACGATCCGCCCCGGCTGGCCGCGCACCGCTGGTCGCTCCTGCTCTACCTGAACGGACGCGTGGCCACGACGGACCTGCCGACGTTCGACGGGGGCGCACTCACCCTCTACGAGACCGACCCGACCCTGCGCGATCGCCGGGTCGTCATCGTCCCGGAGCCCGGCATGCTGGTGCTGTTCCGGTCGTCCCTGATGCACGAGGTGGCGACCGTACGCGAAGGCACCCGGTACGCGGTCGCGGGATGGATGTCCAGTTCGAGTTCGCATGCGCTGGGAGGCCGGCGATGAACGACCATGCCGTGGTCAACGAGTCGATCCGCATCCAGGTGGCGGCCGGTGATCTTCCCGTCGAGACGAAGACCGCGCTGGCCACGTTCTGCCGCCGCAACAGATTCCCGCACCTGTACTTCGAGACCCTCGAGCCACTGCTGTCCCGGAGCGGCCTCGTGCTCGTGCTGGCCACGACGGACAGGCCGTGGCCTCCGAAGGGGATCGGCTCGCAGACGGTCGCGGCCGTGGGCATGGCGCTGATCGGTACGGAGCGGCGGGCCCACCTCACTCCGGTGCTGACGGACCGCGCGCATGCCACCAACCTCGGCCTCGTCGGCGCGGTGACCAAGCACCTCCTGGAGCACCTGCGGGACGCCGAGGTGTCCTCGGCCGGATATCTCGTCCGCGCCGGCGATCGCGCTCTCGAACGGGCCCTGGAACAGGCGGGCTTCGCCGAGTCCGACCTCCAGTCGACCACCGACTTCGCCGAGTACCAGGAACACGCCGCCACGCCCCGGAAGGTCCTCGACACCCTGAACCTCGGTCAGGTCAGGATCGGGGACCTCCTGGCGCTCGCCCTGGACGACCGGGAGCTCGATCGCCTGAGTGTCTACCACTTCGCCCTCACCACCGGCTTGACCGCCTATCTGCAGGACTCGCTCCGGTACGCGGCGCTCCTTCCCGGGCTGATCGATCTGGCGGCGACCCTGCCGCCCGGCGGGGTGCCACCGGGCACCCCCGGCCCCGCGTGACGAGGGCGGTGCCGCCGGGGCGATCGGGGAACCGGTCCGGCCGTGTCTGAGCCGTCGGGCGCGCCGCCGGCGCTGTCGCTGGTCGTGGCGAGCCTCGACGAGGGCGTGGAGCTTCTCGAGACGGTGAGGTCCGTCTACGCCGGCTCCGTCGTTCCCGCGGAGACCGTCGTCGTCGACGACGGAGGCACCGACGGCAGTTGCGCCGCCCTGCGGAGCGACGCATGGCGCGCGCTCGGGGTCGTCGTCCACCGCGTCGAGCGCAGCGGGGTCGCAGCGGCCCGGACCGCGGGCGCCCGCCTCGCGAAGGGGGCCCATCTGGTCTTCCTGGACGCGCACTGCCGGTTGGAGCCCGAGTGTCTCGCCCGGTTGCGGGCCGCCCTGGTCGCGGAGCCCGGTGCCGTGCTGGCGCCCGCCATCCGCGACGTCGGCGGCACCGAGTACGGCTGCGGCGCCCGGCTGGTCGACGCCGCGCTGCGGTACCGCTGGCTGCCGCCCGGCCCGGAGGAGGCGCCGTACCCGCTGCCCGTCGCGCCCGGGGGATGCCTCGCGTTGAGCCGGTCCACCTTCGACCGCCTCGGCGGCTTCGGGGAGTTCAGGGAACTCGGCCTGGAGGACGTCGACTTCAGCCTTCGGGCCTGGCGGGCGGGTGTCGACGTGCTGGCCGTCCCCTCGGCGAGGCTGCAGCACCGCTTCCGGCCGCACCCGCCGTATCGTCTCGGCTCCACGAGCCGCGCCTACAACGTGGCCCGGGTCGCTCTCGTCCACTTCGAGGGCTCCCGTCGCGAGGCCTGCCTGCGCAGGATCATCGGGACGCCGAGGGCCGCCGAGGTCCTGGTCGAGGCGTTCGCCGGCGACTGGGAGGAGCAGCGGGCCGGGCTCGCCGAGACCGGTTCACGGACGGTCGAGGAGTATTTCGACACGTTCGGCGACTGGGGTCGGCGGAACTGAGGCGGCCGGCCGGCCGCGCCCCCTCCTTCGTCCGTCGCCGCACCCAGGGCGATCAGACCCCTCCGGCCCTCCTGTATAAGGATGTTCGAACCGAACGGAGAGGTGGCCGCCCATGCCGAAGCGTCGCGCAGTGGTGGTCGGGGCCGGAATAGGTGGGCTCACGGCCGCCGTCGCACTGCACCG
>NZ_RDBI01000240.1 GCF_008042125.1 Streptomyces sp. MS191
CACCCTCGTCCTCTACACCGACGGCCTCATCGAGCGCCGCCGGGAAGACATCGACACCGGCCTCGCCCGTCTCGCGGACGCCCTCACCCGCCACCGCGCCGCCGAACCCGAGTCCCTCGCCGACGCGCTGCTGTAGAGGAGGGTGTGGGTTTCCCAGTCGACGCAGGTCGTGACGGCGGTGGTGTTCTCGGCGCCGTCGACGGAGCGGGCGTACAGGCCGAGGACGTCGAGGGCCCGGGCCGGTCCGTCGGCGACGAGGGAGGCGGCGGCCAGGGCGCTGCGGAGCAGCCCCATGACGCAGGCGGCGTGCAGGCCGTGGCCGACGACGTCACCGACGGCGACGGCGATGCGATCGCCGGGCAGGTCGACGAGGTCGTACCAGTCGCCGCAGACGTTGAGGGAGCCGACCGCGGGCCGGTAGCGGACGGCGGCGAGGTGGTGCCCCACCGGCCGGGGGGCGGGGAGCATCGCATCCTGGAGGGCGAGCGCGACTTCGCGTTCGCGGGCATGGGCCTCACGCAGGCGTTCGTTGACCTCCTGCAGTTCCCGGGCACGGGTGTAGAGCTCCGCTTCCAGGACGCGGGCGCGGCCTTCTTCGGGGACGCCACGGGCTTTGATCAGCGCGGTGACCTCCTCGACGCGGTGGACCAGAAGGGCCACGTGTCCGTCCGGGCCGAGGATGGGGGCGTTGACCGGGCTCCAGTACCGTTCCTCCCACTCGCCGGGCCGTTCCAGGGATTCCACGTCGTAGCGCTGAAGGGCCATGGAGTCCCGCTCGCCTGTCTCGAGGACCCGTTTGAGGGAGGCCTCCAGGTTCCGGACACCGGTCGCGGCGGGGTCGTTGGGGTTGTCCGGGAAGACGTCGAACAGATGCCTGCCCACCAGCTGGTCCCGGGTGCGGCCGGACAGGCGCTGGAAGTCCTCGTTCGCGTCCGCGTAGCGAAGACCGGGTGTCAGCAGCGCCACCATCCCGGGAAGCGCCCGGAACACCGCCGCGTAGTCGATTCCCGCCTCCACCGTGACTCCCTGCCCGGTTGTCGGTACTTTGGGCCGATTCCATCATAGGGCGGGGGTGGTCTCGGCCGTGATCGCCCGGCGAGGCGCGCGGTCGGAGGGGAATGCCGCCGTACGGCGGCTCGGAGGTCGTCGCGACGGCTCGGCCGTGCGCCGAACCCTCAGGGCTGCCTGGGGGCGGGCAGCCGAGCGGTGCGGTCGGTGTCCAGCAGCGTGTCGACACCCGTCACGTGCAGCACGTCGGAAGGCTGCTCGCGAAGTCCGGTGACGAGAAGCCGGCCGCCGTCGGCCAGCAGGCGACGGCGTAGGCGGAGCAGGAGGTTCACGCCGGAGGAGTCCATGAAGGTCACCCCCGACAGGTCCATGTGGAGTGTCCCGCGTCGGGCAGGGGTGACGAGAGTCGCTTGCTCGAGCGCGGGACACGAGGCGAGGTCCATCTCCCCGCTCAACGCCATCAGTGTGATGTCGGGTCGGTGGTGCGTAAAGACTTCGAGGTTGGGCATGGTTCGTCCCCCGGCTCCGGGGTCGAGCCCATCACACCCCCGGACCGGGGGCGTCAAGCGCGTGACGTGGGGTCACGCACAGCCGAGCAAGACCACCCGCGCCGCGCCCCGGCCCGCTCGAGGGACCTGCAAGGACGGCTCGGGGTCTCCCACCAGACCAGGCTGGTCGTCCGTCGAGCGTCCCACAGAGCGAGGGGTGGCCGCCAGCACGCCGGGCCGCCGCACGTGGGGCGTCCGGCGCGCCGCTCTTCGCCCGCTGGACGGGCCGCCCTGCAGGAGGTGCGTGACGAAGCGGGATACCGTCGTACGGGACAGCCCTGAGGAACGATCCTGGTTGCGCTGCGACTCTCCGGGTACAGCGATGGAACATGGGGTGTCCCCTGGACACCCGGCCCCACTGAAAGTGATGTGTTCGTGACACTTCCCGGCGGCGACGGCCGCGCCGAGGGCTCGGGTGACGATCCGAGTGGCTGCGCGCAGGAGATCGCCGATGCCGTGGAGCGTCTTTCGGACCTGTGGTCCGTGGCTGCCCAGCAGGCGTCGGTGCGGTTCTCCCTCCACCAGTTGAGGGCGCTCCGGGCCCTGGAGAGAACGCCGGAAGTCAATGTCACGGGCTTGGCCGAGCGCATGGACATAGGGCTCCCCACGGCCAGCCGGCTGTGCGACCGGCTGGAGGCTGCGGGCATGCTGGAGCGCACGCTGCACCCTCGCAACCGGCGCGAGGTGCAGCTGAGGCTCACCGGTCAGGGGCGTCGCGTCCTGGAGGATGTGGCCTGTCGGCGCAACCGGGCGCTGGCCGGGGTCCTGGCCGCCATGGAACCCACGGAGCGATCGGCGCTGATCCGGGGGATGAAGGCCTTCGCCTCCGCCCAGGTGGATGCGTCGCCCCAGCCGCCGCGGGAACGCTGAGCGCTGTCCCGTCCGCCCGCCGTCGCGGTCGGGAGCCGGTCGGGACTGCCGGCACGGCCTGGGCAGAGCGCGGTGTCGGTCGTGCCGGCAGCGCGCGGGAGAACCTACGGTTCGTTGCTTCGGGGCGGCAGAGTGCGGCAGAGGAGCAGGCACACGTCGTCGTCGCGTTCGATGTCGTGCAGCAGGGGCTTGAGCAGCGACTCGGCGCAGGTCTCCAGGTCCTCGACCTCGGATCGGCCCAGGTCGGCCAGGGTCCGGCCGAGCAGCTCGATGCCCGGGTCGATGCCGTCGGCTCGCCGTTCCACCAGGCCGTCGGTGTAGAGGACGAGCGTCGAACCGGGAGGGAGTTCGGCGGTGTGGTCCTCGTACTCGAAGGGAAACGGCACGCCGAGCATCAGGCCGGGTCTGGCGTCGAGAACGCGCACGGTGCCGTCGGGTGCGCGGACCATGGCCGGCGGGTGCCCGGCGGCGGCCCACACGACGTGCGGGTCGCCGGGCCGGAAGCGGGCGATCACGGCGGTCGCGTACAGGTTCGGCTGCTGGTGGCGGAGCATGCGGTGCAGTCGGGTGAGGATGCGGGCGGGGCTGTCGTCCTCGATCGCGTAGGCGCGAAGAGCGGTGCGCAGCTGGCCCATGATGACGGCGGCGCGCAGTCCGTGTCCGGTGACGTCCCCGACCACGGTCAGCAGGCTGCCGTCGGGTTGGGGAAAGGCGTCGTACCAGTCTCCCCCGATGTTGAGTCCTCGTGTGGCGGGCAGGTAGCGGGCGGCCAGGCTCAGGTCCTCGACGCGGGGCAGATCGGTGAGCTGGGCACGCTGCAGGGTCTCGGCGGTGTCCCGGTGCTGTTCGTACCGACGGGCGTTGTCCAGGGCGATGGCGGTCCTGCGGGCGAGTTCGACCAGCATCACGCCGGTGTCCTCGTCGAAGCGGTCGCCCGGTGCGGTCAGGGTGAGCACGCCCGAGGTGCGGTGTGCGGTCAGGGGGACCGCGAGCAGGGGCCGGTCCGGGGACAGCGCGGAGGGCGGGAGGTCGTCGATGCCCGGGAG
>NZ_RDBI01000241.1 GCF_008042125.1 Streptomyces sp. MS191
CGCCCCGACCTCCCTGGACCTGCCCGGCGCCTGCCTGCTCGCGGTGACCCTCGCCGGGCTCGTACACGTACTCGTCGCGCTGCCACGGGACGGCGCGACGGCACCGACCCTGCTCGTCCTGGCTGCCGCCGTCCTGGCCGGGGCCGCCTTCGCCCGGCACGAGCGACGCACCGACCACCCCCTCCTGCCGGCCGGGATCGTGCGCTCCCGCCCCGTCATGGCCGGACTCGGGGCGCTGCTGGCCGTCTCCGCCGCCCTCTTCGGCACCCTGTTCGCGGGGACGTACTTCCTGCAGGACGTCCTCCGTCTCGACGCGCTCCACAGCGCCCTGTGGTCGCTGCCGCTCGCCGTCCTGATGGTGCTCGGAGCGCCGACGGCCGCCGTGCTCCAGCGCAGGTTCGGCCCCCGCCGGACCGCCGTGTCGGGGGCCGTCCTGCTCACCCTCGGCGTCCTGTCGTTCGCCCGGCTCGACGCGGGCGCGACCGCACCGGCGGCCGGCGTCTGCTTCGTCCTGCTCGGCGCCGGATTCAGCACCGTCATGGTCACCGCGACCGCGGTCGTCGTGCACCGGGCCGCCGAGGCCACCGCCGGAGTCGCCGGCGGCCTCCAGCAGACAGCCCTCAACATCGGCCCCGCTCTCGGCGTCGCCACGGCCACCCTGCTGCTCACGCTCGAACCCGGCGACGCCTTCGTCCCGGCCATGCACCGAGCCCTCCTGGCCCTCGCCGCCCTGGGAGCCCTGGGCGCGATCGCCGCACTGGGCCTGCCGGGCCGCACGACGCGGAACGCGGAACCCGCGGCGATGGCGTCCGCCCCGTGAACCCACGGGCGCGGACACGCCAGGACGGCGCCACCGCCCCGGGGCGAGCACCCCCGCTGCGTACGATCACGAAATGTCCTCAGATGGTGACCGCCCGGCCGCCGGGTCCAGGACGCGACGCAACCGCTCCCTCGGCCGCATACTGCCCTTCCTGGTCATCGCGCTCACCGTCGTCGTCGACCTGCTCACCCCTGAGCGAGAGCGCTTCGACCGACTCCTGGCCGCCGCTCCCGCGCTCGCCGCCGTCACCTGGAGCGCCCGCGGGACGGTCGTCATCGGCCTGATCGCCATGGCCATGCGCGCCGTGCTGTCGGTGAGCCGGGGCGAGCCACTCGTCCCGGACCTCCTCCTCAACGAGGCCGTGCTGGCCGCGGTGACCGCCGTCGCCGCCTGGGCCAGCCGGCTCCGGCAGCGCTACGAACGGGACCTGCGCGAGGTGACCGCCGTCGCCGACGTCGTCCAGCGCGTGGTGCTCCGCCCCCTCCCGCCCCGCCTCGGACCGGTGGGCCTCGACCTGCTGTACGTCGCGGCCGCCGCCAAGGCCAGGATCGGCGGCGACTTCTACGAGGCGGTCCGCGTCCCCGGAGCCGTACGGCTCATGCTCGGCGACGTCCAGGGCAAGGGGCTCGGCGCGGTGGAGACCGCCTCCGTACTGCTCGGCTCCTTCCGCGCCGCCGTCGACCAGGCCCCGGACCTCGCCACGCTGGCCGACCGCCTGGAGGAGGGACTCGGCCGGTACGGGGCCTGGGCGCCCGACTCGGACGCCGCCGAACGGTTCGCCACCGTCGTCCTGGTGGAGATCCCGGACGGGGGCGACGTCGCACGGCTGCTGAGCTGCGGCCATCCCGCGCCGCTGCTCCAGCACGGCGGACGGGTCGCACCCGTCGCCTTCGCGGACCCGTCCCTGCCGATCAACCTGTCGGGACTGCTCCCGGCGCGGCACCACATCGAAGAGGTGCCCTTCGAGCCGGGGGACCGCCTGCTGATGTTCACCGACGGGGTGAGCGAGGCCCGCGACGCGTCCGGCACCTTCTATCCACTGGAGCAGCGGATACGGGGGTGGCTCACGGAGCCCGGGAGCCGGATCCCGGACCTCCTGCACGCCGACCTCACCGCCCACGGGACGGGCCGCCTCGACGACGACGTCGCCGCGCTGCTGGTGGAACGACTGCCCCACCCGGCCGCGACCCCGGCGCCTCACCTCTGAGCTCGGCCCTGGAGGGGGGCGGGGGTTGGGGC
>NZ_RDBI01000242.1 GCF_008042125.1 Streptomyces sp. MS191
CTCTTCGCGGGGAACAACCGCGTCACGGTCACCGCGGTACGGACGCTGGCGGGGCGCGAACACCCGGTGGCCCTGGTCGGGTTCGACGACATCGAGTCACCGCGGTACGGACGCTGGCGGGGCGCGAACACCCGGTGGCCCTGGTCGGGTTCGACGACATCGAACTGGCCGACCTGCTCGGCATCACCGTGATCGCCCAGGACGCCGCCGCGCTGGGCCGTACGGCCGCGGAGCGGCTCTTCCGCCGCCTGGACGGCGTCGAGGAGGCGCCGGCCCAGGTGGTGCTGCGGACGACGCTGATCGCGCGCGGCTCGGGAGAGGTCCCGCCGCCGGCGTAGCCCGCGACGGGCCGGGACCAGGGTCCGGCGAGACCGCCCGGCCGCACCGCCCCGGCTCCGGCGGCGCCCCACGGCCGGCCGCGCGACGCGCGCGCACGTCCGGGACCCGGCCGCACCGGGCGCGAGCCCGCGTGCCCGGATCACCTGAGGTCGGCGAGGAGGTCGTCGAGGGCCTTGCGGAGGGCCGCCGCGTTGGCCGGGCCGAACCAGGTGGTGCGGATGCGTTCGTTGCTCCCGTTCGGGGTCTCGTGGTCGGCGGCGAGCCGGTCCAGGGAGCGGGTCTGGTCGCCCAGGGTGCGGCCGACGCCCTGGAAGAGTCCGCGCACGTAGCGGTCGGCGTCGTCGGGGTCGATGCCCTGACCGGCCGCCCACGACGTGAGCGTGGCGAGGTACGAGTAGTGGGTGGTCAGCGTCCCCGTCAGGGCGGAGAGGACGTCGAAGGCCGCCTCGTCCGCGACCGGCAGCACCCCGCCCAGGTACGTGAAGAGGGAGTCCACCGCCGGGTGCGACGGGCACGTCACCGTGACGGAGCGGCGCTCCCGTACGGCGGGCAGGGGAATGGCCCGGACCAGCGGGGCGTCGGTGGCGAGTGTCCGGCGCAGGTCGTCGCTGCCGACGCCGGCCATCACATTGACCACGATCTTGTCGTCGTCCACCCTCAGACCGGCGAGTGCGCCGTGGCGGTCCTGGCGCCGCACGGCGATGATCACCAGCTCGGAGCGGTCCACCACCTCCTGGTTGTCGGCGCAGACCCGGACGTTCTCGTGCCGTGCGGACAGCTCCGCCGCGGCGTGGGCTCCCCGCGGGGAAAGGAACACCTCCGGCGACGTGTCGCCCCCGTCGTACAGACCCGCCACGAGGGCCCGGGCGATCTCTCCCACTCCGATGATGCCGATGCGTTCCACTGTGGCTTCCTCCCTGCCGCGCGGTGGTCATGGACGGTGTCGTTCCGGGTTCCCGACGCCGGGCCGGGCCCGTCGGCGTCAGCAGACGCGCAGGCCCGGCACGGGCGCTCCGCCCGCGCTCCCCCGCAGATAGGCGACGCTCACGTACACGTTGGTGTTGCCGCTGTCGTCGTCGGTCCGGGCCCACCAGCGGCTGCTCTGTCCGGCGTACGAAGCGCTGCGGTCCAGGTCGACCTGGCAGAAGAAGGTGTGCCGGCCGGCGCCGACCGTGCCCATCTCGCCGCCGTCGTAGCGGGTGGTCGTCGCCGGGTGCAGGACCTGGCAGCTGGCCGACGAGCCGGCGGCGGTGCACCCGGCGGCGTCCGGTGACGGGGATCCCGTGCCGCCGGAAGTGGTCGTGGTGCCGGTCGCTCCGCCGCGCGTTCCGGCGCCTTCCGCCGTACCGGAAGCTCCCCCGCCGCCGGCCGCCGCGGAGGGGTCGGAACCGCCGCCGCCGGCCGTCGCCGCCCCGGCGGCGGAACCGCCCGCCGCCGAACCTCCGCCGGACGTGGGCGCCTTGGCGGCCGGGCTGCCGGACCCTGGTCCCGGCCCGTCGCGGGCTACGCCGGCGGCGGGACCTCTCCCGAGCCGCGCGCGATCAGCGTCGTCCGCAGCACCACCTGGGCCGGCGCCTCCTCGACGCCGTCCAGGCGGCGGAAGAGCCGCTCCGCGGCCGTACGGCCCAGCGCGGCGGCGTCCTGGGCGATCACGGTGATGCCGAGCAGGTCGGCCAGTTCGATGTCGTCGAACCCGACCAGGGCC
>NZ_RDBI01000243.1 GCF_008042125.1 Streptomyces sp. MS191
CGCTACCAGCGCGGGGTCGCGGGCGCCCGCCAGTCCGGGTCCAGGCGCCGCATGGCCGCCGCGTCGTCGCGGTCGCGCATCGTGCCGTCGTCCTCCACCCAGCGGCGGTGCAGGTCGGCCAGCCGGTCACGGTCGAGCTCGATCCCGAGGCCGGGCGCGTCGGAGACCGCGAGGCGGCCGTCCCGGAAGTCGGGCCGGGTGGTGACGACGTCCTCGGTCTGCCAGGGGTAGTGGGTGTCGCAGGCGTGGTCGAGCAGCGGCAGGGTGGCGGCGACGTGGGTCATGGCGGCCAGGCTGATGCCGAGGTGGGTGTTGGAGTGCATGGAGAGTCCGACGCCGTGGGTGCGGCAGAGCGCGGCGAGTTCGCGGGTGCGGTGCAGGCCGCCCCAGTAGTGGTGGTCGCAGAGGACGATCCGCACGGCGTCGCGGGCGAACGCCTCCGGCACCTCCTCGAAGGTGGTGACGCACATGTTCGTCGCGAGCGGCACGTCCGTGCGGGCCGCGACCTCGGCCATGGCCGCCGTGCCGGTGGCCGGGTCCTCCAGGTACTCGAGGACGTCCGCGAGCTCCCGGGCCACGGCCAGCGAGGTCTCGACGGACCAGGCGCCGTTGGGGTCGAGCCGGAGCGGGCGGCCGGGGAACGCCTCGGCCAGGGCGCGGATCGCGGCGATCTCCTGCTCGGGCGGGAAGACCCCGCCCTTGAGCTTGAAGGAGCGGAAGCCGTACTCCCGGTCGAAGCGGCGGGCCTGCTCGACGACTCCGGCGGGGTCGAGCGCGGGGCCCCACGCGTCCTGGCCGGCGTGCTTGTAGAAGAGGTAGGCGCTGTACTCGACGCTGTCGCGGACCCGGCCGCCGAGCAGGGCGTGGACGGGAAGGCCGAGGGCCTTGCCGAGGGCGTCCAGGCAGGCGACCTCGAAGGCGGACACGACGGACAGGCGGAGCTTGTCGGCGGTCTGCACCCCGCGCAGGCCGCCCGCGTCCACCCGCCCGTCGACGGCACGTGAATCGCCGCACACCTCGGCGGCCAGCGCGAACAGGCCGTTCACATCCGTGACCGATCGTCCCGGCAACGCCTCGGCGAGGGGGCGAGCGAGCTCCCGGTACCTCCCGTCGCCGTACGTCTCGCCGACCCCGCTCACTCCCCCGCGCGTGACGACCTCGACCACCAGACGCGGTGTGTACGGCTGATGGACGCCCTGAGTGTTGAGCAGGGGCGGGTCGGAGATGAGGATCGGGGTCAGCCGGACTTCGTCGACGATCAGCTCAGGATTCATATGTGAACTCTATTCATGGACCGGATTCACGACCAGGGGGCCCGACGGGGATTCCCGATGCCGCGACCCGGACGGACCCTGGACGACATACCGACTGGTCGGTCATCATGAACGCCGACCCGCCGGCCGCGCCCGGCCCGCGAAGCCCCCGGAGGTACGCACGATGAGCCCAGCCCCGCCGCCAGGTCTCGATCCCGAGCAGTTGCGCGGATTCCTCGACCGCGAGCGGCCCGGGCTCGTCACCGGCCCGCTGACCGCCCGGCTCATCGAGGGCGGCCGGTCCAACCTCACGTACATGGTCACCGACGGCACCGGCGAGTGGGTGGTGCGCAGGCCGCCGCTCGGCCATGTCCTGGCGACCGCGCACGACATGAAGCGCGAGCACCGGGTCATCAGCGCCCTGCACCCGACGGCCGTGCCCGTTCCCGAGCCGGTCGTGCTCTGCGAGGACGACGACGTGCTCGGGGCGCCGTTCTACGTCATGGAGTTCGTCGGCGGCACGCCCTACCGCTCCGCCGAGCAGCTCGCCCCGCTCGGGCCCAAGCGCACCCGCGCCGCCGTCCTCGGCCTGGTCGACACCCTCGTCGACCTCCACGCCGTGGACCCCGCGGAGGTCGGCCTCGCCGACTTCGGACGCCCCGAGGGCTTCCTCGACCGGCAGCTCCGCCGCTGGGGCAAGCAGCTCGACGCCTCCCGCAACCGGGAGCTCGCCGGCATCGACGAACTGCACGCCGCCCTCGGCCGGGCCCTGCC
>NZ_RDBI01000244.1 GCF_008042125.1 Streptomyces sp. MS191
CGACGGGAGGCGGCGCGACGGGAGGCGGCGGAAGGGACGGGGCCGGCGGTCAGGGCGGGGGAGTCACCGTGCCGGCCTGGTCGCGGGCCGACTCCCCGAGGGCGCCGTCGTACCGGATGCGGCCGCCGGGTCCCGCGTACCGGGGGTGCGGGCCGACCGAACGGCGGATCATGGTGACGCTGTTCTGGCGCAGCTTGTGGGGTTCGAGGAGGTTCAGGACCTCCAGCTCTCCCGGACGGGCGCGCTGGAGCCCGGCGAGGTACCGCAGGATGGCCTCGCCCTCCGGGTACGTCATCAGGTAGTGCAGGACGACCACGCCGCCGTCCGGGTTGATCCGGTCGAGGAAGTGGTCGAGGAAGTACAGGCAGTCCCAGGCGTCCACCCAGGCCAGGTCGATGGGGGCGAAGTCCGGCGGGAGCGCCGCGTCGCAGTCGCGCAGGGCCGCGTCGACCGTCGTCACCCGGTCCGCGAGACCGAGCGCGGCCAGGACCTCGGCGACCCGGCCGGCGGACGACTCCGGGATCGAGTGGTCGTCGACGGCGACGAACACCGGCCGGTACGGCTCCAGATAACTCGCGGGCGCAGCCAGCGGCGGGTCGGCGCGGAGCCAGTCGTCGTCCAGCGGGGCGCCGTCGTCCAGGTACCGCCGGGTCTTGGCGGCGAGCGCCGCGGACTCGCGGGCGGCCAGCCCCTCGACCTCGGCGAGGGCGGCGGCGAGGAAGGGGGTGGTGTAGCCCGTCCCCACCTCCAGCACCCGGCGGGGCCGGGTGAGCCGGATCAGGTTCGCCAGGAACGGGGCGACCGCCTCCGTTCCCATCCCGGGCACCCGGAGCCCGGCGACGGCGGTCTCGAAGTCAGTCACGGTGCGGGCCTCCGGTGCGCAGGTCGCCGAGCAGGTCGAGACCGGCGAGGACGGTCTCGGCGGGCAGGCCGAAGTCGATCAGGCAGGCGATCTCGTCGACCCCGATGCCGCGCAGCCGTTCCACCACGCGGCGGGCCTCGGCGGGGGTGCCGAGGAGTGCGCCGTCCTCGTAGTACCGGTCGAAGGAGCGCCGGACGAGGAAGTCCACGTCGTCGGGCCGGAGCCGGGCCGGGTCGATGCCGCGCCGTCCCTCGAACCGGGAGCCGAGCAGCAGCCCGAGGGAGTCGCGCAGATAGGCGCAGAGCGGTTCCCTGACGAGCTCCCTGACCGCGTCGCCGTCCTCGCCGAGGAAGGCGTGGACCATCACCACCACGTGACCGCCGTCCGGGCCGGCGGCCGCCCGGTAGGCGGCGATCTTGCGGGCGAGGTCGTCGAGCTCCTGGCCCAGCAGGTGGGTGAGGACGCCGGCGCCCWKGGCGCCGGCCCGCCGGAAGGTCTCCACCCCGCCCGCACTGGTGATCCAGGTCGGCAGCTCCGGCTGGACGGGCCGGGGATGGATCCGCACCCGGCGCTCGGCGCCGACGCCGTCGCGGACGGTGAGCTCCTCGCCGCGCCAGAGCCTGCGGACCGTCTCGGCCTGGTCCAGCACCAGCGCGCGCCGGTCCCCGTACGCCTCGGGGGCCAGCGCGAAGTCGGCGGCGTGCCAGCCTGAGGCGAAGGAGATTCCGGCCCGGCCGCCGGAGAGGTTGTCGACGACCGACCAGTCCTCGGCGAGGCGCAGCGGATGGTGCAGCGGCGCGACGACGCTGCCGGCCCGGATCGCCACCCGCTCGGTGACCGCGGCCACCGCGGCGCCGGTCACGGCCGGGTTGGGGTAGAGCCCGCCGAAGGAGTGGAAGTGCCGTTCGGGAGTCCAGACGGCGGTGAAGCCGTGGGTGTCCGCCCAGCGCGCCCCGTCGAGCAGCAGGCGGTAGCGGTCGCCCTTGGGACCGGCGTCGTCGTCGCCGTCGTCGCTGGCGAAGTAGAAGAGGCTGAAGTCCATGGGGGCCGTGGGGTCGGAGACGGTGGGCGGTTCAGGGGCGGGCGGCATCGACGGCCTCTCCGGCGAGCAGCCGGAGCGCGTTCCGGTCCACCTTGCCGTTCGCGTTCAGGGGCAGGGTGTCCCGGTGCAGGAAGCGGCGGGGCACCAGGTGGATCGGCAGCGTGCCGCGCAGGGAGTTCAGCAGGTCGCGCCGGGGCACCGGGTCCCCGGTGTAGCAGGCGGCGAGTTCGCGTACCCCGTCGTGCCCCGCGGCGGCGACGTCGACGACGACGCAGTGGGCGACCTGCGGCAGCCGGCGCAACGCCGCCTCGACCTCGCCGAGTTCGACCCGGAAGCCGCGGATCTTCACCTGGTCGTCGAGCCGGCCGAGGTGCACCAGGCGGCCGTCCTCGTACCGCACCCGGTCGCCGGTGCGGTAGTACCGCCCCGCCCCGGCGAACGGCCCGTCCTGCGCCGGCGCGGCGCGGAAGCGGTCCGCGTCGTCGGCCGGGTCGAGGTAGCCGTCGAACCGCTGGGGTCCCCGGACGCACAGCTCGCCGGACTCCGGGTCGACGAGGTGGTCCAGCGAGTCGTGGATCCGGCCGATGGGGACGGTGCCGTTGGAGGTGCGGGGCCAGTCGGCCGGGTCGCGCGGCAGCCGGTACGCCGAGCAGGCGACGGTCAGTTCGGTGGGGCCGTAGAGGTTGTCGACGACGGTCGCCGGGGCCAGGGCCCGCCACGCGGCCACCTGCTCGTAGGTGAGCTGTTCACCGCAGAAGACGCTGTACCGCAGTCCGGTGGCGCGCCCGGCGGGCAGCTGCCCGAGCCCCGCGCCCACCGAGACCGCCGACGGCACGGAGAACCAGTGGGTGAGCCGCCGGCCGGTCACGTAGTCGACGGGGGAGAACGACTCCGCGGGCGCCGGCTCGACGAGTGTCGCGCCGCCGCCCCAGGTCACGAACAGGTCGAAGACGGAGAGGTCGAAGGTCAGGTCGAAGGTGTGCGACATCCGGCAGCCGGGCCCCACCTCGTAGCGCGCCGCCGCCTGCCGCAGGAAGGCCAGCGCCTGGCGGTGCCGGATCGGGATGCCCTTGGGGCGGCCCGTCGTCCCCGAGGTGAACAGCAGGTAGGCGGTGCGGTCCGGGTCCGGGCGGTACGGGCCGAGCGACCCCGTGGGCACGGCGGACCGCACCTCGGCCCCGCTGAGCGCCAGGACGGGCACGCCCTCCGCCCAGCTCCCGTCGCCCCGCTCCCACGCCTCCGCGTCGGCGAGCACCACGTCCGGGGCGGCCTGCTCGCACATCCGGCGGGTGCGGGCGGCGGGAAAGCCGGGGTGCAGCGGGACGACGGCGGCGCCGAGACGCAGGGCCGCCAGGTACCCCGCGTACGCCGACGGCCCGCGGGCGGCGAACAGGCCGACCCGGGAGACCGTGCCGTACGCGTCCCGTACGCGCTCCGCGAGCGCCTCCGCGGCGCGGAGCAGCTCGCCGTACGTCAGGGAGCCGTCGGGGAACTCGACGGCGACGCCGTCCGGACGGCGCGCGGCGCTGTCGGCGCACAGCCGGTACAGGCTCTCGGCCACGTCCGCTTCACACCCCGCCCGCGAGCAGCTTCACCTGCGCGCCGACGGTGGGGTGCCGGAAGAGGTCCGTGGCCCGCAGCTCCAGGGCGGTCAGCTCGTTGAGCTGCTCCCACAGCAGCAGGAGCAGCAGCGAGTTGCCGCCGGCGTCGAAGAAGCCCTGGTCGACGGGGACGTCCTCGGCGTCGATGCCCAGCGTCTCGGCCCAGGCCTCCCGCACCGCCTCCAGCAGTTCGTCCTCGTCCGTCACCTCAGGTCCTCCCCAGCGCCGACCAGCTCCGACACCCGGACCTGAGGGTCGGCCACCACCGCGGCGAGCAGCCGCTCGTAGTCGGCCGCCGCCCGTGCGACGGTCGTGGCGTCGAACAGGTCCCGGTCGTACTCCCAGATGAACTCCACGCCGCCGGGCACGTCCCGGCCGCGCTGCCCGACGGCCTGCTCGGCGACGGGGATCGCGATCACGTTCAGGTCGAACTTGGCGCTGCCGTTGCTGATGCCGGGCGTCACCTCGACGTCCAGGCCCGGCATGCGGACGGCGCGCATCGGCGCGTCGTGGAACGCGAACAGCACCTCGCACAGGGCCTGCCGCCCGGGTACCCGGGGCGGGCGCAGCGCCGCGATCACCCGGTCGAAGGGCAGGTCCTGGTGCTCCAGCGCGCCGAAGACGGTGGCGCGGACCCGGCCGAGCAGCTCCCGGAAGGTCGGGTCGCCGCGCAGATCGGCGTCCAGGGCCACCGTGTTGACCACCATGCCCAGCATCCGGTCGGTCTCCGGCCGACCGCGCCCGGCCAGTCCCGAGGCCACCGAGAAGCGGTCCTGCTCCGACCAGCCGCGGAGGAGGACCTGGAAGGCGGCGAGCATCACGGCGAAGAGCGAGACCCGTTCGTGCCGGGCGAGCGAGCGGACCCGGTCGGTGAGATGCGCGGGGACCGTGAACCGGGGAGCGTCCCCGGCGAAGCGGCGGGCGGCGGTGCGCGGCCGGTCCGTGGCCAGCTCAAGGAAGGGCGGGACGTCCGCGAGCCGGTCGCGCCAGTAGGCGAGCTGGCGTTCGGCGGCCGGGCTGTCGAGCCAGGCGTGCTGCCACGCCGCGAAGTCGGCGAACTGGAGCCCGGGTTCGGGCAGCTCCGGGGGCCGGCCCTCGGCGAACGCCTCGTACAGGGCGCAGAGTTCGTCGATGAAGACGTTGAAGGCCCAGCCGTCGTGGATCAGATGGTGCTCCAGGTGGAGCAGGACGTGCCGGTCGTCGGCCGTGCGGAGCAGCCGCCAGTGGACCAACGGGAGCCGGTCGACCGGGAGTTCCTCGTCGACGGCGTCGGCCACCGCCCGCCGGACCGCCGCCTCGGGGTCCGGGGAGCCGCGCAGGTCGTCGACCGGGACCGTGACCTCGTACGGCGGGTGGACCACCTGCCGGGGGCCGTCGGGGCCGTGGGCGAACGTGGTGCGGTAGACCTCGTGCCGGCGGACCACCTCGGTGAGCGCGTCCGCCAGGGCGCGTGCGTCGAGGTTTCCGGTCAGGGTCAGGACGGCCTGGAACTGGTAGGCCCGGATGCCGGGATGGAGCTGGAGCAGGAACCAGAGCCGCTCCTGCGAGCAGGACAGCGGCAGGTGTCCGTCACGCGGCACCGGCCGGATGTCCGGAACCGGACCCGTGGCGTGCGCGCTGCCGTCCCCCATGCGTGACCCCCGGTTATGGTGATCGTGACCACATCAAGTAGAGATCAACAGCAACCCGCTGTCAATGATTTCTGTGTCCATGACATGCGCGTCCATCAGCTCTATGGTGGGGCCTCCGTTCGCGACGCGCCGACGCATCGAGGGAAGGTGGCACCCCCATGACCGTGATGGCCTGGTGACCCGCAAAGGCCTCTGGCTCTCACCGGACTTCATGCGCTTGTGGGCCGCGCAGTCGATCAGCGAGACCGGCACCCAGATCGGTCAGCTCGCCGTACCGCTGCTCGCCATCGGGACGCTGCACGCCTCCGCGACCGAACTGGGCTTCCTCACCAGCGCCCGCATGCTGCCGTTCCTGCTCCTGGCCCTGCCCGCGGGGGCGCTCCTCGACCGCATGCGCCGCCTGCCGGTCCTCGTCACCTCGGACCTCCTCCGCGCGCTCCTGCTCGGCAGTGTGCCCGTGGCGTACGCCCTCGACGTGCTGACCCTGGCCCAGCTCTACATCGCGGTCCTCCTGGTCGGCGTCTTCACGGTGGCCTTCGACATCTCGTACCAGAGCTATCTGCCCACCCTGGTACGGCGCGAGGAACTCGCCGACGCCAACGCCAAGCTCACCGCCAGCAGTTCGGCCGCCGAGATGGCCGGCCCCGCCGCGGCCGGCATCCTGGCCGGGGTCATCGGCGCCGCCGCCACCGTCCTCCTCGACGCGCTCAGCTTCCTCGCCTCCGGCCTCTTCTGCCGGGCCATCCGCCAGCCGGAACCCGAGCCCGAGGTACCCGCCGACCAGGGGGCGCGCTCGCTGCGCAAGGAGATCGGCGAGGGACTCGGCTTCGTCCTGCGGCAGAGCATGCTGCGGGCCGTCGCCGCCTGCGCCAGCCTCCTCAACCTCGGCTCCTCGATGCTGACCGTCCTCCTCACCCTCTACATGGTGCGGACCCTCGACTACGCCCCCGCCATGGTCGGCGTGGTCTTCTCGCTCGCCGGCGTCGGCCTGGTCGGCGGCGCGCTCCTGGCGAGCCGGGCCATCGAGCGGCTCGGCTACGGCCGCTCGATCACCTGGGGCGCCGTGACCTGCGGTGTCGGGCTCGCGCTGATGCTGATGCCGGCCGTCGAACCCGGCCTGTCCTTCCCGTTCCTCGCCGCCGGCCACCTGCTCTTCGGCTTCGGCGTGCCGCTGTTCAACATCGCCCAGGTGACCCTGCGGCAGGCGATCACGCCCGACCGGCTGAGGGGGCGGATGAACGCCTCCATGCGCTTCGTCATCTGGAGCACGATCGCGATCGGCGGCCCCCTGTCCGGCCTCCTCGCCGAACTCCTGGGCATGCGGGGCGCGATCATCGCCTCCGCCGTCGTCGGAGCCGTCTCCTGGCTGCCGCTGCTCTGGTCGCCGGTCCCGGCCCTGCGTGAACTCCCCGAGGAGGAGGCGACGGCGGTCGTCAAGGACTGACCCCGCGGCGCCGCCCCGGGCGCCGGCTCACGGAAGCCGCAGGGCCGTCCAGTCCGGCTCCACCCCGGTGACCCAGAACCGCCCCAGCGCGGCCAGCAGCAGCTCGTGCTCCGAGCGGCTGTCGAACCCGCCGGGCAGGGACTGCACCACCGACCCGACCGCGCCCGCCGGGCGGCCGGGATGCTGGAGCGCCAGCCGGGTCAGCGGCTGCCCGGGACCCAGCTCGACCAGGAGCGGGTCGGGCAGCCGCCAGATCTCCGCCAGTTCCTCCGCGAACCGGATCGTCCGGGACAGCTGCCGGGCCCAGTACGCCGGACTGGTCGCCTCCTCGTCCCGCAGCCACGTCCCGGTCACGTTCGACAGGACCGGGACCTCCGGCGGCCGCAGTGGCAGTGCGTCGAGGAGCTCCTCCAGCGGCCCCGTCAGCGGCTCCGTCATCCAGGAGTGGAAGGCGTGCGAGGTGGCCAGCCGCCGGCAGGCGTGACCGTCCTCCGTCAGCAGCCCGGCCGCCTTCTCGACCGCCTCCACCGGACCCGACAGCACCGTCTGCTGCGGGCCGTTGAACGCCGCCGCCGACAACTCCCCGCCGATGTAGGGAAGTACCGACTCGGGCCCCGCCATGACGGCGAGCATGGCGCCCTCCGGCAGCCCGTCCACCAGCCGGGCCCGGTGGCTGACCAGTCGCAGCGCGTCCGGCAAGGGGAGGACCCCGGCGACGCAGGCCGCCGCGTACTCGCCCACGCTGTAACCGGCGAGGGCCGTGGGCCCCGCGCCGAGCGCGGTCAGGGCCCGCGCCATCGCGTACTGCACCGCGAACATCAGCGGCTGGGCGACGACCGTGCGGTGGATCTCCTGCACCGTCTCGCGCCGGTCGAACAGGGCGGCCAGATCGGGACGGGCGGCGGCGCCCGCGCCCGGCTCGTCGCCCTCCTCCGGTGCCGCGGGGAAGAGGACCTGCCGCAGGTCCGGACCGGGCTCGGCGGCGAGCAGCCCGAAGCAGCGGTCGAGCTCGTCGCGGAACACCGGCAGACACCGGTACAGGCCCGCGCCGAGCCCGGCGTACTGGTCCCCGACCCCGGAGAACAGGAACACCCGCGACACCCCGGGACCGCCACCGCCGGCCGGGCCGCGACCGCCGCCGTCCGCATCGCGGCCACCGTCCGGACCGCCGCCGGTGGACACCCGCCGCGGATCGCGCTTGCGCAGCCTCCGGGCCGCGTCCGCCGCCCCGCTCGCCGCGAGCGCCCGCCGGTGGGTTGCGGGTGAGGGCGTCGTCGCAGCCTCGGACACGGCCGGCAGGGCCGCGAACTCCGCGTCGTCCATGCGCTCCAGACGGTCCGCCAGCTCGTCCGTGGCGACTTCCAGGGCCTCGGCCGTCCGTGCCGTGAGCGCCAGCAGCCGGGTCTCCCCGCTCACGCCGACACCGCCTTGCGGACCGCTTCGGGCCAGCCGGCCGGATCCACGCCGTGCCGGCAGAGGAACGCGTACGCGAGCCGTTCGAGCCCGAAGCCGACACAGCCCGAGTACACCGGGTCGCCGGCCTCGTCCAGGATGCCGAACGACGAACCGAAGAGCCGTTCGTGGTAGTTGAACGAGGCGACGGCGACGTCCCGCTCCCCGTCGAGCGGCAGCCGCAGCTCGTACTTGAGCTGGAGCAGTCGCTGCGACCAGGCGCGGGCCGCCGTCGCCTCGTTCAGGAAGAAGGGGTCGCCCGCGACCTCGCACCGGCCGCCGAGACCGAGCGCCTCCATCAGGGCGTACGAGCGCTCCATCACCCGCGCACGCGCGCCCAGCACGAACTCGGGGCTCCCCATGAAGACGATCTCCCGGATCGTGAAGTCCCACAGCCGCTCCAGCGAGCGGCGGTAACGGGACTCGTGCCGGAAGGACTTGCCCCGCGCGGTCACCACCGTCGACGGCGCCGGCAGCGGCCCGTCCGCGTACTGGTGATAGGTGTGGAAGCACATCGTCGGCGGGAGGGAGTGGTCGAACCCGCCGGTGTGCGCGCGCAGCCCCTCGGCGAGGTCGCCGCCGTCCGCGACGGAGTCGAGGAACCCGCGGTAGCTGTCGACGTCCCCGTGCAACCGCGTGACGAACATCAGCATGTGCGGGAAGGAGTCGAAGTACCCGGTGCGGCGCAGCGCCGCCGACGTGATGAGCGTCGGATAGCGGAACTCGCGCGCGTCGAACTCGTCCATGACCACGGACCGGAGCTCGGCGTCGAGATGGTCCATCAGGGACAGGACGGGCTCGCCGACCGCGATCTGCCCCTCGCCCAGCTCGGCGGCGGCGCCCCGGGCGACCAGCTCCTCGAAGACGTCGCGGGGCGGCTCGGCGTCGGAGCCGCGCCAGACGACCTTGGGTTCCACGGGCCGCTGGGCGAGGACGTCGTGGGTGACGACGTGGCGCAGCTTGCGGGTGAGCCCGGCGACGTCGACGGGCTCCTCGCCGGGCGCCGTGGCGGTGACGTCCACGGCGGTGACCGGCGGCCCGTACGGACCGGCAGCGGGCCCGGAGCCACCCGCGGCGGAACCGGAGCCGGACCCCGACGCGGTCTCCGGCGGCGTCCTGACCAGCGTGAAACCGGTGATCGTCGACGAGACGAAGTAGACGCGCCGCGCCAGCTCCTCGGCGAGCGCGCCGGGCACCGGCGGATCGAGCGGGATCCGGAACGTGCTCATCGCGACCCGCCCCCGCCCCCGGACAGGGCCCCGCGCACACCGACCAGTTCGGCGAGGATGCCGCGCTGGACGGCGTTCGTCCCGGCGTAGATGGGACCGGCGAGCSCGTCCCGCAGCTCGCGCTCGACACCGTCCTCCGCCACGTAGCCGCGGGCGCCGTACAGGTCCATCGACGCCTGGGCCGTCTGGACCAGGCTCTCGCTGATGAAGATCTTCGCCATGGTGGCCTCGACCAGCGCCATCCGGCCCTCCCGCTTCAGCCAGCCCACCTTGTACAGGAGGTTCCGCGCGAGTTCGAGCCGGATCTTCATGTCGGCGACCGGATGCGACACGGCCTGGAAGGTGCCGATCGACCGGCCGAACTGGCGGCGCGTGTTGGCGTGGTCGACCGAGTTCTCCAGGATCCGCTCCATCGCCCCCACCTGCGCGGCGAACATGAACGAGCGCTCCCACTCGATCGCCGACGTGAACACCTGGTAGCCGGCGCCCTCCCGGCCGAGCAGGTTGGCGGCCGGCACCGGGGTGCCGTCGAACTCCAGGACCCCCATGGGTGTGGTCCGCAGCCCCATCTTCGGCAGCTCGCGCTTCTTCACCACGCCCGGCATGTCGGCGGTGACCACGAACGCCGACAGCCGGTTCTGCGTCCCGGCCCCGTCACCGGTGCGGGCGAACGTGACGAAGACGTCGGCGACCGGCCCGTTGCTGATGAAGCACTTGGTCCCGTTCAGCCGGTAGCCGTCGCCGTCCCGCACGGCCGTGGTGGACATGCCGAGGATGTCGGTGCCCGCCTCCGGTTCCGACAGGGCGTGCGCGCCGACCAGGGTGCCCGCCGACAACGGCGGGAGGAAGCGCCGCTTCTGCTCCTCCGTACCGTGCAGCAGCAGATGGACGACGCAGGCCCACAGGTGGTTGTTGACGGCGAACACGAGTCCGTTGTCGCGGCAGCCGTAGCCGAGCGCCTCCAGGGCGATCATCGTCGTCAGCGGGTCGAGGCCACCGCCTCCGTACTCCCGCGGCACCGGCCAGCCGAGGACGCCGAACCCGGCGCAGCGGTCCCAGTCCTCCCGGGGGAAGCGCCCCGTACGGTCGTCCTCCGCTACGTCGCGGCCGAGCTCGGCCCGGGCGAACGCGACGATCTCCTTGCGGAGCCGCCGCTGCTCGTCGGTCAGTTCGAAGTCCACGCGCCGCCTCCGGCCGGGGCCAGCTTGCCGGAGACGAACCCCGCGATGGCGTCGACCGAGGCGAAGTGCGCGAAGTCCAGGTCCGCGCCCTCCACCCGCAGGTCGAAGGTCCGCTCCACCCAGACCACGAGCTGGACCGCGAAGAGCGAGTTCACCAGCCCGCCGGCGAACAGGTCCTCGTCGTCGTCCACCTCGGTGTCCGGCACGTGCTGCGCGATGAAGTCGCGGATCAGTTCCCTGTGCTGCTCAACCACGCCGCTGTTCTCCCGACTCGTAGGAATGGAAGCCCTGGCCCGTCTTCCTGCCGTGGAGTCCGGCGTCGACCAGCCTCCGCAGCAGCGGGCACGGGCGGTACTTGGGGTCGCCGAAGTTCTCGTACAGGACCTGGAGCGACAGGTACACGGTGTCCAGGCCGATCAGGTCCGCCGTCTCCAGCGGACCCATCGCGTGGCCGAAGCACTCCTTGAACAGCCGGTCGATGTCCTTGGCCGTGGAGACGCCCTCGTGCAGGGTGAAGATCGCCTCGTTCAGCGTCAGCATCAGCACCCGGTTGGTGACGAAGCCGGGCGAGTCCTCCACCACCACGTGCCGCCGGCCCGCGCCTTCGAGCAGGGCCTGGGTGCGGGCCAGGGTCGCGTCCGAGGTGTGGTGGCCGCGGATCAGCTCCACCGTCGGCTTCAGCTGGGCCGGGTTCATGAAGTGCGTGCCGAGCACGCGGTCCGGGCGGCCGGTGACGCCGGCGACCCGGGTGACGGGGATCGCCGAGGTGTTCACGCCGAAGACGACCCCGGGCGGGCAGATCGCGTCGAGCTCGCGGTGGAGGGCGCGCTTGACGTCCCAGTCCTCGGTGACGTTCTCGACCAGGAAGTCGATCTCGCGCAGGTCCTTGAGGTCCGTGGTGAACCGGATGCGCGGGAGCACCTCCTCCGGCGGCCGGACGGGCGCGCCGCGCCGGATGAGCGGTGCGAGCCGCAGGTGACGGGTGATATCGGCCCGCGCGGAGTCGAGGATGTCCTCCGCGACGTCCACGAGCACGATCTCGTGCCCGTGCTCCGCGAAGAGCTGCGCGACGCCCCGGCCCATGGTGCCCGCGCCGACCACGCCTATCCGGTCCACTCGGTGTCTCCTTTCGTCGTGCTGACGGTCTCCCGCAGGACGCTCAGCGTCTGAGGCCGGGCCGTACGGAAGTAGAAGTGCCCACCCGGCAGCAGCCGCCGCTCGACCGCGCCGCCGGTGTACGCGGCCCACGCGTCCGCGTCCGGCAGCAGGCGTTCGTCCGCGCCCGCCAGGAGGGTGACCGGGCAGTCGAGCCGTGGGCCCGGGACGTGGACGTGGTTCTCCAGGAGGGCGAAGTCGGCGCGGTAGCAGGCGAGGGCGGCCGCCCGCAGGACGGGGTCGTCCCGCAGGTGGTCCATCCGGTCACCGGACCGCCGCTCGATCTCGGCGAGGAGCGCGTCGTCGGGCAGCGAGTGGACCGGTCGCGACGGAGCGGGGAAGGGCGGGGCGGGGCAGGAGGAGAGGATCAGCCGCTCGGGTGCGGGCAGGTCCCGCCGCCGGAGCTCCCGTGCCACCTCGAAGGCCACCAGCGCGCCGAGACTGTGCCCGAAGAGGGTGAACGGCGGAGTGAAGCGGACGGCGGACAGGACGGCGTCGACGAGCGGCGCCACGCGGGTGAAGGCGGGTTCGGCGGACCGGGTGGTCCGGCCGGGCAGGTGCACGCCCCACAGCTGGACGTCGGGCAGGTCGTCGGACCAGCGCACGTACTCGCCCGGCGAACCCCCCGCGTGCGGGAAGCAGTAGAGCGAGGAACCCGCCCCGGGCCGCCGGATCCTGCGGACGGTCCAGCCCGTCACCGCTCCCTCCCCGCCGCCGCCAGCCCGTCGACCAGAGCCGCCAGCTCCTCCGGGGTCGGCGCCTCGAACAGCGAACGGGGGACCAGCCGGACGGACAGCACCTCCTCGGCCCGGGCGACGAAACGGGTCGCGATGAGGGAGTCCCCGCCGAGGTCGAAGAAGCTGTCGTCYGGCTCGACGTCGGGCAGGTCGAGGATCTCGGCGAAGAGGCCGGTGACGAGGGTGAGCGTGGAGGCGCCCCCGGTGCCGGGCGCGGCCGGCGGCGCCGTCTCGGAGCGGACCGGTGTGCCGTGCGCCGAGTCGGCGGCCGGGGCGGGCGCGGGACCGGCCTCCCGCTCGGCGGCGGTCAGGGAGTGGAGCCGGCGCGCGAACGGGTAGGTGGGGAGGGCGACCTTGCGGGGCACGGGCCCCTGGTGCGCGGCGGCCCAGTCGATCCGGGCGCCGGCGAGCCACAGCGCCCCGAGCACCTCCGGCACGGATCGCGGCCCGTCCGGGGCGCGCGCGGGGTCCACGTCCAGGACCGGACGCCCGCCGTCGCCCGTCGCCGGCGCGGCCGTCGCAGGCCCGCGCAGGACGCCGACCCAGTACGCCGGATCGGCGGCCTCGGCCGCCGAAGCCGCCTTGCCGTCGTACGCGGTGCGCAGGGCCAGGACGGGGGGACGGGGCCGCGCGCGGCGTACGAG
>NZ_RDBI01000245.1 GCF_008042125.1 Streptomyces sp. MS191
GCCGGGGGCGGCGGGTGCCGTGCCGGCTCGGGATGTGGGTCGACGCAGCTGGACCCCTCGCGGGGCCGGTTGGCAGCCGCACCGCCACGACCGGCAGCCGTCTGCCCGCTGTCCCACTCGGCGTGCTCGCCGGCCTCGGGGTCCAGGTCGGTGCTGCACGCCGTCCTCGGCCTGCCTTTGAGCGCCTCGACCGTGACGACGGCGCGGGGTGGGCGCGGACCCCGCCTTCCACGCCCGTCGGCCGGAACGACGTGTCATCCGCCGTCGCTCACCGTTTGACGTGAGGCGTGGACCAAGGGGGGCGAACCTCCTGGTCTGCCGCACAAAGAGTCTCCGCGCCCGTAGCATGTGGTGCCATCCGGATGGGGGAGCGGGGCTCCGAGGGCAGGGAGGTTGTCTGTGGAAGCGGTCGCGACGACGGACGGTCACCGATCTTGAGCTCCGACGCCCGAGAGGCGGCGATCTCCGAACTGGCCCGGCTGCTGGCCGACCTGCCGGGTTTCGCGGACGTGCACACGCGGGCCGTGATGCTGGACGACTTACCCTCCCGACTGATCGCGGGGCTCGCCCCCCTCCACCCCTCCCGCGCCGTGGCAGCGTCCCAGCTCATCCGCTACTTACAGCAGTGGGACGGCGCTCTTCTCGAACTTGCCGAACTGCTGGTCGTGTTCCACGGTGAGTCGGACCCCGTCAAGCGCTTCCAGCATCTGGTCGCCCGGGTCGCCGAGTCGTCCGGAGCGATCAGTGTGCAAGGCGGTGAACTCGTCCGGATCCTTCGCGACGATCCGCGCGTCCCCTGGCTTCCCTCCTACCTGGAGGTGACCGGACGGGTGGCCGATCCGCCTCCCGACTCGCCGGACGAGGCGGTGGTCCTTCTGGAGGATCTCGCGGCCCCACCCCACCAGGCGCCCCCGGTGCTGCGCTTCGCCGCGGCTGTCGCCGCACGTGCCGGGCTGCACCCCGGTACCCGGGAGGACCTGTTGGAGTGGGCGGAGCGGTTCGCCCGCCGGCTCGGAGTGCCGGTTCCCCGTGCTCCTCACCCCGGCCAGGAGGCTTCGTACGGCGGGCGCGACGGAGGCGTGCGGCTCGTCGTGAGACTGAAGAACTATCAACCCGGATCTCCCGATTGCATGCTGGCGGTGTGGCTGCACCACGGCGAGGGGCGCTGGATCCCCCTCGCCGTCGACGACGAGCCGCAGCCCCCCAGCAGGATCGCCGCCCGCTTCGGAACGTTCCTGAAGACGGCGGAGGACTACGCCGGCGGACCGCCGTCCCGGGTCGAGTTCATGTTGCCGCGTTCCCTGCTGGACCTGCCCGTCGATCGTTGGGCCGTACGCCGCCGCGAGGGCACCGGCGACGTCGACCTCCCCCTGGGCGCGCTGTGCCCGGTGGTCGTACGGGATCTGGAGCGGCCGGACGATCCCTGGGTCAGGGAACGATGGGCCCGTCGCTGGAGAGAGTACGAGGACCTCCACGACCTGCCTGCCGAGCGTGCCGCATGGGTCTCCCTCGGCCACGACCGCAGCCCGGTCACGACCGTCGAGCAGCTTGAGCGTGCTCTCGCCGTAGTCGTGGAACCCCCACCCCGACACAGCCGTGCCCGCTTGGGAAGCGTTGCACGCACCGTCGAGACGGCTCTCGATGCAGGAGTTCCCGTGGTGCTCTGGGGGCGTGACGAGAGCGACGCCGACGGGTGCGTGGATTCCGGTGCCCTGCGGGCGGCGGTGAGGTACCTGATGTCCAGAGGCAGTCCCGGGCGACTCCCCGAGCGCATCACGTCGTTGCGCAAAGAAGCGTTCTACTCCGGCGAACCGTCTCCGGCCGATCAACTCGCTCTGGTGTGGGACGGCCCCGAGGGGCGCCTCGAAGTCGACGGCGGCGCACTGCGCAGCCTTTGAGAGACCGGACGTAGGTGCTCGACCGGTCGTGGGGACCGGCAGAGGCAGGAAGGGTGGGACGAGGAGGACCATGCACGAGAGCTTCATCTACCAAGGGCACGGAGAGCCGCACGACGGGATCGACACCATGCCCGCGCCTCCTCCGTGGCGCGACACACGGCACCGCGGCCGCCCCGCGGAACCGCCGGGCCGATCCGTCACCGCGCGGGCAGGCGCCTACCGGGCCACACCGGCGGCGGTTCAGTCGGTGAACGCCGCTCTGATGCTCCGCCGGCCCTTGCTGGTCACGGGTCCTCCCGGCTCGGGAAAGTCCTCGCTGGCGTACCACATCGCCCATGAGCTGCGTCTCGGTCGAGTGCTGACGTGGCCCATCACGAGCCGGACCGCACTGAGGGACGGTCTCTATTCCTACGACGCCATCGGACGTCTGCAGGAGGCTGGACTCGCCGCGAGCGCCCGGTCCGGTCGTGCGGATCGGGGCGTCGACGCGTGGGAGCCGCGACACCAGGAGACCCCGGACATCGGGGCCTACGTGCGGCTGGGGCCACTCGGTACGGCGCTGCTGCCGGCGGACCGGCCTCGTGTCCTGCTGATCGACGAGATCGACAAGAGCGACCTCGACCTGCCCAACGACCTGCTGCACGTACTGGAGAACGGCGAGTTCGTGATCCCCGAATTGGCCAGACTGGCGGGCTCCACCCGCACCGTGAGGGTCCACACCGACGACGGTGCGCTCGGAGTCGGTGGGGACACGGCCGAGATCACCGAAGGCTGGGTGGGCTGCACCACCTTCCCCTTCGTCGTGCTGACCAGCAACGGCGAGAGGGAGTTCCCAGCCGCGTTTCTGCGCCGCTGCATTCGCCTCGACCTGCCTGCCCCGGACGTCGAGGGACTCATCGACATCGTCCAGTCCCACTTGGGACGCGAAGGCGTTGATCGAGGAAGGGAGCTCATCCATGAGTTCGTCAGGAGGCGAGAGAACGGCACCCTGTCCACCGATCAACTCCTCAACGCCATCTACCTGCTTCTCGGCAACGGCACGGCGGAAGCCCGCTCGGAACTGTTGGACCAGGTACTCCGGCCCCTGGGGCCGGCCGACTGATGCTGCCCCTGGACCGCGTTCTTCAGGCCCTCGACGGTGAGGCGCTCGACGCCGTGGGGCTCGCGGACGCGCTATGGCTCGCTGCTCGCCTACCACCCCCCACGGAGCCCGAGGACGAAGGCCCCGGGGAGGTGGGTGGGAGCGTCTCCGCCGACGTCCCGCCACTCGCACTCCACGACCTGGCGGAGGGGACCGGGCCCGTCGTTCTGCCCGAACGCCCCCCCGACGTCGTGTCGGACCCGCGACTCGACCTGTACCTGCCCGGCTCCCGCCGCCGGACCGGAGACCAGGACGGCGCGGTCACGGCGCTGCGGCTGCGTGCCCCCCGCGCGTTGCCGAACCCGCAGCGACTCGTACGGGCGCTGCGCCCGCTGACCCGCCGGGTGCCGTCCCGGAGCGAGACCGAACTGGACGAGGAGGCCACGGTGCAGAGCATTGTCGACACCGCGTTGTGGTCGCCGGTCCTGAGCCCTGCTCCGAGCCGTTGGCTCGACATGGCACTCGTCGTGGACGACAGCATCTCCATGACCGTCTGGCAGGAGACCGTCAGGGACTTTCTGTCCGTGCTCGTCGGTGTGGGAGCGTTTCGCTCCGTCTTGCACTGGAAGCTTCCGACGGAGGAGATCCCGTCCCGCGGAGTCGTCCTGCGTGCCCCGGGACACGAAGCCGGCACGAGCGCCGACCGCAGCCCGCTGGAGATCATCGACCCCACCGGACGCCGTGTCGTCCTGGTGGTCTCCGACTGCATCAGCCCGGCGTGGTCCGACGGCACCCTTGCCCGCCTCCTGCATACCTGGGGCCAGACCGGACCGATCGCGCTCGTCCAGGTGTTACCCCGTCACATGTGGGAACGCAGTGCACTCGGTGTCCGGGCCGCCCGACTGCAGTCTCCAGCGCCAGGAGCGCCCAACACCCGCTTGGCCTGTACGTTCCTTGGCCGCTCGCCCGAGCCGACCGCAGCGGGTATGCCGGTCCCCGTTCTGGAGATGGACCCGCGCTGGCTGGGTCCGTGGGCGTCCTTGACGAGCGGGGAGGCGCCCCCCTGGGACACCATGGTCGCGGTCGTGCAGGACCGGGTGAGCTCGGAGTCGGGCGTCACGGTCCGGCCGATTCGGGAGGAGGCCGTGGACGGGGCACTCTCTGCCAAGGACAGGGTGAACAAGGTCGCGAAATACATCAGTCCTGCGGCATTCCGCCTCGCCTGCCATCTGGCCGTCGTCCCGCTGAGCTTTCCTGTCATGCGCCTCGTTCAGCGAGCGATCTGCCGGGACAGCAGGCCGTCCCTGCTGACCGAGGTGCTCTTCACCGGGCTCATCACGCGGGTGCGGGACGACGGCACCGAGCAGCCGCCGTCGCCCCGCCCGGACGTCACACACGACGCGAGGCGCGAGGTCCTGTTCGACTTCCGGCCGGAGGTCCGGGCCGAGCTCCTGACCCGACTGCGGGGCACGGAGGCCTTGCAGACCCTGACTCTGGTGTCGGACTACGCGCTCGCGACTCTCACTCGGTCCGGTGAGGCGACGGTGGACTTCACGGCACTCGTCGAGGGCGAGGACGCGGCCGTCGCCGTGGCCCGATCCGATCGGCATTTCGCCACCGTGACGGCTCAGGTGCTCCGGCGTCTCGGTCCCGCGTACGAGCCCCTGGCCCGACGGCTGGAGGAGGGGCAGCCGGCCGCGGCCGACCGCTCTGCCTATGCGGTCGATGCGGCGGCCCGTACGGTCACCGGGGAGATGCCCGAGCCGATCGCGCTCGTGGGCCGCAGTCGCGTCCTCGGCGAGCTGCGCGGGGCGACCGAGCATCCGCCGGTCGAGGACCGGGTGACGCGTCTCGCCATCGTCGCCCGGGAGGGCGGTGGCTCCACTGCGGTGGCAGCCGCCTACGTCGCCGAGCATTACGGCTCGTACCGAGACGTGTTGTGGCTGAACGCCGGTCGCGAGGCGCCCATGGGCGTGGAACTGCCCGCACTGGTGAGGGCGGTCGGACAGGCGCGGGCGGCCGGAGACCATGCGCCTTGGCTCCTCGTGCTGGACGACGCCAGGCCGCAGGACGTGCCCGAGGTCCTGCCCCAGGGCCCGGGGACGCTGGTGGTCACGTCCACGGTCGATGCCTGGCCTGCGGATTTCGTCACCAACCGACTGTCCGCCATGAGGAGTTCCGCCTCCCTCAATCTGCTGCGGGACCTCGTGCCTTCGCTCTCCTCTCCGGTAGCCCTCCGAATCGCGGCCCGGCTGGGACACCTGCCCCTTGCGGTCACCATTGCGTCGGGACTCCTCACCGGTGACGGTGACGCGGACTCTGCTGGCGCCGGGCTACTGGTATCGCTCGGGGTGGATGCGTCACTCGAGGCGCCGCCCTCCGCCCCACTGCCCGACCCCCTGGCCGCCTTGTGTGAACTGGCCTTCGAACGCGTTGTCCACGAGTGTCCCGAGACCGCGTCGGTGCTGGATCTGCTGACCGTGCTGGGCCCCGGGACCGTGCCGCTGTCCCTGCTGCGTCATGCTCTGCCCGGCGTGGGGAACGAGCCGGGACCGGCCGTGGACCTGCTCACCCGGTCGGACCTGATACAGCCGTCACTCGATGGCACCGGCGTGTCCATCCGCCCGGCCGTCCGGCGCGCCTGGCATCAGCACATGGATGTTTCGAGCGGCGCGTCGGCGCGTCGGCGCGCGCGGGCCGCCTTCGTGGCCTGTGTCTCCTCGACCCGCCACACCAGCGGGGAGACGGCGCCCAAGGATGCCCGGAGCCGCCATGACAGGGATGCCCTGACACGCCATCTGGTGCCGATGGGTGTCCTGACCGACCGGGATCCGGCCCTGCGGGACGCCGTTCGAGGGCAGGTCCACCACCTCGCCCTCCGTGGAGACCCGGAGGGTGCTCGCATGCTGGCCGAGCAGGCGCTCGCCGCCTGGGGTGCGGACGAGGCCCTCGTCGGGGAGCTCTCGAGTTTGCCGGATCCGGACCGCAGGGGGCCCGGTACCCCGGCGGCCGACGACGTCCACGAGGACGAGGGACGGCACGACCTGTGACGAGCGTGGTTCCGGGCGATGCGCCCGGCGATCCCCTGCCCGCGCCGGAGCGCGTTCCCGGCCCGGCTCTTCCGACTGCCGGCGCCGTCGACCGGAAGGCGCTGAGCGTCGGGGTCTCCTGGTTCGCCCCCAGTCCCGATCACGGGCTCGAGGACGAGGGACCTGACCCGTTGACCTTCGCACCGGGCCGGGTGGCTGCGCTGGTCGAGGCCTTGGAGCGACCGGAATTCGGCTACCGGTGCACCACGCTCTCGGGTCCGGAAGCCGCTCCTCCGGAGGCGCATGGACCCGGGCAGGCCGGAGACGGTGGACAGACGGGGGAGGAGGCGGCGGGGTGGTGGCCCACAGCAGCCGAAGTCGGTGACGCCGTCCGCGGGGTCGTCACCGAGGCCGGCGCCGAAGGGGTGCGCATCGTCCATGTGCTCAGCCATGGCATCGTCCGGCCGACCGGCCTGTTCGTCCTGGGCGCCGACAGCGAGCACGCCGAGTGGACGTCGGTGTGGACCTGGCTGTCGGCGGTGGAGGACTACCCCGGGCGCCCGCCTGTGCTGTTCCTGCTCGACCTGTGCCACTCCGGGGCGGCGGCGCGGTTCGACTTCCAGTTGCGTGGTGTGACGGACGGCTCACAGCGAGCCTGGGTGATCGCCGCTTCAGGGGCGGCCGAACTCGCCGTCCAGGGGAGGTTCACCGAAGCCGTCACCGATGTCCTCAACGCCGTCGCCGACAAGCGGCTCGAGTACGACCACACGCGGAGTCACCTCGGCTTCCTCTGGTTCGTCGATCGGGTGCGCGACCGGCTTCGGGAACTGGTCGAGGACCAGGGCGGGATGGATCACCGGCCCACTGCGAACGTCCTCGACTCTCTTGCCTCCGGCCCCCCCTTCCTCCCCAATCCACGCTACGATCCCGGGCCCGCCGCCGGGATGCCGCCGCCCGATCAGCCCGGTGGCGGCGAGGTCGGTACGGAGTCTCTCGACGAAGTGGCGGACGTCGAGCACTTCCTCAGGCACGCGCGCGGCGGTGCGGGATTCTCCGGGCGGCCGGTGCCCCCCGGCGACGACACCGGCGCCGGGGTGTTCACAGGGCGTGGCGCGGAACTCGGCACGCTGGCCGACTGGCTGCGGGCGGGGCGGAGCGGAGCACGACTGCAGGTCGTCACCGGCAGCCCCGGTTCGGGGAAATCTGCGCTGCTCGGAGTGCTGATGTGCGCAGTGCACCCCGCCATGAGGAGCACGGGGGTCACCCTCCCCAAGGGGCTCGCCGTGACGGCGGCGACCATCGCACCCCCGCTGACCATCCATGCACGCCAGCGGACACTCGTCGAGATCGTCGACTCGCTGACCCGTCAGGCGCGCGCACGGGTCGACGCCTGGGACAGGACGACCCAGGGGCCGGAAGGAGACCCCCGGCGGTTCTTCGAGTTCCTCAGCCGCCGGGACGGCCCGCCTCCCATCCTCGTCCTCGACGCACTCGACGAGGCTCGCGACCCTGCCGAACTGCTCAGTGAACTGCTCCTTCCCTTGACAGCCCTGACTCGCCCGGACGGCGGTCCCCTGTGCCGGGTGCTGCTTGCCGCACGCGACGAGGAACCGTGCTCGGATCTGATCGCCGTGGCACGGTCCGGCGGAGACCTGATCGACCTTGACCAGGTGACTCAGGAGGCCCTGCAGGCAGACCTCCGGGAGTACGTCGTCAAACTGCTTCTTCCGGCCATGAGCGAAGCCCGGCAAGCCGACGGGGATGGGGAAGCCGGGGGGAGCGGCGGTGTGGAGGCGTTCGCCGAGGCGACCGCCCGCGCGTTGGCGGCACCACGTCGGGCGGTGTACACCGGCCCCTACCTGATGGCGGCCCTCTACGCCTCGTACGCCCTGCAGGGCGGGGTGAAGCCGTTGCTGGGGGACCCGGCCACGGCTGCGGAGCTGGGTGGACGGGTGCCCCTGGACCTCCCGAGCCTGCTCGACCTCGGATTCGCGCGCGAGTCCGCGCACCGCCTGCTGCGGCCCGTCCTGACCGCCCTGGCCTTCGCCCAGGGAGACGGCATGCCCGTCGCCCTGGTCGCGGCGGTCGCACGCGCCCTGGTCGCGACCGGCCGCGACGGTGCGTCCGGCGACGAACCGGCGGCGAAGGTTCGTGACGCCCTTCCACCGGGACCCGCGTCCGCCGCGGAGACCACGGAGGTGGCCGGCCTGCTGCGCGAGTTGCGGGCCTTCGTCAGGTCGGTGCCCGATCGAACGGGAACCGTCCTTCACCGCCTGCTGCACCAGAGTGTCGCCGACGAGCTGCGAGGACGCGCGGTGCCGGCGGACGAGGAGCGCGGCGACGCGGAGAGCCGGACGTCACGGGTCGTCTACGAGGCGCTGACCGACACGCTACGAGGTGCCGACCCCGACCGGCAGACGCGCTGGGCCGGGCTCGACGTCTACCTGCGGCGGCACCTCGCCCAGCACGCCTTTGACGCGGGTCGCCTCGACGAACTCTGCGCCGAGCCCCACTTTCTGGTCCACGCAGATCCCGACTGGCTCGGTCCGGAGCTGAGCCGGACGACCTCGGAAGCGGCGCGCAGCGCGGGAGCCGTGTATCGGACCAGCGCTCACGTGCACCGGCGGACCTCGGACGAACAGCGGCGCCACATCCTGGCTGTGGACGCGCTCAGACACGAGGCACGAACGCTGGCCGACCGGCTGGCGGCGCCCGGACCGGGCTGCGGGAGTTTCATGCCGTGGCGCCCTCAGTGGGCGACGGGGACCAGGATCAGCGCCGCACACGCGTTCACCTTGGAGCTACCGGACGACCTGGTGACCGTGCTGGCGGGCGCGGTCACCGACATACCGGTGGTGGTGACCGGGGGGCGCAGCGGCCGTCTGGGCGTCTGGGATGCCAACAACGGGCGTCTTCTGTGCACCGCGGAGACCGGCCTCGGGGAGATCCGCGCTCTGGCGTGCGCGCGGATCGGTGGGGTCCCCGTCGTCGTGGCGGCCGGGGCGGGTGACTCTCTCCGGATGCACATCCTGCCCGGGCTCAAGTCCGTCGATGTGCCAGGCCTGCGAGCGGAGGACGCCGGGAGCGTGCGATTCATGGAGTCCGTCGAGGTCGCCGGTCGGCAGATGGCCGTGACGGCTGATTCGTCCGGACGCCTGCTGCTCTGGGACCTCAAGGGCGATCTGCCTCGGGAGGAGCTGCACTCGGATCTCGGACGGACGACCGCGCTGGTGTGCGTTCCGGGCGGCAACGGGCCGTCTGTCGTGGTCGCCGATGACGAGGGAACCCTGCGCTTCTGCTCCCTGCTCGGTGACACGGGAACGGAAAGGGGCATCTTCCACCCGGGGCGGGTGAACGCCCTGGCCTGTGTGGTGGTCGACGGTGTGCGGTGCCTGGCCAGCGGGGGCGAGGACGGTGTGGTGCGGATCTGGGACCTTGCAGGGCGGTCGCTGCGGACCGAGTCCGTCTCGCGCCACGACGGTCCCATCTACTCACTGGTCGGCCTGGACGCCGTGAACGGTCCTCCGCTGATGCTCAGTGCCGGCAGCGACCGCACGATCCGGTTGTGGGACGTCCGTGACGGGACCGAACACAGCAGGTTTGTCGGCCATATGGGGCCGGTCACAGCCTTGACCCATCTGCCGTCCACACCTCCCGTCCTCGTCTCGGCCGGCACTGATCCCGCCCTGCGTGTATGGCACCTTCCGACGGACCGTCAGCGGGTCACCTCGCCCGTCGGACACACGTCATGGGTGAGCGCCCTGGCACGCGCGGTCGTCGACGAACGGGAGGTCCTGATCTCGGCCGGCGCCGACGGCCTTCTGTACCGCTGGGACCTGGAGTCGGGCGAGCCGCTGGAGTCACCGCAGCCGCTGCCTCCGTCCGGTGCCGGCCCGTTCCCGTCGCCCCGTAACGACACGTTCGCCCCCTCCGGCCGTACCGGCGCGGGCCGGCTGAACGCAGTGGCGGTCACCGCCCTCGAGGGCCGTCCGATCGCGGTGTCGGCCGGTCCGGACGGGTTGTTGCGCTGCTGGGACCTGAAAAGGGGGACACCGATCGGAGAGCCCTTCACTCCAGCCATGGCCCCCGTCCACGCCGTGAGCGCGACCGTTCTGAACGGGCGGGCGTTGGTCGTCTCGGCCGGTGCCGACGGGCTTCTCCACTGCTGGGACGTCGTGACGGGCTGCCGTCGTGGACTCCCACTCGTGGGCCACGTCGGCGGGGTGAACGCATTGGCATGCGTGGATCTCGAGAGCGGCCCGGCGGTGCTGTCCTGCGGGGACGACGGCACCCTGCGACTCTGGGATCTGGCGACCGGCCTCCCGGTCTGCCGTCCGATCGAGGCGCACGCGGGCTGGGTGACGGCGCTCGCCTGCTCGGTCGTGGACGGTGTCCCCTTCGCTGTGTCGGGCGGGCAGGACGGCAGGGTCCGGATGTGGGACCTTTCGGGTCTGCACACCGGTACGGGCTCCGAGAGGGTGCTTCCCTTCGGCGAACCGCTGTCCGTGACCGGGGGCGTCAACGCGGTGGACTGCGGCCCGGTCGACGGGGCGTTGGTCGTGGTGGCAGCCGACGATTCCGGGGTGCACATCTGGGATGTCGCCTCGCGCCGGACACGGATAGACATCGGCGTGCCGGGCCCCGTCCCCGCCTTGTTGCTGGACGGTGACCGGCTGGCGCTCGGTTGTGAGTGGGAGGTCGTGCTCCTGCGGCGCGTGGCCTGATCGAGCATCGCGTCGGGACCCGACCGCCCACTGAGCAGGGGCCCTCGGTACTGGGGATGCGCCGCCCCGGCACCGGTTCTCAGAGGTACGGCGCGACCGTCGCGGCGACCTTGGGCGCCGCGAGGTAGCGCGTCGCCTTGTGTGAGGCCACCAGACCGAGGGACACCTCGTGGTGCTCGTCGATGCCGGGGAAGCGCCCGGACAGATCGCGAGGCACCGCCACGATGTCACCGACGTCCGCGATGTTGATCCAGCGGGCCACGCCCGGCGGCCGCTCTCCCTTGGCCTTCTCGTTGCCCTCGCCCAAGGAGAGGCGTTCGTACACCGCCCCTGGCAGGCCGAGAGGAGACCCGAGAGTGATGAGTAGATCGAGTTCCACCGGGTCGTGCCACAGAGCCTCGTACGCGACGACGGAACCCAGGGAGTGGGCGAGCAGCACTCGCGGCCGACGGCGTTCCAGGACGCGGCTCAGCTCCTGACGCGCCTGATGCCGGCGAGGTGACGCCGGTTCGGAGACGTAGGTGTCCGCCTCCTTGCAGAAGAGGACGACGAACCGGCGAGCCAACTCGCCATAGCGTCGAGCCAGCCATTCGGCTGCCTGACGCACGGGCAGGGTGCCCGGCCCCATCGTCGTCTCGGCGGGCGCGCCGAGTGCCGCCACCCAACCCATGAGCATTTCCTGACCTGACAGGCTCAGTTGTTCCGGATCCGCCTCGCCCTGCGAGACTCCGAGGTGCAGATGGTGGGCGTAGTAGGCGGCTTCGAAACCACCTGACTCGTACGACGTCCCGAGCGCGGCGGCCCATTCCTGAGCGAGCGCCTGCGCGGCCAGTTCCGGACTGCCGGTCCGCTGCAGGTACCGGTAGCAGCGAATGCCGTGGATCCCGACGATCAAGAAGTCCCCCAAACCTCGACTCTCCTGTGAGCGAGGGTATGGGGGGTTGCGGCGCCGTGATGCCGTTGTGCTCCTTTGCGCCCCCGTCACGTCGATTTTCGGGCGTTCTCCATGCCCGGGCTCCGGCGCGGCGGCTTGTCTGACCCGATCGCTGCCCGGCGGACGCTCACCAGGATCGCCGAGGCCCGGCTTGTGTCCCGTCAGCCCTCGGCCGCCGTGTCCGCCGGGCCCTGCGCCGCCCCCGCGGACGCGCTTCGTCGGGACCGCAGCGCCCGTCGGGCGCGGGTGATGCCGTAGACCAGGAGCCAGGGGAACAGGGTGATGCCGCCGACGTACACGGCGAGAAAGCCCAGGACGTCGTCGAGGCGGGCCGGATCGTCCCAGCCGCTCAGGGGCAGGACCATGGCGGTCGTCGAGACCGCCACCGGTTCCAGGGGGAGCAGGACGGACCACAGGCGCGGTCGCCGGCCGGGGCGGCTCGCGCACCACCAGCCCATGATCCCCATGGCGAAGGGCCCGAAAGGCACCCACCAGACCACCGGGAAGAACAGCAGGACCCACCACTCGTCCGAGTACCCGAACATCATCGACGCCCCCCGACATCGTCGCCCGCATGACTCCTCCCGCACGGTATTCCCGCGGAGGTGGCGAGTTGAACGCGTTCAGCGTAGGTGTAACGCGGATCTCGACGGCCGGGACCCCAGGGGCCGGAGACCGCAGGCGGGGGTCGGCGGGGCGCCCCCGGTGCCGGGTGCCGACGTCAGCGCACCCGGTCCAGCCAGGCTCCGAGTACCGCGTAGTCGTTTTCGTCGAGACCCCGGCGGGGGTCGACCCGGTGCAGGAGCGCGTCGCCCGGGTGATGGGCGGCCACCCACGCGCGATCCGCTTCGGTCGCCTCGTCGTCGACCCAGGCGAACGGCCGCCCGGCCGCCCAGGCGACGAGCGGGCGGGTCTTCCAGTGCAGCCCCATGCGGTGGTCCCGTTCGTCCGCTTCGGACTGCTCCGGCCAGTCGACCACCGGCAGCGCGGGGAGGCCGAGGCGCGGGGCGACGCACTCGTTCGCGTCGGCCATCCACGTCGTGGCCCAGACGATGTCGCACGCGAGGGCCGCCAGCCGCGGCCCGTGCGCGGGATCGATGCGGGTCAGCAGCGGGTTGGCGGCGGCGTCGAGCCGGGCGTCGCCCGTCGCGTACGTCGGATACGCGTCGGACGACGCGCCGAAGGGGATGAGCGGTCCGTCGACGTCGAGGAACAGCAGCGGGCGCCGGGCCGGGGTGATCATGCGGGCACGATAGCGGGGCGCCCCGCCGCCGAGGCGCCCTCGCCCGCCGGCCCGCAGAAGGGTCCGAGAACACCCGCGCTCCGTCGGCGGACCCGGGAGCAGGCGGCCGGGCGCGGACGCCCGGATATTCGGTGGGAGTGGCCGCCTCCGTCATCTAGCATCGTCCGCATGGGTTCGTACTACTTCTTCCTCTGATTCCGGGGAGGGGCACGCGGTGACCGTCGGCCGGCCGACGGTCCGAGTCCGCTGCCCTCCACCAGGCCCATGACCCCGGCCTGTCTCCCAGGCCCTCCTCAGAGGAACACCCATGCGCGAGCGCGCACTCTCCCAGTTGGCCGTCAAGGACGTCTCGAAGGCGTACGGCCCCCGCACCGTCCTCGAACGCGTCTCCTTCACCGCCCGCCCCGGTGAGCGCATCGCCGTCGTCGGCGAGAACGGCTCCGGCAAGTCCACCCTCCTTCGCCTGCTCGCGGGAGCGGACACCGCGGACGAGGGCGAGATCACGGTCCGCGCGCCGGGCGGTGTGGGCCATCTCGCCCAGACGATCTCGCTCCCGCCGTCCCGGACCGTGCAGGACGCGGTCGACGGAGCCCTCGCCGCGCTGCGGGAACTCGAACAGCGCATCAGGCGGTACGAGGACGGCCTCGCCGAGGCGACGCCGGAGCAACTCCACGCATACGGCGACCTGTTGCACGCCTTCGAAGAACGCGGAGGATACGAGGCGGACGCCCGCATGGACGCCGCACTGCACGCGCTGGGGATCGGCCGGCTTGCCCGCGACCGCGCCCTGGGCACCCTCTCCGGCGGCGAGCGGTCGCGCCTCGCGCTGGCGTGCGTGCTCTCCTCCGGCGCGGAACTCCTCCTCCTGGACGAGCCGACGAACCACCTCGACGTCCACGCCGTCCGCTGGCTCACGGAACGACTCGCGGCCCACCGCGGCACCGTCGTGACCGTCACCCACGACCGGGCCTTCCTCGCGGACCACGCCACCGCCATCCTCGAGGTGGACGGGGACACGCGCGCGGTCCGCCGGTACGGAGACGGCTGGAGCGGCTACCGCACGGCCAAGGCCGCGGCCCGCCGCCGCCAGGCCCAGGAGCACCTCGAATGGCTCGACGAGGTGGCCCGCACGGAGGCACTCGTCGAAGCGGCCGGGCAGCGGCTCGCCGCCTCGGGCAAGGATCCGCGCCAGGGCTTCGGCAAGCACCGCCGCTCGTCGGAGTCCAAGCTCTCGGGCCAGGTGCGGACGGCGCGGGTGCGCCTGGAGGAGCTGCGGGCGCGCCCGGTGGGACCGCCGCCCGAGCCGTTGCGCTTCGCCGCCGCGCTGACGGCGACGAGGACGCGAGGCGTGCTCGCGGAACTCGCCGACGTCGCCGTGGGACAGCGCCTGCGCGTGCCCCGGCTGCGGGTCGAGGCGGGCGGCCGGCTGCTCGTCACCGGCCCCAACGGCGCGGGCAAGAGCACCCTGTTGCGCGTCCTCGCCGGCGACCTGCCGGCGGACCGGGGTCTCGTCCGGCACACCGGCGGCCGGATCGGCTACCTGCCCCAGGAGCCGCCGCGGGTCCCGTTCGCCGGCACCCTCCTGGAGGCGTACGCGGCGGGTCGGGGCCCGGCGGACGAACTCGCCGACGAGCTGCTGACCTGGGGACTCTTCGGAGCTCGGGACCTGGGGACCCCGGTCGCCGCCCTCTCGGTGGGGCAGCAGCGGCGGCTCGAACTGGCGCGACTGGTGGCGCGGCCCGCCGACCTGCTCGTGCTCGACGAGCCGACGAACCACATCGCCCCCGCGCTCGCGGAGGAGCTGGAGGAGGCCCTGGCCGGCTACCCGGGAGCCCTGGTCGTGGTGTCCCATGACGCCGGCTTCCGGGGCCGCTTCGTCGGCGACCGCCTCGAACTGCACGCGGGGCGGCCCGCCGCCTGAGCGCCGGGGGTCCCAGCGGCCCGCACGCCGGGGACCGAAGCCGTTGTCGGTGCCGGCTGAGAGCATCGCCCGCATGACTGTCCACCTTCTGAGCGACATCGAACAAGCGGTCCGCAGCAGTTGGAGCGCCGAGACGTGCACGCCCGAGTTCCGTTCGCGCTGGAGTCCCGACAACCCGGCGCGCGACCAGTGCGGCGTGACGGCCATGGTGGTCAACGACCTGCTGGGAGGCGAGCTCATCCGCGGGGAGGTCCACGTCGAGGGCCAGCGCGTCGACTACCACTGGTGGAACCGGCTGGGCATGGGTGTCGAGATCGACCTCACCCGCGAGCAGTTCGGGCCGGAGGAGATCGTCACGGGAGGCGAGGTCGTGCCCCGCCCGCCCCGCAGCGAGTGGCGCCGGCTCCAGGACGAGTACGCGCTGCTGAGCCGCCGCGTCATGGCGCGGCTCGGCGGGCTCCCCGCCACGGCGCCCGCCGAGC
>NZ_RDBI01000246.1 GCF_008042125.1 Streptomyces sp. MS191
GACCTTGACCAGGTGCGGGTGCATCGCGAGCGAGGGCGCGACCGCGTTGACGCGGACGCCGTACGGGGCCGCCTCGACGGCCGCGCAGCGGGTGAGCGCCATGACGCCGGCCTTGGCGGCGGCGGTCACGACAGCGGTGCGGCCGGCGAGCAGGCCGTGTCCGGGGACGTAGTCGGGGGTCTTTGCGGGAGGTGTCACGGGCGCGGCTCCTTGGGGAGGCCGAGCACCCGCTCGGCGATGATGTTCCGCTGGATCTCGCTGGATCCGGCGTAGACGGTGTCGGCGCGGGAGAAGAGGAAGAGCCGCTGCCAGGGGTCGAGCGCGGTCTCGTGCAGCGCGATGTCGTACCGCGACCAGAAGACCTTGTTCAGGCTCGACTCGGCTCCGATCGTCCCGCCGGCCGCGAAGCGCGCCGCCCCGCCGGCCGTGAACAGCTGGTAGGCCCGTGCCCCGATCACCGCGTCGGCGACCCGGTCGCGGACGGCCGGGTCCTCGCCCGTCGCCCGCCACAGCCGTACGAGCCGGTCGGCGGCCGCCAGGAAGCGGCCGGGGGAGCGCAGCATCAGGCCCCGCTCGTTGCCGGTCGTCGACATCGCGATCCGCCAGC
>NZ_RDBI01000247.1 GCF_008042125.1 Streptomyces sp. MS191
CCCCCGCCCCGTCCCCCGACGCCGAGATGACCCAGGTGGTCCGTCCGTGAACAAGCCCCTGCGCCGGGTCGCGATCTTCTGCGGCCTGCTGGTCCTCGCGCTGCTGCTGCGGGACAACTGGATCCAGTACGTCCGCGCCGACGAGCTGAACGCCCATCCGACGAACAAGCGCGTGATGATCGAGCGGTACGCCAACAAGCGCGGCAACATCATCGTGGACGGCAAGCCGATCACCGGCTCCGTCGACTCCGGCGACACGTTCTACCGGTTCAAGCGGACCTACACCGACGGCCCGATGTGGGCGCCCGTCACCGGCTACGCCTCCCAGGCCTACGACGCCAACCAGATCGAGAAGATCGAGGACGGCATCCTCACCGGCAACGACGACCGGCTCTTCTTCGACCGCACCATGGCGATGTTCACGGGCGAGAAGAAGAAGGGCGGCGACGTCGTCACCACCCTGAGCGGCGCCGCCCAGAAGGCCGCGTTCAAGGGCCTCGGCGACAAGACGGGCGCCGTCGTCGCCCTGGAGCCGTCCACCGGCAAGATCCTCGCGATGGCGTCCACCCCCTCGTACGACCCCTCCTCCTTCGCCGGCTACTCCGGCGACGACGA
>NZ_RDBI01000248.1 GCF_008042125.1 Streptomyces sp. MS191
GGGACGAGAGCCTGCCCGAGGGGACGTCCGGGCTCGTCATAGGCGGCGGCTTCCCGGAGATGTACGGCCCGGAGCTGTCCGCCAACGAGCCGCTGCGCAAGGCCGTGGCGGAACTGGCGCGCTCCGGCGCCCCGGTCGCCGCGGAGTGCGCGGGGCTGCTCTACCTCGCGCGGTCCCTCGACGGGACGCCCATGTGCGGGGTCCTGGACGCCGACGCGCGGATGTCGGAGCGGCTCACCCTCGGGTACCGGGACGCCGTGGCCGTGAGCGACAGTCCGCTCGCCGCCGCCGGCGCCCGGCTCGATCACGGTCCGGTGGAACTCGTGGCCCCGCATCCGGGCGCCGGCGCGCAGGCGGCCTGGGGGCTGCGGCAGCCCGAGCGGCGGGTCGAGGGCTTCGTCCAGGACGGGGTGCACGCGAGCTACGTGCACACCCACTGGGCGGGGGCGCCGGAGGCCGCCGCGCGGTTCGTCGCGCACTGCGGGCCCGGCCGTGGCGGGGAGTCGGGCACGTGACGTCAGCCGGACAGGCCCACCACCAGCCAGATGAAGCCGACGCCCGCCACCGTGCACAGCAGGGTGGAGCGGGCGGGGTGTTCGTGG
>NZ_RDBI01000249.1 GCF_008042125.1 Streptomyces sp. MS191
TGGGGGAGTACGTCCCCCGCTTCTACCCGGCCGCCGTCGCGCTCGGCGACCGGCGCGGCGCCGCCATGTCCGAGGCCGCGGGCTCCCGCGCCTTCCCGGCCCACGCGGTCGACGACGCCTCCCTGGCCCTCGGCGAGACCCACCTCCGGGAGGACAGGATGACGCCCGCGCTGCACCGCAAGCTCGCCGACCAGCTCGACGACCTCCGCCGGGCGCTGCGGGTCCGCGGCAACGGGTGACCGGGCTCGCGGTGCCGGGAACCGCGGGGCCGCACGACCGGTAGCCCGTGCCGGGCGAGGCGACCGGCACCGTACGAGGAGGGGTCCGGGGCCGCGGGACCCGGTGACCGGGCCGTACGACGGCGCACCGGGGAGCGGCGGACGCGTGACGGCACCGCCGCCCGGTGCGCCTCGCGCCCGGCCGCCGCACCCGCGCCCCACCACGAGGGACACGGCCTTGTCCAGGCCATGTCCCTCGTTCGGGTTACAGACCCGTGCTCACCGGACAAACCCCGAAAACCCCCGCCAGTGTGGGTCCATGTGTGCCGTGCCCACTCCGCCCGTCCCACCGCCGGCCCTGGCCGGAGGTGGGACGGGCGGAG
>NZ_RDBI01000025.1 GCF_008042125.1 Streptomyces sp. MS191
GGGGTGGACGGCGGCCTGTGCGGCGGTGCTTCGGTGCCGGCGCACGGGCCGCCGGTCGTGCGCACCGGCCTGCACAGGCCGTCGGTCGTGCGGGCCGGTGCGCGGGGCCGAGGTTCGCCGGGCCGGCGGGGCCGGTGCGGGGGAGGAGTCGTCCGTGACCTTGACACCGCTCCGGTTTCTGACGGACAGTCAGAAACCTTAGTGTCCCCGTCCGGGAGGCCCTCGTCGTGCATCTCGCCCCGACCGAGCGGCAGCTGCGGCTGCGCGCCGAACTGCGCTCGTACTTCCGCGACGTGATGCCCGGTGGCCCGCCCCCATCCGGCGACACCGCCGCACAGCGGCGGCTGCTGCGGCGGATCGGCGACGACGGCATGCTCGGGCTCGGCTGGCCCGAGGAGTACGGCGGACAGGGCCGCGGACCCGACGAGCAGTTCGTCTTCTTCGACGAGGCGTACCGCGCGGGCGCGCCCGTCTCGATGGTCACCCTGAACACCGTCGGCCCGACGCTGATGAAGTACGGCATCGAGGAGCAGAAGAGCTACTTCCTCCCCCGGATCCTGCGCGGCGAGACGGTCTTCGCGATCGGCTACAGCGAGCCGGACGCCGGGACCGACCTCGCCTCGCTGCGCACGAAGGCGGTACGGGACGGCGACTCCTGGCTGATCGACGGGCAGAAGGTCTTCACCTCGAACGCCCAGAACGCGGACTGGATCTGGCTCGCCTGCCGCACCGCCCCCGAGGCGCCCAAGCACCGGGGCATCTCGATCGTCCTCGTCCCGACGGACGCGCCCGGGTTCTCGTGGACACCGATCGAGACGATCGGCGGCCTGACGACGACCGCGACGTACTACGACGGCATCCGCGTGCCGGCCGGGAACCTGGTCGGACCGGAGAACGGCGGCTGGGGGCTGATCACCAACCAGCTCAACCACGAACGGGTCGCGCTCGCCGCCATCGGGATGCAGGCCGAGGACCACTACGCGGCGGCGCTCGCCGCGGCCCGCACCCCCGATCCGGTGACGGGACGGCGGCGGGTCGACGAGCCGTGGGTCCGGATCCGGGCGGCCGAGGCGCATGCCCGGCTGGCCGCGACGCGCCTGCTCAACTGGCGTCTGGTGGCGGACGTGGGGGTGGACCGGCTGGCCCCCGGGGACGCGAGCGGTGTGAAGTTCGCGGGCACCGAGTCGGCGGTGGAGGTGTACCGCATCTGCCAGGAGATCGCGGGCGCCGCGGGGACGGTGCGGGCGGGGTCGCCGGGGGAGTTCGACGGCGGCGAGCTGGAGCGGATGAACCGTGCCGCGCAGTCGCCGCAGCGCTGGATGAGCAGCCGGTGCGCCGCCACACCCTCCCAGAATCCGGCGTTGTCCCGGTTGACGACGGGCCGGGGCCGCCGGGGCCGGGTGCCGGACGCTCCCGCACCCGTCACGGCCCGCGCCCCCTCCCCGGATCCCGTGGCGCCGCCGTTCTCCGGTCCGACCAGGTTCCCGGCCGGCACGCGGATGCCGTCGTAGTACGTCGCGGTCGTCGTCAGGCCGCCGATCGTCTCGATCGGTGTCCACGAGAACCCGGGCGCGTCCGTCGGGACGAGGACGAAGCGGGACGGGGGGCGGCGATGACCGCGGGAGAACCGACCGGGCCGGGCGGCCGCACCTGGGGCCTCGCCGCCTCCGTGGCCGCCGGTGCGCCCGACCGCTCGTTCGCGGAACGGCTGAAGTCGTACGAGGGGCGGGTCGCGGCCGCGGAGGGGGTGGGCAAGGACCCGGTCGACGCGGCGATGATCAGGCACTGGTGCGAGGCCATGGGCGACAACGACCCGGCGTACCGGGGGCCCGACGCCGTCGCGCCGCCCACGATGCTCCAGGCGTGGACGATGGGCGGCCTGTCCGGGCACTCGGACCGCTCCGGGGCCTACGACGAACTGTCCGCGCTGCTCGACGACGCCGGATTCACCTCCGTGGTCGCCACCGACTGCGAGCAGGAGTACCTGCGGCCCTTGCGCCCCGGGGACACCGTCACCTTCGACGCGGTCATCGAGTCCGTCTCGGACCGCAAGACCACCAAGCTCGGCACGGGCCACTTCGTCACGACGCGGATGGACATACGTGCCGACGGCGTGCTCGCGGGAACCCACCGCTTCCGCATCCTCAAGTACGCGCCGGCCGGGGCGAAGTCCCGGCCGGCCACGGGATCCGGGGAGGGGGCGCGGGCCGTGACGGGTGCGGGAGCGTCCGGCACCCGGCCCCGGCGGCCCCGGCCCGTCGTCAACCGGGACAACGCCGGATTCTGGGAGGGTGTGGCGGCGCACCGGCTGCTCATCCAGCGCTGCGGCGACTGCGCGACCCTGCGCTTCCCCTGGCTCCCCGGCTGCAACGCCTGCGGCTCACAGCGCTGGGACACCGTCGAGGCGAGCGGGGCCGGGACGGTCTACTCGTACGTGGTGATGCACCACCCGTCGTTCCCGGCCTTCGACCCTCCCTACGCGGTCGGGCTGATCGAACTGGCCGAAGGCGTACGGATGGTCAGCAACGTGGTCGGCGTACCGTACGACAAGGTCCGCATCGGGATGCCGGTACGGCTGGAGTTCCTGCGCGCGGACGAGGAGCTGGAGCTTCCGGTCTTCCGGGGGCTGCCGGGAGGTGCGGGCTGACATGGACTTCACGCCCACGCAGGAGCAGGCCGCGGCCCAGGGGCTGGCGGCGCGGATCTTCGGCGATCTCGCCACGCCCGATCGGCTCGCGGCCGCGGGCGGGGACAGCGACCCCGAGCTGTGGAAGGCCCTGTGCGCGGCCGGACTGCTGGAGGCGGTCGAGGAGACCGGGCTGCTCGGCCTCGTCCTGCTCGCCGAGGAGCAGGGGCGGACGACGGCCCAGGTGCCCTTCACGGCGAGCGGTGTGTACGGGCTCCTCGCCGTCGCCCGGCACGGTACGGACGAGCAGCGTGCCCGGCTGCTGCCCGGGCTCAGGGACGGTACGACGGTGGTGACCGGGGCGTTCCCGGAGACCGGGCGGATCAGGGCCGAGGCGGGCGGGCCGGGCGGTGGGGGCCTGCTCACCGGGACGGTCGACTGGGTGCCGTGGCTCAGGGACGCCACCCACGTCCTGCTCCCGGACCAGGACGCCGCGCTCTGGCTCGTCACGCTGTCCCCGGCGGCCGGGCGAGCTCCGTCCGACGGAGCCGTACCCGGCCCGCCCGCCGCGACCGTCACGCCCGCCGTACCGGGCCCGCCCGTGGCGACCGTCACGCCCGTCGAGCTCACCGCGCCCTGGGCCGCGGGACGGCTCGTGCTCGACGGCGCCCCGGGCGAGCGGCTCGGCGCCGGGGCGGGCGGGGCCGGCGGCGCCGGGGCGGCCTGCGCCCCCTCCCCGGATCCCGTGGCCGGCCGGGACTTCGCCCCGGCCGGCGCGTACTTGAGGATGCGGAAGCGGTGGGTTCCCGCGAGCACGCCGTCGGCACGTATGTCCATCCGCGTCGTGACGAAGT
>NZ_RDBI01000250.1 GCF_008042125.1 Streptomyces sp. MS191
GGCACGTCCGGCGCCGCGGTCACGTACGTGCGCAAAGCGCCGGTGCGGGTGAAGACGGCGGTGCGGATCGGACTCGCGGCCCTCGCCGGCTCGCCGCCGCGCTCCTCGGGGGCGGGCGGGCGCGGGGCGCGGTGCCGGCGCGCGGGGCGGACGGTCAGGGCGGTGCCGGTCGGGGCGTCACTCATGGCTGAAGTCCTCGGAGTGGATGCGCCGGGCGGGCACTCCTGCCCGGACGAGGGAGTCGGTCGCGGCCCTGGCCATGCCGGGCGGGCCGCACAGGTAGACGTCGTGGTCGGCGAGGTCGGGCACGAGGTTGCGCAGCGCCTGCGGGGCGAGCGGGTCGAAGGAGGCGTCCGAGGGGCCCAGCAGGTAGTGCAGGGCGGCCTGCCGCTCGTGCGCGATCCGCTCCAGTTCCTCGCGCAGGACGAGACGGTCCGCGTCCGGGGCGCGGTAGAGCAGTGTCACCTCGCCGGGTCCCCCGGGCAGCGTCTCGAAGAGCGTGCGCATGGGGGTGATGCCGACGCCGCCGGCGAGCAGGAGGACCCTGCGGCGGGTGCGGCGGTGCGCGGTGAGCGCGCCGAAGGGGCCGGCCGCCAGGACCCGGGTGCCCGGGCGCAGCCGCCGGATCCGGCGCGTGTGGTCCCCGAGCGCCTTGACCGTGATGCGCAGGGTGTCGTCGCGGACGGGCGCGGAGAGCGAGAAGGGCAGGGCGGTCCGCCAGAGCCTGCGCGAGAGGAAGCGCCAGCGGAAGAACTGGCCCGGCTCGGCGCACAACCGGTCCAGGTCCCGCCCGCGGACGGTCACGGAGACGACGTCCGGCCCCTCGTCGCGGACCTCGGCGACGCGCAGTCCGTGGCGCAGCGCCTGACGTACCGGGACGACGACCCGGTACCAGACGAGGAGCACGGCGACGCTCGCGTGCGCCATCGACCAGAGCCAGACGGCGAGGACGCTCCCGGCGACGTCCGGGCCGGCGAGCTGGTGGACGAAGCCGAGGGCGGCGGCGAGGAGGCCGAGCAGATGGACCGCCCGCCAGGTCTCGTGCCGCAGGCGTCGCCGGGCGGCCCGCGCCGAGGTGGCGCCGACGGCGACCAGGAGGACGGTGCCCGCCGCCGCGGCGGCGAGAGCGGGATAGCCGAGCAGTCCGCGGGTGGCGGCGACCAGGTCGGTCCGGGTGTGCACGGCGTAACCGCAGAGCGCCAGCAGCGCGTGGGCGCCGATCAGCCCGAGGACGTACCGGCCGCCCAGGGCGTGCCGGCGGGCCAGTCGGTCGGCTCCGACGCCGTGCTCGATCGCCGGGATCCGGGCCATCAGGAGCAGCAGCACGAGGACGCCGTAGCCGGCGAGCAGTCCGGTGAGGTGGGCGGCGGTGGCGAAGAAGGCGTCGAGGCGGGCGGACGGGTGCGCCTGGACGCCCCAGCCGAGCGCGACGGCCCCGGCGCCCCCGACGATCGCGTGCCGCAGCCGGTCGGGGCGGACCCTCGGGGCGGGAG
>NZ_RDBI01000251.1 GCF_008042125.1 Streptomyces sp. MS191
CGGCGACCCGGAGGCGACCCGGAGGCGAACAGCCCCGGCCCCGAGCCCGCAGGCTTCCGCGGACCCCGGCCCGGCAGGCTTCCGCGATCCCGGCCCGGCCCCGATCAACCCCCCGGACGGATCCTGACGAACTTCGCCGCCATGACCGGACCGAGCTGCTCGACGATCCCGTGACCCGGCTCGTGGGGATACGGCAGATCGTTGAGGAACGACGTGACGATGACCTCGTCGATACCGAGGACACCCCGCATGCTCTGCTCCTCCAGGAACGCGAGCGTGCGACGCCAGTCGGCGGCACCCGGATCCTCCCCGAGGAAGGACCTGACGGTGCCCTGCACGACGTCCCAGAAGAAGACGTGCGGCAGGACGTCGCCCTGACTGAAGAGATGGGACTCGTAGGCGTCCCGGAACTCGGGAATCCGGGTGACGAGGTCACTGACCAGTTGCACGCTCGGCGTTGTCGTCGTCATCAGCAGTCCACTTCGGGGCTTGGGGCAGCCCTGGCACCGTTTTGAACCAGGATGCGGCATCAGCCCGGCAGTTATCCACAGGGGATGCGAACCTCGCCCCACATCGGGATGGTTGGGGCATGCGGGACTTGCTGAGACTCACCCGGGGCGGACTGCTCCTGACGGTGTGGGCGTACACGGCGGGCTGGCCACCGGGACGACTCCGGGGGCTGCTGCGCCGCGAGAAATGGCAGTGGATCTGCCGCGGGGCGTGGGCCGTCCCGGGAAAGGAGGTGGACTGGGCGGTCAGGGCGAGAGTCGTCCAACTGCTCCGCCCTCCGCTGGTGTGCAGCCACGGGACGGCGGCACTGCTGCATCGCATCGAACTGCTGAACAAGGACTTCCCGGGAGTACTGGAGTTCACCACCCTCCAGCCGGGCGGAGGCACGAGAGGAGGGGACGGCCGCACGGAACGGACGGGCCTCGACGGGACCGGAAGAGGCGGCATCGACATACACCTGCACCGAACCGTCCGACTCGACGCCCGGGACGTGTGCCTGCGCTCCGGGCTGCGGGTCACGTCACCGGCGCGCACGGTCGGCGACCTGATACGACGGTGCGGCACCCGCGAGGAGGCCGTGGTCGTGGCGGACTCGGCACTGTCCCGCCGCACGGTCCGGGGTGTGCGGCGCGAGCCCCTCGTCCACCACGAGGAACTGGCGACCGAACTCTCCGCCCGCCGCCCGGGCGCCCCCCTGGCACGCCGCCGGCTGGCCCTGGCCGACGCGGCCTCGGGTTCACCGGCGGAGACGATCGCCCGCCTGCACCTGCACGACGCGGGGCTGCGCCCGGAGTGCCAGCCGCTGCTCCACACGTCGTCGGGCCGCGCGCTCCGTCCCGACTTCTTCTTCCGCCGCGCGGGTCTGGCGGTCGAGATCGAGGGCTACGCGTTCCACGGCACCCGCGAGGCCCACGCACGCGACGTCGACCGCTTCAACGCCCTCGCGGACTGCCCGGACGTCCACCGGGTGCTGCGCTTCCCCTC
>NZ_RDBI01000252.1 GCF_008042125.1 Streptomyces sp. MS191
GGGTGCGGGAGCCCGTCCGTCGAGCCGCGGGTAAGGTCACTGCCGGTGGAGCCGCTCCCGCCGCACGCGAGGGGAGCGGGAGCATTGCCGTACGGAGCCTGTCGGCTGATCACAGGAGGGTTTGCCATCGCCAGAGCGGTCACCATGAGCGATGTGGCGAGGGCCGCGGGGGTCTCCTCGGCGACGGTCTCCTACGTGCTCAGCGGGAAGCGGCCGGTGTCCGCCGAGACGCGCAGGGCGGTCGAGGCCGCGATCGAGGAGCTCGGATTCCGGCTCAACACCGTGGCGCGCAGCCTGCGGACGGGCCGGTCCACCTTGATCGCGCTAGTGGTCCCCGACATCGCCAATCCCTTCTACGCCCAGCTGGCGCACGGCCTGCAGGAGACTCTGCGGCCCGGGGGATTTCACGTGGCCATCTGCAACACGGGTGCGAGGCTCGCCGACGAGCGGGCGTTTCTCGACGAAGCGGTGCGGCAGCGCCTGGCCGGCGTCGTCATCACACCGTTCCGGCTCGCGCCCGAGGACTTCGACGTCCTCGCGTCCGCTTCCGTCCCGGTCGTGGTCAGTGCCGATCTCCCGTTCGGCGACCACGACCTGGTGACTCCCGCGGCGGACGGGGCGGTACGGGCGGCGCTGGAGCACGTCGCCGAGACCGGCCGCCGGCGGATCGGCGTCATCGCCGGTCCGCGTGACGCCGCCGGCGGCGATCCGCGGCTGGAGCGCATCCGCGCACAGGCACCGGCGTTCGGCCTGAGGCTGCCCGACGCGCTCGTGGTGCACGGCGAGCACACCCGCGACGCGGGGGCCGAGGGCTTCGGCCGTCTCATGCGGCACCGGAATCCGCCGGAGGCGGTGCTGTGCGCCAATGACGTGGCGGCGGTCGGGGCACTGGAACGGGCGGAGCAGCTCGGCCTCCGTGTTCCCCAGGACGTGGCCCTGGTCGGGCATGACGACATCGAGTTCGCGTCGATCGTCCGTCCACGGCTGAGCACCATCCGGTATCCGGCCGAGGAGGTCGGCCGTGCCTGTGCGCGGCTGCTGGCCGAGCGCCTGGAAGGTCGTTCCGAGCGCAGCACCGTCGAGATCGGCGCTCGGTACATCAAGCGCGCGTCGGTCTGACGCGGTCCGCTTCGGTCGGCGTGCACGACAGCACGTGACATCGATCCTCCAAGACGGTTGACGTCGGTCGAGGCGAGCGGACCGCACAGTAACGTAATCGATTACGTCAGCGGGAGTGGTCGCGCGTCGTTACTTTTGACGGATCGACAAATCGCAGCTCAGGAGCGGTAAATGACCCTGTGGCGCCACCTCCTTCGGTCACGGTGGGATGTCGAAGAGGTAACGACGATGCCGGGCCTGTTGACGGTCGTGGATCGCGGTCCCGAAGGTTGCCGCCATCGCTCCGAGGGGGCGGGTGGGAATGACGAGGAGCGAGAACATGGCGATGCACAGGGGACGTGG
>NZ_RDBI01000253.1 GCF_008042125.1 Streptomyces sp. MS191
GTGATGAGCACGGCGAGGCCGCCGCCCACCGCCAGCGGTGCTTGGGAGAGGGACCAGAGCACGGCCATGGCGAGAAGGAGCCACTTGGGCCGGATCCGGTCCGCGAGCAGACCCACCGCGGCACCGACACCGAGCAGAACGAAACGCCGCGCGTGGACCGTCACCGCACTGCTCGTCGTCTTCATGATGATCAATTTCGCCGACAAGTCCGTACTCGGTCTGGCGGCGGAGGAGATCCGACAGGACCTCGGCCTGTCGGCATCGGCCTTCGGCCTCGCCAGCAGCGCCTTCTTCCTGCTGTTCTCGATCTCCGGTGCCGCGGTGGGTCTGCTCGCGGACCGGATCCGGCCCAAGTGGCTCCTTCTCGCCATGGCCGTGCTCTGGTCCCTCTCCCAAGCACCGCTGGCGGTGGGCGGCGGCCTCGCCGTGCTCATCACCTCACGTGTCCTCCTCGGCGCCGCCGAGGGGCCCGCCTTCCCCGTCGCCCAGCAGGCCACCCTGTCCTGGTTCCCCAACCACCGGCGCAACCTGCCCGGGGCACTGATCGTCCTCGGCATCACCCTGGGGGTCCTGGTCGCGGCGCCCGTACTGACGTGGGTGATCCAGCACCACGGCTGGCGCTCGGCCGTCGCCGCGGTGGCGCTCGTCGGCGTCGTGTGGGCCCTGCTGTGGATCCCCTTCGGAGGAGAGGGACCGTACGCGGCCGCGGACACCACGTCGCCGACCGCCTCCGGCGAGAAGGGAGGGGAGGGCGCGGCGGCGGAGACCGCTCCGGTTCCGGCCGGGCAGAGGACGCCGTACCGGCGGATCCTCGCGACCCGAACCTGGATCGGCGCCACGGCCGCCTACTTCGGCACCTACTGGGTCATCGCCTTCGCTCTGGTCTGGCTCCCCTCCTACCTCCGCGACGGGTTGGGATACACCTCCGCCGGTGCCACCCAGGTGCTGATGCTGGTCTGGGGTCTGGGTGGCGTCGTGGTGCTCGGGCAGGCGGGCCTGACCGGATGGCTGCTGCGCCGCGGGACCGCGAGCCGGTGGGCCCGCGGCGGAGTCGGCGGCGTGCTCCTGCTCATCGGCGCCGGGTCGTGCCTCGCCCTGCCGCTGGCCCCGGCCGGTGCGCTGACCGCCGCGCTGCTGGTCGCGGGCTTCGGGCTCGCCGGAGCGATGAGCAGCGTCGCCGTCACCACGGTCACGGAGCTGGCTCCGGTGGACCGCCGCGGTGGTGCCCTGGGCATCATGAACGCCGTGGTGACCACCGCCGGTCTGCTGGCGCCGACACTGATCGGGCACCTCGTGGACACCCGCGGTGCGCAGGGCTACCAGTACGCCGTCCTGATCACCGGCGCCGTGCTCCTGCTGAGCGGTGCCGCCGCCCTCACCCTGATCGACCCGGACCGCGACGCCCGCCGGCTGTCCTGACCACCCGCCGGACGTCCCGACCWCGCGCGGGCCGGCTCCCCGCACAGCGCACGGAGCCGGCCCGCGCCGTTCCCCTCCCCGCCCCGACCTCCCGCAAGGACCGACGTTGAACACCAGTGCCCTCGACACCTCCTTCCTCGACCGCACCGTGGCTCACGTACGCGGCAGCGCCGACTCCTGGGCGGCCACCCCGCTCGCCGAACGCATCGCCCTCCTGGAGCGGCTGTTGCCGCGCGTGGTCTCCCGAGCCTCCGAACTGGCCGCCGCCGGTGCCCGAGCGAAGGGGTACGCCCCCGACTCGCCGTGGGCCGCCGAGGACTGGACCGGCGGGCCGTGGGCCCTGGCGCAGAACGCGGCGGCCTACCTGCACGTGCTCCGGCGGATCGCCGCGGGCATGGATCCCGTCGGCGCCGAGGCCGTCCACGAGGAGGACGGCCGCACGCGGGTCGACGTCTTCCCCGCCACCGGCTGGGACACCCTCCTGTTCAACGGATTCACGGCGCAGGTGTGGATGCGGCCCGGCACCACCACCGAGCAGGCACGCGACCGTGCGGCGGGTGGGTACCGGGACAGGCCCGGCCGCCCGGGCGTGGCTCTGGTCCTCGGCGCGGGCAACGTCGCGGCCATCACCGCACTGGACATCCTGCACAAGCTCTACGTCGAGCACCAGGTCGTCATCGCCAAGATGAACCCGGTCAACGACTACCTCCGGCCCCACTTCGAGTACATCTTCGCCGAGTTCGTCGACGGCGGCTGGGTGCGCTTCGTCGACGGCGGTGCGACCGAAGGCGGCTACCTCGCCGGCCACGAGGACGTGGACGCCGTTCACGTCACCGGCAGCGAGCGCACCCACGACGCCATCGTCTGGGGCACGGACGAGGAAGCCGAGCAGCGCCGCCTCGACGACCGGCCCCTGCTGGACAAGCCCTTCAGCAGTGAACTGGGCGGCGTCAGCCCCTGCATCGTCGTGCCGGGGCCGTGGAGCGACGCCGACTTCCGCTTCCAAGCCGAACATGTCGTCACCAGCAAGATGAACAACTCCGGACACAACTGCATCGCCAGCCAGATCCTGGTACTGCCACGTGACTGGGACGGCACCGAGCGCCTCCTGGCGGAGATCCGGCAGGTGCTGCGCGAACTGCCGTCACGAACCGACTACTACCCCGGCGCCGCCGCGCGCCTCGCCTCCGTCCTGGCCGCCCACCCGCAGGCGGAGACCCACGGCGACGGCTGCCGCGTGCTCGTCCCCGACATCACCGACCACGACGACGTCCTCATCACCGAGGAGGTCTTCGGCAGCGCGCTGGGCGTCGTACGCCTGCCCGGACAGACGCCGGACGCATTCCTGCGCCACGCCGTCGACTTCGCCAACGACACGCTCCCCGGCACGCTCGGAGCGACCATGATCGTCCATCCGAGGACCGAGAAGACCCACCGGGACGCGGTCCGCACCGCGATCGCCGACCTGCGCTACGGCACCCTGGGCGTCAACTGCTGGTCGGCGGTCGGCTTCCTGCTCGGCTTCACGCCGTGGGGCGCCCATCCCGGGCACACCCGCCAGGAGATCGGCAGCGGCATCGGCTTCGTGCACAACGCCTTCATGCTCGAGGACATCGAGAAGACCGTACTGCGCGCCCCGTTCAGGCCCGCCCCGCGAAGCCTGGTCACGGGCACCCCGTCGC
>NZ_RDBI01000254.1 GCF_008042125.1 Streptomyces sp. MS191
GGAGGAGTACCCCTCCCCGAAGTACCCCAGGTGGTTCCCCCGCCAGCCCCGCTCCGTCATCAGTGCCCGCGCCTGGCCGTAGCGCAGGACGTGCCCGGCGAACCGGTTGGAGTAGGAGCCCGTCGCCACCTCGGCCGGGGTGATCGGATAGACCTCCCGGAAGACCTGCTTGAACGGCTGGCGCAGTTCGCGCCCGGTCAGTTCGTCCCGCCACTCGGACACGTCCTCGCCCGCGGCGCGGACCGGATGCCACAGCCGCAGCCGGGAACGGGGCCCCACCGGGGTGGCGGTGCCGCCCGCCCCGGCCAGCGCCCAGCCGCCACCGGTGCGTTCCACGAGCCCCGCGCTCCAGGGCTCGCCGTCCGCGGCGACCTCCCAGAGCAGGGCGCGGGCGACGGCGCCGGTGACCGGGTGGTCGACGCAGTACCGTTCCCAGTCCTCCGCGGACCAGACGGTGCCGGCCGCCAGGTGCTCCTCCAGCCGGGTGTGCTCGGCGGCCAGCTCGGCCCGCAGCCCCTTCAGGGCGGCCCGGAGCGGCGTCAGCCGCTCGCCGTGCTCGTCCCGGACCGTCCTGGGCGGGGACTTCAGGACCCGGCCCCCGGGCCCCAGGAACGACAGCACGGCCGTGCCCGGCTCCCGTACCGACAGCACCGCGGTGTAGGCGCCGAGCTGCTCCTCGCGCATCCCGCGCCCGTCCAGGCCGTGCGTCGGCACACCCCGCTCCCGCAGCATCGACGGGGTGAGGCCGGAGCGTGCCGCGACGGTCTCCAGGGCCGCGGCGATCCCCTTGAGCACCGTCCGGTTGCGGACCTGCTTCGGCAGCCGGCCGAGCCACTGGACGGCCTGCTCGCCGGCCCGCCCCTCGCAGGAGCCCAGGACGGCGACGGCGGTGGTGGCCAGCGCCTGGTTGCGGCACATGCCTCCGGAGCCGCCGATGCCCGTCCCCGCGTGCAGCGCGATCGCGCCTGCCAGCGGGACGGCCCGGTCGGCGTCCAGATCGAGCGCCGCCCACAGCAGTCCGCGGACCAGGCAGGTGTTGGTGTCGCCCGCGATGCCGGTGAGGCTCATCCCCCAGGGGTTCAGGTCGGACACCCGGTGCTCGGGCTGGACGGCGATGCCCTCCAGCAGCCGCCGCACCAGCTCAGGGCCCGACCCGGTCCGCGCCAGGAGGACCGCGGCCGTCCTCCGCCAGGTCCGGGTCGCCCGGGGCCGGTCCACCAGCACGCAGTGCCCGAGGAACGCGGCCACACCCTCGCCGGCGAGCAGGTCCGCGTGCGCGGACCGCATCGCCGGGCCGAACGCGTCGAGGGAGTCCAGCAGATGGCGCGGCAGCCTGCCGTCCACGAGCGGCACCTCGCGGGCCAGCAGGGCGGCCAGCCGGTCGCGGACCGGCCGGTGGGCCTCACCCTGGTAGGTGACGAGGTCCGCCGCGCACCGGTGCAGCGCGCGCAGCCGCGCCCGGTCGGGTTCCTCGGACTGCTCCACCGCGGACAGGGCGATCGGCACCAGGACGGGGAAGCGCTCGCGCAGCTCGTGCGGGGCGACGGCCGCGTCCGGGCCCACCAGCCGGGCCAGCAGCACATCCGCCTCGGCCGTGGACCAGTCGAGCCGCTGCCCGGCCAGCACCGTCAGGACCGCCGCGGCGTCCCGGTCGTCGCGCCGGCAGACCTCCGCCTGCAGCAGCAGCGCGCACTCCCGCCGCCCCGCCGCGTCCAGCGAGTCCACCAGTTCCCCGGCCCGCCCGTCGCGCACGGCCTCGTTCAGCCTGATCGCCAGGCCCGTCGTCCCCACCATGGGTACGAAGGTAGGCGACGGCGCCGACAACGTCCGCGCGTGGGTTCATCGTTCGGTGCCGAACCGCCGGACGCCGGGGACCAGTGCCGTGCCCAGGCAGCAGCCGCTCACGGCCACCGCGGCGACGACGAGCGGGACCTCCGGGCCCCAGGCGGAGGCGGCGACGGGTGCCAGGACGTAGCCGAGCGGCATGGCGGCGAGCGAGAGCAGCCAGTCGTAGGACGTCACCCGGGCCAGGGCGTGGGCGGGTACGGCCTGTTGGACGGCGGTCTCCCAGACGGGGGAGAGGAAGCCCAGGCCGGCCTGGGCGACGCCGTAGGAGACGATCGTCAGCGGGGCGGGAGCGGAGCCGGCGAGCAGGACCAGCGGCAGCGCGTAGACGGCGAGGCCGAGGTTGGCGACGAGGACGGGTCGCCGGGGGCGGGCGCGGTGGGCCAGGAGCGAGCCCGCCAGCAGTCCGATCGCGCCGGCCTGGAGGAAGGCGACCCAGGTGCCCCGGCCGCCGGGCTGGGAGAGGGCGAGGGCCGGGCCGAGGGTCATCAGGACGGCGGCGGCGCCGTTCCAGGCGCTGTGCCCGACGAGGCTGGTCCAGTACCAGTCGCGGGCGCGGACCTCCCGCCACCCCTCCTTGAGGTCGGCGCGCAGCGAGCGGCGGGGGATCGGGACGTGCCGGACGCGTACGGCGGACAGCAGGGCGGCGCTCGCGGCGAAGGTGGCCGCGTCCAGGACGAAGGCCCAGCCGGGTCCGACGGTCAGGATCAGGGCGCCGGCGACGGCGGGGCCGCCGAGGCGGGTGGCGCTGCGGGCGATGCCCATCGCGGCGTTGGCCCGCTGGAGGGCCCCGGGCGCGACGGTGCCCGTCACCAGGGGAGCACCGGTCGGCATGGCGAAGGCGCCGGCCGCGCCGCCGACGACCTCGACGGTGGCGATGAGCCACAGGGTGGGTTCGCCGCCGAGCAGCTGGAGCCCGACGAGGAGCTGGGTGGCGCAGCGAACGAGGTCCGTGGTGAGGGCGATCGTCCGGGCGTCGAAGCGGTCGCCCACGACGCCACCCAGGGGCAGCAGGAGCAGCTTGGGGACCATCGCGCAGGCCAGTACGAGGGCGAGCGCGGAGGCCGAACCGGTCGCCTCCCAGACGGCGATGGCGAGCGCCGCCGGGATGACGGAGTCGCCGAGCAGGGAGAGCGTGCGGCCGGTGAACAGCAGCCGGAAGGGGCGGGTGCGCAGGGGGTGCG
>NZ_RDBI01000255.1 GCF_008042125.1 Streptomyces sp. MS191
CACCTGTTTCACCCCGGTGATCTCCGAGTTCAAGGACTTCATCGCCGCCCCCAAGTTCAACCTGTACCAGTCGCTGCACACGGCCGTCGCCGCCCCGGACGGAGCCGTCGCCGAAGTCCTCATCCGCACCCACCAGATGCACAAGGTCGCCGAAGCGGGCGTCGTCGCCCTCGGTAATCCGTACACGCCCCCGGCCACGGCCGACGCCGGCGCCGAAGCGGCCGAGGACGGCGAGCGCGCCGACCTCGCCGAGGACCAGGAGATCACCGTCTTCCGCGCCGACGGCGGAACACTCGGCCTGCCCGCCGGGGCGAGCTGCGTGGACGCCGCCTACGCCCAGCACGGCGAAGCCGCCCACGGCTGTCTCGGCGCGCGCGTCAACGGCCGCCTGGCGACGCTGAGCACGGTGCTCGTCGACGGCGACACGGTGCAGCTGCTCCTCGCCCAGGACGCCACCTCGGGCCCCTCGCCGCAGTGGCTGGACCACGCCCGCACCCAGGCCGCCCGGATCGCGATCACCACGTGGCTGCGGGCGCACCCCGAAGCCGCGAAGGCCCCCGACGCCGACCCCCGGCCGCCCTCGTCCGTCACCGCCGACCGGCGTTCCGGCACCCGGATCCTCGCCGAACTCCCCGGCAGCGCCACCGCCGCCGTCCGGCCCGCCGGCTGCTGCACGCCCGTACCCCCGGACGAGATCACCGGCTTCCTGGTGCGCGGCGGATCCGTCACCGTCCACCGCACCGGCTGCGCCTCCGTCGACGCGATGAGACGGCTCGGCCGCGAACCCGTCGTCGTCCACTGGGGCGACACCGCCGAATGCCGGGTCACGCTCGTCGCCGAGTCCTTCGGCAGACCCCATCTGCTCGCGGACCTCACCGAGGCCATCGCCGGTGCCGGCGTGGCCGTGGTCGCCGCGACCGTCGAGCCGCCCAGCGAACAGCGGGTCCGGCACACGTACACCCTCCAACTCCCCGACGCGGCCGGGCTCCCCGCCCTGATGCGGGCCATGCGCGACGTCCCCGGCGTGTACGACGTGAGCCGCGCCCGCCACCCCGCCTCGCCGCAGGACTGAACCGGAAGACCCCGGTGGCATGACTCCTTCGGGTGGCGGGCGAGCGCGCCGCCCGGGGGACCGGCGGGCGCCCTGGTAGCCGTAGCCCATGCCGCTCACACCCCGACTTCGCCCCCCACGCGCGCGGTGGCTGCGTTCCGCCGTCGTGGTCGCCGCATCGGCCGGACTGCTCGCCGCCGCCCTCCCCGCGCCGGCGCCCCTCGGTATCGGAGACCGCCTCTTCCCCCACCTCGGCAACCCCGGCTACGACGTCCTCGCCTACGACATCGGCCTCACCTACGCGGGGTCGAACACCGAGCCGCTCCGGGCCGTGACCCGCATCGACGCCCTCGCGACCGAGGACCTGGAACGGATCAACCTGGACTTCACCCACGGCACGGTGTCCTCGGTCACCGTCGGGGGCCAACCCGCGGAGTTCACCACGAGCGGCGAGGACCTGGTGATCACCCCGGCCCGCGCGGTCCGCTCCGGCGACGCTCTCACCGTCACCGTCGACCACACCAGCGACCCCACCGGACCCGCCGACAACGGCGGCTGGGTCCGGACCGCCGACGGCCTCGCCATGGCCAACCAGGCCGACGCCGCCCACCGGGTCTTCCCGTCCAACGACCACCCGGCCGACAAGGCCCTCTTCACCTTCCGGATCACCGCCCCCAGCACGCTGACCGCCGTCGCCAACGGCCTGCCCGCGGGCCGGACCGAGCAGGGCGCCACCACCACCTGGACCTATCGCACCGCCCATCCCATGGCCACCGAGCTCGCCCAGGTCTCCATCGGCCGCACCACCGTCGTCCACCGGACCGGCCCCCACGGACTCCCCGTCCGGGACGTGGTGCCCACCGCCGACCGGGAGGTCCTGGAACCCTGGCTCGAGCGCACCCCCGGCCACCTGGAATGGATGGAGCGCCAGGTCGGGCCGTACCCCTTCGAGACCTACGGCCTGCTGATCGCGGACGCCGACACGGGCTTCGAGCTGGAGACCCAGACGCTCTCCCTCTTCGAGCGCCGGCTCTTCACCGAGCCCGCGTTCCCGAAGTGGTACGTCGACTCGGTCATGGTCCACGAGCTGGCCCACCACTGGTTCGGCGACAGCGTCTCCCCCCGCACCTGGTCCGACCTGTGGCTCAACGAGGGGCACGCGAGCTGGTACGAGGCGCTCTACGCCGACGAGACCGCGAAGCAGTCCCTGGAGCGGCGCATGAAGGCGGCCTACACGGCCTCCGACACGTGGCGCTCCATCCATTCCAGGTGGCCGGGGGTGCGCTCGAGCCAGGGTTCCAGGACCTCCCGGTCGGCGGTGGGCACCACGTCCC
>NZ_RDBI01000256.1 GCF_008042125.1 Streptomyces sp. MS191
GGCTGCGGGGCGGGGTCCGGGGCGCGGGCTCCGGAGGGTCACCGCTCGACGTGGTCCACGACCGCGCGATGGGCCAGGCGGGGACGCAGCCAGGCGGCCAGGGCCAGGTGGTCGGGGTGGTTCTGGTAGGCGGCGAGTTCGGCGGGGTCCGAGTGACGGGTGGTGAGGGCCAGGTCGTAGGACTGCTCGGAGTGGGTGATGTCCAGGCCGACGTCCAGGGAGCGGATCTGCGGGACGGAGTCGGCCAGACGCCGCAGGCGCTCGGCGGCCTGCGAGGCGTCGGCGGAATCGGTGAAACGCATCAGAACGACGTGTAGCAGCAAGGCACTTGCTCCTTCGCTCGATGTCGCATCCCTCTGTCGCAGGAGGGCGCCGCGAGTGTATGTTCGGGAAACGCTGTTCCGCTAGAGGAACCGATGGAGTTCACCATGGACGAAGCGCGCACGTTCCGCGTCGCGGCCGCCCAGTTCGCCGTGGGCCGGGACCGGAAGGCCAATCTGGCCGGATGCCTCAGGATGATCGACGCCGCCGCGGAGCAGGGCGCGATTCTCGTGGTCCTGCCGGAGTTCTGCAATCACCTGTCCTGGTACGACGACCGGGACCAGGCGCTGGCCGCCGCCTGCCGGGCCGGGGACGACTTCCTGGGACCGGTCGCCGAACACGCGGCCCGGCACGGCATGTACGTCAAGATCCACGTCACGCTGGCCTCCGGCGGCGGACCGGCCGGCGCGGAGCGCATCACCGCGGCGAGCCTGCTCTACGGACCGGACGGCACCCTCGCCGGAGCCGCGGACAAGCAGGTGCTGATGGGCAGCGAGAACGACCATCTGGACCCGGCCACCGAGCCCGGCCCGGTCATCTCCACCGCCCTCGGGCCGGTCGGCCTGTACTCGTGCATGGAAGGGGTCGTCCCGGAGGTGTGCCGCGGTCTGGCCCTGCGCGGCGCGCACGTGCTGCTCAACAGCCTCAACTCCTTCGCCCTCGACGAGGCCGCACTGCACATCCCGGTGCGTGCCGCGGAGAACCGGGTGTGGGTGATCGCGGCCAACAAGGTCGGGCCGCTGCTCCCGGCGGACCGGATCGGAGCGATCAGCGCCGCCATGGGCGTGCCGGCCGAGGCCCTCGAGGGCGCGGGCGAGAGCCAGATCGTCGCCCCGGACGGCACGGTCGTCGCCCAGGCACCCCGGTACGGGGAGGCCGTCGTCACAGCCGACATCCGGCCGGCCGTGGCCGCCGACAAGCTCAGGGCGGACGGCACCGACGCCTTCGCCGCGCGCCGCCCCGCCCTCTACCGGCCGATCGTCTCCCCGCCCGGCGGCCT
>NZ_RDBI01000257.1 GCF_008042125.1 Streptomyces sp. MS191
GGCCCGCGGCGTCCGTGCGGTCCGCCTGGCTGGAGAACTTGTTCAGGAAGACGTCGTAGCGGCCGTCGGTGCGCTGGGTGACCGTCGCGCCGTCCTGCCAGATGCCGTTCTCCGCCCACCACTGGGATCCCGTCGGGTCTCCCTGGTTCTGGTGGACGTTGTGCATGCCGAGGTCGCCTTCGGGGTCGTCGTCGAAGGGTTCGCCGAAGACGAGGATGCGCCGCCCCGCCTCCAGGATCTCCTCCAGCGCGGCGGCTGCGTCGACGTTGGAGCCCGCGTGCCACGGCCGCGAGCCGAACAGGCCGAGCAGGTCCTGCAGCCAGTCCGGCGGGCGGCGCCGGAAGAGTACGCCGGAGTGGTCCACGAGGGCCGGGTGGCGGAGGTAGTCCAGTGCGCCGGAATCCGGTGTGCGGGCCAGGTCGTGGTAGCCCGGGGCGAGGGCCGCGGCCGGTCCGAGGGAGGCGGCGTCCAGGGTGAACGCCTTCCACTGCACACCCACGTTGGACTTGTGGCTGTCGACGTCGACGGCGCAGTGGTAGCGCCCGGCGGGCGCGTCGACGTCCAGGTTGACGTGGAACCAACGGCCCTGGCTGTCCGGCTGGTCGCGGTGGTACCCGTGGAGCGTCCCCGCGAGCACCCCGTAGCGTGCGAAAGGCATACCGCCAGTGAACCACCGTGAGCGACGGTCCGCCCGCCGATGCTCACGTTCCGTGACCTCCCGGTGAGGGGTGCGGGACTCACGGTCCGAGGGTGAGCACCGGCCGGGTGGTGAAGTCCTCGCAGAGGTCCTCGCCTTCGGGACCGTGGACGAAGTCGGCCATGGAGGGGTTGCGGTTGGCGGTGGCGAGGGGCAGCCAGGCGAGGAGGATGCCGTACCCCCCGCAGACCGACTCACCGCCGTCTCCTCCGTGCACGGCGGTACGGTCGCTGGTCAGCTCCGTGCTGTACGTGTCGTGGGCGATGCGCAGGCCGAAGGCGTTCGGCCCGTGCTGCGGGCCGCCGTGGTCTCCGTAGGGGATGGCGTCGAGGGGGCAGTGGTCGCCCCACCGGAAGAGGGTGTCCGCTCCGGCCCCGCAGGCGTGCTCCCACTCGTCGGAGCTCGGCATCCGGAGGCCGCGCGCCGCGAGGAGGGCAGGCGTCCGAGCGGGAGTGTCGGTCAGGGGGGAACCGACCGTGACCGGAAGCTGCGCGTGACCGCCCACACCGGCGCCCTCCACACCGCCGCCGGCGACCTGCACTGCACGTGGATCGAGGTGTACGACGGCCCCGACTGCGGTTGGACCGGCCACGACGACCCCGACCGCGCGCACGGCACCCTC
>NZ_RDBI01000258.1 GCF_008042125.1 Streptomyces sp. MS191
GGATCCAGGCCCCGAGCGGCAGCGGGCAGGACCGGCCATCGGACGGGTAGCAGTAGGGCGAGGCACGGACGGGAAGGGCGCCGAGGGGCGAGGCACCTACGGCGGCACAGGGGCCGGGCTCTCGGGGTCATCCACCCTTGTGAGTGTCGGGTGGTTGGCGGCCCCGAGCGGCAGCGGGCAGGACCGGCCATCGGACGGGTAGCAGTAGGGCGAGGCACGGACGGGAAGGGCGCCGAGGGGCGAGGCACCTACGGCGGCACAGGGGCCGGGCTCTCGGGGTCATCCACCCTTGTGAGTGTCGGGTGGTTGGCCGCCCTCTCTCCGAGTGTGGCGGGTTCCGGCGCCGCATCAAGGGCGCTCCTTCGTCGCGTCGCTGCGCGATGGGCTCCGCCCACCCTTGACCCGTCACCTCCACCCGCCTTTTCACACTCGGAGGGCGGCCCGGGGAGGGGGCATCCGCTCCGGGGACCGGAGCCCCTCGGCCGCCGTCGGCAGCTGTCAGGTCTAGGGGTGGTTCAGCGCAGCCATTGAATGGGGCAGCTGGGCACGGCTTAGCGGGTACCACTCGATTCCTGGCTGGGATTCATGCCCCGCTGGTCAATCCCGGTGGTGGGTGATCCCTGCCCGGCGCCCAGCTTCATTCATTCGGGCCGGGCGGGCCCCATCCATCCCACCAGCCCCATCGCCGGGCTGGAGTCGATCCATCAATGACGCTACGGCGTACATTAAGCCCTCCCAGAGTCCGATATGCCCCCCGAAGTCCCTTATCCCGTCAGTGTTACCGCAAGTAATGTACGCCGTAGCGTCATTCAGGATGACACCGCCAGTCGGGATGGCCGGACCGGCCGGCTTGAGACGTCGCCGATTCCAAGGGCTCGCGGATCCGGCTCCACCCACCACCGGGAWTGACCAGCGGGGCATGAATCCCCGCCAATGAGCGACCGATCGACGCTAAGCGCCGCCGCGTCACCCCATTCAATGGCTGCGCTAGACCACCCCAAGGCAGACGGACGCCGACGGCGCTGGCGCGCCGCCATGCGGATCGCCTGGCCCCTTTCCCGGGCCGCCCTCCGAGTGTGAAAAGGCAGCCGGGGCCGGGCGGTCAAGGGTGGGCGRAGCCCATCGCGCAGCGACGCGACGAAGGAGCGCCCTTGAGGGCACGGACCCGGCTGCCACACTCGGAGAGAGGGCGGCCAACCACCCGACACTCACAAGGGTGGATGACCCCGAGAGCCCGGCCCCTGTGCCGCCGTAGGTGCCTCGCCCCTCGGCGCCCTTCCCGTCCGTGCCTCGCCCTACTGCTACCCGTCCGATGGCC
>NZ_RDBI01000259.1 GCF_008042125.1 Streptomyces sp. MS191
GGTCAAGGAGCGCACTTCGGCCATACTGTCCGCGTGGGGACGCTGATCGGCACGTACGCCCTGGCTCTCGTACGCGCCGATCAGCTCGGTCCAGCGCGGCGGCAGCCACCGGGTGCCGCTCGGCGAGTGCGGCAGTCCGGCCGTCGACGCGGTGAACTGCGCCAGCACGTCGGCCGGTGCGGGCGGCGTGGGGTGGAGGGTCCGGCGATCTCGTACTGCCGGATCACCTCCTCGGCGGCACCGCGTCGCGGGCGGGCTCGGCGCGCGGCGGCACCGCGTCGCGGGCGCGGGCGATCCGCGGGTCGGCGGTCACCGTGGGGGCCAGGGAGTCGGCCGGGGCGGTCGGTGCCGGCACGTCCGCCACGACCGGCGGGACGGCCGGCGAAGCCGCGTCAGGTCCGGTGGGCGCTCCCTGCGGCCGCGCGGCCAGCGCGTCCAGGATCGCCCCCGGCGTCGGACGCCGGGCGGGGTCCTTCGCCAGGCAGCCGCCCACCAGGTCCCGCAGCCCGGCCGGGACCGTCGCCAGGTCCGCGGACTCGTGGACGGAGCGGTACATGAGCCCCATCGGGGTGCCGTCGCCGAAGGCGCGCCCGCCGGCCGCCGCCACCAGGACGGCGCCGAGCGCGAACACGTCCGCGGCGCCCGTGACCTCCTGGCCGAGGGCCTGCTCGGGCGCCAGGTAGCCGGGGGTGCCGAAGGCCGTGCCGGTGGCCGTGAGCCGCGTCGACTCCAGGGCGCGGGCGATGCCGAAGTCGAGGACGCGGGGGCCGTCGGCGGCCATGACGATGTTGCCGGGCTTGAGGTCCCGGTGGACGAGACCGCAGGCGTGGATGGCCTCCAGCGCCTCCGCGAGCGCGGCGCCGAGCGCGCGCAGCCGCGGCTCGGGCAGCGGTCCCTCGGCGGCGAGCAGTCCGGAGAGCGTGGGCCCGGGGACGTAGGCGGTGGCGAGCCAGGGAGCCTCGGCGTCCGGGTCGGCGTCCACCACCTGGGCGGTGTGGAAGCCGCCGACCCTCCGGGCGGCCTCGACCTCGGCGCGGAAGCGTTCCCGGAAGGCCGGATCGGTGGCGAGTTCCGGCCGTGCGACCTTGACCGCGACCGCGCGTCCGCCGCGCGAGCGCGCCAAATACACGGTGCCCATGCCGCCTTCGCCTAGCTTGTGCTCGACCTCGTACGTGCCGATCAGCGTCCCCACGCGGACAGTATGGCCGAAGTGCGCTCCTTGACCGGTGCATGCCACGGCTCCACCATGTGGCCGGACACCCGCACCAGTTTCGTCGCACACCCCCACACTCCCCACCCAGGAGACAGCATGCGACTTCGCATTCGCGGAAGAAGGTCCGCCACCCTCGCGGCCTTGCTGGCGCTCGCCGTGGCGGCGCCGCTCTCCGTCAACGCGACACCCGCCGGGGCCGACCCGGCGCCGACCGCCGCCGCCGAGGAGGTGATCCGGCAGTACGAGATCGCCGGACCCTCCACCCCCGCCGCCCGCACCGCACTGGCGGCCACCGGGGTCTCGGTGGACGAGGTCGACGCCCGTTCGGTCGTGGTCAGCGCCAACGCCGAGCAGCTGCGGCGGCTCAAGGCCCTCGGCTACACCCCGAAGGTGCTGCCC
>NZ_RDBI01000026.1 GCF_008042125.1 Streptomyces sp. MS191
GGGTGCGACGGGGGGCGGGGAGCCGCCGCTCGTCGCCCGAACGGAGGTGGCCACGGGGGCGTCCTTCCAGGTCGATGCGTGCGGTGGTGCGGACGGTGACGGCCCGCCGCCCTCAGGCGGCGACGGGCCGTCACGCGGTCCCCGCTACTGGTCGATCTTGTCGTCGATCAGCTTCTTGACGTTCTGCCAGGCCTTGTCCGGTGCCGTGCCCCGCTGCTCGATGTCGAGGATGCCGTTGTCGGTGATGAAGGTCTTCACCTGGCCGTCCCAGCGGCTGATCGGCGCGGGCGTGATGCCGGCGGCGGCCTCCGAGTAGATCTTGCCCACCGGAGTGTCGCCGAAGTAGGGCAGCTTCGCGTCCTGGACGACCGAGGAGGTCAGCGTGTCCTTCGAGGACGGGATGTTGCCGTTCACCCCGAAGACCTTGGCGTGCTGCGCCGGGGCCGTCAGCCAGGCGGCGAGCTCGGCGGCCTCCTTGGTGTGCTTGCCCGCCTTGGGCACGGCCAGGAAGGCGCCGCCCCAGTTGCCCGCCACCGGCGGGGCCGCGATGTCCCACTTGCCCTGGTTGCCCGCGCCGGCCTGGTCCTTGATGATGCCCGTCATCCAGCTCGGGCAGGCGACCGTGGCGAACTTCGAGTTCTTGAAGGCGGCGTTCCAGGTGCCCTTCTCGTCGAACTGGCGCAGCTTGGCGGTCAGTCCGCTCTGCGCGGCGGAGACGGCTGTCTCCCAGGCCTTCTTCACGCCGGGGCTGTTCTCGTAGTCGAGCTCGCCCTGGGCGTTCGCGTACTGGATCGGCTGGCTGGAGACCACGGCGTTGAACAGGCCGCTCGCCGAGTCGTGGAACGAGGTCCCGGCGGGGGCGCTCTTCTGGTAGGTCTTGCCGGCCTCCAGGAACTTCGCCCAGTCGCCGGCCCACAGCTTGGCGACCTCGGCGCGGTCGGTGGGCAGCTTGGCCTTGGCGAACAGGTCCTTGTTGTAGCAGATGGCCATCGGGCCGATGTCGGTGCCGAGGCCGATCACGGAGCCCTTGCCGGTGGTGGCCTGCTTGACCTTCCAGTCGAGGAACGCCCCGAGGTCCGCGCCGCCGGTCTTGCCGAGGTCGACCCACTTGTCACCCATCGCGGACCCGGTCGCCTCCGCGATGTAGCCCACCTCCAGGGCCTGGATGTCGGCCAGGCCGCTGTTGCGGGAGAGGCGCAGCTTCAGCGTGTCCCAGTACTTCTGGCCGTCGGCGACGTTCGACTCTTCAATCTTGATGTTGGGGTGGGTCTTCTCGTACTCGGCGTAGAGCTTGGCGCCGGTCTTGTTGTCGTAGCCGAAGGAACCGAAGGTCCCGATCCGCAGCGTGATCTTCCCGTCGCCGGACGCGTTGTCGTCGCTCCCGCCGCCGCAGCCGGTGAGCAGGGCCGTGCCGGTCGCGAGGACGGCGACCGCGGCGATGGCGGTGCGGTGACCGCGTCTGCTGCTGGAAGTGCGCATTCCACTCTCCTCGTCCAAGGTGGTGCTCGTTGTGCGCCAGGTGGGCCCGGCGGGGGTTCGCGGCTCGGCGAGGCCCCGCCCGGACCTGATGAAGGTCGTTGTCGCTTCCCGGATGGGAGCGCTCCCACGTCGTTGCCGGAAGGTTGCTGCCTGGCGGGTGCGAGTGTCAAGACATGAACGCGGATTCGTTACCGGAAGGTGTTCGTCGGGTTTCGGGCCCTCGCGCCCCGAGGGGCATCGTCATGTCCTGAACGCGGACCATGACATCGGGGAGGGTCGTCCCGTAGTGTGGGAGCGCTCCCATCCCCCGGGTCGGCGTAGGTTGTCCCACGCGCGCCCGGGGAGGGGCTCGGAGCGGGCTTCGCCCCTCTGATCTGCCGCGACGGGATCGGCGCGGAACACGGGTGCGTACGAGGGGAGTTCGAGGTTCGTGAACGGACGGCGCAACGGCAGGCCCACTCTGGAGGAGGTCGCGGCCCTGGCCGGCGTCGGCAGGGGCACGGTCTCACGGGTGATCAACGGCTCGCCCCGGGTGAGCGAACAGACCAGGGACGCCGTGGCCCGCGCCGTCGCCGAACTCGGTTACGTCCCCAACCAGGCGGCCCGGGCGCTGGCGGGCAGCCGTACCGACGCCGTCGCCCTGGTGATCCCCGAGACCGAGGCGAGGCTCTTCGCGGAGCCCTACTTCCTCGACCTCATGCGCGGCGTGAGCGCCGAGCTCGCCGACGCCGACAAGCAGTTGCTGCTCACCCTGGTGCGGACCGAGCAGGAGCGGCAGCGCTTCGAGCAGTACCTCGCCGCCCAGCGCGTCGACGGCGTGCTGCTGGCGTCCGTGCACGGCGACGACCCGCTGCCCGACCGGGTGCGGGAGCTCGGGCTGCCGGTGGTCATGAACGGCCGGCGGGCGGAGGCGGAACCCGTCGCGTACGTGGACTCGGACAACATCGGCGCGGGCCGTGCGGCGGTCGCCCATCTCGTGGGCCGCGGCCGGGCCCGGATCGCGACCATCAGCGGTCCGCTGGACATGTACGTGGCCCGCGCCCGCCTGGGCGGCTACCGGGCCGGTCTGGCGGAGGCGGGTCTGCCGCCGGACGAGTCGCTGGTGGCGACGGGCGACTTCACGGAGGAGGGCGGCCGGCTGGCGATGCGGGACCTGCTGGAGCGGGGCCCGGACCTGGACGCCGTGTTCGCGGCCTCGGACGTGATGGCGGCCGGTGCGCGGTCGGTGCTGCGGGAGGCCGGGCGCCGGGTCCCCGAGGACGTGGCTCTGGTCGGGGTGGACGACTCGGCGGTGGCGCGGCACATGGACCCGCCGCTGACGAGCGTGCGCCAGCCGATCGAGGAGATGGGCCGGACGATGACCCGGCTGCTGCTGCAGAAGATCGCGGAGAAGACGGACGGCGCGCTCGCGGCCGAGGAGGAGCCGCGCCGGGTCCTGCCGACGGAGCTGATCGTGCGCGACTCCTCGTGAGCGGGACCCGCCGGGCGCCGTGTGCGCGGACTCCGGCGCCCTCGCGGGCGCGCACCGGGGCCGTACGGAGACCGGAGGTTCCGTACGGCCCCGGGCGCTCGCCGGTGCGGCGTCAGAGCGCCGGGTGGGCGTTCTTCAGCAGCTCCTGGAACTGGGCCGAGAACCACTGGCCCGAGAGCGGCGCGTCGGGCAGGGCGCCCGACATGCTGTTGCCGTTGCGCGCGTTGCCCGTGTACGTCGGGTCGCACATCCGGTCGAAGCCCTTGCCCTCGTTGTTCGGGATCTCCTTGCTGGCGCCGTCCGACTCGCCCGGCGGCTTGATCCACACGTACGCGTCGATGCCGGCGGCCGGAGCGGCCTGCGGCCGTTCGCCGAGTCCGGCGCCCGACTGGTTGCACCAGTTGCCGAGGTGGATGCGCCGGTCGTAGCGACCGCCGTTCACGTAGGTGTCGACCGTCGTCCTGGCACCGGGCGCGGTCGGCCGGGCGGTGCCGCCCCAGCCGTTGCGGGAGGTGTCGATCAGCATGCCGAGGTTCTGGTCGAAGCCGAGGGAGACCAGCTTGGTCCGCATGGCCTGGGCGTACGACAGTTCGTCGGTGTACCGGTTCCAGTCGACCCACTTCGACTGGCGCACGGAGACGCCGTTGACGCTGTCGTCGATGGTGAAGTGGTCCTCCTTGAGCGCGCTGTAGTTGGCGGTGTTCACGATGAAGCCGTGGACGTTGGCGAGCGTGGAGCCCTCCGCGGTCGCCGCCGTCTTGAAGAGTTCGGCCGAGGGGCCGAAGTTGTCGTCCCAGCCGAGCCAGCCGTGGTGGCCGGCGTCCACGTAGTTGTAGACGTTGGCGATCGAGCCCAGCTTGTTCAGCGCGTAGCCGACGCCCTTGATGTAGTTGCCGTTGGACTTCATCACGTCGCAGTTCGGGGTCGCCGTGGGGCGCCCGGAGACGTTGGTGACGAGGTTCGGGAGCGAGTCGATCTCGACGGTGGTGACGATCCTGAGTCCGGCGTACTTGGAGTCGGCGAGGATCGCGGCGATCGGGTCGATGTACTGGGTCTTGTACTTGTCGATCTCGGTCGGTCCGAGCTCGCCGTTCGAGGCGAGCGCCGCGCAGTCGCGTCCGGGGAGGTTGTAGATCACCAGCTGGACGACGAGCTCGCCGCCGCCCTTCTGGGCGAGGGCGGCGTCGAGGTGGTCCCGCAGGCCCATGCCGCCGTTCACGCCCGCGATGGCGGCGGTGCGGTCCAGCCAGACACCGGTGGGCTGGTTCGCCACCTTGCTGCCGCCGGGCTCGGCGGCGGCCTTGGCGGACCACTCCGGGTTCACGTACACCTTGGSGCCGGCGTACGGGTTGTCGGCCTTGCCGCCCGTCGGCGGCGGGGTCGTGGGCGGGACTGGTCAGGACGGCGACCGGGGGCTGGTGGGCTCCGGTGCAGGGGGTGCCGTTGACGGTGAAGGAGGTGGGGGCGGTGTTGGTCCCGCTGTAGGTGAACTGGGCGCCGGCGGTCACGGCCGCGCCCGGCGCGACCGTTCTGTTCCAGTCGGCGTGGGTGACGCTCACCGTCTTGCCGGACTGGGTCCAGGTGCCGTTCCAGCCGTTCGTCAGCTTCTGGTCGCCGGTGTAGGCGTAGCCGAGGGTCCAGCCGTCGAGAGCGGTGGTGGAACGGTTGGTGAGGGTGACGTCCGCGGTGAAGCCGGACCCCCAGTCGTTGGTCCTGTAGTCCACGCTGCACTGCACCGCCGCGGCCGTGGCCGGGGTGGTGCCGACGGCCGTCAGACCGAGGGGGAGCGAAAGGGCCGCGGCGAGCGCGGTCAGCGTGCCGCGTCGTCTGCGGGGCGGGTGTGGTGGCATGCGGGTGGTTCTCCTCGCGGCTCGGGGAGGTGGGGCGTGCGAAGAGCATGAGCACAAGCTCTGAACCAGTGGGAGCGCTCCCACTGTGCCGACGTGACGCAGGCGCGTCAAGGTGCGTGAAGAGTCGAAGCCAATCGACCGGGAATTCCGTCAACTCCTCTTTTGCTTGGCGCCAGTTGCCGCTACGGTCTGGCCCACCAGTGGGAGCGATTCCATGCCGTCGGCGCGTCGTCAGGGCGCGCCCTCGCCTCTAGGAGTCGCTCATGCGACATCCCCCGCGTCTGCCCGCCCTGCTCACCGGGGCCGCCCTCCTGACGGCGAGCTGTGCGTTCGCCGTCGTGGGTACGGCCACAGGAGCCGCCGCCGTACCCGTCTGCACCGTCCAGTACTCCGTCGTCGGCTCCTGGGCCGGCGGCTTCCAGGGTTCCGTCACCGTCACCAACGGCGCCGCGGCGCTGAACGGCTGGAGTCTCGGCTTCGCGTTTGCCGACGGCCAGCGGATCGGTCAGGGCTGGGGCGCCAAGTGGTCCCAGGCCGATGCCGGAGTCACGGCCGCGAACGAGAGCTGGAACGCGTCGCTCGGCACGGGCGCGAGCGTCACCCACGCCGACTGGAACAGAACGGTCGCGCCGGGCGCGGCCGTGACCGCCGGCGCCCAGTTCACCTACAGCGGGACCAACACCGCCCCCACCTCCTTCACCGTCAACGGCACCCCCTGCACCGGAGCCCACCAGCCCCCGGTCGCCGTCCTGACCAGTCCCGCCCCGGGCGCCATCTACACCGCTGGTGACTCCGTCCCGCTCGCCGCCACCGCCGCCGCGGCGGACGGCGCCGTCGTCGAGAAGGTGGAGTTCTACAGCGACACCACGCTCCTGGGCACGGACACCAGCGCGCCCTTCACCCTCGGCGCGGCCGGCCTCGGAGCCGGCGCCCACTCCCTCTACGCCAGGGCGTACGACAGCCTCGGCGCCTCCGGAGAGTCCGCCCCCGTCGGCATCACCGTCGCCGCGGGTCCCGCTCTGGTCGCCGCTCCCGGCCAACTGGCCGTGCGCCGGGGCGAGTCCGGCACGTTCGACCTGAAGCTCTCCACCCGGCCCGCCGCGAACGTCACGGTCGGCGTCGCCCGGACCTCGGGCAACACCGACCTCTCGGCGACACCCGCCACCCTCACCTTCACCCCGGCGAACTGGAACACCGCGCAGAAGGTGACGGTCGCCGCGGGGACCACCGGCACGGGCTCCGCCGTCTTCACCGCGACCGCGCCCGGCCACACCAAGGCCGAGGTGACCGTGACCGAGCTGGCCGCCGGCTCCGCCTACGACGCCCGCTTCCTCGCCCTGCACGGGAAGATCACCGACCCGGCCAACGGCTACTTCTCACCGGACGGCGTCCCGTACCACTCGGTCGAGACGCTGATCGTCGAAGCCCCCGACCACGGGCACGAGACGACCTCGGAGGCGTACAGCTACCTGATCTGGCTCCAGGCCATGTACGGGAAGATCACCGGTGACTGGACCAAGTTCAACGGCGCCTGGGAGACCATGGAGAAGTTCATGATCCCCACCCACGCCGACCAGCCCACCAACTCCTTCTACAACGCCTCCAAGCCCGCCACCTACGCCCCCGAGCACGACCTGCCCTCGCAGTACCCGGCGAAGCTCGACCCGGCGGTCACCGCCGGATCCGACCCGATCGCCGGTGAACTGAAGAGCGCCTACGGCACGGACGACGTCTACGGCATGCACTGGCTCCAGGACGTCGACAACGTCTACGGCTACGGCAACGAGCCCGGGAAGTGCTCCGCCGGACCGACGGCGACCGGACCCTCGTACATCAACACCTTCCAGCGCGGTCCCCAGGAGTCCGTCTGGGAGACCGTCCCGCACCCCACCTGCGACCGCTTCGCCCACGGCGGCCGGAACGGCTACCTCGACCTGTTCACGGGCGACTCCTCCTACGCGAAGCAGTGGAAGTTCACCAACGCCCCGGACGCCGACGCGCGCGCCGTCCAGGCCGCCTACTGGGCCGACGTCTGGGCCAAGGAGCAGGGGAACGGCGGACAGGTCACCGCGACCGTCTCCAAGGCGGCCAGGATGGGCGACTACCTGCGGTACTCCATGTTCGACAAGTACTTCAAGAAGGCCGGCGACTGCGTCGGCCCGACCAGCTGCCCCGCGGGCACGGGCAAGAACAGCGCCCACTACCTGATGTCCTGGTACTACGCCTGGGGAGGTGCCACCGACACCTCGGCCGGCTGGGCCTGGCGGATCGGCTCCAGCCACGCCCACGGCGGCTACCAGAACCCGCTCGCCGCCTACGCGCTGAGCGAGTACGCCCCGCTGAAGCCGAAGTCGGCGACGGGAGCCGCGGACTGGGCGACCAGCCTCGACCGGCAGCTGGAGTTCTACCGCTGGCTCCAGTCGGACGAGGGCGCGATCGCGGGCGGCGCCACGAACAGCTGGCAGGGACGGTACGCGCAGCCCCCGGCCGGCACCCCCACCTTCCACGGCCTCTTCTACGACGAGAAGCCGGTCTACCACGACCCGGCGTCCAACCAGTGGTTCGGCTTCCAGGCCTGGTCGATGGAGCGCGTCGCGGAGTACTACCGGCAGTCCGGTGACCCGGCCGCCAAGACCGTCCTCGACAAGTGGGTCACCTGGGCGCTGTCGAAGACCACCGTCAACCCCGACGGCACCTACCGCATCCCCTCCACCCTCCAGTGGTCCGGCGCGCCCGACACCTGGAACGCGGCCGCGCCCGGCGCCAACGCCGGCCTGCACGTCACCGTCGCCGACTACACCGACGACGTCGGCGTGGCGGCGGCCTACGCCAAGACCCTGACCTACTACGCGGCCAAGTCCGGCCACGCCGAGGCGAAGCGGGTCGCCAAGGCCCTGCTCGACGGCATGTGGACCCACCACCAGGACCCCCTGGGCATCGCCGTCGAGGAGACCCGCGCCGACTACAACCGCTTCGACGACCCGGTGTACGTGCCCGGCGGCTGGACGGGCACCATGCCGAACGGCGACACGGTCGACTCCTCGTCCACCTTCGCCTCGATCCGGAGCTTCTACCAGGACGACCCGGCCTGGCCGAAGATCGAGGCCTACCTCGCGGGCGGCGCCGCGCCCGTCTTCACCTACCACCGGTTCTGGGCCCAGGCGGACATCGCCCTGGCCATGGGCTCGTACGCGGAGCTCCTCGAGTAACAGCCCGCCCCGCGAGGAGGGGCTCCGGGTACGGCGAGCCGGGCAGACCCGCTTCCCCGGGTCTGCCCGGCCCCGCGCCGTCGCCGGTCTCAGGAGGCGGCCGGTTCCCGACCGGGCGCCGTGAAGGTGAAGGCGAACGCGGCGGGTGCGGGCAGCGGACCGAACTCCGGCAGGACACCGGGGCCGCAGGACCCCGAACCGATGCCCTGCTGGGCGTGGTCCAGCCGGAGCCACACCGACCCACCGGGGACGAGGTCGCCCCGGTGGGTCGCCGCGTCGAGGGCCGCGTCGGTCCAGCGGCGCGCCGCGAACCAGAACGCGGGATCCCCCTCCACCCGCAACCTGTCCGTCCCGTCGCCGAGTTCGACCCACCGGGTGTCGATCCGGGCGCCGTTCTCCTGCGGCCGCACGTACGGCGTCTGGAGGTCGTCGACCGTGCCGTGCCAGCGGCCGAGACGCGCCGCTTCCCGGGTGTCCGGATAGGCCTCGCCCGGACCGCCGCCGAACCAGACGACCTCGTCCAGGCTCGCCGGCAGGCCGAGCGTGACACCGAGCCGGGGGAGCGGCAGCCGCCATTCGCCCTCCGGTGTGACGGACACCGCCAGCCGCAGCCGCGTCCCGTCCGAGGTCCAGCGGTACGCGGTGCGCAGCGCCACGTCCCGGGCCGCCGGCGCCACCCGGGTCAGCACCGTCAGCGTGTCGCCGGCGGCCTCCCCGGGAGTCCGGTCGACGGACACCGCGTCGATCCTGTGCCGCATCCGGTGCAGGCCCAGCTCGCGCCAGAGCCGGCCGAACCGCTCGTCGGGCCGGCGCGCCGACCCGTTGTCGTTGTCGGTGGGCGCCCGCCACACGTCGAGGCGGAGGCCCGCCAGCGGCACCCCGCAGAGGGTCAGCGGCGCACCCGTCCGGGCGTCGAACACGCCCGGCCCCAGGACGATCCGGCCGTCCCGCACGACCGCCCGCGCGCCGTGCGCCGGCGCCGGGGGCCGGCGGGCCGACACCGGCAGCTGCCCCCAGGCGACCTCGTGCCCCGCCGGAGCCCAGCGGGTGTCGCGGGCGAGTTCCGCCCGGACCGTCCAGGTCCGTTCGCCGGCCGGCCGGCGACCCTGCCCGTGCTCCGGCGGCTCGGGCAGGTCGACCTCGGCGCTCTCCCCGGCGGCCAGCACCGGGACCTTCAGCGGCCCACTGCCGGTGGTCTCCCCGTCGACCTGGAACGACCAGGTGAAGGAGAGGTCCGAGAGGTCGGCGAAGTCGCGCAGGTTGGTGACGCGCACGGCGCCGGCGTCCCGCGCCGCCCCGAGGCGGACCGGCTCGACCACCTTCTTGAACTCGGCCAGACCGGGGGACGGCGTCCGGTCGGGGAACAGCAGTCCGTCGCAGACGAAGTTGCCGTCGTGGAGCTCCTCGCCGAAGTCGCCGCCGTACGCGTAGCCGTGCACGGGATGGGTCAGCCCGTGGTCGATCCACTCCCACACGAAGCCGCCCTGGCAGCGCTCGTACGTCTCGAAGAGCCGCTGGTACGCGGCCAGTCCGCCCGGCCCGTTGCCCATGGCGTGCGCGTACTCGCAGAGGACGAAGGGCAGCGCGCCGCGGGCCGCGGGGCCCTCGTCCGCGCGCCGGCCGATCTCGTCGACCTCGTCGTGCGAGGCGTACATCCGCGAGTAGACGTCGGTGTGCTCGCAGGACCGGTCCCCCTCGTAGTGCAGGAGCCGGGAGGGATCGCGCTCACGGATCGCGTCGGCCATCGCGCCGAGCCCCGCGCCGGTGCCGCACTCGTTGCCCAGCGACCAGAGGATCACCGACGGATGGTTCTTGTCCCGCTCCACCATGCGCGCGGCCCGGTCGAGCAGCGCCGGCGTCCAGCGGGCGTCGTCGACGGGATTGCCCCGCCAGCCGAGCCGCTGGAATCCGTGGGTCTCCAGGTCGCACTCGTCGATCACCCACAGGCCGTACTCGTCGCACAGGTCGAGGAAGGCCGGGTGCGGGGGATAGTGCGAGGTGCGGACGGCGTTCACGTTGTGACGCTTCATCAGCTCGACGTCCCTGCGCATGGTCGCCGGGTCGAGGCACCGTCCGTGGTCGGGGTGGAACTCGTGCCGGTTCACCCCTCGGAAGAGGACGCGGCGACCGTTCACGGTGAGGACGCCGTTCTCCACGCGGACCGTCCGGAACCCCACCCGCAGAGGGATCCGCTCGCCGGCCGTCGCCAGCTCGCCGGCGTACAGCCGGGGCGTCTCCGCGGTCCACGCCTCGACCGGCACGGTCACCGGCTCACCCGTCGCGACGTCGACACCGAGCTCCGGGACCGTGACCCGCCCGGGCACGTCGCACACGACGCGCAGGGTGCCGGTCCCGTCCGCGTGGTCGTAGGAGGCGTGCACGAAGAAGTCCCCGGGCGCCCCCTCCGGGCGGTGCAGCAGGGTCACCCCGCGGAAGATGCCGGGCAGCCACCACTGGTCCTGGTCCTCCAGGTACGAACCCGAGGACCACTGGTGGACGCGGACGGCGAGCACGTTGCCGCGCGGCCTGAGGATCCTGCCGACGGAGAACTCGTGGGGCAGCCGCGAGCCCTTGAACTCCCCGAGCTCGCGCCCGTTGAGCCACACCCGCGCGCAGGAGTCGACGCCGTCGAACCGCAGCACGGCCCCGCCGGCCTCCGGCCAGTCGTCCGGGAGGTCGAACCGGCGCAGATGGTCGCCGGTGGGGTTCTCGGTGGGCACGCGCGGCGGATCGACGGGGAAGGGGTAGACGACGTTGGTGTACGCGGGGGCACCGCGGTCCTCCCCCTGGAGCACCCAGTGTCCCGGCACGGTGACCTCCCCCCAGTCGCGCGCGTCGTACCCCTCGGCGGCGAAGGACTCGTCGGCGTGGTCGGCGGTGGGCGACAGCCGGAAACGCCAGGTGCCGTCCAGGGGGAGGGCGGCCGCGTCGGAGCGGGCGTACCAGGCGCGGGGCGGCAGCACACCGCGGCCGGGAGAGACGTCTTCGTACCAGGACGGGGTGGACAAACGGATCTCCTGTCGTCGGAGGAGGGCCGGCCGGGGGAGCCGGGGGCGGACGGAGGACGGTCACCCGGCTTCCTTCCACACCGTCCGAAAGCCATGCCTCCGCACCACCCGGCCGGACCGGCGAGGTCCCCCTCACCGGCCGGCCCAGGGCCCGGCCGGGTCTCACCCCGGGGCGTCGGATCCACCCGCCGAGGCCGCCAGGACCGGTGGCACCACCAGGCGGCGGACCGCCTCCTCCGGGTCCCCACCCGGTGGCAGGGCGGGCGCCGTGCCCACCGCGGCACGGCCCGCGAAACCCGTGTCCAGGTGGGGCATCCGCACGTCCGTGACGCCGATCCGGCGGCGTCGCGCCTCGCGTCCCACCACTCCCAGCCACACGGCGAGCGCGCCCTTCGCGGCCGCGTAGTCGGCCATCCCCAGCGCGGGGCGGTCCACGATCTCACCCGTCACCACGACCACCGCTCCGCCGGCCCCCAGCACCGGCAGCGAACCGCGGACGACGGCCATGGGAGCCAGGGCGTTGACGGTGAACAGGTGCTCGCACGAGGCGTCCGACACCTCCGCCGCCGGCCCGAAGCCGGCCACGCCGACCGCCACGACCAGCGCGTCGAGCCCGCCGAGCGCGGTCCCCGCCCAGCCGGCCAGCCGCGCGCAGCCGTCGAGGTCGTACGCGTCGAACGTCTGCCACGGCCGACCGCCGAGATCCCCCGCCGTCTCCTCCAGCCGACGGCGGTTCCGGCCCGCGAGCGCCGTCGCGGCGCCATGCCCGGCCAGCTGCCGGGCGGCGATGCCGCCGATCTCCCCGGTGGCCCCGACCACGAGGACCCGCACGCCCGTCCCGGTCATCACCGCTCCTTCACCGCCGCGCCTACGCCCCCACTTCCCGGCGGGCACCTCCCACGGATGCGCCGTCCGCACGGTGCCGGCATCGGGGACCCCGGCCGGTACCGCCCCGGTCCCGGCAGCGGCGCGGACCGCCCCGCAGGCCGGTCACCTCACACCCCCGTAGCCGTCCCGGGCGGCGCGCGACAGGACGCCCGAGAGCTCGACCCGGGAGCGGACCCCGAGCCGGGCGAACACGTTCCGCAGATGGTGGTCGACCGTCCGGGGGCTCAGCGACAGCCGGTCGGCGATCTCGCGGTTCGTCGCCCCGTCCGCTCCCGGGTCGAGCTCTCGGGCGTCCTGTCGCGCGCCGCCCGGGACGGCTACGGGGGTGTGAGGTGACCGGCCGCGCTGCCGCTCCTGCTCGGTCCGCACCAGGGTGAGCAGCAACTGCTTGTCGGCGGGGTGGTGGGCGGGGTCGTCGGATCCGTGGCGCCGTTGCAGGTGACGCCGTTCAGCCTGAAGCTCGCCGGGACGGCGTTGGTGCCGCTGTACGAGCCGTTGAAGCCGAAGCTCGTCGAACCGCCCGTGGCCAGGTTCCCGTTGTACGACAGGCTCTTGGCCGTGACCGCGGCCCCGGACTGGGTGATCGTGGCGTTCCAGCCCTGGGTGACCTTCTGGTCGCCTCCGTAGGACCACTCCAGGGTCCAGGAGGCCACCGGGTCACCGGTGTTGGTGACGACCACGTTGGCGCCGAAGCCGGTGTTCCACTGGTTGGTGATCTGGTACTCGACCTTGCAGCCCGCGGCGGCGGCGCCCGCGGTGGTGGTGAGGACGGTGGCGGTGGCGCCGGTGGCCGTGATCAGGCCGAGGGCCGCCAGCAGAGCCGTGCGGCGGGGGGTTCGGGTTGTGCGGCTCATGGTGATGGGGTGCCTCTCAGTTCAGGGCGCGCAGTCGGTCGCGCAGCCCGATGCCGAAACTGGTGGGGGTGCCGTCGTACGAGGTGATCAGTGCCGGACCGGACGAGCAGTTCCAGGTGTTCCAGGTCCAGCCGAGATAGGAGAGCCCGCGGTCGTCGAGCCACGTCATGACGCGGTCGATGAAGCCGTGCCCGCAGGTGTTCTCGCCGATCTCGCCCGCCACGAGGGGGACCCGGGCGGAGACGGGGGCGAGGGTGCTGTCCCAGCACGCCTCGTTCGCACAGGTGTTGAAGTTGTAGACGTGCCATGCCGCGGCGAGCAGGCCGGCCGGGTCGGTGGGGGCGTGCGCGAGCCACTGGCTCAGGTCGTTGGAGTACGCGATGCCGGGGACGAGGACGACGTTGCGGGAGCCCGTCGCGCGCACGGCGTCGACCAGGTCCTGCATGCCGGCGACCTCGTAGCCGATGCCCGGGCAGGTGCCGCCGTCGCGCCAGCACGCCCAGGCCTGTGCGGCGGTGCTGGTCGCCCGGTCGGGGTAGGGCTCGTTGAAGAGGTCGAAGACGATCCGCCGGTCGTGCTTGAACGTGTTCGCGACCGAGGTCCAGAACGCCGGGGTGTACCGGGCGTTCGGCATCGGCTTCTGGCAGGTGGCGTGGACGTCGGCGCAGCCCGCCGAGTTGCCGGTGTACTGCCCGTACGTCCAGTGCAGTTCGACGACCGGGGTCATGCCGTGGGCGAGGACCCGGTCGACCAGGCCCTTCACGGCGTCGATGTAGGCGGCGCCCCGGTACTCGGGCTTGACGTTGTCGTGGCCCAGCCAGCACTCCTCGTTGAGCGGGATGCGGACGGTGTTCGCCTTCCAGTCGGCGATGGCGCGCACGGCGGCGTCGTCCACCGGGCCGTCGAAGACGCCGTGACCCTGGACGCACATGAACTCGCCGCCGGAGCGGTTGACGCCGAGGAGTCGGCGGGTGGCGCCGTTCCGGTCGGTGAGCCGGTTGCCGGTGACGCCCAGCTCGGGCGCTCCGGTGACCGGGTCGGGCGGATCGGTGGGTTCGGTGGGAGTGGGGGTCGGTTCGGTGGGGGTCGGGG
>NZ_RDBI01000260.1 GCF_008042125.1 Streptomyces sp. MS191
GCCCGAAGTGGGCGCCGTTCCACTCCGCCGCCTACCGCACCGTCGTGGCGGGCCGCACCCGGGCGCGGACGACCGTTCCCCACGCCTCGGCCACGGCCCCCCACACGGCCCGCAGTTCGGGCTCCGCCGACCGGACGGAGGCGACGGCCGCGTCCGGGTCGCCACCCGCCTTCCGTACGGCGGGACCGTCGGACGCGGCCCAGTCGGCCGTCGTGGCGGCCAGGACCTCGGGGTGGAACTGCACGCCCCACGCGGCCGCGCCGACCCGGAAGGCCTGGTGGCGGCAGGCGTCACCGGTGAGCAAGGGCACCGCGTCCGCCGGGAGCCGTGCCACCTCGTCCCAGTGCCACTGCGCGGCCGGCGCGCCCTCCGGGACCCGGGCGAACAGCGGGTCCCCCTCGGCCGCGGGGAGGCGGCGGAGTGGAACGGCGCCCACTTCGGGCCCCCGCGGGCGCCGCACCACCGTGCCACCGAGGGTGTGGGCGAGGAGCTGCCCGCCGAGACAGATCGCGAGCAGCGGTACGTCCTCGGCGACCGCCTGCCGGATCAGGTCGCGCACCCGCGGGAGCCACGGGGCCGCCTCGTCGTCCTCGCAGTTGGCGGAGCCGCCGAGGACCAGCAGACCGGCGTACCCGCCGAGCGTGCCGGGCAGGCACTCGCCCCGCCAGGGATGGACCACGTCGAGGTGGACACCGGTCCGCCCGAGCCGGTCGCCTACCAGGCCGGGGCCGGCGTCGTCCTCGTGCTGGACCACCAGGACGGACGGCGCGTCGGAGGTCAGGGGGGCGGGGATCTCAGAGAGCGCAGGGGTCACGGTCTCCCTTTCGCGAAGTGCCGGGGATCGCCCGGGGGCTTCCCCCGAGGATCGCCGAAGAATCGTTCCCGCGGAACACTGTTCGAGGGGGGCGCCGGGACGGAGGAGACAGGCCCGCCCCCTCGGGGCCGGGCCGGCCGGCACTGAGTACGTGCGTCCCGGTCGGATGAGTACGTCCATGAGTACGCCGACCGATGCCCGGTGCCGGACCCGGCTGGTCGAATAGGGCCATGACCTCGGAAGACCGGCGGCTCCGCCGCATGCAGCACGTCACCGTCACCGGATCGGCGCTCGCCGTGGCGCTCGGCCCGCTGGTCGTCGGCGCGCTGCTCGCCAGGTCGGTGGGGGCCGACCCGATGACCTCGGTCAACGCGCTGATCGCCGGCGGCGGTCAGCGTGCCCGCCTCTCGCGCGACCAGATCCGCGGCTGTGGGGGGCGCTTCCTGCSCACGGCGGAGGCCGGGGTGCGGTCGCTGCGGTCCGCTCGGCAGATGCCCCGCCCGCAGCTCCTGCCGGCGGGGCGGTCCCTGGTGCCGGGGCGCCCCCGGGGCACGCGGACGGACCTGGCGACCGCACCCCCCGCCCCTGCTGTGGTTCCGGTGCCCTGAGATCCCGACGCGTCACTCCAACTCACCTGTTGCGCAGACGTGTTGGTGCTCCGGTGCGTAGCCTGGGGCGGGGAGCCGACTGTGCGGGGGTGGAGCGGGTGGCCGCTGGAATCGGGATGCGACGACGGCTGAGGGAGCGGTGCATCGCGCGGCCCCGAAGGCACTCGGCCGGGCGGGCCGCCGTGTGGCCCG
>NZ_RDBI01000261.1 GCF_008042125.1 Streptomyces sp. MS191
CGCCCGCAGCGTCTCCCGCTCGCCGCCGAGGTGGGGCCGGCCGACGGGCGGGGCGGTAGCTTCTCGTCCGCCCGCAGCGTCTCCCGCTCGCCGCCGAGGTGGGGCCGGCCGACGGGCGGGGCGGTAGCTTCTCGTCCCGCACCACCCCCTTCGGCGAGGAGCAGCGCAGATGACCACCGACGACCGGATCGGCCCGCCCCACCTCGGCGGCGAGCGGGAGACGCTGCGGGCGTTCCTCGACTACCACCGCGCGACGCTCGCGATGAAGTGCGCCGGGCTCACCGACGAACAGCTCAGGGAGCGGTCGATGCCGCCCTCGACGCTGTCCCTGCTCGGTCTGGTCCGGCACATGGCGGAGGTCGAGCGGGCCTGGTTCCGCCGGGTGTTCGAGGACAACGACGCCCCGATGGTCTGGTCGGACACCGTCGACTTCCAGGCCGCCTACGACGCGAGCCGGTCGACCAGGGCCGAGGCGTTCACGGCCTGGGAGGCCGAGGTGGAGAACTCCCGGCGGCTGGAACGCGAGGCCGGGAGCCTGGACCGCGCCGGGCTCCAGCCGCGGTGGGGCGAGGAGGTCTCCCTGCGCATGGTGATGATCCACGTGCTGCTCGAGTACGGCCGGCACAACGGGCACGCCGACTTCCTGCGCGAGGGCGTCGACGGAACCGTCGGCGCCTGACCCGCACCGTCGGCACCACCCGGCGCGGTTGCGGCGGTCGGACGCCGTGGCCGGGCGGCTGTCAGTGGCGGATGCGATCCTGCCGGGTATGGACGAGCTGATGCGAGGCCGGGTGTACGGCACCGACCACGACGACCCCGGTCCCAGGCCGGGGCGGGTCTATCGCGAGCTGGTGGCCGGCCCGCTGGACGGGCTCCTGCTCGACGTCACCGGCTGGACGAGCCGTGAACTGCGGGAGGGCGCCGCGCTCGACACGGAGATAGGAGCCTACGGCCCCGGCGGCCGGTCCCGGTACGGGCCGCGCGAGGGCGACCCCGCGCACTGGGACTGGGAGGGTGACACGCGCTGACCCCGAGCGGCCCACCGCCCCGGCCTCCCGGGGCGGGAGCGGAGGGGACGGGGGACGGCGTGGGCTGAAAGGCCGGGATCCGGCCCCCCCATATGCGATTGACGTGCCGTGAGCCCACCGGGTTTGCTGCGGATATGACTGATCTTCATATCCGGGCCGTGGACGACGACACGACGGCCGAGGACTGGCGGTACGTCCACAACGCGATCATCCCCACGGCGCCGCTCACGTCCGACGAGGTGCGCGACCGGGTCGGGCGCAACCGCCTGGAAGTGGCCTACCGCGGCGACGTCCTGGTCGGATGCTCGACGGTCCGCCCGCCCACGCCCGACGAGGCGGTCGCGACGGTGATCGCCCGAACGCTCGCCGAGCACCGCGGGCAGGGAGTCGGGGAGGCCCTCTACACGCGCGGCATCGCCCATGCCCGCCGACTGGGTGCCGAGGCGATCGAGACCGTCGTCCTCTCGTGCAACGAGGACGGGCTGCGATTCGCCCTCGCCCACGGCTTCGTGGAGACCGAGCGGTACCTGCTGGACGGGGACACGATCCCCTGGGTCACCCTCCGGCTTCGCGACCCTGCTGCTGGGCTCGACCAGCCGCGCGCTCGCGTCGAGCGCCGCGTGCCCGGTCGTCGTCGTGCCGCACGAGGCC
>NZ_RDBI01000027.1 GCF_008042125.1 Streptomyces sp. MS191
GCACCACCTTCACCGCCGTCGCCCAGTCCTTCAACCCCGTCTGGCAGCCGAAGATGCGCCTGTCGATGTACACGAAGGCGTCCAGCGGGGCGACCGGCCAGGTGAAGGTGCTCGTCGACGGCCAGCAGTTCGGCCCCACGGTCACCGCCGGCACGCCGCCCTGGGCGTTGACCACGACCAGTCCGGCGCCGCGCAGCGTGGTGTCCGGGCCGTCGGACTCGGTGACCTGGGCGCTGACGTACACCGACGGGTACTCGCCGGTCATCGGGTCGCGCTCCAGGGAGCCGCCGAGGGTGTTGTCGTAGACGCGGACGTCGAGGGCGTGGCCGTCCTCGGTGACGGTGGCGCGGCCCGCGTAGTCGATGGCCACGCCCCACGGCTGGGTGGGGTCGATGTTCATGGGTGTGCTCCTCGGTGGGCGGATCAGGTCTGGGTGCCGTACATCAGGACGGGCTGGGCGTAGACCGTCCCGCCGCTGCTGGCCAGGGCGTGGACCTCGATGGTCATGACCTTGCCGAACTTGGTCGGCATGTCCACGGGCAGCAGGCCGGTGTAGTCGAAGGTGGTGCCGGCGGTGACCGTGGGGCCGAACTGCTGGCCGTCGACGAGCACCTTCACCTGGCCGGTCGCCCCGCTGGACGCCTTCGTGTACATCGACAGGCGCATCTTCGGCTGCCAGACGGGGTTGAAGGACTGGGCGACGGCGGTGAAGGTGGTGCTGCTGGTGGACGGCCAGCGGGCCGAGTTGAGGTCCACCGGGGGGAGCAGCTGGAGCCAGGGCCGGGCGAGTCCGCCGGTCAGGATGTCGTCCGCGAAGATCTCGTGGTTGTAGCCGTCGAAGATCCGGATGACGGGCCGGGTGGCGGTCGGCGAGCTGCCGCCCATCTGCAGGACGGCGGCCGTGGAGCCGTCGGCGTTGGTCCGCTTCACCGTCAGCTGGCCGTTGGCGACCTCGTTGAGGGCGGGGCGGGTGTTGACGGCGGTGGACAGCGCCTTGATCCGGCGCTCCATCTGGTTGAGCCGGTCGATGATGTCCTCGGGCAGCTGGGGCATCAGGCCTCCTCGAGGTAGAGCTCGGCGGTGTCGGGGCGGCCCCGCTCCGGGGGCCGGACCTTGACGCCGATGATGCGGAAGCGTGCGTCGAGGCCCGTGGGGTGCCATTCGTCGGTGATGCGGATGCGGGCGACCCGCCCGAGCAGGGCGGGCGGGACGATGCCGCCGAGGTGGATGCTGACCTCGGGGATGACGACGGCGCCGCGTGCCTGGGCGAGTTCGGCGGCGGCCAGCGAGTCCAGGGTGAGCTGGTCGCTGATCTCGTTGTGGTCCGAGGACAGGTCGATCAGCGGCCAGCCGTCGGCGAGCAGGGCCGTGTCGACCTGCTCGGTGGAGAACAGCGGCCGGGACTCGGCCGCCGCGTTGGAGTTGGTGGACGCGCCGCGGGCCAGGGCGGTGGTGCCGCCGCGGGTCGCGTCGCGCGGGAAGGAGTACGCGAGGATCACGCCGGGCCGGTCGAAGAGCAGGTCGGTGGCGCCGGTACGGATCTTGGGGGCCCCGAGGCGGAGCTGCCGGATCCGTTCGCCGCTGACCGGGTCGCGGTAGACCAGGATCTGGTGCTCGAAGCCGTCCTCCATCGCGGCGAGCTGGTCCAGCGCCTCCAGGTACACGGTCTCGTCGCCGAGGCGCCAGGTGACCGTCCGCTGGACGTCGGAGGTCTCCTCCCCGACGGTGACCTTGAAGCAGCGCGCCCCGGTCTGGAGCTCGGTCCACAGCCGGCGCGCGATGTCCAGCTGGTCGGTCGGCTCGGTGTACTTGATCTCCGTACGGATCCGGCGGCGTGCCGCGTACGAGTCGAACGTCGCCGCCTGGACGGAGAGGGTCAGCACGCCGCGGTCGGTGGACTGCAGGGTGCTGGTCCAGACGATGCCGCCCCACCACAGGTCGCCGCCGCGCTCCAGGTAGACCGCGGTGCGGCCCTCCTGGATCTGGCGTACCCGGTCGGCGATGGCCCGGTTCGGGATGGGGATGGTGCCGGACAGGGAGCCGGCCTTGCCGATGTAGTCGTCGAACTGGACGTCCCGCAGCGGCAGGATGTCGAGGGTCTGGTCGGTGATGAGGTCGCAGAAGATCGCCCGGTAGGGCGTGTCGATGGCCATGGCGGACCCCCTTACAGGACGTAGGTCGCGGAGACGCGGATGTTCCGCCCGGCGGCCAGGGCGCCGTTGGAGGACCAGGTGCGCAGGTTGACCTGGCCGTTGGTGTAGATGTTGGCGCCGCCGTCGCCGTAGCCGTCGCAGGCCGATGCCTCGAAGTCCATGCCCGGCCGCCAGCCGGCGGGGAGGGTGCACAGCGGTTCGTCGGCGATGTTGCCGGCGCTGTCGGCGTTGACCTGGGCTCCGGTGCGGGTGACGGTGACCGTGATGCTGCACAGCCCGCCCTTGGTCCTGCGGCCGGCGAACGACACCATGCCCCAGTTGGCGAGCGCGGTCGCGCCGCTGGTGGTGGTCTCGACCTCGACCGGCGGCTGGTGGTTCACCCACGAGGTGCCGTTCCAGCGCTGGAGCGTGCCGGAGTTGTCGCGGTACTGGCCGGCGTAGCTGCCGGCGGACACGGTGCCCGTGGGGGCGATGCCGCCGATCTCCTTCGGGTAGGCGACCCAGGCGGTGCCGTCCCAGCGCTGCAGGAAGTGGGCGTTGTCGTTGTCCTGGTACTGGCCGGGGTAGGAGCCGGCGACGCCCGCGTTGTTGTAGACGGGCAGGATGCCGCCGGCGGAGACGATCGTGGTGCGCAGGTCGGTGACGGCGTTCGCCCAGTCGATGCCGCCCGTGCCGGCGGACGCCCCGGCCCTGACCTTGACCGAGAAGAGGACGAGCGAGCGGGCGGGGGCGTTCGGGGCCACCGGGTTGGCCGCCGCCGCGCCCTTGACGATCTCGACGACGGCCTCGTACCTGCCGAGGGCGTTGACGTCGACGTCACTGTCGTAGACGCGGACGACGACCAGGTCGATGCGCGGGTTGAGCGGGTCGCCGTCGCCGAAGGTGAGGGTGATGTCCTCGTCGAGGGCGACCGGGTACGCGCCGTCGGTGGTGGCGCCCTGGATGACGGCCCGGCCGTGGTAGACGGTGGCCGTCATCGGGGCGGTGCCGCTCATCCACAGTCCGCCGACGCGGAACTTGCCGTCGTACGTGCCGGGCAGGACGCCGGAGCGGACGCCGAGCGGATTGGCGGGGGTGGTGGCGCCGATCGAGGTGATGCGGGTGTTCTGACGGGTCTGGCCGGTGGGCATCAGCCAGCCGGAGCGTACGGGCATGGGGATCTCCTGTGGGACGGGGCGGTCGGGCGGCTGCCGGACGGCGCGCGGCTCAGTACTGCGGGGTGATCTGGAGGAAGGTGTTGTCGAACCAGGCCCGCACGTTGGTGTTCGTGCTCCGGTAGTACGCGGTGACGGTGTAGGTGGCGCCGGCCGTCAGGCTGTGCAGGCGCTGCGTCGTCGCGACCGAGTAGGCGTCCGTCGGATCGGCCGACTTGGAGGCCACCGCGGCCAGTTCGTCGTCCGGCTCCCGGACGACGGTGGCGCCCTGGGTGACGCGCACGCTCATGAAGGCGGAACTCGCGATGCCCGTGGTGCCGGTGGCCAGGGAGAGTTCCATCCGGGACCCGAAGGTGAGGATCGCGGCCCGCGACGGCGGCGCGGTGAAGGTCACGCTCAGCGGGTTGTCGGCCCGGTCGATCAGCGTGTTCACGTACGTCGTGGACGTGGTGTAGCCGCCGTCCAGCGAGTCGTTGAAGTACGGCCCCGGGTAGGCGGCCGCCCACGCCGCGCCGTTCCAGCGCTGGAGCTGCCCGCCCGTGCCGTCCCGGTACTGGCCGGTGTAGCTGGCCGGAGTGGAGGAGGCGGAGTTCGGGACGATGCCGCCGATCGCGGAGGGGTAGGAGATCCAGGCGCCGCCGTCCCAGCGCTGGATCGCGCTGCCGGTGTCCTGGTACTGGCCCGGGTAGGCGCCCGGGGCGACGGGGCCCTCGACGGGCAGGATGCCGCCCGCGGAGACCACGGCGGTGCGCAGGTCCTTGAGCGAGGTGGCCCACGGGATGCCGCCGTTGCCCGCGCTGGCGCCGGCCGGCACGGTGACCTCGTACAGCGGGAGGCTGCGCGCCGGGGCGGGCAGGGCCTTCGGGGTCTGCTCCGGCACGCCCTCGATGATCTCGACGACGGCCTCGTTGCGGGTGTTGCCCTCGTAGAGCTTGTCGTAGATCCGCAGGACGACCAGGTCGACCCGGCCGTACTGGGCGTTGCCCGGGGAGAAGGTGACGACCTCCGAGGCCGGCAGGGTCACCGGGTAGGCGCCCTGGGAGATCTCGCCCTGGACGACCGCCCGGCCCTCGGAGACGATCGCCGACATGGCGGAGGAGCCGGTCATCCAGAAGCCGGACAGCCGGTACTTGCCGTCGTAGGAGCCCGGCAGGATGCCGGAGCGTACCTGGACGGGGTTGAGCGCGTTGGTCGCACCGATCTGGGTGAGACGGGTGTCCTCGCGGGTCTGGCCGGTCTCGGCGACCCAGCTGCTGCGCAGGTTCATGGGGTTCTCCAATCGGGAAGGTGCGGCGGGGGCGGGGTCAGGACCGGATCCACTGGGCGGAGAGGTTGCTGTAGTAGCCGGAGCCGCCGAGGGTGCGGACCGCCGCCGTGTGGTTCTGGAAGGCGGCCAGCTGCAGGGTGCTGCCCGCGGTGAGCTTGATGAGGCCCTGGCCGCCGACGACGACGGCGCCGCCGCCCGCGGGGGTGAGCCAGGTCATCCGGGGGACGCCGACACCACCGGCGACGATGCGGGCGCCGCGCATGTTGTTCGCGGAGTCGCCCGACCAGCAGACGTGCCCGGAGACCCGCCACCAGCCGGTGCGGGGCACGGTGTAGGTGTTGCCGCCGCTCCAGCCCCCGGAGTCGTCGATGTCGACGCCCTGGAGGGTGACGGTCGTCCAGTCGCCGACCGGGATGCTCTGCATGGCGGTCTGGGAGGCGCTGAAGAGGATCGTCGCCTTGCCCTCGGCGTACTGCCAGGCCGTGCCGTCCCAGCGCTGGAGGATGCCGGCGTTGTCGCGGTACTGGCCGGCGTAGGCGCCGGTCGTCATGGTGCCGTGCGGGGCGATGCCGCCGATCGGCTTCGGGTAGGAGACCCAGGTCGTGCCGTCCCAGCGCTGGAGCAGGCCGGCGACGTCGCGGTACTGGCCGGCGTAGGCGCCCTTGAAGCCGCTGGTCGGCATGATCCCGCCGAGCGCCGTCATCGGGTAGTGCAGGGTGGTGACGGCGGTGTTCCAGGCGATGCCGCCGGTGCCGGCCGACGTGCCGGCCGGCACCGTGACGGTGTAGAGCGGGAAGGCGCTGCCGGGGCCCGAGTCGGGGGCGACCGGGTTGGCCGAGGGAGCGCCCTTGACCAGCCGGATCACCGCTTCGGTGGCGCCGGTGCGGTCGTAGGCGTCGTCCAGGACGGCCAGTTCGACGAGGTCGATCCGGGCGTTCTGCGCGTCGCCGTCGGCGATGGTCAGCGTCTCCGGTGCGGTCACCGCGACCATGTACGCGCCCTGGGCGGTGTCGCCGCCCTGGACGACGGCCCGGCCGGTGCCGATCGAGCACTGCATCGGGGAGGTCCCGGTCAGCACGAGCCCGCCGGGGACGATGCCGGGGCGGGAGCGCAGCGGAGTCTCCGACGGGCTCTGCCCGTTGGGCGTGAGCAGCACGGACAGGGCGATCCGGGTGTCCTCGCGGGTCTGGCCCGTGGGCTGGAGCCACGCGGCGCGTACGGTCATGGTTCACCTCTGGGGATCGGGAGGGGCTTTCGGGGACGTGCGGCGCGGCGGACCGCGGGGCGGGGCCCCCGGGTCACCACTCGGCGCTGCGCCAGCGGATCGTCATCAGGGCGTCCGGCGTGGCGGTGTCGGGCCGGAAGGCCAGCTCCGTCCGGCCCGGTTCGAGGAGGAACAGCTCCTCGGGGCTGGAGTCGGCCATCGCGGTGTGGCGGCGGGACGCGGTGTTGTTGAGGGTGACCGTGCCGGCCGCGGTGTCGACGACGAGCTCGTCGCCGGCGGCCAGGTCGATCGCGTACCGCAGCCGGCGCTTGCTGACGCGCTCGGTGACGGTGGGCATGGAGCAGGGGCCGCGGAAGGCGATCACCGGGTGGGTCGGCGCGGAGCCGGTGTTCTCGGCCACGGCGTCGCCGGTGGACTTGGCCTGGCCCCAGTTGAGCGGCCAGACCAGCGGCCAGGTGAGGCCGGACTCAGGCTGCGGCGCGGTCGTGACGGCGGCCTGCTCGTTCACGGCGTAGCGGCGCGGGTCGGCCGCGAGCCACTGGATCGACATCTTCGAGCTGCCCTGCGTGGCGAAGCCCTGGTCGGCGGGGACCACGCGCTGGGCGATCCGGGCGCGCACGGCGAGCAGTTCGCCGTGCAGCCGGACGGTGAGCCAGCGCTCCTCGTCGAGCAGGGCGAGCGACTGCCGCAGGGCGCGGATGGCCTCGGTGGCGCCGTTCCACTCCGGCATCAGCACGATGGTGCCGCCGATCTTGCGCGGCTTGGCGTAGCGGGAGCCGGGCCAGGCGCCGTGCGAGGTGGGGCGGTCGGCGTCGGAGGAGTCGTACTCGGGCAGGTCCTCCCAGCCGGTCAGTCCGGAACGGTCGACGGAGAAGGGGGTGCCGGGGCCGATGAGAAGCCCGGCCCACTGCATCTGCCCGTCCTGGGTGATGAGCGAGCCGGGCGCGAGGTCGGCGGTGTAGCTGTTTCCGGCGTAGGCGGTCGTGGTCTCGGCCATGGGGCCGTCACCTCGTTTCTGAAGGGGGCCAGGGCGGACGGCTCAGGCGCGCGCCGTCGCGAGGAAGAGCAGGTCCTCCGCGGTCGACCGGGGGCCGCCGCCGGGCTCCTCGTGGAAGTCCCGGATGCGGTGCGGCGGTCGTGGCGCCTCGGTCAGGGCCGGGACGCGGCGGTTGTCCAGCGCGGAGAGGGGATCGATGCGGTAGGCGTCCGCGCCGCCGGGGAAGACGACACCGCCGTCGGCGAGCATCGGGATCTTGTCGAGGTCGACGCCGAACTTCTTGTCGGTGAGGGGGACCTTGAAGCTCAGCTTGTCGAGTCCGTCGATGATCCAGTTGGCGAAGGCGATCAGGCCGTTGATGGGTCCCTTGACGACGCCGACGACGGCGCTGAGCGCACCCTTGACCAGGTCGCCGATCCCGCGCAGGGCGCCGCCGACGGCGTCCTTCGCGGTACGGAAGAAGCCGGGGATCCTGTCCGTGATGAAGGACAGGACCGGTTTGACGGCGTCCTTGATGCCGCTCATGGCGCCGGAGGCGATCCCGCGCAGCGCCTGGGACGCGGACGAGACCGACGAGCCGACCTTCGAGATCCCGCCGATGCCGGAGCCGATGACCTTCAGGGCGGTGGTGAACAGGGTCAGGTACGCCTTGAAGTAGGTCCCGACGGCCTTGCCGAGGAGCGTCATGATCGGCTGGAGGAACTTCCAGACCGACTGAAAGCCCTTGAGGGCCTGCTGGAAGGCCTGCTTGATGATCCGCTGTCCGGTCTCGGAGTTCACCGCGAGCTCGATGAGGTACGCGGCGACGGGCACGACGATGCCGACGAGGAAGCCGAGCGGGTTGGCCCGCATGGCGACGTTGACGGCGGTCATCGCGATCGAGGCGACGGTCATGACGGTGCCGAAGGTGTCCATCAGCCGGGTGATGACGTCGGTGACGGGCAACAGGGGTCCCAGGATCGCGAGCAGGGCGCCGACGCCGGCGCCGAGCCTGCCGGCGGCCGTCCGCGTCCTGCCCGCGGCGGTGCCGAACCGCCGGACGCCGGCGGGTCCCTGGGACCGGCGCATCCGGCCGAGGGACGTCGAGGCGCCGGAGGCGTTGCCGCCGATGGTGCGTACGGAGGTGCCGGCGTCGCGGAGACCGGCGGCGAACCGGTCCATGCCGCCCGCGGCCCGCTGGGCGCCCTGCTTGATTCCCCGCAGTGAGTCGCCCGCCTGTCCGAGACCCCGCCGCAGGGAGGTCATCACCGGAGCGACACCCTGGAACGGGTTCGGCATGGCTGCGACGGCGCTCATCCGCGTGCCTTCGCCAGGTACATGAGCGCGTCCGCGGTGCTCTGCGGATCGCTGTTGCGGGCCGCGTGGTAGTGCTCGATGTGCAGTCCGGTCCCGGCGCCGCCGCCGCTCTGCAGGCTCTGCGCCATGCGGGCGCGCCGCGCCGTGACGGCGAGCAGCCGGTCCAGCTTGGAGAGCGGGAGGACGGCCTCGGCCTCGCCGGCCTCGGCGAGGATCGCCGGGACACCGCCGTGGCGGGGCATGACGACACCGCCGGTGGCGAGCATGGGGATGGTCGGGATGTTGACGCCGAAGGTCTTGCCGCCGACGATCGGCACCCAGCCGGGGACGCTGACCTTGACCCGGTTCAGGCTGCCGATCATGCGGTTGATCAGGCCGATCACGGCGTTGATCGGGCCGGACACCCCGCTCTTGATGCCGTTGAACGCCCGGGACGCGATGTCCTTGAGGCCGTTCCAGATGCTCGACATCTTGTCCTTCACGGCCCTGAAGGCGTTCGGGATCGTCGTCTTGATCCAGTTGACCACCGGGGTGATCACGGCCTTGATGCCGTTCCAGGCGGTCCTGACGACCGTCTTGATCGCGTTCATGACCGTGGTGATGACCGTCTTCCAGATCTTCACGTAGGTCTTGATGACGGTGGCGACGGCCTTGACGACGGTGGTGACGGCCTTCTTGATGCCGTTCCAGACCGTCTTGATCAGGTCGCCGGCCTTCTTCATGATCGGGCCGATGGCCTTCATGACCGAGCTGATCACGGTCTTGATGGCGCTGAACGCCTTCTTCATGACCGTCTGCATGGTCTTCGAGCGCATCGCCATCTCGACGATCTTCTCGATGAGCGGCATGAAGAGTTCGAGCAGACGGGCGAGGAAGTTGCCCTTCATGGACTTGTTGAGCTTGTCCTGGCCCTTGGCCGCCTTGCCGGCGCCGGACTCGAACCTGCCGAGCTTGCCGCCGGCGGTCTGGCCGGTCTGACCGGCCTTCGTCATGGACTTCTCGGCCTGGTCCGAGGCGGTCTTCAGGCTCTTGAGCTGGGTGCTGGAGCCCTGGGCGTTGCTCTTGAGGTTCTTGAGCTGACCGGACGCCGAGTTGCCGGCGTCCCCGACCTTCTTGACCGAGGTCGCGGCACCGGACGCCTGCGTCTTGAGATTGCGCAGGGAGTCGGACGCCTTCTTGATGGAGCTGGTGAGAGACATGGGTCACCTCCTTTCGTGGTGGGGTGGGTCAGATCTCCGCGGCGGCTTCCCGGGCCCTGAGCTTGAGGGTGTTGAAGGCCTGGGCCACGTCCCCGCCCGCCCTGGCGAGCCGCTCGGCGGCCTGGGCGGCGGACGACAGGCTCCTGGCCTTGGGGAGCTTCCTCGGGTCGAAGTGCCGCTGGGCGCTCGCGAGCTTGCCGGTCGCCTTGGCGACGGCGGTGATCTGCGGGGCGTCGGAGGCGGCGATGGCCGTGTTGACCTTCTCGACGGCGGACGCGGTCTTGGTGAGCTCCCGCGCCTTGGGAACCTTGCGGATCTCCCTGTTGAACACGTCGAGCTTCGGGTTGACCTCGGCGAGCTTGGACCGGAGGGTCTCCAGCGTCTCCGGGCTGGGGTGGTTCGCGCCGGCACCGCCGCCGTCGCCCGCACCACCGCCGGCCGGGGTGCGGCCCGCGGCCTCGATGCGTGCGTCGCGTTCTTCTCGCATGACGTCCGCGATGGGCCTGCGCTGCGGGCGGCCGTAGTCGCTCGCGGGGTCGCGCTGATAGGTCATGCGCTCGCCGTTCTCGCCCCGCGGGGTCACGAAGCTGAGCGCCTGGCGCGTGATGTTCCTGGCCGCGATCTTGGCGGACTCCTGCACCATCAGCACGAGCGCGCCGCCCGCGGCGACGGCGCCCGCCGTCGCGAGCGCGACCCAGCCGCCCTCGGTGAACAGGTTGTACAACTTGGGGACGATGCCGAGGTTCAGGTCCTCCATCGTCTGTTCCCACTCGGGTTTCGGCTCCTCCGGGTTCCCGCCGTCGGCCGGGGGCTGGCCGCCCGACGAGGGTGTGGCTCCTGCCATGTCTTCCTCCGCTGGTGTGGTGGGGAGGGCAAGCCGAGAAAGCCCCTGCCGGTTCCGGCAGGGGCTTTCTCGTGCGGCTGGGTCAGGCGTCGCCGTCCCGGCGGGACGCGCGTCGCGCCGAGCCGAGGGCGTCGTTCCAGCCCGCCGTGTACGCGAGGGTCTCGCGGCGGGTGACCTCGGCGTACAACGTGCCGAGCAACGCTCTCTTGTCGAGGGCGACGGGCCCGTCGAGGAGCCGGCGGAGGCAGTCGTGGAGCGGTGTCTGCGGTCGCGATGCCTCGGCCTGCTGAGTCATGGACGCCTGCCTTCCGATTGCTTGCCCGTGCGTGCGTGGCGGCGCCGCGGAGTGAGGAGCGGGGGCACCACATGTTCGAACTACTGTGCGAATAGAACTATGGAACACCTGTTCGGTGTTTGTCGAGCGGGAAACGTCTGACGGTGTGTCTTGTGCCGTTTACCTGATGCGGGTTGGTGCCGGATCGGGTGCGTGTGTTCGACCGGGTACGCTGAATGGGCGTTCCTGGACCGGACCACCACGGGGCGTGAGGTGCGCGTGGGGCGCGAGGGGACCTCAGGGGGCTTGGAAGGCAGTGCTTGCGATGAGCAGGGAGCCGGGCGGCAGTCGCCGGGAGCAGATGGTCGACTGGCTGGAAACCCATCCCGACCTGCCCCATCTCTTCGCACGGATCTCCGAGCTCGTCCACGTCGCCGGATTCGCCCCCGAGGAGCTGGTGGTGCTTCCCCGGTCCGAGGTCGACCGGCGGGAGACGGCCGCCTTCACCTCCGGCTGGGCCGAGGCCGTGTCGGACGAACTGCCACGCATCCGCAGGGAGTACGAGAAGCGCGTCGCCGACGCCTACGCACAGGGTCAGAGTGACGCGCGTGGAATCCGGCGCCCGCTGCGGCGTTCGGACGTCGGCGGAGACGGCGCCCGGGTCATCCCGCTGCCCTTCGCGCGGCTCCTCGAACCGCCGGCCGCCGTGATCCAGGCCGAGGAGCGCGTCCGCAGGGAGCGGGAACTGTTCGAGCGGCGGCCCGAGCCGCCGTCCGAACCGGCGCAGCCGACGGTGCCCGCACCGCGGTCCGGGAAGGACGCCGAATCCGCGCCGGAGCCCGTGCCGGGGTCCGAGGCGTCCTCCACGCCCCACCGCGAACAGGGGCAGGGCATCGAGCAGGACGTCCTGCCGGCCGCGCAGGAGAGCCGTACGCGCCGGTCCGCACAGCCGGTGCGCAAGGTCGTCCGCGGCAAGGGCGGGCGGCCGATCGTGCCGCCGCTCGCCGGTGCGCCCGCCCCGGGCGGGGCAGCCTCCGACCGCCGCGGCCCCGAGTCCGGTGACCCGGACGGCCGCGGCAGGGGACGCCGGCTGTCCGAACGGGCCCGGGCCCTGGAAGAGGACCTGGCCGCCGAGCGAGCACAGGAAGCGCCCCCGGAGCCCGGTCCCTGACGGGACCGGGCTCCGGGGGCCGCGGGGGTGTGGCGTCAGCCGAAGAACCGGACGAGGGCGCCGGGCGAGATCGCCTCGTCGGCGCCCTGCTCGGACGCCTCGCCCTGTTCCGCCGCGTCCTCGTCCTGGGCACCCGGACGCGGGACGGGCTTCGGGGGCTCCGGCGGATCGTCGTCCTCGCCGGAGTTGACGCACGAGAACATCCAGTTGGAGACGGCCAGATGGTCCACCGCCGCCGCGAGGAGATGGTCGGTGACCGACCACTCCGCGGCCTCGCCGTGCAGCTCCCGCTGCACGGCGCTGTCGTGCGGCAGGTGCCTGATCAGCGTCATGACCCGCCGGCTGGAGAGCTCCCCGCGGTGCCAGTCGAGGAGATCGGTGCCGTAGTAGCGGAGGAGGTCCGCTTCGAGGGCCTCGGCGTGTTCATCGACGAACTCGACGAGGCTCAGCCTTCCCCCAGGCCGAGCCCGGTCTCCTTGCCGTAGGCCTCCAGGACGGCGGCGATGTCCTGCATGGTGATGTCGTGCTGTTCGAAGCGGCTGAACTGCTTCTCACCCATCAGGAGCGCGAGCAGGCCGTCCACGTCGTTGTCGTCGAGCGTGCGCAGCGCCTTGGCGGTGGCGCGGCTGAGTTCGGTGGGCAGGGTGTAGCTCTGGCCGTCCAGCTCGAAGGACCAGCTGCGTCCGCTGGCCTCCAGGCGCTGGGCGCGGGCGGCGTTGACGTCGAAACGGGCCATGGTGAGGCGTACTCCTTGTTCGAGTGAGTGAAGAGGAGAGGGGCGGGGCGGGACGGAGGATCCGTCCCGCCCCTGGGGGAAGGGATCAGACGGTCGCGGAGTACTGGCTGTCCTTCATGAGGAAGGTCGCCAGCGGCTTGCCGTCGCCCTTGGACATGGCGGAGAAGGTGACACCCAGCTGCGACGCCGCCTTGCGGGCCAGCTTGATGTCGTCGGTCGCGGTGACCTGGCCCCGCGGGATGATGAAGCGGTACCGGACGGCGGTGGTGCCACCGGCCTTGACGTCCGTGAACTCCAGGCCGAGGGCGCGCACGTCGGCGAACGGACGCTCCGCGATCTCGTAGCGGTAGGTGTCGACGGCCGGCGTCGGCTCGGCCTTGACCGCGTCGCCGCCCATGAAGAACGGCAGCGTGTCCTCGTTGAACTGGAGCAGCGAGAACTTCAGCGACAGGTCACGGCTCGAGTAGATGTAATGGACCGGGGAGACCGACTGCCACGAGTCGATGGCCTCCAGCTTGTCCTTCTTCGAGAACGTGACGCCGTCGCCGGAGGTGAAGCCGAGGTCCTTCCAGCCCGCACCGGACCAGTCGGCGGCCGAGTCGGTGCCGAAGGTGGCCGGAGCGGAGGTCCCGGCGTCGGCGACGTAGAGCTTGCCGGTGCCTGCGACGCGGATCTCGGCGGAGTTGTTTCCTGCCATGGTGGGGTTTCTCCTTGATGAGAGGGGTGGGTGGCGCACCGCTCCCGGGCGTCGGGCCCGGGTACGGCAAAGGCCCCGCCGGAGAGCGGGGCCTGGTCTGTGGGTGAGCGTCCGTCAGGGAGCCGTGAGGGCTCAGAAGACGCTCAGGGAGAGGCGGATGACGCACAGGTAGCGGTTGGCGCCGCGGTAGAGGTAGTCGGGCAGCCAACGCGGGCCGTCCTGCTCCTCGACGTCCTGGAAGACGTTGGTGCCGACCTGCTTGCCGATCGTGGCGAGCAGTGCGCGCCGGGCGGCGTTCGCGAGGGTGTGGGCGGCGTTCTTGCTCGGCCCGTACACCTCGAACTCGATCAGCGGCATGTCGACGTGCAGGTCGCCGACCCAGGCGCCGCCGCGGCGGTTCACGAGCACGGCGCTCTGCGTGCCGTCGAAACCGGCGGGCGGGTTCACGGCGATGACGGCGCCGGCCAGTGCGGGATCGGCCTTGAGGACGTCGACGACCAGCTTCTCGACGTCCGGGAACGCACTCGGGGGAGTGGTCATGACGGTGCTCCTCGGGAGGGATGGCGGGAGCCCGTTGTCGGGCACAGCTCCGCCGCTGCACCAACTGTGACAGAGAGCGTGCGCGCACGCAACTAATTCGGGGATCGGGTCCGCCGGACCATTCGCGGCGGGTGCGCCACGGACGTCCGGGAGGGCGGCGGCGGGGCGGTCGTCGGGCCGACGAGGCCCGCCTCGTACGCGTCCGGGGCCAGTCCCTTCCTCGCCGGGCGCGCACTCCCGGCGCGCGCCGGGCCGGGCCCGCCCCGGACGCCCGGCCGGGTCCCCGCAACGACGAAGCGCCCCGCGTCCTCGAGGGACGCGGGGCGCTTCTCTTCTCCGCGGCGGACTACGCGGTACGCGGGCGGCGGCTCGCCCGGCGTTCCGCGGCGAAGACGTCCTCCAGGCGGAACAGCTGGGCCCGGCCCGCCTTGCCGGCCGCGCGCAGGTGGCCCAGCTGGACCCACTTGCGGATCGTCGCCGGGGCGACCCCGGCCTCCGAGGCGGCCAGCGGGCCGGGGATCAGGGCCGGCAGGGCGGGGGACGTCAGCACGGGCTCTCCTCCGTCGGGTCGGTAACGGTGTCCACGGCGGCGGTGGTGTCCATCGCCGCCTCGATCTCGTCCGTACGGGCTCCGGACGCCTCGGCCAGGTCGTGCCACTCCGCCTCCGGCCACAGGTGCCGGTAAGCGGGGTCGTCCTGGCAGCCGCACACCTCGTCCGTGCAGACGCAGGCCGGGTTCACGCAGAGCACCGCGCGGCGGTCCGTGAACGCCCGCAGCGACACCGAGTCGCACCAGGGGCAGCGACCGGAGACCCGGACGACGGTCTCGGTGTCGCCCAGCGTCCGCGCGCACCGGCGGGCCATCCGGCGCAGCTCGTCGCGCACGTGCCGGGCCAGGTCGGGGTGGGCCGCGATGTCGTCGAGGTGGGCCGCGGTCCGCCGCAGCCGCTCCACGACCCCGGCGCGGCCGGGGCGGGGGAGGCCCAGCCGGGCGCGTACCGCCTCCTCCAGCTCCACCACGCCGTCCGTGATGTCGCGGATCGCGTCGGACACGTGGAGCCGGATCGGGGCGGCGCCGTGGCCGGGGACGGAGAGTCCGTGCCGCTGCTGGAGGAGCAGCGCCTCGCGCCGCTCCTCGCGGATGAGCTCGTCGCGGCCCGGGTGCGGCGCGGCGGGCGCGGCCCCGGCGGGGGAGCGGCGTCCGGGGGCCAGCTCCGAGGCGAGCTCGGGAAACTGGCGTACGAGGGCGGCGGTCCAGAGCGCGATGTCCCGGACGACCTGGCCGGCGGCGAGGAGGCGGCTGTCAGTCACGTACGCCGCCCGAGTGTGCGGCGCCCGCGGCGACGGGCGCGGGGACGGCGGGCGTTCCGGGGCCGGTGACGCCGCGTGGGCCGGCCGGGGCCTCGCGCACACCGGCCGGGGTGACCGCGCGGGGCAGGTCCACCGTGCCGGTCCGCCGCGAGGTGTCGGCGGAGTGCCGGCCGCGGCGTGCGACGACGGGGCGGCCGTTGCGCCACAGGCGGCCCGCGCAGACGCCGTCGAAGTAGCTCTCCGCGGGCGCCACGGCCGTCTCGCACTCGCGGCTGACGAGGCAGACGGCGCAGGCGCGCAGCGCCGGGGCGGCCTGCTGGGCGCGGCGGGCGAAGACGACGGACGGGGAGAGGCCGACGCACGCGGCGGCGGCCTGCCATGGGGTCGGGTCGGGCAGGAGCAAGGTTCATCTCCACGGTCCGGGCCACCGAGTCCTGGGGCCGAAGGGGCTCCTGGGACTCGTGAGGCCGACGAGTGCGGCGGCGACTCAGAGAGTGACATGTTGCGTGCGGGCGCGCAACAACGTTGAGGAGGAGCCTTCACCGTTTCGACACGGTTGCGTGCCCGAAAGCACGTAATTCTGCGCGCGCAAGCACGCTAGAGTGGGAGCTCGGAGGGTGGGGAGTAAGGGAGCGGTACACATGAGCACTCAAGGGCTCGACGCATTCGCAGGCTGGGTGGAAAGCCTGATGAGAGCGCGCGGCTACGACATCGACAGCCCGCGCGGCGGAGGCAAGTCCCGGATCGCCGACGAGGCCGGCGTCCACCGCGCCGCCGTGACCCGGCTGCTCCAGCGGCAGAGCATGCCCGACCTGGAGACGATGCGCCGGATCGCCCCCCTGCTCGGGGTCTCCGTCCGCGACATGCTGATCCGGTCCGGCCGGGTCACCCCCGAGGAACTGCCCCTGGCCGAGGACCTGCTGCCGCCCGACGACTGGCAGCCCACCATGGAGGACTTCGCGCGCTGGCTCGGGGTCCCCGACGAGCGGATGGGCGTCTTCGTCAAGGTCGTCAACCAGTTCCTGGAGCCCGGCGAGGAGGACACGGAGACCCGCGCCCCGGGCGAGCCGCGCCGCGCCGCCCGGGACTGACGACGCCCGTGCCGCCGGGCCCCACCCGCCCCCGGGCCCGCCCGGAACGTCCCGTCCGGCGCGCGGTCCGCGGC
>NZ_RDBI01000028.1:0-13792 GCF_008042125.1 Streptomyces sp. MS191
GTGTGGCGGGCCTCAGACGGTGGCGGGGGCCTCAGGAGCCGGGGAGTCCGTGGGTGCCTCGAGCTCCCAGGCGTGCCGCTTGAAGTCCCGGACGAAGTCCGGGTGGTCCTCCCAGTTGCGCGCGACGCCGCGCAGGACGTCCCAGTTGTGCTCCAGGGCCTGGTCGATGATGTGGCGCAGGGTGGGCTCGGCCGTCGCCCGCTGCTCGGCGAGGCCCTTGACCGCCGCCGCGGCCTTGACGGTGCCGAGGAGCGCGCGCAGCGCGCGGGAGGTGTCGTCCATGCCGAAGCCGTGCTCGCTGCCCGTCTCGGCGTCGAAGAGCGGGCGGAGGCGTGCCTCGATGAACGCGTGGATGCGCTCGAAGTGCCGGACGTCCATCAGGGTCTCTCCCTCTCCTGCCGCGCGCCGGTGCGGCGCGTCGGCGTACCGCGTGGTGACTCGTACCGGGGCGGCGCGTCGGCGGTTCGACACCGCGCGTCGGGCACGCCCGTCCCCCATCATCGCGTGACCGGGTGGCGGGGCGGCCGACGGGGTCGCGGCGGCGCGTCGCGCCGCGGTGCCGGAACCTCCGGCCGCTGTCACGGCAGGTGTGTGGCGTCGGCCCGGAGGTTCCGCCACCGGGCGTGGGCCGGAAGTTCGCCCTCGGCCCGGTCGTGCGGAACGCCCCAGACGTGGACGTCCGCCGGGGCGCGGTCCGCGCCGAGCGGGGCCCAGCCCGGGTCGCCGCTCGTCGCGAAGTCGGCCCAGGCGCGGACCATGCGCCGCGAGAGCGCGCGGTCGTCCGCGTCGGCGGGACCGCCGGTGAGGAAGTCGACGCCTTCGGCGTCGAGGGTGCCGAAGGCGAAGGGCACGTCCGCCGCGTGCCAGGCGCGTACGGCGCTGCCGTCGGGGCGGGTACGGCGGCGGTCGAAGCGGGCGAGCCGGGCGCGTCCTCCGGCGCGGGCTTGGGCCTCCGCGAGGCGGACGCTGTGGGTGGCGAAGACGGCGTCGCCCGCGATCGCGAGGAAGACGTCCCGCACGGAGGCGTGGGGCATGAGCGAGCGGTATTCGGCGGCGAGGCGAGAGGGCAGCCGTTGGTCCGCGAGGTAGCGGACGAGCCCGTCCTCGGTGGTGACCGGCGGCATGCTGCCGACCTCGTGCATCAGCCAGTACTCCTCGGTGGTGTGGCACACCAGGAGGTCGACCGCCGTGGCGGCGCCGGCGGCGAGGGCTTCCACGGGTTCGGTGGTCAGCAGGTCGCCGTCGAGGACGGGGCCGTAGAGGACGGTGTCGTAGTGCAGGGGGCCGGCGAGAGGGTCGTCGGCGTACCGCCGCGCGACCTGGTCGGACGCCTCGACGAGGCGCTGCGGGTCGGCGGCGCTCAGGCCCTCAGCCGTCGCCGGGACTCCGGCGGCCGCGGCGACCTCGCGGGAGAGTGCGGCGGCGAACTCCCGGGGGAAGTACGCGTCGGGAACGCTGTGCACGAGGGCCCGGCGGAAGAGGCCTTCGGCGCGGGGGGCGGCCATCAGGCAGGCGATGGAGCCGCCGCCGGCGGACTGCCCGGCCACCGTCACGTTGCCGGGGTCGCCGCCGAAGGCACGGATGTTCTCCCGCACCCAGCGCAGGGCGGCGATCTGGTCGAGCAGACCGCGGTTGTCGGGAAGGCCGGGCACGTGGCCGAAACCCTCGAACCCCACGCGGTAGTTGCAGGTCACGACCACCAGGCCGGCCCGGGCCAGTGTCTTGCCGTCGTGGTCGGGCTGGGCGGAGGAGCCGAAGGTGTAGGCACCGCCGTGGATCCAGAGGAGCACCGGCAGTCCGGGGCCCTGCTCGCCCACGGGGGACCAGACGTTGAGGCTGAGGACGTCCTCCTGTCGCGGGTCCCAGGCGGGGGCGCCGGGAAGCTCGGCCGACTGCGGGGCGACGGGCCCGAACCGGGTGCAGTCGCGCACCCCGCTCCAGGGCGGTACGGGCGCGGGCTCGCGCAGGCGCCGGGCTCCGAACGGTGGTCGGGCGTAGGGGATGCCGAGGGCCACGTGCATCCCGTCGACGACGGTCCCGCGGATCCCGCCGCGGTGTGTGGTCACGATCTCCTCCGCGAACCGCCCTGGCACGGCAGACCTCCCTGGTGCCGGCGGCGTGTCCGCGGCGGGACAGGCTCCCACGGGGCTGTGGGCGCGGCAAACGAATTTGATCTTCGTCACGGCCGTGCCCAGCGGTGTCGCCGGCGGTGGTCCCGTTCAGGGCGCACGGATCCTTGTCGGGCGGACTGCGGGTGCGGTACAAACGCGCGACACACCGGGGGCGATAACCGGCCATCAGCGGCCTGCCGCAGCCCGGACATTGACGTGCACACAACCGGGTGGGGGCTGTCATGCAGGGACGTGGGGAGAAGCTCAAGCAGCGCGCGAGCGCGTGTCTGGTGCTGGGTGCGATAGCCGTCGGGCTGTTCTGCTTCGTCGGGAGCGCCTCGCAGAAGCCGGTCGGCTGGGGCGCCGCCTACGCGTTCGGCACCGCCGTCACCGTGGACCTGCCCGGCTCCTGCCGCATCGAGACCATCGGCGACGACGGCAGCGCCAAGTGCGAGGGCACCCGTTGGACCGCCGACGGACAGGCGCACACCGGAACGCTGTTCGCCTCCTCCGAGGACGTCCAGCGCGGGAGCGACGGCTCCCTCTCGTTCACGGGTGAGGCGAAGGCGCTCGGCGAGCGGGCCTACGGCGCGCCCGCGACCTGGCTGACCGTCTTCCATCTGGCCGCGCTGGGAGTCGCCGCGCTCTGCGTGGTCGCCCTCCTCGTCTCGCTGATCGCGGCGGCGCTGCCTGGGGGGCGTCGGGAGTGAGGGGGTCGGTCTCCGGTCTCGTGGAGGCGGGCCGACACGCTGGCCCCCTCACCGGTCGGCATTCGACCGCGCAATGACGCTACGGCGGACATCAAGCCGCCCGAGAGTCCGATACACCCCGTGAAGTCACCCACCCTGTCCGTGTTACCGCAAGTAATCTACGCCGTAGCGTCCGTCGGGAGTGCCGCTCGTCGGCGAGGGATCGCGACCGGCCCGGCCGGCGGCCGGCTTGAGGCGTCGACTTCTCCAAGGGCTCTCGGGTCCGGCTCCACCCACCACCGGGAATGACCAGCGGGGCCCGTTCCGTTGCCGACCGGGGCGTCCGCCTCTCGGCCGACCGGCGCGCCGTCACCGGGCGAGCTCGTCCCGGGGGCCCATGACGATGACGGGTTCCCTGGCCGGATCCAGGGCGCGCAGCAACGAGGGCATCACCTCGCGGGCGAGCGAGATGCAGGCCTGGGTGGGGCCGCCGTGGTCGACGTGGATCCAGACGCCGCCGCCCTTCTCCGCGCCGAGGGGGCGTTCCTTGTTCAACGGGGTCGTGCCGGGGACCCGGTTGTAGTCGATGGCGACGACGTAGTCGAAGGAGCCTTCCAGCGGTTCGCCGGCGAAGCCGGTGCCCTGCACGCTGAAGGCCTCGTCGTGGTCGTAGGGCAGGCGGGCGCCGGGGTCGGGCAGCCGGCCGCCGGCGTCGCCGATCCGGAACACCCCGATCGGGGAGCGCAGATCGCCCGCGGAGTGGTCGTGGGTCCAGCCCCTGAGCGCGTTGTGCGCGGGCCACGGCCCGGCCTTCGGGCGCCAGCGGTTCGTCGCGTCGCGTTCGTACAGCACCGCCGTGGACGTGTTGGTGTCGAGCGTGCGGCCCGTCACCACCAGCGCCTGGCCGGTGCCGTCCGGGATGTCCGCCTTGGTTCGCGGACCCACCCCGGGGATGCGGTCGACAGGTGTGGGGTCGGCCGGCGGTCCAGGTGCGGGGGCCGCCCGGTTCGCGGCGTCGGAGCGGCCTGCGGGTGCGGACGGCTCCCGCGTGCAGCCGGGAAGCAGCGCGAACACGCACACGCTGCTGACGAGCGCGTAGGCCGCGGCTTTGCGGACGGGCATGGGACAGCATCCTCCGACACGAGAGAGGCGGGCAACGCAGGGATCCGTACCCGATCCGCGCCTTCCCCCGCTTCCGGAGCTGCACACTCACCCGTCCAGGGCAGCGGCCGGCGGCGGTTCGCGGCACCCGGCTCCCGGCTCCCGGCTCCCGAGCGGACCGAGCCGGGCGTCCGCACGGCGTGACGTGATCCGAGCGGACCGAAGCGGGCGTCCGCACGGCGTGACGTGATCCGTGCGTGGACGCCCGGTCCCGACGGGGGGTCAGGAGCCCTCGGCGGGCGCTCCGAAGTGGTCGCGGAACCAGTCGGCCGCGAGGGTGCCCACCTGTTCCAGCGTGCCGGGTTCCTCGAAGAGATGGCCGGCGCCGGGGACGACGACGAGGCGGTTCTTGCAGCGCAGCTCGCGCAGGGCCGCTTCGTTCAGCTCGACCACGGTCGTGTCGTGGCCGCCCACGATGAGGAGGGTCGGAGCCCGTACGCGGTCCAGCCGGGGGCCCGCCAGGTCCGGCCGCCCGCCGCGAGAGACGACGGCGGCGATGTCCGGGGAGGGCTCCGCCGCGGCCCACAGCGCGGCGGCCGCGCCGGTGCTGGCGCCGAAGTAGCCGATCGTGAGGTGGTCGCCGCCCGGGCGGGCGAGCAGCCATCGGGTGGCCGCCGACAGGCGGCCGGCGAGGAGGGGGGTGTCGAAGACGTTGGCGCGGTCCGCCGCCTCCTCGTCGGTGAGCAGGTCGAAGAGGAGCGTGCCCAGACCGGCGCGGTGCAGGGCCTCGGCCACGGAACGGTTGCGCGGGCTGTGCCGGCTGCTGCCGCTGCCGTGCGCGAAGAGGACGATCCCGGTGGCGCCCGGCGGCACGGACAGCCGGCCGTCGAGTCGCGCGTCGCCGGCCGTGACGAGGACGTCGTACGCGCCGGGTTCCAGGCCCGGGCCGTGCGACGGGGCCGGGCCGTCCGCCGGGCCCATGCCGTCCGCCGACGCCGGCCCGTCCGACGACGCCCGGACGTCCGACGATGCCCGGACGTCCGCTGCCGGCACGGGGGCGGCGCGGTGGCGCTCCAGCGTGTCGAGGACCTCCTCGTCGGAGGTCTGGGCGAAGTCCGTGTAGAACTGGCCGATCGCGTAGAAGAAGTCCGGCTCGTGCACGCACACCGTCTCGTCCGCCGCGTCGCCGACCCGGTCCGGCCATCCGTGGGGCGCGACGGGCACCGCGAGGACGACGTGGGCGGCGCCGCGCGCGCGGACGACACGGCAGGCGGCCAGCGCGGTGGCACCGGTCGCCAGGCCGTCGTCCACCACGAGCACCGTCCGGCCGCGCAGCGAGGTGGGCTCGCGCTGCCCGCGGTAGCGCCGGGCACGTTGTTCGAGCACCTCGCGTTCGCGCTCCTCGACGGCTGCCAGGTCACGGTCGGAGACGCCGGTCTCGCTCACGACGCTGTCGTTCACGACGCGTACACCGCCCTCGCCGATCGCGCCCATGGCGAGTTCCGGCTGGTACGGGACGCCCAGCTTGCGGACGAGGCAGATGTCGAGGGGCGCGTCGAGGGCGTCGGCGACCTGCGCGGCCACCGGCACGCCGCCCCGTGGAAGGCCCAGGACCACGACGTCACGGCCCTTGAGATGGTCCAGGCGGGCCGCCAGTTGCCCGCCGGCGTCGATGCGATCGGTGAAGTACATGGTCTGCTCGTCTCCCTGCACCGCCCGGGGCGCGGACGGGCCGCTAGGGGTGTCCGGCCGTGTCCCGGGCGGGGCGGGCGGTCAGTGTTCCGTCCCGGGTCAGCGTGATCCGGGTGCCGTGGGGGCGGCTGATCCGGGCCAGTACGTCGTGGAGCAGGCGCGCGTCGGGGCCGGAGGCGTGTTCCAGCCGCAGGCGCCGGGCCCGCATGGGGATGAGGCGCACCTCCCGGAGCCGGCCGTCGTCGCGGGTCACCGAGGCGACGGGGAGCAGCCGCAGGTCGTCTCGGTACTCCTCGTAGCCGGAGATGCCCTCGTAGTCGTTGATCAGGTCGCCGCAGCCGTGCAGGACGAGTTTGCCGCGGTAGACCTCCAGGGGGCGGGGGTGGTGCGAGGAGTGTCCGTGCACGATGTCGGCGCCCCCGTCGATCAGGGCGTGGGCGAAGGCGATGTGGGTGGCGGGGAGGGCGTAGCCCCAGTTCGAGCCCCAGTGGAGGGAGACCACGGCGATGTCGCCGGGCCCCTTCTCGCCGCGTACCCGGGCCGCGACCCGGGCGGCGGTGCGGTCGTCCGCCAGGGCCGCGAAGTCGACCCCGCCGCGGCGCGCGGTGGCGGCCCAGTCGCGCGGCACGCCGCTGGAGGCCAGGCCGAGGGCGAGGACGAGCACCCGGCCGCCCCGGGGCAGGGGGACGACGGCGGGGCGGCGTGCCTCGTCGGCGTCGCGGCCCGCGCCGGCGGTGCGCAGACCCAGGGCGCTCAGGGAGTCCAGGGTGTCGTGAAGGCCGCCGTGCCCGTAGTCCAGGACGTGGTTGTTCGCCAGTACGCAGACGTCGGGCCGGACGGCGGCGAGGGCGGGCAGGTTGGCCGGATGCATGCGGTAGTGGACGGCCTTGCCGGGGACGGGGGCCCCGCCGCCGGTCACGGCGGTCTCCAGATTGACGATCCGGGCGTCGGGGGCCGCGTGGTCCAGGGCGTCCAGGGCCTCGCCCCAGGGATATCCGGGGCTCACGGGTCGCGGGACGGGGCCGTTGACGGACTCCGCCAGGGACACGTAGGTCCGTGCATCGCCCACGTACCGCTCGGCGAGGGCCGGATCGCCGGGGTGGGGGAGGATCTGGTCGATTCCCCGGCCGAGCATCACGTCTCCGCTGAGGAACAGTCTGACCAGGTCAGTGCCCATACACCCCAGGGTAGACGGCGGCGCCGGGCGGTGCGGGGCGGGCGCCTGCGCGGCGCCGTGTGCGGCCCGGGGTGAGAACCGGGGGCGGGACGGGTCGCCGTGGCGGTGCGCGCGGGGACCCGGCGGGCGCGGTTGCTCGGCAGCCCGGGCCGTGTCCGTGTCCTTCGGCCCGGCGGCGCCCGGGTCCTCGACTGGAGGCGACCTGCCCGGTGACATCCCGCCCGGGTCCTCACCCGGAGGCGACCTGACGGGTGACATCCCGCGCGGCTCGGCACGGGCTGCCCTGTCCGAGGGCCCTGACCTGCCGATACTGCGGGCATGGGACGTACACGCATCGCGGCGCTGCTGTGCGGCACCGCCCTTCTCACCACCGGTCTCACCACCGGTATCGCCACGGGCGCCACCACCGGTGTCCAGGCCGCGGGTCCGGCGACGGCGGTGCGCTCGGGCGTGCACGTGCCGGGCACGGCGGCTGCCGCGACCCGGGCGGGCGCGCCGGCCCCCGCCGAACCGCCTCCGTGCGTGAACTCCCCGCTCCCCTACAGCGGGCAGGCCGCGGACGTGGTCCGGATCGCCGAGCAGGCCAGGAAGCAGCTGGACCTGGCGGCCGTGCTCCTGCGGGTGACCGTCGACGGCAAGGAGCTGGTGACCGCCGGGCTCGGTGAGTCGATGGCCGGTGTGCCGGCCGCGCCCGCCCAGCACTTCCGGGCCGGTTCGGTCGCCGACGCCGTCATGGGAACGGCCCTGCTCCGGCTGGTCGACGAGGGCCGGGTGCGACTCGACGACCCCGTCTCGCGATGGCTCCCCGACCTGCCTCACGCGCACCGGATCACGCTGCGCATGCTGGCCTCCTCGACGTCCGGGCTCGTCGACTACGCCACCGACCCGGCGTTCCTGGCGGCCCGGGAGGACGACCCCTTCCGGCAGTGGACGTCCGAGGAGCTGGTGGCACGCGCGACGAGCAGGCCGCTGCTGTACCCCCCGGGTGCCAACTGGAGCCGGTCGCGCGCCAACTCCGTCATCCTCGGCTCCGCGCTCGAGAGGATCACGGGGACGCGCCTGGACGTCCTGCTGCGGCAGCGCGTCCTCGACCCGCTCGGCATGCGCGAGACCCGCTCCGCGGCGACGCCCGAGATCCCCTCCCCCGTCCTGCACGCCTACACCTCGCAGGACGAGTCGTACGAGGACTCCACGTACTGGAATCCCTCGTGGACGACCGCTCCGGGCGCGGTCCTGACCACCGACATCTGCGACCTGGCCCGCTCCGCCGCGGGCATCGGATCCGGGAAGCTCCTCTCCTCCCGGAGCCGCGCCCAACTGCTCGATCCGGGCACGGTGGGCCTGGGCGGCCCCACCTCGACGTGTTCCGCCTCGGTCTGCCTGAAGAACACCAAGGCGACGCACTACGGCGCGGGGGTGCTCGTCCTCGACGACTGGGTGCTGCAGAACCCGTCGTTCTCGGGTTACAGCGCCGTCCAGGCGTACCTGCCCGCCGACCGTCTGGCCGTCGCGGTGGCGACGACGGAGGGCCGGCGGACGCCCGGTGGCAACACCGCCGAGCTCGTCATGGGCCGGCTCGCCGAAGTCCTCGCGCCGGGCCGTGCCCCCGCACCCGCGGTGAGCGGTGCGGGGGCGCTGGGGCCGGATCGGCCGGGCGTCGGGTGACGGGCGTCGCCCGCCCGCACGTCCCCGCGGTGCCGGGCGTAAGGTCGTCCCCATGCGTGACCTCGTGGCGCTCCTCGTCCTCGCCGTGTGTCTGGCCCTGGTCATGGGCTGCCTCGCCCTGCTGGCCCGGCACGTCCGTCGTCGTGGGACGGCCGGGGCGGCCCTGACCGCGGCCATGGCCGCGTACGACGAGGCGTTCCGGGTGACGGCCCACGAGTCGCACCACGAGATCCAGGCGCAGGCGTTGCGCAAGGCGCCCCTCCTGTCGCCCGGCCTCCCGGGGGACGACAGCGCCCCGCGGCCACGGCGGGGCACCGACCAGGGCCTCGGCCGGCGCGCGCGCCGGCCGAGGTGGTCCTTCGCCGCCCGGTTCAGGAGGGCACGGGCGGGCCGGTCCGGTCAGAAGTTGCCGTAGTTGACCTGCCAGGTCGGCAGGCCCATGCGCCGCCAGACCGCCACCACTCGGTCGCGGTCGTCGAGGGAGACGCGGACGGAGTACCGGTCGCGCACGTGGGCGTCGAAGAGTTCCGCCTTCACGATGTCGTCGCTGCGGCCGTCGTCCGACGCCCGCATCCACAGCTCGTCGTACGGGACCTGATGGCGTGCCAGCCACGCCTCGGTGAGTGCGCGATGGTCCTCGCTCCGGCCGGACAACAGCACGATCGTGTCGTTCTCGGCGTGGCGGAAGGCACGGAGGGCGTCGCGGACCGAGCCGTTGAGCAGGTCGAGGTCGCAGCGCGTGAAGTCGTACGGGCCCCGGTCGCCGCGCAGGGCGAGCGTGCCGTCGATGTCGCACATGACGGCGGACGGCAGCGCCGGGTCGGCGACGTAGGGGCGGACGCCCGGGCGGGCGCCGAGCCATTCGGCGGTCAGCCGCCAGCCGCCGCGGGTGGCCTTGGCGTGCTTGTCGGCGAGCAGGCGGATGATCTCCTCGCCGACGGGACGCTCGCGGGCCGCGTCGCGGCGTACGCACTCGTCCACCGGCACGTCGGTGAAGTCGTGCACGACGAAGTCGGTCGCGAGGCCGGTGACCGCGGCCTTGAGCCGCCTCGGGATGTGCGGCGTCAGGTGGGTGTTGTCGACGACGACGTCGAAGCCGCCTTCGACGGCCGACCGGACCGCCGCGTCCTGGATGTCGAGGACCGTCTGCTCGTGGGCGTGCGAGCGGCCGCGCTCGGGGGCGGGGACGTCGAGCATCGTGCGCAGGTCGTCGAGGTTGACGCGGCGCATCCGGCCCTCGGCCTCGGCCTGCAGGCGCCGGGCGGCTGTGGTCTTCCCCGAGGCGGGGAGCCCGGTCATGACGTGTACTACGGGCACGGGGTCAGTTCTCCTGGTCGGTGGTGAAGGGGTCGGCCGTGCGCGGCCTGACGGCGCGCCAGACGAGCAGGTCGACCGGACGTCCGTCGAGTCGCTGGAACATGGCCGACCGGACCGCCGCGTCGGCGGGCAGGGTCTTGACGGCCCTCGCGAACGCGCCGCGGTCGTCGGCGAGGTGGGCGATGCTCTCGTACGCCTCCTCGATCGCGCGCTCGTGGGTGGCCGCCTCGTCCTCCAGGCGGGCGATCACCTCGCGCACCCAGGTGTCGAACTCGTCGGGCACCTGCTCCAGGAGCGCGTCCAGCGGCCGGCCGCCCGCGGTCCTGATCCCGCCGAGTTCGGCGAGGGAGCAGCCCAGCCCCTGGGCCAGCCGCTTCGCGGACACGCCGGCGAACCGCTGGATGCCGTGGCTGCGCCAGATGTCGCGTTCGGTGACCCCGGTCAGGACCTTGTGGAGCCTGACGTACTCGGACAGCTTGGCCTTGGCCCGTACGCCCGAGGCGAAGCGCAGGACGAAGCCCTCGGCGTCGGTGCCGGTGGCCGTCCCACCGCCGGGGAGCGTGTTCGACTCGGTCAGCTCGACCAGTTCGCCGATCGTCATGGCCGGCCATACCGTGACGACCGAGCCGATGCCCCGCCAGTGGGACGCGGCCTCGGCGAGCGGGACCTCCGTGCCGTCCGCGCCGTTCGCGGCGAGCAGCACCAGGTCCCGGCGGTCGCCGTAGTCCACGACGATACGATTCTGCGGGTAGATGATCTCGGCCAGGTAGGTCACGCCGGGGGTCAGCCCGCCGGTGTCGGACCGGTCGAGACGGCGCTGTGCCCAGGTCGCCTGGGCGCTGATGAAGGAACCCTTGGACGCCACTCGCCAGCGGCCCGCGTAGTGGAAGACCACCGCGAGACTGCCGTCCACCTTGTCGTAGATCTCGAACGGCTCGTCGGGCAGCGCGGGCGCGTAGGGCCGGTCGGTCTCGTGCTCGCCGAGGTTGAAGAACTTCGGCAGCGGCAGGGCGACGATCTCACCGGTGGCGTCGTCGGCGACGAGGCCGCGGCAGCGCGTGGTGACCCGGTTCCAGATCTGCTCGTACTGGCAGGCCCGTGTGTAGGTGTAGATCGACAGCGGCAGTTCGGGGTGCGACTTCCGCGTGACGTGCCCGGCGTCGAGCGCGGCCGCGAGATCCTGCGAGGGCAGCAGCTCGTGGAGAGTCAGGGAGCCCTGGCTCATGGGTTCCTCCTGGTTGGTGGTGACTCATTGTCACCTGCGGCGGAGCCGTCCCGACAGTGGTTTTCCGCGTCTGCGGGCGGTCCGACCCGCAGGCCCGGTCCGGCCGGGACGGAGGATGGCCGACGGGAGGCCGCCGGTGCGCGAGCCGGGCCCGGACGGGTTCGTACACCCGGCCGTGCCCGCAGGGGGTCGTCCGATCGGACGACCCGGGGATCGGCCGGTCGGTGTCCCGTTCCCGGCCGCCGGGCCGACCGGGGCGGGGTCGCGGCGGGCCCAGGATGGAAGTACGGCAGGCGGACCGTCCCGTCTTCCGCGCAGTCCCCCGCGGCGGCCAGAAGGAGAACGTCCATGCATACGAACGACCGGCTTCTGCTGGCGGCGGCCCGACGCGGGGACGTCGCGGAGGCGCGCGCGGCCCTCGCCGCCGGCGCGGACGTCGAGTGCCGCGACGACGAACGCCGCACGCCCCTCCTGCTCGCGGCGCGCGCCGGCCACGTGGCCGTGGCCGGGGTCCTGGTCTCCGCGGGCGCCGACGTGAACGCCCAGGACGACTGCCACGACTCGCCGTGGCTGGTCACCGGCGTCACCGGCAGCGTCGCCATGATGCGCGCCCTGCTTCCGGCGGGCCCCGATCTCGCGCTCACGAACCGTTTCGGCGGCGTCTCGCTCATCCCCGCCGCCGAGCGCGGCCATGTCGCCTACGTGCGGGCGGTGCTGCACGAGACCGACATCGACGTCGACCACGTCAACCGGCTGGGCTGGACGGCGCTGCTGGAGGCCGTGATCCTCGGCGACGGCGGCCTCCCCCACCAGGAGATCGTGGAACTCCTGATCACGGCGGGGGCGAACCCTCTGCTCGCGGACCACGACGGCACCACGCCCGAGGCCCACGCGCGGCGGCGCGGGTTCCGCACGATCGCCGGTCTCCTGGAGGCGGCGTCGGCGCGCGCCACCGCTCCCGGCGGCGGAGCCGCCCGATGACGCCGGGATCGCGTCGCCCGTCCGCACGGACCGGCCCCGCTCCGCGGCGGGCGGCGCTGCGGGTCCTCGTGCCCGCGGCGGCGGTCCTCGCCCTGGTCACCGGATGCGCGCCCGGAGCCGACGCCGGCGGCCCGGCCTCCCCGACGGCCGGTCCCATGACCCCGGCCGAGGGGACGACGCCGCCGGCCCGGGCCTCCCGGCCCGTCACGACCCCCGCCGGGACTCTGCTCGTCACCGACTTCGGCGCCGACACCGTCACGTTCGTCGACCCGGCGAAGGGCGCGATCGGCTCCGTACGGGTGGGAACGGCGCCCTACGGGCTGGCGCTCGGCGCGGACGGACGCGCCTGGGTGACCACGGCCGAAGGCGTGGCGGTGGTCGACACCCGGACGCGTGAGCGGCTCGCGCTCGTCCCGTACACCACCGGCACCGGTGCGGTCACGACCGGCGAGTACCGGGGCGGCGGCATGGGCATCGCCCTCTCCCCCGACGGCGCGCGGGCGTACGTCGGCGTCAACGTCCCCGGCGGCAACGGCACGCTGGAGATCGTCGACACCCGCGACCTCACGGTGACGGGCGCCGTTCCTGTCGGCCGGCGCCCCTTCGACGTGGACGTCTCGCGCGACGGCGCGGAGGTGTACGTGACGAACCACGACTCCTTCGACGTGACCGTCGTCCCGGCGGCGACCGCGGGCGGTGACGGCGGTACGCGGCGCATCGAGGTCGCGCCGTACGGCACCGAGGGTGGTCTCGGCTCCTGGCTGAAGCCGCACTACACCGTCGTCCGCCCCTCGGACGGCAGGCTGCTGCTGCCGTTCGAGGGCGAACGGCTGGCCGAGGTCGACCCGCGGACCGGGCGGACGGAGATCCGCACGATGACGGCCGACACCCACCAGCACGGGGCCGCCGTCACACCGGACGGCACGCTCCTCGTCGTGGGCACGGGCCCCGTCGACCCGTCCTCCGACCGGGGCCCGTCGCTCACCGTGCGCCGCCCGGACGGCTCCGAGCGGATCGTCCCGCTGGACGGGCCCCACGAGAACGTCGCAGTGTCGAAGGACGGCCGGACGGCGTACGTCACCGGCGGCTTCACGCGCGACGGCTACTGGGACGGCCTGACGGTCGTCGACCTGGCCTCGGGCGACACGCGGCGCGTCGCGGCGGGCGAGAGGCCCCTCGGAGTCGTGGTGCTGTAGGGGTGGCCGGGGCGGGCGGCGCGCCGCCCGCCCCGAGCGTCACCGGTAGGGGTGCCCCCGGCGTCGCCCCGGTCGCGCGGGCACCGGCCCCCGGAACTGGGTCTTCGCACCGTGCGTCCCTCCTGCCGAAGGCGGGGCGCACGGCGCCGCGGTCCGGTGCGGATGCGGGGCGGGACGGAGGGGAGCGGCGTGGGCGAGCGCTGGAGCGGGGCACGGGGCCGGTGGCCGCGCGGGGCGGTGACGGGTGCCGTCGCGGTCGCGGCCGCGGGGCTCCTGCTGGGTCACGCCCGGCTGCCCGGGTTGCCGGGGAACGCGACGAGTCTGCTGGAGACGTTCCTGCCGTGGCTCGGGCTGGTGGCCCTGGCCGGGTTCGCCGTGGCCGCCGTACGCCGCTCGGCCGTCGCGGTGGTGGCGAGCGTGCTGCTCATCGGGGTGTGGGTCTGGGTGTTCCGGACGGTGCTGCCGCCCTCGCCGGGCGACGGCCCGCACGATCTGACGGTGGTGCAGCACAACGTGAGCGACGAGAACGCCGATCCGGCCCGTGCCGTACGGATCCTCCTCGGCGCCTCCCCCGACCTCGTCGCGCTGGAGGAGCTGACGCCGGAGCGGCTGCCCGCCTACCGCGCGGCCCTCGCCCC
>NZ_RDBI01000028.1:13892-17130 GCF_008042125.1 Streptomyces sp. MS191
GGTCGGCGGGGTCGGCGGCGCTCTCGATCGCACCGGCCTCCCGGAGCCGTGCGACCGCCGTCGAGACGCGGCTCTGCGGCAGCCCCGTACGCGCCACGATCTCGCCGACGCTGGTCTCGCCGTTCGCCGCGATGTCACTGGCGACGACCAACGTGAGCCGGGCGCCCCCGTCACGCCCTGCGCCTTCGCCGGGCYCCGACTCGGGAACGTCCAAGACGACGAGACCGTGGCCGGTCGGAATTCGGGCGCGGCCCGAGGAGGACGGGACGGGCCTCTGCCTCGATCTCGCGTCAGGGGGTGGACGGAGTCCGCGACCTCTTCGCTTTCCAGGACACGAGGTCGCGAGTGGCGCCGCAGGAGTTCGTACGGATCAGGGTCCGCGGCCCTCGCCCGGTACTCCCCCCGGACGGCCGGCCGGGGCTGCCCCGGGGTCCGCGGTGGGTCGGCGCACGGCGTCGGACGCGGTGCGTCCGGCAGCTCGCCTCGTGCCGGCGCGAGGATGATTCACTCGATCGGCCGTCAGTTCTTCTTCYGTTCCTCGGCGAGCATCACGATGATGCCGCTGGGGCCGCGGACGTACGTCAGCTTGTAGACGTCCTCGTAGGTCGCCACACCGCGCAGCGGACGGCATCCGTGCTTCGCGGCCACCGCGAGGGCTTCATCGATGTCGTCGACCGAGAAGGCGACGCGGTGCATCCCGATCTCGTTGGGGCGCGTGGGCTCCGACTCGATCGCTTCGGGGTGGATGTACTCGAAGAGTTCGAGGCGGCCGTGACCGTCCGGCGTCTGGAGCATCGCGATCTTGGCGTGATTGCCGTCAAGGCCGACAGCCGTGTCGGTCCACTCACCACTGACCGTGTCGCGGCCGAGGACCGTGAGGCCGAGGTCGGTGAAGAAGGAGATCGTTGCTTCGAGGTCGCGAACGGCGATGCCGACGTTCTCAAGTTTGATGCCCATGCGTCGCATGCTAAGGCTGTCCCGTCATCCGCGGTGGGTCGGCGTGCGGCGTCGGATGCGGTGCATCGCCAGGTGGAGGGTCGACCTCGTACCGGGGCGTGTTCGGACGATCCGACAGCGCGGCGTGGGGGGGACCCCCGGCCGAAGGCTGCGGGGTGCCGCAGGCCAAGAGCACCCACAGGCACGACGCCTGGCGTACCGTCACCACCAGCGTCCTCGCAGCAGTGCGCAGCTTGTCACCCGAGCGGTGGGAGGCGAGGACGTCCGCAGTGGCCAGCCGGCGGCGACTGTGAAAATCACTGTCCGATCACCGGAGCGCGGTGATAGACACCTGGCGTGGAAAAGAATCTTGAGTTCCCCGACCTGTTGCGACTGATCGATGAACGGTCGACCGCCTTCCGCGCCGTGGTCGCCGCCGCGCCCGGTCTGGACGCGCAGGTGCCGACCTGCCCTGGGTGGACGCTGTTCGACCTGGTGAAGCACCTGGGTGGGGGAGACCGTTTCTGGGCCGCCATAGTCGGCGCGGGGCCCGCCGACGCTCCCCCGACCGAGGCCGTCGCCGCGCGCGCCGCGCTGGAAGTGCCGCAGGAGCGGGAGGCCCTGCTGGCCTGGCTGGACGCGTCGACGCGGCTTCTGCTGGACGCCCTGCGCGCGGCGGGACCGGAGAGCGGTTGCTGGACGTGGTGGCCCGCGTCGCAGTCACCGCAGACCGCCGGCGGTGTCGCCCGGCACCGGGTCCAGGAGACCGCGGTGCACACCTACGACGCCCAGCTCGCCTGGGGCGCCCCGCAGCCGCTGCCGGTCGAGCCGGCACTCGACGGTGCGGAGGAGTTCCTGTTCACCGTCTGCGCAACGCCGAGTGCCTGGCCGCACAAGCCCACGGCCTTCGACTTCCACGCCGCCGAGGGCCGCTCCTGGCGCCTCACCGTCGACGGCGACGGCGCACGCATCACCCGTATCCCCGCGCCCACCGCCGCGACCGGCGAGGACATGGACGCAGCCGGCGCCTCCGTCCATGGCACGGCCAGTGAGTTGGTCCTCTACCTGTACGACCGGATCCAGGCCGACTCCCTGCGCGTTGACGGAGACGCAGGGCTGCTCGACCTGCTCCGCGCCTGGGAGCCGGAGGAGAAGTAGGACGCGGACATGGTGGGGGGCGGTTGGCCGCTCCTCGAGCCGGTGAGCCACGACTCCTCGCCAGGTCGTCTGTCGCGGCACCGGGTTCGAACCCGCGAGGCGGCCTCGGGGCGTCACCAAGCCGACCGTCCACCGGGAGGGCAGTGCGAATCCGTCCGTCCCGGCGATCACGAGAAGTGACGCGACTGCCGTCGTCCCGATCCCCCACTCGTTCCACTCCTGCTCAGCCACGGTCGGCTCCGCCGGGAGGCGGTCGGCCTCCCGAGGCGAGGAAGTGCTCGGGCTCGGCGGGGCGGTCAGCCACGCACCTCGAGATCGATGTCGTGCTTCTTGAGGCACGCCACGTCGTAGGCCAAGATCGTGATCACGCCCTCCTCCGGCGGGTTCCGGTACTCCACGCTCATGCGCCAGCCGCGCTGCGAGAGGAAGACCTCGGCCACGCCGATTGCTCCGTCTCGGTTCGTGCGCTCGGTGCGCTTCGTCGGCTGTCGCCAGGCCCGCTCGCGCAGTTCAGCCACCAGCCTCTCGAAGCGGGCGAGGTCGACCGAGGCCTCGTCCGTACCGAAACCTTTGAAGGACACACCGCACGCCCGGGGCGAGCCTTCCGGACCGCGGTCCTCGCCGTACTCCGGCACGTTCGCCGGGACGCCCGCGTCCGCGACAGAGGTGTCCACGTCTGCCCGCACGACGCTCTTCGTCAGCGGTCCTGTGCCCTGAGGTCGCGGTGATGCCGGCGGCTTCGCGTCCCCCGCCCCGCCGTCGCCCGAGCCGCAGCCCGCAGCGGTGATCATGATGGCCGCCGCCACGGCGGCCCACTTCGCCCCTCGCACAGTCATCCCCTCCCAGGTCACAGAGCCCTGATCCCCGTGATCAAGCCAGGAGTGTGTCATGGGGCGACCCCTGYCGAAGGAGGAGGTCCCAGCCCAGCCGAAGGTCCGCCCGACGTCCATGCGCATGTCCGTGCTCAAGCGGTCGCTTCGTCGTTGTTTCATCCCGGTTTGGTCTGTTTGGTGTGCTTCTTCGGGTCAAGGTCGCGTCCATGATGTCGCGTCATGCCCGGCGGCCCGCCGCGTAGGACGGAACGGTCCGCCTCGAGCCGGCGCGAGGTCAGGCGAGCAGCGCGCGGAGGCGGGCGGCGTAGGCG
>NZ_RDBI01000029.1:0-2996 GCF_008042125.1 Streptomyces sp. MS191
GCTCTACGTCGACAACGGCACCGTGCTCACCTCGGCGGGCAAGGCCGCCGCGATGGACCTCTGTCTGCACCTGGTCCGCCTCGACCACGGATCCGCGTTCGCCAACACGGTCGCCCGCCGCCTGGTCGTGCCCCCGCACCGGGCGGGCGGCCAGGCGCAGTTCGTCACCGCCCCCGTGCCCGAACGGGACGACCACCCGCTCGCGGACCTGCTGCCCTGGGTGATCGAGCGGCTCGACCAGCCGCTGACCGTGGAGGACCTGGCGCGCCGGATCCGCTGGTTCAGCAGCCACTGGAGCGGGGTGGTGCCGGTCACCGTGCGGAAGTGGCGGCCGAGGTGGCGCGAGCTCATGTTGGCCCGGCGCGCCCAGGAACTCCTCGAATCCACCGGCGACAGCGTCGACGCCGTCGCCGAGGCCACCGGCATGGGCACGGCCACGACGCTGCGCCGCCATTTCAACCGCACCCTGGGGGTCCCCCCGGACGCCTACCGGCGTACCTTCCGGCGTACGCGGGCAGCCGCCGGCTGACGCGGCATGGGAGCGATCACACGCATGCCGGGCATGACCGAGCGGCGGGGATGCACTAGAGTTATCTCGACATCGAGATAACTGCTTGCGGCGCACCGCAGCCGCCCCACTCGGTAAGGGTTACCTAGGCGCCCACCGATTGCCGGGCCGGCCCCGCGGGGTGACGATCGCAGCATGTTCAGTGGCGCGCACGTGATCCTCCACACCCCGGACGCGGAGGCCGACCGCGCCTTCCCCTTCAGGGCAATTCGACCGAAAGGTGCCCGGAAAGGGCGCGGAGGAAGTCGGGCGCGTCGAACATCGCGCCGGCCGAGGCGACGCCGACCGTCCTGGTCCGCCCCGTCAGGATCCGGGCGACCGCCTCCACCGCGAGCGGCGCGCTGACGGCGTAGATGTCCTGGCCGCTCGCCACGGCCCTCAGCTCCGTGTCGCCCGCGCGCACGAGCACGTCGACGAGGAAGGTCTGCGCGGACCGGCCGCGCGCGTCGACCGCCGCGGGCGCCGGGGTGTCGGCGGAGGTGAGGTCCCTGGCCGCCTCGGCGGCCATGTGGGTGCGGACGTCGGGGACGGCCAGGTGGCTGGGGACGGTGACCACGTCGGCCATGGTGAAGTCGCCGATCACGGACCGGACCCCCAGGGGGGCCGGGAAGTTCCACCGGAGCGTGGGCGAGGTGTCCTCGCCGTACTGCAGGCGCCCGTCGCGGAAGCGGACGTGTCGGCCGTCCCTGCGCTGCCGCGAGACCGCGCCCGCCGTGCGCGTCCCGGGCGTGGGGTGCCAGCTGCTCAGGCCGTACGCCACATGGGCCTCGTCGGCCGCCGTGCGGTCGCCCATCGCCGCGGTCACCAGCAGGTCCCCGAGGCCGCCGAAGAAGGCCATCGCGGGGACCACCGGGACGCCGGCGGCCCGGGCGGGCTCCGCGAACCGGGTGAAGGTGTCGACGTTGGCCTCGATCTCGGCCGKCACGTCCAGGTAAGGGATCCCGGCCCGCAGCGCCGCCTCGATCACCGGGGCCGCGGTCTCGGCGAAGGGCCCGGCGGAGTTGATCACCGCGTCGGCGCCGGCCAGCGCGCGGTCCAGCGAGGCCGGGTCGTCCACCGAGGCGGGCCGCACGTCGAGCCCCGGGTGGGAGGCCGCGAGCGCGTTCAGCTTGCCGGCGTCCCGCCCGGACGCCACGGGGACGAAGCCGCGGTCCAGCAGTTCCGCCACCACGAAGCGCCCGGTGTGGCCGTAGGCGCCGAACACCGCGACCTTCCGCCCCTGTGCCGACTCCGCCGCCGCTGTGGATGCCGCTGTCATGGATCGCTCCCCCGTCGTCTTCCGTCCCGCCTGTCCGATGAGGAGATTCTGTCGCCGCGGACAGGCCGCGACGAGTGTCCGGAACGACATGGCCCGTACACTTCCGGACATGGACAAGGTCGCGCTCGCCGTCACCGACGGCATGCTGCACTTCGAACTCTCCGTGGCGTACGAGGTGTTCGGCGGAGCCCCGTACGACCTCACCGTCTGCGGGCCGGGCCCGGTGCGGGTCGGCCGCTTCCGGCTGGAGCCCGACGCGGGCCTCGACGGGCTCCGGGACGCCGGCACGGTGATCGTCCCGGGGTGGGCCGACGTCGACGTCGAGCCGCCCGTCGAGCTGGTCGACGCGGTCCGCGCCGCGCACGAGGCGGGCGCGCGGGTGGCCTCGCTGTGCACGGGGGCGTTCGTCCTGGCCGCGGCGGGACTGCTGGACGGCCGGCGCGCGACGACGCACTGGGCGCACACCGATGTCCTGGCCGCCCGCCACCCCCTGGTGGAGGTCGATCCGGACGTGCTCTACGTCGACAACGGCACCGTGCTCACCTCGGCGGGCAAGGCCGCCGCGATGGACCTCTGTCTGCACCTGGTCCGCCTCGACCACGGATCCGCGTTCGCCAACACGGTCGCCCGCCGCCTGGTCGTGCCCCCGCACCGGGCGGGCGGCCAGGCGCAGTTCGTCACCGCCCCCGTGCCCGAACGGGACGACCACCCGCTCGCGGACCTGCTGCCCTGGGTGATCGAGCGGCTCGACCAGCCGCTGACCGTGGAGGACCTGGCGCGCCGGGCCAACATGAGCTCGCGCCACCTCGGCCGCCACTTCCGCACGGTGACCGGCACCACCCCGCTCCAGTGGCTGCTGAACCAGCGGATCCGGCGCGCCCAGGAACTCCTCGAATCCACCGGCGACAGCGTCGACGCCGTCGCCGAGGCCACCGGCATGGGCACGGCCACGACGCTGCGCCGCCATTTCAACCGCACCCTGGGGGTCCCCCCGGACGCCTACCGGCGTACCTTCCGGCGTACGCGGGCAGCCGCCGGCTGACGCGGCATGGGAGCGATCACACGCATGCCGGGCATGACCGAGCGGCGGGGATGCACTAGAGTTATCTCGACATCGAGATAACTGCTTGCGGCGCACCGCAGCCGCCCCACTCGGTAAGGGTTACCTAA
>NZ_RDBI01000029.1:3096-7847 GCF_008042125.1 Streptomyces sp. MS191
GGGAAGAGCTTGGTGCGGAAGTCGGTGGTGATCCCGAAGGCGAAGACGTCGAGGTCCAGGTCGTCCACCACCCGGCCGAGCTGGTCGATCTGCTCGGGGGCGAGGAACTGCGGGAAAAGCACGCTGGCCCTGCAGATCGGGCACAACCGCTCGGCGCGCGGCCTGCAGGGCGTGATCTTCACACGCGACGACCGGGCGGGGGAGGGCAAGCTCTCCTCACGCCTCGGCCTGGTGACCGAGGCCGTCGAGGCCGCCCCCGGCATGGACCTGTACGCCTACCTCGTGGACCAGATGTCCCGTGGCGGCAAGGTCGACTACGTGATCGTCGACGAGGCGCAGTTCCTCGCCCCCGAGCAGATCGACCAGCTCGGCCGGGTGGTGGACGACCTGGACCTCGACGTCTTCGCCTTCGGGATCACCACCGACTTCCGCACCAAGCTCTTCCCCGGATCGCAGCGGTTGATCGAGCTGGCCGACCGCATCGAGACCCTCCAGGTCGAGGCGATGTGCTGGTGCGGGGCCCGTGCCACGCACAACGCGCGCACGGTGGGCGGCGAGATGGTCGTGGAGGGGGAGCAGGTCGTCGTCGGCGACGTGAACCGGCCGGCCGAGGAGATCGGCTACGAGGTGCTGTGCCGACGCCACCACCGGCGCCGGATGACCAGCGCCTCGGCGCACGCCGGCTCGCTCTCCCCGGACGTGCTCCCCGTCACCCCCGCCTGACCGTCCTTCCCGGCCGGCCGCGACACCGCGAGTTCACCTCGGGTGTGCCCGCGGACCTTCTGCCGATCGGATGCGGGTCGCCCGGCTCGGCGGTAATGGCCGTCGGCCCGTGACGTCCCGCCCGGGCTCCGCGCATCCGCGCGACACATCCCGGAGGACGCGTGCCCCCTGCTGCCGAGACCGCATCAGCCCAGGCCGAGGGGGGACGCGCCGGTGGTGCGGCGGCGGCGGACACCCGGACCGAGGACGGCGGACGGCCGGCGCGTCCCCCCTCGGGACCGGAGGGCACCGGCCGCGTCACCGCCGCCCGGGCGTGGACGCGCCGAGCCCGGCACAGCGTCCGGCTGCGCGCCTCGACCGCCGCCGCCCTCCTGACCTGCGTCGTCTTCTGCCTCGGCGGCCTGCTGGCCGGCAGCCATCCCTTCGGGCCCACCACCCGCAACACCGTCGACCTCGGCCAGCAGTACCTGCCGTTCCACGCGTACTGGCGCCGGCTGCTGCTCGGCGAGACCCACGGCGACCTCTTCCTCAACTGGAACTCCGGCTTCGGCTCCAACTTCCTCGGCGACTACGGCACGTACCTCAGCAGCCCGTTCGACCTGCTGGTCCTGCTCTTCCCCGCGGACGGCGCCGAACTCGCCCTCTACGTCGTCACCGCCGCCAAGATCACCGCCGCCGGGGCCGCCATGGCGCTGCTGCTCCTGAGGCTGCGCCCCGGCCCGTGGCCGGTCGCGGCCGTCCTGGGGACGGCGTACGCGCTGTGCGGCTGGACCCTGAACTTCGCCGCCACCGTCCCGATGTGGCTCGACGGCCTGCTGGCCTTCCCGCTGCTCTGCCTGGTCGGCGAGTGGGCCCGGGCCGGGCGCCGCCCCGTCCTCGGCCCGCTGGTCGTGGCCGTGGCCTGGTACGCGAACTTCTACACCGCCTACATGGCGACGCTCGGCGCTGCCGTCGTGCTCGCCGTCCGCCTGTGCACGGCCGACGACACCGGCCGCCGGCGTCTCGCCGGACTGCTCCGCGCCGCCCGGGGCGTGCTCGTGGGCGTCGGACTGGCGGCCCCGCTCGTCCTGGTGGTCTTCCTGGCGACCCGGGTCGCGGACCCGACGCCCGAGACGACGTTCACCCCCGTCGCCTGGACGGAGTTCCTCGCCCGGCTGCTGCCGGCCACGGCGAGCGTCGCCAGCCCCGCACTCTTCATCGGCACCCCGGCCCTCCTGCTGGCCCTCACCCTCCCCTTCAACCGGGCCGTCACCCCGCGGACCCGGCTCGCCTGGACGGCCGCGATCGCTCTGGTCGCGCTCTCGATGCAGTGGGAACCCACGCACCTCCTCTGGCACGCGGGCGCCTCGCCCAACGGCATCCCGTACCGTCAGACCTTCGTCCTCTGCGGCCTGTTGCTGATCGCGGCCTGGCTCTCCACGGCCCGGGGACTGCCCCGGACGCCGGCCCTGCTGGGCGCGGGCGCGGTCCTCGCCGCCCTCACCCTCGCCTCCCGGGGGAGCCCGGTCGTCGACCGCTGGACGTATCCCGCCTTCGGCGCCGCCCTGGCCCTCGGCGTCCTCGCCGCCGCGGCCGTCCTCCTCGCCCGGCGGCACGCGGTGGGCACCAAGGCCCTGCCCGCGGTGGCCGTCGCCCTGCTCGTCCTCGCCCAGGCGGGCGAGACCGCGATCAGCGCGGGCCGGATCGAGCGGCAGCAACTGGCCAAGGTCTCCTGGGCCCCGCGGCTCGGGCCCTGGCACGCGGACATGGCACGGGCCACCGAGAGCGAGGACGACTGGCCCCGGCAGCGCACCGACCCCGGCGAGGTCCCCGGCGGCAACGACGTGCTGCTCGTCGGCGGCCAGGGAGCGGACTACTACAGCAGCCTGACCGCCGACGTCACCTCGCGGACCCTGGCCTCGCTCGGCTTCGGCTCCTACGCCAAGGGCCGCCACCCGGTCAGCCTGGACAACCCCGTGACCGACGCGATCTTCTCCGTCGGGACCCGGATGCGCTCGACACCCTCGGCGCCGCTGCGCACCGACCGGCTGCCCGAGGCCGCGATCACCACCGTCGACACGCCCGTGCCGCCGCTCGTCACCGTCCGTCCCGACCTGCGACTGCCGGCCCGCGAGGCCCGCTTCGGCCCGTCCGCCTTCGCCAACCAGGAGGCCCTGCTCGGCGCGGACGTCTACGAGGTGCCCGCCGCGCCCCGCCGCGCCCCCGGCCCAGGGGGCGGCGCGGTCACGCTCACCGCCTCCTGCCCCGCCGGCGCCCAGGTGTGGTTCTGGGCTCCCGACTACCGGGGGACCGCGGCCCTGTCGGGCGGCTCCCCGGTCGCCTTCGCGGGCCGCCCGCCCGCCGTCGTCGGCCCCATGCAGCGGCTCGGCACCGTGCCCGCCTCGGGCGAGGTGCGGATCGCACTGGATCCCGCCACGCGCCCCGAACTGCCCCGGCAGCCGGTCGGCTGCCTGGTCGAGGACCGGCTGACCGAGGCCGTGCGCCGGTCGACCGCGACCGGAGCCACCACGGTGCGGACCTCGGGCCACACCCTCACCGCCGAACTCCCGCCGGGCAGCAAGGGCACCGCCCTCGTCGCCGTACCGCGGATCTCCGGCTGGACCTGCTCCGCGGGGGACGCCGACCCCGTCCCGGCCCGGCGCCACCTGGGCCTGATCGCCGTCCCGCTCGATGGCACGGCGACCACCCTCGGCTGCTCGTTCCGGCCGCCCGGACTGCGGCTCGGCGGCGCGATCGGCGCCACGGCCCTGCTCTGCCTCCCGGTGATCGGCGCGCGGCAGCGGTCTCCCCGCAGGACCGGAAGAGTTCATCCCGCGTGCACATCGGCCTCGTCCGACGGGAATTGACCGTCGATACGCTGCCGGCCTGACCGGCGTCCGGGTCCGTACCACCGGGCGCGTTCGCTCGATGGTTCTCCGGTGTGAGTGTTGGGATTCCGTGTGCCGAAACTGTCCGTCGTCGTCCCTTTCCACAACGTCGGGGCGTACGCCCCCGACACCCTGCGGAGCCTCGCGATCAACGCGGACCCGGAGTTCGAGTTCCTGCTGATCGACGACTGCTCCACGGACGACACCCCGTACGTGCTCGACCGGCTGAAGGACCGTGTCCCGAACGCCACCGTCATCCGGCACGAGACGAACCTCGGCGTGGCCCAGGCACGCAACACCGGAATCGACGCGGCGACCGGCGACTACGTCACCTTCCTCGACGGCGACGACTGGTACGCCCCCGGCCACCTGCGCGCCATGGTCGACGGAATCGAGGCCCTGGGCTGCGACTTCGCCCGCACCGACCACGTCCTGTCGACCGGCCGGACCCGCGCCGTCCGCTACGCCCCGGCCACACTCCGCGACACGGTGATGAACCCCCGCGACGGAATCGCCCCGGCCTCCATGGTGACGATGGTCGACTATCCCTTCGTCCCGTTCGGGATCTACTCCGGCCGTCTCTTCGCCGACGGGGCCTCGCGGTTCGAGACGAGACTCCGCACCGCCGAGGACCGCCTGTGGATCTGGCGTCTGCACCTGAACACCACCTCCTACGCGGCGCTCAGCCTGCACGGTGCCTTCTACCGCCGAGGAGTCACCACCTCGCTCACGCAGATCACCGACAACCGCCAGCTGGACTTCATCCCCTCGTACGACCTACTGCTCGAGGAGGTGTCCGCGGACGCCGAGGCGGACCGTTTCCTGCCGAAGGCGGTCCGCACCTACTGCGCGATGATCGCCTTTCACATGGGAAAGGCCGACCAGTACGAGCCGGCCGTCACCAAGCGCCTCCGGCACGACGTCACCGACGCCCTGCGCAGGATGCCGCAGCCGGTCCTCGACGAGACGCTGGCCGGCATGGACACCGCACGCGGCACGCTGCTCCGCAGTCTGCGTGCCACCGGAAAGGCGGCCTGACCCATGGCCATGGAATCCCACCCGCCGGGCACCACCCCTGCGGCGCCGTACAGGGTCGACACCTGGAAGATCTGCACCCGCTGCCCGGGGCGGCTCGACGGGGGTGCGCCGGGGGGCGCTGCG
>NZ_RDBI01000003.1:0-29732 GCF_008042125.1 Streptomyces sp. MS191
CGGAGTGTCTTGATGCTTCGGCACACGGAGTGTCTTGATGCTTCGGCACATGCCTCCAGTGTCGCGCGCGGCACCGACAACCGGCCCCTCGTCGTGTCGGGGGGGCGAGCACGCGCGTACGACAGGGGCGACGCCGCGGGTCCTCGCCGCGGGGCCGCGGAGCCGCGGGCCCGGAGGCGGCAGGGCCGGGGCCCAGGGGGGGGCGGCAGCGCGTGCCCACGCGTCGCGGCGCCGTGTGCCGGGGCAAATCGAGTGGGGCGCGGACCGGCGGCGGAGCGGGACACCGGCGCGCGTGTGCCCTCAGTTGAGGCCGCGGCGACTGCGCGCGTTGATCTCCGCGGCGCGCGCCCGCAACTCCCGCATCGGGGTGGCGAGCTGTACGTCGTCCGGCTCGGCCTCCCACGCACTGCCGCCGCTGACGGGCCGGATCAGGAACCGGCCGGCGACGCTGTCCATGTAGAAGCCGACCCGCCCGGTGGCGATATCGCGTACGAGGTCCCCGACCTCGGGCAGTGGCTGCACGAATCCCCTCCGTCCCGGAGTCGCAGATCTCTGGAGATACAGACAGGGAATCCCGGAGGCCCCTCGCTGTCAACGTATCTCTAGAGATGTCCCCCGATGGATGGATCGCCCGCGCGGGACGGCCCACACACGTGCACGGGTGCGAAGGAGCGCGCCGTAGGGTGTCCCGCAGACGAAGGGAGTGGTCCACCCATGACTGACCCGGACAGCGGCCGTCGGCCCAAGTACCAGCGCATCGCCGACGAGTTGAGAACCGCCATCCAGGCCGGCGCTTTCGCCCCGGGCGACCGGCTCCCCGGCGAGAACGACCTCATGACCACCTACGAGGTGGCCCGGATGACGGCTCGGCAGGCCCTGTCCGTCCTGCGCAACGAGGGCCTGGCCGAGGCCCGCAAAGGCGCCGGCGTCTTCGTGCGCGCCTTCCGCCCGTTGCGCCGCCGGGGCATCCCCCGCCTCGCCCAGGAGCACTGGGGCACGGGCCGCTCGGTCTGGTCGGCGGACATCGAGGACCGCGCCCTGGTGGTGGACCAGATCGAGGTCCGCGAGGCGGCGGCGAACGCCCGGGTCGCCGACGCGCTCGGGCTGACGGCCGACGCGCCGGTCTGCGTCCGCAGCCGCCGCTTCGTCCTCGACGACAAACCGGTCCTGCTCTCGGTCTCCTACCTGCCGGCCTGCCTGGCCGAGGGCACCCCGATCTCGACGCCCGACACGGGCCCGGGCGGCACCTACGCGCGGCTGGCCGAGCTCGGCCGCCGGCCGGTGCGTTTCCGCGAGGAGATCCGCTGCCGGATGCCGACGGCCGACGAGTCGGCACGCCTCGCGCTGGAGTTCGGCACGCCCGTGATCCTCATCGGCCGGACGGCCTTCACCGCGGCGGGTGAAGCGGTGGAGCTCAACGAGATGACGCTGGACTCGGCGTCGTACGTCCTGGAGTACGACTTCGACGCGTGACGGCGAAGACGCGGCCGGGCGCGGCGTAGGCGACCTCGTCCCCGAACGTACCGGCCGCCTCCTCCACGGCCTGAGCCGGCGCGGTACCCGGTCCGACGTGGGTCACCACCAGGCGCCCGGCGCCGGCTTCGGCGGCGCTCCGGCCGGCCTGCGGCGCGGAGTGGTGCCCGGGCAGGTCGCCGTCGGCCTCGCAGACGAACAGCTCGCAGTCGCGCGCGAGTTCGGTGAGGGCGGGACACGGCTCGCAGTCCCCCGAGTAGGCGATCCGGCGGCCTTCGGGGTCCTCGACCCGCAGGGCGAAGGCGGGCAGTCCGCCGTGCTCCACGGACCGGCTGCGCAGGGTGAGCGCGCCGACGCGGGCCTCGTGCCCGTCGTGCAGCTCCTCGACGGCGAAGGCTTCCTCGACGGGGCTGCGCAGGGGGCCGTTGGTGAGGAACCCGGCGATGCGGTCGGCGATCCCGGGCGGCCCGTACAGTGGCAGCGGGGCGTCGCGCCGGATGTCGGCGTGGCGGAGGCCGTAGTAGGCGGTGAGCAGGTCGGCGCTGTGGTCGGCGTGCAGGTGCGAGATCCACACCGCGTCGAGCTCCCCGAGCCCCGTGTGGCGCTGGAGCTCTCCGAGCGACCCGCTGCCGGCGTCCACCCACACCCGCGCGCCCCCGCCCTCGACGAGGTAGCCGGAGCAGGGGTTGCCGGGCCGGGGGTAGGGCGTGGCGGATCCGAGCACGGTGATCCGCAGAGCGTCGTCGGCCATGCCCGGATTCTAGGGCCCGGCAAGGATTCATGTACGTATTCCCGAAGTTGTGCTTGAAGCGTGAAAGTCGTGCGTATTCTGTGTCCTCGCCGGGGTCGATTCGGCGAACTCCCGGCAGAACCGAGGGACATACATGCTCCGTACGCGCTCCGTCGTCGCTGCCGCCGCAGCGGCGGCCGCCGGCCTCCTCCTGCTGCCGTCGCCGGCACAGGCCGCCGGCTCGGTCCACGTCTACAAGATCTACTACGACAGCCCGGGCTCGGACACGCGCTCCAACACCAGCCTCAACGGCGAGTACGTCCAGATACGCAACACCACCTCGGCGGCGGTCAGTCTGAAGGGCTGGACGGTCACGGACGCGTCGAACCACAAGTACACCTTCGGCACCTTCACCCTCGGCAAGGGCAAGACGGTGACGATCCGCACGGGCCGCAGCACGAACACCTCGGCGACGCTCTACCAGGGCCGCGGGGCGTACGTCTGGAACAACGACCGCGACACGGCGACGCTGCGCACGTCCTCCGGCCGCTGGGTCGACAACTGCTCGTACAACTCGACCCGGGTCGACTACACGATGTGCTGACCCGCCCCTGACGGCGCGCCCCCGGCCAAGCCCCTGGCCGGGGGCGCGCCCACGCTCAGCCTCCGTCGGCCCCCTGGCGCGCCGCCGGCACGCCGTGCTGCTGCACGTCGGCGTTGACCTGCCCGCCGAGGGTCATGACGTTGAGGGTCGCCGAGTTCTCGCTGGCGATGGCCTTCTCGACCCGTGCCACGAGCAGGGTGAAGCAGTCCCGCTCGGGCAGCCGGTGGTAGGGCCCCACCCTGGTCTCGAAGTAGATCCGCTCGTGCCCCAGCAGTTGCTCGGTGGAGCGGTAGTTCTTCCACTGCTCGCGGTACCGGTAGACGCTCTCCAGCGACACCGACGCGACCACCACGAGGCTGAGCACGGTCGCCGTGATCCGCGCGAACGACAGATCCACGTTGACCAGTACGGGCACGAGCGCGCCCCCGACCACCGAGACCGTCCGCATCCGCAGATGCATGGCCTTCATCCTGGTCGCCTTGCGGTCGTACCACTCCTGGTACTGGAGCAGCCTGCTCTCCACGTATCCCTGCGGGGTCATGTCCCCGCCGTCGGGCCGCACTTCGATCACCGGGCCGTCCCCGTCCCCCACGTCTGACATGCCCGGAGTACATCGCCGCGGCTCCGCGCCGTCAACCGGAACCGGCGAAACCGCGCCGCCCGGGTCCGTCACCTCGGTCACACCTGGGGGCGGGGCTCGCGCAGGGCGTCGAGGGCGGTCCGCCAGGGATAGACCGCCGCGTCCGCCTGCCCCGGCCCGTCCGGCACGGCTCCGCCGTCGCCGAACAGGACCCGCACCCCGGCGGCGCGCAGCGTGGCGACGGACTGCTCGAACTGCGGGTGCGCGGTCAGCGCGGCGTTCAGGCACGGCAGGACCACCGTGGGGGTGCCCTTCCCGATCGCCTCGGCGAGCACGCCGACGACGAAGGAGGAAGTCAGCCCGAGGGCCCAGGCGTTGACGCTGTTGAAGGTGGCCGGGGCGAACAGGATCGCGTCGGCCACGGGCCACGGCTCCGGATCGCCGGGCAGGCCGTGGTCCCAGAGGACGGGGTGCCCGGTCAGCGCCGCGAGCCCGTCGAGCGATCCGCCCAGCCACCGGGCCGCGGTCGGGGTCAGCCCGAGGCAGACGTCCCAGCCGTCGGCCTGCGCGTCCTCGATGACCCGCGCGATGTCGCGGACGGGCGCGGCGGCGCTGGAGAACAGGTACAGGGTCCGAGTGCTCATCCCCCTATCCGATCACACAGGGGGTCTCCCACCTCGCACGGAGTCGAGAGGGTCCCCCCTCGACCGCGACCCCCGCTCCGTCGGTCCCGGGGATCACCTACCGTGTCGACTCACGAGGGACCAGCGCGCCGCACGAGGGGGAATCGATGGGGACCTACCGGCAGACCGTCGTGGACCTGGACGCCTCCGCGGACGAGGCGGTCGCATGGGGCCTGCGTGGACGGAACTGGCTGGAGACGGAAGGATTCATCCGCCCGGTGCCGTGGCAGGACGGCACCGTGTATCTGGCCGGCCCGCGCTGGCGCGAGGCCGTCGATCTGGTGTCCTGGGACTGGCGAGCACGGATCAAGGAGTTGGAGGAGGAACCGGGCGACGACGTGCGCGTCCTCACCGGCCGCACGGTCTTCTACGCCGGTCCGGGAGATCCCCCGTCGGCGATCTGCCCCGGCTGCCGCACCGCCGACCCCGCCTGGCCCCACGCGGCCATCGACGCCTGGTACACCACGGGCACGGCCGACCTCGCCTGCCCGGCCTGCGCCCGCCTCTCCCCACTCCCCGACTGGGAGTGGACCGACGACTGCTTCGCCTTCGCCCACCTCGGCTTCCGGTTCGACGACTGGCCGCCACTGCACCCGCGCTTCACCGCCGCCCTCGGGCAGGCGCTGGGCCACCGCGTCCGGGTGCTGACGGGAAAGATCTGAGCCCGGAGAGGTTGCGCCGAACGCCTGGGCGCACAGAGCGGGGGGTCGGGGCCCTGGCAACGGCAGTCGATTTGTGCGCCGATTCAACAACCGAGGAAATGCCAACGAGCCCCAGGCCCCGTAGGCTTGAGATGTATGGACTGACCACCGAGGGCACGGCCACCCCGACCTCGGTTGCGGACGGCTCACTGCCGCCGACTTGGTTTTCCCCGCATCGCCGCGAGCGAGGTGGAACTCGTGATTCCTCTGCTGACCGCCGAAATTTCATCCTACCGAGGCACCTACACGTACCCGGTGCACCACCAAGGGTTTTCCAGCGGGCAAGACATCAGTCCCATGGGAGGCCATTACGAGGATTGCGCCTCGATCGGACAGATGTGTGCCGGCTTCTGCGCCGCATCGCCGGACGCCGCGAACTGCTACTGCCATTGCGCTCAAATCACTGCGCAATGCCTCCACTCCCCGCCTCCTCCCTGCCACTTGGCTCCGTCGTAAGCAGTCCGGACATCCCGCGGGTCGACTCCTCGAAACCGGCCGGAGGTGACTTCTGTGAGCAACTCCAGCTGGTCACACATCACCGGCCTCGACCGCGTCATGTCGTCATCCGCGGGAGACCCCTCCGTCGTGATCGGCCTCCTGGACGGTCCCGTGGACACCCGCCATCCAGGCCTCGCCGACGGAGCCCTCGCTCCCCCGCATTCACCACCGCCCGACAGCCGATCAGCCCGGCACGGGACCGCCGTGGCAGGGGTTCTCGCCGCTCACAGGAACGGCGGGGCACCAGGTATCTGCCCCGGCTGTCGGGTGTTCGTCCGGCCGATCTTCGAGCGGTACGGGCCGGCCGTCTCGGGACCGCGCGACCTGGCTGACGGGATCGAGGACTGCGTCGCCGCAGGTGCCCGGATCATCAACATCAGTGCAGGTTTCACACAAGGCGGCCTTCACGTCGAAGCCCTCGCACATGCGCTGGACCACGCCGGGCGGCGGGGCGTCATCGTGGTGGTGGCGGCAGGAAACCAGGGCCGGGTCAGTGGCTCGCCCCTCGTCTCCCACCCCAACGTCGTTCCTGTCACATCGTGCGACGGCGCCGGGAGACCCCTCCCGAACGGCAATCTGTGCGCCTCTGCGGGGCGCCGCGGAGTGCGTGCCCCAGGAATTGCGGTCGAGACACTCGCGCCGGGGGGCGGAGTGTCGCGGCTGAGCGGTACGAGTCTGTCGACGGTTCTCGTGACCGGCGCGCTGGCCCTGGCGTGGTCGGTCAACCCCGCGGCGCCTGCCGCCCTCCTCCTCCAGGCTTTGTCCGGTCCCCTTTCCACCAGGCGGCGGATCGTTCCGCCGTTGCTGGACGCGGTCACCCTCGTCCGGGCCGCGTCGTCGACAGTTCCGGAGCCGTGGCCATGAACGCAGACGGATCGCCAAAGCCGGTGGCGCGAGAGGCCCAGGCCTCCCCCACGACATCCGATTCACGGACCCCGCGCTTCCGGGTGCGCCTGCCGGGTTTCGTCATCGAGGAGGACGTCGGCCTCGGCGATGCGATCAAAAGGGCGACGGCGTCGGCTGGGATCACGCCCTGCGGCAGCTGCCGTGAAAGGGCGGCCGCCCTCAACCGCTGGGTGCGCTTCACGTCTCGCTAGCGAATTCCCTTCACCACCCCTACGGGAGCACTGATGGACCTCGACACAAGCGCTGCTTCCCACGAGCCGACGGTCACACCTGCGGCAGCGGAGAACGGTCCGCTCAGCCGGATGACGGCGGAGCCGACCGAGGTGCCGGCCCCGCCTCCGCAGCTCGACACGGGGGCACCGCCGGAGAGAGTCCGGCAGTTCGTGTACGCGATCGGGCGGATCGACGCGCGCTTTCCCAGCCTGAGCGTCGAGAAGGAGTTCGCCCAGGCCACCGGCCGTGCGGAGACCGCCCAGTTGACCGACCGGCAGGCTGCTCAGGCCGTGCTGTCGGATCCGGCGAACCGCTACCTCGCCCGCAGGATGTGCTGGGTGCTCACGATCGAGGGCATGGACACCTACCTGCTGGTCCCCCGGGACGAGACGGACCTCGATCTGCTCCTGGGGGCACTGCGCCCTTCCCCCTCCCGGTCGGACACCGACGTGGTGATCGGCACACTCGGCCCCTTGGCGCCGTCCGAGAAATGCGGCGGCCTCGTCGTCCCCATGGTCGTTTTCGACCAGATCTACTCCTTCGACACGGAGTCCTTCATCGCCCAGATCCCTCCCCCCGACGAGGTCGACGCTGGCGTGTTCCTGGAGACGGCTAGCGAATTGTTCGACAGGATCACGCAGTTGGCGGACAACGCCGGAAATTCCGACGAACACCGCGCCCTCAACTACCTGACGATGCGCTATCCGGAGATCTACGCCGCGACCGCCAGGCAGCATGCCCGGAACTCGTCCCTGACGGACGTGGAAGCCTTCCCGTCGCCTCTGTCAGGCGTGCGAACCGTGATCACCGCCGTGTTCACCTACACCGATCGGAACACCAACTTCGTGGAGAAGTTCGCCGCACAGGTGGACACCACCGAGGTCTTCCCGTTCCTCGCGACACCCGGTTTCAACCCCTACTACGACCACTGAAGAAGCAGCGATGACGACCGGCCGAGAGTCCTCAGGAGAGACAACCGCCCTTGCCGCAAGGGCCGCCGCGCTGCTGCAGCGGCCCCCCGATGCGCCCCCACCGGAGAGGACGGACATCACCGTCGACTGCACGACGTACTGGGACATCGCCCAAGCCTTCTACGAGCAGGGGCAAGTGGCCTACACGGCAGGCGATTACGAGGCAGGGGACTTCTACGTATCGGTCGGTGACGGCTTCCGCCGTTTGGCACTCCTGTGCTCGACGCTCGACGCCCAAGACCCACCACCCGCCGGGGCGACCCCGACCGGCGACGCCTCCGGCTCCCCGCTGTCGCCCTCCGATCTCCTCCACCGCTTGAACGAACTCCAAGGGCTCGCCACGGAGAGGGGCCGGCCCGCCCGCCCGGCCGGCCTGCCGACGGACGTCGACGACCGCTGCCTGCAGTACGCGCGAGCCGCCACGTTCTACGCCTCCCGCGCGGCCCAGGCGTTCGCCTCCGGCGACATCCTCGCGGGCAACCACTACCTGCAGGAGGCCCAGGCCCACTGGACCCTGTACAACCTGTGCGTGAGCTCGACACAGGCCACGGCACGCGGCTAGTTCTCTCGGCCTGAAGCAATTCCTACCCGGACCGCCAACAAACCGCCGCGGTTGTCCTACCCCAACAATCCCACGAAGCACCTGTTGACACGTGGTGGCCATATGCAAGGAAACAGATCATGCACACGCCCTAGTTCTGGCGTGATCGGCCTGTTCTCCGCAGGCATCACCCTTAACGTCGGCTATGGGTGCCCGCGCCGGTCCGTAGCCTGCCGAAGACGGGTTCGGAAATGGAATTCTTCCCGATAGCAGCGATTGTCATCGCAACCTTCCTCCTCCTCATCGGGATTGTGGGGCGCGGGGCGAGTATGGGGTCGTCCCAGTTCCACATCACCTTGGAGGGAAACATTGGCCGCCTCCCCAGGGTCGCCATCCTGGCGGTCAGTGTCGTTACTTACATGCTCGCCATCTTCGGTTTCGTCTATGTGGCGGAGTCGAAGTCGAGCTCGGAATCATCCTCCCCGACAACTGTAGTAACCACGATAGAAGATCAAAATTCCGTCATCGAAGTAAACATCGAAAGCTCCCTAGGGGACGGGACTACCGCGGAGCATGACGAGATCACCCTTGCCGGGGTCGGCCCCCTCATTCTCGACATGAACACCGACAGCCGTGACGCGACAGGCTCCTTCGAGCTGAACTCGTCCCTTTCCGGCCTGGAAGTCGACTACTCCGTCAAAATAGTCGTCACACTCCCGGACGGGACGGAGGACGAGTTCCACGGAAAGGGGAAAGTAGTCGTGGAGGACAATCGGTCGCTCATTGTTTCGGTTGACGAAAACCGCGTCGTCACGCTTGAGTAGTTCGCCACGGTCACGGGTGATCCCCCTGATGATGCCGGTCGTGGACTTCAGGTGGACTCCACGTGGCATGCAGAAGCCCCCGACCGTGATGGGTCGAGGGCTTCCCGCTGGTGGGCGCGGACGGTTTCGAACCGCCGACATCTGCTTTGTAAGCCTGGCGCCGATCACACAGCGGTCTTGGCCGGTCAACGGGCGTACAACGGCGCTGGGCGCCACACACTTACCTGCACCGCCGCGGACCCCAATTGACCGTGGATGACTGCCCGATCTGGCACGGATCTGGCACGGGCCCCGGCGCCGACACCTGCCTTGTAAGTTCGATCGGCTCGGCTCCATGAGGTCTACTGCCAGGTACTGCCATGGCGCTAGTGACCGCGTAACGCTGCCCGCACCCAACCGCGTGATGTCGATCGTGGATGTCAGATGCGCCGCATGAGTAGCCATGCAAGGCCAGTCAGTACTTCTTGACGCCTACATGGTCAACGATGAAGCGACGGTTGTCGGGGTCCAGGGCGAAGTGAATGCGTCCGCAATCACTGTGTGCAACCCCGTCTCGCACCTTCACATGTGGCAGGGTGTCATGCTGCTTACCCCCGTAGGAGGCCCACCGCATCTTCGGATCCTTCTTAATGGTCAGATCGCTCGTTGCCACTCTTAGCCCGTGCTGGGTGGAGAACCACTCGTCAAGGCGCGGCATAGACGGCTGCGGCTGCTCATAGAGGTCTGCTGCCGCCTTGGCAAGCAAGATCAACTGCTCAGTCATTTCTTCATGGAAGCGGTACTGATCTGATTTCCAGCTCCGCTCGGCGTTGGGGGTGAACACGACCCGACCCTCCGACGCAGCCTCCAGCGCTCGGTATGTGGGAGCCGAGACCCCCTTCTGCAAGTCAGGGATAGTCGCCCACGGGTCCACCAGTGCTGAAGGGGCACCGCTGGAGACGCGTTCCTGCTCATAGAGCTTGCGCCACCGTGTCGCTTCCTCTTCGAATTTGGCCGCGTCAGCAGCCTTGGACACGTGCTCATCCGCCCGGGCTGCCTCCGATATGGCCAGCCCTTCCCACTCGCTGACGCTTTCTTCCAGCTCACGTACGCGCAGCTCCAGTGCCGCCCGCTCCGCCGCCGCGTCACCAAGGCGACGCGCCTCCTCGACTTGGGCAGCCGCCCGTCGGGCAGCAGTCGTGCGCGCCGACTGCCGCGCCGCGTCCCACCCCCGGTCGGAGCCGCGCGCAAGCACGGACAGCTCCGACAGGGTCCGCATCCAGTGCTCGACCATTCCCTCGACGGCGATCTCAGACCGGGAATAGCGCGGATGAGACAGCCGGAGATCGGGCCAGACTAGAAGAGCCCCGCCATCGGGGACCTGCAGTTCAGGAAGTTCCCGCGAAAGAGCCCGGCTGGTTGCGTAGTTGAGGGTGACGACCTGAGCCAGGCCGGCAAGCTGGGACGAAGCCCGTCTGGCGAGCTGCCACGCTGACTCGTCCCGCGGCTGAATAAGCAGAGCAGGCAGCCGGGTGGGAGCCGCCAGCGACTCAGCAAGCACCGAGACCTGCTCGCTCTGGCGGATCGGCTCGAATCGACCGGTCACCACCTGGCTCAGAGTGCGCAGGCTAAGTGCTTCGTCCCCGCATACCCTGCCCAACACATTCGGCCGGTACAACGAAGGGTCTTGGATCGGAGCTAGCCAACCACTCGGGATCTCCTGTCCCATCATGACCCGCAGCGACACCTGATCGGAGACCTTGGCCAGCGTCACCTGCGTGACGAACCGTGCACCACTGTCGATCGGATGCGACAAACGTACCCGCAGCGCCTGAGCAACGTCGCCTGCTTCAACCCACCAGCGCACCTGCCTCTGCTCACGGCCGGGCGGCTTGGCAGCCAGCAGCGCCTCTCCTGTCACGACCAAATCCGCTGCCGTGGGCCCGCCGCTAGGAGGGCTGTTCAGCCACGACGCAAGATGCTCACGCAGTTGCCCAAGCACATCAAAGGAAGCTCCACGCGTCGACGACACGTCAAAATCGACCGCATACAGAGGCTGCATCCACACTCCTGTGCACAGTGCGCACTGATCACAACACCTTTGGCGCAACCGTAGTGCGTGGCCGACCGCAACTGAACAGATCGATGCCCATCAGCATGACCTGGCCTAAAGAGATGGGCAGTTCAGCGCCCCTCCGCGCGACCCAGCAACATCAACAAGCTCATGCGGGCGTGGCCTCGCCACCCGCCCTAGAGGTGGTGGCCTAGCCCTGCCGTCGACTGACAGGGACCTCGTAGACGATCTCGCACAGGGCGGCAGGAACGACGATGTCAGCCGTCTCCACAGGCCGCCCCTCGTCGCTGTAGTACGTCCGCCGGATCCGGGTGACGAGGGCGCCCTTCTGGATTCCCAGGAGCGATGCCTCCTCGGCGGTCGCCTGTCGCGGCTCGGGCTGCTCTACGGCGTGGCTGACCGTGACTCCGATCTCGGCCATACGGTTCACCACGCCGGCCCCGGCATGCGGCCCGCCCTCTGGCAGGACGACGAGTGTGCCGCCGGTGAGGTCGTACGGCTCCCAACTCGTCGACAGCTGCACGGGCCGACCATCGGCGAGGAACTCGTACACGGTCCGGACACACAGCTCGCCCTCACCGATCCCGAGCCGCGCAGCGATCTCCGTCGGCGCAGGCACCTTCGCATCGGTCCGGCTCTCCCAGCCGCCGTTCCTTCCCACGGCCTTCATGTCGGCCCGGAATGGCGACCCGTCAGGCTGCTCGCGCGCCGCGGACCGAACCATCCGCACCCGCTGCCGGGGCTCAGCCACATACGTCCCCGACCCAGCCCGCCCCTCCAACACGCCCTGGGAGATCAGGAGCTCCTGCGCGCGGCGGACCACGTTCTCCCCCACGCCGTGCTCCTGACCGATCTGAGTGCGGGAGGGCAGCCGGTCTCCAGGCGTCCACTCGTGCTCCCCGATCCGCCGCCGGAGTTCATCGGCGATGCGGAGGTAGGGCGGCTGCTCAGGCATGTGGAAAATCTAGTCCACTAGCCCTAATCTAGTTAACTAGCTTCACTCAAAGTGATCGCCGGTGACGGAGGCTGTCCTGTGCCTGCTCCAGAAGTAAGCGCGGAGGCCTTGGCTGCCCGGTTGTCAGCGGTCGGGCTCACCACACGCGTGGAAGGGCACCCGCGGCACACGTCGATCGAAGCGGAGCTACCGGATTCCCTCTCCGCCGTGACATGGCAGGAGGTTCTGGAAGTCGTGGCTGCGGCGGACCGATTCGGTCTCCTGGCCACGAGCCTGGGCGGCCGCACCCTCTGGGCCGCCGTGAACAAAGCGGTCCCCGCGACGGGCGATGTCCGGGGACCTGGCCATCAGCGATAGGAGCTGATCAGCATGTTCAACCGTATCCGCCACGCCATCAGGCGCACCAGGGAGCAGCAGACCCTAAGGGCCCGGCACTGCGAGCCCTTAACGCCGTCCCGCCCGACGCTTAGCCTCCCCAAACCGCCCGACGAACTGACGCTGCTCTTCCGACAGCTCAGAGACCGCACGGTCTTCCTCCCGGGCGAAGAGACGGCCCTCGTCCGCCCGTACGTCCTGGCCAGCGAGCAGCACACCCGGCAGAGCTCGGCACCGGTCCCACACCACCTCCTCGCCCACAGCTGCTTCGCGCCAGCGGAGGCTCACGGATGACCCGCGCCCCCTCGGCGGCGACCACGCCCTACCGGTCCAGCGCATGTCAGATCGGCACCCACCACGAGTGCGCGCACTCCTCCCCGACGCCGGCACTGATCGACATCCCTGTCGTCTACGAGGCGTGCGCCTGCTCCTGCCACTCCGCGACCACGTCACTAGAGGCGGCCTCATGAACAGCTTTCCCACGGGCGGCGCAGCGGCCTCACCGGTCGACATCACCACGACGACAGTGCAGCGCGGCGACGTCATCCAGATCGGCGGCCAACCGTGCCGAGTGGCCGACCTCCGCCAACTGCCCGGCGGAGCCAAGCGCCTCCTCTTCGAATCGGGCGAAATCCTGACCATGCACACCCGTACGCGACTGATCGCCGTACGAGTGCTCCGAAGGTGGTGACCGCCCCCATGCCGTCCCTACGTCACACCATCGCCGCGGACCTCCGGACCCAGATCACCACCGGCCGCCTAAAGGCTGGCGCCCGTCTCCCCTCAGAGCCCCGACTCGCCGCGGACTACAAGGTCAGCACCCCGACCCTGCGCAACGCCCTCGCGCTCCTCCAGGCCGAGGGCCTAATCGAGAAGATCCACGGCAAGGGCAACTTCGTCCGTCGCCCTCTTCGCAGACTCACGTATGCCGAAGGCCGCCTCGCCCCGGACGCAGACCTCCACGTCACGATCCGCACCACGAAGCTCCGAGCACGTGGAGACCTCGTCCCTCTACTCAAGGTCCCCTCACGCACCCCGCTAACGGAGTTCCTCTACCTCACCCACCAGGGAGAGAGGCCGCACAGCCTGGCCCGCATCTACGTCCCGCGCGACCTGGGGCTGGCCGAACTGGCATGCTTTCGCCCCGACCGGGCGGAGACCCGAGAAGTGGTCACCGCCCGGCTCCCCACCCCAGAAGAGGCCTCCACCCTCAAAATCAGCACATCGATAGCCGTGCTCGCAATCACCCGAGTGTCTGCCGACATCACGGGCCGCGTGATCGAGGTCGCTCGCCTGCTCCTCCCCGGTGACCGCGCCGAGGCGCTCTTCACCACTCACCACACGATCGAAGAGAGGAGGACAGAAGGATGACAGCCCACAGCGAGCTCCGCCTCCTCCCCTGGTCCGGCCCCGATGGAAAGCCCTGCTACCTGAGCACGGACAACGCCAGCAGCCACCTTTCCCGCCTGGCCGACACCGCTGAAACCGCCCAACTCGACTTGGGGCAGGAGCTCCTGGAGCACGCGTGGGAGGTAATCGCCGACGAAGAGTCGGCGCCAGCGGAGCTCCGCCTCCTGGCGAGGGATCTCACGGAAGCCCTGGGGGACACGCTCCGCGTAGCTGTAAGCCGCGGCCACCGCCTCCGTGCGCCGGACTCCGCCGCGCACGGAGAAGAAGACGCGGCCCCTGACCTCCCCGCTGCAGCCTTCAGTTAGCAGCTACCTACCGCAAGAAGTCGAAGCCCCGGACCAAGGTCCGGGGCTTCTCTGCGGACGGCTCTGGAGAGGCCATGTCCTCTGCAGATGGTGCTGGTCAGAGCTTTGAACCAAGTGGGGGATGCTGATTCGGCCCCAGGTGGTTCACCTGCAGGATCGGGATGGCAGCCTCGGCCTTCACTCTTGCACGGTGCGAACGCGCCGCTTCGTCTCCGACACAGCCCAGGGCCCGGATCGTACGTGCCCTGTTGCAGATCGGATCCGAGACGTGTTTAAGAAGCGAGTCGAGCATGGCTGAGTGCGCAACGTCACGCTGGAGCAATCGACTTGAGGGCCAGCCATCTTGTCCGAACGTCTGTTACTCTGAACGTGGTGAAGGGATGTTCGGCTGAAGAAGCCCGTTGCGGTTAGCGACCGCTGGCATCCACAGAAGAGGGAGGTCCGGGTTCGAGTCCCGGCGGGTAGCTTAACCGGAAGAGCGCCCTCTTTTCACTCCTACCATCCTGCTCTCTGCATTGCTGCGGTTGCCTCAACTTCGGTCAGATTGAGCGCCTGGTAGTAGCTTCGGAGAAATCCCGTCAATTTTCTTTTCCGCTGCGCAATATGCACTAGGCGTGGATGTTCGGCAACAAAGTCTTCAAGCGCAACGTCGGCCCATGTAGCGCGTGAAAGACTATCTCTGAGTGCGAAGTTCATCTCCAGCGATATCCGCTTTGTCACTGCCAGCGCTAGCACAAGCTCCCCGTGCGAGAAAGTGACAGGGACACCCAACCTGACGCGAGCGGCCGGGGATTCCCCCGTTACTTTCATCCACTGAGCAAGTGCTCCAGAAGACAAGTTTTTTGCTGCATTAACAAGTCCCTGCTTAGGCTTTCCACCAGCATGGATTACTGCGTTACGCATTCGCCGAATCAGGTGATACTGCTCGATAGAGCTGCCCGGGAGTTGCTTCCCGACCTTCTGCTCAAAGATTCTGTGCATAGACGATGCATCGGCGCCCCTGATCTCTGCTGGACTGATTTGCCCGTCCCTTAGCAAGAGGCCGAAGCACGTCTTAACGAAGTCCTCATGGATGGCTAGAGCGTAAGGAACAGCCATCGCCCCTAGGTGCCGTTCGGCTTGAGAAAGCAGTGAGCGGGCATTCGCCGTCGTAAGGTTCATGCGCCGAATATGGGGAACAGCCGGGAATATTTCAGGCAGAAGGCGCGTGCTGCCATCGGTCAGACGCAGTGTATTTTCTGCTAGCCGAGACCCTGCCAACAATGCCATCATGGCATCGCTTGCCCTGACTCTTTCCTGGTCGTAGGCTCGATGTTCGGGAAAATGAACGATATTCACGAGTTCCCTCTCAGCTCGTCAGCCAAAGATAGTCCCCTTTACCGATAACGCCTTCGAATTCTGGAACGCGGAGCTCTCTACTGAACACCGCATACTCGACTCCCAGGTGGCGTTCCTGGGCGCTATGCGATATCTCGAACTGAATGCATCGGTGATTTGGGTACAGAGTTTCCGTGATTCGGCTCTCGGCGTCGTAGGTAAGGAACCACTTAATAGGAGATTGGGACAGGATAGATGCTAGCTCCGTATGGTCTTCTGAGCTGAGGCTGTCCATATACAGGCGGTCTCCCTGCACCAGGTAGGGGGGATCGACATATGCCAAAACATCCTCACCAAGGGCCTCTAGGGTTTGGAGGTGTTGACGCCCATCCTGTTGCGATAGAGAGACGCGGTCCCGATATGACCCAAGCAGCTCCACCCGCTTCGCCAGCGCTTCACGGTTGAAGCGGGCATCTATCTTCCACTTGCCCACCTGCTCGTAACCGCCGATGGGGCGAGCCCGGAGGATGCCCGAGCGATTACTCCGGTTCAAAAAGAAAGTTGCGAACCCTAGTTCTAGATCATCTCTTCCTAGAGGGGTGGCATAGATGTTGGAAGCTTTGCGCCAACTTTCGATCGTCACCTCGGCAGCGCGTACCCGAGCCGCGAATTCTTCGGTTTCGTTGAAAACGCAGCGCCAGAAAGCAGCGATCCCTGGATCCGCGTCGTTCAGATGTATCTGATCGACAGTGTTATCGATCAGTAGTTTAAGCGCAGCGCCGGCGCCCCCACAGAACGGCTCTGAATAGTGGGTCGGGCGAGGGTGCTGAGAGTCGATTAGGTGTTTGATGTACCCAGAAAGGCGAGCTTTTCCGCCAGGGTAACGGAGGGGGCTTAGATACCTCGCCATCAGGGATTTTCTCCCAAAAACTCGTCCAGCTTCAGGAGCATGGGCGTGTAAACCATGCTGAGCGTCGTGATATCTACGATCATTGGGTTGACGTCCCATTGATGCATGAAGCTGTGCAGATTTTTGACAGACAGGGCACCATCGTTCTGAGACATTCTGCGAGCTTCATCAAGTTGCTTGTCCGAATTTTCAGGGTCAATATGACGTAGAGCAACTCCGATACGATCCCGCAGTTTGTCTTGTCGTCGACGCCATCCTTGTCTTTCAGCGGCCTCTGTTACAGCAATGTCGATGACGGCGCGGATCAAAATGGCTGCCACGTTCGGCGAATCGGCGATGGTGACCTTTTTTGCCTCGTTAAGAACCTTGGCAGTTCGAGGGCTCATGTTGCGCACTACTACGTTTTGGAAAACGCGCTTATCTTGTTGAACCCTATTGGCTGCTGGAGCCGTTGCTCGGGCAGGCTCAGGAATTCGACGCTGCGCTTCAGTAGCACCTAGAACAGCTACTGAACTTTGCTTCGGCACGAAACGGGGTTGAGTCAGGCGCTGCGAGTTCTGTGGAAGGTCATCCTTGATGGCTCCGAGATACTCGCCGCGCTGGTCCTTGCTCTTCACCCGAGACACCGAAAGGTGAGTCGCCAGGTCAGACATGAGCCGTCGCACTGAGTTGTGCATTGCCTCCGGCTCGTACTCCGCCAAGATTCCTTCATCCCGAAAGTCAAACCCCAAAGAATTTCTAACCTTAGGGTCGGCAAGCAGGCGGGCTAGCGTAGTGAGTCGCGTCGAACGAACGATCTCTATATTTTGCAGTAGGTCCTTATCTTCGCTGTACCACTCCGAGACCTGCTGCATAAAGCGCAAGGCTTTTTCGGTAGGGCTCTTCTTCTCCGCAAATCGCGTCTTCTGTTCGGTGGTCCAAGGCTGAATTCCGACACCCTCGTTTTCCCCAGTGTGCCTGAGGGTGATCCAGTGGCGGGCCTCTTCCCTGCTTTCTGCCACTACGCAGCGAACGGACTGAGGGTAGGAATGGCGGCGTGCAGTAATAGCAAACATCTGCCGCAGGCGCGGATCTTCGACCAAGTGAGGATCGGTGAGCGCCTTGAGCGCGGCGATTCTGCGGTTCCCCTCGATAACGACTGCCTGGTCGTCCTCAAAAACCACGATGGGAAACTCGGTGGGATTGACTCCCTTTTGGGCAATATCTTGCGCCAGTCGTAGTAGCTTCTCAGGGTCCTTCCCTAGAAGGGCTGCGATGGCTTCGCGCGTCGTCGGTGTCGGCACAGCATGCCGAGGGTTGGTCCCGTCCAGCCTTAAGTCCGCCACCGCAAAGTCCTTCTGTTCCATGGCCAGATGATCTCATTGCGGACCCCCTGGGTGGTAGCGGTCTTCAAAAGATCACCGTAGAGGCGAGGCCGAACAGCCGGTCGGTGGAGCGGGTTTGGCCGGTGGCCTGCCCGGGCTGGGGTCGAGCATGAGCAGGGGGCCGTACGCTGGTTGGCAACTCGGTCAGGCTTTGGGCCTGACCGCAATGTGATCGAGTGGCCCCCTGGTCTTGCTCGATGCGGGTCCCTGACCGGGGAGGTGGCTAAAGCCGTGGAGCCGACCGCCCCAGCCACAGAGGGGTTCGCCCCCCATCAACCCGAGCTGTCAGGCGTGCGGCCGGCGGTCGGGCTGGAGCGGGGCGGAGACAGGAGCGCAGGCCCGGGCGACGGGCTGCGCGCGCCGCGCTGTGCGCGGCGGGGGTGCCTTGATGAAGTAGAGAAAGTCTTACCGCGCTGGCCTCAGAGGGCGATCGGCTTGTAGGCCAGGGCCCTGTCAACGACCTTCTCGGGCGTCAGCTCGGGATCGAAGTCGTAGAAGATGTAGGTGCTGATGTGCGGGCAGGCCAGTCCCCGTTCAACAGTGGCCAGGATCTCGGAGAACTCCTGCTCGGACGTCGTATGGTCCATGAGTCGCTCGACGAGCGGGATCGCTTCCTCGCGGGTCATCCGCCACGCCGGCTTCATGCTCACGGCTGCGCGATCAGTCGGCGGCCGTCGTGGCTGCGGACGTGGGGACCCTTGTTGTCCAGGGCGTCCAGGAGGCGGATCGCGTAGACCTCCGCCATCCGCTCCTCGACCTCCGCCGGCGTCAGCCAGTCGACCGCGGTCGACTCCTCCGAGAGCCGCTCGGTGCCTCCGGACGGCTTGCAGCGGAAGACCAGGGCGACGATGCCGCGGGTGGTGTTCTTGTAGACGCCTGTCAGCTCGTCCACATCCACGTGGATGCCCGTCTCCTCCAGGACCTCGCGGGCGACGCCCGCTTCCGGGGCCTCGGTGAGTTCGAGGACTCCGCCCGGGAGCTCCCATGTGCCATTGTCCGCTCGGCGGATGGCCAGGAGTCGGCCGTCTTCGCGCACTACCGCTCCAGCCACGGACACCGAGTGGAGTGGCGTTGACTTTGTTCCCGAGCTCCCGTTACTCATGTACAGGAGCATATGAGAGTGGGTAGGACTGTGGGAACTCCAGCAGGAGCTGGCAGGGCCGTACCTCGGTACGTGCAGATCGCGGACGAGATCGTCCAGCAGATCCGGTCCGGCGTCCTCAAGGCCGGCGACATGGTTCCGAGTGAGTCGGAGCTCGTCGAACGGTACGGAGTTGCTGGGGGGACCATTCGGAAGGCGATGGTCGAGGTTCGGGCCAGTGGGCTCGTCGAGACCCGGCACGGCAAGGGCTCGATCGTGAAGGATCGGCCTCCCGTTCGGCTTCGATCCTCGGATCGGTTCCGCGCTTCGCATCGGCGGGGCGGGAAGGCTGCTTACCTCGCCGAGTCCGAGCAGTCCGGTGCCACGGCCAAGGTGAGCGTTCTCTACATCGGGCCCATGGCTGCACCGGCGGACATCGCCGAGCGGCTCGGTGTCGACGAAGACACGCAGGTGCTTGCGCGGCGCCGGCTGTACTTCCGGAACGGGACGCCCGTCGAGACCGCCTCGTCGTATCTGCCCTGGGACGTCGTGAAGGACATCCCCGAGCTGTTCGCCGAGAACCCCGGCCCCGGTGGCATCTACGCCCGGCTCGAAGACCACGGCCACACCTTTGCCGAGTTCGTCGAGACGCTTCAGGCTCGGCCGGCCTCGAAGGCGGAGGCCTCGGAGTTGGCTCTGAGTCCTGGTGCCTCCGTCGTACACCTACTGCGGGATGCCGTGACGAAGACGGGGCGGGTCGTGGAGGTCTGCGACACGCTCATGGCCGCTGACCAGTTCGTCTTCCAGTACCGGATCCCCGCGACCGACTGACACTCGCTCAACTCCCCCCAGCCCGCTGCGGTTTCCTTCCGCGGCGGGTTGACTCATATACAGGAGTCGGGCACTCTTCTTCATGTCACTCCTATACAGGAGTGAATGAGCCCAACCTCTATAGAGGAGTGATCCACTGTGCGTCAGATCCCCGTCGACACGTCCGCCGCGATGGTGATGGTGGCCCAGCCCCCGGCCCCGAAGATCGCGAACCGGCAGACCGGCGAGATCGCCACCGACCGGGACACCGGTGCCCCGCTGATGACCGTCGACGTCATGTTCGTCATGGACGGGAACGCCGAGATCCTGAACCTGACCGTGCCCAAGACCGGCATCTCCGAGGAACTGTCCATGGGCACTCCCGTCGCCCTGACCGGCGTCGTCGCCCGGCCCTGGGAGAACGAGTTCAACGGCCAGAAGCGCCACGGCATCAGCTTCCGTGCCGTCGCCGTCACCTCGCTCGCCCCCGCGAAGGTCGGCTGACCCATGACCGCCTTAACGGTCACCCTCGCGCTAGTCGCCACAGCCGCGCTGCTGCTGCGGTGGCAGCGTCCGGCCTGGTACTGGATGAGCTTCGGCATCGTCATCGCCGTGGTGCGGATCCTCACCCGGTACGCGTCGGTCATGGAAGCGTGTGGGCTGACCGTCCCGCCCTCACACTGGCGCCTGGCACTGGCCCGGATGACAGGCCGGCCCATCCCCGACTCGCGGGCGCCCCGGATCCTGCGGCTGCGGCCGACACGTACCGGGCTCGTACTGCGAGTGAAGCTCCGCCCCGGTCAGGACGCGTTCGACTTCTCCGCTGCCTCGGACCGGCTCCGACACTCGTTCGTCATGCAGAACGTCACCGCCCGGGAGGTCCGCTCGGGTGTCGTCGAGCTGCGGATGACCGGGTACGACGTCCTCAAGCGGGTGCAGATGCCTGCGGCTGCCCGTGGTGGGGTGATGCGGGTTCCGGTCGCCATGCGGGAGGACGGGGAGGTCTACTACCGCGATTACCGTCAGACCCCGCACGCGCTGAACGTCGGTGCTACCCAGTCCGGGAAGTCCGTATATCAGCGCAACCTCGTTGCCGCACTCGCCACGCTGGATGTCGCCCTCGTCGGGATCGACTGCAAGCAGGGAGTCGAACTCGCCCCACTCGCCCGACGGTTCACCGCCCTGGCCGATCACCCTGATGCAGCTGCCGACCTCCTCGACGCCCTCGTCGAGCACATGGAGAATGTCTATCAACTGATCCGACGCGAGCAGAGATTGAGTGCAGACCTGCCGGATGCGGAGATCACCGCCGACATCTGGGACCTGCCCGATCACCTGCGACCGACGCCGATCGTGCTCCTGGTCGATGAGGTCGCCGAACTCGCCCTCTTCGCCACGAAGGAGGAGGAGAAGCGGCGGGATCGGATCATCACCTCCCTCGTCCGGCTCGCCCAGCTCGGCCGCGCCGCCGGTATCTACCTGGAGGTCTGCGGGCAGCGCTTCGGCTCCGAGCTCGGCAAGGGCATCACCATGCTCCGCGCCCAGCTCACCGGCCGTACCGCTCACCGCGTCAACGACGAGACCTCCGCCAACATGGCCTTCGGCGACATCGCCCCGGACGCCGTGCTCGCCACGGTCCAGATCCGCACTGACCGGCCCGGCATCGCTGTCGCCGGCGACTCCTCCGGTGGGTGGGTCCGCATCCGTACTCCCCACCTCACGCTCCGGCGGGCCGTGAACATCGCAAACTCCCACGCTCACCGCACGCCCAAGATTCCCGCGCTGGACGCCTTTCGCCCCGTCCTGCCGCCCCTCGGCAAAGCCGCTGTGCCCTCGACCGCCACGGCTCCCGCGATCGTCTGAATCCCCTCGCTCCACGGCGGCGTGACCGCTTCACGCCAGGTCCCTACCCCGCCCATGCCCGAAACCGGAAGGAGGACCCTCCGATGCGTCCCATCCGCCGACCGGATGCCGTCCTCGTACAAGCCGTGATCGCTGGCGCCCTGTCCTTCGCTCACCTCCACGACCTGGCTGCGGCTGCCGGACAGTCCGGTTGGAAGGCCTGGGCCTACCCGGTCTCCGTGGATCTCCTGCTCGTCGCCGCCTGGCATCGGCTGCGGACCTCGCGGGCCGCCAGTGAACCTGCCCGCTCCGCCTGGACGTGGTTCATGGTCGCCCTGGCCGCGTCGCTCGGTGCGAACGTCGCCACCGCCGGGCTCCTCGACCTCGGCCACGTCCCCGCCTGGCTGCGCATCCTCGTCGCGGGCTGGCCTGCCCTCGCGTTCCTCGGCGGAACCCTTCTTGTCCACTCCCCTGGACATCCGGAGGTCGCCCAGCCTGCCGAACCTGACACGGACACCGAGCAACCCTCAGCCGTGGAAGCGGTCACCGAGCGGGATGACGTGGTCGAGCCGGAGCCCGAGATCGCCGCCGCCCCGGCCCTCCCCTCTCCGGAACCGGAGCCAATCCCGGAGCCCGAACCCGCCCCCGTGGCCGTACCGCCGGCACTCGTCGCTCACGCCCGGAAAGTCGCCGACGACTACCGCGCCCGCACCGGCTACCCGATCGACACCGACACCCTCCGCGCCCGCCTCGGCGTCCCGCCCCTGATGGCCAACGCCATCGCCGCCCAGCTCGCCTGAAGGGAGACCCTCATGGCCCCTCGCGATCACTTCCACTCTGTGATGCGGATCGGCCCCGTGCAGATCGGCACCCACCGCGACCATCACGGCCGCACCAAGTACGCCGCCGTGTGCACGGCCGACGGATGCGGCTGGTCCGCCGAGTACTCCAGTTCCTCGGCCGCCCAGCTCGCCGCGCGCACCCACCGCTGCAAGCCCCGCTGAAAACAGAGGAGTTCCGCGTCATGGACGTCCCGCTCTGGTTCGCCCTGATCGTCGTCGGCGGCCTCGGCATCAAGCTCATCCGCCCGCCCTGGTGGCTCGTCGCCGTGATCCTCCTCGGCGGCTACCTCCTCGCCGACAGCGTCCTCGCCCCGCTCATCGACACCACGATCAACAAATAGGGAGAACCGTCATGCTCCAGCCGCGCATCCCGGTCAACCCGCTTCCGACCGGCATCGTCACCCCGCTCGTCCAGCCGACCGTCACCGCTGACATCGCGCCCCACCACACCACCGACGTGGCGCCCTGCAACCACCACCACGCCCCGGCCCCTGCTCCGGTCCCGGCGCCGTCCTCCACCGTGCGCGTCACCCCGGCCGGCCTGGCTGTCGTCGTCGCCGGCGGCGCCGGTGCCGTCCTGGTCGTCGGCGCGGTGCTGGTCTCCATGCTCCTCGCTGTCGCCGTCACCGCCGCTTCGGTCGCCGTCTGCGCCGTCGTCCTGCGCTCGCTCCTCAGCGGCCAGAACCGACACCGCTAGTCGGGCCTCCGGGCGGCTCAACCGCCAAGTCTCCGCCGCCCGGAAGCCCCGCCCCTACCCAGCTCGCAGAACCAGAAGGAAGCACTCCATGATGACCGTCCCAGCCGCTTCGTCGGCGGGGTTCGACACCGCCACCCTCAGAGACATGCTCCGGGTGGCCGGATCCCCCGACTTCGACCGCTGGCGCGAGCAGATCCACCGCACCGGCGGCTGTTCCCACCCCATCCACCTCACCGGTTGGACCCTCACCCGGGACAAGGCCACCGGCGAGACCCTGCACCGCTACTCCACCGACACCGAGCCGGGCAGCCGTCTGCGGATCGCCTGTGGCAACCGCCGGGCCTCCCGCTGCCCCGCCTGCGCCTGGACCTACGCGGGCGACACGTACCACCTCATCCGCGCCGGCCTCGCCGGAGTCAGCGCCCGGGACATCCCCGCCGCCGTCCGCGAGCACCCGCGCGTCTTCCTCACCCTCACCGCCCCGTCTTTCGGGCCGGTTCACAACCGACCCGGTACCCGGCCCTGCCGCTGCGGTGTCCCCCACGTCGAGGACGACGCAGCCCTCGGCACGCCGCTCGATCCTGAGTCGTACGACTACGCCGCCGCCGTCCTCTTCAACAACCACGCCGGACAGCTCTGGCAGCGGTTCACGAACCGTCTCCGCCGGGAGATCGCCTCCACGGCCGGCCTCTCGCAGAGGGCGCTGAAGGAAGTCGCCCGCATCTCGTACGGGAAGGTCGCCGAGTTCCAGAAGCGGGGCGCTGTCCACTTCCATGCCGTCGTCCGCATCGACGGCCCGGACGGTCCCGACTCGCCCCCGCCGTCGTGGGCGACCACCGAACGCCTCGCCGACGCCATCCGCGCCGCCGCCGCGCACGCGTACACGACCGTCAGCGTCCCCGCCGCCGGCGATCAGCCGTTACGCCGCCTCCGCTGGGGCACCCAGCTCGACATCCGGCCCGTGAAGGCATTCGGCGACGGATCCGACATCACCGAACAGGCCGTCGCCTCCTACATCGCCAAGTACTCCACGAAAGCCGCCGAGACCACCGGCAGCCTCGATCGCCGCATCGGCAACCGCGAAGCCCTGGTCCTCCTCGGCGTCCCCGACCACACCCGGCGCCTGGTCGAAGCCTGCTTCGACCTCGCCCCCTTGTACCCGGACCGCCGCCTCCTCGCCTGGGCCCACATGCTCGGCTTCCGCGGCCACTTCTCCACCAAGTCCCGCCAGTACTCGACCACCCTGGGCGAGCTGCGCCAGACCCGCGCCGACTACCGCGCCGCCCAAGAACGCACCGCCCGCGGCCTCGACGACATCGAGCCGGACACCGTCCTCGTCCTCACCTCCTGGACGTACGCCGGCCAGGGCCACTCCCCCGGTGAGGCCGCCCTCGCCGCCTCGATCGCCCGGGACATCCAGCTCAACCGCGAGACCGCTCGCGAAGCCCTACGTGACCAACTCGCCCTGGAAGGAGCACCCGCATGACCGACCGACTGCTGACCGTGGGCCAGGCCGCCGAACTCCTCGGCACCAGCGAGAGGTTTCCGCGTCGACTCATCGCCGAGCGCCGGATCGTCTTCGTCAAGGTGGGCCGGCATGTCCGCATTCCTGAGCGGGCCTTGGACGAATTCGTCGCCGCCCACACCGTCCAGCCGATCACCACTCGTCGTCGATTCGCGGCGGTGGCCTGATGGCGAACAGCAAGGGAAAGCGGCGACGCTTCGGTGCCGTGCGCAGGCTGCCCTCAGGGCGTTTCCAGGCTCGCTATCAGGGGCCGGACGGGCTGACGCGATCCGCGCCCGAGACGTTCGCTTCGCAGACTGATGCCGATCGGTGGCTCGTCCGCAAGGAAGCGGAGATCCTCGACGGCAAATGGAAGAACCCGGACGACAAGGTTCTCTTCGGGGTGTACGCCGACGCCTGGTTCAAGGAACGCGACTACGCAGCGTCTACCCGCGAGCGCAACGGCAGCGCGCTGCGCCTCCACGTCCTGCCGACCTTCGCGGACCTGGTCCTGAGTGAGATCACGACGCCCCAGATCCGCCGCTGGCGAGCCGGCCTCCTGGAGTCCGGTGTCGGTGAGCCGACGGTGGCCAAGGCGTATCAGGTCCTCCGAGCCATCCTGAACACCGCGGTCGATGACGAGGTGATCCAGCGAAACCCCTGCCGCATCAAGGGCGCCGGGGCAGCCAAGACAGCCGAGCGGCCCTTCCTCGACGTCGCGGAAGTCTTCCAGCTCGCCGACGCCGTGCCCGCGCGCTTCCGGGTGTTCATCCTGCTGGCGGCCTTCACCGGTCTCCGCTTCGGGGAGCTGGCGGCTCTCCAGCGCCATGACATCGACCTCGATCGGCGAACCGTCGCCGTACGGCGTTCGCTGGCGGAGACCCGCACCGACGGCATCCTGGTCAAGACGCCCAAGAGCGCGGCCGGTGTGCGTACCGTCGCCTTCCCGGCCTCGCTGGCGGAGAGCCTGGCCACTCATCTCGCCGTCTACGTCGAGCCGGGTCGGACCGGGCTGGTCTTCACCGGAGCCCGCGGCGGGCAGCTACGCCGGAACAACTTCCGCCGGCTGTGGCTGCGAGCCCTGAAGGACACCGGCCTCGGCGACGTCCACTTCCACGATCTGCGCCACACCGGGAACACCCTCGCCGCGACCGGCGGCGCCACGACGCGTGAGCTGATGCAGCGGATGGGGCACTCGTCGGTGCGGGCCGCGCTGATCTATCAGCACCTGGTGAACGGGCGTGACCACGCCATCGCCGCCCACGTCGACGAGCAGATCAGGAAGGCCCGGCCGGGCGAGTTCGGCGACGCTTCTGGCACGTAACTGGCACGGCGCCCCTCCCCCGCCTCCACGGCCGAGGAACGAACAAGGCCCAGGCTCCCGGTTCAGTACCGGTGACCTGGGCCTTTGTCGTGCTACCTGCTGGTGGGCGCGGACGGTTTCGAACCGCCGACATCTGCTTTGTAAGAGCAGCGCTCTACCCCTGAGCTACGCGCCCGTGCAAGGAAGCAACAGCGTACATGGCCCACGGTCAGCAGTCGGTCGGTCATGCGGGTGCTCCTTCCAGGGCGAGTTGGTCACGTAGGGCTTCGCGAGCGGTCTCGCGGTTGAGCTGGATGTCCCGGGCGATCGAGGCGGCGAGGGCGGCCTCACCGGGGGAGTGGCCCTGGCCGGCGTACGTCCAGGAGGTGAGGACGAGGACGGTGTCCGGCTCGATGTCGTCGAGGCCGCGGGCGGTGCGTTCTTGGGCGGCGCGGTAGCACCTCCGCAGTAAGCGCTTTCTGAAAGTCCTGCGCAAAGCATTGACGAACTCTCGACGCCCGCCTAGCTTCATCGACGTTGCACTTCGTACGTCATATATGAGACGCGATACATGAGATCTGAGAGTGCGTCATGACCTTCGCCCCCAGTCCCATCCCGTCCCGCACCCAGTTCGTCCTGGAGGCGATCAAGCACGACATCCTGACCGGCGGTCTGAGACCCGGGCAGGCCCTGGTGGAGACCGAACTCGCCGCGCGCTTCGGGGTGTCGAAGACGCCGGTGCGGGAGGCCCTCAAGACGCTCGCCGGCAGCGGGCTGGTCGTGATGAGCCAGTACAAGGGCGCCACCGTGCGGCTGGTGGACGCGGACATGGCCCGCGCGGTCTACGACGTGCGGCTGCTGCTGGAGCCGGAGGCCGTGCGCCGCACCGTGGCGACCGGGGCCCCGCTCGACGCGGCGCACGACGCGCTGCACCGGGCCGCCACCGCCGATGACCAGGCCGAACGCTCCCTGGCGAACCGGGATTTCCACCGCGCGCTGTACCTGCCCTGCGGCAACCCGCTGCTCGGCCGGATGCTCGACGAGGTGCGCGACCAGGCCGCTCTCGTCTCGACGGTGGCCTGGGCCGCCGTGCCCTCCTGGGAGCGGGAGGCGGCCGAGCACGAGGAGATCCTCCGGCTGGCCCGCTCGGGCGACGTCGCCGGAACCGGCAGCGCCGTCCACGACCACATCGCCTCGTTCGTCGAGCGCGCCTTCCCCCGGAGCAGCGAGTGACCATGACGTTCGAACTCCTGAGGACCGCCCTCGCCGACGTCGTCGCCATCCCGGTCACGCCGTTCACCGCCGAGGGCGAGCTCGACACCGCGGCCCATCGCGCCCTGCTGCGCCGGCTGCTCGACGCCGGTGTGCGCACCCTGACCCCGAACGGCAACACCGGCGAGTTCTACGCCCTGACCCCCGACGAGCGCCGCCGGGTGACGGAGCTGACCCTCGACGAGGCGGGCGACCGGGCCACGATCCTCGTCGGCGTCGGCCACGACGTCCCCACCGCGGTCGAGGCCGCCCGGCACGCCCGGGCCGCCGGGGCGCAGATGCTGATGGTGCACCAGCCCGTGCACCCGTACGTCTCGGAGGGTGGCTGGGTGGACTACCACCGGGCCATCGCCGAGGCCGTGCCGGAGCTCGGTGTGGTGCCGTACATCCGCAACGCCGCGCTCGGCGGGGAGCGGCTGGCGGAGCTGGGCGAGGTCTGCCCGAACGTCGTGGGGGTGAAGTACGCCGTCGCGGACGCGGCCCGGTTCGCGGGCTTCGCCCGGGACGCGGGGCTCGACCGCTTCGTCTGGGTGGCGGGGCTCGCCGAGCCGTACGCCCCCTCCTACTTCGCCGGCGGTGCCACCGGTTTCACCTCGGGGCTGGTCAACGTGGCCCCGTCCGTCTCGCTGGAGATGCTCTCCGCGCTGCGGGCGGGCGACTATCCGGGCGCCATGAAGGTCTGGGAGCAGATCCGCCGTTTCGAGGAGCTGCGGGCGGCCAACGGCAGCGCGGACAACGTGACCGTCGTCAAGGAGGCGCTGTCGTCGCTCGGTCTGTGCCGCCGTGACATCCGTCCGCCGAGCCGGGAGCTGCCCGAGTCGCAGCGTGCCGAGGTCGCCGCGATAGCCGCGGGGTGGCAGGCGTGAGCGGGCGCGAGGACCTGGACCGGGAGTCCGGGGACCAGGGACGTGTCCGTGCTCCCGAGGAGCTGCGGAGCCACCAGTGGTACGGGACGGACGGGCTGCGTTCGTTCAGCCACCGGGCGCGCACGCGGCAGCTCGGGTATCTGCCCGAGGAGCACCTGGGCAAGCCGGTCGTCGCGATCCTCAACACCTGGTCGGACATCAACCCCTGCCATGTGCATCTGCGGGACCGTGCGCAGGCGGTGAAGCGGGGTGTGTGGCAGGCGGGCGGCTTCCCGTTGGAGTTCCCGGTCTCCACCTTGTCGGAGACGTTCCAGAAGCCGACCCCGATGCTCTACCGCAATCTGCTGGCCATGGAGACCGAGGAGTTGCTGCGGTCCTATCCGGTGGACGGCGCCGTGCTGATGGGCGGGTGCGACAAGTCGACTCCGGCACTGCTGATGGGTGCGGCGTCGGTGGACCTGCCGACGGTCTTCGTGCCGGCGGGCCCGATGCTGCCGGGTCACTGGCGTGGGGAGACGCTCGGTTCGGGCACGGACATGTGGAAGTACTGGGACGACCGGCGGGCGGGTCTGATCGGGGACTGCGAGCTGGCCGAGCTGGAGAGCGGGCTGGCCCGCTCCCCCGGGCACTGCATGACGATGGGGACGGCGTCCACGCTGACCGCGGCGGCGGAGACCCTCGGGGTGACGGTGCCGGGTGCCTCGTCCGTCCCGGCCGTCGACTCGGGGCACGACCGGATGGCGGCGGCCTCGGGCCTGCGGATCGTGGACCTGGTGCGGCGCGACGTCCGGCTCTCGTCGATCCTGACGCGGGAGGCGTACGAGGACGCGGTCGCCGCCGTGCTGGCACTCGGCGGTTCGACGAACGCGGTGATCCATCTGATCGCGATGGCGGGCCGCTCCGGGGTACGCCTGACCCTGGACGACTTCGACCGGATCGCGCGGACGGTGCCCGTGCTCGCGGACCTCCGTCCGGGCGGCCGGTACCTCATGGAGGACTTCCACTTCGCGGGGGGCATGCCCGGGTTCCTGTCGCGGCTCGCCGACCGGCTCCACCTGGACCGGCCCACGGTCTCCCACGCCACGCTGCGCGAGCAGCTCGACGGCGCGCTGGTGCACAACGACGAGGTGATCCGGGTGCGCGAGCGGCCCCTGGCGCCGGAGGGCGGGGTCGCGGTCCTGCGCGGCAACCTGTGTCCCGACGGCGCGGTGATCAAGCACATCGCCGCCGAGCCGCACCTGCTCAAGCACACGGGCCCCGCGGTCGTCTTCGACGACTACCGCACGATGCAGCGGACCATCGACGATCCGGCGCTCGGCATCACCGCCGACCACGTCCTGGTGCTGCGCGGGGCGGGCCCGAAGGGTGGTCCGGGGATGCCCGAGTACGGCATGCTGCCGATCCCCCGCCACCTGCTGGAGCAGGGGGTCCGCGACATGGTCCGGATCTCCGACGCCCGGATGAGCGGGACGAGTTACGGCACCTGCGTGCTGCACGTCGCGCCCGAGTCGCATGTCGGCGGGCCGCTCGCCCTGGTCCGCACCGGCGACAGCATCACCCTGGACGTCGAGGCCCGCTCGCTGCACCTGCACGTGCCGGACGAGGAACTGGCGCTCCGGCGCGCGGAGTGGACGCCGCCGCCGGAGCGGTACGAGCGGGGCTACGGGGCCCTGTACCAGGAACAGATCACCCAGGCCGACACGGGCTGCGACTTCGCCTTCCTGGCCCGTCCCGGGACGACCCCGGACCCGTACGCGGGCTGAGCCGCCGGCGGCACCGCCCACGCCGGCGTCCGCGCCACCGCACACCGCCCGCAGCAGGGTGGAGAGGACGATCGCGTCCTTGAGGTGCGGCAGCGTGATGTGGACGAACTGCCGCAGCCGTCCCGCCCCGTCGACCTCGGCCGCCTCGTACAGGTCCTTCGGCACCGACTGCAGGTCCGCGAGGATGAGGATGGCGAAGAAGGGAACGCCCCGCCACAGGTCGGCGACCACCACCGCCGAGAACACGGTCGACGTGTCGGACAGCAGCGACGTGCCGTACTCGCCGATCCCCAGGTCCGCGAGATAGCGGGTGATGCCCGTCTGGGAGTTGTAGAGCAG
>NZ_RDBI01000003.1:29832-44031 GCF_008042125.1 Streptomyces sp. MS191
GTTCGCAGACGCCGGCCAGGCGCACCAGGCCGAGGCGTTCCAGCCGCCGGATGTTGAGCAGGTGCGTGCGGCCGTGGCCACGCGCGCCCGCCAGGACGACGGGAAGCGGGGTGCGTACGGCGCTCATCCCTTCACCGCCCCCGCGCTGCTCATGCTGGGCTTCATCGCCTATCCCGTGCTCAGCGTCTTCTACTACAGCCTGCAGCACTACAACCCCACGAAGCCGTGGCGGAACGGCTTCGCCGGCTTCGACAACTTCACCCGGATCTTCACGGAGGACCCGCAGTTCTGGGGGACGCTGACCTTCAGCGTGAAGTGGGTCGCCGTCGAGGTGACGCTGCAGCTGCTGTTCGGTCTGGCGCTCGCGCTGATCGTCAACCAGACCTTCGTGGGCCGCGCGCTGGGACGCGCGCTGGTGTTCTCGCCCTGGGCGGTCTCCGGTGTGCTGACCTCCGCGATCTGGGTCCTGCTCTACAACTCCCAGACGGGCATCACCCGCTATCTCGCGGACCTGGGGATCGGCGAGTACGGCACGTCGCTGCTGTCCGACACGTCGACCGTGTTCTCGGCGGTGGTGGTCGCCGACCTGTGGCGGGGCGTTCCCTTCTTCGCCATCCTCATCCTCGCGGACCTGCAGTCGGTGCCGAAGGACCTGTACGAGGCGGCCGAGGTCGACGGGGCGGGACGGCTGCGGCAGTTCGTCCACATCACGCTGCCGCACCTCAAGGACGCGATCGTCCTCTCCACCCTGCTGCGGGCGGTGTGGGCGTATCCGAAGTTGTGCGCGTCGACACTGGTGTTGGCGATGTACAGCGGCAGCGTCGTCGTCTCGCCCGCCGGGCCGCCGCCGGGCCTGGGACGAGGTCCCGCGCTGGCAGATCTATCTGCCGCTCGGTGTCTACCTGCTCTTCACCCTCGTCCCCTTCTACTGGATCCTGCTCTTCGCCGTGCGGCCGGCGGGCTCGACCTCGCTCGTGCCGTGGCCGATGACGACCGAGCACTTCGAGAAGGTGTGGACGGAGCGCAGCTTCGCCACCTTCTTCCAGAACAGCCTGCTGATCGGTCTGGCGACGCTGGTGATGACGACGGTGATCGCGCTCGCCGGCGGATACGCGCTGGCCCGCTTCGACTTCCGCGTCAAGAAGGGCTTCATGCTGGCCCTGCTGTGCTCCCAGTTCGTCCCGGGGGCGCTGCTGCTGGTCCCGCTGTTCCAGATCTTCGCCAACCTGCGGATGATCAACTCGCTGGGCAGCGTCATCATCGCGGAGACCGTGTTCCAGCTCCCACTGTCCATGATCCTGATCAGCGGTTTCATCAAGAACGTGCCGTACTCCCTGGAGGAGGCGGCCTGGGTGGACGGCTGCAGCCGCTTCGCCGCGTTCCGCATCGTGGTGCTGCCCCTGCTGCGTCCCGGTCTGGTGGCCGTCGGCTCCTTCGCCTTCGTGCACGCCTGGAACCACTTCCTGTTCGCGCTGATGTTCCTCAGCAGCCAGGAGAAGCAGACGATCCCGGTCGGCCTGAACACCCTCATGGGCGCGGACAGCGTCGATCTGGGGGCGCTCGCGGCGGGCGGTGTCATCGCGGCCGTACCGGTGGTGATCGTGTTCGCCTTCATCCAGAAGTGGCTGGTCACCGGCTTCAGCGCGGGGGCGGTGAAGGGATGAGCGCCGTACGCACCCCGCTTCCCGTCGTCCTGGCGGGCGCGCGTGGCCACGGCCGCACGCACCTGCTCAACATCCGGCGGCTGGAACGCCTCGGCCTGGTGCGCCTGGCCGGCGTCTGCGAACTGCGCCCTCTGGACGCCGCGGAGCTGGAGGGCCCCGGCACGCAGCAGTCCGCCGACCTCGGGGAACTGCTGGCCGCCACCGGGGCCCGGATCGCGGTGGTCTGCACGCCGATCCAGACGCACACCGACCTGGCGCTGACCGCGGCCGGGCACGGGGCCCACCTGCTCCTGGAGAAGCCGCCGGCGCCGTCGTTCGCGGAGTTCCGCCGGATGGCGGACGGCGTCGCGGCGGCGGGCGTGGCGTGCCAGATCGGCTTCCAGTCGCTGGGCTCGCACGCGGTTCCCGCCGTCCGGGAGCTGGTCGCGGACGGCGTGATCGGTGAGCTGCTCGGCGTCGGCGCGGCCGGGGCGTGGGTGCGGGACGAGGCGTACTTCCGGCGTTCGCCCTGGGCGGGGCGCCGGCGTATGGACGGTGTCGACGTGGTCGACGGCGCGTTGACCAACCCGCTCGCGCACGCCGTGGCCACCGCGCTCGCGCTGGCCGGCAGCACTCGCGCCGAGGACGTGGTGTCGATCGAGCCCGAGTTGCTGCGGGCGTACGCGATCGAGTCGGACGACACGTCGTGCGTGCGGATCGGGACCGCCCGGGGTGTCCCGGTCACCGTCGCGGCGACCCTGTGCGCCGAGACGAACTCCGAGCCGTACGTGGTGGTGCACGGCACCCGGGGCCGCATCACCTTCTGGTACAAGCAGGACCGGGTGCTGCTCCAGCGGGGCGGGCACGGTCCGGAGGAGACCGTCCACGGCCGCACCGACCTGCTGGAGAACCTGGTCGGTCATGTGGCGGGCGGTGAGGCGCTGTGTGTGCCGCCCGAGGAGACCGGCGCGTTCATGCGGGTCGTGGAGGCGATCCGGCTGGCGCCCGACCCGGTGCGGCTGCCGGACGCCTGCTGGCGGGTCGAGGCGTCCGGGGCGGCGTCGCGGCGGATCGTCCACGGCGTCGACTCCCTCGTCGCCACGAGCGCCGACACCCTCGGCCTCTACTCCGAACTCGGCGCCCCGTGGGCGCTGCCGACCACGGTGGAGACCCGATGAAGCCCGCGTCGATCGAGCTGTGCTGCGCCGGCCGCCCGGTGGCGCGGTACGTCACGCGGCCGGAGCTGGATCCCCGGCATTCCCCCCGGCCGTATCTGCACCCTGTCACCACTCTGGGCGGGGTCCGGGTGACCGAGCTGATGCCGGAGGACCATCCGCACCACCTGGGTGCGGGCGTGGCCGTGCCGGATGTGGCGGGGCACAACTTCTGGGGTGGGCGGACCTTCGTCCGCGATCACGGACCGACGGCCCTGGACAACCACGGCGAGCAGCGGCACGACGGCTTCCGGCGCTCGGGGCCCGGTGGATTCGTCGAGGAGCTGAGCTGGTCCGCCGGGGACCGGGTGCTCCTGCGGGAGACGAGGACCGTGGCGACGGCGGAGGTGGGCGAGGCGGCCTGGGCGCTGGACCTCACCTTCTCGCTGACCGACGTGTCGGGCGAGGGGCTGTCGCTGGGCAGTCCCGCGACCAACGGACGCCCGGGCGCGGCCTACGGGGGCTTCTTCTGGCGCGCTCCCCGGGAGGCGACCGCTCCGGAGGTCTTCGGCGCGGACGCGGCGGGCGAGCGGGCGGTGCACGGGCGGCGGTCGGACTGGGTGGCGCTGGCCGGCGAGGGCTGGACGCTGGTCTTCGCGGGTGCGTCCGAGGAGACCCGGCGTGATCCGTGGTTCGTCCGGGCGGCCGAGTACCCGGGGGTCGGTTCCTCCCTCGCCCACGCCGACCGGCTGGTCGTCGCGCCCGGCGGAACGCTCGTCCGGCGGGTGGTCGTCGTGGTGGCGGACGGCCGGCTCGACCGGGCCGGCGCCACGGCGGCGGTGCGCGAGGCGGTGGCCGCGTGAAGGGGGCCGTGCGCACCGGAGACCTCGGGAACGGGACCTACCGCAATCCCGTCCTGGCCGCGGACTGGTCCGATCCGGACGTGCTGCGCGTCGGCGAGGACTACTACCTCACCGCCTCCAGCTTCGGCCGGGTCCCCGGACTGCCGCTGCTGCACTCCCGGGACCTGGTCAACTGGACGCTCGTCGGGCACGCGCTGGACAGGCTGCCGCCGGAGGCCGCGTACGCGGTCCCCCGGCACGACGGCGGGGTGTGGGCTCCCTCCCTGCGCCACCACGACGGCCGGTTCCGGATCTTCTGGGGCGACCCCGACCACGGCATCTGGCAGGTGAACTCCCCTTCCGTGCGTGGGCCGTGGAGCACTCCGAAGCTGGTGAAGGCGGGTCGTGGACTCATCGACCCGTGTCCGCTGTGGGACGAGGAGACCGGTGAGGCGTATCTGGTGCACGCCTGGGCCAAGTCCCGTTCGGGGGTCAACAACCGGCTCACCGGGCACCGGATGAGTCCGGACGGCGAGCGGCTCCTCGACGGCGGGCGGACGATCGTCGACGCGGACCGGATCCCCGGCTGGTTCACGCTCGAAGGGCCGAAGCTGTACCGGCACGACGGCTGGTTCTGGATCCTCGCCCCGGCCGGCGGTGTGGCCACCGGTTGGCAGGGGGCGTTCCGCTCGCGCTCGTTCTTCGGGCCCTACGAGGAGCGGATCGTCCTGGAGCAGGGGGACACCGAGGTCAACGGCCCCCACCAGGGCGGCTGGGTGCGGACGCAGCACGGCGAGGACTGGTTCGTGCACTTCCAGCAGCGCGGGGCGTACGGGCGGCTCGTCCATCTGCAGCCCATGCGCTGGGGTGCGGACGGATGGCCGGTGCTCGGCGCGCGGGGCGTGCCCGTGCCGGTGCATGCCAAGCCCGCCCTGCCGGAGCAGCCGCCGTCCGCGCCCGCCACGGACGACATGTTCCCCGGGGGCCGGTTCGGGCGTCAGTGGCAGTGGACGGCCAACCCCGTCGACGGCTGGACGACGCATCATTCCGGCGACGGGCTGTGGCTCGACTGCGGCCGCACGGAGCGGATCGACGATCTCCGCGCGCTGCCGCACCTGCTCACCCAGCGGCTGCCGGCGAGGCCGGGCACGGTCGAGGTGGAGCTGCGGCTCGCGGGCGGGTCGCCGGGGGCGCGTGCCGGGCTCGTGGTGCTCGGCGACGCCTACGCCTGGATCGGGCTGGAGCGCGCCGCCGACGGCTCGGTCCGCCTCGTGCACCGGTTCGCCCCGGCCAACGCCGAGGAGGAACGGGMCGCGGCGGCCCCGCGGCCCGCTCCCGGCGACCGGGTCAGGTTACGGATCGAGCTGCTCTCCGGAGCGCGCGTCCGCTTCTCGTACGCCGCCGTCGACGGCACGGACTTCACGGTCTGCGGGCAGGTCTTCGCCGCCACGCCCTGGCGCTGGGTCGGGGCCCTGCTCGGCCTCTTCGCCGCGGCGCCACCGGGTACCGGCGCCGCCGGCACCGCCGCGTTCACGTCCTTCCGCGTCAGCCCCTGAACCCGCCCGGACCCCCGGGCGCGCTCCACCGCTCGACCTCCCCACGTCCGTACCCGCACGCTCGGCGCCGCCGAGCGGCCTTCAGCACACCCCTCACGTCCCATCACCCCCGCAAGACCCGAGAGAAGAGAGCCGATGATGACCATCTTCCGCAACGGGCGCAGAGCCGCCTGTGCCCTGGCCCTGACCACCGTGCTCGCCCTGACCGCCACCGCCTGCGGTGACGACGGCAGCGGCGCGGCCGGCGACAAGGGCAACGAGGGCGCGGGCAAGGGAGAGATCACCTTCTGGGACAACAACGGCGGTGTGCGCACCGAGGTCTGGAAGGAGATCATCAAGGACTTCGAGAAGCAGAACCCCGACATCAAGGTGACGTACGTCGGGATCGCCTCGACCGAGGTGCAGTCCAAGTACGACACGGCGATCCAGGGCGGCGGCCTGCCGGACGTCGGCGGCGTCGGGGCCGCGATGCTCGCGGGCATCGCCGCCCAGAACGCCCTCGAGCCGCTCGACGCCCGGATCGACGGCAGCTCGCTGAAGGGCAAGCTGAACGCGGGCATGGTCGACAGCGTGAAGTCCGCCGGCGGCCAGGGGAAGATGTTCACGGTCCCCACCTCGGCCAGCAACGGCGTCCTCTACTACCGCACGGACCTCTTCCAGGCGGCCGGCCTCGAGGAGCCCACCACCTGGTCGAAGTTCTACGCGGCGGCCGACAAGCTGACGCAGAAGGACAAGAACCGCTTCGGCTACACGATCCGCGGCGGTGCGGGCTCGATCGCCCAGGCGCTGGACGCCATGTACGGCCAGAGCGGCATCAAGAGCTTCTGGAACGGCGACCGGACGACCGTCGACGACCCGGCGAACGTGGCGGCGCTGGAGAAGTACGTGGGCCTGTTCAAGAAGAACACCCCGGCGGCGGACGTCAACAACGACTTCACCAAGATGGTCGCCCAGTGGGACAGCGGCGAGATCGGCATGCTGAACCACAACCTGGGTTCGTACAAGGACCACGTGAAGGCCCTGGGCACCGGGAAGTTCCGGGGCATCCCCAACCCGACCATGGACGACGGCACCCGGGTGCAGGTGTCCAACCCGGTCGACGGCCTCGGGCTCTTCTCGTCGAGCAAGAACAAGGCGGCCGCCTGGAAGTTCATCGAGTTCGCCGCCTCGCACGCCTCCAACAGCAAGTGGAACGAGTCGGCGGGCGCGATCCCGGCCAACACCGAGGCGGCCGGCGACGCGTGGATCGGGAAGGCCGAGCCGACGAAGCTCGCCGCCGAGGCACTCTTCAGCGGCAAGGCCACGATCGTGCAGCTGCCGTACTACCTGCCCGACTGGAACACCATCTCCAAGGCCGACAACGAGCCCGCCTTCCAGAAGGTCCTGCTCGGCAAGTCCACGGCGAAGGAGTTCCTGAGCAGCCTGGCCGAGCAGCTGAACGCGGCGCAGGCCGAGTGGAAGTCGCAGGCGAAGTGACCTTCACCCGCCGCCGGTTGGTCACGGCCGGGGCGGGCCTCGCGCTCGCCCTGGCCGCGGCCCCCGCCACGGCCGCCGGCGCGGCCGCGCACCGACCCCGAGGACCCCGCCGTATGCGCACCGTCCACCTCGCCGGCGACTCCACCGCCGCGCAGAAGTACGCCGACGCCGCCCCCGAGACCGGCTGGGGCATGGTGCTCCCCTTCTTCCTGCACAAGGGCGCCGAGGTCGCCAACCACGCCGTCAACGGGCGCAGCACCAAGAGCTTCCTCGACGAGGGGCGGCTGGACCCGATCCTGGCCGCGATCCGTCCCGGCGACCTGCTGCTGGTCCAGTTCGGGCACAACGACCAGAAGACCGAGGATCCCACCCGGTACACCGATCCCTGGGGTTCCTACCAGGACAACCTGCGCCTGTTCGTCGAAGGCGCCCGGGAGCGCGGGGCCCTGCCCGTGCTGGCCACCTCCGTCGAACGGCGCAGGTTCGCCGCGGACGGCACGGCCCTGCGGACCCACGGGGAGTACCCGGCCGCGATGCGGGAGGTGGCCCGGGAGGAGGGGGTCGCCCTGCTCGACGTCCAGGAGCAGTCCCTGGCGCTGTGGCAGAAGCTCGGCCCGGAGACGACGAAGTCGTACTTCAACTGGACGCCGACCGAGCAGGACAACACCCATTTCAACCCGCCGGGCGCGATCGCCGTTGCCCGGCTGGTCGCGGCCTCGCTGCTGCACACGCGTGTCCTCGCCCCGGGCGACACGCGCCGACTCGACCAGGAGATCCCCACGGAGTGGATCACCTGGCCCGAACCCGAGGAGAGCCGAGCATGAGACACACGCAGTCATGGGTGGTGGGCGCCACCGCCCTCGTCCTCAGCGTCACGGGCGGCCTCGCCGCGCCGGCGGCGGCCCACGGCGGCCACGACCCGGCCCGCCAGACCCTGCCCGCGCGGGACGGCTGGGCGTCGGAGGGCACCGGGACGACCGGCGGGGCGGCGGCCGTCGCCTCGCGCGTCTTCACCGTCTCCACCTGGGAGGAGCTCCGGACCGCGCTCGCGGTCCCGGGCACCGAGCCCCGGATCGTGAAGGTGCGCGGCACCCTGAACGCCACCTCCGCGGGCTGCGCGGCCTTCGAGGCCGCCGGCTACGACTTCGCCCGGTACCTCGCCGACTACGACCCGGCGGTCTGGGGGTACACGACGGAGGTCAGCGGCCCCCAGGAGGACCTGCGGGCGGCGTCCGCCGCGGCCCAGGGCAAGGCGATCAAGGCGTACGTCCCGGCCAACACGACGATCGTAGGGATCGGCCGGAACGCGGGCATCACGGGGGGCAGCCTCCAGATCCAGGGCGTCGACAACGTCGTGATCCGCAACCTCACGCTGGAGAGCCCGCTCGACTGCTTCCCGCAGTGGGACCCGACGGACGGGGCGACCGGGGCCTGGAACTCCGAGTACGACAGCATGGTCGTCTACGGCTCCACCCACGTGTGGGTGGACCACAACACCTTCACCGACGGCGCCCACCCGGACAGTTCGCTGCCCTCGTACTACGGCGAGGTCTACCAGCAGCACGACGGTGAACTGGACGTCGTGCGCGGCGCGGACCTGGTCACCGTCTCCTGGAACGTCTTCGCCGACCACGACAAGACGCTGATGATCGGCAACAGCGACAGCGCGGGCGCGACCGACCGGGACAGGCTGCGGGTCACGCTGCACCACAACCTCTTCTCCGACGTCGGCGAGCGGGCGCCGCGGGTCCGCTTCGGCAAGGTGGACGCGTACAACAACCACTTCGTGGTGCCCGGTCCCGGTTACGTGTACAGCTTCGGGATCGGGCTGGAATCCCAGCTCGTGGCGGAGCGGAACGCGTTCACCCTCGGCCCGGACGTTCCGGCCGGACAGATCCTGAAGAAGTGGAAGGACGCTCCGGKCACCACGAAGGACAACCTGGTCAACCGCGCGCCCGTCGATCTGCTCGCCGTGCACAACGCCCAGTTCCCGGCCGAGGTCCTGCGCGAGGGCGCCGGATGGACCCCGGTCCTGCGGGCGCGGGTCGACGACCCGCAGGCGGTGCCCGGACTCGTCGGCCACCGGGCGGGCGCCGGCCGACTGCGCTGACCGGCGCCGGCCGAGGGCGGCGCCCGGGGCGTACCCCCGAGACCGGTCCGACCGACGGCGCTCTCTCGCGGGTCCACGTCCCGTTCGCCGCCCTCCGCCCGTCGCCCGCCACCTCCCCGCGTCGCGCACCTCGCCCGACCACCTCTCCCTCCCCCCTCTTCTCGCCCAGCGAAGGAGCTTCCGCATGCCCGCGGATCCCGCACGGGCGGCCGTCGGCCGCCGTTCCCTGCTCGGCCTCGGCGCCGGGACGGCGCTCGCCCTCGCGCTGCCCGCGGCTCCGGCCGCCGCGCACGACGGCGGCGCGCCGTTCGGCCGCTTCGGTTCCCCCGCCGCCCGGCGGGACGCGCGCACGCTGTACGTCCACCCCGACGGCCTCGGCGACCACACCGGTGTCCAGGCGGCGGTGGACGCCACGAGCGGCGCCGGCTGGACGCTGGTGATCGCCCCGGGCGTCTACCGCGAGAGGGTCGCCGTCGGCACCGCGCGTGCCGACATGACCTGGATCGGCGCGACCGGCAACCCGCGTGACGTGACCGTCGTCCACGACACGGCGGCGGGCACGCCACGGCCCGACGGCGGCACCCACGGCACCTCCGGCTCCGCCACGACCACCGTCCAGGCGGACGGCTTCACCGCGCAGGGCCTCACCTTCGCCAACGACTTCCTGCGCACCGACCTCCCCGGCAACCCGGGCACGCAGGCCGTCGCCCTGAAGGTGCAGGGCGACCGGTCGGCGTTCTTCCACTGCCGCTTCCTGGGGCACCAGGACACGCTCTACGCCGACTCGACGGCCCTCGCCACCGTCGCCCGCCAGTACTTCGCGCACTGTCACGTCGAGGGCGACGTCGACTTCGTCTTCGGCCGGGCCCGCGCGGTCTTCGAGCACTGCCGGTTCCGCGCCCTGGACCGGCCGGACCTGACGGCTCCGCCCTTCGGCTTCGTCCTCGCCCCGTCCACGGCGCGCGACAACCCGTACGGCTTCCTGGTCAGCCGCTGCCGGGTGAGCGGTGCGGCTCCCGACGGCTTCCACAAGCTGGCCCGTCCCTGGGTGCCGAGCTCGGACCCGACGGCGTGGCCCTCCCTCGTCGTGCGCGACAGCTTCCTCGACGCCGGCGTCGACGCGATGGCCCCGTACGCGAACATGCGGGACAGCGCTCCGTGGCAGGAGCAGCGCTTCGCCGAGTTCCGGAACACCGGCCCGGGCGCGCGGATCACCGTCCCGGAGAACCGGCCGCAGCTCTCCCCGGCCGCGGCCCGGTCGGCGACCCGGGAGACGTACCTCGCGGACTGGCACCCGGCCCCGGTCCGGTGACGCCGCCCGCCGCCTCGGCGCCCGGGACCGCGAACGCCGCTGCTGCTGCCGCGTCGTACGCTCCCGTTCCAGGCGGGAGGGTCAGCCGTCGAACGCCCTGCCGGGGAGCCCCTGGCCGATGCCGGGCAGGACGAGGAGGGAGCCGGCGGGCTCCGGCGCGACGGGGAGTCCGGTGCGGGCGGTGGTGACGTACAGGTCGCGCAGCCCGGGGCCGCCGAAGGCGCAGGCCGTCGGGCGGGCGACGGGCAGCTCGACGGTGCGGTCGAGCGCGCCGTCCGGGGTGTAGCGGCGCAGCTGCCCGCCGTCCCAGAGGGCGATCCAGACGCAGCCGTCGGCGTCCACGGTGAGGCCGTCGGGGAAGCCTGCGCCCGCTTCGAGGCGGACGAACTCCCGGCGCTCGCGGACCCGTCCGTCCACGACCCTCAGGGTGTCGACCCGGCGGGTGGAGCTGTCGACGTAGTACGCGAGCGTGGTGTCGTGGGGGCTCCAGCCGATGCCGTTGCTGACGCCGACGCGGTCGATGAGCGGGCTGGGGGTGCCGTCGGGTGCGATGCGGGTGAGGGTTCCGCCGTCGGGGGCCTCGTCGTAGCGCATCGTGCCGGCCCACAGGCTGCCGTCCGGCGCGACGGCGGCGTCGTTGCCCCGGCGTCCGGGCACGGGGTCGTGCAGCAGCCAGGAGAAGGTCCCGTCGGGTGCGTACAGCCCGGTCCCGTCACGGAGGTTGGCGACGAGCCCGCCGCCGGAGCGGGGCTTGGCGGCGCCGACGTGCTGGTCGACGCGGAGCGTGGAGGTCCGGCCGGTGCCCGGTGCGTAGGTGTGGATCCGGCAGCCGAGGATGTCGACCCAGACCAGGCGGTCCCCGGCGGTGTCCCAGGTGGGTCCCTCGCCGAGTTCGGCGTCCGCCCGTACGGCGATCTCCGGTGTCACCGGGTACCCCGGTGACCGAGCCGGAGCGACAGGTCGTGGGCGCCCTTGGCGGCGAGGGCGGCGAGTTCGTCCTCGCGCTCGCGGCTCCAGCGGATCACCGGCACGGAGATGGACAGGGCGGCGACGACCTGACCGGAGCCGTCGCGGACGGGTGCGGCGACGCAGCTGACGTCGGGGTTGGACTCGCGGTGTTCGAGGGCGGTGCCGCGGGCGCGGATCTCGGCCAGCGCGCTGCGCAGGGCATCGGGGTCGGTGATGCTGTGCGGTGTCATGCGGGCCAGTTCGCGGCCTTCGACACGGGCGTCGAACTCCGCCTCGGGAAGGAAGGCGAGAAGCGCCTTGCCGACGGAGGTGCAGTGCGCGGGGAGCCGGCGGCCGGCCGCGGAGACCATGCGGACGGCGTGGGTGGAGTCCACCTTCGCGACGTAGATGACGTCGAGGTCCTCCAGCAGGGCGACGTGCACGGTCTCGTCGCAGGTGTCGGCGATCTCGCGGGCGACGGCCTGCCCTTCGGCGGCGAGGTCGAGCTGTTCGGCGTAGCGGCTGCCGAGCTGGTAGGTGCGCACGCCGAGGCGGTAGCGGCCCGGCTGCTGCGGTATCTGCGTGAGGTAGTTGCGGGCGGCCAGAGTGGTGATCAGCTCGTGCGTGGTGGTGCGCGGCAGCCCGAGCCGGCGGGTGATCTCGGGAGCGGAGAGCGTCTCCTCGCCCTGGAGGAACAGTTCCAGGATGTCGAATGCCCTGGTCACCGCGGGAACCAGACGTCCCATGAGCGTCCACCCACCCTCTTCGTTCGGTATGGCGTTCATTGCTCGATATCGCGAACACAGGCTAACCACAGGCTTGTTCGCCGGGCAATGGCCCGTGTGCGGGCCATTGACACCCGCCGAGGGCCTGATTACGGTCACGCCACCATTTCGAACGTGTGACGAAATATCGAACGACCTGGAGGCAACGGGCGTGCGGATCACGGGAATCACCACACATGTCGTCGGGACGCCCTGGCGCAACCTGACCTATGTCCAGGTGCACACCGACGAGGGTCTGACCGGTGTCGGGGAGACCCGCATGCTGGGCCGCACGGACGCGCTGCTCGGCTACCTCCGGGAGGCGGAGGCCAACCACATCGCCGGCTCCGACCCGTTCGCGGTCGAGGACCTGGTCCGGCGGATGAAGTACGGCGACTACGGTCGCGCCGGCGAGATCGTGATGTCCGGCATCGCGGTCGTGGAGACGGCCTGCTGGGACATCAAGGGCAAGGCGCTCGGCGTGCCGGTCTGGCAGTTGCTCGGCGGCAGCGTGACGGACCGGGTGAAGGCGTACGCCAACGGCTGGTACACCACGGAGCGGACCCCGGAGGCCTACCACGAGGCGGCGCGTGAGGTGGTGGCGCGCGGCTACCGGGCTCTGAAGATCGACCCGTTCGGCACCGGTCACCTCGAACTGGACGCCGAGCGCTCGCGGTACGCGGTCTCGCTGATCGAGGCGGTCCGGGACGCGATCGGGCCGGACGTGGAACTGATGCTGGAGATGCACGGGCGGTTCTCGCCGGCCACGGCGATCCGCCTGGCGCGCGAACTCGCGCCGTTCCGGCCCGCGTGGCTGGAGGAGCCGGTGCCGCCGGAGAACCTGAAGGCGCTGCGGAAGGTCGCCGACAAGGTCGACCTGCCGATCGCGACCGGGGAACGCATCCACGACCGGATCGAGTTCCGCGAGCTCTTCGAGTCGCAGGCGGCCGACGTCATCCAGCCCGACCTCGGACATCTCGGCGGCATCCTGGAGACCCGCAAGCTGGCCGCCACGGCCGAGACCCACTACGTGATGGTCGCCCCGCACAACGTGGGCGGCTCGGTGCTCACCGCCGCCTCGCTCCAGCTCGCCGCGTGCACACCGAACTTCAAGATCCTGGAGCACTTCAACGACTTCGCCGACGCGGAGATCAAGAAGGTGGTCCACGGCGCTCCCGAGGTCGATCCCGGGACGGGCTGCTTCGCGGTGTCGCACGCCCCGGGGCTCGGCGTCGAACTGGACGTGGACGCGGCGGCCGAGTTCCCGCAGCGTCGGGCCCGCTTCGACCTGTGGGCCGAGGGCTGGGAGCGGAGGGCCCCGAAGTGAGCGACGCCGAGGGGCGCCTCGGCGCCGGCCGGGCCGGCGGGGTGACGGGCGCCGGCCGGGCGGCCGTCAGCCGGTCCGTCGTGGTCGAGGCGCCCGGGCAACACCGGCTGGTCGAGGGGCGGGTGCCCGAGCCCGGCGCCGGCGAGGTCCGGTTGCGGGTCGCCGCCGCCGGGATCTGCATGAGCGACCGGGAGGTGTACGAGGGGCGCCGCGACCCGGGCTACGTCCGCTACCCGCTCGTCCCCGGCCACGAGTGGTCCGGCACGGTGGACGCCGTGGGCGCGGGGGTCGACGCCTCGCTGCTGGGCCGCAAGGCGGTCGCCGAGGGCTTTCGGGCCTGCGGGGTCTGCGCGCGGTGCCGGGCCGGGGAGACCAGTCTGTGCACCGCCGGGTACGCGGAGACCGGCTTCACCGAACCGGGCGCCTTCGCCGACCACGTGGTGGTCCCCGCCCGGCTGCTGCACCCGCTGCCCGACGACGCCGACCTGCGGGCCGCCGCGCTGCTCGAACCGGCAGCCGTGGTCGCCGCGGCGGTCCGGGCGGGCCGCCCCCGCCCGGGCGAGCGCGTCGCCGTCGTCGGAGCCGGCACCCTGGGGCTGCTCGCCGTCCAGCTGCTCGCCGCGGCCACCCCCGCCGAACTGGCCGTGGTCGAGCCGCGCGCCGCCCGCGGCGAGCAGGCCCTGCGGCACGGCGCCAGCGAGCTCCTGACGCCGCGCGAGGCGGAGGCGGCGACCGGCCGCTTCGATCTGGTGGTGGAGACGGCCGGCGCGCCGACGACCGCCGCAGCCTCGTGCCTGCTGGCCCGCCGGGGCGGGCGGGTGGTGCTGACCGGGATGTTCACGGCGGGCGCGACCGGCATCGACCCGGTGCACCTCTCGCTCAGCCAGCTGGAGGTGCGCAGCGTCTTCGGGGCGTCGTCGTCGGCCTGGACCGACGCCGTGCGCGCGTTCTCGCTCGGCCTGCTCGACCCTGCGCCGCTGATCAGCCACGAGTTCCCGCTGGAGCGTTTCGCGGAGGCGATCGCCCTGGTCGGCGGTGGCGACGCGAAGACGGGAAAGGTCCTGCTG
>NZ_RDBI01000003.1:44131-60335 GCF_008042125.1 Streptomyces sp. MS191
CGCGCGGATCGACCACCCCTCCCCCGCGGCCTCGCCCGAGGACGCCTCCCCGCACCGCTTCCCCGACGGCGGCGCCTGGCGTACGGAGATCCCGTCCGTCGAGGGACCGGAGGCGCTCGCCGTCGTGCTGGAGGAGAGCACTCGGCTCGGCCTGCCCGTCCACCGGGTCAGCCAGGGCAGCGGCGTCTGGATGCTCACGGACGACGAGATCACCGAGATGGTGCAGGCGTGCGCCGAACGCTCGGTGGAACTCTGCCTGTTCACCGGTCCCCGCGGCACCTGGGACATCGGCGCGGCCACCCGCACCGACTCCGGTGGTGCGGGACCGCGGGCCCGCGGCCACGACGCGCTGGCCGGCTGCGTCGAGGACGCGGTGCGCGCCACCGGGCTCGGCGTGCGCTGTCTGCTGGTCGCCGACGAGGGGGTCCTCTGGACGCTGCACCGGCTGCGCACGGCGGGCGTGCTCCCCGCCGACACCACGTTCAAGGTCTCCGCGCTGATCGGGCCGGTCAACCCGGCCTCGTACGCCGTGTTCGAGCGGCTGGGCGCCGACTCGCTCAACATCCCCTCCGATCTCGCCCTCACCCATCTGACCGAGATCCGGCGGGTCAGCCGGGCCCCCATGGACCTGTACGTGGAGGCGCCCGACGACCTCGGCGGGCACGTGCGGATGTACGAGGTGGCCGAACTGGTCCGGCGCGGCGCGCCGCTGTACCTCAAGTTCGGTCTGAGCAGAGCGGCCGGGATCTACCCGTACGGCGCCCAGTTGCGCGAGCACGCCCTGGCGACCGCCCGCGAGCGCGTCCGCCGCGGGCGGCTCGTCCTCGACCTGCTGGCCCGGCACGGCGCCGACGGCGGCATGTCGCCGCTCGGCTCCCGGCTGCCCGGCACACTCCGGCGCTTTCCCACCCCCGAAGGGAACTGACACATGCGCACCCGCACGCTCGGGGCGGCCTCCCTCGCCGCCCTGCTCCTCCTCACCCTCACCGCCTGCGGCCAGGAGGCCCGCGGCGGCAGCCGCTACCGGCCCGACGCGGGCAAGGGCGGCACGATCGGCCTCGCGATGCCGACCAAGTCCTCGGAGCGCTGGATCGCCGACGGCGAGAACATGGCGAAGCAGTTCCGCAAGGCCGGCTACGACACCGACCTGCAGTACGGCGACGACAAGGTCGAGAACCAGATCGCCCAGATCGAGAACATGATCACCAAGGGGCGCCGGCTGCTGGTGATCGCCGCGATCGACGGCTCGGCGCTCACCGAGGTCCTCCAGCGCGCCCACGACGCGGGCATCCCGGTGATCTCGTACGACCGGCTGATCATGGGCACCCCGAACGTCGACTACTACGCCTCCTTCGACAACGAGCGGGTCGGTGAACTGGAGGCCCGCTACATCGTGGAGCGCCTCGGGCTCGGTTCCCCGGCGAAGGGCGGCGGCAAGCCGTACGACATCGAACTCTTCGCGGGCTCCCCCGACGACAACAACACCCGGTACTTCTGGAGCGGCGCCGTCAAGGTGCTCCAGCCCTACCTCGACAGCGGGCAGCTCGTCGTCCGCAGCGGCCAGACCAGGATGAACCAGGCCACCACCCTGCGCTGGGACGGCGGCACCGCCCAGAAGCGGATGGACGACCTGATCAGCAAGAACTACGGCGAGGAGAGCGTCGACGCGGTCCTCTCCCCCTACGACGGCATCTCCATCGGGATCATCTCCGCCCTCAAGAGCGCCGGTTACGGCACCCCGGACCGGCCGCTGCCGGTCGTCACCGGGCAGGACGCGGAGCTGGCCTCGGTGAAGTCCATCATCCGCGGCGAGCAGACGCAGACGGTCTTCAAGGACACCCGCAAGCTCGCCGCCCAGGCGGTGGCCATGGGCGACGCCGTCCTGAACGGCAGGAAGCCCGAGGTCAACAACGTCAAGGACTACGACAACGGCCGGAAGACCGTCCCCTCGTACCTGCTCGACCCGGTGAGCATCGACCGGACCAACACCGGTCTCCTGGTCCGCGAGGGCTACTTCACCGCGGGACAGCTCTCGTGACCCGGCCGCCCGTGCTGGAGATGCGCGGGATCACCAAGTCCTTCCCCGGTGTCACGGCGCTCAGCGACGTGCACCTGACCGTGCGGGCCGGCGAGGTCCACGCCCTGTGCGGGGAGAACGGCGCGGGCAAGTCGACCCTGATGAAGGTGCTCAGCGGCGTCCATCCGCAGGGGAGTTACGAGGGCGACGTCCTCTTCGAGGGCGAACCGGTGTCCTTCCGCGACATCCGCGACGCCGAGCGTCGGGGCATCGTGATCATCCATCAGGAACTGGCGCTGGTGCCGCACCTGTCGATCGCGGAGAACATCCACCTCGGCAACGAGCGGGCCCGGCGCGGAGTCGTCGACTGGAACGCCACCCTGCACGGCGCCCAGCGCCTGCTCGCGCGGGTCGGACTGCGCGAGCATCCGCACACGCCCGTCGCCGACCTCGGCGTGGGGCGGCAGCAGCTGGTGGAGATCGCCAAGGCGCTGTCGAAGGAGGTGCGCCTGCTCATCCTCGACGAGCCCACGGCCGCCCTCAACGACGAGGACAGCGCGCATCTGCTCGCCCTCATCCTGGAGTTGCGCGACCAGGGCGTCGCCTGCGTCGTCATCTCGCACAAGCTGAACGAGATCCGGCGGATCGCCGACACGGTGACCGTCCTGCGGGACGGCCGGACCGTCGAGACGCTGCCCGTCCGCACGGCCCCGGACGCCGAACCGGAGGTGTCGGAGGACCGGATCATCCGCGGGATGGTGGGACGCGACCTCGACCACCGCTTCCCGGACCGCACGCCCTACCCGGGCGAGGACGCCGACCGGGTGGCGCTCGCGGTGCGCGGCTGGACCGTGCGGCATCCGGTCGACCGCCGGCGCAAGGTCGTCGACGACGTGTCGCTGACCGTACGGCGGGGGGAGATCGTCGGGATCGCCGGGCTGATGGGCGCCGGCCGCACGGAGCTCGCGATGTCGGTCTTCGGCCGCTCGTACGGCCGCCACGTCGCCGGCACCGTGGAGGTCGACGGGCGGGAGGCGGCCACCGGAACCGTCCCGGCCGCCATCGCGGCCGGTCTCGCCTACGTCACCGAGGACCGCAAACGCTACGGCCTCCACCTCGACGACACCGTCCACCGCAACATCTCGCTGGCCTCCCTGCCGTCCCTGCGGCGGCACGGCGTCGTCGACCAGCACCAGGAACGGAAGGTCGCCGAGACCTACCGGTCCGCCATGAACATCAAGACGCCGACCGTGCTGGAGCAGGTCGGCAGGCTCTCCGGCGGCAACCAGCAGAAGGTCGTCCTGAGCAAGTGGATCCACGCCGACCCCAGGGTGCTGATCCTGGACGAGCCGACGCGCGGCATCGACGTCGGGGCGAAGTACGAGATCTACACCGTCGTCGACCGGCTCGCGGCGCAGGGCAAGGCCGTGCTGCTCATCTCCTCGGAGCTGCCCGAGCTGCTGGGGATGTGCGACCGGATCTACACGATGGCCGAGGGCCGGCTGACCGGCGAGGTCACCCGCGACGAGGCCACCCAGGAAACCCTGATGCGCCACATGACCATGACCGTGAGCAGGAGCTGAGGCCCGCCATGACCACCACGACCCCCTCCGCGCGGGACACCGCGCCGGCCCGGCCCGAACGCCCGTCCTCCGGTGCGCTGCTGCTCCGCGGCGTCCGGGCGAACATGCGTCAGTACGGCATGCTCGTCGCGCTCGTCTTCCTCGTCGTCCTGTTCCAGATATGGACCGACGGCACCCTGCTGCTGCCCAACAACGTCTCCAACCTGATCCAGCAGAACAGCTACATCCTCATCCTGGCCATGGGCATGATGATCGTCATCATCGCGGGCCACATCGACCTCTCCGTGGGTTCCCTGGCCGCGTTCGTCGGGGCGCTGTCCGCCGTGATGATGGTCAGGCACGACATGCCGTGGGTGCTCGCCCTGGTGCTGTCGCTGCTGGTCGGCGCCGTCGCGGGGGCCTGGCAGGGATTCTTCATCGCCTACCTCGGCATCCCGTCGTTCATCGTCACGCTCGCCGGGATGCTGCTGTTCCGGGGGCTGACCCAGATCTTCCTGGAGGGCCGTTCGCTGGCGCCGTTCCCCGACGGCTTCCAGAACATCGCCAAGGGCTTCATCCCCGAGACGGGCCCGTACACGCAGTACCACAACCCGACCCTGCTCCTCGGTCTCGTCGCCGTCGTCTTCCTGCTGCTGCGCGAATGGCGTGACCGCAGGCGGCAGGAGGCGTACGAGCTGGAGCCGCTGCCCGCCGGGCTGTGGGCGCTGAAGTGCGTGGCGATGACGGCGGCGATCGTCGCCTTCACCCTCACCCTGGCCAGTTTCCACGGGGTGCCGGTGGTGATGCTGATCATGTGCGTGCTGCTGGTCGGTCTCGGGTACGTGATGCGCAACGCGGTCGTGGGCCGGCACGTGTACGCGCTCGGCGGGAACAAGGCGGCCGCGAAGCTCTCGGGCGTCAAGGACCGCCGGGTCACCTTCCTGGTCTTCGTGAACATGGGGGTCCTGGCGGCGCTGGCGGGCTGCGTCTACGCGGCGCGGCTCAACGCGGGGACGCCGCAGGCGGGCCTCAACTTCGAACTGGAGGCGATCGCCGCGGCGTTCATCGGCGGCGCGTCCATGAGCGGCGGCGTCGGCACGGTGCAGGGCGCCGTCATCGGCGGCCTGGTGCTGGGCGTGCTCAACAACGGCATGTCGCTGGTCGGTATCGGCACCGACTACCAGCAGGTGATCAAGGGACTGGTACTGCTCGCCGCGGTCGGCTTCGACGTCTGGAACAAGCGGCGCGCGGGGCGGTAGGGAGCGTGCCGCGCGGCCGTGTGCCGCACCCGGGGTGGGTGCGGCACACGGCCGGTCCGCGTCCGCCGGTACGGTCCTCAGGCCGCGCCGCGCTCGGCGACCGCCGCCGGAAGCCGCTCCACCACCTCGTCCGCGAGCCGCTCGAACTCCGTCCGCAGGAAGGGCGTGGCGAGCCGGGCGAGCCCCTTGAACCGCAGCGACGCCCGGTAGGTCAGCCGGGTGACGGCCGGAGACCGGGCCTCGAAGAGGAGTTCGTCGTGCGCGGTCACGGTCTTGTTCTCGCCGACGAACTCGAGCCGGTCGGGGTCGCTGCCGACCAGCCGGTACTCCAGCTCGGTCGTCCGTCCGCGGAAGCGCGAGGTGTTGCGCCAGGTCGCGCCCGGCCGGAGCGGGCCGTCGTCGGTCCGGACACAGCGCACCGTCCCGGGGTCCCAGCTCTCGGTGTGCCCGAAGTCCTCCAGATAGGCGACCAGCTCGTCCCGGGGAAGGGCGACGAGGAAACTCCGCTCCACCTTGATCACTGCCTCTGCCTCCCGCCCGGGGCCCGGGGGCCCCGTCCGCTCGCTGTCACACCGCCTGACGACGTTCCTTCCGCTCGGACCGGGCTCGCGGATGCGATCCGCGGGCACGAGGTGCATCCCCGGCCGCCCGCGTCGCCGAAGAGAGCGTGAGAGCGTGCCGAGCAGGAGGGAAGGGCGGGACATGACGGCGATCGGCGGGGACGGCCCGGAGACGGGTCGCGGCGCGCGGCCGCGGGAGTCGGTGTGGGACTACCCGCGTCCGCCGAGGGTGGCACGCGACACCCGCCGGGTGACCGTCCGGCACGGTGGCGTGATCCTCGCGGACACCCACCACTCCCTGCGCGTCCTGGAGACCAGCCATCCGCCGGTGTTCTACGTCCCGCGCGCCGACGTCCGCGTCGACCTGCTGGCCCGGTCCGCGCGTGCGACCTTCTGCGAGTGGAAGGGTCCGGCGGTGTACTGGAGTCTACGGGCCGAAGGGCTCGTGGTGCCGGACGTGGCGTGGAGCTACGAGGACCCGCTGCCCGGCTACACCGCCCTCACCGGGCACCTCGCGTTCTACCCGGGCCGCGTCGACCTGTGCACCGTCGACGGGGAGCGGGTGCGGGCCCAGCCGGGCGACTTCTACGGCGGCTGGATCACCGAGGAGATCTCCGGGCCCTTCAAGGGGGTCCCCGGCAGCGCGGGGTGGTGACCCGCGCACCCGGAACGTTCCGTCCCTGGCAGAGCACACACCGTGGAGGAAATCATGGCGACGATCCATCCCCTGGTGAAGCCCGAGGAGACCCCGCCCGTCGAGGGCAGCATCGCCGAGGCGCATCCGGAGCGGCCGGACGGCGGTCCGTGGGAGCACCCCCGGGTCTTCCTCGCCCTGATCGTGATCGGCGCGCTGGCGCTCGCGGCCCTGTTCGCCGCCCGTGCCTCCGTCCTGTGAGCCCGGCACTCCGGTGAGCCCGCACTCCTGTGGGCCTGGCACCGGCTCGTCCGGACCGGTGAGGGTGCGTCCGCGCCGCCGGGCCCTCAGGGTGTACGGCGCTCCGCCGCCAGCCCCAGCACCTCGGGCAGGTCGTCGAGACGGCCCAGACCGCGTACGGCCCGGGCCGTGCGGCCGTTGGCGGCCAGCCGCTCGCGGTGCCGGTGGAGGAAGGACCAGTATCCGACCGTGAACGGGCAGGCGTCGTCCCCGGTGCGGGCCGTGGGCCGGTACCGGCAGGGTCCGCAGAGGTCGCTCATCCGGTTCAGGTACGCGCCGCCCGAGGTGTACGGCTTGGTCGTCATCCGGCCGCCGTCGGCGTACTGGGACATGCCCACCACGTTGGGCAGCATCACCCAGTCGTAGCCGTCGACGAAGCTGCGGTGGAACCAGTCGGTGACCGCCGCGGGATCCCAGCCGTACTGCAGGGCGTGGCTGCCGAGCACCATCAGCCGGGGGATGTGGTGGGTCCAGCCGGTGTCCCGTACCTGGGCGAGCACCGTGGCCAGGCAGCGCGCCTCGACGGCGTCGGCGTCGAGTTCGAGGAACCAGCGCGGGAGCGGTTCCGTGTGGCCGAGTGCGTTGGCGTGCCGGTAGTCCTCGCCGAAGTGCCAGTACAGCTGCCAGACGTACTCGCGCCAGCCGCAGATCTGGCGGATGAAGCCCTCGGCGCTGTTGAGCGGCACCTCGCCGTCCCGCCACGCCTCCTCGGCGCGGGCCACGCACTCCCGGGGCGACAGCAGACCCAGGTTGAGCGAGGAGGAGAGCAGACTGTGGCTCATGACGGGGTCCTCGGCCAGCACGGCGTCCTCGTGGGGGCCGAACGAGGCCAGGCGGTCCCGTACGAAGTGGTCGAGCGCGGCCAGGGCCTCGCGCCGGGTCGCGGGGAAGGTCCGGGGTCCGTCGCGTCCGACGAAGGAGATCCCTTCCTCGCGCTCCCAGCGGTCCAGATCGGCGCGGACCTCCTCGTCGATCGCGTCCTCCCGCGGCCGGTACGGGGGCTTCACGTCGAGGCGGCGGGCTCCCGCGGGCGGCGGCTGCCGGTTGTCGTGGTCGTGGTTCCACCGCCCGCCGGCGGGGTCCGGCCCGTCCATCAGGATGCGGTGCTCGGTCCGCACCCAGCGGTAGAAGTCCTCCTGCCGCAGCCGCCGCGGGGCGTGGTCGGCCGCCCAGCGGGCGAAGTCCCGCCGGTCGACGAGGAATCCGCGGGCCGGGTGGACCGTCACCTGCGGCAGGGCGTCGAGCAGGCGGAGCGCGGCGCGCGAGGTCGGGTGGTGGACGCTGACGGGCGTGTCCCCGACGGCCTCGGCGAGGCCGGCCCGGTACGTCTCGGCCCGTACGTAGCGGGCGTGGGCGCCGAGTTCCGCGGCACGGTGCCGCATCGCGCTGAGCAGCAGATGGGCCTTGGCGCGGTGGAAGCGGCGCCGGCGGAAGACGGAACGCGCCTCGATGATCAGCCAGTCCGTGCCGCGGGGGGTGCCGCCGGCCGCCGTGGCCGTGAAGTGCGGGCCCAGCTGGTCGCCGAACAGCCAGTGCGTCGCCGTCATGCCGGGTTCGGCGGCGCGGGGGCGGCGAGCGCCGCGGGCCCGGTCGCGGGGGGACGCCGCCGCAGGTCGGCCAGGACCTCGCGTGCCGCTCGGGCCCCGGAGGCCAGGGCGCCCTGGAGCGAGCCCGTGGCCCGGTGGTCGCCGCAGACGTACCGGCCGGGCGCGAAGCGGGTGGTGCGCGACAGCGGGAGGGGCGGCGGCATGGCGGGCAGCGCGTCGTGGACGACGACGCGGTGGACCGGTTCCCAGGAGCGGGTGTCGGTGTCGTAGACCTCGGCGAGGGCCGCCCGGACGGCCGCCTCCTGCTCCGGGTCCGGGTCCCCGAGGACGGAGGTCGACACCAGTGCCCGGCCGTCCGTCGCGAAGCCGCGGTGCACCTCGGTGAGGACGCAGGAGTTGAGGAAGCGGCGCCGCGCGTCGACCACCAGGGTCGGCTCGGGCAGGGGGGAGCGTTCCGCCGCGTGGTAAAGCGTGGTGACGACGCGGCCGCTCGGCACGTCCAGGCCGGGGAGCAGCCGGGCGGCGGCGCGTTGGCCGGTGGCGACGACGACCGCGCGGGCGGCGAGTTCGCTGCCGTCGGCCAGTGTCACGCCCCGGTCGGTGAGCGAGGCGACCGGCAGCCCGGTGCGCAGGACTCCGGGGGGCAGCCCGGAGGCGAGCTGTGCGGGGACGGCGCCGATGCCCTCGGCGGGCAGGCACAGGGTGCCGCGCAGCATGGTCCGCCAGACGAGGTGGAAGAAGCGGGCGGAGGTCTCCAACTCGTCCTCCAGGAACACCCCGGACAGGAACGGCCGGAAGAAGGTCTCCACGAGGTCGGGCGAGACGCCGGCGTCGGCCAGCGCGGTGAGCGTGGTGGTGTCGGGCCGGGTCCGCAGGTACCGGGCAGGCGCCAGCAGGTCACGGGCGGACAGCGCGCCCAGGGCGATCAGGTCGCGGGTCGAGGCGAGCCTGCCGGGCAGCAGGTCGCGGCTCTCGCGGAGGCGTCGGGTGGGGTCGGTGAAGCGGCGCGGCCCGTCGTCGGTGTGCACGAGCACGCCGGGTGTGAACGGCCGCAGCCGCAGGGCCCGTAGGTCCAGGCGCCGCTTCACCTGCGGGTACGCGGTGTTGAACACCTGGAATCCGCGGTCGACGGTGAAGCCCGCGACGCGGTCGGTGCGCATCCGGCCGCCCACCGTGCCGGCGGTCTCCAGCAGGCTCACGCGGAGACCGCCGGCGACCAGGTCGGCCGCGCAGGCCAGTCCGGCGGCTCCCGCTCCGACGACCAGTACGTCGTCGCCGCCATCCCTCTGCCCCATGAACGTCGTCACTCCTCGCCGGGTCGGCCGTTCTCCGGGCCGTCACGTTACGCGGGGCGCTCCGCCCTCCGGGGCAGGGCGCGCCGCCCGTCCCCGGACCCGGGCCGAGGTGCACTCGTCCGTGCGGCGCGGCCACCCGGGGGTGCCGCCCCGGCCCGGCGCCTCACCGGCTCAGGGCGGTCTCGCGGTCCATGTGCGACAGCTTCTCGGGGTTGCGGACGGCGTAGAGCCCGGTGATGAGTCCGTCCTCGATGCGCAGGGCCACGACGGTGTCGAGCGCGCCGTCGAGCCGGAAGACCAGCGCCGGGTAGCCGTTCACCTCGGCCGGGCGCAGCAGCATCTCCTGCCCCGCGAGCTTGCCGAGCCCCCCGATCATCAGCCGGGCGACCTTGTCCGCCCCGACGACCGGCCGCAGGACGGCCCTCTTGACGCCGCCGCCGTCGCCCATGAGCACGACGTCCGGTGCGAGGAGGTCGAGCAGGCTCTGGAGGTCGCCGGTCTCGGTCGCCCGCCGGAAGGCGTCGAGCGCGTGCCGGGTCTCCGCGGCGGACACCACCTCACGGGGCCGGCGCGCGGCGACGTGGGCCCGTGCCCGGTGCGCGATCTGGCGCACGGCGGCGGGGGTCTTGTCGACGGCTTCGGCGATCTCGTCGTATCCGAGGTCGAACACCTCGCGCAGGACGAACACCGCCCGCTCGGTCGGCCCGAGGGTCTCCAGCACGAGCAGCATCGCCATCGAGACGCTGTCGGCCAGTTCGACGTCCTCGGCCACGTCCGGGGTGGTCAGCAGCGGCTCGGGCAGCCAGGTCCCGACGTAGGACTCCTTGCGGCGGCCGAGCGTCCGCAGCCGGGTGAGTGCCTGGCGCGTGGTGATCCGGACCAGGTAGGCGCGCTGGTCGCGCACCTCGTCGAGGTCGACGCCGATCCACCGCAGCCAGGTCTCCTGGAGGACGTCCTCCGCGTCGGCGGCCGAGCCGAGCATCTCGTAGGCGACCGTGAACAGCAGGTTGCGATGGGTGACGAAGGCGTCGGTCGCCCGGTCCGTACGCGTGTCGCCGTCGGGCCGTCCGCCGACGTCCCGCGGCTCCCGGGGGGCCTGCCCGTCCCGGGCCCCGCGGGTGTCCCGCGTGTCCTGCGTGTGCTCGCTGCGCTCGGCGGTCACCGGATTCTCCTCACTGTGCGCTGTGGCCCCTGCCTCGCTCACAAGACGCCGCCCGACCCGTTTCCGTGACATCCGAGCACGGTGGCACAGGTCACATCGGCGCGGCGTCACACGGTGCGGGGCGGCGGCATCTCGTGTTCGTCAGCGCCACCACCGCACGAGTGAGGACGACGTCATGGACGCACGCTTCGACCTTTTCGACAACAAGGTCTCCGCCAGGTTCGCCAAGCAGTTCGCCGGTGCCGGTCTGGTGATCCACCGGTCGTCGCTGCCCTCGTCCACGCAGGAGCTGGTGTCCCTGCGCGCCAGCCAGATCAACGGCTGCGGCTGGTGCATCGACATGCACACCAAGGAGGCCGCGGCGGCCGGCGAGAGCGCGGTCCGGCTGAACCTGGTCGCCGCCTGGCGCGAGTCGACCGTGTTCACCGAGGCCGAGCAGGCCGCGCTGGCACTCGCCGAGGAGGGCAGCCGGCTCGCCGACGCCCACGACGGCGTGTCCGACGAGACCTGGGCGCGGGTGCGCGAGCACTACGACGACGACCAGGTGGCCGCCCTCGTCTGCCTGGTCGCGCTGATCAACGCGGCCAACCGGCTGGCCGTGATCGTGCACCAGCGGGGCGGTTCCTACGAGCCCGGCATGTTCGCCGCCGCGACGAGCTGACGCGGCGGGGCGCACCCGAACCGCCCGGAGCGCCCTTTCCCCGAACACCCGTACTCTTCCCGTCGCTCCCGCTCACCTCATCGGGTGAAGAACGAGGCCGGGACCAACCCGCGGGCCGGCTCGCGGCGAACCAGCGGGCGGAGGACCGGCCACCGGTCCTCCCCCGCTCGGGACCGAGCGGGTCGGAATCAGAGGAAAGGTGCGTCTCGTATGCAGCACGTACTGAAGACCGCGGGCATGGCCCTGGCCGCCGGAGCCGTCGTCGTCGGCGGTTCGTCGGCAGCGATGGCCGACTCCGGGGCCGGGGCCGTCGCGGCCCACTCCCCCGGCGTGGCGTCGGGCAACGTCGTCCAGGCGCCGGTCCACGTGCCGGTGAACCTGTGCGGCAACACCGTCACCGTGATCGGTCTGCTGAACCCCGCGTTCGGCAACGCCTGCGTCAACCACTGACGCCCCGCTCCGGTCGCCGGCTCCAGGACGGCGCGCCGGGCTGAGCGGACGCCGCGTGGGGCGGAGGGGACGACCAGCACCGTTCCCCCGCCCCACGGGGCACCCCGGCGCGGGCGCGGACTCCGTTCCTCCCGCGCGGGAGCCGTTCGGAAGATTCCTCGACGCGAAGTGACCCCTCACGGGCCCCTCTTCCCCGTGCGGAGACCGCCGGGCCGCGGCGCCCCGGGGTGACGGGGGATACCCGCCGCCCGGGTCCCGCGGGGAGCGATCTCCAGGCATACTTACTCCCCGGTAACCGGTAACTCGTCTGTTCCGTCCGACCCGGAGGAGCTCCATGCCTCGGTCCGCCCGCCCCGCCCTTCTGCTCGCCGGTCTGCTGGCCGCCGCCGGCACCGCCCACTTCGTCGCGCCCCGCCGGTTCGACGCGACCGTCCCTCGCGCGCTGCCCGGCAGCCCCAGGGCGTGGACGCAGGCGAGCGGGGTCGCCGAGCTCGCCCTGGCCGCCGGGCTCGCGTTCCCGGGGACGCGCCGGGCGAGCGCCCGCGCGACGGCCCTGTTCTTCGCGGCCGTGTTCCCGGCCAACGTGAAGATGGCGTACGACTGGCGCGACCGCTCCGCCGCGGCCCGGACCGCCGCCTACGCCCGGCTCCCGCTCCAGATCCCGCTGATCCTGTGGGCCAGGAAAGCGGCCCGCCACGAGGACTGAACGCCGCCGCCGCGCGAGCCGGAACGGCCGCGCCGGGAACGACGGCGAGAGGCCCCGGGGCCACACCTGSCAGGTGTGGCCCCGGGGCCTCTGTCGTACGCGACGGAACGGATCGGACCGTTCAGGGGAACGCCCGCCTGCGGACCACCCCCGATCGCGTCACCGCGGCCCGTCGTCCGGAGCGGCGTCGCCGCCGGCGCCGGCGCGGGGGCCGCTGCTCCGCGGACTCTCCTCGCAGCAGGAGGACCGCCAGCAGACAGGGGACGAGGACGAGCAGGGAGAAGGTCACGCCCCCTCCCCGACGATCCCCTTCCCGATCGGGGCGCGTCCGGCGCGCCGGGTCGGCGGTGCGCCCCAGGCAGCCGCCCGGAGGCGTTCCATCGCCGGTGTGACGCCGGTCAGGCGCAGCCGCCGGCCCTCCGCCGTCCAGCCTCGCAGGATCCGCAGCAGGGCGGAGTCCGCGAAGGTGACGAGCGAGGTGTCGAGGACGAGGCGGCGGCAGCCGTAGGCCGAGGCCACGGCCAGCAGCACGCGGAGCGGCCCCGCGCTGAGGTGGTCGACCTCACCGTGGAGTGCGACCCGCAGGGTGTCCCCGTCGTACGTGCTGCAGGACCGGACGCTTATGACGCACGGCGCGGCGTCCGCGCCCTGCTCGAGAGGTCCCTGACCCGTGGGGGCGGCGGGAGTGGTCAGTATCGGAGGGTTGTTTGCGGTGCTCACGCCCCTCCAACCGGCGTCCCCCGGTGTCCGGCACGGTGCTTCACCCCTGCGGAACGGCATTGCGCACGTGCGGGGGTAATCCGTCACCCGTCCGAGCCAACTCCGCATCCGGCGGTCCGGCGCACGGAACGGCCGAGGGCCGTCCCGCCGTCCGCGGTGGGCGCCGGGGATCGCGGGGCGGACCTCAGCGGGCCAGCATTCCCTCCCGGAGCCGCGCCAGGTTGCGGGCGAGCAGCCGGGAGACCTGCATCTGGGAGACGCCGAGCCGCTCCCCTATCTCCGACTGCGTCAGCTCCTCCACGAACCGCAGGTGCAGCAGGCGCCGGTCCCGCTCGCCGAGGCGCTCCAGCAGGGGCGCGAGGGTGTGGAAGTCCTCGAAGAGCTCGACCGCGTGGTCCTGCACGCCGATGAAGTGGGCCAGCGAGACGTCGTCCTCCTCGTCGTCGCCGATGGCGGCGTCCAGCGACATCGAGGTGTAGCCGTTGGACGCGAGACGCGCCTCGACGACCTCCTCCTCGGTGAGGCCCATGTGTTCCGCCAGTTCGGTCACCCGAGGCGACCGGCCGAGGCGGCCGCCGAGCTCCTCCGCCGCCTTCGCCAGCTCGACGCGCGCCTCCTGGAGCCGGCGGGGCACGTGCACGGCCCAGGAGGTGTCCCGGTAGTGGCGCTTGATCTCGCCGACGATGTAGGGGACGGCGAAGGAGGCGAACTGCACCTCGCGCGTCAGGTCGAAGCGGTCGATCGCCTTGATCAGGCCGATCGCGCCGACCTGCACGATGTCCTCGCGCTCGTCGCCCCGCGAGCGGAACCTGCCCGCCGCGTAGGACACCAGAGACATGTTCATGTCGATCAACGTGGTGCGGACGTACTGGTGCTCGGGCGTCCCCTCCTCCAGTTCCGCGAGCCGCGCGAAGAACACCTTGGACAACTCGCGCGCGTCCTTCGGGACGAGCTTGTCCGGGGCTTCGACGACGGGGAGCCCTCCCGCCCCGGTCTCGGCAGCCGTCCTCGTCTCCGTCGGCACCGCGGTCGGCACGTCGATGACCTCCTTCTGTCCGTGGCGTGGCTCGTCTTCCCGGCAGGACGGGGCGCCTACCCCGCCGTCCCGGGCGCATGCCCGACGTTTCGGGGCGGCCGTCGCGGGCTCCGCGAACGGGGCCCTCCCCGGCCGGATCGCACCCCACGGGCCTCCGCGGGAGCAGCGGTCGTGCGCGACGCGGCCGGCCCCGTTCGGGCCCGACCGGCCGTCGCGGCGGCCCCGGACCGGGCCGTCGCGACCGGCGCGGGAGCCATCCGGTGAGCCGGATCAGCCTCCCCAGCCGCGGAGTTCGCCGCCGTCGGACAACCTGCCGGTGAGCCGCACCGGACCGCGCGCGGACGTGCGCACGGCCAGCACGGGGCCGCGTACGGCGGCGGACACGGCGCCCTCGGCGGCGACCCCGGTGAGCCGCCGGCTGCCCGCGGCGAGGTAGTAGCCGGCACCCGACGGCGCGGTCCAGTACGTGCCGGCGAGCAGGTGCTGGCCGAACCGGCCGCAGGCCGCCGTGTCCGCCCCCCGAGGTGCCGTGCCGGCCACCGGCCGGGCGCGGCCCGCCGGGTCCTCGAAGGCCACGTCCACCCGGCCGTGCCCCGTCCAGCTGTCGGCGCGCGTACAGGTCCAGGTGGCCGCGCCGGCGCCTTCGGGCAGCTGCTGCCGGGCGAACTCCCACCGGTTCACGGCGCGGACCCCGCTGCCGCGCAGCGCGGGCAGCGCACAGGCCGAGCGGGCCCAGGCGCCCAGTCCGGCGGCGGAGGTCGCCTCCCGGGGCTGCCGTGCGGGGGCTCCGGTCCCGGGCGCCGGCGTCCAGGTCAGATGGACGGGCGCGAGTTCGCCGAGGTCGGCCAGCAGGAAGGCGTGGTCCTCCACGATCCGTGCCGACGACCGCAGTTGCAGCACGGGCGGCGGGCCGCAGCCCGCGGAAGCGCGGGGGACCGGATCCGTGACGCCGTCCCGGGAGACCCCGAGCCGCGCGGCCGGGACGTCCGGCCGCAGGAGGTCGCGTACGGCGCCCTCGGCGATCCAGGGCGCGAGCAGGAAGCGGGCTCCGGCGGACGACCTGGCCAGCACCACGGCCGCGCCGGTGGTGACGTCGGCGTCGTCCGCCCGGGCGAGGTCGAGCCTCGCCGCGCCTCGTCCGGACCGCGGTTCGGTGTAGCGGGCCAGCCGTACGCCGTCGTGGACCAGCACCACGGCCGCGCCGTCGACGACGCCGGCGTACAGCAGCCGCACCGGTCCCGTGGGCGGTGTCGCCGGGGTGTCCGGGGTCGCGGTGAGCCGGGGTCCCGGCTCGCCGGGCCGGGCGGGGCCGCGTACCCACGCGTCGAGCGCCCGGGCGAGCAGAGCCCGGTCCCTGGTCCTCGGGCCGCGGGCGGGCCAGACCGTCAGGTCGACCCGCCCGGTGTCGGCCCACCGCTCGTCGGGGGCGCGCACCAGCCGGTCGGGGTCGGCGGCGCGGGCGAGGGCGCCGGCGAGGACGGGCGCGGCCGGCGGACCGGTCCCGTCGGCCGGCCGGAGGGCGGCCGTGGCGGCCGCGGCCGCGGTGAGCAGGACGGCCGCGGCGAGTGCGGCGAGCCGGATCCGCCGCCTTCGGCCCAGCAGGTCCGTGGGCCGGGTCTGCACGGTGCAGGGGTCGAACTCGGCCCCCAGGAGAAGCGATTCGGCTTCGGGGCCGGTCGCGGCGCGCACCCGTTCGGCGCCGCGCAGGGCCGTGTCCGGCGCGGCGACGCCCGCCGCGGCGAGCAGTTCGGCGGCGGACCGGGGGGACAGCCCTTCGAGGGCGCACAGGGCGAACGCGGCCCGTACCTCGGGGGTCTCGCGGGCGAGCACGCGCTCCAGGGCGAGTTCACCGGCCTCGCCGGCCCGGGGGAAGAGCCGCAGGCCGAGCACCGCGGGGAGCGGTGGGAGGAGGGGCCGGCGCCAGGAGCGCCGGGCGGCGTGCAGTGCGGCGGCCACGACCTGTTCCCGCAGCCAGCCGTGGACGTCACCCGCGGTGCTCCGCCGCTCCGGCGCCGGGCCCGCGGCGTGCGCCGGGTCTTCCGCCCCGCGCTGGGCGGGTACCCGCTCCGCCCCGCCGCGCCGGCCGGGCGACAGCCGCCCCTGCCCCGAACGGCGCGCGCCCGAGAAGGACTTCTGCACCAGGGAGTGCGCGGCGAGGACGCGGCGGTGCCGGCCGAGGGACGACGGCAGGATGACGTGGGCGAGCCGGACGAGCCGGGGGTAGTGCTCGACGAGCGCGGCCTCGGCCGCGACACGGGTGGGCCGGTGGGGGGATATGCCGGTGTCGGCGTGGGT
>NZ_RDBI01000030.1:0-11554 GCF_008042125.1 Streptomyces sp. MS191
GTCGTAGCCGCCTTGCGCGGGGGCGACCGGCCGCCGTCGCGACTCCGGCGCCGCAGCCGGTCGCCCCCGCGCAAGGCGGCTACGACCCTCACCCCGCGATCCTCGGCGCCGCGCAGGCCGGCCGGCACGGGGAGGCCGTGGCGCTGGCGGTGGCCTGGGAGCAGGAGGCGCTGCGGCGGCACGGCGCGCGGTCGCAGGAGGCGGTGCACTGGATGGAGGTGCGCGCCGACCTGGCGCGCCTGGCCGGGGAGCCCGCCCGCAGCAGCGAGTTGTGGATCTCCGCGGCCCAGGCCAGGCTCGGGCTGAGCCAGGGCCCCGGGGACCCCGACGTCGAGGGTGCCGTCGACCGGGCGCACCACCAGTGGGAGCAGATCCAGGACACCTCCCGGGCACGGGAGTTGGCGCCCGCGCTGGTCGAGCTGCGCGAACGGGTCCCGGGCCGCCGGGCCGGAGCCCTGGAGGCGATCCGGCGCAGGCTGCTCTGACCCAGGGGGTGCCTGCGGATCGCGAACCGGCGGTCCGGTGGAGGGTGTCGTCCCCTCCGGCGGTCACGAGGACGTCGGCACCGCGACCGTCCCGGCGTACGAGCCGACGGCGGCCGACCGGCCGGTCGTGGCGGCGACCCTCGGCGGCTGGGCCGCAGGGGCCGCGGTCCCGGTCGGCCGGTCGGGGCTGCCATGATCGGAGGCATGGGTACCTCCTCCGCGCCAGCCGCAGGCCACCGCCCCGAGGCGGCGACCGTCACCACCGAGCGGCTGCTGCTGCGGTCCGTCCGGACCGGCGACGTGCCGGCCGTCACCCGGCTGTGGACCGACCCGGAGGTGCGACGCCACCTGGGCGGCCCGGTCGCCGAGCGGATCGTGCGCATCCGGCAGCAGCGGGTGGTGGGCGCACCGGGCGTCCACGCGGTCGTGCGGGCCGCGGACGGTGTGCTGCTCGGACTGGTGACGGTGGAGCCGGACGCGCGGGACGGCGAGACGGAGGTCTCCTACCAGTTCCTGCCCGAGCACTGGGGGCGGGGCTACGCCCGTGAGGCGGTGGCCGCGGCCGTCGAACAGGCCCTGGAGAGCACACCGGGCGTGGTCGCCGTGACGCAGGAGGCGAACGTGCGCTCGCGGCGGCTCCTGGAGGCCGTCGGCATGATCCACACGGCGTCCTTCGTCGAGTTCGACGCGCACCAGGTGCTCTACCGCAGGCGCCGCTGACCGGCCGCGCCCGGCGGACCCGGAGCGGGACCGGACCGCGCCGCCCCGGTGCCTGCCGCGTCAGCGCACCTTCTCGCCCGTCGCCAGGAGCCCCACCATCCGGGCCAGCCTGTCCGCCCGCCCCTTGGGCGTGCGCGCCTGCCACAACCGCAGGATCACCATGTACTGGTCCGTCCTGCCCAGCTGTTCGTAGAAGGCCCGCGCCCGGTCGTCGGCGGCCAGAGCCGCCGCCAGGTCGTCGGGGACCGTCGCCTCGGCCTGCGACGGGTAGGCGGAGGCCCAGCGGCCGTCGTCCTTCGCCGCCTGCACCTCCTTGAGACCCGGCTCGCGCATCCGGCCGGCCGCCTCCAGCGCCTCGACCTTGCGGACGTTCACCATCGACCAGAGGCTCCGCGGCCGCCGTCGCGTGTACTTCTGGTAGTAGTAGACCCCGTCGCCGCCCTTGCGCGTCGCGTCGATCCAGCCGAAGCAGAGCATGCAGTCGAGCACCTCCGGGATCGTCAGCGACTCGCCGCCCTTGCCCTTCTTGGCGATCCTCAGCCAGACCCCGGGAGTGTCGGCGTGGTGGGTCTCCAGCCAGGACTCCAGATCCGCGGTCTTCGTGACGGTGATGAGCTCGAGCCCCTCGAACTGCTCCACGGGACCAGTCCCCCTCTGTTCGTGTACGTCGTGCAACGGATGATCACCACGATATGGACAACACGGCGGGAACGGCCGCGACTTGCCGGATCCGGTGACAGGCGATCACCTCCCGCGCACACGAGGGGGACGGGCCCGCGGCCCCGTCCCGGCCCCGCGGCCGCCTCACGTCGGCCCCCGGGTCAGAAGCGGGCGTGCGTCGTGATGTCGGACTCGAACTGCGTGATCATCTCCGGCGTCACGGTCGGCCGGCACTGGGCGATCGCCTCCAGGTAGTCCGCGGTGCCCGCCCCCGGCGCGCGTTCCTCGGAGCTGCCCCGCGACCCGGCGCCCAGATCGCGCTCGAAGGAGTTCTGGGCGGCGATCCGGGCCGCGTGCTCGATGTCCGCGGGGGTGAACAGCTCGCTCGCCGCGACGAGTTCGTCGACCTTCACGTCGGGGCGGCCGTCGGTGTGGCGCGACCAGATCGCCGTCCGGGCCAGCCGGTCGGGCGTCCCGATCGGGATGAGGTAGTCGAATCGGCCCGGACGGAGGAACGCCGGGTCGAGGGAGCGGATGGAGTTCGTGGCACAGACCAGGAGCCGCTCGTCGCGCTCGCGGAAGCCGGGGATCAGCTTGAGCAGCTCGTTCGTCACGCCGTGCATACCGCCGGGCTGGGCGGGCTCCGCGCGCACGGGCGCGATCTCCTCGACCTCGTCGATGAAGACGAGGACCCGCTCCAGCTCCGCGATCCTCGCGAACGCCGAGCGCAGGGCCGCCGCGAGGTTCCCCTCGTCGGCGAGGCGCGACGGCAGGATCTCCACGAAGGGCCAGCCGAGCCGGGAGGCGATCGCGCGGGCGAACGTCGTCTTCCCGGTGCCCGGCGGGCCGAACAGGCCCACGGCGCGGGGCGGTCGCACTCCGTGCCGCGCCGCGCGCTCCCGGTCGGCGAGAGGCAGCGGCGCGGGATGCACAAAGCCCCCGGAAGGAATCCTTCCGGGGGCTGCGTACGAGGTGCTGTCAGTACGCCGGGGCCAGCTTCGGGTTCGGGCCGTGGGCGTTCTGCTGCTGCTCACCGTCGGTGGCCCAGAACACGATGAGGATGATCGAGCCGACGAGCGGGATCAGGGCGATGAGGAGCCACCAGCCGGAGCGGCCCGTGTCGTGCAGACGACGGATGGCGACCGCCAGGTACGGAATGATGATCGCGAGAACGTAGATGGTGCTCAGGAGCTGGATGCCGATCACAGCGTCGATGATCGAGAGCACGATCAGCGCGATGATGTTGAACAGGTAGAACATCCAGAATTCCTTGCGGCGCGCACGGCCGCTGAACACCGCGTACTTCTTGAGAACGTCGAGGTACCAGTTCACTTTGTCCCCCCAAGGACTGGGATGCATACGGGAGCCTGTCCCTGTGGAGCAAGCTTACGCAGAACTTATGTGGCCGAAACTGCGTGGGTCAATTCGTTATCTGGGAGGGGGCGTTGAGAGGCGGTGTGGGTGGATTTGCCCTCGGCGTGGCGGTACACGAAGAGCGGCGCCGCGTCCTGATGGAGAGGACGCGGCGCCGCCGGGGGTGGTTTCGGTACGTCAGCCCGACTTTCTCGACTTGCTCATGAGCAGGCCGCCTGCCGTGAGGGCGAAGAGGCAGACGCACGCGCCGGTGATGACGTTGCTCAGGATCGCGCCGGTTCCGGCGTCCTGGGCCACGATCCACGGCGAGACGATCAGCCACGCGCCGAGCAGCAGGACGACGAAGTTCAGGTCCTGGGACCGGTCGGGAGCCATCGACATGCACAGTCCCAGGCCCGCGAGGGCGATGCCCACGATCAGGTTGCTGATCGCGAGTTCCGGTTCCGCTGCTGCGAAGTGAACCGTCCATGCGGAGACCGCGGCGTAGATGCCGGCGAGGATCACCAGTTCCTCTACTGCCGCCACGCCTCGCGTCTGGAGCATGCGCGAGTAACGTTCGCGCATTTCCGGTGCGTCGGGGTGTCCCCTGATATCACCAGGACGGTGAGAGACGTCGGCCATGCGACTCGCCTCCTTCTGGCGTCTTGCGCGTCTGACCGCGTTCGCGGCAACTGTGCCGCGGTTTCATTGTGCGCTTATCCAGCCTTTATGTGTAGATCTGTCCGATAAGGGATCTGTACAGAAAACGGACTCCGGATATGCGGGGAACCGCCAAAGTGAGTGATGTTTCAAAGAACTCCGGCGGACGCCGGTGGACGTCGGCGGAAAGGCGGAACGGCTCCCGGGCGTGACGGGTACGGCGCCGCCGGGGGTGGTCCGGCCTCCGCTTCCGCTCAGGCCGCGCCCGGGCGCGCGTAAGGGCGCGTGATGATCTCCATGTTGTGGCCGTCCGGGTCGGCGAAGTAGGCGCCCCGGCCGCCGAAGAGCCGGTTCACCCGGCCGGGGTCGGAGTGGTGCGGATCCGCGTAGTACGTCACCCCCGCGACCTCCAGCCGGGCGATCATGGTGTCGAACTCCTCCTCGGGCACCAGGAAGGCGAAGTGCTGCGGGACGAGGGTCAGCTCGGGGTCCTCGTAGAAGTCGAGGGTCACCCGGTTGTCGAGATCGACAGGCACGAACGGCCCGAACGGGGCGCCGACCTCCACGCCGAGGATGCCGGCGAGGAACCTGGCGGAGACCTGCTTGTCACGCGAGTGAACGACGGTGTGGTTTAGCTCGATGGCCACGAAGGGTCCTTTCGAAGGGCATGCCGCGCGGCGCACGAAACGTGCGGGGGCATGCCGGGCGTCTTCCTGAATCGGTGCGCCGAGGGGACCGGCCCGTCGGCGGCGGACGCGCACGCACGATGGTGCGCGTACGCGGCGGGGTGCGCGTGCCTCGCGAGGGCGGCGGCGACGCGTGGAAGACGACCGAAGGAGGGCCTCGGGCCCGCCCGGCGGCGGTCACACCAAGGCCGGGTGCCTTACTCGATCACGGCCCATGGCCGACCCGGCAGTCATGTCGAACAGGCTATCGGGCGCTGGCCCCGGCGGGCAACGGCGCTTCCCGGCCAGGGCGCCCCCACCGGGCCGGCCGCTCCGGGGTGTCCTCCGGCCGGGGGCCGTGCCCGGCCCCCCGGCGTAGCCTGGAAGGTGGACTCGGGGCGCGCGCGTTGCACCGCCGGGAGGCGGACGAACATGACCGGAATCGTGTCCAGGAGCTTCGACTCCGCGGACGAGACCCGTCCCTTCGAGGACGGCAAGGGGCGGCTGGACCTCGTGACCACCGAGCGCGGCGCGGTGGGCCGCGCGGTGTTCGAGCCGGGCTGGCAGTGGTCCAAGCACGTCAAGCCCATCGCCGGCACCGACAGCTGCCAGGCGGCCCACGTCGGATACGTCGTCAGCGGCCGCATGAAGGTCGTCATGGACGACGGCGAGACCGCCGAACTGGGTCCCGGCGACTTCATGGCCGTGGCACCGGGGCACGACGCCTGGGTGCTCGGCGACGAACCGTGCGTGGCCCTCGACTGGGTCGGCTTCGGCGACTACGCGGTACGCGCCGGCGGCTGACCACCGGCCCCGGACCGCTCCGCCGCCGCTGCGCCTCGCGCGCATGCGGACGGACGCCGCCGCTCACCCCGGCGGAGACCGCCCGCGTAGTCACCCCGGCGAGGACGCCGCCCTCACGCTCACACGGCCCCCTGGTGGCTCACCATGGCGAGCAGCACCCGGCCCGGCACGCGTACGGCCAGGCTGCGCGCAGGGGTCGGCCCACGCGTGCGGTCCGGCCGTGCCGGCGCCCCGGTCACGCGTACCGTCCGGCCGGAAAAGGCCCTGATCATCAGGCCCGTTGGCCTGTTATCGTCGCCCGCATGCCCGAACTGATCGCCCCCACGGCAGGTCTCCACGCCTCGTGGCTCGAGGCGCACGCCGAGTGGAACCCCGGCGCCCACCAGGACGGTGCCGGCATGCGCCTGGTGCGGGAGGACGCCTTCGCCAGCCCCGAGGTGTTCGCCGCCTGGGTCGGACGGTTGCGGGAGCAGTCCGATCCGTCCCGGCCGCTGGCGGAGGGATGGGTGCACGCCACGCACTGGTGGATCGTGGAGGACGGCGCGTACATGGGCGCCATCGACCTGCGGCACCGGCTCAACGACTTCCTCCTGCGGGCCGGCGGGCACATCGGCTACAGCATCCGCCCCTCCGCCCGCCGCCGCGGGCTCGCCACGTGGGCCCTGGGCGCGGTCCTGCCCGAGGCCCGCGCCCTGGGGATCGATCGCGTGCTGGTGACCTGCGACGACGACAACGTCGCCTCCGCCCGCACGATCGAGCGCAACGGCGGCGTCCTGGAGGACACCCGCCAGACGGAGATCGGGCTCAAGCGGCGCTATTGGATCGCCCTGTGAGGGAGCAGGCGGCCGGCGACCGGGGCCGGACTCCCGGCGGATCGTCCTTCCGGCGCCCGCCCGAAGCCCCCGGCCAGGAGGCCCAGGAGGCGATCGCCGCCGCAGTCGCGGGGGAGCTGCGGCTGATGGATCCGGAGGTCCGCACCTCCCGCGCGCTCGCGCGGGAGCTGCTGGATCCCGAGTTCGTGGAGGTCGGCGCGTCCGGGCGCCGCTGGACGTACGAGGAGATGCTCGCCGCCCTGCCCGAACTGTCCGGCAGCGCGCCGGCCGGGCCGCGCTACCGGCCGTCCGGCATGGCCGGGGCCCTTCTGGCGCCCGGAATCGTCCTGGTGACCTACGAGACGGTCATCGCAGGTGCGCGGGCGCGCAGGAGCTCGCTCTGGCGCCGCGCCGCCGACGCCACCTGGCGGATGTACCACCACCAGGCCACGCCGGTCCCGGCGCCGTCCGGCGACGGGGCGTAGGCGGGCCCCCGGCCGGTCGGCCGCCGTCCGGGCCCTTCCCCGCGGCGGGTTCCGCGCCGCGCCGGCCTTGTGAGAGCAGGGGTGACACGCGTAAGTGACACGTGTCACTTCTGCTCTCCGGATGTTGACTCCACCGGTTCCCGGCCGGACGCTGGGCGCGTCCTCGACGACTCCGGCGACCCCGCCGATACGCCTCGCCGGCCCAGGGCGTGAGCACCCCGGCACGCGTCCGACGACAGTCGCCGCCGGATCGTCGAACCGATCGAGAGCGTCCCGCGACGCGTCAGGAGCCGGCACCGCCCCATGATCACCGCACTGGTCGACACCGCCGGCGGCCCCGTCCGCGGCGAGCGCCGCGCCGACGGCAGCCTGCGCTTCCTCGGCATCCCCTACGCGAGCCCGCCTGTCGGCGTGCTCAGGTTCGCCGCGCCCGTACCGCCGGAGCCGTGGACCGAGCCGCTGGACGCCACCGCGTACGGACCGACCGCCCAGCGCCGCCCCTTCGCCGACGTCACCACGATCCCCGAACCCTCCGTCCCGGGGGACGGGGTGCTCAACCTGAACGTCTTCACGCCCGACACCGCCCCCGAGGCGCCCCTGCCGGTGCTCGTGTGGATCCACGGCGGCGGCTACGTCGCCGGATCGGCGGCCAGCCCCTGGTACGACGGCTCCGCCTTCAACCGGGACGGCGTCGTCCTGGTCTCCCTCGGCTACCGGCTCGGCATCGAGGGCTTCCTGCACCTCGACGACGCGCCCGACAACCGCGGCGTCCGCGACTGGATCGCCGCCCTGGAATGGGTCCGCGACAACATCGCCCGCTTCGGCGGGGACCCGGCCCGGGTCACCGTCGCCGGGCAGTCGGCCGGGGGCGGCGCCGTCCAGACCCTGCTGGCGGTGCCCGCGGCCCAGGGCCTGTTCCGTGCCGCGCTCTCCGTCTCCGGTGCCGTGATGCGGCCGGACGGTCCCGACGTCGCCCGCGCCGCCTCCCGCCTGTTCACCGCGCGCACCGGCCTGCCCGCCACGGCCGAGGCGCTGCGGGAGCTCGGCGACGAGGAACTTCTCGACCTCCAGGACCGGCTGGGCGCTCCCGGCCCCGACCGCGAGGGGCTCCCGCCGATGCTGTCGCTGGCGCCCTTCGCCGACGGCGAGCTGATCCCGGAGGCCGTCCTCGACGCCCTGACGGCCGGCGAGGCGGGCGCGGACGTCCCGCTCATGCTGGGCTTCACCGCGCACGAGTTCAACGGCCTGCCAGGCCCGGGTCCCGAGGGCCCGCCGCTGCCGGTGCTGCTCGGCGGCCTCGGCCTGCCCCCGGACCGGGCGGCGGCCTTCGCGGGCGCCTACACCGACGTCGACCCCGACCGTCTGTTCGGGCAGGCCCTGACCGACGCCACCTTCCGCGCTCCGTCCCTCGCCGTGGCGGACGCCCGAGCCGCGCGCGAACGGCCGACCTGGCTCTACGAGTTCGCCTGGAGGTCACCGGTCGAGGGCACCGCCTTCCACTGCCTGGACCTGCCGTTCGCCTTCGACCTGCTCGACGCCGAGGGCGTGACGGCGGCCGCCGGGGACCATCCGCCGCGGGCACTCGCCGACGCCGTGCACCGGGCCTGGGTCTCGTTCGTACGGGACCTCGACCCCGGCACCGGCTGGCCGCGCTACACGGCCGCCGACCGCGCCACGATGGTCTGGGACACCGAGCCGCACGTGGCCCACGACCCCCTGCACCGGGTCCGCGCGATCTGGCAGGTGTGACGATCCGCCCGCCGCCACGGGTGCGGCGGCGGGGGAGGGGAAAGGTGGGGGCGCGTGACGCCGGGCTCCCCGCGGATCTCGTCGGGCCCGAGCCCGCGGCTCCCGCGAGGTGACCTCGCCCGCCGAGCTGAACTGCGCGCTCCCGTCACCCCGCCCGCCGCTCCCGGCGACGCGCGGACGTGTCGGCGAGCGCCTCGACGATCGCCGCGGCGAAGGGCCGCAGATCCGCCGGCCTGCGTGAGGTGATCAGCCGGTAGCCGCCCGAGTCGTCGATGACGACGCTCCGGTCCCGCCAGGTGGCGCCCGCGTTCGTCAGGTCCGCCCGGAGGGACGGGTACGAGGTCAGCTCCCGGCCGCGCGCCAGCCCGCTGTCGACGAGCAGCCACGGTCCGTGACAGATCGCCGCCACCGTCCTGCCGGCGGCGGCGACCTCCGTGAGGAGCCGCTGCGCCTCCGGGTCGGTCCGCAGACGGTCCGCGTTGACGGTGCCGCCCGGCACGACGACCGCGTCGAACGGGTCCGCGGACATCCCCGCGTACGAGCCGTCCGGGATCACCACGTCACCCCGCCGCCGGTCCGACATCAGCGTCAGGACCGGCTCGTCGGCCCGGGCTGCCACCGTGACCCGGGCGCCCGCCGCGTGGAGCGCGGCGACGGGCTGCATCAGTTCGTCCTGTTCGGTGCCGTAGTTCGTCGTGATGACCAGGACATGCGTGCCGTCGAGAGACACGTTCGTCTCCTCTCCTTCCGCACTGCCGTCACCCGGCGAGTCACCCCGTGGAGCGGTCCCAAACGGGAACGCTCCGGAAATGCGTGGTGATCCGGCCTTCGTCGTCGAGGACGTGGAAGGCGAGCGAGGGCGCCATCTCGTCCCGGTACACGTGGTCGGCCGGGTGGGCGTACGGCTCCCAGGGCAGCTTCCCGGTCGAGATCACGCCCGGGGCCACGATCAGCGGCCGCCCCGCGAACACCGTGCCGGCCGCCGTGTGGGCGTGCCCGCAGAGGAAGGCGGCGATCTCCGGCCGGCGCTCGGCGAGCGCGGCGAGGCGCCGCTCCCCGAACTGGCGGATGCCGTCGACGAACGGCATGCCCAGGGCGGTCGGCGGATGGTGGAAGCCGACCAGGACCGGCACACCGTCGGGCGTCTCGTCCAGCACCCCTTCCAGCCATTCCAGCGTCTCGTCCTCGAGGAAGCCCTCGTCCTTCCCCGGCACGGAGGAGTCGCCGAGCGCGAGGACGAAGCCGTCGCCGCGCAGCACCTGGTTGACCGGGGCGTCGGGGCGCCCGGGGACGGGAGGCGCCCCGAGGAGCACCTCGCGGAACACGTCGCGCCGGTCGTGGTTGCCCGGGCAGACGAGCAACGGGTGGCGGGTGCTGAGCAGTTCGCGGACCAGGAGGTACTCCGACGGGAGGGCGTGATCGGCGATGTCGCCGGTGACCACCACGGCGCCGAAGTCGAAGTCCAGGGTCTCCAGGTACGCCATGACGGCCCGGGTCCGCGCCGCGCTGCGGGGCGAGCCGTCGATGTGGATGTCACTGAGGTGCGCGATCACTGTCACGGTGGTGGACCTCTCCTCGGCGGGGCGGGCACGGACGGCATCCGCGTCCGGCGTGAACGTACTGCGCGCGCCGGGCGGACGCCCGGTCCACCGCCGGATCGGTGGCCTGCCCCGGCGATACCATCGCCCCCGCGGAGCAGGGCGCCCGGATCCGGGCGCCATCCCCAGAGAACGGAATCCCGATGCTGAAGGAATTCGCCGAGCTCTCCACCCCGTTGATCGCCGACGCCTGCGTCCGTCTCGGCGAGGAGCTGCGCGTCGCCCCGGCCGGCATCGCCTCCGTGGTGCCCGGACAGCGGTTGGCGGGGCGGGTGTTGCCCGCACGGCACTACGGCAGCGTCGACGTGTTCCTGGAGGCGTTCACCCGGGCCGAGCCCGGCGACGTCCTCGTCGTCGACAACGCGGGCCGCCGTGACGAGGCGTGCGTCGGCGACCTCGCCGTCCTGGAGGCCGAGGCGGCCGGGGTGGCCGGTCTGGTGGTCTGGGGCCTGCACCGCGACACCGCCGACCTGATCGAGATCGGCGTGCCCGTCTTCTCCTACGGACGCCACTCGCCGGGGCCGGTACGGGTGGACGCGCGCGAGCCCGAGGCCCTGCACAGCGCCCGCTGCGGCGACCACCTCGTGACCGCCGACGACATCGTCTTCGGGGACGAGGACGGGGTCGTCTTCGTCCCCGAGGCCCGGGTCGAGTCCGTCCTGGAGACGGCCCGCGTCCTCTTCCGCACCGAGCGCGAACAGGCGCGCCGGATCAGGTCCGGTGAGACGCTGCGGGCGCAGACGGGCTTCGGCGACTACCTCGCCCGCCGGGACGCGGAACCCTCGTACACCTTCCGGCAGCATCTGCGCCGGATCGGCGGTGCGATCGAGGAGTAGCGGGCGTCCGCGGGCCCCCGCCGCGCAGGGGCGCGTCGGGCGAGAGCGGGCGCGCGGGCCCGGCCGGACGTCGACGCGCGCAGGGCGCGCCCGCGGACCGGCGTCGGTGGTCAGCCCGCGCGGAAGCCGATCGTGCCGTCCGGGAGCACCGCCTCCACCGCGGCCCCGTGCTCGACGGTCCGGCTGACGGTGCAGAACTTCTCGTGGGTGAGTCGGACCGCCCGTGCGAAGACCTCCGCCGCCCGCGGGTTGCTCTCCGGCAACTCGAACTCGTAGCTGACCCGGATCCGGCCCAGCCGGCCGTCGTCCTCCGGCTCCGTCACCGACTCCACGACGATCCGCAGGTCGTCGTGGTCGACCGCGCGTGCCGTGCGGTCCACGACCATGCCGCCACAGCCGCCCATCGCCGCGAGCAGCAGTTCCACCGGGGTGAACGACGGCTGCACGTCCGGATCGTCCGCGGCGCCGATGCGCACCTCCGCGCCCCGGTCGTTGCGGGCGGTCCAGTTCCGGTAGCCGTCGCGGACGGTCTCGATGCGGTACTCGGCCATGGCGGCGGTGCTCCTTCGGGTACGACCTTCAGATGCGGCCCACAGGGACGGGGAGGGCGGCGTGGACCGCCCGCGCGGCCCGGTCCGACTCACCCACGAGAAGTTCTGCACCGTCAGCCGGACCGTCGAGCACGGGGCCGCGGTGGAGGCGGTGCTCCCGGACGGCACGATCGGCT
>NZ_RDBI01000030.1:11654-22674 GCF_008042125.1 Streptomyces sp. MS191
GCCTGTGAGCGGGCCTTCCGCAGCCACGACCCGGGTGCCTCCTGCTGGGAGGACCGCGAGGCCGCCGCCGCGTGATGGCGCAGCTCGTCGGCCACCCGTGCCGCGTCGCGCGCACCCGGCAGGCGCCAGTCCGTCTCGATGCCCTGCTCCACGGCAGCCTCGCTGCGGAAGCGGATCAGGTCGGTAGCGAGCAGGTGGTTGTCTCGCAGCCAGACGAGGAAGGGCGTGGCCTCACCAGCCGTCGTGTCGGCCAGCACCATGCAGTCCCGCCCGTGGACGGTGGCCGTGCCGTCGTACTCGGTGCCGTCGTCGGTGGCAGCCCAGAAGGAGAGGTACGGCTCGCCCTGGTGGGTGTGATCCTGACGGACCTGGTAGGGGGCTGCGGTGAACGACTGCCGCAGCGCTTCGCCCAGGCCGGCGAGGTCCAAGGACCAGGCATGCGGCTGTCGCTCCGGCGCGTAGAAGGAAAGGTGGTCCGGTCGTCGTCATCGTGCGCCACGGGCGGGACTGCATGGTGCTGGCCGACACGACGGCTGGTGAGGCCACGCCCTTCCTCGTCTGGCTGCGAGACAACCACCTGCTCGCTACCGACCTGATCCGCTTCCGCAGCGAGGCTGCCGTGGAGCAGGGCATCGAGACGGACTGGCGCCTGCCGGGTGCGCGCGACGCGGCACGGGTGGCCGACGAGCTGCGCCATCACGCGGCGGCGGCCTCGCGGTCCTCCCAGCAGGAGGCACCCGGGTCGTGGCTGCGGAAGGCCCGCTCACAGGCCGTCGCTTGTGACGAGGGGCATCGGGCCGGGCGGCCGTGACTCCTCCGCGGGGAGGGGCGGCGGGAGAAGATGGCCGAGCCGGTACTCCGGGAATCGGGCCGGGTGGTGGATGCGGAGGAGCCCTTCGTTGGCCGAGGCCGGCTGACCTCTGCCACGGCCCGCCTCGACGGCCCGCCGCCCAGAGGGCGCCGGGCCGTCAGCCCAAGATGCTCCAGTAGGCTGCGCTGGTCATGGACACGCAGGCCGCACCCGAGCAGACCCAGCACGACGCGATCGCCTGTGGCCCGCCGATCCGGAAGCTCTTCCGAGACGTCATCGCCGATCGCCTGCCGGACCGAATGCCGCTCCAAGCGGCGATGCTGTTCGACTCAGAGATCGACCCCGACTGGAACAACCGGACCTTCCTCGCCGAGTTCTACAACGAGATCCTCCACCAGGACACCTGCCATCCCCACACCGCCGACGGCCTCGTCCTGCTCGCGGCCCTGGCGGTTGACGACCAGGTTCCCGCCCGACAGCGGTTCGAAGCCGTCGGCCTGCTGTTGCGCGCCGCCACCGTCGCCGAGCGCCACCTCGCCGAGAGCTGGCCAGCCGCCCCGCAACATGCTGATCCCGACAGCGAGGCCCGGGCCTGCAACGCCGTCCTGTTGCACACCCCTGATCTGCTGGCCCGCTGGTCAGGCGAGTGCTTCGCAGTTCGACTGGCACTCGCCGGCCTCGCGGTCGTCTTCCCGACGGACCGCACCCTGCCCGCCCTGACAGCGCGCCTGCACACCTTCATGAACCAGCATCCCCAAGAAACCGACATCGGTGACTACCTGCGATTCGTCCTCGTGCTGGCCGCCCAAGACGACGGCCAGACCCTCGCGGTGACCGAGAAACTCACTGATGCCTACTGGACGGGCACAGTGCGCGGAGCGCCGACACGTGCACGAGCTCTCCACCTCCTCGGTCAGATGCTGACCAGGGTCGGAGCCGGACTCACCCGGCCAGCGCCGACCGGGCAGTGACGCCCCACGGTTCCTGCCGAACCCGCGGATTCGCCCAGCTGATGCACACGGACCGACCTGCGAGTTGCCGCTGAACAGACTTCGGTTTCCTTGAACCCACGGGCCTCATCGGCCTCGGGGACATCGATACAGCGGTTGGCGCTGAGATTGATCATGACCCGATCGGCGTGAGTGTGCTGACGCGGTTCCCTTACTCACGGCGGGCCTTGGTGAGCAGTTCGCTGTACTTCGGGCGATGGAGTGGATGGGGGCAGCTGGAGGCGAGGGTCTTCTTCGAAGGCGACCGTGTCTGGGGGCCGTGGTTAGCGGTAGGCGGCGAGGAAGGCGTGGGTGCCGGTGGTGGCGTGGTGGTCGAGGTCGGCCTCGGTGTACTGGGCTCGTCCGGTGAACATGGCCTTGTTGACCGGGATCCACAGCAGGAGGCCGGAGAAGTGGTTGGCGGCCAGGAGTGCGTCGTCGATGTGGAGCAGCCCTTGGTCGGCCAGGCGTTGGAAGGCTGCTGCCAGCGTGGCGAGCCCCCGTTCGAAGCCCCGCTCGTACCAGGCGGCGCCCAGGTCGGGGAAGACGTCGGCGTTGGCGATGATCAGGCGCCGCAGCTGGATCACCCGGGGGTGGGTGAGGGTGGTCAGAAGTTGGCGGGCGAGCCGGGTCAGGTTCTCTTCCAGGTTGTCGGCGTCGAACGGGATGCCGGCGAGCAGGTCGATCTCGGTGTCGAGCCGGTCGGTGGTGGCCAGGACGATGTCGGCGAAGAGCTTCTCCTTGTCGGAGAAGTGCTTGTAGACGGTCTGCTTGGACACCGCTGCCAGTTTGGCGATGTCGTCCATGCTCGTCGTCGGAGCTGCCGCCACCGGCTTTGAACCCGAACCGGGCCCGGGTATGGACGACCCATCACCGGCCTCCGCCGCGACCCGGCGGCGCGCACGGATCAGCGGCTGCCAGTGGGCCCGCACGAGTTCCGCGATCCTCTGCTCGTGGCCGGGGTTCGGGCGTCCTTGGCTTCCCGGCTTGGGAGTCACCCAGCGCTGGACGGTCCGCTGGGACACGCCCAGGACGGCGGCGACCTGCCGGGTGGAGCCCCGCTCCCACCGGAGCAACGCCTTCAGCTGATCCGCCGTCGTCACTGGTACCGGCCGCGTGTACAGGAGCCGCTCCAGCCCCTCACCTATCGCCCGCACGACCCCACCAGCCCCTTCGACACAGCATTGCGAGTCCCAGCGGGTTCACCATTCCCATGATTGGTGGCGGCGGGCTTGTATCCGGCATGGCAGTGACGCCGGGCTCTCCCTTGCGCTGGAGAGCCTCCGTCACCACTTCCCGCGTCCGGTAGAGGCATTGACGATGTGGCGGATGATGGCTTCGGCTTCGTTCGGGTTGTGGTCCAGCCAGTCAGCGAGGTGTTGGCGGATGACCTTTTGGACGTAGGTGTCCGCTTCGGGATTGCTGAGCCTGGTTCTGGTGGATCCCTCGAAGACGGGATGGGCGAGTTTTACGGACACGACCGCGGTCAGGCCCTCGTGGACGGCCTCGGCCGTGAGGTCCTCGTCCTCTGCGGATATCTGCCGTTGACGGCGCGCGTGCTCGTTGACGACAGACGTGAGCGCGGTCCGGAAGCCCACTTCGTGGGCGCCGCCTTCATGAGTGCGGGTGCTGTTCGCGAAGGAGTGGAACTCTCCCGGGGGCCAGGTGTTCCACTGCATGGCGACCTGCACGGAGATCGTCTGCTCTTCGTTCTCCGACGTGAAGCCGATGGCGGGGGAGTGGACGAGACTCGGGGGATAGGGGTTGAGGTGGGCGACGTAGGCGCGAAGGCCGTCAAGGTGGTGGTGGCGGACCGGTCGCTCCGGACGCTCGTCGGTGAGTGATATGGCCAGGCCCGTGTTGAGGAAGGCCAGTTCCTGGAGGCGCTGCGACAGAGTGGCGAACGACCACAAGGTGGTCTCGAAGATGTCGGCGTCTGGCAGGAACACAATCGCGGTGCCGTGTCCGCTGCTCTCTTCGTGCCTCGTCAAGGCACTGATCGGGATGCCCTTCTCGTACTCCTGGGTCCAACGGTGGCCGTCCCGGTGAACCTCGACCGTGAGACGGCTCGACAGCGCGTTGACCACGCTCAGGCCCAGGCCGTTGATGCCACCGGACACCCAGTAGCCGGTGCGGGGCTTGGGGACGAAGGACAGCTCCGTCAGTTCGCGTTCGACGGCGGACTTGCCTGCGGGTTCCTGCACCTCGACGGGCAGGCCTCGCCCGTTGTCCACGACGCGAATGCCGCCGTCCGCGGTGATCGTGACGTCGATGGCGTCGGCATGGCCGGCCAGGTGCTCGTCGACGGCGTACGAGACGACCTCGTAGACCATGTGGTGCAGGCCGCGCTCGCCGGTCGAGCCGATGTACATGCCGGGCCGCCTGCGTACCGCCTCGAGGCCCTCGAGTACCTGGATGTGACTGGCGTCGTACTCGTTCACGGTTACGGGCTGCCTGGGGTTGCCGGATTCGGTCATGAAGCACCCTCCCTGGGACGTCCTGAGCATGGTGAGCGCAGGTCACCAAAGCGCGGACAACACCGCTTTCACGCTGTCGCCCGTGCACGTCGATCCTAGGTATCCGGAGGAAAACGTGCAGGTCAGAGCACATCTGCTGAGGTCGCAGGTGGCTGCGTCCGTGACTTTGCCGACAGCATCGTTATGGAGTGCCGCCACCGGGAGCAGGGCAACACGAAGGCCCCGCCACAGGCGTGTAGGGGGCGTTCCAGGCGGGAGCCGGGGGGTCTTTCCTCGCGAATTTCCCGGCAGCGTGTGACTCGCCTGCCCTGGAGAGACCACGCCGACAGGTCGGCCCCTGGAGCTCTGTGCATTACGGTGGGGCACGAGGGCCTTTCTGGTCGGTGTAGACGTCGCAATCCACACCGAACCCGGAAGGCCCTCACCCGTTCAAGACACCTCAGCCGAGACCTGCCTCACCCGTCCACAACCTCCCGGGACAGAACACCTAGACCGGATCAGGACGAGGCAGGGGAGCGGGACGTTGGCCGGGGACAGCAGCAGTTATACCGTCGAGCCGAGGGGCGGGTGCGCGTGACAGCTCCCGGCCAGCAGGCCCCGACGGAAGCCGCGGTTCTCGCCCGTCGCCGGCAGGCGGCATCGGCGAGGAGGGCGGGGCGTAGACGGTGACGGCTGCCGTACCTGGACGCGCGGGCGGGGCTTGCGGGTGTGGACGGACCGAGTACGGGCGGCTTGATGGGCACTGTCGGACCAGGACCGGATCGCTGCCCGGATCCTGCTGCTGACTGGTCTGCTGTTCGCGGCTGCGTGGCGGGCGGGCCACGTCGGCATGGCGCAGGCGGACTTCGTCTGTCGGTCCTGGCCGGGACGGCGGGCGCGGGCAGGGCGGGAAGACCGGCATCGGGCGGACAGCGGAACCCACCCGGGAATAGGGTGGACGCTGGGTCGGGGATCTGAGGTGAGCAGCACCGGCTGAGCCGGGACGCCTTGCCGAGCGGGGGACACATGGTTGGCTGGTGGCGGAGACTGGCCACGCGTGAGCGTGACGTGCCGGAGACGGTGCAACCGCGATCCGGGCCTGGATGTGAGCTGCTGGCCGGCCTGGTGCACGGGAGGCTGGCCGGAGAAGCAGTCGGGCCCGACGGGCTGCAGGCGGTGACGCTCTCCGTGTTCGGCGACGGCGTGGTGCTGACCGAGGACGCCGGCACGGGCGGCCCCCACGTGTACCGGTGGGCGCAGGTCGCCCGCCTGTGGTGCGCCAACGACGTCGACGGCAGCCATGCACCGGACGGCACAGTGGTCACGCAGTGGGTACACATGCTGCGGATGGAGTTCACCGACGGCACAGTCTTCGCCTCGCGGATGACCGACCCGCCCATCGCCACACCAGAGGCCGTCTTCCTCTCGGGCCGCATGTCCCCGTCTCCGCCCTCTGTCATCGCACCTTTGGTGGACCGGATCAGGGGCCCGGTGACCGCGCTGCACCTCGCCCGTGCCAGAGGGTCCCTCGCGGCCGGCGAGGAGGTGGAGTTCGGCCCGCTCACCGCCACCGCGAACGGGCTGCGCCACGACGGCAAGGACATCTCCTGGCACAGCATCACCTCGTGCCGCTACAGCGTCGTCATCGCCGACGAGGACGAGAGCGAGCTGGGCGCGCTGCTGCGCATGGAGTACCGGGCGGCCGAGGGCGGCGCGTACGGGTTCCCGTTCCACTGGCTGCGCATACCGGCACTCGACGTACCGGACATGGACGTCCTGATCGGGCTCGTCGACGAGAACCGCACCTGAGCGCGGGGTGCCCCCGGTCCGCCCCGTCACCGCTTCCCGGCGCTGGGCTGGAGAACGCCGATGACGTGGACCTCACCGCCCCGGACTGCGTGGAGTGGCGAGGCGCCTGGCCAGGAGCACGCCCTGTACATCGCCGCGGAGAAGGGACACCCTTCGGCAGCAGTTGACCGGGTGGCTCGAATTCGCGGGCATCCCCGTCCTCATCGTCCGTGGCTTCAGCTCCCAGTGCTACACCGACGTCGTCCGCGACCGTGTCGCCCACCTTGCAGTGGCCGGTGACTTCGGCTGCTCGGGCGAGGACATCGAGCGGGAATGGGTGGAGCGGACGGGGTGCTGGAGCTCGGTGCCCCGGGTGCTGCTCACCTGCGAGCAGGTCCACGCGTACGGCCTCCCGGCGACCGGGGGCAAGCGCGGACCCGAGGCGGCCGGCCTTCGCCCGCCGCTACGGCTGCGACATCGAGCACCCGGTGCAGTGGAGGTGGAAGCGCTGGAGCCGGACGAACTCCAGCGCCTGGTCCTCGCCGCCGTCGACCCCTACATCGACCGCAACATCCTCTCCCAGCAGATCGCCCGCGAGGAACAGCAGCGCCGCGCCTTGTCCGGTTTCCTCGACGGATGGGGCGGGGACAGCGGAGGAACGTCTGCCTGAGCGCTCAGTACGTCTCGAAGTCGGGTTCCCAGTCAGGATCGGGCTCTTCCTCGTCGTTGAGGACCTCGGCCTTGATCCCAGCGAGATCGAGTTCCCACCTCGTGAGTGTGAGTCCGCACAGGCGGCAGCCGAAGTGCCGGGGGAGGAACCAGACGTCCCCGTACTCCCCCGACTTGTCCCGGCCGCTGGCGAAGCCGATGTGTCTGCACGCGGGGCATTCTGCGGGCACGGCCAGCGGCCACGGAGCGGCAGTCGGCAGTGCGGAGAGACTGCTCACGAGTTCGGCGATCTCGGCTTCGGACAGGCGCCTGGTGGTCTCGGCGAACCGCTCCCGGGCCTGCCGGAGTTTCGCCTGGTACCGGATCTCCATCTCGCTGGTGGCCTGGGCCACCAGCGCGGTGCAGGCTTCGAGGTGCGTCCCCCAGAAGCCGGCGGCCTCGGCCGACAGGGCCTCCAGGAGCGCGTTGATGTGCTCGATGCCGGCGGCCATGAGTGCGCGGCACTCGGTCACGGGCTGGCCCCACCCCATGTGGGTGATGCCGTTGCGGGACTCCCGCAGTTCCTTGAGCTTGGCGGGCGCCTTGTACTTGGGGCCGAGGAGCTGGGCTGCCCTGAGGATGGCCCCCTCACCGCCGATGGTCTTCAGCCCGGCGCGGCCTTGCTTCGTCTTGTCCTCGTTCCCGCTCAGGACCAGGAGATCGTCCACGCTCGGCTGCCTCTCCGAGGCGAGGAGTACGGGGGCGATGGACGCCAGGTACGCCTTGGACGCGTGCTCCACTGCGACCGCCATGTGGTGCACGGCGAAGTCCTGGTCGATGGGCTCCTCCAGGTACGCGTCGACAGCCGTGCGCGCCCATTTGCGGGCCGATATCAGCAGGTGCTCGTGGATCGTTTCGTGCGACATGCGCTCAACGTAGGGGAGCGGCGGGAGAGTGCGCCGCGAATGGTGCTGCCGGCATGTGGAACGGGCAGAGTGGAATCGTGTCCGGGTGTCGCTCATCATCGGGGGATGGGGGAGCGGATGGACGTGGCGGTGTTGCGGAGCCTGATCGACGGCGTGCTTGCCACGCTGTACACGCGCTACGGGGCCAAGGAGCTCCCGGCGCTGTGCCGGCGCCTCGGCCTGCCTCCACCCGATGAGGGAAACACCAAGCATGAGCGCCTGATCACCAGTCTGAAAGCCTGTCCGGACGACCGCCTGCCAGACGTCGCAGACGCCGTTCTTGAGCAGGAGGAGCTTGGACAGGCCGAGAGGATGGCGCTGCAGGACGTGCTTTGGCTCGGCCGCCACCACGTGCAGATCCCGAGCCGGACCCGGCGCGAGCTCGCCAGGGACTTCGACCTCTCCGACCACCTCGGCTACCCGGACCGCTTCATGGCGCTGCTGGGCCGCCTGTGGCACCTGGACAACGACCCGATGAGCGGGTGGGTCACCTCGACCAGGAGTCTCCGCGATCAGATCAACCGACACATCTTCAGGAACCCGGGCGACTGGTCGACCGAGGAGTTCTTCGAGCAGCTCGGCGCCTTCGAAGCCCCTCATCCGCGCTTCGGTGTCTTCCTCGAGGGGCTGGCCTCCTCCGCCGTCCTTCCCGACGAGCCAGCACAGCGCCGCTTCGTCGAGCTCGCCAACCGGCATCTACAACCGGCGGGCTCCATCCTGAGCCAGGACGGCGAAGCCGACGGCTACCCCCAGTTCCACCTGGTCCAGCACGGTCGCGGCACCGCGCGCCGGCCGCGCAACCTCATCTTCGCCACCCTGGGCAAGCCCGACATCCGCTTCACCAGCGCCCTCGACAACGACATCGAGGTCGCCGAACGCGCTGACGAGGTCCTGGTCTACGACCGCTCCGTCGGCAAAGAGGGACTGCTCTGGCGCGACCTTCTGTCCTGGTGGCAGGAGACCCGGAACATCACCGACCACGAGCAGGCGGCCCGGTCCCTCTACGGCCGCATGGAGGCTTCCTTGCCCCCGAAGTCCCCAGGGCAGAAGAACCTGTTCTTGCACTACCACCACGCCCACAGGGATCATCTGAACGAGGTCCCCGCCCTCCTGCCGGAGATCTGGCTCCACTGGGACCCCAAGACACTGCGCGAACGGGGACCGCAGGCCATGCAGAACCTGCGGATGGACTTCCTCATGCTGCTCCCGGGAAACCGGCGCGTGGTCCTGGAAGTCGACGGTATGCAGCACTACACCCGCAACGAGGGAACCGAACCCGACAGCACGAAGTACGCCGCGACCATGGCCGGCGACCGAGACCTGAAATTCCGCGGCTACGAGGTCTTCCGGTTCGGCCACGACGAACTCCGCGACCGCAATCGTGCGCAGCCTCTGCTCGCTGGCTTCTTCGCCGCACTCCTCGACCTGAAGCGGTGACACGACAAGCGACTGCAACGCGCCCGCTTGGACGTGCAACACCGACTCTGCAACGCATGAGCACGTTGCACTCCTGAACTGTGCCGGGAGGGCAAGACGAAGGTCCCAGGGGTCGTCACGACGTCCCGGGGCCTCCACTTCGCTGACCTTCCCGCTCAACGACGAGCCGGGCAACCTGTCAAGCCCAGCCCACGCCCAGCATCCGCAGTGCGTCGAGCTGGTCCCGGGTGAGCTTGTCCCGCCTCGACTTGGTGTTGGAGACCCATACGCCCAGCCTGACGATCACCGGTTCCGTCTCGCCGTCGACCGCGATCTCTTCCCTGTGGCCGCGAGGGACCGACCGCTGACCCTCCCTCTCGACCCACTGCGCGAGGGCGGTCAGGCCGCGCTGGAAGGCCTGCTGCGCCTTGCTTGGACCCTTCGCCGAGCGCTTGGCCGTCGGGGCCGGAGACGGCGTCTCAGCGGGCTTGATGCCCAGGCCGGACAGCCGTTCCTGCTGTTCGATCGACAGCTGCGCCCAGGTGCCCGGGTCGACCTCGCGGAAGCCGTGCTCGAAGGGCTGGAACAACCCACTCCGTGGGACGTCAGGCCGCCCGTCAGGACGGTGGCGCACAGCGGCAGCACGGATCAGGAAGACACTCCGGCGCGGGACGTCCCCGCCGACGACCGGCGGCTCGTCCTCCCCCTGAAGGCCGGTGCCGCGACGTTCGGGACCGTCACTCTCACCCGTACGGACCGCAGGGCCCCCTTCGCCGACGCCGACCGCGACCTGGCCGGCGAACTGGTCGCCCATACCGCCGTCTGCCTCGACAACGCACGGCGAGCCCGCAGCCCACCACGACACCGACACCCGGCCCGACGGCTGCCCGGGCGACGGCAGATGCGTCGTGCCGGGTGTCGGTGTCGTGGTGGGCTGCGGGCTCGGACTGGGACTCGGCGACGCGGTGCCGGTCGGGCTCGGGCTCGGCGCGGGGGTGCTCACCGGCGCGTCCCGCACATGCCGCCCGTACCGCACGCCGCGCCAGAGTGCGCGTACGTACCCGTGCCCCGTTCCCGTCCCATGAGTCCCCCCGGCTCCGTCAGACTGCGACCGAAGCTATCAGGACATCACGTCAAATCCCCTGACAGGCTGCAGGGTTGACCGAAAACGATCACAGGGCGCGTCAGCCGCCATCCGCCGGGACCTTATGATCCACGCGCACCACATCGACCCGGGGGACCTGTCCGACCCCATCACTCCGCGGGACGGCAAGGACACGGCGAAGCGGCGGACACCGAAGGGCGACGAAGAGAATGAGCAGCCGCGGCGGTACCCCGTCGGACCCCGGACCCGGCCGGCCGGGCTATCGCGCCGAGCCGTCCCACGACCCCGGCCGGAGCTGGGTCTTCCCGGCCCCGGTGCCGCCGGAGCTGCTCGTTCTGGGGGACGAGGTCCGGGCGGTCGCCTGGCCGGTGCGGCTCGCCTTCCGCGGCTCCCGGATCGCCCTGCTCGACACCCTCTGCCGCTGGCAGACGCTGCGGGCGCTGGCGTACGTGCACCTCCTGGCCGCCCGCACGGCGGACGAGCGGCTGCGAGCCGACCTGAGGGTGGTGCCCGGCCCCGAGGCGGCCGGCGATCCGGGGCCGGCCGAGCTCCTGGCGCGGCTGGAGTCGGCCGCCGCGGGCCTCCCGGCGGACCTGCTGGACGCGGTCGTCCGCGACAGCGGCGGGCTGCTCGCGGACAACCGGTTCGCGGCATCGGTGCTGGCGGCCGGACTCACCGCCGATTCGCGGCCGGCGGACCCGGACGAGGCGGTCTCGCGCGCGGTCGTGCTCACCAGCTACTGGTACGAGGTTCCCGAGCAGCGCGGCGCGCTGGCCCTGGCGTGGAGCGCGAACCTGTTCGTCCGGTCGTGGCTCGCGTGGTCGCAGCGGTTCACCTACGGC
>NZ_RDBI01000031.1:0-50019 GCF_008042125.1 Streptomyces sp. MS191
TTCCCGCCCTGTACATGACGCTCTGTCTGGACCAGGACCAGGAAAGGGCTCACCACCGCATGCGGAGCAGCGTCGAGCGCTACTACGACGCCCCGCTCGAACGCGTCGCCGCCGTGCAGTGCCTCTTCGCCGGCACCGTCCGCCAGGCCGCCGACCACCTCGCCGGCTATGTGCAGGCCGGCGCCCGGCACCTGGTGATCCGCCTGGCGACCGACGACCACGAGGCCGGCTTGGAGGAGCTCGCCGACCAACTGCTGCCCCTGCTGCGCCGGGAGACCCGATGACCACCACCTACGTACTCGTCCACGGCGCCTGGCACGGCCCCTGGGCCTGGGACCGCGTCGTCCCCCTGCTGCACGCCGCCGGGGCCCGCACCACCACCCCGGACCTCGGCACGCCGGGCGACCGCGGGCTGCACGATCACGCCCGGACCGTCGGCGCCGCCCTCGACGCGGTCCCGGACGACGACGAACTCGTCCTGGTCGGCCACAGCTACGCGGGCCTGGTCGTCCGGGAAGCAGCGGACGCGGCGCGCCGGACCGTCGACCACATCGTGCTCGTGGACGGCTGGGCAGGACCCGACGGAGCCGGTCTGTTCGCTCTGGCCCCCCAGGCCTTCGCCGACGCGATGCGCGCCGCCGCCGCGGCATCGCCCGACGGACACCTGGTGCCGGCGCCACCCCCGGCCGCCTACGGCATCGTCGAACCCGACGACGCGGCCTGGCTGGCCGCACGACTCGTCCCTCAGCCTCTGCGTACGTTCACCGAGGCCAGCCGGCTGACCGGGCGCGTCGACGCGATACCCGGCACGGCCGTCCACTGCCGCCCCTCGACCTTTCCGTTCGACCGCTTCGGCGCGGCCCTCGGCTACCGGACCCGCGCGCTCGACGGCCCGCACGACATCATGCTGACCGATCCGGAGCCGCTCGCCCGGCTGCTGCTGGACGTCCGCGGACCCGGAAAGCCGGCGATTCAGAAACAAGAAGCGCGAAGTCTAGAATGAGGACGTGGAGCAGCGAACGTACAACCAGTACTGCGCGACCGCGCGCACCCTCGACCTCGTCGGCGAACGCTGGACCCTGCTGCTGATCCGCGAACTGCTCACCGGGCCCAAACGCTACGGCGACCTCCAGACCAGCCTGCGCGGCCTCGGCACCGGATTGCTCGCGGCCCGGCTCAAGCACCTCGAACGCGAGGGTCTCGTCCACAAGATCACGCTCCCGCCGCCCGCCCGCACTCCTGCCTACGCCCTCACCGAGGCCGGACAGGAACTCGGCCCCGCCGTCCTGTCCCTGGCCCGCTGGGGCATGAAGTGGGCCATGGGCGAACGGCGGGAGACCGAGACCTTCCACCCCGGCTGGGCGGTCCTCGGCCTCCGTGCCTGCTTCGAGGCGAAGGCCGCGGCCGGACTCCGCGCCGTCTACGAGTTCCGGGTCGGCGACGAGGTCTTCCACGCCCGGATCGACGACGGGACGATCGAGGCGCTGCACGGCCCCGCCCAGCACCCGGACGCGACGGTCGCCATGAGCGAAGAGGTGTTCCTCGGGGTGACTGCCCAGGGGCAGACCCTCGCCGAGGCGATCGCGGCAGGGGCCGCCACGGCGAGCGGCGACACCGAGGCCCTGCGCCGACTGAACGGACTCTTCCGGCTCCCCTCTCCCCGCTCCCGTTCGGCGGGTTGAGCCGGCCGCCGTGTTCGGCGACCTCATCCAGGGCGCAACGGGCGTCGCTCTCGGCGTGCCTGCCGGCCGCGACAGCGGCCCGCGGGCAGGCCAGGACGACGTCAAGGGCGACGTCCGCGGTGCGCAGCATGCGGAGGTAAAAACGGTTGAGTGGGCGTCACTTGCTGCTGCGCCAGTTGTCGGACAGGTGACCCCAGTCGGCGCGGACCTGGCGGAAGCCGATCGAGCCGAGGAGGTCGTATGCCTCGCGACCGTCCAATCGCGCCTTCGCGCCGGTCACTTTCTCGATCAGGTCGGGGCCGTAGTAGAGGCCGGTGCCGATCATGACGAAGAGTTCGCGTTGCGTGAGGTCCTGGGCGTGGGTCGGGGGTATCTCCGAGGCGGCTGTGATGACGGCCTGGCGGTCGATGGTGTACTCGGTGCCGCCGATGCTGCGGGTGAAACTCTCAGCGCGCATGGGACCCCTCCCAGGTCAACATCCAGCACGTGTCCGGCGATCGTACCCGGAGGCGGGGTGCGGGAGTGGAGCTGTCCAGGGAAGGGCCCCGTCCCTGGACGCAGGTCCCACCAGGAGCCCTGGTGGGCCCGCGTTCCAGGCGCCCCGGGCCGGTGTGGAGAAGCTCCAGCGCCGGTTCCCCTCGGGGCTCGCATGGTTCGTTCGTCGTTCGTCGTTCGTCGTTCAGTCGCAACAGTCGCAGCAGCACTTGCACGGGTTGCAGCAGCCCCCGCCACAGCCGTCACCAGAGCCCCCGCCGGAACCACCAGAGCCGCCGAACCCGTGGCCTCCGCCCGAACCCCCCGAGGAGCCGGACGAGTTGCCGCCACCATGCCCGCCGAACCAGCCGTCACCCCCGGAACCGTCCCTGCCGGAACCGCCCCTGCCGGAGGCATCCCGGCTCGAGCCGCCGCCGCTGTTGCCGTCGCCGAACTGCCAGGGCTCCCCGTCACCCGGATCCGCGTCGTCGTCGCAGCGGCAGCAGTTGTAGCACAGCCTGCAGTCGCCACACAGCCGACGCTGCTCGCGACACCGCCGGCACTCTCCCTCCGGCGGCCTCCCGGATGCCGTCGGCGCACCCTCTGGGGCCGCACCCGCGAGCACGCCGACACCGCAAGCCGTGCCGGTGCCGGTCTCCGAGGGCTCCTGGGTCGCCGTACGGCGCCCCAGCCAAGGCAGCATGCGCAGGCTCGGCGTCCGGCGGTCGTGCTGATGGTGGCGATGCCGGGGGTCGAAGACGCGATCGACAGCGCGCTCCAACTCGCCACCCAGGAGAGCCTGTACCAGGCGCCCGTCGACGAACACGGCATCGGACAGGGAGAGCCGGATTCCGTGAACGGCGTCGTCGCAGAGTCTGCGCACCTCCGCGCGGTCCGCGCCGGTCGCGGCGATCGGGTTCCACGCGCCCGACACCTCGTCCGCGTCCAGGTCCTCCACCGCATCCAGCAGATGCGCCAGTCGGCCGAACAGACGACCCGCTTCGGCAAGCGGTTCCGCGTTGTCCGGTCGGTCCGTGAGCACGGCGGTGTAGGCGAAGGCGGCGGCGGTTGCCGTTTCCGTGGGTTCCGTGACCGTCAGCAGCGAGCCACCTCGGCCGGTCGACCGCTCGATCCCGGGCTGGCGCTCGACCGCGCCGAGCAGCACCGAGGTGTCGAAGCCCAGCCGTTCGCCGCCTGCGGCACCCGCGCGGTCCCAGCCGTCGGCGATACGGCGTGCTGCCATCGCCACCGGGCGGCGTCCCAACAGGCCGTCGCGGTCGGCCACGTGGTCACGTATCTTCGCGGCGGCGAGCACCAGCGACACCGTCGCCGCCAGCCGTGCGCCCTCGCCCTGCGCCACGTCCGCCGACCGCATTCCGCGCAGCGGGCACGGGCCGGCCCCTCGCCGCCAGTCGCCGGTTCGCTCCGACTGCGCTTCGGTCAGTACCGAGACGATCAGACCGTCATAGTTGGTGGCCACCCGGGCGAACTGCCCGTACTCTCCGCGCAACGCCAGGCACAGCCCACACAAGTGCGCCATCCACTCGGTACGCAAGCCCTCGCCCAGCCGATGACGGCACGGCCTGATGATTCCGAACACCGCGAATCTCCCCCGTAGAACAGCTTCCCGGACGCATCCGGTCGGACGTCTCAGCTACGGAAGACCGCTCACCTGGCAGGACCTCGCGTGACGTCAACCGCATGCGCCACCAACGCGCGGTCGTCATCCTAGATGGCCCTGCCGAGAGGCGCCCACAGAGGTGGGAAGCGGCCCTGGACCTGCGACGACCGCGGACGACGAGCACCGGTCCGGCTCAAGCCCCGGCATGGCCGCGCCGAGGGCGAAGTACGCCCGTCACCGGCCGGGGATCACCTGGTCGGTGACGGGCGTAGCGCTCGGATCCGCGGACTCGGATCGGGGTCACCGTCGGCACCCCGGCCGCACGGCGTTCCCCCGGACACGACCTAGGCGGGCTCAGCGGCGGTCTTGGTCGTCGTGGTGCCGTCTTCGTCCTTGGCCTCCGGCGCATCAGGCTGTTGCGGAACGGGCGGGGTGCGGACCAGCAGTGCGACCAGCACCGCCAGCCCACCGAGCGCGGCGCCGATGCCGAATCCCCATTGGATGCCCGTGGCCAGGGCGTCCGTGGGGTCGGCGCCATCGGCTGCTGCGGTGGCGGCGCGTCCCGACATGACACTGATGACGAGGGCGGTGCCGGCGGCGGCCGCGACCTGCTGGAGCGAGCCCAGGATGGCGGATCCGTGCGGGTACAGGTGCGGCGGAAGTACGGACAGGCCGGAGGTGAAGACGGGAGTGAAGACGAACGCCATGCCGGCGCTCAGCGCCACGTGAAGGGCGAGCACCAGCCACGGCGAGGTCTGTTCGCCCGTGAAGGCGAACAGCGTGAGGCAGAGCGCGGTGAGTGCGGCTCCGGGGACGACCAGCCGTGGTGCGCCGAGCCGGTCGTAGAGCTTTCCGACCTGTGGTCCGAGCAGGCCCATGGTCAGGCCGCCGGGGATGAGGAGCAGCCCGGTCTGCAGTGAGGTCAGGCCGCACACCTCCTGCAGGTAGATCGGCAGCAGGATGAACGCGCCCATGAGTGCCATGAAGGACAGGCACATCAGGCCGAGTGCCACGGAGAAGTGGCGAAACGTCAGGGCCCTCAGGTCCAGCAGCGGTGCGGACGAGCGCTGCAGTGCCAGCTGCCGCCAGGTGAACAGGCCGACCAGCACGGCACCGACCAGGGTCGTGGCCTCCGGGGGCACGACCGCGGTGGCTTCGTCCCCGGCGCCGAGACCGCTCAGGCCGTAGACCAGGGCGCCGAAGCCCGCAGCCGCCAGAGGGACGGACGGCCAGTCGATCGGGACGGCCTGCGGTTCGCCGATGTTGACGAGTTGGCGCCGACCGACGATCGCCATGGCTCCGGCGATGGGCAGTACGGCCAGGAACAGCAGGCGCCACGTTCCCAGCTGCAGCAGGACGCCGGAGGCCGCGGGGCCGAGGGCGGGTGCGACGGAGATGACGAGGGTGATGTTGCCCATGACACGGCCGCGGTCGTGCGGAGGCACGAGGGTCATCAGCGTCGTCATGAGCAGCGGCATCATGACGGCGGTGCCACTGGCCTGGATGACGCGGGCGATCAGGAGCACGGGGAAGGCGGGTGCGGCCGCTGCCAGCGCCGTGCCGGCGATGAACAGCGTCATGGCCAGGCCGAAGGCGGTCCGGGTCGTCACACGCTGGAGGAACCACCCGGTCACCGGGATGACGACGGCCATGGTGAGCATGAAGGCCGTGGACAGCCACCCCGCGGCCGCCGCGGTGACCTCGAACTCGCGCATGAGCCGCGGGATCGCGTTGACCATGATCGTCTCGTTGAGGAGAACGACGAACGTGGACAGCACGAGAATCCGCAACACGGCGGTGACACGGTCGGGCGGGAGCGTGGGTGTGGCGTGTGGTGCGAGCATGGCGCCTTCCGTCAGGTGAGTGTTCTCCGCACGTACAGGTCACACCGACAGACCGCAGCGCCGGGAAGAACTCATCGGTGTTCCCCGATCCTGTCGGCGCCGCCGCCGCGCACTCAAGCGATTTTTCCGACCCGGCTCCCTCAGGCCCCGGCCGGGACCACCTCGGCGGAACCGGAGTCCTTCGCCTCGGTGGCGGGAACAGCTGCGGGCCACGTGTAGAGGACCAGGCCCTGGCGGTTGTCCTTCTCCAGCTTTCCTTGCGCCACCAGCTTGGTCAGTGCGTTGCGCACGACCTGCTCCGATGTCGCACGCTCGGGGTGCGACGTCTCCAGTTCGGCGCGGATCTCGCTGACCTTCTTCGGCTCACCGGGCTGCTGCTGGAGGAGATCGGTGAGGAGTTCGCCGAGTGTGGGGTGTTGCGAGTTGACGGACTTCCTGGCCGCAGCCTTGGCGGGTTCCGTCTTTTTCGCGGGCGCGGTCTTCCTCACCGCCGTCTTCTTCGCCGGAGCGGACCTGGCCTGCGCCTTGCTCGCGGTGCGCTTCGATGCGGTGCCCTTCTTCGCCGGGGCGGCGCCGCTCGCGGTCTTCTCCGCCCGCGGCTGCGGCACGGCCGCCTCGTCCCGCCCTCCCGGAGTCGGGGCGACGGTGGTCGCCGGCTGGTCGGCGGCCGGCGATGACGCCTCGACGTTCTCCGCCACCGGCATGGAATCAAGGGTGCCGGCCAGCCACTTCTCCTCCTGGCGCAGCTGGTTCAGGCGCGCGGTGAGGGTGGCCTGCTCGGCTTGGTTGGCTGCCAGATCGGCGGCAAGCTGCTCGGCGTACTTGGTCTGGATCGGGGGATGGACCTGCTCGTCGGCCACAGCGGCCACGCTCCTTGTGCGGGATGGGTGTTGGGGCCGGATGCTACTTGCTGCACCTGTGCGGGTGTCGCCTTGTCGGGACACATCACCCTCACGAGCAACGTCGCCCCGTAGCGTCGCCCGGGAGCACGTGCGCTCAGCCGGGGGAACGGTCCTGGGCCACCGAGCGGTTGACGTCGTTCAGGTGGCGCCCCTGGAACGGCATAGGCTCATGACCCGGGAGCGGCACGGCCCCCGACGGGGAGGACGGAACGTTGGAGAAGGACGACCATTGGTCCGATGAGGCGAACTGCCGGACAGCCGACCCGGAAGGCTTGTTCGGCCCGAGCTCGGACCAGAAGCGCGCAAAGAGTGTGTGCACCGACTGCCGCGTGCGTCTCGCCTGCTTGGCGGAAGCGCTCGACAACCGGATCGAGTTCGGCGTCTGGGGCGGCATGACGGAACGCGAACGCCGGACACTCCTGCGCCGCAGGCCGCACGTCGGCTCCTGGCTCCACGTCCTCCGGAAGGCGGACCCCCTTCAGGATCGACCGCGCGCGAGGTCGGAGTACAGGTGACGAGCGCGCCCCTGACCGGGGCTGCCACGCCCTGACCGCGTCCGCGTCTTGGCGACGTTCCGGCCCGGCTGCCACGCCCTGACCGCGCTCCGGTGCGGGGACCGGCCGGGGCCGGAGAGCGTGCGAACGCGCGCGACTGCTAGCTTCCCTCCCGTGATGGGGCACCAGGAGGAGACCAGAGCGGCCTACGACGGGGTCGTGGAGCTGTACGCGTCGATGTTCGCCGATCGGTTGGAGACACAGCCGTTCGCGCGCAACATGATCGCCACCTTCGCCGAGCTGGTGCGCGGCACGGGGAACCGACGGGCAGCCGACGTCGGATGCGGACCTGGACACCTGACGGCCATGCTGCACGACCTGGGGCTGGACGCCTTCGGGCTCGACCTCTCCCCGGGCATGGTCGACCATGCCCGGCGTGCCCATCCGACGCTCCGGTTCGACGAGGCACGGATGGAGGCCCTGCCACTCGAGGACGGCACCCTCGGCGGCGTCCTGGCCCACTATTCGATGATCCATACCCCGCCCGGGGAATTGCCCGCGCTGCTCGCCGAGCAGGTACGGGTTCTGGCGCCAGGAGGTCTGCTCCTGGTCTCGTTCTTCGGAACCGAGGGGCCCGAGCCCATCCGCTTCGACCACAAGGTGGCGCCGGCCTACAGCTGGCCCGCGGACCGGCTCGCGGAGATGCTGGCCGCGGCCGGACTGGACATCGTCGCCCGGCTGCTCCACGATCCGGCCTCCGAACGAGGCTTCCTCGACGCCCACTTGCTCGCTCGCGTCCCCTAGGGGTGTCTTGTCGATCTTGCCGGGCTCCCGGCGTGATCGACAAGACGCCCCCTAGCGACCTATTCCGTAAGCCTGCGGTGTCGGGGAGGGACGGGTACGGGACAACTTCGCGGCCGTGCCGCGAGCCACTTCGAAGGCCATCGCCGGATTCCCGTCCTCGCGCCAGGGATGGGCGCCGCACCACGGTCCGATCAGGCGGAACTGCTCCAGGGCGGGCCCGTACATCATCGAACGGAGCAGGTAGTGCGCCAGCAGGTGGCGCAGGACCGGCAGGCGTTCGTCGTCGGGCGTGACCTGGTCGAAGGAGGTGGCCACCTGCTTCAGCAGGTTCCTTCTCATGGGCGTGACGGGCAGCGCGGCCGGCGTGGGCCGGTCGGTGAGCTCGTTCAGCGCGTGCAGGTAGATTCCGGCGAGCGGGCTGCCGGGCGGGGCCTTGCGAACCGCCTGGCCGGCGAACCGCAACATCCGCCGGTCGCTGCCGAACCACTTGGCGCACCAGTACTGGAGGGCCTGCCAGTGCCCCTCGTAGTGGTGGGGTGCGCGGGCGACGAGCCCTGCCCAGAGCGGCTTGAACTGCCCGCGGCTGTACTGGGCTCCGCGCGCTGCCGTGACCATCACGACCCAGGGGCCAGGGTTCGCGGGGTCCAGAGCGGCGGCCTCCCGGGCCTCCTCGATCGCGGCCGGGAGCATGGCGCGGAAGCGGTTCATGTCCGAGGTCATGACCTCGTGGGCGAAGCCGCTGCCTCTGATCTCCCAGGCGCGGTGCACCATCATGCTCGCGTGGAGGGTGGCCGCGTCGCAGTTCCCGGGCTCCGCGACGCGCCAGGCGTCGAGCCAGGCGTCGTCCTCCCGGGCGACCTGCTGCAGGAGCTCCAGCCGGGCCCAACGCTCGTCCCAGTCCTCGCCTGCGGCCAGGACATACCGCTCGGCGGGCTTCCAGTCTCCCGCCCATGCGGCTTCGGCCACGGCCTGTCGCTCCTCCGCCCGGTGGGCCGGCGGTGGCGGGCCGGGGCGCCGCGAGTCGAGCTGCTCACGGGGCGGAAGGCCGTAGGCGGACGCCACGAAATCCTCGCGGACCCAGCCGGCGGTACGGCGGGGGGTGACGAAGAGGCGGTAGAGCACGATGAGGAACACGCCGAATACGGCGGCCAAGAAGACGGTCACGACGGGGAATCATTCCCGAGGTGATCACTCTCCGCAATAGTCCAGGCCAATGAAACATCGAGGTCAGAGCCGGGCGCCGGTTCGCAACCCCGAGTCGGCTCGGGACCGGTGACCCTCGGCGAGCGAACCCGGAGCGCGATGTCAGGACCGGAGGCCGGGAAGGGGGCAGCGAACGGTGCGAGGTCGCGTGCACGGCGGTGACCGCGACGGTCCCGCCGGGGCGGGATGCGCGGTGGCGACCTCACCGTTCCCCAGGGGTACGCCACTTCAAGGTTCCGATGGTCGTGCGAGTACACGGCCACCCGGGCAGCGCAGCGATCATCCCCACGCCGTACAGTCTCGCTGTTCAAAGGGGAGGGAACCCAGCAGTGAAGCACCACACCACCGGTCGCCGCGCCGCCGCGACCGCGCTTCTGATCACCACCGCCATGATCACCGGCACCGCCTGCGGTCCGAGCACCACCGACACCGGTGCGCAGCCGACCCGGAGCGGCAGTCCGAGCCCGACGAAGCCCAAGGACGCCTTCGACGGCCTGAGCGGCGAGCAGATCAGTGACAAGGCCAGGACCGCGCTCGGAAACGCGAGGTCGCTGCGCTTCACCGGCAGCGGCCCGGACGGCCAGGGCCACATCTACACCATGGACATCTCCATGGACCGGACCGGATCCTGCCGGGGCAAGATCACCCAGCCGGACGGGAGTGCCCTGAAGCTCATCAAGAAGACCAGCTCGGTCTACCTCAACGGCGACGAGAAGTTCTGGCGGGCCTCATTGGCCTCGTCGAAGAAGGCGACTGCCCGCCAGGTCGACACGATCGTCGAGGCCATCAAGGGGCGCTGGATCAAGGTCGACAAGAAGACGGCCAAGGCGATGACCCGYCAGRACTTCTGCGAACTCTCCACGCTGGTCGAGAAGATCGAAGGCGACTCGGGCGCCATGGAGCGCGGGGCTGACATCGAGCGGGCCGGCAGGCCGGTCGCCGTCGTCTACAGCCGTGAGGGCACCGAGGTCACCACGGTCCACGTGGCGAAGACCGGCGAGCCCTACCCCGTCGAGATCAGCACGACCGGCGGCGGCGAACTTCCCTCCTCCATCGTGCTCAGCGAGTTCGACGAGCCCGTGGACGCCAGCCCGCCGGCGGCCGACCAGCTCCTCGACATGAACAAGCTCCGCCGCTGAGCCGACCGACGGCCGGACCGGCAGCCGGTCGGATACGGGCAGCGATGACCCACGCGGGCCGTTCCGACGCACGGCCCGCGTGGGAGCCACGGGCGACCGCGGGAGATCCGTGGCGATCTCGGGGTGCGGCGGGTCCGTACGTCGTCGTCGCCGGCTGCCGCCTGCACCTACCCGGCGGGCGGAGGACTGATCACCGTCGACCCGGAACCCGGCGGCACCTCCGCGAAGGTCGCCCTCGAGGGCGAGGGAGTACGGAGCATGGAGGCAGCGGAGGAGGGTTGGTCACGGGCCCGGCCCGGTCCTCGAACCGCGTCCTAGATCCGGGCGAACGCCTCGGTCTGGTGAGCGAACTCCTGAGCCATGGCCGCGCTGACCGTGGGCATGGTCTCGCCGATCGTGCGCAGGTAGTCCTCGGTGGTGGGTCGGGCCCGGGTACCGGTGTCGAAGGTGAGCTCGAACTGGGCCTGGGAAACGGTGCGCGCCACATGCGCGATGTCGGCAGGGGTGAACCCCTCGCTGGCGGACGCCAGCACCGCGCTGTCGGCCTCCGCGGCCGCTCGGGTCAGATAGCTCTCCCACAGGGCGGTCCTCGCGCGGTCGTCGGGCGGGCCGATCGGCAGCACGTAGTCGAAACGGCCGTGCCGCAGGAACGCGGTGTCGAGGGTGGTCACGTCGTTGGTGGCGCAGACGAGCAGCCGTCCGTCCTGGCCCCGGAAACGGACGATCGCCTTGAGTAGTTCGTTGACGACACCGACCGCGGTCGCGTCCGCGCCGCTCCGGGTCCCCGCGATCTCCTCGACCTCATCGATGAAGACGAGGACGTGGTCGAGCCGGGCGATCTCGTCGAAGCGACGGTTCAGCCCGCTCGCCAGCCCGTACTCGGCAGCCAGCCGGGCGGGGAACAATTCGAGGAACGGCCATCGCAGACGGCTGGCTATCGCGTGCGCGAACGTGCTCTTCCCCGTCCCCGGCGGCCCGAACAGCATCACCGCCCGTGGCAGCTCGACCCCGTGCTGGGCGGCCATTTCGGGATGGGCCAGTGGCAGGACCAGGCGCCGCTCGATGAGCTCCTTCTCCCTCTGCATGCCCGCGACCTTCTGCCACAGGTCACCGGGTGGCAGCTCCGCTCCGAGCGACGAGAGCATGCTGACCGCCTGAGGAGTCACCCGACCGCGCTTCTCGAAGAAGACCAGGCCCGCACGGGCGCCGAAGCCGCAGTTGTGCAAGGCGGTGGCACCGGTCTCGCCGTCGGGCAGGACCGCGTGGACCGTCCGGACGCCACCGGCGAACAGCCGGTGCTCCAGAGCCGTGATCAGATCACTGCCGAGCCCCTGGTGCCGCCAGGCAGGCGACATGCTGATGCGCAGGATCCACGCCCGCTCACCGTCCACCCTGCTCACCGCGGCGCCGACCACCACATCGTCCGCGGTGGCCACCACCGCCGGGTGGAGGGCCTGGAGGGCCGCCACGGCGTCCGAGAGCGGAAAGAGGGGTGGCTCTTCGGCCGTGCCGCTCTCCGCGTCGACTCGGATCACCGCTTCGAGATCGTCCTGGGTGTAGTCCCTGACATGCCAACCCGTCATGGTCAGCTCCGCGTGTTCGGCCGTACTCCCATCATCGGCCGACATGCGCGGGACGCGCACGTCGGGCGACCAGCATGGTCCGCGAAACCTCCGCGGGCCGGCGCACCGGGGATTCCGGGTCGTGGAGCCGGCCGGGCACGGAAGTCCGTGTGGCCGGTTCGATCGCGGGGGCCCGCCTTCGACGAAGCCTTCGTCGTCTCGGCTTCCGTCACGGCTTCCGTCACGGCGGTGTCGCGACGGTTTCGGATCTCGACGAGATGTCGTCGTCATTCCAGAATCGGGGCATGGACGTTCCCAAGCTGCTGGAAGCCGCCTCCCTGCTGGTCCCCGAAGCCGTCGCCACCGAGAACGACATCACGGTGAACGACGTCTGGGAGTACCTCGCCCACGACGAGTGGGAAGTCGCTCTCGACCTGTTGGAGCAGCTTGGTGAGGTCCAACCGCTTCCCCTCACGTTCTGGCAGACCCTCGCCACCGCCGCCGAGCAGATGCGCCTCGACCGGAGCGCGGCCTGGTGTCACTGGCGCTGCTTCGAAACCCGCAACGGCATCATCCGAGTCGACCTCACCCTGGTACCGGCCCACGAGGGACGCCGGCAGACACCCTTCTCCGGCGCCGGCGTCCTACGACCGATGTGGAACATCGGGGGGAGAACCCGGACAGGCGAACCCGACCTCTGCACAGCCGCCCTTTGGGTGGAGTTCGCGCCCTTCATGGAGCCCGGAGAACAGGCCACGGTGCGTCTCGCCCCGCTCTCTCCGCCGAAGTGGCAGCAGCTTCAGCCCGGCCAAGTGATCACCATGCACGAAGACCGGACTGTCGCTGGAACTGCCGTCGTCCTGGACATCCAGGGCCCATCAGTCCCGCCCGTCCCTCTGCGGTCGTAGTGGGTGGTCTCGCCCCCGAACTGCCGTCAGTCTTCCTGGCATTCCTGGACCAGTCGATCAGCATCTGCCCTCCGAGCCGGTCGACAGGTGCTGTCCCTGGAGGGGTTTCGGGCTCGCCCCGGTCAGGCCTCACCAGGCGGCGGCCGGGTCGGTCAGCCCTTGAGGTTGATCGTGAAGCGCCTCGTGCCCGTAGCGATCGTGTCGGCGTGGACCGAGCCACGAGCCCGGGCGTATTCCCCGGTGCCGCCGGTGATCCCGTTGTCGAACGAAGGGGGAGGGCCCGGCTTGAGGTGACCGAAGACCATCCCCTGCACGGAGAGCTGGCCGCCCGGGAGGGTGTACGTCACGGCGCACACCTCCGCTCCACCGTCGGTGACCCGGGTGGTGGTGCAGGTGCCGGCGGTCTCGCCGACCTGCTTGCCGGCCTCGTCGAAGAGGAGCGAGCGGACGACGGTCCGATCGCCCTGGGCGGGGGCGCCGCCGGGGTTGACCGGGAAGCGTGACTGCTCCGCGAGCCGACCGATGAGTGTGATGACCCGGTCTTTGCCCTTGGCGGGGGAGGGATCGCTGCCCGTCGCGGACGCGGCAGCAACAGGGGCGCAGGCGAGAAGGGTGACCAGCGCAGTTGCCGTGCCGAGACAGGCTGCTCTGATGGGGCGCATCGTGTGGCTCCTGAGGTGGATGCTCATGGATGGTTCGGTGCCGCATTCATAACCTCAGCTCTGCCGCACCCGGCGCGACCGTCGGAAGATCCGTCCAATCGGACGAGCCCGGGACGAGAGACGGCCCGACCTCGATCTTCGGTGGCATCGGTGCGCCCCGCCACGCTCGCTGGGGGTCCCTGAGGGCTGCCCCGCAATCCCTGGCGGGGGCACGACGCCGGCCAGGGCGCTCAGTGAAGAAGTCGCACGATCCATCACCCGGCTCGAGAGCTTCTGAGCGGCGCGGACTTCGTCGCATGCCCGTGACGCCACGGATCCTCATCCGAGGACGTCTTCGCAGCCGCCTGCGGAGCTCCCCCGGGTGGTGATGTCGATGTCGCCCGTACCGGTGTTCCATTGCCGCGCTCGAGCAGTAGAGTCGTCGTGATCACTACAAGGGGGGCCTCATGCTGATCCGGCGTGTCCGGCGTACGGCGATAGTCACTGCGGTAACCGCGGCCTGTCTGCTGTCCTGTTCGGCTGGTCCGGACGATTCCTCTGGGGGCGCTGAGACCCGGGGTACCTCCCGCTCCTCATCCACCGCTGTACCGCAGGACGCCGTGGTGCGGGAGACGCCCTCCGTCACGCCGGCCATCGAGCCCTCTCCAGGGCCGGAACTGGTCCGTGACGCCTTCGCCGGGCTCCAGGCCACACTCAACGACAGCTGCACACCCGGCTCGGGAGACTGCGCATACGTCCTGGGCAGGGTCCACGAAGAAGTGATGGGCCTCGATGCCGCGATGAAGGCGGACCCGAAGGGGCCTGGTCACTTCCCCGAGCCCATCGCGTGGATCGGCAGCCTCCGCACGACGCTCGACGGCGACGTCTCCGCGAAGAACCTGGACAGGCATCGCACCGAGCTGATCGGCGTTCGCGACCGGATCAATGTGTGGATGCAGGATCACCCCGACGACTACCGCTGAGCGCACATTCAGAAGTCGCGCTCAGCGGTCCCTGAGGTCGGTCCGTAAATGATCTTCCCGTTTTCGAAGGTGCGCGACTCCGAGGTCTTCATTGACGCGACTGCTGACCCCGGCACCGGTCGGTAGGCCGGCGTTGTGGCAGGTCGCGGATCACCGGCAGGTGATCGACGGGATACTGCTCCGGGTGCGGAGCGGCATGCAGCGGCGTGGCCCGCCTGAACGGTTCGGCCGGCGAGGTCGACTGGGATGTCTCGGGCGGTTCCACCATGGTGCGGGCGCGGCGGCATGCGGCGGGGCCCGTCTCAACCGGTCTGTCGTACGTCGGTTGCATTTCTGCCGTACGCCGACCGCCGCGTGTACGCATGGCAGAGGCCGTCGTTCTGCTTCGCGTGTCTCTTCGCCGAGGCGGCCACCGGCGCTGTTTCAATCACTCTATGACCAAGCGTGATGATGCGGCTCTTTTCGGTAACCGATTCCTGACCGCCCCCGCTCCTTCCCAGACCTTCCCCGAGGAGGGAATGGCGGCGACGGACGCGATGAGGCTGCTGGCCGTGGACCTCGCCATGGAGGGGGACCCGCAGCGCAACCTCGCGACGTTCGTCACCACGTGGATGGAGCCAGAAGCACAACGGATCATTGCCGAGAATCTCCACCGCAACTTCATCGACCACGCGGAGTACCCGATCTCCGCGGAGATCGAGCAGCGGTGCGTGCGCATGCTCGCCGACCTCTTCAACGCGCCGGGCAAGACCACCGGATGCCGGACCCAGGGCTCGTCCGAGGCGATCATGCTCGGGGCGTTGTCGCTCAAGTGGAAATGGCGGGCGCGCCGGCAGGCCGCCCATCTGTCCGTCGACCGACCCAACCTGGTCTTCGGCGGGGACGTCCACGTCGTATGGGAGAAGTTCTGCCGCTACTTCGACGTCGAGCCGCGGATCGTGCCGCTGGCCGAGAACAAGTACACGATCGGCCCGGAAGACGTGGAGCCTCACCTCGACGAGAACACGATCGGCGTCGTCGCCGTCCTCGGTACCACGTTCACCGGCCACAAGGACGACGTCGTCGGGATCGACAAGCTCCTGCGGGACATCCGCAAGGAGCGAGACCTCGACATCCCCATCCACGTCGACGGAGCCAGCGGCGCCTTCGTGTGGCCCTTCCTCTACCCGGACTCGAAATGGGACTTCCGGCTGGAGCAGGTCCGTTCGATCAACGTCTCGGGACACAAGTACGGCCTGGTCTACCCCGGCATCGGCTGGCTGATCTTCCGTGAAGAGTCCGACCTGCCCAAGGATCTCGTGTTCTACGAGAACTACCTGGGCAAGACCGACGCGACGTTCACACTGAACTTCTCCACCGGCGCGTCGATGGTGCTCGCGCAGTACTACAACTTCGTCCGCCTCGGTCGCCAGGGCTACACGTACATCATGAAGATGATGCAGGAGAACGCCCACGTGCTGGCGGAGAACCTGCGTAGCAGCGGCCGCTTCGAAGTGATCGGGAGGGATCTCGAGCAGTTGCCGCTGGTCGCCTTCCGCCTCGCCGGCAAGCACGCGTACGACGAGTCCGACGTCGCCTGGCAACTCGCCGCGGAGCGGGGCTGGATGGTGCCCGCATACACGCTCCCGCCCAACGCGGAGGGCGTGAAGATCATGCGTGCCCTGGTCAAGGAGACCCTGAGCCGCGAGCACATCGATCGCCTGAGTGAGGACATCGCCGACGCGTGTCGGACCTTGGACGACAAGGGCGCCACGCACGGGGTCGAGCGCGCACAGGTCAAGCGCGGCACCGGTTACTGAAAGAGCGATGCTCCGGGCAAGCCTGGCCGCCGACCGGGAAACCTGCTGCGCCGTGCGGGATCGCATCCGCAGAGCTCTCCCCGGTCGGGCGGTCGTGGGTCAGTTCCAGCGGACCAGCGTTTTCAGCTGGTCGTCGGAGCCTTCCATCGGCGGCTGCGGAGCGGCGACCTCGTCGTTCCCGCTGGGTACCGCCTCCGCGTCCGTACACCTCGTCTGCCCGACCTCACCCGCCTCAGGGCCGCCGCAGCGGTGGCTCGATGCTCATCGTGACCCGACGTGAAGCGACGCGACGTCGTAGTACACCGCCGAGCTGGCGGACAGGCCTCGGCAGGTCAGCTGATGTGGCGCGGCGCGACGGGCGTGGACCTCGACCTCGAACACCGACAATCCGACAGGCCGGCCGGCGATGCGCATGCGCCATCGGTCGTCCTGCCGCACCGTCTCCTCGACGACGTAGTCGTGCCGGCCGGACGGCCCCGCGTGGTGGAGCACTGCGGACAGAGCGGCCTGCTGGGGTGGAACGAGATCGGTGTATCCGCGTAGGTGGTCGACGTGGATACGGTCCGCCAGATGCTCCTCGAGCATCACCATCGCCGTCGGGGCGTCGAGATTCCCGTAATAGACGCCGTCGGGTGCGACGAGGACGTTGGCGGCGTAGCGGTCGCCTCCGACGTGCGTGCACTCCCAGACCAGGTCCGGCCACCGGTCGGTCAGTGCCCCTGCCACCGGACGGCCGCGGATGGCGCAGCAGGTGTCGTGCACACCATGGGCGCAGACCAGGAGGAGGGGAGGACGGCCCCGTTCTCCGGGCGCGCCCAGGGCTCCTATGATCCCGGCCAGGTCCTGGTCGCTCTGCCAGGTGCCCCATGTCTGACGGTGGGCGCCGCCCCTGTCGTGGTGGAGGACCGCCCACCGTGGCGGAACGTCGGGCCGGCGGCGTCCGGGGCGTCGGATGAGCAGGATCCGGGCGCGCGCTGCCCGGGCGGCCGAGTACACCCGCGCCTTGACATCGGGTTCGAGGTCGAGGCCCTCGTACCCGTTGGCCGGCCACCCGGACCGGTACTCGATGAGGATCCAGACCAAGCCGTAGGGCGCCGTGCCGGCGAGCGCGTCGCCGCGCAGGCGGGCCGCCTCGGCGCAGAAGAAGCGTGCCGGAGCCTTCATGCTGGGCGCTTCATGGCTCGGCAGCCACCAGTACACCCGCACGCAGGAGCCGTTCGACGAACGGCAGCCCGAGGTCGCCCGCCTTGTGGACGTCCTCGTCGAGGACCTGGTGCGCCGACGGGAGGTCCTCAGTAGGGAGGTCGAGCCAGCCCACGCGCGTGGTCAGGCGCACGCCTTCCAGCCGGGCTGCCAGCGCATGGCGAAGGCGCACCGGCGTATCAGGGGCGAGGTTGTCCACCGCCGCGAGCTGTGCCAGCGGTCCCATCGGTGCGGGGCGGGACTGGGAGCGTCGGGTGCGGTGGAAGGCGGGCGTTGGATCGGAGTCGGCCAAGGCGGCTACGAGGCGCTTCCGCACGAGGGTCAGGTCGTCTCCCGGCCCGCTGGTGCCCAGGGGGAGGGAGCCGCGCATCTCCGGGTCCGCACGCAACAGGGCAAGGGCAGACTGTGCGAGCTGTTCGGCCAGCGCGTACCGCGTCCAGTTGTGGATGCCGAGCGTCAGATGGATCGACACCGAGCCCTGTGCTTCGGCGGCGTGCAGCCAGCCCCGTGGCAGGTACAGGACGTCCCCCGGTTCGAGGCCGGTGTCGATGCACGGCACTTCCCGGGCGGCGTCGACGACCGCCGCGCGGTGAAGCGTCCAGGGCTGGTCGGACAACGGATCAGGGTGCACGGGCTCGCGGACCGTCCAGCGCTTACTGCCGGCGATCTGAAGGACGAAGACGTCGTGGACGTCGTAGTGGTCGTCGAACCCGCGGCTCTGCGGTGGGGTGACATAGGCATTGGCCTGAACGGGGTGGCCCAGCTCGGTACCGAGCCGCGAAGCGAACTCCGTGATCGGTTCCCAGGTTCGTTGCAACGCTTGGAGGACCAGGGTGCTGCCGGCGGCGAAGCTGCGCCACAGAGCGGTGTCGTCGATCTGGTCCGCGATCGTCGCCCCGACCCCGCCGGGAGACGTGAAGGAGGACTCAGGCAGGGGGGAGCCGTTGTCGACGACTCGCAGAAACGGCGTGCGCAGCCCGCGCCGGGAGATCAGCTCATCCACGGCGGATGCCGAGAGCAGGTCCGAGAAGTCACTGGCTCCGCGCGTCAGCAGCGGGGCACGCCCCCAGACGTCGCGGGCGAAATCCTCGCGGCTGAGGCTGACCAGACGTGCCTCGAGTACCCCGCCGCCGGTGTCGGGCCCGCTGTCCCGAAGCGTCATGGGGACGGAACTCAAACGCCACTGCCGGTCTCGTCGGCTCCTCCGTCCGCGCCGCCGTCGTGGACGTCGGGTGTGCCGGTTGCGCCGCCGTCGGCGGGGCCTTCGGCTCCTCCGTCCGCGCCGCCGTCGTGGACGTCGGGTGTGCCGGTTGCGCCGCCGTCGGCGGGGCCTTCGGCTCCTCCGTCCGCGCCGCCGTCGTGGACGTCGGGTGTGCCGGTCGCACCGCCGTCGGCGGGGCCTTCGGCTCCTCCGTCCGCGCCGCCGTCGTGGACGTCGCGTTCACCGGTCGCGCCGCCGTCCGCGGGCCCCTCCTGCTGGGTGGAGTCCTGCTCGGGATGGGTCATGTCTCCTCCTCCTGGAGAGCCGGACGAGCAGATGTTGGTCATGCGAGGCACCCCCGAACCCTCCTTACACGCTCGCTCACACGCATGTCGGCGGCAACCGGAGCGTGGCAGCGGCCGTCCGGACGGGATCCGGGACACGCAAGGTCCACGGCAAGCGGGAAATCGGGAGCACGGTGTGCGAGTTTTCCGCCCCGGCGATGCATCGCTCACCCCGGGGACGTCAGGGCCTCTTCACGAGGGCATCGCGGGTCATGTGTGAGCGGCCGGGTAGATCGCCGGCAGCGGCCTACTCGTGGAGGAGGTGTGTCCCTCCCCATCCGGTCGCGCCTCCACAGGTGGGGCGATGGCTTGCGCGGATCTGGCCGTCATGCCGCTGCCCGCGCTCCGGCTGCCTCATCAGAGGCGCGCAGCCCCTCTGGAGTGGCTGGCCGGAGCGGACCGAAGCGCCTGGCAAGCTGACCTGGCGCCGACCGCACGGCCGGCGCGTCGCACCCCACTGGTGCCCCGGGCGGCCCGCGAACGGTCGAGGGGCTCAGCACAGAGCGAGGTTCGTGGTGGCGGTTTTCAGTGACGCGATGTTCGGTGCTCCCTGCTGGGTCACCCTGCTGACCCAGGATCTCGGAGCGGCGCAGGACTTCTATGGCGCGGTGCTGGGATGGGACTTCCGGCCCGACACACGCCGCGAGAACTTCTGCGTGGCGCTTCAGGACGGCGCGCCGGTCGGCGGCCTGGGGGTGTTGACCGGTCACGCCGCGGCGGTCGCGTGGACGCCGTACTTCGCCGTGACCGACGCGAACGCGGCAGCCGACCGGATCCGTGAGCGCAGCGCGACTGTCGCAGTGGGTCCCCTGTCCTTCGGCGGTGGCAGGGCCGCGCTGGCCGCGGACAGGGACGGCGCGACGTTCGGGATCTGGGAAGGCAGGGTGCGGCCGGGCTGGAGGATCGGTACACGCAAGGCACCGGCCCGGCTCGAGTTGCGGACCAAGGACGCCTTCGAAGCAGCCATTTTCTACGGCCAGGTTCTGGAATGGGGGACCGGGCGACCCGGGTCGTGCGAAGTGACCTATGAGGGATCGGAGGTCGCCTTGCACCACGACCACGACATCGTCGCTCGCATCAGTGGAGGCGCGGCGCGGACGGATCCGGATCCGCTGGGGCGCCCGCGATGGCATGTTCACTTCTCCGTCGCCGATCTCGACGCAGCGATCGCGCAGGCCGAGTCCCGCTCCGGTCGCCTCGTCTCCCCGGTGGTCAGCACAGCCGCCGAACGGCGTGCGTCCCTGCGCGACTCCGGGGGCGGACTCTTCACCCTCACGGCACCGCGCACCGCCGGCGAGACACCAGCGCCATGACGGGTCCGTCGTCGCGGGCCGTACGAGGCGGCGCGGCCTTCGAAGAGCGTGCGGTCTTGCCGAGGTCGGCGACAAGACGCCGGACAGCCTGCCGCTGCGCAGGGTGAGCTGAGTTGCAAGGTGCGCGTCCTCGCCGCGTTGTGCGGCCGAACGCGACGAGAACGTGGTCCGCGGGAACGTGGTGGGAACCGACGTCGCTGAAGAATCGGTCGGCCCGAGGCCGCCGCCCGTGCGGACGGCGGCGGCGGCTTTCATCCCTGACAGCAATGCCGCTTGGTTGGCGGCCTCACCATGCCGGTCGGCCGCTGTCCTGAGGCAGAGCTGGACCGGCAGTCGGTCAGGAGACGTTGCCGCGTACGGAGTCGCCGATGAGTCCATCGGTGTAGGTCACGTACTTCGGGGTGAACGTGCCCTTGCCGGTCACGGTGCCGGAGACGTTCTCACCGGGACTGAGCTTGACCGTGGCGATCTGCTTCTCGTCGACGCCGAGCTCGGCGGTGTGCTTGGTGCCGGCCGTGTCGGTGATCGTCAGGTACAGCGGGTTCACGTCGATGGCCTTGTCACCGTCGTTCTTGATCGTGACAAGGACACTGGTGTAGTCGGTGCTGTCGGCGAGGATGCTTTTCGCGAACCGGGTCTTCTTCGCGGTGACGGTGACGGGTCCCGTCTCCTTCGTGTCCTTCGCCGCGTCCCTCTTCGGCGCGGGCTTCCGCGCGGCGGGCGCACTGCTCTTCGCGGCAGGCGTGCCCGGGTTCTCGCTGTCACCGCTGTCACCGCTGTCACCGCCGTTGCCGAGGGCGCCGATGACGATGAACAGGGCGACGATGCCGAGGCAGCCGAAGCCGGCGATCTTGCCCTTGGAACGCTTCTTGAGCGGAGGGGATTGCGGCCCGGTCTGCTGGGTGGGTTCATCACCGGGCTGCTGGTGCGGGTACTGCTGGCTCATGGTCTCCCCGAGGCATGAAAGATGACATTTGGGTACTCCTGTGCAGACGACGCGCACCGAGGTCGGCGGATTCGCCTGAGCGCGCGGCGCTACGCCTGCCCTCCGCCGCCTCACCTGGAGGCCGCTGAGGCTCTCTCTTCGACGGTCTCGCCCCGCAGCATCCGCAGCACCCACAGCGGTGAGCCGAGGCCGCGGCGTGTTGCGGACGTTGTCGCACATGCCCAGCGCCGTGGCGTCACGGGTACCTCTCTTGCTGTGGGTGCCGGATGGCAACGGAACGTGAAGGGACAGGTGCCGCAGCGTGTCAGAGGGGTGATGGCCCGGCAATCCTGGCTCCGGAAGCCTCGTGATCATTCGGAGACGTCTCGCGTAGGGGAGGGGGCAGCCGCTGGACCAGCGTCTTCCTTGATCCAACTCCAGTCGGGGAAAGCGGGATTACGGGTCGCCCGGAGCCGATGCGGGGCCGGACGCCCGTAGTGATTCACTCGGTTCCTCGGTGGAGCGGCGTTCGTCCCCCGACCACGTGAGCCGCGGCATCCCGAGCGTGTCCCGATCCGGCAAGAACGTGTCCCGCGACGTCAAGAGCATTTGGGGCATCCCGTGCATGGAGTCGACGGGAAGCGATGCAGTCCGCCCGCCCGGGACCCGATGGTGCGCACACATGGTTTCCCGGCCTGCGCGGTGCGTGATGCCGAGAAGGGTGGCCGAGGGAATGCTTTGATGAGGTGAGGGCACCATGGAACCTTTCATGCGCAGTGCGGCACTGACCGGATATGAGGACCTCTGCAGCTCTCTGGGCGTCTCCGCCGAGTCACTCATGGCACGCGTAGGCCTCGAGCCCGGCACCCTGGCGAACCAGGATCGATGGATTCCCGCGAGCGCCGTCGCCCGCCTGCTGGAGATCTCCGCCGAGGCAACCGACCGATCTGCCTTTGCGCTGGAGATGTCCGGTCTGCGCCGCCTTTCGACGCTCGGCCCCATCAGCCTGGTCATCCGGGAGCAGCCGGATCTTCGTAGCGCCATCAAGGTCTTGCTCCGTCATCAGAGCCTCTACAACGAGGCCCTGAACTGCTCGCTGAGCGAGGAGGGCGGCCTGGCCACGATCGTTGTGAACCTGCGTCTGCCGGAAACAGTTCCGGCACGGCAGGCCGTCGAACTGGCTGTGGGCGCCTACCACCGCATTCTCCGTGACTCCCTGGGCAGTGGCTGGCGGCCTCTCACCGTGTGCTTCGCCCATCCGGTGCCAGGCGGTCGGGAAGACCACAGGAGCGTGCTCGGCCCGCAGGTCGAATTCGACCGGCCGTTCAACGGCATCGTCCTGTACGCCGACGACCTGGACACACTGAATCCCGAAGCAGACCCGCAACTCCTCGCCTACGCCCGCCAGTACCTCGACCTGGTCATGGATCAACCGGCGCAGACGACACCGGAGGATCGGGTGCGCGCACTGATCGAGGCATCCTTGCCCACCGGTCGGTGCTCCATCGAGCACGTCGCGCGCAGCCTCCACGTCGACCGCCGTACGTTGCACCGCCGGCTGGCGGCCTCAGGTCTGTCGTTCTCCGCCTTGCTCGACGCGACGCGCGTCAGGCTGGCGACACGCCTGGTGGCTCACCGGGCTCGCTCCCTCTCGGAGGTGGCGGGCCTGCTGGGCTTCTCGTCGCCGAGCGCATTCTCGAGGTGGTTCCGCGAACACTTCGGATGCAGTGCGAGCGAGTGGCGGAAACGCGCGCAGGACGCGCGCGACGAGCAGCAACAACCCTAGAAGTCCTCCCGCGGCGCCGCCCTCCACAGCGGTGGAGGCGGTCGAGTCACCGGCGCGCGTGCTGGTCGTATCGCCCGCTTCTCGAGCTCCACGGCATCGATCCACGTCCTCTGCCCGGGCTGCCTCCGCCCGTGCGGTGTAGCGCCGGACCGGGTGGTACTCGGCCCCACCTGTTCGGGGGGCGCGCAGGTGGGGCCGAGAGACGAGCCCGCCCTTGCCGTTCGAGCTGCCGGAGTCATTCACCCAGGGGCCGTGGCGCCTGCCAAGGCGCCACACGGCGAACCGCCGACGAAGCCACCCGCCCGTCCAGCGGGAGCCGCCCCCCGCCGGCGGACCCACGGTCATTCCGCACGACGCTCGTCACCCCCGCGCAGGACGGGGCCGGCGGAGGGATTGCCTGATCGGGCCTGTCGTACGGGCCGTCCGGTGGGGCAGGGTGATGAGGTACGGCCCGTACCGCGAACGTCGATCCGGAAGGACCCCCGGGATGTCCGCCGACCCGCAGCACGTGTCCCCCGCGCTCACCGACGACGAGCTGAGGCGGCTGGACGCCCACTGGCGCGCCGCCAACTATCTGGCCGTCGGACAGATCTATCTCACCGCCAACCCGCTGCTGACCGAGCCGCTCAGGCCGGAACACATCAAGCCGCGGCTCCTGGGCCACTGGGGAACCTCACCCGGCCTGAACCTGGTCCACACCCACCTGAACCGCGTCGTCAAGGCCCGCGACCTGGACGCGCTGTGTGTCTGGGGGCCGGGCCACGGCGGTCCGGCCGTGCTGGCCAACGCATGGCTCGAGGGGTCCTACAGCGAGATCTACCCGGACGTCAGCCGCGACGCGGACGGCATGGCGCGGCTGTTCCGGCAGTTCTCGTTCCCCGGCGGGGTGCCCAGCCACGTCGCCCCCGAGACGCCCGGCTCGATCCACGAGGGCGGCGAACTGGGATACGCGCTCTCCCACGCGTACGGCGCCGCCTTCGACAACCCCGGGCTGGTGGTCGCCTGCGTGATCGGGGACGGTGAGGCGGAGACCGGTCCGCTGGCCGCGTCCTGGCACTCCAACAAGTTCCTCGACCCCGTCCATGACGGCGCCGTGCTGCCGGTGCTCCACCTCAACGGCTACAAGATCGCCAACCCGACGGTCCTCGCCCGGCTCCCCGAGGGGGAACTCGACGCACTCCTCAAGGGCTACGGGCATGACCCCGTCCACGTCACCGGCGACGATCCCGCCGCCGTGCACCGGGCCATGGCCGAGGCCATGGACACCGCCCTCGACCGCGTCGCCGCCCTCCAGCGTGCCGCGCGCGAGGGCGGCGCCACCGCCCGCCCCCGCTGGCCGGTGATCGTCCTGCGCACGCCGAAGGGCTGGACCGGACCGGCCGAGGTCGACGGCCTGCCCGTGGAGGGCACCTGGCGCGCCCATCAGGTTCCGCTGGCCGGCGTCCGCGACAACCCGGACCACCTGCGGCAGCTGGAGGGATGGCTGCGCTCCTACCGCCCCGGGGAGCTCTTCGACGAGCACGGTCACCCCCGCCCCGACGTTCTCGCCTGTGTCCCGGACGGCAGCCGTCGGCTCGGTTCCAACCCGCGCGCCAACGGCGGGCTGCTGCTGCGCGAACTGCCGCTGCCTCCGCTGGAGAAGTACGCCGTGCCCGTCGACGAGCCCGGGGCGACGCGCCACGAACCCACCGGCGTCCTGGGCGAGTTCCTGGAAGAGGTCATGCGAGCCACCGCGGACCGACGCGACTTCCGTCTCGTCGGCCCCGACGAGACGGCCTCCAACCGCCTGCAAGCGGTGTACGGCGCCAGCGGCAAGGCATGGCAGGCCGATCTCCTGGGCGTCGACGAACACCTCGACCGCCACGGCCGCGTGATGGAGATCCTTTCCGAACACACCTGCCAGGGCTGGCTGGAGGGGTACCTCCTCACCGGCCGCCACGGCCTCTTCTCCTGCTACGAGGCGTTCGCCCACATCGTCGACTCCATGGTCAACCAGCACATCAAGTGGCTCCGCACCACCCGCGCCCTGCACTGGCGCGTGCCCATCGCCTCCCTCAACTACCTGCTGACCTCACACGTGTGGCGCCAGGACCACAACGGCTTCTCGCACCAGGACCCCGGCTTCGTCGACCACGTCCTGAACAAGAGCCCGGAGGCCGTCCGGGTCTACCTGCCGCCGGACGCCAACACCCTGCTGTCGGTGGCCGACCACGCCCTGCGCAGCCGCGACTACGTGAACGTGATCGTGGCGGGCAAGCAACCCTGCTTCGACTGGCTGACGATGGAGCAGGCTCGGGCCCACTGCGCCCGCGGAGCCGGGATGTGGGAATGGGCGGGCACCGAAGCGGCGACCGGCCGGGAACCGGACGTCGTGCTCGCGTGCGCCGGTGACGTGCCCACCCAGGAGATCCTCGCGGCCGCGCAACTCCTGCGCCGACACGTGCCCGACCTCAGTGTCCGGGTCGTCAACGTCGTGGACATCGCACGCCTCATGCCGAGCGAGGCGCACCCGCACGGCATGGGCGACTTCGAGTTCGACGGCCTGTTCACCGCCGACAAGCCCGTCGTCTTCGCCTACCACGGATACCCGTGGCTGATCCACCGTCTGGCCTACCGACGCAACGGACACCCGAACCTCCACGTCCGCGGCTACCAGGAGATCGGCACCACGACCACGCCGTTCGACATGGTCGTCCGCAACGACCTCGACAGGTACCGCCTGGTCATGGACGTCATCGACCGCGTCCCCGGGCTCGGGGGCCGCGCCGCTGCTCTGCGCCAGGACATGGAGGACGTCCGACTGCGCCACCACGACTGGATCCGGGTCCACGGCACCGACCTGCCGGAGGTCACCGACTGGGCATGGGCCGGCTGAGCGTCCGAGACGCGCAACTGCCGTGCAGGCGGGGCAGCGTGGAGGCACCGGCCGGCCTGTGCTCCAGCAGTCCGGCATCGGGCGGTGCGTGATCTCACGGGCTCGGGACGTCGAACCGGGCGATCACATGACGGGCGAGTGGCAGGGGGTGCGCTGATCGTCTCCGGCCGAAAGTAACACGCGTTTCAGATGAAGCCTTGCCGTGTCGATATGTAGTGTCTGATACTTGGCGGGTGCCGCGAGGATCAGGCACTGCTCTCGACGAAAGGGGCGAGCATGAGTTCGCAGCGCACGGAACGCGACTTGATGGGCGAGAGGTTCGTCCCGGACGATGTCTATTACGGGATCCACACCCTGCGGGCGCTGGAGAACTTCTCCCTGAGCGGCATCCCGCTGTCCGCCCACCCGGAGCTGGTGACGGCGCTGGCGACGGTCAAGGAAGCGGCAGCCCTCGCGCATCGGGACCTCGGAACCATCCCCGAGGACCGAGCGGGCGCCATCATCGCGGCGTGCCGGGAGATTCGCGGCGGCGCGCTGCACGGCCAGTTCGTCGTCGACGTCCTTCAGGGGGGCGCCGGTACCTCGTCGAACATGAACGCCAACGAGGTGATCGCCAACCGTGCTCTCGAGCACCTCGGACGCCCTCGTGGCGCGTACGCGTATCTGCATCCCCATGACGACGTCAACCGCGCGCAGAGCACGAACGACGCCTATCCCACAGCGGTCCGACTCGCGTTGCGCGACGCCGCGGGCCATCTGCTCGACGGCATGAGCATTCTTGCTCGTGCCCTGACGGAGCGGGGCGGGGCGTTCGCCAAGACGGTCAAACTGGGCCGGACGCAGCTGCAGGACGCGGTGCCCATGACGCTGGGGCAGGAGTTCGATGTCTTCGCGCTCACCGTGCGGGACGATGCCCTACTCGTCAGGCAGGCGGTGGACGCCCTCGGTGAGATCAATCTCGGGGGGACGGCGATCGGCACCGGACTGAACTGCGACCCGGGCTTCGCGGAAGCCGCCCTGACGCATCTGGCCGCCCTCACCGGTGTGCCGCTGCGACAGGCCCGCAATCCCATCGAGAGCACCCAGGGAGTCGGCGGATTCATCCAGCTCTCCGGCGCACTGCGCCAGTTCGCCCTCCGCCTGTCGAAGATCTGCAACGACCTGCGGTTGCTGGGCTCAGGGCCCCGAGCGGGGCTCGGGGAGATAAGGCTGCCGACGCTGCAGGCGGGGTCGAGCATCATGCCGGGCAAGGTCAACCCGGTCGTCCCCGAAGCCGTCAACCAGGTCTGCTTCGACGTCGTCGGCGCCGACGCCGCCGTCGCCATGGCCGGGCAGGCCGGTCAGCTCCAGTTGAACGCCTTCGAGCCGCTGATCGCGCATCTCCTGCTCAACTCCCTCAATCGGCTGGACGCCGCGTGCCGGACGCTCGCCGAACGGTGCGTCGTGGGTATCGAGGCCCATGAGGGACGATTGCGCGCACAGGTGGAGGGTTCGGCCGTGCTGGCGACCGCGCTGAACCCGTCGCTCGGATACCAGCAGGCGACGGAGCTGGCGGGTCGGTCGCTCGCGACGGGTCGAACCGTCCGGGAGCTGGCTGCCGAGAGCGGTCTGCTGACGGATGAGGAGCTCGACGAGTTGCTCGATCCGGACCGGCTGGCCCACCCGCATCGCTGACGGAGGACCCGGGACCTCGGAGCCGAGGAGGCCCCGAGGTCCACAGGGTCGGCCCGCCGGTTCCAGCGGCTGCCGGGCCGGCGTCGGGTCGTGAGCGGGCGGGCGATCAGCTCCTGGTCACGGAGCAGCTGTAGGTGGAGCTGCCGGAGCCGCTGTAGGCCTCCGTTTCCACGTAGTAGGTGCCGGTTCCGGAAGCGGTCCGGGTGAAGGCGAGGGACTCGTCGGCGCCCGCGCCGTTGTTCACCGAGCGCTCCAGGGTGCTGCCCGCGGAGTCGAGCCAGTAGAGGTCGGCGTCGTACCCGGCGGGGATGGCGCACTGGACGGACGCGGTCTGTCCTGAGGCGAGCGTGACCTTGAAGTAGTCACGATCGGTGGTCGACTTCATGGAGCCCGTGAGGGTGGCGGGGGAGGCCAGGGTGGTGGCGTCGTCGGCGGTGTCGCGCGTGTCGTTGGGCTCGGTCTCGGCGAGGGTGGTGGCCCCCGCGCCACCGCAGTTCGTCACGGGCGTGCCGCTGTAGAGGTTGGCGTCGGCGACTCCGTTGGTGACGCTGCGCAGGTAGTAGCCGCAGGTGGGGCGGTTCTTGAAGTCGAACGTCGTGCCGGGGGCCAGGCGCCAGATCTTGAAGCCGGAGTAGGTGAGCGGCTTGCGGTCGACTGCCTGTTCGGGCTGGTGGTCGCCGAGGATCACGTAGGCGTCCTTGCCGTACTCGGTGGCCACGCCGTTGCGGTCGATGAAGAGGGAGCCGCCCCCCTCCTCCACGCCGACGGCCCACGCGGCGCCGCCGGTGGTGAGGCCGTCCTTGAGGGCGCGGGCGACGAAGGCCATGCTCCGGCCCATGCGGTCCCGGGTCACGAAGTGGGAGTCGTTGATGACGCCGCCGTAGTTGGCCCACTGGAACATGCCGGTGGTGAAACTGACGTAGCGGTCGTAGGGGTTGGCGAGCGCCTCGCTGCTGGTCACGCTGCCGTTGCAGGCGTCATAGACGAGGGGGCTGTTGATGTGGTGGCCGGCGCTGCCGCCACCCGATCCGCCGCCCTTGGCCACGACGGACTCGACGGAGGCTTCCAGCGCGGTGCCCTTCCAGGCCGCGTAACGACACTGGTCGCCGCCTGCGAAGTACACGAACTCCGCGTTGCGTACGTCGGTGTTGACCTGGCTGTTGTTGCCGTCGCTGGCGCTGGTGAGCGTCCAGGTGGTGCAGGAGTTGACGCCGGTCAGGCCCATGACGGTGTCGCACTCGGGTGTGGGGCTTCCGGACGTGGGGGCCGAGCCGGCGAGGACGACGACGTCGATGGTGCCGGTGCCGCCGCGGATCTCGTCGATGGCCCTGTTCATCGAGGCCGGTACGACGGCGCCGGCGCCGTTCATGGTGAAGGCCGGTCCGTTCCACGAGCTTCGGCTGACGTCTGTGGTCGCGCCGAGGCGGATCCGGTTGGCCGCGGCGTTCGCGGGCTGCTCGGCGGTGAAGGTCAGGGTCAGGGCGAGCAGTGACAGGGCGGCCGCCGCTGGTGCGGTTCTGCGGGCGATGCGTGAGGCCATGGAGGCTCCCGGTGGGTTCGTGGTGGAGGTGTCGGCTACGGCGTGATCGCGAGGGTCGGAGCGGCATGAGGTCAACCCGACGCGAGTTCCGGAGTTGGTAGCGGAACATACAAGCCAACGCGGTTGCGCGGAAGATGTATTGCTCATTTCGGCGCTTCGTGTGTGGGGCGTCTTGAAAAATGCAGGTCAGCGAGGTGTGCATCGTGAGTGGTGTGGCCAGGGAGGGGCGTTACATGAAAGTAACGTGAGGTACATCTAGTCAATCGATCCAATGATCTGTAACTTGCGTTGTGTAAGTCCGGCGGCTCGAAACCGTCGGCCGAGACCCCCGAGAGGTTCGACCCCGATGAACGCTCGTGTTACCCGCGTTGCGGCCGCCGCCGCCGCGACGACCATGGCTCTTGCCGCCCTCTCCGCATGCGGGGACACCGACACCGCCGCCCCCGCGGCGGCCGGCAAGGTCTCCATCGCCGGCATGGAGATCAAGAAGGACCAGGCCCTGCACGACCTGCTGCCGGACGAGATCAAGAAGTCGGGCGAGGTGCGCGTCGCGACGGACGTCCCCTACCCGCCCTTCGAGATGTTCGTGAAGGAGGGCGAGAGCGCGCTGACCGGCCTCGACTACGACCTGGGCCAGGCCGTCGGCGGCAAGCTCGGCGTGACCTTCGCCTTCACCCCCCAGAAGTTCGACGGCATCGTCCCCGCCCTTCAGGCAGGCAAGTTCGATGTCGCCATGTCGGCCATCACCGACAACAAGGAGCGCCAGCAGGTCGTCGACTTCGTCGACTACTCCCAGTCCGGCTCCGGCGTCCTCGTCGCCGACGGCAACCCGGCCGGGATCAGCACACTGGACGACCTGTGCGGTCAGAAGGTCGCCGTCCAGGCCGCCACCAACCAGCTCGACCTCCTCAAGAAGCACCAGGCGAACTGCGCGAAGGCCGCCAAGGGCAAGATCGAGATCCAGACGTTCCCCAAGGATTCCGACGCCCAGCTCGCCCTTCGGTCCGGCAAGGTGGTCGCCCAGGTCCTCACCAAGCCGGCCGCCGGCTGGGTGGCCAAGACCGCCGACCAGGGCAAGGCCTTCGACCTCGTCGAGGACCCCGCGGCGCCCGGCGGCTACAACGCCTCGCCGAACGGCATCGCCGTCAGCAAGCAGCTGCCCGGACTCGCCGACGCCATCCAGAAGGCCCTGCAGTCCCTCATCGACGACGGCACGGTGAACGCCATCTACAGCAAGTACGGCGTCGCCTCGATCGCCGTCCAGGAAGCCACCAAGAACGCGGCGGTCGACTAGAGATGATCGACACAAGCAGGCCGCCTGCCGCCACCCTCCCCGACGGGCACGACGCTCAGGACCTGGAAGTCGTCCCGGTCCGCAACTACGGTCGCTGGATCGCCGCCACCGCCGCACTGCTGGCCCTCGTCGGCCTGGTCGGCTCCCTGGCGAAGAACCACAACCTGCACTGGGACGTCGTCGGCCACTACCTCTTCGCCGACCTGATCTTCGACGGTCTGGCCACCACCCTGTGGCTCACCGCCGCGGCCATGGCCCTCGGTCTGGGCCTCGGCACCCTGGTCGCCGTCATGCGCCTGTCCAGCAGCCCGGTGCTGTACGGCCTCGCCACCGCGTTCGTCTGGGTCTTCCGCGGCACGCCCCTCCTCGTCCAGATCATCTTCTGGGGCTACGCCGCGGCGCTCTACAAGTACGTGAAGGTCGGCATCCCCTTCACCGACGTCACGTTCTTCCAGGCCGAGACGAACGCGCTGCTGACCCCGGCGATCGCAGCCCTCCTCGCGCTCGGCCTCAACGAAGCCGCCTACGCCTCGGAGATCGTCCGCGCCGGCATCCAGTCCGTCGACACCGGACAGGCGGAAGCGGCTCATTCCCTCGGCATGCGCCCCGCCCTCACCATGCGGCGGATCGTGCTGCCCCAGGCCATGCGCGTCATCATCCCGCCGATGGGCAACGAGACCATCAACATGCTCAAGATGACCGCCCTCGTCTCGGTCATCTCCGCCCACGACCTGATGTCGAACATCCAGGACGTGTACGCCCAGAACTACCAGGTCATCCCCATGCTGGTCGTCGCCAGCCTGTGGTACCTCGCGCTGGTCACCCTCCTGAGCATCCCCCAGGCGTGGCTGGAACGCCGCTACGGACGCGGTACCACGCACGCCGGCCACACGTCGGCACTGCAACGCATGCTCGGCGGAGCCACCGGGCTGATCGCAAGGAAGAACAAGGAGGCGGGCCGATGAGCGCCCCCATGGTGCGTGCCGAGGGCGTACGCAAGCACTTCGGGAAGCTCGAGGTGCTCCAGGGAATCGACCTCACGGTGGGACGCGGACAGGTGTGCTGCCTCCTGGGTCCCTCGGGATCGGGCAAGTCGACCTTCCTGCGCTGCATCAACCACCTGGAGAAGGTCGACGGCGGCAGGCTGACGGTCGACGGTGAACTCGTCGGCTACCGCCAGCACGGCAGCAGGCTTCACGAACTGCGCGAGCGGGAGGTCGCCGAACGCCGCCGCGACATCGGCATGGTCTTCCAGCGGTTCAACCTCTTCCCGCACATGACCGCGCTGGAGAACGTCACCGAAGCCCCCGTCAAGGTCGGCGGGGTCTCCAAGGCGGAGGCACGCGAGGACGCACACCGCCTGCTCGACCAGGTCGGCCTCGGTGACCGGGCCGGCCACTACCCCGCTCAGCTCTCCGGAGGACAGCAGCAGCGCGTCGCCATCGCCCGCGCCCTGGCCATGAAGCCCAAGCTGATGCTCTTCGACGAGCCCACCTCCGCCCTCGACCCCGAACTCGTCGGCGACGTCCTCGACGTCATGCGCCGGCTCGCCTCGGACGGCATGACCATGGTGGTCGTCACCCACGAGATCGGCTTCGCCCGAGAGGTCGGCGACACGGCGGTCTTCATGGACCAAGGAGTCGTCGTGGAGGCGGGCGACCCCCGACAGGTGCTCGTGGAGCCCGAGCAGGAGCGCACCCGCGCGTTTCTGTCCAAGGTCCTGTGAGCGCCCCTGTCTGCCGGCCCGCGCTCGCCACGGAGTTGCTGGCTCTGGCCCACGCCCGTCACAGCAGTTATCTGACGGACCTCGAAGAACTCGTCTCGATCGACTCCGGCTCCTACAGCGCCGAAGGCGTCAACAAGGTCGCCGACTGGGTCCAGTGGCGACTCGCCCGCATCGGCTTCAGCGTCGAGCGCGTACCTGCCCCGGCCGACGGCCTCCACCCGGCAGGAGACGTCGTCATCGGGCGCAAGCGCGGCCGGCTCCGCCGGAACGAAGGCGGCCGCAAGATCCTTCTTGCCGGCCACATGGACACCGTCTTCGAGGACGGGACCGCGGCCGCCCGCCCCTTCGAGATGCGCGGACACCTCGCCTTCGGTCCCGGTGTCAGCGACGACAAGGGAGGGCTCCTGGCGGGACTCACCGCCCTGGAGATCCTCGACGCCCACGGCAGCGACGACTACGACGAACTGGTCTTCCTCGCCGCGCCCGACGAGGAGATCGGCTCACCCGCCGGCCGAGCCGTCATCGAGGAGACCGCCCGCGGCATGCACTACGGCCTCGGCCTCGAATGCGCCCGGGAGAACGGCGACCTGGTCGTGGCCCGCAAGGGTGTCGCCGACTTCCGCCTCACCATCGCGGGCAGAGCCGCCCACGCGGGCATCGAGCCGGAACGCGGAGCCAACGCCGCACTCGCCGCGGCCCACCTCATCGTCGACCTGCAGGCACTCAACGCGGCCTGGGACGACGTCACCGTCAACGTCGGTGTCGTACGCGCCGGAACCCGCCCCAACATCGTCTGCCCCGAGGCCGAACTCCACATCGAGGTCCGCGCCGCCACGACGGCCGACATCCAGCGCGTCACGCAGGCGATTCGTGAAGCGGCGACCCGGACCGTGGTCCCGGGCACCCACGTCACCGTCGAGCAGCTCGACCTCTGCCCGCCCATGGAGGACACCCCGGCCTCACGGCGGGTCTTCGACCTGGCCCGGCAAGCAGCCTCCGCCTACGGCATCACCCTGGGAGCCGCGGCGACCGGGGGAGTCGGAGACGCCAACCTCATCGCCGGCACGGGTGTGCCGACCCTCGACGGCCTCGGACCGGTCGGAGGCGGGGACCACACCCCCGACGAGTGGCTCGACACCTCCAGCGTTCCCGGACGCGTCGCCCTGCTCGCCACGCTCGTCGCGACGCTCGGCAGCGCCGGCTCCTGCTGAGCGGCCGGGCGCCCCCTTGAACCAGCCCATCCGGCCGGACCCGATCCGATCGCCCCGGCGTGCCGCCCGGAGACCCGGACCGAGCCTCTCCACAGCGCCCACCGGCAACGGATCCGTCACCGGCCTTGCGCACCACCCATCCACCGGAGGAATCATGCGCGCAACAACCCGCCCCGCCCGCCGCGTCGTCCTCGCCGGCAGCGCCGCACTGGCACTCGCACTCCTGACGGCGAACCCCGCAGCCCATGCCGCACCGAGCCACGCGTACCGGCACCCCGGATCGCTCGTCCTGGTCGGGGGCGGCCTCAAGGACGACAACGCCCAGGTCTACGGCGAGATCATCAAGCGCGCCGGCGGCTCCGCGGCCCGCATCGGCGTCATCACCGCCGCCTCCGTCCCCGAAAGCCAGGACCCGGACGCCGACGACCCCGACCTGTGCAGCAACTCCGCCTGCAACGGGAGGTACTACAGCGCGCTCTTCGAGCGGTACGGCGCCGCCGACGCCCAGTGGATCCCCATCGACCTCGACCACACGGCCAACGCCGACGACGACCGCATCGTCGATCAGATCAACAGCATGACCGGCTTCTTCTTCGGCGGGGGAGACCAGTACCGGTACATCACCACCCTGCTCCACGGCGACCGGCACAAGGACTCCAAGGCCCTGGCCGCCATCCGCGCCAAGCTCGCCCACGGAGCCGTCGTCGCCGGCTCGTCCGCGGGAGCGCAGATCGCCTCCGGCCGCGACATGGTCAGCGGAGGCGACTCCTACGAAGCCCTCCGCGACGGCAGCGGACCCGGATACTTCGACGACCCCACGCGCCTCGGGTACATCCCGAAGGGCGGATTCGGCTTCCTCCGCTCCGGACTCATCGACACCCACACCGGCGCGTACGGCCGGGAAGGACGCGCCCTTCGGCTGGCCGCCGACACGGGCCACGACCGGGTCTACGCACTCGAGGAGAACACCGCCCTCGTCGTCGACAACCCCGGAACCCACGACGAACGCATCACCGTCCTCGGCACCAACGGCGTGGCCGTCCTCGACCTGCGCCACGCCCACGCGCACACCGGGGAGGACGGCTGGTCCCTCCGCGGGGCCCGCTACACCTACCTCACCGACGGGGACCACTACACCGCCCGCGCCTGGCGACCGGAGCCGGCACCCGACAAGGAGCCGCTCACGCCGCACGACAGCACGCCGGTGCCCGCCAACGGGGACGTCTTCTACTCCGTCGCCAACCCCGACGGGAAGCCCTACGCGCTCCGCACGACCGCCCGCGCGCTCGCCGCCCGCAGCCGGACGTCGGCGACGGCCACCACGTACGAGAACGGGCCCCGCTTCACCGTCACCCTCACCAAGCCCCGGGGCTTCACCGCCTGGTCCGGCGCTGCTGACGAGCCCCTGACCCTCGTCGGCCTCCGGATCGACATCGCACCCGAGTGACCGGCCCGCGACACCGCTGAACGAGACGCCGGCCCGCGAAGCCCGCGGGCCGGCACCCCGGCCGGCAGCCGGTACGACGGGTGACACGCCGGCACGCATCCAAGCGACGACACCTCGACGGGGCCAGGAGACGGCGCGTCGCATCAGCCTCGTACGGCGCGCCCCCCGCGACGCCCCGTCCCACGCGTCCCGCACGCTCCACCACACAGCAGTCACGTCTGGAGTCCGTCATGCCCGCACAGCGCAGAACCGCAGTCCTCGCCCTCACGCTGTCCACGTTCCTCCTCAGCGCTTGCGGTACGGACAGTGCCACCGAGCCGTCCGGCAAGGCCGCCGCCCCCGCGGGGCCCGTCACCGTCCTGCCCGGCCTCACCGTCGAGCCCGACGCCGCGCTGCACGCCCGACTGCCCGAACCGATCCGTTCCACCGGCACGGTCAGGGTCGCGACCGACGTCCCCTACCCGCCGTTCGAGATGTACGAGAGCGAGGGCAGTAGGAAGATCACCGGCCTGGACGTCGATCTGGGACAGGCCATCGGAGCGCGCCTGGGCGTCCGCTTCGACTTCCGGTCCCAGAAGTTCGACGGCCTCCTGCCGGCGATCGAGGCGGGCAAGTTCGACGCCGTCATGTCGGCGATGACCGACAAGAAGTCCCGGCAGCGCTCCGTCGACTTCGTCGACTACCTCAACGCCGGCCCCGGCTGGCTCGTGAAGAAGGGCAACCCCGAGAAGATCACCGTGGTCACCGACGTGTGCGGAAAGCCGGTCGGCGTCCAGACGGGAACCAACCACCAGAAGCTGCTGCAGCAGCGGCAGGAACTGTGCAAGGCGAAGGGCCTTCCGCCCATCGAGATCATGGCCTTCGCCAAGGACTCCGAAGCGCAGCTCGCCCTGCGGAGCGGAAAGGTCGTCGCCGACTACCTCGACGAGGTCACGGCCGGCTACGTGGCCGCCACGGCCGACAAGGGAGCCACCTTCTCCACCGTCACCGGGCGGGCCGCCGTGGGCGAGTACAGCGCTTCCCCCATGGGCATCGGAGTGTCCAAGGACAGCCCCGGACTCAAGGAAGCCATCCGGGACGCCCTTCAGTCACTCATGGACGACGGCACCTACCTGAAGATCCTGGAGAAGTACGAGGTGCCCGGAATCTCCATCCCGAAGGCCACCGTCAACGGCGCACTCGACTGACGTCGCGGTCGGTGGCGGTGGCCCGACCCACCCGCCACCTCCGAGAGCGGTCCCAGCACCACCGTCACAGCAAGCCGAGGCGCCTCGCGGCCGCCTCGGCTTCCTGCATCCGAAGGTGCGCATCCGGGCCGAGCCGGTCCAGGACGCCTGCGATGAGGGATTCGACAAGCGCGAGCGTCGGGGTCAGGCTGTCGTACGGGGAGTCGGAGGCCACCTGGCTGGTGAGCACCACGTCGGCGTAGGCCGTGGCCGGCGACAGCCAGGGGTCCGTGAAGACGATGACCTTCCCACCGCGCTCCCGTGCGAGCTCGGCGATGATGGTCTTGTCCTCTTCGTAGCGCCGGTAGTCGAAGACGACCGTCACGTCGCGCCGGGCCAACTGCGCGAGCGTCGCGGCCCTCTCGACGTCCTTGTCGGGAAGGAGCGCGACCTGATGGCGCAACTGCGTCAGGTGCAGGCCGAGGTACTCGCCCAGAAGGCGGGTGAACCGCCCGCCGACCAGGTAGATACGGCGCCGGTTGTCCGAGAGGAGCTCCACGGCCTTGTCGAAGTCGTGTGAGGAGACCTCCTTGAAGGTCTTCGACACCGCATGCTGCAGGGTCTCCAGGTTCCCGACACCCGGTAGCACGGCGTCGTCGGAGCCGGCAGGCGGGGGAGCGGACTGCTGCTGCGCGGACTGCGAGCTCTCGTAGAGCGTGAGGGGCGACGCCGTGCGTGCGTCGAGCTCGGCTCGCAGGGCCGCTTGAAGGTCGGGGAAGCTCTTGTAACCGAGCCTGGCAGCGCATCGCAGCACGGTGGGTGCCGACACAGAGGCCCGCTCGGCGATGATCGCGACAGTCTCGAAGACCGCGGCCGGGTACCCCGCGAGAAGCACGCGGGCCACCTTGCGCTCAGCCGGGCTCAGGTCCCCGAGCCTCTCCCGGATCTCGTCGGCGACAGTGCCGCTCATCGTGCGCCCTTTCCTGTCATCGCTGCGGTGCGTCCTGGTGCCTGTCTGCACCGGGGTTCGCGGGTCCTTCTCGAAGCTGCTCGAAGCCGATCGTGAAAATATCCGACAGCCGCAGCCGTTGTAGGCCCCAATGTATCGTCTGTTACACCCTGCATGGCTACCCCTCCCACGTGGTTCGGGCGGGCGGCCGATGCTCAGGGCCGTCCGGTCCACTTCAGCGGCGGGGTCCCCTGACCGAGCCCGACGCAGCGAACGCCTCGACGAGCCGTGGGCACGCGCGGCGGAGGTGTTGTCGGCGAAGCCGCGTGAGCGAGTCCCTCGGCCTGTCCGGGTCGCTCCGTGCTCAGATGGAGCGGCGCAACGAGCGGCACAGGAAAGGTTGCAGGGATGTCCGAAGACACCATGAGGGCGATGGCGTACGAAACCTACGGCGGCACGGAGGTGCTCCGCGAGACCCGCTTGCCGCTGCCGAAGGTCGCTCCCGGGGAGGTGCTCGTCAAGGTCCGGTGTGCCGCGGTCAACCCGGTCGACTGGAAGATCATGGCGGGCGGGCTCGACAGCCTGATGGACGTCGTCTTCCCCGTGGTCCCCGGTTGGGACGTCAGCGGCACGATCGAGCGAGTCGGCATCGACGTGCCCGAGTTCACCGTCGGCGACGAGGTGATGGCCTACGCCCGCAAGGACTACGTGCACGGCGGCACCTTCGCGGAATACGTCAGCGTGCCCGTACGCGCCCTCGCCGCCAAGCCCGCCTCGCTGACCTGGGCTCAGGCCGCCGGACTGCCGCTGGCCGGCCTGACCGCCCACCGGCTCCTGACACGTCTGGGAACGGTCGCCGACGACACCGTCCTCGTACACGGCGCGGCCGGCGGTGTCGGGTCCTTCGGCGTCCAGCTCGCCCGGGCGCTCGGCGCGCGGGTCATCGGCACCGCTTCCCCACGCAACCACGACCGTCTGCGCGGGCTCGGCTGCGAGCCCGTAGCGTACGGAGACGGGCTGACCGAACGCGTCCGTGCCCTCGCTCCGGACGGTGWCACCGTCGTCGCCGACTTCGTGGGCGGGGTCCTCGAGACCACCCTGGCCGTGTTGGCCGAGGGCGGGCGCCACGCTTCCATCGCCGACCACGCCGTGCTCGGTGCGGGCGGTCAGTGGATCTGGGTCCGGCCGGTCGGCGAGGACCTCGCGGCCCTGGGCCGGCTCGCGGACTCGGGCAGGCTCACGGTCGATGTCGCCGCTTCGTTCCCGCTCTCCGAACTCGGAGCGGCCTTCGCCCTCAGCCAGGAAGGCCACACCGCGGGGAAGATCGTCATCGACCTCTGAATCCGGCCGACGGCCCGGGCGTAGGCGCGGACGTCAGCCCAGGGCGAGCCAGCGGATGCCGAGTCGTTCGACCTGTGCGGCCTCCGCTTCGTTCAGTGGCTCCCGGCCGGTGGCCTTGCGGAGGAAGCGGGGCCGGCTCCACTCCAGCTCGCCGGCCGCCGTGGTGTGCTCCGCGCCCAGCAGCAGGTCCGTCACGGTGTCACCGGCCGCGGGGGTGAGCCAGGCTTCGCGTCCGAGTGCGTCGGCCAGGTCGAGGCCGTGGACGGCGACCTCCACGACACGGGTGAGGAGGAACTCCGACAGGAGCATGGCGTCGCCATGGCGTGTCCGCACGGTCCGGCCGCTTGGCTGGACCCGGCACAGCCGYTCGACCCGCCGCCACGTCGCGGCGAAGTCCTCGGCGACGGCGGCGCAGTCGGCCGGCACGGCCGCACGGTCCTGGGCCAGGGCGATCCGCTTGCCGTTGGTCCGGGGTGAGAAGCGGTCGTCCGGACGGTAGTACTCCACCGCGGAGATCTCCGCCTCGCCGGGTGCGGGCGCGCCCAGCATGGCCGGCAGCCAGTCGATCACCACGCACACGTGGCCGAGCAGGTCGCGCACGGTCCAGGGAGTGCAGCGTGTCGGGAGGTTCCACCCGGCCTCGGAGAGTCCGGCCGCGGCGGCGGTGAGTGCCGCGCATTCCAGCCGGAAGGCTTCGAGTACCTGGTCGTGGTCCGTTCCGCGCCGCACCCCGTCCGTCGACCGGGAACCGAACCGTTGACGGTCGCCCCCGCCATCCGGCCCGCTGAACTGCCTCTCGTGCAGATCGAGATCGTCGGCGGTGACAGGGTGACGGGTGATCTCATCCGACACGGAACAGCTCCAGAACCTCTTGGCCGAACGGGTCGGATCCCCGTGGCGGCCTGACGGACGACGACTTCTCGCTTCGTATCACTCAGATCATCAACACGCCTGCCGAAGCGGTCCCGGTTGCAGACTGCCGGAGAAGATCGCCCGGACAGGACCTAGGGTCGCCAGCTCTTGAGAGCCCTGGCCGCTGTGCCGTTGTTGCCCAGTTGGTAGATGCTGACGCCGCTCGCCGAGAAGGTGAGCGGGTCGARCGGCTGGGCTTCGAGCGTGCCGAGGTCGTCGAGGGTGGCCAGGCCGACCGTGACGTGGGCGAGGTAGTTCTCGCCGCTGTGCTCGGGGACGTAGTTCTCGATGTAGGTGAGGGTGGGCGCGTTGATGCTCGGTTCGGCGTCGGTGCGGACGTAGGCGTCCTCGGTGCCACCGCTCCCGCAGTAGGGGAGCAGGGCGTCGATGAGGCGCGCCTGGAAGTCGAGGACCTCGGGGCCGGGCTTGATGAGGATCGCTACAAGCCCGACCGGTGGCTCCACCGCGATGTGGGCGAGGCGCTGTGCGGTCAGCTTCAGGGTCGACAGGTCGACTGAGGCGAGCACGTCGTCGATCGCCGCGTACACCTGGTCGAGGTCGGCGGTCCGGACGTAGCGCTGCAGTGTGGTGATGTGAGGCTGGTGGTGCTCGTCGAGGGCGAATCCTGTGGGTGGGGGGACGCTGGTGAGCATGCGGGTGTTGACCCGTTTGGCCAGCGCGATCATGCTCTCGTCCGGTGTGAGCAGGACGTCGACTGCCGTGAGGTCGTTCATGCGGTCTCCACGAGGGACGAGCGCAGCCGGTCGATGGTCGCCGTGTCCAGTCGGAGGCCGTCGGAGAAGTACCCGTCGATGGTCCCGTATCTGTTGGTCATCTCGTCCCGGGCGGCGTCGAGGTACTCCGTGCGGACACCGAGCACCGGCTGCAGGAGCTCGGGGTCACCACCGATCGAGGCGAACTGGTCGATCGTCGGCTGCAGTGAGGGCAGCAGCTCCTCGTTGGTGAGCAGGTAGTCGGCGAGGACGTCGTCGTCATCGACGCCCAGCAGCATGAGGAGCGAAGCCGCCGCCCAGCCCGTCCGGTCCTTTCCCGTGGTGCAGTGGAACAGCGCCGGCCGGTGTTCCTGCTGCGCGATGGCGGTGAAGAACCGCCGGAACCCCGCCATCGCACTGGGCAGGTACAAGAACTCGCGGTAGCTGTCCTCGAAGATCTTGACCGCTTTGCCCCCGCCGAGCATCTCCGCTGCGGCCTTCGGATCGCTCAGGATCTGCGGCAGCTGGGCCGGCCCGGCGCCGGAGTGATCGGAGAGGACGTCGACGATGACGTACTCGACACCGTCCGGGACCACGTTCGCCTGTGCCGCGCGCTCGCCCTCGGTCCGCAGGTCGTAGACCGAGCGGATGCCGAGGGCGGCGAAGGAGGTCGCGTCGTCGTCCTGGAGCCCGGAGAATTCCGCTGACCGGTACACCTGCCCGCGGACCACCCTCCCCCCGGACGTCCTCCCGACGATCCGTCAGATCATCCATCAGGTCATCCGTCCCGGACTCTTGACTCTGCTTCCGTCAGTCGGGATTCTCGACCAACCCTCGCGCGGAACATGACAACTCTCAGAGCCGCGCCGTCCGCCGACCGGAGACGTGAGTGATGTCCATGACGCGACCCACGCACAGCAGGCGCAAACCCCTGGCGGTGCTGTCACTGCTGCTGGCCATGATGGCCGTCCTGCTCGCTCCCACACCCGGCTCCGCCGCCGACGGCGCCTGGTGGAACCCCGTCGCCCGGCCCGCGCCCGACTCGGAGATCGACGTCGTGGGCGAGCCGTTCAAGGGCACCAACGCCCAGGGCGAGGTGCGCGGTTTCGTCGACGCGCACAACCACATCATGTCCAACGAGGCCTTCGGCGGCCGCCTCATCTGCGGCAAGGCATTCTCCGAGGGAGGCGTCGCCGACGCGCTCAAGGACTGTCCGGAGCACTACCCCGACGGCTCGCTGGCGGTCTTCGACTTCATCACCAAGGGCGGGGACGGCAAGCACGACCCGAACGGCTGGCCCACCTTCAAGGACTGGCCGGCCCACGACTCGCTGACCCACCAGCAGAACTACTACGCCTGGGTGGAGCGCGCCTGGCGCGGCGGCCAGCGGGTCCTCGTCAACGACCTCGTCACCAACGGCGTCATCTGCTCGGTCTACTTCTTCAAGGACCGCAGCTGCGACGAGATGACCTCGCTGCGCCTGCAGGCCCGCAAGATGTACGAGATGCAGGACTACATCGACAAGATGTACGGCGGCGCCGGTAAGGGCTGGTTCCGCATCGTCCTCGACTCGGCCCAGGCCCGCGACGTGATCAAGCAGGGCAAGCTGGCGGTCGTCCTCGGCGTCGAGACCTCCGAGCCGTTCGGCTGCAAGCAGATCCTGGACATCGCGCAGTGCGACCGCGCGGACATCGACCGCGGTCTGGACGAGCTGCATCGGCTCGGGGTCCGCAGCATGTTCCTCTGCCACAAGTTCGACAACGCCCTGTGCGGGGTGCGGTTCGACCAGGGCGCGCTCGGCACCGCGATCAACGTCGGACAGTTCCTGTCCACCGGCACCTTCTGGCAGACCGAGACGTGCAAGGGCCCGCAGCACGACAACCCGATCGGACTCGCCGCCGCCCCGAAGGCGGAGGCCGAGCTGCCGGCGGGTGTGGCGGTGCCGTCGTACGCGTCCGGCGCCCAGTGCAACACCCGGGGCCTGACGGACCTGGGCGAGTACGCCGTCCGCGGCATGATGAAACGCAAGATGATGCTCGAGATCGACCACATGAGCGTCAAGGGCGCGGGCCGGGCCCTGGACATCCTGGAGTCCGAGTCGTACCCCGGCGTCATCTCCTCGCACAGCTGGATGGACCTCAACTGGACCGAGCGGGTCTACGCGCTGGGCGGCTTCATCGCCCAGTACATGAGCGGCTCAGAGGCCTTCAGCGCGGAGGCGAAGCGGACCGACGCGCTGCGGGACAAGTACCACGTGGGCTACGGCTACGGCACCGACATGAACGGCGTCGGAGGCTGGCCGGGGCCGCGCGGGGCCGACACGCCCAACCCGGTGCGCTACCCGTTCCGCAGCACCGACGGCGGCTCCGTCATCGACCGCCAGACCACCGGGCAGCGGACGTGGGACCTGAACACGGACGGCGCCTCGCACTACGGACTGGTCCCCGACTGGATCGAGGACGTCCGACTGGTCGGCGGCCAGGGCGTGGTGGACGACATGTTCCGCGGCGCCGAGTCCTACCTCGACACCTGGGGCGCCTCGGAGGAGCACCGGGCCGGCGTGAACCTGGCCGCCCACGCACCGGCCTCGGCCTCCACCAGCGAGTGGTGGAACCCCTTCGTGTCGTACGTGCCCGGCCGGGCCGTGGACGGCGACCGGGGCACCCGTTGGGCGAGCGAGTGGAACGACGCGCAGTGGCTGCGCCTCGACCTCGGATCGCCGCAGCTGGTCAAGCGGGTGACGCTGGACTGGGAGTCCGCGTACGGCAGGTCGTACCGCATCGACCTCTCGGACGACGGCAGCACCTGGCGGACGGCCTGGTCCACGTCGACCGGCGACGGGGGCCTCGACACGGCCCAGTTCGCGGGGACCACGGCCAGGTACGTCCGGATCAGCGGGGTGCAGCGCGGGACCGGCTGGGGCTACTCGCTCCACGAGGTCGGCGTCTACAGCAGCTGACGGCGCCGCCCCACGGATCGTGCGTGGGGCGGGCACGCCCACCGGGGCGGACCGGGCGATCACGGCCGCGCCCGGTGGGCGGACCCCGCGAGGACGGCCCGGGAATCGCCGGGGCGTGCGCAGACAGCCCGTGACCGGGCGGACCGGGAGACCGGTCCGCCCGGTCACGGCCGTACCACCGAGAGGGACTTCGCATGACCCGCATGCCGCTCGTCGAACGGCGCCGGCAGCTCACCGAGGCGGCGATCCGGGCCATGGCCCGCGACGGCGTCCCGCGGACGACGACCCGGTCCATCGCCGCCGAGGCGGGCGTGTCCCTCAGCGTCTTCCACTACTGCTTCGACTCCAAGCAGGCGCTCCTGGAGTCGGTGATCACGGCGATCACCGACCACTACGTGGGGGTGGTCAAGCAGGCACTGCGGCCCCGCGACACCGTGCGGGAGACCATCCGGGCCGGCTTCGGCGCGTACTGGGACCACGTCCGCGCGCAGCCCGAGGAGCACATGCTCACCTACGAGCTCACCCAGTACGCGCTGCGCACCCCGGGCTTCGAGCCGCTGGCACGCCGCCAGCACGAGCGCTACGGCGAGATCTACCTCGAACTGATCGAGCAGCTCGGCGCCGCGATGTGCCTCGAACTCGCCGTCCCCGCCCCGGTGCTGGCCCGCTACCTGGCCGCCGCGACCGACGGCCTGACCCTGAACTTCCTGGTCCTGGGGGACGACGAGCCGGCCTTCGCGGCGATCCTCGACATGATCAGCGACCAGGTCGCCGCCCTCGCCGAGGACACGGGCCGGCGGGAGGCGGCACCGGTCGAGCGGCCCTGACCGGTGCGTACCGGACAAGTGCGGCCCCCCGCGTGCTACGTTCCTGCTCCACCCGTCGCCAGGCTCCGGCAGAGCCGCGGACGGCGTGGGGCACGAGCCGTACGGCGGAGGAACGGTGGCACCCGATGGTCTCGGCAGCGAACGACGGACCCGAGGGGCCCGGCCGCCCGAGTAGCGCACCCGTGGCGCACGTCCTCTGCGACACGGCGGCCCTGGCGACGATCGCCCCGGGACGTTCGGGTGCCGTGTGGCGCCTCGCCGAATCCGGCCGTCAGCTGGACGCCAACGTCGTGAGCGTCCCGCCCGGGGGGCGCGTGGAGACCCACGTCGAGCCGGAACTCGACGTCCTCCTCCTCGTGATGGCCGGCGACGGCACCCTCCTGCGCCCCGACGGGCCGCTCCCGCTCGGCGAGGGAAGCCTGGTCTGGCTGCCCCACGGAGCCATCCGCGGCCTGGCCGCCGGTGCGCGGGGGCTCGCCTACCTGACCGTGCACACCCGCCGACCCGGTATGCGGATCGGCGGCGTCCGGGGCTGATCCCCGCACCGCGCACGCGTCGCACCCGTCGGCGGCGCCCGCGCCACGGCGCACTCTCCCGGTCCGGTGCGCCCGCCCGCCCTCTCGCGGAGCGCGTGCCGGGCGCACTCCCGCCGGCCGTCGTCGGCCGGGGGCCACGACCCCGCGTGTGGGATTGGTGACGTTCGTTCACATGTTCTTAGGCGGCATGGATTCCGCTTGTTAGCGTGAGGCCCCGCGCACACCCGACGCATCGTCAGGGTGTGTCTGACCAGCATGTTTCTCCCGCGAGAGGCCTTTACATGACAAATCCGTCCCACCGAATACGCCACCTTGCCGGAGCGGTTCTGGTCGGTGCCCTGGTGTCCGGGCTCCTCCCCGCCGCCGGTGCCTCCGCCGCGCCCGACCGGGCGCCGCGTGCGGCCGTGGCCGTGGACGATCCGGTCGAGGGCATGCCCGAGGACGGCTTCGAGGACGAACCCGAGGGTGAGCAGGACGACTTCGCGTCCGTCTCCGCCTTGGCCTCGGCCCGCACGGCGGCCCCGGCGGGTGTGCAGGCGCTCGCCGCCCCGCTGCCCGGCCGGGCCGGCGACTTCCAGCTGGAGACGGGTTCCTCGCTCGCCGGCCTGGTGGACCAGCTGGAGGGCGCCCTTCCGGAGCAGGGTCTGACCGACCTGATGGAGGAGGCCAACCGGGAGTCCGGGTGGGAGGGCGACTGCGGGACGGCGGGCATCTACGGTCCCGACCTCGCCGTGAACCACCGGGTGTGCTGGAAGAGCGACGACGCCACCTCCACCGAGTGGATCCCGCAGGCCATCACCGGTGTCTCGGACGCCCAGGAGGACGAGGACTGGGGCACGTCCAACGCCGAACCGATCGCCGTCGCCGCGTACGACAAAGAGAATCCCGGTCGCAGCGACTACACCGCCGGACGCGACAACTGCGTCCAGGACAGCGCCTCGGACGCCTGCAACGAGAAGGGCATCCGGGTCAGCTTCTTCAACCAGGCCACCCGGATGTACCGCCATGTGCTGCTGGTCTGGCCCTACCTCAACTCCAAGGACCACATCTCCTTCGACGCGCTCCACGCGCGTGAGGGCACGTGCACCACTTCCGTCACCAACACCTGCAGGGCCCAGACCGGCATCCACGCGGGCGGCATGGTCTGGTACGGCAACTACCTCTACGTCGCCGACACCTCCAACGGTCTCCGGGTCTTCGACCTGCGCAAGATCATGGACCTGAACCCGGACAACGACGCCGACGTCAACGACCCGACGCTCGACGGCCTCGTCAGCGACGTCGTCGACAAGAAGCGGATCGGCCGGCAGAGCAACGTCTGGTACGGCTACGGCTACCGCTACGTCATGCCGCAGGTCGCCTCGCTGCGGTTCACCGCCGCCAAGCCCACCGGCGACACCAGCAAGAACCAGTGCTACGCCACGGCCCGTCCGAAGGCGTCGTACGTCTCGCTCGACCGCACGGACACGGACCACCTGGTCCTCGGCGAGTACTGCAACACCAACAACGGCGGTTCCAGCCCGGGCCGGGTCGGCACCTACCCGATGGCCTCGGTCGCGGCCGCCGTCGAGGCCGCGGCCGGTACGAAGGCGAACGCGGACGCGGCCTACGGCCTGCCGACCGGCGTGACCTTCGGGGGCGAGCCCCTCTGGCACAAGATCCAGGGCGTCACGCGATACGAGGGCAAGTGGTACTTCCACCGCAGCAACGGGTACGACAACGGCCGGCTGCTCCAGGCGGCGGTCGGCACGGTCGACGGCACCTCGCAGCTGGTCGGCAACGCGAAGGTGCTGCAGAGCGCGTTCGGCCCGGAGGACCTGTACCTCGCGCACGGCCGCGGCGACGGCTTCCCGCCGCAGCTGTGGTCACTGAGCGAGCACGCGCCGAGCGCGTCGTGCGGTGCCTGCAAGCGCGAGCTGTACAGCTACAACATGAGTGAGGTGATCGGCGACTTCGCCCCGTAGCGTCGCCGCCGCACCGGAGCCGCACGTGCGCAGCCCGCGCCGTGCGGCTCCCGCGCGTCCGCCGTCCGCCGTCCGGCGCGTTCGCGGGAGAGCCGACCGCGCTCCCCGGTCGGGTGGCCGGGTGCGGAAGTGCGGTGCGTACGGCGTCTCAGCGTGACCGCGTGGCGCGCCGGCGGGCGATGAAGAGACCGAAGACCATGCCCACCAGCAGCGTGACCGTCAGGACGGCCCAGAGCGGCAGCGTCACCGTCGGGATCCAGAGTTTGATGGTCACGGAGCCCGTGTTGGCCGCGATGAACCAGATGGCCAGCGCGGCGAGGACCAGGAAACCGATGGTACGCAGGCGCATGTCGCGGCCCTTGACGGTCAGGGTCGGCGGTCCATGCGACGCGGATGCCTTCTGTGCCATACCGCTCATTATCGGATGGATCCGGCATTTAATCGAACGGTCGACGTCGCGCCACGGGTGCGCCGAGCTCCGATGCCGCACCCATTGACGCCTCTGGTCCAGACCTCTACCTTCTCGGTCAAGCTCCTGGCCGTCGTTCATGTATATGACTGGAGGTCGCTGCATGTCCCGCAGGAGGTTGTCGGACCGTCGGACGTCCCCCCTCGTACTCGCCTTACTGGTGCTTCCCCTGCTCGTCACTCTGCTCGGTGCCCCCGCCTCCGGTCGGGCCGCCGCCGCGCCGGCCGCGTTCGCCCATCCCGGAGTCCTCGTCTCCCGCGGACAGTTGGACTTCACCCGCGAGAAGGTGCAGGCGGGCGCCCAGCCGTGGAAGGGCGCCTTCGACCGGATGATGGCGAGCAGGTACGCCTCGCTGTCCCGCACCGCCAAGCCGCGCGCGGTCGTCGAGTGCGGCTCCTACTCCAACCCCGACCACGGGTGCACCGACGAGCGTGAGGACGCCCTCGCCGCGTACACGCTGTCCCTGGCCTGGTACGTCACCCGGGACAGCCGCTACGCCCGGAAGGCCGTCGAGATCATGGACGCCTGGTCGGCGGTGATCAGGGACCACACCAACTCGAACGCGCCGCTCCAGACGGGCTGGGCCGGCTCGTCCTGGCCCCGGGCGGCCGAGATCATCCGCTACACCTACCCCGACGGCTGGCCCCGGGCCCGGATCGACCGCTTCGCCGGCATGCTGCGGACCGTGTACCTCCCCGAGGTCGCGGGCGGCTCCCGCTCCAACGGGAACTGGGAGCTCAGCATGACGGAGGCCGCCATCGGCATCGCCGTCTTCCTGGAGGACCGGGCCGCCTACGACCGTGCGGTCGCCCTGTTCCGCGGCCGGGTCCCCGCGTACATCTATCTGACCGGCGACGGCAGCCTCCCGAAGACGGCGCCGGGCAGCGGACTGGACACCCGCGACGAGATCGTCCGCTACTGGCAGGGGCAGACCACCTTCGTCGACGGACTGACACAGGAGACCTGCCGCGATCTGACCCACACGGGATACGGGCTCTCCGCCATCTCGCACATCGCCGAGACCAGCCGCATCCAGGGCCAGGACCTCTACCCCGAGATCGCGGACCGGCTGCGGCACGCACTCGGGCTCCAGGCGACGTACGAGCGCGGCGCGCCCGTCCCCGGCACGCTGTGCGGCGGCACCCTGAAGGACCATCTCGGACCGGTGACCGAGGTGGGCTTCAACGCACTCAACGGCCGCATGGGATACGCGATGACGAACACCCGGGCGCTGACCGAGGCCAACCGGCCGGCCGGCAGCAACAACCTGTTCGTCGCCTGGGAGACCCTCACCCACGCCGGCAACCCCCGCTGAACGGAGGCCGGGGCGGTACCGGGGCGCGCCCGCCCGGTACCGCCCCGGCCGGCGTGAGGGACGGAAATCCGTTCGGACCGTCGCGGGGGAGCGTTCTACGCTCGACGGGAGCCGGCCGGAGGGCCGGGCCGCGGGGGAGCGGGGGAGTCGTCGTGCGATGGCGCTGGGGCAGGAAGAGGACGCCTGCGACGATCGAGGAGGCACCGCCGGACACCGGACCGCCGGACAGCGGGCCGCCGGTGGACGACGACTTCAGTCCGCACCGCTGGGAGATCGAGGTGTGGCACGAGTGGCTCCGGGTCTCGCCGACCGGAGCCGAGCTCCGGGCCTGGTGGACGGACGAGCGCACCGACCGGACCGGCCCCGACGACGAGGAGCGGCACCGGGAACGCCTGGCCGAGATCCTCACCCGGGCGGCCCCGCGCGACTGCGCGGCCCTCGGCCTCGGCTGCAGCCGCCGCGTCGACCGGCCCTGCCGCGATCCGCGGCTCTGCCGGCAGGACCCGCCGGCCGGCTCCCGGCTCCGTTCGGGTCCCGTCCCCGGCGCGTGCAGCTCGTTCATCGACTGCTGGTCCCCGCTGGGGCTCCGCGTGAAGTTCTCCGGGAACGACCGGCACCGGGCCGTGCACCTGCGGCTCGGCCCGCCCGTCGACCCGGTGGGCGTCTGGGTCGACGGAGTACGGATCGCGCCCGACCTCTGGCTCGACGAGTCCGGCTACTGGCTGGACGACCGGTTCTACGTCGTGGAGGCGAGCGGTCCCGACGACCACCCGGAGCAGCTGATCCCCTCCATGGGGCATCTGGGCTGCTCGATCATGACGGTGGTCGTCCACGACGTCGAGCGGGCCACGACCCAGGTGCTGGTGCCCGAGGCGGGCGAGAACTGGACGTGGCCCGTGCTCCGCGTGACCGACGGGACCTTCCGTGTGTACGCCGACGAGGCGGCTCTGGAGGCCGACACCCCCGATCGGATCCTGCCCGCCGCTCCGCCGGTCAGAAGTCGACCGCGTCACGGATGAGGGGGCAGGTCATGCAGTGGCCGCCGCCGCGGCCCCGACCCAGCTCGGCCCCGACGATGGTGACGACCTCGACGCCCGCCTTGCGCAGCAGCGTGTTCGTCTGGGTGTTGCGGTCGTAGGTGAAGACGACGCCCGGCTCCAGGGCGACGGCGTTGTTGCCGCTGTCCCATTGCTGGCGCTCGGAGGCGTAGACGTCGCCGCCCGTCTCGATCACCCGCAGCTCCGGCAGGCCGAGCGCCTTCGCGACCACGTCGACGAACGGGGTCGTGCCCTCGTCGGTGATCTCGACACCGGGCGCCCGGTCGGCGGGGCGAAGCGAGAAGGTGTGGACGGCGTCCATGATCCGCGGGTACAGGGTGACGATGTCGCGGTCGGCGAAGGTGAAGACGGTGTCCAGGTGCATGGCCGACCGCAGTTTCGGCATGCCGGCCACGACGACGTGCCGGGCGGCCCCGTTCGCGAACAGCGAGGCCGCGACCTGGGTGATGGCCTGGCGGGAGGTGCGCTCGCTCATGCCCATGAGGACCACCCCGTTTCCGACGGGCATGATGTCGCCGCCCTCGAACGTGGCCTGGCCCCAGTCCTGCTCCGGGTCGCCCCACCACACGGTGCTGTCCCGGTAGTCGGGGTGGAAGAGGTAGACGGCCTTCATCAGCAGGGTCTCGCCGTGCCGGGCGGGCCAGTACAGCGGGTTGAGCGTCACGCCGCCGTACAGCCAGCAGGTGGTGTCCCGGGTGTAGAGGGTGTTCGGGAGCGGGGGCATCAGGTACTCGCGCGCGCCGGTGGCCTCGCGGGCCAGGGAGACGTAACCGGAGCGGTGGTCCTCGGGCAGGTCCGCCGTCGACAGGCCGCCGACGAGGTACTCGGCGAGCGCGCGCGGAGCGAGCGACTCCAGGAAGGCCCGGGTGTCGTCGATCAGCCCCAGCCCCACCTCGTTGGCGATGATCTTGCGGTCGAGCAGCCACGCCCGCGCCTCGGGGATCGCCATCGTCTCGGTGAGCAGGTTGTGCAGCTCGACGACCTCGACACCCCGCTGGGTCAGCTTGTTGACGAAGTCGGCGTGGTCGCGCTGGGCGTTCTCCACCCACATCACGTCGTCGAAGAGCAGGTCGTCGGAGTTCGTCGGGGTCAGCCGCCGGTGGGCGAGCCCCGGCGCACAGACGAGGACCTTCCGCAGCCGTCCGACCTCGGAGTGGACGCCGAGGGCCGGCCGGGAGTCGGTGGTGTCGTGGCTCGTCATGGGGGACCTTGCCG
>NZ_RDBI01000031.1:50119-55402 GCF_008042125.1 Streptomyces sp. MS191
GGGCCGGCGGCACCGACGGTGGGTACCGCCACCGAGGCGGCGACGAGGGCGGCGAGCAGGGTGCGGCGCAGCCGGCGGCTGCGCGGGCGGGACGCCATGGCGTGGTCCTTCCGTACCGGGGTGGTTCTCGATTCCGGTGCCGAAGTTATGGATCACGCCAGGTAATTGACGTCCCACCAGGGGGGACACTTGCCGCGTAGCTCCGGAGTACTACGGGTAGGGGGCGCCGCGGGGCGGGCCTCATCCGGAGGAGGGACCGGGGGACGCCCGGAATCAGGGCGGCGAGGAGCGGGCGCCGCGGGGCCAGCCGTAGCCCTCGATGAACTGGTCGAGGACGGGGGACGCTCCCGTGGCGAGCAGGACGCAGGCGCCGATGCCGTCGGCGAAGGTCGCCTCGGGGCCGGCGACCGCCCGTTCCATCCGCCGCGCGGAGCTGATGCCGATCAGGCCGCCGTCGACGACGTGCTGCCAGAGTGCGGCGTGGCGCCGCCCGGGGACGACCAGTTGGCCGGTGCCGGGCGAGGGCTCGGGGCCCAGGAAGCGCAACTGGAGCTTGACCAGGGGGTCGTGGCCGCCCATGCCGGACCAGCCGGTGGCGATCTCGGTGCGGTGGTGCAGGTCCACGGCGCCGTACGTGTCGAGGAGGGCGAACGCCTCGCGCAGTTGGGGGACGACCGCGAAGGTGCGTTCGTCCTCGTGCACCTCCAGGACGAGGACGGGGTCCGGTGATCCGGGTCCCGGCCCGTCGTCGGGGGCCATGATCCCGGCGGCGGCCACGAACACCGTTCCCGCCAGGAAGTCCTGGCGGTGTCTGGCCTCGTCCTCGGGGGCGAACGGCGTCCAGCGGAGCTGCGGCTCGTGTGCCGGTTCGTCGGCCCGCTCGTCCGCCGGTCGGGGGTTGGGCTCGTCGTGGTCCACGGCAGGGAGGCTGCCCGCGGCGGCGCCCGGTACACGTCGGGTACGTCGTCGGGCGCCGCCCGGCAGTGGATTTCAGCCCTGGGCGGGACCCGTCCAGTCGGCGGGGACGTGGGCGAGGCGGACGCGCTGCGGGTGGTCGCCCACGGCCACGGAGGCGACGGCGCGTCCGGTGGCGAAGTCGATCGCGGTCACCCGGTCGGCGCCGCTCTCGGAGATCACGCAGGCGCGGCCGTCACCGCTGACCGTGGCCCAGTAGGGCTTGTCGGCCGCCACGAGCGGCCCCTCGGCGAGGGTGGCGCGGTCGACGACGGTGGCGTAGTCGTCCATGGTGGCGGCGACGCAGAGCCGCTTGCCGTCGGGGCTCATCGACAGGCCGTGGTGACGTGAGTCGTTGACCCACTTGGTGCGGTCCGGATCGGTCGCCGGGTTCTTCGGGAGGGCCTTGAGGCGGGTGACACGGTCGGTGGCGACGTCGTACTCGAGGAAGCCGTTGAAGAAGGAGACCTGGAAGTACAGCGTGGACTCGTCGGGCGTGAAGGCGACGGGCCGCACGGCGTCCGAGAGGTCCTTGCGGCCGAAGGCGTCGAGCCGGTCGCGCATGTCGATGACCCGGACCTGCTGGAAGGTGCGGGCGTCGACGACGGTGATGCGCCGGTCGCCCTTCGTCCAGTCGAAGATCGGGTCGTCGAGGGCGGTGGTGACCTCACCGATCGACATGTTCCACAGGTGGCGCCCGTCGGCGCTGAAGACGTTCTCGTGCGGCTTGTCGCCGGTGGTGAAGGAACCGACCTCCCGTCCGTCGGTGATGTCGAGGACGTGCACCTTGTTGGCGGTGGAGGCGGAGACGGCGACGCGGGTCCCGTCGGGTGAGACGGCCATGTGGTCGGAGCGGAATCCGGCGACCGGGAAGCGCCAGTTGAGCGCTCCGGTGCGCAGGTCGATCGAGACGACGTCGGCGAAGCTTGGGCGGGAGACGACCATGGCCGTGCCGTCCGGGGTGGCGTACATGTCGTCGACGAACTGGTCGTGGCCCTCGCCGGGCCCCTGCCGGATCCCGAGGAAGTAGGCGAGCTTGACCGGGTTGAGGGAGATCTCCCACATCCGGCGGCTGCGGTCGGGCACCACGTCGACCCGGCCGATCCTCCGGAACGACCCGGTCGACTCGATGACGTCGGCGGTGCCGTCCCAGTTGTTCCCGACGAACATCACCTGCCGCAGGCCGGCGGAGTCCGTCGCGGCGGCCGTTCCCGGTCCCGCGGCCGGGCCGGACGGCGCGGCGGCCACGGTCGCTCCCCCGCCGCCCGCGCCGAGCGCGAGCGCCGCGAGGGTGGCCAGCGAACCGAGCAGGAGGCGGCGTGCACCACGTTTCCGGGCAGCGGACATCCGAGTTCCTTCCGGGGTGGTCGACGCCGACGCCCTTGTGGGGAAGGCGAGTTACTCGAAAGTAAGCAGTCGCCCCGCACACCACAAGAGTCGGTACGGAAGTAGTCGCGGGCCCGGGGAGGCGGCCCCGCGTTCAGCGACCTTGACGGCGCCGCGCGTCGAAGCGGCGCAGCACCCGCACCACACGCCACACTCCGGCTGCCGCCCCGAGCAGCGCAGCCCCCTCCAACGCGCCCTCTCCCGCCGGCCCTGAGATGCCGAGAGCCCGTGCGAGGGCCAGAGCGACGGCGAAGACCACCGCGGCCAGCGCGCCGCCGGTCACCAGCGCGAAGGCGATCTCCACCGTCATTGTGTCCTTCTCCCACCGCGACTCACGCCCCATGTCCATGGCGCAAGTCTCACATCGCGGTCGGACCAGGTCACTTGGACCGACCGGCCCGACCCGCCGTCACCGAGGTACGCCGGCCGGTTCAGCCGGCGTCCCGGTCCCGGTCCCGTTCGTAGCGCAGGAGGACCACGCCGTTGCCGAACGTCCGGCTCCCGGCCAGCTTCAGCCCGGTGACGACGTCCGTCGCGGGGAAGAGGGGCTTGCCCCGGCCGATGAGCACCGGATGGACGTAGATCCGGTACGCGTCGACCAGATCCTGCGCCATGAACGCGGCGGCCAGGTCCGCGCCGGAGAGCGCCAGGTCGCCGCCCGGCTGCTCCTTGAGCGCCCGCACCTCGTCGGCGTCGACCTCCCGGACGACGGTCGTGTTCCAGTCGGCCCGCCGCAGGGTCCGGGAGTAGACCGTCTTGGGAATGTCCCGCCAGATGCCGGCGAACTCCACCATGGTCGGCGTGCTCTCCGGATCGGCGTCCGCCGTCGGCCAGAAGTCCGCCATCAGCTCGTGGGTGACGCGGCCGGCGAGAAGCCCGCCCATGGCGCGCAGCTCGTCGTTCATGTGCTGGTGGAGTTCCTCGTCGACCCGGCTCCAGCTGAGGTCGTGGTCCGGTCCCTCGATGTAGCCGTCGAGCGAGACCGACATCCACAGGACGATCTGCCGCGCCATGACTCGGTCTCCTTCGCTCTGCGCCCCGCCGGGGCGGGTGAACCCCTCGCGCCTACGGTTATAGGCCCCTCGACGGCGGATGTCGGGGATCTCGTCGCCGTCGGCCTCGTCGCTCCCCGCGGGCGGCCCGCCCGGCGCGAAGGTGACGCATCGGGGAGGCGGCAGGAATAGGGCCGCCGGGCCGGCGGTTCTGGCCTGGCGTGGCACGCGGCCGCACCCGCTCGAAAGGACGGCTCCATGAAGATCGGCATCATCGGCGCAGGCAACATCGGCGGCAACCTCACCCGCCGGCTCACCGCCCTCGGGCACGACGTGTCCGTGGCCAACTCCCGCGGACCCGAGACCCTCGCCGCGCTCGCGACGGAGACCGGGGCCACTCCCGTCACCGTCGGTGAGGCCGCGCGCGGGGCGGAGGTCGTGGTCGTCACCGTCCCGCTGCGGGCGGTCCCGGACCTCCCCGCGGACCTCTTCGCGGGCGCGGCGGACGGCTTCGCCGTGATCGACACCGGCAACTACTACCCCCGGGAGCGGGACGGCCGGATCGCCGCGATCGAGGACGACGGGCTCACCGAGAGCCGCTGGACCGAGCGGCACGTCGGCCATGCGGTGATCAAGGCGTTCAACGGCACCTACGCCTCGGACATCCTCGACCGGCCGCGCCCGGCCGGCGACCCCGAGCGCATCGCCCTGCCCGTGGCGGGCGACGACGAGACGGCGAAGCGGACCGTCCGAAGCCTCATCGACGAGCTCGGCTTCGACACGGTGGACGCGGGCGGCATCGACGAGTCCTGGCGCCAGCAGCCGGACACCCCGGTCTACGGTCTGCGCGGCGACGTCGAGGCCGTGACGAAGGCACTGGCCGAAGCGTCGCCCGAGCGCCCGGCCGGCTTCCGCGGCTGACGCGTCCACGCGGCGTGCGCGATCGTTCGAGACGGGCACGATGACGGCCCTCGGCCTCGCGGACGACTCCCTCGGCGGCGTGCCGGCGTGGTACTCGACCGTGCACCTGTGACCGGGGCGCCGTCCGAGGGATGGCCGGGCGGGCCCTCCGGGTGGCCGGCTCGCGGCTCAGTCGGCGTACGCCGCCGGTGGCGGCCCGGAGGGCGCGGCGCCCAGGGTCGGGGCGAGCCATCTGTCGTAGGAGGTCTGCCAGGGGCTGCGGGCGCCGCCCCTGCGGTAGTCCTCCAGGATGGCGTTCACCCGGCGCACCAGGTCCGTGTCGCCCTTGTTGAGCGCGACCCCGTACAGGGCGGTGTCCAGACGGGGGCCGACCAGGCGCAGCGTGGGGTCCTGTGCGGCGAGTCCGGCGGCGAGTGTGGCGTGGGTGAGGATGGCGTCGACCTTGCTCTGCTGGAGTTCGACGAGGCAGTCCAGGTGGCTCGCGGTCTCCACGGCCGTGGCGCCGGTGCCGGACCTCCGCAGCAGGTCGGCGGCCGAACTGCCCTTGCTCAGGCAGACCTTCCGGCCGCGCAGACCCGCGTCGAAGCCCTTGACGGGGGAGCCGTCGGGGACGAGCAACTGGTGCCCGGTCTCGAAGTAGACGCTGGAGAAGGCCACTTCGGTCAGCCGCTCGCAGGTGATGCTCATGGTGCGCACGATGACGTCGACCTGGCGGGACCGGAGCCTCGCGATCCGCTGACTGGGCGGCATGCTGACGAAGCGGACGGTGGCCTTGGGCCCGAGGATGTCCCGGGCGATCGCCCGGACGAGGTCGATGTCGAAGCCCGTCGGCTCCCGGGTCTGCGGGTCCCGCGACCCCCAGAGGTAGCTGTTCAGGTCCACGCCCGCGACGAGATGACCGCGCCGGCGGATCCGCTCGACGGCCGGTCCGTCGATCCGCGAGGGGCGCGGTCCGGCCTTCCGGGGATCGCAGGAGGGCGCCCGGGCCGGCACGGCGGCCGCCGTACGGGTGGGCCGGGCGCCCTCCTGC
>NZ_RDBI01000031.1:55502-63380 GCF_008042125.1 Streptomyces sp. MS191
CGGCAACCTTTCGGGGCGCGGCGGCAACAAGTGGTCGGCACCGCGTCAGGAGACCGGCGGGCCCAGCGACGCGAAGGCCGTCGCGGGCCGGGCGGCATTCACCAGGCGGGGGCGGGCCCGGGAACGGTGGACACGATGGCCACCGCGGCGGCGGCCACCGTCATCACCCCGGCCGCCGCAACCGCGGCGAACACCACCCGGGACCGGGCACCCAGAGCGCGCGCACGGCCGGGCGCGCTGCGGGTGCCGGCCATGCCGCGCTCGACGCGGGCCAGCATCCGTGCGCGGTCGGGACGGTGCGCCTGCGCCGCTCCGCGCAGCTGCTCGTGGACGTCGTCTGTCATCGGGTGCTCCTGGCGACCAGTTGTTCCGCGGCCATGGGGTCGAGCAGCCGTCGAAGTTCCGCCACGCCCTTGGAGGTCTGGCTCTTCACGGTACCCACGGCGATGCCCAGTGCCTGCGCGACCTCCTTCTCCGACATGTCGAAGGCGTACCGCATCACCACGCAGGCGCGCTTGCGGAACGGCAGGCGCTCCAACGCCGTACGCACGGTGACCGTGGCAGCGATGTCGGGACCGTGGGCCGGCTCGGTGCGGGCCCAGAACAGCCGGATCCGCCTGCGCTCCCGTACCGCGGTGCGGGCCCGTTCCCGAGCGAGGTTGGCCACGGTTCCCCGGGCATAGGCCAGTGGAGAACCGGCCCGGCGGACTTCGGGCCAGCGGTGCCACATGACGACCATGGCATCTGCGGCCAGGTCGTCGGCGCCATCCGGCTCGCCGGTCAGAAGGTAGGCGAGCCGGGAGAGCCCGACATGGTGGTGTTCGAAGAACTCGGAGAACTCCGCGGACGCCCCGTCAGCGCTCATGCGTGTCCTACGACCTCTCGCTGCATCAGACACCCTCGCGCCCGGGCAGCGGACCAGCACACGACGCACGGACAACCCTCTACCGGCCAGTAACGTACCAGCACATCCAGTGGCGACTCACGCGACGTAACCCGCGAGGGGTGGAGGCCGACCCCGCCGGCCGAGCTGCGAGCCGGTGTCGGCGGCAGCACGGGCAGCAGGTCGAGGCCAGGAGAAGCGGCGCGGGCAGGGGCCACCAGGAGCGGGAGCCGACATGCCGCGAACAGCCGGGCGAGGAGTGCCGGATGACACGGTCGGGGTCCGGGCGGGCCGGGACAGGGGCAGGGGCAGGGGCAGTGGACCATGGGCCCGGTGTCGGTGATGTGAACGGTCTCGTAGGGGATCGTGCACGTGACCGTCGGGCGGCTCGTTCGGGGCCTGTCGGGCTCCCTCGGGCCCTGGCACTCGAACGCCACCGACCGGGGCGACCCCGCCGCACCGGTGGAGGCGGAGCCAGGCCTCAGGCCGGAACCGGCTGCGCCTGTGCGCTGATCGGGGCGGTGAGGCGGGTGGTGAGCTCCTCGACGAACGCCGTGATGTGGGGCGGGCGCGGGCCGGTTCGGGTGGCGCAGAACCACGTACGAGTCATCGGCTTCTTCCCGATGCGCACCAGGGCGAGGGCGTGTGACGACACGTAGGGTGCGGCCACCCAGTTGGGGAGGACGGTCACGCCCTGGCCGCCCGCCACCATCTCGATGACCAGGTCGGTCACCACGGGCATGGTGGTGATCCGGCCGGGGCGGGCCCCGGGCGGGATCGGCAGCGGCATCGACGGGATGCGGTTCTGGTCGTAGCCGTCGTAGAGGACCAGGTCGACGCCGTCGAAGTCACGGGCGGTCAGGTGCCCGCGGGAGGCCCACGGGTGCGCGGCGGGCACCACTGCCATCATCTCGTCGTCGAACAGCGTGGTCAGCGACACCCGGTCCATCTGGAGATCCGGCTTGGTGACCAGCGCGACGTCGACCAGGTCGGCGAGCAGCGCCGGAATCGGGGCGTCGTCGGCGACGGCCTCGATGCGCACGTCGATGTCCGGCTCGCGCTCGCGGAAGGCGCGCAGTACGGGCGGCAGCCACGGGAGGGTGGTGCTGCACTGGGCGGTGAAGCGGACCCGTCGGCCGTGCCCGTCGCGGATCTCCCGCAGGTCGCGGGAGGCCGACTCCAGTTCACCGAGGACGTGGCGGGCGGCGACCAGCAGCCGGCGGCCCGCCGCGTTGGGCACCAGGCGACGGCCCTTGCGGTCGAAGAGCTGCATGCCGAGGCGAGCCTCCAGCCGCGTGAGCCGCTGGCTGAGGGCCGGCTGGCTGACGTACAGCCGCTCGGCGGCGGCCGTCAGCGAGCCCGCCTCGGCGGTCGCGTCGAGGAGCTCCAGGTCCCGCAGGTCCACATCCATAACGTGGGATTATCACACGCTCCAATCTACGTCGTGGTGTTATGCGTTGGGGGTTCATAGGTTCCTGGGTGTCAGCCGGACGAACCAGTCCGCCGAACCGCCCCGAAAGGCACCCACCATGACCACTGCCCTCATCACCGGATCCTCCAGCGGCATCGGCCTGGACATCGCCCGTGCCTTCCTGGCGAGCGGCGCGAACGTCGTCATGAACGGCCGCGACGCCGACCGCCTCGCCAAGGCCGCCGCCGGCCTCGGCCATCCGGAGCGGACCGCGTCGGTCGCGGGCAGCATCGCCGAGCACGAAACCGGCGAGGCCCTGGTCCGCACGGCCCTGGAGCGCTTCGGCCGCATCGACGTCCTGGTCAACAACGCCGGCACCTTCGCCTCCAAGCCCTTCACCGAGGTCACGGAAGCCGAACTCGACGGCTTCCTCACCGGCAACCTCAAGGGCACCTACCTCACCACCCAGACGGTGGTACGGGCGCTTCGCGCCCAGGGTGAGGGCGGCAGCATCGTCAACATCGGCACCGTCCTGGTGGACCACGGACTGGCCGGATTCCCGGCCAGCGCGCCGGTGGTCAGCAAGGCCGGAGTGCACGGGCTGACCACGAGCCTGGCCGCCGAGCTGGCGGCCGACGGCATCCGCGTCAACCTCGTCTCCCCCGGCATCATCCGCACCCCGCTGCACGAGGGCGGCGACGTGGACGGCCTCGGCGGGCTCGCCCTCCTCGACCGGGTCGGGGAGGCCTCCGAGATCGCCGAGGCGGTGCTCTACCTCGCGGGAGCCGACTTCGTGACGGGCCACGCCCTGCGCGTGGACGGCGGCCACGTCACCGGCCGCTCCTGACCTCACCCTCAACCGAAAGGACCTCCACATGCCGTACGTGAACATCAGGATCACCCGGGAAGGCGCCACCGCCGCCCAGAAGGCCGAGCTCATCGCCGGTGTCACCGACCTGCTGGTCAAGGTCCTCGACAAGGACCCGGCCACCACGTTCGTCCTCATCGACGAAGTCGCCCTGGAGGACTGGGGCGTGGGCGGCGTCCCCACGGCCGAGTACCGCCGCCGGCAGCACGCCCCTGACGCACCGCGCCCCCGGTGAGGGGGAGCCGGCGGCGGGCGATGAAGGCGCCGGCTGCGTGCTGACCCCCGCGCGCCGGCGGAGTCGACCTGATCGGCCGGACACGTCCGAGAGGTCCTGTCCGGCCGATCAGGTCGCTGATCCGAGTACCGGTCCGCGAGGGGGCGGGAGAGGGGCGCGCTCCGGGCGCCGCCGGGATTGACGTATCAAGCGGGTCTGACGGGCGCTCGGGCCGACCCCGGGACGACCGAGCGCGGCGGCCACCCGGATTTCGCGCCCGCGCGAAATTTCCCTTGCCCAATGGTCAAGAATCGTTGACCATTGCTCGCATGCCTACCGACGATCTGCCTGAGACGCTTCACGTCACCACGGACGAACAGCTGCGCGCCGTCTCCAATCTGACGCGCCATCGGATCATGGCCGTGCTCCGCTTCGAGCCGGCGACGATCACGCAGATCGCCGAGCGGGTGGGCCTCGCGAAGGGGAGTTCCAGCTATCACGTACGGCTGCTGGAGCGGGCCGGCCTGGTCAAGGTGGTGCGGACGCGGAAGGTGCGGGGTGTCACCGAGCGGTACTACGCGATGGCCGCGGGGGCGATCGTGCTGCCGGATCCGGGCGAGGGAGGGCCGGATGTGCTGATGCGGCATGCGGTGGCGGACCTGGAGGCGGCGCCGGCGGATGACGAGCGGCACGTGCGGATGGCGCATCTGCGGCTCACCGAGGATCAGTTCGCGGAGCTGGGGGCGCGGCTGGAGGCACTGGCGGAGGAGTACCGGGAGCTGTCCGATCCGTCGCTGCCGGACGTGTCACTCGTCTTCGCGCTGTTCCGTCCGGCAGCGCGCGAGCAGGCCCCGGGAGGCGCCAAGTGACTTCAGACATGAGGAAGTTGCCGAGCGGGTTCGGGCGGCTGTGGACCGCGCAGACGGTGTCCTCGCTCGGCGACGGGGTATCGCACGCCGCGCTGCCGCTGATCGCGTTGACCTTGACGCGGGATCCGATGGCGCTCGCCGTCGTCACGGCCGCGGGGACGCTGCCGTGGCTGCTCTTCGGGGTGCTCGGCGGTGCCCTGGTGGACCGATGGGACCGCCGGCGCACGATGTGGGTCGTGGACGCGGCGCGTGCGGTGCTGCTCGCGATACCGGTGGCAGCAGCCGCGCTCGATGTGCTCAGCATTCCGCTGCTCGCGGCCGTCGCCTTCCTGCTCGGCCTCGGCGGACTCTTCTTCGACACGGCCGCCACGGCCTATCTGCCCGACCTGCTCGGCCGCGACCCCGCGCTGCTCGAGCGAGCCAACTCTCGCTTGCGCGGCGCCCAGACCGCCATGTCCGGTTTCGCGGGGCCGCCTGCGGGCAGTGCGCTGCTCGCGCTCGGGCGGGCGGTTCCGCTGCTCGCCGACGCGGTGTCGTTCCTGCTCTCCGCGCTGCTCGTCCGTACGCTGCCCGCCCTGCCCCGGCCCGTGCCGGAGGCCCGCGAGTCGCTGCTTCGGCAGGCGCGGGCCGGGGCCTCGTACGTCTTCCGGGACCGGTTGCTGCTCGGGCTCGCGCTCCGCCCGGCGGTCGGGAACGTCGCCTTCCTCGCGGTGGAGACCGTCCTCGCCCTCTTCGCGCACGACCGCCTCGGCATCGACACCTACGGCTTCGGCCTGCTCCTCACGGCGGAGGCCACCGGGGGTCTGCTCGGTGCGGGCATCGCCTCCCACCTCGGCCGACGACTCGGCACCGGCACGGCACTGACCTGCACGGCCGCGGTCGAAGGACTTGCCGTCCTGGGGCTTGCCGCTGCCCCGAACCCGTACGTGGCCGGGCTCGCGCTCGCCGTCTGCGGGGCCGGCATGGGCGCCACGATGGTGCTCGCGCCCTCCCTCCGGCAGGCGATCGTCCCGGCCCACCTGATGGGCCGGGTCGCCTCCACCTCCCGCATGCTGGCCATGTGCGCCGCCCCCGTCGGCGCCTTCCTCGGCGGCTGGCTGGCCACCACGTACGACATCCGCACCCCGCTCTACGCCGCCGCCGTCCTCCTCCTGGCGATGACGGCCGTCACGGCGTCCATGACCGACAACCGCCGGGTCGAAGCGGCGCTGCGTGCCGCCGCCCCGGCCGACGGTCCGGATCACCTGGCGTCCAGGGATCCCGCCCAGGAGGGTGCACCCGACTTGCCGTGACCCCTGCCGCGAGGGCGTCACCTGGGGCTGTCCCGGAAATCCGGTGGCCGGGTCGGGGCACCACGACCCCGGAGCGTCGGTGAATCGGTGCCGACCGCACCGGCCGGATGAACGTCGGACGACGGGACCCAGCGGGCCCGGATGAGGATCGAACCCAGGTGGGGTGAACACCTCCCGGGCACACCCGACGAGCGGTCACGGCCGCCGGCGCTGTGCCTTCTGCGGGGCCGTGCTGGCCGCGGGTGTGGTCATGTCGAGGAGGATCATGGCGTCGTGGTCGGGGGTGCCGGGTTCCGCGGTGTAGACGCCGATGCGCTGGCCGGGGGTGCCTTCCAGGTCCATGGACTGGGAGGTGAGGGTGACCGTGCCGACGCGGGGTGGTGGAAGGTCTTCTGCGCGGGTTTGCGGCCGGTGACCTCGTAGCGCTCCCACAGGCGGGCGAAGTCAGGGCTCTTGAGGAGGAGTTCGCCGACGAGGTTGGTCAGGTCGGGGGCGTCGGGAGCGATGCCGGCGACGGCGCGCAGCCGGGCGACACAGGCGGTGATCTGGCGGTCCCGGTCCGGGAACAGGGCCCGCGCGGCAGGGTGGAGGAAGAGGTAGCGGGCCAGGTTGCGGTGGTTGACGGGCCAGTCGTCCAGGCCCGCGTACAGGGCGAGGCCGCCGGGGTTCCAGGCCAGCATGTCCATGCTGCGGCTGATGACGTAGGCGGGGTTCGGCCGCAGCGAGTCCAGCAGCAGCTTCAGGGTCCAGCAGCAGCTTCAGGCCGTCTCCGTCGTGGGAGACCAGGCCGAACTTGGTGGCCAGCACCACCTGATCGCGGCGCCCCTTCAACGCCCGCCCGAGCAGGTCCTCGTTCGTGTAGGGGCCGTAGATCTCGGCGGTGTCGATCAGCGTGACGCCCAGATCCAGTGCCCGGTGCACGGTCCTGATCGACTCCGCGTCGTCGGTACCGGAGCCGACGGTGAGGCCGACGTGTCCGGGGCTGGTCCGGGTGCGGCGGGCGCGCAGGAAACGGCCCAGCTCGGCGCCCTCGCTGTTCGCGCTCTGGGATGCCATGACTCCAGTCTCACCCGACGGGCGTCCGCTCCGCAGACGGGAGGGGGGCCCTGCCATTACCCCTGAAGAGCCCGCCCTGCCACATCGGAGCGATCGGGGTGAAGGTTGACGAGGAAGACGCCGGCCGCTCGCCGTCGCCTGGCTCCAACCGGCGCGATCCGCCGGGCCGGGCAAGAGTGAGGGGACGAGCAACGCCACCGACCGGAGAGAGCGAGATGCGGTACATCAAGCTGCGTGACCTGGAGGTTTCCCGGATCGGACTGGGTGCGATGGGCATGTCCCACGGCTACACCGGCTCCGGTACCGACGACGCGGAGTCGATCAGGACCGTGCACCGGGCACTGGATCTGGGCGTCACGCTGATCGACACCGCCGAGATCTACGGCCCCTACACGAACGAGGACCTGCTCGGGCGGGCGTTGAAGGGGCGCCGCGATCAGGTGGTGCTGGCCACCAAGTTCGGCCTGGTCTCCCACGACGGAGACGGCGCCTGGAACCTGGACTCGAGCCCGGCGAACATCCGCACCGCGGTCGAGGGCTCCCTGAAACGGCTCGGCACCGACCACATCGACCTGTACTACCAGCACCGGGTCGACCCGAACACGCCGATCGAGGAGACCGCCGGCGCTGTCGGCGAGCTGATCGCCGAGGGCAAGGTGCGCGCCTTCGGGCTCTCGGAGGCCGGACCGGACACGATCCGCCGCGCACACGCCGTCCAGCCGGTCACCGCGGTCCAGTCCGAGTACTCCCTGTTCACGCGTGGTGTCGAGGAACGGGTCCTGCCCGTCCTGCGGCAGTTGAACATCGGGCTGGTGCCCTTCTCCCCATTGGYCCGCGGGTTCCTGACCGGCACCGTGCGCTCCACCGACCAGTTCGACGAGAACGACTTCCGCCGCGACAATCCCCGCTTCACCGGCGACAACTTCCAGCACAACCTCGCCCTCGCCGACCAGGTCAAGGCCCTGGCCGATGAGGCCGGTGCCACGCCCGGGCAGGTGGCGCTGGCCTGGCTGCTCGCCCAGGGCGACGACATCGCCCCGATCCCCGGCACCAAGCGCGTCGGCCGGGTCGAGGAGAACACCGCTGCCGACGCCGTCACGCTGACCGCAGAGCAGCTCGGCAGGCTCGCCGGCCTGCCGCCCGCCGCCGGCGCCACCCACACCGAGGCCCAGGCACGGATGCTCGAACGCTGACACCGCCCCGTCGCGACTCCGGCCCGCCCCCGCAGCGCCACGTTCTCGTCGAACTGGTCGGTGGAGCGCACGGTGCCGGTCAGGAACCCGCG
>NZ_RDBI01000032.1:0-53384 GCF_008042125.1 Streptomyces sp. MS191
GCTCTTCGTGCTCTGCGTGGGCCTGGCGCTGGCGGAGGTCACCAGCGCGTACCCCACCTCCGGCGCGCTCTACTACATGGCCGACCGGCTGGGCGGCCGCCGCTGGGGCTGGTACACCGGCTGGCTCAACCTGCTCGGCCTGCTCGGCGCGATCGCGGGCATCGACTACGGCGCCGCGCTCTTCACCGGAGCCTTCCTCAACCTCCAGTGGGGCATCGTGCCCACGCCCGGCGGCACCTTCGTGATCTTCCTCGTGATCCTGCTGCTGCACGCCGTGCTCAACCTCTTCGGCGTCCGACTGGTGAGCCTCCTCAACTCGGTCAGCGTCTGGTGGCACCTCGGCGGCGTGGCGCTCATCGTCGGCGCCCTCGCCATCGTCCCGGACCACCACCAGTCGGCGGAGTTCGTCTTCACCGAGTTCGTGAACGACACCGGCTGGGCCAACCCGCTCTACGTCGCCGCGATCGGGCTCCTCCTCGCGCAGTACACCTTCTCCGGCTACGACGCCTCCGCCCACCTGTCCGAGGAGACCTCCAACGCCTCGGTCAGCGCGGCCAAGGGCATCGTCCGGGCCATCTGGGTCTCCTGGATAGCCGGCTTCGCGCTGCTCGCCGGGCTGACCTTCGCGATCCAGGACTACGTGGGCACCCAGAACAGCGCCACCGGCGTGCCGCCCGCGCAGATCCTGCTCGACGCGCTCGGCAGCGGCGGCGCCACCGCCCTGCTGCTCGTGGTGATCGTGGCCCAGTTGTTCTGCGGCAACGCCGAGGTGGCCGCTGCCAGCCGGATGGTCTTCGCCTTCAGCCGCGACAACGCCCTTCCCGGGTCGGCTCTCTGGCGCAAGGTCAGCAGCCGTACGCAGACCCCGGTGCCGGCCGTGTGGCTCTCGGTCGTCGTCGCCGCCCTGCTCGCGGTGCCCTCGCTCTACTCCGCCACCGCCTACGGAGCCGTGACGGCCATCAACGTCATCGGCATCACCCCCGCCTACGCCATTCCGATCTACCTGCGGCTGCGGGCGGGCAAGCGGTTCACACCGGGCCCGTGGAGTCTGGGCCGCTGGAGCCGACCGATCGGCTGGACCGCCGTGATCTGGGTGGCTCTCGTCACCGTCCTCTTCTGCCTGCCGCAGAAGTCCCCGGTGACCATCGACTCGATGAACTACGCGGCCATCGCGCTCGCCGTGGTGCTCGTCCTCGCCACCCTGTGGTGGTACGTCGCCCGCCGCTCGTACGGCACGCCGTCGGCGTACGGCAGCGCGCGCGAGGAGGCGGAGATCGCCGAGGGGATCGTCTGACGCCCCGCGAACGGGCCCGTCCCGGAGCGGAGTCCACGCCTCAGGCCGAGAACTCGTAGGTCCAGGGCGCGGCATGGGCCGCGAAGTCGATGTCCGTGACCTCCAGCGCGTGCCCGTGCTGGTCGCTCACCACCCGGTGGACGACCAGCCGGGCGTCGTCCGCGCCGACGCCGGTGGCGGGCCCGTGCGGCACGGCGATCGACTCGCGCCGGGTCAGGCGCAGGCCCGCCTGGTGCATCCAGTGGTAGAGCAGTCGCAGGTCGGGCTGCCGCACGGAGCCGGTGACCCGCCGGTACCGGCCGAGCTGCGGGATCTCCGCCAGGGCCGACCGGGAGAACCACGAGACGGAGCGCTGCAGCGGGGCTCCGCCCGGACTGAGCACCACATGCCGGTGGACGAGGGTGGGCTCGCCCGGCACGAGCGTCAGCCGGCCCGCCAGTGCGGCGGGCGGCACCTCCCACGCGAGCGCCGCGCGGACCAGCGCGTCGGCCGCCTCCGTGCCGCCGGGGAAGTGCTGCCGGCGGACCGTCAGGGCGGGCGCGGCCGCCGCCTGTCCGGCACCGGCCGCGAAGGTGCCCCGCCGGTCCGTGACCACGAGCCCCTCCTCGCGCAGCAGTTGGAGCGCGCTGCGCACCGTCTGCCGGTTCACGTGGTAGCGGTGGGCCAGGGACCGTTCGGACGGCAGCCGGCTGCCGGGGGAGATGCGGCGGTCGGCGAGGTCGTCCCGCAGGGCGCCGGCGACCCGGAGGTAGAGCGGAACCGCCGCCATCTGTTCGGGATCGGGCTCGGCCATGATCAGACCCTCTCTGCTTGCTCAGCGTGACCGCGTGGGTCGCGTCGGTGATCAATTCCTATCATTGGTCTAAACCACTTTGGAAGGGGGGTCGGCGAGAGTGGCCGAAACGAGCGACTGCGCTTCTAATGAAGCCACTGGTGATGGCGGCGAACGAGGCGGTGATGCCGGATGACCACACCGTCGGAGCGGGCCGGGATCGGCCGGGCGGCCCGCAAGCGTGTGCCGCGCTCCTCGCACGGCCGCTGGATACCCTCCTCGCAGCGGCCCGACCCGCTGACCGTCCTGGAGCGGCAGTCCGTCGACCGCCTGGCCGAACTCGTGCCGATCCGGTACGGCAGGATGGCCGTCTCGCCCTTCGCCTTCCTGCGCGGCGCCGCCGCCGTGATGGCCGCGGACCTCGCCGCCCAGCCCCACACCGGCCTCACCGTGCAGCTGTGCGGCGACGCCCACCTGCTCAACTTCGGCGTCTACGCCTCACCCGAACGGGCCCTCCTCTTCGACGTGAACGACTTCGACGAGACCTTGCCCGGACCCTTCGAATGGGACGTCAAGCGGCTCGCCGCCAGCGTCGTCGCCGCCGCCCTCCAGAACGGCAACACCAAGGCCAAGGCCCACCACGCCGCCCTGGCCGCCGCCGGCTCGTACCGCACCGCCATGCGACGCCTGGCCGGACTGGGGGAGCTCGCCGTCTGGTACGAGCGGATCGACGCCGACGAGCTGGCCCCCCTCGTCCGGAGCGGGCGGGCCCGCGTCGAGAGCCGCCTCGCCCGCGCCCGCCGCCGCACGAGCCTCCAGGCCCTCGCCAAGATGACCGAGACGGACGAGTCCGGAGCCCGCCGGATCGTCGACGACCCGCCGCTCCTCGAACGCGCCGGGGACCTCGACCGGGTCGGCCTGGGCAAGATCTTCAGCGACTACCGCAGCTCGCTGTCCGAGGAGCGCCGTCTGCTGCTCGACCGGTTCCACTTCGTCGACGCCGCCCGCAAGGTCGTCGGTGTCGGAAGCGTCGGCACCCGGTGCTTCGTCCTGCTCCTCCAGGGCCGGGACGACGGCGACCCGCTGATGCTCCAGGTCAAGGAGGCCGGCCGCTCGGTCCTGGAGCCGTACCTGCCGCCGAGCGTCCACGCCCACCAGGGCCGTCGCGTCGTCGCGGGACAGCGCCTCACCCAGGCCGCCAGCGACATCTTCCTGGGCTGGATGACCGGACCCGAACAACGCCACTTCTACTGGCGCCAGTTGCGCGACATGAAGGGTTCGGCCGAGGTCGAGACGATGTCCCCGTCCATGCTGCGCGCATACGCCCGCCTCTGCGGCGTCGCGCTGGCCCGCGCCCACGCCCGCTCGGGCGACCGCATCGCCATCGCGGGCTACCTGGGCTCCTCGGACGTCTTCGACCGGGCGATAGCCGACTTCGCCCTCCGCTACGCCGGCCAGAACGCCGACGACTACGCGCAGTTGAGCGCCGCGATCGCGGCCGGGGTGATCGCCGCCGCGCCGGGAGTGTGACCCCACGGGCCGGTCACCGCCGGCGCGCGGGCCCGTGCGGCGAGGGCCAAGCCCGTTGCGCCGGGCCCCGGGGGGCCACCGGAGCCGCCCCGAGGCGCGCTCCCGGCAGCCCCGACCGGCTTCAGTGCCCCGCGGGCGCCTCGCGCCGCAGGGGCGGACCGGCCGGCGTCCGCCGGACCGGCCCGAAGAGCACCGCCCGCGCGACAGCCGGGGCGAACAGCGCCGACATCGGCGCCGACAGGGTGAGGACCGACCGGAACGCGGCACCGACCTGCGGATCCCCGGCGTACCGCTCCTGGAGGCGCCGCAGATACCACCCGACGGGCCGGTCCACCGCGCGCGAGCCCGTCGCGTTGCCCGTGGCCCCGGGCATCTTCCTGTCGGCGCCCGCCGAGATGTCCCAGGCCTGCCGAGAGGCGTCGACCAGCGCCTTCTGCACCGTCCGCGTGGTCGGCGTACGACGTGTGTCACCCAGCGCGCGCCGCAGCGCCACGGCGCTCAGCGCGGCCACCGCCATGCCCTGTCCGTAGATCGGGTTGAAGGCGCACAGCGCGTCGCCGGTCGCGAGGAAGCCGGCCGGCCGGCGACCGGGCAGATCGTAGCGGCGCCGGATGTTGGAGGTGTTGCGGAAGCCGAACACGGCGGACTCCGGCTCGGCCTTCGCCAGCCACTCGCTCACCAGCGGATGCGGGAGCCGCTTCGCGAACTCCTCGAAGCCCGCCTCGTCCGACGGGGGCAGGTCGTCGCGCAGCCCGGAGAGCGTCACCAGGTGACGGCCTTCGCCGACCGGCACCACCACGGCGCCGTACACCTGCCGGGGGTTGGGCACGATGTTGACGCCGAGCGCGTCCGACGACGCGTCGTCCGCGCCCCGGTAGACCCGGGTCGCGTAGCCGAGACCGGTGTCGATGGTCTCCTCGTGCGGCGGCTCGGCGCCGATCGCGGCGAGCCAGTCGGAGGCGCCCGAGCCCCGGCCCGACGCGTCCACCACCAGATCGGCCGCCAGCGACCGGGTCTCCCGGTCCGCGCCCGCTCCCCGCTCGCGCAGCAGCACCCCGCGCACGCGCGAGGAGTCGCCGACCAGCCCCACGATCTCGGTGCCCTGCACGGTCTCGATGCGGGGGTCGGCCAGCACCCGGCGCCGCACCAGCCATTCGAGCTGCGCCCGGGGCCCCGTGAAGAGCGACGTCGAGGCGGCCGTGCGGCGGAACCACCGGCCGTCCTGCAGCTGCATCATGTCCGCCGGCATCCCCACCACCGGGCTGCCGAGCTCGCCCAGCTCCTTCGTGAATCCCGGGAGCAGTTCGTCCAGGGCCCGCTGTCCGCCTTCCACCAGTACATGGGTGTGCCGGCTCTGCGGGACGCCGGGCCGGGCGTCCGGGCCCTCGGGGAAGCGGTCGCGCTCGACGACCGTGACCCTCTCCGCGTGCTCGCTCAGCACCCGCGCGGCCAGCAGGCCCGCGAGACTTCCCCCGATGACCACCGCGTGACGTGTCGCGCGGTGCCCCAAGTCGTCGGCCATGCCCGCCCTTTCCGGTCGTGGATCTCCTACCGCCCAGTATCCACATCCGGCCGGGCGGACCCGCCGGATCCGGCCGCCGGCCACCGACTCCCGCGCCGCCGGGCGCGTCCCTCCGGACCAACGGATCCCGGCACCGCCGTCACCTCTCCGGGGGCTCCGCCGGCAGCTCGCTGAGCGCGTGCGTCAGCCACTCGACCCAGAACCGCTCCAGATCGATCCCGCCCCGCAGCACGAGGTGCCGGAGACGGTCCGGCTCGCTCTCCCGGCGGGCGGGCGGGAAGTCCCGCTCCTCGATGGCCCGGTACTCCTCCAACTGTGCCCGGTGCAGGTCGAGATGGCGCTCCAGCTCGGCCCTCATGCCGGACGCCCCGACCACGGCCGCGGCCCGCATCCGCAGCAGCAGCGCCGACCGCAGCGGCTTCGGGTCCTCCGTGCGCGCCACCCACGCCGTCAGCTCCCCGATGCCGGCCGGCAGGACCTCGTACTCCTTCTTCTGCCCGCGCGCCGGCACGGGGGCCGGCAGGGCGCGGATGTGGCCCGCCTGCTCCAGCCTGCCCAGTTCGCGGTAGATCTGCTGGTGGGTGGCGGACCAGAAGTAGCCGATCGACCGGTCGAAGCGGCGCGTCAGTTCGAGACCCGAGGACGGCTTCTCGAGCAGCGCGGTCAGGATCGCGTGCGGGAGGGACATGGACGCATCCTAGGAGGGAGTCTCGCCGGTCCTGCCGGGCTTGCGGCGGGACCGGCCCGATCGGCGAGGCGTCCCCGGGGTCGCCGGCCGGCGGGCGGACAAGGGTGGCGCGGGCCCGGCCGCCCGGAGGGACGTGCCGGGCCCGCGCCCGCGGTCAGACGGTCGCCGCCAGGCGGGTGCCCTGGTCGATGGCCCGCTTCGCGTCGAGCTCCGCGGCGACGTCGGCGCCGCCGATCAGGTGCGCGGTGCGACCCGCGGCGACCAGCTCCTCGTACAGGCCGCGGCGCGGCTCCTGACCGGTGCAGAGCACGACGGTGTCGACCGGGACGACCTGCGGCTCGCCGTCCAGGCTGATGTGCAGGCCCTCGTCGTCGATCCGCTCGTACGTCACGCCCGCGACCATGGTGACGCCGCGGTGCTTCATCTCGGCGCGGTGGATCCAGCCGGTGGTCTTGCCCAGGCCGGCGCCGACCTTGGAGGTCTTGCGCTGGAGCAGGTGGACCTGGCGCGGGGGGCGGGGCCGCTCGGGGGTCCGCAGACCGCCGCGGGACTCGTACGAGGTGTCGACGCCCCACTGCCGGAAGTACGTCTCCGGGTCCTGGCTCGCCCCCTCGCCGCCGTCCGTGAGGAACTCGGCGACGTCGAAGCCGATACCGCCGGCGCCCATGACGGCCACCCGCTCGCCGACCGGGGCGCCGTCGCGCAGCACGTCGAGGTAGCTGACGACGCTGGGGTGGTCGATGCCCTCGATCTCGGGGACGCGCGGGGTCACGCCGGTGGCGACGACCACCTCGTCGAAGTCGTCGAGATCGGCGGCCGCCACGGTGGTGTCCAGCCGGACGTCGACGCCGAGGGCGTCGAGCTGCGTGCGGAAGTAGCGCAGGGTCTCGTTGAACTCCTCCTTGCCCGGCACGCGCTTGGCGACGTTCAGCTGGCCGCCGATCTCGCCGGCGGCGTCGAACAGCGTGACCCGGTGGCCTCGTTCGGCGGCGGACACGGAGAAGGCGAGGCCGGCCGGGCCCGCGCCGACGACGGCGAGCCGCTTCGCGAGGCGGGTGGGGGAGAGGACCAGCTCGGTCTCGTGGCAGGCGCGCGGGTTGACCAGGCAGGACGTGATCTTGAGGCTGAAGGTGTGGTCCAGGCACGCCTGGTTGCAGCCGATGCAGGTGTTGATGGTGTCGGCGCGGTCGGCGGCGGCCTTGCGGACGAAGTCCGGGTCGGCGAGGAACGGCCGGGCCATCGACACGATGTCGGCGCGTCCCTCGGCGAGGATCTGCTCCGCCACCTCGGGGGTGTTGATGCGGTTGCTCGTCACCAGCGGGACGGAGACCGTGCCCATCAGCCGCTTCGTCACCCACGTGTAGGCGCCGCGCGGGACCGAGGTCGCGATGGTGGGGATGCGGGCCTCGTGCCAGCCGATGCCGGTGTTGATGATGGTGGCGCCGGCGGCCTCGATCTCCTTGGCGAGCGCGACCACCTCGTCCAGCGTGGAGCCGCCCGGGACCAGGTCCAGCATGGAGAGCCGGTAGACGAGGATGAAGTCCTCGCCGACCCGCTCGCGGATGCGGCGGACGATCTCCAGCGGGAAGCGGACCCGGTTCTCGTAGCTGCCGCCCCAGCGGTCGGTGCGCCGGTTGGTGGCGGCCGCGATGAACTCGTTGATCAGGTAGCCCTCGGACCCCATCACCTCCACGCCGTCGTAGCCCGCGGCCCTGGCCAGCTCGGCGCAGCGGACGTAGTCCTCGACGGTCCGCTCCACCTCGGCGTCGGTCAGCTCGTTGGGGACGAAGGGGCTGATCGGCGCCTGGATAGCGCTGGGCGCCACGAGGCCGGGGTGGTAGGCGTACCGGCCGAAGTGCAGGATCTGCATCGCGATACGGCCGCCGGCCTCGTGCACGGCGTCGGTGATCAGCCGGTGTTCGGCCACCTCCTCGTCGGTGGTGAGCTTGGCGCCGCCGTCCCAGGGCCGTCCGGCCTCGTTCGGGGCGATGCCACCGGTCACGATGAGGCCGACTCCGCCCCGGGCGCGCTCGGCGTAGAAGGCGGCCATCCGCTCGAATCCGTGCTCGGCCTCCTCGAGACCGACGTGCATGGAACCCATGAGCACCCGGTTGGGCAGGGTGGTGAACCCGAGGTCGAGCGGGCTCAGCAGGTGCGGGTACGGGGTGGTCGGGGCCATCGGGCGCCTCCTCGCGCAGGGTCGTCACCGTCTGTTGTAGACGACCCGAGGGCGCTTGTGCAACTAGTTGCATAACGAGCGGCGCGTGATGTGCGCAACGCGGGACACCGTGGTTCGCGCAACCGGCAGGTTGCACCTCGGGTCGGGACGTGCAACCCTGGAGTTGCATCTGATGGTGTCGAGGAACGGAGTCCGTCATGAGCGAGGACCGGATCGAACGCGAGACCCTGATCGAAGCGCCCCTGGAGCGCGTCTGGACCCTGGTGGCGCAGCCCGGCTTCTGGGTGGCCGACAAGGCGAGCCTGCCCGGCACGGTGGCCGAGGAGGGCGTGACGATGGTGGCGAGGAACCCCGAGCACGGCGACTTCCCCGTGCGCGTGGAGAAGGTGCGGCCCCCGAGCTACCTGGCGTACCGCTGGACCAGCGCCTTCCCCGGGGAGGAGCTGCGCGAGGAGAACAGCACGCTGGTCGAGTTCACGCTGACCGCGGAGGGGGGCAGGACCCGCCTGCGTGTCGTCGAGAGCGGGTTCACCGCGCTGGCCGGGTCCGAGGACCTGCGCAGCCGGAACCACAAGGACCACACCGAGGGCTGGCCGCTGGAGCTCGACGCGCTCCGCAAGCGCGCGGAGGAGCCCTCCCCGTGACGGAGGAGGCGCCCGGCGCCCCCGAGGTCGTCGACGTCGTCCTCGGCGCGCTGGCCGACCCGATGCGGCGGCGGCTGCTCGACCTGCTGGCCGCGCGGGGGGAGGCGACCGCGACCACGCTCGCCGCGGAGCTCCCCGTCTCGCGGCAGGCCGTGGTCAAGCACCTCGCCGTCCTCGACGCCGCCGGACTCGTGTCCGGCGGCCGGGTCGGACGCGAGGTGCGGTACGCGGTCCGGCCCGCGGCCCTGGACACGACGGCCCGCTGGATGTCGACCCTCGCGGCCGACTGGGACCGGCGCCTGGCCCGCATCAAGAGCGTGGCCGAGGCGGCGGAGCGGGACGAGGGCGGGTCGCACGGCGTCTGAGCGACCGGCCGGCCGACGGGAGTCCGCCGGCCGGCCGGGAGGCGCGCGCCGGGCCCGGCAACGAGACGGTGGCGCCGGCGTGCGGCGGTCCGCCGATCCCTCGGTGGTCCGCGGGCGCCACCCGCACGGCAGCGCTCCCGATCACGCGGAGGACGAGAGCTGTTCGCGCACCCAGGCAGGATCGGGGTTGGTGTGCGGCCGGCCCGCCACGACGACGGTCGGTACGGTCTCGTTGCCGTCGTTGGCCGCCCTCACCACGGCCGCTCCAGCCGGGTCACGCCAGATGTCGACCCAGTGCAACCGGCGGGCCCTGCGGCCCAACCGGATGCGCAGCCGCAGGCAGTACGCGCAGCCCGGCCGCCAGTAGACGACCGGCCGGCCGTCGACCGCGCTGCGGCGTTGCGCCTCCGTCGCACCGATGGACCTCGGGAAGACCAGCGGCGAGTTCACGCCCGCCAGCAGCACGAACCCCAGCAGGAGTGCCGCGGCTTCGCCGGGGCTCCCCCGGAGGAACAGCCCGGTCGCGACGACCGAGCCGCAGGACACGAGCAGCATCGGCAGGATCCACAGGCGCGTCATGATGGTCCAGGCTATCGGTGAGCCGAGGCTCTCCGCGGAGCGGGCCGCTCACCCGGGCGTTGGCCGGACGCTCCCGCCGCGTCGACGGCAGGCCCGGCGCGTGCCGGTCCCGGAGGTCGCACCATCTCCGCACCAGGCCCCGGCCGCAGCCGGCCGTTCTCGGTCAGTCGGTCGGATCGGGCATGATCTCCCGGACCTCCTGCGCACAGCGGCAGGCGGCGGCGATCCTGGCGGCCCACTCCAGCGCGTCCTCGCGTGAGGGCACATCGATGATCGAGAACCCGCCGAGCACCGCCTTGGTCTCCGGGTACGGGCCGTCGGCGACGACCCCGTCGGTGGCCACGACGCTGGCCCGCTGCCTTTCCAGTCCGCCGCCGAAGACCCACACGCCGGCCTCCCGAGCCTGACGCACCACTTCGAGCGAGGCTTCGGCCACCTGGGGCAACTCCTCCTCGGGGAAGGTCATCGCGCCGTCGTCGAACGAGATCAGGTACCGCGTCATGCATGGCTCCCTCGGCCGTCGGCCCCTTCGAACCCTTCTCACCCTACGACGAACGTCTCCCTTCGGAACCGAAGCTCCTCCCGGCTTCCGAGGCACCCGTCAGGCCCGCCCCGGCACCTCCGCCCACGCGTCCAGCTCCTCCGCCGTCCGCGGGCCGGGCGCGTCCGCTGCCAGCAGGCCGTGGCCCCGCAGCAGCCGGGACACGGCCATGCCCCAGGGGCGGCGCAGCCGGGCCGCGGCGAGCAGCGCGTCGTCGCCGAGCAGTTCGGCGATCGGCCCGGTCCGCAGCCCCTCGGGCGACAGCACCGCGGCGTCGTCCGCCCACCGGAGCGCCAGATCCACGTCGTGCGTGGCCATCACCACGGTCGTACCGGACTCCCGCAGCCGGCCCAGCACCTCCAGCAGCCGCTCCTGTCCGTGCGGATCGAGCCCGGCCGTCGGCTCGTCCAGGATCAGGACACGCGGGCGCATCGCCACGGCTCCCGCGATCGCCGCCCGCTTGCGCTGCCCGTACGACAGCAGGTGCGTCGGCCGGTCCTCCAGGACCGCGATGTCCAGCGCCTCCAGCGCCTCACGCACCCGCAGCCGTACCTCCTGCTCCGGCAGGCCCAGGTTCATCGGCCCGAAGGACACGTCCTGGCCGACCGAGGCCGCGAAGAGCTGGTCGTCCGGATCCTGCACCACGAGCTGCACCGTCGTCCGCAGCCGGGTCAGACCCTTGCGGTCGTACGACACCCGCTCGCCGTCCAGCAGGAGCGTGCCGCCGCCGAGCCGGAGCCCGCCGCTGAGCAGCCGCATCAGGGTCGTCTTGCCACTGCCGTTGCGGCCGAGCAGCGCCGTCGCCCGCCCCTCGGGCACGGCGAAGTCGATCCCGTCCAGGACGGCGGGACCGTCCTCGTAGGCGAATCCCGCCTTGACCAGCTCCACGACCGCGGACCGAGAACTCAACGCAGGGACCTTTCGAGTACGAGAGTGAGCGCGACGAGTCCGGCGAGCAGGCCGGCCGACGCGGTGAGGAACCGGCGCGAGACCGCGGCCTCGGGCACCAGGACCCGCAGCGTGCCGTCGTACCCGCGCCCCGCGAGCCCGGTCTGCAGCCGCTGCGCGCGGTCGAAGGCGCGGACGAACGCGGTCGCGCCGAGCCCGGCCAGGGAACGCCAGGTCGCCGCCCGGGTGGTGAGCCCGAGCCGGGCCGCCTGCGCCTGCCGGATCCTGGCCATCGCGTCCAGGAGCAGGAAGCCGATCCGGTACATCACCAGGGCGACGTCCACGACCGGGGCCGGTACCCCCGCCCGGACGAGCCGGGGCAGTACGTCCGAGACCGGCGTGGTGAAGGCGAACAGCAGGACCCCCAGCGAGGCGGCCGACGTCCGCAGCAGCAACTCGCCCGCGTGCGCAGGACCGTCCGGGGCCAGGGCGACGAGCCCGCGGGCCCCGCCGACCTCGAACAGCAGGGGGACGGCGCCCGTCACACAGAAGCCCAGGGGGATCCGGAACGCCCGCCACAGCTGACGTCGCGGCACGCCGGCCGGTCCGAGCAGGACGGCCAGCGTGGCCGCGGCGACGAGCACGGCGCCGGGCCACGGCGGCAGGCACACCGCGCACAGGGTGAGACCGAAGCCGAGAACGGCCTTCTCGGCGGGATGACGGCGACGCCAGCGACTGCTGTGCGCCGCCGCGTCGATCGGCAGCATCCGTGACTACTCGTCGCCTGCCGGCGCGACCGTCGCCGCCGCAGACGATCCCGCCGTGGTGCCGGCGGGCGTCGTACCGTCCGTCGCCGTCGCCGTCGCCGTCGCCGCCGAGTGGGCCTCGCCCTGCCTGCGGCCCTTGCGCAGGCCGAAGTAGTACGCGAGGACACCGGCGCCGAGCGCGGCCTGGAGCGCGAACAGCGCCGACTCGATCTCGCCGGAGGGCGGCTCGTAGAGCGGGCTGAACCACGGCTCGTAGTCCGGCTCGAGCTCCGTGATGGCGGTCTCCGCCTCGGCGTCGGCGCCGGTGAACGGCTCCTCCTTGTGGTCGCCCAGCCCCAGCAGCAGGGGCAGTACCGCCAGCGCGGCCACCACGAGCAGCAGCAGCGTGTTGATCTTCGCGTTCCTGCTCATCGGCCGACCGCCTCCGTGGTCCCGCTCTTCCGTCCCGCGGGGAGCAGCACGCCGAGCCGGGTCAGCTCCCCCTTGCTCGACTGCGCGAGCAGACGCATCACGAGCACCGTCAGCAGACCCTCGCTGACCGCGAGCGGGATCTGCGTGACGGCGAAGATGCCGCCGAACTTCGCCAGCGCACCGACGAAGCCGCTGCCCGGGTCGGAGAACGCCAGCGCCAGCTGAACGCTGGTGACGCAGTAGGTGGAGAGGTCGGCGACGAAGGCGCCGCAGAAGACGCTCACCATCAGCGGGACGTCGAACCGGCGCAGCAGCCGGTACGTCCCGTACCCGGCCCACGGGCCGACGATCGCCATCGAGAAGGCGTTGGCGCCCAGCGTGGTCAGCCCTCCGTGCGCCAGGAGCAGCGCCTGGAACAGCAGGGTGATGGTGCCCAGGACCGCCATCACGGGCGGCCGGAAGAGGATCGCGCCCAGCCCCGTACCGGTCGGGTGCGAGCAACTGCCCGTCACCGAGGGGATCTTGAGAGCGGACAGGACGAACGTGAAGGCGCCGGAGGCGCCGAGCAGCAGGGTGGACTCGGGATTGGCTTTCACCTCACGGGTGAGCGCACGCACACCGTGGACGACGAAGGGGGCGGCTGCGACGCCCCAGGCGGCCGCGTGCACAGGGGGCAGGTACCCCTCGGCTATATGCATGGTTGGGAGACCCTCTCCAGCACCTCGTGGATGGACAACGCACCTTGGCCGGTCTCCTGGCTGACGGTCATGACGCCCGGACTCCGCCTTCCCACACCGCCCGCGGTCGCCCGCGGTGGTGCAGTGGCTTCCCTGTCGACCTCCCAGGGCGTGGAGCCGGACCTCCCGATCACAGTGGCGAGGGCCGCACCGGTACTGCACCGGTTTCCCGTACACCAAGGCCCTGCGACATTAGTGCGTTGACCAGGTACATCACAACACGGTGGGGTACCGGTACGGCCCGTGACGGGCGGCCGGGCCGCCCGCCGGGCCTCATGCCTTCCGGTAGGTGTACGCCTCCGAGGCCGCCGCCTCCACGGCGTCCAGGTCCCCGCCGGCGCTCGCCGTGACGAGGGCGGCGACGGCTCCCTCGACGAACGGCGCGTCGACCAGCCGTGCCCCCGGGGGCAGTTCGCCGCCCTCGGCGAGGAGGGCCTTGACGGTGAGGACGGCGCTGCCCAGATCGACGAGCAGGGCCACACCCGCGCCACGGTCCGCTGCCTCGGCCGCCTCGGCGATCAGCTCCGCGCTGGTGCCGAGACCGCCGTCGGGAGTGCCGCCCGCGGGCAGGATCGGCGCGCACGGGCCGCCGCCGGCCAGGCCCTGGGCGAGTGCGGCGACGGCCGCCGCCACCGGCGCGCTGTGGGAGACGAGGACGATGCCGACCTGCCCGGTCATTCCGCCGCCTCGGCGAGCGCGGCCATCAGCAGCGCGGACGAGGTGGCTCCGGGGTCCTGGTGTCCGACGGAACGCTCGCCGAGGTAGCTGGCCCTGCCCTTGCGCGCCCGGAGGGGCACGGTCGCGAGGGCACCCCGCTCGGCCGCCTCCCGCGCTGCGGTGAAGGACTCGCCCAGGGCCGCTGCCGCCGGTACGAGGGCGTCGAGCATGGTCTTGTCGCCGGCCTGTGCCCCGCCGAGCCGTGAGACGGCCGAGACCCCGGCTTCCAGCGCCTCGGCGAACCGGGCCCGGCTCACGGCCGGTTCGTCGCCCAGGTCCTTGCCCGTCCGGCGCAGCAGCGTCCCGTACAGAGGCCCGGACGCGCCCCCGACCGTGGAGATGAGCCGGCTTCCCGCGGTGACGAGAACGGCCCCCGGCGTCGGAGGCGGCTCCTTCTCCAGTACGGCCGTGACGGCGGCGAAGCCCCGCTTCAGGTTGGCACCGTGGTCGGCGTCGCCGATCGCGGAGTCCAGCTCGGTCAGACGGTCCGCCTCCCGGTCGACGGAGGCTGCGGCGATCGTCAGCCAGCGGACGAAGAAGGCGGCGTCGAACGTACCGGACGAGGCGTCGGAGGACGCGCCGGATGTGTCGGACGAGCCGGGGGATCCGGCGGAGTCGGGGGCGGTCGGCTCGGGCACTGCGGTCACCTCACTGGGTCGGCTGCGACGGGGAGTCGGGGGCCTGGGAGTTCGGCGTCGGGTGTCGCCCGGGGCGTCACCGGCCCCAGCGCAGGGCCGGCGTCTGCACGGGCGCGTCCCACAGCCGCAGGAGTTCCTCGTCCACCTCGCAGAGCGTCACCGAGCAGCCGGCCATGTCGAGCGAGGTCACGTAGTTCCCCACCAGCGTGCGGGCGACCGGGATGCGGCGCTCGGCCAGCACGCGCTGCACCTCGGCGTTGAATCCGTACAGTTCGAGCAGCGGGGTGGCGCCCATGCCGTTGACCAGGGCCAGGACCGGACCCGACGGCCGAAGGTCCTCCAGCACGGCGTCCACGGCGAAGTCGGCGATCTCCCGCGACGTCATCATGGCGCGCCGCTCGCGTCCCGGCTCGCCGTGGATCCCGATACCCAACTCCAGCTCACCATGGGGGAGTTCGAAGGTGGGGCTGCCCTTCGTCGGGGTACTGCAGGCGCTCAGTGCCACACCGAAGGACCGCGACCGCTCGTTGACCCGGCGGGCGACGGCCTCGACCCGCTCCAGTGGCGCGCCCTCCTCGGCCGCGGCTCCGGCGATCTTCTCGACGAACAGGGTGCCGCCCGTGCCGCGCCGCCCGGCCGTGTAGAGGCTGTCCGTCACCGCCACGTCGTCGTCGACCAGGACCTTGGCGACCTGGACGCCCTCGTCCTCGGCGAGCTCCGCGGCCATCTCGAAGTTGAGGACGTCGCCGGTGTAGTTCTTGACGACGAACAGCACCCCCGCCCCGCTGTCCACCGCGGCGGCGGCCCGCACCATCTGGTCGGGCACGGGCGACGTGAACACCTCGCCGGCGCAGGCGGCGGCCAGCATCCCCGGCCCGACGAACCCGGCGTGCAGGGGCTCGTGTCCGGATCCGCCGCCGGAGACGAGCCCCACCTTGCCCGCCATGGGAGCGTCGCGCCGCAGCACCACGCGGTTCCCGACGTCGACGGTCAGTTCGGGGTGGGCCGCGGCCATGCCGCGCAGCGCGTCGGCGACGACGCTCTCGGGCACGTTGATCAGCATCCGCACGAGTACCTCCAGGGGAGTGGAGCGGGCGAGTCGTCCAGCGGGTCCGGGCAGGGCGTGACGCGGAGGCGGTGCCGCGGGCTCGGCGCGGGAACGCACCGGCCGCCGGGCCGGGGACGGCCGTACGGCGCCGGCGCGGAAGCGCCCCTGCGCCGACCGTCCTGAGCGGCAGTCAGCGCGGAGGGGGCGGGACGTCCTTCGCGGGTGCGCGTCACGCACCGATTATCGACGGCGCGGGGCCTGTCCGCACGGGTACCGCGGGTTCGGGTGCGGACAGGCGATCGGAGGAGCGGGGACGAACGGCTCCGCGGACCGCCCGCGGGGCCTGCCCCGCGCGGCACCGGGACTCAGCGGCCCAGAGCCCGCTTGAGCTCGGCCTTGTCCATCTTCGAGCGGCCCTCGATGTTGCGCTGCCGGGCCTCGTTGTAGAGCTGCTCCTTCGTCGGGCCCTGCGCGCCCCGGTGGGACCTCAGTCCGCCGCGACGCGACGACGACATGTCCTCCAGGGAGCTGCGGCTGGCGGTCTCGGACTCGCCGGCCCGGGCACGCTCCTTGTTCACGGTGCGCGCGGCGATCTCCTTGGCCCGCTCGGTGCTCTCGCCGCGCTCCTCGGCGCTCTCCTTGATGTGCTCGTACTGCCGCTCGCGTTTGGGGCTCGAACCACGAGGCATGGCGTCTCCTTGCTCGGGTCGGGTTCCGGCCGGTTCCGCGCCTACCCGCCGGGGACGAGGGCATTCGCGCCACCGGGGTCACTTCTTGCCGGCGTCCTCGTACTCGTCCTCGTACTCCTCCTCCTCTTCCTCCTCCGGCTCGTCCTCGTCGTACTCGTCCTCGTACGCCCCCTCCTCGTCCTCGTCCTCCTCGTCCTCCTCGTCCTGGTCGGCCTCGCCGTCCTCGTCGTACGCGCCTTCCTCGCCTTCCTCCTCGTCCCGGTAGCCCTCCTGGCCTTCCTCGTCCTCTTCGCCCTCTTCGCCTTCCTCGGCTTCCTCCTCCTCCATCGCCTCCTCGTGCGTCTTGACGACCTCACCGTCGCGTATCTCGCCTCGCCAGCCCTCGGGTTCCTCGCTGCCCAGGGTCACGTGGCGGTCGAAGTGCTTCAGGTCGAGACGCAGCCGGCGGCCGCCGGCGCGCCACACGTTTCCGGTCTTCTCGAAGAAGCCGGAGGGGTAGTACTCCACGACGACCAGAATGCGCGTGAGGGACGGGCCGAGTTCGTGGAAGCTCACGCAGCCGCGGACGGTGCCCTTGGCGCCATCCGAGGTCCAGACGATCCGGTCGTCCGGCACCTGTTCCTGGATGGTGGCCTTCCAGCCGCGCGTGGAAGGGCCGACCTTCACCTTCCAGTCGCTGGTGGTGTCGTCGCCCTTGGAGACGCTGCGGACGCCCTTGGCGAAGTCGCTGAAGTCCTCGAACTCCGTCCACTGGTCGTACGCGGTCCGCAGGGGAACGCCCACGTCGATGAACTCGATGATGTTGGTCGCCTTGGTGCTGCCGCCCTTCCGGCCCTTGCCCTTCCCCTTGCCGAACAGTCCGGACGCCGCATCCGTGACCTTGTCCTTCAGTCCCGAGAGCTTGCTGCCGGCGATGGCCTTGAGGGGGGAGTCCCCCTGGAACATGCGCCCGCCGATGTCCGCCAGGCTCCCGCCGTTCTGCGCGACGTCGGTCAGCTGGTCGGTGACATCGCCGATCTTGTCGGAGGCCTTGTCGGCCAGCCCCTCGGCCTGGGCGCTGACGAACTTGCCCAGCTCCTGCAGGAGCATGTCGAGTCCCGATCTGTCCTTCGTGTTGTTCTCTGTGGTTGTCATGACCTACTCCGCGAGGACCGGGAAGACGTCTTCTTGGCCGCCGTCTTGCGCGTCGAACTCGTCGACTTCTTGGGTGCGGTCTTCTTCGCAGGGCTTCTGGAGGCGGTCTTCCTGGGGGCGGACTTCTTGGCGGCGGTCTTCTTCGCCGGACTCCTGGACGCGGTCTTCTTCGCCGCGGTCTTCTTGGCCCCCGAACCGGAAGCGGTCTTCTTCGCCGCCCCGGACGTGGTCTTCTTCGCGGCCGTCTCCTTCGCCGGAGACTTCGCGGCCGTCTTCTTGGTCGGAGTCTTCGCGGCGGACTTCTTGGCCGGCGCCTTCTTCGTCCGGCTCGTGCCCCGACCGGACGTTCCGCCGTCGCGTGCCGACGACGTGGTGGAGCGCGACCGACCGCGCGTACCGCTGCTCGCGGCGCGCGACGTGGACGGGGCGGCCCGCTTCCTGCGGGGCTTCTGCTCCGGCTCCGGTTCCGCGTCGGCCTCCTCCTCCGGTTCCTCGCCTCCCTCTTCCTCTTCCTCGTCCTTCGGTTCCTCCGGTTCCTCCTCCTCCTCTTCCTCTTCCTCCTCCTCGTCCTTCGCGCCCTCCGGCTCGTCGGACGCCTCGGGCCCTTCCTCTTCCTCTTCCTCTTCCTCCGGCTCCTCCTCTTCCTCTTCCTCCTCTTCGCCCTCCTCCTCGTCCTCGTAGGGCTCCTCGTCGTACTCGTCCTCGTATCCCTCTTCCTCCTCGTCCTCCTCGCCCGCGCCGTCCTCGCCGCGGGTGAGGCTCAGAGTCCGTTCGCGGAGGGATCCGGCGAGGTCTTCGAGCTTGCGGTTGGCGGCGGCACCGAGCGCCTGGCGTCCGGCATCGAGGGCTTCGCCGCGCAGTTGCTCGCCGAGCTCCGCGACCTGGGGCATCTCGCGCACCTTGGCGAGTCCCTGTGTCAGGAGTTGCCCGGGTTCCAGGCCGAATCGCCGGCCCGCGATGTAGGTGGCGAGCGTGAACGCCAGGCGACCCTTCTTGGTCCGGCCCAGCAGGTAACCGCCCGCCACGGCGGCTGCCAGCGCCATTTTCGTGGTGTCCTGCATCAGCTTCTCCGTCCCTCCACCGGGCTGCGCCCGCTCGGCGGCCAGGGAGTCGCGTGCGGGTGCCCGCGCTGTCTGTCCGGTGTCCGGTCGCCTCGTCATCCAGGAGCGTTGCTCGGGATATACATGCCACCTGCTCAGTTGGGCAGGCGTTATGCGTGGATGCTTACGAAATCTCCCGAGATGGCATCCATGTACCTTTTGGAGGGTGCTATGGCCGCAGCGGAACCGGCTCGCGCCAGGCGCTCGACGCGCGGCGCCGACGAGGAGAAGCCGAAGGAGCGACGCCGTGCCCCGCGCCGCCGTACGGGCGTGCCGAACGCGGCCTCGGCCATGAAGTCGGCCTCCGAGCAGCTGTCGGAGCTGCTCGGGCGGCCGCCCGAGAGCGTGTCCTCGCTCCGCCCGACCGACGACGGCTGGGAGGCACAGGTCGAGGTCGTCGAGCTGGAGCGCATCCCGGACACCACCAGCGTGCTGGCGAGTTACCGGGTGAGCCTGGACGAGAACGGCGAACTCGTCTCGTACGAGCGGACGCGGCGTTACACGCGAGGAATGATCGATCGGCAGACCTGACACCAGGTCCTGCCGGAAGGAGGCGTCATGACGGTGGTGCCGCAGAGCGGCGGCAGTGTCAGCAGAGGTGGAGGATCCTCGAGCAGCCTGTACGACGTTCTGGAACTCATTCTCGACCGAGGTCTGGTCATCGACATCTTCGTGCGGGTGTCGCTCGTGGGCATCGAGATCATCAAGATCGACGCACGGATCGTCGTGGCGAGTGTGGACACCTATCTGCGCTTCGCCGAGGCATGCAACCGACTCGACCTGGAAGCGGGCCGCAAGGCCCCCGCCCAGTTGCCCGAGGTCATGGGCAAGATGGTCGAGGGGGGTGCGCACGGCAAGTCGAAGGGCGCGTTGAGCGGCGCCGTCGAAGCCGTGACCGACTCCCTCGGTGGCGGGTCGAAGGGCGGGAGCGACGAGGACGAATCCGAGGAGGAGCCGGAAGAACAGGAAGAGCCCGCCCCGCGCCGTCGGCGCCCGGCCAAGCGCGCGGCACGCCGCCGAGAGGAGTAGGCCATGGCTCTGTACGTGTACTCGATCGTCGGTGCGGACCACCCCCGCGATCTCGACGGACTCTCCGGGGTCGGTTCCTCACCCGAGGCCCTGCGCAGTGTGGCCGGTGGCCAACTCCACGCGATCGTCAGCGAGATCTCGGAGGAGATCCGCCCCAAGCAACGCGACCTGGCCCGCCACCACGAGGTCCAGGAGCGAATGATGGACGAAGGGACGGTTCTGCCGCTCCAGTTCGGCTACGTCGCACCCGACGAGTCCACCGTGCGGCAGGTGCTGGAGGAGAACGCCGACCGCTACCTGGCGGCGCTCGACCGGCTGGCCGGCTGCTCGGAGTACCACCTGAAGGCCTCGCAGGAGGAGGACGTGCTGCTGCGCAGGGTCCTCCAGGAGGTGCCCGAGGCGTGGGACCTCGACCAGCGGATCCGGGCGGGATCGTCCGATCCGGGCCTGCCTCTGGCGCTGGGGGAGCTGCTGGCCCGGGAGGTGGGCGCACGACAGGACGAGCTGGCCGACACCGTCGTACGGGAGCTGGCGGTCTTCGCCCAGGACCAGAACGTCCACCCCCCGGCGGGCGAGGACTTCCTCAACCTCTCGCTGCTCGTTCCGCGGGAAGAGGAGGAGAATTTCCTCAAGCGGCAGGACGCGCTCTCGCAGCAGCATCTCGACGGCGGTGTGCGGTTCCGCCTCAGCGGACCCCTGCCTCCCTACAGCTTCGTCCGGTAGGCCACCGTCACCCGGACGCGGTGCCCGAAAGGAGGGCGAACCGAGATGGGCCTCTTCAGCACACTGGCCACGCTCCCGCTGGCCCCGGTACGCATGGTCGCCTGGGCCGCCGAGCGCGTGGCGGAGCAGGCGGAGGACGAGTACTACGACCCGGCTCCGGTCTGGCAGGAGCTCGCCGCGCTCGCCGAGGAGCGGGACCGCGGCGCGATCAGCGAGGAGGCCTTCGACCGCCGGGAGGACGAGCTCCTGGACCGGCTGGCAGAGATCGAGGCGTTCCGGCGCGGCACCTGACCGAGAAGCGAGGCGAACACCGTGACTGACCCGCTCGCCCACCGATTCGAGGGCCATCCCTCGCGGGCGGCCCCACCCGAGTACGGCTCGTCGGCGAACCTCGCCGACATCCTGGAACGGGTCCTGGACAAGGGCATCGTCATCGCCGGCGACATCCGGATCGACCTGCTGGACATCGAGCTGCTGACGATCAAGCTCCGCCTGCTGGTGGCCTCGGTCGACAAGGCCAAGGAGATGGGCATCGACTGGTGGGAGCACGATCCGTCGCTCTCGTCCCGCCACAGCGGCGACCATCTGGTGGAGGAGAACCGGCGCCTGCGCTCCGAGCTCGACTCCCTGCGGCGCGAGGTGCGCGGGCTGAGCGGGGCCCGACCGACCAGGCGCCGCCGCCTCCCGGACGGGGAGACCGCCGAGGAGGACGAGGAGAGGGCCGAGGAGGACGAGGAAGGGCCGCCGTCATGACGGGCGACCGCGCCGGCGCGCCGCCGACGCTGACGTACGTGTACGCGGTCGTCCCCGCGGACGACGAGGTGGCCGAGGCGGTCGGGCCGCTGCGGGGCGTGGCCGAGGCCGCGGTCCTGCTGCTCACCGAGGACGCGGCGTCGGGGCCCGAGCTCGCGTTCGCGGCCAGCCGAGTGCCCGCCGAGGACTTCGGGGAAAGCGCTCTCAAGCAGCATTTCGAAGACGTGGGATGGCTGGAGGACACCGCCCGCGCGCATCACGGCGTCGTCGAGGCGCTCGCCGCCCGCACGGCGGTCCTGCCGCTGCGGATGGCCACGGTGTACCAGGACGCCGAGCGCGCCCGGCAGGCGCTGTCCCGGCGCAGGAAGTACTTCGCCGAGCGGCTGGCGCTGCTGCGGGACCACACGGAGTACGGGGTCAAGATCTACCTGGCACCGTCGCCGTCGCCGTCGTCATCCTCCGAGGGGGAGCCGGATGACGGGCCGCCCGGATCCGGGCCCGGTGCGTCGCCGGACACCGCCACACCCGGACGCTCCTACCTGCGGCAGCGCCGGGCCCAGCACGCGGCCCGGGAAGCGCGGGACGTCCAGGCTGGCGAGGCCGCCGCACACGTCGAGGCCGCCGGTGCGCGCCACGCCACGGGCGTGGTCCGGCACCCGGTCCAGCGCAGTGCGCTCAGCGGGCCGCTGGAGAACATCCTCAACAACGCCTACCTGGTGCCGGACGGGGAGACCGAGCGGTTCCGCGCCGCCGTCCTGGAGGCCGCCGCGCCGTACACCGCCCTCCGGATCGAGCTGACGGGGCCATGGGCGCCCTACTCGTTCGCCATGCCTCCGGAACCCGAACAGGGCAGCAGGGAGCAGACAGATGACCGTCCCACCCCGTGACGATCCGCCGGCCGTCCCGCTCCGCGGCGACTCCCCGGCCGCGCCGCTCCACGGCGAGCCGCTGGCCGGACGCCAGGTCGCGCTGGTCGATCTCCTGGACCGGCTGCTGAGCGGCGGCGTCGTCCTCGCGGGCGACATCGTCCTGTCGATCGCCGACATCGACCTGGTGCGCATCTCGCTGCGCGCCCTGATCGTGTCGGTCGACTCCGATACGCCGGCGATGCCGCTCTACGGCGGGCGGCCGTCATGAGCGCCTTCGACGGAGCGGCCGCGCGGGACGGCGCCGACCGCTCGGACGGCCCCGACGGTGACCTCACGGGCCTCGGTGAGTCGATGTCGCGCGCGTACCGCCTCATCCAGTCACCACCCACGCCCGAGGACCACGGCCGGTACCCGGCGCACCGGGTCCGCACGGGTTCGGACACGGTGGAGGAGGACCTCCTCAAGCTCGTGCTCACCCTCGTGGAGCTCCTGCGGCAGCTCATCGAGCGGCAGGCCCTGCACAGGGTGGACGCCGGTGACCTCACCGACGACCAGGAGGAAGAGCTCGGAGCCACGCTCCTCGCCCTGCACGACAGGCTGGAGGACCTCTGCCGGCAGCACGGCTACGCACTGGAGGACCTGAACCTGGACCTCGGGCCGCTGGGACGGCTCCTTCCCTGACCCGCGGGGACGGCTCCTTCCCCGACGGTCCGGGCGTCCGGGCCGGGCAGGCACCTCCGACGGCCGGGGCAGGTCGCCCGACCCGGACGCCCGACCCCCGGCGGCCCGCCGATCGCTCGCGATCGGCGGGCCGCCGGAGGTCGGAAGCCGGGCGGGGTCAGCGGCGGGAGTCGCCCAGGCTCGGGTCGTCGTCCGGGGTCGTCCACGAATCGCCGCCCGGCTGCGGCTTCGCCTGGGTCGGGTCACCGACCGGACGCCGACGACGCGCGACCCGGCGGCTGCCCCACCAGAAGCTCGCGAGGAGCACGCCCACCACGACGATGCCGATCGCGACGGCGAGAAAGACGGCGTTGGTGCCGGCCGCGGCCAGCTCGGAGGCGAGTCCGACGGCAGGGTGATCGGCGATCATGATCGTCTCCTTCGGATGGCCCGGCACACGGCCGGGAGGGGATGCGGCGGTCCCGCGGGGGACCGTGGCCGGCGGGTCGCGACCGTGCCGCCGTGGCCCGGTGACGACGCTCGTCCGCCTGGCGAGCGCGTACCCCGTGGTGATCGGCGCACACGGCTTTCACCTCCGTCATGCGCCACGCGAGCCGATCCCCGGGTTCCTCCGGACCGGGCCCGCCCCTGCCGGGGCCGCGGAACCGTGCCCGCTACCGGGTCCTCCGTACGGAGAACTCGTTGCCGTCGGGGTCACGCATCGACGCGCGGCCGCCGTCGCCGCCGGAGGGGCCCTCGCCCGCGTCCGCGCGCGTCGCGCCGAGCGAGATCAGGCGGTCGACCTCCGCCTGCCAGTCGGCGTCGGCGGGGACCGCCAGCTCGAGGAACAGCCTGTTCGTCCCCGTGTGCGGCGCCACCGGAGGACCGCCCCACGTGATCTTCGTGCCGCCGTCCGGCGACTGGATCGCGGTCTCCTCGTCCTGGTCCCAGACCAGCGGCCACCGCAGCGCCCTGCTCCAGAAGTAGCCGACCTCCCGCGTACCGTCGCAGGCCAGCGCGCCGATGAGGCCGGTGTCGGCGAGGAACGTGTTGCCCGCCGCGATGACGCAGAACTCGTTGCCCTCCGGATCGGCGAGGACCACATGTCCCTCCTCGGGCAGCTGGCCCACGTCGAGGTCCGTCCCGCCGAGTCCCAGCGCCTTCGCCACCGTCCGCCGCTGCTCCTCGGGGGAGGCGCTGGTCAGGTCGAAGTGCCCGCGGTTCCGGCCGGCCCTCGGCGTCCGGTCCGGCAGGAACCGGATGCGGAACCCGCCCGGGCGAGGGGGCAGCAGCGCGACGTCGCCGTCCGGACCGCCGGCCGACTCCCAGCCCAGGACCCCCGACCAGAACCGCCCCAGGTCCTCGGGCCGGGTCGCGTGGAAGCAGATCGCGAACAGCTGACTGGTCATACCCGTACGTCTCCGATCCACCGACCACCGATACGGCGCCCCGCCCGGACCCTGGTCCGGGTCCCGGCCCCTCGCGCGAGCGCAGCCTAGGGGCCGCCGCGCGCCAGCCGCATCCGGTTTTCCGCCCTGGGGGAGCCCCGTGACACGCAGGGCGGTGTGGCGGCCGGGTGGTCTCCGGCGCGCTGGAACGTGCCGCGCCGCCCGCCGTCGCCTCCAAGGCCGAGGATGGGCCCGATCACCCCACTCACAAGCCGGGAGCCCCCGATGCTCGAACGCAAGACGCGTAAGAACCGTGCCGAGGTCACCTTCGTCCTGCCGGCCGACACCCCGCCCGGACCGGTCAGCGTCGTCGGCGACTTCAACGGCTGGCAGCCCGGTGTCCACACCCTCCAGCCGCGCAGGGACGGCCTGCGCGCCGTGACCGTGGGCCTGCCCCTGAAGAGCGCCCACGCCTTCCGCTACCTCGCCGCCGGGGACTACTGGTTCGACGACGAGGCGGCGGACGCCCACGACGGAGTCAACGGCCGCGTCCACACCTGAGCCGCCGTACGCGAGCCCCCGGGCCGCGATGACCGCACCCGCCCGCCGAGCGCGCCACCGGCGGGCGGTGCGTGGGCCCCGCACCGCCCGCGGGGGAGGCGCGTCACCCGGTCTCCGGCCGCGAGCGACCGCACCGCCCGCGAGGGAGACGTCACCCGGGCCCGGCCGCGAGCGCCGGACACGGCACCCGGTCTCCCGGGCTCAGCGCGACGGGCTGCGCAGCTCGCCGCCGAGCGACTTCGTCGACCGGGCCGGCCGGTCCGCCGGCGCGGTGGCGACGCGGGGCAGGGCGTACGGGTGCTGACGGGACAACCAGGCGACCAGCTGCTCCCGCACGGTGCACCGGGTCGTCCACAGGTCGTCGGGGTCCTTCGCCGTGACGATGGCGCGGACCGTGATGCCCGTGGGCGTGGTGTCGGTGACGGACAGGTCCCAGCCCCGACCGTCCCAGGTCGGGCAGGTGTCGAGTATCTCGCGCAGCTGCGCCCGCATCAGCTGCACGGGCGTGGCGTGGTCGCAGTGCACCATGACGGTGCCGGTCATCTCGATGCCGCCGCGGGACCAGTTCTCGAACGGACGGGCTGTGAAGTACGACACGGGCATGGTGACGCGCCGCTCGTCCCAGGTGCGGACCGTGAGGAAGGTCAGCGTGATCTCCTCGACGGTTCCCCATTCGCCGTCGACCACCACGGTGTCCCCGATGCGGACCATGTCGCCGAACGCGATCTGGAAGCCGGCGAACAGGTTGCCCAGCGTCGACTGGGCGGCCACGCCCGCCACGACGCCGATGATGCCGGCCGAGGCCAGCAGCGAGGTGCCCAGCGTGCGGAAGCTCGGGAAGGTCACCAGCATGACGGCGGCCGCCACGACACCCACCGCGACCGTCACGACCCGCATGATCAACGTGACCTGGGTGCGCACGCGGCGCACCTTGGCCGCCTCGCGGCTGCCGGACGCGTAGCGCGCGTAGCTGGACTCGACCACGGCGGCCACGATGCGGATCGAGAGCCAGGCGCCCGCGGCGATCAGCACGAGCAGCAGCACGTGTCCGATCAGCGCCTGACGCTCACGGAGCGGGGGCCAGTCGATCGCCCGGTGGGAGCCGCGGAGCAGCCCCGCGAGCATCACGATCTGGAACGCGGCACGACAGCGGCGCAGCAGCCCCCACAACGGGGTCTCCGGATGGCGGAGGTCCGCCCGGCGCAGCAGGAAGTCGGCGAGCAGGCCGCTGGCGACCGTGAGCAGCACCGAGCCGCCCACGACGATCGTCAGACGAAGAACGCTGTCCATATCTCCTCAGCAAGGGTGTCGGTCTGCGTACACCCCCTCGCCTGCCCCGCTTCCGTACCGGGAACCGGACGGTCGTGCACACGGACGGGGTCCGCGGGGGACGGGGCGGATAAGACGCCGTCCTTCGGGTACTCGCGCGGGCGAAAGCGAGTACGCGGAGGAGGCAGATCATGCGTGGGCGCAACGGCGGGAGACCCGCGTCGCGGACGGCGACGGGGGCGGCGGGCCGCCTCACCGACGAGGAGTTCCGGGCACTGCTGAGCGAGGCGAGAGCGGAGGCACGACGGCGTTCGCTCGGCTCGCCGCCCGGGGGAGAGGCGGACTACTCGTTGCGCACGCAGCACGCGGAGTTCGGGGCGGCGGCCCACTGACCCGCGGAACGCGCGGAAGGGGACCCGGCGTCCGGCGCCGGGTCCGCCGTCTCAGCGGCGGACCGGCATGTGACCTGCCGGCACCCGCTCCGCAGCGGCGACCGGACCGGGTGGGGTGCCGTCGCCGAACGGGCGCCCACCGAGTGCGTGGCGGCCGTGCGGCGTGAGCCAGCCGGAGAGGTCCGGGCCGACCGGGATGACACCGGTGGGATTGATGTCGTCGTGCACGGTGTAGTAGTGGCGCTTGATGTGGGCGAAGTCGGTCGTGTCGCCGAAGCCTGGCGTCTGGAAGAGGTCCCGGGCGTACGCCCAGAGCACCGGCATCTCGCTCAGCTTCTGCCGGTTGCACTTGAAGTGGCCGTGGTAGACGGCGTCGAAGCGGACGAGTGTCGTGAACAGGCGCACGTCCGCCTCGGTGATCGTGTCGCCCACCAGGTACCTGCTGCCGCGGAGGCGTTCGGAGAGCCGGTCGAGCCGGTCGAAGAGCCGCTCGTACGCCTGCGCGTACGCCCGTTGCGATCCGGCGAACCCGGCCCGGTAGACACCGTTGTTGACGTCGGCGTAGACCGGCCCGTTCACGGCGTCGATCTCCTCGCGCAGCGCGGACGGGTAGAGCCGCGGGGCCCCGGGGCGGTGGTGCGCCGTCCACTCCAGCGACAGGTCGAGCGTGATCCGCGCGAAGTCGTTCGTCACCACCCGGCCCGTCGGGACGTCGACGATCGCCGGAACGGTGATTCCCCGGTCGTACTCCGGATCGCGGGCGAGGTACGCCTCCCGGAGCCGCTCGATACCGAGGACCGGGTCGCGGCCCCCGGGGTCGAGGTCGAACGTCCAACTCCGTTCGTCGTGGACGGGACCGGCGATCGCCATCGGCAGCGCCGCCTCCAGCCCGAGCAGCCGCCGCACGATCACCGCGCGGCTCGCCCAGGGGCAGGCCCGGCTGACCACGAGCCGGTAGCGGCCGGGTTCCACGGGGAAGCCGTCACGGCCGTCCGCGGTGATCCGGGTGGTGAGGTACCGGCTGTCGCGCGCGTACTCCTTGTCGTGCTGCACGTAGCTCATCCCCGCGCAGTACCCGCCCACGGCGGCGGCAAAAGTCGCGGAGCGCCGGACGGGGCGGGCGGACGACGAGGCCGTGCCCGCCCCGCGGCCCCCCGGGTGGGCGGACACGGCCGCCGGGACCGCGCCCGGTGACCACGCGGCCTTCCCCTCCGGGCGCCCGCCGGCCCCCGCTCGCAGAGATCGCGAGTCGGAGGACGGCGGGCGATACTGGGCTCGGCCCGGGCACCCACCGTCGAGCGGGTGACCGAGGGCCGGGGTGTCCTCTGACGGCCGGCGCCCTCGCGCAGTCCTCCGGCGCGGCCCAGGCCGTCGCCGGGGTCCGTACCGCCCCGGAGGAGTGACACGTCACGGCACCGTGAACGCCCCGGGCGCGCGCCCGGTCCCGAGAATCCGGCGCCCCTCGGCGCGCGAGCGAGGACGGTCACATGGCAGAGACGGCGGCACAGACTCCCACGGCGCACACGGCTTCCACGGCGCACGCGGCCTCCGGGGCACCCGGGCGCCCGGACGGTTCCCGCTCCCCGGGCGTGCGGCGGATCACCCTCGACGCCGCCGGGCTGCCCCTCTCCGCCCTCCTGAGCGAGCCCGCGGACCGTCGCCCGCCCCGCGCGACGATCGTGGCCCTGCACGGGGGAGGGATGAGTGCCGGGTACTTCGACGGCCAGGCCCACCCCGACGTCTCCCTCATGACGCTCGGCGCCCGCCTGGGCGTCGCCGTCCTCGCGCTCGACCGGCCCGGCTACGGCGCCTCCGCCCAGCAGCTGCCCGAGGGACAGTCGCTGCCCGAACAGGCGACGACCGTCCGGGCCGCGCTCGCCGAGGTCACGGCCCGTCACGACACGGGCCCGCTCTTCCTGCTCGCTCACTCCTTCGGCGGCAAGCTCGCCCTCGCGCTCGCCGCGGACGCGCCGCCCGGGCTGTTCCTGGGCGTCGACGTCTCGGGGTGCGGGCACCGGCCGGCGGTCGACGTCGTCCGCCTCCTGCGCCACCCCGACGGCGCCGCCCTGCGCCGCCTGAACTGGGGTCCGCTGCACCTCTACCCGTCGGGCACCTTCCACGTCGGACAACGGATCGTGACTCCGATGCCGCCGCGCGAGCGGGACACGGTGGGTGCCTGGGGCGCCCTCGCGCCGCGCCTGCTGCCCCGCGTACGCGTCCCCGTCCGGTTCACCTTCGCCGAGCACGAGGCCTGGTGGCGGCACACCGACGCCGATCTCGGCGCCCTCACCGGCCTGCTGTCCGGAGCGCCCCGTGTCGTCGTCGACCGGCTTCCCGGCGCCGGCCACAACATCAGCCTCGGGACCGCCGCCCGCGCGTACCACCTGCGGGCGCTCGCGTTCCTCGACGAATGCCTCCGTGACCAGGGAGGGCGAGCACCCGCTCATCCGGGCGCCGACCCTTCGGAGGCCGGCCCCCGCTCCGTGGCGAAGCGGACCGGCCTCCGCCCCGCCGTCGCTCACGCCCACGCCGGCCCTCCCGCCGTCGCACCGTGATCCCGGCTGCCGCCGCCCATCCGTTCCGTGCCCTGGGCGTCCGCAACTTCCGGCTCTTCGCCCTGGGGCAGGTCGTCTCCGTCGCCGGCACCTGGATGTCGGTCGTGGCCCAGGACTGGCTCGTCCTGGGGCTGACGGGGAACTCCGCGACCGCCCTCGGCACCGTCACCGCCCTGCAGTTCACCCCGGTGCTGCTGTGCACCCTGTACGGCGGAAGGCTGGCCGACCGCCACGACAAGCGCACGCTGCTCACGGCGGCCAACCTCGTCTCGGGCCTCCTCGCCCTGCTGCTCGCCGTCCTCGTGCTGAGCGGCGGCGTCAGCCTGGCGCACATCAACCTCTTCGCGCTCGGCCTCGGGCTGGTCAACTCGGTCGAGGTACCCACCCGGATGGCCTTCATCGGTGAGCTGGTGGGACCCGAACTACTGCCCAACGCCTCGGCGTTGAGTGCCGCCTACTTCAGTGTCGCCCGTGTGGCGGGCCCCGCCGTCGCGGGCCTGCTCATCTCCGTCGCCGGCACGGGCTGGGTGCTCCTGCTCAACGGGCTCAGCTACGCGGCGACGGTGCTCGCCCTGCGGCGCATGCGCCCGGACGAACTGCACCGCGGCGCCGAGCCGGCCGGGCGGGTTCGGGTCGCCGACGGGCTGCGGTACGTGCGGAGCCGCCCCGACCTGATGGTGCCGCTCGCTCTGGTCGCCGGCGTGGGCCTGTTCGGGCTGAACTTCCAGCTCACCCTGCCGCTGCTGGCCAAGACCGTGTTCCACGCCGACGCCGCCTCCTTCGGCCTGCTGACCACGGCCTTTGCCGCCGGGTCGCTCGTCGCCGCCTTCCTCACCACCGCCCGCCGGACGCGGCCGTCGGCGCGACTGGTCACCGTCGCCGCCCTCGTCTTCGCCGCCCTGGAGACGGCGACCGGATGGGCGCCCGGGTACGCCGCCGCCGTCGTCCTGCTCTTCCTCACCGGCGGGGCCTCCCTCTACTTCGCCCAGGCCGCCAACCACCGTGTCCAACTCGGCAGCGACTCACGCTTCCGCGGCCGGGTCCTCGCCCTCTACGCCCTCATCCTCCAGGGCTCCACCCCGCTCGGCGCGCTGCTCGTGGCGCGGATCGGTGCGGAGTGGGGAGCCCGCGCCTGCCTCGTGGCCGGCGGTCTCGCCTCCCTCCTGGTCGGCCTGGGCGCGCTCTGCCCGCGGGCCGGACGCTCGGGCCCCGAGCCCCCGGAGCGCGACGCCGCGGCGGAACCGGCTCGGCGTCAGCGGAGTCGAAGCCCCGGACGTCGTCGGGACCCTGCCGACGGCGGCCCGTGGACAGGTGGTTGAACACGGGTCAGGAATCCGTTCGTGACGGGGGTCTTGCGCAGACCCCGGCCCGCTCTCTAACCTCCGGCGCAATGGTTAGGAATATTTCCTAACCATTAGCCATGGCTCAGAGCCCGGTCCCTGGAAGTCCGTCACGAAAGGAACCACCACTGTCATGAGCCGAAGAGGCACCACTCTTCTCGTGCTGTCGGGACTGCTGGCCCTGCCGCTCGTCGGCCTGCCCCAGGCAGCCGCGGCCGACTCCCTCGTCTCCGCCGGGAAGCCGGCGACGGCGTCGTCCGTCGAGGGAAGCGGCTTCGCGGCGGGCCTCGCGGTCGACGCCGACACCAGCACCCGGTGGGCCAGCGCCGAAGGGGTCGACCCGCAGTGGGTGCGGATCGACCTCGGATCCCCCCACACCCTCTCGCGCGTGAGACTCGACTGGGAGGCCGCGTACGGCAAGGCGTACCGCATCCAGTCCTCGGCGGACGGCGCCACCTGGACCGACCTCTACTCCACCGGCTCGGGCGACGGGGCGGTCGACGACCTCGCCGTCTCCGGTACCGGACGCTACGTCCGCATGTACGGGACCGGCCGCGGCACCCCGTACGGCTACTCCCTCTGGGAGTTCGAGGTCTACGGCGCGCCCGCCTCGGGCGGCGGCGACACCACCGCGCCGAGCGCGCCGGGCAACCTGCGCACCACGGCGACGACATCGACCAGCGCCTCGCTGGCGTGGAACGCCGCCACCGACAACGTGGGCGTGACCGGCTACGACGTCTACCGCGGCACCGTCCTCGTCGGCTCCACCACCGGAACGACGTACACCGACACCGGACTCACCGCCTCGACCGCGTACAGCTACACCGTCAGGGCGCGCGACGCGGCCGGGAACGCCTCCGCCGCGAGCGCCGCGCTCGGCGTCACCACACCCGGTGGAGGTTCGGGACCGGCCGTTCCCTTCGGCAGCCACCTCAGGCCCTACGCCGCCGGCACGCTCAAGCCGTCCGGCACGCAGGCGACCCTCGACCAGAAGGTCGTCGCCTACTACAACAACTGGAAGTCCGCCTTCGTCCGCCAGAACTGCGGCAACGGCTGGTACCAGATCATCTCGCCCGACGCCGACCACCCGTACGTCGCCGAGGCGCAGGGCTACGGCATGGTCATCGCGGCGACGATGGCCGGCGCCGACCCGGACGCCAGGAAGATCTTCGACGGACTGGTCAAGTGGAAGATCGACCACCCGTCCTCGGTCAACCCGAACCTGCTGGCGGCCGAACAGGACGTCAACTGCCGCAGCGTCAACGGCGGGGACGGCGCCACCGACGGTGACATGGACGTGGCGTACGGGCTGCTGCTCGCCGACAAGCAGTGGGGCAGCGCGGGCACGTACAACTACAAGGACCTCGCGATCAAGCACATCAACGCGATCAAGAAGGACGAGGTCAACCCCACGACGCAGCTGCTGAAGCTCGGCGACTGGAGCAGCTCCGGCGACCAGTACTACTACATCACCCGGACCTCCGACTGGATGGTGGACCACTTCCGCGCCTTCCGCTCGGCCACGGGCGACAGCGCCTGGGACGGCATCCGCAACGCCCACCAGACCCAGATCGCCAACCTCCAGTCCACGTACGCGCCGAGCACCGGACTCCTGCCCGACTTCGTGGTCACCACCAACACCACGCCCAAGCCCGCACCCGGGCAGGTCCTGGAGGACCCGAACGACGGCTCCTACTGGTGGAACGCCTGCCGCACCCCCTGGCGCATCGGCGACGACGCCGTGACCGGCGGGGACGCCAAGTCGCTCGCGGCGGCCCGCAAACTCAACAGCTGGATCAAGACGAAGACGGGCGGTGACCCGAACAGGATCGCCATCGGCTACAAGCTCAACGGCACGCAGATCTCGGCGGGCAGTGAAGCCGCCTACTTCGCCCCCTTCGCCGTGGCGGCGATGACGGACCCGGGCAGCCAGGCGTGGCTGGACGCCCTGTGGAACAAGATGCTGGGCACCCCGATCGACACGAGCAGCTACTTCTCGGCGAGCATCCAGCTCCAGGTCATGATCACGGCATCCGGCAACCACTGGGTCCCGTGACCCGCGACCCCGGCACCCGCCGCTGACCTCGCGGCACCACCGGCACCGCGCCGCTCCGGCGTCCCACGGAGCGGCGCGCTGCCCGTGCCGGGCCCCCGCGGCGGAACCGGGGGTCCGGCCGGGCTCCGAACGGCTGATCCGCGCCCGTTTCGGACGCTCAATGCGCCCTGCCGCCCCCTCGGTGTGATGGGCTCGCGGCTCCGTCCTGCGCGCGAGAAGAGGGGCCCGCGGTGTCCGACCATCCCGGTGCGCGACGGTCGCACGGCCTGTTCCACCCGCCGCGCCGCGCGATGCGCAGGGAGCTCTCACAGCTGGTGTGCGCCCTGGTCGGCTTCGGCCTGGGGCTCCTCGTCGCCCAGGTGGAGGCCGGGCCGCAGGTGGCGGCGGACGGCGTCGGGAGCCTGCTGTTCACCTTCGGTTTCGGCGTCATCAGTCTGGTCAGCATCATCTACTCGGTGCTCTTCCTCGTCGTGCAGTTCTCGGCCAGCACCTTCACCCCGCGCCTGGGTCTCTTCCGGGACGATCCGATCGTCTGGCGGACGTTCGCCTTCGCGGTCGGGGTCTTCGTCTTCTGCGTCACCACGGGGCTCGCCGCGATCGGCCAGGAGGACGTCTCGGTCGTCCTCCCCGCCGCCGCGGTGGTCCTGTCCCTGCTGGCGCTCTGGTTCATGCGCACCCTCCAGGCGCGGGCCTTCACCTCGATCCAGCTCGCGCCGTCGCTCGCGGCGATCACGGAGCGCGCCCACCACGTGATGGACGTGCTGTACACGAGGCCGTACGCGACCGGAGGAGCCGACGGGACCGGAACCGTCGTGGAGACCGGCGAGAAGCCGGCGGAGGTCGTGACGCTGTGGTGGACCGGGCAGGGTGCGGTGCTCCAGCAGATCGACGTGCCCCGTCTGGTCGAGGCCGCGCGCCGGGCGGACGCCGTCGTCGTCCTGTACGCCGGTATCGGCGACACCCTGGGCCGCGGGCGCCCCATGGGCGAGATCCGGGGCCGCGGCCTCCCCGAGGCGGCGGTCCGCCGCGGGCTGGTCACCGGTGTGGAGCGCATCCTCGGCCAGGACCCGGAGCTGCCGTTCCGGCTGCTCGCCGACATCGCCCTGCGGGCGCTCTCGGCCGCCGTCAACGACCCCGCGACGGCCGTACAGACCCTCGACCATGTCGAGGAGCTGCTGCTCCACCTCGCCGACCGCGACCTGGCGATCGGGCACGTCACGGATCCCGAGGGCAGCGTCCGGCTGATCGTGCCCGTACCGGACTGGGAGCGGTACGTGCGCACCGCCGTGGACGACGTGATCGTCGCGGCGGTCGTGGGCGCCCCCATGGCCCTGCTCAGGGTGCGCGAGCTGCTCACCCGGCTGCTCGACGCGTGCCCGGAGGCGCGGCGCCCGGTGGTCGCCGACCGGCTGGACTGGGTCGAGGAGCTGGGGGCGGAACGCCACCCACGGCTGTGGACGCCCGGACCGCGGAGGCCGGCCTCCTGAGCGGTGCGGGCGGGCCCGAGAGGCGGTCCGCCGGTACGCGACGGCGGCGGGCACCACGACGCCCCGGTCCGGCCGGCTCCGGTGGACCCGGGGCCGCCGACGGAGGGACCGTGACCTCAGCGGACGCCGAGGAACAGGCCTCCGGGGGTGTCGAGATCGTCGTTGTTGATGTGGAACGCGCGCAGCGAGCGGGCGATCTCCCGCTGGGAGATGAACGCGTCGCGGTCCAGGTCCAGGCGCTTGAAGGCGACCGGCCCGGCGTCGCCGGGGACGCCCCAGACCGTGAGGTACGCCGCGAACTCGTCCGCGGCGACCCGCTGGTCGCCGTCGGTGTCCAGGATGCGGAAGATCGCCCGGGCGAGCCGCTCCAGGACGTTCGGCCCGTCCGTCTCGTAGTCGGCCGAGCGGTGCGCCGCGACGAACTCCTCCTCCGACAGCCGGTCGCGCCCGGGCTCCGCCCGGGCCAGCAGCCCGAGCCACAGCTCCCAGTACGCCCGCTCCAGGGCCTGGATCCGGGCGTCGTCCGACGCCAGGCCGTACCCGGCCGCGTACCGGTCCACGACGCCGCGGTGGTCGGCCCAGGTGACACTGCCGTCCCCGTCGCCGTCCAGTACGGCGAAGAGCCGTCGGAGCCGACGCGAGATCGGATCGGGTCCTGCCATGCTTCCCCAGTCCTTCCGAGAGAACGCACCGTCTGGTGCGCCGCCGCCCCGTGACGACCGTGCCCCGGGGCGGGTACGAGCCGGTCGATCTCTGAGACGCACGATCCCCCGCCACGGTTCATCCCGCCGCCGGGACGGCTCCCGGAGTCTTGCCGATCGCGCGGGGCTCCCGGCCCCGGCCTGATCCACGGGACAACCCCCTAGGATCAGGGCGCCATCAGCGCAGGCGCCCCGGTCAGGGCTCCTGGCGGGGCACGGGACCGGGTGAAGGGGAGAGGGCCATGGAGACGGAGCCGACCGCGCAGGGACAGGGCGTGCTGCCCGCAGGGCTGGGAGAGGCGATACGAACCACCGCCGAGGACATCGCCGCCGTGCTGCGCACCGCGGCGGACACGGGGCTGCCCGTACCGCGGTCCGAGTGGACCGTCGGCGAGGCCGCCGCACACCTCGCCCAGGCCAACGAACTGATGGCAGACATCGCCGCGGGCCGCGCCCGGCCCTACGGCGACGGCACCCCGCCCGGCCTGGCCGCGGCCAACGCGCGGGCCCTCGACGCCTTCCCCGAACGGGGCGCCGCCCCGCTCGCGGAGATGATCACGGACCAGGCCGCCGCCTTCCTCCGGACGATCGACGAGCGCGCGCCGGACGACGTCCTGGACACGCCCCTCGGCCCGATGGACCCGGCCGTCCTCGGCTCGTACCTGCTCACCCACATGCTCGGCCACGGCTACGACCTCGCCCAGGCGCTGCGCCGACCGCACATGATCGACCGCGCCCGGGTCGAACTCACGCTGCCGTTCATGATCACGGCCATGCCCCGGGTCGTCGACCCCGCCGCCGTCAAGGGACTCAGCGCCCGCTTCACCGTCCGCCTGTGGGGCGGTGCCCGTTTCGGCGTCACCGTCGCCGACGACGCCGTGCACACCACGGCCCGTCCCGTGGAGCGCCCGGACTGCACCATCCTCACCGAGCCGGTCGCCTTCCTGCTGCTCGGCCTCGGCCGCTGCGACCCCTGGCGCGCCATCGCCGGCGGGCGGGCGCTCAGCTGGGGACGCAAGCCCTGGCTCGGCCCGCGCTTCCCCCTCCTCTTCACCGCGCCTTGAGCGCGCGGCGGGGCCGGCGCACGTCGTCGCCGACCGTCGCCGAGCGCCGGGGCCCGCATGGAGGGATTCTTGAAGGAGAAGGGCCGTGCGGCGGTTCCGCGTGGCCCGAGGTGCGAGGAGGACGACCATGACACGGCAACTCGAGTGGACGGTCGGCCTGGAACTGACCGAGGAGGACGGCAGGACGAGGGCCGAGGCCCGTCTCGACACCGGGACGGCCCACCTCACCGGCCGCGGCAGCGCCCGCTGCAACCCCTCGGACGTGGACGTCCCGGCGATCGGCGACGAACTCGCCGCCGGCCGGGCCATGAAGGATCTGGCCGGACAGCTGATGCGGGAGGCCAACCGCGACATGGAGGCGGTCGGCGCGGGAACGGTGCCCCAGCACACCGGGCCCGGATACGGCTGGCCCGAGGCGGTCTCGTAGCCGGGCGGACCCGCTCCGGCCACCGCCCGCGGTCGTGAAGGCGGGTCCCGAGACGGGCGCCGGCGGAGGCGCCCGCTCCGGTCAGGCGCGCGCCGGGCCGGACCCCGCGAGCGGCCCGTGCCCCGCACCGCCCTCCGCTTCGGGGGCGGCGCGGGGCACGATGTCGGTGCCGCCGGCCATGCCCTGGTCACGCTCGGGCTCCCGGTCCTGGTCCTGGTAGGTCAGCCGGTCCACGACCTCCACGACCCCGTCGACACTCTCGCAGAGCCGCACGAAGACCGGGGCCACGCTCCGGCGTTCCAGCGTCCCGCTCAGCGTGACCCGGCCCTCGTCGACGTCGATGTGGATCGACGCGGGCGAGAGGCCGAGGATGCGGGTCACCACGTCCTCCAGGATCTCCTCCTGGATCGCCCGGTCGCGCCGCAGGAAGAGCTGGAGCAGGTCACTGCGGCTCAGCACCCCGATGAGCCGGCCGCCGGCGTCCACCACCGGCAGCCGCTTGACCCGGTGCCGCTCCATGAGCCGGGCCGCCTCGATCGCCGTCCACGACGGCCGGGCCACCACCACGGGGCTGCTCATCATCGCCTCGGCCGTGCTGGGACCGTCCTTGGTCGTGTGCCGGCGCAGCAGATCCGCCTCCGAGACCACCCCTACGGGCCGGTCGTCCTCGTCGACGACCGGGACGGCGGTGATCCCGTACTCGTCGAGCAACCGCGCGATCTCCTTGAACGACGTGCCTGGCTGAACGGCCACCGCGGTGGGGGTCATCAGATCGGCCACACTGCGGTTCCTCATGCCCGGTCACGTCCCTTCTCGTCTCCTTTGTCCATGATCCCCCACGCGGAGCCCGGACACGCCCCAGGGGSGTGTCCGGGCTCCGCCGGATCAGGGCGACGAGGCCCGAGGGGTGTCCTGTCGATCAGGGCGACGGGAGCCCGGACAGGACCTAGTCGAGCGGGTCGAGCGTGACGTACGCCTGCTGGGGGCTGCCGTCGTGCACCAGCGACTCGTGCGCGCCGACGTCGTCGAAGGCGAAACCGTACGCCTTGCCGTCCGCCATCTGGGCGTGGATCTTGCGGGAGTAGTGGTTCGTCACGGCGTCCTGGTAGAAGCCGGCCGACGAGGTGTCCGGCTGCTGCGGGTTGGTGAGCAGGGTGGAGCGGTTGAAGCCCGCGCACAGCGTGCGCGAGATGGGGCCGCGGACCTGGTCGTTCGGCGCGTCGAGCAGCTTGTAGCAGCCGAAGACGCTGTCCGAGTCGGGCTTCTGGAAGGAGGTCACGACCGCGCCCGAGCTGTTGGTGAAGTTCATGACGTTGCCCGAGACCCGGCCGAAGTACTTCACCGCCGGCTGGTTGGCGAAGGGGGTCACGGTCAGCGTCGAGCCGGCGTACTTGCTCCACACGCGGTTGATGTAGTCGTTCATCACGCTCGAGGGCAGCGCTCCGGCCTCGATGCCGTGGCCGGGTGCGAGGGCGCGCAGCACGGTGCCGTCGGACCGGGTCTGGACGAGGCCGGCCCAGCCGCCGGGCTGGCCGCGCAGCGCGTCGAAGAAGCCCCGGTAGCCGCCGGGCTTGAGCCGTCCGGTGGTGGCCACGCTGCCGTCGGGGCGCTTGACGCCGACGGCGTAGGGCACGGAGAACATGTCGACCTGCGTGCTGTTGAGCCACAGGCCCGCGTCGTTGAGCGTGTACTCGGACCAGTTGAAGAGGATGTTGCGGTTGGGATCGCTCGGGTTCTGGACCGCGGGCTGCACGAGCCCGCCGGTCGCGACCTTGAAGACGAGCTTCTGTCCGTAGCTGAAGTAGATCCGGCCGGAGAACTTGGGCAGCCGGATCGTCATGGACTGGCCCCGGGCCGGTCCGGCGATCGAGGCGTCCGGCGCCGGGGAGGGGACGGAGCCGCCGGCGGGCCAGGGGTGGAAGGTGCCGTTCGCGTCGGCCCAGCCCTGGCGGCCGGTCGAGAGCTCGGTGCCGAGGTTGTAGACGTAGACCTGGTCGGTGCGGCCGGAGTTGTTGGTGAAGGTGAGCGGGATGGTCGCGGGGACGGCGGCGGCCGCCGCGGCGTCGGCGCGGACGGTGCCGGCCTGGACGTCCGCGGACGGTCCGGCGACGGTGAGCGTGATGCCGGTGACCGCGGCGAGCGACAGCGGGACGAACACCTTGAGCCTGCGCCGGTGGGGGGAGGGCATGGGTTTCGGGTGTGGGGGAGATCTCTGCTGCGGAACCGGACGGGGACCGCCGGGCCGCGCGGCCCGGCGTGCCGGGCGGGGCCGTGGCGCGCCGCTACGGGGGGCCCTCGGTCCGCCGGAGCGGGCGCTCCCGCGGATCGGGGGGTTCGCCTGAGTCATCTCGGATCACAATGTGTCATTTTCGCCCGTGATGTCCGCGCTCGCGAGCCGGGACAGGGGCGCGGTCTTCCGCGGCCTCCGGCGTGCGACACGGCCGGGATCGCGGCGCCGGATCCGTCTTCGGGGGCACCGTCTGAGTGATCAAAAGAGCGAGGGGTTAGCATATGAGCGCCGCCTAGCTCGAAAGATAAACCTGTGACTGTCAAAGACGACTCGTTCACCAACTGGAAGAACCGCGAAGAGATCGCGGAGTCGATGATCCCGATCATCGGGAAGATGCACCGCGAGCAGGACGTCACCGTCCTGGTCCACAGCCGCTCCTTGGTGAACAAGTCGGTGGTGAGCATCCTCAAGACCCACCGGTTCGCCCGTCAGATCGCCGGCGAGGAGCTCTCGGTCACCGAGACGCTCCCGTTCCTCAAGACGCTGACCACCCTCGACCTCGGTCCGTCGCAGATCGACATCGGCATGCTGGCCGCCGAGTACAAGTCCGACGACCGCGGTCTCTCGGTCGAGGAGTTCACCGCCGAGGCCGTCGCCGGCGCCATGGGCGAGAACAAGATCGAGCGCCGTGAGGGTCGCGACGTCGTCCTCTACGGCTTCGGCCGCATCGGCCGCCTCGTCGCCCGCCTCCTCATCGAGAAGGCCGGCTCGGGCAACGGTCTGCGTCTGCGCGCCATCGTCGTGCGCGGCGGTGGCGAGCAGGACCTCGTGAAGCGCGCCTCGCTGCTGCGCCGCGACTCGATCCACGGCCAGTTCCAGGGCACCATCACCGTGGACGAGGCGAACAGCACGATCGTCGCCAACGGCAACACGATCAAGGTGATCTACGCCAACGACCCGTCCGAGGTCGACTACACGGCGTACGGCATCGACAACGCCATCCTCATCGACAACACCGGCAAGTGGCGCGACCGCGAGGGCCTGTCGAAGCACCTGCGCCCCGGCATCGACAAGGTCGTCCTGACCGCGCCCGGCAAGGGTGACGTGCCGAACATCGTGCACGGCGTCAACCACGACACGATCAAGCCGGACGAGCAGATCCTTTCCTGCGCCTCCTGCACCACCAACGCGATCGTCCCGCCGCTGAAGGCGATGGACGACGAGTACGGCGTGCTGCGCGGTCACGTGGAGACCGTCCACTCGTTCACGAACGACCAGAACCTGCTGGACAACTACCACAAGGCCGACCGCCGCGGGCGTTCCGCGCCGCTCAACATGGTGATCACCGAGACCGGTGCCGCCTCGGCCGTCGCCAAGGCGCTGCCGGACCTGAAGGCCCCGATCACCGGCAGCTCGATCCGCGTCCCCGTCCCGGACGTCTCGATCGCCATCCTGAGCCTGCGCCTGGGCCGCGAGACCACCCGCGACGAGGTCCTCGAGTACCTCCGCGACGTCTCGCTGCACTCGCCGCTGAAGCGCCAGATCGACTTCACCACGGCCCCCGACGCCGTGTCGATGGACTTCGTCGGCTCGCGCCACGCCTCGATCGTCGACGCCGGCGCCACCAAGGTCGACGGCGACAACGCCATCCTCTACCTGTGGTACGACAACGAGTTCGGCTACTCGTGCCAGGTGATCCGGGTCGTCCAGCACGTCTCCGGCGTCGAGTACCCGACCTTCCCGGCCCCGGCCGTCTGATCCGGCACGCCCGGTCCGTCGGCGCACGCAGGCCGTCCCCCCGTCSGACGGGGGGACGGCCCGCGCCGTTTCCGTGCCGGCGGCGCCCGCTCCGCCGCGGACCGCTCAGACCCAGTTGACCTCCGCGCGGGCCAGCAGCGGATCGTCCACCAGCTCCCACAGCGGCACGGCGACGTTGCCCTGGCCGTAGCGTCCGCCGAAGTGGAGGCCGAGGACGCGGTGGTCCGACAGGTCGAAGACCGGGGACCCGCTGTTGCCGCCCAGGGTCGAGCAGTCGTGCCCCATCACCAGCGCGCCCGGGGTGAACTCCGTCGCGGTCCCCGGCTGGAGCCGCTTGACGTTGTAGACGTCCATGAAGATCCGCCGCATCGACTCCGGCTCGTTGCGCCGCCCGTCCCAGGCCGGGTAGCCGATCACGTACACGGGCCGGCCCGGCACGTCCGGCGGGGCGTCCGCCGCGACCGCCGGGGGCGTGGGCAGCGGCACGTCCGCGGACGGGGCGACCCGCAGCAGGGCCATGTCGACGTCCGGATGGATGCCGACCACCCCGGTGATCTCGTACGGGAGCGGTCCGGCGGCCGGCGACGACGGCACGGCGGGAAGCTCCTCGCCCGGATCGACCCGGGCGGACACCCCCTGCCGGAAGGTCCAGCCCGAGCCCTCGGCACGCGTGAACTCGACGGCCACGTGCCGATTGGTCATCACCGTCTCCGGACCCACCTGGAAGGCCGTGCCCACCCAGTCCAGACTGTCGTGACCGGTGAGTTCGACCCGCCCGACGCGGGCGATCGACTCACGGATCGCCTCCCGGCCCGCGTCGAGAACCGACCAGTCGCCCTCCTGCGGGGCGAAGTCACGGCCCTGCACCAGGATCGCCGGGCGGCCCTCCAGCAGGACGATCGCCTCCACCCCGAAGTACTCGTCCTCGTCGATCTCGTCCGCCCGGTGGTCGGCCAGCTTCTCCAGACCGGCGGCACCGGCCTCCAGGACCCTGGCCCGTTCCTCCTGCGCGAAGCGGGAGATCTGGCCCGCCGGGGCCTCCTCCGCCGGCGCCTCGGCCATCGACTCGGAGATCTCCGCCTCCAGGTTCTTCCGCACCCGCGCGGCGACCGCCGTCAGGTCGCCCAGGACCCGCTCGGGGTCGGTCGCGACCGGTGATCCGTACCGCATCCTCCGTCACCTCCGCCTCGGGCCGCCCCGCGCACTCAGGCCGCCCGCACATGGCTCTCGCCGGCCGACTGAGCCGACATGATCTCCTCGTACAACTCGGGCCTCGTCTCCCGCAGATGGGCCAGGACCGCACTCATCTGCGTTCCGACGTTCACGAACGCCGTCGCCCTGCCCTGGTAGTCCACGTCGTCGACCCGGCGCGTGCCGCGGTGCAGCGCCACCACCGTCCAGTCGTCCGTGAACACCGGGGAACCGGACGAGCCGCTGCGGGTGTCGGTGAAGTAGCGGATGTCGCGCTCGTCCGCCTGGTAGACGAGGTTGTTGCGCAGCGCGACGCGCTTCGGCTGCCCGCCGGGGTGCTGGATGATGTTCACCGCCACGGGATCCGTGCCGGTGAGCAGCAGCGGAGCCGTCGCCATCCGCAGCACCGGCCGGGGCGGCAGCCCCGCGGACAGCCGCAGGATCGCGTAGTCCAGCGCCTCGTCCCAGGCGACCAGCGCGCCCGCCGTCGCCTCCTCGGTCTCCGCGTCGTCGGCGCCGTAGTCGAAACGCGAACGGGAGTTGCGCACCTGGAGCTGGAGGTCGGCCTCGGCGACCGTCGGACGCACCCCCGGGGTCCGGGTGCGCGCGTTCACCACGTGGTGGTTGGTGATCAGCAGGCCGGGGCCGATGAGCCAGCCGGTGCCGGCGTGCGGATAGGCGGGCTGGAGCGGCGCGCCCGACTCGTACGGCGGGACCTTCAGCCGGGCGACCGCCGTCCCGGCCAGCACCCCGGCGTGCAGGAACTCGAAGGGCACGGTGTCGTCCCGGAAGACGATCTCCTCCTTGTTCTCGCCCGGCAGGGCGCCCGGCGGCACGTCCGGCTCGCCCGCGGCGTCGCGCGCCACGTCGTCCAGGGCACGTTGCAGGACGGTGAGGGGGCCGGCCTCCAGGGTCTGGGCGATCGCGTTGCGCAGCCAGACCTCCAGCGGCACCGTGCCGTCGATGAGGCGCTCGACCCGGTTCATTGCCACCAGGTCGGAGTGCGTCTGCCGCAGCGGGCTGTCCAGCACCGGCAGACTCGCCCGGAAGCGCGGCGTCGTGCCGTCGAAGAGGAGCGGCCGGACGGCGCTCTCCGCGAGGCCGGCGTCCAGCGCCGCGTTGCGGACCCTGACCACGTCCTCGGGGGACAGGTACGGCTCGCTGCGCACCGAGCCCTCCGCGGAGTCGGGCGGCGGCTGCGTCCACAACCGGGTACCGGCACCCTGCCCCGCGTCCTCCGCCTCCGTGCCGGCGACGCCCGGGCGCCGGTCCGGCGCGCCCACGTCCATGGCGGCGGCGACCCCGACCAGCAGGTCCCCGCTGCGGTCGCGGAGCATGAGGGCCCGCCAGGCGATGCTGTCCAGGGTGCCCCGCCGGCGTGCCTCCCACAGGGCCGCCTCCACCTCGGCGTACGGCATCCCGGGCCGCGTCCGCGCGCCGCCGGGCTCCGGGGCCACGGGCGCCTCGACGGCCCCGGTCGAGGCGGTGCGTCCGTCGGTCGGGGGCCCGCCCTCGCCCGGCCCCGCCGCCGAGTCCAGGATCCGCGTCAGCGGCTCGCGCAGCTGCGGTTCGTCGGTCATGGCGGCGTCGATCCAGTGGGCGAGCGCGTCCACCACCGACTCGTCGTCGGCGGGCAGGCCCACCAGCCGGAGCGTGTGCTCCAGCAGCTCCGGGTCGGACCGGCCGGCGGTCGCCGCCGCCGCGCGGGCCAGCGCCGGCCGGCGCGCCACCTCCTCGTCCGGCAGCCCCCGCAGCGTCCGCGCCAGCCGTGCGTCCGTCTCGGCCGAGCCCTCGTCCGACAGCGCCGCCAGCCGGGACCTGGCGACCAGGACGCCCAGCGACTCGTGCGGCAGCCCGAGGCCCCGCGCGAGGTCCTCCGCCTCCTGGAGGTCGCGGTCGGCGTCGACGACGTCGCCCGCGTCCTGGGCGAGCCGCGCGGAGAGCTGGAGCAGTTCGAGCCGGGTCTCGGCGCAGCCCGCCTCCGCCGCCCGCTCCACGGCCCGTTCCGCGCTCTCCCGTGCCTCCGCCGCCCGGCCGGAACGGGCCAGCGTCTCCACCAGGAGCCCGTGGAGCCGGCTGCACGGAGTCCAGGGCTGCCGCTCGGTCAGCCGCTCCGCGGCCGGTTCGACGTACCCCTGGGTGAGCAGGTCCTCCACCTCGCGCGCGGCGATCCGCTCCCAGTCCTCCTGGTCGGCCTCGGCCATGATCCGGTCCGGTACGTGCCCGCCGATCCGCGCCAGCAGGAAGGCCGCCGACCGTGGGGGCATGTCGCGGTCCGCGCCCGCGAGGGCGCCCTCGACCCCCGGCTCCCAGCGCGGCTCCACCGTGCGGGGGTCCTCGCCCAGCCGGAGCCGGTGGTAGATCTCCTCGGCCCGGGCGGCGGGACCCTCGCGAGCGGCGTAGTACCGCACCGCGCTCCGGTCGACGGCCCGCATCAGGTCGGTCCGCGCGCTGTCCGACAGCCGCAGCATGATGCTGCGCAGGTCCGCCCGGTGCCGCACCGTCCCGGGGCCCGCCGACTCCATCAGGTCGAGGCGCGAGACCAGCCGGCCGAAGAGCGTCCGGGCCTGCTGAGGGGTCTCGACGCGCAGCCCGGCCGGCCCGGCGAGGACGTCGCCGATCAGCTCGGGCGTGATGACCCGCAGGGCCAGGCCCGCCTGCACCAGCGCGCGGACGTCGTCCTCCGCGATGTGCTTGAGGATCCGGTCGTACAGCGTGCCCTGGATGAGCATCTGGTCGACCTTGTGGTGGAACCAGCGCCGGCGCGAGGGAAGGGAGTCCAGCAGGTCGCTCAGCGGTTCGGAGCCGGTGCCGAGCATCACGGCCGTCCGGGCCGCGAGCTTCAGGCTCAGCGGATGGCCGCCCACCGTGCCGGCCAGCTCGCGTGCCACCGCCTCGTCGTCCACGCCGCAGGACATCAGCAGGTCCACGGCCGCCGGCTCGTCGAGCTCGCCGAGCTCCATCGTGCGCGGCGCCAGCACCTTCGCGGGGTGGTCGATGGGGGCCCGCCCGGACACGATGAACCGCAGCCGCGGATAGGCCGCGCGCAGCGCCGTCCAGATGGCCCACATGCGGGCCAGCACCGGGGAGCCGCGGTACTGGGCCTCCTCGAAGGAGTCCACGGCGATCAGCAGCGGCGGGGCCGTGCCGCCCTCCGGGGTCCGGACCGCCTCGGACACCAACTCGGCCACCGAGCGCGCGAGTTCCTGCTCGCGCGCGCTGGCCCGGGTGTGGAACCCCGCCGAGTAGTCCCGGCCGAGGGTGGCGCGGGTGGCGGAGAGCTGGGCGAACTCGTCGATCCGGGTCCGCTCGCCGCGCTGCCCGGCGGCGGTCTCCTCGCACTCGTCGGCCAGCGCGTCGAAGGCGGCCCGGTGGTCCGGGTACTGGATCCCGAGCTGCCTGGCCGCCTCGGCGATCACGGTGGCGGGCTCGTGGACGGAGAGCGTGGGGCGCTCGAAGTCGATGTAGGCGAAGGGGAACCCGGCGGGCGCCTCGCGCAGGCTGTCGAGGAGGAAGCGGGCGAGCAGGGTGCTCTTGCCGATGCCGCCGACCCCGTGCAGGAGGACGGGCGGCTCGGCCGGCTCGGCGGGCAGCGCGAGATAGGCGCGCAGGAGGTCGAGTTCCCGCACCCGCCCGTGGAAGGTGCCCCGCACCAGCCGCTCCATCGGCTGGAGCAGCCGGGCGCGTTCCAGCCGGTGCTGCACGTCGTCGATCGAGGGCAGCCCGCTCGTGCCGGGCACCCGGCTCAGCCACAGGGTGGCCTGCAGCGTGTCCGAGAGCTCCTCGACGCCCTGCGTCGACAGGCCCGGGGCGGTGCCGGAGAGCAGCGCCAGCGCCGTGCGTTCGGGGCAGGGGCCTTCGGGGAGGAGGCCGAGGTTGGCCTCCAGGGCCCGCAGCGCCGCCCGCGGTCCCTGGAGACCGCGCAGCGCCTCCTCGCGGACCTCCGGCTTGAGGACCCAGACCGGAGCGGAGGGGCCGCCCGGCGCCGTGCAGTCGTCCACGAGCGCGAGGACGGCGGTCTGCCCCGGCGGCTCGGACCCGTCGGGCAGCCGCAGCCGGGCGGGGTCGAAGTCCTGCAGCAGACAGGCCGCTTCGCGGTAGGCCCGGCGCAGTACGGGCAGCGCGGGCGCGGCCATGGCGCCCGCCGCGCGCAGCCCTTCGCGCAGGAGCGCGGCGACGTCGCCGCCGGGAGCGGCCGTACGGTACAGGCGTACCGTCTCCTCGACCGCGGTGCACACCCGGCGCATGTGGCTGTCCGTCGATCCGGGGGCGTCGACCGCCCGCATCACCTCCGCCACCGCCAGGTCCGCCAGCGCGCCGACGCGCGCCTCGTCCGGCTCGTGCGCCGCCTCCGCCTCCGATTCGGCGAAGAACTGCCGGAAGAACACCCGCAGATCGTCCTCGTCCACCACCCGCGCGGTGTCGCGGCACTCGTTCTTGCGGATGTCGTAGGGGAGTTGGCGCATGGTGGAGGAGTAGCCGAGCAGGACCAGCCGCGGGACCGCGTCCTCCTGGACGGGCGTGTGCTCGTAGATCGCCAGGGCCAGCTTGCCGATGCAGTCCCACACGTCCGCGTTGGGGTCGAGCCGGTCGCAGTCGTCGAGGACCAGCCAGAAGCGTTCCTCGGCGGCGGTCGCCCGGCTGACGATCCGGTGCACGGCGTCGTCGACCGAGGGCAGCGGATCGTTCAACCGTGTGGGGTCCGACGGCAGTGCGGGGGCCCCGGGGCCCGCCGTGAACTGCGCCAGCCGCTCCACCAGCCGCGCGGCCGTGGAGGTGCGCGACAGCGTGACCCGCACCGGCCGGAAGCCGCAGTGCTGGCCGAGATGGCGGATCAGCCGGTAGGTGTAGGAGCGTCCGCTGTCGGGCTCGCCGTCGACGACCAGCACCGTCTGCTCGGGGTCGTCGACGAACCCGCGCAACTTCTCGCGCAGCTCCGCCCGGTCGATGAACACCTCGGTGCCGCCGCGGAGCACGAGGGCCCGGAAGGGGTCTCCGGCGGCCCGGTGGGTCCGCTCGTCCTCACGCAGCCTCGCCAGCAGGATGCGTGCCTCGGCGCCGCGTTCGCGGGCGCCGAACCCGCCGCGGCCGACGGGGCGTCCGTCGCCGCCGGGTCCGCCACCGGCGTCGAGCGGGTCGAGACCGGCCAGCGCCTCCAGCAGCCGTCGCTGGTGGGCGATGTCCCGCCGGGCCGCCCGCACCAGCAGGCGCGCGTTCTCGTCCGGGTCCGGGGTGAGCGTGAGGTCCTCGACGAAGCCGGCCGGGAGCCCGCTGAGCCGCAGCCGGGTCGCGGGATCGGGGGTGTCGAGGAGATGGTCCCGCACCCATCCGGTGACGAGTCCCCACTCCGTTTCGGTGAGCGGCATTCCGCACCTGCTTGGCGGTCCTTGCGCAGCGTCGGACGGAACCGACCGATGTCCTTCATGGTTTCACCGGGCCGGGAGCGTGGCAAACGCGCCGGTCGTGCGCCCCTCTTCGCGCCCGCTCCCGCCGGCGGGCTCACCCCGACAGCACGATGTCGTCGTACGACTCCAGGCGCCGCCAGCGCTCCTCGGGCGCGCGCGACGGCGGCATCAGGTCGACGTCGGGCAGCGCCCCGAACTCCAGCTCGGTGAGCTCCGCGACGTCCGCGACGGGCACCTGGTAGGTGCGGAACGGGCCGAGCGGCGGCGGCGCCCCCGGGGTGGCCCCGGCCAGTGCCCGGTCCGCGTCCCGGCTCAGGTCGGGGCTCTGGTCGAGGACGTACCCCGTCGACGCCAGCACCCCGTCCTGCATGAACGCGGCCACCTTCCAGAACCGCAGCGGCACCTGGATCCCCCGGTAGGGCGGGTCGGAGTCGTGCAGCACGGGCCCGGTGAACACCGTCAGCCTCCGGTCGAACTCGGCCGCGTGGTCCAGGAGATGGTTCTCCAGGCCCTGCCAGAGCCGCTTGCCCTGGTTGAAGACGTCGGCCTGCGGCGCGGCGTTCGTGAAGTGGAACGTGTCGGTATTGGCCCGGCCGGCCTCGGCCACCGCACCCCACACCGGATCGAGCCGGCGCACCAGATGGCCGCGGTCCAGGCTGTTGTTCCGGTAGACGTCGTCGCCGGTCTGCTGCTCCCGCGGCAGCCGAGGGTCGTACAGCCACACGTCGTCGCGGGGCACGTCCTCCAGGAGCCGGCGTCCCTCGATGCAGACCGCGGTCGAGGCGGCGAGCCTCCGGTCCGGTCGGAAGACCACCGTGAAGTGGGTGTACGGAAGGATCACCGTCTCGACCGAGGTGCGGGCGGGCAGCGGAAGCGGCACGGCGGGGCCGAGGAACGTCTCGTCGTAGCCGGCACGGTCGTCGAGCGCGTCGCGGCGCGGCTGCCCGGCACGCGGGGGCGGCGGAGAAGGCGAAGGGTCGGAAGCGTTCATAGGATGTAAGTACCGCGCATGGAGGGTCGCGCTCGGCACCGGGCCGCAGGCCACTCGTTCAGACGCCCCCCGGTGCTCCTTCCCACCCCCTCAAGGAGGCACCCCATGCCTGCTGGACTGTCCATCCACGTCGGACTCAACAAGGTCGACCCCGACCGCTACGAAGGCTGGGACGGCGAGCTCGTGGCCTGTGAGAACGACGCCCGTGACATGGCCGCCCTCGCCCGGTCCGCCGGCTTCGACGACACCGTCCTGATGACCGCCGACGGTACCGTCGACCAGTTCACCGCGGCGCTGCGGCAGGCCGCCGCCAAGCTGACGGCCGACGACATCCTGCTCCTCACCTACTCCGGTCACGGCGGGCAGGTCCCCGACGTCACCGGCTCCGACGACGAACCCGACGCCCTCGACGAGACCCTCGTCCTCTACGACCGCCAGTTCCTCGACGACGAGCTGCACCGCGAGTTCCAGGGCTTCGCCGACGGAGTCCGCGTCCTCACCCTCCTCGACTGCTGCCACAGCGGCACCTCGATCGAACTCCCCGGCACGGCCGCCTCCGACCCGGGCGTCCGGCTCATGCCCGTCCACCGGCAGCAGCAGATCCTCGAGCGGGACCGCGCCTTCTTCGAGGACCTGCAGCGCTCCCTGGAGAAGAGCGCCCCACCGGCGGACCAGGACGCGGGACCGGGCGTGGTCCTCATCTCGGCCTGCCAGGACAACCAGGTCGCCTCCGACGGCCCGGTCAACGGCGCCTTCACCGGCGCGCTCCTGGAGGTCTGGGACGGCGGCGCCTTCCGCGGCGGCCACCGCGCGTTCCACCGGGCGATCCAGCGGCGCCTGCCACCCGCCCAGAGCCCCAACCTCCACACGACCGGCAGCCCTTCGCCCGCGTTCCTGCGGCAGCGGCCGTTCACCGTGTGACCGGCGTCGGCTGGTGTCCCACGGATCCCGCGGGGCGCCCCGAACCAGGCGGACCGGCCCTCAGCCCCTGAGCGCCGTCGCCAGCTGGGCGCGGGAACGGACGTCCAGCTTCTGGTAGATCCGGGTCAGCCGGGCCTCGACCGTCTTGACGCTCAGGTACAGCTTCGCCGCCGCCTCCTGGTTGCTCGCGCCCTGCCCCACGAGCCGGGCCAGGCGCAGCTCCGCCTCGGTGAGCGAGGACAGCGCGGGCAGGGCGTCCTCGCCGGGCTCGCCCGCCTTCGTCTCGCTCGTCAGCGCCAGCCAGGGGACCGCCCCCGCCCGCTCGAACACCGACGCCGCCGCCTGCAGCGCCCCCTGCGCCGCCGATCTGCGCCGCCGTCTGCGCTCCACGCGGGCCAGCGCGATCAGCGCCCGGCCCCGCTCCAGGGGCAGGCCGGCCTCGCCGAACCGGTCGGCCGTGACGGTCAGCAGGTCGGCCGCCTCGTCGGTCTTCCCGGCCGCCGCCAGCGACAGGGCGTACGCGCGGTCGCAGCCCAGCAGCACGGTCGTCCGGCCCAGCCGCTCCGCGACCGGGCGGACCTCGTCGAGCAGCGCCACGGCCTCGTCGGCCGCGTCGGTGGCCAGCAGCGCCTCGGCCAGCTCCTCGTGCCAGCGCAGCATCGAGGGGTCGACGGTCGACTGGGCCCGCTCGTCCGCCTGCACCCGGCGCAGCGTCTCCAGCGCCGAGGCGACGTCGCCGTTGACCAACTGGACCCGGCCCAGGGCGTAGAGGCTGCGGGAGAGGAAGACGCGGTCGCCCTCCTCCTCGGACGCCTGGACACTGCGCCGGGCGTAGCTGGCCGCCCGGCCGAAGCTGCCGCCCGCGGTCTCCGCGAGCGCGAGGGTGTACCAGGCGGGCCCGGGGGAGAGCCCGGCCTCCAAGGTCAGCGCGAGGGACCGTCCGGCGTGCGCCAGGGCGGACGCGCACGCGCCGATCCGGGACTCGACCGCGGACAGCGTGTGGTACAGCTCGATCCGGTCCTCCACCGACCCGCGTCTCTGCACCAGCGGCAGCAGCGCCTGGATCTGGTCGCGCGCGTCGGACAGCCGGTCGTCGAACAGGGCATGACGGATCGTCAGGATCTGGGCGGCGTTGCGGATGCCGAGCGGACGCTCGGCCAGCTCCAGGGCCCGCGCCTGGGCCAGGATCGACTCCGCGTCCGGGACCCCGAGCGCCCGGTCCATGCGGGCCTGCACGGTCAGGGCCTGGGTCGCCGTCCGCGGATCGCCCATCGAGGCGGCCAGCGCGGCGGATTCGACCGCCGCCGCCCGGGAGCGCAGCGGATCGCCGTCGGCCAGCACGTACTTGATGGCCAGTCGGAGCTGGACGGCGGCCCGGAGCGCGGTGTGGCCCTCGGAGTCCTCCATGGCGTGGACGTACATGTCGTCGAGTCCGGTGAGCCCCTGGCCCGCGGTGTCGAGTACGGCCAGCCGCGCGCGGACCCGGTCGGTGGGGGCCGCGTCCCTGGCCAGCAGGTCCGTCGCGGCGCGCATCGCGAGGTCGGCCCGGGCGGCGCGCGCGGCCTCCTCGGCGGCGTCGACCAGCCGGGAGATCCGCTGCGTGCCCTGCTGGACCGGGGTCGACTCGGCGGCGAGCAGGGCCAGTTCGGCGGCCAGAGCGCTGTTGCCGCGGCGCCGGGCCAGGTCGGCCGCCTGGGCGACCTCGGCGGCCAGCCTCTCGTCGGGGACGTCGGTGGCCAGCGCCCGGTGCCGGACGGCCTCCACGGGATCGTCCACCACCTCGGCGAGGGCGGCGTGACCGGCGCTGCGGTCGGCCCAGCAGGCGTCGTGGACGAGGGTCGAGGGAAGCAGCCCGGCGGTGAAGGTGACCGTGCCGTCCTCGGAGAGCGAGACGAGGTCGGCGCGCTCGGCCGCGGCGAGGTCGGCCTCCGCGTTGGGCCGACCCGCCCGGCGGATCAGCGTGGCGGAGGGCCGCAGCGCGAGCGCCGCGAGGAGCAGCGTCTCGCGGACCGCGTGCGGGGCGGCGCCGAGGAGCTGGCGGGCCAGGTCGCGGGCCCGGCCGGAGAGGGTGAGCGCCTCGGCGTGGTGCACGGGTGTGCGGGCGTCGGCGAGCGATCGGCCGACCGCCAGGGCGAGCCGCGGGTTGCCGCCGCTCGCCTTGTGGATGCGGCCGGCCATCCGGGAGGGCAGCCGGTGGTGGATGAGGAGTTCGGCGATCTCGTCGGCCTGCAGCGGCGGCACGAGCAGGATGTCGGCCTCCGAGGGCACCCACAGGTGGGTGTCGTACGTCTCCTCGGTGTCGTAGGCCTCCGGCGTCTCGACGGCGACGACACGGAGCGCGGGCGGCGCCAGGTGCAGGGCGAACCGGAGCAGATCGGCGCTGTCGGCGTCGATGTGCTGGACGCCGTCGACGACGAGGAGCGCGGGGCCCCGGGCGGTGAGCGTGCGCAGGATCTGTGCGATGCCGAGGCGCAGGGCGATCGGATCCCAGCCACCGTCCTGGAGCGGGGCCTCGCGGCAGAGCATGGCGACCGCGGTCCGCTGGGGACCGGGCAGGGCGTCGAAGATCCTGGACGCGGTGACGGCGAGCGGGCCGGACCCGGTGTACGCGGGAGGCTGGGCCGGGACGCCGTTCTGGCCGCCGTGTCCCTGGTGGGCGCCGCGGGCCTGGCCCGGGATCCCGGGGGAGCCGGGCGCGGCGCCGGGGTCGGCGGCGGGCCCGGGGTCGGCTCCGTGTCCGGATTCCGGACCCGCTTCGGCGGTGTCGTCCTCCGGTGCCCGGGCGGCGGTTCCCGGCCACGTCACGGTCGCCGCCACCGACGCCACGAGGGCGGCGGCGACCGCCCCGGGTATGTCGCGGTCGGAGGGGAGGGTCGAGAGCCACAGCACGGTCTCGCCGCGGGCTTCCGCCAGGGCGGCCTCGGCCAGGGCGACGTCGGTCTTGCCGACCCCCGCGGGTCCGGTGAGCAGGGCGCGGCCTCGCGACTGCACCACGCGCTCGAGACGGGCGAGCAGTTCCTCGCGGCCCACCGGCGCAGGGCGGTGCGGCGCAGTCGTCACGTGTCCACCACCCTCCGGTGCTCGGGGCGGCCCCGTGAGCCCCTGTGGCCCAGAGAATACGGAGAGTACGCGCGCAGTCCAGACTTGTTGTCCGGCATTCGGACAACGATTACGTGTCAACATGCCAGGACGCGCCCGTGGTGTAGACCACGGACGCGTCGCTGACCAGCAATAATGCTGTTGTGGGGGGTGGTTCAGGGGTGGATCAGAAGGTCAGGCTCCACGAGTCGATGTAGCCGGTGTCACCCGAGGCCACATCGCGGACCTGGAGCTTCCAGGTGCCGTTGGCCAGCTCGCTCGACGCGTCGACCGTGTAGGTGGTCAGGACGTTGTCGGCGCTGTCCGAGGAGGAGGACGCCTTCAGGTTGCGCACGGTGCCGTCGGGGGCGACCAGGTCGATGACCAGGTCACCTCGCCAGGTGTGCTTGATGTCCACGCCGACCTTGAGGGCGGCGGGGGCGTTGCCGGTGCGGCCGGTGACGGCGATCGAGGACGACACGGTGGTGTTGTCGGAGATCGTCACGTCCGTCGCGTTGGTGAAGACGGTGCCGGCCGGCGGCGTCGTGGTGACGGCGTCGACGGTCTTGGCCGTGTCGGCGATGCCGGTGCCGCAGCCGCCGGTGCAGGTGCCGGGCAGCGGACGCGCGTTGGTCTTGATCGCGGACTCGATCTCGGCCGGAGTCAGGGTGCTCTTGGCCGACTTGAGCAGCGCGGCGAGACCGGCGATGTGCGGCGCGGCCATCGAGGTGCCCTGGTAGGGCTTGTAGTTCTCGACCGACTGGGTCGTCGTGCCCGAGTTCAGCGAGGAGTAGATGCCGTTCTCGGGGGTGGTCACGGTGCCGGGAGTGTCGGTGGCGCGGCGGGTCTCGCCGCCCGGGGCCGCCACGTCCACGATGGTGCCGTAGTTCGAGTAGTACGAACGGTTGCCCTCGCGGCTGGTCGACGCCACGGTGATGACGTTGGAGCAGTTCGCGGGGGTGAATCCGGACGCGTTGGCGTTGCTGTTGCCCGCGGCGACGACGACGGTGGTACCGCGCGAGACGGCGCCGTTGATCGCGTTCTGGTAGACGCTCGGGCAGGTGGAGCTGGCGCCGCCCAGGCTCATGTTGATGACCTTGGCCGGGGTCGGGTTCGCCGGCACGCCCGGAACGGTGCCGCCGGACGCCCAGGTGATGGCGTCGGCGATGTCCGCCGAGGAGCCGCCGCACTTGCCGAGGACGCGCACGGGCTGGACCTTCGCGTTGTACGCGATGCCCGCGATGCCCTTGGAGTTGTGGGTGACCGCACCGATGGTGCCGGCCACGTGGGTGCCGTGCCAGGAGGAGTTGCTGGCCTTGGAGCCGGTGCCGCACTCGCCGTCCGTGGCGTTCCAGTCGCCCTCGTCCTTCGAGTCCGCGTCACGGCCGTTGCCGTCGCGGGCGTCGGCGGAGGTGGAGATGAAGTCGTACCCGGAGACGATGTTCGTCGCGAGGTCCGAGTGGGCGGCGTAGCCGGTGTCGATGACGGCGACGGTGACGCCCGTGCCGGTCGTCTTGTCCCAGGCCGGCGGAACGTTCATGCCGCCGGTGGCCTCGAAGAGGTCCCACTGCTTGGCGTAGTCCGTGTCGTTCGGGGTGACCGCCATCGCGTAGGCACGGATGTCGGGCTCCACCGAGGCGACCTGCGGGTCGGCGCGGAAGGCGGCCATGACCTCGGCCACGTCCTGCTTCGAGGCGCTGTCGCCCAGGTCGACCAGCGCGGCGCCGCCGGCGAGGCGCCGCTCGAAGGAGAGGGCCTCGCCGGTCTCGGTCGCCTTCGCCGCCGCGTCGCTCTTCGCGGCGGCGTTGGAACCGGCTTCGGCGGTCTTGGACTTGTAGGTGACGATGACCTTCTCGACCGGGGCGGTGGGAAGGGCGGTCATCGCCTGCGAAGCCGGGGCCGGCTTCGGGGTGGAGGCGACCGGAGCGGCGGCGAACGCCCCGGTGGATGTGGCAGCGGCGCCGATGATCGCGGCACTCGCGACCACGACGGATATGACTCTCCGCCTGGAACTGTTCAAGGTGTTCCCTTTCGAGCACGACGTAGGTGCGGAGCAGTGGCGGCGGCGCAGGAGCCTCGGGCGCGAAGTGGGGTCGCGGTCCGCTGCTCCCTGGGCTTGGGGGGCCCATGCGCCGCCACCGGCGCGACGGCCCGGGTCAAGGCCGTCCCCGGCAGATCCCACCCTCCGCATGCACCTGACAGGGCCTGAATGCACCTGAGGGGTGCGGTTCGGGGGATGGGATCTGCCGGTGCGGCAGACAGTAGGGAAAGCCGGGATGAACCCGATACGGGG
>NZ_RDBI01000032.1:53484-62493 GCF_008042125.1 Streptomyces sp. MS191
GCCACACCCCCACCGCCACCGCCACTCCCGTGGCCAGATCCTGTGATGTAGTGGCCTGACAGCCAATACCGCTTCGCATCGGACTGCCGGATCGTTGACCACGTCGCGCCGGGAGTCACCCGGTACGAGAACCACAGAGATCGAACGGAAACGAGGCGGACAGCATGCGCGCGGTGGTCGTGGAGCAGTGGGGCGGACCCGAGACCCTGGTCGAGCGGGAGATCGAGCGCCCGGTGCCGGGCCTGAACGAGGTGCTGGTCCGGGTCCACGCGGCCGGCGTGAACCCGGTCGACTGGAAGACCCGCGCCAGCGGCGCCCTCATCGAGTGGGGCGCGGCCCCGGTGGTCGGCTGGGACGTCTCCGGCACGGTCGAGGCCGTCGGCCCCGGTGTCGGTGTCTTCCGGCCGGGCGACGAGGTCTTCGGCATGCCGCTCTTCCCCCGGCAGGCCGGTGCCTACGCCGAGTACGTCGTGGCCCCCGCCCGGCACCTCGCACCCAAGCCCGCCTCCCTGAGCCACGTCGAGGCCGCGGCGCTGCCGCTGGCCGCGCTGACCGCGTGGCAGGCCCTCGTCGACACGGCCGAGGTCTGGCCGGGCGAGCGCGTCCTGGTGCACGCCGCGGCCGGCGGCGTCGGTCACCTCGCGGTCCAGATCGCGAAGGCCCGCGGTGCCCATGTCATCGGCACGGCCAGCGCGGCCAAGCACGATCTGGTCCGCTCGCTCGGCGCCGACGAGGTCGTCGACTACCGCGACGTCCGTTTCGAGGACGTCGTCTCCGACGTCGACGTCGTCCTCGACGGGCTCGGCGGCGAGACCGCCGAGCGTTCACTGAAGGTCCTGCGCGCGGGCGGCCGCCTCGTCACCCTCCCCGGCCCCGACGACGTCCCCGCCACACCGGAAGGCATCCACGCCCAGTGGATGCTGGTCGAGCCCGACCACCTGGGCCTGCGCGAGATCGCCGCCCTCGTCGAGGGCGGCCGACTCAAGCCCGTGGTCGACACCGTCCTGCCGCTGTCCGAAGCGGCGAAGGCCCACAGCGTCGGCGAGCAGGGCCGCACCACCGGCAAGATCGTCCTCACGGTCGCCTGACCCGGCGCTCACGAGGCTGCACGGCCGTAGCGGCAGGCCGAGGATCGAGCGGACTCCTCGGCCGCCGGCCGGTGCGCACGCCGGCGACGGAACGAGCGGGCCACGACCCGCCCCACCGCTCCGGGCATCCCCCGCATCCCACGCGTCCCCCGCATCGGCGTGTGGGGCGGCGGCCCGGAGCCGTCATTACGCCGGGAACGGGACCGCCCACGGTTCCTCCTCCAGGAGGAGGCCGTTGGCGAGGTAGCCGATGGTCCGGTACCAGCCGGCCAGGACGAGGAACTCCAGGATCTGCGGGTCCTCGTAGTGGGCACGCAGGGCGTCCCAGGCCGGCGGCGAGAGGTGGGCGGTGTCGTGGAGTTCGTCGACGGCGGCGAGCAGGGCCGCATGGCGCGGCGACCAGGCGACGTCCGCAGCGGGAGTGACGGTGGCCCGGAGCCGTTCCGGGTCCAGCCCGGCCTGCGGAGCGAGCGTCGCGGCGTGGACGCCCCATTCGTAGGCGCAGCCGGCCCGTGCGGTGACCCGGGCGATGACGATCTCGCGGTCGATGCCGGGCAGGAGGCCGTGACCGAGCAGCCCGGCGCCCAGGGCGAACATCCGTGAGGCCAGTTCGGGGTTGCGGTGCAGGACCCGGAACAGGGCGAGCGGTTCGTGCGGGACGCCCGGAGGCATCCAGCGGCGAAGCGCCCGGTCGACCGGCTCGGAGTAGGGAGGGTGGATCGGTTCGATGCGTGGCACGCCCGTACCTCCTGCTTCGATTTTCGCACCACTATGATGCTTCGAAACTCAAAGCACAAGGAGTGGGCATGGAAGGCAGAGCTCCTCGACCGGGTGTCCCGGTACGGGGGTCCGCGTCGGGGCGCCCGGTCATGGCGGCGCTCGACCTCCTCGGGCGACGCTGGACGCTGCGCATCCTGTGGGAGCTTCGTCAGGACCCGGCGGGATTCCGGGAGTTGCAGCGTCGCTGCGCGCGCATGTCCTCCAGCGTGCTGAGCACCCGCCTCGACGAACTGACCGGCGCCGGTCTGGTCATCCCGGACGGCGACACCTACCGGCTGACCCGGCTCGGCGCGGAACTGGTCGAGGCGCTCAGCCCCCTCGACGCGTGGAGCAGGCGCTGGGCGGCGGAGACGGGCACCCCGCCGGAGGCGCGGGCCGCGGACGACGCGTAGCGTCGGCCCCGGGGCGGCCCGACCTCGAGGACGGTGAGCGCCCGACCCTGAGGACGGTGAGCGCCCGACTCCCCCGTCCGAACCGCTCACCCGTCGGCCCTCGACCGGCGCGTGGCGGCGCGCGGCCCGAGGCCGCTCGCGCGGGACGACCCGCGCCGGGTGCCCGGCGGACGAGTCGTCAATTCGGGTCAACCACGGGCGCGGTCGATCGCGTCACCCCCTTCCGCCCGCGAACTCGGCCTACATTCTCCGGACATATCACCTCGATCCGTTCGAGGCGGGCAGGTCCGAAGGGGTCTTATGAGTGCAGTCGACACCACCCGCGCGGTACCGCCGGGCGTGCGGCGACGACGGAGCGAGCGGCGGCCGGACGGGACGATACGGGGCGGCCTGTTGCCCGCACCGCCGTCCGACGCCGAGAAGTACGGCTACGTCCCGCGCCGGCTGTGGTGGTTGACCCTCGGCTCGCTCGTGAGCGTCGGCTGCCTGGCCGTGAGCCAGTACCGGCTGATCGTCTCCACGCCGGCGCTGTGGGCGTTCGCCCCGTTCCTGGTGCTCACCGCCCTCTACTACCTGATCTCGCTGTACACCAACCTGTTCAGCCGCGACTTCGACCTGTCGTCGCACCGCGCGCTCGTCGACGGCTGGCGTCCCGCCGCCCCTCCCACCGTCGACGTCCTCCTCCCGGTGTGCGGCGAACCGATCGAGCTGCTGCACAACACCTGGACCCACGTGCGGGCGCTCGCCGACCACTACCCGGGCGTCTGCCTCCCGCTCGTGCTCGACGACTCGGCCGACCCGGCGCTCCGCGCCATGGCGGCCGACTTCGGTTTCGGGTACGCCGCCCGCGCCGATCGCGGCTGGTTCAAGAAGGCGGGCAACCTCCGCTTCGGCTGCGACCGGACCGACGGCACGTACATCCTCGTCCTCGACGCCGACTTCGCGCCCCGCGCCGACCTGCTGCACGAACTCCTCCCCCACCTGGAGTCGGACGGTCGGCTCGCCATCGTCCAGTCCCCGCAGTACTTCCGGGTCCTCGACGCGCAGAACTGGATCGAGCGCGGCGCCGGCGCCGTCCAGGAGCTGTTCTACCGGGCCGTCCAGGTGTCCCGTCAGAGCAACGACGGGGCGATCTGCGTGGGCAGTTGCGCGGTCTACCGGCGCGCCGCCCTGGAGGAGAACGGCGGTACCACCCTCATCGAGCACTCGGAGGACGTGCACACCGGCTTCGACCTCCGGCGCCTCGGCTGGGACCTGCGGTACGTGCCGATCGCCCTGTCGGCAGGCGTGTGCCCCGACAGCGCCCAGGCGTTCTTCAACCAGCAGTACCGCTGGTGCGCCGGCTCGATGAGCCTGCTCGGCAGCGCCAAGTTCCGCCGGACCCGGCTTCGTGCCACCAGCCGGCTCTGCTACCTGTCGGGCTTCTTCTACTACGTCCACACCGCCCTGTTCACCTTCGTGGCGCCCCTGGTCCCGCTGCTCCTGCTGCTGGCGTTCCCCGGGAAGGCCGACGTGGACAACCTGTGGCTGGTCCTGCCGAGCGTCCTCTACACCACGATCGTGTTCCCCTCGTGGCATCGGGTCCCCTACCGCCTGGAGGCGTGGGCGGTGCGCATGATGTACGGCTGGGCCCACGTGTTCGCGATCTGGGACGCCCTGCGCGGGCGGCGCATGGGCTGGCAGGCGACCGGATCCTCCGCGGCGCGACGGAGCGGGGCCACCCGGCACCGGGCCGCGGTGTGGCTGTGGGGCGGCGGCACCGCGGTGGCGTGGGTGGCCGCCGCGTTCTGGCGCATGCTCACCCGCGACCCCGTCGACTTCGCCCTCCTGCTGTGCTCCGGACTCTTCTACGCGTCGATCGTGGCGAGGGTCCTGCTGCTCCCCCGCGCGAAAGGAGCCCGCTGATGCGTGCGACCCGTTCTTCGGCCGCTCCGCTCTCCTCCCTCGTCGCCCTGGTGGGCCTCGTCGCCCTCGTCCTCGGCCTCGGCGCCGCGCTGACCGGGTGCTCGCAGGGGTCCGCCGGGCGGCCCGCAGCCGGTGCGCCGGCCGCCGGAGGCGTCCCGTACGACGTGCGCCCGTTGCTGCGGCCGGAGAAGAAGTACCTCGGGGTCTCCCGGCCCGGCGCGCCCCATTCCATGGAGCCGGTACGGGACTGGACCCGGCTGGTCGGCAAGGAACCGAACCTGATCGCCTACTACGCCGCCTGGGGCGACGGCTTCGACGCCTCGGGCACCCGCAACGCCTGGAACGCGGGGGCGCTGACCGTCGTCTCCTGGGAGCCGCAGAACACCACCCTCTCCCGGATCGCCGACGGATCCACCGACGACTACCTCCGCGGGTTCGCGAAGGAGGTCCGCAACCTCAACCTCCCGATCGGGATCAGCTTCGCCGACGAGATGAACGGCGACTGGGAGAAGTGGGGTACCCGCGGGACGACACCGAAGGAGTACGTCCGGGCCTGGCGTCACGTCCACGACGTCTTCCAGGACGTCGGTGCCACGAACGTCATCTGGGTGTGGTCGCCGAACATCATCGAGCCGGACACCCAGCAGGACCTGAGCCGCTACTACCCGGGCGACGGGTACGTCGACTGGGTCGGCCTGGTCGGCTACTTCACCCGGTGGGATCCGCACACCTTCGACGGCCTCTTCGGATCGACCCTGGCGGAGATCCAGCGGTTCAGCCGCAAACCCCGGCTCCTGCTGGAGACGGGTGCCATGCCGGGACTGCACCGCAGGAACGACGTACGCGCCCTCTTCGAAGGCGTCACCGCCGCCCCGGACATCGTCGGCTTCGCCTGGTTCGACCGCAAGGCGCGCGCCGACTGGCGGCTGGCCGTGAGCGCCGACGGGGTCGCCGAGTTCCGTCGTCTCGCCGCGAACGACCTCTACGGCTTCGACGTACGGAGAACGCGATGACACCCGCGGAACCCACGCTCCGGACCGCCGCCCCGCTGCCGGCCCAGCAGGGCGACCAGCGGGCCCCCGTCTACCCCCTGACCGAGACCCCCGAGTCCGCCTGGAGCCATACCGGCGGCAGGCGGCGCACCTGGGTCAGCCGGGCGGTCCTGCTGGCCGTCCTGGCCCTTCAGGCGGCACTGTCCCTCCGGCTGTCCAACACGGCGTTCCAGGACGAGGCGCTGTACCTGACGGCCGGTCACGCCGAGCTCGACCACCTGCTGCACGGCGCTCCCGCGCCGCGTCACTACGCCGGCTACTTCTCGGGCTCGCCGCAGTTGTACCCCGTGCTCGCCGCCCTCGTGGACACCCGGTTCGGGCTCCACGGCGCGCGGCTGCTGAGCCTGTGCTTCATGCTCGGCGCCACCGGACTGCTCTACTCGTTCACACGGCGGCTGTTCAACGAACGGACGGGGCTCGCCGCCGCGGCCCTGTTCGCCGTGCTCCAGTCGACCGTGGTCATGGGGTACTTCGCCACCTACGACGCGCCCGCCGTGTTCCTGCTGGCCCTGGCCGCCTGGATCGTCGTACGCACGGCCCGGGCCCCCGCACCGGCCGTGCTCCTCGCCGCGCCGGTCATGGTCCTCGCCGTGGGCGTGAAGTACGCCGCCGGCCTGTACCTGCCGACCCTGGTGGCTCTGGCACTGCTCACGGCGTGGCCGGGCCGGGGCGCGAAGGCGCTCCTGCGTCCGCTGCTGCTCGTGGCGGCCACGGGTGTTCTGGTGGCGCTCGGCATCCTCGGCACGGACCTGCTGGCCGGCGTGCAGCAGACCACCACCGACCGCGCCCACGGCACCGACGCGGCCGCGCTCCTGCTCGGGCGGTCCGCCGAGTGGGGCGGTCCGATGTTCCTGACGGCGGTCGGCGGCGCGGTCTCGTACGCCCGGCACGGCCGTCTGCACGAGTCGCCGACCGCATGGCGCCTCGGCGGACCCGGTCGCCGGCGGCGGGCCCTCCTGGGCCTGCTGCTGTGCGGGACGGCGCTGCTCGCCCCCGCGTACCAGGTGCACCTCGGCACCGTGGTGTCGCTGTTCAAACACGTCGGCTTCGGTCTCCTGTTCGCCGCCCCGATGGCCGGGATCGGCCTGACCAGGCTGGTCGGCGCGCATTTCCGCCACCCGCAGCTCGGTATCGCGCTGTGGACGGCCACCGTGTGCCTCGGCATCTCGCAGGCCGACGGGCGGTTCGCCAACTGGCCAAACTCCACCGGGATGGTCCGGACGATCGCCTCGGAGGTGAACGACCATGGCCTCTACCTGAGTTCGACCCCCGAGGTGCCCGTGTACTACCTGCGCGACAGGACGTCGCACGACCGGTGGCGAAGCGTCTTCGGCATGGACTACACGAACCCGAGCGGCCACTGGTTCACCGGGGACGACGCCTACCGGGCGGCCGTGCGCGACGGCGCCTTCGACGTGGTGGTGCTCGACGGGTTCACCAACCAGCGGGTGGACCGCGTCATCACCGCATCGATGCGCGACAACCCGCACTACCGGCTGCTCGCGCACCTGGGGGCCGCCGCCCCGGGCGAGGACCGGGGGCATCATCGCTACCGGATCTGGGTCAAGCACTGACGGCGGGGTGCGGCCCTTCGTCCGGGGTCGGCGACGCGGGCGGAACGGGTCGCCTCAGCAGCCCGGAGGGGCCGCCTGACGTGCGACGACGGCCGTGACGGATAATCGCCGACGCACCACAGGAACGGGGGGACGTCCATGAGTTCGGCAGGTCACGGTGGCGACGGCATGGCCCCGCCGGAGCGGTTCGAGTGGTTCCGTGACGCGGTGGCGGACCACGTGATGCCGGTGAGCCTCAGCACCGACCGCGTACAGGACTTCCACGCGGAGGTCAGCGCCCTGGACCTCGGTCCGGTGCAGCTCTCGGCCATCACCTACTCGCCGGTCCTGTCGCGCCGGACGCCGGCGCACGTACGGCAGGGCGACCCGGAGCAGTACCAGCTGGCCCTGGTGACCGGCGGCGCCTTCCGGATCGACCAGCGGGACAACCAGGCGGTCATCAGCGGGGATCTGGTCCTGACGGACACCTCGCGGCCGAGCGAGGGGTGGAGCGGGGACGAGCGCGCGACGGCGCTCATCCTGCAGATCCCCCGCGCGGTCCTGCCGCTCCGGCGCGACCGGGTGGACCGGATGGTGGCGCGGCGCATCCGGGCCGACCAGGGAACGGGAGCGATCCTCGGCGACTTCCTGGGCAGCGTGCACGCCCGGGGCCCGCACTGCGAACCCGCGGAGCTGGCCGGGCTGGGATCCGTCGCCCTCGACCTCGCGACGGCCTGCCTCGCCCGGCAGCTCGGCTGTCCCGACACGGCGCCGGCCGAGGCCCGCGCGCAGGAGATGTACCGGCGCGTCACCCGCTTCATCGACAACAACCTCGGCGACCCGGACCTGACGCCGCGGGCGGTCGCCGAGCGGCACAACATATCCCTGCGCACGCTCCACTCCCTCTTCAGCGACCATCCCCTCAGCGTCGCGGCCCGCATCCGCCAGGGGCGGCTGGAGCGCGCGTACGCCGACCTCGGACGCCGCGAGTTCGCCGGCGAGCCCGTGCAGACGATCGCGGCCCGCTGGGGCTTCTCCAGTGCGACGTCGTTCAGCAGGGCCTTCCGCGAGCACTACGGCACCACTCCCACCGAGCGTCGCGCGGCCGGCACCCGCCCGTCCGGGATTGCACGCGATGTCGAGAAGTCCCGCACTCCCCGCACAGAGACGCCCGGTTCGACGATCTAGGTTCGAAGCTCGGGGAGGAACGCCGCAGCAGGGGAGCGGCGTTCCCCTCACCCCGCACGGGAACGGGCCCCGTGGGCCGCCGCCGGGACCCGCCCGCGCCCCGGCCCCGAGCCGACCGCGACGGCGAACCGCCGGGACCCGACCGGCACACGCCGAAGAATCGCCGAAGAATCGCCGAGCGAACGGCGATGAGTCTCCCCATGGACGACGGTCTCAGATCATGGTGGTGCCCGAAGCCGAGGGTGCACCACCCGACCTGCCGCACGAACGGGCAGGCCGGGGACGGACAGACGAACACGGAAGACCGAGGATCCCGCGATGCGCACTCTGATCACCACCGCTTTCATCTCGCTCGACGGCGTCGTGGAGGCCCCGGGCGGCGAGCCCGGCTACCGGAACTCCGGATGGACCTTCAAGCACGTCGAGTTCCTCCCCGAGGCCTTCGAGATCAAGGGCCGGGAACAGCAGGAGGCGGCGGCCATGCTCATGGGCCGTGTCAGCTACGAGGCCTTCAGCCCCGTGTGGCCCGACATGGCGGACTTCGCCGACTACAAGGTGATGCCGAAGTACGTCGTCTCCACCACCCTCACCGAGGACGACCTGGTGTCGAACTGGGGCGAGACGACCATCCTGCGCTCGCTCGACGACGTCGCCGCGCTGAAGGAGACCGAGGGCGGCCCGATCATCGTCCACGGCAGCGCGTCCCTCAACCAGGCGCTCTCCGACGCCGGCCTGATCGACCGTTACCACCTGCTCGTCTTCCCGCTCCTGCTCGGCGCCGGCAAGCGGCTCTTCAGCGCCACGGACAAGGACGCCCAGAAGCTGAAGCTGGTCGAGCACGAGGTGTACGCCAACGGCCTGCAGAAGAACGTCTTCGACGTGGTCCGCTGACCCCGCGTCCCGGGCCGTGCCGCCGGCGCGCGGGGGACGAGTCCGCCGGCGGTCGGGAAATCCCGTCCGCCGCCGGACGCCCGGCGCACGGCGCACGGCGCACAGACGGGCGTCGGCGCTCGGGCGGGGGCGTGCGGCCGGCCGGGGGCGGGCGCACGCC
>NZ_RDBI01000033.1:0-27426 GCF_008042125.1 Streptomyces sp. MS191
GCAGCCAGTCGACCGGCTCGGCCCCCACCGCCGCCAGGGCGTCGTTCACCTGGGCGAAGTGGTCGCCCTCGCAGAACAGGTCCCCCTGCGCCGCCGGATTGGCGTGGTCCAGGTGGCGGACCTGCACCCCCGGGTACTTCTTCTCCAGCCGCTGGACGACCCTCTTCAGACTGCGGGCGTGCGCGCCCCACCAGGCGAACACCACCCCCCGGTCGTCCTCCTCCGCCGCGTCCTGCTTCGCCCGGAGGATCTCCTCGACGATCTGCTCGGCCACGGGACGCCAGAACGACGTGTGCCGGTCGGTGGCCATCGCCCCGTCCGCGCTCGCCGTGAGGGACGCGTTCAGCAGCAGCACACCCTGGGTGAGCATCGCTTGGAACCACTCCGGCGGCTGAACCGTGTCCTCCTTCTTCAACAGGGCGCGGACGTCGGCGATCGGGGTCTTCTTGACGATGCCGTACTTCCACATCGCGGCCGCCTTGATGAGGCAGCGGATGCTGACGACCCGGCCGAACTGGCTGTCCTTCCAGTCGTTGAAGGTGTTGTCGAACATCGCGATGCCGGTCGCGCTCTCCGCCCGCGGATAGGGGTTCTGCCCGAAGACGACCACCTTCCACTTCTCCGGCGGATGCGGCTTCAACGCCTGGAACGTCAGCTCGCGCACCGGAACGACCTCCGGGCTGCGCTTCGGGCCGATGAAGTCGGCGGCTCCCGGCTGCGCCTCGATCACCGGTCCGAGCAGTGGCAGCCACGGTTCGCCGCCACCGGTGAACAGGTCGGCCAGTCCCAGCGGATCCCCGGCCGGGGATCCGGCATCGCCGGCGGCCGTCACGTCGACATCACTCACGAGGGTGGGACTCCCGGTACTCGAACCGGACGCCTCCACGGGCGCCTCGGCATGCTGGACGGATGCGACAGGGTTCTCGCCGGTGTCCGCGCCCAAGGCGGCACCGGTCTGCGCGGTCGTCGGGTCAGTGACGAAAGGAAGGCCGCCGCGGCACGTTGATCCGGACCCGCCGCGCGGACCCCGCTCCCTCGATGTCGTCGAGCTGCCCCAGTACGGCGGCCCGCAGCTCGTCATAGTCCGCGAACCCGTGGTCGTGGAAGAGGGTGTAGCCCGTCCACATCAGGTTGGCGCACACCTTCGCGGGCACCTGCCCGGTCTGCGCGCCCATCCCGACGAGGGCCACCGACCGGATGCTGCCCGGCTTCGCCCGGTTCTGCAGGTGCACCGCCTGGAAGGCGGCCGCGCAGGCCAGCGCCACGTTCATCGTCTCGCTGACGTTCTGCGACGACTGGCGCATGGTCGGCGTCGAGATCAGGTACCGGGGTACGTCCGCCCCGGACGGGACGCACACCGCGCTGCCCACCGGCAGTCGCCCGCCGAACCGGTCGCGGATCGCCCGCTGCACCCGCACCTGGATGCCCGCCCCCAGGTACCGCTTGACGACGGCGTCGACCCCACCGTCCATCCGGCCCCGCTCGTTGGTCGGGGAGACCCAGGCGTCGGCGTCCACATCGAGGAGGGAACCCCGCCGGATCTCGACCTCCGGCGTGTCCGCGAACGCGGACCGCCAGGCCGTCACCACCTCGTCGTTGACGTCGACCAGGACCACGCTCAACGCATGCCTGACACCCACGAATTCACCCCTCTCACCCCGTGATCTCGAACAGTCCCGAAGCTACCGGGGGCCACTGACAGCGCCCGTTCGAGAGGGGTGCCCGAGCAGGGGAGGGGAGAGCGGGAGCCGACGACGGGGAGCCGGTGCCTGGGCAGATCCAGGGCGTTCGCTCGCGCGTGCGAAGGCACGGCTACGCTCGTCGGCATGCTGAACCGTGTTCCCTTCAACGAAGCGCTGCTCGCCACCGTGGGCACTCCCGAGCGGACCGAAGTCCTGGACAGCAGTCCGCGCTCACGGGTGTGGCGGGTGCGGCTGGCCGACCGGCAGGTGGTGATCGTCAAGCAGATCACCGACGACGGGGACACGGGCGCCGACGCGGACACACGCTTCGCACGGGAGGTCGCCGGGCTGCGCCTGGCGGGCCGGGCCTCCGGGCCCGCCGTGGCCCCCGCGCTGCTCGCCACGGACCTGCCCTCGCGGGTGATGGTCCTCGAGCACCTGGACGACCTCGGCAGGACGGACGACTGGATGCCGGGGTACGCCGAGTCGCTCGCCCGGCTGCACGCCCTGACCGGGCCCGCCGACGCGGGCGCACTACCGCTCTGGTCCGGGCCCACGGCCACCGACGCGGAGTCCTTCCTCGCCCTGGCCAGGGCGCTCGACGTGGCCGTACCGGCCACGGTTCCCGACGAACTCGGCGGTCTCCTGCAGCGGTTGGACCCCACCCCGTACCACGCGCTGCTGCACGGCGACCCCTGCCCCGGCAATGATCTGCGCACCGCCGACGGCGTCCGCTTCGTCGACTTCGAGCGGGCCTCGCTCGGCAACGGCCTGATCGAACTCGCCTACTTCCGCATCGGCTTTCCCACCTGCTGGTGTGCCATGTCGGTCACCGCGGCCCCGCTCACGGAGGTCGAGGACGTCTACCGGAGCACCTGGCGCGGCCTCACCGGGAAGGACGTGCCCGGTGACCTCGCCGACGCCTGCGCCGGCTGGCTGATCCAGGGCGACGCGCTCGTCGAACGGGCCCACCGCGGGACGGTCGACCAGCTCGCCCGGGTGCCCGCCGAGGACTTCGAGTGGGGTCCCGTCTCCGCCCGTGAGCGGCTCGTCCATCGCCTGGGCGTGGTCGCCGACATGACCCGCGACCACGACCACCTGCACGCCGTCGGCCGCCTCGGCTCCGCCCTCGCCGACCGCCTGCTCGAACGCTGGCCGAACCTGCGTCCGCTCCCCACGGCGGACGCCCGCCCCTGGTACTAGGCCGCGTGGCCGGGTGTCGAACGCGGGGTCTCGCGCTGTGCACGATCACGGTTCATGGGGCTCGCGGACGAGTGGTGGGCGGCGCTGGACCGTAGTCGCGCGCGAGATCGATGGTGCCTAGCGTCGGCACCTGCCGCGGAATTCCGTCGAGGCACCGGTTCGGTGGTGTCCGACGACACCCCCCGGCCGTCAGGAACCCGCCGTCAGCGCGGCGACGCCCGGTCCCGAGAGGTCGTCCAGCGCCACCCGGCGGCCCGACACGGCGAGCAGCAGGGAGAGGGCGGGGCCGGTCGCCTCCGGGCCGGTTCCGATCGCCAGGTCCGCGTCCGTCGCGGTCAGGCGGACCCGGTTCAGCAGCTCCTTGGCGCCACCGAACGACGCGGGCGTGCGGGTCTGGAGAAGGAGGGCCCTGACGACGGCCTGCGTCGGGTAGGGGCGGGTGAGGCCCAGGGGCCGCCGGATGTCCTCACCGTGGACGACCTCCTCGACGAGGCGGCTGTCGAGCGGGGCCGGCGGGGTCGACGTCCGTGTCGCCACCCGGCGGAGACGGCGCAGCGTCTCCTGCGGGTCGGCACCCCGTGCGCGTTCCACGCCGACGGCGTTCTGCCGGTCGAAGTCGAATCGCGCCCGGGCGAGTCCGACCACGAACCCGATGCGTGTCGTGAGGGCCGTGTCGACCAGATGGGCCACCACGTCGTGCACGGTCCACCCCTCGCAGAGCGACGGTTCCCGCCACCGGTCCTCGTCGAGCCGGGCCAGGTCCTCGATCAGTGCCGCCCGCTCGGCGTGCACCATCGGCCAGACGTCCCGTGTCACGGCTTCTCCTTCGTCGGGGCGGGTGTCCTACCAGGTAGGACTCCGGGCGCGGCGCGGAGTCATCGGTCGCCTCGGGAAGAGGGCGCGCGGGTCTGCGCCGCCCGGCCGCCGGGTAGGGCCCCGGTCCCGGTGGCTCCCGGGGCCCGCCGCGGCTCCGAGGAGACGCGGCGGGGCCTCACCGGGACGTCACGAGGACGACGTCGGCTTCTCCGGCGCCAGGGAGTTGCCCGCGGGGATGCGGTTGCAGTCGGACGGGGCCGTCCGGCCCGCGAACCGGTCGTTCAGCCAGTCGAGCGCGAGCGGGGCCCAGACGACCGGCACGCCCGCGTGGCTGAGCAGGTCGAACTGGCTGTACTTGACGGCCGGGTTGCCGGTGGCGCAGTACTGCCGGGCGAGGGCCCGCACGTCCCCGGCGACCATGACCCCGTCGCCCGTGCCGATGCCCGGGGGATCGGCGAAGGTCCCCTCCAGGACGCCCGCGTCGCCCTGGGCGACGTAGCCCGGGACGGTCGGTGTGGGGGCCGATCCGAGGTTGATCGTGTTCATCGCCTCCACGAAAGCGGGAATCGAGTGGGGGTCGGCGTACTCCGGCTTCGCCATCTTCTTCCAGGTCAGCCCGGGGTAGCGGCCGAGGGCGTCGACGATCGAACCCTGCTCCAGCTCCTCGTAGACCTCCAGCCCGTAGCCGCTGAGGTACTGCTTCAGGTCGATGCCGTAGGAGCGGGACACCCCGATGACCGCCATGGGGATGACGCCGGACCACGCCAGCGAGCCGTCCACGTACGTGAGGTTGTGCGCCGGGTCCACGAGCAGACCGCCCTGGGCGAAACCGACCAGCCGGCGGTTGACGTCCGGGGCGTAGCCCGGCGCGAGGGCGGCCGCCCAGTTCGTGGCGATGGCACCGCCGGAGTAGCCGACGAGGCCGAACGCGGTGGCGGAGCCGAGCCCGGTCTCCGCGGACCTGGTCGCGGCGCGGATCGAGTCCAGCGTGTTCCTCCCGTACTCGGGTCCGGCGGCGAAGTCGGCGCGCTGTCCTTCGGTGTCGGGGATGACGAGGTCGTAGCCCTGGGTCAGCAGCGGCACCAGGACGAGGGCCTCGACGTTCGGGATGAGGCCTCCGAAGGTGACGTCGCCGGCGATCGCCCGGGACGGCCCGTCCGCCGGGTCGAGCGAGTCGTAGAACGACTGGTAGGACACCGCCTTGGTGCCGTCGCCGGAGGGGCTGCGCACCACGGTGGTCACGTTGGCGGCCGGCCGGCCCTGCGCGTCCGTGGTGCGGTACAGCAGCTGGATCGCCCGCACCGGTGAGGGAATGCCGAGCAGGTGGTACTGCAGCGTCCGCGACGCGAGGACGGTGCCCGGTGCGAACGAGGACAGGGGCGCGCCGCCCGAGTAGGAGTAGAAGGGGTCGGTCGCGGTCGCGGTGGCCGCCGCGGCTTCGACGGCGGTGACCGGCGCGGCACCGGCCGCCGGGGCGGCGCGCCCCTGTCCTCGTTCGCACCGGGCACCGTCCTCGCGTCGCGGACGCTGCAGTACCACCTGCTCGGCATTCCCTCACCGGTGCGGGCGATCCAGCTGCTGTACCGCACCACGGACGCGCAGGGCCGGCCGGCCGCCAACGTGACCACCCGGCGGGAGCGGGCGAGCAGCTCGGGCCAGGTGGCGGTGAACTCGGGGCCGCCGTCGGCGCCGTGGGCGGTGGCCGGCCCCCGGGACGCGGCGGCCAGGCGCAGCCAGGCGTCCGGGTCGGTGCCGAGCTCGCGTTCCAGCCACGCCGCGAGAGAGCCGCGCCAGGCCCCGACGAACGCCGAGCCCCGCCAGTCGTGGGGCAGGCGGAGCAACAGGGCGGCGGGCAGGTGGTCGAGGAGGTCGTCGGCCCGCACGATGCCGTGCAGGTACGCCCGTTCGGCCGTGCGGCCGAGCGTATCGGTGTCCGAGGGGCGCCGGAGGTGGCGCAACGTCTCCGCGCGGGTCGGCGGCWCGCCGTGGTGGGCCAGGTCGTCCAGTCCCCGGGCGAGGCAAGCCTCGCGCAGCCAGTCCGGGTGCCGCCGGCCGGGTGCGTCGGCGACCTCGTGGGCCGCCAGGTGGCGCAGGACCGCCGGATCGTCGGGGAGCGGGGCCGTGTCGGGGGCGAGCGAGCGCAGGAGGTCGATCGCTCCGAGGGCGGAGCGCCCGCGCTCCCCGACGGGCACCGCCGGCCCCCTGCGCCGCTCGGTGGCGGCCGCCGTCCGCGGCGTGTCGGGCTGATGACGCGGTGCGTCCGCGTCCGTACGAGCACGGGACATGGCGCCCCTCCCCCGGGTTCGTTCATGTGTCGGGCGTTCCGTGCACATTCCAGCAGGCCGCACCGACACCGGGTGGACGGCCGGCTGGACGGGGGCCGCGCCCGCGGCGGAACACCGGCCGCCCCGGGGCGCTCCGGCCTCGCGCGGGACGCCGGAGCACGCTCCCGGCGGGCGACACCGAGGGCCCCGGCGGACGGGCATGCGGGGACGGCCACGGGGTACCGGAGCCCGGGGCGTGAGGCGGGTCCCGGAAGGGCCTGCCGTGCCGTCAGCCGTGCCGCGGGGCACGGGCCGACCGCCGATGCAGCACATGCGGAGCGGCGTGGCCTACGACAACCTGGCACGGTCGCCCCTCCACGACCACGAGGACAGGAGTCGTGCCATGAGCGCCAGAGACGACGTCGCGATCGGGACCGTCACCACCAAGGTGCCGGCGCGGCTGGACCGGCTGCCGTGGTCGCGCTGGCACTGGATGATCGTGATCGGCCTGGGGACCGTGTGGATCCTCGACGGCCTCGAGGTGACCATCGTCGGCAACATGGCCGGCCGGCTCTCCGAGGACGGCAGCGGGCTGCCCATCACCGACGCCCAGGTCACGGGTACGGCCGCGGCGCTCTACGTGGCAGGCGCCTGTCTGGGCGCCCTGTTCTTCGGCTGGCTCACCGACCGCTACGGCCGCAAGAAGCTCTTCCTCATCACCCTCGCGGTCTATCTGGCGGGAACGGCGCTGACCGCGCTCTCCTTCTCCGTGTGGTGGTTCTTCCTCTTCCGCTTCCTGACCGGCTTCGGCATCGGCGGTGAGTACGCCGCCATCAACTCGGCCATCGACGAGCTCATCCCCAGCAAGTACCGCGGACGCGTCGATCTCATCATCAACGGCAGCTACTGGCTGGGGGCCATGGGCGGCGCGCTGCTCTCCGTCCTCGCCCTCGACACGGACATCTTCCCGGTCAACGTCGGCTGGCGGCTCGCTTTCGGGCTCGGCGTCGTGCTCGGTCTCGTGATCCTGCTCGTGCGGCGGCACGTTCCGGAGAGCCCGCGGTGGATGTTCATCCACGGCCGCTCGGAGGGGGCGGAGGAACTGGTCACCTCCGTCGAACACCAGGTGGAGGACGAGAAGGGCATCACCCTGCCGGAGCCGGAGACGGCGATCACCATCGAGCAGCGCAAGTCCATCGGGTTCGTCGAGATCGCCCGTACGCTCTTCCGCTCGTACCCCAAACGGGCGGTGCTCGGCTTCTCCCTCTTCATCGGGCAGGCGTTCCTGTACAACGCCATCACCTTCGGCTTCGGCTCGATCCTGGAGAAGTTCTTCGACGTCCCCACCGGCAACACCGGGTACTACTTCGCCGTCATCGCCTTCGGCAACTTCCTCGGCCCGCTGCTGCTCGGCCGCCTCTTCGACACGGTCGGCCGCCGCACCATGATCGCGGGCACCTACATCCTCTCGGGGCTGCTGCTGTTCGGCACGGCCTGGCTCTTCGACCGCGGCAGCCTGGACGCGACCACCATGACCGCCTGCTGGTGTGTCGTCCTCTTCTTCGCCTCCGCCGGTGCCAGCTCGGCCTACCTCACCGTCAGCGAGATCTTCCCGATGGAGACCCGGGCGATGGCCATCGCCTTCTTCTACGCCATCGGCACGGCCGCCGGCGGTATCTCCGGCCCGTTGATCTTCGCGGAGCTCACCGAGAGCGGAGTGGTCGGCGACGCCGTCATCGCCTTCTGCATCGGTGCCGCGCTCATGGTCCTCGCGGGGCTCGTCGCGGTGTTCTTCGCCGTGGCGGCCGAGGGCCGGTCGCTGGAGGACATCGCCACGCCCCTGTCGGCGAAGGCCGCCGACACGGGCGGTACGGCCCCGGGCGGCGCGACAAAGTAGAACGGCGGCCTGCCCCGTACAGCCGGCACGCCGGGCGGGCTGCACGGCTCGCCCTCACCGGGTCAGGCGGGTCCGGACCAGGGCGGCGGCCAGCCGGGGCAGGTCCTCGACGGGGACGAGGGCGGCCAGGTCCTCCGGCTTCTCCGGGAGTCCGAGGGTACGGGCCGCCTCCCGGGCCCGACGGTCGAAGGCCGGCCTGAGCTCCGGCCAGAGGCCCTGCAGCTCCCGGCAGAAGATGTCGGCGCCGACCGGCCCGATCCGGGGGACCTCCCGGAGCAGTTCCCTGATCCGGACGGGCTCCCGGCCGGCCCGGTCGCGCAGCCGTCGCAGGTCCCCGCGGTAGGTGTCGAGGACGAACTCGGCGCCGCGGCCCAGGGCGTCCGCCGTGCTCTCGTCGTAGCGCCGGTAGTGTGCCCGGCCGAGGGCGTCGACACGCTGCTGCCAGGATGCGTCGGCCATGGCCCGAGGCGTGCGCATGCCGGCACCGAAGAGCTCGCGCGCGGCCGCGACCGCGATGTCGGAGCGGATCCGGACGGAGAAGAGGACGGTCAGGACCAGCACCTGGTACAGCGGGGCGGGGGTGTTCCGCATCCGGATACCCGCCTCCTGCGCGTGTGTCCTGCCGTGCTCCGCCAGGAGTCCGCGCACCGTCTCCCGCCGGTCCATGGGCTGTCGCCTCCCGGATTCACGGAGGTCCGCCGGGCCGGCCGACCGGCCGGCGTCCCTGCCCGGCCCCTGCCCCAGGGCACCCGGGTACACACGGTGAGCCGCGGACGAGTCCCCACCTCCGCCGACGTCAGGAGGTGGGGACTCTGCCGGTCTTACCGCCGCCGGGACCCGTCCGGATGCACGTGGGGCGGGAAGGATCGAGGAATTTCCGGCACCGGACACCGGGCGCAGGCGGGTACGCCGCGCGGTGCGGTACCGGACAAGGACTCCCGTGCATGCATGCGTTCGAACGGGGCACCCGCCTGCTAGGCAGTCCGCACAGCCGTCGCCTGTGGATTCCCCCCTCCACGGGCGGCGGCGCCCTCGGGGCCGTCACTGCCCTCGCCCTTGTCAGTGGGATTCGGAGCAAACGGAGGACACCATGATCATCTTGGGGCTCATACTGCTCGTCATCGGCTTCGCCACGGGAATCGGCTTCCTGTGGACCATCGGCGTCATCCTCGCCGTCGTCGGCGCCGTTCTGTGGATTCTGGGAGCCGTGGGCCACTCCGTCGGCGGGCGCAAGCACTACTACTGATCACCCGCTACCGGTCACCCGCGGGGCCAGGGTTCCGTACCCCGCGTCCCGGGTGACACCTCCGCCCCCGGACCTGGGACGAGCCCCTCCCCCGTCGGCTCACCTCATGTCCGGGGGCGGCTTCATGTCCGGGGGCGGCTTCATGCCGTGCACGGCCGCGAGGACGAGCACGACCGCGGCGACCGGCAGCAGCACGGCGGTGACGGACCAGCCGAGACGCACGAGGTACGCGCCGATCAGGCCGCCCACGAACATCGCGAGGACCGAGGCCGACCGCCGCCGCACGGCGCCCGACCCGTAGCCCAGCGCCGGGTCGTGGCCCAGGGCCGAGCCACTGAGCAGCGCCGTCATACCGCGCGTGACCACGGTCGTCGGCATGTCGGGGATGCTGATGCGCAGCGCGGTGACGTTGCGGATGCCCATCGGGAGCGCGAGAAGGGCGATGACGACCGCGTGGCGGGCCGACGGCGCGCCTTCCGAGGGGACGACCCCCCACCCGGCGAGGGCGGCGAGGGCGATCAGCAGCCCCTCCGTCACGAGCGCGATGACGAACCACCGGTGCCGGTGGGCTTCGAGCCGCACGTCCATGCGGGCGCCGATCACCGCTCCCACCGCGAAGGCCCCGATCGAGACGACGGGCGCGACGACCGAGAGCCCTCCCTGACCCGCCAGGCCGAACGCGAGGAACAGCAGGCTGCCGGTCTGCGTGGCCGTGAACACCGGCCCCAGTTGCAGTACCGAGACCGCTTCGACCACTCCGGTCGTCAATGTCAGGACGGCCATGAACGGAGTCAGGGACCGAATCCTCTGGTCCGCGTCCACGCTCGGCTCCTCCGGGGTTCGACTGCTCCGAGTCTCGGGGCCGGGGCGGTACGAGGACGGCATTGCGCCGAACGGGGGCAGCGGCGGATTCCGCGGCCTCCGAGCCTCCCGGCCGCCCGGACACGACCTGGACGCTCCCCGGCCCGACTGCCCGTCAGGGAGCGCGCGGCCTACCCTTGCGCGATGACCACCGCGCCCGTGATGTCGATAGCCCTGGCCGACACCGACCGGCCGCCGCTCCGCCCGCTGCCCCGCAGGGCCGCGGAGTTGCTGGCGGCGCTCGACGCTCCCCCGCGCCTCGTGGCGCATCTGCGCGCGGTGCACGACGTCGCGGCCCAGCTCGTCGACCGGGTGGAGCGTGATCAGCCTTCGCTGCCCTTCGACCGTGGCGCCGTGCTCTTCGGGGCCGCCACGCACGACATCGGAAAGACCCGCCATGTCGGGGAGCTGTCCGGTCCCGGATCCGCGCACGAGGAGGCCGGACGCGAACTCCTGCTCGCCCACGGGGTGAGCGCCGAACTGGCGCGCTTCGCCGCCACCCACGGCTCCTGGGCCGCCCCCGGCGCGCGGTTCGAGGACCTGCTGGTGAGCCTGGCCGACAAGATCTGGAAGAACAAGCGGGTCCCCGAGCTCGAGGACCTGGTCGTGGACGCCCTCGCGCGGGCCGGCGGCCGGGCGAGGTGGGAGGAGTTCATGGCGCTCGACGAGACGCTCACCCGCATCGGGGACGGGGCCGGCGAACGGCTCGCGTACCAGATGTTCTTTCCGGTCACGGCCGGCTGACGCCGCGTGGGGCGGCTGTTCGCGGCCGGTCGGCCGCCGGCCCGTGCGCGGACGGCTTCCTCGGCTCGTACGAGGACGACGGTCCGCGCCGGTGGCGCACGGCCGACGGGCCGTCCTGTGTGGCAGGGGTGACAGGAGTCGAACCTGCGGCATCCGGTTTTGGAGACCGGCGCTCTGGCCTCTGAGCTACACCCCTTCGATGCGTGAACCCTCGCACGGGGTGCCTCCACGCCGCCACCGCATTAATCGCGGGCGCCGCCCCGGGACTTCGGCGGAGCCGGTCGACCGGAGTCCGGTCGACCGGCTCCGCCGTCAGCGTGCGGCTTCCGTCAGCGTGCCGCGCGGCCGGCCGTCGCCGGCTCGTACGGCTCCGACGCGCGACGGTCTCCGGGGGAGCCTCGGTGCCCTGGCTCGGGCCGGGCCGCCCGTCCGCGTTCCGGCGCTCGGCGGCGGCGGTCAGTCCAGCTGGCCGCCGTAGTCCGGGAGCTTGAAGGCGCGTTCGGCGTGGCCGCCGACGATGTCGGTGGTGTTGTTGCCGATGTTGGCGATGATCGTGTAGCCCTTGGCCTCGATCTCGGCCCGCTTCTCCGTCTTGTACGCGCTCACCTCGGCGAACAGGTCGGGCAGGTCGCGGACGTACAGGCCGTCGACGGGGTAGCCGGCCTTCTTCAGGTTCCAGTCCGTGAGGGAGTAGATGATGCCCGGACGGGCGGTGACGAAGTAGACGGCGACACCCCGGGAGTCGGCGTACCGGGCCAGGTCGCGGACGGCCGCGACGGCGGGGGTGGGCAGCTGCCAGAACGGGTGGAAGTGCGTCTCCAGGGACGTGTTGTCGATGTCGAGCACGATCGCCTGCTTCTGCGTGCCGGCGTTCCCGGAGCGCGCCTCGATCCAGGGGCGGGCCTCGGCCACGACGGCGGCGACGTCCCGCTGCCAGGTGGCGTAGTCGACGCTCTGGGCCGTGAGCGTGGTCGCGCCGACCGAGGCCGGGACGGCGGTGCGGGACGGGCTCGCCTCCGCGGCGGTGGCCGAGGTGACCGGGACCGCGACGAGGACGAAGGTCGCGGCGAGCGCCGCGGCGGTGCGTGATGTCGTGGCGGGTGCATGCATGGGGGGTCTCCTGGGGTGTGGAACCTGTCAACGGCCCGGTCACGGGGACCGGGCCGAAGGAGTTGTCATGCTCGCGCTACATGATGACCGGCAGGCGACGTCCTCACTACCGGTCGGTAGCAACTTTCTTTTCGACGCGTGTCGTCCGCCATCCGGACGCCGCCGTTCCACCGTCGGGACACCGACGCTCCGTCACCCCTCGCCGGCGACCACGCCCCCGCCCGACCGCCGCAGCACGAGCAGCCCGCCGACCCCGGGGACCAGGGCGCGCCACCGCGCCCCGGTCGACGCGAGGGAGGGGGTGAGCCAGACCATGAGGACGACGGCCAGATAGGCGGTGCCGTGGACCGGACCGCCGAGGGACGTGACCGCCTCGGCGTGCACCGTGACGAGGTTGAGCAGCAGCAGCGCGAGCGAGACGGCCTCGACCGCGGCCGCGATCCGCAGAGTCCGCACGGCCGTCACACCCCCGTCGTGGAGCCGGGGCGCACGATCATCAGGACCACGACGGCCGCCCAGAGCAGGTTGAAGACTCCCGTGGTCATCGCGAGCCGCGCCGCGGCCGAGCGCCGATCCTCCGCGGCACCCGCACCCGCGACGTCCCTCCCCGCGACGTCCGCGATGTCGCCGCGCGTCGCGCGCTCCGGGACCGCGGCCGGTTCGAGCAGGCTCCGCTGGCCCGGCAGGATCACGGCCGTCAGCAGGGCGGCGGCCACGACCGTGAGCACGATCGAGGCGAGCAGCCACGCGTCGGTGAGCACACCGAGCCGCGCTCCGGTGGCGACGCCGAACACGGGGACGGCGACGCCGAGGACCGTGTAGCCGCGGCAGATCCTGTGCAGCAGGGCCGCGGCCTGTTGCCGGTCCCGCTCCGGCGGACCCTCCACGCCTTCACCGGGGGGCCGGACGTAGCGGGGGAACATCGAGGCCGCGACGGTGATCGGCCCGATCGCGACGATCGCGGCCAGGACGTGGAGCGAGAGCAGCAGTGCGGTCACGGAGGTTCCTTCACGCGTCGAACCGACGATGGATCGACAGCCGATAGGTTGGCTGCCAATCGATAAGTAGCACACCCCTCGGCTCTTTGGGTAGGCTGCCTGACTATGAAGACGGATGCGGTACGCGGCCACCTCGACGGACTGCTGCTGTCCGTACTGGAATCCGGCCCGCTGCACGGGTACGCGATCATCACCGCCGTCCAGGAGCGCAGCAACGGCGCGCTGGAGCTGCGCAAAGGCACCATCTACCCCGCCCTCAACCGGCTCGAGCGGCTCGGACTGCTGGACAGCGACTGGGAGTCGACGGGAGAGCGACGCCGGCGCCGCTACGCCCTGACCGACGCCGGCAGGCGCGCACTGGCCACGGAGCGGACGACGTGGCGGGAGTTCACCGCGGCCATCGGCTCGGTACTGGACCCGGCTCCGGCCCCCGGGACCGCGACGTGAGCGCGCACGACGTCCCGGCGGCCGACACGGTCCCGGGCGGGGCCGGAGCGGATGGCGCGAGCCCGGGTGAGGTCCGTCCGGACGACGCGACCATGCGCGAGGTCCGTCCCGACGATCCCATCGAGGCCCACGTCACGGAACTGGCGGCGGCGCTCCACGGCCCCGCGCGGCTGAAGGCGCGGATGGTGGCCGAGCTGCGCGACGGTCTCGTGGACACGGCGCGGGACCTGGCGCCGGAGCAGGGGACCGAGCGCGAGGCCGCACGGCGGGCGGTCCGCGAGTTCGGCACCGTGGCCGAACTCGCGCCGGGATTCCAGCGCGAGTTGACCATCGCCCAGGCGCGCGACACGGCGCGCACGGTGATGACGGCCCTGCCCTTCCTGCTCCTCTGCTGGTGCCTGACGCAGGTCTCCGTCCGGATGGCGGACCAGGGCGTGCCCGGCGCGGTGCGGTGGGCGGTCGCCCCGCTCGGCGGGACGGCGGTGCTCGCCGCCCTGCTGGCGGCCGCGGCGCTGGCCGCGACCGGCCCGTTGTCCCGCCGCTTGTCGCACCCTGAACAGCTGCCCCTCGTGGTCGCCTGGACCGGCACCGCCGCGGCGGTCGCCCTCGCGCTGGGCGCGCTGGCGTTCACCGTGGCGTCGGCGGCGGTCGCGAACTGGCCGCTGACGGCGGCCGCATGCCTGGCCGCCCTCATCTTCCACGCGCGCATCGCGGCCTCGGCGCGGGCCTGCCGCCGCTGCGCACGCCTGCCGCTCGCCGGCGCCTGAGGTTCACGCCTCCGCGGCGGTCGCGGCGGGTCGCCCGGTCGCCCGGTCGCCCATGTGATCATGAGGTCGACCGCCGCCGCCCGGCGGCGGACGTCCCACGACGGAGGCTCGACGACGATGGCGGACCAGCGCGTGTACCTCGTGACCGGCGGCGGAACGGGCATCGGCGCCGCGACAGCCCGGCTGCTGCGTGAGGCCGGCCACCACGTGGCGGTCTCCGGGCGGCGTCCCGAACCGCTCCACCTCGTCGCGGAGGAGACGGGCGCGCTCGCCGTGCCGTCCGACATCGGCGACCCCGAGGCGGTCCGCACGCTCGTCGAGGCGACCGTCGCCGCGTACGGACGGCTGGACGGCCTCGTCCTCAACGCCGGCATCGGACGGGGCGGGAGCGTCGGCGACGTGACCGTCGAGGACTGGGACGCGGTGATGCGGACCAACCTCACCGGCCCCTTCCATCTGGTGCGCGCCGCCCTCCCCCATCTGCTGGCCGCACGGGGCTCGGTCGTCGCCGTGGCCTCGGTCTCGGCTCTGCTCAACGGCGCGGGCAGCGCCGCCTACGCCACGTCGAAGGCCGCGCTGCTCCAGCTCTGCCGCTCGCTCACGGTCGACTACGGGGCCGCCGGCCTGCGCGCGAACACGGTCTGTCCGAGCTGGGTGCGGACCGACATGGCGGACCGCCGGATGAACCGGTTCGCCGAGGAAGCGGGCCTGGGGGAAGGCGGCGTCGACACGGCGTACGAGGAGGTCACCCGCGTCCTGCCCGCCGGGCGCCCCGGCGAGCCGCGCGAGGTCGCCGAGGCCGTCGTCTGGCTGCTGTCGCCGGCCTCCTCCTTCGTCAACGGCGCCGTGCTCACCGTCGACGGCGGCGCGACCACCCTCGACCCGGGGACGCTCGCCTTCGACTACCGCATCGTGCCGCGGGAACCGCGCTCCTGAATCCCCGGCCCGGGTCGCCGGACCCGGGCCGGGGGTCTTCGTCGCGACCCGGCTGGTCGGGGACTTCGTACCGCCCGGCACCGTGCTGGTGGAGGTGCACGGGGGCACGTCCGGACCCGACCCGGAGCGGGTGATCGGCCTGAACCGCGATGGCCAGGCGGTCCGGGTCGGTGAACTCCCGCTCGGCCGCCTCCTCCAGGAGCAGCAACTGCGTCCGCACGGCGGGGTGCTGGGGCGGCGGCAGGGCCTCGAGCAGGCCCTCCAGCATCGCCCGGAGCCGCCGGCAGATCTGCACGGACGAACCTCCGTAGTCGCGGATCTCGCAGACGGCGAGCTCGAGGTAGTCGTCCCAGTCCCGGCCCGGGAGCACGAGCCGGGCGGCCCCGTCGCCGTCGGCCAGCACGTAGCGTCCGGGCAGTCGCGTGCTGCCGACCGTGTGCAGGAACGACTCGATGTAGTTGATGACCTGCACCGCGGTCGTGGGGTCGTTCACCGCGGGGGAGAGGGCCCTGATCGCGATGTCGACGAGGATCCTCAGCGCGAAGGCGGGATCCTGTTCGATCGTGCGCTCGGCCCCCAGGGCGATCCGGCCGATCACCCGCTCCGGGTCGGGTCCGGACGTGCCCCCGTGCACCTCCACCAGCACGGTGCCGGGCGGTACGAAGTCCCCGACCAGCCGGGTCGCGACGAAGACGCAGTCGTGGCGCGCCGCCTCGGCGACCAGACCGGGCACGTCGAACGCCTGGATGGCGCCACCGCGTACGGTACGCACGCGCATCACCGGGCCGTCGGACGGCACCGCCCCGCCTCCACGGGGCACGGCGCCCCGGATCGCCCTGGCGCCCTCGGCGAAGACCGTCTCTCCCAGGCGCGTGACCAACTCCGCGATGGCCACCGGCCGCAGGCTGTGGGTGAAGCGGTTGAGGTAGATGAGCAGGAGCACCAGGCTGACCGCGACCGCCGCACCGGCCAGGGTGACCCCGAGGTCGGGGACGGACGCGGATTCGACGCTGCGCAGCAGGGAGAAGGCGAACGCGAACGTCCCCGTGAAGGTCGCGAGCACCGCCTTCTGCAGGCGGTCCCGGTACCACAGGCGCATGTAACGGGGGGAGAGGGTGCTCGTGGCCTGCTGCACCACCAGTACGCCGATGGTGACGACGAACCCGAGCAGCGCCACCATCGCGCCCACGATGGCGGTGAGCACGCCGCTCGCCGTCGTGGCGGAGTAGTGCCAGCCGCTCGGCGGCCAGTCGGCACTGTCCGCGGCGAGCGCCAGCTCGGCGAGCAGGACGCCGAGGACGAGACCGATACTCGGCACGATCCACAGGCTGGCCTTGACGTTCTGCCGCAGCCTGAATCTGTCCGCCCAGGACCTCATGACACCCATGCCACGCCCCCTCACGGGAGGAGTCAGGTGCCCTCGGGGCACGACGAGACGGTGGGCGACCCGCAGGGATCGCCTCCGTCTCACGGTAGGGCGATTCCCGGCCCCGCGCAGCGGCAGTACCGCCGTCCCACCGGCCCGTCGGGCTCGCCAGGACGGACCGACCGCGTCGGCCTAAGCTGATCGCGTGCCGTCCGGTCCACCCCGCCCGCGGAGTGAAGGTGCCCCGGGTGTGGTCGACCGGGGCTGAAAGGGGCCCACGATGGACGACTACCCCCTGATCGAGGACCACGGTCTGATCGGTGATCTGCAGACCGCGGCGCTCGTGACGACCGATGCGACGATCGACTGGTTCTGCTGTCCCCGGTTCGACTCACCCAGCGTCTTCGGCTCGCTGCTCGACCGCCGCAAGGGGGGCCACTTCACCGTGCGGCCGGTCGCGGACACGTACACGACCAAACAGCTCTACCATCCCGACACGGCCGTCCTGGTGACGCGCTTCATGACGGAGGCCGGGGCCGGGGAGGTCGTCGACTTCATGCCGGTGACGGGAGCCACCGCGACGGACCGGCACCGTATCGTGCGCATGCTCCGCTGCGTACGCGGCAGCATGACGTTCGAGGGGGAGATCGCTCCGCGCTTCGACTACGGCCGCAAGCCGCACGAACTGCACCTCACGGAGCAGGGGGCCCTGTTCACCTCGGAAGACCTGCACCTCGCCGTCCACGCGGTCCGCGAGCCCCAGGACGAGCGGCTGCTGAGCATTCTCCCGGGCGCGAACGACGACCTGCGCTTCTCCCTGAGCCTGCGGGCGGGCCAGCAGCGCGGCATCGTCATGGAATCCGCCCCCGACGGACCTCCGCACGAGGTCCGCCTGGAGGAGTTCGAGCGGCTCTTCGACCACACGGTCCGCTTCTGGCGTTCCTGGCTGGGGCAGTCCACCTACTCCGGCCGCTGGCGCGAGGCGGTGGAACGTTCGGCAGTGACGCTGAAGCTCATGACCTACGCGCCGACCGGCGCACTGGTCGCCGCCCCCACCACGGGGCTCCCCGAGCAACTGGGCGGCGAGCGCAACTGGGACTACCGGTTCACCTGGATCCGCGACGCCTCGTTCTCGGTGTACGCCCTGCTGGGCATGGGGTTCACCGAGGAGGCGGCCGCGTTCATCAACTGGCTGCACGACCGCGTGAAGCAGGAAGCCGGCCAGGGGAACGGCAACGGGCCGCTGAACATCATGTACCGGGTCGACGGCTCCGCCGACCTGGTCGAGGAGACCCTGGACCACTGGGAGGGCTACCGCGGCTCCGCCCCGGTCCGCATCGGGAACGGGGCGGCGAGCCAGCTCCAGCTGGACATCTACGGCGAGGCGCTCGACAGCATCTACTTCGCGCACGAGCACGGCATGCATCTCGACCACGGGGGCTGGAAGGCCCTGCACACCCTGCTCGACTGGCTGGTCGACCACTGGGACCAGCCGGGCGAAGGGCTCTGGGAGACGCGCGGCGGCCGGAAGGACTTCACCTACGGCCGCGTGATGTCCTGGGTGGCCTTCGACCGTGCCCTGCGGATCGCCACCGACGACGGCCGCCCGGCGGCCGGCGGGCGCTGGGTGGACGCGCGGGACGAGATCTACGCACAGGTGTACGACCGTGGGTGGGACGCGGGGAAGCGGGCCTTCGTGCAGCACTACGGGGACGACGTGCTCGACTCCTCCCTGCTGCGCATGCCGACCGTCGGCTTCATCACGCCGGAGGACCCGATGTGGAAGTCCACCCTGGACGCGATGGAGAGAGAGCTGGTCAGCGACAGCCTCGTCTACCGGTACAACCCGGAGGCGTCCCCCGACGGCCTGCGCGGCTCCGAGGGCACCTTCTCCCTGTGCACGTTCATGTACGTCGACGCCCTGGCACGGGCCGGCCGCACCGACATGGCCCGGCTGGTGCTGGAGAAGATGCTGACGTACGCCAACCACCTCGGCCTGTACTCCGAGGAGATCGACCTGACGGGGCGGCAGTTGGGCAACTTCCCGCAGGCTTTCACCCACCTGGCCCTGATCGACGCGGCGATCACCCTGGACTCGATGGTCCAGGAACCGCGCGGGGACGGGCTGTAGGGCCTGTCCCGTCCTCGCCCCTGGCCCTGCCCCCGCTCGCGCCTCAGCGCTGTGCGGTGGTGGGGGCGGGGCCGAGGAGGACGACGGTGTCGCCCTCCTGCGGCACCGTCTCCTCCCGCTCCGTGACGGGATCCAGCCGGTGGTCCCCCCGCACCACGAAGAGCGTGTCGTGGTCCGGAGGCAGCGGGACGCCGGCCGGCTGCACCGTGAACCTGGCTCCCCGCCCGTAGCGCTCCGCGAGGACGTGCCGGACCAGGGAGGCGCCGAACAGGATGTCGCCGCCGGTGTACGGAGCGACCACGCCGTGACTGTCGTGCGGCGGCCCCACCCGGTAGACGGGACCCTCGACGTTGTCCTGCATGACGATCGAGGCGAGCGCGTTGAAGTCGTCGTCGTCGGTGGCCAGGAAGACGGCCGTCACACCCTCCAGGCGAGCCCCGGGGTTGATGGCCGTGGCCAGCAGATCGCCCTTGGCCAGCGAGAGCCCCGCTTGCCGGATGTCCTCTCGTTCCTCGTCGGCTCCCGCCCACATCAGCACGTCCAGGCCGGCCGTCCGCAGGGCCGATCCCAGGTCGATCACCCACGGCTCGCCACCCACGAGGAGAATCCGCGTACCGGCCGCCTTGACGACGCCCAGCCGTCTGGCCACGGGCGCCGCCGTCAGGGAGTACAGCAGGACGGTGCCCACGATCACCAGGAACGTGACGGGAAGGATCTTCGCCGCCCCCGGCACCCCCCGCTGCACCAGGCCGGACGAGAAGGCCGACGCCGTCGCCGCCGCGACGATGCCGCGTGGGTCCATCCACCCGATGAAGGTGCGCTCCCCGCGTGACAGTCCGGTGCGCGCCGTGGCGCCGAAGGCCACGATCGGCCGGACCACCAGGACGAGGATCACGATCAGACCGAGCGCGGGAAGGAGCACCGGCACCAGCGACGCCGGGGTGACGGTGGAGGAGATGGAGATGAACAGCAGCCCGATGATCAGCTGGACCAGGGTCTCCAGGAAGGGGCGGCGCGCGGGCATGTCGAAGCCGCGGATGTTGGAGACGGCCAGTCCCGCCACGATCGCGGCGATGAGGCCCGTGTCGTCGCGCACGACGTCGCAGCACGCCGATGCGCCGATCACGATGGCGAGCTGCGCCAGCGTGCCCAGGGTCTCGCCGAGCCGTAGGGTGCGCAGAGTGAACCACAGCAGCCCCGTTGCCACGGCGCCGCCGACCAGTCCGACGGCCAGGCTGATGAGGAACTGGCCCAGCTGGTAGCCCCTGCCGATGTCGACGTGGTGCGACGAGGCAACCGCGTGGAAGGTCAGCGCGCCCAGGATGGCGCCGATCGGGTCGGTGAGGGTGCCCTCCCAGATCAGGATGCGCCGCACCTTGTCGCTGGGTCGCACGAAGTCGAGCAGCGGCCCCACGACCGTGGGCCCCGAGACGACGAGGATCATGCCGAGCATCGCGGCCACGCGCAGCGGCATGTCGAACATCGCGGGTGCCACCGCCCCGGTGACGAGGAAGGTCAGCAGCACGCCGTACACGAGGAGCCGCATCACGATCCCCCGGGTGTGGCCGACGAGCTTGCGCAGGTCGAGCCCCAGACCGGCGTCGTAGAGGATCACCGCGACGGACAGCGACACCAGGTCCGTGAAGTCCGGCCCCAGCAGCTTGTCCGGATGGACGATCTCCGTCAGCCACCCGGCGGCGAAACCGACGGGGAGCAGGATGATCAGGGCCGGGACGCGCAACTTGTTCGCCAGGATCTGCGAACCGGTGGCGAGCACCACCGTCAGGGCGAGTCCGAGCAGGACCTCTTCGTCGGTCACAGCGGCTTCCTCCCTCGGGGGCCGGGCGTGAACGGGGCGCCCGGACTGAGCACGTGCGGGCGATCAGCTGTCGCGTACCGCACCGTCGCCGGTGCCGCTTCCTCTGCGCAGCTCGGCGTCGCTGAGCTCCGCGAGTTCACCGTGGGCGTCCAGCCAGTAGAGGAGGACCACGGCCGGCACGACGACGACCAGGGCCACCAGGGTGACGATCGACAGCCACGTCAACGTGGAGGGCGCGCCCGCGGCGTCGGCCACGGTCAGCGAGGTGGGGAGCAGGTAGGGCCGCTGGGCCATGCCCCAGGCGACGACAGCGGACGCGACGACTCCGACCGCCGTGACGCGCACCCACGTACCCGGCGTCCGCAGGAGCAGCCAGGTGGTCGCGAGAGCGGCCGCTCCGGCCACGATGACGAAGACGAGCCCCAGGCCGTGGGTGAGTCCGTGCCAGACGTAGGGGGAGTCCTCGTGGGTGACGAACCCGGTGACCACCGCGAGGACGGTGAGCACGGCGAGACTGCCCAGCGCCCGCCGCCTGAAGTAGCCGACCAGATCGGGCGCCTCGAACCTGCGGGCGTCCCCGGTGAGGAACACCGCACCGAGGAAGGCCGTGGTCGCGACGGCGACCAGTCCGAACACGATCGAGGTCGGGCCGGTCCAGATGTCCGCCGAGGCCTCCGTGCCGGGAGTCACGCGTTCCGAGGCGACCCCGCCGACGGCGGCACCGAGGAAGAACGGCGTGACGACCGAGGCCACGGCGAACACGGCACCGTACAGCCGCCGGCCGGCGAGCTGCCGGGAGGGTTTGCGGAGAGCGAAGCCGGCGCCCCGCAGGACCATGCCGACGACGGCCAGGGCCAGCGGGAGCCACATCGCGGTGAACACGGTCTGGAACAGGACGGGGAAGCCGGTCCACATGATCACCAGGACGAAGATCAGCCAGACGTTGTTCACCTCCCAGACGGGAGCCATGGCGTGGTCGACGAGCCACCGGGGACGCCGGCCGCGTTCCGTCCCTCCGGCCGTCAGGTCCCAGAAGCCGGCCCCGTAGTCCGTGCCACCCGCGCAGGCGTACGCGGTCACGGCGAGGAGCAGCACCACGGCGATGAGATCGGCCATCACGTGCGGTCACCTCCGGGGCCGGCGGCGGGCACGTCGCTCGTGGACAGGGAGGCGCGCGGCCCGTAGGGGAGGTCGTCCTCCGGGGTGCCGCCCGTGTCCGCCGCGGCCTGCTGCTCGTCGGCGAGCCGCCAACGCGTGCGCATCTTCAGCAGGATGACGACGAACGAGCCGAAGAGGAACACGTACACCACCATCACCAGGCCGAGCATGATCCAGAGGCTGGTGGAGCGGGTCGACGTCACGGCCTCGGCGACCCGCATGTTCTGGTAGACGATCCAGGGCTGGCGTCCCACCTCGGTGGCGATCCAGCCGCACTCCACGGCCACGACGGAGGCGGCACCGGCACCGGCCGCGGAACGGTAGAACCACGCCGACGCGGGCAGCCTGCGGTGCCGCAGCCAGACGAACCCGTACCAGAGGGCGAGCAGCACCAGCACGGACCCGATGACGACCATGAGGTCGAAGGCCCAGTGGGCGATGGTCGCCTGCGTCGCGGTGGGGCGCTGGTCCGGGGGGACGGAGGTCAGTCCCACCACCTCGGTGTTCGGACTGAATCCGGCCAGCACCGAGTCGAGCAGGGGGATCTTGATGCCGCCCGAGACGGTGCCGTCCTCGTGCAGTCTCCCGAAGAGGTACTCCGGCACGCGGGTGTCGGTCTTCCAGACGATCTCCAACGCGGCGAACTTCACCGGCTGCTTGTGGAAGACCGACCGGGCGATGGAGTCGCCGAGGACGAACTGCACCGGCGCGGCGACGGCGGCGATGGTGAACGGGACGGTGAACCCGAGCCGGTGGTAGTGGTCCCGGCGGCCGCGCAGCCAGCCCATGGCGTAGACACCGGACACCATGAAGCCCGCGGTGAGGACCATCGCCACGACGAAGTGCCAGTACTGCGGCCCGAACATGGGCGTGAAGATCGCCTTCCAGACGTTCACGTCGACCGGGTTGCCCTCCGAGTCGAGCGAGAAGCCCTGGGGGGTGTTCATCCAGGAATTGGCCGCCAGGATGCCGAACGCTCCGAGCAGCGCGGCGAACGGCAGCGGCAGCGCGAGGAGGAAGTGCGTCCGCGGCTTCAGCCGCCGCCATCCGTACAGGTAGATGGCGATGAGCACGGCCTCCAGGAAGAAGGCCCAGGCCTCGACGCCGAATCCGACGCCGAAGACGTCACCCCACCGCCCCATCAGCCCCGGCCACAACAGGCCGAACTCGAACGACAGCACCGTGCCGGTGACGATGCCGAGGGCGAACTGCACCGCCATGACGGCCGACCACCGCCGGGCCAGGAGCAGTGCGGTGGCGTCCTTGCGGCGCAGCCCGCGGTAGTGCATGACCAGGGTGATGAAGGGGAAGGCCACGCCGAGGGGCACGAGGATGATGTGGGAGGCCAGGGTGAAGGCCATCAGCTCCCGGGCCGGCAGGAGCTGGGCCGGGGCATCCGCCAGCAGATGGAACGAGGTGGACATGCAAGCCTTCGCTGTTCGTGGACGTGACAGGCCGGGAGAAGGTCATCCGCCCGTGGCGAAGCCCGGGAAGAGGGTCATGCCGCCGTCGACGTAGAGGGTCGTTCCCACCACGTAGTCCATGAGGTCGGAGGCGAGCGCGACCACGGCGTGGGCGATGTCCTCCGGGTCACCGATCCGGTCGTACGGGATCAGCCTCAGGAGGTCCTCCCGCGCTTCGGGCGTCTCCCAGGCCGAGCGGTTGATCGGCGTCTTGATCGCCCCCGGTGCGACCGCGTTGACGCGGATCTTCTCCGGCGCGAGCTCCTGGGCCAGGGTCTGCATCATCATCTGCACACCACCCTTGGACGACGCGTAGTTCACGTGACCGGACCAGGGGATGAGCTGGTGCACCGAACTCATGCAGATGATCTTCCCTGCGGCGCGGGAGACGTCGGGGACCACGCCCCGGCGCCGGAACTCCTTGGTCGCCTCCCGGGCACACAGGAACTGGCCCGTGAGGTTGACGTCGAGGACCTTCTGCCACTGCGCGAGGGTCATCTCCGTGAGCCGGGCGTCTCGTTGCAGTCCCGCGTTGGCGACCAGGATGTCGATGGTCCCGAACTCCTCGACCATCCGCTCCGTCATGGCGACGACCTGGTCCTCCTGGGACACGTCGGCCTCGTACGCCGCGGCGCGCACGCCGAACGAGACGATCTCCTCGACCACCTCTTCGGCGGCCTCGCGACCCGCCACGTAGTTCACCACCACGTCGGCGCCCGCTCGTCCCAGGCCGATGGCCGTGGCCTTGCCGATGCCCGAGTTGGCACCCGTGACCAGAGCCTTCTGGCCGTGCAGCAAACGTGCCGGGATCACACCCTGCGGTGCCCCCACGCTCGAATCCATTCCGTCGTGCCTCCTCGCTGCGCGCGGCCGCGCCGTGCCCGGCGACCGCTCGGCCGGGCAGGGACACGCAACCATCGGACGCGGCGGTCGGCACCTCGCGGGGGTCACCACTGGGCCGTTGGGCCGAGCAGCTTCCTCCCAACGGACGAACGGACGAACGGACGAACAGACCACGGACGGAACGGACGACCGGACCGACGGGCGAACGGGCGGCGGCCGGTCGGCCGGTCGGCGGTGTCAGCCCAGCCGGGCCAGCAGGTGGTCGCCGACCCGCAGGGCATTGGCGATGGCCGTCAGCGACGGGTTGACCGCGCCGATGCTCGGGAAGAAGCTCGTGTCCACGACGTACAGGTTGTCGACGTCGTGGGCCCGGCAGTTCACGTCCAGCGCGGAGTCTGCGGGATCGGCGCCGAAGCGCACGGTGCCCGCCTGGTGCGCCGTCGCCCCGATCGGCATCCCCTTGTGCAGATAGATGCTGCGGGACAGCAGATGGTGCTCGTGCATGCCCAAGTGGCCCAGCATTCCCTGCAGCTTGTGCCTCAGGCGCTTCAGGCCCTCGACGTTGTTCTTCTCGTCGAGAGTGAGCCGGATGCGCGCGTCGCCGTCGAGGGTGACCCGGTTCTCCGCCACCGGCAGGTCCTCACCGCACAGCCAGAAGTCGACGGCGTGATGCGCCAGGACCTCGAACGGCATGTCCGGGGTCACCGCACCGGCCCACCGGGGGGCCTCGCCGTGGATCTGCTCGGCGTCGGACTTGCCCAGCATCTGGATGCCGCCCAGCGGGAAGTCCCAGTCGTCCGCGCCGAGGTACCAGTCGTTGAGGGCGAGGGTCTTCTGGAACCGGGTGGGATTGGGTTCCTTGGACACGGCCATCAGGGCGAGGTTGTTGTGCCGCATGTAGAACCGGCCGACCACGTCGGAGCTGTTCGCGAGGCCACGGGGATGGTGCTCGTTCGCCGAGGCCAGCAGCAGGGCGGCGGAGTTGACCGCCCCGCACGACACGACCACCACGTCCGCCGAGAACCGCACCTCCGAACCGTCCGCCAGACGCCCGACGACCGCACTGACCCTGCGTCCCCCGTCGTCGGTCTCCAGGCGGACCACCTGGGTGTTCGTGACCAGCTCGACATTGGGGTGCTCCAGAGCCGGCTCGACACAGATCACCTCGGCGTCGGACTTGCCGCGTACCAGGCACGGGAAGCCGTCGACCCGGTCGCAACGGATGCAGACGCTCGAATGGGTGGCCGTCCCGCCGTTCTCCTGAGTGAGGTCGACACCGATCGGCAGGTGGAACGGGTGCAGCCCGCGCTTCTCGAGGTCGTCGCTCAACTGCTGGATACGTGGCTCGTGTTCCACCGGCGGACGGGCGTACTGCGCGCTCACCGGCCCCTCGCCGGGGTCCTCGCCGTGCCGTCCGTGGACGAGGTAGAGGTGCTCGGCCTGCGTGTAGTACGGCTCCAGGTCCTCGTACCGGATCGGCCAGGCGGGCGAGAGGCCGCCGTGGTGGCGGATCTCGCCGAAGTCCTCGGGGCGCAGCCGGAAGAGCGCGGCGCCGTAGAACTTCGTGTTGCCGCCGACGTAGTAGTTGACCTCCGGCGGGAACTCGGCGCCGTTCTTGTCCAGCCAGAACTCCGGCGCCCGGTACTTGCCCTTGACGAACACGGCCGTCGAGTCCCAGTTGTCCCGCTCGCGCGGCAGGTGGCCGCCGCGTTCGATCAGGAGGACGCGTTTCCCCGACGGGGCGAGGCGATGGGCGAGAGACCCTCCGCCGGCTCCGGTGCCGATGATGATGACGTCGTAGTGAGGGGCGTCGCCCACGGCGACCACCGTCCTTGGGATCATGGCCCCGACCTGCTGTCAGGCACCTGGCTCCCCGCTGGGCGAGGGTCCAGCGGTCCCACCTCCCTCGAAGTTATCCGCCCTCCCCGTGGACGGCGACCGGAGCGGCGGCGCCGTCGCCCCCTGTCACAGCACCGCGATCGGGTTCACGGGCGACCCCGTGGCCCCGGTCAGCCGCAGGGGGGCGACCACGCACAGGAAACTCCAGCGCCCGGCCTGCGCGCAGACCGGGGCGAGGTCCTCGAACCGCAGGTAGTCCATGAGGTGGATGCCCATGGCCTGGACGGCCAGGACGTGCACAGGGAAGGCGACCTCCGCCACCGCGCTGGGCGCGGTGTCGTTGTTGCCGTCCCCGCCCAGCACGGTGACCTCGCGCTCGGCCAGGAACCCCACGGCCGTCGGATGAAGACCCACCCGTGCCTCGGCCGAGTTCCACGGCCCGAGTTCGGCGCGCCGGAGGCGATGCCCCGTCCGCACGAACAGCAGGTCCCCCGGTCCGACGCGGACCCCCTGCGCGGCCTCGGCGGCCGTCAGGTCGCCCGAGGTCACGTGGTCGCCCGGTTCCAGCCAGGGCACCCCGCGCAGCCGCGGGACGTCCAGCAGCACACCCCGGCCGACGATGCCGTCCCGGACCACGTCCACGGAGAGCGTACGGGCGCCTTCGGCCGTCACGGTGCTCGCAGGCACCCCGCCGTAGAGCTCCCCGTCGAACACCACATGGCAGAGGGCGTCGAGATGGCTGTCCGCGTCCCCGTGGACGTTCATGGCGAAACGGTCCGTGGCGAAGTACAGCCCGTCCGAGCCGAGATCGCCCGGGCTCGGTCCGGTCATCCGGTGCACGGCGGGCTCGGGGTCGTCGGGGCCCGGCGCGGTCTCGATCGGCGCCGCCAGCGACACCGAGCGTCCGAGGCGGACTTCCGCCACGGCCGCCGCCACCCGGTCGGGAGTCAGATGGCGCAGCGCGCCGCACCGGCCGTCCTCCGCCGGCCGCGCCGCGGCGTCCCGCAGGCGCTCGTAGAGGACCCGGAAATCGTGCGCGGTCATGTCGCCCGCCCTCGACGGCTCCGCGGACGGTGTCACGAGTACCCCCACGGGCTCAGCCCCCACCGGAGCACGTGGGTTGCGCCCGGCTGCAGGACGGTCAGGTCGGTGCCGCTCCGGAAGGCGTCCGGTGGACAGGACATCGCCTCCACGGCCACGCCCCGCCGCCGCCGTTCGGCTGCGGCCAGGGTGTCGCCCGTGTACACCTGCACGTAGCGGGTCCCCTCGCCGAGCCAGAGATCGACGCCGCGCAGCCCGGAGGGGTGCGCCAGCCGCACGACCGCCCGCCCGTCAGGGACGCGGTCGAGTCCGGTGAAGGCGYTGTCCAGTCGCAGGTCGCCGATGGGGCGGGCGGCACGGAAGTCGTACGGGGTGCCGTCGACCGGCTCCCGGCCCACGGGCAGGCCCCTGTCGTCGGTCCGCAGCAGGTACCGGGCGGGAACGGTCAGCACGGCGCTGTCGACGAGATCGGTGCCCACCGTGAGATAGGGATGCTGGCCCACACCGTAGGGCGCGGGCTCGGTACCGGTGTTGGTGGCCTGGACCGCCGTCCTGAGACCGTCGGGCGCCAGCCGGTACTCGACACGGACGTCGAGGAGGAACGGATATCCGGGCTGGGGGCAGAGGGTCGTGCCGAGGAGCACCGAGTCGTCGGTGCGGGCCAGCAGCTTCCACAGGGTCCAGCGGAGCAGTCCGTGGATCGCGTTGCCGTTCTCCACAGCGGTCAGGGGGAGTTGCAGACTCCTGCCGCCGAAGTCGTAGCGCCCGCCGCCCACCCGGTTCGGCCAGGGGGGG
>NZ_RDBI01000033.1:27526-40117 GCF_008042125.1 Streptomyces sp. MS191
GTACGGGGCGAGGGGGATGCCGCCGACGATGAGGTCGAAGCCGGCCGAGCGCTTCCCGATCGCGTCGAACGCCTCCTCGTAGGCGGCGACGATCGGGCGCCTGCCGAGGTCGACGTCGAACTCGTAGGTGTCGTTGTCCGTCCATACCTGTGCCTGGTAGGTGGTCCCCTCGAGCCACGGGGGCTGCCGGCCCGAGCCGGCGTCGTAGGTGGCGATGCCGGGGGCGTTCGTGGTGCAGGTGACGCGGGGCACGATGGCGCGCAGCGCGGGGTGCTGGCTGGAGACCGCGGACCACTGGGTGAAGCCGTAGTACGAGTCGCCGAACATGCCCACGATCCCGTCGGACCAGGGCTGACGGGTGATCCACTCGATGGTGTCGAAGCCGTCGTCGACCTCCCCGGTCCAGCCCAGTGTCCGGCCCTCGGAGCGGAACTTGCCCCGCACGTCCTGGACCACCACGACGTAGCCGCGGGCGGTGAACCGCTCCGCGATCCTGTCGAAGAAGGCGTACCGGCTGTTCTTGTCGTAGGGCAGGCGGGCCAGGACGGTCGGCGCCGGCGCCGCCCCCTGATCGGCGCCGTACACGTCGGTGGCCAGCCGCACTCCGTCGCGCATGCGCACCATGTGCTGCCGTGCGTGCGGAGGGACGGGTTCGGGCGTGACGCGTCGGACGGCAAGGCTCATGAAGCTCCTCCGTGGAAGCAAACCTTTAAATAACAACGTGATATAACAGCGTTGCATTTAGATGTGTTCAACGTCAACCCCCTCTGAGCTAGGTTGCTTCCATGCCGATCGACGTCGACGAAGTCCAGCGCCGCAGGGCAATCGCCCAGGCGACCCTCGCTGTCGCCGCCCGGGACGGCGCGCGCGCCGTCACCATCCGAGCCGTGGCCAAGGAGCTGGGCGGGTCCACCGCGATGGTCACGAACTACGTGCCCACGCGTACGGCGCTGATCACCAACGCGGTCCGCGCGGCGGAGTCCCGGTGGCGGACCGACCTGGAGGCCCACCTGGGCGACCTGACCGGGGCGGACCGGCTGCGCGCCACGGTGGAATGGCACCTCAGCACGGACCCCGAGGACCTGTTGCTCCGCACGCTCTGGGTCGAGATGCTCTCGACGGCGCACGCCGATCCCAACGGCGTCGACCGCCGCGAACCGCGCGAATCACGCGAGGAGTTCCTCGACGCGTCCACCGCGGCGGGAGTGCCGGACGCCGCCCTCGCCGCCGACGTCCTCTCACTGCTGACGCGCGGCTACTACGTCTCGACGATGGAGGAGCCGGGCTACTGGACACCGGAGCGCGCGAGCCGAGTCGCCAGCGCGGTGGTGGAGGCGCTGATCGACGGCTGACGAGGGGCCCGACCTCTCGGTCGGCCCTGGGCCGGGCATCGGAGGCCGATCATGCGCATAGGGTGTCGGCATGCCGCTCAGCCACATAGTCCTCTCGTCCGGTCGTTCGATCGAGCTCACCGAGCTGCGGATGTCCTCGACCTACGGCGGAATGCTGGAGGGCTACCCGTGCAAGCCGGTCAACGACATGAAGGTCAGCGGCCACCGGCGGAAGGCCGAGCGCGAGTTCTCCTTCGCGCCGGTCCATCTCGTTCCGCCCTCCCGCGCGTACCCCGACCTGACCGGCGGCCACTTCGGCCCTGTCGAGGTGCTGCCCGCCGTGGCGTGCATCGGGGTCTTCCACTCGACGGCGATCGCCCCCGAACTCGACCCGGTGCTGCACCACTCCACACTCACCGTGGCCTGGTTCCAGCCCGGCCCGGACGTCCCGTCGGGCGAGGACGCGGATCCCGCGCTCCGCGGCCTTCGCTGGGAGGAACTGGCCCGGGACCACGAGCTCTAGAGGGCGTCTTGCCGCTCTGGCCGGGCTCCCGGCACTCGGCGGGCGCTGCGGCTGGTCGACATCGCTGCCCCGGCCGGGGGAGGCCGTCGACGGATCGAGATCCCGCCCGCGCGCCCCAGGAGCCCCTCCGTTGCGTCACGGCCTCCGCTCGGCCCCGCCGGTCAGGACAGGATCTCGACGTACCCGTCGGCGCCGTGGACGCGGATCCGCTGCCCGTCGCGGATCAGCCGGGTGGCCTGCTCCACGCCCACGACGGCCGGCAGGCCGTACTCCCGGGCGATCACCGCGCCATGGGTCATCAGGCCGCCCACCTCCGTCACCAGGCCCGCGATGCCGACGAACAAGGGCGACCAGCTGGGGTCCGTGAAGGGCGTGACCAGGATGTCGCCCGCTTCGAGATCGGCGTCCGCCATGTCGAGGACGACGCGGGCCCTTCCCTCGACGGTCCCGGCGGACACCGCCAGACCGGTCAGGGCGCCGGCCGGCACGTCGTCACGCCGGTACGACCCGGTGAGCGCCTCACCGTCCGAGGTGAGCACCCGGGGCGGGGTGAGCGCGTGGTACGACCGGAACGCCTCCTCGCGCTGCCGGACGAGCCGGCCGTCCACCCGGTTCGAACGCGCGACCTCGTGGAACTCCTGGAACGTGAGGTAGAAGACGTCCTCCTTGTCGGCGAGCACATCGGCCCGCACGAGGCGCTCGGCCTCCGCCAGCAAGGCCTGCTTGTAGACGAAGTAGCGGCTGATGATGCCGTACTTCGGGTACTCCCGGTATCCGATGAAGGTGCGGACCCGGTCGATCATCCGCTTGGCCTCGTCGGCCTTCCGCTCCCCGTCCGGCAGGGCGCGCAGACGGGACAGCACCTCCCGCTCCTTCCTCCGCGCCTTTTGGAGTCCCTGCTCGAAGCGCCGTTCGGCGGCGCCCGGTTCGAAGTTCCGGACGTTGTCGAGGATCACGGGCACGAGCGTGGAAGGGCGTTCGCGCCAACGCGGCCTCGTGATGTCGATCTCGCCGACGCAGCGCACCCCGTACCGGTCGAGGTAGGCCTCGATGGCGTCGCGCGCTTCGGTCCCGCCCGCGAGCTTCGCCAGCCCGTCCAGGAAGCCGTCGTCCTCGACGCCCTGCAGGAACGCCACCACCTCCGCGTGCGGGCGGATCACGTCCGCGACGTCGAGCAGTGCCAGTCCCATCTCCGACGTGATGTTGTCGGGGGCCGACAGCGTGAGCGTGTCCGCCGCGTTCTTCTCGCCCAGCCACTCCCCCAGCTTGTCGTTGAGCCACCAGGTGGACTCCATCCCCGCCATGATCGCCTGAAGGCTCAGCGGATCGCCGAGGACCCGCTTGTGTTCCTCGAACGCCTCCAGCAGGAAGTCGAACAGCGCCGGTCCGCTCTTCGTCCGGATGTCCCGCTCCAGGGCGGCGACGGACGCCTCGCTGCGCGCGATCAGCTCGGCGACGACGGCCGGATCGGTCTCGATCGGGGCGGGCGCACCGGCGGCCGGAGGTCCGCCGGGACCGGCGTCCGGCAGCGACGGGATGAAGTCGTCGCGTTCGAGGACGGTCTCCAGAGCGTCCCTGACCAGCGGATCGCCCTTCCCCAGAGCGTCCAGGAGGGCCGCGCGGCTCGCGGGCGAGCCCAGGCGCCGGGTGACGTCGACGAACAGCCGCCCGCCCGCCTCGTGCATGGGCACCATGGCCGTCAGCTGCCACATGGAGAACCCCAGGGGCTTCATGGGGTCGGTCATCATCTGCCCGTGACCGACGGAGACGTACACGTGGTTCTCCTGGTCGCCGATCTCGGGGACGGGGAACAGTGTCGTGATCGGCCGGCTCTGCACGATCCGGAAGCCGTCGTCGACCAGGCACCATTCGATGTCCTGCGGGCGGCCGAAGTGCGCTTCGATCCGCCGCCCGAGGTGGACCAGCCGTACGACCTGCTCGTCCGTCAGGGCCGGCTGCTCCTGGCGCTGCGGGTCGACCGCCACTCCCTCCGTACCGCCCGCCGGAAGGGCGTGAACGGCTCGCTGTTTGGCGCCGATCGTCCTGGCGACGACTTCGCCGTCGCGCACCGTGAAGACGTCCGGGTTCACCAGGCCGGAGACCAGCGCCTCGCCGAGACCGAAGCCGGCGTCGACGGTGGCGACCGTCCGGTTCCCGCTGACCGGGTCGGCCGTGAACAGGATGCCGGCCGCGTGCGAGAAGGCCATCCGCTGCACCACTACGGCCATGTGGACCGTGTGGTGGTCGATGCCGTTCCGCCGGCGGTAGGTCACGGCCCGCTCGGTGAACAACGAGGCCCAGCAGCGGCTGACGTGCCGGAGGACCGCCGTCGCTCCCACGACGTTCAGATAGGTGTCCTGCTGGCCGGCGAAGGAGGCCGTCGGCAGGTCCTCCGCGGTCGCGCTGGACCGGACGGCGTAGGCGGCTTCCTCGCCGCTCCGGGCGAGCGCCCCGGTGATCGCCGTCGCGAGATCGTCCGGGACGGCGATCTCTTCGATGGTCCGGCGAATCCCCGCGCTGAGCGTGCGAACCGCCTCCCGGTCGTCCGGGTCCACGCGCGACAAACGATCGAGCTGATCGTCGATCGACGGCGCTTCCGCCATGATCCGCCGGAAGGCGTTCGTCGTCACGCAGAAGCCGCCCGGCACCTGGACGCCGTCGATCCGCGACAGTTCACCCAGGTGCGCGCCTTTGCCGCCGACGAGCGCGACCTGCGCCGCGTCGGCTTCCCGAAGGTCCAGAACGTACTGCTCGATCACTGCCCTGCCTCCGAGACTGCCGTGCTCCGTGTCACTGCGGTGGCCGATCGGGTCACCGGCGCCTTCCACTCCGTCGATCCTCTTGTCGCGCACGTCCTCATCCCTCGTTGCCCTGCTTCTGACGAGCCGTCCGGCCGCTCCGCCCGATCGGACGGTGCGCAGCCCCGCACCCCCGTGCCGGGCACTCGCAGCCGCCCTTCCGGTCCCGTCATCGTTCGACGCCACCACATCCCGCGTACGTGGACAACGGAACACGCGCGTCGCGACCCCGTTTCCGCAGGTTGTGGGCACAGGCCGACGATTGTGCGCCCTGACGGGGGCCTTGTGGCAAGCCCCCCGGTGCGCTATAAGTTGAGAGTGGCAAGGAGAGCTCTCCTTGCCTTTTGTCTTTCTCGCGTCGATGAAGCGGCAGGCTGTCCTCGCCGGGGCCGCGCGCCAGGCACGTCGGCGTTCGCCGGATGCCCCTCTCTCCGCGATCACCGCCGCGCAGCCGGACGTTCGACCGGCCGCCCCGCCCCACCCGTCCACGGACGGCGTCCGGTGCGCCCGGTTCGCCGGCACCCCTTCTCGCGCTCGGAGCCGCCGGCGTGCGGTGCCGCTCCTGATTTAGGTAGACTGGTCTACCTAAACAGAGGAGGAGTCGCATGACCGAGACCGCCCCCGCGACACCGCAGCCGGCGAGGCGGCGCGGAGCCGCGCGGCAAAAGCTGCTCGCCGCGGCCGCCCGGCGCTTCTACGCGGACGGCGTGACGGCCACCGGCATCGACGCGATCACCGCCGAGGCGGGCGTCGCGAAGATGAGCCTGTACAACAACTTCTCCTCCAAGAACGACCTGGTGCTGGCGTACCTCGACGCCCGGCACGAGGAGTGGTTGGGTCTGTACCGGGACCGGCTCCAGGGCGCCCGGGACGGCCGCGACGGCGTGCTGGCGGTCTTCGACGCCTACGCCGACCACGCCCGGTTCGCCTACGAGCGCGGTTTCCGTGGCTGTGGACTGCTCAACGCCGCGGCCGAGCTGCCCGCCGGCGACCAGGGCCGGGACGTGGTGCGCCGTCACAAGGAAGAGGTCGAGGCCCTGCTCGCCGAGCACGTCGGGCAGTTGGCCCCCGACCGACCCGAGGAAGCCCGCCGGGTGGCCGAGCAGTTGGCGTTCCTGCTGGAGGGAGCGATGGCACGCGCGGGCCTCGAGGGCTCGGCCACGCGGGTCGAGCACGCCCGGGCGATGGCGGCCGACCTGCTGCGGCGGCTGTGAGCAGGCCCGGCGGACACGGGACCGCGTCCGTGGGCATGGGGTCGGCGTGCGTCCTGGCCGCCTCGCTGCTCTGGGGTACGACGGGCACCGCCGCGACGTTCGCCCCGTCCGTGGGACCGCTGGCGATCGGGGCCGTCGCCATGGGTCTGGGCGGACTGCTCCAGGCCCTGATCGCCGCGCCCCGGATCCGCCGCGACGCCGCCCGACTCCGCGCGCGGCGAGGGGTGGTGGTGCTCGGCGCCCTGGCCGTGGCCGCGTACCCGCCGGCGTTCTACAGCAGCATGCACCTGGCCGGGGTCGCCGCCGGAACCGTGGTCTCGATCGGCTCCGCCCCGCTCGCCTCCGCGCTGATCGAACGGGTCGTCGACGGCCGTCGCCTCACCCGTCGGTGGATCACGGGAGCCGTGCTGGGACTGTCCGGAACCGTGCTTCTCTGCGTGGCCGAAGCCGCCGGCGCGCCCTCCGGGCCCGGAGCCCGCTCCGCCGGCACCACCGTGCTCGGCGTGGGCCTCGGCCTGGTCGCCGGGCTCACCTACGCCCTCTACTCCTGGGCGGCGCATCGCCTCATCCACGGCGGCGTGAGCTCTGCCGCGGCCATGGGCACCGTCTTCGGGTTCGGCGGACTGCTGCTCGCGCCCGTGCTCGTGGCCACCGGCGCTCCCCTGCTGGCGTCGTGGCCCAACGCGGCCGTCGGTGCCTACCTGGCCCTCGTCCCGATGTTCCTCGGCTACGTCCTCTTCGGCTGGGGCCTCGCGCACGTCCCGCCGAGTACCGCCACCACGCTGTCCCTTCTGGAACCCGCCGTCGCGGCCGTGCTCGCCGTCCTCGTCGTCGGCGAGCACCTCCCCGCGCTGGGCTGGGCAGGCATCACCCTGGTCGTCGGATGCCTCGCCGTGCTCACCACCCCGTCGCGCAGCGGGGCCAAGCAGCGAGCGGACGCCCCGAACCCCGCCCCCGTGCCCGGCCGGCACGGCGCGCCCCGGTCCCGCCGCGAGGCAGCCGCCGAAGTCGTCTCGCCACCCGGTCGGTAAGGTGCCGCGCAGACAGACGTGGGCCGGCTACCGGGGGGCACCGTGAGTGTTGCAGAGACCGATCGGCGTGCCACGGTGCGACCGTCGCACGTCTTCGCGTTCGGCTCGGTGCTGGCGTCGATCGCGTTGTTCGAGCGGGTGTACGGCTTGCGGAGCGGCCGTCAGTACGTGCTGTGCCACCAGTCACCCGCTCTGAACCACCTCACACTCGTGGCTCTCGCCCTGGTCGCCGGCGCTTTCCTGACGGCCGTCGTCGGTGCGGCGACCGGGATCATGCGGAGCAGGCCTTCCCCTTCGCCGTTCCTCGTCGCCTGCATGGTGGCCGCGCTGGCCTTCGTGGTGGCGGCCGACAGGGTGGACGCCGCCGGCGAACGGCGGGCCGCGCGGCTGACGGCCGCGGCTTTCGCCGGAGGCAGCTGCGACTACACGCCGCAGGTCTACTCGGCCACTCCCGGTTGGTTCTCCTGGTGATCAGCCGGGTGAAGCGGAGGAGGGGTCTGCCCCACGACGCCTCGGCCCACCCGCACCACGTGGGTGACGGCGTCCCGGCCACCGGAGGCGGTCACGCCGGAGGCGGGAGCCGTGCGGGCGGCGGCTGTTCAAGCCGCGGTGGCGCCGGTCGAGGTGCGGGTCGCCGTGACCGTGCTCGGCCGGTACCCCGAGCCTGCGACTCGGCGTGTCTCTTTACCGAGCCGGGCGGGCGGATGCGACCAGAATAGGGCGCACATCCCGAGGTGCTCCGGAGGTCTCATGAACGGTCCCCGCCAGGCCGACCCCAGCCCGCCGACGCCTTTGGACGGGACCGTCGCCGCCGTGGTGGACCGCCACGGCATCCTGGTGTCGTGGACCTCGGGGGCGGCGCGACTGCTCGGGCACCACGGGCCGGATCCAGCGCCTCCGGGCCGTCCGGCACGGGACCTCGTCGCCGTACGCCGCCCCCTCGGGAGACCCGAGCCGTGCGGGGGCGCCCCGGGCGGCAGAGTGCTCGCGCTGCGCCATCGCGACGGCGGCACCGTGGACGTCTGGGTGCGGCTCATGCCGCTCGCCTCGGGCCCCGCGGGAGACGGCGTCCTCGTACTCGGCCTCCCGGTGGACACCCTGGCGGACTGGCGCGACAGCCTGGCCATCGGGCTGGCGGCACTGCGGCAGGAGGAGTTCCAGATCACCCTGCACGACAGCGACCTGCGGGTCCGGCGCAGCAGTCCGGAGGTCGCCCGCGCGGGGCGGCTGAGCGCGGGCGGGGATCTCCTCTGCGAGATGCCGCGGCTGGGGGTGGAGGGATCCGCGGGCGACGTGCTGCGTGACGTCATGGCGACCGGGGTGTCCGTGGTGGACGAGTCCGGCCTCCTCCGTGGGGCCAGGCCGGACGCCCGGGACCGCGTCTACGCGCTGACCGCCGTCCCGGTCCACGACCTGTGGGGGCGGATCGACGGGGCGTTCTCCTCGCTCATCGACGTCACCGAACGCTTCCGGTCGGCGGACCGGCTGGACCTCGTCTACCGGGCCTCTCGCGGCATCAGCCGGAGTCTGGTCGCCGAACGCATCGCCGAGGACCTGGTGGACTTCCTCGTGCCCGCCCTGGGTGACCTCGCGGCCGTGGAGTTCTTCGACGGACTCGGCTCCGGCGCGGAGCCGCCCCGCCGGGTGGAGGGCCTGCGCGGTGACTTCCGGCGCGCCGCCGTGAAGAACATGCACGGCCCCTGGCCCGACGACCAGGTGGCGGTGGGCGAGTTGCTGCCGGAGGTCCCCGACGGGCCCGGGTTCCGCAACCTCGAGCGAGGGGACGTCCTCGTCGGCAACGGGCCCGGCGACTACCTGGAGTTCCTCGGCAACGGCCCCGGCGTACGCCGTATGACGCCCGCGGGCGCGCACGCGTCCATGGGAGCCGCGCTGGTGGCGCGCGGGCACGTCCTGGGGTACGCCCAGGTGTTTCGCACGCGGCGGCCGTACGCCTTCGACGGGCAGGACGCGAAGCTGATGAAGGAGATCATGAACCTCGCGGCCCTCGCCATCGACAACGCCCGCCGCTACACCCATCAGCGCCGTACGGTGGCGGCGCTGCGCAGCAGTCTCCGGCCACCGGTCTCGGGCAGCACCGCCGCCGTGGACACGGCCGGCTTCTTCCAGGCCGCCGCCGGGGACACGGGGGTCGGCGGGGACTGGTTCGACGCGCTCCCGTTGTCGTCGTTGCGGACCGCTCTGGTGGTCGGTGACGTCATCGGCCACGGGTTGCCCGCGACGGCGACCATGGCACGGCTGAGGACGGCGATCCACACGCTCGCCGATCTCGACCTCGGCCCGGACGAGCTGCTGACCCGCCTGGACGACCTGGTCCAGCGCATGGCTGCCGAGGCGGAGCACCCGGACGCCGTCGGCGCCACCTGTCTCTACGCGGTCTACGACCCGGTGACGCGGCTGTGCCGGTTCGCGAGCGCGGGCCATCCTCCACCGGCGGTGGTCGCTCCGGACGGCAGTGTGACGCTGATCGACGTGCCGCCGGGTCCGTTCCTCGGGGTCGGCGGAATGCCGTTCGAGATGGTCGAGATCGAGCTGGCTCCCGGCAGCGTGATCGCTCTGTACAGTGACGGGCTCCTCACCGGTGAGGTCGCCGGCGCGGGTTCCGGCGGCGCCGTCGAGGCGGACCTGATCGACCGCCTGCGCGACGCGTGCCGACCGGGGCGTCCGCTGGAGGCCGCGGGCATGGACCTCGCCGCCTCGGCGGCCCACGGTCGTCGGCACGCCGACGACACCACGGTTCTCCTGGCCCGGACTCGGGCGATCGCCTCGGCCGACGTGGCCGAGTGGCAGTTCCCGAACGATCTGGAGGCGGTCGCGCGAGCGCGACGACTCGTCAGCGCCCAACTGGTCCGATGGGGTCTCGACGATCTGGTGTTCACGACCGAGCTCGTGGTCAGCGAACTGGTCACCAACGCGATGCGCTACGCCGGGGGTTCCGTCGGCCTGCGCCTGATCCGTGACCAGGTGCTGGTGTGCGAGGTCACCGACACGAGCAACAGCCACCCGCGGCTCCGCAGGGCCGTCAGTACCGACGAGGGCGGGCGGGGCCTGTTCCTGGTGGCTCAGGTGACGTCACGCTGGGGCAGCCGCTACAGCGACTCGGGCAAGACCATCTGGACGGAGCAGCCCATCTCCCGGCGGCAGGAACCCGTCCGGCTGTGACGCGGTCAGACCCGCGTGGGGTGGCGACCGCTCGCCGGCGGCTGCTCGCTCACGGACCGGTGACGGTCCAGGGTGATCCGATCCGGCCCGTATCGACACGCGCTATGTCAGTGCTGTGACGTTGCCGGATCGGTTGTGTGCGGATGTCGCTCTTCGGCAACGTACCGTCACGGGCCGTCCCCTGGAGGCGGCGCGCGGCGTTTGCGGCACATGACGAAGCATGCACACGAACACGACGAGTACGTCTCCGGAGTCCGTGCCGAGCTTCTGGGCGACGACTGGGACGACGCACCCGACCCCGCAGGCCATGAGCGCGTGATGTGCCCGTTCTGCCGGGCACTGGAACAGGCCGACCGGAAGGCCGGCCGCCGGGCCGACCGGAAGCCGAGGAGATGAGGCCCCACGTCAGGGGGCACACTCCCCCGTCGGCCCTTCGATGTCGGTGAGTCCGTCGCGTGCCAGGCCGAACTGCCGTGGGTGGTCGACGGCTCCCGGCAGCGAGAGGGCGGTCCGGAACTCCTCCCGCGCCTCGGTGCGGCGGCCCGCCGCCGCGTAGGTGCTGCCGAGTCGGATGCGGACCTCCATCTCCAGGCCCGCGCTCGCCTGCCGGGTGAGCGCGGCCAGGGCCCGGTGGTGGGTCTCGACCGCAGCGTGCAGCCTGCCCTCGCGCTCCTCCACGGRCGCGAGGCGCGAGAGGCTCGCGGCGCGCAGGGGCAGGTCCTCGGCCTCACGGGCCAGTTCGGCCGCCCGCCGCAGCAGGTCCTTGGCCTCGGTGTACTGGCCGACGGCCAGGTGGGTGTCGGCGGCGAAGCACAGGACGTTGCTGATCGCCCTGGGCCGGCCGTTCTTCTCCGCGATGGCGAGGGCGGTCGCGTTGTGCTCGAACGCCTCCTCGTGCCGGCCCTGTTGGGAGCGGATCGCGGCGAGGCTGCAGAGCGAGATCCCCGCCAGCCAGCCGTCGTCCAGCCGGGTCGTCAGGCTCACCGCCTCGTCCAGGTGCGTGACCGCCGCCTCGATGTCTCCCCGCATCCACTCCGTGACGCCGGTCCCGGCGATCGACCGGGCCCGCTCCCGCGGGTCGCACCGCTCGCCGCCGTGGCGCAGCGCCTCGGTGAACCAGGTCTGCGCTTGACGGAGCCGCCCGAGGTACAGGTGGATCATTCCCGACCAGTTGCGCAGCGAGGCGGCCATCCGCCGGTCGGTGGCCAGGTCCGCGCAGGGCAGCGCGAGGTCCAGCGCCGCCCGGCACTCGTGGTACTGACCCTGCCGGACCAGGTACTCGACCAGGGCTTCGGCGATCCAGCATGCCTCGTCGAACAGGTCGGCGGCCGCCGCGTAGGCCACCACGTCGACCAGTTCTCCGCCCGCGGCGTGCAGCCATGCCGAGGCTTCCCGCCAGCTGCCGAAGGGGGACGTCGTGACGTCGGGTCCGGTCGGGAAGCCTTCGGGACCTCCGTCACCGGCGATCCGGCCCGCCGCGGTGTAGAGGTGCAGGACGGCGGCGCGGTCCGCGGCCGCCTGCTCGGGCGTCTCGCCGGCGAGACGCCGCGCGTGGGCCCGTACGAGGTCGTGCAGCCGGTAGCGGCCGGGGTGCGGCTGCTGCAGCAGGCTGGCGTCGACCAGGCTCTCCAGGAGATCTTCGGCGTTCTCCCGGGAGTCGCCCAGCATCGCGGCGAGGGCGAGCGCGTCGAATCCGGCGGTCGGCACCAGCCCCAATGCCCTGAAGGTGCGCTGCTGTTCGGGCGTGAGCAGGTCGTACGACACCCGGAAGGCGGCTTCCACGCTGCGGTCCTCGGCGCGCAGCTCGCCGAGGCTGCGCGCGTCGTCCGACATCCGGCCGGCCAGGAAGGCCAGGCTCCAGGACGGCCGGTTCTGGAGCCGGGCGCTCGCGATCCGGAGGGCCAGGGGCAGGCCCCCGCACCGCCGGGCGAGCTCGAGCGCCGCCTCGGGGTCGTGGTCCGCGCGGGGCTCCCCGAGGAGCTCGCGGAGCAGACCGACCGCGTCGCCCGTGCCCAGAGGCTCCACGGTCAGCCGCAGGTCGGCGTCGAGGCCGGGCAGCCGCTGCCGGCCTGTCACCAGGACGCGGCTCCCCGGTCCTGCGGGCAGCAGAGGACGCACCTGCTCGGCGCCGCGGGCGTCGTCGACGACGACCAGCAGCCGGAGTGAGCTCGTGGCGGCGCGCCAGGCGGTGACCAGGTCGTCCAGGTCCTCCGCGTCCTCGGGGGCGTCGGGGAACGCGTCTCCACCGGCGCGGACCGTGCGCAGCAGCCGGCGCAGGGCGCGCCGCGGTCCTCCCCGCTCGTGCGGGGCGCCGTGCGCGTGGAGGTCGACGAACAGGCACCCGTCGGGATAGGCGTCGGCGAGCGACCAGGCGGCGCGCACCACCAGGGCGGTCTTGCCGACCCCCGCCGTGCCGTCGACCGCGACCACGGACACGGCCGTCGGGGACATGGGGGCGGTGAGCAGGGCGAGTTCCCTCTCACGGCCGACCAGGCAGGCGGTGTCGCCGGGGAG
>NZ_RDBI01000034.1:0-14804 GCF_008042125.1 Streptomyces sp. MS191
GTCCTGGCCCGCGGCTTCGGCCGGCGGCCCACCGTCGTCTCCACCGACGGCGCCGCCCACCGCCGCCACCGCGCCCCGCTCAACAGCGGCCTCTCGGCCGCCCGGATCGCCGCCCTCGCCCCGTACGCCGAAGAGGTCGCCAACTCCCTCGTGGACGCCTTCTCCAGCCGGTGCCCCCTGCCGCCCTGCCCGGCGACCTTCTCGCGGAGGTGGACGAGGACCTCGGGGATGTCGATGGCCACCGGGCACACCTCGTAGCAGGCGCCGCACAGCGAGGACGCGTACGGCAGCGAGGCGTCGACGTCACTGGCCGTGCCGCGCAGTTGGGGCGTGAGGATGGCGCCGATGGGGCCGGGATAGACGGATCCGTAGGCGTGCCCGCCGGCGCGTTCGTAGACGGGGCAGACGTTGAGGCAGGCGGAACAGCGGATGCAGCGCAGGGCCTGGCGGCCGACCTCGTCGGCGAGCGCCGCGCTGCGGCCGTTGTCGAGCAGGACGAGGTGAAAGGTCTGGGGCCCGTCGCCGTCCGTGGTCCCGGTCCACATCGAGGTGTACGGGTTCATCCGCTCGGCGGTCGAGGAGCGGGGCAGCGTCTGGAGGAACACCTCCAGGTCCTGCCAGGTGGGCACGATCTTCTCGATGCCGACGACCGAGATCAGGGTCTCGGGGAGGGTGAGGCACATCCGGCCGTTGCCCTCGGACTCGACGACCACGAGTGTGCCGGTCTCGGCGACCATGAAGTTGGCTCCGGAGATGCCGACCTTGGCGCGCAGGAACTTCTCCCGCAGGTGGAGCCGGGCCGCCTCCGCGAGTTCGGCCGGGCTGTCGGACAGGCCCTCGGGCGCGGGGCGGCCCCAGTCGCCCATCCGGTCGCGGAAGATGTCCCGGATCTCGCCCCGGTTGCGGTGGATCGCGGGAACCAGGATGTGCGAGGGGCGGTCCTCGCCGAGCTGCACGATGAGCTCGGCGAGGTCGGTCTCGTAGGCGTGGATGCCCTCGGCCTCCAGCGCCTCGTTGAGCCCGATCTCCTGCGTGGCCATCGACTTGACCTTGACGACCTCGGTCTCCCCCGTCGCCTTCACGAGGTCGGCGACGATCCCGTTCGCCTCGGCCGCGTCCTGCGCCCAGTGCACGGTGCCGCCCGCGGCGGTGACCGCGGCCTCCAACTGCACCAGGTAGCGGTCGAGATGGCGCAGCGTGTGGTCCTTGATCTGCTTGCCCGCCTCGCGCAGTGCCGCCCAGTCGGCGAGTTCGGCGACCGCCTTGGCGCGTTTGTCCCGGATGGTGTGGGTGGCGTGGCGGAGGTTGGCGCGGAGCACGGGGTCGCCCACGGCCGCGCGGGCGGCCTCGGGGAACGCGGGCATCCCGACGAAGGTCCCGGTCACAGCGCGGGCTCCCGCTCCGTGCTCGCGAGGATCTCGGCGAGGTGCAGGGTCCGCAGGGGCTCGCCCTCGCGCCGCAGGATCCCGTCGAGGTGCAGGAGGCACGAGTTGTCGGCGCCGCAGAGGACCGAGGCGCCGGTCGACGCCGCGTGGGCGACCTTGTCGCGGCCCATCGCCGCCGAGACGTCGGCGTTCTTGACGGCGAAGGTGCCGCCGAAGCCGCAGCACTCCTCGGCTGCCGGGAGTTCGACGAGGTCGAGGCCCTTGACGGCCCGGAGCAGCCGGCGCGGCCGGTCGCCGAGGCCGAGCGCGCGCAGGCCGTGGCAGGAGGGGTGGTAGGTGACGCGGTGCGGGAAGTAGGCGCCGACGTCCGTCACTCCCAGCACGTCGACGAGGAACTCGGTGAGTTCGTGGGTCCGCGGTCCGAGCGCGGCCGCCTCGGCGCCGAAACCGGCGTAGTGGTGCCGCACCATGGCCGCGCAGGATCCCGAGGGGGTGACGACGTGGTCGTAGCCGGCGAAGGCGTCCACCGTGCGGCGGACGAGGGGGGCGGTCTCGCGCCGGTAGCCGGTGTTGTACTGCGGCTGGCCGCAGCAGGTCTGGGCCGCCGGGAAGTCGACGTCGACTCCGAGCCGTTCCAGGATGCGGACCGTTGCCACTCCCGTGGCGGGATACAGGGCGTCGTTGACGCAGGTGACGAAGAGTGCGACGCGCATGCGCGCAGGATATGCCGGTGAAGGGCGGCGGGGTACAGGCCGGATGCCGGCCCGTCGGGTATCGATCCGGTCTCACCCGGCCGCCCGGTGTTCACCAGGTGAGATGGAGCTCCTCGGGCGACCGGTGGATCAGCGTGGGCCGCATCCTGGAACGGCTCGGAGTCGACGTCGACTTCCCGGCGGCCCAGACCTGCTGCGGCCAGCCGCAGTACAACACCGGCTACCGGCGCGAGACCGCCCCCCTCGTCCGCCGCACGGTGGACGCCTTCGCCGGCTACGACCACGTCGTCACCCCCTCGGGATCCTGCGCGGCCATGGTGCCTGCGCCCCCGCCCCTGCCCTGTGATCCACTGGGCAGGCGGGGGAAGACGGCACGGGGGCGCCAGGAACAGGAGCAGCATTGACCAGTTACCGCCAGCCCGGCCTCGTCCTCACCGACCGCCGCTTCTCCGTGCCGCTCGACCACGCGGATCCCGGCGGCGAGCAGATCGAGATCTTCGCCCGCGAGGCCGTCGCCTGCGGCCGGAGCGGCGCGGACCTGCCGTGGCTGCTGTACCTGGAGGGCGGCCCCGGCTTCGGCGCCCGCCGCTTCGTCGGCGCGGGCGGACAGTCCTGGCTCGGCCGGGCCGTCCAGGAGTTCCGCGTGCTCCTCCTCGACCAGCGCGGCACCGGGAACTCCACCCCCGCCAACCGCCAGACCCTGCCGCTGCGCGGCACTCCCCGGGAGCAGGCCGCGTACCTCGGGCACTTCCGGGCCGACTCGATCGTGCAGGACTGCGAGGTGATCCGTAAGCGGCTCACCGGAGGCGCCCGCTGGACCGTCCTCGGCCAGAGCTTCGGCGGCTTCTGCGCCACCCACTACCTCAGCACCGCCCCCGCCGGCCTGCACACCGTCCTCATCACCGGCGGGCTCCCGTCCCTGCACGCCGACGCCGACGAGGTCTACCGGGCCGCCTACCCGCGGATCACCCGCAAGGTCGAAGCCCACTACGCCCGCTACCCGCAGGACGTCGAACGGGCCCGCCGGATCGCCGCCCACCTGCTGGAACGCCCCGCCGCACTGCCCGGCGGCGGCCTGCTCACCGCGGAGTCCTTCCAGTCCCTCGGCATCCTCCTCGGCGGCGCCGAGGGCACCCACCAGCTCCACCTCCTCCTGGAGGACGCCTTCGTCCCGACGGTCGACGGGCCCGCCCTGTCGGACGCCTTCCTGGAGAACGCGCAGGCCGTGCTGTCGTACGCCGGTCATCCGCTGTACGCCGTGCTCCACGAGGCGATCTACGCCCAGGGGCGGGGGCCCACCGGCTGGGCGGCCGAGCGGATCCGCGCCGAGTTCCCCCGCTTCGACGCCGCGAAGACCCTGGCGGGCGACGAGCCGCTGCTCTTCACCGGCGAGACCGTCCACCCCTGGCACTTCGAGACCGACCCGGCCCTGCGCCCGCTCCGCGAGACCGCCGCGATCCTCGCCGAACGCGCCGACTGGCCCGCGCTCTACGACGCCGAACGGCTCGCCGCCAACGAGGTGCCGGTGGCCGCCGCCGTCTACCACGACGACATGTACGTGGACACCGAGCACGCGCTGCGGACGGCCCGCGCGATCCGTGGGCTCAGGACCTGGGTGACCGACGAGTTCGAGCACGACGGGGTCCGGGCCGGCGGGCCGCGCGTCCTGGACCGCCTGCTCGCCCTCGCCCGGGACGAGATCTGATCGCCCGGAGGCGATGCCGGGGAGACAGCCGGGGATAGGATTCGCGGCGCAATCAGTCAGCAATACCAGGCGCGTGCGCAGGGGGCCGGGGTGGCACAGGACGGGGTTCCGGCGTCGGGCCGTGAGCTGAAGTTCCGCGCGCTCATGGCCGAACTGCGGCGCGGCATCCTCGACGGCACCTGGCCCCCCGGCAGCAAGCTGCCCACCGAGCGCGCGCTGGCCGCCGAGACCGGGCTCTCGGTCACCACCGTCCGCCGTGCCTACGAGGACCTCGTCGCCCTCGGGCTGGTCGAACGGCGCCAGGGCGCCGGCACCTTCGCGGCCCACCGCCCGGAATCCGGCCCGGCCGGCCGCAGGGTCGTCGGCGTCCTCGTCCCCGACACCGCGTTCTACTACCCGCGCGTCCTCCAGGGCATCGAGAAGGAGCTGGCCGCGGCCGGTGCCCGGCTCGTCCTGGCCTGCTCGCACTACGACCCCGCCGAGGAGGACGCGGCCGTCGAGAGGCTCCTCTCCGACGGTGTCCACGGGCTGCTCCTCGTCCCCACGCTGCACACCGCCACCGACCCGGGCCGGCGGGCGGAGGAACTCCTCGCCCTGCCCGTCCCGGCGGTCCTCGTCGAGCGGCGGCTCGCCGCCCACGGCCCCGGCGACCCCACCGAGCACGTCTGCACCGACCATGAGGGCGGCGCCTACGACGCCGTGCGCCACCTGCGGTCGCTCGGGCACCGGAAGCTCGCCCTCCTGGTGCGTTCCGACGCGCCCACCACGGCGCCCATCGAGTCCGGATTCGCCCGCGCGACCGCGGACTTCGCCCTCCCCGAACCGCCCGTCGTCCGGGACGGACACCAGGACTGGACCCCGGAGCGGGCCGACCGGGCGGTCGCCGGCCTGCGCGCCGCCGGTGTCACCGCGGCACTCTGCTTCGGCGACCGCGAGGCGTCCCTCGTCCTCGGCGCGGCCCGCCGGGCCGGGCTGCGCGTCCCCGAGGACCTCGCCCTGATCAGCTACGACAACGAGTTCGCGGACGTCGCCGAGACACCGCTGACCGCGGTGTCGCCACCGAAGTTCCAGGTCGGGCGGCTCGCGGCGCAGATCCTGCTGCGCCGCCTGGCCGACGGGGACGCCTCCCCGCTGCACCAGGTCCAGCTGCGGCCCCGGCTCGTGGTGCGGGCCTCCTGCGGCGGGGGCCGCGTGCAAAAGTCCAAGCAGTGAGCACGGATTGCTCATTGTTCGCTCCTCACGGCGACGGATAGAACTCGGTCCGGACCACCCACGAGGAGAGGACCCGGACATGACCACGCACGTCACCGCGGAGATCGCCAGCCAGCCCGACTGCTGGCGCCGCGCCGCCGAGGCGGCCGCCGGGCACGCCGCCGTGCTGCCCCGGCGGGGCGAGCGGATCGCGGTCGTCGGCTGCGGCACCTCGTACTTCATCGCCCGTGCGTACGCGGCCCTGCGGGAGTCGCTCGGCGAGGGCGAGACCGATGCCTTCCCCGCCTCCGACGAGACACCGCTCGGCCGCGGCTACGACCGGATCGTCGCCCTCACCCGCTCCGGCACGACGACCGAGGTGGCCTCCCTCCTCGCCCGTGCCTCCGGCCGGATCCCGACCCTCGTCCTGACCGGGGTGGCCGACAGCCGTGCCGCCCACCAGGCCGACCGGGTGATCGACCTCGGTTTCGCCGACGAACGCTCCGTCGTGCAGACCCGGTTCGCCACCACGGCCCTCCAACTCCTGCGCGCGGGGCTGGGGGTGGACCTCGACCCCTCCATCGTGGACGCCGAACTCGCCTTGTACGAACCGCTGCCGGCGGAGTGGGAGCGCCGCGGCCAGTTCACCTTCCTCGGCACCGGCTGGACCGTCGGGCTCGCCGACGAGGCCGCGCTCAAGCTGCGCGAGGTGGCCCGGGTGTGGACGGAGTCGTACGCGGCGATGGAGTACCGGCACGGCCCGATCAGCGTCAGCGACCGGGCCAGCCTGGTGTGCTGCCTCGGCCCCGCGCCGGCCGGGCTGCGCGACGAGGTGGAGACGACGGGGGCGCTCTTCGCCGCCGACGCCATCGACCCGGTGGCCGCCCTGGTACGGGCCCAGCGCCTCGCGGTCACGCTGGCCGCCCGCCGCGGGTTCAACCCGGACCGGCCCCGCCACGTGTCCCGCTCGGTGATCCTGGCCGGTTCGCTCCGCTCGGTCTGACGCCCTCCCCGCCCCACGGGCCCGGCGCCGACACGCCTCGCGCGCGGGGGCGTCGGGCCGGAACGCGCCTGGCGCGCACCGGTGTCGGGTCCGCGGACCCGCCGTGCGCCGTGTCTCGCCCGTATCCTGCGGCCATGATCGACACGAGCCCCACGCCACTCGACGACATGCCCGGAGACTGGCGGCGCGCGCTGGCGGTCGTCGCGCACCCCGACGACCTCGAGTACGGCTGCGCCGCGGCGGTCGCCGCCTGGACGGACTCCGGCAAGGAGGTCGTCTACGCCCTCGCGACCCGGGGCGAGGCCGGCATCGACTCCCTCGACCCCGCGACCTGCGGCCCGCTGCGCGAGCGGGAGCAGCGGGCCAGCGCGGAGGTGGTCGGTGTCTCGACCGTCGAGTTCATGGACCACCGGGACGGGATCATCACCTACGGACTCGACCTGCGCCGCGACATCGCGGCGGCGATCCGCCGCCACCGGCCCGAGCTGGTGATCACCCTCAACCACCGGGACACCTGGGGCCCGGCGGTCGGCGGAGCCTGGAACACCCCCGACCACGTCGCCGTCGGGCGCGCCACCCTGGACGCGGCGGGCGACGCCGGCAACCGCTGGATCTTCCCCGAGCTGACCGCGCAGGGCCTGGAGCCGTGGAACGGTGTCCGCTGGGTCGCCGTCGCGGGCTCGAACACCCCCACCCACGCGGTCGACGCGACGGAGGGCCTGGAGCGCTCGATCCGGTCGCTCCTCTGCCACCGCTCCTACATCGAGGCACTGACCGACCAGGATCCCGAGGAGTACTGCCGGACCTTCCTCACCGCGGGCGCCCGGCGGGCCGCCGAGCGGTTCGGGGGACGCCCGGCCGTGGCCTTCGAGGTGTTCCCCCGCTAATCTGACGCTCCGTCAGTCGATGGGGGTGCGCGGTGATCGACACACTCGACCGGGAGATCCCGGAGGGGGAGGAGCGGCTCTCCCTCCGCGTCGAGGACGGGATCGCCGTCCTGACGCTGTGCCGTCCGGAGAAGCTCAACGGCTGGAGCTGGGAGTCCAGCCGCCAGCTGGGCGTCCTCGCCGACCGCATCCGTTTCGACGAGGGCGTGCGGGTCGTGCTGCTGCGCGCCGAGGGCCGGGCCTTCTGTGCCGGGATCGACGTCACGGCCCCGGGCGGCGGGATCACCGGGCGGTCGGCGGCCGAACGGACCCAGCGCTACGCCGAGGGCGTCCGCTGGGCGCACGAGCGCTTCGCCGTGTTCGCCGGGCTTCCCCAGCCGGTCGTCGCCGCCGTGCAGGGATACTGCCTCGGCTTCGGCTTCGAGCTGGCCCTGATGGCGGACGTGCGCATCGCCGCCGACGACGCCGTCTTCGCCCTGCCCGAGGCGGGGATCGGGGTGTCCGTCGACGCGGGCGGCGACCTGCGGATCGCCCGCGATGCCGGTGCGGGCTGGGCCAAGTACCTGGCCCTCACCGGCCGCCGGATCGACGCCGCCACCGCCGAGCGACTGGGCCTCGTGCAGCTCGTCACCCCGCCCGGCGACCTGGAGGGCGCCGGGCGCGAGACGGCGCGGGCGATCGCCGCCGCCGCGCCGCTCGCCGTCCGCGCGATCAAGCGGAACGTCGACGCCTTCGCGGATCAGGGCATGGCCGCGGCCCTCGATCGCACCGCGCTCGCGGCGGCGCTCACCCTCACCTCGGAGGACGCCCGCGAGGGGTACGCGGCGAAGGCCGCGCGCCGGCCCCCGAGGTTCGAGGGGCGTTAGGAGGTGTCTCGCCGATCTCGCCGATCTTGCCGGGCTCCCGGCCGGACGGCGCGCGGGGCGGGCGGGACTCTCGCGACCTGCCCCGGGAACGCCCGGGCGGTCTTCCCCGGCGCGCCGCGACGGCTGTCCGGACGGGCCCCTGCCTCACATCCGCGGTGACGGCTTCAGGATCGCGAAGGGGGCGCCGAAGGGGTCGGCCAGCCACGCGATGCGGCCCACGTCCGGGATGTCCGCCGCGGGCATCAGCACCGACCCGCCGTGCCCCGTCGACCTGGCGACGATCTCGTCCGCGTCGTCGACGGCGAAGTACGGGATCCAGCGCGCCTCGTGCCCGCCCTCCTGGAGCGGGGCCACCCCGCCGAACGAGGCGTCCTGCTGGTCGCCCTCGGCCGTGGAGAGCACCCGGTAGGTCATCCCGGGCGCGTCCATCTCCTGCGAGCGCCAGCCGAACAGCCGGCCGTAGAAGTCCAGGGCGACCTGCGGGTCGCCGACGTGCAGCTCGGCCCAGACCAGGCTGTGGGTGTCCGAGGTCTGCTCCAGGCCCTTGACGGCCCCCGGCTGCCAGACGGCGAACTCGGCGCCGCCCGGGTCGGTCAGGCAGGCCATCTGTCCCGCCTCCATGACGTCGAAGGCCTCGACCCGCACGGTCCCGCCCGCGTCCTTGGCCGCCTCCGCCGTGGCCTTGGCGTCCGGCGTCTGGAAGTAGATCGTCCAGGCGGAGCTCGCGCCGTCCTCCGTCAGCGGGCCGATCGCGGCGACCGTCCGGCCGTTCCGCCTGAAGAAGCCGTAGCCGCCGGCGTCGGGGCCCGCCGACTCGAACTCCCAGCCGAGCACGCCGCCGTAGTACGTGGCGGCGGCGGCGACGTCCGGGCTGCCGAGGTCGAGCCAGCTGGGTGATCCCGTCGTGAAGTCCGTACCGAGCATCTGGTGCGCCCTGCCTTTCCGCTGCTGTGGGGTCGTCCGGCCACCATGGCCGATCCTCGCCCCTCGCCCCGGTCCGCGCAGCCGCACGCGGACCGGTTCATCCGCCTGGCCCAGCGCCGCGGCGCACACGGGACCGGCGGACGGCGCGCCCGGCTCCCGGGGCGGCCCGCCAGGTCCTCGGTCACGGCTGGAACGGCCCGCGCCCCAGCTGGTCGCGTACCGGCACGACGGGATCGTTGACCAGCGCCCTGCGCTGCCAGTTCGCCCCGTCCACGACCAGCGTGTGCCCGCTGACGAAGCGGGCGTACGGGGAGGCCAGGAAGGTCGCCGCCCAGCCCAGCTCGCGGGGCCGGCCCACCCGCAGGGCGGGCTGCCGGGCGTCGTGGTCCCCGGCCCGCGCGAGCGTGCCGCGGATGTCGGACGTCATGTCCTCGTGCGGCATCAGGCCGGGGACCAGGCCGTTCACCCGGATCCCGTACGGTCCCCATTCGACGGCCAGGGTCTCCACCAGGTTCTTCACGCCGGCCTTCGCCGCCGCGGAGGCGGCGAAGCCGGGGCCGCCCGTCCAGGCGTAGGAGGCGCCCACGTTGACCACCGAGCCGGGGGTGCCGGCGGCCAGGTGCCGCCGGGCGAACTCCCGGGTGGCGAACCAGGTCCCGGTGAGCGTGACGTCCACGACCGCGCGCCAGCCGTTGGGCGACAACTCCTCGGCCGGTACGGGGAAGTTGGCGGCGGCGTTGTTCACCAGGACCTCGGGCCGGGAGCCGAGCCCGGCCTCGCAGGCGTCGAAGGCGGCGGCGACGCGCTCCGGGTCGCGGATGTCCCCGACCGCGGTCGCCACCGGCGTGCCGCACTCCTCGGCGAGTTCCCGCCGGGCCGCGTCCAGGCGCGCGGCCGTCCGGCCGACGAGCATCAACGCCGCTCCGAGCCGGCCGAACTCGGCGGCGATCGCCCGCGCCGTCTCGCGCCCGGCGCCCTCCAGGTCGCCGGGCGGGGTGACGAGCTGCACGAGGCCCAGTCGCTCGGCGGTGGCGGCGTCGATCCGGCGGCCGGTGAGGGCCAGGTACTTGGCCCGGGCAGGCCGGGCGGGGGCGTCGCTTCGCTCGTCATGCCGCATCGATAGCGCGCCGCGCGCGAGAACTGAAGGGCGGTCAGCCGATCGGAACCGACTCCGCCGAGGCGACCGCCCGGTCCAGATCGGCCAGCAGCAGGTCCGTGTTGACCGCCACGCCGGCCCGGTAGCCGCCGCTCGCCGCGTTGACCACCTGCTCGGCGAGGCCGATCGCGTTGCCCGCCGCCCAGACGCCGGGCACGCTCGTCCGGCCGGTCTCGTCCACCGTCACCAGGGGCCCGAGCGGTGTCGGACGCGTGGCCGCGCCGAGCGCCGTCAGCAGTCCGTCCCGGGGCACCATCCGCGTACCCGCGAAGAGCACCGACCGGGCGACGGTCCGGCCGTCCGCCATCCGCACGCCCGTCAGCCGGTCGTCCTCGATCACCAGGCCGGCCACCTCGCCCGTGACGACCTCGATGCCGGCCGCGGCGACCCTCGCCCGCTGGTCCTCGGGGAGCGCCGCCGTCGTGTGGAGGAACAGGGTGACGTCAGCGGACCACTGGGAGACGATCAGGGCCTGGTGCGCGCCCGTCACGGGATGGGCGATGACACCGAAGTCCCGGTCGCGGACCTCCCAGCCGTGGCAGTACGGGCAGTGCAGCACGTCCCGCCCCCACCGGGCGCGGAGCCCGGCGATGTCCGGGAGCTCGTCCACCAGCCCGGTCGTCACGACCAGGCGCCGCGCGCCCGCCGTCCGGCCGTCGGCGAGCCGCACGGCGAAGGCGTCGTCCCCGTCCGGGACCACCTCGGTCACCTCGCCCGCGGTCAGGCCGACCCCGTACGCGGCGATCTCCCGCCGCCCGGCCGCGAGGAAGTCCGCCGGGCTCATCCCGTCCTGGGACAGGTACCCCTGCATGTGGGCCGCCGGGGCGTTGCGCGGCTCGCCCGCGTCGACGACCAGGGTCCGGCGCCGCGACCTGCCCAGGACCAGGGCGGCGCTGAGCCCCGCCGCGCCGCCGCCGACCACCACCACGTCGTACCGCTCGTTCGTGTCCATGCCCCGAGGCTCGCTCCGAGCCCGCCCGCTTGACAAACTTTCTTGCTGTTTCTGCAATGGAGGCATGACCGAGGACGAACGCATCGACGAGGTGCTGAACGAAGTGGGACCGCGGCTGCGCCGCATCCGGCGCGAGCGCGGGGCGACCCTGGGGGATCTCTCCGCCTCCACGGGGATCTCCGTGAGCACCCTCTCCCGCCTGGAGTCCGGGCAGCGACGGCCGAGCCTGGAGCTGCTGCTGCCCATCGCGCGCGCCCACCAGGTCGCGCTCGACGAGCTGGTCGGCGCGCCGCCCGTGGGTGATCCCCGGGTCCGCGCCAAGCCGATCGTGCGCCACGGGCGCACCATGCTGCCGCTCACCCGCCAGCCGGGCGGTCTCCAGGCGTACAAGGTGGTGCAGGAGAAGGCCGAGCCGGTCGACGCGCGGGTCCACGAGGGCTACGAGTGGCTCTACGTCCTGTCGGGGAAGCTGCGCCTGGTGCTGGGCGGGCACGACGTGGTGCTCGCGGCGGGTGAGGCCGCCGAGTTCGACACGCGCGTCCCGCACTGGTTCGGGCCCACGCCGGACGGGCCGGTGGAGTTCCTGAGCCTGTTCGGGCCGCAGGGGGAGCGCATGCACGTGCGGGCGCGCCCGAAGAAGTCCTGATTCACGGTTCCGTCGAGACAAGCGACCGCTTAGTATGCGAACCGACCGCTCAGTACGGACGACGGCTGGTGGAGGAACCCCATGCAGGCATGGCGAGTGCACGACAACGGCGAGCCGGGCGAGGTGATGCAGTGCGACGAAGTGGACCGGCCCACGCCCGGTGAGGGCCAGGTCCTCCTGAAGGTCCGCGCCGCGAACATCAACTTCCCCGACGCCCTGCTCTGCCGGGGCCAGTACCAGGTGCGGCCCCCGCTGCCCTTCACCCCCGGCGTGGAGATCTGCGCCGACACCGAGGACGGCCGCCGGGTCATCGCCACCCCCGTCCTGCCCCACGGGGGCCTGGCCGAGTACGCCCTGGCCGACGCCTCGGCCGTGCTGCCCGCCCCCGACGCGCTCGACGACGCCGAGTCGGCGGCCCTGCACATCGGCTACCAGACCGGCTGGTTCGGCCTGCACCGCAGGGCCGGGCTCCAGGAGGGCGAGACCCTGCTGGTGCACGCCGCCGCGGGCGGCGTCGGCAGCGCCGCCGTACAGCTCGGCAAGGCCGCCGGTGCCACGGTCATCGGCGTGGTCGGCGGCCCGGAGAAGGCCGCCGTCGCCCGCGAGCTCGGCTGTGACGTGGTGGTCGACCGCCACGCCGAGGACGTGGTCGCCGCCGTGAAGGAGGCCACCGGCGGCCGCGGCGCCGACGTGATCTACGACCCGGTCGGCGGCGCGGCCTACGCGCAGTCCGCCAAGCTCGTCGCCTTCGAAGGCCGGATCGTGGTCGTCGGGTTCGCCAGCGGCACGATCCCCTCGCCCGCGCTCAACCACGCCCTCGTCAAGAACTACTCGATCGTCGGCCTGCACTGGGGGCTGTACAACCTCAAGGACCCGGCCGCGATCCTGCGCTGCCACGAGACGCTCACCGACCTCGCCGCCAAGGGCCTCATCAAGCCGCTGGTCAGCGAGCGTGTCCCGTTCGCGGCGGCCGCCGACGCCGTGCAGCGTGTCGCCGACGGCACCACCACCGGCCGCCTGGTCGTCCTCCCGGAAGGAGCCGGCCGATGACCGCCGTGCCCGACGCCGCGGAACTGCGCTCCCTGACGCGGGAGCTGCTCGCGGCGCACCCGCCCGCCACCACCCCGCGCACCGACTTCCTGCGGGCGCGCTTCGACGCCGGACTCGCCTGGGTGCACTACCCGGTCGGGCTCGGCGGACTCGACGCGCCGCGCTCCCTGCAGGCCGTCGTCGACGCCGAACTCCAGGCCGCCGGAGCCCCCGACAACGACCCGCGCCGCATCGGGATCGGCCTCGGCATGGCGGCCCCGACGGTCCTCGCCTACGGCACGGAGGACGTCAAGGAGCGCTTCCTCAAGCCGCTGTGGGTCGGCGAGGAGGTGTGGTGCCAGCTCTTCAGCGAGCCCGGCGCCGGCTCCGACCTGGCCGCCCTCGGCACGCGCGCCGTCCGCGACGGGGACGAGTGGGTCGTCAACGGCCAGAAGGTGTGGACCTCCAGCGCCCACGTCGCCCGCTGGGCCATCCTCATCGCGCGCACCGACCCCGACCTCCCCAAGCACCGGGGCATCACCTACTTCATCTGCGACATGAGCGACCCCGGTGTCGAGGTGCGGCCGCTGCGCCAGATCACCGGTGAGGCCGAGTTCAACGAGGTCTTCCTCACCGACGTCCGCATCCCCGACGCCCACCGCCTCGGCGAGGTCGGCGACGGCTGGCGGGTCGCCCAGACCACCCTGATGAACGAGCGCGTCTCCATCGGCGGTGCCCGCATCCCCCGCGAGGGCGGCATGATCGGCCCGGTCGCCAGGACCTGGCGCGAACGCCCCGAGCTGCGCACCCACGACCTCCACCGGCGGCTCCTCGACCTCTGGGTCGACTCGGAGGTGGCCCGCCTCACCGGGGAGCGGCTGCGCCAGCAGCTCGTCGCGGGCCAGCCCGGCCCCGAGGGCAGCGCGATGAAACTCGGCTTCGCCCGGCTCAACCAGGCCATCAGCGGCCTGGAGGTGGAACTCCTCGGCGACGAGGGCCTGCTGTACGACGACTGGACGATGCGCCGCCCCGAACTCGTCGACTTCACCGGCCGCGAGGCCGGATACCGGTACCTGCGCTCCAAGGGCAACTCCATCGAGGGCGGCACGACCGAGGTGCTGCTGAACATCGTCGCCGAGCGGGTGCTCGGACTGCCCTCCGAGCCCCGCAACGACAAGGACGTCGCCTGGAAGGACCTCGCGCGATGACGGATCTGCTCTACTCGGAGACCGAGGACGACCTGCGTTCCGCGGTCCGCTCGCTGCTCGCCGACCGTGCCGGGACGCAGGTGCTGCTCGGCCGGATCGAGACCGGCGATCCGTACGTCCCCGGTCTGTGGAAGTCCCTCGCCGGCGAGATCGGCGCGGCCGGCCTGCTCGTGCCCGAGAAGCTGGGCGGGCAGGGCGCGAGCCACCGCGAGGCGGCCGTCGTCCTGGAGGAGCTGGGCCGGGCGGTCACCCCGGTGCCGTACCTGACCGGCGCGGTGGTGGCGGCCGAGACGCTGCTCGCCCTCGACACCGACAGCGCCCCGGTGGCCGAGCTGCTCGCCGCGCTCGCCGGCGGCCGTACCGTCGCGGTGCTCGCCGTGCCGCTCTCCGCGGGACCCGGCACGGAGCCGCCCACGACGGACACGGTGACGGGTGTCGCCGACGCGGCCGCCGCCGACGTGCTGCTGGTCCCGAGGGCCGACGGGCTCTACGCGGTTCCCGCCGCCGAGGTGCGGATCGAGCCGCTGACCCCGCTCGACCTCACCCGCCCGCTCTCGGCGGTCGACGCGAGCGGCGCCGCCGGGACCCGGATCGCCGACGCGGCGACCGCCCGAGCGGCTATCGGGCGCGGCCTGCTCGCCGGCGCCGGACTCCTCGCCTCCGAGCAACTCGGGCTCGCCGAATGGTGTCTGGAGGAGACGGTCCGGCACACCCGCGACCGCTACCAGTTCAACCGGCCCGTCGGATCCTTCCAGGCGCTCAAGCACCGGATGGCGCAGCTCTGGCTGGAGGTGGTCAACGCCCGCGCGGTGGCTCGCGCCGCCGCCGACGCCCTGGCCGTCGGCAGTCCCGACGCCGCGCTGACCGTCGCCGTCGCCCAGGCGTACTGCTCGAAGGTCGCCGTCCACGCGGCCGAGGAGTGCGTGCAGCTGCACGGCGGCATCGGCATGACCTGGGAGCACCCGGCGCATCTGGCGCTCAAGCGGGCCAAGTCCGACCAGATCGCGCTGGGTTCGGCCGGCGCGCACCAGGACGCGATCGCGGCCCTGGTCGGTCTGCCGGCCCCCGCGTAACCGGGTCGGCAGAGCCCGCCGGGGGCGGCGCGCGCCACCGCGCCGCCCCCGGCCGGGATCCCCGGC
>NZ_RDBI01000034.1:14904-26864 GCF_008042125.1 Streptomyces sp. MS191
CGCCCATCCCACCCTGCGCGGCGTGCTCCTCGAACGCCCTCAGGTACTCGCGGCGGCGCGTGCCCACCTTGCCGCCACCGGTGTCGGCGAGCGGTGCGGATACCGGGCGGGAGACTTCGCGGACGTACCCGCGGACGGCGACGTCCGCCCATCCCACCCTGCGCGGCGTGCTCCTCGAACGCCCTCAGGTACTCGCGGCGGCGCGTGCCCACCTTGCCGCCACCGGTGTCGGCGAGCGGTGCGGATACCGGGCGGGAGACTTCGCGGACGTACCCGCGGACGGCGACGTCTACATCCTCTCCCGGGTCCTGCACGACTGGGACGACGACCGCTGCCGGAGCATCCTGCGGCACTGCGCCGACGCCATGCCCCGGCACGCGGACCTCCTCATCGTCGAACGCCTCCTTCCGGCCGACGCCGCACCCTCGCTCGCCACCGCGTGGGACCTCCACATGATGTGCAACACCGGAGGACGCGAGCGGACGGCCGACCACTACGCCCGGCTGCTCGAAGACCACGGCCTCGAACTCGCCGGCCACACCCCGCTCGCCCTGGGCGCCCACGCCCTCCACGCCCGCCGGCCCTGAGGCGCCGGCCCACCCGGAGGGGGCTCCGGCGGCCTCGGACGATCGGGTGCCCGGACCGGGCGACGCCCCCTCCAGGCAACCGACTCGACGACGGCGAGACCCACTTGTCGGTGTGGGACCACACCGACCACCACTCCGGCAGGAAGGTCGGCTTCACCGTGCCGATGGTGAGGAGTCGCTGAGGGCTCGTCGGCCCGGCTTCGGGCCGGGGCGGGAGCGGGCGACTCGCTGAACTCGGTGCCGCAGGGCCGCTCATGGGCGCCGCCGTGCAGCAGGGACGCGGTCCTGTACCGGAGAACGGCGCCCACGACCCGGGCCGGGACCGGTGGCAGACCACCGGTCCCGGCCCTCCACGGGTGCCGGCCGGTTACATCGGCTCGGGGAAGATGTCGCTCATGCTCCAGGCGACGCTGAAGCAGGGAGGGAGGGAACAGGCCTCCGGCTCGGTGTCCAGGGTCTGGAGCGCGAGGATCTGACTCATGGATGCTCACCACCTTTTCTCGGGTTGTGTCGGTCGGTGACTGCAACACCTGGGCACGGAGTCGCTTGCCGCCGTGCCCAGGGGTTCATGGGGCGCCCGCCCGGTGCCGTCAGTGGACTGCGGGGATCCGGGGACGCGCAGGGTGGCGCTCCGTCAGGAGCGGTCCGGCCAGCAGGCGGTGGAGCGCCAGCAGAACACCGGCGCCGCCACTGGACAGGTCGGCGGTGAACCGCTGCGAACCCGCTCCGAGGAAGCGGACACCGCGCCGGTACGGGACGGCGTACTTCAGCAGGCCGGTCGCGGCGCGCACGGCGTCCCCGCGGGCCGCGTCCGTGCCGGTGAGCTCGGCGTGCCCGGTCAGGCACCAGGTCAGTCCGGCCAGACCCCGGTACAGGCCGGCCTCCTTGGTGACGCAGGAGACCCGGATGCCCGCCACCAGCCTCGGCAGCGCCGCGGCGCAGCGTTCGTCCGGCGCGGTGGCCACGTAGTGGGTGAGCACCGCCGCGACGCCGGCCGCGCCCGTGGCCAGGTACGGCATGGCACGGGTGAGCCGCGTGTCGTCGGAGATGGACAGGGCGCCGTCGTCCAGCGGGAAGGTCCGGTCCAGCTCGTGGTGGAGCAGCATGCGGCCCGCCTCCAGGTAGCGGGCCTCGTCGGTGTCGCGGGCCAGGCGGTGGAGGAAGAGGGCGAGTCCCGAACGGCCGTGCAGCAGGCCGCGGGCGTCGTGCTCGCCGAGGGTGGCCGACAGGTCGGGGGTGCGCAGCAGGCGCTCCCCGGCCGCGGCGGCCCGCTCCAGATGGCTGCTCTCCCCGGTCAGCCGGTGCAGCGCGAGCCAGCCCAGGCCGACCCCGGCCCGCCCGCCGGCCAGCGTGCCGCAGGAGGCGGTGAGCGCGTGGTCGTCGGCGTCCCGGAGCAGGTCGACGGCCTCGTCCAGCAGGCCGAGGCCGGCCAGTACCCGTGCGACGCCGGCCGAGCCGACGAGCAGCCCGGGGGGCAGCGCGTCGCGCTGCGCCAGCGTGTCGCGGCGCAGCCGTTCGCGGATCTCCTCCGGCACCGCGGCCCCGGCGCGATGCAGGGCGTGCACCACCCCGGCCGTGCCGTAGGCCAGGCACACGTTGTTGGTCCGGAACGCCTCGGGCGAGGGCGGGAAGGCCCACTCCGGGCGGTCGGCGTCAGCCATCTCCAGCAGCCCCGCGGCCACTTCCTCCGCCAGCCGGGTGAGGCCGCCGCGCGGATCGGTGTCCGGCTCGGCGGGGGAGGGCAGGCCGTCGGGATCGTCCTGGTCCTGCGTCCGGTCATCCGTCCGGTCCTCCGTCGGACGGAAGGCGGTCGCCCGCTGCCACAGGTCCTGCGGAGGAGCCACGTCCGCCAGGTCGCGGCGCAGCAGTACGAGGTTGGCGGGCGCGTGTTGGGCGATCTCGTTGAACGGCGCCAGGAAGGCGAAGGCGACTGCCGACATGCCGTACCGGTCGTGCAGCAGCGGATCGGGGTCGGCCCGGAGCACGCCGGGCGGCGGCGTGAACCCCGGAGTGCCCATCCCGGAGGGTGCCTCGGTCAGGGCCGAGGCCGCCTCGAAGTCGACCAGCCGGACCCCGCCCGACGGCAGGACCATGACGTTGCCCAGGCTGAGGTCGCCGAACCGGTAGCCGGCGGCGTGCAGCCGCTCCAGCGAGGCGTCCAGTGCGGCCAGCAGCTGCCGGCACGCCGCGTAGTACGCGGCGACGGACTCGGCCGTGCGGTCGGCGCGGGCCAGCGGGGAGGACCTGCTCAGCCAGCCCACCAGCGGCTGTCCGGCAACGTGCTCGGTGACGAGGAAGTCGTGTTCCCACTCCGTGAAGTGGTCCAGCGGCTCCGGGCCCACCCCGGGGGCGGCCTCGTGCAGTTCGCGCAGCACGCCGTACTCGTGCCGCAGCCGCTGCTGCGCGTCCGTCCCGTCGAAGACCAGGCCGTTGTGGGCCCGAGCCTCCTTGACGAATACGGTGCGGCCGGTCCGCCGGTCCCGGGCCTGGTAGGTGCCGCCGGCGTTGCTCAGGCGCACCGCGCGGGTCACCTCGTAGTCGCGGATCAGGATCGGGCCCACGTGCGGCCGCTCCTCCTGCTCGACGAAGGGGTCCGCGATCCCCTCGGGCAGGTGAAAGGCGGGCAGCCGCAGGTCCGCGACCTCGCGGCCGGAGCCGTCGCGGACCAGCCCTTCCCGGGTGCCGTCGGCGCGCAGCCGGCTGCGGGCACCGAAGGCGCCGTAGCGGTAGTGGACCGTCCGCGAGTCGCGAAAGCGCCGGTCGGTGAGGACGTACGGTCCCTCCTCCCCGTCGAGCGCGTCGCGCAGGCGTTCCAGCAGTCGGCGGGCGGTCGCCGTGTCCGGCGGGTAGACGGCGCAGAACTTGCCCGACTGGGCCCGCCCGGCGTGTTTGTGATGGAGGAACAGGAAGAAGAGCCGGGCGCTCAGGTGCTTGAACGGCACGCCTTCGGAGAAGCAGATCCCGGCGACCGTGTCGAGCACGTGCTGCGCCCGGTCCAGCCGCGCCGACACGTGGATCTTCCAGCCCTGCGCGGCGAGCCCGGTCCGTGGGCTTCCCCAGACCGTCCAGATGCCCTGGGCGGCGCCGCGCAGGCCCGGCGGCACGTCGCCGGGAGCGAAGCGCGGCCCGGGGTCGGCCACGCTGGGCAGCGGCAGGAAGTACTCCCGGTCCGCGAGCGCTTCACCGAAGCCTTCGAGCACGGATTCTCCTCGCAGGGGGGTCGTGGGCGGCCATGACGGCTGTGCCGGACGCTAGGACCTGCGGGTATGGAAGCGGTTCGTCACCGGCATACGACCGGTATCGGGCAGGGTCGCCCGCGACGAGGTGACGGACGCGTGTCGCTCATGGCGGCCGGCCGCTTGCACGGTGCGCCCGGCGCGGAAGCTGTCGTCGGCAGGTAACAGCCCTCCCGGGCAACGGACTTCACTGCTCTGGAAGAACTCCGGTTGCCGGTCGTGGCGCCCCGGGGACCGTACTCGTGCCCGGAGTTCTGTTTCCCCTGCGGCGTAGGCGTTGGTGACGGACCTCCGGCGGTCGTGGAACGAGCGCGTGCACTCGAACGCCGGAAGCCGAAGGGTCCTCTCTCTAGATACGTGACTGCCAGTTCCGTTATTGTCCGCGTCACGCCGGACGGCACTGACCGCTGAACCGCACGGCCGCGCCGCGGCCTTGACCTGTCGACGCCGCGATCCCCACCCACTCCGAGGGAGCCGCCATGCCCGCGCTTGACCACCAGGACCACGTGATCGTCCTCGAGCCCGGAGACGGCGAGAACCGCTTCCACCCCGGCGGCCGCGCGCCCTGGTGACCGCCGCCACGGGGAAAGCCACCGCTCCAGGGCAGGGAGGACGCCCGGTGACCAGGTCGCAGAGCCCACGGATCATTCGGATCATCCGTACCCGGGCGGCGACCGGGTCGGTGCGGTGCGCGGTCGGCAAGGAGGGATCAGCGACCGGTCGACCACCACCGAGCCACCCGAGCCATCCGAGCCATCCGAGCCATCCGAGCCATCCGAGTCGCACGAGCCGAGCCGCCCTCAGCCACGGCCGATCCTCCCGGGCCGCACCCGACAACGTACGGAGACCGCCATGACCCACCCGCACGCCCCCCGCCTTCATCATCGTCCACGGCCTCACCGCCCGGGCGTGGCCTTCGCCCTGGTCAACGGATCGGCCTTCGCCCTGCACGTGCTGCTCGCCTGCTCCGCAGCCGAGTTGATGGCCACCCGCGTCTGGGGGGAGACCACCATCGGCGTGCTGGCCCTGCTCTTCCAGGGCTCCCTGCTGGTGTGGACGGCGGCACGGTACGACCGCCGCGCGGACGGACGCCCGGCTCCGCAGGAGGACGGGGAGGAGAGCAGATGAGCCCGCTGATCCTGCCGGCCGCGACCGGCGCCCTCGACAGCGACACACAGGTCTTCGTCCTGGTGGGCTTTCTGGCGCTCGTCATCCCCATCCTGTTCGTCTGCGTCCTCAGCGGCCCCGAGAGAGACCGGATCAACGACTTCTACACAGCGGGCCGCAGGCTGAAGCCCCTGCGCGGGGCCCTCGTCCTGTCCGGCGTCTACCTGCCCGCGGCCGTGGTGCTCGGCACCACGGGAAGTGTCGCGGTCTTCGGCTACGACGGGCTGTTCGTCGCCCTGTGCACCGTGCTGTCACTCGGCGTGCTCCTGCTGCTGGCTGGTCCCCTGCGCGAGCACGCCGGCTACACGCTGGGCGACACGTTCGCCCTGCGGGCTCCCGGGCCGGGGGCGAGGATCGCGGCCGCCGTCGTGACCTTGAGCGTGTGCGTCCCGGTTCTGGTCGTGCAGCTCTCCGGCGCGGGCGTGACCACCACGGCGCTGCTGGGAGTGACCGGGCCCGGACCCGAGAAGACGGCCATCGTCATGATCGGCGCACTGGTCGTCTGCGCCACGGTGTTCGGCGGCATGCGCGGCGCGGTCGTCATTCAGCTGATGAAGACGTTGGTACTGCTCGGCGCCGCCCTGACGGTGGCAGCGGTACTGCTCCATCGCTTTCACTGGAGCGCCGATGCCTTGATCGACGCCGCCGGACAGGGCAGCGGCCGGCCCGCCGGCTACCTGCGTCCCGGCCTCCGCTTCGCCGCGAGCAACGACCTCGAGGGCACACTCGACTTCATCGGCCTGGTGATCACCGTCGTGCTGGGAGTGGCGTGCCTGCCGCACGTCGCCATGCAACTCGGCACGGCTTCCGACGGGGCCACCGCGCGACGCACGGTGCGGCACACGATCGGCATCGTCGGCGCGTTCTGCATCGCCGTTGCGTTGATGGGCTTCGCGGGCGCGGCGTTGGTCGGCGCACCGGCGATCCTGACCGCGGACCCCGGCGCCAACAGCACCCTGCTGCTGCTCACCGGCGAACTGGCGGGCGGCTCCTCGACCCACACGAACGGGGCCCTGCTCGTCGTCCTGGTGTCCTGTGCCGTGTTCCTCACCACGCTGGCCGCCGTGGCGAGCATCACCCTGGCGGCCGCGGGGGCGATCGCCCACGACCTGTACACGCAGGCCCTGCGCCGTGGGCGCACGACCGAGGGCCGGGAGGTGGCGGCCGCCCGCCTGGCGTCTGCCGGGGTCGGAATCCTGAGCATCCTGCTGGCCGTCTGGGTGCAGGGATGGAACGTCCTGTTCCTGACGACGCTGTCCCTGGCGGTGGCTGCCTCCTGCCTGCTTCCGGCGCTGGTGTACTCCCTCTTCTGGAGCGGCTACACCCGATCCGGGCTGCTCTGGACGCTGTACGGGGGCCTGGGCTGCACCGGCGGACTCCAGGTCTCCAGCCCCGTCTTCTCAGGCACCCCCTCGGCGCTCTTCCCGGAGTGGCACCTCGACTGGTTCCCGCTGGAGACGGTCGTCCTCGTGTCGATTCCCGCCGGCTTTCTGTTCGGCTGGCTGGGCAGCGTCGTGGGAAGGCAGGACGGGAAAGGCGGGCAAGGCGGTTCGGGACGGCCGAGGACTCGACGGGAACCTCAGGTCACGGAGCACGACCGGTCCGCGTGACCTCACGGCAGTCGGCGCCCGCGATCCAGCGCCGCCCCGGTCGCGGCGGGGCTAGAGGTCTCCGGCCACCTGAACCTTCCCGCCCAGTGAGCCCAGGCCGCGAGGACCACGAAGACGGCTGCCAGCCCGCCCAGCACCATGACGGTGGAGGGCGAGGAACGGTCGAGGACGGCTCCTCCGACCAGGGCCCCGATGGAGATGGTGGCCTGGAAGGAGGCGGTGAACAGGACGGAGGACGCCTCGGGGGAGTCGGGGGCGGCCTTCGAGAACCACGTCTGGGAGCAGACCGGGACGGCGCCGTAGGCGGCGCCCCACACGACGAGCAGCGCCACCGCGCCGGCGTCCGACCGCCCGAGGACGGGCAGGAGCAGGATCGCGGCCGCGATCAGGGCCGCCGCCGTGGCGAAGGTGGACCGCGGATGGCGTCCCACCGTGGATCCGCCGAGGAAGTTGCCGGCGACTCCGGCCGCTCCGTAGATGAGCAGGTAGACCGTGACGAGACCCGAACCGACGTGGGTGATCTGCTCCAGGAACGGGGTGATGTACGTGTACGTGCCGAAGTGGGCGAGCACGACGAGGAAGGTCATGACCAGGGCGAAGCGGGTGTTGACCCTCCGGAGCATGCCGCCGAGGACATCGAGGCGCGTCGCCTGGTCCGAAGGGAGGGGCGGGACGACTGCGAGAAGCAGCACGAGGACGGCCAGCGTGAAGCCGCCCATGACGAGGAACGCCGTCCGCCATCCCGCGATGTCACCGATGAACGTGCCCAGCGGCACTCCGAGTACGGAGCCGAGCGGTACGGCGGAGAAGATCACCGAGGTCGCGCGCCCCACGGACGCCGCGGGAACCAGCTGACCGGCGAGTCCGGCCCCGATGGACCAGAAGCCGCCGATGGTGACGCCCACCATGACGCGGGAGATCAGGACCAGCCAGTAGCTCGACGCGGCGGAGGCAAGGAAGTTGGCCAGCGACAGCAGAAGGAGGAACACGCCCAGCATGACCCGCCGGTCGACACGTCCTGTGGCCACCGTGACCACCGGGGCCGAGACCGCGGCGAGGAATCCCGGCATGGTCATCATCAGACCAGCCATTCCGTCCGAAATGGTGAAACTCGATCCGATCGACGTGAGGAGGCCGATCGGAAGAATTTCGGTCGTGACGATGGAGAAGATTCCCAGCATGACCGAAATGACGGCCAGCCAGGAGACGAAAGGCGAGCGGTCAGGCGATGCGGGAGATCGGACAGAAGGGGCGGTTGCTGTGGACATGAATCCCGTCCTGAGTTTGACATCACTGGAGAGTGCGACCTCCAGTGCAGCAGGACCGGGCACCACCTTCTGGCAGAATCCCGACGTCAACAACCGACCCCGTCAACGCTGATGCATCTCACTGCCGTTCCAGGGTGAGGACGGATCGGCGATGGCCGTCATCCAGTCGGGAACCGTCTCACGACCAGACCAGTCGGCCTTCGGTGAACCGACAGACCCGGTGACTTCCATCGGCGATCCTCGTCAGCGTCTCCGCCACGGAGTCGAAATACCGGGCCATCGATGCGTACTCGCCTGTGACCGTGGGCTCACCCACGAACCATCTGCCGACGCGCCCGTCCCTCACATCGACGAACTTTCCCATCCAGCCGTCCTGGTCCGACAGGAACGGGATCCACTCGTTACGCCAGAACGGGTTGTCAGGCCGGTCCGGAGGGTCGAATCCACCGGGCATGGATCGGTTCGCGTAGAGCCTCTCCATCGCCCGGATGCCCAGAAAGAAGCTTCCCTCGTCGGGGAACCCGTCGAAGCCGCAGCACGCCACGTCGTCGTCGACGTCTTCCTCCGGCAGATCCAGACTGTTCTGCAACAGCCACGTCCGCAGGTCCCCGTGCAGGGAGACACCCATCCGTTCCTCGGCTGCCGCGAGCATCTGCTCCGTGGCGGGCCCTGGCAGATCCGCGTGATCGGCCGGCGCGTGCTCCCGAAGAAGACTCATCACACACGACCAACTCCCGGCCACACTCATCGCCCTCTGCCCTCTGCCCTCTCCACCGGGATGCCTCCGTCCGACGTGACCCCTGCGGAGGTTGGGAAGTGCCGGCCGGAGAACCTTGCAGGGATGGTACTTCGAGCGTGCGTTCCATCCCTCCCCACGACCATCTTCCGCCCCGAAGCGCGGGGCCGGTCCCGCTCGTCCGCGCTTCGAGCTCGTCGGAGGAGTATCTCGACACCTCCTCCTTGGGAAGGGTCGTGCGCTCCAAGAAGGCGCCTGACCCGGGCAAAAGCCCAGGTCAGGCGCCTCTCTGTGTACCCCTAGAAGAACCCGAGCCTCTTCGGCGAGTAGCTCACCAGCAGGTTCTTCGTCTGCTGGTAGTGGTCGAGCATCATCTTGTGCGTCTCGCGGCCGATGCCCGACTGCTTGTAGCCGCCGAACGCCGCGTGTGCCGGATAGGCGTGGTAGCAGTTCGTCCAGACGCGGCCCGCCTGGATCGCGCGACCCGCGCGGTACGCGGTGTTGGCGTCGCGCGTCCACACGCCCGCGCCGAGGCCGTAGAGCGTGTCGTTCGCCGTGGCGATCGCGTCGTCGAAGTCCGTGAAGGAGGTGACCGCGACGACCGGGCCGAAGATCTCCTCCTGGAAGACCCGCATGCGGTTGTCGCCCTCGAAGATCGTCGGCTGCACGTAGTAGCCGCCCGCCAGCTCGCCGTCGTACTCGACTCGGCTGCCGCCGGTGAGGATCTTGGCGCCCTCCTGCTGGCCGATGTCCAGGTACGAAAGGATCTTCTGGAGCTGGTCGTTGGAGGCCTGGGCGCCGATCATCGTGTCGGTGTCCAGGGGGTGGCCGGGCACGATCTTCTCCGTGCGGACGACCGCCGCCTCCAGGAACTCGCCGTAGTGGCCGCGCTGGACCAGGGCCCGGGACGGGCAGGTGCACACCTCGCCCTGGTTGAGCGCGAACATGGTGAAGCCTTCGAGGGCCTTGTCGCGGAAGTCGTCGTCCGCCGCCCACACGTCGTCGAAGAAGATGTTCGGCGACTTGCCGCCCAGCTCCAGCGTCACCGGCTTGATGTTCTCCGAGGCGTACTGCATGATCAGCCGCCCCGTCGTGGTCTCCCCGGTGAAGGCGATCTTCGCGACGCGCGGCGAGGACGCCAGCGGCTTGCCCGCCTCCGCGCCGAAGCCGTTGACGATGTTGACCACGCCCGGCGGCAGCAGGTCCGCGATCAGGCTCATCCAGAAGTGGACGGACACCGGGGTCTGTTCGGCCGGCTTCAGGACCAGCGCGTTGCCGGCCGCCAGCGCCGGGGCCAGCTTCCAGACCGCCATCAGGATCGGGAAGTTCCACGGGATGATCTGTGCCACCACGCCGAGCGGCTCGTGGAAGTGGTACGCGACGGTGTCGTCGTCGATCTCGCTCAGGGCGCCCTCCTGGCCGCGCAGCGCCCCCGCGAAGTAGCGGAAGTGGTCGACGGCGAGCGGGATGTCCGCAGCCAGCGTCTCGCGTACCGGCTTGCCGTTCTCCCAGCTCTCGGCGACCGCCAGTTCCTCCAGGTGCGCCTCCATCCGGTCGGCGATCCGCAGCAGGACGTTGGACCGCTCGGTCGGGGACGTACGGCCCCACGCCGGGGCCGCCGCGTGGGCCGCGTCCAGGGCCCGCTCGACGTCCTCGGCGGTGCCGCGCGCGACCTCGGTGAAGGGACGGCCGTCGACCGGGCTCGGGTTCTCGAAGTACCGGCCGAGGGCCGGGGCGACGAACTCACCGCCGATCCAGTGGTCGTAGCGGGACTGGTACGACATGATCGCGCCCTCGGTACCGGGTGCGGCGTAACGGGTCATGGACAGGGCCTCCCTCGGACCGCGCCGGCCGTCCCTGGCCGGCGCTCACCGCCGAGTCTGGGGACCCCCACGTTGCAACCGCGTTGCGCCGCCGACGGGGACGCCCGCGAGGCCGGCCGGGCCCGCCAGGCCGTCCGCGCCTCGGGAGAGTTCCTCGTCCAGCGCGGTCAGCCGGGCCAGTACGGGCGGTCGCTGCGCCGCCGGAACCGCCGCCGACAGGGCCCGCCACATCTCCACGTCGTCCTCGCCCCAGGCGCTGTACGTCCAGTCGGCGAGCAGCGCCGGGTCGCCGCGGTCCAGCAGCGCCGCCCGCAGCCGGTCCGTCAGCCGCTCCCGCAGCCGTACGACCCCGGGCGCGTGGGAGCCGGGCAGCAGCGGCCCCGCGTACTCGCCGAGCGCCGCCGCGAGCGCGCCCGAACGCAGCCGCCGGTCCACCGTCGCGAAGTCCGCGTCCACCGCCGCCGCCAGCCGGTAGGGGCGGGAACGCAGCAGCTCCGGGCCGAGCAGCCCCCGCAGCCGCGACAGTTCGGCGCGCAGCGTGACCGGGGTGATCGACTCGTCCTCGTACAGCCGCACCAGGAGTTCGTCCCCGCTCACTCCCTCCGGGTGGTGGGCGAGCACCACCAGGATCTCGCTGTGCCGGCGGCTCAGCCGCACTCTGCGGCCCGCCGTCGTCAGCACCGCCTCGTCCCGGCCGAGCGCGGCGAGCCGGATCCGGTCCGCCGCCGGAGCGGGTCCCGCCAGCGCCAGCTGGGACTCCGCGGCCCGCGCCACCGCCTGCACGAACGCCAGGCTGTGCGGATGGCCCAGCCGGTCCCCACCGGTGATGTCCACCGCGCCCAGCAGGCGCCCGGTGTGCGGGTCGTGCACGGGAGCGGCGGCGCAGGTCCACGCCTGCACCGGCCGCTGGAAGTGCTCGGCGGTGAACACCTGCACCGGACGGTCCACGGCGATCGCGGTCCCCGGCGCGTTCGTCCCGGCCGCCGACTCCGACCAGCGGGCGCCGGCGACGAAGTTCATCGCCCGGGCCCGGCGCAGCGTCCCCGGGTGCCCCTCCACCCACAGCATCCGGCCCGACGCGTCGCAGACCGCCAGCAGGTGCTCCCCGTCCGTCGCGTACGCCCCCATCAGCTCCCGGATCACCGGCATCGCGGCGGCCAGCGGATGGCCCTCCCGGTGTCCGGCGAGCTCCTCGTCGTCCAGCTCGACGCCGGCGAGTCCGTCCGGGCTGACCCGGGCCCGCGCCGAGCGGCGCCAGGACTCGGCGACGAGTGGCCGCACCGGCGGGAGCTCCATCCGGCCGCGCGTCGTGAACGCCTCGTGCGCCCTGCGCACCGCTCCGGCGTCCGGTTCCGCCGCCACCCACGCATCGCTCAACTCGGCCTCCCCGGTGAGGTCGTCGGTCCCGTGCCGTCATCGTGGTCGGTGCGGGGGCCGCCCACAAGCGTCCGGACGCCCCGGCATATGCGCCCTGACCGGACCGCACCCCCGGTGCCCCGCACCGACCACGATGACGGCACGGGACCGACGACC
>NZ_RDBI01000034.1:26964-42684 GCF_008042125.1 Streptomyces sp. MS191
CCCGCCCCCGGACCCCGGCCCACGGCCTCACGTACAGTGGTGCGCGGGCCGTGACTGGCGCTTGAGGTGGATCACCACCGGGGAGCGGCCCCGTGGACACCGCGCACCCGCGCGGACCGCGCTGCCGTGCGCCTGGGCGAACACCGGTCATCGACGACGCCCAGGAGTGGCCCATGTCCACCAGCACCGCCTCCCTCATGGACGGCACCGCGCTCGCCCGCCGGACGGTCGAGGAGACGGCGGCACGTGCCGCCGAGGTCACCCGCCGCACCGGGGTCACCCCCTGCCTCGCCACCGTGCTCGTCGGCGCCGACCCCGCCTCCGTCACCTACGTGAAGATGAAGCAGAACCGCTGCGCGAAGGCCGGAATCCGCTCCCGCCACGTCGAGCTGCCCGCCGAGACGACGACGGAGGAGCTCGTCGCCGCGATCACCGCGCTCTCCGATGACCCCGAGGTCCACGGCATCCTGCTGCAGCACCCGGTCGGGCCGCACATCGACGAGCGCGCCGCCTTCGAGGCCATCGCCCCCGAGAAGGACGTGGACGGCGTGACCATGGCGTCCTTCGCCGCGATGGGCTTCGGGCTGCCCGGCTTCGTCTCCTGCACCCCCGGCGGCATCATGCGCCTCCTCGACGCGTACGAGGTCGCCCTCAGCGGCAAGCGGGCGGTCGTCGTCGGCCGTTCGGCGATCCTCGGCAAGCCGGCGGGCCTGCTGCTGCTCGGCCGGGACGCCACCGTCACGTACTGCCACTCCCGCACCACCGAGCTCTCCTCGATCGTCCGCGAGGCCGACGTCCTCGTGGCGGCGGTCGGCAAGCCGAACTTTATCAGGGGCGAGGACATCAAGCCGGGCGCGGTCGTCGTCGACGCCGGCTACAACCCCGGCAACGTCGGGGACGTCGACTTCGCGTCGGCCGCCGAGCGCGCCTCCCTCATCACCCCGGTGCCGGGCGGCGTGGGCCCGATGACGATCGCCGTACTGCTCGCCCAGACCGTCGAGGCGGCGGAGCGGCAGCTGGGTCTGTAGGCCCGCCCGGCCGATCTCCCCGGGACCGCCGGGCTTGATCGACGGGACGCCCTCCCGCACACTTGCCGCCACGGCGAACAGCCCGCACGGAATCGTGGATTGTCACGGTTCCGTACGGGCCGTGCTTCAACTCGCCTTCAAAGGGCGTGAGATGAGGGAAAGGAGGTGACGCTGGTCACCATGGCCCCGCTCTCCGCCGACCGGTCGTCACCCCTCCGGTACCTCCTCGTCCCGCTCCTGGTCCTGTCGGCCGTCGCCTTCCTGGCGGCGGCCCTGGTGGCGAGCCGTGACGGAGACCGGGACGCGCGGCCGGGGGACGCCGCCCGGCCCGGTGCGTCCGGCGAGGCCCGGACCACCCAGGCCGCCGGACGCCGGCCCGCACCACAGGGCGGGATCGCGACCACCCGGAGCCCCTCGCGCGTCCCCGCCACCACACCCGCACCGGCCCGCACCCGGCCGCGCSGCACCGCTTCCACCCCGCGGCCCTCCCGCAGCCCGTCACCGACGGCGTCGCCCGTGCCGTTCGACCGGCTCCGGGCGGGGGAGTGCTTCGACATCGACCGGTCCGCACCCGGCACCGTCACCCGGCGCTCCTGCGTCCGGCCCCATGACGCCCAGGTCGTGGCCGTGCTCCGGCTGACCGGCGACCACGACTCCGACGAGGAGGTGCGCGACGCGGCCGCGGCGCTCTGCCGCGACCTCCTGCGCCGCAAGGCCGCCGACCAGCCGCGCGGCACCCGCTGGACCACCTTCGTCCAGTACCCGTTCCGCACCAGCTACCTGCTCGGCACCGACACCGTGACCTGCAGTCTCGCGGTGAACGCCGGTACCGGTTCCGGGACGGGCGACGACGCCGGGGACGACGCCACGGCGACCGTACGCAAGCTCACCGCGCCGCTCCTGTGACGGCCCGTCCCTGACCCGCGCCTCGCTCCTCGCCCGCCGCCGGTCTCAGTCCTCACCCGCCGCGAGCACCGCGGCCAGCGCCGCCGCCGGGTCGGGGTCCGACGGACCCGCCGGCACCCACCGGTCCCGCTCCTTGCGGCACGCCCACCAGCGGCCGTCCACGGCGAGCCGCAGCTGGGCCTCCGCGCCGACCACCGTCCAGCGACCGGCTCCGGCCGGGCGCAGTGCCGGCCTCGGCTCGGCACCCTCCCACGCCTGCGCGAGCTGAGCCTTCGCCCGGGCGAGCGCCTCCGGTTCCGGCGCCCACTCCTCCTCCAGGGCGGCCAGGGCGGGAGCGCCGCCCACCCGCCACGCCCGGGCCGCCGGCTCCAGATCGGTCCGCCGGCGCCCGGACCCGGCGGCCAGCCGGGTCGCGATCGACGACGTCGGCGTCCCGGTCGCCACCAGCCGCACCGCGTCCTGGCCGGGCGTCAGGTCCGCCTCCACGGGCTGCCGTTCGTGCCCCGGCGCCAGCGCCTCCGCCAGCATCCGGTGGGCCCGGACGGCCGCGTCGGCCGCCAGGAACTCCAGCGCCGCCGCGTCGACCCCCGGTTCCGGGTCCGTCTCGGTGTCGAGCGACGGCGGCTCGCCCGGGACCGACGGCAGCGCGGGCGGGGCCGGCAACGGCGGCAGGATGTCCCGCGCGGCGAACGCCTCCCGCGCGGACACCCCCGCGGCGGGGGCAGCCGGCCCGTCCGCCCCGGATCCCGCCCCCGTCGCACGCGACGCGCTGCGCTCCTGGAGCTCGTCCAGCACCGCCCGCTCGCCCCGCCCACGCATCAGCAGCAGGACGAAGGGATCCTCGTCCAGCAGCCGCGCCACCTGGTAGCACAGTGCCGCCGTGTGCGGACAGTGGTCCCAGGACTCGCAGCCGCACTCCGGGTCCAGATCGCCGATGCCCGGGAGGAGTTCGAGCCCGGCCGCCGCCGCGTCCTCGACCAGGTGCGGAGGCATGTCACGGTCGAGCAGCGCCGCGATGTGCCCCGCGCTGTCCACCGCCAGGTCCAGCAACCGGTCCCACTCCTCCTCCGACAGTTCCTGCAGCAGCACGTCACTGCGGTGCGCGGTGCCGTCCCGGTCCTTGACCACCGCGGTGATCCGGCCCGGGCGCACCGACACGGCGCCCACCGCGCCCTGGCGCGCGTGGCGGCGCCCCTGCTTCAACTGCTGGTTGTCGAGCGCGGTGTCCTCCAGCGCCTTCAGCCATGCCCGGCCCCACCACGTCCGGGCGAACGCGGAACCGGGCGCCGGCGGCAGGGCCGCGAAGGTCCGCTCCTCGTCGTGCCGGCCAGCCGTGCCCTCGGTCTCGTACCCGCTCATCGTCCGTCCCCTCGCAGCTGGACCAGGTCCGCCAGTTCGGCATCCGTCAGCTCGGTCAGTGCCGCCTCGCCCGCGCCGAGCACGGCGTCGGCCAACTCCCTTTTGCGGACCAGCATGTCGGCGATGCGGTCCTCGATGGTGCCCTCGGCGATCAGCCGGTGGACCTGGACCGGCTGGGTCTGCCCGATGCGGTAGGCGCGGTCGGTCGCCTGCGCCTCCACCGCGGGATTCCACCAGCGGTCGTAGTGCACGACGTGACCGGCCCGGGTGAGGTTGAGCCCCGTGCCCGCGGCCTTCAGCGACAGCAGGAACACGGGCACGTCGCCGTCCTGGAAACGGGCCACCATCGCCTCACGCTCGGCGACCGGCGTCCCGCCGTGCAGGAACTGGGTCCGCACGCCCCTCGCCGCCAGGTGCCGTTCGAGCAGCCGCGCCATCTGCACGTACTGGGTGAAGACCAGCACGCTCGCGTCCTCGGCGAGAATCGTGTCCAGCAGTTCGTCCAGCAGCTCCAGCTTCCCCGAGCGGCCCTCGATCAGGGGACGCTCCTCCTTGAGGTACTGGGCCGGGTGGTTGCAGATCTGCTTGAGGCCGGTCAGCAGCTTCACGACCAGGCCGCGCCGTTCCATGCCGTCGGCCTCGGCGATCGCCGCGAGGGTCTCGCGCACCACCGCCTCGTACAGGCCCGCCTGTTCCTTCGTCAGGGAGACGGCGCGGTCGGTCTCGGTCTTCGGCGGCAGCTCGGGGGCGATGCCGGGGTCCGACTTGCGGCGGCGCAGCAGGAACGGGCGGACCAGCGACGCGAGCCGTTCCGCGGCGGCCGGGTCCCGGCCGCCCTCGACGGCGGAGGCGTACCGGGACCGGAAGGTGCCGAGCCGGCCGAGGAGGCCGGGTGTCGTCCAGTCGAGGATCGCCCACAGCTCGGAGAGGTTGTTCTCCACGGGCGTTCCGGTCAGGGCGACGCGTGCCTTGGTACCGATCGTGCGGAGCTGCTTCGCGGTGGCGGAGTACGGGTTCTTGACGTGCTGGGCCTCGTCCGCGACGACCAGGCCCCAGGCCGGGGCGGCGAGTCGCGCCGTGTCCAGCCGCATGGTGCCGTAGGTGGTGAGGACGAACTCGCCGTCCGCGAGCCCCTCCAGACCGCGGGCCGCACCGTGGAAGCGGCGTACGGGGGTGCCCGGCGCGAACCGCTCGATCTCACGCTGCCAGTTGCCCATGAGCGAGGTCGGGCAGACGACGAGCGTGGGTCCGGCGGCGGAGGGGTCGGTCTGCCGGTGCAGGTGGAGGGCGATGAGGGTGATCGTCTTGCCCAGTCCCATGTCGTCGGCGAGGCAGCCGCCGAGGCCCAGGGAGGTCATCCGGTGGAGCCAGTCCAGGCCGCGCAGCTGGTAGTCGCGGAGCGTCGCGGCGAGCGCCGTGGGCTGGGCGATCTCCTGCGGGCCGCCCTCCGGATCGGCCAGCCGGGCGCGCAGCTGTTCCAGCGCGCCGGTCGCCCGGACCTCGACGCGGTGGCCGGCGACCTCGGTGGTGCCGGTCAGGACGGCGCCGAGCGCGTCGACCGGGGTGACCTTGCGGTCCTGTGCGGAGCGGGCACGCCGGAGTTCGGCGGGGTCGATCAGGACCCAGCGGTCCCGCAGCCGGACCAGGGGGCGGGCGGACTCGGCCAGCCGGTCCAGCTCGGCGCGGGACAGCTCCCGGTCGCCCAGCGCGAAGCGCCAGTTGAAGGCGAGGAGGGCGTCGGCGGACAGGAACGACGGGAGCCCGGAGAGTCCGGCCCCCGGCCGGCCGTCCTGCGTGCCCGTGGTGTCCGGGCCGGCCTCGTGGGCCGGTTCGTCCGGAGGCCCGATCACCGCGGTCGTCGTGAGCCGGTGGGCCAGGTCGCGCGGCCAGTGGATCCGCACACCGGTGGCGGCGAGCGCCCGGGCGGCCGGACCGAGGAGTTCCGTGACCTCCTCGTCGGCCAGTTCCACGGCGTCCGGGACCGCCGCGGAGAGCAGCGGGGCCAGCGGAGGCCAGGCGCGGGCGGCGCGGCGCAGGGCGAGCAGGGCGTCCATCCGGGCGCGCGGGCCGAACGCGGCGCCGGACGGGCCCGATCCGGCCCAGATCTCGGCCGCGTCGGCGGCGAGCGCGGGATCGGCGACGCTGTGGATCTGCAGCACGGCCCGGAAGACCGGTCCCTCGGAGGGCGGGCCGTCGGACGCGTCGGCGCCCTCCGCGMGCGCGGAGAGGCCGGGCAGTTCGATGCGCAGGGAGAGGCGTACGCCCGCGTCGTGACCGGCTGCCACGTCGGCCGCCCAGGCCCGCTGACCGGGCAGCGTCTGCGGCTCGGGAGCGGCGAAGGCGGGGCCGCCGGCGGCGAGCGGCGCGGCCGGCGTGCGGGGCAGTGTGTCGGCGACGGCATCGACGAACGCGCGCAGCAGACCCTCCGGTTCGGGCAGCCGCAGGGCGTCCGCGCCGTCCGCCGGTGCCCCTGCCGGCGCCGTCGTGCGCTCCGGCTCCGGCAGCGGTACGGCGTGGGCGGACGGCGGCATCGAGGCGGCCAGCGTGCGCAGCGCCGACACCTCCTCGGGGCCGAGGGGGCCGGCCCGCCAGGCGTCGCGGTCGGTCGGGGTGAGACCGGGCAGGACGAGCCCCCGGGCGACGAACCCGAGGGCGAGCAGGGCGGCGGCGCCCCAGAACGCGGTGGACGGCGAGGCGTGGTCGTGCCGCCGGGCCCGGGTCAGCAGGGGCAGGGCCTCCCGAACCGGAAGGACCAGCGCCGGCACCGCGCGGGTGTCGAGGTCCGCGGTCACCACGGTCACCAGGGTCGGTCCGGCCTCGGCCCCCCGCCCGTCCGTGCGCTTCCGGTCCTCCTGCGCCCCGTGCGTCCCCCGCGTCTCCTGATCCGCCCGCCCGTCGCGGACCGTCCGGGTGTTCTCGTCGCCCTCCGGCGACCAGAAGGCGATCCGGCCTTCGCGCGGGGGGTCGGCGGGCAGGAAGACGGCGGAACAGCGGGCGAGTTCATCGGGACTCTGCGACAGCGTCAACGCATTCCTCAAATTTGACTACTGGGGTCGAGCGGCCGAGGGTACCCGATCCGCCGGCCGCGCCGGGAACGGAAACGCCGTGATCCGGCTCACACCGCTCGGACCGGGACCACCCCGGCCGATCCCAGCGCCGGCCTCGCGGTGGGGCCAGCCCCACCACCCGCACCCGGGCATCCCCCCGGGATTCCGGGGGATGCCGCCATGGCCCCAGGCGATCACCGATCCGTACGTTCGACTCAGGCCGCGCAGCCAGCGCCCAGGCCCCGCCACGGACACCGGAGACCTCCATGCCCCAGGCCACCGCCACGCTCACGGCCCCCGAGAAGGCCCCAGCCGCAGCCGCCCGGCGCGGCGCCGGGACCAGCGAGTTCGGCCCCCTGCTCCGCACGGTCAAGGAGCAGGGGCTGCTCGACCGCCGGACCGGCTGGTACGCCCGCGGGATCACCGTCAACCTCCTCGCCCTCACCGCGGTGGCCGTGGGGCTGGTCCTGCTCGGCCCGACCTGGTGGGCCCTGCCCCTGGCCGTCCCGCTCGCCCTCTTCTCCGCCCGGGCCGCCTTCGTCGGACACGACGCCGGCCACTCCCAGATCAGCGCGCACCGCAGGCGCAACCGGGCCATCCAGCTCGTCCACGCCAACCTCCTGCTCGGCATGAGCCAGGAGTGGTGGAACGACAAGCACAACCGCCACCACGCACATCCCAACCACCTGGAGAAGGATCCGGACGTCGCCGCCGACATCCTCGTCTTCGCCCAGCACCAGACGGCCGGCCGCACGGGCCTGCGCGGCTGGCTCACCCGCCACCAGGCCTGGCTGTTCTTCCCGCTGACCACCCTGGAGGGCATCGCCCTCAAGGTGTACGGCTTCCAGGCCCTGTTCTCCGCGGACGGTCCCTACCGCACCCGGCGCGACCGGCTCGTCGAGGGCGCCCTCCTCTGCGCCCACGTCGCCGGCTACGCCACGCTGCTCCTGAGCACCCTCACCCTCGGGCAGGCGCTGGTCTTCGCCCTGATCCACCAGATGCTCCTCGGGCTCCACCTCGGCATGGCCTTCGCCCCGAACCACAAGGGCATGGAGATGCCGGACGCCCACCCCGACGGCGACAGCTGGGGTCATCTGCGCCGGCAGGTGCTCACCTCGCGCAACATCCGCGGCGGCGCCGTCACCGACTGGTTCCTCGGCGGGCTGAACTACCAGATCGAGCACCATCTCTTCCCGAGCATGCCCCGGCCGCATCTCCGCCTCGCCCAGCCCGCCGTGCGTGCCCATTGCCGCACACTGGGTATCCCCTACACGGAGACCGGTTTCGTCGAGTCCTACCGGCAGGCGCTCGGTCATCTCCACGAGGTCGGCGAGCCGCTTCGCACGGCAGCCTGAACGCTGCCGGCGGCGGCCTGAGAAGGAGGCGTCGGAACCATGACGACACGCACGAAGATAGTGATCGGGGGAGTGGCCGTGGGCCTGCTCCTCATCCCCCTCATCGGATTCTGGATGTCGCTGCTCGTGATCCTGGGCGTCCCCGCCGTGGCCTACCTGGCCCTGGACCCCGGCCAGCGGCGCCGGCTGCGCCGGATCTCCCGCAAGGAACTCCGTCGCTGACACCGGAGGCCCTCCAGTAGGGTCGCGGGTGATCATCATGTTGGGGAGAGGGGAGCTCGGCGTCATGAGCGGCACGGTCACGACGGTCAGCAGCAACGGCGAGTACTCGTTCACCAAGCCGAACCGGGACAGCATCACGCTGCTGGCCGGGCTCGGTGTGGAGGGGGACGTCCACGCGGGTGTGACGGTCAGGCACCGCTCGCGGGTCGCGAAGGACCCGACCGTGCCGAACCTGCGCCAGGTGCACCTCATCCACGCCGAACTCCTCGACGAGGTCGCCGGCGCCGGTTTCGAGGTGGCGCCCGGCGCGCTCGGCGAGAACGTCACGACGCGCGGGATCGACCTGCTCGGCCTGCCCACCGGGACCCGCCTCTGGCTCGGCGCCGAGGCCGTGGTCGAGGTCACCGGGCTCCGCAACCCGTGCGCGCAGATCGACACCTACCGCCACGGACTGCTCAAGCAGGTTCTCGGCCGTGACGAGGACGGCCGGATCGTCCGCAAGGCCGGGATCATGAGCGTCGTGCTGACCGGCGGGGAGGTGCGGCCCGGCGACCCGATCACGATCGAGCTCCCGGCCGAGCCGCACCGTCCCCTGGAAATGGTCTGAACCGGGCCCTGCCGTCGGAGTTCCGCCCGGCTCGCGACGCCCGGCACCGGACACCGCGAGCCGGACAGGACCTAGCCCTCCAGCGCGCAGGAGTTGACCGGGTCACCGCCCGCGGGCCGCGCGATCGTGCGGTCGGCGGGCGGTGCCGTGCCCGCCTCCACCCACCGGGTCAGTGCCGCGAACGCCGAGCGGTAGCACGGCAGGATCGGCCGCAGCCGGTCCGGATAGGTGTCGTACAGGCCGTCGGTGTGGGTGCCGTCCTGCACCGTGTAGTACCGGTGGAGGCGGTCCCGGCCGCGCGCGTCGATCATCTGCTCGTACACGTCCGAGTCGGTCGCGATCGGCAGCAGCGTGTCCAGGTCGCCGTGCAGGGTGATGAGCGGCTTGCCGATCCGTCCGGTGAGCGCGACCTTCGCCACGGCCCGCTGGACCGCACGCGGACGGGTGGCGTAGTCGTAGGCGGCGTCCGACGCGCAGGGCGCCAGGATCCGCTCGACGGTGGTCCCGGCGGTGGTGCCCGGGCAGCTCGGATCGTACGACGGGTCGAACTCGGCTCGGAAGATCTTCTGGGTCAGCCCCCAGTACGCCTTCTCGTGGTACGGCCACAGGAACGCCGAGCCCGGCGCGAACCCGGCCGCGACCAGGTCGTCGTCGGTCGCCCGCCCGACGGAGCGCGCCACGGTCACCGGCAGGCTCGTCAGCAGGTTCGGGCCCCGGGTCGTCCACAGGACCCCTTCCCAGTCCACGCCCCCGTCGTACAGCTCGGGACGGTTCTCCAGCTGCCAGCGGGTCAGGTAGCCGGCGTTGGAGATGCCGGTCATGTACGTACGGCGCGGGGCGTGGCCGTAGCGCTGCCTGACGGCCTGCTTGGCGGCCCTGGTCAGCTCGGTCACCCGGTGGTTCCACTCGGCGACCGCGTCACCCGGCTGCCGTCCGTCGGTGAAGAAGTCCGGTCCGGTGTTCCCCTTGTCGGTGGCGGCGTAGGCGAAGCCCTGGGCGAGGACGTGGTCCGAGATCAGGGTGTCGGTGGCGTACTGGCGCCGGGTGCCCGGTGCCCCCGTGACGACCAGGCCGCCGTTCCAGTGGTCGGGGAGCCGGATGACGAACTGGGAGTCGTGGGCCCAGCCGTGGGTGGCGTTGAGGCGGGAGTCGTCCGGGAAGTAGCCGTCGATCTGGACGCCCGGGACCCCGGACGGGTTCCTGGTGCCCTTCGCCGAGAGACCGGCCTGGTCGGCCATGTCGGTGTAGGCGGTGCCGGCCAGCCCGGCGGTCGTCAGATCGCCGAGGCAGGCGGTCTGCTGCCGCTCCGCGCCGGGGACGCGCAGCAGCTCCTGACGGGCACAGGACGGGCCGCCGCCCTCGGCCCCGGCCGGGGCGGCGGGGCCGAGGACGGTCAGGCCCGTCAGGAGTGCGGCGAGCAGGGGAACGCCTCGGATCGGGCGCATGGACGGCCTCCGGTGGGACGGCGGGACGGGGATGCGTTACCCGTGGGGCGCGCCGCCACATCGTGCGGCGCGCTCCTCCCGCGCGGCCATGGTCCGGGACCACACCTCGGGCCGACGGCCCATGTGGTGCTTTCCGGTCAGGAGGGGCGGACGGCCATCGCCTCCAGCGCTTCCAGGAGGGCGGGCAGCTTCGGCCCCCGCGCCACCGGGAGGACCTCGCGCGGTTCGTCGTCCAGCAGGACGAACGCCATGTCGTCGGTCCGGGCGACCAGCGACCAGCCGGGGCCGTCGGCCCGCAGCATCCGCGCGTCACCGGTGGCGAAGCTCGACCGCACGCGGCCGACCGGCGGCGCCTCCTCCAGATAGCCGCGCAGTTCGGCGAGGGCCCGGCGGACGCCGTCGTACGGATCGGCGGGGGCCGCGTCGCCGCCTCCGGGGGCCGGGTCCGCGGTGTCCGCCGCGGCGTCCGGGGCCGGGCCGGCGCCCTCGCCGTCCGCCGGGCCGGTACCGCCCCGGTCGTCGCCGGCCGCGTCGCCGTCCTCGCCGGAGGCGTCGTCGGGGTCGTCCATCCGGGCCCGCCACGCGGCCCACTGGAGCGCCACCTCGTCGGCGCCGAGCCGGCGCTGGGCCGGGCCCCAGGCGTCCTCGGACGGCGGGGCGAGCGGCGTCCGCGCGCCCTCCTCGGGCTCCGGATCGTGCGGGGCCGGGAGGTCGGGGGCCGCCGAGGCGACCGCCAGCGGCCAGCCCGGCAGGGCGGCCACGACGGAGCGCTCGTCCGGGGAGAGGTCGTACGCCATGCCGCAGTCCCAGGAGGCGATGGCCACGGCGACCAGCGAGACGTCGTCGACGACCACCGTCCACCGGGCGCCCTCGCCGTCCTGGCCGAGCACGAGTCCGTACCCCTCGGCGTACGGCTCCAGCTCCAGCGCCGCGCACGCCGCCGGATAGTCGTCGCCGAGCACGCTCGGGAACCGCGCAGGCGTCAGCAGCACCGCCGTCAACACGTACAGCGCGTCGTCGTCGGCGGTAGGTTCCGTCCCACCCACGGCAGCCTCCCCTTCTGGTCGTCGGCGCACCTTAACCAGTGGGTAACCCGTGCGTCGAGAGTTCCCGTGCGGGAAGACGGCGAAAGTGACGCGCCCGATTCCGGCAGGCCGGGCCCGCCGCGACGGTACGCGGCGGTCCCGTGAACCGTACGGACCCGAACTTCTCCGGCATCACGTCCGGGGCGCGACGCGGCACGGCTCAGGCCGCCGGGGCCTCCGGCAGTCCGAGCAGGGAGCGGGCCACGGACTCCGGTGACTGGTCGCGCTCGCGGGCGAGCGCGATCACGGCCCGGCAGGCGAGCTCGTTGATGCCGAAGCTGAGCGCGTCGGGGGAGACCCAGCCCGCCGCCTCGTCCGCCCGGTCCTCGTCGTCCTCTGCGCCGGCCGCCACGTACACCGCCGCCGCTTCGAAGAGGTTGTGGGTCCGGCGTGGCCGGCGCGTGCCCGGTCCCGAGGACGAGGCCGGGCGGGTGGAGGGGAGAAGCCTGCGGAATCGATCACGTACGCGCGTCACGGCCTGCCGCCTTCCCCGGGCACGGCTGCCCGGCACCTCCACGGTAGACACGGAACGGGCGTGACAGAAGGGCGCGTGCCGGGCCGTCGTGACCGGCCCGTCCGTGGGGCCGTGCCCGGCTTCCGCCCGCCCCGCGGCGGGGTTCTCCGTGGTGCGCCCGCCGCGACGTTCAGCCCTCGCGGACGGCGAGCACGAGGTAACGGTGGTCGCGGTCCACGTAACTGACCATCCGCCAGCCGGAACCGGCCAGCACGGGACGGAGGTTGGGCTCGGCCCGCAGGTCGTCCCCGGTGATCCGGCGGCCGTGCCGGGCCGCGAGGGCCGCCCGGCCGATGGGGTGGAAGAGAGCGAGCCGCCCGCCGGGGCGCACCACACGGGCCAGTTCGCGCAGGTCCGCGGCGGGGTCGGCGAGATGGGAGACGAGTCCGGCGCCGAACACCGCGTCGAGCGCGCCGTCGCGCAGCGGCAGCCGGGAGACGTCGGCGAGCAGCAGTGTGCCGGCCTCGTCCCGCCCGGCCGCGGTCGCCGCGTCGAGCATCTCGGGGGTGAGGTCGGCCCCCAGGACCGTTCCGCCGGGCCCCACGGCCTCGCGCAGGGGCGGCAGGGCGCGGCCGGTGCCGCAGCCCGCGTCGAGTACGGCGTCGCCGGGGCGCAGACCGAGGTCGTTCACGGCATCGGCGTACGCGGGCCCGTCGTCGGGGAACCGCGCGTCCCAGCCGGCGGCGCGGACGCCGAAGAACTCCTGCACACGCGTCGGGTCGTCGTTCATGCGTCCATGATTCCTCAACCCCCGGGGTGAACGCTCTGTGCACACGTTCGAGCGCTGCTCGATCGTTCAGGAACATCTCTTCGTCATATTCCATCAGGTTTCGAAATGCGCCCTCAGTGCGCCCCCTTCACAGGACTAGCGTCCCTGAGCCATGGGACACCTGGACCACGCCACCTTCGGGTGGCTGACACCCGCGCTGTCGTACGTGATGGCCTGCGTCGGCGCCGCGCTCGGGCTGCGCTGCACCGTCCGCGCCCTGGAAACGACCGGCCGATCACGGCGCAACTGGCTGCTCACCGCGGCGTCCGCCCTCGGCACCGGCATCTGGACGATGCACTTCGTCGCCATGCTCGGCTTCGGGGTGACGGGGACGGACATCCGCTACAACGTTCCGCTGACCGTCCTCAGCCTGCTCATCGCCATGGCCGTCGTCGGAGTCGGCGTCTTCGCCGTCGGGTACGGCGGCGACCGCGTCGGATCGCTCCTCATCGGCGGACTCACCACCGGAATCGGCGTCGCGAGCATGCACTACATGGGAATGGCCGCGCTGCGCCTGCACGGACAGGTGCGCTACGACCCGATGCTCGTCGCGCTCTCCGTCGTCATCGCGGTCGTCGCCGCGACGGCGGCCCTCTGGGCGGCGCTCCACATCCACGCCCCGGTCGCGGTCGCGATCGCCTCGCTCGTCATGGGCGCGGCGGTCAGCAGCATGCACTACACCGGGATGTTCGCCGTGCGCGTCGACGTCGTCCCGTCGTCGGCGGAACTCTCCGGCGCCACCGTGATGCAGTTCGTCTTCCCGCTCGCCGTGGGGCTCGGCTCCTACCTCTTCATCACCTCGGCCTTCGTGGCCCTCTCGCCGACCGCACGGGAACGCGCGGCCTACACCTCGGCGGAACGCCTCACCGAACCGGACGACCGCGCGGTGGACGTCGCCCCGCCCGGATTCCGCCCCGGAGCCGCGGACGCCGGAGCGGCACACGGCACGGGGACCGGACGCACCACCGAGGCCCCGCCGTCGTACGCCTACCCGGCGGGCCCGGTCGACGAGGCCCCCGCTCGCCGGCGGGAGGCCCGCGGATGCGTCCGGCGCCCGGTCACCCCTCCCAGACCGGGCGCCGGACCCACCCGGGCACCGCCCCACCGCACACGCACCAGGACAGACGCAGCCGGAAACGAGGAGGCCATGCGAACTCCCCGCAGGAACCAGCGCCCCGACGCGACGGCGCAGCCGCACACGGCGGCACGTGGGCGGCGCGCCCACGCCGGACCACCCGCCGACGAACCGCCGGTGCCCACCCCCGAACCCCGGGCCCGGCGGGCCGAGGAGTCCGAACGGCCCGAGGAGACCGCCCCCGCCGGACCGGGCACCCTGCCCCGGCGCCGCGGACTGCGCCCGCGTACCGTCCGCGCGAAGATCGTCTCCCTGCTGATGGTCCCCGTCGTGTCGCTCCTCGCCCTGTGGGGGTTCGCCACCGTCACCACCGCGCAGGACGTCGCCCGGCTGCGCCAGCTCCAGCGGGTCGACACCGACGTCCGCCGGCCGGTCGCCGCCGCCGTCACCGCCCTGCAGGACGAACGCGCCGCCGCCGTCCGCCAGGCCGTCGCGCCCGCCGCCGCACGGGCCGCCGAGCTCAAGGAACGGATGCGGGACACCGACGCCGCCGTCGACCGGCTCCGCCTCGACGACCGGCACACCATCGGCGACACCGGCGACCTCCCCCGCGAGGTCGCCGACCGCATCGGCTCCTTCGTCACCACCGTCGGCCGGCTCAGCCGGCTCAGGGCGGCCGCCGCGGGAGGGGGCGGTGCCGACGGGAAGCAGGTGTACGAGGAGTACACCGCCGCCGTCACCTCCGCCTTCGCGATCGAGGGTGCCCTCACCGGCGTCCAGGAGGCGCAGCCCGGCACCGACGCGCGGGTGCTCCTCGAGTTCGCCCGCGCCGGCGAGATGCTCTCCCGCGAGGACGCCCTGCTCGGCGCCGCCCAACTCGGCGGGCAGCTCAACGCAGAAAGGCTTCAGCACTTCATCGGCGTCGTCGAGACGCGCCGCACCCTCGCCGCCTCGGCCGGCGCCGACCTCCGCGCGTCCGACCGAGCCGCCTGGCGGAAACTCGCCGACAGCCACGCCTACGGCCGGCTCACCGCCGCCGAGGACCGGGTCCGGGCCGCCGCGCCCGGACGCAAGGCCGCCCAGGCGTCCCCCTCCGCCGCCTGGGACGACGCCCACGACGCCGTCCGCGAGGAACTCCTCGCGATCGAGGACGAGGCCCACCGCGCCGCAGCCGACCGCGCCGACCCCTTCGGCGGCGGCGCCCTGTCACCCGGGGGAGCGGCCGTCCTCCTCGGCCTCGCCGCCGTCGCCGCCTCGCTGGTGATCTCCGTACGCATCGGCCGCGGCCTGGTCGTCGAACTCATCAGCCTGCGCAACACCGCCCTCGGGATCGCGCGCCGCAAACTCCCCGCCGCCATGCGGCGACTGCGGGCCGGCGAGGAGATCGACGTCCGGGCCGAGACCCCGCCCGGTCCCGCCCCGCAGGACGAGATCGGCCAGGTCGGCGAAGCCCTCGTCACCGTCCACCGGGCGGCCCTGTCCGCCGCCGTCGAACGCGCCGAACTCGCCAGCGGCATCTCCGGCGTCTTCGTCAACCTCGCCCGCCGCAGCCAGGTCCTCGTCCACCGCCAGCTCAACCTGCTGGACAGCATGGAGCGGCGCGCCGACGACCCGAACGAACTCGGCGACCTCTTCCGGCTCGACCACCTCACGACCCGGATGCGCCGCCACGCCGAGAGCCTGATCATCCTCTCGGGCGCCGCGCCCGGCCGGGCCTGGCGCATGCCCGTCCCGCTGACCAACGTCGTACGGGCCGCGGTCTCCGAGATCGAGGACTACGCGCGCGTCGAGGTGCGCCGGCTCCCCGAGGCGGCCGTCGTCGGCGGCGCCGTCGCGGACCTCACCCATCTCCTCGCCGAACTCGTCGAGAACGCCGCCCAGTTCTCCCCGCCGCACACCAAGGTCCGGATCAGCGGTGAACCCGTCGGCAACGGCTACGCCCTGGAGATCGAGGACCGTGGACTCGGCATGGGCAAGGAGACGCTCGCCGAGGCCAACACGAGGATCCGGCAGTCCGAGGCCCTCGACCTCTTCGACAGCGACCGGCTGGGCCTGTTCGTGGTCAGCCGCCTCTCCTCGCGGCACGACATCAAGGTCCACCTCCGGACCTCGCCCTACGGCGGGACGACCGCGGTGGTCCTGCTCCCCACCGAGCTGCTGCAGGGCGCGCTGCCCCCGGGCAGGGGCCGGCACCACGCGACGACGGTGACGGTGGACGACCGGGACCCCGTCGAGGGCACGGCGCCGCGGCAGTCGGGCGCCGCCGCCGTCGGGCCCGCCCCGGCCCAGGCCCCCGCCCCGGCTCAGC
>NZ_RDBI01000034.1:42784-49754 GCF_008042125.1 Streptomyces sp. MS191
CGGCCACCCCGCCACCGCCCGTCCCGCCACCGGCCAAGCCCCTCTCGCCGGTCGCGTCCACCGACGACGGGAGCGACCTGCCCCGCCGGGTGCGCCAGGCCCACCTCGTCCCGCAGCTGCGCGAAGCGCCCCCGTCCGACCCCGCGCCCACCGCGGTGTCGCAGGGCGCCGACGAACGCACCCCCGAACAGGTCAGGGACCGCATGACCGCCTACCGCGACGGCTGGACCCGCGGCGGCGGCGCGGCCCCCGGATCCAGACGCCCCCTCGGAACAGGCTTCGGCAATGAAGGAGAGCACGCATGATCGACCACGAGAGGATCTCCCATCACCGCTCCGGTGAGCTGGACTGGCTCCTCGACGACCTCGTCGTCCGCGTCCGCGAAGTCCGCCACACCGTCGTGCTGTCGAACGACGGGCTCGCCGTCGGTTCCTCCAGCGGACTCAGCCGTGAGGACGCCGAGCACCTCGCGGCCATCGCCTCCGGGTTCCACAGCCTCGCCAAGGGCGCGGGGCGGCAGTTCCACACCGGCGGAGTGCGCCAGACGATGGTGGAGATGGACGACGGCTTCCTCTTCGTCGCGGCCGCCGGGGACGGCTCCTGCCTGGCCGTCCTCAGTTCGGTGCACGCGGACATCGGCCTCATCGCCTACGAGATGGCCCGCCTGGTGAAGCGGGTCGGCGAGCACCTCCACACGCCGCCGCGGCTCGCCACGACCCCGCCGGCCGCCGGCTGACCGGGGACTCCGATGAACGACGACAGGACCGGTCAGGGCCCCGGCGCCCCGGGAACCCCGGGCGGTCAGTGGTACGACGCGGAGGCCGGACCGCTCGTCCGCCCGTACGCGATGACCGGCGGCCGCACCAAGCCGGGACCGAGCAACGTCCGGTTCGACCTCATCGCGCTCGTCGTCGTCGACGACAACCCGCCCGACCGGGCCGAGGAAGGGTTCCTCGGCCCGGAACACCGGGCCCTGCTCACGCTGTGCCGCGCCGAGACCCAGTCGGTGGCGGAGCTCGCCGCCGACGCCGACCTGCCCGTCGGAGTCGTCCGGGTGCTCCTCGGAGACCTCCTCGAAGCGGGCCTCGTCAGGGTGAGCAGGCCCGTACCCCCCGCACAGCTGCCCGACGAACGGATCCTGAGGGAAGTAATCGATGGCCTACGAGCGCTCTGAGAGCACCGGCGGCGGCGTGGACACCACGTCCCTCGCGCTGAAGATCCTGGTCGCCGGCGGGTTCGGCGTCGGGAAGACCACCCTGGTGGGGGCGGTCAGTGAGATACGTCCGCTGCGGACGGAGGAACGGCTCAGCCGGGCCGGGGAGTCGGTCGACGACACCGGAGGGGTCGACCAGAAGAGCACGACCACGGTGGCCATGGACTTCGGCCGCATCACGATCCGATCCGGTCTCTCCCTGTACCTCTTCGGCACGCCGGGGCAGGACCGCTTCTGGTTCCTCTGGGACGAGCTGTCCCAGGGGGCCCTCGGCGCCGTCGTGCTCGCGGACACCCGCCGCCTGGAGGACTGCTTCCCCGCGGTGGACTACTTCGAGCACCGCAAGATCCCCTTCGTCGTCGCGGTCAACTGCTTCCCCGGCGCCCGCAACTACGGCGCCCACGAGGTGTCCCGGGCACTCGACCTGGACCGCGGCACGCCGGTCGTGCTGTGCGACGCGCGCGACCGGGACTCGGGCAAGGAGGTCCTCATCCGGCTGGTGGAGTACGCGGGGAGGATGCACACCGCCCGGCTGCTCGACTCCGTCGGCTGAGCGCCGTGCACCGGGCGGGTGCCTCCGCGGGGCACCCCGGGCGGGGCCCGCGGGCGTCGGACACGCCGGCCCCGGGCGGCCGGCCGGGGCGCGGGGGACGCGGCCCGAGCCGCGGGTCGGGCCGGGCGCCACGGCGGGCGACCCGGCCGTCAGTCGGAGACGCCGCCCTCCGCGGTCACCTTGTCGATCCGTACGCGCACCAGCAGTTCGCCCGGGACGGCGTTGCGGGCGCCGAACTCCTCGGCGCGGTCCTCGCCCATGTAGCGGCCGCCGATCCGGGTCGCCCAGCGGCGCAGCTCGACGGGGTCCTCGCTGATCTCGGCGCGGCCCCGGAGCGTGACGAAGGCGAACGGCGGGCGGTCGTCGTCCACGCACAGCGCGACCCGTCCGTCGCGCGCCAGGTTGCGGCCCTTCACGGTGCCCTTGCCGGTGTTGAAGACGATGTCGTCGCCGTCGAGCACGAACCAGATCGGCACGACGTGCGGACTCCCGTCGCTCCGGACGGTGGCCAGCTTGCCGGTGCGGGTGCCGGCGGAGACGAACGCCCGCCACTGTTCCTCGGTCATCTTTGCCATGGGTCCATCCTGCGGCACGCACGGGGGGCCGGTGGTGCTTGCTCTGTCCACGACAGTGCGTAAGGCTTGCCGGGACACGCGGACCGCGGGGACTACGGGTCGACGGGGACGCATCACACAGGGGGAGGACCGACACATGGCGTTGGACAAGGGACTGGACTGGCTCCTTGACGACCTGACCCAACGGGTCGAGTACATACGGCACGCGCTGGTGCTGTCGAACGACGGACTGGTGACGGGCGCGAGCAGCGACCTGGAGCGGGAGGACGCCGAGCACCTGGCCGCGGTCTCCTCCGGGCTGCACAGTCTGGCCCGGGGATCGGGCCGGCACTTCAAGGCGGGCCGGGCCAGGCAGACCATGGTGGAGTTCGACGACGCCCTGCTCTTCGTGACGGCGGCGGGCGAGGGCAGTTGCCTGTGCGTGCTGAGCGCCGCGGAGGCCGACGTGGGCCAGGTGGCGTACGAGATGACGCTGCTGGTGAACCGGGTCGGCGAGCACCTCGGAGTGGCCGCCCGTCAGCCGGGCCGTACGGGTCTCGACGCGCTCTGACCCGGGGCGCCGCGCGAGCCGCCGGCCGTGTCGTCCACAGCCGGCCGGAGCGGCCGGCGTGCGTTGTCCACAGGGCGAGCGGAGAAGGGTCACCGGGAGCTACGGTCGTCACCGAGAGTATTCGTCACTCACGGGGGAGGACCGCATGACGGTGGAAGAGAGCGTGCGCACGCTTGCGCTGGGGCGTGCCGCGCGGGAACTGGGACTGAGGCGCGACGAGTTCCGGCTCGCCGTCCAACTGGGCCTCGTCCGTACGGTGCCGGGCGCCGTCGCCGGTGAACCGGGTCGGCCACCCGGTGCGCCGGGCGCCCCACGACGGGTGGACCGGGGCGAGGTCGACCGGCTGAGAGCCGCCCCGGACTTCCCGGCCGACCTGCGCGACAGGGTCCGCGCGGTGGGTACGGCGGAGGGCGCGGCCATCCTCTCGGTGACGCCCGGCCGCTTCGGCAGACTGGCCCGGACGGGCCACTTCAGCCCGTTGCGGTTCCGTCTCAACCGCTATCGGGCGGTGGTCTGGCTCTACCCGGCGGGCGAGCTGGCCGAGTTCGCCCTCGCCCACGGCACTCTGCTCTCCGACCCGCTTCCCCGCGGGTTGCGCGAGCGACTGGACCGGGGCGAGGACCTGCGCCCCCGGAACTGGCGGTCACGGCGGCTCGGCCTGCTGCTGCGCGCGACGGCGGACCCCTGGGAGCGGGCGGCGGCGATCGCGTCCCTCCTCGACCCCCTGCTGCTCGCCGATGCCGTCCGCGATCCCCGTGAGCGCGCGTATCTCGACACGCTGCGACCCGAACCGCCGCCGGGACGAACGGAGTCGGTGGCCGGACGCGAGATCGTCGACCGGCTCGCCCTCGCGGCCGATCCGGACGAGATCCTCTGGTACGGCATGAGTCTGTCCCTCGCCCTGGACGAGGCCCGCGGGGCCCGCGCAGCGCCCCGACCCGGGCACCGCTCCGTGCCGCCAACGCCACCGGCTCCGGCGCGGCGGCCGTCCCCGGCCGGTGCCGGGCGGTCACCCCGCAGGGCCGCGACCACACGACCGGCGGGCCGTACGACCACCCGGAGGGAGGTGCCGGAGAGGCGCTGACGTCCGGGCGCGTCCGAGGTGCGGTGCCGGCGGCGGCCGGGGGACGATGGGCGCATGCTGCTGGCCCGACTCGCGGACGCCTCCCACCAGGTCGCCACCACCTCGGCACGTTCACGGAAGATCGCCGTGCTCGCCGAGCTGTTCTCCGAGTCCGCGCCCGAGGAGAGCCCGTTGGTGATCGCCTACCTCTCCGGGCGCCTTCCCCAGGGGCGGATCGGGGTGGGCTGGAGCGTCCTCAAGAACGCCGTCCCGCCCGCAGTTCCGCCCGCCGAGCAGGCGACGCTCACCCTGGCCCGAACCGACGCGGCCATGACCGAGCTGGCCGCCGTCTCCGGCGCCGGGTCGCAGGCGGAGCGCGTCCGGCGCGTCAGGGACCTGATGGCCGCGGCCACCTCGGCCGAGCAGGAGTTCCTGCTCCGGCTGCTCTCGGGGGAGGTACGGCAGGGGGCGCTCGACGCCATCGCGCTCGAAGGGGTCGCTCGGGCCGCCACCGTCCCCTCCGACGACCTGCGGCGGGCCGTGATGCTCGAAGGGTCGCTGCCGCGGGTGGCCCGGGCCGTACTCGCCGAGGGCGCCGCCGCACTGGAGGCGTTCTCCCTGCGGGTCGGCAGCCCCGTGTTCCCGATGCTCGCCCACACCGCCGCCTCGGTCACCGAGGCGGTCACCGCCCTCGGTCCCTGCGTCGTGGAGGAGAAGCTGGACGGTATTCGGATCCAGGTGCACCGCAGTGGTGAGGACGTCCGGGTGTTCACCCGCTCGCTGGACGACATCACCGGCCGGCTCCCCGAGGTCGTCGACGTCGCGCGCGGGATGACGGCCGACCCGGTCATCCTCGACGGGGAGGTGATCGCGCTCGATCCCGGCAGCGGACGGCCGATGCCGTTCCAGGACATCGCCTCCCGGGTCGGCTCCCGCGTCGACGTGGCCACCGCCCGGGCGACGCTGCCCTTGTCGCCCGTGTTCTTCGACGTCCTCGCCGCCGACGGGGCGGTCCTGATCGACCGGCCGGGCCACGAGCGCCACGAGGTCCTCGCCCGGATCCTTCCCGGCGCCCTGCGGGTGCGCCGCACGGTCGTCGACGATCCGGGGTCCTCCGCCCAGACCGAGGCCGCCGAGCGGTTCTTCGGCGACACCCTCGCCCGCGGGCACGAAGGCGTCCTGGTGAAGGCCCTGGACGCGCCGTACGTCGCCGGCCGCCGTGGCCGCACGTGGCTCAAGGTGAAGCCCGTGCACACGCTCGACCTCGTCGTCCTCGCCGCCGAATGGGGACACGGCCGCCGCACCGGCCTGCTCTCCAACCTCCACCTCGGCGCCCGCGCCGCCGACGGCGGTTTCGTGATGCTCGGCAAGACCTTCAAGGGCCTCACCGACGCGATGCTTCGCTGGCAGACGGCGAGACTGGGCGAACTGGCCGTGGAGGACGACGGGTTCACCGTCCGGGTGCGCCCCGAGCTCGTCGTGGAGATCGCCTACGACGGCATCCAGCGCTCCACGCGGTACCCCGCCGGGGTCACTCTGCGGTTCGCGCGCGTCGTCCGCCACCGTCCCGACAAGGCGGCCGCCGAGGCCGACACCGTCGATCAGGTGCTGGGAGGCTCCTGAATCCCGGCCGCGCCCTCGTGGCTCACGACTTCTCCCGCTCGCCGTCCGGGGTCGCACTCGCCGCGGAGGCCGACCGGTCCGCGCCGGGCTCGGTGGCGCCGCTCGTGTAGCGGCCGCGTACCCACAGCGGGAGTGCGAACCAGCACAGCACGCACCAGGCGACCAGCCCCGCCACCAGCCACGGCACGTAGTCCGCGTCCGTGGCGACCCGCAGGACCAGCAGGAGTGCCGAGCCCAGCGTGACGAGCAGGAGAAGCAGCCCCACGAAGGTCAGCCGGGACGCCCAGGCCACGGCCTGCGGTTTGATCCGCCGGCCCGCCACGATCCGGTGGAAGGAGACAGGCCCGATCAGGGCTCCGGTCGCCGCCGCCCCGAGCGAGACGGTGACGATGTAGATCGTCCGGTCGGTGGGCCGCAGCTCCGGGAAGCGGGTGGTGAAGACGACGGTGAGGAGGAAGCCGAAGAGGATCTGCACCCCGGTCTGGGCGACCCGGATCTCCTGGATCAACTCGCTCCACCGCCGGTCCGCACGCTCGTCCGGCGTCTCGTGCCGTCCGCGGATCAGCCCGCCCTCCTCACCGTGGCCGGCGTCGTCCTGGTCTCGGTCGTCGCCGGCAGGCGCCTGCCGTCCCGTCCGCTCGGCCATGCGTCCTCCAGCGTGTCGGCCGCGGCCCCCGACGCGTCGTCCGCCCGCGTGCTCGCGCGGTACCCGTTCCAGGCTGTCACCGCCACGTCGTCTCCGCACGGCGCGCGTCCCGGCCGGCTCTCGCGGGACTGCCCGCCGCGAGGGATGCTGGAAGCGTGGCACGACGAGCGACCTTCCGTGCAGCGAGGAGATGAGCGACGTGTACGAGACGCACATCGACACGGACGTCACCGTGCAGCTGAGTGACTGCCGCCGGGAGGACGCCCAAGCCGTCTTCGACGCCCTCGACCGCGTCTACGAACTCGAGGACATGTCGGCGCCGGGCCCGCAGGCGGCCACGGCACCGGCGGCCACCGTCTGGATGGCCACGTTCGACACGGCCGCGGGCCGTCACGAGGAGAGCCGACCGGTTCCGCTGGAGGCCATGGTCGGAGCGGTGCTGACCGGCGGGTACCACGCGGTCGAGGAGGTCGAGAAGACCCTCGCCGCGAGCTTCGACATCCGCTCGCAGGAGTCGGTCTCCGGTGACCAGGAGACCGAGGCTCGCCTTCTGCTCGCCTCACGCTGACGCGCCGGCCGACGCGTGCCGCGCCGCGCCCCCTGCGGCGGCGGCACGACCGGACACCCCTGCTCCCCGGGCGGAGCGGACGGGCGCCGCCCGGGGAGCAGGGGTGTCCGGAACCAGCCCCGGGCACCGCCGAGCGCACGTTGCCCGCACCCTGCGGACCTGACCGCCCTCGCCTCCGC
>NZ_RDBI01000034.1:49854-70680 GCF_008042125.1 Streptomyces sp. MS191
CCCGCACACCGCATCCGCCCCCACCCCGCGCTTTGGCCGGGGCACCCCCCTATGCATGCCGTGTATACACCGTACGTAGAGTGTTCGACGTGCCGTTCGACGCTGCTCTGACCAAGCGCGAAGGGTCGATCGAAATCACCTACGGGGAAAGCGGGTTGCCAGCATGTTCCGATCCAGGCCGGGTGTGTTCCGGGCTCCGGCCGTCGCCCTCGTGGCGGCGGCCTCTCTGATCCTCACGCTCTCGGGCTGCGGCGTCGATCCGATCACGCCCGGCGACGCCCGCGGGAAGGCCGCCTCGGACTCCTCGGACTCCAAGGGGGGCGGGGGCGAGGGGGCCGTCGACTGCGCCCGGGCCAAGTGCATCGCCCTGACCTTCGACGCGGGTCCGGGCAAGGACACGCCGCACCTCCTCGACATCCTCAAGGAGAAGCAGGTCCCGGCCACGTTCTTCCTGCTCGGCAAGAAGCACGTCGACCGGTACCCCGAGGTCGTCAGGCGGATCCACGACGAGGGACACGAGGTCGCCAACCACACCTGGACCCACCGCGTCCTGACCGACCTGGACGCCGACGAGGTGCGGGACGAGCTCTCCCGCACCCAGGAGGCGATACGGAAGATCACCGGACGCACGCCCACGCTCATGCGTCCGCCGCAGGGCCGCACCGACGGCACGGTCTCCGACGTCAGCCGTGACCTCGGCCTCGCCCAGATCCTGTGGAGCGTCACGGCCAAGGACTACTCCACGACCGACTCCGCGCTCATACGCCGGCGGGTCGTCGACGCCGCCCGGGTCGACGGGATCATCCTGCTGCACGACATCTACGACGGGACGGTCCCGGCCGTCCCCGGGATCATCGACGAACTGAAGCGGCGAGGCTTCACATTCGTGACCGTGCCCCAGTTGCTGGCCCCCGGAACGGCCGAGCCGGGCACCGTGTACCGCCCGTAGAACCCAGGGTTCGGACGAGGTGAAAAGGGGTGAGGTGACTCACATCGGTCACCTTGGGCGCCGTGGAACAAGCGCCGGACGTTCATCGTTCATCCATATGTGACCGCGAAGGGGTCCGGTCCCCAGGTCCCCCCCTTGAGGTGACCGCCCTTCGTCCGTCACGGCAATCGGCCCCGGTTGGAATCCCCCGTCCAACCGGGGCTCTGTCGTATCCGGACCGCGGCCCACGCGTTCCGGCCCCTGCCCGCGCCTGCGCCCGGCACCTGTTCCCCGCCGTTCCTTCCCGCGTCGTCCGAATCGTCCCCGTCGTCCCGACGGGCCCGCGCGATACGCGCCCGGGCGGCGCACACTCCGGCGCGTTCGCCGGCCGGGAGCCGGCGCCGAGGTCCGGCTGGTCGTGCGGCCGGTCGGCCCCGGTCCGGCGTCCGCGCCGTCCCGGTCGCTCAGGCGTCGGCGCCGAGCCACAGGTCGGGGCCGAAGACCTCGTAGTGCACGGCCGATGCGGCCACCCCCCGGGCCAGCAGGTCGCCCCGCACCGCACGCATGAAGGGCAGCGGGCCGCAGAGGTACGCCGACACGTCCGCCGGCAGGTCCAGGACCGAGACGTCCGCGCGGCCGGTCCGCGCCCCCGTCGTCCCGTCCGCCGCCTCGCCGTCCTCGTACCAGAGGTGGAGGGCGGCCTGCGGGAGGGCGTCGACCAGGCGGCTCAGCTCCTCGCGGTGCGCGTGGCCGGCGGGGGAGCGGTCGGCGTGGACGACCGTGACCGCGCGGGTCGACCCGGTGGCGGCGAGGTGGTCGAGCATGGCCAGCATCGGGGTGCTCCCGATACCCGCGGAGGCCAGGAGGAGGGGCCCGTCGCCCTCGGGCAGGACGAGGTCGCCGAACGGGGCGGAGACCTCGACCGTGTCGCCGACCCGGCCGTGGGCGTGCAGCCAGGTCGACACCTCGCCCGCCGGGTCGCCGTCGACCCGCTTCACGGTGATCCGCCACCGGGGCCGGCCGGGCGCGGACGAGAGGCTGTACTGACGGATCTGGCGGGCACCGTCGGGGAGCCCGACCTGCACGCTCACGTACTGACCCGGCCGGAACGCCTCCGTCGGCCGCCCGTCCGCGTGCCGCAGCACGAACGAGACGGTGTCGGCCGTCTCCTCGCGGCGCTCGGCGATCTCCATCGTCCGCCACACCCCGCCCTCGGCGACCCCCTTGTCGGCGTAGAGCCGCGCCTCCAGGGCGATGAGGGCGTTGGCCATCAGCCAGTAGACCTCGTCCCACGCCTGGGCGACCTCGGCGGTGACGGCCTCGCCGAGGACGTCGACGATCGCGGTGAAGAGGTGCTCGTGGACGACCTTGTACTGCGCCGACGTGACGCCGAGTGAGGCGTGCTTGTGCGCTATCCGGGCGAGCATGGCGTCCGGCCGGGTGTCGGGGTGCGCGAGGAGGGCGCCGGCGAAGGCGGCAATGGAGCCGGCCAGAGCCCGCCGCTGGTCGCCGCTCGCCTGGTTGCCGCGGTTGAAGAGGTCCCGGAGCAGCTCGGGGTGGGCGTCGAACAGGCCCGCGTAGAAGCGCTCGGTGATCTCGTCGAGCGCGGCCCCCACGACGGGGAGGGTGGCGCGGACGACGGGGGTGGCCTGCGGGGACAGCATCGCGACTCCAATGTGGTAAATGATCTGCGTATTTAAAGGCGACAGGAACGGCAGGGTGGCCGGCGCGGTGACGCCCGGGGGGTGCGGGTCAGTCCGGACGTCGCCCGGAGAGCGAGACGAGGACGGGACCGGTCGGGGATTCCACGAGATCCGCCACCGTGAGCGGGTCGAGCGTGCGGTAGAAGGCCTCCTGCGCCTCGCGCAGCACGCCGCGCAGTCGGCAGGCCGTCCGCAGGGGGCACGGCGGGTCGCCCTCGCAGGCGACGACCTCCTCCTCGCCCTCCAGGGTCCGGACCAGCCAGCCGACGGAGGCGTGCCGCCCGGTCCCGGTGAGGGTCAGGCCGCCTCCCCGGCCGCGGCGCGCCTCGACGACGCCGAGGTGCTGGAGTCGGGTGACCACCTTCGCCATGTGGGCGTAGGGCACGGCCATCTCCTCGGCCACCTCGCGGGTGGCGGCCGGGTCGTCCTGCTCGGAGACCGCCAGGCGCATCACGGCACGCAGCGCCAGGTCGGTGAATTTCGTCAGCCGCACAAGCCGACGCTATCAAATAGGTATCTGCCGTACTGATTAAGGGGGGTCTTCCAGGTCCTGCTCGTCGGCGGAGTGCTCACGCCGCCGGCGCCGGCGGCGCCACAGCCACAGCCCGCCCATCAGGAACGAGCCCACGACGAGCGCGGCGGTCAGCACCGGCCACCGGCTGCCGGCGATGTCGAGGTCCGTGAGCAGGATCAGGGTCACCGCCACGGCCACCACGAGGAGTGACCCGGCGCCGCGCACCGCGGCGAGCGCCATGCCCGGGTCGAGGCGCGCCGGCCGGCGGGCTGTGGGGCCCGGCCCGCCGAAGTAGAAGACGACCGCCCGGTGGTTCAGCCGGCGCGTGGCCCGCTGATAGTTCAACGCCATGTAGGGGAGCCAGACCAGCGGTGCGACCAGGCCGGTCAGGAACACCACCGCCAGCAGCGTCCACTGCCCGATCCGGACGAGCGGCCGGGGAGGCTCGTCGGGCGTCACCAGGCCGAGCAGCCGGGCCATCCGCAGGACCAGTACCCACAGGGACGACAGTCGGCCCCGCGGTTCGGGCGGCGGCTCCGGGCCGGACTCCAGACCCTTCGCGGCCGCGCCGACGTCGGTGTACACGCCCTGCAGCACCAGCAGTTCGGCCGCGCGGGCCTGGTCGGTGGTGTCCCGGCCGTCGAGACCGGCCAGTTCGAGGATCGTGCGCGCCTGGGCCAGCAGCGCCGCACAGAAGGCGAACGGCACGAGGACCATGAACGGGCCGCCCACGAAAGCTCCTTCGGCGACGACCCGGCGGCGCCCCCGGGTCGTCACGAGCGCCTGGAGTTCCTCCGGCATCGCGTCGGGGTGTGCGTCGCGCAGCCGTGACACGCTCCGGCCGGCACGGGCGCCGTGCAGGCGCAACGCGAACCCGGCCAGCAGCTCGGGCAGCCGGCCGGGTTCCGCGAGCGCTCTCGCGAGGAGCGAACGGGAGGCGGCGTCGGAGGCCGATCCCCCGGTCCCGGTCAGGACAGGACCTTGGCCTTCGCCTTCTGGAACTCCTCCTCCGTGATGGCGCCGGAGCTCTTCAGTTCGGCGAGTCTGGCCAGTTCGTCGGCGTGACTCTTCCCGTCACCCGAACCGGCCGTCTTGCGGATGTACGACTGGAACGCGGCCTCGCTCTCCTTGGCCTGCTTCAGATCGCGTTGGGTCATGCTCTTGCCCCGGGCGATCACGTAGATCAGCACGCCGAGGTAGGGGATGAGGATGCACAGGACCAGCCAGCCGGCCTTGGCCCAGCCATTCAGTTCGTGGTCCCGGAAGATGTCGGTGATCACCTTGAACAGCAGGAAGAGCCACATGATCCAGATGAAGAACCAGAGCATCGTCCAGAAGACGTTGAGCAGGGGATAGTCGTCCATTCCTGTACTCCGTTCCCACAGCGGGGCGCTTACGGCACCGCTATAGGAGTGAGTGTCACCGAACAGCCGATCGCCCGCATGTCGAGAGCGATCGGCCTGCCGCGCGGAACGGAGGGGTCAGGCGGTGCGGGCGCGCAGCGCGGCAAGCGCGCGGTCGGCGTGGGCGCTCATCCGCAGCTCGCTGCGGACGACCTCCAGCACCCGGCGGTCCTGGTCGATCACGAAGGTCACGCGCTTCGTCGGCGCGAGCGAGAAGCCGCGCGTCACCCCGAACCGGTCCCTTATCTCGCCCTTGGGGTCGGACAGCAGGGGATAGCCGAGCGAGTGCCGGTCGGCGAACTCCTGCTGCCGCTCGACCTCGTCGGAACTGATGCCGACCGGTCGTGCCCCGGCGGCCCGGAACTCGCCCGCGAGGTCGCGGAAGTGGCAGGCCTCGGCCGTGCAGCCCGGGGTCATGGCGGCCGGGTAGAAGAAGAGCACGACCGGCCCCTCCTCGAGCAGCCCGGTCAGCGACCGGGAGGTCCCCGTTTCATCCGGAAGAGTGAAGTCCTCGACGATGTCACCGATCTTCATCCGGCCCGCCCCTTGTCCGCTCGGCTGCGTCTGCGCGATCCCGCCGCAGTGCCGGCGACCCCACCGGTCGCCGACCAGGCGACGTTACCGCAGGGTAGGTGCGTCACCAACGGTGGGCGGCGGCCAGCAACCGGTCGCGGACCAGCGCCACGTGCGGGTTGTCGGGGACGCCCGGCCGCCGGACCAGGTAGGCCGTGTTGATCGGCGGGTCCTCGGGTTCGAGCAGGGCCACCAGCCGGCCCGCCTCGAACTCCGCCCGGCACAGGTAGCGCGGCAGTACGCCGAAGCCGGCTCCGGCCGTGATCGTGGCCAGGACGCCTCGCAGGTCCGGCATGGTGACGGCCGCCTCGCCCGTCAGCCGCCGGCCGAAGACGTGCCGCCAGTAGCGGCGGGCGATCGGCAGGTCCTCCGCGTACGTCACCATCGGCACACCGTGCAGCGCGGCCGGCCCGTCGGCCGCGAGCGCCTCCGAGTCGATCCGCAGCGCCCGTTCCGGGGCGGCGACGAGGACGAACTCCTCGTCCACCAGCGGCACGGCGGTCAGTGTGCGCCCGCGGGGCCGTACGGTCGAGACCACCAGGTCGTGGTGGCCTGCGCGCAGACCCTCCAGGAGCTCCTCCGTGAGCCCGGTGGTCACCCGGAGCCGTACCCCTTCCTCGACCAGGGGTGCCAGCGCGGGCAGCGCGGCCTCGCACAGGAACTCGGCCGGGCCCGCCAGATGGACCGGCTGCGGCGCGGGGCGGGCCTCCGGGTCGTGGTCGGCGACCGCCGCCAGCGCGTCGAGCGGGGCCGCCACCCGGGCGGCCAGTTCGTCGGCGTAGGGCGTCGGGGCCACCCCGCGCGGCTGCCGCTCGAACAGCTCGCGGTCGAGCCGGCGCTCCAGGGCCCGGATCTGGGTGGTGACGGTCGGCTGGGACAGCGTCAGCAGCCGGGCGGCGGCCGTGAAGGACCCGGTGCGGTGCACGGCGAGGAAGGTGCGCAGCAGGGACAGGTCGAGCGGCCCCCGCGGCGCGGTCGCCGACGGCCCGGTGCGGTCGTCCTCGGAGCCGGCCGCCCCGGCGCCCTCGTCCGCGCCATCGACCTTCCTATCGATCATGATGAAAAGCATAGGTGAACGAGGGGGGTCGGGGTCGCCCCGTCCGTGCCCGGGCGGGCGCGGACGCTCAGTTGGCCTGCTTCGCGGCGGTCAGCCGCTGCTCGAGGATCGTCAGCACCTGCGCTCCCCAGCGCAGGTTCTCCTCCTCCAGGTACCGGCCGCGCATCAGCGTGAGGTAGGGGCCGATCCGCTCGGCCTCCCGCAGGTACGTCACCTCGTCCCGGCCGTCGAGCAGCCAGTCGCGCAGCCGGTCGTAGCGCGCCAGCTTCCCCCGCGACCACTCCATCCGCTCGTGGACGAAGCCGCGGACCGCTTCGGTGTCGCCCTCGTCGCAGGCCTGCACCTGCACCATCAGCTCGTCCCGGATGGCGGTGGGGCGCGGTGACGTGCTCGTGTAGGCGACCAGGTCCTCACGGCCCGCCTCGGTCAGCGTGAACATCCGCTTGTTCGGACGCCGTTCCTGCTGGACGACCCGGGCGGCGATCAGGCCCGCCTCGGAGAGCCGGTCCAGCTCCCGGTAGAGCTGCTGCGGCGTGGCCGCCCAGAAGTTGGCCACGGACACGTCGAAGATCTTGGCCAGGTCGTATCCGGATGCCTCGCCCTCCAGAAGAGCGGCGAGGACGGCGTGCTTGAGGGACATCCGGACACGCTAGCAGTTCGTTGAATAGTTTCTTCCGCACCTATTCAACGGATGGCCCTGTGGGGGGCATGTGGGGCGGATGGGGCGAACCCGCCCGATCGGCTGCGGAGATCGTACGCGCCTCCGGCCGGGCGGTGTCGCGCCTTCCGGCACCCGGGTCCCGCCGTATGTCCCGCCGTACGGGCCGGGGCGCAGGCGTCTGCGTGGCGGTCGGGCACCCGGCTGCCTACCGTGGAGGTAGTCGGAAGACTGCGCGGTGAGGCGGGGGATGCGCGAGAGTCAGCATGGGAGCGGCCCCGATGGACAGCAACGCGTTCGTCTACACCACCTACATCCGCACCACTCCGGACGAGCTCTGGCAGGCCCTGACCGACGCCGCCTTCACGCGCCGTTACTGGGGCGTGGCCTTCGAGACCACGTGGACGGCCGGCTCGCGGATGGTCTGGGACCAGGACGGCCGTCAGACCGCCGACCCGGACCAGGTGGTCCTCGCGGCCCGGCCGGGCCGTCTCCTCTCGTACACCTGGCACTCCTTCACGCCCGAGTGGGCCGAGGCGGTCGGCGTCGACGACGAGACCTACGCGCGGCTGTCGAAGGAGCGCCGCTCCAAGGTGACCTTCGCGATCGAGCCGGCGGGGGACATCGTCAAGCTCGTCGTCACGCACGACGACCTGGAACCCGACGGAATGATGCACGGCATGATCGGCGAGGGCTGGCCGGCGCTGCTCTCCAGCCTCAAGTCCCTCCTGGAGACGGGGGAGGAGCTGCCCGAGCCGCCGCGCTGAGAAGCGCCCCGCGCGCCGGCGCCCGTCTGATCATTGGCGAGAATTCGTGATCCCTGGTGGCCGGAATTCGCTCAACTGCCCGGCCGGGCCGCGCTAGCGTGCGCCCATGACCGCCACCTTGACCGTCCTGACCGCCGGTTACGTCGGCCCCCGCACCGCGTCCACCGTCAGCCTCCTGCGCGAGGGTGACGCCGTGGTCGTCGTCGATCCCGGCATGGTCGCCGACCGCGCCCTCATCCTGGGACCTCTCGCCGACGCCGGTGTCGCCCCCGAGCAGGTCACGGACGTGGTGTTCAGCCACCATCACCCCGACCACACGCTCAACGCCGCCCTCTTCCCGGCGGCCCGGTACCACGACCACTGGGCCGTCTACCAGGACGACCTGTGGACCGACCGCCCGGCCGACGGCTTCCGGCTCTCGCCGTCGATCCGGCTCGCGGCCACCCCGGGCCACACCGCGGAGGACATCAGCACCCTCGCCGACACCGCGGACGGACTGGTCGTCCTCACCCACCTGTGGTGGTCCGCCGACGGTCCGGCCGAGGACCCGTACGCCACCGACCCCGACGCCCTGCACGCCTCCCGCCGCGCGATCCTCGACCTCGCCCCGGCCCTCGTCGTCCCCGGCCACGGCGCCGCCTTCGCGCCCACCCCGGGGACGCCCGGCTGACGCGCCTGATTGGTGCTTTCGAGTCGTCTCCGAGCCCTCCCTCGCGCCACGCCCGGTCGGTTGATCATCTTTTCGTCCCGGCATCCGCTTTGATGCTGCGGTCGACCGGTACCGCGGGGAAGGAAGGGCGTCCGACGTGCCGTCACGAAGGAACACCACGAGGCGGGGTGCGCTCTCCGTCACGGTCGGGGTCGTCCTCGTCGCCACCGCGGCACAGTTCCCGGCGGGGGGCCGCGCGCCCCGGCCGGCCGCGGCGCCCGACCGCCCGGCGATCCTCCGGGTGGACCCGTGCGGCTCCGCCAGCGGTCTGTGCGGAGCTCCCCGGTACACCGTGCTGCTGCCCGCCGGCGCCGACTCGACGGTCGCCCCCCTCACGTTCGAGGAGACCGCCACCGGACCGGTCGAGATCGCGCTCGGGACTCCCGGCCGGATGACCGACGTCACGGTCGTCGACGAACGGGGGCGGCAGGTCGCCGGACACGCGGCGGAGGACCGCACCCGCTGGACGAGCGAGAACGCGCTCCCGGCCGGTGGCCGGTTCACCGCCCGCCTCGCCGTCGAGGGACTCGGACCGGACCGGCGGCGACGGCAGGCGGCGCGTCTGGAGTTCCGCACCCACCGGGCCCCGGTGGGGGAGCGGCTGACGGCGACGTTCGGGCCGGACACCGACCGCACCTACGGTGTCGGGCAGCCCCTGACCGCCGAGCTCAACCTGCCGGTGCCCGCCGACCGCCCCGAGGTCCGCCGCGTCGTCGAACGCGCCCTGGACGTACGCTCCGAGCCGCATGTCGAGGGTTCCTGGCACTGGGTGGGCCCCACCACCCTCCACTACCGGCCCCGCGGCTACTGGCCCGCGCACGCCACGGTCCGCGTCCGCAGCGGACTCGAGGGCGTCCGCGTCACCGACGGCCTGTTCGGCGGCCCGTCGAGCCCCCTCACCCTCACCACCGGGGATCGCGTCGAGGCCGTCACGGACGTCGCCGCCCTGCGGATGACCGTCCGCCGCAACGGCGAGCTCCTGCGCACCATCCCCGTGACCACGGGCAAGGCCGGCTACCGGACCCGCGGCGGCATCAAGGTGGTGCTCGGCAAGGAACCGATGGTCCGGATGCGCGGGGACTCCATCGGAATCGCCCGCGGCAGCAAGGACTTCTACGACCTCAAGGTCCGCTGGGCGACCCGGGTCACCTGGAGCGGCGAGTACCTGCACGCCGCTCCCTGGTCGACGGACGCCCAGGGGGCCGAGAACGTCAGCCACGGCTGCACCGGCATGAGCACCGAGGACGCCGCCTGGCTCTTCCGCACCGTGCGCGAAGGCGATCTCGTCCAGGTGGTCAACGGATACGGCGAGCCGATGAGTCCCTTCGACAACGGCTTCGGCGACTGGAACCTGAGCTGGACCGACTGGCGGCACGGCAGCGCGCTCGGCCCGCGCCCGGCGCCGCGTGCCCGTCCCGCCGGCTCACTGAACCCCGCACTCTGAGCAGGAGGCTGAGCCGAATGACCGCTCCCCGTGCTCGCGCCGCATCCCGCGGCGATACTGACGCTCTGTTCGCCAGCTCCTCGGGAAGGACCGTCATGCCGGACGTCACCAAGGTCGACCTCGGTGAGGCCGTCCTCTTCGTGGAAACGGAGCGCCTCGGGCCCGACCTCGCCGAGGAAGGACTGGAAGGACCGCGCGCGGTCACCCCGGACCTCTCCGAGGTCACCCACGCGCTGTCGTCCTTCGCCGGGCAGATCGGCGAGGCCCTGCACCGGGCGGCGCCGGACCGGGCGACCGTCGAGTTCGGCTGTCAGCTGGGCCTCGAGTCGGGCAAGTTGACCGCGCTCATCGTCAAGGGCAGCGCGACGGCCAACCTGCGGGTGACGCTCGCCTGGGAGCGGTCCACGCTCTGACGGGCCGGTGCCGGTCCGGCGCGGTCAGGCCCGGCGGACCGTCACGCCGGCCGCGGCCAGCGCCTCGGTCTCCTCACGCGGGGCGGAGTCGTCCGTGACCACCGCGTGCAGCGCCGAGGCGGGCGCCACGAAGGCGAGGGCGGTCCGCGTGAGCTTGGCCCCCTCCGTCACGGCGACGACCCGGCGGGCCGAGGCGATCGCCGCCCGCTTGACCGCCGCGTCGTCCAGGTCGTACGCCGTCAGCCCGTGCTCGGCGTTCAGCCCGCAGCAGCCGACGACGGCCGTGTCGAACCGCAGGGCGGCCAGCGACGCCAGCGTCAGCGGACCGGTGAGCGCCAGCTCGCCGGGCCGGGGGCGGCCGCCGGGCACCAGGAGCGTCAGCCGCGGCCCGCCGCTCAGGGCGTTGACCGCGTGCAGGGACAGGGGCATCACGGTCAGCCGTCGCTGCTCCAGGGCGTGCGCCACCTCGACGCAGGTCGTGCCGCTGTCCAGGACGACGGACTCGCCGTCCGCGATCAGTCCGGCCACCTCGGCCGCGATCCGCCGCTTGACGTCCCGCCCCTCGCCCGACCGCAGCGCGAAGGGCGGCTCCTCGCCGCGCAGCAGGAGGCTGCGCGCCCCGCCGCGGTACCGCTCCAGGACTCCCTGGTCGGCCAGCAGTTCCAGATCGCGCCGGATGGTCATCTCGGACGCGCCGGTCAGGGCCGCCAGCTCGGCCACGCCGAGCCGGCCCGCCTCGCGCACGGCGTCCGTGATCCGTCGCAGCCGTTCGGTGTTCGTTGCACTCGCCACTCCACGATGGAACATCATTCATGTTCGAAACGCAAGCTTTCGAACATGAGGATTGTTCGATAGGTTCACCGGCATGGAGAGAACCCTGCGGAACGCCCGCGTCGCCACCTTCGTCTACTTCGCCCTGAACGGCTTCCTCCTGGGCATGTGGGTCGTGCACATCCCGGCCGTCGCACACGCGGTGGGGATCGGCCACGCCGCGCTCGGCTGGCTTCTGCTGCTCCTCGGTCTCGGCGCCTTCGCCGGCATGCAGCTCGCCGGACCGCTCACGGACCGCCTCGGCGCCCGCACCGTCGTCCCCCTCGGCGCGGCACTCTGCAGCGCCGCCGTCGTGCTCCCCGGACTCGCCGTCGACACCTGGACGCTCGGCGCCGCCCTGCTGCTCCTCGGCTTCGGCAACGGCTGCCTCGACGTGAGCATGAACGCCCACGCCGTCCAGGTGGAGAGCGGCTACGGACGCCCCGTCATGTCCGCCTTCCACGCCACCTTCTCCCTCGGCGGCGTCCTCGCGGCCCTCATCGGCGCCCGCACCCTGAGCGGAGGCCTGCCTCCGGCCGCGACCCTCGCCGCGGCGGCCGTCCTCGGCCTCGTCGTCGCCGGTGTCACCGCCCGCGCCCTGCTGCCCGCCGCCGCCCGCGCCGCCACCGCGCCGGACGCCGGGACCGCGGAGCCGTGGCGCAGGATCGCCACCGCCCACCAACCCCGCCACCGCACCCACCACGTGCTCACAGTTGTCCAGCAGCAACAACAACCGCCGCGACCCGCAATGCTCCACCAGCCGGTCCAGCGGATCGTGGCTCTGCCGGTCGAGGGCCGCGGCGCTCCAGAGCTGCGTCTCGCGGGCGCCGAGTGCGGTCAGGACGGCGGCGGTGACGTCCGACTCCCGCCGGACGGAGGCGAGTTCGGCGACCCGGACCGGTCCTTCGGCGCGGTCCGCGCCCTCCAGGGCGAGCCGGGTCTTGCCGACCCCGCCGGGCCCGGTCAGGGTGACGAGACGCCCGGCCCGCAGCGCCGCCCCGAGCGCGTCCAGTTCGGCCGCCCGGCCGACGAAGGAGGTCAGCCGCGCGGGGAGGACGGAGCGCTCCGCCGTCTGCTCGCCGGCCAGCAACTCGGCGTGGAGGGCGCGCAGGTCCGGGCCGGGGTCCGCGCCGAGGCGGTCCGCGAGGAGACCGCGGACCTCCTCGTACGCCTGGAGCGCCTCCGCGCCGCTGCTGGCCGCCCGCAGCGCGCGGATCCGCAGGGCCTGCAGCGGCTCGTCGAGCGGGTGCTCGGCCGCCATGGCCGTCAGGGGCGCGAGCGCGGTCCGGGCGCGGCCGAGGGCCACGTCCGCGGCGAGCCGGTCCCGGCGCGCCTGCGTGTGCCGCTGCTCCGCGCGGACGACCAAGGGGTCGCCGGCACGGCCCGGGAGGTCGGCGAGCGCGGGCCCGTGCCACAGCCCGAGGGCCTCGTCCAGGATCCGGGCCGCCCGGGTCGCGTCCCCGTCGGCCAGGGCCCGGGACCCGTCCGCGGCCAGCTGCTCGAACACGTACAGGTCGACGTCCTGCGCGGTCGCGGCGAGCCGGTACCCGCCGCCGGGGGCGGACAGGACGGCGTCCCGGCCGAGGGCCTTGCGCAGCCGCCCGACCAGCGCCTGCAGCGCCGCCGTGCCCTCCGCGTCCCCCGGCGGCACGCCCTCCCAGATCCGGGCGACGAGCGTCCCGGTGCCCACGTCCCGCCCGCCGGCGGCGGCCAGCACCGCCAGCAGGGCCCGCAGCCGGGGACCGCCGAGCGCGGCCTCGCGGCCGTCGTCCCGGACCGCCCGGCCGGGACCGAGGATTCGGTAGCGCGGATTCACCGGCCCATTCTGCCCGGCCGGTGAAATCTCCGGCGCGCCGTGTCGCCGCCATGGCGTCGGAGGGGTACCGGTTCGACAATGGACGAGATGACCGATGACGACCGGCGCACGCACAGTGGCGAGATCGGCCCCACCGAGCGGCTCGCCATGAATCGCACCGGCAGCTTCGACTGGGACCTCGACACGCGCAGCATCGATGTCGACGACGCCGGGCTGCTGGTGTTCGGGGTGGACCCGGAAGGGTTCGACGGCCGGCCCGCCACGCTCGTCCGCGGGCTCGACCCGGAGGAGCGGACGCGGCTCGAGGCCGTGATCCGGCATGCCATCATCAGCGGTCAGACCTCGTACACGGCGCAGTTCCGCATCGAACGGGACGACGGAACCCCCCAGTGGACGCATGTGCAGGCACGAATTCTGCGGGCGCCGGACGGCATGGCCCAGCGGATCGTCGGGATCGTCCGGGACGCCTCCGCCGAGGTCGCCCACTCGGAGTTCGTGCTCGACCTGGAGAAGCGCCGCGAGGTGCAGACGAGCATCGTCGAACGCACCACGCACGCGCTGTCGCGTGCCGTGACCGTCGACGACGTGACGGCCGCCCTGACCGGCCCCGGCGGGCTCGCGCGGCTGGGCGCGGACGGCCTCGCGCTCGGGCTGGTCGAGAACGGCTCGCTCAACGTCATCGCGCTCAGCGGCGAGTCGCTGGACGCCCTGAACGACTTCCGCACCCGGCGGCTCGACGGCGGTCTGCCGCTGGCCGAGGCGGTGCTGAGCGGGCGGCCCCGCTTCGTCTCCTCGTTCCCGTCACTGGGCCGGGACTTCCCCGAACTCGCCCCCTATCTGCCCCGGCTGAAGTTCAAGGCCGCCTGCTACCTGCCGCTGGTCGCCCAGGCCCGCTCGCTCGGCGGGATGGCGCTGTTCTACCGGGGCCGTACGGCCTTCAGCGCCGACGAGCGCAACCTCGCCCTCGGGCTGGCCGCGATCGTCGCCCAGTCGCTGCAGCGGGCCATCCTCTTCGACGAGGAGCGGGAGCTGGCCACGGGACTGCAGGAGACGATGCTGCCCCGCCGGATCCCGGAGATCACCGGGGGCGAGATCGCGGTCCGCTACCACGCGGCCTGGAGCGGACGTCAGGTCGGCGGCGACTGGTACGACGTGATCCCGCTGCCCCGCGGCCGGGTGGGGATCGTGGTGGGCGACGTCCAGGGCCACGACACCCATGCCGCGGCCATCATGGGGCAGCTGCGGATCGCGCTGCGGGCCTACGCGGGCGAGGGCCATGCCCCGTCCACGGTGCTCGCCCGGGCGTCCCGCTTCCTCGCCGAACTCGACACGAACCGCTTCGCCACCTGCACCTACGCCCAGGTCGACCTGGGCGGGGGCACGGTGCGCGCGGTGCGGGCCGGGCACCTGGGGCCGCTGATCCGGCACACGGACGGCCGCGTCGGGCGGCCCAAGCTGCGGGGCGGGCTGCCGCTCGGCCTGGCGACGGTGTTCGGGGACGAGGAGTTCCCGGAGACCCGGCTCGACCTGGTGCCCGGCGAGACGCTGGTGCTCTACACGGACGGGCTGGTCGAGCAGCCCGGTACGGACATCGAATCGGGTCTGGCGGTACTGGCCGGCGCGATGAGCAGCGGGCCGCCGCAGGCCGAGGCGCTGGCCGACCACCTCTCGGAACAGCTCTGGGAGCGGTGGGGGGCCGGAGACGACGTGGCCCTGCTCGTCCTGCGCCGCAGCCCGGACCCGGGCACTCCGCGGGCGCCGCGCATCCACCAGTACATCCACCAGGCCGATCCGCAGGGGCTCTCGGACGCGCGGGCGGCGGTGGGACAGGCGCTGCGGGACTGGAGCATGGACGAACTGGCCGACGACGCCGAGCTGTTGACGGGCGAGCTGCTGGTGAACGTACTGCTGCACACGGAGGGCGGCGCGGTACTGACCCTGGAGGTGCTCCCGGAGCCGGTACGGCGGGTGCGACTGTCCGTGCAGGACCGTTCCAGCGCCTGGCCCCGCAGGCGGACGCCGGGCGAGGCGGCGACCTCGGGGCGTGGCCTGCTGCTGCTCGACGCGCTGGCCTCGCGGTGGGGCGTGGAGCCCCGGGGCGAGGGCAAGGCGGTGTGGTGCGAGATCGGCCCGGTGCAGACGCCCGCGTCGGCGGTGCCGGGGAAGTCCGGGGGCTGATCACGGGCCGCGGGCCCCTCCCCGGACGCGGGTCCGGCGGGGCCGGCGGCGGGAACGAGAGGTGTCGTGCGATGGACCCCGTGGCCGCGTTGGACCGGATCGCCTTCCTGCTGGAACGCTCCCAGGCCCCCACGTACCGGGTGCGGGCCTTCCGTACGGCGTCCGCGGTCGTCGCGGCGATGGAGGACGGCGAGGCGGCCGGGCGCGCCGCCGCCGGGACGCTGGAGTCGGTCAAGGGCCTCGGTCCGAAGACGGCGGCGGTGGTGCGGGAGGCGCTGGCCGGGGAGGTGCCCGCCTACCTCGCGCGGTTGGAGGAGGAGATCCCGGTCCCGGAGGCCGACGGCGGCGATACGCTGCGGGCGCTGCTGCGCGGCGACTGCCATCTGCACTCGGACTGGTCGGACGGCGGCAGCACCATCGAGGACATGGGCCGGACCGCGGCCCGCATCGGCCACGAGTGGGCCGTCCTCACCGACCACTCGCCGCGCCTGACGGTGGCCCGCGGGCTGTCCCCGGAGCGGCTGCGCGAGCAACTCGACGTGGTGGAGCGGCTGAACGAGGAGTGGGCGCCGTTCCATCTGCTGACGGGCATCGAGTGCGACATCCTGGACGACGGGTCGCTGGACCAGGAGCCGGAGCTGCTGGAACGGCTCGACCTGGTCGTGGGCTCGGTCCACTCCAAGCTGCGGATGGACGCGCCGGCGATGACCCGGCGCATGGTGAAGGCCGTGCGCAATCCGCTGATGGACGTCCTGGGGCACTGCACCGGGCGCCTGGTGAGCGGCGGGCGGCTGCGGCCCGAGTCGGAGTTCGACGCGGCCCGGGTCTTCGCCGCGTGCGCGGAGTCGGGGACGGCGGTGGAGATCAACAGCCGTCCGGAGCGGCTGGATCCGCCGCGGCGGCTGCTGCGCCGGGCGGTGGAGGCGGGCGTCTGGTTCGCCGTCGACACGGACGCGCACGCGCCCGGGCAGCTGGAGTGGCAGATCTTCGGCTGCGCGCGGGCGGAGGAGTGCGGGGTGCCGCCCGAGCGGGTGATCAACACCTGGCCGGCGGAGCGACTGCTGGCCTGGACGCGGGGCGAGTGACCGGCGCGCGGACGTCCGGGGAGCCACCGGGGGGGGGCGGCCCGCGCCGGCCGCGCCGGGAGCGCCCGGGCGGCCGGCGCCGGACACCCCGCGTCGCCGGGGTCTCCGGCCGGACGCCTCAGGCGCGCTGCCAGACGGTGGTCGCGTTGCAGAACTCGCGGATGCCGTGCCCGGACAGTTCACGCCCGTAGCCCGAGCGCTTCACCCCACCGAACGGGAGGGCGGGGTGCGAGGCGGTCATGCCGTTGACGAAGACCCCGCCGGCCTCCAGGTCGCGGACGAAGAAGGCGACGTCCTCGTCGTCCCGCGTCCAGACGTTCGAACTGAGGCCGAACGGCGAGTCGTTGGCGACGGCGACGGCCTCCTCGATGTCGGTCACCGGGTAGAGCGTGGCGACCGGACCGAAGGTCTCCTCCTGGTGGATGCGCATCTCGGGCGTGATGCCGGTGAGGACCGTGGGCTCGTAGAACCAGCCTCGCTTGCGGTCCTCGGGGCGGGCCCCGCCGCACAGGACCGTGGCGCCCTTGGCCACCGCGTCGTCGACGAGTTCCTCCAGGTCGGTGCGGCCCTGCTCGGTGGCGAGCGGGCCGACGTCGGTCGACTCCTCCAGCGGGTCGCCGACGGTGAGCGCGCTCATGGCGGCCGTGAAGCGCTCGGCGAAGTGCTCGAACACGTCCCGGTGCACGATGAAACGCTTCGCGGCGATGCAGGACTGGCCGTTGTTCTGCACGCGCGCGGTGACGGCGGTCTTGACGGCGCGCGTCAGGTCGGCGGAGGGCATCACGATGTACGGGTCGCTGCCGCCGAGTTCGAGGACGGTCTTCTTGACCTCGTCGCCGGCGATGGCCGCGACCGAGCGCCCCGCCGGTTCGCTGCCGGTCAGCGTCGCGGCGGCGACCCGCCGGTCGCGCAGCACGGCCTCGACGGCGCCCGAGCCGATCAGGAGCGTCTGGAAGCAGCCCTCGGGGAAGCCGGCGCGGCGGAAGAGGTCTCCGAGGTAGAGGGCCGTCCGGGGGACGTTGGAGGCGTGCTTGAGCAGCCCGGTGTTGCCCGCCATGAGCGCGGGCGCCGCGAAGCGGACGACCTGCCAGAGCGGGAAGTTCCAGGGCATGACGGCGAGGACGGTGCCGAGCGGCCGGTAGTGGACCCGGGCCGCGTCGGCCCCGGTGTCCCGTACGTCGGACTCCGCGGGGTGCTCGTCCGCCAGCAGCCACGCGGCGTTCTCCGCGTACCAGCGCATCGCCTTGGCGCACTTGGCGGCCTCCGCGCGGGCCGCGGTGATCGGCTTGCCCATCTCGATGGTCATCGTCCGGGCGATGTCGTCGGTGTCCTCGTCGAGGAGGTCGGCGGCGCGGCGCATGAGGCGGGCGCGCTCGGCGAAGGTCGTCGTGCGATAGACGCGGAAGGTCTCGTGGGCGGCGGCGATGCGCCGTTCGACCTCCTCGGGCCCGTGGGCGTCGTAGGTGCGCAGTGTCTCGCCCGTCGCGGGATTCACGGTGGCGATGCCCATGTCTCGTCTCCTCCTGACGTCCACTCCAACGGAACCCTCCCGCGCCCCGGCCCTTGCCGCAATCGGAGGCGGTGCGCGGGGGTGACGCGGCCTCGGCCGGCCGGTGCGCCCCGGGGTGCGTCTTCCAGAGGCCGCGCGGTCCGAAACGTGTGGCCCGGTCCGAGACGCGGGGAGGAGTACCGGTCGGGACCGCCGTGCGGGCGGCCGGGGAAGGACGCCGGCGTCCGGGGCGGGACCACCCTGCGGGCCGGCCGCGACGGGACGGGGCGGCGGCGTCCCGGTCAGGGCCGTCGCGCGGGCCCCCTTTCGGTGACCCAGACCAGCGCGCCGGCGAGGTGCGCGCGGAAGGCGGGGTCCTCGTACGCCTCGGCGGCGTGCCCGAGCGCCGTGAACAGGACGCGGCCCCGTCCCTCCTCCCGGCACCAGACCAGGGGGTGGTCGGCTCCGAGCGTGCCGCCGCGGTAGCTCGACTCGTCGGCCGTCGCCAGCACCCGCACGCCGCTGCCCCTGGGGTTGGCGGTGAAGTTGTACCACTCGTCGGTCCACGCCCAGCGGTCCGGCAGGACCGCCGTCGCCGGGTGGTCGCCGTCCGCCACGCGCACCACGCCCGGCTGGATCTCCGGATGGCCGTCGAAGCGCGTGCCGAGGAGGCGGCCGTAGAAGGGCCAGTCCGGCTCCGCGTTGGCCGCCGCGTGGACCGCGAGGAATCCGCCGCCCCGCCGCACGTACGCCTCGAAGGCCGAACGGCCCGCGGCCGTCAGCACCGTGCCGGTGGTCGACAGGAAGACGACGGCCGCGCACCGGCCGAGCCGTTCGGGCGTGAAGTCCGCCGGGTCCTCGGTCACCCGGGCCTCGAGTCCCGCGGCCTTCGCCAGCTCGGTGAGGGCGGTCGCACCGGCCGGGATCGAGTCGTGGCGGTAGCCGGTGGTGCGGGTGTAGACCAGGACGTCCGAGGCGGGTCCGGCAGGCACGGTGGGCACGGGTCGCACTCCAGTCAGTAAGCGCTTTCTCCGGGGACCGTAGCCGCCGGAATCCCCGCGCCGCAAGCGCCGCCCTCCCGGCGGACGCCGCCGCGAACGGGGACCCCCGCCCTCCTCGCCACCCCGGACGGGGCGCCTCCCGGAATCCTCGGGATCCATTGTCGTATCGGATACACCTCTGTATCTTTTGGCGCGCCGCGACACCCCCGTGCCCTCGGGCACGCCTCCCATCGTTCGAGGAGCCCGCATGAGCACCCTGCCGCCCGCACTCGCCGCCGCCGTGGGCCCGATGCCCGAGGGGGTCACGCTTCCGCTGCCGCCGGTCTTCGACACCGTCGAGGAGGAGCGGCAGTACCGCAAGGAGCAACTCGCCGCCGGCTTCCGGCTGTTCGGCCGCTTCGGCTTCTCGGAGGGAGTCGCCGGGCACATCACGGTCCGCGACCCGGAGAACCCGGACGCCTTCTGGGTCAACCCGTTCGGGATGAGCTTCGGTCAGATCAAGGCGTCCGACCTGATCCTGGTCGACCACGAGGGCACGCTGCTCTCCGGCGACCGCCCCGTGAACCGTGCCGCGTTCGTCATCCACTCCCAGGTCCACGCGGCCCGCCCCGACGCGGTCGCCGCCGCGCACTCCCACTCGCTGCACGGCAAGGCCTTCTCCAGTCTCGGCGTCCCGCTCGACCCGATCACCCAGGACGCCTGCGCGTTCTTCGAGGACCACGGGATCTACGACGACTACCGCGGCGTGGTCAACGAGCTGGAGGAGGGCGAGCGGGTGGCGAAGGCGCTCGGCGGCCACAAGGCGGTCATCCTCAAGAACCACGGGCTGCTCACCGTCGGGCACTCGGTGGCCGAGGCCGTGTGGTGGTTCATCACGATGGAACGGTCCTGCCAGGCCCAGCTCCTGGCGATGGCCGCCGGGACGCCGCAGCTCATCGACCGCGAGACGGCGCTGATCACCCGCGGCCAGGTCGGCACCCACCTGGCCGGCTGGTTCCAGGCGCGGCCCCTGTGGGATCAGATCACCGCGTCGGACCCGGATCTGTTCGACTGATCCCGGGCTCCGCCGGCCGTTCCCTGGCCGGCGGGGCCGTGCGCGGGCCGGCCGGTCCGGTACGGCCGTCCGCGGGCCGGTCCCCCTCGGCGCCGCCCCCCGCCGCGTCGACCGGGCGGGTCGACGCCTCCAGGAGCCCCGCGAGGAAGTCCCGTTCGAGCGCACCCGGCGGCAGCTCCTCCGGTTCGACGTAGCTCTGGGCGAGGCCGCCCTCCCGCAGGGCGATCATCAGCCGGGCGAACCGGTCCGCGTCCACGGTCAGTTCGCGCCCCGCCCTGCGCAGCACGGTCGTCAGCCCGCGGGCGATCTCGGCTCGCAGCCGCGCGTCGTGGCGGGCCAGTACCCAGGCCGCCTGCGGGTCCCGGATCGCGTGCAGGGTGAACTCGGTGGTCACGAGGTACCAGTCCCGCTCGTCGGGCTCGACGCGCGAGGCCAGCTCCGCGAGCCGGTCCAGGGTGTACTCGTCGGCGGTCAGCGAGTCGACCGCCTCGGCGAGCCGGCGCACGGTCCGCTCGCTGTGCTCGTCGAAGAGGGCGAGGAAGAGTTCTTCCTTGCTCGCGAAGTTCGAGTAGTAGGCCCCCCGGGTGTAACCGGCCCGTTCACAGATCTGCTCGATCGAGGAGGCGTGGAACCCGTGCTCGGCGAAGGTCTCCAGAGCGGCCTTGAGCAGGGCCGCGCGGGTGCGGGGCCGGCGCCTGGTGACACCTCTCGGCACGGGGGCTCTCTCCTTCGTCCGGGGTCGGGCGCCCCACGATACCGGCGGCTCTCGCAGGCACGGATCGGCACCGGAAGATAAAATTCACGCATGGGAGAGCGGCCTTTCGCGCCTGCCGCGCCCGAATTGGTCCTCGAGATCGACGGGGACGCGACCCTGATGAGCCCGGGTCACGTCTATCGCATCGGGCGCGACCCCACCAGTGACATCGTGCTCGCCGACGCCCGGACGTCCTGGCACCACGCGGTGCTGCACGTCGAGGGCGACCATTGGGCGCTGGAGGACGAACACAGTACGAACGGCACGTACGCGGACAGCCAGCGGGTCCGGGACGACTACGCGGTGGGTCCGGGGTCGATCATCCGGTTCGGGCACCCGTGGGACGGCCCGTGCGCCCGCCACGGGAGCCCGATCCCCCCAGGCCCGCGCCCGATGCGCACGGTCCGGGTGGGCAGCGGCCGTACGGAGGTGGGCTGCCGGAAGGTCCCCGTGGCGCCCGGGTGGGACAC
>NZ_RDBI01000035.1:0-11304 GCF_008042125.1 Streptomyces sp. MS191
GGGCGGGACGATCGCGCTGCACCGGCCGATCGGCACCGCGGTGCGGTACGCGGCGTACGACGAGAAGACGGACAGCGGCGTCGAACTGCCCGCCGACCGGCAGATCGCCATGACCGAGGACACCGTCTTCGACCTGGCGTCCGTCTCCAAGCTGTTCACCTCGATCCTGGCGGTCCAGCAGATCGAGCGCGGTGCGCTGGAACTGGAGGAGAAGGTCACGGCGTACCTCCCGGACTTCGGCGGCGGCGGGAAGCAGGACGTCACGATCCGTCAGCTGCTCACCCACACCTCGGGGTTCCGCTCCTGGATCCCGCTCTACAAGGAGCCCACGCGGGAGGGGAAGCTGCGGCTGCTGTGGAACGAGACCCTCGCGAGTCCGGCCGGCACCGCCTACCTCTACTCCGATCTGAACCTGATCTCGCTCCAACTGGTCCTCGAGGCGGTCACCGGGCGGCCGCTGGACATCCTGCTCCACGAGGAGATCACCGCTCCCCTCGGCATGGACCGCACCCGCTACAACCCGCCGGCCTCCTGGAAGCCCCGGATCGCGGCCACCGAGGACTCCCGGCGCCCCTGGTCCGGTCTCGACCGCGGCATGGTGTGGGGCGAGGTCCACGACGAGAACGCGTACAGCCTCGGCGGAGTCGCCGGCCACGCGGGGGTCTTCTCCTGCGCCTGGGACCTCGCCGTCCTCGCCCGCACGCTCCTCAACGGCGGGGCGTACGGACGGGCGCGCATCCTGTCCGGCGCCTCCGTCGACCTGATGTTCACCGACTTCAACACGGCCTTCCCCGGCGACGAGCACGGCCTCGGCTTCGAGCTCTACCAGCACTGGTACATGGGGGCGATGGCCACTCCGCGCACCGCGGGACACACCGGCTTCACCGGCACGTGCCTGGTCCTGGACCCGAGCACCGACTCCTTCCTCGTCCTGCTCGGCAACTCCGTCCACCCGGTCCGCACGTGGCGGTCCGGCTCGGCTCCGCGGGTCGCGGCCGCCGACAACCTGGCCCGCGCCGTCCCCGTACGCCCGGCGCGGGGCCGCACCGCGTGGTTCTCCGGATGTGAGAGCGCCACCACCGCCACCCTGTCCCTGCCGCCGCTGACCGCGCCCGCCGGCTTCGGCCGGCTGGAATGCGACCTGTGGTGGGACACCGAGCCCGCCGCGGACGCCGCCCGTCTGGAGGCGTCTCCCGACGGCGGGGCCACCTGGGGGCCCGTGCCGTTCACCACCGTCCGGCCGGGCGAGGAGCCGCAGGCGCGTCCGGCCGGCTCGGTGAGCGGCTGGTCGGGGCGGGTCTGGCACCGGGCGGCGGCGGACCTGTCCGCCTGGGGCCCGCGGCCGCTGCTTCTGCGCTGGCGCTACACGACCGACCAGCGCTACGTCGGGCGAGGGGTGTACGTGGGCGGCCTGCGGGTCCTCGACCCCGCGGGCCGACCCCTCTTCGACGGCGCGCGTCCCGCCGACGCGTCCCGGATCGAGGCGGTGGGCTGGGTCCGGTCGGCGGACTGACGCGACCACGGGGAACCGGCCGGCCCGCTCCCCCGCGGGGCGGCGCCCCGCCGGGGGCCTCAGTCCGTCGGTTCCGCACAGCCTCGCAGGGCGGCCAGTACCGGGCTGATCAGGGGGTGCTCCTCGGCACCGCGGCGCACCGCGGCGAAGACCCGGCGAGTGGGGGCGACGCCGTCGACCGGCCGGATCGCGACGTCGGTGAGGTCCATGCCGCGCAGCGCCGAGCGCGGGACGAGCGCGACCCCCGCGCCGGCCGAGGCGAGCGCCACGACGGCGCGGAAGTCGTCCGAGGAATGTTCCATCTGCGGGGCGAACCCCGCGTACTCGCAGGCCAGGACGGTCACGTCCTGGCAGGGGTTGCCGGCGGACTGGCCGATCCACGCGTCCTTGGCGAGATCGGCCAGCGCGACGCGCTCGTGGTCCGCGAGCCGGTGGCCGGGCGGCAGGACGGCGTCGAACGGCTCCGCGTACAGCGGTACGCGGGTGAGCCGGGCGTCGTCCTCGCCGGGCGCGCCCCGGTACTCGACCGCGACGGCCATGTCGACCTGCCGGTCCAGGACCATCAGCAGGGACTCGTCGCCCTCGGCGTCCCGCACCCGTACCCGGATGCCGGGGGCGGTGCGGGCGAGGCCCGCGATGGCCGGGGCGACCACCAGGCCGATGCCGGTGGCGAAGGCGGCCACCGTGACCGTGCCCGCCTCGCCGGAGCCGTAGGCGGCGAGTTCGGACTCGGCGCGCTCCAGCTGCTCCAGCACGGCGTTCGCGTGGCTGAGCAGGATCTCGCCGGCCGGCGTGAGCCGGGCCCCGCGGGCGCTGCGTTCGACGAGCCGGTGGCCGGTCTCCTGTTCCAGCGCCGCCAGCTGCTGGGAGACCGCGGACGGGGTGAGATAGAGCGCGGCGGCAGCCGCCGTGACCGTACGGTGGTCGGCCACCGCCCGGAGAATGTGCAGCCGCCGCGCTTCGATCATGCCCCTAGTCTCGCAGGGCGGCGCGGGCGTCGACGAACGCGTCGACCGCGCGGTTCACGTCCTCGGTGGAGTGGGCGGCGGAGAGCTGGACGCGGATACGGGCCTGGCCCTGCGGCACGACCGGGTACGAGAAGCCGATCACGTACACACCGCGCTCCAGGAGCAGCTCCGCCATCCGTCCGGCCACCGAGGCGTCGCCGATCATGACGGGCGCGATCGCGTGGTCGCCGGGGAGGATGTCGAAGCCCTCCTCGGTCATGCGGGAGCGGAAGAGCGCCGTGTTGGCGTTGAGCCGCTCGCGCAGGTCGCCCGCCGACTCCAGCAGGTCGAGGACCTTCAGGGAGGCCGCGGCGATGACCGGCGCCAGGGTGTTGGAGAAGAGGTACGGGCGGGACCGCTGGCGCAGCAGGGCGACGATCTCCGCGCGGGCGGCGACGTAGCCGCCGGACGCGCCGCCGAGGGCCTTGCCGAGGGTGCCGGTGATGATGTCGACGCGGTCCATCACGCCGTGCAGCTCGGGGGTGCCGCGGCCGCCGGGGCCGACGAAGCCGACGGCGTGCGAGTCGTCGACCATGACCATGGCGTCGTAGCGCTCGGCCAGGTCACAGATCTCGCCGAGCGGCGCGACGTAGCCGTCCATCGAGAAGACGCCGTCGGTGACGATCAGCTTGCGCCGGGCACCGCCCTCGTTCGCCTCCTTGAGCTGCTGCTCCAGGTCGGCCATGTCGCGGTTGGCGTAGCGGAAGCGGCGGGCCTTGCAGAGGCGGATGCCGTCGATGATGCTCGCGTGGTTGAGTGCGTCGGAGATGACGGCGTCCTCGGGGCCGAGGAGCGTCTCGAAGACGCCGCCGTTGGCGTCGAAGCAGGAGGAGTAGAGGATCGTGTCCTCCTGGCCGAGGAAGGAGGACAGCCGCGCCTCCAGCTCCTTGTGCACCTCCTGCGTGCCGCAGATGAAGCGCACGGACGCCATGCCGTAGCCCCAGCGGTCCAGCGCCTCGTGGGCCGCGGCGACGACCTCGGGGTGGTCGGCGAGGCCGAGGTAGTTGTTGGCGCAGAAGTTGAGCACCTCGCCGGGGCGGCCCCCGGCGGTGACGGCGACGGTGGCGGACTGCGGGGTGCCGATCACGCGCTCGGGCTTGTGCAGTCCGGCGGCGCGGATCTCGTCGAGGGTGGCGCGGAGGTCGTCACGGACGGAGGAGAACATGGGCTTCCTTCACGGGTCGGGCGGCCCGGCCGGCGAGGGGACCGGGCCCTGGGAAGAGCGGGTGGACCGAGGGCGCCGCGGCGTACGGGCCACGGGGCGGCCCGCCCCGGCCGGCGGCACGCGGCGGGCGCTCCGGGGAACGGGCCCCGGGACGCCCGGCCGTGCGGCGGCCGGAGGCCCCGCGGTCTCAGACGGTCCAGTCGAGGATGACCTTGCCGCCGCGGCCGGATGCGGCGTCGTCGAACGCGGCCTCGAAGTCGGTGTACGCGTAGCGGCCGGTGATCACGGGGGCGAGGTCCAGGCCGGCCTCCAGCAGGACCGACATCGCGTACCAGGTCTCGAACATCTCCCGGCCGTAGATCCCCTTGATGGTGATCATGGAGGTGACGATCTTCGCCCAGTCGACGGCGAAGTCCTCGGCGGGCAGGCCGAGCATCGCGATCTTGCCGCCGTTGGTCATGTTGGCGACCATGTCGCGCATCGCGCGGGGGTTGCCGGACATCTCCAGACCGACGTCGAAGCCCTCCTTGAGGCCGAGCGTGCGCTGGCCGTCGGCGATCGTCTGCTCGGCGACGTTCAGCGCCAGCGAGACGCCCGCCTTCCGGGCCAGGGCCAGCCGCTCCTCGCTCACGTCGGTGATCATGACGTTGCGGGCGCCGGCGTGCTTGGCGACGGCCGCGGCCATGATGCCGATCGGGCCGGCGCCGGTGACCAGGACGTCCTCGCCGACGAGCGGGAAGGACAGCGCGGTGTGCACGGCGTTGCCGAAGGGGTCGAAGATCGCGGCGACGTCGAGTTCGACGGGGACCCGGTGCACCCAGACGTTGGACGCGGGAAGGGCCACGTACTCGGCGAACGCCCCGTCCCGGCCGACACCGAGGCCGACCGTGGCGCGGCACAGGTGACGGCGGCCGGCCAGACAGTTGCGGCACTTGCCGCAGACGAGGTGGCCCTCGCCGCTGACCAGGTCGCCGACCTCGATGTCCACGACGTCACGGCCGATCTCCGCGACCTCGCCGACGAACTCGTGGCCCAGGGTGAGCGGCGTGGCGATGGTCTTCTGCGCCCAGCCGTCCCAGGAGCGGATGTGCAGGTCGGTGCCGCAGATGCCGGTCCGCTTCACCTTGATCAGTACGTCTCCGGAGCCGATCTCCGGCTCCGGCACGTCCGTGAGCCAGAGTCCCGGCTCCGCCTTCTGCTTGACCAGCGCCTTCAATGCCATGGCTCCCGACGTGCGTGTCCTGTGACTGAGGGGGTCCGGGCACGGCCGCACCCAAGATCCCTGAAAGAAATCTTCCTTATGCCGGGCCCGCGGTCCATCGAGGTTTTCTTAAGCGCGCTCACAGGTCAGCTTCACACCCCTGGTGGGGGTGGCGCATGTCGTCAACGGCCGAGTGCCGCCATCGCCGCGTTGTGGCCGGGGATTCCGCTGACCCCGCCGCCCCGTACGGCGCCCGCCCCGCACAGCAGCACGTTGGCGTGCGCGGTCTCCACGCCCCACCGGCCGGCGCCCTCCTCGGCGTACGGGAAGGACAGGTCACGGTGGAAGATGTGGCCGCCGGGCAGCCGCAGGTCCCGTTCGAGGTCGAGCGGGGTCTTCGCCTCGATGCAGGGCCGGCCGTCCGCGTCGAGCGCGAGGCAGTCGGCGAGCGGCTCGTCGAGGTGGGCGTCGAGTTCGGCGAGGGTGGCCTTGAGCAGCGCGGCACGCGCGGCGTCGTTGTCGGCGGCGAACAGTCGGGCAGGGGTGTGCAGGCCGAAGAGGGTCAGGGTCTGGTACCCGCGCCCGGCGAGCTCCGGGCCGAGGATGCTCGGGTCGGTCAGGGAGTGGCAGTAGATCTCCGACGGCGGGGCGCTCGGCAGGCGTCCGGCGGCGGCTTCGGCGTAGGCGGTGGCCAGCTGTCCGTAGCCCTCGGCGATGTGGAACGTTCCGGCGAAGGCCTCGCGCGGGTCGACACCGCGGTCGCGCAGCCGCGGCAGCCGGGTCAGCAGCATGTTGACCTTGAGCTGGGCGCCCTCGGCCGGCGCCGGGGGCGTCGCGCCGAGCAGTGCGGCGAGGGCCTGCGGCGAGGCGTTCACCAGGGCGTGCCGCGCCTCGACGACGCCTTCGGTGTCGGCCGTGCGGTAGGTGATCGCGGCGCGGGTGCCGTCCGTCTCGACACGGGTGGCCTCGTGCCCGGTACGGATCTCCGCGCCGGCCGCGCGGGCGGCGCCCGCGAGGGCGTCGGTGAGGGCGCCCATGCCGCCGACGGGGACGTCCCAGTCGCCGGTGCCGCCGCCGATGACGTGGTACAGGAAGCAGCGGTTCTGGAGCAGCGAGGGGTCGTGGGCGTCGGCGAAGGTGCCGATCAGGGCGTCGGTGAGGACGACACCGCGGACGAGGTCGTCGGCGAAGGTGCGTTCGACGGCCTCGCCGATGGGCTGCTCGAAGAGCATCCGCCAGGCGTCCTCGTCGCCGATCCGGTCACGCAGCGCGGCCCGGGTCGGCAGCGGCTCGGTGAGCGTGGGGAAGACGCGCCGGGCGACCTCCGCCGTACGGCCGTAGAAGGCCTCCCACGCCTCGTACTCGCGGTCGGATCCGGTCAGGGCGGCGAAGGAGGCGCGGGTGCGGGCCGGTCCGCCGCCGACGAGGAGTCCGCCGTCGCCCTTCGGCGTGTACGAGGAGACGGACCGCTTCCGCACGGCGAAGCGGAGCCCCAGTTCCCGCATGATCTTCTCCGGCAGGAGGGAGACCAGGTACGAGTACCGGGAGAGCCGGGCGTCGACACCGGCGAAGGGCCGGGTGGAGACGGCCGCCCCGCCGGTGGTGTCGAGACGTTCCAGGACGAGGACGGAGCGTCCGGCGCGGGCCAGGTAGGCGGCGGCGACGAGTCCGTTGTGTCCGCCGCCGATGATGACGGCGTCGTACGAGCGCTGTGCGGTCATGTCTCTTGCTAACACGGGAAGATCGTTCACGGAACCCCGCCTTCCGGAGATTGTCCCGTGGGGCGGGTGGGCGACCGGAGGATCGGGCGCGCTTCCGCCGTCCTCGGGCCTCGTCCGGCCGAGCGTCGCAGGTGGGCCGTGCCAGGCGTCGCGGGGCGGGCCGGACTCTCGCAACACGCCCTGGTGACGCCCCCGGAGCGAAATGCGGATGATCGGAGAGCGGTATTCCCCCTAGCCTCGCCGCCATGACCTCGCCCACGCCCGTGTATCCCCGCAAGCCCGTGCCCGGCGACCGCATCGCGGTCGTCTCGCCCGCCTCCGGCCTCCCCGGGCTCTTCCCGCTGCCGTACGAACTGGGACTCCGGCGCCTGCGCGAGGTGTTCGGGCTCGAACCGGTGGAGTACCCGGCCACGCGCCGGCCGGGTGCCACGCCGCAGGAGCGCGCCGACGACCTGCACGCCGCGTTCGGCGACCCGACGGTCAGGGCGGTGATGGCGACCATCGGCGGCGACGACCAGATCACCGTGCTGCCGCTGCTGGACCGCGACGTGTTCCGCGCCGACCCCAAGCCGTTCTTCGGCTCCAGCGACAACACCAACCTGCTGGTCTTCCTGCGCAACCTGGGCATCGTCGGCTACCACGGGGCTTCCGTGATGACCGAGCTCGGCCGCCCGCACGGCCTCCACCCGCTGACGGCGGACTCGGTGCGCGCGGCCCTGTTCACCTCGGGTCCGTACGAACTCCGCCCCGCCCCGCGGTACCGCGACACCGACCGCGACTGGGCGGACCCGGCCACCTTCGCCACGGAACCGGACTCCCAGCCCTCGGACGGCTGGATCTGGCACCGGCCCGACCGGGTCGTCGAGGGCCCCGCCTGGGGCGGCAACCTGGAGATCCTCTCGTGGTTGCTGATGGCCGACCGGGAGATCGAACCGGATCCCGCCGCCTACGAGGGCGGTGTCCTGTTCCTGGAGACCTCGGAGGAGCTGCCGAGCGGGGAGGAGGTCTTCCGGATCCTGCGCAACATGGGCGAACGCGGCCTGCTGGGGCGCTTCCCGGCCCTGCTCATGGGCCGTGCCAAGGCGTGGTCCTTCGCCCGGCCGCACGACATGGACGCCAGGCGGCGCCATGCCGGCGAACAGCGTGCCGCCGTCCTGCGTGCGCTTGCCCTGTACGCCCCGCACACGATGGCCGTGTTCGACGTCGATCTCGGGCACACCGACCCGCAGTTGGTGATCCCCTACGGCGGCACCGTCGTCGTGGACGGGCCGGCGCGGCGGATCACCGTGACCTACTGACGGCTCCGCCCGGCGCCGCGGCCGACCGCCGGCCTCCCACCCGGGGAACGCGAGGGGCTCGCCTCAGTGCCGTGTGCTGCGGTCGCCGTGGCCGCGGCGGAGGGCCGCCACCCGGCGGTGCAGGGCCAGGGCCTCCTGGTCGCGGCCGAGGCGTTCCAGGCAGTGGGCCTCGTCGTCGCGGCCGGCCAGGGTGTCCGGGTGCTCGGGGCCCAGGACGCGCTCGCGGCTCTCGGCGACCTGCCGGTAGACGGTCAGGGCCTCCTCCCAGCGGGCCAGCCAGCCCAGACCGACCGCGATCTCGCGACGGCTCACCAGGGTGTCGGGATGGTCCGCGCCGAGCACGCGCTCGCGTACCGCGCAGACGTCACGGGACTCGGTCAGGGCCTCCTCCCAGCGGGCCAGCCGGCCCAGGTTGACGCCCACGCCGTGGCGGGCGCGCAGCGTCTCGGGGTGGTCCGGGCCGTGCACCCGGGTGCGGGCCTCGACCAGCTCGCGGTAGACCTCCAGCGCCTCGGCGCCCTGTCCGAGGCGCCCCAGACAGATCCCGGACTCGTAGCGCGCCGCGAGGGTGTCGGGATGGTCGGCGCCCAGGACGGCGGCCCGCGCCGAGGCGACCTCGCGGTACACGGGGAGCGCGTCCGCCCAACGCCCCAGCCGGCCCAGGGCGTACGCGACCTCGTAGCGCGTCACCAGCGTGTCGGGGTGGTCGGCGCCGAGCAGCCGGGTCCGTGCCTCGGCCACCTCGCGGGTCGCGCGGTACGACTCGTCCAGGCGCCCCAGCCGGCCCAGGTTGAACGCCAGGTTGTGACGGCAGCGCAGGGTGTCGGGGTGGTCGGCGCCGAGCGTCCGCTGCCGCGCGGCGAGGACCGCCTCGTACACCTGGTGGGCCTCGACGTGCCGCCCCAGACGCCCCAGTGCGTACGCCGTCTCCTGACGGGCCGCCAGGGAGTCCGCATGGTCGGCGCCGAGCGTGCGCTCCCGCCCCTCGGCGACACGGCCGAACTCCCGCAGGGAGTCGTGCCGCCGGCCGAGCCGGCCCAGGGCGAAGGCGAGTTCGTGGCGGCTGGCGAGCGTGTCGGGGTGGTCGGGCCCGAGCAGCCGGTCGCGGTCGGCGGCCACGGCACGGTGCAGGCTCTCCGCCTCCTCCCAGTGGCCGTTCCGGCCCAGCCGCACCCCTTCCCGATGCCGGTCCGCGAGGGCGGGGGCCGACTCGACGGACGGCGGCGTGGTCCGGGCGGCGAGCGTCGCGGGCAGGACGCCCGTCCCGGTCGTCCACCGGCCGGTGAGCCCGGCGGACGGATCGTGCGGGACGTCCCCGGACACGGGGGATCCGGCGCCGGCGCGATGGCCGACGGTCATCCCCCTGGTCCAGGACGGCAGCCGGGTCGCGGGCAGCCGCTCGGGGACGACCTGAACGGCCGCCGTCTGCGGTACCGGCAGCGCCGCGGTGGCGAAGCCGGCCGCCGGGGTCGCGCCGGTGCGGGCGGACAGGATCCGGCGGCGCAGGTCGTTCGCGTCGGTGGGACGCGCCTCCGGCGCCTTGGCCAGCAGGTCGAGGACGATCCGGTCCAGGTAGTCCGGGACGTCGGCGCGATGGCTGCGCAGCGGCTCGGGCACGGTGTCGCGATGGCCGACGAGGATGGCCCACGGATCGTCGAGGTCGAACGGCGGCGCGCCGGTGGCGATCTCGTACAGCACGCACCCCAGCGAGTAGAGGTCGCTGCGGTGGTCGACCTCGCCGCCGCTGATCTGCTCGGGCGACATGTAGTGCGGGGTGCCCATGGCGATGCCCGTGCCGGTCAGGCGCGAGGTGAAGCCGATGTCCGCGCCGAGGCGCGCTATCCCGAAGTCGCAGATCTTCACCCCGCCGTCGCCGAGCCGCATGATGTTGGCGGGCTTGAGGTCGCGGTGCACGATCCCCTGCCGGTGCGTGTAGGCGAGGGCGTCGGCGACCTGCTCCGCTATGTCGACGACGTCCTGGACCGGCAGCGGGTTCTGCTTGTTCTCCTCCAGGAGCTGGCTGAGGTTGTGGCCTTCCAGGAGTTCCATGACGAGGAACAGGACACCGTCGGACTCGCCGAAGTCGTGGACGACGGTGACCCCGCGGTGCTGGAGCGAGGCGGCGACGCGCGCCTCGCGCCGGAACCGTTCGCGCAGGACGGTCACGAACGGGGCGTCCTGCTGCGGTCCCAGCGGTTTCAGGCATTTGACGGCGACCCGGCGGCCGAGCGACTCGTCGGTCGCGCGCCACACCTCGCCCATACCGCCCCGCCCGATCACGTCGTGCAGTCGGTACCGGCCCTGGATCAGCCTGGTTTCCGCCATCGCGTGCTGTCGCCCCCGTCGGTTCTCTGCGCCCTCCCCGGCCCGTCCAGTATGGCCGCCTGTCTGCGGAGTTTGTACGGGGCGGGTCGTGTCCGGGGGCCGAGACGGTCCATCGCTTTCAGGATGTGCCGCGGCGGAAGCCGCCAGCGCAACCGCGCGGGCACGGAGCGCAGCAGATTGGCCGTGGCGACGAGCCGGTGGGTGACCGTCTCGGGGGGCGACGCGGGACGGCCGTACAGCGCGTGGGCGTAGTCGGGCAGGGTGTCGTACGCGAGCGCCGCCACACGCCCCCACAGCAGGGCGCGCGCCGGGACGAGCGCGGGCGGGACGGGCGGGCGGCGCAAGAAGGCGTCGACGGTCCTGGCGTCCTCGCCGGCGGCGAGCTGGGGCCGGACGGCGTCGAAGTAGGCGGCGAGGTCGTCCCTGCTCGCGGGGACCCGCTCCGGGTCGAGGCCCACGAGGCGGGCGGACACGCGGTGTTCGTCGACGTACCGGTCGGCCTGGGCGTCGCTGAGGACGATGCCGGAGCGGCGCGTCACGGTCAGGTACGAGTCGATCTCGGCGCAGTGCACCCAGAGCAGCAGGTCGGGGTCGTCGACGCCGAGCAGCCGGTGGATCCTGCGGACCCGCGCGCCGGCCGCCTCGGCGGCCTCGGTGGTGCCGTAACTGAGGGTGCCGACGAAGTCCGCGGTCCGCAGGAGCCGCCCCCAGGCGTCCTTCTCGAAGTCGCTGTTGGCCATGACACCGCGGAGGGCGACGGGGTGCAGCGCCTGGAGGTACAGGGCGCGGACGCCGGCGATCCACATCACCGGGTCGCCGTGCAGCTGCCAGGTGACGGAGTCGGGTCCGAAGAGCCCGGGGTCGGCGTCCGCGCCCTGTACCTCCAGGCGCTGCACCCCGTCGCCCTCCGCGGTGTCATGGCCAACAGCGACTTCGAGAAGGACGCCTGGGGGCGGCTCCTGCGGACCGCGGACTTCGTCGGCACCCTCAGTTACGGCACCACCGAGGCCGCCGAGGCGGCCGGCGCGCGGGTCCGCAGGATCCACCGGCTGCTCGGCGTCGACGACCCCGACC
>NZ_RDBI01000035.1:11404-60663 GCF_008042125.1 Streptomyces sp. MS191
GGGCAACCCGGTCGTCGACGAGATCGGCATCCGCTCCTACATGGGCGCGCCGCTGATCGACCGGACGGGCGTGGCGCTCGGCACGATCTGCGTCGTCGACACCGACGTGCGGCCGTGGGGCCGGGCGGGCCTGGAGACGATCAAGACGCTGGCCGCGGAGCTGGTGGAGCAGATCCACCGTCGCGAGGACGGAATGCTCTGAGCACGGTGTGAACCCGCGCGCGGGTGGCGCCCCGGAACGGCGAAGGCCGGGCCGGGGCGCGTTCGTCTTCTCGGTCCTTCCTCGGTGTCGGCGACGGTGGATCTGCTCCACCAGCTCCGCGGCCAGCGTCTTGATCGTCTCCAGGCCCGCCCGGCCCCACGGCCGCACGTCGGTGTCGACGACGCAGATCGTGCCGAGCGCCACGCCCGTCCGGTCGATCAGCGGCGCGCCCATGTAGGAGCGGATGCCGATCTCGTCGACGACCGGGTTGCCCGCGAAACGCGGGTAGTCGCAGACGTCCTCCAGGACGAGGGCCTTGCGGCGCACCACGACGTGCGGGCAGTAGCCGTGGTCGCGCGCCATGAAGCGGCCCACGTTGCCGCCGGCCGCCGCCGCGCCCAGGTCGCTGCCCGAGTGGGTGCCGGCCGGGGTGTGCAGGCCGGCGAAGAACTGCCGGTTCTCGTCGATGAAGTTGACCATGGAGTACGGGGCTCCGGTCACCTCCGCGAGCCGGTGGGCGAAGTCGTCGAAGGCCTGCTCCGGCCGCTCCCCGAGACCCAGTTCGCGCAGCCGCTGGACACGGACGGGCGCTTCCCGGTCGACGGGGGTCAGCAGCAGATGACCGGTCGGGTCGTAGGTCATGTCGGGGCTCCGTAGCTCGGCACGGCGGCCGGGATGGTGGTGAGCAGATGCTGGACGAGGGTGAGGAGGGTGCGGATGCCGGCGCTTGAGATCCGGGCGTCGCACAGGACGACGGGCACCTCGGGCTTGAGGTCGAGCGCGGCTCGCACCTCGTCCGGCTCGTAGCGGTAGGCGCCGTCGAACTCGTTGACCGCGACGACGAACCCGATGCCCCGGCGCTCGAAGAAGTCGACCGCCGAGAAGCAGTCCTCCAGGCGGCGAGTGTCGGCGAGGACGACGGCTCCGAGGGCGCCCTCGGAGAGTTCGTCCCACATGAACCAGAAGCGTTCCTGGCCCGGGGTGCCGAACAGGTAGAGCACGTTGCGGTCGTCGAGGGTGATGCGCCCGAAGTCCATCGCGACGGTGGTGGTGGTCTTGGACTCGACGCCCACCAGGCTGTCGGTGCCCGCGCTGACCTGGGTCAGCAGCTCCTCGGTGCTCAGCGGTTCGATCTCGCTGACCGCGCCCACGAAGGTGGTCTTGCCGACGCCGAAGCCGCCCGCCACCAGGATCTTCAGCGCGGTGGGGAAGGGGTCGGACACGAAACTCTCGTGGCGCTCAGAGCCGTTGTCGTAGGCCATCGAGCACTGCCTCCAGCAAGGAACGGTCGGTTGGATTGGCGTGGAAGCGGGGCGCCCGGGCGGTGAGCGCCCCGCAGTCCACGAGGTCGGAGAGGAGGACCTTGGTGACGACCGCCGGCAGCCGTAAGTGCGCCGCGACCTCCGCCACCGAGGTGGGTCCGTCGCACAGCCCGAGGGCCAGACTGTGCTCGGGACCCATGTGCCCCTGCGGGGAGGAGCCCGTCGCCATCACCATCGACAGGAGATCCAGTGCGGTGGTGGGCTTGGTCCGGCCGCCGCTCACGGTGTACGGGCGGATCAGCCGCCCGGCCGCGTCGTCGAGCCAGGGCCCCTCCTGGGACATCACGCTCACAGCCCCGTGCTGCCCGCCGCGCCGGCGGCCTGTCTGGCGGGCGTGACCAGGTACGGCCGCACGCTCTTGACCAGCATCGCCATCTCGTAGCCGAGGACGGCGGCGTCCGCCTCGCGACCGGCGAGCACCGCCAGGCAGGTGCCGGAACCGGCGGTGGAGACGAACAGCAGGGTGGAGTCGAGTTCGACGACGACCTGGCGGACCTCGCCACCGTCGCCGAACCGCGCACCGGCGCTGCGGCCGAGCGAGTACAGCCCGGAGGCCAGGGCCGCCATGTGGTCGGCCGCGTCGGTGTCGAGGCCGTGGACGGATTTGACCAGGCCGTCGGAGGAGAGCAGGACCGCGTTGCGGGTGTAGGGGACCCGCTGGACCAGACCGCTCAGCAGCCAGTCGAGATCCGAGGAATGGCCGGTCGGCGAGTTGCTGACCATGGTGCATCTACTCCTTGTGCGCGTCGCCGGGACGCTGCGGTTCATGGGCTGGGGGCTGGGATTCTGCGAGTCCGATGCCACGCTGGAACGCGGCCATCAGACCGGGGTCGTGCAGGGCGTGTTCCTCGGGCTTGCGGGCCGTGGGCTCCTCGACGAGCTGGAGAACGAGGTCGAGGACCCGGAGCTGCTCAAGGGCCTGTTCCACGTCGACCACCTGGCGACCCGCATCCGCCGCCACGCCGAGAACCTGGCCGTCCTCGGCGGCGCCATCTCCCGCCGCCAGTGGTCGAACCCGGTCACCATGACCGAGGTGCTGCGCTCCTCGATCGCCGAGGTCGAGCAGTACCCGCGCGTCAAGCTCGTTCCCCCCCCCACCGCCGTCGGTTCACCTCCCGCGTCGGACCGGCACGGACCGGACATCCGAACGACGTCCGGTCCCGTTGCGGAGGAACTGTGTGGCATGAGCGGGACACGACCGGCCCCGTCCTGGCCGGTGACGTCACGAAGGAGGGGACGGTCGCCGGTTTCGGCTACGCCCCGTCCGCCCAGCCGAAGGCCGCGTGCGACCGGCTGCTGCTGAACGGCGACGAGGCTCTCGCCGAACCGCCCGACCGGCCCGTACCGGTGGACGCCGGGACCGTCCGGAGCCTCGCGGCCACCCCGGTGCGGCGGGTGGATCCGGAGCGGGTGCACCGGGCCGCGGAGCTCGACAGCGCGCTGCCCGACGCGGTCGCGGAGACCCTGGCGCTGCCGGGGTCGGCCTGGGGAGAGGTCGCGGGCCCGCTCGTCCAGGAGGTACGCGAGTCGCGCCATCTGCTCTGGCTCACCGGCGGGTTCGCCCGGGACCTCATCGCCGGCCGCGCCGCCGAGGTCAACGACCTCGACCTCACGGGCACGGCCCCGCCGGGCCGCTTCAGCGACCTGTCCAGGCGGGCACGGCGCCGCAACGGGCTGGAGTTCCGGGCCAAGGTGTCGCCCTACTCCCTGGTCTGCTCGGCCGTACCGCCCCAGGGCGGCGAACGGCTCTACGAGTACCGGACGTTGAAGACGAACGCCTTCGGCTTCCCGGCCTGCGGCAGCGACCTCGAGACCGACGCCCGCTGCCGCGACTTCACCGTGAACAGCCTCTACTACGATCCGCTCGGGCACACCGTGGTCGACCCGACCGGCGCGGGGCTGGCGGACCTGCGGGCCCGGCCGCGTCGCCTCACCTCGCTGCACTCCACCGACGACCGGCTCGACCAGGCCCGGCTGATCCTGCGCGCGGTCAAGTTCGCGGTGCGCTGGGCCGGTACCACCGGCTGTGAGCTCGGCGCGACGGCGGCCCGCCTCGCGCACGTGCCCACGACGGCGTGGGACGGGCTGCCTCCGGCCGACTGGGAACGTCTGGCCGGGGACCATCGCCGGGCCCTCGCCGGCCACGATCCGGGCCGGCAGCTCGGCGTCGCCGCCGCGCTCGGCCCCGCCGCCGCCGGCCTGCTCGCCACCCTGCTGGAGGTGCGGCCGTGACCGGAGTCCACCGTCCCCTCAGCGACTGGGTCGTCCGTCTCGGCCCGCCGCCGGCACCCGGCACGAGCCCGATCAACGACGGCGACGAACGGGCCGACGCCCGCGACCTCCCGCTCTTCACGGAGGGCTGGGTCCGGCGTGCCGTGGCGGCGGGACCGGACCGGCCGTCGGTGCTCGCCCTGCAGCACCCGGCCACCGCCGTCACGTACGTCGAACTCGACGACCACGGAGCGCCGTTACGCATCGGCGAGGCGGGCGCCGAGCTGATCGGCCGCGTCGAGACGTCCTGGCCCCTTCCCGTCCTCGGCACGGACGACCTGACGGCGCTGGCCGCGCTGTCCCGGGAGGTCCGCTACCTGCTGCTGCACCGGCTGTCCCAGGAGGGAGCACCGCCCCCCGGGGTCTTCCACTCCCTGCCGTGGGAGCCGGTGACGGAGCTGGCGTCGGCGGTCGTCCGCCTGCTCGACGGCGGCGCACCGCCGTCGCTGTCCGCCGAGGCGCTGGACCTCGGCCACTGGGTCACGCCCGCGGCGCTCGGCGTGACCGGACCGCTGGAGCAGCTGTACGAGGGGCTGACGGAGCCCGATCCGGTGCTCGCCGCGCGGGGCGGCACGGCGCTCTGCGGGACTGCGCGCCGCGGACCCGGCACGGTTCCCCGCGCCGGTGACGACGGCCCTCGCCGAGGTCGCCCGGCGGCTGGCCACGGTCAACCCGTTCCTGCGGCACGCGGCGGTCCTGGCCGCCGGGCGGCTGACGGGCGCGACCTCGTCCGGTTTCGTCACCGGCCTCGAACCCGCCCTGCCCAAGTCGGCCTCGGGCACCGCCGACCGCGCGGTGGTCGACCGGCTCGGCGACGACGGCCCGTTCGCGGTCCGCACCGAGATCACTCCGGGCGGCCGGCTGAAGGTGACGGTGGAACTCGCCCTGGAGGCGACACCGGAACGGGAACGGCTCCTCGACGCGTACGGAGGCGCGTTCCTCCCGGTCGTCGTGGCGTCGCCCGGCGGCACGCTCCGGTACTGGGTGGCGCTGGAGGCCCGGCGCCGGTGGCTCTCCGGAACGCTCGACGTGCCCGTGGTGCGCGGGGAGTTCCGCGCCGAGGACGCGGTGACGGGCGTGTGGGGCCTGGCCGGTGTCTCCCCGGACGAGCTGCTGCCCTCGCTGGCGGGGACGCATCGCGCCGGCCTCCGGGTGTGGCGGGCGGCGGCGGACCTGTCCCCCGCGGGGCACCCGCTGCGCCGGGCGCTCCGCCGCCTCGGCGGAGAGGGCGGCGCGTCGTGACCTTCATCGAGGACCTGCGGACCCTGCTCACGGACGAACTCGACGGACCGGACGAGGAGTCGGCCCTGTACGGGGCGCTGACCCGCTCGCCCCTGCTGCTGGAGTTCGTCCAGTCCCTGGTCGGCGCCCGGGACGTGGAGTCCCTGCGCACGCTGTGCCACGGAAGCGTCGAACTGCACGAACTGACCGAGCGCTACGGCACGGTGCCGGGCGCCCTCACCACCCCCGCCGAGGAGCCGTACGCCGGCTGCGGACCGGTGACCGGCGCGGTGCGGGCCGTGGCCGCGCTGGGCCTGGTGCTGGTCGACGAGGAGGACCGGCTCGCGGACCACCTGGCCGTCGCGCTGACCTGGCTGGCGCACGCCCGCGCCGCGGCGGAGGCGCCGTGGCCCACCGGGCGGCAGGCCCCGGCGTGCGCCCACCACGACCGGCTGTCCGCCGCCGTGGCGGCGCTGGGCACCGACCCGCACGCGACCACCGTGGTGGTGTGGCTGCTCGCCCTGCAGAAGGAGGACCCGAAGGAGGGTGCGACGGCGACGGTCGACGTCCTCATGGACCGCGGCGACCTCGGGATCCGGGCGTCACTGCGGGCCACGACGCTGCGCGGACTGCCGCCCGCCCTGGTCCCGGACCCGTGGACCATGCTGCTGTTCACCGCGGACGACCGCTTCCGCTCCGGCCTGGAGACCGCCTGGCGGGCGGCGGGCCACCGGCGGCACGACGGCGACGTGCGCGGCGCGGTCCTCTGGTCGCTGGCCGGTGTCGACGGACCGGTGGACCACGTCCAGGACGTCAGCCTGACGGCGGCGTTCACCGTCCTCGTGGACGAGATGCGCCGGAAGAACCGGCGGCTGCGCGGCCCGCTCACCGTCCGGCGCCTCGGCGGCTCGACCGCCGTCGTCGGCGGGGTCGACGACGAGGGACGCATGGTCGGGGTGACCGGCTACCGCAACAAACTGGCCGTCGCGGCCGCGCTCGACCGGGTCGTGGTCCCGGACACCGACCTGAGGGAGGCCCGGGAGCACGCGAGCGGCCTGGAGACCACCGTCGTCGGGGTGCGCGCGTGGCAGGAGGCGGCCCGCCGCAGCCGGATCCCCGACCGCAGGGCCTGGCTGCGGGTTCTGCTCGTCTGCGTCCTCGTGCTGAGCGCGGGCTCGGGGACCGGCGCGTACGTGTGGAACGGCAACCGGCAGGCCCAGGAGCTGCGCGACACCGCCGCCCGGGTCCTGGACGAGGCGTACGCGCAGGACGACGGCGTCGACCCGGGACTCCGGCTGCTGCTGGCCATGGCCAGCGACGACATCGCGGGCCAGGCGGGCGACAAGCCCGACGCCCTGGTCACGATGGCCGGCGAGAGCTCCAGCCTGCGCAGGCTGCTGCGGCCCGAGGAGGGCCGGTTCGAGCGGCTCGCCCTGTCGCGCGACGGCGCGTGGGGCGCGTTGTCCACCAGCACCGGAGCCGTGGAGATCGTGTCCACCAAGTCCGGGGACGTGGTGTGGCGCCGGAAGGGGAGCGGCGTGGAGCCCACGGCACCCGGGGTGTTCGTCAACGGTCTCGCGGTGTCGCCCCGGGGGCAGCGGGTGGCCTTCGCGACGAGCGATCTGCGTCTCACCGTCGTGGAGAAGAAGAAGGGGTCATGGTCGGTCGCGAGCCGGATCGCTCTGCCGATCCCCTCCGACCCCGGACCGCTGCACACCGAGCGCAACAAGGTGGACCACCTGGAGTTCACCTCGGACATGCAGTCGCTCGTCGCGTACGTGGACACGATCGGGCTGCTCACGTACGACGTGCGACATCTGGACGCCGCACCGCGCCGCTGCCCCGAGCGCGGCACCGCCAAGACGATGTGGGCGGGGGAGGGCGAGGTGCTGCTGACCAAGGACCGCGAGGTCGTCAGGGTGGATCTGAAGTCCTGCGCCCGGTCCGTGGCGCTCACCGCGCCCGAGGACGTCTTCCTGCACGGTGCCGTGGGGGACCACGGGGTCACGGCCGCCGCGACCCGCGGCGCCCAGTTGCTCACCCTGGGCCCGAACAGGACCGAGACCGTCGTGGCCGACCGCGGCCCCTACGGGACGGTCTCGCTGAACTCCGCCGACGACGGGGCGCACCTGAGCGCAACGAGACTCTCCGGCCGCTACGGGGGCACCTACGGCTGGAACGTCGGCGAGCGGTCGCAGGAGTACGGCTACCCCAAGGCCGGACCGGCGGTGATGGGCAACGGCATCGTGCTGCGGCACCACGGCGGAGTCGCCGAACTCCACGACGGCGGCCACTCCGCCGCGACGAGGGCGTGGAACCACTTCTACGGCGGAATGGGGTCGCTCGCCTGGGCGGGCCAGGACCTCGTGCTGCGCGCCGGTCCGGCCCTGTACCTGCTGCCGCGTGCGAAGGACCTCACGTCGGAGACCATGGATGATCCGAAGCGCTACCACCGCCTGGCCCTGCCGAAGGGCAGCACCAGCAGGGAACTCGCCACCAGCAGAAGCGGCCACTGGGCCGCGGCGCTGTACAGCAGGAAGGGGGAGCGCAGCCGCGACCTGGCGGTCTGGGATCTCAGCGCACGGCGCCTGACGCCGGTGCCGCTGCCGAAGAAGGCCGGACTCCGACACGTCGCCTTCGTCGGCAGCGATCTCTACACCGGGTACAGCGACGGCGAAGTCCGGCGCTTCACGGTGTCGGGCGGCATCTGGCGGAGCGCCGGAAGCCGGCGGCTCGCGGCCGGCGTCACGGCGCTGGGCGGAGGCGGCGAGGGCGCAGACCGTCTCTACGCGGTCATCAGTACCGGCAGCGCCGACCGGCCGTCCGTCGTCGCGCTTCGGACCTCCGACCTCTCGGTCGTCGCGACCCGGCGACTGGAGGGCGGGACGGCGATCGCGAAGGTCGAGGTGATGCGGGACGGCCAGGTGGTCGTGGGCTCCGGCGCGGGGACGGTCACCTTCTTCACCGCGGACCTGCAGCAGCGCGGCCGGGCCTCCGACGGCGAGCTCCAGTTCGTCCTGGACCTCACGGAGATTCCGGGGAAGGGCCTGTTGCTGGTGTCGGGCAAGTCGCGCAGCGCCGTCTTCGGGCTGAACACCATGACCCCGCGGGACGAGTGGAACATGGGGGCGCCGTTCCTGTCCGCGGACGCCCCGCCGGACGGCGGCGTCCTGGCGACGTACAACTTCTCGACCTTCAACGTGGCCCTGTGGACGCTCGACGAGTCCGATCTGCGGGCCCGCGTCTGTCAGGTCGTCGGTCGCGATCTGACCGAAGAGGAGTGGCGGCAGTACGTGGGCGAGGGCGTCCCCTACGCGCCGGTCTGCAAGAGCCGATAGAGCGGCCGGGCGCCCGTCCACCACCCCTGTCGGAGGGGGACGGGCGCCCAGCCGTCCGGCTCAGACCGCCGCGTCCAGGTCCGCGGACCCCGACCGCACCTCGGGGGTCACGTCCAGGGGCGCCTGCGAGCGCCGCCACGTGGGGGTGAGCGGGTGGGACACGGTCCGCCACCAGGTCTCCGCGGGCAGCGTGCCGGAGGGTTCGAAGGGCAGCCCGGGGGTGGGGAAGGCGGCCGCCTGCCCCACCTCGTCGGCCGCGTCCTTCGTCCACTCCTCCGGCTCGCCCCACGGGTGTGGCGCGAGGTTGAAGGTGCCCCAGTGGATCGGCATCATCACGCCGTGCGGACGCCCGCCCTGGAGGTCGAGGTGGGCCTGCATGCCCTCGGCCGGGGTCATGTGGATGTCGGGCCAGTACTCGGAGTACGCACCGATCTGGATCATGGTCACGTCGAAGGGGCCGTGCGCCGCACCGATCTCGGCGAAGCCGGGGAAGTAGCCGGTGTCGCCGCTGTGGTAGACCCGGTGCTCCGGGCCGGCCACGACCCAGGACGCCCAGAGGGTGTGCTGCTGGTTGCGCAGGCCGCGCCCGCAGAAGTGGCGGGCGGGCGTCGCCGTCAGGCGCAGCTCCCCGACCTCGGCGGTCTCGTTCCAGTCCAGCTCGCGCAGCCGGTCGGCGCGCACGCCCCAGCGCTCCAGATGGGCGCCGACGCCCAGGGGAACGGCGAAGACGGTGTCCGTCGAGGCCAGCGCCTTGATCGTGGGCAGGTCCAGATGGTCGTAGTGGTCGTGGGAGATCACGACGACGTCGACCGGGCCGAGCTCGGCGAGGGGCACCGGCACGGCGTGCAGCCGCTTGGGGCCGACGAACGGGAAGGGGGAGCAGCGCTCGCCCCACACGGGGTCGAAGAGCACCCGGCGGCCGTCGATCTCGGCCAGGACGGTGGAGTGCCCCATCCAGGTGATGCGCAGCCCGGAGGCCGGCGGCTTCGCCAGGTCGGCGAGGGTGGTGGCGTGCACGGGGATGGGGCCCCGGGGGGCCCGCCGCGCCCGCGCCTCCTTCTCGAAGTAGACCTTGGCGAACTCGACGGTGGAACCGGAAGGCCGGTGCCGGGCCGACACGGGGTTCTGGAAGACCCCGTCCGCGAAATTGGGCGAACGGCGGATGCGCTCCATGCGCGCGCCCGTCGGGTCGGCGCCGAAGGCTTCCGGCCGCAGGGCGCGCAGCCGGGCCCGCAGCGTTCGGTCGGATCCAGTGCCGGTCACAGGACCTCCTGAGGGTCGGGGTCGTTCCATTATGGGCGGCCCGCGGCGTTCCCGGCCGGGCGATGGGCCATACTGAACCGCCATTCAGTAGCCGCATCCCGTGTCACCGGAGGAGTACGTCCATGAGCACCGCCCCGCTGCTGTCCGTCGACTGGACCGACCACGTCACCGGCCGCCGCGGCCATCTGGTCGTGGACCGGCTGGTCCGCGGGGTGGCCAGCGGCGGGCTGCGGATGCGGGAGGGGTGCACGGCCGAGGAGGTCGCCGGCCTCGCCCGGGGCATGACCATGAAGGAGGCCCTGCACTACGACCCGCGGAACCGGTACGTGCCGCTCGGCGGCGCCAAGGGCGGGATCGACTGCGATCCCCGCTCCGCCGAGGCGTACGGCGTCCTGGTCCGCTACCTGCGGGCGATGCGGCCCTTCGTCGAGCGCTTCTGGACCACCGGCGAGGACCTCGGGCTGACCCAGGACCTGGTCGACCGGGCGGCGGCCGAGGCGGGGCTGGTCTCCTCGATCCAGGCCGTGTACCCGCTGCTCGACGACGAGGAGGAGGCCCGCCGGCGGCTCGCCGACGCCTTCGCCGTGGAGGTGGACGGCATCGGGCTCGACGAGCTGGTGGGTGGCTGCGGGGTCGCCGAGGCGGCGCTCACGGCACTGGACCGGGCGGGCGTCCCGTACGCCGGGACCCGTGTCTCGGTGCAGGGTCTCGGGACGATGGGCGGTGCCACGGCCCGCTTCCTGGACCGGGCCGGCCTCCGGGTGGTGGCCGTGGCGGACGTGAAGGGCTCGATCGTGAACCCCGACGGCCTCGACGTCGAGGCGCTGCTCGCGGCCCGCGACGCGCACGGGACCGTGGACCGCTCGGTCCTGCGGCCCGGGGACCGGGAGGAGGGCCCGGACGCCTGGCTGTCGGCGGACGCCGAGGTGCTGGTGCCGGCGGCGGTCTCGTACGCGATCGACACCGAGGCGCAGGAGCGGATCCGGGCCCGCTGGATCGTCGAGGCGGCCAACATGCCGGTCCTCGCGGAGGCGGAAGAGCGGCTGACCGCGCGCGGGGTCGTGGTCCTGCCGGACGTCGTGGTCAATTCCGGCACGAACGCCTGGTGGTGGTGGACGCTCTTCGGGGACGTCGAGGCCGAAGCGGACCAGGCGTTCGCGCAGGTCAGGGGCGCGATGCGGTCTCTGGTGGGGCGGATCCTGGACCGGTCGGAGGCGGCGGGCGTCACCCCGCGCGCGGCGGCACACGCGCTGGTCGAGGAGCGGCTGCCGGAGATCGCGGAGCGCTACGGCTGGTACTGACCTGCCGGGCGGCGCGCCGGCAGCCCGCCCGGCGCCCCCGCACCGGGCCGGATGATCATGACCGCGTCAGGGATCTGTGTAGGCTGCACGGCGTGACGAGAGTGCGGTTGAGCGTGGCGGAGCGGCGGGAGGAACTCCTCCGCGCCGCCGTCCGGCAGATCGAGGTCCGCGGGGTCGCGGCCGTGCGGATCGCCGACGTCGCCTCCGCGCTCGGCGTGAGCAACGCGCTCGTGCTCTACCACTTCTCCACCAAGGAGAAGCTGGTCGCCGAGGCCTTCGCCTACGCCGCCGAGGGCGACCTGTCCCAGCTGCGCAAGACGCTCGGCCGCCGCACCTCGGCGGAGCGGCGACTGCGTGCCGCGGTCCGGTGGTACGCCCCCACAGGCCAGGCCAAGGGCTGGCGGCTGTGGATCGAGGGCTGGGCGGCGGCCCTGCGCGAGCCGGCGCTGCGCGAGGTCGCCGGGGCCCTCGACCAGCAGTGGAAGGCGGCGCTGACCGAGGTGATCGCCGAGGGCACGGCGGCCGGCGAGTTCTCCTGCGAGGACCCGGCCGCGGCGGCCTGGCGGCTGACGGCGTTCCTGGACGGGCTCGCCGTGCAGATGACCTCCTACGCGGGCTCGCTGTCGCGGGCCGCGATGCTGGAGTGGGCCGACGCCGCGCTCACCCGCGAACTGGGCCTGCCGGCGCCGGACACGTCCGTGCCGGCGCGCGCCCCCGCCCGGTCGCGCGGCGCGGCGGCAGGCGCGTAGACCCCCGCGCCGGCTCGGCCCTCGGCCGCCGACCTGGCGCCGCTCCGGCTCCTCGCGGCACTCCCCGGCGCCCCGGGCGCCCGCGGTCGAGCGCCCGGGTGCCGCGCTCTCCCCCGCGGGTCCGGCACCGACCGGACACCTCCCCGAGTCACCCAGTCCGCCAATGACGCACCGTCAGAACTCCTGCGCCCGCGGCCCGTCACCGGGCGCGCCCGGCGCGGTCGGACCGGTCTCCGCGGCCGCCGGGAAGCCATCGGCCGCCCCGCCGCGCGGGGCTGTCGGTGCGGCTTGGTAGAACTCTCGCAACAGCCGATCAACGCCGTCAGGTGTCTGGAGCACTCATGACCATTTCTGGCCACCTGCAGGAGCTCCACGGCCTGCCCGTGTTCGACTTCCCGGAGCGCGGCTCCTCCGTCGGACTGCCGGACGCCGCCTCCGTCGCCTGGCGCGTCTCCGCCCCGACGTACTGCGAGGCGGACGACGAGCAGTGGGAGCAGGTCTTCGCCCGCTTCCTCGCCGACGTCGACGTCCGGCAGGTCCGCGCCCTGGTGGTCGGCGGCTGGGACGAGGCGTACGAGACCTCCTCCGCCGAGATCGTCACCGCTCTCGTCGGCGCCAACAACCGCCTCACCGGTCTCGAGGCGCTGTTCCTCGGCGACATGACGTTCGAGGACTGCGAGATCTCCTGGATCCAGCAGTCCGACGTGACCCCCCTGCTGGCCGCGTACCCCGGACTGCGGGAGTTCGGCGTGCGGGGCGGCAGCAACCTCGCCTTCCCGGCGATCGAGCACCACGCGCTGCACACCCTGGTGGTCGAGTCGGGCGGGCTCGGCGCCGAGGTGGTGCGCGGGATCGCGGGCAGCGCCCTGCCCGCCCTGGAGAACCTCGAACTCTGGCTCGGCACGGACCAGTACGGCGGCGACAGCACGCCCGCCGACCTGGAGCCGCTGCTCGCCGGCACCAACTTCCCCGCCCTGCGCAGCCTCGGACTGCGCAACAGCGACTCGCAGGACGGGATCGCCGCCGCCGTGGCGAGCGCCCCGGTGGTCGGCCGGCTCGAACGCCTCGACCTGTCGATGGGCACGCTCACCGACGAGGGCGCGGCGGCGCTCCTCGCGGGTCAGCCGCTCACGCACCTGGGACACCTCGGCCTCGCACACCACTACCTCTCCGAGGAGATGAGCGAGCGGATCGTCGACGCCCTCACCCCGCACGGTGTGCGGGTCGACGTCGGCGACCGTCAGGTGCCGGAGTCGTACCGCGACGGTGAGACCTACCGGTACGTCGCGGTAGCGGAATGACCACCGCCGTGCGCCTCGCCGTCGTCGGCAACCCGGCCAACCGCCGTGTCGCGTTCTTCCGCGACGCCGTGCGGGCCGCCGGGCTGCCCGAGGCACGGGTGGTGCCCTGGCTGGACGTCCTGCGGGGCGACACCGCGTTCCGGCCGGGCGAGACGGTCCGGCTGGACTCGCCCGGCGAGGACCCCGACGTGGACCGGCTGTTGCGCGGCACCGACGACCCGACCCGGGTGGAGGGCACGGCCCGCTGGTACCGTGCGTTCACCGCCGCCACCGCGGAGCTCGCCGTCACCGTCGACGCCGCCGGGGCGGTCCTGCTCGACGCACCCGCCGACCTCGCGGTCCTGTTCGACAAGCGCCTGGCCCACGCACGGCTGCGGGAGGCGGGCGTCCCGGTGCCGGACTCCCCCACCTCCGGGCCGGCCGCACCCCCCGTCCGGGGCTGGGACGACGTCCGGTCCCTGATGACGGACGCCGGTCTCCGCCGGGTCTTCGTCAAACTCGCCCACGGCTCCTCCGCCTCGGGCGTGCTCGCGGTGGAGACCGACGGCGCGGGGCGGGTGCACGCGACCACCTCCGTGGAACGCGCCGCGGACGGCCGCCTCTTCAACTCCCTGCGGGTGCGGCGCTACACGGCGGAGAGCGCGGTCGCGGCCGTCGTCGACGCGCTCGCCCCGGACGGGCTGCACATCGAGCGCTGGCTGCCCAAGGCCGCGCAGGACGGCCGTGCGGCCGACCTGCGGGTCGTGGTCGTCGACGGCCGTGCGACCCACGCCGTGGTCCGCACCAGCCGCTCCCCCATGACCAACCTCCATCTGGGCGGCGCCCGCGGCAGCCTGGACGCGGCACGGTCGGCCGTGGAGACGGCCGGCGCCCGCTGGTCCGACGCGCTGGACGTGTGCGAGCGGGCCGCGGCGGCCTTCCCCGGCACGCACTGCGTCGGGGTCGACCTGCTGCCCGCCGCCGGCTGGCGCCGCTTCGCCGTCGTCGAGGTCAACGCCTTCGGCGACCTCCTGCCCGGCCTCACCGGCCTGCCCGGCAGCGGCGCCGAGGGCATGGACACGTACGCGACGCAGGTGGCCTCCCTCCTGCGGACCCCCAGCACCACAGGAACGAGCACCAGGTGAACACCCCGACGGCCCGCCCCGAGCCCGACGCGAACGCCACGACGCCTCCGGGCGGCCCCGGGACGTCCCCCGCGCCGCTTCCGGGCGGCCGCGACGCGTCCCCGGCGGAAGCGGCCGGCGGGCCGGACATGAACGAGGTCGTCGGCAGCCACGACCTCCTCCTGGTCACACTCGACACCCTGCGCCACGACGTCGCGGCCGAACTGGCCGCGGCCGGGCGCATCCCCCACCTGGCCGGGCACCTGCCCGGCGGCCGGTGGGAGCGGCGACACGCCCCGGGCAGTTTCACCTACGCCTCCCACCAGGCGATCTTCGCCGGCTTCCTGCCCACACCGGCCGCCCAGGGCCCGCATCCCCGGCTGTTCGCCGCGCGCTTCGCGGGCAGCGAGAGCACGGCCGACGGCACCTTCGTCCACGACACCCCCGACCTGGTCTCGGGTCTCGCCGCGCACGGCTACCGCACCGTGTGCATCGGCGGCGTCGGTTTCTTCGACAAGAGGCCGCCACTCGGTGCGGTCCTGCCGGGGCTGTTCCAGGAGAGCCACTGGGAGCCCTCGTTCGGGGTCGCGTCGCCGGTCTCGTTCGAGTCCCAGGTGGACCGGGCCGAGGAGGTCGTCGCCGCGCTCCCGCACGACCGCAGGCTGTTCCTCTTCGTCAACGTGTCCGCGCTGCACCAGCCCAACTGGTTCCACCTCCCCGGCGCGACCCGGGAGGACGGCGACACCCGGGCCACCCACGCGGCCGCGCTGGAGTACGTCGACCGGCACATCGGCCGGCTCTTCGCCGCCATGAGCAGCCGCCGCCGCTGCTTCGCGATCGTCTGCTCGGACCACGGCACGGCGTACGGCGAGGACGGGTTCACCGGGCACCGGCTCGGCCACGACGTGGTGTGGACGGTTCCCTACGCCCACTTCTTCCTGGACGGCCCGCCGGCCGACACGCCCCCGGCCGAGGCGTCCGCCGCCGTCGCGCCCGAAGCCCTGCCGGCCGGCCCGCGCGGAGGGACGCCCGCATGACCCGCCCCGAGGCCCCGCGCCCGTACCAGAGCTACGTCTACGCCTACCCCCACAAGACGGCCTACCGGTCGCTCCCCGACCCGGCGCCCCGGCTGGACGGTCTGTGGGCGCGGGAGCCGAAGGACGCGCTGTCCCTCTACGCGCACATCCCGTTCTGCGAGGTCCGCTGCGGATTCTGCAACCTCTTCACCCGGATCGGCGCCCCGGACGAGCTGACGACCCGCTACCTCGACGCGCTGGACCGCCAGGCGTCCGCCGTCCGCGAGGCGCTCGGTGACGACTCCCCGGTCCGGTTCGCCACGGCCGCCTTCGGCGGCGGCACGCCCACCTTCCTGACCGCCGGTGAGCTGGAGCGCCTCTGCGACATCGCCGAGAAGCGGATGGGAGCCGACCTGCGCGCGGTGCCGCTGTCCGTGGAGACCTCCCCGGCGACCGCCACCGCGGACCGGCTCGCGGTCCTCGCCGAGCGCGGCGCGACGCGCCTGAGCATCGGCGTGCAGAGCTTCGTCGAGGCCGAGGCCCGGGCCGCCGTGCGCCCGCAGCGCCGCGCCGACGTCGAGGCGGCGCTCGGCCGGATCCGGGACAGCGGCGTCCCCGTCCTCAACATCGACCTGATCTACGGCATCGACGGTCAGACCGCGGAGAGCTGGCGCCGCTCGCTCGACGCGGCGCTCGCGTGGCGACCGGAGGAGCTGTACCTCTACCCGCTCTACGTCCGCCCGCTGACCGGGCTCGGGCGGCTCTCGCCGCAGTCCGACCGGGACTGGGACGAGCAGCGGCTGGGCCTGTACCGCCACGGCCGGGACCACCTGCTCGACCGGGGCTACGAGCAGCTGTCGATGCGGATGTTCCGTCGCGCCGACGCACCGCCGCAGGGCTCCGACGACTACGCCTGCCAGACCGACGGCATGATCGGTCTGGGCTGCGGGGCCCGCTCGTACACCTCGGCGCTGCACTACTCCTTCGACTACGCCGTCGACATGCGGGAGATCCGCTCGATCATCGACACCTACACGCGCACCGAGGACTTCGGCCGGGCCCGGGTGGGCCGGTGGGTGGATGCGGCGGAGGCACGCCGGCGTCATCTGCTGCAGTCGCTCCTCCAGGCCGCCGGGATGCCCGTGGTGGAGTACACGGAGCGCTTCGGCTCCTCGCCGTACGCGGACTTCCCCGAGGAGCTGGGGCGTTTCACGGCGCTCGGCTGGCTGGACCCGGAGGCTCCCGACGGACTGCTCCGGCTGTCCGCCGAGGGTCTGGCGCACTCCGACGGCATCGGTCCGGCGCTGTTCTCGCCCGCCGTACGGGCGGCGATGTCCGCCTACGAGCCGAAGTAGGCGGCCGGGATGGACCTGACGATCCTCTACCGGGGCCCGCTCGCCTCCTGCGACTACGACTGCCCCTACTGCCCCTTCGCCAAGCGGCGCGACAGCCGTGAGCAGCTGCGTGCGGACCGGGCGGCACTGGAGCGCTTCGCGGCCTGGGCGGCCGGACGGACCGGGGACCGGCTGCGGATCCTCTTCACCCCGTGGGGCGAGGGGCTGGTGCGGTCCTGGTACCGGCGCGCGCTCGTCGAGCTGTCCCGCCTACCGCACGTCGAGCGGGTCGCGATCCAGACGAACCTGAGCTGCCGCACCGGGTGGACGGCGGAGGCCGACCCCGGCACCTTGGCGCTGTGGTGCACCTACCACCCGGGCCAGACGCCGTTCGAGCGGTTCGTCGCGAAGTGCGGGGAGCTGGCCGCGCGGGGCACGCGGTTCAGCGTCGGTGTGGTCGGGCTGCCCGGGCACCGGGAGGACGCCCGGCGGCTGCGCGCCGCGCTGCCGCCGCAGGTCTACCTGTGGGTGAACGCGGCCGAGGGGCACACGTACACCGACGAGGAGGCCGAGGGCTGGACGGCCCTCGACCCCCTGTTCCCGTACAGCCGCCATCCGCACCGTTCGGCCGGGCTCCCCTGCCGGACCGGCGAGTCGGTGATCTCGGTGGACGGAGACGGGACCGTGCGGCGCTGTCACTTCGTGAAGTCGGAACTCGGCAATCTCTACGACGGCTCGTACCGGTCGGCCCTGCGCCCCCGGCCGTGCCCTCTGGCCGTATGCGACTGCCACATCGGCTACGTCCACCTGGAGTCGCTGCCGCTGTACGACGTGTTCGCGGGCGGCGTCCTGGAGCGGGTCCCGGCCTCCGTCCCGCCGCTCCCCGCGCCGCTCCTTCTGCGCCCGGGCAGGTCCTAGAGAGGCATGAGGTCCGGGCGCTTGGCGGCGACGTGGTCACCCGAGCTCTCGCCCCGCAGCCGGCGCCCGATCCACGGCACCAGGTACTCCCTGGCCCAGTGGATGTCGTCCCGGCGGACCTCCAGCGTGCCGCGCGGCGGCAGCGGCGGCCACGGCTGGTCGGGGTCGGCCGGCACGTCCATGCCGAGGACCTGGGCGGCGCGCAGCGCGACCCGGGTGTGCCCCTCGGGCGACAGGTGCAGCCGGTCGTCGTCCCAGGCCCGCCTGTCCTGGACGGACTTGAGCGACCACAGGTCGAGGACCGGGCAGCCGTAGCGGTCGGCCACGGACCGGACGTGGGCCGTGTAGGTGGCGATCTTGCCGCGCAGGTGTCGCAGGACGGGGACGTCGCGGGTGTCGAAGCCGGTGGTCACCATCACGGTGCCGACGGCGGAGGTCAGGTCGGCGACGGCCCGCTCGAAGCGCTCGGCGACGTCGTCGGGGTCGGAGCCGGGGCGGATGATGTCGTTCCCGCCGGCGCAGAAGGTCACCAGGTCGGGGGCGAGTTCCTTCGCGCGGGGCACCTGCTCCGCCACGATCTGGTCGAGGAGCCGGCCGCGTACGGCGAGGTTGGCGTACCGGAATGCGTCGTGCTCCGGCAGCTGGTCGGCGAGCAGGACCGCGAAGCGGTCCGCCCAGCCGACGTACGCCCCGTCGGGCCCCGGGTCCCCCACGCCCTCGGTGAAGCTGTCACCGATCGCCGCGTACGACCCGAATACGTGCGTGTCTGTTGATCTCGAATCGTCTGCCACGGGAGCACATCTTTCCCTTACGGATGTGACCTACGCGACCGTAAGGAGGGGTTGACGGCGGGTGAGATACGCCACCGGTCAAGATTGCGCCAAGCCGGAATACACCGGGTGGATGGCGTGACCCGGAAGACGGCCCGAGGCCCGGCACGTGGCGTGCCGGGCCTGACGGGGCGTCGGGGATCAGATGCTGACGCCGTGCTCGCGGAGGTAGGCCAGCGGGTCGATGTCCGAACCGTAGCTCGGCCCGGTGCGCATCTCGAAGTGCAGGTGCGGACCGCTGGAGTTGCCGGTCGAGCCGGACAGGCCGATCTGGTCGCCGCCGGCGACGGTCTGGCCGGCGGAGACGGAGAGGGACGAGAGGTGGGCGTACTGGGAGTACGTGCCGTCGGCGTGCTGGATGACGACCTCGTTGCCGTAGGCGCCGCTCCAGCCGGCGGAGTAGACCGTGCCGGGGCCGACGGCCTTCACCGAGGTGCCGGAGGAGGCGATGAAGTCGACGCCGGTGTGGTAGCCGGAGGACCACATGGAGCCGGAGGCGCGGTACGGGGTGCCGATGCCGCCGCCGACCGGGGCGACCCAGCCGGAGCCGGTGGACGGGGTGGACGGCGCGCTCTGCGCGGCCGGGGCCGTGGACTCGACGGCGGGACGCTCGCTGCTGCGGGAGCTGCGGGTCTCGGCGGACGCCTTCTTGGCGGTGGTCTTCGGGGCGGCCTTGGGCGCGGGGGCCTTGGCCGTCGACTTCGCGCCGAGGGTGAGCTTCATACCCGGGAAGATCAGCGAGGGGTTCTCGCCGACGACCTGGCGGTTGTCGGAGTAGAGCTTCTTCCAGCCGCCCGCGAGGTGGTGCTCGGCGGCGATCTTGGACAGGTAGTCGCCGGCGACGACGGAGTAGGTCCGGGGCTTGGCCTTGGCGGCGGGGGCCTGGGCCGGGGCGGCGGTCGCGGCGGCGACGGTGACGGCCTGCTGCGGCGCCTGGGCCGGGGCGGCCTGCTCGGCGGCGTGGGCTCCGGTCGCACCGAGGAGCGGCAGGGCGACGACGGCGCCACCGGCGCCGGCGGCGACGAAACCACGGGTGATCGGGTTGGCCTTGGGACGGCGGTGCTTACCCTTCGCGGGCATGGCGAATTCCTCTCCGTCGCCTGCGAGGTGAGCTGTCGGGTTCGGACTGGAGATGTCCGGTCGCGCCTTCACGCGACTTCACCCCGAGCCGTCCTGACCTGGAGGATCGGCGTACTACCTGGGTCCCCCGCTCCTGCCACACGTGGGTGGGTGCGAATTCCGGACGGTGGCAGGATTCGGCGGTCCGACCGGATTGACGGTGACCGTAGACGAGCGGGGTCGGCGCGAACAAGCCACCGCTTTCCCCCCCGCATTCCCCGATCCGGAATTCTTCGGGAATTCCGGTCACCCTGCGTGGATGACGGACCTTCGACCCCCTTTGCCCAGAGGGCCCTTGCCCAAGACGATCAGGCACGGTCCGTCACAGTTATGACGCTGCTCACGCGCCAAAGCTCATCTCCCCTGTAACCAGGGCGCGTTATCTCTAATATCCCAATTCGGACAGAACACCTATTTCCGTCCGAGGGGGTGTGCGAACCAGCCACCGGCCGGGATGATTGCACCAAGAACCGATCTCGCGCGATCAAAGATCGTCGACACTCAGGAGCACTCGTGACGCAGCAGCTGCCGCAGGTCCCCTCGACCGAACCCAAGCTGAGCGGGGTACGCAACTTCCGTGACGTCGGCGGCCTGCCGACCACGGACGGCCGGTCGGTTCGGTTCGGGCGGCTCTTCCGCAGCGGCCACCTCGCGCACGCCACCGAGGAGGACGCGGCCTTCCTGACGACGCTGGGCCTGCACACGGTCTTCGACTTCCGCAACCACGCCGACCGCAAGGTCGAGGGTCCGGACGTCGAACTCCCGGGCGTGCGGAACGTGAACATCCCGCTCAACGACCCGGCCGACGGCAAGGAGTTCTGGAAGCTGGTCAGCGGCGGCGAGCTGGACCAGCTGCGGGAGGCGCTCGGCGACGGCAAGGCCGCCGACCGAATGTCCGATTCGTACCGGAAGATGATCGTCGAGCGCACCGCCGAGCACAGCCGGATCCTGCACTCCATGGCCGAGGACAGCATCCCCGCCCTGATGCACTGCGCGGCCGGCAAGGACCGCGCCGGCCTCTCCATCGCGATCTCGCTGCTCGCGGTCGGCGTCGAGCGCGAGGCCGTCGAGGCGGACTACCTGAAGTCGAACGACCCGCACCGCCGCTACAAGGTGCGCCGCACCTCCACCTCCGCGGACGCGATGTCGCCCGAGGTGATGGAGCTGCTCAGCCCCCTGTTCGACGCGCGCCTGGAGTACATCCGGGCGGCGTTCGACACGATCGAGCTGACCTGGGGAACGGTCGACGACTACCTGGCGCAGGGCCTGAAGCTCTCCCCCGAGACGCGCGAGCGCCTGCGCGGGCACCTGCTCGACGGCCGGTAGGAGCGGGACGCCCCGAGGGACTACTTCTGCCCGCCGAGCACGAAGAGCAGATAGAGGAAGCCCGCGAAGAGGTGGCCGGCCACCAGGTAGGCGAAGAGACGCAGGACGAGCCCCTTCGGGAACTTGCCCTCTCCGCGCTCCTCACCGGTGGTCGGTGCGGACTTTTCGGACATGACGGCCCCTTCCGGTGGGCTCAGCGCGGATGCGGGGTCCCGTCGCCGAGGCACAGCTCGGCGGCGGGACTCTGCATCAGGGTATGGACGAACAGCAGCTCGGCGCCGCCGCGGGTGGCGGCGCCGATGCGGTGCGGGGTCAGCGAGTCGAAGTGCGCGCTGTCCCCCGGGTCGAGCACGTGCACGGCGTCACCGAGGGCGAGACGCACCCGGCCGTCGAGGACGTGGAGCCATTCCTCGCCGGGGTGCACCCGGACGATGTCGGTGCGGGTGGCGTACGGCACGTGGACCCGGAGCGCCTGCAGGGCGCGCCCGGGGCCGCCGGCCTGATGGTAGATCCAGCCGTCCGCCTCGACCGGTTCGGAGCGGCCGGCCCGGACGATCGGATCACGTTCGGGCGGCACCTCCCCCAGCAGCTCGGAGACCGTCGTACCGTAGATCCGGGCGAGGGCGAGGAGCATCGGCAGCGAGGGCTGCCGGCGGCCCGTCTCCAGCCGGGACAGATGGGCCGGCGAGAGGCCGGCCCGCTGCGCGGCGGCCTCCAGCGTGAGTCCGCGGCGCCGGCGCAGCCCGCGCAGCTGCGGGGCCACGTCGGGAAGCGCGTCCGGGACGCCGTCCGGCGCGCCGGGCGTGCCCGGCGCGGCAGTGTCCGAGGCCGGTGCCTCGTGGAGGTGCTCCATGCCTCCATTCCGCCAGGAACTTTCCTCCGAGGCAAATTTCTTGCCTCGGAGGCAAAACGCGGGGGTAGGGCCCTACCGCTGCGCCACCGCCTGCTTCACCAGCGTCTTCCCGAAGTCCCACATCAGTCCGCCGCCTCCGTGGGCGTCGTCCATGACCGCCGTGAAGGCGGTGACGAAGCGGTCCACGTCCGCCTCGTCGATGACCAGCGGCGGGATCAGCTTGATCACCTCCAGGTGGTCCCCCGAGACCTGGGTCAGGATCCGGTGGCGCTGGAGCAGCGGCACCACGACCATCTGGGCGAAGAGCCCCTTGCGCGCGGCCTGCAGCATCGTCCACCGACTGCGCAGCCCGAGCGAGGACGGCCGGCCGAACTCGATCCCGATCATGAGTCCGCGACCACGGATCTCGTGCAGCAGCTCGTAGCGGGGCACGAGCTCCCGGAGCCTCGCGGACAGCAGGTCGCCCATCCGGCGCGCGTGCGCCACCGTCCCCTCGGACTCCATGACCGCGAGCACGGCGAGCCCGGCCGCCATGGCCTGCGCGTTCGACCCGAAGCTGGCCGAGTGGACGAGGACCCGGTCCATGGACGAGTAGACCTTCTTGAAGATCCAGTCCTTGCCGAGGGTGGCGCCGACCGGTACGTAGCCGCCGGAGAGCGCCTTGGCCACGCAGACCAGGTCCGGCTCGACCCCGTCCTCGTGCTGGTACGCGTAGAAGTCGCCGGTCCTGCCGAGGCCCGTCTGCACCTCGTCGGCGATCAGTAGGGCACCGTGCCGGTGCAGCAGCTCCTGGGCCGCGAGCAGGAAGCCCGGGGGCGACTCGTGCACACCCTTGCCCTGGATCGGCTCGACGACGAAGGCGGCCACGTCGCCCCGGCGCAGCTCGCGCTCCAGCGCGTCGAGGTCGCCGAGGGCGATCGCGGTGTCGGGCAGCAGCGGGGCGAAGCCTTCCCGGAAGCCCTTCTCGCCGTTGACCGACAGCGAGCCGGTGGTCAGACCGTGGAAGGCGTGGGCGCAGTACAGGATCCTGGGCCGGCCGGTGGCGTACCGGGCGAACTTCAGGGCGGTCTCCACCGCCTCGGTGCCGCTGTTGCCGAAGAAGACCCGGTCCAGGTGCGGGCTGTGGGCGAGCAGGCGCTCGGCGAGCAGCCCGGGCAGCGGCTGGCAGTCGAAGCGGGTGAGATCGGCGAGCGAGGCGTCGAGGACGTCGTGCAGCGCCTTGCGGACGACGGGGTGGTGGCGGCCGAGGCCCATCACGCCGAATCCGGCGAGCATGTCGAGGTAGTCGCCGCCCTCGGAGTCCCAGAAGTGGGCGCCCTCGGCCCGCTCGTAGACCTTGTCGAAGCCGATGGTGTGGAGCATGCGCGGGAGCTGGTGGTTCAGGTACGCGGCATGCAGCTCGTACCGCTCGGCGCCCCGCTCGGCCAGCAGGGCCGTCAGGTCGAAGTCCTTGCCGGCCACCGGGACGGGCTCCTCGCTCACCACGGGTCGTGCCTCCGCGCTCATCGGGCCTTCTCCCTCACTGACCGTTCTTCCTGTGCGCCAGTGCGGCGCTGATCCGCCCGGCGACCTCCACCGGGGTGAGCCCGAGGTCGGCCAGCACCTCGCTGCGCTTGGCGTGCGCGAGGAACTGCTCGGGGATGCCGAAGGTGCGCAGCGGCACGTCGACGCCGGCGTCGCGCAGGGCCTGGCCGACGGCGGCGCCGACCCCGCCGGTCCGGCTGTTGTCCTCGACGACGGCGACGAGCCGGTGGCGCTCGGCGAGCGGGGCGAGGGCCTCGTCGACCGGTTTGACCCAGCGCGGATCCACGACGGTGCAGCGGATCCCTCGGCCGGCCAGCAGGTCCGCGGCCTGGAGGCAGACGTCCGCCATCACGCCGACGGCGACGAGCAGGACGGTGGCGTCCTCGTCGCGGAGCAGGACGTCCATGCCGCCGATCCGGTCGACGGCGGGCACGGGCGCCCCCACGGTCTCCTTGGGGAAGCGCAGCAGGGTCGGCGCGTCGTGCACGTCCAGGGCTTCCCGCAGCTGGGCGCGCAGCTGGTCGGCGTCGCGCGGGGCGGCGATCCGCAGGCCGGGGACGACCTGGAGGAGGGACAGGTCCCACATGCCGTTGTGGGAGGCGCCGTCCGTGCCGGTGACGCCGGCCCGGTCCAGGACGAAGGTGACGCCGCACCGGTGCAGCGCCACGTCCATGAGCAGCTGGTCGAAGGCGCGGTTGAGGAAGGTGGCGTAGACGGCGACGACGGGGTGGAGTCCGCCGGTCGCCAGGCCGGCCGCCGAGACGGTGGCGTGCTGTTCGGCGATGCCGACGTCCCAGACCCGGTCGGGGAAGCGCTCGGCGAACGCGGTGAGGCCGACGGGGTGCAGCATGGCGGCCGTGATCGCGACGACGTCGGGCCGCTCCGCCCCGATCTCGGCCATCGCCTCGCCGAAGACGGACGTCCAGGACGGGCCGGCGGCCGGGGCGAGCGGCTCGCAGGTCAGCGGGTCCATCGCGCCGACGGCGTGGAAGCGGTCGGCCTCGTCCCGGAGGGCGGGCTGGTAGCCGCGGCCCTTCTCGGTGAGGCAGTGGACGATCACCGGGCCGCCGAACCGCTTGGCCCGGGTCAGCGCGGCCTCCAGCGCCTCGATGTCGTGGCCGTCGATCGGGCCGAGGTACTTCAGGCCCAGGTCCTCGAACATGCCCTGCGGCGCGAAGGCGTCCTTGAACCCCTTCTTCGCCCCGTGCAGCGACTCGTAGAGGGGCCTGCCGACGACCGGGGTGCGCTCCAGGACGTCCTTGCCCCAGCTCAGGACGCGCTCGTAGCCGTCGGTGGTACGCAGGGCCGCCAGGTGGTCGGCGAGGCCGCCGATGGTCGGGGCGTAGGAGCGCTCGTTGTCGTTGACGACGATGACGAGCGGGCGGTCCTCGGCGGCGGCGATGTTGTTCAGCGCCTCCCAGGCCATGCCGCCGGTCAGCGCGCCGTCGCCGATGACCGCGACGACGTGGTCGGACCGGCCGAGCACCTGGTTGGCCTTGGCGAGGCCGTCGGCCCAGCCGAGGACGGTGGAGGCGTGCGAGTTCTCGATGACGTCGTGCTCGGACTCGGCCCGGGAGGGGTAGCCGGAGAGCCCTCCCTTGCTGCGGAGCTTGGAGAAGTCCTGCCGGCCGGTGAGCAGCTTGTGCACGTAGCTCTGGTGGCCGGTGTCCCACAGGATCCGGTCCGCGGGCGACTCGAACACCCGGTGCAGCGCGAGGGAGAGTTCCACCACGCCGAGGTTGGGTCCGAGGTGGCCACCGGTCCTGGCGACGGCGTGGATCAGGAACTGCCGGATCTCCTCGGCCAGTTCGACGAGCTCCGTGCCGCACAGCGGCCGGAGGTCGCGCGGCCCCCGGATGTTCTCCAGAATCGTCATGCTCGGCCCCCTTTCGGTCGGTTGGACGCGTACGGTGGGCGGCGCGAAGTGTCAGCCGCCCACGGTGACGGCGGGATCCCCGGAGGGCACGCCGTCCTTCTCCATCTGCTCGGCGATCTTCATCGCCTCCTCGATCAGGGTCTCGACGATCTTCGACTCCGGAACCGTCTTGATCACCTCGCCCTTCACGAAGATCTGGCCCTTGCCGTTGCCCGACGCGACACCCAGGTCCGCCTCACGCGCCTCGCCCGGACCGTTCACCACACAACCCATCACCGCGACCCGCAGCGGCACCTCCATGCCCTCCAGACCCGCCGTGACCTCCTCGGCCAGCTTGTACACATCCACCTGCGCCCGCCCGCACGACGGACACGACACGATCTCCAACCGCCGCTGACGCAGGTTCAGCGACTCCAGGATCTGGATACCGACCTTGATCTCCTCCGCCGGCGGAGCCGACAGCGACACCCGGATCGTGTCCCCGATCCCCTCCGCCAGCAGCGCACCGAACGCCACCGCCGACTTGATCGTCCCCTGGAACGCCGGACCCGCCTCCGTCACACCCAGATGCAGCGGGTAGTCGCACTGCGCCGCCAGCTGACGGTAGGCGTTCACCATCACGACCGGGTCGTTGTGCTTCACCGAGATCTTGATGTCACGGAAACCGTGCTCCTCGAACAGCGACGCCTCCCACAGCGCCGACTCCACCAGCGCCTCCGGCGTCGCCTTCCCGTACTTCTTCAAAAGCCGCGCGTCCAGCGAACCCGCGTTCACACCGATCCGGATCGGCGTACCCGCCTCGGAGGCCGCCTTCGCGATCTCCTTCACCTTGTCGTCGAACTGCTTGATGTTGCCCGGATTCACCCGCACCGCCGCACACCCCGCGTCGATCGCCGCGAACACGTACTTCGGCTGGAAATGGATGTCCGCGATCACCGGGATCTGCGACTTCCGCGCGATCACCGCCAACGCGTCCGCGTCGTCCTGCGTCGGGCACGCCACCCGCACGATCTGACACCCCGAAGCCGTCAGCTCCGCGATCTGCTGCAACGTCGCACCGATGTCGGACGTACGCGTCGTCGTCATCGACTGCACCGAGACGGGCGCGTCCCCGCCCACCGCCACCGACCCGACCTGGATGCGCCGCGAGACGCGGCGCACCGAGACGGGCCGGGGCGGCAGCCCGGGGAGCCCCAGCGCGACCGGGGCCGCGGGTCCTCCCGTGGGCATCACGTCACCCGTTGCTGCCGGAGACGGTCTCGCGGACCGCCCGGAGGGACTCCTTCAGCGAGCCCATCGTGGCGAGGACGGCGGTGGGCTCGTAGCCGCAGTGCGCCATGCAGTTGGCGCAGCGCGGGTCCTTGCCCCGGCCGTACTTGTCCCAGTCGGTCTCCTCGATCAGCTCGCGGTACGTGGGCACGTACCCGTCGCTCATCAGATAGCAGGGGCGCTGCCAGCCGAAGAGCGAGTAGTTCGGGATCGCCCAGGCCGTGCACGGGAAGTCCGCCTTGCCCTCCAGGAAGTCCAGGAAGAGCGGCGAGTGGTTCAGCCGCCAGCGGCGCCGGTTGCCGCCCGCGAAGGCCTTCCGGAAGAGCTCCCTGGTCTGCTCGACGCCCAGGAAGTGCTCCTGGTCGGGTGCCTTCTCGTAGGCGTACGCGGGCGAGATCATCATCTCGTCGACCTGGAGGTCGTCGTTGAGGTAGTTCAGCACCTCGATGATGGTCTGCGGGGTGTCGGTGTTGAAGAACGTCGAGTTGGTGGTGACCCGGAAGCCGCGCCGCTTGGCCTCCTTGATCGCGGCCACCGCCTCGTCGAAGACGCCCTCCTTGGCGACGGACTCGTCGTGCCGCTCACGCAGCCCGTCGATGTGCACGGCGAAGGCGAAGTACGGCGAGGGGGTGAAGTTCTCCAGCTTCTTGCGCAGCAGCATCGCGTTGGTGCACAGAAAGACGTACTTCCGCTTGGCCACCAACTGGCGCACGATCTCGTCGATCTGAGGGTGCATCAGAGGCTCGCCGCCTGCGATGGAGACCATCGGCGCCCCGGACTCCAGGACCGCGCCGACCGCCTGGGCGACGGGCATGCGCTGCTTGAGCACACCCGCCGGGTGCTGGATCTTGCCACAGCCTTCGCACTTGAGGTTGCAGGCGAACAGCGGCTCCAGCTCGACGATCAAAGGGAACTTGTCCCGCTTGCGGAGCTTCTGTTCGAAGAGGTAGGTCCCGACCCGGATGGACTGACGGAGCGGCATGGCCATAACTCGCTCACCTCCTGGGGAGCAGCAAAGAACGGTGCCATTCGAAGAATGCGGGAAGGACGGCACGAAGAACACGGAAAGCCGATATTCCACCGCGTACCGTGCCGATCCGGACCAGTTCATGTTCTGGAGCGTCCACGACCACCCGGACGGCCGCAACCGGGCGGGGTCCGGCCACCAACGCGGTGCGCAGCGTGGCGGCCGACTCCATGTCGACCGCGAGGGCGCCGGTGGCCAGCAGCTCGGACCGCTCGTGACCACGGACGACGTGGTCGGACCCGGCCAGCGGGCCGGTGTGGACGGTGCGCCCGGGGACCGCCCGGGTCAGCGCCTTCACCAGGAGTTCCGAGCCGGTGCAGACGGTCGTGCCGTCGGGCCCGGCCGCGTCGCCGCGGGTCTCCTCCGCCACGACGAGGTCGCCGGGGTGCATCCCCGGCGCGAGGCCGGCGCAGAACCCGGAGGCGACGACGACGGCGTCCCGCCAGGGCTCCTCGGCGAGCGCCCGGGAGACGGCCCGGCGGGCGCGGTCCGGGCCCATGCCCGTGCGCACCACGGTGAACGGTCCGGGGGCCCCGGAGCGGCCGCCGCTGCGCAGGGCGAGCTGTTCGATGCCGAGCGCGCAGGCGATCAGCAGCGGCGGCGCGGAGAGCGCGCCCTCCGGCTCCTGGCTCATCCTCCCTCCCGGGGGACGACCGGCTCGCCGTTCACATAGCGGCCCAGCGCCGTGAGCGGGAACACCAGCCGGTAGAGGTGGTAGTTGATGGAGAAGTCCCAGGGGAATCCGGTGCCCGTGAACCAGGGTTCGTCCCAGGAGCCGTCCTCGCGCTGGGTCTCGGTGAGCCAGGCGACGCCCCGTTCGACGGTCTTCGACTCGCGCTCGCCGGCCGCGAGCAGGGCGAGGAGCGCCCAGGCGGTCTGCGAGGCGGTCGAGGTCCCGTGGCCGATCCAGGGCCGCTCGTGGTACGAGCGCAGGTCCTCGCCCCAGCCTCCGTCGTCGTTCTGCACGGACTCCAGCCAGGCGACGGCCCGGCGGATCGCCGGGTGCGATCCGGGCAGTCCGGCCGCGGTGAGGGCCGGGACCACCGAGCCCGTGCCGTAGACGTAGTTGACGCCCCAGCGGCCGAACCAGGCGCCGTTCGGCTCCTGTTCGGCGAGCAGCCACTCGACTCCCCTGCGGGTGCGGGGATGCCGGGCCCGGCCCTCGTAGGCGAGCATCTCGACCATGTGGGCGGTGACGTCGGCGGAGGGCGGGTCGATCACCTCGCCGAAGTCGCAGAACGGCAGCCGGTTGGGGAGGGGACTGGTGTTGTCGGCGTCGAAGGCGCCCCAGGCCCCGTTCCTCGACTGCATGCCGAGGCTCCAGCGGCCTCCGCGGGCGATCGCGGCCTCGACCCGTGCGGGGTCGGGGTGCTTCACCCGGCGCAGTGCCAGGATCACCTCGGCGGTGTCGTCGATGTCCGGGTAGTTGTCGTTGTGGAACTCGAACGCCCAGCCGCCCGGCGGGAGTCCGGGCCGGCGGACGGCCCAGTCGCCGCGCTTGACGATCTCCTCGCCGAGCATCCAGTCGGCGGCCTTGACCAGCGCCGGATGGTCCGGCGGCAGGCCCGCGTCGGCGAGGGCGATCGTGGCCAGGCAGGTGTCCCAGACCGGCGACTGACAGGCCTCGATCATGCGGGAGCCGTCCTCGCGCCAGACGGCGAAGCGGTCGAGGGACTCCAGTCCGGCGCGCATGACCGGGTGGTTCAGGTCGTAGCCGAGCAGGTGGAGGGCGATGACCGAGTAGACGGCCGGAGGCTGGATGCCGCCCCAGCAGCCGTCGTTCTCCTGGCGTTCGACGATCCATCGGGCGGCGACCTTCATGGCGGCCTCGCGCAGCCGCCGGGGCGCGACCCGGTGATAGAGGTGCATCGCCTTGTCGAGGCGCTGGAAGAGGCCGTCCCAGCTGGTCGCGGAGGCCGGCGGCTGCGCGAGGCCGCCATGAAGGAACCACCCGGTCATGCGCGCCGGACTGGAGTCCCTCGACCGCTTCGCCGTCTGGCGCGAGGACGGCTCCCGCATGATCGAGGCCTGTCAGTCGCCGGTCTGGGACACCTGCCTGGCCACGATCGCCCTCGCCGACGCGGGCCGCACCGGCCGCTTGGCGGAGACCACCGTGAGCGGCACGATGGTCTGCCGGGCCCAGCAGCCGAAGTCGTAGATGTTGAGCGGGAACCACTTCGGCAGGTAGATCAGCTCGGGCGGCAGCTCGGGCAGGTCCTCCCAGTTCCACCAGCCGAACAGGGCGAGCCAGATCCGGGTGAAGACCCGGGCGGCGGCGATCCCGCCCCGTTCGCGGACCCAGGCGGAGGCGCGCGCCATGTGCGGGGCGTCGGGGAGGTCCCCGGCGAGCCGCAGCGCGACGTAGGCCTCGATGGTGGCGGAGAGCTCGCCGGGCCCGCCGTGGAACGTGGACCAGGTGCCGTCCTCGTGCTGCCGCCCGCGGATGTGCAGGGCGGCGGCGCGGGTGGTCTCGGCGTCGAGGATGCCCAGGAACTGGCGGAGCAGCAGGTCCTCGGCGTCCATGGTGACGTTGGTCTCCAGGTCGCCCTTCCACCAGCCCTCGGCGTCCTGACGGTCGAGCAGGTGTGCGATGGAGCGCTCAGCTGCCCGTGCCGCGGCCTCGTCGAGGCCGCCCCGCACGGGCGCGGTACCGGATGTTTCGCTGGCCGAGGCTGCCCGGGGGCCCACGGCCCCGGCGCTTCCGTCGGTCGTCGCTGTCATGGCTTCCCCTTCGTGCAGTCGGATTCTGCTTCTTCGGGTCTGCCGTCGGCCGGCGCCGGGTGGCGCCGGCCGGCGACTGCGAACTCATATCAGGGTGATGGTGATCATCTCTTCCGTACGACGACGAAGTCGGCGAGTGCGGTGAGCTGGGCCCTGACCCGTTCGGGCATGTCCACCTCGTGCAGCGCGCCGACGGCCACGGCGTGCTGGCGGCGGGCCTCCTGGGAGGTCCACTCCCGGCCGCCCGCCTCCTCGATGAGCGCCGCCCGGGTGGCGAACTCCTCCTCGGAGAAGGAGTCGAAGTCGTTGCTCTTGGCGTCGGCGGCGAGCAGTTCGCCCAGCCGCTCGGAGGCCGGTCCGCCCGCGGCGAGGGCGGCGACGACCGGCAGGGACTTCTTGCGCTGGCGCAGGTCGCTCCAGGTCTGCTTGCCGGTGGACTCCGGGTCGCCCCAGATGCCGAGCAGGTCGTCGACGGCCTGGAAGGCGAGGCCGAGGTGGTAGCCGTACTCCTCCAGCTTGTCCGCCGTGCGGTCGTCGGCGCCGCCGAGGACCGCACCGATGGAGACCGCGCAGGCGAGCAGGGCGCCCGTCTTGTTGCCCTCCATCTCCAGGCACTCCTCGACGGTGACCCGCTCGCGGTGCTCGTAGGAGATGTCCTGGGCCTGGCCGTCGATCAGCTTGCGGGTGGCGGTGGTCAGGCGGCGGGTGGCGCGGCCGGCCTCGACGGTGCCGAGTTCGAGGAGCAGCTCGTTGGCCAGCGCGAACAGGGCGTCGCCGACCAGGATCGCCTGGGCGGGGCCGTGCACCTTCCAGACCGTGTCGCGGTGGCGGCGCTGCTCGTCGCCGTCCATCAGGTCGTCGTGCAGCAGCGAGAAGTTGTGGACGAGTTCCACGGCGACCGCGCCGGGGACGCCGACCTCGGGGGCCGCACCGGCCGCCTCGGCGGAGAGCAGCGCGAGCGCCGGGCGGACGGCCTTGCCGCCGTCGCCGTCGGCCGGGTTGCCGTGGGCGTCGATCCAGCCGAAGTGGTAGGCGGCCACGGTGTCCATCGGGGGTGCGAGCCGGTCGACGGCCGCCCGCAGCACAGGGGTGGACAGGGTCCGTCCCCGCTCCAGCAGGGCGGTCACGTCCTCGGTGTCGACGACCGGATTCACCGGGGGCACGGTCGGCACGGTTTCTCCTCTTGTTCCAGTACTCACACTCATACCGCCTCCTGCAGCGGGTGTTCATGGCGGCGGCCGAGGGCGGAGAGCGCGGCGCCCGCGGCGCTGAAACCGCTGCGGACGGCGCCCTCCATGGTCGCGGGCCAGCCGGTGGCGGTCCACGCGCCGGCCAGGTACAGGCCGGGAGCGTGGGTGCGGGCGCCGGGACGGAGCCGGCCGACGCCCGGGGTGGGGGCGAACGTGGCCGTGCGCTCCCGGGTGACGAAGAAGTCGCGGATGCCGGCGCCGCGGGCGGCGGGCAGCAGGCGCTCCAGTTCCGGGAGGTACCGGGCGCGCAGGTCGGCGACCGGCAGGTCGATGTCGTCCTGGGCGGCGGACTGCGAGACGGCGAGGTACTGGCCGCCGCCCTTCAGCCCGGAGGAGTCCGTGCGGTCGAAGACCCACTGGACCGGGGTGCCGAGCGCGGCGAAGAAGGGCTGCCGGAGCACCTTGCGGTCGTAGACGACGTGCACGTTGAGGATGGGCGCGGTGCCGATGTCGAGCAGCCGGTCGGGATCGTCGAGCGCGCCCTCGGGCATCAGGTCGCGGGTCTCGCGCTGGGGTACGGCGAGGACGACGGCGTCGGCCTCGATCCGCTCCCCCGGCACCTCGACGGTCCAGCGCCCGGACGCGCCCCGGGTGATGCGCTGGGCCTTGGTGCGCAGGGCGGTGCGCACGCCGAGGGAGTCGAGGGCCTTTCCGGCCAGGGTGTCGTGGAGCTCGCCGAGGGGGACGTGGGCCCATCCGATGTCGGCGGCGCCGGGCTCGGAGAGCAGTCCGGTCTTGAAGACCATGGCGGCCAGGCCCATCGAGGCGTGCGGGGCGGTGGCGTTGAGGGTGGCCACGCCGACCAGGTCCCAGAGCGCCTCGATGGTGCGGGCGGACTGGCCGTGCCGGCCGAGCCAGGTCGCGAAGTCGATGCCGTCGAGGGCGGGGTCGGCGGGGTCGAGCGACTTCAGTGCGAGGGCGGCGCGGCCGACGCTCGCGCGTTCGGCGAGCGAGAGGTGCGGATACGTGGCGAGGCTGGCGGCAAGGTGGAGCGGCACGGGCAGGCCGCTGCGGCGCAGCCGTCCGAGCCGGGGTCCCCAGGGATGGGCGACGTCCAGGACGGGGACGTCCAGGCGCCGCTGCAGCGGCGCCAGCGCGGCGCCCTCGACACGGTCGAGGAACCAGCGGTAGGCGGTGCAGCACCGCAGGTAGACGTGCTGGCCGTTGTCGACGGTCAGTTCGCCGCGGCGGAAGGAGAAGGCGAGCCCGCCCAGCCGGGGGCGGCCTTCGAGGAGGGTGACCCGCACGCCGCTGTCGGCGAGCTGGAGGGCGGCGGTGATGCCGGCGAGTCCGCCGCCGACGACGACGGCGTGCGGCGGGAGGCCGGTGTCGGTCCGCGCGGTCGCGGGGCGGCGGGCGCCGTCGTCGTCGGTCATGCCGCCTCCCCTCGGGCCGTCGCAGTCAGGGACGCCGCCGAGCGCTCCGGGGTTGCGTGGTCGCCGTGCGTGTGCGGGCGCATCAGGCACGCCTCCTGACGGCGCGCCGGGAGACGTGGCGGGTGTCGAGACCGGACAGGCCGCGGACGGCGACGTACGCCTTCTCGCGGCCGGGCAGCGAGACCCGCCCGCGCAGGACGGCCTCGGGGTCGCGCTCGATCCGGTCGAGCAGCCGCCGGTAGATGCCGGCCATGGCGGCGACGCAGGCGCCGCTGCGCCGGTCGAGCATGGGCAGGAGCCGGTACCCCTCGGCGAACAGGGCCCGTGCGCGGCGGACTTCGAAGTGGACGAGGCCGGCGAAGTCGGCGCCGGCGGGCGGGGTGTCGCTGCGGAAGCCCTCGCCGCAGCCGAACTTGGCGAGGTCGTCGGCGGGCAGGTAGGTGCGCCCGTTGCCGGCGTCCTCCCGCACGTCCCGCAGGATGTTGGTGAGCTGGAGCGCGAGGCCCAGGGTGTCGGCGTACTCGGCGGCCCGCTCCACGCCCTGGGCGCCCGGCTGGGTGCCGAAGACGCCGAGGGAGAGCCGGCCGATGGCGCCGGCGACGCACCGGCAGTAGACCTTCAGGTCGTCCCAGGTCTCGTACGTCTCGCCGCGCACGTCCATGAGGACGCCGTCGATCAGTTCGTCGAGTCCGTCGAGCGGGATCGGGAAGCGGCGCGAGGCGTCGGAGAGGGCCACCGCCACGGGGTCGGTGTCGTCCTCGTCGACGTCGCCCTTGCGGATCCGCTCCAGCAGGGCGCGGGTCCCTTCGAGGCGGTCCTGCTTGACCTCGGGCGCGAGGCCGCCGTCACCGATGTCGTCGACCCGCCGGGAGAACGCGTACAGCGCCGACATGGCCTGCCGCTTCTCCACCGGCAGCAGTCGGATCCCGTAGGCGAAGTTGCGGGCCTGCTGTCCGGTGACGGCCTCGCAGTAGCTGTACGCGGCCTGTACCGGCGCCGACGCCTGCGTCTGTCCCTCCACGGTCCGGCTCACCCCTCTCTCCGCGCCGCGAGCAGGACCGTTCCGGCTCGGCGCATCAGACTCGGTTTGGTGGGCTTGGGAGGACGCGCCAGCACGTCGAATCCGGCGGCGGCGATCGCGTCGAGAGCCGCGTGCCCGCCGGCCGCGAACCCCGCGAGCAGCAGGCGCAGCCTGCCGTGGACGCTGCCCACCAGCGGCGTGCCGTCCTCCAGCAGCGCGCGGGCGCGCTCGGCCTCGAAGGCGATCAGGGCCCGCACCGACGCGCCGGCGGTGGGCCGGGCGAGGTCGTCCTCGGTGACGTGGAAGCGCTTCAGGTCCTCGGCGGGCAGGTAGATCCGGTCCCGACCGAGGTCCTCGGCGACGTCCTGGAGGTGCTCGACGATCTGCAGGGCGGTGCAGATCGCGTCGGAGCGGCGGATCCGCTCGGGGGTGGCGGTGCCGGTGACGCCCAGGACGATCCGGCCGACGGGGTTCGCGGAGAGCTCGCAGTAGGCGAGGAGGTCGTCGTACGTCTCGTAGCGGCGCACCAGCTGGTCCTGGCGGTTCGCGGCGATCAGGCCGAGGAACGGCTCGGGGGTGAGGCCGCGGCGCCGTACGGTCGGCCGGAGGGCCCGCATGAGCGGGTGACGGGGCGTGGGGTCGAGCACGCCGGAACCGCCGGGGGTGGCGAAGACACGCTGCAGGTCGGCCTCGAGGGCGTCCAGCATCACGACGCGGTCCTCGGCGTCCTCGGGCGCGACGCCGAGCAGGCGGGCGTCGGCGCCGCCGGGCGCGAGGTCGCCGTCGCCGATGTCGTCGACGAGGCGGGCGTAGCCGTAGGCCGCCATGAGGTCGTCGCGCCAGGCGCGCGGCAGGAAGAAGGGAGCCACGGGGAAGTTCTCGTCCGCGGCCTTGTCGAGCGTGGAGCGCGGGGTGGCGTCGGGGCGCGCCTGCCGGATTCGCGTCACCGGGCGCTGCCCGACGCGGGGACGGCGACACCCTCGTGGAGCTGGAGATTTCGCGTCATGGCCGTCACATCTCCTGTTCTACACTGCCGATCCAATCCATCCTATTTCGGACACGCCACCGGTCCTCCCCGGAGGGATCACCGCCTGACGGCCGGGATGCCTAGGGAGTATCGCCCCACTTGCCACGAATCAGCACCGGTACAGCTTACGTTGTACAACGCCCAGTGCCGCGTCGGGGTGCTGGGCTCATTGCGAAAACATCACCCGTCGCGCCAACCTTCCCGCAGGGCACGGGAGTTCACGCATCCGAGACCTTGGCGCGGGTGTCCCGCGCGGCGCGGCCGACCCGCGCGCCGGAGACGACCATGGCGAGCGTGCTCTCGACCACGTCCTCCCGGCGCTGCGCGGGAAGCCGCCGCAACGGCCCTTCGAGCAGGAGGAGTGACAGCCCGTGCACGGCCGAACACGCGGCGGCCTCGGCGGCGGTCCGGCAGGCGGGCAGCACGCGGCGGGCCCGGGCCAGGGCCGCGAGCGCGTCCGTGAGCAGCGTGAACGCGCGGATCTCCGGTTCCGGCCGGGTCGCCCGCCCGCCCGGGTTCCACTCCTCGCCGCAGGCGGGCCGGGGAGTGCAGAACGCCGCCCGGAAGAGGCCGGAGTGGTCCAGGGCGAAACCCACGTAGGCGCGGCCGAGGGCGGCGAGCCGCAGCTCGGCCGCCATGGCGGGGTCGTCGGCGCCCGGGGCGCCGTCGGCGGCCCGCTCCATGGCCTCGGCGAGCTCCCGCTGGGCGTGGGCCTTGACGGCCGCGAGCAGCTCGCCCTGGCCGTCGAAGTGCCGGTAGGCGGCGGTGGGCGAGACGCAGACGCGACGGGCGGCCTCCCGCAGCACGACCCGTTCGGGGCCGCCCTCGCGGGCGAGGTCGACGGCGGCGCAGATCAGCGCGTTGCGCAGGTCGCCGTGGTGGTAGGACTTTCCCCCCGAGATCGCTGCCATGGGCTCATCCTGCCCGATGTTGACCGCATGAACATTCCGGGCGGGGCCGCGACGCGCCCGGAACCGGACACCCCCCGCCGGCAGGGCCGACGGGGGGTGTCCGAGGGTGTACGTGACCGGTTCCCGGGCGGGGCCGGACTGCGGCCGGGTCCTACTTCCCGGTCTCGCGCTCGTAGGCCCGCAGGACCTCTTCGGTCGGGCCGTCCATCAGCAGCTCGCCCTTCTCCAGCCACAGCACGCGGTCGCAGGTGTCCCTGATCGACTTGTTGCTGTGACTGACCAGGAAGACCGTGCCGGCCTCCTTGCGGAGCTCGCGGATGCGCTCCTCGGAGCGGATCTGGAAGGCGCGGTCACCGGTCGCCAGCGCCTCGTCGATCATCAGGACGTCGTGGTTCTTGGCCGCGGCGATGGCGAAGCGGAGCCGGGCGCCCATGCCGGAGGAGTACGTCCTCATCGGCAGGCTGATGAAGTCGCCCTTCTCGTTGATGCCCGAGAAGTCGACGATCTGCTGGTAGCGCTTGCGGATCTCCTCCCGGCTCATGCCCATGGCGAGTCCGCCGAGTATCACGTTCCGCTCGCCGGTCAGGTCGTTCATCAGCGCCGCGTTGACGCCGAGGAGCGAGGGCTGGCCGTCGGTGTAGACCTTCCCGTGCTCGGTGGGGAGCAGGCCGGCGATGGCGCGCAGCAGCGTCGACTTGCCCGAACCGTTGGTGCCGATGAGGCCGATGGCCTCGCCGCGGTAGGCGGTGAAGGAGACCCCGCGCACGGCGTGGACCTTGCGGACACCGCGCGAGGCGGTCTGGCCGCCTCCCTTGCGGCGGCCGACGATCCGGCTCAGTGCGGCCGTGGCGCTGCCCCTGCCGCCACCGCCGCCGTTGACCCGGTAGACGATGTGGACGTCGTCCGCGATGACCGTGGGGATGCGCTCCCCGGTGCCGTTGTCAGCCACGGCCGTACCTCTCTTCGGCCTTCCAGAAGTAGACGAAGCCGGCGAGCCCGACGAGCGCGGCCCAGGCGAGCGCCGCGATCCAGACGTGCGGCGGCAGGTTCGCGGCGCCGTAGCCGTCGATCAGGGCGAACCGGATCAGGTCCATGTAGATGGCAGCCGGGTTGTACATGAGGACGTCGGCGATCCAGGCCGGCTTGTCCGCGAGCATCACCGGGATGGAGAACATCACGCCCGAGCCGTACATCCAGGTGCGCATGATGAACGGCATCAGCTGGGCGAGGTCCGGCGTCTTGCTGCCCAGCCGCGCCATGATCAGGGCGAGGCCCACGTTGAAGACGAACTGCAGCGCCAGCGCGGGCAGCATGAGCAGCCAGCTGAGCGAGGGGTAGCTGCCGAAGGCGACGGCGATCGCGATCAGCACGACCATCGAGAACAGCAGCTGCTGGAGCTGCTGGAGCGCGAAGGAGATCGGCAGCGAGGCCCGGGGGAAGTGCAGGGCCCGCACCAGACCGATGTTGCCGGCGATCGCCCGGACGCCCGCCATCACCGAGCTCTGGGTGAAGGTGAACACGAACACGCCGGTGACCAGGAACGGGATGTACACCTCCCGCGACATGCCCCGGTCGGCGTTGAGGATCAGCCCGAAGATCAGGAAGTAGACCAGCGCGTTGAGGAGCGGGGTCACGACCTGCCACAGCTGCCCGAGCTTGGCCTGGCTGTACTGCGCGGTGAGCTTCGCCTGGGAGAAGGCCAGGATGAAGTGGCGCCGCCCCCACAGCTGGCGGATGTACTCCAGGAGCCCCGGGCGGGCACCGCTGACAGCCAGGCCGTACTTCGCGGCCAGCGCGGCCGGGGTCAGGCCGTCGTCAGCGGACGGCGGGGCGCTCGTCGCGACCGCGCCGTCGTGGGTTGTGTCACTCACAAGTCGAAACTTTCGTATTCAAGATGCGCGGCAAGTCGGGGGCACGCCGTCAGACGACGGGCGGGCGTCCCAGTCGGGTCAGCCGCCACACCGTACGCCACTTCATGGGACGGCGCGGTCCGCAGGGAGCGGTCCAGCCCTCCCGGAACCCGCCGAACCATGCCTTGAGGGCGGGAACGGAGGGCCGCCGTGCCAGCGTGAGGAGCAGCCAGACGCCGAGGTAGACCGGCACCAGGGGTGCGGGCAGATTGCGGCGAGCCAGCCACACTCGATTGCGCGCCACGTTGTAGTGGTAGGTCGCGTGCCGGGACGGCGGAGTGGTGGGGTGGAGCAGCACCATGTCGGAACGGTAGTCGATCATCCAGTCGGCGTCGAGGGCCCGCCAGGCGAGATCCGTCTCCTCATGGGCGTAGAAGAACGCGGCCGGCAGGCCGCCGACCTCGGTGAAGACCTTGCTGCGGACGGCGTTCGCGCCGCCGAGGAAGGTGGTCACGCGCGAGGAGCGCATCGGGTCGGCGGCGCGCAGCCGCGGCACGTGGCGGCGCTGGGTCAGACCGGTCTCCGGATCCGCGATCCGGAAGCTGATGATGCCGAGCCGCGGGTCGGCGGTGAACGCCTGGCGGACCAGCTCCCCGGTGTCGGCGTGGGCCAGCAGGCCGTCGTCGTCCAGGAAGAGCAGGGCGTCCACGGGGCCGCACGGGCCACCGGGGCCGAAGGCCTCGATGCCGACGTTGCGGCCGCCGGGGATGCCGAGGTTCTCGGGCAGGTCGATGGTGTGGACCCCGTCCGGCACGCCGGTGACGGGGGCGCCGTTGCCGACCACCACGGTCTCGATCGGGTCGCCGTCCTGCTTGGCGACCGAGTCGAGGAGCGCGCGCAGGTCGTCGGGCCGGTTGCCCATGGTGATGATGACGGCGCCCAGCTTCATCGGCGTACTCACGCGGGTCCTCACTTCAGCCGGCTCGACGCCAGGATCGACACGAGATGCAGCACGGTCTGGAGCAGCGCGATGCCGGCCAGCACGGCGACTCCGAGCCGCGTGAAGAACAGGTCGCCGCGCATCTGGTCCGCGACCGCCAGGACCAGGATCAGCAGGGAGGCCTCGACGCCGAGCACCAGGCGGTGGAACTTCAGGGCGGCGGCGGCCTTGCGGGCCAGCGCCATGCCGGACGAGCGCGGCTCGGACGCCGCCTCCTTGACCGGCGGCAGCCCGCCCTGGTGCCGGGCCACGCCGACCAGGTCCGTCTCGGCCTTGATCAGGATGGCGCCGAGTGCGGCCAGGGTGCCGAGGAAGGCCCACAGCCAGTCGATCCGTCCCGTGCCCCACAGGTCGGAGGCGCGCAGGCCGAGGCCGACCAGGACCGCGGCGTCGCACAGGTAGGCGCCGACCCGGTCCAGGTACACGCCGCCGAGCGAGAACTGCTGCTTCCAGCGGGCGATCTCACCGTCGACGCAGTCGAGCAGGAGGTACAGCTGGACCATCAGCACGCCGAGCACGGCGCCCCAGATGCCCGGCACGAGCAGCGCCGGGCAGGCGAGGACGCCGAACAGGGTCATCAGGTAGGTCAGCTGGTTGGGCGTGACCCGGGTGTTCACCAGGTGGCGGTCGATGCGCAGCGAGATCTCGCGCATGTAGAGGCGGCCGGCCCAGTGCTCACCGCTCCGCCGGTCCTTCACGCCGGGAGGGTGAACGACCGGGCGGAGCTCAACTACCGATGGCTTTTGCATAGTCGGCGTACGCGTCCCTGATCTGGTCGTCGGACAGGTCGAGGTGTTCGAGGATGGTGAAGCGGCCCGGCCGGGTCTGCGGGGCGAAGGACACCGCCTGGACGAACTCGTCCACGCTGAAGCCCATCTCCTCCGGCAGGACCGGGAGCCCGTGCCGGCGCAGCGTCTCGACGATCCGCAGCGAGCCGTCCGCGGCACCGCGCAGGTGCATCGCGAAGGCCGCGCCCAGACCGCACTGCTCGCCGTGGCTGGCCGCCCGCTGGGGGAAGAGCAGGTCGAAGGCGTGGCTGATCTCGTGGCAGGCGCCCGAGGAGGGGCGCGTGTCGCCGCTGATCGACATGGCGATGCCGGACATGACCAGGCCCTCGGAGAGGGTGACGAGGAAGTCGTCGTCGCCCACGCCGCCGGGGTGGCGGAGCACGGCCTCGCCGGCGCTGCGGGCCATGGCCGCGGCCAGGCCGTCGACCGGCTCGCCCGTCTCGCGGTGGGAGAGCTCCCAGTCCGCGATGGCGGAGAGGTTGGAGACCGCGTCCCCGATGCCGGAGCGCACGAAGCGCGCCGGGGCGTCCCTGATCACGTCGAGGTCGATGACCAGCGCGATCGGGGTGGGCACACCGTAGGAGCCGCGCCCGTTGTCGTTGTCCAGGGTGGAGACCGGCGAGCAGATGCCGTCGTGCGACAGGTTCGTGGCGATGGCGACCAGCGGCAGCCCGACCCGGGCGGCCGCGTACTTGGAGACATCGATGATCTTGCCGCCGCCGAGGGCCACCACGGCGTCGTACCGCTTGCCGCGCATGGCGTCGGCGAGCTTCACGGCCGCGTCGATGGTGCCGCCCTCGACCGGGTACCAGTCCGCGCCGGGGAGCTCCGGGGCGAACCGGTCACGCAGCTTCAGGCCGGAGCCGCCGCTGATCGCGACGGCGATCCGGCCGTTGCTGGAGATCCGCTGGTCCGCCAGGAGCGCGGACAGGTCGTCCAGCGCTCCCCGGCGGATGTCGACGACGACCGGCGACGGAATGAGCCGGGTCAGTACTGGCACGCGATGTCACGGCCCTTCGCCAGGTCGTCGTGGTTGTCGATCTCGACCCACTTGACGTCGCCGATGGGCGCCACGTCGACGGTGAAGCCGCGGTTCACGAGCTCCTGGTAGCCGTCCTCGTAGTAGAGGTCGGGGTCGCGCTCGAAGGTGGCCTTCAGGGCGTCGGCGAGCTCCTCGGCGGCCTCGGGCTCGATGAGGGTGACACCGATGTACTCGCCGGTCGCGGTGGCCGGGTCCATCAGCTTGGTGATCTTCTGGACGCCCTTCCCCTCGGCGGTGATGACCTTCATCTCCTCGTCGGCGAGGTTCTTCACCGTGTCGAGGGCGAGGATGATCTTCTGGCCGTCGCCGCGGGCGGCGAGCAGGGTCTTCTCGACGGAGACCGGGTGCACGGTGTCGCCGTTGGCGAGGATGACGCCCTTCTTCAGGACCTCACGGGCGCACCACAGGGAGTAGGCGTTGTTCCACTCCTCGGCCTTGTCGTTGTCGATCAGCGTGATGCTGACGCCGTAGGCGGCCTCCAGGGCCTCCTTGCGGGCGTAGACGGCCTCCTTGCGGTAGCCGACGACGATGGCGACGTCGGTGAGACCGACCTCGGCGAAGTTCTTCAGAGTCAGGTCGAGGACGGTGGTGTCACCGTCGACAGGCACGAGGGCCTTCGGGAGCGTGTCGGTGTAGGGGCGCAGACGCCGTCCGGCACCGGCAGCCAGAACAAGGCCAATCATGCTGTTTCTCCTTCGTCATGTACGGCAGGTGCTCCGGAGGACACCCAGAAGCGGATGGATTCCACGAGCACCACGAGCGCGACGGCGACCGCGAGGGCGGTGAGCGCCAGGGTGAAGTCGTTGCCACGGCTCGCCAGCAGGGCGGCGAGGACGGTCACCGCGAGCGTGCGGCCCTCGTGACCGCCGATGGTGCGCACCAGCCAGGCGGGCGGCGCGCCGGTGCCGCCGCGGATGCGGTACACCGTGTCGTAGTGATGGTAGGCGACGGCCGCGACCAGCCCGAATGCGGCGGGAAGCGCCCCGTCGGCGTCCGCCTTGACGGCCAGGACGAGGACGGTGGTGTACTCCGCGGCCCGGAAGACCGGGGGGACGAGCCAGTCGAGGGCGCCCTTGAGCGGGCGGGCGACGGCCAGGCCGGCGGTCACGACGTAGATCGCCGCGACGGCGATGAGGCGCGCGTCGCCGAAGGGCACGAAGACCGCGCCGGCGATCATGAGCACGGCGCCCAGCACGGCGACGTAGAGCGGTCCGACGGCCCCGGTCCGGCCGCGCAGCAGCCGGGCCAGGAGCTCGGCGAGCGGGCCGGAGTCGGCGAGGTCGGCGAGCGCGCGGGCGGCCCGGTCGGTCCGCTTCGCCTTGCGGGTCAGGGACCGCAGTACGCGTCCCGCGGTGGTGTAGAGGGCGCCGAAGGCGCAGCCGACGAGGAGCGCGTAGAACACGATCCGCGGGGTGGTGAGCGCGGTGAGGACCGCGATCATCGCCCAGCGCTCGCCGATCGGCAGGATGATCATCCTGCGGAGCCAGACGGTCCAGCCGACGCCGTCGAGCCGGCTGGAGAGGGCCGCGGTGGGGCTGGTGTTGGCCGTGGCGTCGTGGTTGGCCTCGTTGAACGAGAAGTCGACGACGTGCCGGCAGGTCATCAGGACCATCGAGCCGAGCGCGAGGGCCCAGACGTCGTCCCCGTCCCGGGCCGCGCCGAGGGCGAGCCCCGCGTAGAAGGCGTACTCCTTGGCGCGGTCGAAGGTGGCGTCGAGCCAGGCGCCCATCGTCGAGTACTGCAGGGAGTAGCGGGCCAGCTGCCCGTCGGTGCAGTCCAGGACGAAGGAGACGAGGAGCAGGACGCCCGCGGCGACGTAGCCGGCGCGCTCTCCGGTCGCGGCGCAGCCGGCCGCGACGAGCGCGGTGAGCAGCGAGGCGGTGGTCACCTGGTTGGGGGTGAGCCCGCGCCGTGCGCACCAGCGGGCGATGTAGCGGGAGTAGGGGCTGATGCAGAAGGTGGTGAAGAAGCCGTCGTGGGCCTTCACGGCGGAGCGCAGGCGGACGGCCTCGTCGTCGACGGCCGCGACGGCGGCGCGGGCCGCGTGGGCGGCCTCGGCGTCGGCCGGGACGGCGGCGACGAGGGTGCCGAGCTGCGGCCGGTGCACGGCGACGCCGTCGGCGTCGAGGGCGTCGGCCAGGGCGTCGGGCAGGTTCTCGGCCGCCGGTGCGGTGGTGGTGCCGTCCGTGCCTCGCACCCCGACGGGGGCGCCGGTCAGGGCGCGGGCCAGCGCGGGGCGGGCCTCGCTCTGCGCGGTGAGGGCGCCGGGCGTAGCCGCGACGGGGAAGCGGGGGTCGGTGAGGGCCAGCCGCAGCGCGTGGAGGTGTCCGACGAACCGGGGGTCGACGACGGCGACCCGCTCGCCGGCCGGTACGGCGGCGAGCAGCGTGCCCGTCTCGTGCGGACCGGAGGCGACCCTGACGTCGAAGCCGAGCGACCTCAGATCGCCGTCGAGCGACGATCCGGGTACCGGCGGACCGGTGAGGATGGCGGTCGACAGGACGAACTCACTCCTTGGAGCTGACGGGCGGGCCCTCGGGGCCCGGGGGCACGGCCTCGGGCACGGCGATCCGGCCCGGCACGGGGCGGCGGCACGTCGGCTGAGGCTATCGGATGAACGAAAGCGCGAGTTCACCGAGGCTTTGCGGGGAGGACTCCCCCGGGTGCCCCCGCGCCCTGTGCGCGGGTGCGCCTCTCCGCACGGCGATCATCATGGGCGATCGGCGCCCCGGCCCACAAACCGCGCCCCCGGCGCTCGCGCGCGGACCGGCGCGGGAGCCGCCGAAACGATCGCCCCACTTCCCTGACCTGCGGGCATCACCGCAGGTCAGGGCATATGACAACGGTGTTCAATGCCGTGTTGCGGATACCCCTACCCCGTAGTTCACTTGCCAGTCGGGGCACGGAGACGACACGACCGGGAGGCCTTGTCATGGGGGCTGGACACGACCACGGACATCACCACGGAGGACCGCCGCCCACCGGCACGGCCGCCGCGGCCCACAAGGGGCGGCTGCGCATCGCGCTCGGCATCACGCTCTCCGTGATGGTGGTCGAGATCATCGGCGGCGTCGTGGCCGACTCGCTGGCGCTGATCGCCGACGCGGCCCACATGGCCACCGACGCGGTCGGGCTGGCGCTGGCGCTGCTCGCCATCCACTTCGCCAACCGGCCGCCGTCGGCGAACCGCACCTTCGGTTTCGCCCGGGCCGAGATCCTCGCCGCCCTCGCCAACTGCCTGCTGCTGCTGGTCGTCGGCGGCTACGTGCTGTACGAGGCGGTCCAGCGGTTCCTCGAGCCGGTGGAGACCCGGGGCGGTCTGACGATCGCCTTCGCCCTCATCGGCCTGGTCGCCAACATGGTCTCGCTCTCCCTGCTGGTGCGGGGACAGAAGGACAGCCTGAACGTGCGCGGCGCGTACCTGGAGGTGCTCGCGGACGCGCTCGGCTCGGTGACGGTGCTGATCTCGGCGAGCATCATCCTGGCCACGGGGTGGACGTACGCGGACCCGATCGCGTCGATCGCCATCGGCCTGATGATCGTGCCGCGGACGGTGAAGCTGCTGCGCGAGACGCTGGACGTGCTGCTGGAGTCGGCCCCGAAGGGCGTCGACATGGCGGAGGTGCGGGCGCACATCCTGGCGCTCCCGGGCGTCGAGGACGTGCACGACCTGCACGCCTGGACGATCACCTCCGGGATGCCGGTGCTCTCCGCGCACGTGGTGGTGGACCAGGCCGCCCTGGACGCGGTGGGGCACGAGAAGATGCTGCACGACCTGCAGGGATGCCTCGGGTCGCACTTCGACGTGGACCACTGCACCTTCCAGCTGGAGCCGGCCGGGCACGCGGCGCACGAGGCGAAGCTCTGCCTGTGAACGCCCCTTTCCCGCCACGAGGGCTCTGTTAGTCTCCTCACACGAACGTGAGGTGGAGAGGAGCTGAGGTTGATGACCGTCGCGATGGAGGCTGCCCAGTGCGGCAGCGCCCGGTCCGGCTTCAGCCTCCGGGTCTCCGGCTGACCTGATCCCGGTTCTCCGAACCGGTCCTCAGCACGTCGGCCGGGGCCCTCTCACACACAAGGGTTCCCACGTTGTCCGACAACGCGCTTCACGACGCCTTCTTCGCCCTGCACCACGGTCTCCCGCGGCAGGGTCCGGGCTCCGACAGCACCACCCGCCGCCTGCTCGCGCTCGCCGGCCCGCTCCCCGAGCGGCCGCGCGTGCTCGATCTGGGCTGCGGTCCCGGCCGCTCCGCGCTGTTCCTGGCCGCCGAGGCCGGGGCCGAGGTGACGGCGGTCGACCTGCACCGGCCGTTCCTCGACGAACTGACGGATGCCGCCGAGGCCCGCGGGCTCGGCGACCGCGTCCGCACGCTCCACGCCGACATGGGCGCGCTCCCGTTCCCCGACGGGTCCTTCGACCTGGTCTGGGCCGAGAGCTCGGCCTACGTCATCGGCTTCGACACCGCCCTCGCCTCCTGGCGGCGGCTGCTCGCGCCCGGCGGCTCACTCGTGCTCACCGAGTGCGAGTGGTCGGTCGAGGAGCCGAGCGCGGAGGCCCGCGCCTTCTGGGAGCAGCACTACCGCCTCCGTACCACCGCGGGGAACACCGCGGCCGCGGTGGCGGCCGGGTACCACGTCCTCGGGGTCGTCCCGCAGCCCGAGAGCGACTGGGCCGAGTACTACGGGCCGCTCGCCGAGCGGGCCGACGCCGCCGACCCGGCCGCTCCGGGGATGGCCGAGGCGCTCGCCGCGACCCGCGCGGAGCTCGCCATGCGCCGCGACCACGGAGGCGAGTACGGCTACACCGGCTACGTCCTGCGGCCCGCGGACACCCGGTGGCGCACGCGGGAGGAGACGGCGGCCGACGTGCCCGCCGTACGGGAGATCAACGCGGCGGCCTTCGCGACCGCGGAGGAGGCCGCGCTGGTCGACGCCCTGCGCGCGGACGGCGAGGCCTGGCTGCCGGGCCTGTCGTACGTCGCGGAGGCGCCGGACGGCACGGTCGCGGCCTATGCCCTGATCACCCGGTGCCGGGTCGGGGACACCCCGGTGGCGGCCCTGGCGCCGGTCGCCGTGGCGCCCGCGCACCAGCGCGGGGGCGCCGGTCAGGCCGTCGTCCGGGCGGTGCTCGACGCGGCGCGGCTGCGGGGCGAGCGGCTCGTCCTCGTGCTCGGCCATCCGGAGTACTACCCCCGGTTCGGCTTCGTACGGGCGTCCGAGTACGGGATCAAGCCAGGTTTCGAGGTGCCCGATGCGGCCATGATGGCGCTCGCGCTCGACCCGTCCGGTGCCGTACCCGCGGGGACGATCCACTATCCGGCGGCATTCGGCGTGTGACACATCTCCCGCTCCCGCCGCACCGGGTGTACTCCGGTGTGGTGGGAGCGGTGGTGTCCGGCCGCCGAAGTACGGACAAGCCGCTTTTGTACGGCAGACTGAGGGCGCCCCACCGGGCCGAGGACCGAAGCGAAGGATGGGTATGCCGACCACACCAGCGACCGCGGCGAAGAGCTCGCCGAACGGAGTCTCGTCGAACGCAGCGTCCGTGGGCGGCGCCCAGGCGTCGATCATGCTGGAGCTGGTCGACGAGGACGGCAACACCATCGGCACGGCCGAGAAGCTCGCCGCCCACCAGGCACCGGGCCGGCTGCACCGGGCCTTCTCCGTCTTCCTCTTCGACGAGTCCGGGCGGCTGCTTCTCCAGCGCCGGGCGCTGGGCAAGTACCACTCCCCCGGCGTCTGGTCGAACACCTGCTGCGGACACCCGTACCCGGGTGAGGCGCCGTTCGCGGCCGCCGCCCGTCGCACCTTCGAGGAGCTGGGCGTCTCGCCCTCGCTGCTCGCCGAGGCGGGCACCGTCCGCTACAACCACCCGGACCCGGCCTCGGGCCTGGTGGAGCAGGAGTACAACCACCTGTTCGTCGGGCTGGTGCAGGCCGAACCGCGGCCGGACCCGGAGGAGATCGGGGAGACCGCCTTCGTGACCGCCGAGGAGCTGGCCGAGCGCCACGCGTCCGCGCCGTTCTCCGCCTGGTTCATGACGGTGCTGGACGCGGCGCGCCCGGCGGTCAAGGAGCTGACGGGTCAGGCCGGGGGCTGGTGAAGCCGGGCGGAACGTTTCCGGGAACGGGTCCCGGGCCGGGCGCCGGTACGGCCCCGTGCACCGGGACCGTGCCGGCGAGCGGCAGTATCTCCGGCGCCGGCGCGGAGCCGGCCGGCGCGGCCAGGGGCAGCGCGGCCCAGATGATCTTGCCACCGCTCGCGGTGTGCTCGACGTCGCAGGCCCCACCCGCCTCCAGTGCGATCTCCCGCACCAGGAGCAGGCCGCGGCCGCCCGTCTGACCCCAGTCCGCCTCCAGCGCCTTGGGCCGGTAGGGGTGGTTGTCCTCGACGGACACCCTGATCCACTCCGCGCCGATCGCCACCTCCACCGCGACCTCCGGGGAGAGCAGCGCCGCGTGCTTGACGGCGTTGGTGACCAGCTCCGAGATGATCAGGAGCAGGCCCTGCGCGGTGTCCTCGTCGATGGGTACGCTCTGACGGACCAGCAGGTCGCGCACCGCGTGCCGGGCCTGCGGGACGGAGACGTCGACCGCGGGAGCGGTGAAGCGCCAGACCCCTTCGTAGGACGGAGGCCGGGCGGGAACGCTTCCGCGGCTCCCCGTCGTCCGACTCCCACCCTCGTGCTCGATTGTCGCCACGAGGTCGAGTCTTGGGAACATAGAGGTCCGGACCGGCGTACTGACCAGAAGTCGACACTTATCGACCATCTTCTGATCGAGTGAGTATGCCAAAGTCAGTTTTTTGACTGCTCCTGATGTTCTTCTGACGCCTTCGGAGGGGTCTCTCCAGCAGGGGTCACCGGGGTGACCATATCGACGATCCGCCGGCCCCCCACCCCGATCGCGATCAGGCCCAGTCCGTCGAAGAGCAGCGCCAGGGAGAAGAACACCCCGAGGACGTAGCGGCTGCTGTCGGGCCAGTCGAAGAGGACGAGCAGCCCGAGCAGCAGGCCGAAGGCGCCCTGCAGGAGGGTCCAGCCGAACTGCGGCCCGCGCACCACCACGCTGCCCACCAGCCGGAAGACCCCGCCGGTCAGGAAGAGGAGCGCGGCGAACATGGTCAACGCCTCGGCGGTGCCCTCCGGGTGGCGGATGACGACCACACCGGCCGCGATGTTCAGCGCCGCCACCACGACGGCGAGCCAGAAGTAGCCGGTGCCGCGCGACTCGATGGCGTGCAGCAGGCCCACGACGCCGCCGATGAGCAGCAGCCAGCCGAACAGGAGCATCGAGGTCAGCGTGGCCAGCCCCGTGTAGACCAGGCCGACGATCCCGCCGATGACGAGCAGGACACCGAGGAAGGCGAGCCGGCTGAAGCTGCGGTTCAGCTTCTTTCCCTCGCGTACGGGATCGTGGTCGGGGCCGTACGGTTCCTGGACCATGCGCTCCTCCTCGTCGCACCCCCTTCCTGATCGTACGGACGAGGTGCCCGGATAGCATCCGGCGCATGGAGCCGCAGTTGAAGCAGAGCGTCGCCGACGGGATCGCCACCGTCGTCATCTCGAACCCCGCGAAGCGGAACGCGATGACGGCGGCGATGTGGCGGGCGCTGCCCGGGCTGCTCGCCCCCCTCGCCGCCGACCGCGCCGTCCGCGCGCTGGTCCTGACCGGCGAGGGCGGCACCTTCTGCGCCGGCGCGGACATCTCGACCCTCCGGGAGCCGGGCGACGAGCAGCAGGCGCTCGCGGTCCGGGCCGAGGAGGCGCTCGCGGCCTTCCCCAAGCCGACGCTCGCCGCGGTCCGCGGCTACTGCGTGGGCGGCGGAAGCCAGCTCGCCGCGGCCTGCGACCTGCGCTTCGCCGAGGAGGGCGCGCGGTTCGGCGTCACCCCTTCGAAGCTCGGCATCGTCTACCCGGCCTCCTCCACCCGGCGCCTGGCCGCGCTCGTCGGACCGTCCGCCACGAAGCACCTGCTCTTCTCCGGCGAGCTGATCGACACGGAGCGGGCCCTGCGGACCGGCCTCGTCGACGAGGTCCTGCCGGAGGGCGAACTGGACAAGCGGGTGGTCGAGTTCACCCGCGTCCTGGTCTCGCGCTCGCTGCTCACCCAGGCGGCGGCGAAGGAGTTCGCGAACGGCCGCACGGACCGGGACGCGCACTGGGCGGAGCAGGCGCGCGGCAGCGGCGACACCGCCGAGGGCATCGCCGCCTTCCTGGAACGCCGCGCCCCCCGCTTCACCTACGGCGTCTGATCCGGCCGCTCGCCTCGGGGCGCGTTCACCGGTCGCCGAACCAGCTCGCCCGAGCCGCCTCCGGACCGGCTGCGGGCTCCCGGTCCTCCAGGGGACGGGAGAACTCCCACCGGTAGCCCGCCCCGTGGCGGCGCCGGGTCAGCCCTCCTGGACGAGGACCTTCTCGGCCTGGCCGCGCCAGTGGGCGACGATCTCGGCCGGGGCCTTCTCGGGCGAACCGGCGTCGTACGGCGGCTGCGGGTCGTACTCGGTCAGCAGCTGCACGGTCTGCGCCGTCGCGTCGCCGGCGATCCGGCCGAGCAGGTGCAGGGCCATGTCGATGCCGGAGGAGACGCCGGCGGCGGTCACGTACTTGCCGTCGAAGACGACACGCTCGCCGGTGGGCTCGGCGCCGAGGGGCACGAGTTCGTCGAGCGCGAGCCAGTGCGCCGTCGCCCGGCGGCCGGACAGCAGTCCCGCGCCGCCGAGGATCAGCGAGCCGGTGCAGACCGAGGTGGTCCAGGTGCTGGTGGCGTCGGCGGTACGGAGCCAGGCGAGGATCTCCGGGTCGTGCATCGCCTCGCGTGAGCCCGGCCCGCCGGGCACCAGCAGGATGTCCGGACCGGGGACGTCGGCCAGGGCCCGGTCGGCGTGCAGGGCGAGCGTCCCCTGGTCGTTGCGGACCGGACCGGCCTCCTTGGCGACGAAGACGGTCTCGGACCCGGGGAGCCGGGCGAGGAGTTCGTAGGGGCCGACGGCGTCGAGGGACGTGAACCGGTCGTAGAGCAGGACGGCGATCTGCATGGAGCTGCCTTTCGGGCTCGGGATTCCGGGACTTCGGGACTTCGGGACGTCGGGACGTCGGGACGGGAGGACGG
>NZ_RDBI01000035.1:60763-68526 GCF_008042125.1 Streptomyces sp. MS191
GCTACCCCGAGGTCGAGGTGGACCCGGACCCCATCTTCGTCCGGGACGGCCGGCTGGCCACCTCGGCGGGCGTCACCGCGGGCATCGACCTCGCCCTGGCCCTCGTGGAGGAGGACCTCGGGCGGGACACCGCGCTCACCGTCGCCCGCCATCTGGTCGTATTCCTGCGCCGCCCGGGCGACCTCCTGCACGCCGTCGGCGGTCTCCTCCAGGAGCCTGCGCGCGTGCTCGATCCGGACCCGGTCGACGTATCTGCCCGGCGTCGTGCCCGTCTCCGCCTGGAACGCACGGGCGAAATGGCGCGGCGAGAGCCGGGCCCGGGCGGCCAGCGCCTCGACGGAGAGGTCGGCGTCGGGATGTTCGGTGATCCACTGCTGGAGGTCGCGCAGGGGTTCGCGGCGGGCGGTCTGGGCGGCGAGCTGGGCGCTGAACTGCGCCTGGTTGCCCGGGCGGCGCAGGAATACGACCAGATGGCGGGCGACGGTGAGCGCGGTGTCCCGCCCGAGGTCCTCCTCCACGAGGGCCAGGGCGAGGTCGATGCCCGCGGTGACGCCCGCCGAGGTGGCCAGCCGGCCGTCCCGGACGAAGATGGGGTCCGGGTCCACCTCGACCTCGGGGTAGCAGCGCGCGAGGTGGTCGCAGGCCACCCAGTGGGTGGTCGCCCGGTGGCCGTCGAGCAGCCCGGCCTCGGCGAGCAGCAGCGCTCCCGTGCACACCGAGACGAGCCGCTCGGCGCGCGGGGCGTTCTCCCGCAGCCAGTCGACGAGGCGCGGGTCGGGCCGCCGGGTGCCCTCGCCGCCGGGGACGAGGAGGGTGTGCGGCGGGCCCGCGGCGACGGCCTCGGCGAGCGTGCCGTCCGGGAGGAGCCGCAGGCCGCTCTGGGTGCGGACGGGGCCGCCGTCGAGCGAGGCGGTGCGGATCGGATAGGCGCCCCGGCCGGCGCGGGCGGCGCCGGCGAACACCTCCACCGGTCCGGTGACATCCAGGCTCTGCACGTCGTCGAAGAGGACGACGAGCACGGGTCGCTTCGTCATGGGTTCCATCCTTCGTGCGGCGGGGGAAGGCCGCAATGACGAAGAACCCACCTTTCCTGCCATGCGGCCGGCCGGCTCCCGTCCGGCGGGGGCGGTGCGGGCCGGCCTGGCGCGGAGGCCCTCGCGGACCCCGGGGGTTCCGGTCATACCAACCAGTCGGTAACGTGCGGCCATGACCACTCTGCCGCCCCGCGCGGGACGCCGCTGCCACCACGTCATCAACCCGCTGCACTCGACGGTGTACTTCTCGCCGGACCTCGACACCGAGTTCAAGGCGCTCGGCTTCGAGGACGTGTCGGCCATGCGGCTCGCCTCGCGCAGCGCCGCGCTGGGCGCCGTCGGCGCCGGCACCGTCGCCGCGACCTTCTACAACTACAACGTCGAACTGCTGGCACGGCACCTGCCGGCCGTCTGGGACATCGCCTCGCCGGAGGAGGTGCTCGCGGCCCGGCTGCGGGCCGTCGACAGCACGCTGCGCCGGCTGCTGGGCGAGGAGGCGATCGCCTCGGCCGAGATGGCCGAGGCCGCCGAGCTCGCCCTGCGCGCCACCGAGGCGTGCACGCGGCACGCCCGGCCGCTCTACTCCGGCCACGCCGACCTGCCCGTGCCCGAGGAGCCCCACCTGAAGTACTGGCACGCCGCCACGCTGCTGCGCGAGCACCGCGGGGACGGCCACCTGGTGGCGCTGCTGAGCGCCGGACTCGACCCGCTGGAGGCGCTGGTCAGCCACACCGCCACCGGTATGGGCATGAGCCCGCGCTGGGTCCTGGGCAGCCGCGGCTGGCGGCGCGCCGACTGGGACGCCGCGGTCGCCCGGCTGCGGGAGCGCGGTCACCTCGACGCGGACGGCGGCCTGACGGCCGAGGGCTCCGCGCTGCGGGACGCCGTGGAGGAGCACACCGACCGCCTGGACGCGGCGCCGTACGAGCACCTCGGCGCGGCCGGTGTCGAGCGCCTGACGGCCCTCGGCAAGGAGTTCCGCAACGCGGCCTTCCTCGCCGGGGCCTTCCCGGCGGACCTGAACGGGTAGGGGTGTCTCGTCGATCAGGCCGCGCCGGGAGCCCGGCGAGATCGGCAGGACAGCCCTCAGGGGCCGGGTCGTGCCCGGAGGCCCCGCGCGATCGGCGTGACCCCCGCGCGCGGGGCGCCCGGGCCGGACCGGCGGCCCGCGGTCCCGGGCGGTCGCCGCGCGGGGTGGGGTGTGTGCGGCATTCCGGCGGCGGACCCGGCAGAATGCAGACGCAAGCTTGAGGCACGAGAAGGCGAGTCGGGACACCGTGACGACGTCCATCGAAAGCAGGATCGCCGAGGAGCTCGGCGTACGCGAGCGACAGGTGAGGGCGGCCGTCGAGCTGCTCGACGGCGGCTCGACCGTGCCGTTCATCGCGCGCTACCGCAAGGAAGCGACCGAGATGCTCGACGACGCGCAGCTGCGCACGCTCGAGGAGCGGCTGCGCTACCTGCGGGAGCTGGAGGACCGGCGGACCGCCATCCTCGACTCCGTGCGGGAGCAGGGCAAGCTGACGGCCGAGGTGGAGGCCCGCCTCCGGGCCGCCGACACCAAGGCGCGGCTGGAGGACATCTACCTGCCCTTCAAGCCGAAGCGCCGCACCAAGGCGCAGATCGCCCGGGAGGCCGGTCTGGAGCCGCTGGCGGAGGGGCTGCTCGCCGACCCGTCGGTGGAGCCCGCCGCCGCGGCGGCGGCCTTCGTCGACGCCGACAAGGGCGTGGCCGATCCGCAGGCGGCCCTGGACGGCGCGCGCGCCATCCTCACCGAGCGGTTCTCGGAGGACGCCGACCTGATCGGCGAGCTGCGCGAGCGGATGTGGGGCCGGGGCCGGCTGGCGGCCAAGGTGCGGGAGGGCAAGGAGGAGGCGGGAGCGAAGTTCGCCGACTACTTCGACTTCGCCGAGCCGTTCACGGCGCTGCCCTCGCACCGGATCCTGGCGATGCTGCGCGGCGAGAAGGAGGACGTGCTCAGCCTGGAGCTGGAGCCCGAGGAGCCCTCCGAGGTGCCCGGTCCCTCGTCGTACGAGGGGATGGTCGCGCGTCGCTTCGACGTGGCCGACCGCGGGCGCCCGGGCGACAGGTGGCTGCTCGACACGGTTCGCTGGGCCTGGCGGACCCGGATCCTGGTCCATCTCGGCATCGACCTGCGCCTGCGTCTGCGCACGGCGGCCGAGGACGAGGCGGTACGGGTCTTCGCGGCCAACCTGCGGGACCTGCTGCTCGCGGCCCCGGCCGGGACGCGGGCCACGCTGGGCCTCGACCCCGGCTTCCGCACGGGCGTGAAGGTCGCGGTCGTGGACGCCACCGGCAAGGTCGTGGCCACCGACGTCATCCACCCGCACGTCCCGGCCAACCGCTGGGACGAGGCGCTGGCCAAGCTGGCGCGGCTGGCGAAGGAGCACGCGGTCGAGCTGATCGCCATCGGCAACGGCACGGCCTCCCGCGAGACCGACAAGCTGGCGGGCGAACTCATCGCCAAGCACCCGGACTTGAACCTCACGAAGGTGATGGTGTCGGAGGCGGGCGCGTCGGTGTACTCGGCGTCCGCGTTCGCCTCGCAGGAACTGCCGGACATGGACGTGYCGTTGCGCGGGGCGGTCTCGATCGCGCGACGGCTGCAGGACCCGCTGGCCGAGCTGGTGAAGATCGACCCGAAGTCGATCGGTGTCGGGCAGTACCAGCACGACCTGTCCGAGGTGAAGCTCTCCCGCTCGCTGGACGCGGTCGTCGAGGACTGCGTGAACGGTGTCGGTGTCGACGTCAACACGGCGTCCGCACCGCTCCTTTCGCGGGTGTCGGGCATCAGCGCCGGACTCGCCGAGAACATCGTGTCGCACCGGGACGCCAACGGCCCGTTCCACTCGCGCCGGGCGCTCAAGGACGTCGCCCGGCTCGGCCCGAAGGCGTACGAGCAGTGCGCGGGATTCCTGCGGATCCGGGGCGGCGAGGACCCGCTGGACGCCTCGTCGGTCCACCCGGAGGCGTACCCGGTGGTGCGCCGCATGGTGAAGTCGACGGGCGGCGAGGTCGCCGCGCTGATCGGCAACACCGGCGTGCTGCGGTCGCTGCGGGCGGACGAGTTCGTCGACGAGACCTTCGGTCTGCCGACGGTCACGGACATCCTGCGCGAGCTGGAGAAGCCGGGGCGCGACCCGCGGCCGGCGTTCCGGACGGCCACCTTCAAGGACGGCGTCGAGAAGCTCGGCGACCTCGCCTCGGGGATGGTCCTGGAGGGCGTCGTCACGAACGTGGCGGCGTTCGGCGCCTTCGTGGACATCGGCGTCCACCAGGACGGGCTGGTGCACGTCTCGGCGATGTCGAAGACGTTCGTGAAGGACCCGCGCGACGTGGTCAAGCCCGGTGACGTGGTGAAGGTCAAGGTCCTGGACGTCGACATCCCGCGCAAGCGGATCTCGCTGACGCTGCGGCTGGAGGACGAGGCCGCGGCGGACACGGGCACGGGTGCGCCGAAGCGCGACCGCGGCGAGCGGGGCGGCCGTCCGCCGCAGCAGCGCCGCGGTGGCGGTGGCGGTGGCCGTCAGGGGGCCCAGGGTGGCCAGGGCCGTCAGGGTGGCCAGGGCGGTCAGGGCGGCCGCGCGAGCCAGGCGGCGGCGGCGCCGGCGAACAGCGCGATGGCGGACGCCCTGCGGAAGGCGGGTCTGCTGAACGACGGCGGCGGCAAGCGGCGCGGTCGCTGACGCCCGGACGGACACGGAGCGGGCCCGGCCGGAAGGCCGGGCCCGCTCCGTGCGTCCCGTCGACGCGGGGGCGGCGCGCCTCAGGCGTTCGGCAGGAAGCGCAGCGCCCACTCGGCGCGGTTCGCGACCGTCAGGTCGTCGTCCTCGGTCAGGGGCTGGAGGACGGCGCGGGAGCGGTGCGGGTCGGACTGGACCAGTTCGACGATCTCCGTCGCGAGGGCGTCCTGGTCGTCGCCGAGGTCGACGGCCGAGGCACGAAGCAGCGCGGGGAGGGCGTCCGGGCCGCCGATCGCGGCCAGGACGCCGCCGATGAGCTCGCGGGCGTAGGCGTTCTGCTCGGTGAGGGCCCGGTCCAGTTCGGACTGGAGGCGGGGCAGCAGGGCGGCGTCCCCGGACGCGGCGATCTCGTCGGCCAGGTCGATCGTCGCGTCGACGTCCGCGTCCAGGTCGTCCAGCATCTCGGTCAGCCGGGTCAGTAGGTCGGTCATGCTGCTGCCTCCTGGAATGCGCCGTCCGTCAGGACGGGGACGGTGTGCGAGGTGTCGACCTCGGTGGCCACCGCCACATCCTGCGGGTAGCCGTACTCGTACAGTTCACGCCCCGAGTCGCAGTGGTGCACCACCGCGGCCGGGGCCTCGGTCGCCTCCCACAGCGTCGCCGCCGCCCGCGCCTCAGGCGTGAGCACGGCGGCGTCGCCCTCGGCGCACAGGGCCGACAGGACCGCTCCGGCGCCCAGCAGGTCCTCCAGCGCCGGACGCAGCGAGCCGTCGGGCCAGCGCTCGCCCGCGGCGACGACGGCCAGGGGGCGGGCGGCGGTCCCGTAACCCTGCCGGGCCAGCCAGCGGGCGACGGCCTTCCGGTTGCGCAGCGAGGCGGCGACGACCGTGGCCCCCTCGGCCTGTGCCGCGATCGWGGAGCCGTTCGGGGACGGCAGGACGAGGCGCGGGGGCGGCGGAGCGGTGCGCAGGGCCGCCGGGGAGAGCGTCCACGGGTGGGGGGCGGTCGCCTCGGAGCGGCCCACGGCCAGCACGGCGTTGCGCTGTTCGGCGTACGCGCGCGCCGTCCCGTCCCGCCACCGGTACGGGTACACGGCGGTGCCGGCCTCCACGGCGACACCGACCGCGGTCGTGAAGGACAGCACGTCCACGACGACCAGGCAGGCGGCGGACGAGCCGAGGACGCGGGCCTCTGTCGGCCCCCATCCGAAGGAGACGTGCATCAGAGCTCGGTCACCTTGCCGCCGGCGACCTCGATGCGCCGGTCGATGTGCACGGCGTCCAGCATCCGTCGGTCGTGGGTGACCAGGAGCAGGGTGCCGGGGTAGCCGTCGAGGGCCTGCTCCAGCTGCTCGATCGCCACCAGGTCCAGGTGGTTGGTCGGCTCGTCGAGGACCAGGAGGTTCACGCCCCGGCCCTGGAGCAGCGCGAGGGCGGCGCGGGTCCGCTCGCCCGGGGAGAGCGTGGTCGCCGGGCGCAGCACGTGGTCGGCCTTCAGACCGAACTTGGCCAGCAGCGTGCGGACGTCCGCGGGCTCGGTCTCCGGGACGGCCGCGCAGAAGGCGTCGAGCAGCGACTCCGAGCCGTGGAAGAGCCGGCGCGCCTGGTCGACCTCGCCGACGACGACACCCGAGCCGAGGACGGCGTCCCCCGCGTCGAGCGGAAGGCGGCCGAGGAGGGCGGCGAGCAGGGTCGACTTCCCGGCGCCGTTGGCGCCGGTGATGGCGACGCGGTCGGCCCAGTCGATCTGCAGCGTGGCCGGCCCGAAGCGGAAGTCGCCGCGACGCACCTCCGCCTCGCGCAGGGTCGCCACGACGGACCCGGAGCGCGGGGCGGCGGCGATCTCCATCCGCAGCTCCCACTCCTTGCGGGGCTCCTCCACGACGTCGAGGCGCTCGATCATCCGCTGGGTCTGGCGCGCCTTGGCGGCCTGCTTCTCGCTGGCCTCGCCGCGCAGCTTCCGGCCGATCTTGTCGTTGTCGGTCGCCTTCCGGCGGGCGTTGCGCACGCCCTTGTCCATCCAGTTGCGCTGCATCAGGGCGCGGCCTTCGAGAGCCGCCCTCTTGTCGGCGTACTCCTCGAAGTCCTCGCGGGCGTGCCGGCGGGCGGTGTCCCGCTCCTCCAGGTACGCCTCGTAGCCGCCGCCGTAGAGGGTGATCTGCTGCTGGGCGAGGTCGAGCTCGAGGACCTTCGTGACGGTGCGGGCGAGGAACTCACGGTCGTGGCTGATGACGACCGTCCCCGCGCGCAGGCCCCGCACGAAGGACTCGAGCCGCTCCAGGCCGTCGAGGTCGAGGTCGTTGGTGGGCTCGTCGAGCAGGAAGACGTCGTAGCGGGAGAGCAGCAGGGAGGCGAGTCCCGCCCGGGCGGCCTGGCCGCCGGACAGGGAGGTCATCGGCTGGTCGAGGCCGACGGTCAGCCCGAGGGAGCCGGCGACCTCCTCCGCGCGCTCGTCGAGGTCGGCGCCGCCGAGGTCGAGCCAGCGCTCCAGGCTGACGGCGTACGCGTCGTCGGCGCCCGGCGTGCCGTCCACCAGGCCCTGGGTGGCCTCGTCCATCGCGATCTGGGCCGCGGCGACACCGGTCCGGCGCGCGAGGAATCCCCGGACGGTCTCGCCCGGGCGCCGCTCGGGCTCCTGCGGGAGGTGGCCGACGCTGGCGGTGGGCGGGGACAGCTTCAGCTCCCCGTCCTCGGGGGTGTCGAGCCCGGCGAGCAGCCGCAGCAGCGTCGACTTGCCGGCGCCGTTGACACCGACGAGGCCGATGACGTCGCCGGGGGCGACGACGAGGTCGAGGCCGGCGAAGAGGGAGCGTTCGCCGTGGCCGGCGGCGAGGTCCTTGGCGACGAGGGTGGCAGTCATCAGGAGATGAATCCTAGGCCAGCCGGCGGGGCGGGCCGGTGCCGGGCAAGGGCGGCGGAGTACCCGGTGGTGCGGCGCCCGCCACGGCCGGCGTGCGCCACGGCCGGGACGGGCGCCGCACCCGCGCCGCCGGTGCGCGGCTCGGGCTCGGGGGCGGCGCCCGTCC
>NZ_RDBI01000035.1:68626-81323 GCF_008042125.1 Streptomyces sp. MS191
CCACCGGGTACTCCGCCGCCCTTGCCCGGCACCGGCCCGCCCCGCCGGCTGGCCTAGGATTCATCTCCTGATGACTGCCACCCTCGTCGCCAAGGACCTCGCCGCCGGCCACGGCGAACGCTCCCTCTTCGCCGGCCTCGACCTCGTCGTCGCCCCCGGCGACGTGATCGTGGTGGGCGGCGGGGTCGTGGGTCTGACGACGGCGGTGACGCTGGCGGAGCGCGGCCGGCGGGTGCGGGTGTGGTCGCGGGATCCGGCCGGGGAGACGACCTCGGCCGTGGCGGGGGCGCTGTGGTGGCCGTACCGGATCGAACCGGTCGCCGACGCGGGCGACTGGGCGCTGGCCTCGCTGCGGGTCTACGAGGAGCTCGCGGGCGATCCGGAGTCGACGGGTGTACGGCTGGTGGCCGGGGTGCACGCGGACACGGTGCTCGACGGGCTCGGGGCCTGGGCCGAGGGGGTGACCGGACTGCGGCAGTTGACACCCGATCAGGTGCCGGGGCCGTACGACGTCGGGCTGGCCGCCCGGCTCCCGCTGATCGACATGCCGGTGCATCTCGCCTGTCTGCGAAGGCGCCTGGAGCAGGCCGGCGGCGTGTGGGAACGGCGCGCGGTGGCGGCCTTCGAGGAGGCGGCCGCCGAGGCCCCCGTGGTGGTGGACTGCGCCGGGCTCGGCGCGCGGGAGCTCGTACCGGACGGGCGACTGCTGCCGGTGCGCGGCCAGTTGGTCCTGGTGGAGAACCCCGGGATCACCGAGTGGTTCACGGCGGCCGACCCGGCGTCGAGCGAGACGACCTACTTCTTCCCGCAGCCCGGGCGGCTGGTCCTGGGCGGGACGGCGCAGGAGGGGGACGAGCGGCTCGAAGCGGATCCCGCGACGGCGGCGCGGATCGTCGAGCGGTGTGCGCGGATCAGGCCCGAGATCGCGGGGGCCAGGGTGCTGGGGCACCGGGTCGGACTGCGTCCCGCCCGTTCGGCGGGGGTGCGGATCACGGCGGAACGGCGTCCGGACGGCGGCCTCCTGGTGCACCACTACGGCCACGGCGGCGCGGGGGTGACGGTCGCCTGGGGCTGCGCCCGCAGGGCGGCGGACCTGGCCTGCGGCTGAGCCCTCCGGCCGCCGGACCTCCGAGCGCCGGACCCCGTCCCGACGGAGCCCCGGACACACCTCCGGCCCGCCCCGACGAGCGGGGCGGGCCGGAGGAACCGAGGAACGTCAGTTCCAGGGCTTGTGGTTGTCGTCCGCGTCGATGCAGTTGCGGATCTGTCGGTCGAGCGCGTCCGCCTGGCCACGGGCCTTGCGGGCCTCGGCGGTGGCGCCGAGGTGCTGGAGCTTGTCCGCCTTCGCGCGCAGGGCGTGGGAGTCCTTGCGCATCTTGTCGACGTTGCAGACGATCTTCTTGCCGGCCGCGGTCGCGGTCGGCGCCGTCACCGTCTGACCGAGCAGCAGGCCCCCGGCCAGCAGCGTGGTCGCGGTGAGGGCCGTCAGGGTGCGGCGCAGCGGCGTCGCGTACATCATGGAGCACTCCAACTTCCGGGCCGTGAAGGCCCGTTCGAGGCATGGTCAGTACCGGTCGGTAACCTTAACAAACGCGATCAAGGCGCTTCGCCCGAGGTACCGGCACCAGGCCCGATGCGCAGTTCGAAGTCTCCGTCGTACTGTTCGTGACCTGCGATGACGGCGAGCTCGACGACCTCCACGCCGACCTCGCCGCGCACGATCAGCGGGTCCTTGCGCAAATCCCGCATGAGAGCGACGCACATGCCGATCATCACGAGGACGAAGGGCGCGGCCGCCAGGATCGTGAGGTTCTGCAGGCCCGCCAGGGCGWCGCCCTGGCCGTCGCCGATGAGCAGCATGATGGCGGCCACCGCGCCGGTCACCACACCCCAGAACACGACGACGAGCCGGGCCGGTTCGAAGGAGCCGCGCTGCGAGAGCGTGCCCATGACGATCGAGGCGGCGTCCGCGCCCGACACGAAGAAGATGCCGACCAGGATCATCACGAGCAGGCTCATCACCCCGGTGAGCGGGAACTCCTGGAGGACGCCGAAGAGCTGGCCCTCGGGCGTGCTCTCGGCGGCCAGGTCGCCCTGCTCGCTCAGCTTCATCGCGGTGCCGCCGAAGATCGCGAACCAGACGAGACTGACCGTGCTGGGCACCAGGATCACGCCGCCCACGAACTGACGGATCGTCCGCCCCCGGCTGATCCGGGCGATGAACATGCCGACGAAGGGTGTCCAGGAGATCCACCAGGCCCAGTAGAAGACGGTCCAGCTGCCGAGCCAGTCGTGGATCATCTCTCCGCTGGTCGCCTCGGTCCGGCCGGCGAGCTGCGGCAGGTCGCCGATGTAGGCGGCGATGGAGGTGGGCAGCAGGTCCAGCACGACGATGGTGGGGCCGGCGATGAAGACGAAGACGGCCAGCACCAGCGCCAGCACCATGTTGATGTTGGAGAGCCACTGGATGCCCTTCTCCACACCGGAGACGGCCGACAGGACGAAGGCGAGGGTCAGGACGGCGATGATGCCGACGAGCAGGCCGGTCCCCGTCTTCTCCATCCACCCGAGCTCCTCGAAGCCGCTGCCGATCTGGAGCGCGCCGAGGCCGAGCGAGGCCGCCGAGCCGAACAGGGTGGCGAAGATGGCCAGGATGTCGATGACGCGGCCCGGTCCCCCGTAGGCCAGCCGCTCCCCCATGAGCGGGACGAAGACCGCGCTGACGGTCTGGCGGCGCCGTCTGCGGAAGGTGGAGTACGCGATGGCGAGGCCCACGACGGCGTAGATCGCCCAGGGGTGCAGCGTCCAGTGGAAGAGGGTGGTGGCCATCGCGGTCTGCATCCGCTCGGCCGAGTCGAGCGGACGGGTCCCGGGCGGCGGGGTCCCGTAGTGGGCCAGCGGCTCGCTCACACCGTAGAACATCAGGCCGATGCCCATGCCGGCGCTGAACATCATGGCGATCCAGGACACCGTACGGAACTCCGGGCCCTCGCCCTCCTGGCCCAGGGTGATCCGGCCGTAGCGACTGATGGCCAGCCACAGCGCGAACACGACGAAGCCGGAGGCGGCCAGCATGAACGCCCAGCCGCCGTTGCGGATCAACCCGTCCAGCAGCGAGCTGCTGACGCTCTCCAGGTTGTCCGTGGCGATGGCGCCCCACAGGACGAACGCCAGGGTCAGCACGGCGCTGACGCCGAACACGATCCGGTCGGTACGGGCACGCTGCCGGTGCGCGGGCAGGCCGGGAAGGTCCGCGGTCACCGCGCGGCCGTCCCGGCGCTCCCGGCCCTCCGGCGCCGGATCGTCCTTGCGGAACCCCCCGGACCCGCGGCCTCCCGGACCTTCCCCGCCGGCCCCTTCTCCGCGACCGTCCGGTCTCTGCTTGTCCTGCGACACAGGTGGCACCTTTCACGGCATTACGGGGCGAAAAGGATTCTCCCCGTAATGCAGTACCACAGGTGACGCCGAAGTCAGCGGATCAACAGACCTCCACCGCCTGACCGGTGGTGAGCCGGAAGGCGGCCCGGCCGTCCAGCAGCAGCGGGACCAGGGCCCGCTGCGACTGCCGCGACGGCACGAACCAGCCGTCCCCGTCCGGGCGGACGACGATTCCGTGCAGGGCCAACTCGTCGCCGAACCGGGCGTACTGGGCCCCGTCGAGGCGGTAGCCGCAGGGCGGGTCCCCGAGCACCTCGGCCGGCTCGGCGGGGTCGTTGTCGGCACCGCCGAGCAGGACCGGGCCGCGGTCGGCGAAGCCGGCGTGCCGGGCCGTCGCGGTGGCCGCCCCGATCGGCCCGCGCCGCTCGTCCGTGTACGCGAAGGAACCCTTCAGTGCCGCGAGTTGGGAGGCCACCCGGCGGCGCCGGTTGAGCGCCTCGTCGTCCTTCTCGGCGTCCGTCAGCGCGTCGACCCGGGTCTCGACGAGCAGACCGACGGAGTGCTTGACACCGGCCGTGTTGCGCAGGATCCGTTCCTGCCCGTCGCCGGCGACCTGCCGGATGGGGTGCCCGGTGAGGGGGTCGGTCCAGATCCCGTAGACGCCGGTGCCGAAGCCGGCGATCTCGGCCGCGGGCCGGACGTACGACTCCGCGAGCGTGCGGGCCTCGTCGTGGACCCGGGCGTCGGTGTTGAGGTTGCGCGGCCAGAGCGCGAGCAGGTCCCGGTCGTAGTACGGGGAGGTGGCGCCGTACTCGTGGAGGTCGTGGATCACCTCGGGGCGGCGGTCGCGGATCACGGCCGCCAGCGCCCGCGCCTCGGCCGACCGCAGCGCGAGGTGGTCGCGGTTGACGTCGATCCCGTCGGCGTTGCCCCGCGTGTCGGCAGCCCGGCCGTCCGGGTTCGCCGTGGGCACGACGAGGACGGTGGTGCGGGCGAGGAAGCCGAGGGTCGCCGGGTCCTTCGCGTACGCCAGGTCGCGCACCGTGGTCAGGCACGCCTCCCGGCCCGACGGCTCGTCACCGTGCTGGCTGCAGACCAGGAGCACGGTCAGGCCGGTACGGTGCGCGCCGACCGTGGCGAGCCGCAGCGGCCGGCCCTGTCCCGTCGTGCCGATCGTGCGCACCGAGACCCGGTCGCTGCCCCGGTCGACGGCGGCCAGGAAGTCCCGCTCCTCCGACTCGGTCGTCCAGGTCCCGCCGTGGCTCGCCTCGAAGCCGGTGCGGGGAGGCGGGGCGGCGGCCGCTCCGCCGGCGGCCTCGGCGGGAACGGTGACGAGGGGCAGGCCGACCGCGGCGGCGGTCACGGCGAGGCCGATGCGGCGACGGGTCCGGCCGTTCATCGTGCGGCGCCTCCGGGGATCGGGTGGCCCGCGCGGGGCGGGGCGGCCGGACCGGCCGACGGGGTGGCGGACGGCACCGGGCGCGGCACGGCACCGGCGTCCGCGGTGGCCCGGGCGAAGGCCCCGGCGCCGCCGACCAGCGGCAGCCTCGCGGTGGTCCGGGCGAGGTCGAGGGTGAGCGTCGGCGTGGTGGAGGGCGGGTCGAGCAGGTCCTTGTCGGTGCCGCCGACGATCAGCGCGAGCCGGTGCCCGGCAGGGACGACGTGGTCGGCCGAGGCCAGCTTCAGCGTGATCGTGTACGCGCGTCCCGGGGTCAGCGGGCGGCCCTCGCCGGGGTCGGCCCAGGTGCCGAGGTCCGCCCAGCCGCGGCTGACGACGGTGTGGGTGACGTCCGCCGTCCGCGCCCGGGTCTCCTTGAAGCAGGCGCTGTCCCCGTTCGTGCTCGCGCCCCAGCAACTGCGCTCGGTGAGCGTGGTGATGCCCTCGCCCGCCGCCGCGTAGTCCCGGATCGTGTCGGGGCCGAGGTCGACGAGGACGGCGGTCAGATGCGCGGTCCCCGTCGTCGGGGTGGTCGTTGGACGGGAACCACCAGGCCGCCGAGTCGGGTTCCTGCGCCGCGACACCGCCGTCGGGCGTGCGGTGCCAGGCGGTCCAGCCGCCGATCTTCACCTCGGAGGGCTTGCCCGCGTACCGCACGACGACCGAGATCGTCCGGTTCTTCTCCAGGGGCGCGGCCGGAGCTGGGACGGCACCATCGCCAACGGAGTCGCCGCCACCGGCGTCGAGGGCCTGGAGACGATCGTCCCGATCGGCGCGATCTCCTCCTGGTACGACTACTTCCACTCCCAGGGCGCCCCGCTCTACGACGCCAATCCCAGCTGGCTCTCCGACTACGTGGGCAGCGCCGAGGCCGGGGCGCAGGGTGGTGGTGACGGTGGCGCGCGGCGGCGCACCATCGCCAACGGAGTCGCCGCCACCGGCGTCGAGGGCCTGGAGACGATCGTCCCGATCGGCGCGATCTCCTCCTGGTACGACTACTTCCACTCCCAGGGCGCCCCGCTCTACGACGCCAATCCCAGCTGGCTCTCCGACTACGTGGGCAGCGCCGRGGCCGGGGCGCAGGGTGGTGGTGACGGTGGCGCGCGGCGGCCAGACGCGGTCGGTGGTCCAGCGGTCCGGGGCGCGCTCGATGTCGGCCATCGGCTCGCGGTCGACGCCGTTGTCGTAGCCGAGGAGGTAGTGGTCGAACCAGCGGTGCAGCGTGCGCACCCAGTCGGCGCGCCGGAAGTCGAAGGGGTCGACGTGGCCGGTCTGCGAGAGCCAGATCTTGCGCTCCACGCCGTGGGCGGCGAGGGCGTCCCACCACTGGCCGAACTGGTTGGCCCGGACGTTGAGGTCCTGCTGACCGTGCACGACGAAGACGCTGGCCCGCACCTTCGACGCGTCCGGGACGTAGTCGCGTTCGCTCCAGGCGGGGGTCCGGTCGCCGCTGTACGGCGTACCGGCGGTGATGCGCTCCTGGACGGCCGCGCACCGGCCCCTGGCCTCGGCGCTGCCCACGTAGTCGGAGAGCCAGCTGGGATTGGCGTCGTAGAGCGGGGCGCCCTGGGAGTGGAAGTAGTCGTACCAGGAGGAGATCGCGCCGATCGGGACGATCGTCTCCAGGCCCTCGACGCCGGTGGCGGCGACTCCGTTGGCGATGGTGCCGTCCCAGCTCTTGCCGATCATCCCGACCTTGCCGGTGGACCAGGCGGTGGCGCGGGAACGGGTGCCGCCGGTGCGGGTGGTGTAGCCGCGGGCGCGGCCGTTCAGCCAGTCGACGACCGCCTTGGCGGACTGGATGTCGGAGCGGCCGCCGACGTCGTCGCAGCCGTCGGAGCGGTTGGTGCCGGCGAGGTCGACGGCGACGAAGGCGTAGCCGCGCGGGACGAACCAGTTGTCGTAGAAGAGCGGGAACTGGACGGGGTTCCCGTCGGCGTCGTAGGTCTTCTTCTGGCCTTCGTTGCCGCGTCCGCAGCAGGAGTAGTACGGGCTGGCGTCCATCACGACCGGGATCCGCCGGCCGGCCGCGGCGGTCTCCCGGGGGCGGACGATGTCGACGGCGACCCGGTCCGCACGGCCGTCTGCGTCACCGTCGAGTCCGGTGTCGACCCACACCGACTCGCGGATCGCGTCGCCGTAGGAGTACACCGGCCGCGACTCCCGTGCGGGGGTGCCCGCACGGGCGCCGACGGCCGGGAGGAGCAGGGTCATCAGGGCGGCCGCGGTGGCCACGACCAGGGTTCTGCACGACGAACGGTTCCGACGGGTTCTCCGCACACGTATCGGCATGGGGCGGAACGTACCCCGGTCAACTCCTGAGCAAAAGAGTGCAGTCGAGGGCAGGAGGGTTCATGTCGGCCGAATGGCGATCGTGTGACGGGAGGTCCCGTGGACAGGACGGCGCGTCGGGGGTCTGATTACTGTCGCTAAGGACCGACGACCACCCGCGCGTCTTACGCTTCGTCACGTTTGGAGCTCCTGTGCACCGCAGAATCATCGTTCCGAGTGCCCTCGCGGCCTCGCTGCTGCTGGCGATCCCGGCATCCGCGGCCGACTACGTTCCGGGCGCCCCGGGCATCGGCGACTCCTACTACCCGGCCAGTGGGAACGGGGGCTACGACGTCTCCCACTACGACCTGCGCCTGACCTACCAGCCCGCCACGGACGTCCTGGAGGGCACGGCGACGATCCTCGCCACCACCCGGCAGAACCTCTCCCGCTTCAACCTCGACCTCGGACTGAAGGTCAGCGAGGTGCGGGTGAACGGGAAGAAGGCGGCGTTCACCACCTCCGGCGAGCAGGAGCTGGAGATCACTCCGGCCGCGCCCCTGGAGAAGAACCGGACGATCTCGGTCGTCGTGCGGTACGCGGGCAAGCCCTCCGAGGTGAAGATCGGCGGCTGGACCGCCTGGCACCGCACGCCCGACGGCGGTGTCGCGGCGCAGGAACCCGACTCGGCGGCCTGGTGGTTCCCGTCCAACGACCACCCCCTGGACAAGGCCACCTTCGACGTCTCGGTCGCGGTGCCGGACGGCACGCAGGCCATCAGCAACGGCGTGCTCCAGTCGCAGTCCTCCAAGCTCGGCTGGACCCGGTACAACTGGCGGTCCAACAAGCCGCAGGCGACGTATCTGGCCACCCTCGCCGTCGGCAAGTTCGACATCACGACCGACAGGACGGCGGGCGGGCTGCCCGTGCTCAACGCCTACAGCCGCGACCTCGGCGACAACGCGGGCGCGGCGCGGGCCAGCGTCGAGCGCACGGCCGAGGTCGCGGAGTGGCTGGAAGGGGTCTTCGGACCGTACCCCTTCAACGCGCTCGGCGGCTACGTGCCGAACGTGACGAGCGGCTACGCGCTGGAGACCCAGACCAGGCCGTTCTACAGCCCGCGGCAGTTCGCGAACGGCTCGAACGTGTCGGTGGTCGTGCACGAGCTGGCCCACCAGTGGTACGGCGACAGCGTCTCGGTCGACAACTGGAAGGACATCTGGGTCAACGAGGGCTTCGCCCGCTACAGCCAGTGGCTGTGGTCGGAGAAGGAGGGCGAGGGCACCGCCCAGGAGCTGGCGGACTACGTCTACGCGACCCGGTCCGCCGAGGACCCCTTCTGGACGGTCAAGCCCGGCGATCCGGGCCCGGACAACCAGTTCCACATCGCCGTCTACGACCGCGGGGCGCTGGCGCTGCAGGCACTGCGCAACGAGATCGGTGACGAGGACTTCTTCGCCGTGCTCAAGGGCTGGCCGACGGAGTTCGCCTACGGCAACGCCAGGGTCGGGGACTTCGTGGCGTACGCGGAGCGGATCTCGGGCCGGCCGCTCGCGGCGCTCTTCGACACCTGGCTGTACCAGCCGGTGAAGCCGGCCGCTCCGGCCGAGGCCGGCGCCGGGGCGACGCGGCAGGCCGCGGGCGCGCGGACGGACGGACGGTCCGCCGCGCCCGCACCGAAGCCGGTGCAGCCCCGGTCGTGGAAGAAGATCGCGGCGACGAACACGATCCACACGCACGAGGAGCACTCCGGTCACCCGGGCCACTGAGCCCGCTCCCGGGTCGCACCGGGATCGCCGCGCGGCCCCGCCCCCGCCCCCTCGTGGGGGCGGGGGCGGGGCGTGTCCGGACGCCCCCTAGGGTCATGTCCGGACACGAGACCAACGAGGGCGGTGGTGTGATGACCCGGGAGCGCTTCGGCGATCCGGAGGTACGGGAGGCCGCCGTGCGGCGGGTCGAGGCGGAGTGGGGGCTCGAGCTGCCGGACTCGTTCCTCGTCTTCCTGGACTTCCTGGACGGCCTCGACGACGCCGAGCGGCAGGCCCTCCGGGACCTGGACATCGCTCCGTGCGGAGTGAGCGACCTGTTCAGGGACCCCGGTGCCCGGCCCCGAGAGGGCGTCGACATCCGCGTGCACGGGCGGTACTACCGGGATCCGCCGGAGTTCCTCACCTTCCTGCACGGCGGGTCCGACGGGCTCCACTTCGGCCTCTGGTCGGACGACGGCCGCCGCTGCGCCGGCGTCGCCTCGTACTGGACGCACGACGGCGGCGGGATCGGGCGGCGGCACGCCACGCCCCTGGAGGCGGTGCGGTCCCGTATCGAGGGCGCGCACCGGGACCTCGCGGACTACGCGGCGGACGGCGACCCGGACGAGGTGGCGCGGCTCGCCGCGCTGGCGGGGCTGCGCACCGCACTGACCCGTTTCGAGACCGGGGAGCGCACCGAGACGGGGCTCGCCTACGCCCAGGCGTACGAGTACCACCGGCTGCCCGCGGACACCGCGCGGGTGACGACCCTGGACGAGGCCGGCGCCCTCGTGTCCGGGGAGACGGCGCACGGCCGTCCGCCGCACGGGGCGGCCGACCCCGACCGGTTCGAGACGTTCATGGACGAGCTGTTCGACGATCCGGCGGCCCTGCGGGCGGCGCACGCGGAGGCGCTGCGCCGGGCCGCGGCCGGTGACCCGGCGGAGGCCCTGGTGCTCGGCCGGGACCTGCACTGGGCCTCGTACGGCGTGCCGGAGCGCGAGGAGTACGCCCGCGAACTCCTGGCCGCCGCCTACCGGGAGCTCGACCGGCCCGCACTCGCGGAGATCGCCGCGGCCCACCACCGGCACCGGGCACTGCCGGACGTGGACGTGCTCCGGAGCTGAGGCCCGGGGGGACGACGTCGGAGGACGGCCCGGCGCCGTAGGGCCCAGCGCCGTACGGCCCAGCGCCGGCCGCGCCCCGGACCGGAGCCGGTCGTCCCGGTCGACCCGGCTCCACCTCGGCGGGGCCCGCCCGGCCGGACCCCGGACCGCGGGCGCGCACCCCTCCTTGAGAGCGCTTTCGCCGGGTGCCCTGCACGCCCCGGTCACCCGTTACGCTCATCCCTGTCAGCACCGTCATGCCTTGTGCCCGTGAGGAGCCACCGTGAGCGAACCGACGTCCGGGACGCGCCCCACCCTGGAAGCCGTCGCCGCGCACGCCGGAGTCTCCCGGGCGACGGTCTCCCGCGTCGTCAACGGCGGGGCGGGGGTCCGCGCGCCGCTCGTGGAGAAGGTCCGCAAGGCCGTCGAGGAGCTGGGCTACATCCCCAACCACGCCGCCCGCAGTCTGGTGACCCGGCGCAACGGGGCCGTGGCCGTGATCATCGCCGAGCCCGAGTTCCGGATCTTCTCGGACCCGTTCTTCGAGCAGCAGGTGCGGGGCATCAGCAGGGAACTCACCTCGTACGACGCCCAGTTGGTGCTGCTCTGGGTCGAGGGGCCGGGTGACCACGACCGGATCGCGCGCTATCTGGGCGGCGGCCACGTCGACGGGGCGCTCGCCTTCTCCCTGCACAACGACGACGACCTGCCCACGATCGTGCGGCGCGCCCAGGTCCCGACCGTGTACGGCGGCCGGCCCGGGTGGACGGGGCCGGCCGACGAGCCCGCGGTCGCGTACGTGGACTGCGACAACCGCGGCGGCGCGCGCAGCGCGGTGCGGCATCTGCGCTCGCTGGGCCGCCGGCGCGTCGCCCACATCACCGGCCCCCTCGACCAGACCTCCGCCATGGACCGGCTCGACGGCTACCGGGACGAACTGCCCGACGGCGACCCGGCGCTGGTGGCCGACGGGGCCTTCACCGAGGAGAGCGGCGCGCGGGCGATGGCCACGCTGCTGCTGCGCCGGCCCGACCTGGACGCGGTGTTCGCCGCCAACGACCTGATGGCCGCGGGCGCGCTGCGGGTCCTGCGCGAACAGGGCCGGCGGGTGCCCGAGGACGTGGCGCTGGTCGGCTTCGACGACATGCTCTCGGTGGTCGAGGGGACCGATCCGGCCCTCACGACGGTGCACCAGGACATCGAGGGCATGGGCCGGCTGATGGTCCGGCTCCTCATGCGCACGCTGGACGGCGAGGCGGCCGCGCCGGTGATCACGCCGACCGAGCTGATCCGCCGCGCCTCCGCGTAGGGGCCGCGGCGCAGGAGCCGCGGCGCCGTGCGGGAACCATGCCTCCGCCGACGCGCAGGAGCCGCGGCGCCGCGTAAGAAGGGTGAATCCCGGGCCGAACCGCCCGGGTACATCGAGCTGTTACGCGTTCGACTCTTGACGGGAACCGCACCGGGGAGGCACGCTCCAGACGCATTCCTGAGAGCGCTCTCAGAACGCTCTCCGGGCGCTCTCGACGGACCCCGAAGCCAAGGGAGGCTTCCCATGCCCACTGCCCGAGCCGCCAGCAGGGCCGCAGTCCGACTCGGTGCGGTCGTCCTCACCGGGGCGCTCCTCGCCGCCTGCGGATCCGGGGGATCCGACAGCGCCTCCGACGACGCGGGCGGCAAGGTGACGATCACCGTCGACCTGTTCGGCTCGTTCGGCTACAAGGAGGCCGGACTCTATGCCGCGTACGAGAAGGCGCACCCCGGCGTCACCATCAAGCAGACCGACACCGAGGACGAGCAGGACTACTGGAAGTCGCTGCAGACCCGGCTGGCCGGCGGCGGCGGACTCGCCGACGTCCAGGGCATCGAGGTGGGCCGGATCGCCTCCGTCACCCAGCAGCAGGCCGACAAGTTCGAGGACCTGAAGAAGTACGGCGCCGACAAGCTCCAGGGCGAGTTCGCCGGTGCCACCTGGTCCGCGGCGACGACCAAGGACGGCAAGGTGCTCGGTCTGGGCACCGACGTCGGCCCCGAGGCCATGTGCTACCGCAGCGACCTGTTCAAGCAGGCCGGCCTGCCGACCGACCGCGCGGAGCTGGCGCAGAAGTGGTCCACGTGGGAGGGCTACCTGGCGCTCGGCAAGCAGTACAAGGCCAAGGCCCCGGCGAAGAGCGCCTGGCTGGACAGCGTCGGCAGCCTCTACACCGTCATGGTGGGGCAGCAGAAGGAGCGGTACTACGACGCCTCCGGCAAGCTGATCTACGCCGACAACCCGGCCGTGAAGACGGCCTGGGAGACCGCGACGGGGGCGGCGAAGGACGGCCTGAGCGCCAAGCTCGACCAGTGGTCCCCGCAGTGGAACCAGGCGTTCTCCGCCGGCTCCTTCGCCACGCTGCCCTGCCCCGCGTGGATGCTCGGCTACATCAAGGGCCAGGCCGGTGACGCCGGCAAGGGCAAGTGGGACATCGCCGCGCTGCCCGGTGGCGCCGGCAACTGGGGCGGCTCCTTCCTGGCCGTCCCGCGCGCGGCCAAGCACAAGAAGGAGGCGTACGAGCTGATCCAGTGGCTCACCGCCCCCGCCCAGCAGGCGGCGCTCTTCAAGAAGCAGGGCAACTTCCCGTCCTCCACCGGCGCCATCGCCGAGGTCGCGACGGCGACGGACCCCTACTTCTCGGGCGCGCCGATCGGCCAGATCTTCGGCGACGCGGCCAAGGCCGCCCCGGTGCAGGTGCTCGGCGTCCACGACAAGAACGTCGCCG
>NZ_RDBI01000035.1:81423-98653 GCF_008042125.1 Streptomyces sp. MS191
CACCGTGACCCTCACCGCCTCCGGGGCGACGACGGCGCCCGTCCCGCCGTCGCCGCCCCGGAACTCCGGCCGCCCGGCGCGCCGCCGACGGCCCGCCCTCGCCCCGTACGCCTATGTCGCTCCGTTCTTCACCCTGTTCGCCGCCTTCGGCCTGTTCCCGCTGCTGTACACCGCCTTCGTCTCGCTCTACCGGGTCGAGCTCCAGACGCCCGGTGACATGGAGTGGCGCGGGTTCGGCAACTACACGGCGCTGCTGACCGACGAGTTCTTCTGGACCGCGCTGCGCAACACCTTCACCATCGGGGTGCTGTCCACCGTCCCGCAGCTCGCCATGGCCCTCGGCCTGGCCCACCTGCTCCACTACAAGCTGCGCGGCCGCACCTTCTTCCGCACGGCGATGCTGCTGCCGTACGCCACCTCGGTGGCCGCCGCCACGCTGGTCTTCTCGCAGCTCTTCGGGCGGGACTTCGGCCTGGTCAACTACGCCCTCTCGCTGGTCGGCGTCGACCCGGTCGACTGGCAGAACGACACGTTCGCCTCGCAGGTCGCCGTCTCCTCGATCGTCGTCTGGCGCTGGACCGGCTACAACGCGCTGATCTATCTCGCGGGCATGCAGTCCATCCCCGGCGAGCTGTACGAGGCCGCCGAGATGGACGGGGCCTCCCGCCTGCGCCAGTTCTTCCACGTCACCCTGCCCGGGCTGCGCCCGACGATCGTGTTCACCACCGTCGTCTCGACGATCGGCGCGACCCAGCTGTTCGGAGAGCCGCTGCTCTTCGAGGGATCGGTCTCGGGCGGCATCTCGCACCAGTACCAGACCCTCGGGCTCTACCTGTACGAGCAGGGCTGGGGCTTCTTCCATCTGGGCCGGGCCGCCGCGATCGCCTGGCTGATGTTCCTGCTCATCCTGCTGCTGGTCGGGGTCAACGCCCTGATCGTGCGCCGACGTTCACGCAAGGGGGCCCGGTGAAGACCGCGCGCGCCGCCCGTACGGGCCACGGCGGGAGGATCACGTACGCGATCCTCGTCCTGGCCGTCCTCGTCTCCGCCTTCCCCTTCTACTGGACGATCGTCGCCGCCAGCCGGTCGAACGCGGAGCTGGCCCAGGTCCCGCCGACGCTGCTGCCGGGGCCGAACCTGTTCCGCAACTTCGAGGCGGTGCTGGAGGAGGCGGACATCGGGAAGGCGCTCCTCAACTCGCTGATCGTCTCGGGTTCCATCACCGTCGGTACGGTGCTGTGCTGCACCCTGGCCGGCTTCGCGTTCGCCAAACTCCGCTTCCGCGGCCGGGGCGCGCTGCTCGCGCTCACCGTCGGCACGATGATGATCCCGCCGCAGCTCGGCGTGATCCCGCTCTTCATGCTGATCGCCGAGCTGGGCTGGGTGAACCAGCTGCAGTCGGTGATCCTGCCGGGCCTCGTGTCGGCCTTCGGCGTCTTCTTCATGCGCCAGTTCCTGGTGCAGGCGCTGCCCGACGAGCTGATCGAGGCCGCCCGGGTGGACGGGGCGTCCTCCGCCCGGATCTTCTGGTCGATCGTGGTGCCCGTCGCGCGGCCGGGGATGGCCGTGCTCGGCCTGCTCACCTTCATGGCGGCCTGGAACGACTTCTTCTGGCCCGTCGTCGCCCTGTCCTCGCAGGAGCCGACCGTGCAGGTCGCGCTGCGCCAGCTCGGCGGCGGCTACGTGCACGACCAGTCCGTGATCATGGCGGGCACCCTGCTCGGAACGCTCCCCGTGCTGCTCGTCTTCGGCCTGCTCGGCCGGCAGATCGTCGGCGGCATCATGCAGGGCGCCGTCAAGGGCTGACCCCCATTCCCCTCCTTCTCCTCACGGGAGTTCCTTCCTCATGAACGCTCTCTTCCCTGCCGGATTCCGCTGGGGCTCGGCCACCGCCGCGTACCAGATCGAGGGCGCGGCGGCCGAGGACGGCCGTACCCCCTCCATCTGGGACACCTTCAGCCGGCTGCCGGGCAAGGTCCGCAACGGCGACACCGGGGACATCGCGGCCGACCACTACCACCGGGTGCGCGAGGACGTGGCGCTGATGAAGGCGATGGGTCTGACCGACTACCGCTTCTCGCTGGCCTGGCCGCGGATCCAGCCGACGGGGCGGGGCCCGGCCGTCCAGAAGGGCCTGGACTTCTACCGTGCCCTCGCCGACGAGCTGCTGGAGGCCGGGATCCGGCCGGTCGCCACCCTGTACCACTGGGATCTGCCGCAGGAGCTGGAGGACGCGGGCGGCTGGCCGGAGCGGGCGACGGCCGAGCGGTTCGCCGAGTACGCCGGGCTCGCCGCCGAGGCGCTCGGCGACCGGATCGGCACCTGGACGACGCTCAACGAGCCCTGGTGCGCGGCCTTCCTGGGGTACGGCTCCGGTGTGCACGCCCCGGGCCGCACCGACGACCGGGCCGCGCTGCGCGCCGCGCACCACCTCAACCTGGCGCACGGTCTGGCGGCCCGGGTCCTGCGGGACACGCTGCCGGCCGCGGCGGAGCTGTCGCTGACCCTGAACCTGCATGTGGCGCGGCCGCTCACCGACGCCCCGGAGGACGTGGACGCGGCGCGGCGGATCGACGCCGTGGGCAACCGGATCTTCCTCGACCCGGTCTTCCACGGCCGTCTTCCCGCCGACCTGGTGACGGACACGGCGCATCTCACGGACTGGTCCTTCGTGCGCGACGGCGACCTGGCGGCGATCTCCACGCCGATCGACTCGCTCGGCATCAACTACTACTCCCCGGCCGTCGTCGCCGCCGGCACGTCGGAGTCGCCCTCACCGTGGCCGGGCGCGCCTGAGCGGGTGCGCTTCCTGCCCGCGCCGGGGCCCCGGACGGCGATGGACTGGCCGGTCGACGCGAGCGGTCTGCACGAGCTGCTGATCCGGCTGCGGGACGAGCTGCCCGGGGTGCCGTTGCTGATCACCGAGAACGGCGCCGCCTACGACGACTACGCCGACCCGGAGGGCGCGGTCCACGACCCCGAGCGGGTCGAGTACCTGGACGCGCATCTGGCGGCCGTGCACCGGGCGATCGCCGACGGCGCGGACGTGCGCGGCTACTTCCTCTGGTCGCTGCTGGACAACTTCGAGTGGGCGTACGGGTACGGCAAGCGCTTCGGGATCGTCCACGTGGACTTCGCGAGCCAGCGCCGTACGCCGAAGGACAGCGCGCGCTGGTACGCGGAGGTCATCGGGCGCGGCGGACTGCTCCGGTGAGCCGGGCCCGGCGGCGCGCCTCGCGGGCCGCCGGGAGGTAGCGCAGCCGCTCGGGGAGCACGGGCACCACGGCTCGTACGACCCGGGTGAAGCGGCGCAGCCGGCGTTCCTGGGCGTCGGTCCACGGCAGGCCCAGGGCCTCGCGGGCGTCCGGGGGCATCAGGCCGACGGTGACGAAGGCGCGGAAGCGGGCGAGCGGCGGCAGGAGCACCGGCCACAGGGCCGCCAGGAGCAGGCGCAGGGGCAGGGGGCCGCGGTCGGGCGGCGGTACGGGCTGGTCGGTGGCGACCAGTTCCCGGACGACGACCGTGGCCTCCAGCTCGTCGGCGAGCATCTTGCGCCAGTAGGGCCAGAACTCCTCGATCGTCGGAGGCATGTCCCGGTCGTGGATGCCGAGGATCCGGCCGACCCGGAGCCACTCGGCGTAGAGCTGCCGGTCCTGGGCCTCGGTGAGCGGGCGGGCGAGGTAGCGCAGGCCGTGCCGGTAGACGGGGTAGCCGGTGGCGTGGACCCAGGCGTAGTTCGCGGGGGTGAGGGCGTGGTACCGGCGGCCGTGGGCGTCGGTGCCGCGGATGGTCTTGTGGAGTTCCCGGAGCCGGCGGCCCTCCTCGGCCGCGGCCTCGCCCCCGTACACCCAGAGCTGGACCGAGCGCAGGGAGCGCTCGCCGCGGCCCCAGGGGTCGGTCCGGAAGACGGAGTGCTCGTCGACGCCGGCGCCGACGGCGGGGTGCGCGACCTGGAGGGTGAGGGCGGCGGGGAGCATGAGCAGTCCGCGGACGTCGCCGGCGATGGTCCACAGCACGCCGCCGGGCGGGGGCGGCGCGGGGTTGTTCGGGCGGGTCACGCGGGCACGCTCCTCATGCTTCCCAGCCTGCTCCGGCCGGAGGTCTCGGGCAAAGGCCGCACATGGCTCGGGGCCGCCGCCCGGGGTGTGACCCCGGGCGGCGGCCCCGTCCTCGCGGTGGCGTCAGGCGCGGTCGGCGCCGACCGGCTCGCCGACGATGCGGCCGGCCAGGGCGCGGGCCCAGGCGTCGACGTCCGCGTTGAGCTCGCGCTCGGCGGCGGAACGCTCGGCGGCGATACGGGCGGCACCCTCGGCGAGGATGGCCTCGCGCTCGCGGACACCCTCGGCGCGCGCGGCGGCGATGGCGGCGGCACCCTCCTCGGTGGCGCGGGAGCGGATGCGGGCGGCCTCGTGGCGGGCCTCGGCGAGCTCCGCCTCGTACTGCGCACGGATCTGCGTGGCCTCGGCACGCAGGTCGTCGGCGCGCTCGGTGCCGCCGGCGATGGCGTCATCGCGCTCGACGAGGGTGCGGTTGATCTTCGGCAGGATCCCCTTGGCCAGGATGAGGAAGGTGATGCCGAACACCACGAGGCAGAGGATCAGCTCGGCCGTCACGGGGTTGAGCGGACCGAGGTCCATGTCGAAGATCGTCGAATTCTGCGCGAGGGTCATGCGCGCATGATACCTGCTCGGGATTCCGACAATTCACGCACCCCATCGACTGTTGGTGCGCTCGTGCGGAGCGCGCAAGATTCCCGGCACCGAATGGCTACCGAAAGGTAACTACGGCTGCTTTGATGTGGCGCGCCGGTTCAACCCCCCACCCTCACTTGGGAGTTCCTGTGCAGCATGTCGCGCTCCGCCGTATCCCCGGCGCCGCTCTCTCACTGGCGCTCGCCGCCGTCACCCTGGCCGCGACCGCGCCCGGCGCCTCGGCCGCCCCGGCCGACGGGACCCCGCGCCTGAAGGTGCTCACGTACAACACCTTCCTCTTCAGCAAGACGCTCTACCCGAACTGGGGACAGGACCACCGGGCCAAGGAGATCCCCGCCGCCCCCTTCTTCCAGGGCAACGACGTCGTCGTCCTCCAGGAGGCCTTCGACAACTCCTCCTCGGACGCCCTCAAGGCGAACGCCGCCGGCCGGTACCCGTACCAGACCCCGGTCATGGGCCGCAGCAAGAGCGGCTGGGACGCCACCGGCGGCTCCTACTCCGCGACGACCCCGGAGGACGGCGGCGTGACGATCCTCAGCAAGTGGCCGATCGTCCGCAAGGAGCAGTACGTCTACAAGGACGCCTGCGGCGCCGACTGGTACTCGAACAAGGGCTTCGTCTACACGGTCCTCGACGTCGGCGGCACGCGGGTCCACGTCGTCGGCACCCACGCCCAGTCCACCGACCCGGGCTGCTCGGCGGGCGAGGCGGCGCAGATGCGCAGCCGCCAGTTCAAGGCCATGGACGCCTTCCTGGACGCCAAGAACATCCCGGCGGGCGAGCAGGTCCTGGTCGCCGGGGACTTCAACGTCGACTCGCGGACACCGGAGTACGGCACCATGCTCGCCGACGCCGGTCTCGCCGCCGCGGACGCGCGCACCGGGCATCCGTACTCCTTCGACACCGCCCGGAACTCGATCGCCTCCGAGCGCTACCCCGACGACCCGCGCGAGGACCTGGACTACGTGCTCCACCGCGCCGGCCACGCCCGGCCGGGCGGCTGGACGAACAACGTGGTCCTGGAGCAGAGCGCGCCCTGGACGGTGTCCAGCTGGGGCACCCGGTACACCTACACGAACCTGAGCGACCACTACCCGGTCACGGCCTACCCGGCCGGCTGACCGGGACGGTCTCCGGCGGGGCTCCCCGGCCTCCCTCTCCGCCCGACGACCGCACCCGGTGGCGACCCTGGGTGAACTAGATTGGGCGCAGTGGGACGAACAGGGAGGCACCCCGTGCCATCAGGGCAGCAGGCGCGCGCACAGGCGGCGGCGATCACCCCCGGCAAACGCTCCCCGGAGACGGCGGAGGCGACTCCCGTCGACCGGGTCCGCGCGCTCTTCGGCGGCCACCGCCTCTCCCCCGGACAGCGGCGGATCGCCCAGTTCCTGATCGACCACCTCACCGAGGCCGCCTTCCTGTCGATCACGGAGCTCGCGGAGCGGGTGGGGGTGAGCCAGCCGTCCGTGACCCGTTTCGCCTCCTCCCTCGGTTTCAGCGGGTACCCCGCGCTCCGGGAGGCCCTCCAGCCCATCGCGCTCAGCGCCGTCGCCGGAGCGCCCGAGGGCCGGGAGGAGCAGCGCCGCAACGAGCTCCAGGAGGCGGTCGACCACGAGATCGAGAACCTCACGTCGCTGCGCCGCACCCTCGCGGACGCCGACCGGATCCTGGAGATCGGCGGCGAGCTGGCCCGGTCCGTCCCGCTCACCGTGCTCGGCCTGCGGATCTCGGTCTCGCTCGCCGAGTACTTCGCCTACGCGGCCCGGCGCATCCACCCCGACGTCCGGGTGGTCACCCGCGGGGGCAGCGTCGCCTACGACGCGCTGCTCCAGTCGCGCGAGGCGGGCGGCACCTGGGTGCTGGCCTTCGCGATGCCCCGGCACGCCAACGAGACGCTGGCCGCCGTGCGGGCCGCCCGCAGCACCGGACTGCGCGTCGCCATGATCACGGACCTGGCGCTCGGGCCACTGGCCCACGAGGCCGACGTGGCCTTCACGGCGGGCACGGGCTCACGGCTCGTCTTCGACTCGTACGCGGCGCCGGGGGTGCTGTCCGCGGCGATCCTCCAGGCGATGGCGGACGCCGATCCCGAACGCACCCAGGCCCGGCTGGAGAAGTACGAGCAGGCCTCGGAGCAGTACGACTTCTTCCTGGCGGACTGAGCCGGTCCCGAGTCCGGAGGGACCGGCGTTTTCATACCTCCGGGGCGCATGAATTTTTTCATGCCCTTGCATACTCGACGGTATATATATTTACTACGTGTGCCCCCGAGGGCTCGGACAGAACACCGACGGGTCGCCCCCTCCTCCTCGCGACCCCTGGCTGTTCCCCCGGGGCACTCCGCGTTCGCGCGGGTCCCCACCGCGGCGGCTCCGGCCAACCCCTGGGCCGGAGTCGCCGCACCCTGTGAACAGGCCCCTTCTGAAGGCGACAACGATGTCCCATCACCGCACACAGATCAGCGACGACTGGCCGTACTCGGTCCTGACCCCGGTCAGTCACAACTGGGAGAGCACCGCCGTCCGCTGGCTGCGCGAGCTGCTGCCGGCCCGGTACGCCGGATACGCGACCCTGACACGTCATCCCGTCCTGCTGGCCCGCCACACCCGGCTGCAGATAGAGCACGAGATACGCGCGGTGCGGGTGGCGATGCAGACCTGCCGGGCGGAGCTGCCGCCGATGGGCGTGGCCGACCCGACGATCGAGTGCGCGATCAGGATGTACGCCGCCGAGCTGGAGCAGCTGAGCCGGCTCGCCCGGGGCGTGCGCCTGGTCTCGGAGGCGCTCCAGGCGAGCACCGAAGGCGCCCGCCGGCGGGCCCGGGTCTGACGGGCCCCGGCCGGGCGGAACCGCTCCGGGGCGGCGAGCCCCCACCCGTGGCCTCGCCTCCCACGCGCGGGTCAGTGGGTGCCGAAGTTGCTGTAGACCCACAGGCCCACGACGCCGGCCACGCAGAGCAGGACCACCCAGGAGCCGAGGCCCGTGTGGCGGCCGCGCGCGGGCTTCGCCGGCCGGGACGCTCGCGCCCGCCGGCCGGGCCGGCGGGCGGCGCCGGCCGGTTCCGGGGCCGCCTCGGCGGCGGTGACGTCCGCGAGGAGGCGGCGGCAGACCGCGGCCAGCTCCCCCGTCCCGGCGGACAGGTCGACCACGGCCTCCGAGCGGGCCGGAGCCGTGGTGCCGCCGTCGAGCAGGCGCCCGGCGCGGACCCGCGCCTGGTCCTTCCCCCCGGTGGGAGCCAGGCTGATCCAGCGGCCCACGTGCTCGCCCCGGATCACCACGCCGCCGCCCCGCTCGCGGTAGACGGTGTGCTCCCGCCAGAGAAGCCCGGCCAACTCGGCTGCCGTGTCCCTGAGTTCCGCGTACATGCCGTACCCCTCCCCTGACCCCGGATTCGAACAAGCACGTGACTCTAGCGGCAGGTACACGCCACCTCGCACGCCGGGTCCGACCCCCGTCCCGGTCAGGACCCGGGCTCTGTCCTGGCGTCGACGTCGTACACGGTGACCGGTATCCCCCGTGCCACCAGCCGGGCGGTGACCAGCGGTTCGACCCGCGCCCACGTACCGCCGGCCAGGCCGCAGCCGATCCGGGGCATGTGCACGGAGGCACCCAGCTCGACCGCCCGGTCGGCGAGCCTCGCCGGGGCCGCGTCGATCGCCTCGTACCGCACCGGGGCACCACTGCTCCGGCTCGTCCGGATCCCTCGCTGCCCCACCAGGTTCGCCACCCAGACGTACGGCCCGACCTGGACGAACTGCGCCGCGCCCAGACCGAAGTCGTTTCCCGCCCGCCCGCGGTGCCAGCGGCGGTAGGCCGCCTCCGGTTCGGGCCAGCGGCGCGAGAGCGCCAGGACGAAACCCCTCCCCCACCCGCCCAGGTCGTTGCAGACATGGGCGATGATCTTGATGCCCTTCCCCCGCGGAGCGGTCGCGTCGCCCCGTATGTACGTGATCGCCGGCTCGTTCCCCGTCATGCCGTCACCGTACGGCCCGCCACCGACAACGTCGCCACTCTTTTACAACGCCGGTGAGACAGCAATACTGTTGCACCTACGGCGACACACGGGAAACGAGGCACCTCAGATGGCCACCGAGACCGAGGAGCAGCCGCCGACGTTCACCGTCGACGAGCTGGCCGCCCGGGCCGGCGTCACCGTGCGCACGGTGCGGTTCTACGGGACGCGCGGGCTGCTGCCGCCGCCCGTGATCGGCCCGCGCCGGGTCGGTCACTACGGCCCCGAGCACCTCTCGCGCCTGGCCCTGATCGAGGAGCTCCAACGCCAGGGCATGACCCTGGCCGCGATCGAACGGTACCTGGAGCAGCTCCCGCCCGACCTGAGCGCCCAGGATCTGGCCATCCACCGCGCGCTCGTGGCCTCCTGGGCGCCGGAGTCGGCCGAGGAGACCACGCACCGCGAGCTCGAACGACGGGCCGGCCGGGCCCTGGACGACGAGGACATCGACCGGCTCGCGGCGATGGGCGTGCTCGACCGGGGCCCGGATCCGGAGGTCTTCCGGCTCGACGGCACACTCCTGCGGCTGGGAGTGGAGCTGCTCGACGTCCCCATCGCCCACGAGACGATCCTCGCCTCGCGCACGGTGCTGCTGGAACACGCCCGCGCGGCGGCGCAGGAGCTGTCCCGGCTGTTCCGCGAGGAGGTGTGGAACCCGTACCGGGAGCGGGAGTCGGACCCCGATCACGTGGCGGCCATGAAGTCGCTCTCGGCGCACATGCAGCCGATGGTGGTGCAGGCGCTGGTGACGGCGTTCCAGCGCTCGCTGCGGGAGGAACTGCGGGCCGCGTTCGGCGCGGGGACGCCGCGGGAGGGCGGGGTGACAGGCACGCCCGCCGACGGCGGGACGGCGGGAGCGGCCGGCTGAGCGACGGCCGGGGTCCGTCCGGTCAGGGCGTCAGCCCGACCCAGGTGGACTCGCTCTCCCGGACGACGTAGATCGCACCGGCCTCGGCGGTCCAGCCCAGCGGGACGACGTAGTAGCGGCCGTCTCGTTCGAGCAGGAGCCGCAGGCCGGTGTAGCGGTAACGGTGCAGCAGGCCGGTCGGCAGGACCTCCTTGTGGACCTCGGCGTCGGGGAGGGACAGCGGCCGGCTGCTGAGCACCACCACGCCGGTCCAGTCGGCGACGTGGCGGGCATGGGACCTGGCGTCGCGCTGGGCGGTGTCGACCGTGATCCGGGTGAGGCCCCAGAAGAGAAAGACCGCCGCGGCGAAGACCGGCAGCGCCCGGCGCCGGAAGCCGTGCGGCCGGCGGCCCCGTGCGTCACGGCACTGCGTCAGCAGCAGTCCGGCGCCGATGACGAAGGGGGCGGTCCAGCCGTAGGGCTGGATCTGGGTCCACAGCGCGAGCAGCAGGACGCCGACGGCCACGACCGGCAGGGACAGGCGGGCCCCCAGCGCCTCGGCGCGCCCGCCGGCCCGGGGCGCCCCCGTCGGGTGCCGCCGGACCCGCAGCGAGGGTGCGATCACGGCGAGCACGATCAGCCCGGCGGCCACCAGGACCTCCAGCTTCAGCAGATGGAGGCTCTGCGTCGCGAGCTCGCCGAAGCCCAGGTCGAGGGTGCCGAGGGAGATGCGGAAGTAGCCGTAGTACGAGCTGGTGTACATCGCCCCCAGATAGAAGAGGAGTCCGGCGATGAAGGTCCCCTGGGCGATGACCAGTTTGAGGAGCATGGTGGGGCTCGCGGAGTCGTCGCCCGGTCCCTCGCGCGCCGGCCCCCTCCCGGGCTCGGTGCGCGGGTCACGGGCCGGCTCGTCCGGCGGCGGCAGTGTCACGTGCCGTCTGGTGCGGGCGTCACGGGTCCGTCCGGGGGCGTCCGGTTCTCCGGGGGCTTCGTGAAGCTGGGTGCCGAGGACGGGCGGCCGTTGCCGCCGGGGCTCTTCGACGGGCCGGGCGGCAGCGGGGGCACCGACGGTTCGCCGCCGGCCGTGCTCCGCCCGGCGGGCGTCGACGGCCCGCCGGACGGCGGCGTGTACGCCGGTGAGGAAGACTCCTGCGACGGTCCCGAGACCGTCTCGGACGGCGAGGGGCCGTCCCCCGGGTCGGGCGAGTCGGAGCCGCACGCCGTCAGCGCGGCGGCGGCGCACAGGCCGAGGGTGACGAACAGGGTGGACCGCAGCCGACGGACGGTCTTCTCGCGCATCCGACCTCCTTGATCGTCCGCGAGCATAGGCGGCCGTCCCGCGGGGAGCCCGGACCCGCGCGAGGCGGCCCCGGCGCACCGCTCGATCGGACGATCGTGCCGTGGCGCGCCGGGGCCGTTCTCTCCCGTGGGGGGGTCAGGAGTCGGTGAAGACCTCGCCGCGCTCGGCCTTCTCGACCAGCAGGGCCGGCGGGGTGAAGCGGTCGCCGTACTTCTCCGCCAGCTCGCGTGCCCGTGCCACGAAGCCGGGCAGGCCGCCCTCGTAACCGTTGATGTACTGCAGGACGCCGCCGGTCCAGGCCGGGAAGCCGATGCCCATGATGGAGCCGATGTTGGCGTCCGCGACCGAGGTGAGGACGTTCTCCTCCAGGCAGCGCACGGAGTCGAGCGCCTCCGAGAAGAGCATCCGCTCCTTCATGTCCTCGAACGGGATCGAGACGTCCGGGCGGGTGAAGTGCTCGCGCAGGCCGGGCCACAGGCGCGTGCGCGCGCCGTCCTCGCCGTACTCGTAGAAACCGCCGCCGCCGCTGCGGCCGGGGCGGCCGAACTCGTCGACCATGCGGTCGATCACCGCGTCGGAGGGGTGACCGGCCCAGGTGCCGCCGGCCTCCTCGACCGCCCGCCGGGCCTCGTTGCGGATCTTGCGGGGCAGGGTGAGGGTCAGCTCGTCCATCAGCGAGAGCACCTTGGCCGGGTAGCCGGCCTGGGCCGCCGCCTGCTCGACGGAGACCGGGTCCGCGCCCTCGCCGACCATCGCCACGCCCTCGTTGATGAACTGGCCGATCACCCGGGAGGTGAAGAACCCGCGCGAGTCGTTGACGACGATCGGGGTCTTGTTGATCTGGCGCACGAGGTCGAAGGCGCGGGCGAGTGCCTCGTCGCCGGTGCGCTCGCCCTTGATGATCTCGACGAGCGGCATCTTGTCGACGGGCGAGAAGAAGTGCAGGCCGATGAAGTCGACGGGCCGGGAGACGCCCTCGGCGAGGACGGTGATGGGCAGCGTGGACGTGTTGGAGCAGAGCAGCGCGTCCGGCTCGATGACGTCCTGGATCTCCTGGAACACCTTGTGCTTCAGGGCGGTGTCCTCGAAGACGGCCTCGATGACGGCGTCGCAGCCGGCCAGGTCGGCCGGGTCGGCGGTCGGTGTGATCCGGGCGAGCAGCGCGTCGCGCTTGGCCTCGGTGGTGCGGCCCCGGGAGAGCGCCTTGGCGAGCAGCTTCTCGGAGTACTCCTTGCCGCGCTGGGCGGCCTCCGCGGTGACGTCCTTGAGGACGACGTCGATACCTGCGCGGGCGCAGGAGTACGCGATGCCGGCGCCCATCATGCCGGCGCCGAGCACGGCGACCTTGCGGACGGGACGGGGCTCGACGCCCTGCGGGCGGTTGGCGCCGGAGTTGACGGCCTGGAGGTCGAAGAAGAAGGCCTGGATCATGTTCTTCGCGGTCTGGCCGGTGACCAGCTCGGTGAAGTACCGGGCCTCGATGACCAGGGCGGTCTCGAAGTCGACCTGCGCGCCCTCGACGGCGCACGCCAGGATGTTGCGCGGCGCGGGGTACGGGGCGCCGTTCAGCTGCTTCCTCAGGTTGGCCGGGAAGGCGGGGAGGTTGGCGGCGAACCGCGGGTTCGACGGCGTGCCGCCGGGGATCTTGTAGCCCTTGACGTCCCAGGGCTGGTGCGACTCGGGGTGGGTGTCGATGAAGGCGCGCGCCTTGGCGAGCATCTCCTCCGGCGTGGCGGCCACCTCGTGGACCAGGCCGTTCTCGAGCGCCCGCTGCGGCGTGTACTGGGTGCCCTGGAGCAGGACCTTGAGGAGCGCGTCGGCGATGCCCATCAGCCGTACGGTGCGGGTGACGCCACCGCCGGCCGGGAGGAGGCCCAGGGTGACCTCGGGCAGGCCGATCTTGGAGCCGGGGGCGTCGAGGGCGACGCGGTGGTGCGAGGCGAGGGCGATCTCGTAACCGCCGCCGAGCGCCGCACCGTTGATGGCGGCGACGACCGGCTTGCCGATCGTCTCGATGGCGCGGAGCGAGGCCTTGATGGCGGTGCCGGTGTCGAAGGCCTGCTGGGCCTGCTCGGGCCCGACCTTCATCATGTCCTTGAGGTCGCCGCCCGCGAAGAAGGTCTTCTTGGCGGAGGTGTAGATGATGCCGCGGATGGAGTCGCGTTCCGCGACGACCCGCGCGGCGACGGCCGCGATGGAGTCCTTGAACGCCTGGTTCATGGTGTTCGCGGACTGGTCGGGGTCGTCCAGGACGAGGGTGACGATCCCGGTCTCGTCCTGCTCCCAGCGGATGGTGGTGCTCTCGGTCATTGCGATGTCTCCGAAGATGGGAAGGGAGGGACGGACGGTCAGACGCGCTCGACGATCGTGGCGATGCCCATGCCGCCGCCGACGCACAGCGTGGCCAGGCCGTAGCGCTTGTCCTGGCGCTCCAGCTCGTCGATCAGGGTGCCGAGGATCATCGCGCCGGTGGCGCCCAGCGGGTGGCCGAGCGCGATCGCGCCGCCGTTGACGTTCACCTTGTCCAGGCTGATGCCCATGTCCTTGACGAAGCGGAGCACGACGCCGGCGAAGGCCTCGTTGATCTCGACCAGGTCGATGTCGTCCATCGTCAGGCCGGCCTTCGCGAGTGCCTTGCGGGTGGCGGGCGCGGGGCCGGTGAGCATGATGGTGGGCTCGGAGCCGGAGACGGCCGCGGCCACGATCCGGGCCCGGGGCGTGAGTCCGTAGCGCTCGCCGACCTCCTTGGAGCCGATCGCGACCAGCGAGGCGCCGTCGACGATGCCGGAGGAGTTGCCCGCGTGGTGGACGTGGTCGATCTTCTCGACCCAGTGGTACTTCTGCAGGGCGACCGCGTCGAAGCCGCCCATGTCGCCGATGGCGGCGAAGGAGGGCTTGAGCGAGGCCAGCGAGTCGGCCGTGGTGCCCGGGCGCATGTGCTCGTCGTGGTCGAGGACGACCAGGCCGCTGTGCCGGTCGGTGACCGGGACGACGGAGCGGTCGAAGCGGCCGTCCTTCCAGGCCACGGCCGCCCGCTCCTGGGAGAGCGCGGCGTACTCGTCGAYGTCGCGGCGGGTGAAGCCCTCGATGGTGGCGATGAGGTCGGCGCCGATGCCCTGCGGGACGAAGCCGGTCTCGTAGTTGGTCATCGGGTCGGCGAACCAGGCGCCGCCGTCGGAGGCCATCGGGACCCGCGACATCGACTCGACACCGCCGGCCAGGACCAGGTCCTCCCAGCCCGAGCGGACCTTCATCGCGGCCATGTTGACGGCTTCGAGGCCGGAGGCACAGAAGCGGTTCTCCTGGACGCCGGCGACGGTGTCGGGCAGTCCGGCGGCGATGGCGGCGATCCGGGCGATGTCGGGTACGGCCCTGCCCACGGGGACCGGTGGGTGCGGAGGAGGTACGGACCCGGGCCGGGGGGCACGTGGGCCCCGGCCCGATCAGGAGTCGGTGAAGGTCTCGCCCCGCTCGGCCTTGCGCAGCAGCAGCTCGGGCGGGGCGAAGCGCTCGCCGTACTTGCCGGCCAGCTCCCGCGCGCGTGCCACGAATCCGGGCAGTCCGGTACCGACCCCGGCGCCGCCGTCGTAGCCGTTGACGTACTGCAGCACGCCGCCCGTCCACGGCGGGAAGCCGATCCCCAGCAGCGAGCCGATGTTGGCGTCCGCGACCGAGACCAGCACACCCTCCTCCAGACAGCGCACCGAGTCCAGCGCCTCGACGAAGAGCATCCGCTCCGCCAGCTCGGTCGGATCGGCGGGCTGCTTCGCGGGATCCGTGAAGTGCTCGCGCAGCCCTGGCCACAGCCCGGCGCGCTTCCCGTCGACGTAGTCGTAGAAGCCCGCGCCGCCGGACCGCCCGGGGCGGCCGAACTCGTCGATCATCCGGTCCACCACCGCGTCCGCGGGGTGCGGCTCCCAGCCGCGGCCGGACGCCTCGGCCGCGCGACGGGTCTCCTCGCGGATCTTGCGCGGAAGGGTGAGGGTCAGCTCGTCGATCAGGCCGAGGACCTTGGCCGGGTAGCCGGCCTGGGCGGCGGCCTGCTCGACGGAGGCCGGTTCGATGCCCTCACCGACCATGGCGACGCCCTCGTCGATGAATCGGCCGATGACCCGGGAGGTGAAGAAGCCACGCGCGTCGTTGACCACGATCGGCGTCTTGCCGATCTGCCGCACCAGGTCGAAGGCGCGCGCCAGCGCCTCGTCCCCCGTCTTCTCGCCCTTGACGATCTCCACCAGCGTCATCTTGTCGACCGGCGAGAAGAAGTGCAGGCCGATGAAGTCCTGCGGCCGCTCCACCCCCTCGGCGAGGACGGTGATGGGCAGGGTGGAGGTGTTCGAGCACAGCAGCGGGTGGCCCCGGATGACGGAGTCCGGGGACGCGTCCGGGACGGCAGCCTCCTGTACCTCCTGGAACACCTTGTGTTTGACGCCCACGTCCTCGAAGACGGCCTCGATCACCACGTCGCAGCCGGCCAGGTCCCGGACGTCGGCCGTCGGGGTGATGCGGGCCAGCAGGGCGTCCGCCTGCTCCTGCGTCGAGTCGCCGCGCGCGACCGCCTTGGCGCACAGCCTCTCGGAGTGGGCCCTGCCCCGCGCCGCCGCCTGAGCGGAGACGTCCTTCAGTACGACCTCGATGCCCGCCGCGGCGCAGGAGTAGGCGATGCCGGCGCCCATCATGCCCGCGCCGAGCACGGCCGCCCTCGTCACCGTGCGCGGTTCGACGCCCTTCGGACGGCCGGCGCCGGAGTCGACCGCCTGCAGGTCGAAGAAGAACGCCTGGATCATGTTCTTGGCGATCTGCCCGGTGACCAGCTCCGTCAGGTACCCGGCTTCCACCACGAAGGCCGTGTCCACGTCGACCTGGGCGCTCTCCACGGCCGCCGCGAGGATGCTGCGCGGGGCCGGGTACGGGGCGCCGCCGGTCCTGCTCCTCAGCATCGCGGTGAGGGCGGGGAGTCGCGCGGCCAGCTCCGGGTCCGAGGGGGTGCCGCCGGGGATGCGGTACCCGGGGGCGTCCCAGGGCTGCGAGGACCGCGGGTGGGCGTCGACGAACGCCCTCGCCATGGAGCGGAGTTCGTCCGGATCAGCGGCGATCTCGTCGACCAGGCCCGCCTCCAGGGCGCGCGCCGGTCCGTACCGGGTGCCCTCCAGGAGGACCTTCCGCAGGGCGTCCACCACCCCGAACATGCGGACCGTGCGGGTCACTCCACCGCCGCCGGGCAGCAGGCCCAGGGTGACTTCGGGAAGCCCGACGCGGGCGGCCGGGTCGTCCAGCACCACCCGGTGGTGACAGGCCAGGGCTATCTCGTAACCGCCGCCCAGCGCGGCGCCGTTGATCGCGGCGACGACCGGCTTGCCCAGCGTCTCCAGGACGCGCAGCGAGCGCTTGACGCGCATCCCGGCCTCGAAGGAGGCGCCGGCGGTCCCGGGCGTGACGGACTTCAGATCGCGCAGGTCGCCGCCGGCGAAGAAGCTCTTCTTGGCGGAGGCGACGATGACGCCCCGGATGGTGTCGCGGCGTTCCGCCAGCCGCGCCGCGACGGCCTCCAGCGAGTCGATGAACGCGGCGTTCATGGTGTTGGCGGTCCGGTCCGGGTCGTCGAGGACGAGGGTGACGATGTGGTCGTCGGACTCTTCCCAGCGGATGGTGGAAGGTCCCGCGGTGGTGTCCATGGCTGTTGTCTCCCGTGAAGGTGAACGGCTGCGGAGGAGGACGGGACGCTCAGAGGCGCTCGACGACGGTGGCGATGCCCATGCCGCCGCCGACGCACAGGGTGGCCAGCCCGTACCGCAGGCCGCGGCGCTCCAGTTCGTCCACGAGGGTGCCGAGGATCATCGCGCCGGTGGCGCCGAGGGGGTGCCCCATGGCGATGGCCCCGCCGTTGACGTTGACCCTGTCCGGACTCAGACCCATGTCCTTGACGTAACGCAGGACGACGGCGGCGAACGCCTCGTTGATCTCGACCAGATCGATGTCGTCGACGGTCAAGCCGGCCTTGGCGAGCGCCTTGCGGGAGGCGGGCGCTGGCCCGGTCAGCATGATCGTGGGATCGGCTCCGGAGACCGCGGCGGAGACGATCCGTGCCCGCGGGGTCAGGCCGTGGCGCCTGCCCGCCTCCTCGCTGCCGACGGCTACCAGGGCGGCGCCGTCGACGATGCCGGAGGAGTTGCCCGCGTGGTGGACGTGGTCGATCCGCTCCACCCAGTGGTACTTCTGCAGCGCCACCGCGTGGCGCCTGCCCGCCTCCTCGCTGCCGACGGCTACCAGGGCGGCGCCGTCGACGATGCCGGAGGAGTTGCCCGCGTGGTGGACGTGGTCGATCCGCTCCACCCAGTGGTACTTCTGCAGCGCCACCG
>NZ_RDBI01000035.1:98753-109339 GCF_008042125.1 Streptomyces sp. MS191
CCGCGACATCGACTCGACACCGCCGGCCAGGACCAGGTCCTCCCAGCCCGAGCGGACCTTCATCGCGGCCATGTTGACGGCTTCGAGGCCGGAGGCACAGAAGCGGTTCTCCTGGACGCCGGCGACGGTGTCGGGCAGTCCGGCGGCGATGGCGGCGATCCGGGCGATGTCGGAGCCCTGGTCGCCGACCGGGCCGACCACACCCAGGACGATGTCGTCGACGGCGGCCGGGTCCAGGGTCGGGAAGCGGCGGCGGATCTCGTGGATGAGCCCGACGACCAGGTCGATGGGCTTGGTGCCGTGCAGGGCGCCGTTGGCCTTGCCGCGCCCGCGCGGGGTGCGGATCGCGTCGTACACGTACGCTTCGGTGCTCACGGGAAGCCTTTCGGGAAGAACGGGAGGTGCGTGAGGGTGGGTGATCGGGAGGGTGCCGGGGCCGGGTCCGTCAGCCGAGCAGGGACCGGCCGATGATCTCCTTCATGATCTCGGTCGTGCCGCCGTAGATCGTCTGGATGCGGCCGTCGGTGAACGCGCGCGCCACCGGGAACTCGGCCATGTAGCCGTAACCGCCGTGCAGTTGCAGGCAGCGGTCGGCGACCCGCTTCTGCAGTTCGGTCGCCCACCACTTGGCCATCGAGGCGTGGACGGCGTCGAGCCGGCCTTCGGCGTGGTCGGTGATGCACCGGTCGAGGAAGGTGCGGGTGACGGCGCACTCGGTGGCCATCTCCGCGATCTCGAAACGGACGTGCTGGAGGCGGGAGAGCGGCCGGCCGAAGGCCTCGCGCTCCTTGACGTAGGTCGTCGTGATCTCCAGGAGGTGCTCGGCGGCGGCGATGCCGGCCACCGCGATGGCCATCCGCTCCTGGGCGAGGTTGGTCATCAGGTGGACGAAGGCGCCGTCGAGCTCGCCGAGCAGGTTCTCCTTGGGGACGCGGACGTCGTGGAAGAACAGTTCGGCGGTGTCCTGGGACTTCTGGCCGATCTTGTCGAGGTTCCGGCCGCGCTCGAAGCCCTCCATGCCCCGCTCGACGACGAGCAGCGAGAGCCCGTGCGCGCCGCCCTCGGGGGTCGTCTTCGCGACGACGATCACCAGGTCGGCGAGGATGCCGTTGGAGATGAAGGTCTTGGAGCCGTTGAGGACCCAGTGGTCGCCCCGGTCCTCGGCGGAGGTGCGGATGCCCTGGAGGTCGGAGCCCGCGCCCGGCTCCGTCATCGCGATGGCGGTGATCAGCTCGCCCGAGCAGAACCCCGGCAGCCAGCGCCGCTTCTGCTCCTCGGTGGCCAGCGAGGTGAGGTAGGGGCCGATGATGTCGTTGTGCAGCCCGAGCGCGATGCCGGGGGCACCGGCCCGGGTGAACTCCTCGGCGAGGACGGCGCTGTAGCGGAAGTCGGCGTTCCCGCCGCCGCCGTACTCCTCCGCCACGGCGAGGCCGAGCAGGCCCTGCCGGCCGGCGGCGCGCCACGCGTCGCGCGAGACGATCCCGTCCTTCTCCCACTGCTCGTAGTGCGGCAGCACCTCCTTGGCGAGGAAGGTGCGGACGGTCTCGCGGAACGCGTCGTGGTCGGCGGTGTAGAGCTGACGCTTCATGCCTGCGGCTCCTGCGGTGCGTCGGGTCGGGTGGTCAGGGTGGGCACGGCCCAGTCGCGGGCGACCTCGCCGGTGTCGGCGCCGGGCAGCGCCGGGCCTTCGCGCACGGTGCCGGGTGTGGCCGAGAACCGGGGGGCGGGTGGGGGAGGGGTTTCGTCCTGGCGCTCTCGCGCCGCTGGCCCGAACCGGAGGCGGCCTACCGCCGCTGGCACCGCGGGCGGGCGGGAAACGACTTCGGTCTGGGCGCGGCGCAGTTCGTCCAGGTCGGGTGCGCGTGGTCGAGCTCGCAGGGATCGGCCCGGGACCGTTCGCCGCCATGCTCCTCGCCGACCTCGGCGCCGACGTCGTCCGCGTCGACCGCCCGGGCGGTCCCGGGCTCGGCATCGATCCCGCCCACGACCTCACCAACCGCAACAAGCGCTCTGTCCTCGTCGACCTCAAGGCCGAGGGCGGCGCCTCGCGCATCGAGAGGACGGGCGCCACGCAGGCGTCGGTCCCGGCGAAGACCGCCGTCCACTCCTCGCGGGTGCGGGTGCGGAAGCGGGCGGCCACGGCGGCGCGCAGTTCGTCCCACCGGCCGAGGTCCTTGCGGGCGGGGGCGACGTCCTCGATGCCGAGCAGCCGCGCGAACTCGTCGTAGAAGGGCTGCTCGAGCGCGCCGACGGCCATGTGGCGGCCGTCGGCGGTCTCGTAGACGCCGTAGAAGGGACAGCCTCCGTCGAGCAGGTTGACGCCACGGCGGTCCTGCCAGCCGCCGGCGGCCAGCATGCCGTGGATCATGGTGGCGAGGTGGGCGGCCCCGTCCACGATCGCCGCGTCGACGACCTGGCCCTCGCCGTGCTCGCCGGCGTGCCGGAGCGCGGCGAGCACGCCGACCACGAGGTAGAGCGAGCCTCCCGCGTAGTCGCCGACGAGGTTGGCGGGCACGGTGGGCGGGCCGTCCGGGTCGGGGCCGATCATGCCGAGGGTGCCCGTGACGGCGAGGTAGGCGATGTCGTGGCCGGCGGTCGACGCCAGCGGTCCGTCCTGGCCCCAGCCGGTCATCCGGCCGTAGACCAGTCGCGGATTGCGGGCGAGGCAGGCGTCGGGCCCGACTCCGAGGCGCTCCGCGACGCCGGGCCGGTAGCCCTCGATGAGGATGTCGGCCCGTGCCACCAGGTCGAGCACGGTCGCGGCGCCGCCCTCGGCCTTGAGGTCGACGAGGACAGAGCGCTTGTTGCGGTTGGTGAGGTCGTGGGCGGGATCGATGCCGAGCCCGGGACCGCCCGGGCGGTCGACGCGGACGACGTCGGCGCCGAGGTCGGCGAGGAGCATGGCGGCGAACGGTCCCGGGCCGATCCCTGCGAGCTCGACCACGCGCACCCCGGAGAGCGGGCCGTTCCGGGCGTTCCGCGTCCCTGCCATGAAGCCCCCAGCGCTATGTGACACCAATGATGTAACACCGGTGATGCTAGGAACGTGTTCCACTCCGCACAAGACCCCGGGCCGAGCAAGCGCTTGGAAATTGTGCTTCGGCCGAGTTCCGCTAGGCTCCGCCGACGACAAGCGCCCGGACGGTGGCGCGGGTGAAGGCGAGGGGCTGGATGGAGACAGGGGCCGGCACGGGGCGGGACGACGCGGCACGGCCGTACGACCTGGTGCTCTTCGGGGCGACCGGGTTCGTGGGCGAGCTCACCGCGGAGTATCTGGCCGAGCACGCTCCGGCCGGGTGCCGCTGGGCACTCGCCGGGCGCAGTCGCGCGAAACTGGAGGCCCTGCGCGAACGGCTCGCGGCCGGCCGCCCGCACTGTGCGGAGCTGCCGCTCGTGGTCGCGGACTCGGCCGATCCGGAGGCGCTGCGCGCGCTCGCCGAGTCCGCCCGGGTGGTGGCGACCACGGTCGGCCCGTACGTCTGGTACGGCGAGGGCCTGGTGGCGGCGTGCGCGGAGGCGGGCACCGACTACGTGGACCTGACGGGCGAGACCGAGTTCATCGACCTGACGTACGTGCGGCACGACGCGCGGGCCCGGGAGACCGGGGCCCGCCTGGTGCACGCCTGCGGCTTCGACTCGGTGCCGCACGACCTCGGGGTGTACTACACCGTCGGACAGCTCCCGGAGGGCGTGCCGCTGCGGATCGACGGATTCGTCCGGGCCGGCGCCGTCTTCTCGGGCGGCACCTTCGCCTCCGCGCTGACGGCGATGGGGCGGGGGCGCGAGATCCTGCGGGCCGCGCACGAACGGCGGCTGCACGAGCCCCGGCTGGTGGGCCGGCGGGCCCACGCGCCACTGGCGGGGCCTCGGTTCAGCCGGGAGACGGGCACCTGGGCGCTGCCCCTGCCCACCCTCGACCCGCAGATCATCGCCCGCTCGGCGGCGGCGCTGGAGCGCTACGGCCCGGACTTCCGCTACCGGCACTACGCGTCGGTCAAGACCCTGCCGATGGCGCTGGGCGGCGCCGCGGCCGTGGGCACGGGCCTGCTCGCGGCCCAACTTCCGCCGTTGCGACGCTGGATGATGGACCGTTACGAGCCGGGCCAGGGGCCCAGCGCCGAACGGCGGGCGCGGAGCTGGTTCTCGGTGCGCTTCGTGGGCGAGGGCGGCGGCAGGCGGGTCTTCACCGAGGTCTCGGGCGGTGACCCGGGCTACGACGAGACGGCGAAGATGCTGGCCGAGTCCGCGCTCTGCCTCGCCTTCGACACCCTGCCGAAGACGTCCGGGCAGGTCACGACGGCCGTCGCGATGGGCGACGCGCTGCTCGACCGCCTGCGGGTGGCGGGCATCCGCTTCCGGGTGGCCGACGCGCGCTAGGAGTTGTCCGCGAAGTAGCGCCGGTGGGCCTCGCGGCGTCCGGCGCCGTGCGCCACAAGACCGAGGGGCGTCCGCGTACCAGAGGTACGCGGACGCCCCGACGTCGCGGCGTGGCGCCTCCCGTGGCCGGACGAAGGGCCACGGGGGGGGTGCGCGCCGGGCGACGCGGGCCACGGGGGGCTTCCCGGAAGGGGCCCTGGCCCGACGTTCGACGCTCGGCCCGCCCCTGGTGGATCAGTCGATCCAGATCAGCATCGCGTGCCCCGTGGACGCGGCGCCCCCGAAGAACTCCGTCAGGGGGGTGAACAGGTCGTCGGCCCACTCCAGCGAGGTGGGCGTGTCCCAGATCTGCGGGTAGATCTCGGCCTCGGTGAGTTCGGAGGGGTCGACTCCCCGGACGAGTTGTCCGTATGTCGTCCGGTGCAGGGTGTCGGCGGCCAGCTGTACCCGCTCCGGGGTCAGGTACTGCGGCGGTCCGTAGCCCCAGTGATCGGTGGTGAGCGGTTCCTCCCCGTGGACGATGTCGACGGGAAAAGCCGCGCGCTGCAGGAGGAACCCGAGCAGGTGCCATGTCTGGTGCGTGGTGAAGTGCCGCGCTTCTGCCGGCGCCGGCTCGCCCTCCTCCTGCGCGTCCTGAACCTCCTCGACGAGTTCCCACGCCCACTCGGGATCCTTCAGGGCGCGGTCCAGTTCCGCGGGCGTGACGCGCAGGTACTCCCCGTTCATGCTCATGGGCGGCAGCTTACGGAGCGGGTCCGACAGCGGCGGAGGAGTCCTCCCGGACGCGACGTGGGGGACGACCTCCGCCAGGCCCCGGCGACCCCAGCGCCCCTCCTTCCCATGGGCTTGCCCGACCAGGTATCTTGCATCGCATGGAACCAGGCGATTCGACCAAGCAGGCCCGGGCGGCCGCCCAGCTGCGCAAGGGGGTGCTGGAGTACTGCGTGCTCGCCCTGATGCGGGACCGCCCCCGCTACGGCGTGGAACTCCTCCACGCCCTGGAGGAGTCCGGTGCCCTGGCCACCGGCCAGGGCACGGTCTACCCGCTGCTCTCCCGGCTCCGCCGCGACGACCTGGTCACCACCACCTGGCAGGAGTCCGCCTCCGGACCACCCCGTCGCTACTACGCGCTCACCGACAGCGGCCGGGCCGCGCTCGACGAGTTCACCCGCGTCTGGCCCGCCTTCCGCGACGCCGTCGACACCTTCCTGACCACCCCGCACCCCTCTGCCGGAGACCCCTCATGAAGACCCCTGCCGACCCCGTACGCGACTACCTGGCCGCCGTCGAGCGCGAGGCGTCCGCGCTGCCCGCCGACCGTCGCCACGAGCTCCTGGCCGACCTCGCCGAACACATCGAGGTGACGCGCGCCGACCACCCGGGGACCGCGACCGGCGAGGTCCTGGCGGCGCTGGGCGACCCCCGGACGATCGCGGCCACGGCGCTGGCCGAGGCGGGGAACGGGGACACCGCGGCCCCGGCCCCGGGCGGTGCATCCGCCCGGCGCGGCAAGGTGCACCCCCTGGTCCCGCTCCTGATGCTCACCCTCTCGCTGCCGTTCATGGTGGTCTTCCCCGACCATCCCGGCCCGCTGATCGGCGTCCTGTTCCGCGTCACCGGCGCGGTGCTGCTCTGCACCTCGGTGCACTGGACCGCCGTCCGGAAGACCACCGGCGTCCTGCTCGCCGCCGTCCTGCCCACCGCCGTCATCGCCACCTGGAACCTGTCCGGCGGCGGCCCGGCGGGCGACGCCCCGGCCCTCTGGGCCAACCTGTCGATGCTCGCCCTGCTGGCCGGCACGGCGGCATGGCTCTGGCGGGTCCGCCGCCCCTGAGACACCGCGGAAGGGGCCGGGGGCCTCAGTGGGCCGCGTGGCGCACGAGGCAGAACGGGTGGCCGGCCGGGTCCGCGTAGGTACGCCAGGCCCGGTCGACTCCCCCGTCGTCGAGCTGCCACGCCCCGAGGGCGAGAACCGCGTCGTGCGCCCGGTCCAGGTCGTCGACCTGCACGTCGAGGTGGAACTGCTGCTCGGGCGCACCCCAGACGGGCGGGCGGTGGTCGGCCACGCCCTGGAAGGCGAGCACCGGCGCGCCGGCGGCGTCGTGCAGGGTGGCCCAGCCGTCTCCGAGGGCCCAGGGGGTGCCGCTGCGGTTGATCTCGCCGCCGAGCAACCGCTGGTAGAACTCGGCCAGTTCCAGCACGTCGGGGCAGTCGAGCACGACGCACTGCAGGGTGCCGATCACGCGGCCGCCACCACCCAGGTGAAGACGACGTAGAGCATGGCGCAGACCCAGGCCAGGGAGACGAGCCCGACTACGGCGAGGATCGCGGTCAGGCCGAGCTCGACCGGACGCAGTGGGGCGGGAACGGGGGTTGTCATGTCTCCCACTGTGCCGCCCAAGATCGAAGCCCGGTATCCGTACTCGTACTCAGGTCGTCCACGATCCGTTGCCACTCGTGCTCACCTCCGGGCAACGGCCAGGCCCAGGTGGGCCGGTTACCCGTGCGCAGCTCCTCCAGGCGGCGGGCGAGGGCGGCGCCCGCCGTCTCGGCGCCGTCGGGGACCCGGGACCCGTGCCGTGCCATGAGGGCGCGGTGGCGGGCGAGTTCGCCCTCGTACGCCTCCGCGGCCTCGGCCTCTCCCCGGGCGCGCTCGTCGTGGGGCGTCGTCCGCCGGAGCACGAGCACCGACGGCTCGACGTCCTCGGCGACGGCCGCGGCGAGCCGGGCGTGCCCGTCCAGGAGGACGTAGCAGTCGAGGCCGCTCACCCACCACAGCAGGAGCGGAGGCAGGATCCCGGCGCGGGCCTGGGAGCGGTACGCCTTGACCCGGGCGTCGTCGGCCGCGGGCAGCGGCCGCAGGGGGAACAGCTCCCAGTCGGTGCTGTGGAGGAACCAGTCGACGTATCCGTCCGGATCACCGCCGACGACGCGCTCGCCCCAGTAGTCGGCCGGGCCGGCGTCGTGCCTGTTCCAGTGCCGCTCCATGACGGTCGTGAGCACCCAACGGCCGTCGTGCAGCGGCCCGTCCGGGTCGGCGGCGAGCAGCCGTGCCACTTTGTGGAGCCAGCGCTCGGGCCGGTCGGCGTACGCCCGCGCCTCGGCGGCGCGCAGGGGTGGCAGCAGTGGGCGGGGCACGGCCGTGCGGTAGAAGTCGACCCCCTGGTCGTACGGGTCCGCGACCGCGAACAGGAGCGGGGTGCCGCCCTGTTCCAGGATCAGACGCCGGCCGGCGGTCCGGAGTCGGAGTCCGGGGCGCGGCCGGTCCGCGACGTCGAGGACCAGTTCGGTCACGGGGCGGCCCCGAGGGCGTCCCGGAGCGCGCGGCGGCACAGGGAGTCGGCGCGCCGGGTCGTTTCGGGGATGCGGTAGCGCGGGGCGAGGAGCAGCGTGTGCGCGCACGCCGCCTCCAGGGACACCCGGTGCCCCACGGAGACGAAGACGGGCTTGACCCCCGCCTGGGTGCGCAGGGCGCGCCCCACCTCCTCGCCGTCGGCGAGGAGCGGGCTGGTGTCTCCGCGGTCGGGGCCCGGCGGGTCGTAGGCGAAGGTGAACGGGTTCTTCGCTACGCCGATCGAGGGCAGCCCGGTCAGGACGCCGAGGTGGCTCGCCAGTCCGAAGCGGCGCGGATGGGCCAGCCCGTACCCGTCGCAGACGAGGAGGCCGGGGTCGGCGGAGAGCGAGTCGAGCGCGGCGCGGACGGTCGGGATCTCCCGGAAGGCGAGCAGGCCGGGAACGTACGGGAAGGAGACCCGGCCGACCGCCGTGGCCTCCTCCACCACCTCCAGCGTGGCCGCGTCGAGCACCACGGCGGCGGCCGCGACGAGGTCCCGCTCGTCGTCGTAGGCGACGTCGAGCCCCGTGACGTGCCCGGTGCCGGGCACGGGCCCCGCCTCGTCGAGCACGAGCCGCGCGCGCAGCTCCCGCTGAAGGTTCCGGGCGGCGGGCTCGTCGGCGGGCCAGCCCGCGGGGATGTCGATGATGGTCATGGTGACGGCCACCCTACGACCCGCGCCGGGGACGGCGGGCGGGAGTCTTCCGCCCGGGCGGGAGCGGCCCTCGGGCCGGAAGGCGTTCCCCGGCCCCGGTAGCCTGGCGATCATGTTCGTACTGGAATTGACCTACACCGCGCCCGTCGAGCGGGTCGACGCACTGCTGGACGCGCACGTCGAGTGGCTCGACGCGCAGTACGCCGCGGGCGTGTTCGTCGCCTCCGGGCGGAAGAACCCGCGCGACGGGGGCGTCATCCTGGCCGCCGGGGTCGACCGCGGGACGATCGAGAAGATCGCCGCGGCCGACCCGTTCGCCGTCGAAGGGGTGTGCGCGTACCGGATCACGGAGTTCTACGCCACGAAGACGGCGACGGAACTCGCCTCGTACCGGGAGCAGTTGCCTTCCTAGACCCGGCTTGGCCCACCGGCAGGACGCCCTGACCCACCTCGGGCGACACCCCGGGGCTTGTTGCGGAAGCGGCGCCGTCCGCCCGGAGGGCAGGGCAGGCGGGACTTCCGCAACCCGCCCTAGCGGCGCGCCAGCCGGGCGATCCTGCCCTTCTCGCCGGAGGCCCAGCAGGCGCCGTCGCGGGTGCAGTCGACGGTGTCGTACGAGCCGGTGTCGACCGTGCGCCAGGTGCGGCCTCCGTCCGTCGTCAGGTCCGTGCCCGTGGGACCGACGGCGAGCGCGGCCGACCTGGTGCGGGGGAGCCAGGCGACGCCGGAGCGGTACGCGGGCGGGGGTGCGGCGGCCTGCCGCCAGGTGCGGCCGGCGTTCCCGGTGACCGCCGCGGCCTGCGGGGAGGGCTGGTCCTTGCGGTAGTCGCCGCCGACCGCGAGGCCGTGCGCGCGGTCGCGGAAGGCGAGCGCGAAGACGCCCCGCGCGGGGTCTCCCGCCGGGATCGTCGACTCGGCGGCGGTCCAGGTGAGGCCGCGGTCGGCGGAGTGCAGGACCCGGGCGGTGGCCCCGCCGCCGGTCGCCAGCCAGACGTCCCTCGGTCCCGAGGAGACCAGGCACTGGCCGCTCGCGGCGAAGCCCGCCTCGCCGGCCTGCGCGGGCGGCATCCCCTTGTCCGGCAGCACCTGCCACGACCGGCCGCCGTCGCGGGTGGACAGGATGCGGTACTTCCCGTCGACCGGGTCGCTCATGGCGAGGCCGTGCCGGTGGTCGAAGAAGGTCATGCAGTCGTAGAAGGCACGCGGGTCGGTGTTGCGGAAGGACTCGGTCCAGGTGGCGCCGCCGTCCTCGGTGCGCAGGACCCGGGACGCCTCGCCCTCGCCGATCGCCAGGACCACCGCGCGCCGGCCGTCGAAGGCCTCGACGTCGCGGAACTCCAGCTCGCCGGCGCCCGGGGGCGACACGTCCCGCCAGGTGCGGCCCGCGTCGGCGGTGCGCAGCACGGTGCCCTTCGATCCCGCGGCCCAGGCGGTGTCGCGGTCGACCGCCGCGAGGCCGCGGAAGCGTGCGTCCGTACCCGTGGTCGTGAGCTGCCAGCCGGCCGCGGCCGTGGGGGTCTCCCCGGCCCGCGCGGGCGCTGCCAGAGTCAGCGCGAGCGCCGCCCCGATCAGTCCCACCGACATCATTCGTCTCGTCTTCCCCTTGGACGTCATGGCGCCGGAAGCTAGCCGACCGCGCGGACCCCGTCCAGGGTGCCTGGCGCGCCACACCTGCCTCCCGGGGCCGGTGACACAGCTCACGTACCCGCGGAGTGCACGTTCCGGTTCGATCGTTCGTCTTCCCTGATGTCAGGGAAGACGACAGGAACCCGTAGCCGCGAGACAGGAGCTGGCACTTGTCCACCGTCATAGAGCAGGCCGTCCAGGCCCGACTGGTCGCCTCCGCCCCGCGGATGGAGACCGTCCCCGCCACGCTCCGGTACGACCGCGGCGACCCGTACGCGGTGAGCATGGCGTTCCCGCCGCCCGCGACGCTGGAGGGAGTCGAGGTCTCYTGGGCCTTCTCCCGCGAGTTGCTGGCGCAGGGCGTGGACGGGCCGGCCGGAGTCGGGGACGTGCGCGTGCGCCCGTACGGCTACGACCGCACCGTCGTCGAGTTCCACGCCTCCGAGGGGGTCGCCGTGGTGCACATCCGGACGGAGGAGCTGCGGCGTTTCCTGGAGCGCTCGCAGCATCTGGTCCCCGCCGGCCGGGAGCACCACTACCTGGACTGGGACCAGGACCTGGCCCAGCTCCTGGACGACTACACGTGACGGGCAC
>NZ_RDBI01000035.1:109439-173124 GCF_008042125.1 Streptomyces sp. MS191
GACGGGCACGGCCCGCCGCCCCTCCCGCTAATTCGATTGCCCGCCCTCCGCGCCCGGCGTACGGTCCGTACTGGCCCTGTTGTCGCCCGATCGGAGATAGGCCGTTGCTCGTCTGAGGTTCGAGACACCGAGCCGCGCGTGCCGCCCTGAGCGCCGCGTGTGCCGTCTTCGACCCTCGGCGTACGAGTACGAGCTTTCCGCTTGGCTGCCCGCGCCTCCGGTGTCTCACCCGTTGCCCCAGCCCACGCTCTTGCAACAGGGAGGCCCTCGTGGCAGTCCGCCCCACTTTCATCACCTGCTCGTCCCTCTTCTTCTCCTGGCCTGACGGCACACCCGTCCTGGACGACTTCCGGCTCGCCGTCGGCCCCGGCCGGACCGGTCTGGTCGGTCTCAACGGCTCCGGCAAGTCGACGCTCCTCAAGCTGATCGCCGGTGAGCTGTCCCCCGCGTCCGGCACGATCCGCACGCTCGGCGAGGTCGGCCACCTTCCGCAGAACGTGGTGCTGGACACCGCGATGCGGGTCGACGAGGCACTGGGCATCGCCGGCGTCCGGGCCGCCCTGCACGCCATCGAGGCCGGCGATCCGGCCGAGGAGCACTTCGCGGCGGTCGGCGACGACTGGGACGTCGAGGAACGCGCCCGGGCCACGCTGGACGAGCTCGGTCTCGGCCACGTCGGCCTCGACCGCACGATCGGCGAGGTGTCGGGCGGCGAGTCCGTACTGCTGCGTCTCGCGGCACTGCTGCTCGCCCGGCCCGAGATCCTGCTGCTCGACGAGCCGACGAACAACCTCGACCTGCACGCGCGGCACCGGCTGTACGAGGCCGTCGACGCCTGGTCGGGCGTCCTGGTGGTGGTCAGCCACGACCGTGAACTCCTGGAGCGGGTCGACCAGATCGCCGACCTGCGGGACGGCGAGGTCACCTGGTACGGCGGCGCCTACTCCGCGTACGAGGAGGCCCTGGCGGCCGAACAGGACGCGGCGCAGCGGATGGTGCGGGTCGCCGAGGCCGACGTGCAGCGGCAGAAGCGCGAACTGTCGGACGCGCACATGAAGTTGGCGCGGCGCAAGCGGTTCGCGCAGAAGAGCGCCCAGAACAAGGTGGTGCCGAAGATCGTCGCCAACAACCGCAAGAGCGAGGCGCAGGTGTCGGCGGGCAAGCACCGCGCCCTGCACGCCGAGCGGCTCGACGCGGCGCGCGAGCGGCTCGACGCCGCCGTGGACGCGGTGCGGGACGACGACGAGATCCGGATCGAGCTGCCGCGCACGGTCGTCCATCCGGGCCGCGGCGTGCTGGAGCTGCGCGACCTGGAGCTGCGGTACGGGGCCCGGGTGAGCGGTGGGTTCGAGCTGCGCGGCCCGGAGCGGATCGCCCTGGTGGGCCGGAACGGAGCGGGCAAGACGACGCTGCTGCGGACGATCGCCGGGGAGCTGGAGCCGGTGGCGGGCGAGGCGCTGGCGCAGGTTCCGTTGCGCTTCCTGCCGCAGCGGCTCGACGTGCTCGACGAGGACCGGAGCGTGGTGGACAACGTCGCCCGCTTCGCGCCCGACGCGACGGCGAACGAGATCCGGGCGAGGCTCGCGCGGTTCCTCTTCCGGGGGGCACGCGCGGATCAGCCGGCCGGGACGCTGTCGGGCGGCGAGCGCTTCCGCGCGACGCTGGCGGCGCTGCTGCTGGCCGACCCGGCGCCGCAGCTGCTGATGCTGGACGAGCCGACGAACAACCTGGACATGGCGAGCGTCGCCAAGCTGACGGCGGCGCTGGAGGCGTACGAGGGGGCGCTGATCGTGGCGAGCCACGACGTGCCCTTCCTGGAGTCGCTGGGGATCACCCGGTGGCTGCTGCTCGACGGCGAGCTGCGGCCGACGACGGCGGAGGCGGTGCGGGAGGGCCTGACGGMGACCCACTGAGCCCGGGGCACCCGGGACACCCGCTCCGGCGGCACCGGTCGCCCCGTCCGCCCCACGTTCCTCTTGGGGCACGACCAGGGCGTGCGTCCCGGACCGAGCCCGCTCCCCCGCGGCCCACGCGGGCGGAGCGGGCCGTCTGCTCTGTGTAGCCGTGATCGTCGCCCCCTGGACGCCCCGGCGGCGACACATCGGCGTGACCTGGGTCTCCGTCGCCCCTCACAACCGCTCACGAGCTGCGCACATAACGCAACGTAATCGGACATCGCCAAGCCGGGCTTGGCCCAGCCCTCACGCGGCCTTTAACCTACGGTTTCGTAACCTACGAGTGCGTAAGTAATTCCGCTTCCCCTCCTCCGTCCCCAGGAGTCCCCGTGACGCTCACCTCTCCCCACCTCGGCAGCCCGACCGGGTGGACCGACGCCCGGTTGCTGTACGCGCTGGAAGAAGTGGTGGAGAAGGAACTCAACCGGCACCTCAAGGTCACCAAGGACTGGATGCCGCACGAGTACGTCCCGTGGTCGGACGCCCGGAACTTCCCCGGCTTCTTCGAGGACGGCGAGGCGTGGGACCCGTCCCAGTCCAAGGTCACCGACATCGGCAAGATCGCCCTCGTGGTGAACCTGCTCACCGAGGACAACCTGCCCAGCTACCACCACGAGATCGCCTCGCTCTTCGGCCGCGACGGCGCCTGGGGCACCTGGGTGCACCGCTGGACCGCGGAGGAGGGCCGCCACGGCATCGTCATGCGCGACTACCTGCTGGCCTCGCGCGCGGTCGACCCGGACAAGCTGGAGCAGTTCCGGATGGCCCACATGAGCGAGGGCTTCGAGTCCGACAACCGGCACTCGATGCTGCACTCGATCGCGTACGTCTCCTTCCAGGAGCTCGCCACCCGGATCTCGCACCGCAACACCGGCCACCAGTCGGGCGACCCCGTCTGCGACCGGATGCTGGCGCGCATCGCGACCGACGAGAACCTGCACATGGTCTTCTACCGCAACCTGCTGAGCGCGGCCTTCGAGCTCGCCCCCGACCTGACCATGCAGGCCGTGCGGGACGTGGTCGTGAACTTCCGGATGCCCGGACACGGCATGCCCGGCTTCGAGCGGGCGGCGGCGCAGATGGCGATCGGCGAGATCTACAACATGCGCATCCACCACGACGACGTGCTGCAGCCGGTGCTCCGCTTCCTCAAGGTCCTGCAGATCGGCGGCCTCGGCCCGGAGGGCCTGAAGGCCCAGGAGGAGCTGGGCCTCTACATGACGGGCCTGGACGACGAGGCGAGCAAGTTCGACGCGAAGCTCGCGGCCCGCAAGGCCCGCATGGCGGCCCGCGCGGCGGGCTGACCGCTCGGCCCACCGGACTACCAGGCCGCCTCCTGGTAGTCCTTGAGGAACACGCCCGACGACGGCTCCCCCGCCTCGCCGCGCACGATCGGGTCGTAGACCCGGGCCGCGCCGTCGACGACGTCCAGCGGGGTGCGGGTCCCGACGGCGGCGATCCGCGCCTTGCGGGGCGCCGGGTTCTCGTCGGTGATCCAGCCCGTGTCCACGCTGCACATGTGAACGCCCTGCGCGGCCAGTTCGGCCCCGCTGGTGCGGGTGAGCATGTTGAGGGCGGCCTTCGCCATGTTGGTGTGGGGGTGGCCGCCCGTCTTGTTCCGCACGGTGAAGCGGCCCTCCACGGCCGACACGTTGACGATGTAGCGGCGCGGTCTCGGTGAGGCCAGGAGCAGCGGCAGCAGCCGGTCGCAGAGCAGCGTCGGCGCGAGGGCGTTGACCAGCTGGGCCTCCAGCACCTCGGCCGGGTCGAGCTCCCCGAGCCGTACGGACCACGAGTTGTGCGGCGAGGCGTCCGGCAGCAGCCCGGCCTCGTCCGGCTCCAGCCCGGCGAGCACGGGGACGCGGTCGGCCCGCTCGTACCCCGGCGCCGGGATCACCCCCGGCGGCAGCTCCCCGCGCTCCCCCGCCGCGAGCAGGGCGTACGCCTCCGGGGGCCGGCGTATCGTCTGGGCCGCGTTGTTGACGAGGATGTCCAGGGGCCGCCCCTCCGCGTTCAGCCGCTCGCACAGTCCGAGCACCTGACGGGGGTCGCGCAGGTCGATGGCGACGACGCTGAGCCGGTCCCGCCACCGCTCGCTGCCCTCGACCGCGTGGAAGCGGCGCAGGGTGTCGTGCGGGAAGCGGCTGGTGACGAGCAGCTCGGCCCCGTCGCGCAGCATCATCAGCGCCAGCTGGAACCCGATCTTCACCCGGCCGCCGGTGAGCAGCGCGCGGCGGCCGGTGAGGTCCGTGCTCAGGGCGCGCCGGGCCGTGTTGTCGACGGCGCAGGGCGGGCAGAGACGGTGGTAGAAGGCGTCGGCCCGTCGATAGGACGACTTGCAGACATAGCAGTGCCGCGTCCGGACGTAGTTCCCCGGGGAGCCGGCTCCGGTGGCCGCCAGCGGCGCGTCCTCACGCCGTTCGAGCGCTCCGGTCATGGTGCGCGCGTCGAGCGCGGCGTCGGCGGCGGCCCGCTCGGCACGCCGGGCCTTGCGGCGCTTGTTGCGGCTCTCGCGGCTGAAGGTCGCGGCGATCTCCTCGCCGCGCATCCGGGCGGGATCTCCCAGCGGCAGGCTCCGCAGCCTGTCGATCGTGCGGCCGAAGGCGGCCAGCTCCTCGTCCGTGACGCGCGTGTGGTGGGGCTCCATGGACACTCATCGTAGTGAGGTGGGCACGTCGTCAGCATCCGGTTATCGCCTCACCCGCCGGTGTGACCAGCATTTCTCCGCCGCGCCGATGATCTGCCAGGGTGGTCGCCCATGGATCGTGATCTTCAGGTGGACGCCGATCAGTTGGGCCGTTTCTCGCATGCCCTCGACTCCTCGCTGACGTCGCTCGCCGCGGCGAGACGGGCCCTGGAGCACGCCCGGGCCGACCAGTTGGGGACGAAGGAGCTCGACGAGGCGTGCGACGGCTTCCAGCAGCGCTGGAAGTACGGGGCGGAGCAGCTGGGTGCCCGGATCGGCGAGGTGCGCACGGGAGTGCGTCTCAGCCACGCCGGCTACACCGAGCTGAACCGCGCGATCGAGGCGGCCTTCCGGGCGGTGGAGCGTGGCTGACCGGGACTTCCCGCACCTCGGCTGGGACCCGGCGCCGGGCAGCCCGCCGGAGATCGCCGCCCTGCGGGCGAAGCTGTCGGCGTCGGCCGGGTCGCTCGGCACCGCGCACCGCCTGGTGGACCGGCTGCTGTCGGAGAGCGCGGGGTGGCGGGGCGAGGCGGCGGACGCGTTCCGCGACGCCCTCGCCGGCGACCTGCCCCGCCATCTGGGGAACGCCCACCGGTCGTTGACGAAGGCGGCCGGCCGCCTGGGTGCCTGGCACGACGCGCTGGTGGGCTACCAGTCGACCGCCCGCTCCTACGAGACCCGGGCCGGCCTCGACGCGGAAGCGGTCCGCAGGTCCGAGGCGGCCTGGCGGACGGCCTCCGCCCCGGGCGCGGACACCCCCGAGCCGGAGCTGAGGCGCGCCTCGGCGGACCTGACCAAGGCGCGGCAGGCGCTGGACCACGTCCGCCGCAAGGCCCGTGAGCTGGAGGAGACCCACCGGACGCAGGCCGGCGCCATCGCGAAGTCCCTGAACGAGGCGACGGACAAGCTGGCCCCCAGGGAGCCCGGCTGGCTGGACAAGGGCCTGGACTGGCTCGACGAGAACCTGGGCGACACGCTCAGCCTCACCTCGGCGCTGCTCGGCCTGGTCGCGGTCTTCGCGACCGGAGGGCTCGTCGTCCCGCTGCTGTTCGCCGCTGCCGGGCTCAGCCTCGCCGCGCTGGCACTGCACGCGGGGGACCCGAAGATCCGTACCGCGCTGAAGGGCGGCTTCACCGAAGGCCGCTTCGACAGCCGGTTCTTCAGCGCCACGGCGACGCTCGCCGGCGACGCGGTGGGCGCGGTGCCGGGCCTCGGTGCGGTGGCCCAGGGCGCCAAGGGCGCCCGGGCGGCGACCGGGTTCGGCGAGGGGGTCCGCACCTTCGGCCGGTCCTCCACCACCGCCCTGCGGGAGTTCGACGCCGCGCCCAGACCGGTGACGGAGTGGGCCGTACGGCGCGTGGGCCCGGGAGCCCGGACGCCGGTCAACGCCGCCTTCGCGGGCACCGGGACGCTGACGGCCGCGAGCGGTGTGGCGGCGCCCGACGACGACCGCCTCGCGCGCGACGGGGCCACCGGTGTCGACGCGGCGCGGCTCGGGAGTTCCGAGATCCCCGCCTACTGGACGCACGCCCGCGACATGGGCCGCGCCGCCGGGACCGTCCGTTGAGGAGGACCGCCGTGCGGGACCCGGACGCCGTCTGGTTCCGGCTGCCGCCCGGCTACGTCGACCTCGACCTCGACGCACTGGAGCCGCTCCGGGACGGGCTGCTCGCCGACTGGGCGACGCTGTGCGCCGACCCGGACCGTGCGGCCCGCGCGGCACGGGAGTCCCGGGCGCTCTTCGGCGTGCTGGAGCAGTTGCGCGATCGGGGCGTCCTGCACACGGCGATCGGGCTCCACGCGGGCGACGGGACGCGGGAGGGCGGGGCGCCGGGCCGGGAGGCGCGGGACGAGGCGCGGGTATCGGTGTTCTCGCTGTCCGAGGTCGAGACGGGCGCGCCGAGCTCCGCAGCGGCGGCCGCCCGGTGCGCGCTGGATCTGGCCACGGCGGGCCTCGGCGACGTGTGGGAGTCCGGACTGGTCGACCTGCCGTGCGGCACTCCCGCCGCGCTCGTGACCTCGCTGCTGCCGGGGCGGCCCGACGGCGTGGACGGTCCCGTGCCACGGGCGTTCCAGGCACGTCTCGCGATCGCCCGGCCGCGCGGCTCGCGCGTCGTCGTCGCCGACCTCACCACCGCGCACCCCGCCGAGGCGGCGGCGTACACGGACATCCTGCTGGCCGTCGGCGGTACGGTCCGCTTCACCGAACCGGAGGGCCCGGCCGAGCCGGACACCGCGCCGGCCCGCAGCCGGCTGCTCGACGTCCTGCTGTGACGGGAGCCCGTGCCGTCCCCGCGCCCCGGCGGTGCCGGGGCGGCCACGGGTGGGCCTCGTGAGGGTCGTTCAGCCCTGTCGGCGCTTCAGGCGGAACCGTTCCTTCTCCGAGAGTCCGCCCCAGACCCCGAAGCGCTCGTCGTGTGTCAGCGCGTACTCCAGGCACGCCACGCGCCCCTCGCAGGCGCCGCAGAGCTGCTTCGCCTCGCGGGTGGAGGAACCGGGCGCCGGGAAGAAGAACTCCGGGCCGGCCTGGGCGCACAGGGCGTTCTCCTGCCAGGACATGTCGGGCTCCGGTGCGGTCAGTACGGTCGTGTCGGTCTGCATGGCGTACACGCTGCCCGAGGGTCGTAAACGAGCCATCAACGTTCGATCAATGCGGCGCGCCGTAAGGGTTTGCCACGGCCTGGCGCGTCGGCGATGATCGGCACATGACGACCAGAAAGGCCCATGCGCCGTAGGCGCCCCGCTCGCCTCTCCTCCGTTCGCGGCCCCCGGGGCTCAGCCGCCGATGTCGAACACCGCCCACTCGGTGGACGGTTCCTCCAGGACGTAGGCCCTGCCGCCGCGGCAGACGATCCGGCGGCGGCCGAGGGAGCCGCCGTCGGGCGGACACGGCGCCTCGGAGGGGCGCGCCACGAACATCCGCGAGTACCGCGAGATCATCCGTCATCTGCACGGGACACGGCGCCTCGGAGGGGCGCGCCACGAACATCCGCGAGTACCGCGAGATCATCCGTCATCTGCACGCCGAGCACGGTGACTTCGAGGCCGTGATCGCCCACTCCTTCGGAGTGCTCGCCGCCCCGGCGGCGCACACCCCCCGCGGAGGGCCGTCGGGGCGCCTTCCAGGAGCGCGCCCGGGCCAGTTTTCCGGACACGTCTCCGGGCCTTGCCCGGCACCTGTTCCGGCGTCATCGGGGGGCGCGCGGCTCATCCCGCGGCCGGCACCCCGCTCGGGCTGAGCGCGGGCGCCGTCACGAAGCGCACGGCCTCCGCGACGACCTCCGGGTCGGCGAGGATCCGGCGGTGACCGAGCCCCTCGGTGACCACCAGGCGGGCCCCGGTGCCGTGGGCGCGGGCGAGCGCCCGGGACTGGGCCGGCGGCACCATGTCGTCCTGCGCGTCATGGAACAGCAGGACGGGCGCGGCGAGTTCCTCGGGCGCGTGGGTGGCGCTCAGCCGCCGCCAGATGTCGGGCTCGTCGGGGAAGAGCGTCGTCTCCACGTGACCGCGCATCCCGTCGATGACCCGCTCGTCCAGACCGAGACCGGTCCGGAACCCCTCGACGAGCCAGTCGAAGCGGCCGACACCGCCGAGGCCGACGAACCGCTCGGTCCGTACCCCGTCGCGGAGCGCGAAGAGGGCGGCGAGCACTCCGAAGGAGTGGGCGATCACGGCCTCGAAGTCACCGTGCTCGGCGTGCAGATGACGGATGATCTCGCGGTACTCGCGGATGTTCGTGGCGCGCCCCTCCGAGGCGCCGTGTCCCGGGCCGTCGAACAGGACGGGGCTGTAGCCCTGTTCACGCAGGGCCCGGACGAAGGCGGCGAAGCGCGATCCGCGCGACGACCAGCCGTGGACCAGCAGGACGGGGCGGGAGCCGTCGCCCCAGGCGTAGGTGACGACCCCCTTGCCCCGCACCTCCAGCCGGCCCGGGCGCGCCTCGGCGAGCAACCGCTCCTCCTCCGGCCGCAGCCTTGCCCGGCCCTGCGGGCGGACGAAGAGGTGGAAGGCGGCACGTCCGGCGAGTCCGGGGGCCAGGCGGGCGGCGGCGTTCAGCGAGGTGCGCAGGAGTGGAACCAGGGGATGCATGCCGGATCTCCTCGGTCGGCCGGAGCGATGAGAAAATGCTAGCACGATCGTTCGTGTTGTTTTAGTGCCGCAGCGGCACCCCCGGCATCGACCCCCCGGCCGGCGGGCAGGACGAACCCGACCGGGGCGGGGCTCGCCGCCGGTCGCCCGCTTCGCCGTCAGTCGGTCTTCTTCGCCCGGCTGGGCTGCACCCGCTTCGGCTCCCCCGGCATCTTGGGGTACTCCGGCGGGTACGGCAGGTCGCCCAGGCCGTGATCGGCCTCGTCCCGCCGGGCCACTTCCAGCAGGCTCTCCAGACTGAAGCGCCGGTCGTCCATGTCCGCGTGGACGTCGCCGACCTCGGCGTAGCGCGCGGGCATCGTCCTGATGTCGAAGTCCCGCGGCACCGCGTCGTCGATCTCGTCCCAGCGGAGCGGCGCCGAGACCGGTGCGTGCGGGCGGGGCCGTACGGAGTAGGCGGAGGCGATGGTGCGGTCGCGGGCGGTCTGGTTGTAGTCGACGAAGATCCGTTCGCCCCGCTCCTCCTTCCACCACTTGATGGTGACCCGGTCGGGCATCCGGCGCTCCAGCTGCCGGCCGCAGGCGATGGCGGCCCGCCGCACCTGGGTGAAGGTCCACCGGGGTTCGATCGGCACGAAGACGTGCAGGCCGCGCCCGCCGGAGGTCTTGGGCCAGCCGCGCAGCCCGACTTCGTCGAGCACGGCCCTCAGCTCGTGGGCGGCGCGGACCGCGTCGGCGTAGTCCGTGCCCGGCTGCGGGTCGAGGTCGATGCGCAGCTCGTCGGGGTGGTCGGTGTCCTCGCGGCGCACCGGCCACGGATGGAAGGTGACGGCGCCCTGGTTGGCGGCCCACAGGACGGCCGCCGGCTCGGTCGGGCACATCTCGTCGGCGGACCGGCCACTGGGGAAGGTGATGTGCGCGGTCGGGATCCAGTCGGGCATGTACGTGGGGGCGCGCTTCTGGAAGAACGACTCGCCCGTCACCCCGTCGGGGTAGCGCTCCAGCGTCGTCGGGCGGTCGCGCAGCGCACGGGTGATGCCGTCGCCGACCGCCAGGTAGTAGGTGACCATGTCGAGCTTGGTGTAGCCGGGTTCGGGAAAGTACACCTTGTCGGGATGGGACACACGGACCGTCCGGTCGCCGACTTCCAGTTCCACCGCTGCCGCCTTGCCTGCCATGCCCGCCAGCGTAGGGCTCGCCGACATTCCCCGCATACCGGACAATCGCTGCATGGATCTGCCGGTGATGCCGCCCGTGAAGCCGATGCTGGCCAAGGCCGTCAAGAAGATTCCGCCGGGCATGCAGTACGAGGCCAAGTGGGACGGCTTCCGTGCCCTCGTCCACCGCGACGGCCCCGAGCTCGTCATCGGCAGCCGCACCGGCAAGCCCCTGACGCGGTACTTCCCCGAGCTGGTGGAGGCGCTGGCGCCCCGGTTGCCCCAGCGGTGCGTGGTCGACGGGGAGATCGTCATCGAACACGACGGCAGGCTCGACTTCGACCGGCTCTCCGAGCGCATCCACCCCGCCGCGTCGCGGGTGCGGATGCTGGCGGAGACGACTCCCGCCCGGTTCATCGCCTTCGACCTGCTCGCCCTCGGTGACGACTCCCTCCTGAACACTCCGCTGACCGAGCGCAGGGCGGCGCTGGAGGAGGCCCTGCGCGGGGTCGACGCCCCGGTCCATCTGGCCCCGGCGACCCGGGACCCCGAGGTGGCGGCGCGCTGGTTCGAGCAGTACGAGGGGGCCGGGCTCGACGGGGTGATCGCCAAACCGCTGGACCTGCCGTACCGCCCGGACGCCCGGCTGATGTACAAGATCAAGCACGAGCGGACGGCCGACGTGGTCGTGGCCGGCTACCGCTTCCACAAGAGCGGCCCGGTCGTCGGTTCGCTGCTGCTCGGCCTGTACGACGACACCGGCCGGCTCCAGCACGTCGGCGTCTGCGCGGCGTTCACCGCGAAGCGCCGCGAGGAGCTGGTCGCGGAGCTGGAGCCGCTGCGGATGGACCCGCCGGACGGGCACCCGTGGGCGGCGTGGACGGACGAGTCCGCGCACGAGGGCGCCCGGCTGCCGGGAGCGCCGAGCCGCTGGTCGGGGAAGAAGGACCTGTCATGGGTGGCGCTGCGGCCGGAGCGGGTGTGCGAGGTGGGCTACGACCACATGGAGGGCGACCGGTTCCGGCACACGGCCCAGTTCAAGCGGTGGCGGCCGGACCGCGCGCCGGAGTCCTGCGGCTACACCCAGCTGGAGGAGCCGGTCTCCTACGACCTGGCCGAGGTACTGGCTCCCTGAGGGGCGCCACGCCGGTCACGCCGCATCCGGCCCCACCGGGCAGTCAACCGACCCACGCACAAGCAGAATCCAACCGTCCGGACAGGATCGGCCGGACGGGATCGACCGCACCCGGGCGAGCACCGGGCCGGCGGCGGCCCGCCCCGCGAGGCCTCCTCGACCCACCCGGGTCGTCCAGCGGTCAACCGCCTCGGCGCCGCGCCAAACCCGGAAACGGCCCGAGAAGAGCGTGAGATGCTTCACATTCACCGACGGCGCGTCAGGGCCCCATCCCCCCTCTCCCGACGTCTTGTTCGACGAACGTCCGAGCGATCGCGAGGCGCCGGCCGCGGGGAAGATCGCGCCACGCTCCCCGCACCTGCGAGAACGCACCGGACCGCCCCGGGGCCCGGGTGATCCACCGGCCCGCGGCCGGGCCGCACGCCCCGCCGAAGGGTCCGCGACCCGTTGCGACGCGGGGACAACCCCGTCGACGAACCCGGAACCCCATCCGGTACGTATGTAGGAGAGAGACCCCACCTCGCCTCCGGACCCACAAGGACTGACCCGTGATCACCTCGCCCGCACCCCTCGTTCCCGTCCCGATCCCCGACCGCGTGGCCGCGATGATCGGGTCGTGTCTGCCGCTGCACGTCCTGCAGGCAGAGGTCGACGCCGACAGCGCGGCGCGCGAGGTGTACCGGTTCCGCGGACCGCTGTGCGCGGAGGACCGCGCGGACCGCGAGCACGCCCTGTCGGCGCTGGCCCGGGCCAACAAGATCCTCGCCAAACACCACCCGCTGCTGCCGGTGCTCCCGAACTGACACACCCCGCCGGCGGCCCGGCCCGGCCCGGAAGGCGCGCCCCGGGCCGAGTCCCACCGGGTGCCTCCGTACCGCCGAACCCGCTCGCACCGGCCGGCCCCCCGGGCGCCCCGGGCGAGCGTGCGGCGGGGACTCCGCGCAGCTCACCGCTCCGCCGAGGGCGCCCGTCCGCCGCACCGGTTCGGCCGTGCCCCGCATGCGTGCCGCGTCCCCCGGTGTGAGGCTGCGAGGGTGACCACCACCAGCGAAGCCGCCCCCGCGCCTCCGGCGACCGAGCCCCCGGTGCTCGACGGCCGCCGCCGCAACATCGTCTTCGGCACGATCATGCTCGGCGTGCTCCTCGCCGCGCTGGACCAGACGATCGTCGGCACGGCGCTGCCCACGATCGTCGCGGACCTGGGCGGCGCCGCCCACATGTCCTGGGTGGTCACCGCCTACCTGCTGGCCGAGACCGTCGCCACCGTGCTCGTCGGCAAGTTCGGCGACCTCTTCGGCCGCAAGGTGATCTTCCAGATCTCCGCGATCGTCTTCATCACCGGTTCGTTCCTGTGCGGCCTCGCCACCAACATGAGCCTGCTGATCACCTGGCGCGGGCTCCAGGGCATCGGCGCGGGCGGTCTGATGGTGACCTCCATGGCCCTCATCGCCGACGTGATCCCGCTGCGCGACCGCGGCAAGTACCAGGGTGCGATCGGCGCGGTCTTCGGCGTCTCGACGGTCATCGGCCCGCTGCTCGGCGGTCTGTTCACCGACCACCTCACCTGGCGCTGGGCCTTCTACGTGAACGTGCCGATCGCGATCCTGGTCGTCATCGCGGCGGCCCGCACGATCCCCTCCGTACGCTCCGCGAGCCGCCCGGTCATCGACTACGCGGGCATCGCGCTCGTCGCCGCCGGTTCGAGCGCCCTCATCCTGGCGACCAGCTGGGGCGGCAACGAGTACGCCTGGGGCTCCGCCGTCATCATCGGCCTCTTCGCCGGCGGCCTGATCGCCCTCGCCCTCTTCTGCTGGGTCGAGACCCGGGCCGCCGAACCGATGCTCCCCATGCGCCTGTTCGCGAATCCGGTGTTCACCGTCTGCTCCGTACTGAGCTTCGTGGTCGGCTTCGCGATGCTCGGTTCGATGACGTTCCTGCCCTCGTACCTCCAGTACGTCGACGGCGACTCGGCGACGATCTCCGGCATCCGGACCCTCCCCATGGTGGTCGGCCTGCTGATCGCCTCGATCTACAGCGGCAACGTGGTCAGCAAGACGGGCACCTACCGGATCTTCCCGATCGTGGGCTGCGCGGTGATGGGACTCGGGCTCTTCCTGCTGTCGCTGATGGGCACCGGCACCAGCGCCTGGCTGGAGTCGCTGTACATGTTCGTGCTCGGCGTCGGCATCGGCCTGTGCATGCAGGTGCTGACGATCGCCGTGCAGAACACGGTCGAGTACGCCGACCTCGGCACGGCCACCTCGGGCGTCACCTTCTTCCGCACGCTCGGCAGCTCGTTCGGCACGGCCGTCTTCGGCACCATCTACACCAACTCCCTCGGGCCCAACCTGAGCCAGGGGATCGCGGAGGCGGCGGCGGTCGCCGGCGCCGGCGACGCGGCGGCGATCGCCGTGGCCGCGCGGAGCCCCGCCGGGGTGCACGGACTGCCGGACGAGGTGGCGGCGCCCATCGTCCAGGCGTACGCGGACACGCTCCACACGGTCTTCCTCTGGACGGTGCCGGTGGCGGCCGTCGGCTTCGTGGTGGCGCTCTTCCTCAAGCAGGTCCCGCTCCGGGACTCCGCCCGGGCCGCCGCTCCCGACATGGGCGAGGGCTTCGGCTCACCCACCATGTCCGGCGACTCGGCCAAACTGCTGGAACTCTCCGTCGGCCGGATCATGCGCCGGATGGATCTGGCGACGGCCCGGGGAGTCGTCTCCGGCTCGGACACCCGGCTCGACACCGCGGGCGCGTGGGCGGTGATGCAGGTCGAACTCTTCACCCGGATGGTCGGTCACGCCAGCCTCGGCCTGATCTCGGCGGGCCGGCGGGTACCCCCGGAGGTCCTGCTGCCGGTCTTCGACCGCATGGTGGACGAGGGCTATCTGACCCGGGAGGGCAACCTGTTCTCCCACACGGCGGCCGGCAGGCGCGAGGCGCAGGTCATCACCCTCGCCTGGTCGGACTGGCTGAGTGAGCGGATCGAGCGGGAGCGCGGCCGGCCGAGCGGACCCGAACTGCGGGCCGCGACGGACGCCATCGCGAAGAAGCTCGTCGCGGAGGACCTGGCGAACGGTCTGCCGCGCGGCCCCCGCGAGCCGGTCGGCGTCACCTCCTGACCGCGCCGACGCGGGGCGCGGGCCTCACTCGACGAAGTCGCCGTCCACGTAGACCCAGGCACCCTCGTGCCGGGTGAAGCGGCTGCGCTCGTGGAGCGCGCCCTCCTCGCCGCCGTGCGTGAAGCGGGCGACGAACGTCACCGTGCCCTGCCCGTGGAAGGCGGAGCCGTCCGTGGTCTCGCGGATCTCCAGGCCCCGCCAGCGCAGCGACGGGTCGAAGTCGACCTCGCCGGGCCGGGTCTCCGGTGCCCAGGTGCGCAGCAGGTACGGCTCGTCGCGGACGACGAAGGCGCTGTAGCGCGAGCGCATGAGGAGCTCGGCGGTGGGCGCGGCGGCGGTGCCCGCGTGGAAGCGCCCGCAGCAGTCCCCGTACACCGCTGCGAGGCCGCAGGGGCATGCGGCGGACGGCGCCCGCTCCCCGCCGAGCACGGCTTCCGGTTCATCCCGGGCATCTACCACAACCTCCCCGACACCCTGCGGCGCATCCCCTTCCCCGGGAACGCGAACGGCGTCTGGGACAACCTCGTCGCGCCGGCCGAGATGTCCTTCGCCCGCAGCGGCCGCGAGGACCTGCGCATCCCGCTCCCCTGGCCCGGGCACCGGCCGGCCGAGCTCACCCTCGACGAGATCCGCCGCGCGCTCACCGCGCTCCTGGACACCGCCGGATCCATCCCCCTCCACGAGACCGCCTACTTCGTGAACCGGTTCCTGGTCTTCCTGACCAGTTGCGACGAGCGGCGGGACCAGGTGTGGGAGCGCACGCCCTGGTGGGAGTTCCTGCGCGCCGACCGGATGAGCTACGACTACCAGCGCATCCTCGCGGTGGGACTGACCCGCAACATCGTGGCGACCAAGGCCGAGGAGGCCAGCACCCGCACGGTCGCCACCCTCCTGGAGGCCTTCGCCTTCAACGCGCTGGGGCGCGGCGCCGACGGTCCCCTCGACCGGATCCTGAACCTGCCCACCAACGAGGCCTGGATCGACCCCTGGGTGGACCATCTGACCGGCCTGGGCGTGGAGTTCCGGATCGGCTGGACCGTCCGGGAGCTGGCGTACGACTCCGGGGCCCGGCGGATCGGGGCGGCCGTCGTGGAGGACCCGCAGGGCGCCACGCACCGGGTGACCGCGGACCACTACGTCTGCGCCATGCCGGTCGAGCACGCCCGCCGTACCTGGGGCGCGGCGCTGCGCGCGGCCGACCCGCAGCTGGCCCGGTGCGACCGGCTGGAGACGGACTGGATGACGGGCATCCAGTTCTATCTGACCGAGCGGGCACCGCTGCTCGCCGGGCACGCCAACTGCATCGACTCCCCCTGGTCCCTGACGGCCATCCAGCAGGCGCGGCACTGGCCGGCGCGCGACTTCGCGGCCGACTACGGCGACGGGGCGGTCGTGGACTGCCTCTCGGTGGACATCTCCGAGTGGGACCGGCCGGGGATCCTCTACGGGAAGACCGCCAAGCAGTGCACGCGCGCGGAGGTGGCCCGGGAGGTGTGGGCGCAGCTGAAGGCGGCGTTCAACGACACCGGCCGCACGGTCCTGAAGGACGGCGCCCTGCACTCCTGGTTCCTGGACCCGGGCGTGGACGGTCTCGGCACCCCGAACCCGACCAACGAGGACCAGTTGCTGATCCATCCGGTCGGCACCTTCCACAACCGGCCGCGGGCCGCCACCGCCGTCCCCAACCTCTACCTCGCCGGCGACTACGTGGCCGTGGACATCGACCTGGCGACGATGGAGGGCGCGAACGCCTCCGCCCGGCAGGCCGTCAACGCGCTGCTCGACCGTACGGGGTCGGCCGCGGCCCGCTGCGCGGTGCGGCCGCTCTTCCGGGCGCCGGAACTGGAGGGCCTGAAGCGCCACGACCGCATCCGGTACCGTCTCGGCCTGCCGCACGCGCTCGACGTGGGCTGAGCCCCGGAGGCACCGGACCCCGCAACGGCCCCGCGCGTCAGGGCCGGTAGCGGAGCGGGTGGTCCTCGGGCACCTCGACGACGGCGATGCGGACCCCGTCGGGGTCCGCGATCCACATCTCGACCAGTCCCCAGGGTTCGGTCACCGGCTCCCGCAGGATCTCGACACCCCTCTCCCGCAGCTCCTCGTGCACGGCGCGCACGTCGGCGACCTGGAGCCAGAGCCGGAGCTCCGGCGAGGGCGCCGGGGCGTCGGCGCGCCCGGAGACCTCCAGGAAACCGCCGCCCAGGAAGTAGACCGTGCCGCGCTGCGGGCCGGTGCCGAACTCGCGGTGGACCGCCAGCCCCAGCGTCTCCCCGTAGAAGCGCCGGGAGCGCTCGGGGTCGGCGGGCCGCAGGAGGATCCGGCTGCTCAGTACGTGCATCCGAGTAGCGTACGACCATGAAACTGACGATTCTCGGAGGCGGCGGATTCCGGGTCCCGCTGGTGTACGGAGCCCTGCTCGGCGACCACGCGGAGGGGCGGGTCACCCACGTCACGCTGCACGATCTCGACGCGGGCCGGCTCTCGGCGATCGCCCGGGTCCTCGCCGAACAGGGCGCGGGGGTGCCGGACGCGCCGGTGGTCACGGCGACGACGGACCTCGACGAGGCCCTGCGCGGGGCGGACTTCGTCTTCTCCGCGATCCGCGTCGGCGGGCTGGAGGGCAGGGCGGCGGACGAGCGGATCGCGCTCGCCGAGGGGGTCCTCGGCCAGGAGACCGTCGGGGCGGGCGGCATCGCGTACGGGCTGCGCACGGTGCCGGTCGCGACGCACGTCGCGCGGCGCGTCGCCGCGCTGGCGCCGGACGCCTGGGTCATCAACTTCACCAACCCCGCCGGTCTGGTCACCGAGGCGATGTCCCGGGTGCTGGGCGACCGGGTCGTCGGCATCTGCGACTCCCCCGTGGGACTGGGCCGCCGGGTCGCCCGGATCCTGGGGGCGGACCCGGACGAGGCGTGGATCGACTACGTGGGGCTCAACCACCTGGGCTGGCTGCGGGGCCTGCACGTCGGGGGCCGCGACCAGCTGCCCCGGCTGCTCGCGGACGAGCAGGCGCTCGGCTCCTTCGAGGAGGGCCGGCTCTTCGGCCCCGAGTGGCTCCGCTCGCTGGGCGCGATCCCCAACGAGTACCTGCACTACTACTACTTCAACCGCGAGGCGGTGCACGCCTACCGGCAGGCGGAACGGACGCGCGGCGCCTACCTGCTGGACCAGCAGGCGGGTTTCTACCGGGAGATGGGCAAGGCCGACACGCCCCCGCTGGCCGCCTGGCACCGCACGCTGGCCGACCGCGAGGCCACCTACATGGCGGCCAACCGGGAGGCGGCCGGGATCGGCGAGCGCGACGAGGAGGACCTGGAGTCGGGCGGCTACGAGAAGGTCGCACTGGCGCTCATGCGGGCCGTCGCGCGCAACGAGCGCGCCACGCTGATCCTCAACGTCCGCAATCGCGGGACGCTTTCGGTGCTCGACGCGGACGCGGTCGTCGAGGTGCCGTGCTTCGTGGACGCGACGGGCGCCCACCCGGTGACCGTGGCTCCCCTGCCGTACCACGCGGTGGGGCTGGTGACGGCGGTCAAGGGCGTGGAGCGGGAGGTCCTGGCGGCGGCGGAGAGCGGCTCACGGGCGACGGCGGTCAAGGCCTTCGCGCTGCACCCACTGGTGGACTCCGTCGCGGTGGCCCGGCGCCTGCTGGACGGATACACGGACGAGCACCCGGGTCTGGCCTATCTGCGAAGCTGACATGGACGGCCGATGACGGCCGACGGACATCTTTACGTCACTCGGGGCGCGGCCTACGCTCGCGCCCCATGACCTCACATGGCATACGTTTCCGGCGTGCGCGAAGGACGGTGGCCCGGCTCACCGTGGGCTGTCTGCTGACCGTCGGTCTGGTGGGAGCCGGACCGGCGGTCGTCGCCGCCCCGACGGTCGCGGACACCGCGACCGTGGTCCCCGTCCAGACCACCGGCCCCGCCGAGAAGCGCTTCAACCTGGTGGTCATGGGCGACGGCTACACGGCCGAGGAGATGCCGCGGTTCCGCGCCGACGTCGAGAAGCACCTGAACGTGCTGTGGAGCGTCGAACCCTTCGCCTCGTACCGCTCGTACGTCAACGTGTGGGCGGTGGAGGTCCCTTCGCGCGAGTCGGGAGTCGACTGCGACCCCGCGCTGGACGCCCCGCGCCGGGACACCGCCCTGGGCATGGGCTTCTGGGGCGGCTGCGACCCCGGCAGCGTGCAGCGGCTGCTCACGGTGGACAGCCGGCTCGCCGGCGCCCTGGCCGACCTCGTGCCCGGGACGACGGGAGCCAACCGCCAGATCGTCGCCCTCGCGCACAGCGACACCTACGGCGGAGCGGGCGGCAGTTACGCCACCGCGTCCGGCGGGAACGCCCTCTCCGCGCTGATCACCCCGCACGAGATCGGGCATTCGCTGGGCAAGCTGCAGGACGAGTACGACTACTACGCACGGGGTGTCCCGGGCGGGGCCTACTCGGGGCCCGAGCCGTCCTCGGCCCACCACACCCTGCTCACGGAGGAGCAGATGCGCGCGCAGCGCGCCAAGTGGTGGCGCTGGCTGGGCGAGGAGAGCGAGTCGGGCGGCGTCCTCGGCCGCCACGAGGGCGGGATGTACAGCACCCAGGGGGTGTGGCGGCCGAGCCGGCACTCGCTGATGAAGACCCTCGGCTACGCCTTCGACCAGGTGGAGCGGGAGGTGATGGTCCAGGCGATCTCGGCCAAGGTGGACCTGGTCCAGGACCACACGGACAACTCCGCCCCGCTGGGCGCCGACCGCACCGTCTGGGTGGACACCCTGCACCCCGTGGGCGGTGAACTGTCGGTCCGCTGGCGGCTGGACGGCCGGCAGCTGGCCACCGGCGGCTCCCGCACCGTGGACCTGCGGAACCTGCGCCTCTCCCCCGGCACCCACACCCTGACCGCGACCGTGAGCGACCCGACCCCGTTCGTCCGGGACCCGGCGGTCCGCGCCTCGGCGGCGCTCACCCGGACCGTGAGCTGGACCGTGGACACCCGCGCGACCACTCCGGTCCAGGAGACGGAGGCCGCGTTCACGGGGCACACCGCGACCAGGGCCCCGGTCGGCGCGCGGTCCGTCGTGTACGCCGACACCACCCATCCGACGCGCCGCACGCTCTCCGTGCGCTGGACCCTCGACGGCCGTGCCGTCGCCGACGACGGCAACGACCGTGATCTCGACCTGCGTTCGCTGCGCCTGTCCCCCGGCACGCACACGCTGACCGCCCGGATCCCGGGCAGCCGCGCCGAGTCGACCTGGACGGTCGACGCCCGGCCGGCGACGGCGGCGTACGAACTGTCGAAGCCGCTGCGGACCGTGCACCGGCCGGGCGGAGCCGTCGAGTACGTCTACGACGGCGCGTTCACCATGCGGCTGACGGCCCGGGACGACCGGCCGGGCACGGTGGTGAGCCAGTTCCGGGTGGACGGCGACGGCTGGTACACGTACTACGGCTGGCCGACGGACGCCGCGGCACCCTTCCGCTTCTCGCCGTCGGGCACGGTCGTCGACGACCTCGTGTACGGCAAGCTGGGCCGCAGCCGGGCCGTGCCGTGGGACGACGCGACACCGGACTACGGCACGCACACGGTGGAGTACCGGACGATCGACGCCGCCGGGAACGTGGGCGCCCCCTCGTCGTTCCGGGTCACCCTGGTGAAGCCGGCCGCGTAGCCCGCCGGCCCGGTCGACCGGCAGGAGAAGGGGCCCGCAGCCCTCACGGTCTGCGGGCCCCTTCCGTGGAGGGACGGGTGGGACGCGGTCAGGGCTTGCGGCCGACCGCGGCCCAGCCCGGAATCGGGTCGTCGCCGATGACCGGGACGGGCTCGCCCAGCTCGGGGTGCCACTCGGCCGTGAGCGAGACACCGGGCTCGACGAACTCGAGTCCGTCGAAGAACGCGGCCAGCTCGTCGCGCGACCGGGGCCGCAGGGTCAGGCCGCGCGCCCGGTACATCCCCGCGGCCTTCGCGGCGCCCTCCGGATCGAAGTCCCCGGTGACGTGCGAGAGCACCAGGTAGCTGCCGGGCGCGAGCTTCTCCACGAGCTTGCCGACCAGGTCGTACGCCCCGTCCTCGTCGCCCACGAAGTGCAGCAGGGCGAGCATGGAGAGGGCTATCGGCTGGTCGAAATCAAGGACTTTTCCAGCCCTTTCGAGGATCATCTCGGGCTCTCGGGCGTCCGCCTGGATGTACTCGGTGGCCCCCTCGGGGGTCGAGCGCAGCAGGGCGGCCGCGTGCGCGAGCACGATCGGGTCGTTGTCGCAGTAGACGATCCGCGACTCGGGCGCCACCTGCTGGGCTATCTGGTGCAGGTTGGGCTCGGTCGGGATGCCGGTGCCGATGTCCAGGTACTGGCGTACGCCGTTGGCGCCGAGCCAGCGGATGGCGCGGTGCATGAAGGCCCGGTTGACCCGGGCCATGTCCCGGCCCCGGGCGTCGACCGTGAGCAGCTGCCGGGCCATCTCCTCGTCGACCGGGTAGTTGTCCTTGCCGCCCAGGAACCAGTCGTACATCCGCGCGGGATGCGGCTTGCTGGTGTCGATCCTTACGGCTGCGGGGTCCTGGGTCATCGGGGCTCCTGGTCGGCGGAGAGAACTACTGGCACTGCAGCAAGAGTTACGCGACGAGCGGGGTGTGACGGAAGAGGTCAGGTGAGCAGAAAGTCTGCCTGACCTGATTTCGCTCCCTGGATGAAGGCGGCGATCTCGCCGTGGGTGTAGATGAGGGCGGGGCCTTCAGGGTCTGCGGACTGTCGCACGGCGACTCTGCCGTCGGCCAGCTTCATGGCCTCCACGCAGTTGCCCCCGTTCCCGCCGCTCCACGGCTTGTGCCAGCCTTCGGCACCGAGATCCGCGGCGGGCATGCCGTTGTATATGCGATCCATTCACAGCTCCTTGCGGAGATTCCGGAGAATCTCCTTCGTGCGTTGTGCAGTCGCGGCCTGGGCCGCCATGCGGTCCATGACCTCGAGATGGGAGGCCACCTCCGGGCGCGCGTCGAGGTAGACGGCGCCGGTCAGGTACTCGCTGTAGACCATGTCCGGGAGTTCGGGCATGGCGAAGCGGAAGAGGACGAACGGTCCGTAGGTGCCGGGGTGGTGGCCGGACGCGAACTCCGCGATCTGCAGGGTGACGTTCGGCAGCTCGGACGCTTCGAGCAGCCGGTCGAGCTGGTCGCGCATCACTTCGGGCCCGTCGCCGACCGGTCGGCGGAACACCGTCTCGTCCATGATCACCCAGAACTTCGGGGCGTCGTCCCTGGTCAGCAGGGACTGGCGCTCCATCCGCAGGGCTACATGCCGCTCGGTGTCCTCGTCGTTCTCGGCATCTCTGCCGCCGACCGCCCCGCTGCGCAGAATGGCGCGGGCGTACCCCTCGGTCTGGAGCAGACCGGGGACGAACTGCGGTTCGTACGCCCGGATGAGGCTCGCGGCCCCCTCCAGGCTGACGTACATGGAGAACCAGCCGGGCAGCACGTCGTGGAACCGCTGCCACCAGCCGGGGAGGTTGGCCTCCTCGGCGAGGGCGACGAAGCCCTCCGCCTCGGAGTCGGTGATGCCGTACGCCTTCAGCAGGAGCTGTACGTACGGGATCTTCAGCGCGACTTCCGCGGTCTCCATGCGCCGGATCGTCGCCGGAGCGACGCGGAGGACCTTGGCGGCCTCCTCCCGCTTCAGGCCGGCCCGCTCGCGGAGATCCTGCAGACGCTTGCCGAGAACGACCTGTCCCACCGTGGGGGCGGACCGCGGCTCGCTCACTCTCAGACCTCCCCGACGCGCTGTTTCGACCGAGTGTGCCATGAACAGGGCCAGAGAGAACACAGCACTCTGCAATTTTCAGAGTGCCACTTGCCAAGTGTCCGCGTCGGGAGCACAGTATTCCGGTGAACCAGTACGTGCTGCTGTCGTGCGCCGTCACGACCGTCGCGCTGTACGGCACTGCTTACCCACTGTTGTGAGGACCGGTCGTGGCTTCTGGTAACGCGCTTCCCCCAGGTCTCATGGGCCCCCGCGTCATGACCCAGCGCCCACATACCGCCACCTCCCGGCGCTTCGCCTTCGAGCTGCCCGCCCGCACGGAATCCGTCTCGCGCGCCCGCAGGCTGGCCGAGGAACGCCTCATCCTGTGGGGCTGCGACCCCGACATACGCGACACGGTGACGCTGATCGTCTCCGAGCTGGTGACCAACGCCGTCGTCCACACCGCGAGCAGCTACGTCGTCTGCGAACTGCGCGAAGGGGAAGAGCAGTTGCGGATAGCGGTACGGGACGAGGGAGGCGCGGCGGACCCGCGCATACGCGACTGCGGCGAGGACGAGCGAGGCCGCGGCCTGCTCCTCGTGGACGGCCTCTGCAGCGCCTGGGGCGCCGACCGCACCGGCCACGGCACGGCCAGAGTCGTCTGGGCGGAGCTCGCCCACGGCATGGGCAACCCGTGCTGAGGTCGATGGCGACCCTGCTGAACTCCAGGGGACGCAGGCCCACCGGCTCCGCCTCGACCCGGCTGATCGTCCCCTCGGGCCTCAGCACCGCCCTGGGCTGCGACGCCGTCGGAGTGCCCGCGCGGCACGGCTTCCGCGTCCTGTCCCGCCTCCCCTCCAAGGGCTGTGTCTACGCGGACACGGACTGGTGGTGGTGGCTCGTCCCCGCCGGCTCCGACCTCGACCTGACCTGGCCGCTGCCGGCCTGCTACGCCCCGGGGGCGGACATCCCCGACCGCGGCCCGCGGCTCATCCACCGGCCCGACGGCACCTCCCCGTACACCCCTCCGATCCCGCTCTACCTGCTGGCCTGCCAGCTCACCGGGATCACCCCGTCCTGGAACGTCCCGCCCGTACGCTCCGCGCTCTAGGCATCACCGCGAGCGACACCCGGGCCGCGAGGTGACGGCGTAGGGTCGGTGCATGTTCACCCCCCGGGGCCCGAGCCTCCGTGAGCTGACCGTCCAGGCGCTGTCCTCGGTGGAGCACGGCTACGACCTGCTCGCGTCGAAGTTCGACGAGACACCCTTCCGGACCTCGGACCGCCTCCTGGAGGCGGTGACGGACACCCTGCGCCCGCTGGGCCCCTTCGGCGCCGGACTGGACCTGTGCTGCGGCACCGGCGCGGGCCTGCCCGTCCTGGACGCGCTCTGCACCGGCCGGACCACGGGCGTCGACTTCAGCGCGGGCATGCTCGCCGAGGCCCGCGCGGCGCATCCCGCGGCCGATCTGGTCCGCGCGGACGCCCTGGCCCTCCCCTTCGCCGGGGCCTTCGACCTTGCGGTCAGCTTCGGCGCCTTCGGGCACTTCCTGCCGGCGCAGCAGACCCGGCTCTTCGCCCAGGTGCACACCGCGCTGCGGCCGGGCGGCACCTTCGCCTTCCCGCTGCCCGCGCCGCCGCGCGTCGGCTCGCCGCTCTGGTGGACGCTGCTCGGCTTCGACGGTGCGATGAGGGTCAGGAACGCCCTGTGGCGGCCCCCCTTCGTCATGTACTACCGGACCTTCCGCCTGGCGGACGTCCGGGCCGGCCTCACCGGGGCGGGCTTCGCCGTGGAGACCCTCCCCATGGAGTCCCTGGGCAGGCGCGAGGACGGCAGCCCGCGCTGCCGGATGGTGGTGGCGCGCCGGACGGCGGAGCGACGGGCGGCCCCCGCCGCTCCGCGGGCCGTCACCGCAGGCGTGACGGGGAGAGCCCGTCCTTGAGCAGGACGCGCGGGGCGCCGGTGCCGTCGGCCGGGACCGTCCAGACGTCGTGGGCGTCCTTCTGGCCGCCCTCCCCCGGCAGGGCGTAGGCCAGGGTGCGGTCGTCGAGCCAGAGCGCCTGGTCGTCGACGCTGCGGCGCTCGGCCAGCGGTGTCGACTTCATCGTGCGCAGGTCGAGCACGTGCTCGCGCCAGAGCGCGGCGGTCCCGAGCACGCGCTTCTTGTAGGCGATCCGGGTGCCGTCCGGGGAGAGCGAGGGGCATTCCACGTTCTGTGCGAGGGTGGTGACCGTGCGCCGCGCGAGGGAGCCGCGGACCAGGTAGGTGTGCTTGCCGGTGCTCAGGGTGGCGTAGAAGGTGTCGTCGTCGGCCGTGAAGGTGACGCCCCAGAAGTTGACGTCGGCCGCCCGGTAGGGCTTGCCGTCCAGGGTGACGGCGAACTCCTCCAGGCTGGGCACGAGCTTCCAGCCGCGGGTGTCCAGGATCGCGGTGCGGGTGGAGAAGAAGGCGGTCCCGTAGGACTCGCCGTTGACGAAGACGGTCCAGGCGATCAGCCTGCCGCTGGGCGAGACCCGGGCGCGGCTGGGGATGCCGGCGAGGGGATACGTCTTCACCGTGCGCAGGTCCGCGTCCAGGATCCGGGCGCGGTAGTTCTGCTGGGCCACGCCGGTCGAGGACTGGAGGCAGACGCCGGTGCCCCGGGCGGTGTGGAAGCGGAGGCAGCTGACGCCGGAGGCCGTGCGGGTGGCGCCGGTGGGGTCGGCCGACGGGACGGTGACGAGTTCGTCCCGGTGCGGGCCGGCGGCCGTGTTGCGGAAGACCAGCCGCTCGGCCTGACCCAGCGTCACCTTGCCCTCGGTGACGGCCGGTCCGCCGGCCCGGGGCCGGTTCCGCCGGTCGGCCTCGTCGGCCGCCCGCAGGACGGACCAGGCTCCGACTCCGCCGAGCAGCACGATCGCGAGGGCCAGGATCAGCAGGCGACGCTGCGGGGTCAGGTTCATCGGGTCTCTCCGGTGGGGCGCAGCGCGGCGCCGGCGACGGTGGCGCAGCAGACGAGTCCGAGCGCGGCGGCGGCCAGCGCCGGGCCGTCGCCCCACGCGGCCCACGCTGCGCCGAAGGCGAGCGAGCAGCTGAAGCGGGCCAGGGCCTGCCCCGTGCCGACCAGGGCCAGTCCGCTGGCGCGCAGCCCTTCGGGAACCGTGGCGGCGACGGCGGCGGGCAGCACCCCGTCGGTGGCGGCGTAGAACGCGCCGTGGAGCAGCAGCACCAGGTACGGCACGAAGGGGGTCGACGGTGCCCAGAGCAGCAGGGCGTAGGCGAGGAGCAGGCCGGCGTGGCCGGTCAGGAAGACGGTGCGACGGCCGATCCGGTCGGAGAGGCGGCCCAGCGGCATGGCGAGCAGCAGGAACACGGCGGCGGTGCCGAGCGGGAGCAGCGGGAACCACTGCTCGCCGATCCCGGTGCGGCGCTGCACGAGCAGGTAGAGGAAGGCGTCGCTGACGGTGGTGAGGCCGAGGAGCACGGCGCAGACGAACAGCGAGCGCAGCCGGCGGCCGCGCAGCAGGCCGAGGGCGGCGCGCAGGTCGGGACGCGGCGGGGCGGGTACCGCCGCGGCCGCCTCCGTCGCTCCGGCCTCGGCGGCCGGGGGGTCCTCGGCGGTGCGCGCGGCGGGCACCCGGGCGGTCCCCGCGGTGTCCCCGGCCGGCGGGGCGGCGTCCGGGCCGCCGGCCTCGGATCCGCCCGGGGCGGGGCCGGCGGCGGCGCGGCCCTGGCGGCCCGGTACGAACAGCACCAGGACCAGCACCCCGAGCGCCGCCACGCAGCCGCTCACCGCGAAGACCGCGTCGTAGCCGCCGGCCGCCACGCCCAGGATCAGGAAGGCGAGGACCGGGCCGAGCAGGGCGCCGGTGGTGTCCATCGCCCGGTGCACGCCGAAGACGCGGCCCTGGCGTTCGGGCGGGGCGGACAGCGAGATCATCGCGTCGCGCGGCGCGGTGCGCAGCCCCTTGCCGGTGCGGTCCAGGGTGAGGGCCGCGCCGAGGGCGCCCAGGTTGTGCACCAGGAGCAGGGGCTTGCCCAGCGCGGACAGGCCGTAGCCGATGCCGGCGATCAGCTTGTGGTTGCGCACCCGGTCGGCCAGGTGGCCGCCGGTCAGCTGGACCAGGGCGCTGACGCCGTTCTGCAGACCGTCCAGCACGCCGAAACCGAGCGGGCTGAGGCCGAGCCCGATGACGAGGTAGAGCGGGAGGACGGCCGTGACCATCTCGGTGGACACGTCGGTGATGAGACTGACGGTGCCGAGGGCCAGCACGGTCGGGGGGACCGCCCGCAGCGGCCCCCGCCTCCGTATGCCGTCGGGTGTGGCGGGCGAGGTCTCGGCGGACTCGCGGGCCCCGCGGGGTGTTGAGCGATCGGCCAGGTACACAGTCGAGGACTCCAGCTGCGGTGACGCCGAGGTGGTCGGGACGCCCGGTCGAGCGGGCGGGGCCCAACTGTAGCCTCTGGACGCCCGGACGACCGGTGGTTCAGGTGCGGCATACCGACTGCTTGGCACCAATTCTTCGAAACGCCTCATCGTCACCGTGTTGTGGACCTATCTTGCGGTTGTACGCTGCGAGTTGAGCACGGCATTCGCTGTGCGCTGGGGGTGTTCGTGGGGGGTATCACCGGCAGTGGGCAGGAGTGTTCGCGCTCCGATGTCGACTGCCTTTCTCGGCATGCCCGGGTACGGCCGGCCGTCGGCGGGGGTGCGTGCGACGACCGTGTCCGCGCGCCTGGGGACCGTCCGATCGGCTGACGCCGCGCACTGTCGTGCGCGGACGCTCCGGTGACCGCTCTCCTCCTTACGTTCCAGCGCGCTTCGCGCGTCGACTCGTCTTTTCCACAGTCCAACAGCAAGCAGATCCGGGGCGGTTCGCCCGTCCCGGGACCGACCCGAGGGGGGTGGGTGTGTCAGCAGCTCGTCATGGCTCGGACACGCACAGACCGGGCGATCCCGCCAACACACCTGACAGTTCACGCATGCGGGCGCTCGCCGAGGCCGATCAGCCGCTGCACGCCCTGGTGACCCGCCTGCTCGGCCTCGCCGAGGCGGGCCTGCCGGCGATGCTGCTGCCGACCGGCGACGGCTTCGTCTTCACCAGGGTGGGCACGGCCGCGGAGGACGGCTCCTGGACGCTGGAGCAACGGGGAACCAGCCTCCGGTACGCGGCCATCACCGCACTGGGGGTCCGCCTCCTCCCCCTCGACCGGCAGCGCGCCGTCCTCGGCGGGCACACCGCCGAGGAGTTCACCGGGCTGCTCGTCCAGCAACTGCCGTCGGTGGTCAACCTCGGCGACGCGGCGCTCGTCGCCTGGGCCGCCGCCGAGACCGGCCACCCCAAGCTGGCGGACGCCCTGGACCGGGTCGCCGCCCTGGACGGGAGCGGGCGCCCGCAGTACACGGTCGAGGCGGCCTGGGTGCTGTCGGCGCTGGCCGCCGCCCGCTCCACGGTCGACGTCGAGGACCGCCTCGCCGCGGCCCGTGACCGGCTGTTGGGCGCCCGGATCGACGGCAGCCCGCTCTTCCCGCACGCCACGGGACCCGGCCTGAACCCCTGGTACCGCTCGCACGTCGGCTGCTTCGCCGACCAGACCTACCCGCTGCAGGCACTGGCCCGGGCGCACGCGAGCGGCGACGACCCGGAGGCGCTGGCCGCCGCGGACGCCTGCGCGGCACGCATCTGCGCGCTCCAGGGCGAGGGCGGCCAGTGGTGGTGGCACTACGACGCGCCCCGCGGCGAGGTCGTGGAGGGCTATCCGGTGTACAGCGTGCACCAGCACGCGATGGCCCCGACGGCGCTCCTCGACCTGGCGGACGCGGGCGGCACCGACTTCGGCGCGGCGATCCGCCTCGGCCTCCGCTGGATGACGGACGTGCCGGAACTCGGCCCCGACGGCGAGCCGCTGATCCTCGACGAGCTCGGCGTCACCTGGCGCAAGGTCTACCGCGGCGACCCGAAGAAGGCGGTGCGGGCCGCCCGCGGCCTGACCACCCGGGTGGCCCCCGGGCTCAAGCTCCGGCCGCTGGACCGGGTGTTCCGCCCGGCGTCGGTGGACCGCGAGTGCCGGCCGTACGAGTTCGGCTGGATGCTGTACGCCTGGCTCGGAGGTCTCCGGGGATGACGACGAAGCGCCAGACCCTGTTCGGCGTCCGGCTGGACGCCCTGACCATGGACGAGACCCTGGGCCGCTGCCTCACCGCGGTCCGCGAGGGCGAACGGCTCGAGATCGGCGTGGTCAACGCGGCGAAGCTGGTGAACATGCGGCGGGACCCCGCGCTCGCGCGGGCCGTCTCGGGCTGCGACCTCGTCCTCGCCGACGGCCAGGCGGTGGTGTGGGCCGGCCGGCTGCTGCGCCGTCCGCTGCCCGAACGCGTGGCGGGGATCGACCTGTTCATGCGGCTGCTCGCCGAGGCGGAGACCGCCGGCATGTCCGTGTACTTCCTCGGCGCCCGCGAGGAGGTGCTGGAACGGATGCTGCGGGAGGTGGCCGCGCGCTTCCCCGCGCTGCGGGTCGCCGGCAGCCGGAACGGCTACTTCGACGACAGCGAGCAGCCGGCGATCGCCGACGCCGTCAAGGAGAGCGGCGCCCAGCTGCTCTTCCTCGGCATGACCTCGCCGAAGAAGGAGATCTTCGTCGCGGGTTACGGCGAGCGCAGCGGCGTGAACCTCGTCCACGGCGTGGGCGGCTCCTTCGACATCCTGGCCGGGGTCACCCGCCGGGCTCCCGAAGGCTGGCAGCGGCTGGGCCTCGAATGGCTCTACCGCGCGGCCCAGGAGCCGCGCCGGCTGGGCCGGCGCTACCTGACCACCAACGTCGCCTTCGTCCTCATGACGGCACGGGAGCTGCTGCGCCCCACCCCGTCGATCCGTACCGCCAGCAGGGAGTCGTGATGCGCGTCGTCGTGGTTGGACAGGGATACGTCGGACTGCCGCTGGCCATCCGTGCCGCCGAGGTCGGTCACCAGGTGATCGGGTACGACGTGGACGCGGAGCGGGTGAAGAGCCTGGCCGCGGGCGAGTCGTACGTCGAGGACGTGTCCTCGGAGCGGATCCGGGCGGCGATGGAGGCCGGCACCTACCGGGCCAGCGACTCCGCGCGGGACTGCGGCGGTTTCGACGTCGCCGTGGTGACGGTGCCGACGCCGCTGCACGAGGGGACGCCGGACCTCCGCTACATCGAGGAGTCCGCCCGTACGCTCGCGCGCTACCTGCGGCCCGGGGCCACCGTGGTGCTGGAGTCGACCACGTATCCGGGCACCACCCAGGAGCTGTTCGCCCCGCTCCTCGAAGAGGGCTCGGGGCTGGTCGCGGGCGCCGACTTCCATCTCGGCTACAGCCCGGAGCGCATCGACCCGGGCAATCCCGTCTGGGGTTTCGAGGAGACCCCGAAGGTGGTCTCCGGTGTCGACGAGGCCTCGCTGAAGGCCGTCCGGGACTTCTACGACGAGCTCGTGGAGACCACGGTGCCGGTGGGCTCGCCGAAGGAGGCCGAGCTGGCCAAGCTCCTGGAGAACACGTTCCGGCACGTGAACATCGCGCTGGTCAACGAGATAGCGATGTTCGCCCGTCATCTCGACATCGACGTGTGGCAGGCGATCGACGCCGCGTCCAGCAAGCCCTTCGGCTTCATGCGCTTCACCCCGGGCCCCGGCGTCGGCGGCCACTGCCTGCCGATCGACCCGTCGTACCTGTCCTGGCGGGTGCAGCGGGAACTCGGGCAGAGCTTCCGCTTCGTGGAGCTGGCCAACGACATCAACAACCACATGCCCGAGTACGTCACCCGGCGGCTGATCAACGCGTTCAACACCCGCCGCCGCGCGGTGAACGGATCGCGCGTCCTGCTGCTCGGACTGGCCTACAAGAAGAACACCGGCGACGCGCGCGAGTCGCCCGCGCTGCGCATCTCGCAGCTGCTGCTCGACATGGGCGCCGAGCTCAGGGCGGCGGATCCGCACGTCGTGGAGGGCCACCGGGTGGACCCGCGGCTCGTCCGGGTCGAACTGACCAAGGAGGAGCTGGAGGCGGCGGACGCGGTCGTGCTCCTGACCGACCACGACGCCTTCGACTACGCGCTCGTCGAACAGCACGCCGCCTTCGTACTCGACTGCCGCCGGCGGCTGAGCGGACCCAGGATCGAGGTGCTCTGAACCATGCGGATCATCTGTGTCGCGGGGGCCCGCCCCAACTACATGAAGATCAAACCGGTGATGGACGCCCTGGAGCGGCGCGGCGCCGAGGTGATCCTCGTCCACACCGGGCAGCACTACGACCCGGCCATGAACGACGTCTTCTTCGAGGACCTCGGCATCCGTCCGCCCGACCACTTCCTGGGAGTCGGCTCCGGCAGCCACGCCACCCAGACCGGGCGGGTGATGGAGTCCTTCGAGCCGCTGCTCGCGGAGCTCTCCCCCGATCTGGTCGTCGTGGTCGGCGACGTCAACTCCACGCTGGCCTGCGCCCTGGTCACGGCGAAGGGCGGTCCGCTGCTCGCCCACGTGGAGGCGGGACTCCGCAGCCGCGACTGGTCGATGCCGGAGGAGGTCAACCGGGTCGCCACGGACCGGCTGAGCGACTACCTGCTGGCCCCCTCGCCCGACGCGGTGGAGAACCTGCGCGCCGAGGGCTACCGGGAGGACCAGATCCACCTCGTCGGCAACGTCATGATCGACACGCTGCTGGCGAACCGGGAGCGCGCCGCGGCCTCGGACGTCCTGGCCCGGCACGGACTCACCCCCGGCGGATACGGCCTGGTCACCCTGCACCGGCCGGCCAACGTCGACGATCCCGAGGTGCTGGCCGGGCTGCTGAAGGCGCTCGGCGAGGTCGCCGGCCACTGTCCGCTCGTCCTGCCCGTGCACCCACGGGCGGCGGACCGGCTGAACGAACTCGGCGTTCCCGGCGGGATCCTGCTGGTCCCGCCCGCCGGATACCTGGACTTCATCGCCCTGCAGGCGTCCGCCCGGATCGTGCTCACCGACTCGGGCGGGGTGCAGGAGGAGACCACCGCCCTGGGTGTGCCGTGCGTGACGCTCCGGGAGAACACGGAGCGTCCCATCACGGTCGAGGAGGGCACCAACGTGCTCGCCGGCCGCGATCCGGAACGCATCGTGTCCACGGCGGTCCGCCTCCTGGAGGACCCGCCCGCGCCGCGCCGCCCCGCACTCTGGGACGGCCGGGCGGGCGACCGCATCGCCTCGGTCCTCCTGGACGGAGGACCGGCGCAGGGCCGTCCGCGGCCCACCGACCACGGGTGATCGACGTACTGTTGATCCAGAACTGTTCTCTTACGGTCCTGATCCCACCTATCCTCGTGTCCGGTACGGCTGTTGCCGTCCGGGGGCGAGTCGCGACAGCCGCCGACGCCCGGGGCGCGACAGTCACAGAAAGGGCGCAAGGGGGAACGCCATGGACCTCGCAGAGATCTTTCGGGTCATCTGCCGACGCTGGTACGTCCTGGTGCCCGGACTGCTGCTGACGGCCGCCGTCACCGCCGGTGCCGGCCTGATGGTGCCGACGCAGTACGAGTCGCAGAGCACGGTGGCGCTGCTGAACTCCAAGAGGGGTACGGCGGCCGACGGCAATCCCTACCTCGTGATGGTCCCCGCGCTGACCGGCATGGCCGACAGCCTGGCGCGCAACCTCAACTCCGACGCCTCGGTGGCGGAGTTGAGGGAGCGCGGCGTCACCGCCAAGTACGAGGCGAAGATCGCGGACAACGCCCAGGGGCCGCTGCTGTGGCTCACCGTGACCGGCGAGGACCAGGACGGGGTGCTGGCGGCGAACCACACGCTGATGAAGTACTCCGCCGAGAAGCTGGAGGAGTTGCAGGCCACGCAGTCGGTGCCGGCGGACTCGATGATAAGGATGACGACCATCGTCCCGCCGCAGAAGCCGCAGGCCCAGCTGAAGTCCAAGATCCAGTACCTGGTGATGGCGGGCGCTGCGGGTCTGGTCCTCAGTCTGGTCGCGTCCTTCTTCGTCGAGGCGCGGCGTCGGCGCGAGGCGCTCCCGAAGCACCGCCAGAACCGCTCCCGGGACACGGACGAGGCTCCCGGGGAGGAGACCGCGGCCACTCCGGCCGAGGCCGGCGACGACCGGGCCGGCACGCGCCGTTCCCGGGCCGAACGGCCCGGCGCCGGGGAGTCCGGCGGCGAACCCGCCGCGGCCGGTCCGGAAGGCGGCCGGCAGCTCGACCAGCCGACCGTCCAGCTGCCCCTGCTGCCGTCGTCCGAGCGCGCCGGGAAGAAGCGGCCGCCGTCCTGGGTGAAGTGACCCCACCACCGCACAACCCGTTCGACGAGGAGTCCTCCCATGGACACGGCGCCGACCACCGGGACCGAGGCCACCGCGGCCTCGCTGGGCACGAAGGTGCGCTCGGCCGCCCGGTGGAGCCTGATCAACACCATGGTCATGCGCCTGGGCAACTTCGCCACGGGCATCATCCTGGCCCGGTTCGTCCTGGACCCCGCGGCCTGGGGCGTGTACGGGGTCGCCCAGACCGTGCTGATGGTGCTGCTCGCCGCGAACGAGCTCGGCGTGACCCTGGCCGTGGTGCGCTGGGAGGGCGACGTCCGTTCCTTCGCCCCGACCGTGCTGACCCTGAGCACGATCTCCAGCAGCCTGCTCTACCTGGGGATCTTCGCGGCCGCGCCGGGCGTGGCGGGTCTGCTCGGTTCGCCCGAGGCGTCGAGCGTACTGCGGGTGATGTGCGTCTGCCTGGTGCTCGACGGCCTGTCGCAGGTGCCGGCGGGCGTCCTCACCCGTGAGTTCGCCCAGGGCCGGCGGATGGTCATCGACGCGCTCAACTTCGCGTTGAGCACGTCGGTCACCCTCGTCCTCGCCCTCCAGGGCTGGGGCGCGATGAGCTTCGCGTGCGGGGCCGTGGCGGGCAACCTGGTCGCCCTGGCGGGCTGCGCGCTGGCCGCCCCCGGCTATCTGCGCTTCGGCTGGAACCCGGAGCAGGCCCGCGCGCTGCTCCGCTTCGGGCTGCCGCTGGCCGGGGCCAGCATGCTGTCCCTGGCCGTCGTCAACGCGGACGCCATGGTGGTCGGCGCCGTACTGGGCAACGTGTCCCTGGGCTTCTACATGCTCGCCTTCAACATGGCCGGCTGGCCCGTCCGCGTCATCTCGGAGGCCGCGCGCCGCGTCTCGTTCGCCGGCTTCTCTCGCCTGGCGGACTCGCCCAAGGCGCTGTCCGACGGCTTCGGCCGGGCCCTCGCGATGCTGGTCACGTGCACCGTGCCGGCCTGCGTGCTGCTCGGCGCGCTGGCCCGCCCGGCCGTGGAGCTGCTGTACGGCTCCAAGTGGTCCCCGGCCGCCGCCGCGTTGCCCTGCCTGATGGCGCTCGGGCTGGCCCGGATCGCGGCGGAGCTCACGTACGACTGCCTGGTCGCGATCGGCCGCCGCCGTTCGCTCGTACTGATCCAGGCGCTGTGGCTGGTGGCCCTGGTCCCCACCCTGATCGTGGCGGCGCGCACCGGGGGCATCGCCTCCGTCGCCGCCGGACACGTCCTGGTGGCCGGGCTCGTGGTGCTGCCCGCCTTCGTTCTGGCCCTGCGCCGCGGCGGGATCGCGACCCGCTCGCTCGCCCGGGCCTGTGCCTGGCCCCTGCTCGGCGGGATCGTGATGACCGTGGTCGTCACCCTGCTGCGGCAGCGTCTCGGCGAGGGGGTGCTCGCCCTGTGCGCCACCAGTGTCATCGGGCTCGTGTGCTACGCGCTGTGCGTGCTGCCCAGCCGCAGACTGATCCGGGGTTCGCTTCCCCGGCACAGCCGGAGCCGGGGGGAGGACGGGGGCGTCGTCGCCACCGCTCCCACCGTCCCCGTGCTCCCGGCTCAGCAGAATCAGCCGGCCGCGCCGGCTCACGAACGATGAGGTGAGTTCCCTGGCCCGAACCGGCCGCCGCAGGCTCCTCGGAGGCCTGCTGCTGACCGCCGTGCTGCTCTTCGCCCTGGTGACCTGCGCCGGCGTGGGCGGCAAGGCGATCTGTCTCGGGGGTGCCGCGCTGTGCGACTCCCGCGCGATCACCTCCCCCGGCGCCACCGGCTCCCCGGCCACGCCGCGGACCACCGCGCCGGGCTCCCCGGGCACCCCGTCGGGCACACCGGCCACCCCGGCCAAGCCCTCCTCGACGGCGTCCGGGCCGCCGGCCCGCTCGGACAAGCCACCGGCGCCGAAGGGCTGCGCGAGCCCGCGCGCCTGCGGCTACCCCGACGCCTCGACCACCGGACCCCGGATCCCCCTGACCCCGCAGAGCACCGGCAACGCGGCGATCCGCACCGACGGCACGGTCATCAAGGGCTGGGACATCACCGGCTCGCTCGACATCTACGCGAACAACGTGACCGTGATCGACAGCCGGATCACCTCGACCAACTGGTGGGGCGTCAACCTCCGGCCGGGCTACTCGGGGCTGCGGATCCTGCACACCGAGATCCGGGCCGTGCCGGGCAAGGGCCCGAACAACGGCGGCTCGGACTACGCGGTGTCGAACATGGGGACCAGTTCGGTCGAGGTCGGCTGGTGCGACGTCTCGGTGTTCGGCGACGCCCTGTCCATGGGCCAGGGCAACCTGCACGACAACTACGTGCACGACATCAGGCCCTTCAAGAACCTCGACGGCGAGTGGCAGCACACCAACGCTGTGATCAGCAACGGCGGCGGCAAGGGCAAGCTGATCATCCGCCACAACACGCTGATCAACGCCACTCCCGTGGACCGGGGCGCCTCGGCGAGCATCGGCCTCTTCGCGGACACCGCCCCGGTCACCCACACCGTGGTCGACGACAACTGGCTGGCGGGCGGGGCGTACACGCTCTACGCGGGCGGCAAGGACTCGGCCGGGATCGAGGTCACCGACAATGTGTTCTCGCCCGAGTTGCACCCCAAGGGCGGGCTCTACGGCCCCGTCGCCTACTGGAACGCCGCCGGCGCGGGGAACGTGTGGCGCGGCAACCGGATGGCCGACGGGACCCCGATCGTCCCCGAACCCCTCTGACCCTTCTTCAGAACATCCGATCGCCTGATAAATCCCCTCTTCCCGACTACCGTTGATCGCGACATCCTCGTAGGCTCAAAACCCCAGGTGGTTGATGCGATGCCGCTCACCCGTGCTCTCCGCAACCGATTCGTCGACGCGCCCGACTCACTCGGCGAACGGTTCCGCGCGGCCCGCTGGGAGCGTTTCCGGTCCTGCTTCCCCCGCATCACGGAGATGAGCGTGGTGGACCTGGGCGGCACGGCGGACAACTGGCTGCGGTCGCCGCTCCGCCCCAAGCACGTGCACCTCGTGAACCTGGCGGAGCACCCCGCCGAGCTGCCCGACTGGATCAGCGCGGAGACGGCCGACGTCACCGACCCGTCGATCCCGTCCGCCCTGGGCGAGTTCGACCTGGTGGTGTCCAACTCCACGATCGAGCACGTGGGCGGGCACGCCCAGCGCCGGCGCTTCGTCTCCGCGATCGAGGCGCTGGCACCGCTGCACTGGGTGCAGACCCCCTACCGCTACTTCCCCGTGGAGCCGCACTTCCTGGCGCCCGGCTTCCAGTTCCTCCCGCTGGCCGCGCAGGCCAAGCTCGTACGGCACTGGCCGCTCACCCACAGCCGGCCGGGCAGCCCGGAGGAGGGCATGGACGCGGTGATCAACATCGAGCTGCTGACCCGGGCCGAGATGCGCTACCTGTTCCCCCGCTCCGTGATCCTCAGCGAGCGGGTGGCCGGACTCACCAAGTCCCTCACGGCCGTCCGCACGGAGGCGTCCCTCCAGCGCCTCTGAACGCGGACGGGACTCGGGAGAGGACACCGACACCATGCGCCGGATCCTCCGGGGCCCCTGGGAGCTGCTGAAGCGGATCTTCGGGTGGCTGGTGCTGTACGAGGCACGCAACAAGGTGGTGCTCGCGCCCACCGCCCTGCGGCTGCGCAGGGTCGAGGACGCCGAGGTCGCCCGCCTCGCGGCGGCCTGGCCGGACCCGCCGGCCGCTCGGGTCGTGACCGTCATCGCCACCCATCGCCGTCCGGAGGAGCTGCTCCGGGCGGTGGGGTCGGCGCTGGGCCAGACCGTCGAGGACCACGTCGTGATCGTCGTCGACGACGGCGCCGGGCTGCCCGAACTCCCGGCGGACCCACGTCTGTTCGCCGTCTCCCTGGCACGCAACACCGGCGTGGCGGGGATCGTGCGCAACGTCGGGATCCGGCTGACCCGGTCCCGGTACGTCGCCTTCCTCGACGACGACAACCTGTGGGAACCGGACCACCTCAGGCGGGCGTTGGAGGTGCTCGAATCCCCCGGCGGCCCCGACGGCGTGTACACCGCGCTGCGGCGCGTCCTGCCGGACGGCACCGACATGGACATCCTGTCCGTGCCGTTCGACCGGCGGCGGGCGGCGCACGAGTCCTTCCTGGACACCAACGCGTTCGTCGCCCGCCGCAGCAGGGCCCTGCACTTCAGCCGGCTGCGGCGGCGCCCGGAGGTACTGCCCCGGGAGGACTGGGAGCTGGTCCGGCGCTACGGCCGGACCCACCGGGTGGAGCACCTGCCGGAGCCCACCGTGCGCTACCTGGTGAACCCGGGCAGCTTCTACACCTCCTGGCGGGACTGACCCCCGGCGGCCGGTGAGGTCGCCGCCGTCGTGAGCAGAGCCACGACAGCCGCTCTGCTGGGCGCCCGGCCGAGGGCGGCCCGGGAGAGTTCCCGCAGGAGCACGGCCCCCCGGAAGGCCACGGTGGCCGCGAATCCGTGCCGGCGCCGGTAGAGACGCACCCGGTTGACGGTCAGCAGCGACCACAGGCGCGGGGAGACACGGGAGTCGCCCCCGAGATGGACCGCGCGGGCCGCGGGTTCGAGCCGGGTGACATGGCCGAGGTCCCGGGCGCGCAGGCAGAACTCCGTCTCCTCCGAGTAGAGGAAGAAGGACTCGTCCCACGGCCCGCAGGCGTCCAGGCACTCCCTGGAAATCGCCATCAGCGCGCCGGTCGCCCAGTCCGCGCGGGTCCGGCCGGCGTAGGCGGCGGGGTCGGTGACGAGTTCGCTGAGGGCGGGGAAGCGGCCCGCCCGGCGATTGCCCAGCACCGCCTCGCCGAACGCCCGGGACACGCTCGACTCGCGGCGCAGCGAGTGGATGAGCGCGTCGTCCTCCTCGTACAGCAGCGGGACGGCGATCCCGACCCGGTCGCCGTCGGCCGGTTCCGTGCCGAGGGCGTCCACCAGGGTCGCCGCGCAGCCCTCGCTCATCCGGATGTCCGGGTTGCACACCAGCGCGGCGGAGAAGCCGCCCTCCCAGTCGCCGGCGGCCCGGAGGGCGGCGTTGACGCCGAAGGAGTAGCCGCCGTTGCGCCCGGTCTCCACGACGGTGGCCTCGGGGGCCAGGGCCCGGACGACGGCGACGGTGTCGTCGGCGGAGTCGTTGTCGGCGACGACGAGCCGCCAGTCGAGGCCGGCCATCGCCTTCGGGAGGGCGGCGAGGAAGCCGGGCAGCACCGCGGCGCTGTTCCAGGTGACGACGAGGACGGCGACGGGGCCGCGGTCGGCGGCCTCGTACTGAGGGTGCATCAGATCTCCACAAGGTGCGGTGGGGCGTCGGGTGTCGGGCGCCGCGGGGACCCTTCGGCCTGCCCGGCGGACGCCTGGCCGGGGCTCTCCCCGGCGGCCTCGCGCCGGACGAAGCCGAGACAGCTCGCGCCCGCGCCCAGCAGCAGGAAGAACACTCCGGCGAACATCGGGAAGCTGAGGGTGTCGAACGTGGCGCTGATGACGAGGGCGACCAGGGCGGAGGCGAAGAACGCCTGGCCGAGCTCCCGGTCGGACTCGGTTCGCGCCAGCCTGCGGATCGCGCCGCCGTTGTGCACGCCGGTCAGGCCCAGGACGAGCAGGGCGAGCACGCCGAGGGCGCCGAGCTCGGCCAGCGTCAGCAGGTACTGGTTGTCCGTGAAGAAGTAGCGCTCCGGGGTGAAGGTGCCGAACCCGCGTCCCAGGACCGGGTCCTCCATGAAGTACTCGGCGATCTTCGGATACTTGATGGTGCGCGCCTGGGTACTGCTGTCGGCGTTGTTCAGGCTGCCGGAGAACAGGCCGGTGATGGTGCCGATCAGGCCGGGCACCAGCACCTTGAAGACGGCCACGGCGCCCAGCAGGACCCCGATGGCCGTCCAGCGCCGCTGGGGCTTCCAGCGGGGCACCATGACCAGGACGACGACGAGCAGACCGATGATCGAGGTCCGCGACACGGTGAGGGGCAGTCCCCCGCCGAGCAGGACGACCGGTGCCCAGCGGCGGAAGGTGCTCAGGTGGGCCCGTGCCGGGTCGAAGGCCTGGGCGATGGCGAAGGGCACGAGGATCGCCAGCATGCCGCTGAACTCGAGCGGATGGGCGGTGAGCGAGCGGGGCCGGGTGAACGAACCGCGGTCGAGGACGGCGACGTTGGCGACGCTCGAGTTCAGTCCGGGGATGCGCAGCGAGTCGGCGATGTTGGTGCCGGTGAAGAAGTCGTACAGGCCGAGCAGGGCGACGACCGAGCCCATCACCACGAGCCGGCGCATCAAGACGTCGAGCCGGGCGCGGTCCTGGATGCCGGCGGAGGCGAGGACGATCAGGGCGACCCACACCAGGAGCACGATCAGCCCGCGGTCGGCGGCCAGGACCTCCTTCTGGGAGCTGATCCGGGCCGTGTTCGCGACGTAGGACAGCAGCACCACGAAGCCGAGCAGCAGGACCGCCGTCCGTACCGTGCGGGTGCCGGGAGCCGGGGCGAGCCGGCCGGTGCACCAGGTCGCCAAGTACCAGAAGAGCCCGAGGAGGGCGAAGACGTTGGCGGGGGTGCCGGCACCGCCCAGCGCGGGCAGGGCCAGGTTCGACGGCAGGAAGAGCGCCAGGGCCAGGTAGCCGGTGAGGACGGCGGTGGCGTCCAGGGGCCTGCTCAGCTGCCTGCGCAGCCGCGAGGCGCCCGGCCGGGGCCCGCGGGGTCCGTCGTCGAGGGACGGCAGGCCGCGCGAGCGGCGGCGGGCGGCGGCCCACACGTCGGTGACGAAGGAGAGCAGGAAGGCCCCGGTGAGGCAGAGGACAAGGACCGCGGCGACCTTCTGGTAGCGGGACTTGGGCTGGGAGACCGGCTTCTGCGGCGGGACGATCGGCGCGGCCCGCACGGAGTAGTCCGCGGGCACCCGCGCCTCGCTCTGGAGGGCCACCAGCTGCTCGGCGGCGAAGTCGGTGATGGTCTTCGTCTCGGCGAACACCTTGTCCCGGTCCTCGCCGGTCACGGTGAGGGTCAGCAGCGGTCCCTCGGCCTTGGCGGCGAAGTCGACGGTGTAGGCGTCGGTCACGCCGTGCCCGCGCAGCGCCTCGGCGGACTCGGGCGACTGGAGGGCCCGGATCAGCACGTCGGCGGTGCTGATCAGCGAACCGCTGGCGTAGGCCAGGGGGTTGCCGTAGCTGGGTGCCGGCTTGGCGATGCGGGGCGAGTTCAGCAGGGTGAGCTGGCTCTGGGACTCGTACGTCACGGGGACGGTGGAATAGAGGAATCCGCCCGCGAGGAGTCCGAGCACCGTCAGCGGCACCATCACGTACCACCGCCTGCGCAGTACGCGGAAGATCTCGGCGATGCTCACGAACCCTCCCCCGGTTCCTCTTCGTGGTGCCAGTATCGGTTCTGATGGAAAGAGATGTCTTGTCGCCCGAAGGACTCGTCGGCGTGCTGCTGCGCCGGTGGTACGTGCTGGCCCTCGTCCTGCTCGTCACCACCGCGGCCTGCTACCCGGCGCTGCGTCCCGAGCCGCGGTTCCTGAGTTCGGCCGTGCTGGTGGTCAAGCCGCCGCGGACCGACAACCAGCCGAACCAGCTCACCAACCTCCAGCCGGCGCTGGCCGCCGTCTCGTACGCCGTCGTACAGCAGCTGCGCTCCCCCGAGGGGCAGGCGGAGCTGCGCGCGGACGGTGTGCACGGGACGTACCGCCTGAGCCCGCGCAACAGCGGCACCAGCGCCACGCCGTTCTACTCGATCCCCACGCTGCAGATCGAGGCGGAACAGCCCGAGGCCGCCGAGGCCGACCGCGTGGTGCAGCTGATCATCGCGGCCTACGGCCGGCACCTGGGCGCGCTCCAGGCCTCCCAGCAGGTGCCCCAGGGCTCGCTGATGAGCGTCGACCTGGTGAACCGGCCGGGCACCGTGTCGCTGCCGCCGAACCGGAGCCGGGCCCTGGCCGGTGTCGGCGCGCTGGGTCTGCTCAGCGGGGTGATGGCCGCGCTGTGGAGCGAGCGGTACGCGGTCCGGCGCAGGCTCAGGTCCGCACCGGCCCCGCGGCCCGAGCCGGCGCCCCTGTCCGTCTGACGGGCGGGGCGCCGCGGCCGCGTGGACGTCAGCGCGCCGCACGGTGTTCGGTGAGGCGCCCGTCCTTCTCCTCGTACAGCGCGCCGGTCTGCGGGCACTCCCACACCCCGGGGCGCTCGGGGTGCTCGGCCAGCCGGACGCCGGCCCTGCCGACCCAGCCCGCCTGCCGTGCCGGGACACCCATCACCAGGGCGAAGTCGGGGACGTCGGCGGTGACGACCGACCCGGCCGCGACGAGCGCCCAGCGGCCGATCTCGACCGGCGCCACGCAGACCGAGCGGGCGCCGACGGCGGCGCCCTCGCCGATCCGGACGGCCACGGGCTCCCAGTCCCCGCCCCGCTTCAACGTGCCCTCGGGGTCCACGGCACGCGGGTTGTGGTCGTTGGTGAGGACCACCGAGGGGCCGATGAAGACACCGTCGGCCAGCACGGCCGGTTCGTACACCAGGGCGTAGTTCTGCAGCTTGCAGTTGTCGCCGATGACCACGCCGGGGCCGACGTACGCGCCGCGTCCCACGACGCAGTGGGCGCCGAGACGGGCGTCCTCCCGGATCTGGGCGAGTTCCCAGACGCTGGTGCCGTCGCCGATCTCCGCGGTCTTGTCGACGTCCGCCGTGGGCTGGACCCGGTAGTTCACTGTGGTGCCTTTCGTGTCTGGAGGGTGTGGGCCGTCCGGCCTCGGCTTCAGATGCCGCGGCGCTGCCAGGAACGCCACCAGAACCACTCGCGTATCCGGTCGCGTACCGCCGACAGCACCAGGGGCTGCAGGTACGGCATGGTGCGGGCGCCGATCCGTCGGCGCAGCCGCAGCGCCCGGTACTCCGGGAGGGTCTCCGCGTCGGGGCGGCACTCCCGGGCGAGGGCGAGGAGCTCGTCGACGGGGACGACGTCGGTGCGCCCGCGGTCGTAGGCGCGGTAGGCGCGCCGCAGGGCCTGGCGGGCCAGGCTGGTGTTCACCAGCGCGGAGAGCCGGTCCGCCTGCGGCAGCCGGTCGCCGCACTTGTCGAGCACCGCGCCGAACGCGGCGCGGCGCTGCCGGATGTCGTCGAGCTGGCCGCCGAAGTCCGTGGTGGACATGTTGTTGCCGTGGACGCGGTAGTAGGCCTGGTCCGCGCCGCTGACGTAGCCGACGTCGGCGTGCGCGGCGAGCCGCATCCACATCTCGATGTCGCCGGCGTGCGGCAGTTCCGGGTCGTAGCCGCCGACCTCGCGCTGGAGGCTGGTGCGGACGACGACCTCGGGCGAGGTGATGCAGCCGGTGCCCTCGCGGAAGCGTCGCTCCAGCCACCAGTGCCCGGGGTAGACCACGGAGCCGGAGTCGCCGGTGCGGGCCCGGGGCAGCGGTCCGCCGTGCTGGAAGCGCAGCGGCCGGCCGTAGGCGAAGCCGGCCTCCGGATGGGCGTCGAGGAGCGCGACGGCGCGGACCAGCGCTCCCGGCACCAGCCGGTCGTCGGCGGAGAGGAGCACGACGTAGTCGCCGTCGGCCCACTCCAGCAGTCCTTCGTTGTACGTGGCGATGTGGCCGCGGTTCTGTTCGTGGACCCGGACCTCGATCCGCGGGTCGGACGCGGCCAGTTTCAGCGCCGCCTCCGCCGAGTCGTCGGGGGACGCGTCGTCGATGATCAGCACCCGGACGTCGAGGCCGGGCTGCTCGTCGAGCACGCTGCGCACGCAGTCGGCCAGGAAGTGGCCGTACTTGTAGCAGGGAATCACGACGCTGACGGAGCTCATGGTTGGAGGGCCCAATCCCCGGTTTCTGCCGGTGTGTTCGTTACGGACGGGTGCGCCGGGCCGGGTCGTGACGACCCGGCCCGGCGCACCCGGGTGTCAGCCGGCGTCGGTCGTGAAGACCGGGCCGACCCAGTAGTTCGTCGCGTTGTAGGAGCTGGTCGGGAAGCCCGACGTGCTCCCGTACCGGTAGAGGCCGTTGGCACGTCCGCTCGCGTCGGCGAGGGCCGTCAGCGGGTAGGACAGGTGCGCCCCCGCGAAGTAGCCCGCGTCGGCGGCGTAGCGCCCGTTCGGCGCGTGGTACGAGACGATGTAGCGGGTGTTGGCCGTGATCGCGACCGGTGTGGCGAAGGTGAGCGTCTGCCAGCCGGAGGCGGTCTCACCGGTGAAGGTGCCGCTGGCGAGCAGGTCGCCGTCCTCGGTCCACAGGTTGCCGGTGTGCACGCCGGTGTTGCCCGCGCCCTTGTAGAAGGTGACTCCGGTGACCCGGCCGTTCAGGGCCGACTCGAACCGGGTCCCCAGCTCCAGGGGGTTGGTGTCGGCCGTGACCTCGGGCTTGGTGGGCACCGAGTCCGTGCTCCACAGCAGGCACGGGCAGGTGGCCGGCGGCGGGGTGGCGCTCGTGGTGAAGGTCCACGTCACCGGCGCCGCCATCACGTTGCCCCACAGGTCCGCGGCCTGCACGGACGCGGTGTACGTGGTGCCCAGCGCGAGCTGGCTGGAGAGGGTGAAGGCGGCGGTCTTGCCGTCGCTGCTGAGTGCGGCACTGCCCGGGACGGCGGTGTTGCCCGGTCCCTTCACGGTGAACACCAGGGTGCTGCTGTCGATGCTCTGGCTGAAGGTGGCGGACAGCGGCGCGGTGGTCGCCACTCCGGTGGCCCCGACGGCCGGGGTGCGGCCGGTGACCGTGGGCGGGTCGGTGGAGGCCGAGCCGGTCTCCAGGATCGCGTCCACCCAGTAGTTGCTGCCGGACGACGCCGAGGACGGGAAGGCGCTGGTGGAGGTGTAGCGGTAGACGCCGTTGCCGCCGTCGGTACCGGACTTCAGCGCCGTCAGCGGTGCCAGGCCGGCGTCCTTGTCGGCGAAGTAGCCCGCGTCGAAGGAGTAGCCGCCGTTCGGGGCGAAGTAGGAGGCGATGTAGGTGGTGTTCGCCTTGACCGGGACCGGGTTGGCGAACTTCAGCTGCTGCCAGCCGGACGCGGTCTCGTTGGCGAAGGTTCCGGTGGCCAGCAGCTGGCCGCTGCTGCTCCACAGGCTGCCCTTGTGGGTGCCGGTGTTCGCGGCCGACTTGTAGAAGCGGACGCCCGTGATGGAGCCGGGCACGGAGCTGCGGACCTTCACTCCGAGTTCGACGGAGCTGCCGTCGCCGCCGTTGACCTTGGTGGGCGTGGTGGAGGGGGGCCAGACCGTGCAGGGGCACTTCTGCGCCTCGACGGTCAGGGGCACGGTGGTGACGGCGCCCATGTTGACGCTGTCGTCGATCGCGCGGACCTTGATCTGGGCGGGCCCGGTGGTCATCGGGGTCCAGGTGTAGTTCCACGAGGCCGTGCCGTTGGCGGCGTGCCAGGTGGTGCCGCCGTCGGTGGAGACCTCGACCCGGGCGACCACACCGCCGCCGGAGTCGGCCGCGGTGCCCGTGACGGTGACCTGCTGGAGGGCCGAGACGGAGCTGCCCGAGGCCGGGCTGGTGACCGTGACGGCCGGCCCCGTGGTGTCGCCGGAGGCGGAGGCCGCGACGAGGCCGGACTGCAGGGTCTTGGGCTGGATGCCCATGTCGGCGAGGATGTTGACGGTCGCCTGCTGCATCCGCTTGTCCTCGGTCACCACGCCGCCGCCGGGGTCGGCGGTCGGGACGTTGGTCAGACCCCAGGACCACTGCACGGTGCCGGTGCCGAACACCAGGGCGTGCGAGGTCTGGTCGCGGAAGGCGACGAGGCTGTGCGTCGCGGTGCCGTTGCCGTAGTTGTTGCCCCAGTCGAGCAGGTAGGTGCCGTCGGTGACCTCCACGGTGGTGGAGGACATCCGGATCTGGCCGGCCGGACGGCTGGCGTTCTCGACGTCGCTGTCCCACTCGTAACCGAGGGTGCCCGCCGGGAAGGTGGCGACCTGGTTGCCGGTCAGGCCGGCGACCGTGGTGTTCCGCCACAGGCGCATCTTGGAGTACGCGGCGGGCACCGTGATCGCGTCGTTGCGGGGCCCGTTCACCTGGAACAGCGAACCGGTGAGGATGTTCTGCGGCTGGTAGGGCGCGCCTTCCTTGGTGCTGTCCGGGTCGACCCAGGTGCCGGTCCACTCGGGGCTCGGGTCGGGAACGCCGTTGGGCGTGGGGAACTTGAGCTTGGTCTCCTTGTAGCAGACCAGGGTCCGGTCGGCGGTGTTGGTGCCGTCGATGCTGGGCTCGAAGCGCGTCTTCCAGAAGATCTCGTTGCCCGCGAAGTAGGTCTGGTGCTGGCCCGCCTTCCGCGCGTTGAGCACGTTGGTGAACTGCTCCTGGGTCCAGTACTCGTCGTGGCCCTGGGACATGAACATCTTGTGGTTCGGCAGCAGCGAGGCGCCGCGGCCCGCGGTGTCGACGCCGGAGACGTAGCTGGTGTCGTAGCCGTTGCGCTCCAGCCAGGCGATCATCTCGAACTCGGAGCCGTAGATGCCGTTGTCACCGCCGATGTCCATGGGGCGGTTGTAGCTGACCTTGTAGGCGCGTCCGTCGGGCGCGGGGCCCTGGCCGTCGTAGAGGTTCGTCCCGCCCCAGTCGTTGTACGCCTGCCAGGTCTGGTCCGAGGTCTGGACGAGGATGTCGGAGTGGCTGGAGTCGTTGCGCACGACGAAGGGGTAGGGCATGAGGCCGTTGCCGTCGGCCTGGTCGAAGTTGGCGATGTACAGGCCGGAGACGGCGTCGCTCGGCACGGTCCAGGTCGCGGTGGTAGGCCAGTTGCCGCAGTCCATCAGCCCGGTGGGCTGGTTCTTCAGGCAGTCGGCGTGCTTGGTCGTGTAGTTGGCGGGGTAGGTCTGGGCCGCCTGGGCGGCCGTGGACATCAGCCGGGCGCCGTCGCCGCCGTACCAGCCGAGGCGGTAGATCTTGACGTGGTAGGCCGACGGGGACTGGACCTTGAACCCGATGCTCTCCCCGGCCTGGAGGCTCGTCTTCGTGGGGAAGCCGGCGATGTCGCCGTACGAGTTGGCGGCGAACCAGTCGGACATCGGCGTGCCCGGCTTGGAGTTCTCGCACACGATGGGATTACTGCCGGTCCCACAGGGATCGGCGACCGCGCTCGCGCTCCCCACCGGTGGCAGGACGATCGATAGCAATGCCGCGACCAGGGCGAACACGGCGCCCCTGGCCCGACTGAGGTGGTTCTTCATCGCTGTACCTTTCAGGGCAGTACAGGTCCTGGCCTACCGGCCGGGGGTGGTGAGGGTGAGCGTCAGCTCAGTGCGCCCGCCAGCGCATCCACGACCTGCTGCTGCTGGTCGGGGGTGATCTGCGGGAAGAGCGGCAGCGAGAGGATCTCGTCGGCCGCACGTTCGGCGTGCGGGAAGTCCCCGCGACGGTGCCCGAGGGAGCGGTAGGCGGGCGTCAGGTGGACCGGGGTCGGGTAGTGCACGCCCGCGCCGATGCCGCTCGCGTTGAGTTTGCCCACCACCTCGTCCCGGTCGGCCCCGGTGACGCGCACCACGTACAGGTGCCACACGTGCACGTTGCCGTCGACCGTCGTCGGCCGCACGAGGCGGCCCGCGCCGGCGAGCGGCGCGAGCAGGTCGTCGTAGCGCGCGGCGGCCGTCCGCCGGGCCTCGTTCCCGGCGGCCAGCCGGCGCAGCTTCGCGCGCAGGACGACGGCCTGCAGCCCGTCGAGCCGGCTGTTGAACCCGGGCAGGTCGTGCCGGTACTTCTGGACGCCGCCGTGGTTGGCGATCGCCCGTACGACGGCCGCCGCGTCGGGGTCGTCGGTGAGCACCGCACCCGCGTCGCCGTACGCGCCCAGGTTCTTGCCCGGATAGAAGCTGGTCGCGGCGATGCCTCCGCTGCCGGCCTGACGGCCGTCGCGGGTGGCGCCCTGGCTCTGGGCGGCGTCCTCGACGACCCGGACGGAGTCCGGTACGCCGGCCGCCAGCCGCGCGGCGTCGGCGCTCTGCCCGTACAGGTGGACCGGTACCACCGCGCGGGTGGCGGGGCCGACCGCGTCGAGCGCCGCCTGCGTGTCGATCAGCAGGCTGTCGGGGTCGCAGTCGACGAGCACGGGGCGGGCGCCCGTCCGGGCCACGGCACCGGCGGTGGCGATGAAGGTGTTGGCGGGCAGGACGACCTCGTCGCCCGGCCCGACGCCGCTCGCGCGCAGCGCCAGCTCCAGGGCGTCCGTGCCGTTGGCGACGCCGACGCAGTGGGCGACGCCGGCGAATTCGGCGTACTCGCGCTCGAACTCCCGCACCTCCTCGCCGCCGATGAAGGCGGTACCGGCCAGGACGCGGTCGAAGCCCTCCCGGACCTCGTCGGCGACTTCGGAGTGGGCCGCCTTGAGGTCGACCAGCGGTATCTGGTTCATCTGCCCTTCACTTCCCTTGCCTCGGCCTGCTGCGCGAGGCCGTCGGTGTCGTCTGACCGGAGCTGCTCCAGCGCCGCGGGGTTCGCCCCGCGCAGCCGGCGGGCCGGGCTGCCGACCCAGACCTCGCCGGGCGGCACGTCGGCCAGAACGGTGCTTCCCATGCCGACCAGCGACCAGGCGCCGATCGTCGTGTACTCGCGGACCAGGGACCCGGCCCCGAGGTACGCGCCCTGCTCCAGCCGGGCACCGCCGCCGAGCCGGACCCCGGAGGCGAGGGTGCAGTAGTCCCCGACCTCGTCGTCGTGGGTGAGGACGGTCTGCGGCATCACCGCGACATGGCTGCCCACCCGCACCGCGGCGGTGAGGACGGTCTGCGCGAGGATCACCGAGCCCGGGCCCACCGTGCAGCCCGCGGGGACGACGGCGCTGGGGTGCACCACCGTGGCGTAGCGGTCGGCCGGCAGGCCGAGCCGCCGTACCAGGCGGGCCCGCGCGGCGTAGTCGCGCGGGCTGCCGACACAGACCACGAAGGAGGCGTGCGGCAGTTCGCGCGCCAGGTCGCAGCCTCCGAGCACGGGCACGCCGTCCACCTCGACGCCGTGCAGCGCCGGGTCGTCGTCGAGGTGGCCGAGCAGCCGGTGGCCGCCGGCTCCGGCGTCCCGCACGGCCTGGGCGGTCTCCCGTGCGAGACCGCCCGCGCCGATGATGACCAGGTCGTTCACGCGCGGCCCGCCGCTTCCCGCAGCACCTCGACCACCCGGTCCTGCTGGACCTCGGTCATCGTGTGGAACAGCGGCAGGATCAGCGAGTCGCGGCTGATCCGCTCGGTCACCGGGAGGAGTGCCGCCGGATGCCCGGCGTAGGCGGGCTCCAGGTGCGACGCCATGATGCCGCGGCGGGCGGAGATCCCGGCCTCGGCGAGGACGGCGAGGAGCTCGTCGCGGCCCACCGGGAAGTCCTCGGCGAGCAGCACCCAGTAGGACTGGAAGTTGCCCTGGCCGTGGCCGGGGTCGCTGACCGGCCGCAGGCCCGGGATGCCCCGCAGCAGCTCGCCGTAGCGGGCGGCCAGGGCGCGGCGGCGTGCCACCATCGCGTCCAGCCGGCCGAGCTGCACCAGTCCGACCGCGGCCTGGATGTCGGTCATCCGGTAGTTGAAGCCGGTCTCCAGGTAGCTCTCCAGAACGGGCTTCCCGCTCGCGTGGCGTTCGGCGGCGGAGACGTTCATGCCGTGCTCGCGCAGCCGCCGCAGGCGGGCCGCCCAGGCGGCGTCGTCCGTGGTCACCATCCCGCCCTCGCCGGTGGTGAGGAGCTTGCGCGGATGGAAGGACCAGGCGGCGATCAGGGCCCCGTGCCCGACGGACGCGCCGTCGACGGTGGAGCCGATGGCGCAGGCCGCGTCCTCCACCACCGGCAGGTCCCAGCCGGCGCACGCGGCCCGTACGGCCCGGACGTCGGCGGGCACGCCGCCCTGGTGCACCAGGACGACGGCCTTGGTCCGCGGGGTGCGGACCGCGTCCACGGTGTCGGCGGTGAGGTTGCCGGTGTCGAGGTCGACGTCGGCGAAGACGGGCTCCGCGCCGACGTAGCGCACCGCGTTGGCGGTGGCGATGAACGACAGCGACGGGACCACGACCTCGTCGCCCGGCCCCAGGTCGAGGGCGAGCAGGGCGAGGTGCAGGGCCGTCGTGCAGGAGCTGACCGCGACGGCGTGCGCGGCTCCCACCCTCTCGGCGAAGGCGTTCTCGAAGGCGGCGACCCGGGGGCCCTGCGCGACCCAGCCGGACCGTACGGCCTCGGCCGCGGCCTCCGCCTCCTCCTCGCCGAGCCACGGCACCATCACCGGTGTACGGGCGGGGCCGGCGGCCCGGGGCGCGGCGGGTGCCTCCGCCGGCTCGGTCACGGGTGCCGTGACGGCCGGCGCCGGGGCGGTCGCGGTGGCCGGGGCGGACCCGGCGGCACGCTCGGACCGCCACCAGTCGACCAGGTCCTTCAGACCGGTCCGCAGGTCGATCTCCGCCTTGAAGCCGAGGCGCTGCTCGGCCTGCGTGGTGTCCGCGAGCCGGCGGGTCACCCCGTTCACGGCGCGGGCGGGGCCGTGCACCGGCTCCAGGTCGGAGCCCATCACCTCCAGGAGGTTCAGGGCGAGTTCCCGCAGGGACGTCTCGGTCGCGCTCGCGACGTTGAACACCTCGTCGGTGAGGTCCGACTGCGCGGCGAGCAGGTTGGCCCTGGCGATGTCCCGGACGTCGACGAAGTCCATCGTCTGGGTGCCGTCGCCGAGGATCAGCGGCGGCTCGCCGGCCTCGATCCGCTCCATCCAGCGGATGAGGACCTCGGTGTACAGGCCGTGGATGTCCATCCGCGGTCCGTACACGTTGAAGTAGCGCAGCGCCACGTAGTCCAGGCCGTACATGGCGTGGAAGCTGCGCAGCATGCCTTCGTTGAAGGCCTTGGCCGCCCCGTAGAAGGTGTCGTTGTTGTACGGGTGGTGGCGCTCGGTCGTGGGGAAGGTCTCCGCCAGGCCGTAGACCGAGGCGGAGGACGAGGCGATCACCTTGCCCACTCCGGCGGCGGCGGCCGCCTCCAGCACGTTGAACGTGCCGTCCACCATGACCTCGTTGGCGAGCCGGGGCTCCTCCGCGCACTGGGTGATGCGGATGGCGGCGAGGTGGAAGACGAGATCGGCGCCCTCGGTGACCCGGTGGACCGTGGCCGCGTCGCGGATGTCCCCCTCGACGAGGTCGACCACGCCGCTCTCCAGAGCCCGCGCGAGGTTGGCCCGGCGCCCCCGGACGAAGTTGTCGAGGACGACGATCTCCCGCGCGCCCCCCGCCACGAGAAGGTCGGTCACATGGGAGCCGATCGTGCCGGCACCGCCGGTGACCAGGACCTTCTTACCGCGAATATCGCTCAACGCCGTTCCCCCACAGAGTCGTTCACCGTACGAAGGGACCGGCCGGCGCCGGTCCGCAGCCCGACGACCGCGCCGCGGAACTCAAGGCTCCGCGACGCCGCCTCGAGAATGTCCAGGACGCGCAGGCCCGCCCGCCCGTCGGTCAGCGGCGCCCGGCGTTCGCGGATCGCGGCGCCGAACTCGTCCACCATGCTGCGCAGGGCCTCCTTCTCCCCGATCGCGGGCGCGACCATGTCGCCGCTGCGGTAGGAGATGAGCGCCTGGCGCCGCTCGTCCGCGCCGAGTTCCTGCGGGGTCGCCAGGTCGACGCCCCGGTCGAAGACGGCGACCCGCTGGGCCGGGTTCAGGTCGTCCCAGATCAGGGTGCGCTTGGCGCCGCCGACCATGGTGGTGCGCACCTTGGTGGGCGACAGCCAGTTGACGTGCACGTGGGCGATGGCGCCGGTGTTGAGCTGGAGGGTCAGGTAGGCGATGCAGTCCTGGCCCGCGCCGATCGGGTCGGCGCCGTGCGCGGCGACGGCGACCGGCTCCACGTGCTCGGGGAGGATGAAGTCGAGGATCGACAGGTCGTGCGGGGCGAGGTCCCACAGCACGTCGACGTCCTTCTGGACCAGTCCGAGGTTGATCCGGACCGAGTCGACGTAGTGGATCTCGCCCAGTTCGCCCGAGTGCACCAACTCGCGGATCCGGCCCACGGCGGGGGTGTAGCAGTAGGTGTGGTCGCACATCAGGGTCAGGCCGCGCTCCTCGGCCTCGGCGACCAGGCGCGCCCCGTCGGCGTAGGTGGTCGCCAGCGGCTTCTCGACGAGCACGTGCTTGCCGGCGCGCAGCGCGGCCAGGGCGACGTCCAGGTGCGTTCCGGCCGGGGTCGCGACGGCGATGGCGTCCACGGAGGGGTCGGCGAGCACCGCCTCGAAGTCGTCGGTCGCCTGGACGGTGGAGTATCCGCCGAGGACCCGCTGGGCGCGCGTGACGTCCAGGTCGCAGAGCCAGCGCAGCAGGAAGCGGTCGCTGGCCTGGAAGTTGCGCACGAGGTTGGGTCCCCAGTAGCCGGCGCCCACGACCGCGACTCCGAGCCGCCCGTCGGGCCGATCCACGTCCTTCACTTTGTTCCCCTTCATGTCAGTAAGCCCCCGTTCCGCGCATCACGGCGGGGCCGGTGCGCAGCAGAATCGACGCGTCCAGTCCGAGGGACCAGTTGTCGACGTACGCCAGGTCGAGCCGGACCGCCTCGTCCCACGGCAGGTCCGAGCGTCCGCTCACCTGCCACAGTCCGGTGAGCCCCGGTTTGACGAGGAGCCGGCGCCGGACCTCGTGTCCGTAGCCGGCCACCTCGTCGGGCAGCGGCGGGCGCGGCCCGATCAGCGACATCCGGCCGCTCAGCACGTTGATCAGCTGCGGCAGTTCGTCGATCGAGTAGCGGCGGAGCGTGGCGCCCACACGTGTGACGCGCGGATCGTCCCGCACCTTGAACAGCAGGCCGTCGCTGTTGTGGTTGGCGTGCTCCAGCTCCGCCCGGCACGCCTCCGCGTCGGGCCGCATCGTGCGGAACTTCAGCATGGTGAAGTGCTTTCCGTGCAGCCCCACGCGGCTCTGCCGGAACAGCGCCGGCCCGTTGCTGCCGAGCCGGATCGTCACCGCGACCACGCACAGCAGCGGCGCGAGGAGCAGCAGGAGGGTCGCGGCGGCGAGCCGCTCCGCGAACTCCTTGGGCAGCCGGGCGGTCCGCGACAGCCGGGGCGCCCGGACCCGGACCATGGGCACGCCTCCGACCGGCCGGACCGCGACCCGGGCGACGGCCGTCTCGCCCAGGGCGGGGGCCAGCAGGAAGTCGCAGCCCGCGGCGTCGGCGGTCCACGCGAGCCGGCGCAGCTGGGCCGCGTCGATCTCGGAGGTCGGCAGGACCACCAGCGCCGTACCGCCGTGGGCACGGAGCGCCCCGGGCACGTCCGCGACCCCGCCGAGCACCGGAATTCCCAGCTCGGCGACGACCGGCGCGTTCCCCGGGTCGGTCAGGCACACGCCGGCTATGTCGAGGCCCCGCAGGTCGGGACCCATGGGCGCGAAGCCCTGGCCGCGGCGCCAGAGCGCCTCGACCAGTTCGACGGCACAGGCCGAGGACCCGACCAGCACCGCCGTGGTGCGGTGCCGGCCCTGTGCCCAGCGCCGGTGCAGCCAGCGACGCATCACGAACCGGGCGGCCAGGGCCAGCAGGGCCGTCGGCGGAGCCGCCAGGATCATGTCGTGCAGCAGGTCGAGGTCGCCGGCCATCCCCCAGCCGATGGCCGCGGCGAGGGCCGGCAGCACGAGGGCGCCGCGCAGCACCCGCCGGTACAGCTCGCTCCCGGCCCCCAGCGAGCTGTGCTCGTACGCCTGGTGGCCGTACATCATCGCGATCCAGGCCGGTGGCAGTCCGAGGACCACGTGCCAGCGGCCGACCGCCTCCAGGACCAGCAGCGAGGCCGCGGAGGCCGCGACCAGGTCCGCGACCAGCAGGACGATCTGATGTCTCCGTTTCCACCACAGCCGGTGGACGTCGAAGTGTGTGGATTCAACACGATGCCGCTCATGTGTGACCGGCAGGACGGTCATCCATTCCCCCCAAGGGCGCTTCGCGCGTACCCCGTTGAGCCACCCGTGCCCCGTGTCCCGCCCGCGCGAGCGCACAACTCGCGAGGTGGAGGACGGGCATTGATGGCGCGTCGAGGGAACGCGGGTCTTCCGCCTGACCAAACGGTGCGAACCGATCGCAAGAAGCCCCCCCGCGACCGGAGTCCGCACAACGACGCAGAATCCACCCGTCGCGAAAGGTGCTCGCGTCCGCGCGGATCCGGCAGCGCTCAATCTAGAGCAAGTGGGGCAGGTCATGAAGGAGTTGTGGAAAACTCCCACCAAGCGTCAAAGAAACTGTGAGCGTGGCGTGCATTCGTCATACTGGCGCGGTGCCCAGCATCGTGATCCCTGCCCACAACGAAGAGCGCACACTCGGCCGGCTCCTGGACTCGCTCCTGGCCGAGCCGGGCGGTCCTTCCGGGCTCTCCGATCCCTCCGCTTCCGGTGATTCCGCCGCTCCGGCTGCTCCCACCGACGAACCCGGCCGTTCCGGTTCCACCGCCGGCGACCCGTCCGACCCCTCACTCGCACCCGCGGCCCCGGGCCGGGCCTCCGCGGACGACTTCGACATCGTCGTCGTGTGCAACGGCTGCACGGACGACACGGCGGGCGTGGCCGCCGCCCGCGGCGCGCGGGTCCGTGTGGTCGAGATCCCGGTCCCCTCGAAACACGCCGCGCTGCGGGCCGGCGACGAGCACGCGCGCGGCTTCCCCCGGCTGTACGTGGACGCGGACGTGGTCCTCGGAGCGGCCGACGCCCGGGCCCTCGCGGCGGCCCTCGAGGGCCCCGGCGCCAAACTGGCCGCGGCCCCGGAGCGGCATCTGCCGATGACCGGCTGCGGCTGGCGTGTGCGCGCGTACTACCGCGTGTGGCAGCGGTTGCCCGCGGTACGGGAGGGGCTGTTCGGGCGAGGGGTGATCGCGATGTCGGGGGCGGGCCATGCCCGCATCGCCGCACTGCCTCCCCTGATGGCCGACGACCTGGCCGCCTCGCTCGCCTTCGGTCCCGAGGAGCGGACGGTGGTCGACGCGGCCCGCGTCGTGGTGCACCCGCCGCGGACGTGGTCCGACCTGATCCGCCGGCGCGTCCGGGCCGCCACGTCGACGGCGCAGCTGGAGAGCGAGCAGGAGCGTGCGGCACGGAACGAGCCGGCCGCGGACCCCGCACCGCCGGGGGAGGTCGCACCGGGCGGACCGGCGGACCGCCCGTCGGCGCGCACCAGCATGGGCGACCTCCGCGCGCTGCTGCGCGCCGAGCCCCGGCTGCTGCCGTCCGTCCTCGTCTTCGCGGCCGCGGCGATCGCCGCGCGCCGGGGCGCGAAGAAGGCGATCCGGGAGGGCGACTTCCACACCTGGCTGCGCGACGAGAGCAGCCGGCAGGGCTGAGGCGGGCCGGGCGACCCGACCCGGGCCCCATTCTTCCCACGTGGCACGGGCAGTCCTGTGGCTCGGGGTGATTTATGGTGACTCAGGACATATGCCCCCTCACCGGAGGTGCGATGATGCGCGCCGCTGCAGCGATCGCCTCTCTGGCTGTCAGCGTGACGCTCATCGGCGTGACATCGGCTTGCGACGACGGCGGGTCGACGTCGTCGAACGCCCGGTACGGCGACTGTCCGATCTCGGGACGTCACGGGGAGTTCCAGCTCTCACCCAGGACGGCGGGCGCCCTCACGGTCAAGACGACCCTGCCCGCGCCCGGCTGGTGGAACGGCGACACGCCGGACTCGATCGAGAGCGGCTACGAGTACTGCATGGCCGCCAACATCGCCTACCGGTCCGGACTCGACCGGTTGAAGGTGGAGAACGCCCCCTTTCCGGAGGTGGTGTCCGGCCGGACCACGGACTTCGACCTGGCCCTGGCGCAGATCACGATCACCCCGGAGCGGAGCAAGGTCGCCGAGTTCTCCCCGCCCTACCTCTCCTCGACCCTGGGAGTGCTGATCAGGGACGGCGAGAAGATCGACGAGGACAACATCCGTGACGTCCGCATCGGGGTGGCCGAGGGCACCACGGGCGAGGAGTTCGTCGAGAAGCGCCTCAAGCCGACCAAGCCCGTCACCGCCTTCGCCAACGACCCGGCGATGGTCACGGCGCTGGAGGAGGGACGGATCGACGCGGTCGTCCACGACACGACGATTCTGCTGGCGTACCCCCAGAAGCGGGAGGGCAGGGTGCGCCTCGTGGGCCAGTACAGGACCGACCAGGGGTACGGCGCCCTCTACCCGAAGGGGTCGCCGAACAAGGACGAGCTGGACCGGATCATCAGGCAGCTGATCGACGACGGGACACTCACCAAGTTGTCGGCCGTCTATCTCGGGGCCGCCTTCGGCCAGGATCCGGCCAAGATCCCGTACTTCACCGTCGGCGGCGGCTCCTGAAGGCTCCGGACCGCCGCACACCCCGCGGTGTGCGGCGGTCCGGTCTCCGTCCCGCCTCAAAGGTCGGCCATGAGGAGACCGCTCAGGTCCCCCGCCGCTCCGGCGTCGAGCGCCTGCTCAGCCCAGATGATCTTGCCTCGGTCGGTGTACCGGGTCCCCCAGCGGCGGGACAGCTGCGCGACGAGGAACAGACCACGGCCCCCCTCGTCGGTGAAGGTCGCGCGGCGCAGGTGCGGGGAGGTGCTGGTGCCGTCGGCGACCTCGCAGATCAGGCTGTCGCCGTCGCGCAGCAGCCGCAGGCTGATGGGGCTCCCGCCGTACCGGATGGCGTTCGTCACCAGTTCGCTGAGGATCAGCTCGGTCGTGAAGGCCGCCTCGCCGAGCCCCCAGGATTCCAGCTTGCGGGTGCCCTCGGCGCGGATCCAGTGGACAGCCGCGGGGTCGTCCGGCACCTCCCACTCCGCGACCTGGTCGGGGTCGAGCAACCGGGTGCGTGCGACGAGCAGGGCGACGTCGTCACTCGACCTGGTGCGCAGCATCGCGTCGAGGACCGCCCGGCAGGTGTCGTCCGGGGTGGCACCGTGCGTATCGGCGAGCGCCGCCTTCAACATGTCGAGCCCGACGTCGATGTCACGGCCGCGGGCCTCGACCAGGCCGTCGGTGTAGAGGACGAGCCGGCTGTCGGCGGCCAGCCGGAGCACGGCCGTCTCGACCGGCAGGCCTCCTCCCACGCCGAGTGGCGGGGCGACGGGGATGTCGGGGAAGGTCACCGAGCCGTCGGGCGAGACCAGCGCCGGACCGGGATGACCGGCCCGGGCGAGAACACATCGCCCTGAGACCGGATCGTAGACCGCGTACAGGCAGGTGGCTCCGGCGACGGCCTCGGTGTTGCCCTCGGCCGCCGCGTCCTGGTCGATCCGGGTGATCAGGTCGTCCAGGTGCGCGAGCAGTTCGTCCGGAGGGAGGTCCAGGGCGGCGAAGTTGTGCACCGCCGTCCTCAGGCGGCCCATCGTCGCGGCGGCGTGCAGACCGTGTCCGACGACGTCGCCGACCACCAGGGCCACCCGGGCCCCCGGCAGCGGGATGACGTCGTACCAGTCACCGCCCACCCCCGCCTGGGCGGGCAGGTACCGGTGCCCGACCTCCAGCGCGGACAGCTCGGGGAGCGCTCCGGGCAGCAGGCTGCGCTGGAGGGTGACGGCCGTGGTGTGCTCGCGGGTGTACCGGCGCGCGTTGTCGATGCACACGGCGGCCCGGGCGGCGAGTTCCTCGGCGGGAGACAGGTCGTCCGGCTCGAAGGGGTCCTGCTCCGAACGCCAGAACTCCACGACCCCCAGCAACTGGCCTCGGGCCTGGAGCGGCACCGAGATCATGGAGTGGATACCGGATTCGACGACCTTCCGGGCCCACTCCGGGTCCTGGGCCCGCCATCCGTCGGCCGTGGCGAGGTGCGCCACCACCACCGGCCGGCCGGTGGTCAGGCTGACGGCCACGGGACTGCCGGGCGCGTAGCGCATGGGCGTCCCGACCGGATGGAAGGGCGCGTCCTCCCGGATGCCCGCGGCTGCGATGCGGCGCATCTCCGTGCTCGCCCCGGCCGGTTCACCGCCTTGCAGCACCGGCTCCACCAGCTCGACGGTGGCGAAGTCGGCGAAGCGCGGGACCGCCACCTCGGTCAGCTCCTCGGCGGTGCGCTGCATGTCGAGAGTGGTGCCGATCCGGGTGCTGGCCTCGTAGAGCAGTCGCAGGCGCCCGCCCGCCACGTCCGCCCGGCCCGCGAGGGCGCTCAGCTCCGTGGTGTCCCGCAGGGTGGCCACGCTGCCCCCCTGCGGCCCGACGACCGGCCGCACGCTGACCGCGAGCAGGATCTCCCCGGCCAGGAAGACCCGGTCCGTGGCCGCCTGGCCCGATCCCAGCAGCTCGGCCAGGGCCGGGCTCAGCCCGAGTCGGGTGACCGGTCGACCCTCGGCCTCGGGCGGCAGTGCGAGCAGCCGGCGCGCCTCGTCGTTGGCCAGCAGCAGTTTTCCGTCGACGTCCAGGATGATCACGCCTTCACGGACCGCGTGCAGCACCGCGTCGTGGTGCTCGTACATGCGGGTCATCTCCACCGGCCCGAGGCCCCGGGTCTGGCGCCGCAGACGCCCGCTGACCAGCGCCGACCCACCCGCGGCCAGCAGCAGCGCGACACCGCCGGCGGCGAAGATCACCGGCAGCTGGTCCTCCACGACACTGGTCACCTTGTCCACCGTGACGCCCACGGTGACGAGGCCCACCGCGTTCCCCTTCTCGTCGAAGACGGCCACCGTCGAGTCGACCGCCTTCCCCAGGCTGCTGTCGAACGTGGTCTGGTGGGGCTCGCCCTCGAGCGCCTGGCCGTAGGAGGTGGAGACGTGCTTCCCGATCTGGTCCGGGTCCGGGTGGGTCCAACGGAAGCCGTAGGGGCTCAGCGCCACGACGTAGTCGACACCGGTCTTCTTGCGCACCACCTCGGCGTGCGGCTGGAGCGCCGCCGTCGGGTCGTCGCTCTCCATCGCCTCCGCGGTGCCCGGGGCGTTCGCGAACGACTCGGCCGCCACCAGCGACCGGTCGCCGGCTTCCTGGATCGCTCGGTTGCGGTCCTGGAACACGAGCACCACCAGGGCCGTGGCGATGAGCAGCAGGACGACCACCAGCTGCAGCAGGAAGACCTGACCGGCGGCACTGCGCGGGTTCAGCAACGACGGGACACGCCGGCCGGCCGCCGGGTGGCGGGCCTCCGGGCCGGCCTTCGACGACCCGGCCTTCGGCGGCACGCGGCCGCGCCGTCGGCTCGCCGGGGCGAATCGCCCGAGTATGCCCATTTTCTCAGTATCAGTGACCGGCCCGTCGGGCGCGGCTCAGGGCGGACGCAGGCCGGTCCGGGATCCACGGGAACCCGGGCCGTGACACCGATGCCTCCGGGAACGCAAAATTACCGGCGAGTCATATGACTCACCGGTAATTCGTGAACGCGTGGGGAACGATCTCATGATCGTCCCAGCTGGTGTCCGAGGGGGGACTTGAACCCCCACGCCCGATAAAGGGCACTAGCACCTCAAGCTAGCGCGTCTGCCATTCCGCCACCCGGACCAGGTGTCTGCCGCTTTGGGGTGATTCCCGCGGCGACATGGATAACTCTACCAGGGGTTCGAGGTGGCTTTCACCCGCGTTTTCCGTGGTCAGTGCGGTGCGGCGACCCCACCACCCTTGATCACGCACGCGTTGCACCGCCAGACGTACAGAATGTGGCGATTCCCCTACGGAGTGTGCGTTTCTCGGCGTGCGGCCCCCTAGCCTGCCCGGGTGAGCTACTCCGAGTACCGCAGACCCCGGATCCTGACGCCGCTGCGGGAGCACCTGAAGGACACGTTCTGGTTCGCGCCGGTCGCCGCCATGGTCGCCGTCTTCGTGCTGTGGATCGTCGCCGACGAGCTGGACCGGGCCCTCGTCGAGTACCTCCAGAGCGAGCAGGCCTACGACGACGTCGCCGACCTGATCAAGATCGCCGAGGACGCGAAGACGATCGTCACGACGATCAGCTCGGCGATGATGACGTTCATCGGTGTGGTGTTCTCGATCTCCCTGGTCGCCCTCCAGATGGCCAGCGGGCAGCTCAGCCCCCGGGTGGTGCCGATGTTCATCCGGAGCCGGATCACCAAGGCCACCTTCTCCGTCTTCCTGGCGACGTTCCTGCTCTCCCTGCTGGTCCTCGCCTCGTACGAGGGCGAGACCGACCCCGAGCGCGTCTCGGCCGTACCGCTGGTGCAGTCGATCCTGACGCTCCTCATGCTGGGGCTGAGCCTGCTGCTCTTCGTGGCGTACGTGAACACCACGCTTCGGCTGATGCGGGTGGGGCACGTGGTGGACCTGATCACGAACGAGGCGTTCCGGGTCCTGGCGAAGCAGCCCCGGCACGAGGGCGCGGTCGAGGACCTCGGGCCCGCGACGGCGTTCCTCACCCACCGGGGGCGGGCCGGCGTGCTGCGCGACGTGAACGTCGCTCTGCTGGTGCGGGCCGCCCGGCGACACGGGGTGGTGCTGCGGCTGATCCCCCGCATCGGGGACTTCGTCCTGCCGGGTACGCGGATCCTGGCCGTCCACGGCGACGGGCAGGTGCCCCGCCTGCTGTCCTCGGCCGTGTCGGTCGGCATCGAGCGGTCGTTCTACCAGGACCTCTCCTTCGGGCTGCGGCAGCTCTCCGACATCGCGCTGCGGGCGCTCTCCTCCTCGGTGAACGATCCGACGACGGCCGTGCAGTGCCTGGACCGGACCACCCAGTTCCTCGCGGCGCTCGCGGACCGCCCGCTGGGCACGGTCCGCCATCGCGACCGGAAGGGCGCGGTCCGGCTGGTCCAGGACGTGCCGGGGTGGACGGATCTGGTGGACCTGGGGTTCGCCGAGGTCCGGGTCTGCGCGGCGGGCAACCCGCAGGTGATCCGCCGGCTGCTCGCGGGGCTGGACGACCTGCTGTCCCTGGTACCCGCCGAACGCAGGCAGCCGCTCCTGCGGCACCGCACACTCCTGGTGCAGCTGGTGGAGCGCACCGTCCCGGAGCCGGCCGACCGGGACTTCGCCCTGAAGGCCGACCGCCAGGGGATCGGCTGATCCGGGCCGGGGCGCGGGTGGCCCGGGGCCTCCGCGGCCCCGGGCCCTTCGGTCAGCAGTCCTTCTCGCGCAGCGAGTGGAGGTGCGCGCTGGACTTGCGGGCGAAGGCGAAGGACTCGACGGGGTTGTCGTGCTCGGCCTGCCAGTGGTGGGCGTGGCGCCCGTGACGGGTGCGGCTCACTGCGGAGATGAAGCGCTGGTAGTCGATGTCCCCGTCGCCGACGTCCGACATCCGGTAGCCGTCGCGGACGGAGTCGTCGTGCTCGCCGTCCTTGACGTGGAAGAGCGGGTACCGGTGGGGCTGGCGCAGGACGTAGTCCAGCGGGTCGAAGGGGGCGGGGGTGCCGTCGACGCGGCGGGAGAAGCGGAACTGGGCCACGTACGCCCAGTAGATGTCGAGTTCGAGGTGGACGAGTTCGGGGTCGGTCTCGGCGAGCAGGACGTCGTAGAGACGGACGTCGGGGCGGTCGGTGGCGAAGGAGAACTCCTCGGCGTGGTTGTGCTGGTAGAACTTCATGCCGCGCTTCTTCGCCTCGGCGCCGTACCGGTTGAACTCCTCGGCGCAGCGCTTCCAGCCGTCGACGGTGCTGCCGTACCGCCAGGGGCCCGAGGCCGTGCCGATGTGCGGGAGGCCGAGGGCCTGGGCGTCGTCGAGGACCCGGGTGAGGTTCTGGGCGAAGGTGTAGGCGTTCGGGTCGGAGGAGTAGTAGCCGACGTGGCTGCCGATGGCCCGCAGACCGTGGTCGCGGGTGAGGTTCCTGAGCTCGGGCAGGGTGATGGCGCCCGCCGAACCCTGGGTGTAGCCGGCGAACTCGACCTCGTCGTATCCGTACTTCCTGAGCTCGGCGAAGACGGTGTCGAAGCCGAGCGTGGCGACCTTGTCCCGCAGCGAGTAGAGCTGGATGCCCAGACGGCCGGGCGGCAGGACGGCGCGGCCGTGGCCCTTGCCCCGGGTGACGGGGTCGGCCGCGGACGAGGCGGGTCCGGCGGCCGAGGCGGCCGGGGCGGCGGCCGCGAGGATGCCGGCGGCGGTCGCGCCGGCCGCCACGCCGAGCATGGCCCGCCGGCTGAGCTTGTGGGTGAGTTCCGGGTCCACGGACGTACGGGGGATGCGGCTCATCTGTGGATAACTCCTCGTTGTCGGATTCGTCTGCTTCACTGGATTCCGTTGCGCCGGGATCGGGTCAGTGGAGACCGGCGAGTCGGAGCAGCAGGGACTTCACATCGGTGGCCGCGACGCGGCCGCTTACGGCGCGGGGGGTGGAGCACAGGATGAGCGGACCTTCGTCATCGCTCGTGGGGAGGCGGCCATGGCTGCCGCGAATAGGTGAGGGATCGAGCGGCACGACCGCCAGCCGGTAGCGCATGCCGAGCTTCTTGCGGGCGATCGCCGTGGCCGCCTTCACCCGGACGTAGGGGTCGAGCGGGTCCATGAACAGTTCGGCGGGGTCGTAGCCGGGTTTCCGGTGGATCTCGACGAGCTGGGCGAAGTCGGGGGCCTTCGCGTCGTCGAGCCAGTAGTAGTACGTGAACCAGGCGTCGGGCTCGGCGAGGGCGACGAACTCCCCGGAGCGGGGGTGGTCGAGGCCGTGCTCCTTCTTGCCTTCGTCGTCGAGGAGCCGCTCGATGCCGGGGACGCCCTCGAGGGCGTCGCGGACGCGGGCCATCTCCCCGGGATCGCCGTGGTCGCGTACGTAGACGTGTGCGAGCTGGTGGTCGGCGACCGCGAAGGCGCGGGAGGCCATCGGGTCCAGGTACTCCATGCCGTCCTGGGTGTGGACTTCGAGGAGGCCCGCGCGGCGCAGGGCCCGGTTGATGTCGACGGGTCGGCTGACACGGGTGATGCCGTACTCGGACAGGGCGACGACCGTGCGGCCTTCGGCACGGGCGTCGTCGAGGAGCGGGGCGAGGGCGGCGTCGAGTTCGGCGGCCGCGCGGAAGGAGCGGGGGTCGTCGGGGCCGTGGCGCTGGAGGTCGTAGTCGAGGTGGGGGACGTCCGACGCCCTCGGCACGTTCCCCCTCTTCCACTTCTGGGGACCCGGCGCCGACCTCGTCTCCAGCCAGTGGATCATCGACGCCACCCGCCACATCCTGCGCACCCGCCGCCCCGACCTGGCCCTCTGCTACGTCCCCCACCTCGACTACGACCTCCAGCGCCACGGCCCCGACGACCCCCGCTCCTTCCGCGCGGCGCAGGGCCCGGTTGATGTCGACGGGTCGGCTGACACGGGTGATGCCGTACTCGGACAGGGCGACGACCGTGCGGCCTTCGGCACGGGCGTCGTCGAGGAGCGGGGCGAGGGCGGCGTCGAGTTCGGCGGCCGCGCGGAAGGAGCGGGGGTCGTCGGGGCCGTGGCGCTGGAGGTCGTAGTCGAGGTGGGGGACGTAGCAGAGGGCCAGGTCGGGGCGGCGGGTGCGCAGGATGTGGCGGGTGGCGTCGATGATCCACTGGCTGGAGACGAGGTCGGCGCCGGGTCCCCAGAAGTGGAAGAGGGGGAACGTGCCGAGGGCGTCGGTGAGTTCGRCGTGGAGGGCCGGGGGTCGGGTGTAGCAGTCGGGTTCCTTGRGGCCGTCCGCGTAGTAGACGGGACGGGGGGTGACGGTGATGTCGGTGTCGGCGCCCATGGCGTACCACCAGCAGATGTTGGCGACGGTGTAGCCGGGGTGGGCGCGACGGGCCGCGTCCCAGATCCGGTCGCCCGACACGAGTCCGTTGTGCTGGCGCCAGAGCAGGACGTCGCCGAGTTCGCGGAAGTACCAGCCGTTGGCGACGATGCCGTGCTCGGAGGGGAGCGTGCCCGTGAGGAAGGTGGACTGGGCGGTGCAGGTGACGGCCGGCAGGACGGTGGAGAGGAGGGCTTCGGAGCCGGAGCGGGCGAGGGCCTGCAGGCGGGGCATGTGCTGCAGGCGGGGCATGTGACGTGGAAGTGGGCGCGCCAAGGCGCGCCGTCGGGGAGGGCGTCGCCCGCGAGGGCTTCGGCGAGGTCGTCGGTGCCGCGCAGTCCGGCGGAGGTGCGGGTACGGGTCTGGTGGAGGAAGCGGGGCTCGTCGAAGGCGGCGAGTGCGGCGCGCACCACGGGGAGGTGGGGGTGCTCGGCGTGCAGGGCCGCGGAGAGCTGGGCCTTGGGCACGGGGATACCGGCTGCGGCGAGGGCGTCCAGCGCGGTGCGGGGGTCTTCGAAGGAGGTGGCGAGGTGGCAGGTGTCGACGCAGACGCCGATCCGGGGGCTTGCCACGGCGGTGAGCGGGGCGATGGCGTCGGCGGTGGTCTCGACGGTGCAGCCGGGTTCCGGTTCGAGTCCGATCCGGACGGACTTCCCGGTGAGCTCCTCGAGGGCGTCGAGGCGTTCGGCGAGGGTGGTCAGGGCGGCGCGGGCGGTGTCCGCGGCGCGGGAGTCGAAGGGGGTGCGCCAGGCGAGCGGGAGGGTGGAGACGGAGCCTTCGGTGATGTCGTCGGGAAGGAGCGCGGCGAGGAGGCGGGCGAGGTCGGTGGTGTGGGCGAGGCGTTCGGGGCGGGTCCAGTCCGGCTGGTAGACGCGGTACTTGACCGCTTCGGCGCCGAACCCCTCGTAGGGGAAGCCGTTGAGGGTGACGACCTCCAGGCCGCGGCGGTCGGTCTCGGCGCGCAGGCCGCGGAGCGAGACGGGGTCGGTGATGAGGGAGTGGACGGCGTCCCGGGCGAGCCACAGTCCGATGCCGAGGCGGTCGCGGCCGAGGCGGCGGCGGATCGGTTCGCAGTGGTCGCGGAGCTGGGCGAGGACGCCGTCGAGGGTCTCCGCGGGGTGGACGTTGGTGCAGTAGGCGAGGTGGACGGTGGAACCGTCGGGGTGGCGGAAGCGCACGGTTCGGTCCTCCCTACTCGCCGCCGCGCAGGACGGAGTTGCCCTCGTGGGTGGCGTCGGTGGAGGGGAGGTCGAGCCGCAGCCGGCCGCTGAGGCCGTAGAAGGCGACGGGGTTGCGCCAGAGGACCCGGTCGACGTCGTCGTCGGAGAAGCCCGCGGCGAGCATGGCGTCGCCGACCCGGCGGGTCTTGAGGGGGTCGCTGTCGCCCCAGTCGGCGGCCGAGTTGACGAGGACGCGGTCCGGGCCGTGGTCCTTGAGGATGGCGACCATCCGGTCCTCGTCCATCTTGGTGTCGGGGTAGATGGAGAAGCCGAGCCAGGCGCCGCTGTCGGCGGCCTCCTTGACGGTGGTCTCGTTGAGGTGGTCGAGGAGGACGCGGTCGGGCGCGAGGGCCGATTCGCGCACGACGTCGAGGGTGCGGCGCAGGCCGGCGAGCTTGTCGCGGTGCGGGGTGTGGACGAGGGCGGGGAGGTCGTGGTCCGCGGCGAGCTGGAGCTGGGCGGCGAGGGCGTGGTCCTCGGCCGGGGTCATGGAGTCGTAGCCGATCTCGCCGACGGCGACGACGTGGTCCTTGACGAGGTAGCGGGGCAGCGCGTCGAGGACGGGGGTGCAGCGGGGGTCGTTGGCCTCCTTCGGGTTGAGGGCGAGGGTGCAGTGGTGGGCGATGCCGTACTGGGCGGCGCGGAAGGGTTCCCAGCCGAGGAGGGAGTCGAAGTAGTCGAGGAACGAGTCGGGTGAGGTGCGGGGCTGGCCGAGCCAGAAGGAGGGTTCGACCAGGGCGCGGACACCGGCGGCGTACAGGGCGCGGTAGTCGTCCGTGGRGCGCGAGGACATGTGGATGTGGGGGTCGAAGATGCGCATCAGGAC
>NZ_RDBI01000035.1:173224-183391 GCF_008042125.1 Streptomyces sp. MS191
CCTTCCCGCCCGCACCGCCGCCGTCGCGCGCCGGCTGGAGCGGCTCGGCCTCGGCGTCACCGTCGAGACCGGCGCCCGCTACGTCCTCGACCCGCGCCGCAAGCACGGCCCCTCCCTCCTCGACCCGGACGCCGAGGCCCGCGCCACCCGCACCCGGTTCCTCCTGCGCGCCGTCCGGGTAGCCGCCGGCGGCGAGTGCGGTGAGGGCGTCGAGGAGGGGTGGGAAGTCGATCTCGCCGTCGCCGAAGGGAAGGTGCTCGTGGACGCCGCGGCGCATGTCCTCGATCTGGATGTGGCGTATCCAGGGGGCGGCGGCGCGGACGCAGTCGGCCGGCGGGAGGGGTTCCAGGCACTGGCAGTGGCCGAGGTCGAGGGTGAGCCCGAGGACGTCGGGGGCGGGGTCGCCGAGAAGTCCCCGCAGGTGGTGGAAGTCGTCCAGGGTGGCGAGGAGGTGGCCCGGTTCGGGTTCGACGGCGAGGGGGACACGGGCGGCGGAGGCGGCTTCGAGGACGGGGGTGAGGGACTCCGTCAGGCGCTTCCAGGCGGTGGCGTCGGAGGTCGCGGGTGGGGTGATGCCGCTGAAGCAGTGGAGGGCGTGGGCGCCGAGGTCGGCGGCGACCCGGACGGCGCGCAGGAGGAACCGGGTGCGGGTGGCGCGGGCCTCGGCGTCCGGGTCGAGGAGGGAGGGGCCGTGCTTGCGGCGCGGGTCGAGGACGTAGCGGGCGCCGGTCTCGACGGTGACGCCGAGGCCGAGCCGCTCCAGCCGGCGCGCGACGGCGGCGGTGCGGGCGGGAAGGTCGGCGGCGAGGGGGTCGAGGTGCATGTGGTCGAGGGTCAGGCCGACGCCGTCGTACCCGAGGTCGGCGAGCAGGGTGAGGGCGTCGTCGAGGCGCAGGTCGGTGAGGCCGTTAGTGCTGTAGCCGAGACGAACGGGGTGGGGCGCCGGAAGGAAGGGGGCGGTGGGGGCGGTCGAGGGCGTCCTCGTCGCGGTCCGCCCAGTCGTTGAGCGTCATGCCCGCCTCGTAGAGGCAGAGGGAGCAGCCGACGGCGAGCAGGGTGCGACGGTTCGGGCGTACACCTGCCGCGGCCGCCCCGGCCAGGGCGTCTCCGGGCACCGTGAACAGTGCGGATATACGGAGCAGTTCGGCCCAGGCCGCACCCACGGCCCGGGCGCCGGGCCGAGACAGCGGCTCCGCGGACCTCGTCCGCCCCGTGCCGCGGATGCCGCGCGCGCCTCCCGCGTGATCGAGGTCCGCAGGCGCTCCCCCGGGCCCCGAGCCGGCCGCGGGTGTCGGGTCCGTCTCGGGCCTCGGCTCGCGCGCGTCCTCCGCGTCGGCCCGTGCGCTCACGCTCGCGCTTCGAGGCCCCGGTGCGCGGTCGGTGTCGTGTGCGGGCCCCGCGTCCGACGTGCTCATCGGCTGTCCCCCAGCCGCGTCGCGAAGGCCACGAGTCGCGTGTACTGCTCGGCGAGGTCCGCCGGTGCCGCGCCCTCGGGGTCCTTGAAGTAGAAGGCCAGGTCCTCCAACGGGCCGCTCACGCCCCGTTCGTGGGCGCGGGCGGTGAGCCGCGCCAGGTCGAGGACGAGCGGGGCGGCGAGCGCCGAGTCGCAACCCTGCCAGGTGGTCTGGAGGGTCATCCGGGAGGAGAGGAACCCGTCGAAGGCGATGTGGTCCCAGGCCGTCTTCCACTCCCCCAGCGCCGGCACGTCGTCGATGTGCACCTCGCCCTCCGGGGTGCGGCCGAAGACCTCGGCCAGCACGCGTTCCTTGCCGGCGTTCTTCGCCGCGGCGGCGGCCGGGTCGGCGAGGGCCGCGCCGTCCCCGCCGCCGAGCAGGTTCGTGCCGGACCAGGCCCGTACGGTCAGGGCCCGCCGGAGGAACATGGGTGCGAGGACGGAGCGCAGCAGGGTCTGGCCGGTCTTCCCGTCGCGTCCCGCGTACGGCAGGCCGCTCGCGGCGGCCTCGGCGGCGAGGGCGGGATGGCGCAGCCCCGAGGACGGGGTGAAGTTGACGTAGGGGCAGCCGGCGCGCAGTGCCGCGGCGGCGTAGAGCGAGCTGGCCGGGAGCCCGGCGCCCCCCGGCGCCGGCTCCGTGGAGGCCACATTGACCACGACCACGCGGTCGAGGTCCAGTCGGGTGCCGAAGTCCGTCAGGTCGGCGGCGAACGCGGAGACCAGTTCGTCCTCGCTCCGGTTCTCGCCCGGCTGCGGGCCTCCGGGCCTGATCTCGTCCTCCGCGGCGCGCAGTTCACCGGCGACGGCCGCCGCCAGTCCGTACGGGAGGACTCCGGCGGCGGTCAGCTGCTCGGCCCGCTTGGGCAGCGGGCACGCCGCCGTGTCGTGTCCGCCGAAGACCAGGGAGTGCAGGGGTGGGAGACCGGCGGGGGCGAACGCCTCGGTCTCGGTCACCATCCCGGTGGGCGGGTGCAGTCCGGCCGTGACCGCGGCCCAGCCGGCGACCGTCGTGGTGGCGACGGAGCCTCTCGCCCCGATGAGCCAGACTCCTGTGCGTGTTCCCGTGGTCACGACGCTGCCTCCCTGACTGCGGTGGTGGTGGAGGACGGCGGGCGGGGGGTACGGCGCCTCCCCGCCCGCCGCCGGCTGTGACCGGCCCGGGCCCCGCCGGGGCCGAGACCCCGGGCGGGGCCCCGGGCCAGGGCCCCCGGTCGAGAGGGCCCCGGCCGCGGAGGCTCCTAGGCCGGAAGCTCCTTGAGCCGGATGTTGCGGAAGGACACCTGGTCGTCGGCCCCGTGGTTCTGGAGGCCGATGTGGCCGTCCTTGAGGCTGCGGACCGGGTCGGTGTTGGTGAAGTCGTTGATCTTCACCCCGTTGAGGAACACCTGGAGCCGTTCGCCGCGGACCCGGATCTCGTAGCTGTTCCACTGGCCGGGGGGCCGCAGGACCGCGTCCCGCGCCGCGAGGTCGGCCGACTTGAAGCCGTAGACGGCTCCGGTCGTCCGGTCGGCGGCGTCGGTCGCGTCGATCTGGATCTCGTAGCCGTTGTTCACGGCCGACCAGGGGTCGTCCGAGGCGGGGAAGCCGACGAAGACACCGGAGTTGTCGTCCCCCTCGGCCTTCCAGTCGAGGGTGAGCGAGTAGGAGGAGAACTCCTTGGCCTGGTACCAGAGCATGCCCATGCCGCCGGTGGAGCGGAGTTCGCCGGCGACGACGTCGAAGCCGCCGGGGCCGGCCTGCTTCCAGCCCTCCCGTGTCGTGCCGTTGAAGAGGTCGCGGTAGCCCGACTGCGGCCGGCAGTCGGCCGTGACCTGGCCGGTGGCGTAGCGCAGTCCGCCGAGGAGGTGCCGCCGGAACGCGGGTTCGGCGTACGACTCCTTGGTGTGGCCGCCGCCGGTGTAGAAGGACCGGCCGCCCCCGTAGGTCTGGCACCAGGCGATCGGGTGGTCGCCCTTCATGGTGCCGCCCTGGTAGGTGGTCTCGTCGAGGGTGGCCAGGACGCGGGCGGTGCCCCGCGGGTTGGTGCGGTAGTTGTACCACTCGTCGGTCCGCTCCCAGGGGCCGTCCAGGTGGGCGGTGGCCGGGTGGGCGTGGTCCTCGACGCGGACGGTGGCGGGCTGGATCTGCGGATGGGAGCTGAAGTAGGCGCCGACGAGCCCGCCGTAGAACCCCCAGTCGTACTCGGTGTCGGCGGCGGCGTGGATGCCCATGTAGCCGCCGCCGGCCGCCACGTACTGCTCGAACGCGGCCTGCTGGGTGGCGTCGAGGACGTCGCCGGTGGTGGAGAGGAAGACGACGGCGTCGTAGCGGGCGAGGTTGGAGGTGGTGAACTGGCGTGGTTCCTCGGTCGCGTCCACGGTGATCTTGCTGTCGGCGCCGAGTTCCTTCAGGGCGGTGACGCCGCTGCCGATGGAGTCGTGCCGGAATCCGGCCGTGCGGGAGAAGACCAGGACCCGCTTGGCGCTGCGGTCGACCGGCGCGTCGGAGAAGGTGAAGTCGTCCAGGTCGTAGAGCGCGCCGGTGCCGCCCTTGAAGACGAGGAAGAGTTCGGTGGTGCGGCGCGGGACGTTGCGCAGGGGGACGTCGACGTCCTGGAAGGTCTCCCAGCCGCCGGTGACGGGGATCGGCGCGGAGCCGAGCAGGGTGCCGGTGGGTGATCCGGTGCGGACCTCCAGGAAGCCGCCGGCGCCGCCGGAGGAGACCCTGGCCGTCAGTCGGGTGGAGCCGGTCAGGTTGTAGGGCGTGAAGGAGATCCAGTCGCCGTTCTCGATGTCCCCGACGGTCCGCCCGCCGTGGGCCTCGGTCTTGTCGTAGGTCGTGATGCCGTGCTGGGCGTCGAAGTGCTCGGCCTGGCGGTGGTTCGGCTGGAGCTTGGCCTGGTCGTGGCCGGTGAGCGCGGCCTGGCCGCCGCCTCCGCCGTCGGTGTACTCGGCGTCGAAGACGGCGAAGATGTCGGCGTCGTCGTCGTGGCCGCCGTCGGCCGAGGTCTTGATGGTCCCGGTGCAGCCGTTGGCGGAGGTGACGGGGTGGCCGTGGCTGTCGTGGCCCAGGACGTAGGTCACCTTCACCTTGGAGCAGTCGATCGTCCCGTCCTCGGGGTCGGTGACCCGCACGGTGAAGGGGATCTCGTCGCCGAAGTCGAACAGCGCTCCCTCGGCGGGGAGTTGCAGGGTCACCTTCGGCGCGGTGTTGCCGACGACCACGTGGACGGAGGCGGAGCCGGTGCGGCCCGACGCGTCACGGGCGGTGACGGTGGCGACGTAGGTGCCGTTCGTGCGGTAGGTGTGCGTGGGGGCGGCCTCGGCGGAGGTGGTGCCGTCGCCGAAGTCCCAGCTGTAGGCGAGGGCGTCGCCGTCGGCGTCGGTGGTGCCGGCCGAGGAGAAGGCGACCTTGAGCGGCGCGGTGCCGGAGGTCCGGTTCGCGCTCGCCTCGGCGACCGGCGAGTGGCCGCCGGTGGCGTTCTCGATGCGGTAGAGGCCGGAGTTCTCGTCTCCGCCGAACCAGGCGGTGCCGTAGTCGAGGACGTAGAGCGCGCCGTCGGGGCCGAAGGCCATGTCCATGATCTGGGTGCCGGTCCACGGCACGGGGTTGATGGACTGGACGGCGCCGTCCGGGTTCTGCTCGATGCGCTTGATCCAGCGCCGGCCGAACTCTCCGGCGAAGAAGTCGCCGTCGTAAGACTCCGGGAACTTCACCGGGGAGGTGGAGGTGGCATCGTAGCGGTAGACGGGTCCGCCCATGGGCGACTCGGAGCCGCCGCCGAACTCGGGGACGGAGCCGCCGTTGTACGGGATCCAGGCGGGCTCGGCCGGTGGCAGGTCGACGAGGCCGGTGTTGTGGGGCGAGTCGTTCTTCGGTGCGGCGCAGTCGAAGGCCGCTCCGGAGGTCTTGGTGGCGAAGTCGTAGTCGACGTAGGGGTCGTTCTTTCCGGTGCAGAAGGGCCAGCCGAAGTTGGCGGGCTTGGTGATCCGGGCGAACTCGACCTGGCCGGCGGGCCCGCGGGCGGGGTCGGCCGCTCCCGCGTCGGGGCCGTAGTCGCCGACGTAGAGGACGCCGGTGGCCTTGTCGACGCTGAAGCGGAAGGGGTTGCGGAAGCCCATCGCGTAGATCTCGGGCCGGGTCCGGTCGGTGCCGGGCGCGAAGAGGTTGCCGGCGGGGACGGTGTACGAGCCGTCGTCGGCGACCTTGATGCGCAGGATCTTGCCGCGCAGGTCGTTGGTGTTGCCGGAGGTGCGGCGGGCGTCGTAGGCGGGGTTGCGGCCGGCGCGCTCGTCGATGGGGGTGTAGCCGTCGGAGGCGAAGGGGTTGGAGTCGTCGCCGGTCGACAGGTAGAGGTTGCCCTGCGCGTCGAAGTCGATGTCGCCGCCGACGTGGCAGCAGATGCCCCGGGTGGCGGGGATGTCGATGACCTTCTTCTCGCTGGCGTTGTCGAGGGTGCCGTCGGCCTTCAGCGTGAAGCGGGAGAGCCGGTTGACTCCGTCGTACGGGGCGAAGTCGGCGGGGGTGCCGTCGTTGGGAGCGTCGCCCGCCGGGGTGTTCAGCGGTGGCGCGTAGTAGAGGTAGAGGGCCTTGTTGTGGGCGAAGTCGGGGTCGAGGCCGATGCCCTGGAGGCCCTCCTCGTCGTGCGAGTAGACCGGGATCGTGCCGATGACCCGCGTGTTGCCCGCGGCGTCGGTGCGGCGCAGTTCGCCGTTGCGGGAGGTGTGCAGGACGCTGCGGTCGGGCATCACGGCCAGCGACATGGGCTCGCCGACCTCTTCACCGCCCTTGGCGAGGGTGACCTGCTGGAAGTCCTCGGCGGCGGCCGCGGCGGCGGTCGGTCCGGCGGGGGCGGCCGGGCCGGCCGGGTCGGCGGCGAAGCCCTGCGGGGTGGCCAGGGCGAGCAGTCCGACGGTGATCAGGGCGAGTGGCTTGCTGGCTCGGAGTCGTTTTCCGTACACGAATGTCCTCCGGAGTAGGGCCGGGTGTGCGGGGGTGTCCGGGGAGCCGGCGTGCGCCGTCACGCTGGTCGAATCCCATCGTTACGTCATGTACACATCAGGGACGGTATCGAGGTTCGTCCCCGACGGAAAGCCCTTGCGCGGCACTTCGGTCGAACTTTTCACAGGGAGAGGACAAAGCCTCCCGCGAGCAGGGCGGACCGACCCGGCAACGTGACCCGCCACCGGGCTCGGACCTGCGTTCACCAAGGACGGAGCGTCAGCGGTCGCCCCCGAAGGCGGCGTCGAAGGAAGCCGCCGGCGGATCGAAGTCGTACCGCTTGAGGAAGGAAAGCGCTTCCGGCGCGCCGGTCAGCCGGTCCATCCCCGCGTCCTCCCACTCCACCGACACGGGACCGGCGTAACCGATCGATCGGAGCATCCGGAACACGTCCTCCCACGGCACGTCCCCGTGACCGGCCGAGACGAAGTCCCAGCCGCGCCGCGGATCGCCCCAGGGCAGGTGCGAGCCCAGCCGCCCGTTGCGCCCGTCGAGGCGGCGCCGGGCCTCCTTGCAGTCGACGTGGTAGATCCGGTCGCGGAAGTCCCAGAGGAAGCCCACCGGATCGAGGTCCTGCCAGACGAAGTGGCTCGGGTCGAAGTTCAGCCCGAAGGCCGGCCGGTGGTCCACCGCCTCCAGGGCCCGCTGCGTGGTCCAGTAGTCGTACGCGATCTCGCTGGGATGCACCTCGTGCGCGAAGCGGACGCCCTCGGCGTCGAAGACGTCCAGGATCGGGTTCCAGCGCTCCGCGAAGTCCTCGAAGCCGCGCTCGATCATGCGCTCCGGCACCGGCGGGAACATCGCGACCAGGTGCCAGATCGACGAGCCGGTGAAGCCGATGACGGTGTCGACGCCGAAGGCCGAGGCGGCCCGGGCGGTGTCCGCCAGCTCGCGCGCCGCCCGCCGCCGCACCCCCTCCGCGTCGCCGTCGCCCCAGATCCGGGCCGGCACGATCGCCTGGTGCCGTTCGTCGATCGGATGGTCGCAGACCGCCTGGCCCACCAGGTGGTTGGAGATCGCCCAGCACTTCAGCCCGTACGTGTCGAGCAGCGCCCGCCGCCCGTCCAGGTACGAGGGGTCGGAGAGCGCCTTGTCGACCTCGAAATGGTCTCCCCAGCAGGCGAGTTCGAGGCCGTCGTAACCGAAGTCGCGGGCGAGCCGGCAGACCTCCTCCAGGGGCAGGTCGGCCCACTGGCCGGTGAAGAGGGTGAAGGGACGGGGCACGTGGACGGCCTCCTTCTGGGCGGTTCGTACAGGGCGACGGGGGCGGGCACCCCCGGGCGCCCGGGAGGGGGCTCCCGGACTACTGCGGTACGGGGGTGTAGACGGCGTTCTTCTGGGCGCTCTCCTCCACCGCGGCCAGCACCCGCTGCACCTGGAGGCCGTCCGCGAAGGACGGCGCGGGCGAGGTCCCGGACGCGACGGCCAGGACGAGGTCGCGCGCCTGGTGCACGAAGGTGTGCTCGTAGCCGAGCGCGTGACCGGGAGGCCACCAGCCCTCCAGGTACGGGTGCTGCGGTTCGGTCACCAGGATGCGGCGGAACCCGGCCGAGACGGCCGGCTCCGTGTGGTCGTGGAAGGACAGTTCGTTGAGCCGCTCCAGGTCGAAGGCGAGGGAGCCCTTCTCGCCGTTGATCTCCACCCGCAGGGCGTTCTTGCGTCCGGCCGCCATCCTGGTCGCCTCGAACGAGGCGAGCGCCCCGGAGGCGAGGCGTCCGGTGAACAGTGCCGCGTCGTCCACCGTCACCGCCCCGTACGCCCCGTCCGCCGCCGCCCCGGAGAGGCCCGCCGACACCCCGGCGAGCCGTGGCCGCTCCCGGACGAAGGTCTCGGTGAGCGCCGACACCCCGACCAGCAGCTCGCCCGTCAGGTGCTGGGCCAGGTCGACGGCGTGCGCCCCGAGGTCCCCGAGGGCTCCCGATCCGGCGTGCTCCCGCTCCAGGCGCCAGGTCAGCGGGAAGTCCGGGTCGACCAGCCAGTCCTGGAGATAGGTGACCCGGACGTGGCGGAGCGCGCCGAGCCGGCCCTGCGTGATCAGCCGGCGGGCGTACGCGATCGCGGGCACCCGGCGGTAGTTGAAGCCCACCATGGCCACCTGGCCGCGGGCGGCGGCGGCCTCGGCGGCGGCGACCATGGCCTCCGCCTCGGCCACGGAGTTGGCGAGCGGCTTCTCGCACAGCACGTGCTTGCCCGCCTCCAGGGCGGCGACGGCGATCTCCGCATGGCTGTCGCCGGGCGTGCACACGTCCACCAGCTGGACGTCGTCCCGGGCGACGAGGGCGCGCCAGTCGGTCTCGGCCGCCGCCCAGCCGTGCCGGTCGGCGGCGGCCCGGACGGCGGCCGGGTCGCGGCCGGCGACGGCGGCGAGCACCGGCCGCATCGGCAGGTCGAAGACGCGTCCGGCGGTGCGCCAGCCCTGCGAGTGCGCGGCGCCCATGAACGCGTATCCGACCATGCCGACGCCCAGGGTCGGCGGTACGCCCGCCCCGCTCCCCCGCGCGGCGCTCCCGGCTTCTCCTGCCTCTTCGGAGCCGGCGGCTTCGCCCGGCTCCCCGGCGGCACTCTCCCGCTGTTCCATACGGTTCCTCCGTTTCGTCGTACGCGGCGGCGATCGGTGCGGCGGGGTGGTCGACCCCGCGCCCGCGCCGGTCAGCTGAAGCCGGTGGGCAGGTACTCGTCGACGTTCTCCTTGGTCACGACCGCCGAGTAGAGGGTGATGGAGGCGGGGATCTCCAGTTCGGCCATCCCGCCGACCCCCTTCTGCTGGCCGAGGGCGCGGGCCAGGTCGATGGCGGAGGCGGCCATGGTCGGCGGGTAGAGGACGGTCGCCTTGAGGACGCCGTCGTCGGCCTTGATGGCGTCCATCGCGGACTTGGCGCCGGCGCCGCCGACCATGAGGAAGTCCTTGCGGCCGGCCTGCGCGATGGCGCGCAGCGCGCCGACGCCCTGGTCGTCGTCGTGGTTCCACAGGGCGTCGAACTTCGGCTGCGCCTGCAGGAGCTGGGCCATCTTGGCCTGTCCCGACTCGACGGTGAAGTCGGCCGCCTGGCGGGCCACCTTGCGGATGTTGGGGTAGTTCTTCAGGGCGTCGTCGAAGCCCTGGGTGCGCTGCTTGGTCAGCTCCAGGCTGTCCATGCCGGCCAGCTCGATGACCGTCGCGCCCGGCTTGTCCTTGAGCTTCTCGCCGATGTAGCGCCCGGCGTTGAGGCCCATCCCGTAGTTGTCGCCGCCGATCCAGCAGCGGTACGCCTGCGGGGAGGCGAAGATGCGGTCCAGGTTGATGACCGGGATGCCGGCCTTCATGGCCTGGAGACCGACCTGGGTGAGCGCCTTGCCGTCGGCGGGCAGGATGACCAGGACGTCGACCTTCTTGTTGATCAGGGTCTGGATCTGGCCGATCTGGATCGCGGTGTCGTTGGAGCCCTCGGTGATCTCCAGGGTCACGTCCGCGTACTTCTTGGCCCGGTCCTTGGCGTTCTGGTTGATCGCGTTGAGCCAGCCGTGGTCGGCCTGGGGGCCGGCGAAGCCGATGGTGACGGGGGTGCCGGGCTTGTCGTCGGCGGCCGGGACGTTGCTCGCGGCGGGTGCCTGGTTCTTGGGCTCGTTGCTGGTACAGGCGGTCAGCAGCGCCCCGGCGGAGACGGCGGCGGTGCCGAACAGCAGTCCTCTGCGGCTGGTTTGTTGCATGGCGATGGATCCCTTCGACGAGAGGGGCGGGCAGGAACGGCAGGAAC
>NZ_RDBI01000035.1:183491-203376 GCF_008042125.1 Streptomyces sp. MS191
GGACGCGGGTCAGCCCTCGCCGCCCCGCACGGTGCGGCGCTGGACCAGGACGGCGGCGACGATGATCGCGCCCTTGGCGATCTGCTGGACGTCGCTCTGGAGGTTGTTCAGGGACGCGGGTCAGCCCTCGCCGCCCCGCACGGTGCGGCGCTGGACCAGGACGGCGGCGACGAYGATCGCGCCCTTGGCGATCTGCTGGACGTCGCTCTGGAGGTTGTTCAGCGCGAAGATGTTGGTGATGGTGGTGAAGACCAGGACGCCGAGGACCGAGCCGACGATCGTGCCGCGTCCGCCGGTGAGCAGGGTGCCGCCGATGATCGCGGCGGCGATGGCGTCGAGTTCGTACAGGTTGCCGTTGGTGTTCTGGCCGGACCCGGACAGGATGATCAGCAGGAACGCGGCGATGCCGCAGCACAGTCCGGAGAGCAGGTAGAGGTAGAGGCGCTGGCGCCGTACGTCGATGCCGGCGAGGCGCGCGGCCTCGGCGTTGCCGCCGACGGCGACCGTGCGCCGGCCGAAGGTGGTCCGGTTGAGGACGAGCCAGCCGACGACGGTGACCGCGGCGAAGACGAGGACGAGCGGCGGGATGCCGAGCAGGTACGCGTCGGGGATGCCGAGGTCGAGCACGGAGTCGACGGTGACGATCTGGGTGCGGCCGTCGGTGATCTGGAGGGCGAGGCCGCGGGCGGAGGCGAGCATGGCCAGGGTGGCGATGAAGGGGACCATGCCGCCGTAGGCGACGAGCAGGCCGTTCACCAGACCGCAGCCGAGACCGACGAGCACGGCGGTGAAGAGGATGCCGGCGAAGCCGAACTCCTGGGTGGCGACGGTGGTGGCCCACACGGAGGCGAGGGCGACGATCGCGCCGACCGACAGGTCGATGCCGCCGCTGGTGATGACGAAGGTCATGCCGACGGTGACGACGCCGATCACGGACGCCTGGGTCAGGACGAGTTGGAGGTTGGAGCCGGCCAGGAACTCGTCCGGCCTGGTGATGCCGCCGACCGCGATCAGTGCGGCGAGTACGCCGAGCAGGGAGAGGTTGCGGACGTCGGCCCGGAGACCGAGGGGGCGCCGGCCGCCCTCCTGCGCGGGTGCGGGGGTGTTCTTGGCGGTGGACAGCGTCATGACGTCGGGCTCCCTTCCATCACGAGGTCGAGGACACGGTGTTCGTCGAGGTCACGGGCGGGCGCGGTGTGGACGACGCTGCCCTCCCTGAGGACCAGGACGCGGTCGGCGAGGCCGAGGACCTCGGGCACTTCGCTCGACACGAGGAGGACGGCGAGGCCGTCGTCGGCGAGGCGGCGGATCACGGCGTAGAGCTCGGCCCGGGCACCGACGTCGACGCCGCGGGTGGGTTCGTCGAGCAGCAGGACCCGGCAGCCGCGCAGCAGCCAGCGGGCGAGTACGGCCTTCTGCTGGTTGCCGCCGGAGAGCGTGCGGATCGGGGCGTCGGGGTTGTCGGGCCGCAGGGAGAGCTCCCGGGTGGCCGCGCGGGAGGCCGCGCGTTCGCCGGCACGGTCGATCCAGCCGGCGCGGGAGAAGCGGGCGAGCGACGAGACGGAGACGTTGCGGGTGACCGACTCCAGCATCAGGAGTCCCTGTGCCTTGCGCTCCTCGGGGGCGAGACCGAGGCCGGCGCGTACGGCCGCCCGGACGCTGCCGGGGCGCAGGGGCCGGCCGTCGACGAGGACCCGGCCGGTGCCGGGACGGCGGGCCCCGTAGATCGTCTCCAGGATCTCGGAGCGTCCGGAGCCGACGAGTCCGGCCAGTCCGACGATCTCGCCGGGCCGCAGCTCCAGGTCGAGGGGGGCGAACTCGCCCTCCCTGGACAGCCCCTGGACCTGGAGGACGGGGGCGGTGGAAGGCGGCCCGGCGGGGCGCTCGGGGAAGACGTACTCGACGTTCCGGCCGGTCATCAGGGCGACGATGTCCCGGGTCGGGGTGGACGCGGCGGGCAGTCCACCCGCCACCGCACGGCCGTCCTTGAGGACGGTGACCCGGTCCCCGATGCGGCGGATCTCCTCCAGGCGGTGCGAGATGTAGACGACGGCGACCCCGTCGGCGGTGAGGCCGGCGACGATGCGGAAGAGGTTGTCGACCTCGTCGGGGTCGAGTGCGGCGGACGGCTCGTCCATCACGATGAGGCGTACCTCGTGCGAGAGCGCGCGGGCCATCGAGACGATCTGCTGCTGGGCGGCGGAGAGGTCGCCGACGAGGCGGGCGGGGTCGATCTCGGGATGTCCGAGGCGGGCGAGGAGCCGGGCGGCCGAGGCCCGGGCGGCGCGGCCCCGGACGACGAAGCCGGCCGTGGTCGGTTCGTGCCCGAGGTGCACGTTCTCCGCCACGGACAGCCCCTCGACCAGGTCGAGTTCCTGGTAGATCGTGGCGATGCCCAGGCGCATGGCGGCGATCGGCGAGCGGAGCCGGACGGGGTCTCCGCGCCAGGTGATCTGCCCGTCGTCGGGCTGGTGGGCGCCTGCGAGGACCTTGATCAGCGTGGATTTCCCGGCGCCGTTCTGGCCGAGGAGGCAGTGCACCTCGCCGGGCGTGACCTCCAGGTCGACGCCGTCCAGGGCGCGGACGCCGGGGAACGACTTGGTGATGCCGGACATGGTGAGCAGGGGCGGGGGTGCGGGAGCGTGCGGAGGCGGTTCTGAAGCCATGGCGGACTTCCCCTCGGCGGGTGCGGGTGGCGCCTGAGTGGGCGGGTTGAGGTCGGACCGGCGCGTGCGTCCGGAGGGCGGCCGGGATCGCCGTGCCACCGCCGGCCCGGGGGCGGGGTGGTACGGGAAGCCGTCGCGGCGGGCGCTACGCCGGGGAGAAGAGGTGGTCGCTGATGAGGCGGGCCGCGCCGGTGACGCCGGCGGTCTGGCCCAGCTCGCCGAGCACGATGGGGAGATTGCCGGTGGCCAGGGGGAGGGACTGCCGGTAGACCTGGGTGCGGATACTGGCGAGGAGGTTGTGACCGAGGCCGGTGACCCCGCCGCCGATCACGACCAGACCGGGATTGAAGAAGCTGACGAGTCCGGCGATGACCTGCCCGACCCGGTTGCCGCCCTCACGGATGAGGTCGAGCGAGGTGGCGTCGCCGGCGGCGGCGGCCGCGGCGACGTCCACGGCGGTGAGCCGGCCGTTCGCCGCGAGGCGCGCGGCGAGCTCGTCCGACCTGCCGCCGCGTGCCGCGTCCTCGGCGTCGCGGGCGAGGGCGGCGCCGCTGAAGTGGGCTTCCAGGCAGCCCTTGTTGCCGCAGGCGCAGGCGCGGCCGTCGGGTTCGACCTGGATGTGCCCGATGTCGCCGGCGCTGCCCGTCGTCCCGCGGTAGACGTCACCGCCGACGACGATGCCGCAGCCGATGCCGGTACCGATCTTGACGCAGAGGAAGTCTCCGACGGAGCGGGCGACGCCGGCGTGCTGCTCCCCCATGGCCATCAGGTTCACGTCGTTGTCGACCATGACGGGGCAGCCGAGTTCCTGGCTGAGGGCCTCCCGTACGGGGAAGCCGTCCCAGCCGGGCATGATCGGCGGGGCGACCGGGACGCCCTCGGGGAAGCGGACCGGGCCGGGGACCCCGATGCCGGCGCCGTCGAAGCCTTCGGCGAGCCCGGAGGCGCGCAGTTTGGCGGCCATCGACAGGGCCTGCTCGAAGATGGCGACGGGCCCCTCGCGGACGTCCATCGGGTGGTTGAGATGCCCGAGCACCTCCAACTCGGCGTTGGTGACGGCGACGTCGATGGACGTGGCGCCGATGTCGATGCCGAGGAAGCGGAGTTCGGGGGCGAGCCGGATGTTGTGCGACCGGCGGCCGCCGCGGGAGGCGGCGAGGCCGTCCGCGACGACGAGGCCGGTGTCCAGGAGCCGGTCGACCTCGACGGCGAGCTTGGAACGCGAGAGGTCGATCTGATCGCCCAGCTGTGCGCGGGAGTTGGGACCTCCGTCGCGCAGCAGCCGGAGCAGTCGCGCCTGGTGCGCGTTGGCAGGTCGTGCCGTCATGCGTCTCACGCGCCCCTCCCCTGTCGAAGTCGGCCGGCGTTCCGTCGTGCTTTCGAGGGGAACGTAGCAGCGGTGTACCGGAGTGGGAAGGACTTGCGCAGCAATCCATCACGACTTCTTCCCGACTGAGGACAAAGCCGATCGGGGAGCGTTCAGACGGCGGCCCGGTGGACCCCGGCGGGGCGGACCGGTTCGGGCCGGGCCTCGCGGGGAGCGGCCGGCGCGGGGCGGACCTCGGCCAGGCGGGCGAAGACGACGACGTTGCCGTCGTAGCCGGTGCCCTCCCTGAAGCGGCCCCCGCAGGTGAGGACCCGCAGTTCGGGCGCGGCGGCGGGCCGGTAGACCCGTTCGGCGGGAAAGCCCTCCTGGGGGACGACCTCGACGCCGTACACGGAGAAGACGGCCGTGCGGCCGTCCTGGCGGGCGACCTCGATGCGCTGTCCCTTGCGGAGCGCCCCGAGGTCGAAGAAGACGGCCCGGCCGGCCGGAGTGTCGACATGGCCCACGACGACGGCGGTCCCCTTCTCCCCCGGTGTGACGGCGCCGGTGAACCAGCCGGCCAGGTTCCGGTCCCGGGCCGGCGGGGTGTCGATACCGCCGCGGCCGTCGAGGCCGACGCCGACGACCGGGGCGTCGATGCCCCATCGCGCGGGCGGCCGGGTTCGGGCCGCCCGCGAACGGCGAGCGGGAAGGGAACGGTACGGATCGTGCAGGGGCAGAGGGGCGTGGCCGGCCGCGGCGGCGCGTGAGTCGGGGGCCGCGGCGGCGAGGGGCTGCGGCGGCGGCCGGTCGGCACGCCACTCCGCCGTCCCGGTGCGCACGAGGTGCACACCGATCAGCAGCACCACGATCACGACGCCCCAGGCGCCGCGGCCGGCCACGCCCCTCTGCCCCTGCACGATCCGTACCGTTCCCTTCCCGCTCGCCGTTCGCGGGCGGCCCGAACCCGGCCGCCCGCGCGATGACGCCCCTCCGCCCCGGGCCTCGTCACCCCGGGGCGGAGGGGCCGCTTCCGCCGGTACCGCCGTCAGCCGCGGCCGGCGGCGCGGCGGCGGCGCATCAGCAGGACGCCGCCTCCGCCGAGCGCGCCCGCGATCAGCGCGGAGCCCGCGGCCACCTCGGCGGTGCCGAGGCCGCCGGCACCCGCGGAGCCGCTGCCGAAGCCGGCCCGGACTCCTCGGTGGGCGCCGGTGTCACCGGTGCCGGTCGTCGTGCCGGTGTGACCGCCCGCGTCGCGGGCGACGGTGAGCATGGCGGTACCGCGCTCGCCCTTGCAGTCGAAGGTCACCTCGTACTGCGCGTCCACCCTGGCCTCGACGTCGACGACGGCCGTGCCCTGGCCGCCCCCGTCGAGCGTGACGGTGTCGAAGATGCCCGAGGTGACCGTCACGGACGGCACCTCGCAGCCGTCGGACTTGAGGGTGACCGTGCCGCCGGGGGCGATCTTCGCCGGTGTCACCGAGTAGCCGAACGAGGTGATGTCGCTCCCGGTGCCGTCCGTTCCGGTGCCGTCGGCCCCCGCGCCGCCGGTTCCGGTGCCGGTCCCGGGGGTGCCGGTGCCGGGGAGACCCGCAGTACCGGGGCCGGTGCCGGGGAGACCGGGGGTGGTGCCGGTGCCGTCCGCCGCGTCACTCCCGGTGCCGTGCGCCGCAGCGCCGTCGCCGGCGCCTCCCGTGACCGCGCCTCCGGTGCCGCCGGTGCCCGTGCCGCCGCTCGCCGTTCCGCCGTCGCCGGTGGCGCCGCTGCCCGGGACGTCGCCCACGGGCACCTCGTCGGCCAGCGCGGGCGGCGTGACGAGGGACAGGGCCACGGTGGCGAGCAGGGCGGCGGAAGCGACGCGTATCGCGCGCATGACGGTCCTCCAGATCACGCGAGGGTCCCGTGCGGGATTTTCCGCATACGTCAGGAGACGACCCTCACCGCGATCGAAGCTAGGCCGCCCCAGGGCACGCCGCCACCGGGCTCCGCCGGACGGAGCACCGGACCACCCTCAGGGGGTGTCCCGCCGATCGGTCCGGCTCGGCGGGCGGCGGAGAAGCCCGGCGGAACCGGCGAGAAGCGGGGCGGACGCCCGGGCGGGGCCTGGGGCGTGTTGCGAAGGTCCCGCCTGCCCCACGACGCCTGGCACGCTCCCCCGTGGCCTTTCGGCACGGGAGGTGCCCCCACGCCGCGTTGTCGGGATCGCCCGAGTAGCCCGGTACGAGGGCGACCCTCCGCCTTGCGATCGCACGCGCCAGGCGTCGCGAGGCCCGCCCTCCGGGCGGACGGCGCTCCTTCCGCCACACGCCCTAGGGGACCCGGACGACCTGACCGGCGTACGAGAGGTTGCCGCCGAAGCCGAAGAGCAGCGCGGGGGCGCCGGAGGGCAGTTCGCCGCGCTCGACCAGCTTGGACAGGGCCATCGGGATCGAGGCGGCCGAGGTGTTGCCGGACTCGACCACGTCCCGGGCGACGATCGCGTTGACCGCGCCGATCTTCGCGGCGAGGGGCTCGATGATCCGCAGGTTGGCCTGGTGCAGCACCACGCCCGCGAGGTCCTCCGGCGTCAGGCCGGACCGCTCGCACGCCTGCCGGGCGAGCGCGGGCAGCTGCTGGGTGGCCCAGCGGTAGACCGACTGGCCCTCCTGGGCGAAGCGCGGCGGGGTGCCCTCGATGCGGACGGCGTGGCCCATCTCCGGGACCGAGCCCCACAGGACCGGACCGATGCCCGGCTCCCGGCCTTCCGGCACCGGCTCGACGATCGCCGCGCCGGCGCCGTCGCCCACCAGGACGCAGGTCGTGCGGTCGCTCCAGTCCACCACCTCGGTCATCTTGTCCGCGCCGATCACCAGCGCGCGGCGGGCCGCGCCCGCCCGCACCGTGTGGTCGGCGGTGGCGAGCGCGTGGGTGAATCCCGCGCAGACGACGTTGAGGTCGAGGGTGGCGGGCGAGCGCATGCCGAGCCGGGCGGCGACCCGGGCGGCCGTGTTCGGCGAACGGTCGATCGCCGTGGACGTCGCGACCAGCACGAGGTCGATGTCCTCGGGGCCGAGTCCGGCGGTGGCCAGCGCCTTGCCCGCGGCGTGCGCGGCGAGCTCGTCGACCGGCTCGTCGGGCCCGGCGACGTGCCGGGTGCGGATGCCGACCCGGCTCCGGATCCACTCGTCGCTGGTGTCGACCAGCGCGGCCAGGTCCTCGTTGGTCAGTGTCTTCGCGGGCTGATAGTGCCCGAGCGCGGCGATACGAGTGCCGGTCATGCCCGGGACCCCCTAGGAGCTCGAAAGTGCAGGAACCACACAGTCTTGCCAGCGACTCATGGGTAACAGGACACGTAAACCACCAAGATTCACCCGAACCTGTTGGGCGACCGTGACAACGGCCATGCGGGCACGGCGTCGACCGCGCGCCCGTCGGGCCTCGCTCGTACCCGCCCCGCGGCCCGGTTCGTCCGCTCCCCCGGGGTGCAGGACAATGGGGCGTCGAGGTCAGCGCCGCCCTGGGAGGGTCTCGTCGCTCCTGCCTGATCCAGGGAGGGCTCCGCCGCGGGTCTCCCGCACGTACAGAATCGGGTGTAGGCACCATGGGACGGGTCACCGAACGACGACGCGTCATCAGGATCCGGGGCGGGGCCGTGAACGAGCGTCCCGACACCCTGGTCGCCGAGGAGCCCCTGGAGATCCGGCTCAACGGCCGGCCGCTCGCCATCACGATGCGTACGCCGGGCGACGACTTCGCCCTGGCCGCCGGGTTCCTGGTGAGCGAGGGCGTGCTCGGCGCCGCCGCCGACGTCCGGAACATCGTCTACTGCGCGGGCGCCAAGGACGACGGCACGAACACGTACAACGTGGTGGACGTGCAGCTGGCGCCCGGTGTCCCGGTCCCTGACATCACCCTGGAACGGAACGTCTACACGACGTCGTCGTGCGGGCTGTGCGGCAAGGCCAGCCTGGACGCCGTGCGGACCACGACGCGGTTCCCGATCGCCGACGCTCCCCCGGTCCGCCTCGCGCCGGAGCTGCTGTCGCTGCTTCCGGAGCGGCTGCGGGCCGCGCAGCGGGTCTTCGACCGGACCGGCGGCCTGCACGCGGCGGCGCTGTTCTCCGAGGACGGCGAGCTGCTCGACGTCCGCGAGGACGTGGGCCGCCACAACGCGGTGGACAAACTGGTGGGGCGGGCGCTGCGGGAGGATCTGCTGCCCCTGGACCGGGCGGTCCTGCTGGTCTCCGGCCGGGCCTCGTTCGAACTGGCGCAGAAGGCGGTGATGGCCGGCATTCCCGTGCTCGCGGCGGTCTCGGCACCGTCGTCGCTGGCGGTGGACCTGGCGGCGGAGACGGGGCTGACGCTGGTGGGCTTCCTGCGCGGCGCCGACATGAACGTGTACGCGGGCGAGCACCGGATCGCCCTCGGGACGGCGGCCTCCCGGAGCTGACGGGCCGCGAACGAGGAACGGCGCCTGGTCCGGCCGGTGTCCGGGTCCGGGACCCTCGCCCCGGGTGCGGGCCGCGGTGGTCGGCGGACCCGGCGTGGCCGCACCCGGGTGGGCGCGTCAGCGGGCGCGGCGCTTCGCCTCGGCCGGCGGGTCGATCATCTGGAGGGTGAGGGTGGCCGGGGGTTCGGCGATGCCGGGGCCGCCCGCCGCCGTCCAGGCGAGGATGTCGTCGACGCAGTCGTCGTCCGCGGTGAAGCCGATCCACGCGGCCCTGCCACCGCGCCGCCGGCCCTCCGTGGACGGCTGGACGACCACCACGTTGGCCTGGGCGCAGGGGCCGAGGCAGTCGCTGACGCGGACCGCGAGACGGCCTCCGGAGTCGGCCGCGGCGCGGCGGAGCCGGGCGAGCTGGCCGGCGTGGTCGATGCCGGGGTTCTTGCCGGCGTCGCCGCAGCAGCAGCCACGGCAGACGACGAGGGAGCAGGGGCGGGCTCCGTAACGTATCGGGACCGGGCTCACTCGGGCTTCCCGTCCAGGGTGATCGCCGCGCTCTCGGCGACGGTGCCGAGGCGGGGGAAGTCGAGCGTGACCGACGCGTGGTGCTCGTCGGCGGTGAGCGCGGCCATGGCGTCCTCGGCGAAGACCAGGTCGTAGCCGAGGTCGGCCGCGGCGCGGGCGGTGGACTCGACGCCGAGGTTGGTGGCGATGCCGCCGAACACCACGGTGGAGACGGAGCGTTCGGCGAGGAGTTCGTGCAGTCCGGTGCCCTGGAAGCCGCCGATGGTCCGCTTGACGACGACGTGGTCGCCCTCGTGGACGAGGGAGGGGACGAGTTCGCTGCCGGGGGGCTGGGTGTCGACGTGGGGACGCTCGACCCGGATGTGGACGACGGGTGCGCCGGCGGCCCGGAAGGTGTCGGCGAGCCGGGTCGCGGCCGTGACGACATCGGATCCGGTACGGGGGGCGAGGGGCAGCGCGACGATGCGTTCCATCAGGTCGACGAGGACGAGCGCCGCGCGGCGGGGATCGAGTGCGGTCATGGAAGCACCGTAGCGGGCTCGTTGATCATCGCGGCGCGGACCGTGTGTGATCCCGCCGACGCCGAACGCCGGTGCCGAACGCCGGGGTCGGGCACCGGGGTCGGGCACCGGGGTCGGGACGTGGGGTGCCGATCAGGCCGGGTCCGGGACCGTCACCCGGTCCGCTCCGTCGCCCGCACCGCGGGCGGCGGCCGGCTCCTCGGGGTCGCGGGAACGGCGCTTCGCGATGACCGCGCAGACCATGAGCTGCATCTGGTGGAAGAGCATCAGCGGCAGGACGGCCAGCGAGGCGTGGGCCCCGAAGAGCACGCTCGCCATCGGCAGTCCCGCGGCCAGGCTCTTCTTCGAGCCGGCGAACTGTACGGCGATCCGGTCCTCCCGGCCGAAGCCGAGCCGCCTCGCCCCGTACCAGGTCAGCGTCAGCATCACCGCGAGCAGCACGGCCTCGACGGCCAGCAGCAGCCCCAGCCGTGCGGGGGTGACCTGGCGCCAGATCCCGGCGACCATGCCCTGGCTGAAGGCGGTGTAGACGACGAGGAGGATCGAACCGCGGTCGACGTACCCCAGCACCTTCCGGCGCCGGGCGAGGAATCCGCCCACCCACGGGCGCAGGAGCTGCCCCGCCAGGAAGGGGACCAGCAGCTGGAGCACGATCCGCAGCAGGGAGTCCGTGGAGAAGCCGCCCGCGTCGCCGCCGAGCAGGGCCGCGGCGAGCAGCGGGGTCAGCACGATGCCGGCGAGGGAGGAGAAGGAGCCCGCGCAGATCGCGGCCGGCACGTTGCCGCGGGCGATCGAGGTGAACGCGATCGAGGACTGGATCGTGGAGGGCACCAGGCACAGGAAGAGGAACCCGCCGTACAGCGCGGGCGTGAGAACGGCCGGAACGAGCCCCCGGGCGGCGAGGCCGAGCAGCGGGAAGGCCAGGAAGGTGGCGCCGAGGACCGTCAGGTGGAGCCGCCAGTGCCGGAGTCCGTCGAGTGCCTCGCGGGTGGACAGCCGGGCGCCGTAGAGGAAGAAGAGCAGCGCGATCGCCGCCGTCGACGCGCCCTCCGCGAGGTCCGCCGCCGTCCCCGAGGCGGGCAGCAGGGCCGCGACGCCGACCGTGCCGAGCAGCGCCAGGATGTACGGATCGAGCGGCAGCCGGGACGGCAGGAGGGTCGTACGGCGGCTCATGGTCTCCACTGCTCTGTTCGCTCGTTCGGGGTCGCGCCGCGCCGGGCGGCCGCACCGGCCCGACGGCTCGCGCGGCTCGGCGGGGGCCGGCGCGCCCGGCCGTGCCGGCACCCTCCCATCCTGCTCCGGGCGCCTGCGATCGGGAATCCCGTACAGCGTTCTGACTGTCATCACGTTTCGCGATGGGCCGCCTCGGCCCGGGCGCGKCGGCACCCCGCCGGCCGCCGCGCGAGGCACCACGTCCGGCGCAGCGGGCCGATCCTCGGAGATGGCCCGGGCAGCCCCTAGCCTCGGAGGCGTGTACGAACCGTCCCAGTTGCGCACCTTCCTCGCGGTCGCCCAGACGCTGAGCTTCACCCAGGCCGCGCGGCGGCTCGGGTTGCGGCAGTCGACCGTCAGCCAGCACGTGCGACGGCTGGAGGAGGCCACGGGCCGGCCCCTGTTCACCCGGGACACGCACAGCGTGGAGCTCACCGAGGACGGCGAGGCGATGCTCGGCTTCGCCCGGACGATCCTGCAGGCCCACGAGCGGGCCGCGGCCTTCTTCACCGGGACGCGGTTGCGGGGGCGGCTGCGGTTCGGGGCTTCGGAGGACTTCGTGGTGACCCGGCTGCCGGAGATCCTGGAGTCGTTCCGGCGCGAGCACCCCGAGGTGGATCTGGAGCTCACGGTCGAGCTGTCCGGGACGCTGAACGCCCGCCTGGAGGCGGGACGGCTGGACCTGATCCTGGCGAAACGGCGGGCCGAGGAGAGCGGCGGCGAGCTGGTCTGGCAGGACACGCTGATCTGGATCGGGTCGCCGCAGCTGCGGCTCGATCCGGACCGCCCGGTGCCGCTGATCGTCTTCCCGCCGCCGGGCATCACCCGCGCCCGGGCCCTCGAGGCGCTGGAGGCGCAGGGCCGGGCCTGGCGGATCGTGTGCACGAGTACGAGCCTGAGCGGCACGGTCGCGGCGGCGCGCGCCGGTCTCGGCGTGATGGCCCACACCCGCGGCCTGGTCCCGCCGGGGCTCACGCCCGTGCCGGCCCGGGCGGGGCTGCCGGATCTCGGGGAGGTCGACTTCGTCCTGCGCAAGGGGCGGCGGCGCGGGGCGGCTCAGGAGGCGGCCGACGCGCTGGCAGCGGCGATCCTGGCGGGCGGTGACCGCCTGCACCGTCCGCGTTGATCGCGGACGGTCCGCCGGGCGCCCCGCCCCGGCCCCCACCTCGCCGTTCGACCGCGTCGGGCCCCGCTCCGCCCCGGCTCGGGACGGCGAGTGAGCGCTCGGTACAGATTCCGTGGAGATTCGGGCCCGGCCTGCTTACCGAACAGTCAGTAACGAGGCCCGGGCCGCCGCCACTTACCTGCTCCCGCGCCCCTGACCTGTGACAACGCCCAATGTCCCGGCTTGGTGAAGGCCCTCCCGCCCGGCAGTCGGGTGGGGTACCGTCACCCGCGCCGTACGGAGCGCGACAACGAGCGGTCGAGGAGCAGGTCATTGCGCGAGTTCACCGTGCCGCCCGTCGAGGCGGCGCCTCAGGTCGGCGGTCTGGCGGACGCCGTGTTCGACCACGCCCAAGAGCACCCGGACCGGGTCGCCCTCGGCCGGAAGGACGCCGCGGGGCAGTGGCGGGAGGTCACGTCCGCCCAGTTCCGGGACCAGGTGCTCGCCCTCGCGAAGGGCCTGATCGCCCACGGCGTCCGGTTCGGCGACCGGGTCGCCATCATGTCGAGGACCCGCTACGAGTGGACGCTGTTCGACTTCGCCCTGTGGACCCTGGGCGCCCAGTCCGTGCCGATCTACCCGACGTCCTCCGCCGACCAGGTCTACTGGATGCTGCACGACGCCGAGGTGACGGCGTGCGTCGTGGAGCACGAGGACCACGCCATGACCATCGGCTCGGTCATCGACCGGCTGCCCCGGCTCCAGCGGCTGTGGCAGCTGGACTCGGGCGACGGCGCGGTCGCCGAGCTGGTGGCGGCCGGGGCGGAGATCGACGAGGACGTGGTGCACCGGCACCGGCGGGCGGTCACTCCCGACTCCGTCGCCACGGTCATCTACACCTCGGGCACCACCGGCCGCCCCAAGGGCTGCGTGATCACCCACTCCAACTTCATGTTCGAGACGGACATGCTGATCGGACGCTGGGAGCCGGTCTTCCACTCCAAGCCGGGCGACGAGGCGTCCACGCTGCTCTTCCTCCCGCTGGCGCACGTCTTCGGGCGGATGGTGGAGGTCGCGGCGATCCGGGGCGGGGTGAAGCTGGGGCACCAGCCGGCGCTCAACGCGGCCGCGCTGCTGCCGGACCTCGCCGCCTTCCGGCCGACGTTCATCCTGGCCGTCCCCTACGTCCTGGAGAAGGTGTTCCACGCGGCGCGCCGCAAGGCGGAGACCGACGGGAAGGCGGGCCCCTACGACAAGGCCGTCGACGTGGCGGTCAAGTACGCGGAGGCGCTGGAGCACAAGGCGTTCGGCCTCGGTCCGGGGCCGTCGGCGGGGCTGCGGATGCAGCACCAGTTCTTCGAGAAGATGGTCTACGGCAAGGTCCGGGAGGCGATGGGCGGCCGGGTCCGGCACGCGATGTCGGGCGGCTCCGGGATGGACCGGAGGCTCGGGCTGTTCTTCGAGGGCGCGGGGGTGACCGTCTTCGAGGGGTACGGCCTGACGGAGTCCTCGGCGGCGGCGACGGCGAACCCGCCCGAGCGGACGAAGTACGGGACGGTGGGGCAGCCGGTCCCGGGGACGACGGTGCACATCGCGGAGGACGGGGAGGTGTGGCTGCACGGCGGCCACGTCTTCTCGGGGTACCTGAACAACCCGCAGGCCACGGCCGCCGTGCTGAACGACGGCTGGCTCGCCACCGGCGACCTGGGGATGCTCGACGAGGACGGCTATCTGACGATCACCGGGCGGAAGAAGGAGATCCTGGTGACCTCGGGCGGCAAGAGCGTGTCGCCCACCGGACTGGAGGAGCGGGTGCGCGCGCATCCGCTGATCGCGCAGTGCATCGTGGTGGGCAACGACCGGCCGTACATCGCGGCGCTGGTGACGATGGACCAGGAGGCGGTGGAGCACTGGCTGTCGATCCAGGGACGCCCTCCGATGCCCCCGGCGGACCTGGTGCGCGATCCGAGCCTGGAGACCGAGATCAGGCGGGCGGTGGTGGCCGCCAACACCCTGGTGTCGCAGGCGGAGTCCATCCGCACGTTCCGGATCCTGGCGCATCCCTTCAGCGAGGAGCACGGCCTCCTCACCCCTTCGCTGAAGCTGAAGCGGAAGGCGATCGAGAAGGCGTACGCGACGGAGGTCGAGGCGCTGTACGGCTGAGTCCCTTACCGGCGCAGGTTTCTGATAGTCCGTCAATTGACGGTGCATCAGTTATTGACGCTTCATCAGCCCGGTCACAGAATGCGGTCACCCGACGGAGGGACGACCGACCGTGTCGCGACCGATCCGCACCCTCGCCGCCGCCGCAGCGGCCCTGCTCCTCGCCACCGCCTGCAACTCCGCCTCCACCGGCGGCGGGTCGGGCGGCTCCGGCACCTCCGACGCACGGCCGGGCACCTCGGCACGCGGAGTGACCGCCGACTCGATCAAGGTCGGCGGCATCGTCTCGATGACCAGCGCCAGCGGCTACTCGAAGAAGGACACCGACCTCGGCGCCCGGGCCCGCTACGACCGGGCGAACGCCGAGGGCGGGGTCAACGGCCGCAGGATCGACTACCTCGGCGCCGAGGACGACGGCCAGGACCCGGCGAGGAACCTGGCCGCGGCCCGCAAGCTCGTCCAGCAGGACAAGGTCTTCGCGGTCTCCCCCATGAGCTCCGTCGCCTTCTCCGGTGCCGACTTCCTCGACGGGCAACGGGTGCCCACCGTCGGCTGGGGCACGCTCCCCTCCTTCTGCGGCCCCGAGCACATCTACGGCTTCAACGGCTGCCTCGTCCCCACCCCCGGCGGCACCCTCAACCAGACCTGGCCGGAGGGCATCGCGCAGGTCCTCGGCGGGGCGAAGGGACGGTCGGTCGCGCTGATCGCCGGGGACAACGACGCCGGCACCTTCGGCATCCGCACCTTCACCCAGGGCTTCAAGGCGGCCGGATTCGCCGTCCCGTACGCGAAGGCGGTCGTGCCGGCGACCTCGGTGCCGAGCGACTGGTCCGCCTACACCAAGGAGATCCTGCGCTCCGGTCCCGGCGGCACGGCACCCGACGCGGTCGTCTCGGTGATGCAGACCCCGTACAACATCGGCCTGTTCACGGCGCTCAAGCGGTCCGGCTACCGGGGAGTCATCTCCGACCCCACGGACTACGACCCCGGGCTGCTCGCCAAGGACGCGACCCGGCAGGCGCTGGACGGGGTGCACGTGCTGCTCCAGTTCCAGCCGTTCGAGTCCGACAGCCCCGCGATGCGGCGGTTCAAGGCGGACATCCGCAAGGCGGCCGGCGGCAGGGACGTGCCTCTCAACATGCACATGATGACGGGGTACATGTCCGCCGATCTCTTCCTGTCGATCGCGGCCGCCGCCGGCAAGGACCTGACCGCCGCGTCCTTCCAGCGGGCCGCGGACGGCTTCTCGGACACCGGCACCCTGGTCGGCGACCGGGCGGAGCCCAAGGGCCGGAAGGAGAGCTTCGGCTGCGGCGCGCTGGTACGGCTGAGGAACGGGCGGTACGAGGTGGCCGTGCCGTTCCGGTGCTACCCGCCGATCCCCTTCCGGTAGCCGGTGCCGGCCATGGGTGACCTGCTGGGCTTCGTGCTGAGCGGCCTGGTCTCCGGCGCGCTGTACGCGCTGCTCGCCACCGGGCTCGTCCTGTCGTACTCCGCCTCCGGCCTGTTCAACTTCGCGCACGGGGCGACCGCCTACCTGTGCGCGCTCGCCTACTACGAACTCCACTCCGGCTTCGGCTGGCCGGCCGTCCCGACGGCGCTGCTGCTCGTCCTCGTCGTCGCCCCGGCGCTCGGTCGGGGCCTGGACCGCCTGATGTTCCGGAAGCTCGCGCGGGTCGGCGAGACGGCGCAGATCGTCGCCACGATCGGCCTGCTCGTCGCGCTGCCGGCGGCCGGACTGTGGGTGGTCGAGCTGCTGGAACGGGCCGGGGCGCCCGTCCTGCCGGCGGAGAACCAGTTCGGGCTGCCCGGTGTGGGGCCGAGCCCGGCCGTGTCCTGGCAGCCGCTGGACGGCGTCGGTATCGACTCGGACCAGCTGATCACCTGGGTCGCGACGGCGTGCACGGCCACCGCGCTGTGGGTGCTGATGCGGCACACCCGGCTCGGCCTGCGGCTGCGCGCCGCGGTCGACGACCGCGCGCTCGTGGAGCTGCGGGGCGTCGACGCGGACCGGCTGTCCTCGGTCGCCTGGATGCTGTCGTCCGGGCTCGCGGGGCTGGCCGGGGTGCTGGCGACCCCGCTCCTCGGACTGTCGGCCCACGACTACACCCTCTTCCTGTTCGTCTCCGCGACGGCCGCCGTGCTCGGGCGCTTCGCGTCCGTGCCGCTCGCGTTCGCGGGCGGCCTGGGGCTCGGGGTGCTGCAGAACCTGGTCGCCGGCTACGCCTCCTTCGCCGAGGGCATCACCGGCTTCCGTACGGCGGTGCCGTTCCTGATCCTCTTCGGCGGACTGGTGGTGCTCGCCCGGCGGCGGCGGGCGGCGGGGACGGCGGCGGCCGATCCGCCGCCGGCCGACTACCTGGCGGGCAGGGGCCGGGCCCGCAGGTGGGGGCCGTGGGCCGCGGCCGGCGCGTTGCTCGCCACCGCCTTCTACACCGTCACCACGCCCTTCTGGAGCGGGACCCTGGCGCAGGGCCTCGCGATCGGGCTGGTGTTCATGTCGTTCACGGTGGTGACCGGTCTCGGCGCGATGGTGTCGCTGGCGCAGGCCACCTTCGTGATGGGGGCGGCGCTGGTGGCGGGGCTGCTGCTGAGCCACGGCTGGCCCTTCGTGGCCGCCGCGGCGGCCGGGACGGTGGCGGCGGCGCTGCTGGGCGCGGTGGTCGCGCTGCCGGCGCTGCGGCTGGGGGGCCGCTCGCTGGCGCTGGCCACGCTGGCCCTGGCCTTCCTGGCGGACCAGGTGCTCTTCCAGTTCCGGTGGCTGCGCAACGGGGACACCGGCTGGGAGATCCCGCGTCCGGTCGCCGGGCCGGTGGACCTCGGCGACGACCGGGCGATGGGGGTCGCGCTGGTGGTGCTGTGCGCGGCGGCGGTGTGGCTGCTGACGCGGCTGCGGGACTCCCGGTGGGGCCGGGCCATGCTGGCGGTCCGCTCGGCGCCGGAGGCCGCGGCCTCGGTGGGCGTGTCGGTGGTGCGGACGAAACTGCTGGTCTTCACGGTGTCGGCGGGGCTCGCGGGCTTCGGCGGAGTGCTGTACGCCTCGTACAACACCCGGATCACGGCGACGGACTTCACGGCGATGACCGGACTCGTGTGGCTGGCGGTGGTGGTCGCGGCGGGTGTCCGGCGACCGCAGTTCGCGGTGGTGGCGGGTCTGGTCTTCGCGGTGGCCCCGCACGTCCTGACGACGTACGTCACGTCCTCGGCGCACCTGCCGGTGATCCTCTTCGGCCTGGCGGGGCTCGCGCTGGCGAACGACCCGGACGGCTACTGCGCGGCCTGGCCGTCCCGCCGGGCGGCGCGGGCGCGGCGCCGCGGGTCCCCGACGGCGCCGGGTGCGGCGCTCGCGGCAGGCACCGTGCCGTCCCCGGCCGTCCCGGTCGCCGCCGGACCGGTCGCCGCCACCGCAGGCGGGGCGGGGCCGTCCGACGAGGGTGCCGCGGCGGCGGGCGACGCGCTGCGACTGGCCGGGGTGTGGGCCGGGTACGGCGGCGTGCCGGTGCTCCAGGGCGTGGACCTGCGGGTGCGCCGCGGCGAGGTGGTCGTCCTGCTGGGGCCCAACGGGGCCGGGAAGTCCACGCTCTGCCAGGTGGCGGCCGGGGTCGTCCGGCCGGACGGGGGCGAGGTCGCCGTGCTCGGCCGGCCCGCCGCGGCGGACACGCCCGTCGCCCGGGCCCGGCGGGGCGTGCGCCTGGCCCCCGAGGGCCGGGGGATCTTCGCCGGGCTGTCCATCGAGGAGAACCTGGCGCTGCAGCTGACGGACCGCGCCGACCGGGAGGCCGTGTACGAACGGTTCCCGGCGCTCGCGGCCCGCCGCACCGTGCACGCGGGCAGTCTGTCCGGCGGCGAGCAGCAGCTCCTCGCGCTCGCTCCGCTGCTCCAGTGCCCGCCCGCCCTCCTCGTCGCCGACGAGCCCTCCCTCGGTCTCGCACCGCGGGTCGCGGAGGAGGTCTTCGGTCTCCTCGCCGAGCTCCGCGGCCACGGCGCCGCGCTGCTCCTGGTCGAGGAGAAGGCGGCCGGGGTGCTCGGCATCGCCGACCGCGTCGCGTACCTCGCGCAGGGCCGCGTCACCTGGTCCGGGCCTCGGGACGAGGTGGACCCCGAGCGGCTCGCCGAGGCCTACCTGGGAAAGGGGGCACGACGATGAGCGAACCCGCCCCGGTGCTGGAGGCGTCCTCGGTCGGCGTCCGTTTCGGCGGGGTCCGGGCCCTGCGCGAGGTGTCGGTGGCCGTCCGTCCCGGCGAGATCTGCGGCCTCATCGGGCCGAACGGCGCGGGCAAGACCACGCTGTTCGACGTGCTGTCCGGGATCCGGCGGCCGGACGGCGGCCGGGTGCTGCTCGACGGCCGGGACGTCACCCGCCGCTCGCCCGTCTGGCGCGCCCGGCACGGCGTCCGTCGCACCTTCCAACGCCGCCAGCTCTTCGGTCAGTTGACCGTCGAGGAGAACCTGGTCGTCGCGCGGGAGTGGCGGTCCGGGGCGCACGGTCACCGGGAACGGGCCGCCTCCGTGCTGCACGCGTGCGGGCTCGACGCCGCGGCCGGGGAGTACGCGGGCACGCTGCCCGTCGGCCAGGCCCGCATGACGGAGCTCGCGCGGGCCCTCGCCGACCCGCCCCGTGTGCTCCTCCTGGACGAGCCGGCGTCCGGCACCACCGCCGGGGAGCGGGTCCGGCTCGCCGAGGTGCTCCGGCGGACGGCGCGTACGGAGGGCTGCGCCGTCCTGCTGGTGGAGCACGACGTGGCGTTCGTCATGGAGTTGTGCTCGCGGGTCGTCGTCCTCGATCTGGGCCGGGTCCTGGCCGAGGGCACGCCGGAGGCGGTCCGCGCGGACCCGGCCGTCCGCGCGGCGTATCTCGGTTCGAGTCTTCCCGGAACGGAATGCGAGCGGCCACGGAATCGTTGACCCTGGGAGTACCACCCGACGACGATAGGATCGACCCCTCGTGAGCACGGACAACAAGGTCCCCTCCCTCACTCTGAACAACGGCGTGCAGATGCCGCAGCTCGGATTCGGTGTCTGGCAGGTGCCGGACGACGAGGCCACGCAGGCCGTGACCACGGCCCTGGAGGCCGGCTACCGCTCCATCGACACCGCCGCGATCTACGGGAACGAAGAGGGCACCGGCCGTGCCCTCACCGGCTCGGGGATCGCCCGCGGCGAGCTGTTCGTGACCACCAAGCTGTGGAACAGCGAGCAGGGCTACGACTCGACCCTGCGGGCCTTCGACGCCTCCCTCGACAAGCTGGGCCTGGACTACGTCGACCTGTACCTGATCCACTGGCCGCTGCCGGCGAAGGACGCCTACGTCGACACGTACCGGGCGTTCGAGAAGATCCACGCCGACGGCCGGGCCAAGGCCATCGGCGTGTCCAACTTCCTCCCGGAGCACTTGGAGCGGCTGATCGGCGAGACCTCGGTCGTGCCGGCGGTCAACCAGATCGAGCTCCACCCGCATCTGCAGCAGCAGGAGTCCCGTGCGGCGCACGCCCGCCACGAGATCGCCACCGAGGCGTGGTCTCCGCTGGGGCAGGGCAAGGGCCTCCTCGAGGTGCCGGCGATCGTCGCGATCGCGCAGAAGCACGACCGCACCCCGGCCCAGGTGGTGCTGCGCTGGCACCTCCAGACGGGGAACGTGGTCATCCCGAAGTCGGTGACCCCGGCCCGCATCCGCGAGAACATCGACGTCTTCGGCTTCGAGCTGGACGCCGAGGACATGGCCGCGATCGCCGCCCTCGACGAGAACCGGCGGCTCGGGCCGAACCCGGCCCAGTGCCTCGGCCAGGACGGCGCCCAGCGAGCCCTCCTCGGCGAGGGTGCGCAGCTCGTGCGTCGGCGGGACGACGACGGTGTCCGCCCACGCGAGCTCCGCGGCTCCGTGCTCGGCGACGATCGTGTACCCGTCGGCGGTCCGGACGGGCCCGCCGTCCAGGGTGCAGACGCGCACCTCGTAGAGGGGGGAGC
>NZ_RDBI01000035.1:203476-222903 GCF_008042125.1 Streptomyces sp. MS191
CGCCGTCCTCGCCCTGGACGGCGTGATCCCCTTCGAGCTGGGCATCCCGTCCCGGATCTTCGGCTGCGCCGTCGCCGAGGACGGCTCCCCCCTCTACGAGGTGCGCGTCTGCACCCTGGACGGCGGGCCCGTCCGGACCGCCGACGGGTACACGATCGTCGCCGAGCACGGAGCCGCGGAGCTCGCGTGGGCGGACACCGTCGTCGTCCCGCCGACGCACGAGCTGCGCACCCTCGCCGAGGAGGGCTCGCTGGGCGCCGTCCTGGCCGAGGCACTGGGCCGGGTCCGGCCGGGCACCCGCGTCGTGTCGATCTGCACGGGCGCGTACGCGCTCGCCGCCGCCGGCCTCCTGGACGGCCGCCGGGCCACCACGCACTGGTGGGAGGCCGCGCACTTCCAGTCCCTGTTCCCGCAGGTCCTGCTGGACGAGGACGTGCTCTTCGTCGACGACGACGACGTCCTCACCTCGGCGGGCGCCGCCGCGGGCGTCGACCTCTGCCTGCACCTGGTCCGCAAGGACCACGGCAGCGCCACCGCCAACAAGGTGGCCCGGAGCTGCGTGGTCCCGCCGTGGCGGGACGGCGGCCAGGCGCAGTACATCGAACGCCCCGTCCCGGAGCCGACGGCCACCACCACCGCGCCCACCCGCGCCTGGGCCCTGGAGCGGCTCGACCGCCCGCTGACCCTCAACGAGCTGGCGGGGCACGCCCGGATGAGCGTACGGACCTTCACGCGCCGCTTCCGCGACGAGGCGGGCACCACGCCCGGGCAGTGGCTCACGGCGCAACGGGTCGAGCTGGCGAAGACGTTGCTGGAGACCAGCGACCTGACGGTCGATCACATCGCGGACCGGACCGGCTTCGGCAGCGGCAACTCGCTGCGCCAGCACATGCGCAGCCTGGTCGGGATCTCGCCGGCCGCCTACCGACGCGCCTTCCACCGGACGGCGGACACCACCCTGACCGCGTCCGGTCTCGCGGCGGCGGGCGCCACCCGGGCGGCGGACCGGGAGTACGCACGGTGAGCGCGTCTCCGCCGCCCGTCGCCGAGGGCGTCTACCGGGTGCGGAACGTGGCCAGCGGGCTGCTCCTGGAGGTGTACGGCGGATCGACCCGCAGCGGTGCCAACGTGCAGCAGGGCACCGAGAGCGGCACTCCGGCCCAGCAATGGCACATCATCCCGGTGCCCAACGGCAGCGGGCTCTACCACCTGGTGAACGTGGCGGGCGGCAAACGGCTCGACGTCGCGGGCGCCTCGACGGAGAACGGCGCCAACGTCCAGCAGTGGAAGGCGAACAACTTCGGCGCCCAGGAGTGGATCATCGAGCAGGACCTCCAGTCGCCCGGCACCGTCGCGCTGGTCAGCTTCGTCAGCGGCCTGCTGCTGGAGGTCGAGGACGCCTCGCCGGACGACGGCGGGAACGTACGGCAGTGGGAGGACACCGACTCCCCCGCCCAGTGGTGGCGGCTGGAGCCGGTGGCCTGACCCGCCGGCGGGCGGGGGCCGTGTCCGGTGCCGGTGCCGGTGGGGCTGAGGGCGTCGGGAGCCCGGCAAGATCGGCACGACGCTCCCCGGCCCGCCCCGCGGCGCCGCCGGACACGGTGGACGGCCCCGGTCCCGCGTCAGCCCTTGATCGCGGTGTGGACGGTGCGGGCGGCCAGGTGGAAGAGGTCCGCGCGCCGGTGCAGGGACTCCGGGTCCGCCGGGTCGAGCAGCCGGTCGAGCACCTTGACGTCGTCCTCGGCGAGGCGCTCCGCCTGCCCTTCGCGCAGCCGGGCGAAGGTGTCGACGACCTGCTCCCGGACGACGGGCGCGACCGGCGCCGGCGCGTCGACCAGGAACGAGCGGGTGCCGCTCGGCGTGAGACCGGCGCCGGCGAGCAGCCCGCGCCAGTCGTCCACCTCGTCCTTGCTGTCGCGCAGCGAGGCCCGCATGTCGCCGAACGCGTCCGCGTTCACCGCGTCCATCCGCGCCTCCAGGCCGGGCCGGCCCATGCCGATGTTCCACGGCAGGTGGCGGGCGGGCAGTCCGCCCTCGACCAGCACCATCAGGCCGCCGGGGCGCAGCAGTCCGGCGAAGCCGGCGAGGGCGGCGCTCTGGTCGCCGATGTGGTGCAGGGAGTTGCCGGCCCAGATCAGGTCGGCCTCGCCCAGCTCGCCGATGGCGTCGGGGAGTTCGGCGTGCAGAGTGGAGACCCGGCCGCCCAGCCCCTTGGCGTCGGCGCGGGAGCGGGCCCGTTCCAGGAGCTCCGGAGTGCCGTCGACGGCGACGACCTCGGCGGCCGGGAACGCCTCGGCGAGCAGCGCGGTGAGGACGCCGGGCCCGCTGCCGATGTCGAGGATCCGGCGGACCCCGGCGACGGGCACGAGCTCGCCGAGCCAGGCGGTCGCCGCGGTGTAGACGGGGCTCTGGATCTCGGCCTGGCGCTCCAGGTGCGTGGCCATCTCGGCCCACGGCATGTGGGCGCTGTCGTGGTGGTGCCCGTGGCCCGCGCCGTGGGCGTGGCCGGCGCCCTGGGCCTGGCCTTCGTGACCGTGCTTCTCCGGGTGGCCGTCGTGACCCGTGCCGTCGCCGTGGACGTGGCCGGGTTCCTGGCAGCGTGCGGACCGCTCGGGCCGGTGCTCGTGTCGACTCATGGGGCAAGGGTCCGACGAGCTGCCGGAAAGCGCCAGAAATCTTGCCGCTTCGGCAAGTCCTGTCCGCGGCCGTCCGCTCACACCCGCGTGCGGTGCTCCTGCGGGCTGACGCCTCGCACCCGCTTGAACGAGGCGCTGAGCGCGAACGCGCTGCTGTAGCCGACCTGCCTGGCCACCGACTCGACCGTGAGGTCGGTCTCCCGCAGCAGGTCGGCGGCGAGCGCGAGCCGCCAGCCGGTGAGGTAGGCCATAGGCGGCTCCCCCACCAGCCCGGTGAACCGTCGGGCCAGCGCGGCCCGCGACACCCCGGCCGCGCCGGCGAGCGAGGCCACGGTCCAGGGACGGGCCGGATCGTTCTGCAGGAGCCGCAGCGCCCGCCCCACCACGGGGTCGGCCATCGCGTTGTACCAGGCCGGGGGCTCGGCACCGGGCCGGGCGAACCAGGCCCGGACGGCGGCGATCAGGAGCAGGTCCAGAACCCGGTCCAGGACGACGCTCTGGCCGGGTTCGTCCCGGGAGATCTCCTCGTCGAGGAAGGGCATCAGCGGGCAGCTCCACACCTCCGCGGGCAGGTGCAGCAAGGGCGGCAGCGCGTCGAGGAGGCGCCGGCTGACCTCCCCGTCCATCTGGTAGGTGCCCACGAGCATGGTGTTGGCCCCGTCCGGGGAGTTCCCCCAGGTCCGCACACCGAGCCGCATCGACTCCGAGAGCGGCTCGCCGCTCAGTGTGGTGCAGACGCCGCCCGGCCCGATCGTCGCGGTCGGCGCGGCGCCCGGCTCGTGGGCGACGGTGTACGGCTCCGGGCCGCGGGCGACGGCGATGTCGCCGGGGCGCAGGTGCACGGCGTGCCCCTCGGCGGGCACGATCCAGGCCTCGCCCTCGGTGACGCACATCAGGCAGAGCGGCGCGCGGTCCTCGATCCGTACGGACCACGGCGGCTCCATGATCATCCGAAGCAGGAAGGCGCCTTTGGCCCGAGGCCCGTCGAGTAGTCCGGCGAGTGCGTCCATGGGCCGCAGCCTAAGGGCTGCCCGGTCGAGCGGACGTACGCGCGGGATCCGGGACCGGGTGGGACGACGGCGTATGGGAGTGAGCCTCCGGAGCATGGGAAGCAGGCCCGCAGGACGCGAGTCTGGACACATGACGACGCACACGAACGACACGAACAGCACGCGGACGGTCCTGGTCACGAGCGCCAGCGGGAAGACCGGACGCCGCGTGGCCGAGCGACTCCAGGCGCGCGGGGCGACCGTACGGGCCGGGTCCCGTACCGGCACAGTCCGCTTCGACTGGGAGGACACGGGCACCTGGGCCCCCGCACTGGAGGGCGCGGACGCCGCGTACGTGAACTACTACCCGGACCTCGCCGCTCCCGGTGCGGTCGCGGCGATGGAGCACTTCGGCCGGCTGGCCGTGGCCGCCGGGGTGCGGCGGCTGACGCTGCTCTCCGGGCGCGGTGAGCCCGAGGCGGTCCACGCCGAGGAGGCCCTGCGCGCCTCGGGCGCCGAACTCGCCGTCGTACGGGCCTCGTTCTTCGCCCAGAACTTCAACGAGGGCGCGATGGCCGACGGTGTGGCGGCCGGGACGCTGGCCTTCCCGGCGGGTGACACGGCTGAGCCGTTCATCGACGCCGACGACCTGGCCGACGTCATCGTCGAGACCCTGACGCGCGACGGTCACGCGGGTCTCGTCCACGAGGTGACGGGGCCGCGGCTGCTGACCTTCGCCGAGGTCGCGGCGGAGATCTCCCGGGCGTCGGGCCGGCCGGTGGCGTACGTGCCGATGAGCGAGGCCGAGTACGCCGGCCTGCTGGTGCGGTTCGGGCTCCCGGAGCCCGAGGCGCAGTGGCTCTCAGGCCTCTTCGCGACGCTCCTCGACGGCCACAACGCCACCGTGACGGACGGGGTGAAGCGGGTACTGGGCCGCGAGCCGCGCGACTTCACCGCTTTCGCGGCGGGGGCGTGGAACGCCTGAGACCCCGCGCCCGGCACGGGCGAGCGCCCCGGGTCCAGGGCGCGCGGGACACCGGCGGGACCTCCCGCCCTCCCGGTCAGGGTTCCGGAGTCTCCGCGGCCCGTCCCGGAGGGACGGCGTACCGGGCCGCCAGCGCCGTGACGGTCGCGGCGAGACGGGCCCGGAGTTCGGCGGGCTCCAGGACCTCCACGTCGGCGCCCAGGGCGAGGAAGGTGTCATGAGCGTGGGCGAGGGACTCGATCGGGAGGGTGGCCCGGGTCCAGCCGTCCGGCTCCGGCGCGCGGGTCTCGGCCCACGCGCGGGCCGCCGGCCCCGTGAGGCGTCCGCCACCCTCCACGGTGAGCCGCACCACCGCCTCGCCCTGGTGGAGCCGCTCCCGGAAGCCCACCTGGTACTCCCGCCAGTACGCGGCCAGGTCGAAACCCTCCGGGATGACGGACTCCGCGTCGTCCACGACGAGTTCGAGGATCTGGTCGACGCGGTAGGTGCGCGGGCCGGGCCCGGCGACCAGGTACCAGCGGCCGGCCTTGAGCACCAGGCCGTAGGGCTCCAGGCGCCGGTCGACGTCCGTCGGCTCCTTCCAGCGGCGGTACCGGACCCGCAGGACCCGACCGCGGCGCACCGCGTCGGCGACCTCCGTCAGGAAGGGCGTCCCGGTCTCCTCGGCGTACCAGCTCGGCGCGTCGATGTGGAACCGCGTCCGCAGCCGGTCGACATGCTCTCGCAGCGGTGCCGGGAGCGCGGCCCGCAGCTTGAGCTGCGCGTCCACGAAGTGCGAACCGAGGCCGAGTTCGTCCGCCGCGCCCGGGACACCGGCCAGGAAGAGGGCCTCCGCCTCCCCGGCGAACAGGTCGGTGAGGCGGGTGCGGTGACCGGCCAGGAGCCGGTAGCCGCCGCTGTGGCCGGCGTCGCCGTAGAGCGGCACCCCGGCGGCGTGCAGCGACTCGACGTCGCGGTAGACGGTCCGTACGGACACCTCGAGCTGCTCGGCGAGCTGGGCGGCGGTCATCCGGCCCCGGGTCTGGAGCAGCAGCAGGAGCGAGATGAGTCGGCTGGACTTCACTGACACAAGGTGTCAGTGAAGTCTCCCTACAGTCCAGCCATGGCTTTCAGCGAGAAACTGCTCTTCGTTCCGCCGCCGGTCGAGGTGTCCGGCCGTCGCGTCAAGCGCTACCACGTCACCGCCGACCCGGCCGGCATCGAGCCCGAGATCGAGAAGGCGGCCTACGCGCTGCTGCCCGAGCTGCTCCCCGCGCCGGACGGCACCCCGCCGGCCACCTTCGTGGTGCTGCACCGCGGCGGTGACAGCGGGGCCTACCTCAACGCGTACAGCTGGGTGTGGGACAACGTCCTGCACTTCGCCGGTGCGGCGGCCGGGCAGCCGGCCCTGGACTGCCCGGACACCGACCCGACGCACTTCGTGCCGACCGGCCGGCCGTGGATCGGCTGCGTCTGGGAGCTTCCCCCGGTCCTGCACGAACGGGACGCCTGGGTACGTCACATGCTGACGCCGGACACCCCCGACCTCGACGGGTACGTACGCGACTCCCTGCCCGCCGGCACGACGGGAGACCGCCCGTGAGCGCCGCAGGCGACGGGTTCGCCTTCCTCGACGGCGACTGGCTCGTCCACAACCGGCGCCTCACCGACTTCCTCGACCCGGACAGCGGCTGGGAGGAGTTCGGGGGACACACCACGGGGCTGCTGTTCCGGGACGGCCGGGCGCACGTCGACGAGATCGTGTTCCCGTCGAAGGGGTTCAGCGGTCTGACCCTGCGGCTGTACGAGCCGGAGACCGGCGAATGGACGCTGAACTGGTCCAGCAGCCGGACGGGACGCCTCGACCCGCCGGTCAGGGGCAGGTTCGCCGAGGACGGCACGGGCGTGTTCCACGGCGAGGACCGCTACGCCGGGAAGGACGTGCGGGTCCGCTTCCGCTGGTCGGACATCTCGGCCCGAACCGCCCGGTGGGAGCAGGCGTTCGCCCTGGAGGGCGGGGAGTGGGTGACCAACTGGGTGATGCAGTTCAGCCGCGCGGGCCGCGCCTGAGGTAGGAGACCAGCCGGTACTCGGGGTCGTCACGGGGGCGGTCCTGGTCCGGCAGGCCGGCGAGCTCCGCGCAGAGCGCGCCGACGGTCGCGGTGTCGCCGCGGAACCACGAGGCGTAGTGACCGCGGCGCAGGTTCGCGGCCACGCGTCGGGGAGTGCTGCCCTGGCCGTGGCCGGTGAAGCGGGTCTCGCCGGCCGGGTCGAGGCCGCGGGAGGCCGCTTCCGCGGTCACCCGGTCGGCCCGGTCCGCGCTCCGCTCGTGGGTGCGGTACGGACCGAGGACGCGGTCGACGTCGCTTCCGACGTCGTGGGCGGCGTCCTTGTCGACGGTGACGATCAGCGCGCCGCCGGGGCGCAGGACTCGGGCCGCCTCGGCGACGATCGCGTCGGCGAAGGGGACGAGGTGCAGCAGCCAGACGGCGCTGACCACGTCCACCGAGGCGTCCGGGAGGGGGAGGCGCCGCGCGTCGGCGAGCACGACCCCGCCGGGCACGCGTTCGTGCGCCTTGCGCGCCATGCCGGCGGACGCGTCGGCGCCGTACACCCGCAGACCGGGGCGGTCCAGCCGCTCGGTGACCAGGCCGGTCCCGCACGCGAGGTCCAGCAGGGTGCGCGCCCCGGGCGGGACCAGGCGCAGCACGGCGTCGGCGGCCGCCCGGGCGCGAGGTACGCCGCCGCGGGTGGCGTCGTAGCGGCCGGCTTCGGCGTCGTAGTCGAGCAGGGTCTGCGTCATCCCGCAGAGGGTACGCGGCGCACGTCCGGCCGCGGGCCGGACGTGCGCGCACCTACGCCGTACGTGCGCGGCCCGCTCGCGCCGAGCACGCGCGGCCGGGCGGCGCGTCAGCTGGCGCCGTGGCCCGGGGCGACGCCCTCCACGCGGGCGGCGAGTTCGAAGTCCTTGTCGGTGATGCCGCCGGCGCTGTGGGTGTTCACGGAGACCGCGACACTGTCGTAACCGAGCGTCAGATCCGAGTGGTGGTTCAACTCCTGCTGGATCTGGGCGACATGGACGACGAGCGCGGTGGCGGCGAAGTGGTCGCCGAGCCGGTAGCGGCGCTCGATGCGGTCCCCGGCCAGGGACCAGCCGGGGAGTTCCCGCAGCCGGTCCTCGATCTCCTTCTGCGACAGCGGCTCCGTGGGCATGCGCGGACTCCCTCCGGTCGGGTGACGATCCGGGCGACGGCCGACGACGACAACGGCGTGACGACGGCGACGACCCGGTCGACGGTGACGGCGCCGGGGTCACGGCGCCGTGCGGACGATGACGGTGACGATACGGTCTCGGGCCCCCGCCTCCGGGTCAACACATGGGCGACGCCCGATCGGCGCAGCGCCTGGGCTACGTTCTCCCCATGACGACTGTCGCCACGGACACGGGAGTGGGGCCGCTGCTGCGCGGCTGGCGCGAGCAGCGGCGGCTGAGCCAGCTGGAGCTGGCCCTGCGGGCCGACTCCTCGGCCCGCCACATCTCCTTCGTCGAGACGGGCCGGTCCCGGCCGAGCGAGGAGATGATCCTGCGCCTGGCCGAGCACCTGGACGTGCCGATGCGGGAGCGCAACGCCCTCCTGCTCGCGGCGGGTTACGCGCCGCGGTACGCCGAGTCGACGCTGGACGAACCGCGCCTGGAAGCGCTGCGTGTGGGCATCGAGCAGCTGCTGGCGGGGTACGACCCGTATCCGGCGCTCGTCGTGGACGGCACGTACACGGTGGTGGCGGCGAACCGCGGCGTCGGCATGCTGATGGCCGGGCTTCCCGAGCACCTGCTGACCCCGCCGATGAACGCGATGCGGATCACGCTGCACCCCGAGGGGCTGGCACCGCGGATCCTCAACCTGCGGGAGTGGCGGGGGCACCTGCTGGCCCAGATGGAGCGTCAGATCGGGCTGTCCCGCTCGGAGTCGCTGCGGGAGCTGTACGAGGAGGTCGCCGGGTATCCCCTGCCCGCGGGTCCGGGAGGCGGGGCGGACCGGGAGGACCCGCAGCCCTGTCCGTACTTCGCGCTGCCCATGCGGATCGAGCACGACGGGCGGGTGCTGTCCTTCGTCTCGTCGATCTCGACGTTCAACACCCCGATGGACGTGACGGTCGCCGAGCTGGCCATCGAGACGTTCCTCCCGGCCGACCCGGCGACGGTCGCGTATCTGCGGGCCCTCAAGGAGTAGCGGAGGCGGCGCGCAGGGCCGTCCACTGGAGCGCGGCGAAGCCGGCGACGGTGGTGGCCTGCATCGGGACCCACACCAGACCGGCGGTGCCGGGCTCCAGCCAGGCGACGAGGGCGACGACGCTCAGGACGGCCCACAGGACGTTGGCGTCGACGACGAGCCTGACCCCGAGCGCCGGCGGCCGGCGCCGGCTCGCGAGCCAGGCGACTCCGGCGGCGAAGGCCGTGAGGAAGAGCCCGAGCCCGAACAGCAGCCGGGACCCGATCCCGAGCAGCTCCCCGAGCGGGCCGGAGGCGGCGACGTACGCGAGCCCGTTCCCGCCGGTGACGACGGCGTCGAGGGCGAGGAACCGCCGCACCGCGACCTGCGGCCGGGAGGTACGGGCAAGACCGGTGAGCAGGGCCTGGGACATGACGGATCACCCTCCACGGGGACGTTGACACTGACGACGAGCCCGGGACTCGGCCGGAGTGCGCCGCCCGAGTCCCGGTACCCACGAGCTTGCCGGGCCGGGGGAGGCGGGTCGATTACGTCGGGGGTAATGGGGGCTCCTGCGGCCACGCCGGGCGGACCTGTCCTTCGCAGGTCAGGGAATCACCGCGGTCGCCGAAGTTCGCCGACGTCTGCTGTGTAAGCCTGGCACCACGCTTGGACACGTCCTCGCTGGTCGTCGCGCGCGTCCCGCGTGGGCGAGGTTGCCACGGGCGTTCGCCCCGCTGTGGGCTCCGAGTGTCCGTGGCTGACCGGTCGATCCGGCACGGATCCGGCACGGATCCGGCACGAGAGCCCGTCGAGGTCAGAGGGTCAGTCGTGTCGCGGGACGGGAGGGCGGATGCCGGGAGCGAGGTCGGTGAGAGCTGCCAACAACTTGGCTGCGGCTCGTAGATCGTGTTCCCATCTCGGGAGATCGTCCGGGCCGATCCATTCGCTGTACTCAGCCGCGACGGAGAGGAACCGCGTCTCCTCCTGGGTGCGAGCCGCGATCGTTATCGATAGCCGGTCGGTCACTTCCTTGGGGCTCAGTTCGCCTTGCACAAGACCGAGCGCGAGGCTCACGAGGAGGCGTCGCCCGGCAGTCTCCTCGTCAGGGAGGGGCACGCCGAGCTCGCCCAGAGCCTGGATGTACAGCTCGTCCACCTCAGTCGCATCGCTCCGGCGCGGTAGGCCGGCCAGCTCACGCAGGGCAGGAGAGTCGTGGCCGTCAACCAGCGCGTGCGCAGCGAGCATCGGGAGATCCTCGGAGGTGAGTACCTCTGCCACGTACTGCCAAGCGCTGTCCTGCAACCGGTCCATGACGGCCATCGTGGACGGCGCGAGGCGTTCTGGCGAGCTGATTTCGGGTGCCACCAGGGGCTTACCCCCGTAGACGGCTCCGGAGAGTGTGATGGTGGACGCCTGGGCGCTTGGGCTGGTCGCTCTCGGCGAGCCGTTCTTCGGGGAACGCGAGGTTTCCCACCGTGTTCGTCGACCCAGGGGCATTGAGGTCAGGGGCGGTTCCGACCCCACGTCCGCAGGGTGCAGAGCCGCCCCTTCTCCTCACCCGTGATCAGCGGCACGTCGAGCGGCCCGGAGCCCGCCTTGGTGCCGGCAACGCCGGCGGCGTTCTCAGCCTCCAGCTCCATGTCGGGGCCCGGCCCCGACCTGGGCATCCTCGACCGAGCAGCCGCCTCGGCTACGGGCGGTCGACCACGTTTCCGTTCGAGCAGTTGTTGTCGTGGTCGCCCACGTAGCCGGGGCCTCCGGCGAGAGCAGGAACGATGGCCACTTCCTGCAAGCAGACGACACCTGCGGCGAAGTTCCAGTTGTCGGCGGCGGAGACGGGGCCTTCGAAGCCCGAGTCGTCGTCGGCGTGCGCGGGAGCGGCCAAGGCGCCGGCGGCGAGCGCGAGGGCGGCTACGGCGATGATCTTCTTCATGCTGGCAGGAACGATCACGGCAGGGATAGGACACGCGACCGTCCGCCCACTGGCTGACCTGCGCCGAGACGGCTTATCGGCGTCGGGGACCGTCGGTCGTTACCGGGGCGCTCGTACCGTCCGAGCCGGGGCGTACGGCATGTCGCCCAACTGGTTCTCATGGACGCCCTGAGACGGCTCCACCGTGCGTTCGCCGCACGCCAGGGGCGGACCCCCCCGCGGCTCCGGAATCATGCTCATGCCTCAACTGTGGACCCGTCCCGGACGCCTGTTCCACCGACGGTCTTCGAGATCGGTACGGGTAGCGGCCACTTACGTGTCGGGATGCCGCGGCAGGGCGAGCCAGTCCGACCAGGAGATCTCACGGCCGAGGAAGCGCGGCTGCTCGAACGGCCAGTCGGCGGCGATCCACTGCGGCACCAGCGCGTCGAGGGCCTGCTCGACCGTGCTGCCCACCAGTTCGTCCACCACCCACCAGGAGATCTCGCCGTCCGCGCCGGCCCTCTCCGGCGGGTCGATGTAGACACAGCCGAGCAGAACCGTCTCCGCCGCGTCGAACAGCGCGTAGTTGAAGGACTGGTGCGCGGCGATCTCCTTCTCGTGCCGCAAGAGGTCGGCCTGGTCGGCCTCGTAGGTCATGGTGTCCGCGGGCCAGCCCCAGGCCGGGCCGAAAATGGTCCACAGCCGCTCGCGCGAACCCATCACAGCCGGGTAGTCGAGCGGGGTGTCCGCCTCCCGGATCGGCCGCAGGTGATGACCACCGCCCGGCAGCGGTACCAGGACGGGGTGGACGAAGTCATCGGGAAGCCAGCTCATGGCGCCCGACCGTAGCAGCGCGCGGCCGTCCGCTCCCCTGGATATGCCCCGCGTACCGCCAGGCTCTGCTCCTATGCTCGGGCCCACGTGGGTGAGGGAACCCGGTCGGCACCCGGAAAACCGTTCCGGGGCGGATCCCGGATACTGGCAGGATGCTCGGATGGACGCTCCGACCCCCATCGACCTGGGCACCTGGCCGCGCCGGCAGCACTTCGAGCACTACCGGCGGATCGTTCCGTGCACGTACTCGATGACGGTGGAGCTCGACGTCACCGCGTTCACCGCGGCGCTGCGTACCTCGGGTCGCAAGACGTACATCGCGCAGGTCTGGGCGCTGGCGACGGTCGTGAACCGTCACGCGGAGTTCAGGATGTGCCTCACCGCTTCGGGCGACCCGGCCGTCTGGCCCGTCGTGCACCCGGCGTTCACGGTCTTCAACGCGGAACGCGAGACGTTCGCGTGCGTGTGGGCGCCCTACGATCCCGACTTCGGCGCGTTCCACGACGTCGCCGGCCCTCTGCTCGCGGAGCACGGCAAGGCCACCGAGTTCTTCCCGCAGGGGACGCTGCCGCCCAACGCGTTCGACGTGTCGAGTCTGCCGTGGGCGTCCTTCACCGCGTTCAACCTCGAGATCCGCGACGGCTGGGACCACCTCGCGCCGATCTTCACGCTCGGCCGGTACGTCGAGCGGGACGGCCGTGTCCTGCTCCCGCTCGCCCTGCAGGTGCATCACGCCGCCGCGGACGGCTTCCACTCGGCACGCCTCGTCAACGAGTTGCAGGCCCTGGTGACGGATCCTGCCTGGCTGGCGGAGACCGGATCCGTTTCCGGCGCCTGACTCCGTCAGCGCTGCGGAAGCGGAACCCCGGCGGCGCGGAGTGCGGCCTCCGTGAGTGCGGTCAGCCGGGCCGCCATGGGTGCCTGGTCCTCGCGGTGGTTGTTGATCAGCCCGTACTGGGCGGAGGCCCTGGCCCAGGCCCGCAGGCTGGTGGGGTCGCCGAGCAGCGCGGGGTTCGCGAGGTAGTGGTCGGCCATGGCGGTCGCGAGTTCCTCGATCCTCGGGTCGTCCGGTGCCCAGGTCTCGGCCTCCTGGCCGCGCTTGGTCAGGTCGACGTACCCGGGGTCGTCGAGGCAGTGTTCGAGCTGGTTCAGGAAGCCGTCGAAGCCGTCGGGCACCATCGCCCGGGCCAGGACCAGGGCCTCGCGTTGCCCGGCCACGTAGTCGGGGCCGAAGCCGAGTCCGACCATCCGGTCCAGGACCGCGGCCGCGCGTTCGGGCAGCAGGGCCCGGTCGCCTTCGGCGAGCCGGTGCAGTGTGTCCCGGCGCGCGGTCAGGTCCGCGATCCGGTCGGTCAGCCGCCGCTCGACGTCGTCGAGGGCGGCGGCGAACCGCTCGGTGTCGGCGTCGAGCAGGGGTCCGATCTCGGCCAGCGGCACCCCGGCCGCGGCCAGCGTCCGGACCTGCACCAGCCGCAGCAGTTCGGCCGATCCGTACCGTCGGTATCCCGAGGCGTCGCGGGGCGGTTCGTCGACCAGCCCGTGCCGGTGGTAGTGCCGCACCGTCTTCACGGTGACGCCGACGAATGCCGCCGCCTGCCCGATCGTGACTCCGTTCACCATCTGCTCGGTACCTGCCTCGTGCTCGGGCTCGGCGGCTGCGCACAGCACGGCCGAGCGGGGAGGGACGGCAACGCCGGGGTCGGCGTGGCCCCGGTGCGCGTACCGCGTCACGCGTGACGGGAAGAGGTCGGTCGTCGAAGCGTACGGGCGCGGCCGGTCAGTCCGTCCGGCGGGCCCGCGAGGCCTGACCGGTGCGGAACACCGCGTCGACGAGCCGTTGTTGGGCGTTCTGGAACGCCGGCGCTATGGACAGGCCGGGGTCGTCCACGTAGTTCAGTCCGGCGGTCAGGGTCGTGCCGCCGTCGGGTGTGGCGTACATCAGCGCCGCGGAGCCGATGGTGGCGCCGTTGTGGTGGAAGACGGTGCCGGCGCCCGGGCCGAGGTCCTGGGCGAACACGCCCAGGCCGTACCCGACCGTCGGCTCCGGCGTGCGCATCTCGGCCAGCAGCTCGGGCGGCAGGAGCTTGCCGGCCATCAATGCGGAGAAGTACGTGTGCAGGTCCCGCGTGGTCGAGATCATGTCGCCGCCGGCCGCCACCCAGGAGGGGTCGTGGCGGGTGACGTCGAGCGTCCTCTCCTGCCCGGCGTCCTCGTAGCGGTAGTAGCTGTGGTGGTGCGGTTCCGGGATCTCCGGTGAGCTGCCCGGCGCCACGGTGCCGGTCATCCCCAGCGGGCCCAGGATCAGCCTGTGCAGTTCTTCGGCGAACGAGCGGCCGGTGACGCTCTCGATCACCAGGCGGGCCAGCACGTAGTTGGTGTTGGCATAGCTCCAGCCCGTCCCCGGCGCGAACCGCGCCGGCTTGGACAGCGACAGTCGTACCAACTCCTCGGGCCGGTAGGTGCGGAACCGGTGGTCGACCCACTCCTTGCCGCGCCAGGGGATCCCTTCGACGATCGTCCCGTCCTCGTGGAGCTCGCCGGTGTGGTTGAAGAGGCCGCTGGTGTGCTGCAGCAGCGTCCGTACCGTGATCCGGGGGTCCAGTCCGAACTCCGGCAGGTGGTCGTCGACCGGCGCGTCCACGCCGACCCGACCCTCGGCCGCCAGCATCAGCACCGAGGTCGCGACGAAGCTCTTGGTGGTGCTGCCGATGCGGAAGTGCCCGTCGGTCAGGGGCTCGGCGTTCCGGCCCAGCTCACGCGTGCCGGCGCCGCCGGCCCACTCGCCGTGCTCGTCGTTCACCCGCAGCTGCACTCCGAGGAACCCGGACGCGACGAGCTCCTCGATCGCCCTCTGCAGCTCGGGGCGATCCTGGGGCCGGCCGGGAGGAATGGTGGACATGACGCTCCTTCACATCGTGTGCGTCCGGGGCGATCCCGGCCGCTGCGGACGAGCCTCGACCCTGACCCGAGGTCAACCTCAAGCGTGTTCCGGCTCACAGCCGCCGCGGGCCGTAGCGGGGAAGGGGGCGCAGGGTCGGCCGTGTCGCTCCCAAGCGGTCGGCTATTCACGGGATTTACGGGTCGTGGCCGTCGGCGCTCACGGCGCGGGCGGGCATGGGTATCGTTCGCGCCGGGGCGGCCGGGGGGCCGCGCCGGAGGGGGATCGACGCGATGGCATGGGGCAGGGAACGGGCCGGACTGGTGGCCACCGGGGACGATCACAAGGTGACGCCCGCGGAGCTCTTCTTCGACCTGGTGTTCGTGTACGCGATCACGCAGGTCACCGCGCTGATGGCGGCGGCGCCGTCGCCGACGCGAGTGGTCGGGGCGATGGTGGTGCTGGCGCTGCTGTGGTGGTGCTGGTGCTGTTTCGCGTGGCTGRGCAACGTCGTCCGGGCGGACTCCGGTGCCCTGTTCGCCGTCCTCGTCACGGTGATGGCCGTCGTCCTGATCGTGTCACTGGCCGTGCCGGAGGTACTGGCGGACAGGCCGGGCGGGATCCCCGCACCGCTGCTCTTCGTGCTCTGCTACGGGGCGGTCCGCGTCCTGCACCTCGTCTCGTACCGGCTCGCCAGTCCGGGCGACGCGGCGCTGCACGCCACGCTGCGGCGCACGGCGCTGATCTCCGTGGCGCCGCCGCTGGTCCTGCTGCTGGTCGGCTGCGCGTTCAGCGGGCGGCTCCAGCTGCTGCTGTGGCTGGGTGCGGTGGCCGTCGACTACGGCGGCATCTACCTCACCGGCTCCTCCGGCTGGCGCGTCAACTCGCCGGGGCACTTCGCGGAGCGACACGGTCTGATCGTCATCATCGCGCTCGGCGAGTCCATCGTGGCGATGGGCGTCGGGGTGTCCGGCTTCCCGCTGACCTACGCCGTGCTCGGCGCCTCGGCGGCGGGGCTGCTGCTGGCGGCCGGGCTGTGGCGCCTGTACTTCCGGCAGCTCGGCGAGGCCGCCGAGCACCGGCTGGGCGGGCTCGCGGACGACGAGCGCACCCGGTTCGCCCGGGACGTCTACACCTTCCTGCACCTGCCGTTGGTGGCGGGCGTCGTGCTCTGCGCGCTGGGCATGAAGAAGGTCCTCACGCAGGTCGCCGACACCGGGCACTACGGTCTCGCGGAGCCGCTGCACGGGGTGGTGGCCTGGTCGCTGACCGGTGGCGTCGGTGTCTTCCTGCTCGGCGCAGCCGCCATCGTCCTGCGCACGTCGGGCCGGCGTCCGACGGCGCTGCTGGTGGGCGGGGTGTGCTGTCTGGCCGCCGGTCCGCTCGTCGGGCTGGTCCCCGCGCTGGTGTCGCTCGCGGTCCTGGCCACCGTGGCGACGGTCCTCGTGGCCCTGCACGGCCGGCCGGCCCGCGGCGGTTCCGGGGCAGGGCTCGCCCCACAGGTCTGACGGGTACGGGTCCGCCGCGCCCGTCCGGGAGGAGCGGGGGCGCGCCGGACCGGGGCGGGCGGTCCGGGCAGGACCGCCCGTCCGCCCCGGCGCGTCGGCGAACGGCGGCCGAGGCGCGCCGGATCAGCGCGTGGTGTTCTCGTCGCCGCCGGGCGCGGGTGCGGCGGCGGCCCGGTCCCGGCGGCCGGATTCGTCGCGTTCCGGCACGGTCCCGGAGCCGGTGGCCCGGGGGGTGGAGCCGGAGCCCGCAGTGCGGGCGGCCTCGGCACGCACGAGGGCGCTCAGGACGGCGAAGGGGTCGAGGGGCATGACGGAGCTCCTTGCGGTGGGGGGTGGAACGGGCTGCGAGAGGTACGGGCCTCTCAGCAGCGCATCACCACGCACCGGCCGTCGGCGTCCTCGCCCGGGAGCCGTACGGCTGCCGGGGCGCCCCGGGCCGGCAGGCCCGGACCCGGGGTGGAGCGCCGTGTGGAGCGCTGTCCGCCGCGGGGCCGCACGGCGGCCCGGCGGGGGGAGGTCGCCTCGGTCTCGGCGACTTCGTGGGCCTCGCCGCCGGGGTCCGGTGCGGCGCTCGCCGCGGGCCTGAGTTCGCCGCCGGACGCTCCGGCCGCCCCGCCGCAGACGCCGAACAGCGCGGCGAGCACGAGCCCCAGCACCAGTACGGCGCGCCGCGCGCGGTGGTGGCCCGCGAAGCCGGACCCGAACCGCGCGCGGTGGTGGCCGTCCGCGATGCCGGGCGCCCGGTCCGCGGGCCGATCCGCGCGCGTCCGCCCGCCCGCCGGGGCGGCGGGTTCGGCGTGGTGCGCGGGCGCGGGGCTCATGAAGATGCCTCCTGCCCCGGCACGGCCCCGACGTGCCGGAGGCCGCGCCGGAACCGCTCGACCGGCCTACGCGGGGGACCCGAATGCCCCGCCCCGGCCGCACCGGTTCGGCCGGCCGGCCGAGCGTCCCCGTACCGCCGGCTGGTCGAGCGGTCCGCGGAGTTCGGGCGCGGTGTGCGCCGGGCGGCGCCGCCGCGCGCACGGTGCGGGGTTCCGGGGCCGGTAGGCGAGGGCCGACGACGGGGACGACGGTGCCGGGCGGAGCGGGGCACGGGCCGAACCCGGGGCCGTGCTCGCGCGGGACGTTGTCGGCGGGGCGTGGGAGCCGTACTCGCGCGGGGCGCCACCGGCGGGCCTCCCGGCGCCGTGCTCGGGAGGGACGTGACGGCGGGCCTCCCGGCGCCGTGCTCGGGAGGGACGTGACGGCGGGGAGGCCGCGGGCCGGCGCGGGCGACGTCAGTCGCCGGGCTCCCGGAGGGTCCGCTCGTCCACCGGGAGCAGTGCCCGTGCCGCCTCCGGCCGGGGCACCGTCTCCAGCGGGACCTGCGGGCCCGCGCATTCGCGCAGCCAGCCGCGCAGCACCCGGTGCACCTGCTCGGCGCCCGCCAGGGGCTCCGGCGGCGCGGCGAGGTCCGTCGGCGAGAGCAGGAAGGGACGCGTCTGCTCGCCGCCGAGTCCGCCGTGCGAACCGATCTGCTCCTCGAAGGCGTGGACCGTGCCCGTCGCCGGGTCGTACATCGAGTTGACCATGATGTCGGCGACGTGGGGGAAGCCGTCCGTGCGCCGTACCGCGTCGGCCGCACCCGGGCCGAAGACCGCGAGCGGTCCGTCGTCGGCGAGCGCGCCGACCGGGATCTCGGCGCCGTCCGGCCCGAGGACGACCGAGCCGTGCTCGGCGCTCGCGACGAGCAGGAAGCCGATGCCCGGATGGCTGGCGAGGGTGCGGAGCAGCGCGGGGTGGCTGCGGTCGATCTCCTCGCGGGTCATGCGGTGCGGCACGCCCGGGAAGGAGACGAGGCCGAGGTTGCCGGAGGCGAGCACGACCGGCTCGGACGGCCGGACAGGACCTGGCTCCCCGGTCTCCGGGCCGATCTCGTCCATGGGCCGGTGCAGCGCGCTGCGCAGCGCGTCGCGGGCGGCGTCCCGGGCCTCCGAACCGCTGCGGGTGCGCCGGACCCGGCGCGAGACGGGCAGCCCGCATCCGGCCCGCACCAGGTCCTTGAGGGTCAGTCCGTAGACGGCCTCGAAGGTCGGGCCGGGGCTCTGGCCGTGGTCGGAGAGCAGCACGAAGTGGTACGGGCGGGGCGCGTGCTCGGCGACCTTCGCGATGAGCGCGAGGGACCGGTCGAGCCGGGCCAGGACCTGGTCGGTGTCGTGTCCCTGGGGGCCGGAGTGGTGGGCCACCTCGTCGTAGGCGACGAGGTCGGCGTAGACGGCGGTGCGGCCGGCGAGTATGTCGCCCACGACGGCCGCCACGACCACGTCCCGCTCCACGACCGTGGCGAAGGCCCGGATGAAGGGGTAGGAGTAGCCGCGCGATACCCGTGGGGTCTGTCCCCGCAGACGCGCCGCGGTCGACTGGACGGCTTCGCGGACCGCCTCGGCGACGAACGAGCCGGCCGTGCGGACCGCGTTGGCGGGGTCGCAGAAGTAGGCGAAGTAACCGGAGCGGGAGCGGTTGCGCCGGCCGCGGCGGGCGGCCGTGGACAGGACGAGGGCGACCTGGTCGGCGCCGCCGCTGAAGAGGTTGCCGCGGGAGGCGCCGTCCACCGTGAGCAGTCCGCCGTCCCGGGTCCGGGCGACGGCCCGGCGCTGGAGCTCGACGGCGCTCGCGGGACGGTTGCTGACCATCAGTCGGCCGGTGTCCTTCTCGTACCAGCGGAAGGCGGGCACGTCCTCGTTCGAGCCGTGCAGGATGCCGAGCTGGCTGGCGCCGGTCTGGCTGGACCAGTCGGTGCGCCAGGGGGTGAGCCGGTGGCTGGTGTCGAGCCAGTGGGCGACGGTCGGCATCAGGCCGTCGGCGACGGCGTCGCGGAGCACCTGGTGCCCGACGCCGTCGAGTTGCAGGAAGACGGTGCCGTGCGCGGGCTCGGGGGCTCCCTCGGCGGCCCGGCCCCGGGGTCTGGTGCGGTCGGCGAGACGGTACAGGCGGCGGCGGTAGGCGTCGTCGTCGCGGACGGCGAGGGCGGTGGACGTGGCGGAGGCGACGGCCGACATCACGGCGGCGACCACGACGGCGGTCTCGGGAGCGGCGGCGGCGCTGCTGTCCGGCACCAGCCGGAGCGCGACGAGCAGCAGGGAGCCGTTGAGGAAGAACACCAACAGGCCGAGGACGAGGGCCGGGACGAGCAGCAGCGCACGGACGATCACCGGCCACACCAGAGCGCTGAGCAGGCCGAAGGCGCCGSCGCCCWGGGCGGCGGTGACGGCGAGGCGGGTGGGACTGTCGCCGTCGGCGGACTGGAGCTGGAAGTCGGGGAGCAGGCCCGCCAGGGCGAGCAGGGTCAGGGTCGAGACGGCCCAGACGACGATGACGCGCACCAGGGCGCTCCCCGCGGTCCGCCAGCGCCCGGCGGTGCGCCCTCGCCCGTCACCCACGCCTGGTTCACCTTTCACCCGTTTCCTGCCTCAAGCGTGACACAGCGCCTGCGGGGCGGGGGCGCACCGC
>NZ_RDBI01000036.1 GCF_008042125.1 Streptomyces sp. MS191
GCTCTAGCCTGCCCCCTGCGCGAAGAAGATCCCCGGGGGCAGGCTAGAGCTGTCGTCGGCCTGCCCGGAACGCGGGGCGAGTTCTTCCCGACGGGCGACGGCAGCGCATCCGCGGCGCGCCCACCCCGCGAACCCCGGCCCGGCCCCGTCGCGCCCGCGGGCATGACAGCATCCCGGCATGACGAGCACGGAGACGGGCCGGGGGCTGGACTTCCTCCGCGGGGACATCCCCTTCTACACGCTGACGTTCGCCAAGGGCCTGCCGCCCGAGGAGCTGCTGCGCCGCATGGGCGTGGATCCGGACAGCCTCGACCAGCGCGACGCGGTGGAGTTGGCCGACGAGTTCGGCGACACCCTGCTCGACGAGGACGAGCCGGTGGTGACGGCCCGCGCGGACGGCGCCTGGAGCTGGGCATGGGAGCGGGGCGGCACCCACGGGATGGACGAGCGGGTCCTCGCGGCGGTGTCGCGGGGCACGGAAGCCGTCTCGCTGTACTCCGACGACAAGCCGGTGCACCGGCTGCTGCACGCGGTGGACGGCGAGATCGTGATCGGCCTCCACAGCCTGGAGCCGGACGGGCCGACCGGTTCCGATCCGCACCGTCTCGACGGCCACCTGCGCCCCCTCGGACTCCTGCCCGGCCACCACGCGGGGCCGGCCGTCCACGCGATGCTCACGCTGGCCGAGGAGGCGTTCGGGCTGCGCGTCACCCCGCCGGACGACGACGAGCGGTACTGGAGCGGCAGTCTGCTGCCGCTGCCCCGCCCGGCCTGACGGCGTCGGGGGGCGGACAGCGGGGCCGGCCGACGCCGTACGGCGGCCCGGGGACCGGGCCCCCGCCGGCACGCACCGGCGGGGCCGGACCGGTCAGCGCTTCAGGCGCGCGAGGTAGTCCTGGCGCAGGGCGTCGAGGATCTCCGCGGCCTCCGGGAGGTCGGCGCCGCGGCAGCGCCGGGCCGCCTCCGTCAGACGGGCGACGGCCTCCTTGTGGCGGTCGAGGCCGTTGCCCTCGATCAGCGCGGCGATCCGGACCGCTTCGGCCCGCGGCACCTCGCCGTCCTCCCCGCCCTCCTCGTGGGCCGCGATGGCGGCCTCCGCCTCGGCCAGCGCCTCCGGGAAGCGCTCGACGTCGGCCAGCACCCGGGCGTGCCGGTAGCGCACCATGCCCCGCTCGTACCAGGGGACGAAGTCCTCGGTGTCCTCGGGCACGGCGGTCCGCACCGCGTCGGCCCGTGTCAGGTGCTCCAGAGCCGCGTCGAGGCCGTCGGCTCCCCGGTCCGCGACGGTGAGCCGCGCGAACTCGCACATCATGAGGATGATCACCGACGGGTTCGGCGCCTCCGCGTGCGAAGCGACGGCCCGCTCGTACGCCGACGCGGCCGCGTCCCAGCGGTCGGCCATGGCGAGCGCGGTGGCCGCCTCCGCCGCCACCAGGGTGTGGACCGCCCGGTCGTCCTCCCAGCCGGCGACCGCCTCCGCGAGGCGCAGGAACTCCTCCGCCGCGGGCAGGTACTCCTCCAGCTCGCGCAGCCCGCGCGCCAGGTTCAGTCGCGCCTGCGCGGCCATGCGCTCGTCCAGCGCCGCGACCGACTCGTCGGAGAGGACCGACTCCAGGACGGCTACGGCGTCGGCACGCCGGCCGCCGCGCGTCAGGACGTCGGCGAGCTGGAGCCGTACGTCGGTGGCCTCGCCGAGCGTCCCGTCCTGGTCGAACCGCGCCGCCGCCTCGGAGAGGTGGCGCACGGCGCCGCCGAAGTCCCCCAGGTGCGTGGCCGCGTGGCCGAGGAGGGCGTACGTCGGCGCCAGCGGGAAGTCCGCGTCGTCATACCGGACCGAGTCGGCGATCGCCTGGTGCAGCAGCTCCGTCGCCTCGGCCGGCTCCTGCCGGGACATCAGGATCTGGGCGAGCAGGGCGCGCGGGCGCGAGCCGCGCCAGGGCCGCCCGGAGGCCTCGACGTCCTGGAGCGACGCGCGGAGTTGCTCCTCGGCGCGGCCGAGGTCCCCGCCGCGTCCGGCGACGTCGGCGACGAACTGCCGTGCGTTGGCCACGTGGTGGGGGAAGGACAGGCGCTCCGCCTCGGCGTGCAGGGTCCGGGCGGCCTCCTCGAACCTCTCGGGGGCGCCCTCGGTGTCGTCCTCCGGCCGCCGCGTCAGCTCCTGGTAGGCGGCGAAGGTGCAGGAGTACAGCACGGTGAGGTACTCCAGCGCCCGCGCCTGACCCGGGTCGTTCTCGCCGGCGGCCTCCGCCTCGCTGGGGGTCCCGCCGGTGAGGGGGGCCTCGGTCAGGAGGCGTTCCGCCTCGCTCCGGGCCTCGTCGATCGCGGCCCGCAGGGCGTCCGTGTCCGGCGCGGCGGAGGTCCGCTCCACGCCGCCGTCCGCGTCCCCGGCCACTCCGTCCACGTCCCGGGCCGCGCCGGCCGCGTCCCCGGATCCGTCCCCGGTCGCGCCGGTGTCGTCAGCCCGGCGCTCGGGAGCGGACTCCCAGGCCGTGGCGCGGGCCCGCGCGGAGAGGGCGTGCCACGGCATGTCGAGCCGCTCGAACAGCCCGGCGACGCGCTTCAGCTCCGCGACGGCCTCCGTCTCGCGGTCCTCCTGGGAGAGCCGGAACGCCCGCTGCTCCGCCAGCTCCGCGAGCAGCAGGTCCGCCGGGCCGAGGACGTCGTCGTGCGGGGTGCCGTCGGCCAGGCGCTCGGCGATCCGGGCCCAGAGCCTGCGGTTCCCGGGGTGTCCCACGGCCTCCATGCGCCGTGCCTCGCGCACCAGGGAGACGAAGTCGTCGGGGATCTCCACCGCCGCGGCCGACGGGGACGCCGGTGCGCTCCCGGCGGCGGCGGGGCGAGCGACGGAGGCCCGCAGGCCGAGGGGCAGCGGCTCGTCGAGCAGCGGGCGCCGGGCGAGGCGCTGCCGGCGGCGGTCGCCGACGGCCGTGGTGCCGTTGCGCGCGTCGAACGCGGCGGTCAGCCGGTCGGCCTCGGCACGGACATGGGCGAGGAGCCCTGCCGCGGTCCAGTTCCGGCCGGGCGGCCCGGCGACGGCGGTGTCGGCGTGCCCCTCCTCGTGGAGACGGGCGAGCAGCACCTCCACACCGGTGAGGAAGCCCAGCCGGGCCAGCGGAGCACCGTCGGCGTCGAACAGCGGGCGGTTCTCCGCGAGGATCTCCAGCCCCCGGCCCTCGTTGCGCGACAGGGCGCAGAACTCCAGGTGCATGCCGACCTCGTCCTGCATGCCGGTGTTGCCCCGGACCCGCCGGTAGCCGGTGAGGTGGTGGGAGCGTGCCTCGTCCGCCCGCCCGGCACGCAACAGCGGCAGCAGGGCGCGCGCCTGGCTCACCTGCGGCTCCTCGCTGCAGCCCTGGTCCCCCTCCAGGACCGGCCGCCAGGTGTCGAGCGCCCCGGTGTCGTCGCCCGCGGTGACCTGGTGCCAGGCGAGGTTCCGGGTCTCGCAGGCCTCGCAGTCGCTGAGCTCGGTACGGGGCCGGGTGGCCCACAGGTCGTAGGCGTCGGCGACGCCGGTGCCCGTGTGCGACGCGACGTGGTAGCGCATCGCGGCCACCGGCTGCATGCCGTGGTTCGCCGCCTCGTAGCGGCTGCGCATCTGCTCGATCCAGCCCTGGACGCTGCTCAGCGGCATCTCGGGCACCTGGAGCAGGGACGTCGTCACCCACTTGAAGCGCCAGAAGACCTGGTGGGCCTCCCACGGGCTGAACGACTCCGACTCCGTGTCCCACAGCTTGAGCAGCCGTGCGAAGACGACCGGCGACTTGCGGTGTTCGCCGGTGAACTCGTACGCCGTCATCAGCTCCAGCAGGGCCGTGACCAGGACGTCGGGCTTCTCGAAGGGTTCGGCCGCCTCGACGAGCTCTTCGGCGGTGACGGTGCGCTGCAGGCCGTGGGGGCGGTCGTGGTTCTCGCGCAGCGCCTCGACCACGGCCTCGGGGGTGTCCAGCATCTAGATGTCCTTCCGGGGCTCGGAGCCGGATTCCGCCGTGCCGCTGTGGTGCATGGCGTGGGAGAGCAGGCCGATGAAGGCCCGGTTGAGCAGGGCGCTCTCACTGGCCCGGAGCGGGCGGCGGCTGAGCAGCAGGGCCTGGCCGTACAGGGCTTCGGCGGTGGTGACGGCCAGCCCGCGTTCGGCGATCGTGATGGCCTGGCGGACCAGCGGGTTGAGGTGGTTCAGGACGAGCTGCGCGCGCGGCGTCTCGTGGCGGAGGGAACCGAGGATGTCGGCCCAGAGTCCGTCGCTCTCGGCGGCGAGGGTCGACCGGGTGCGCTCGTGGCGCGCCTCCCGGTTGTCGAGGAGCAGCGCGGGGGCCGTGACGGGCTGGAAGTCGCGCAGGACGACGTCGCAGTCGTGGACGCCGATCGTCTCCCGGGCGACGGCGAGGAAGGCGGCGGCGCGCAGCTCGGCGGTCGGGTCCACGGCGTCGAGGTGGGCGGTGACGGTGGCCGGGTCGAGGTCGGTGACGGCCGTGCCGGGCCGGATCTCGGGCAGCCGGTGCACGAGGTCGCGGTCGTAGGTGTAACCGCCGTTGACGACGCCCAGGCCGGCGGCCGAGGCGATCGGGGCGACCTGGCGGAACTCCTCGACGCTGCGGGTGACCAGGAGCGTCGGGTGGGTGCGGGCGAACTCCTCCAGCGTGACGTTGCCGTCGGTGGTCTCGAACGGCAGCCACGGCAGGACGATGCGCAGCAGTTCGTCGTCGTAGCGGGCGAGGGCCTTGACCGCGAGGTGGTGGGTGTCGATGAAGCGGTGCAGCAGGGACGGGTCGCTGGCGGCCAGGCCGGTGAGCCAGTCGCGGATCCGGTCGCCGAGCGCGTCGCGTACGGCGGACAGGGTGCCGTCCTCGTACAGCGCCTCGCGGGACGCGGTGGGCCGGAGGCTGCTGGTGTCCACCACGCAGCGCACGAAGAAGGCCCACTCCGGGAGCAGTTCGGGCGCCTTGTCGGTGAGGAGCATCCCCTTGAGGTGGACCCGATGTCCCGCGCGCTGGGCCGGGCTGACGGCCGTGGGCAGGACGTAGGCGACGCCCCGCAGCCCGGCCGCCGGGAGGTCGAGCTCGATGGCGTCGAGCGGCGTGAAGTCGAAGAGGTCGCGGCAGTACGCGGTGAGTGCCTCGCGGCGGGCCAGCGGGGACCGGTGCGTCTGCTCCCACGGCGGCGTCTCGTTGACCCGGTGGGTCTCGCCGCGCGGGTCGACGACGGTGACCTCGTGCCGCAGCAGGCCGCCGTAGTGCCGGGCCAGGGAGACGACCTGCTCGGGGCTCGTCCACTCCGCGTTGTCGGCGCGCGGGGTGAGCCGGACGGTGGTGCCCGGCTCGGGCACGGCCGAGGCGGGCAGGGTGCGGATGGTGTACCCGCCGTCGGAGCGGCCGGTCCACTCGACGGCGGGCGCCGAGGGGTCGGCGGCGGACCGGCTGAGCACCGTGATCTCGTCGGCGACGACGAAGCAGGCGAGCAGGCCGATGCCGAACTGGCCGATGAACTCGCCGCGGGCGGCGTCGAGTCCGGCACCGTCCAGGCCGCCGTCGGCGGTCCGCTTGGAGCTGCGCCCGATGGTGGCGAGGAAGCGGTGGACATCGGCCTCGGTCAGACCGACGCCGGTGTCCGTGACGGTGAGGGTGTCACCGGTGCGCACCGTGATGGAGCCGGGCGCGCCCGGGGTGAGCGCCTGCCGGGCGGTGATGGCGTCCACGGCGTTCTGCAGCAGTTCGCGCAGGTAGACGCGGGGGCTCGAGTAGAGGTGGTGGGAGAGCAGGTCGACCAGGCCGCGGAGGTCGACCTGGAAGGTGTGTGCGGACTCGGAGTGAGGCACCTGGTGAAGTCTTTCGGTGGTGCGTCCGCGCGGTCGGCGGCGCGGACGGGGATGTGGACGGTGGTGGGGCGACGGGACGGCGGTCCCGGGGGACGGCGGTCCCGACGGACGGGAGCGCGAGGGACGGGAGCGCGAGGGACGGGAGCGCGAGGGACGGGTGCCCGCGGGGGCGCCCCGGCCCGGGTGGCGCTCCGGGTCAGCGCCCGGCCGACGAACGCAGCTTCCGGTAGGCCGCGGCGGGATCGGACCCGTCGAGGTAGTACCAGGGGAACTCCGTGACGCGGCCCTCGGTGGCCTGGAAGCACTCCCGCGCGGCGGCACGGTCCCCGGCGAGCGAGAAGGCCATGGCGAAGGTGTTGAGCACCTGGAGCCAGGCTCCCCGGCGGACGAAGTCCGGGTGCCGGTACGAGTGGTCGGCGGCCTCCCGCAGGGACGCCGCGACGGCGGGCCGCGCCATGTAGGCGGCGTCCGGTCCGGAGTCGAGCGACAGCCACTCCTCGAGGTGCGCGGTCGCCACGAGCTGACCCAGCAGCGTGCCGCGCGGGGCGTCGAAGGCGGACTTCCGGGCGAAGGCGTGCATCTCCTCGTGCGATCCGCCCCACTTGTCGCAGACCTGCTGCAACTGCTGCTGGTGGGCTCCCAGATGGTGCGGGTCGCGACGGACGGTCGCCTCGAACCGGCGGCGCGCGGTGTCCTGGCCGACCTGGAGGCCGCGACCGGTGACCTGGAGGCCGTACCAGGGCGAGGTCCAGCCGGGCTCGCGCTCCGCCACCTCGTAGAGCCACTCCTCGGCCGTGCGCAGTCGCGCGTGGAAGACCTCGAACTGCTCGCGGGACACGTGCTGCGCCCGGGCCCCGGTGCGGGCCTCCCATCCCCAGCTGATGTGGCGGATCCCCGCCACGAGCCGGGGCAGTGCCGCGTCGGGCTCCGCTTCGATCACCTCGGGGATCCAGCGCTCCACTCCGGCGGTTTCGCCGACGGCCCAGAGGAGTCCGACGCGGTCCTCGCTCTCGGGACGCGCTTCGAGCACTTCCCGGACCGCGGCCCAGTCCGCCGCCTCCGCGGCCTCGCGCACCCGGCGGACCTCGGGCTCGCCGGAGTCCTTCAGCACGTGCGCGACGGGCCGGCCCGTCCATCTCCCCAGCGTGAGCCCCCAGTCACGGAGCAACGCCATGTCCCCACCCCTTGTTGTGTCCGAAAGGGCGGCCGATGATCACCCCCCTCGTGGAGGTAGTGAGTATCACGCGCGACCGACAATCGCACAGCCGTTTCCCCCGGCCGCCGGTCCGAGGCCGGTCCGAGGCCGGTCCCAGGCCGTCGGGGCAGGTCGGCCCGGGTCGGCCCGGGTTCGCCTTGCGGACAGGCCGTCCGAACCGGTTCGGCCCGGGGACGGGCGGGTCCGCCCGCGGCGCGGGCGGGGAAAAGCCGGTCGCGGTGCGCGGAACCGGGTCCGTAGGGTCGCCCGGGTCACGACCCACGGCACGACGACGGTCAAGGAGCTGCCATGACCCTGCGCATGAAGATGACGGCGATCACCCTCGACTGCCCCGACCCCGAGGCGCTCGCCGCCTTCTACCGGCGGGCCACCGGGCTCGCGCCCCACCCGCGCTCCGACGGCGACTTCGCCGCCCTCGTCTTCGAGGACGGCCTCGTCCTCGGCTTCCAGCGGGTCGACGACCACCGGCCCCCGCGTTGGCCCGACCCCGGTGCCTCGCAGCAGTTCCACCTCGACTTCGACGTCCCCGACCTCGACCAGGCCGAGTCCATGCTCCTGGCGGAGGGTGCCACGAAACCGGAGTTCCAGCCGGGCGGGAGCCGGTGGCGCGTCCTCCTCGACCCGGCGGGGCACCCGTTCTGCCTGTGCCCGAGCTGAGGCGGCGCGGGACCGGCACGAGACCCGGTCGGCCGGGCGGTCCTCCCGGACGCTCTGCCGGCCGGAGATCCCCATCCGACCTGCGTACTTAGCCATTTGGCTCATGTGCTAAACACGAGCGCGTGACCGAACACCCCACGCAGGACGACATCGAGGCCGGCGTCTTCCGCGCCCTCGCCGATGCCACCCGCCGGCAGATCCTCGAGGACCTCAGGGACGGCGAGCTCGCGGCCGGCCGGATCGCGGGCCGGTTCTCGATCAGCGCACCCTCCGTCTCGCGGCACCTCGGCGTGCTCAAGGGGGCGGGACTGGTGACCGAACGGCGCGACGGCAACCGCATCCTCTACTCGCTCGCCGAGGACCGGCTCGCGACCTCCGTGGGGCGCTTCCTGAGCAGCGTCTGCCCGGAACAGATCGTGCTGCGCCGCACGAAGTGGCGCGACAAGGAGGCGGGCGCGTGAGGACTCCACTCCGGCTGGCGAGCGTCATCGAGCGCCGGCTCCTCGTCAACTACCGCGTCGACCCCGACGTCGCCGCCACCCAGCTGCCGGCCGGCCTCCGCCCGCAACTGGTCCGCGGCAGCGCCGTCGCCGGGATCTGCCTGCTCCGGCTCGGCTCCGTCCGGCCCGTCTGGGCCCCGGCGGTGACCGGTCTGCGCAGCGAGAACGCGGCCCACCGCTTCGCCGTCGAGTGGGACGGGCCGGACGGGGTGGAGACCGGCGTGTACATCCCGCGGCGCGACACCGCGTCCCGCGTCAACCGCTGGGCCGGCGGCCGGGTGTTCCCCGGCGAGCACGGGCACGCGGACTTCGAGGTGGCGGAGACCGCCGACACCGTACGGGTGGCCTTCGCGACCCGGGACGGCTCGACCCGGGTGGACGTGACCGCGGAGATCACCGGCACCCTCGACGGCAGCGGGCTGTTCGCCGACCTCGACGAGGCCTCGGCGTTCTTCCGGGGCGGCAGCAAGGGCTACTCCGCCACCCGCGAGGGCCCGCACCTGGACGGGATGCAGTTGCAGACGGACGCCTGGCGCGTCGAGGCCGGGCGGGTGGCCTCGGCCTCCTCCTCGTTCTTCGACGATCCGGAACGCTTCCCGCCGGGGAGCGCGGTCCTGGACTCGGTGCTGGTCATGCGCGACGTGCCGGTGCGGTGGCGGCCGCTGGCGCCCCTGGTCGCCGCCTGCTGAAGTCCGGTGGGGTGCGGCCGGCGTCCCCGGCCGCCCCCTCCGTCAGGAGCTCTTGACGGCTCGCAGGACCACGAACTTCGGGTCGCTCGCGACAAGGTCGCAGCGGCCGAAGATGCGGCGCAGGGTGACGTGGTAGCCGAGGTGGCGGTTGCCCACCACCCACAGTTCGCCGCCCGGCCGGAGCACACGGCGGGCGTCCGTGAACATCCGGCGGGCGGTGCGGTCGGTGGTGGCCTGGTGGCTGTGGAAGGGCGGGTTGTTGAGGACGAGGTCGACCGACTCGGCGGGCAGGTCCGCCGTGCCGTCGCCGACCGTGAACGCGGCCGTGCGGCCCGGCTCGGCGTGGGTGCGGAAGTTCTCCTCGGCCGAGGCGACGGCCTGGTACGACTCGTCGGTGAAGACCAGGTCGGCCCGGGGCTCGGCGAGCGCGACGGCCAGGCCGACGACGCCGTTCCCGCAGCCGAGGTCGACGACCCGGGCGCTGCCGATCCCCTGCGGCAGGTGGCGGAGGAAGAAGCGGGTGCCGATGTCGAGGCGGTCGGCGCAGAACACCCCGGCGTGGTTGTCGATCTTCCGGCCGGCGACGGTCCCGGCGTCGTCGGGCAGCGCGTAGCGGTACGGCCAGGGGTTCGTGCCCCGGTCGAGCGAGGGGTCCGGGGTGCAGTGGATCAGCCGCGCCTTCTTCACCGCGAGCGAGGTGCGGGTGGGGCCGAGGATCCGCTCGAAGAGCCGGAGGGTGGAGGTGTGGATGTCCTTGACCATGCCGGTTCCGACGACGACGGTGCCCTCGTGCAGGGCCGGCGCCAGGCGGTGCAGCTGGTCCTCCAGGAGCGCCAGGCTCTTGGGGACGCGGACGAGCAGCACGTCGATCCGTTCGGGCGGCGCGTCCCGCGTGGTCAGCAGCCGGACCGCGTCGGGCTGGGCGCCGGCCCGCTCCAGGTTCTCGGCCGTCGCCCGCCGGCCGAGGTAGGAGTCGGAGATCTGGACGAGCGCGGCGGGGTGCCGGGCGGCGAGCGCGGTGGCGAGGGCGCCCCAGCGGTCGCCGACGACGGCGACGGTGCCGGACAGGTCCGTACCGGTCTCCGCCAGGTGCGCCAGCAGGTACTCGTCGGAGGCGTCCCAGGCGCGCAGCGGGTCGCGCGGGTCCGCGGGGAAGCGGGTGAGGGGGAACTCGCCCCATGACGTGGTCAGACGGTTCATCGTGCTCTCAGGCTAGCCGGTCGACCGGGTCCGCCCGACGGCCCCGGCGGGGCGCCGGGCCGCACCGGGCCGTACGGAGGGGGCCCGGCGCCCCGCCCCCCGGGGAGCCCCCGGGTCAGCCCGCCGTCGCGGCGAGCTGGAGGTTCCACAGGCCGGGGCGGCCGGTGAGGGTGACGGTCGACAGCGGACGCACGTCGACGTTCCAGTACGTGGCGGGCGGCGCCTTCAGGGCGTACACGAGGGCCGCCCGGACGACGGCGGGTTCGGCGACGGCCACGATCGCGCCGTCCTCCGCGGGCCGGGTGTCGAGCCAGCCCCCTATCCGCGTGATGAAGGCGAGCAGGGTCTCGCCGCCGTGCGGCGCGGTCCGCGGGTCGGAGAGCCAGGCGTCGACGGCGGCGGGTTCCTGCGCGGCGACCTCGGCGAGGGTGAGTCCCCGCCAGCGCCCCATGTCGCAGTCGCGCAGGGCGGGCTGGGCGAGCGGGGCGTACCCGAGGGCCGTTCCCGTGGCCCGGCTTCGGGGCGTCGGGGAGCAGTAGCGCAGCTCGGCCGAACCGAGCGGCACCAGCGTGTGCGCGGCGACCTGCACCTCGTACCAGCCGGCCTCGTCGAGCGGCCGGTCGTCGTCGAAGCGTTCGGCCAGCAGGGAGGAGCTGCGCGCCGCCGCGACGAGCGTGACCCGAAGACCCATGGGCGCGATCGTGAGGCCGAAAGCGTGGCAGGTCAAGAGGGCATATGCGCGGCGGTACGCGCGGCCGGGACGGGGCCGGGGACGGGAGGGTCAGTTCAGCCCGAGAGCCATCCACTTGTCCGGGTTCTCCAATGGCCGGAACCCGACCTTCTCGTAGACCCCGTGGGCGTCCGCGGTGGCCAGCATGACGCGCCGCAGACCGTACGGCTCCAGGTGGTCGCGGACGGCCGTCACCAGGGCCGTTCCGAGCCCGGTGCCCCGTGCGGCCCGGTCGACGTAGACGTCGCAGAGCCAGGCGAAGGTGGCGCGGTCGGTGACGATGCGCGCGTAGGCGGTCATCTCGCCCGTCTCCCGGTGGTAGGCACCGAAGTTCAGGGATCCGTCGATGGCCCGGTCCTGGGTGTCGCGGGACCGCCCGAGGGCCCAGTAGGCGTCGGTGGACAGCCAGCGGTGGACGCGGGCGCGGTCGAGCCGCCCGGGGTCGGTGGAGAACTCGTGGGCGCCGTGCGTGAGGGCGGGGCTGGTGGTCGGGTTGCTCATGGGGCGAAGACTTCCAGGCGGTCACCACGCCTGTCAGGTGGATTTGGCCGCCCGGAGCAGGCGGTCACCACGCCTGTCAGGTGGATTTGGCCGCCCGGAGC
>NZ_RDBI01000037.1:0-10239 GCF_008042125.1 Streptomyces sp. MS191
ACGGAGGAACAGCCGGATGCCGTGGAACCGGATGCCGGCCGAGACGACGGCCGTGGACCACGGGTGGCTCAGGGCGACGCCGAGCAGGGCGCGGGGTCCGGCGGGCCGGTGCCGGCCGCGCACGGTCGCGGTGAACGGGCGCGCGCCGTCGTCGTGCCGCAGCTGCACCGTCAGGTCGAGCCGGTCGGCGGGCAGCGGCAGCCGCATCCGGTACGAACCCTCGACGGCGAAGAACGGGGAGACGTAGAAGTCCTTGGGGACGTCGGCGGTGTCCCGCTCGTCGGGGCGCAGCAGGTAGCAGTGCCGTTCGCCGTAGGTGTTGTGGACCTCGGCGACGACGCAGACCGGCGCCCCGGCGCGGTCGTGGCACCAGTAGAGGGTGAGGGGGTTGAAGACGTAGCCGAACACCCGGGCGTGGGCGAGCATCAGGACGGGTCCGTCGGCGTCGTGGACGCCCTGGGCGCGCAGGTACGCCTGGAGCCCTTCCCGGATCGAGGGGGCGTGTCCGCCGAAGTGGTCGCGGGCGTCGAAGCGGGCCAGCGGGCGCAGGACGCGGGGCAGCCGGGGCAGGTCGTCGACGTCGACCAGCCACAGGTAGGTGCGCCGCCGGAAGGCGTGGCGGACGGGCGTCACCCGGGCGTGGGCGACGGTGCATTCGTAGAGCGCCGGGACGCGGGGCAGGACGCGTCGCGCGGGGCGGGTGCTCACCATCGGACCCCCAGGCTCTCGGCCGCGGTGACGCCCGCGCGGCAGCCGTCCTCGTGGAATCCCCAGCCGTGGTAGGCGCCGGCGAAGGCGGTGACCGAGGTGTTGAGGAGGGGCAGTTCGCGCTGGGCGGCGACGGATCTCGGGGTGTAGACGGGGTGTTCGTACACCATGCGGGCGACGACGGTGGCGGGGTCGACGCGGTCGCCGGCGTTGAGGGTGACGATGTGCGGTTCGGCGGTGGTCAGCCGCTGCAGGCGGTTCATGTCGTAGCTGACCTGGACGGTGTCGGGCCGGGCCGCGCAGGAGGGGAGCCAGTAGTTCCAGGAGGCCCGGGCGTGCGGGGAGCGGGGCAGCAGGGACGTGTCGCGGTGCAGCACGGTGGGGTTGCGGGAGTAGGTGAAGGCGCCGAGCACGCGCCGCTCGTCCTCGGTGGGGTCGGCCAGCAGCCGCAGCGCCTGGTCGGGGTGGGTGGCGACGACGACGGCCGTGTACTCCTGGGTGTCGCCGTCGGCCGTGGTCACCCGCGCGTACCCGGCGCCGCGCTCCACGGCGCGGACGGGGGTGGCGGTGCGGACCGCCGTGAACTGCTTCGCCGCCCGGGCGACGTAGGTGGCCGACCCGCCGGCCACCGTCCGCCACTGCGGGGAGCCGGTCACGGACAGCAGTCCGTGGTGCGACAGGAAGCGGAAGAGGTACTGGGCGGGGTAGAGCAGGGCCGTGTCGGGGGCGCAGGACCAGACGGCCGAGACCAGCGGCACGACGAAGTGTCCGACGAAGTAGTCCGAGAAGCCGCGGCGCCGGAGGAAGTCGCCGAGGGTCTGCGTGGCGTCGCCGGAGTCGAGGAGCCGGCGGGCCGCTCGGTGGAAGCGCGGCACGTCGGCGAGCATCCGCAGATGACGGCCGCGCCGCAGGTTGTCGCCGCCCAGCAGACCGGCCGGGCCGCGCGCGCCCGCGTACTCCAGGCCGCAGCCGTCGCAGCGGACCGACATGCTCATCTCGGACTCGCGGGTGGCGACCCCGAGTTCGCGGAACAGCCGCAGGAGATGGGGGTAGGTCCGCTCGTTGTGGACGATGAACCCGCTGTCCACGTGGACCGTGCCGCCGTCCCGGGTGGGCAGCTCGTGCGTGTGGGCGTGGCCGCCGAGGCGGTCGTCGGCCTCGTACAGCACCACGTCGTACGTCTTCTGCAGCACGTGCGCGGCGGTCAGCCCCGCCACGCCCCCGCCCACCACAGCGACTCTCCGCCGGTCCACGTCCCTCAACCCCTCGCGCTCGCAGGCCCTCGCACGGTCCGCGCGCGAGGTGCCTCACGGTTACTTCGGAGCCGGACGGCCACCGGATGGGAATCTCGGTCTTTGGTCCGAGATCGGCTCCCCGGCGCATCCGAACGAGGCGCCGGCGCCGAAGGGTACGGTTCGCGGGCCCGGTGGGTTCAGCGTCCGGGCGTGCGGATCCGAGGCGTGGCGGGCGGCGTCGTGGCCGCGGGAGGGCGGCGGACGCGCGGGGCACCGCGGGGCCCGCCCTGCCGGCGGACGGCGCTACGTGACCGACGACGCGGGAGACGGAGTCTCAGGGCGTCGGGAGCCCGGCAAGATCGCCCGGACACGGCCCCGGACAGGACCTAGTGCCGGGGCGCCCCGCGGAGCGCGCGGTCCAGGCCGTCCTGCGGGAGCCCGGAGAGGGCGCGCAGGAAGATCTCCTCGTAGGTGGGGGAACCGATCGTCTCGCGCGCCGTGGTCTCGTACTTCAGCCGCAGGGCGTGGAGTTCGGGCATGCCGCGCTGCGGGTGGCCGGTCGAGCGCCAGTACGCCTCGCCCGTGCCGGAGACGTCGGCGGCGAGTTCCCCGTTCCCGTCGGCGGCGAGCGCGGCGGCGAGGACGTCGAGGCCGAGGGCCACCCCGAAGCTGTCGCCGAGCAGCCGCTTGCCCTCCAGCATCTCCCGGGCGTGGGTGACGGCCGCCGCGGGGTCGCCGTCGAGGAGGCCGATGAGGGCGAGCTGGTAGTCGAGGTAGGCGCGGGTCCAGTACTCCTGGAGGTCGAGGCAGACGGCGCGCAGCGCGAGCGCCTCGGCGCGCGCCTCGTCGAAGCGGCCGAGCCCGGTCAGTCCGAAGACCCGCACCAGCCGGCAGCGCAGCCGGGCCGCCGAGTCGGCGGGGTCGCCGGGGACGGCGGCGAGGACGTGTCCCACGACGACGAGCGCGGCCATCGGGCGCCCGGTCAGCAGCGCTATCAGGCCCGCGAGGTACGCGGCGTCCAGGGTCCGCTCCCCCGGCCGGCCGCGGTCGTCGGGTGCCCGGTCGTACTCGGCGTGGCGTGCCTCGCGCGCGCACTGCTCGCTGACGTCCTGGGCGGCGGTGAACTCTCCCTGGAGGGTCAGGGTGACCCCCAGGGCCCACAGGGCGCGGGCCCGGTCCGGGCCGCGGGCCTCGCTGAGCAGCAGCGCCTGTTCGAGGTAGTCGCGGGCCTCGCGGAGCCGGCCGCAGCAGGACCAGAAGAAGGCGGTCGAACCGGCGAGGGCCAGCGCGCCGTCGGGGTCGGTGCGCAGCAGCCGGTCCAGCGCGGTGCGCAGGTCGGTGTGCCGCTCATCGAAGGTGTTGTACCAGGAGAGCTGCCGGGGGCCGAGCCATTCGGCGTCGGCGCGGCGGGCGAGTTCGAGGCAGGAGGCGGCATGCCGGTCGGCGACCGCTTCCGTCTCGCCGAGCCGCTCCAGCCAGCCGGCCCCGTACTCGCGGATGGTGTCGAGCAGGCGGTAGCGGTTGCCCTCCTTGCGGACCACCGAGCAGCGCACCAGCGTGTCGAGGGCGGCCGGCAGGGTGTCCGGGGTGAGGGGGCCGCCCTCGCAGACGAACGAGGCGGACGCGAGGTCGAAGGGGCCCCGGAAGACGGTCAGCCGGGCCCACAGGAGCCGTTCCAGCGGCTCGCAGAGTTCGTGGCTCCAGCCGATCGCGGCACGCAGGGTCTGATGCCGCTGCGGCCACACCCGCTCCTCGTGCACGAGGAGGTCGAACCGCGAGTCGAGCTGGGCGCGGACGGCGTCGACCCCTTGGATGCGGATCTGGGCCGCGGCGAGTTCCAGCGCCAGCGGGATGCCCTCGAGCCGGACGCAGATCTCGCTGGCCGGCCCGGCCCGCCACTGGCCCGGAACGCGCGCCGTGCCGCCGCGCCGCTGACCCGTCGCGCGCTGCCGCAGCAGGCTCATGGCGTCACGCCCGCCCGACGGCAGGGGTTCGAGGGGGAAGACCCGTTCCCCGTCCACACCGAGCGGCCGGCGGCTGGTGGCGAGCACGGTGAGGCCGGGGGCGGCGGCGAGGAGGTCGGCCAGGAGCGCGGCGCAGGACTCGGCGAGATGGTCGCAGGAGTCGAGCACGAGCAGGAGGCGCCGCGGGGCGAGCCACTGGGCCAGCGCCCCGGCCGGCATGCCCGGGGTGTGGTCGGACAGGTCGACGGAGTCGGAGAGCGTCGCGACGAGCAGCCGGTCGCCGTCGAGCGGGGTCAGATCGGCCCACCAGGCACCGTCGGGGAAGCCGTCGGCGGCCTCACGCGCGACACGCAGCGCGAGCCTGGTCTTGCCGACGCCGGCGACCCCGGTGACGGTGATCAGGCGGTGTTCGGCCAACTCGGCGGAGAGCCGGTCCAGTTCCGCGCGGCGCCCCACGAAATCGGTGTTCTCGTCCGGTAGATGTCCACGCACGAGAGCAGTGTCCCTCATGATGCGCCCGAGCGGAGCCCGCTCGCTCGGTCATTCGACGTTCACGACGACCGAGTGCCATCCGCTCGCCCCGTCGGGCATGGTCTCCGCGCGCCGTTCGGTCTGCGTCCGCCCCGTGCCGTCGGTCGCGCGGACCGTGAGGGAGTGCCGGCCGGGCACGGCCTGCCAGCGGTACACCCACTGGCGCCAGGTGTCCCGGCTGTCCTCGGTGCCGAGCTCGGCGTCCTGCCAGGGGCCGTCGTCGACACGGACCTCCACGCGCCTGATGCCGCGGTGCTGCGCCCAGGCCACCCCGGCCACCATCACCGTGCCCGCCTTCGGCCGGGAGAGCGGCCGGGGGGTGTCGATCCGGGACTGGGTCTTGACGGGCGCCTCGGCGGCCCAGCCGCGCGGGACCCAGTAGGCGTCGTAGGCGTCGAAGGTGGTGAGTTCGATGTCGACGATCCACTTGCAGGCCGAGACGTAGCCGTACAGTCCCGGCACGAGCATGCGGACGGGGAAGCCGTGGTCGAAGGGCAGCGGGGTGCCGTTCATGCCGAAGGCGAGGAGCGCGTCGCGGCCGTCCATCACCTGTTCCACCGGGGTGCCGATGGTCATGCCGTCCGTCGATCGGGCGACGATCTGGTCGGCCGGGCCGCCCTCGGAGGGCGGCTTCACGCCGGCCTCGCGCAGGAGGTCGGCGAGCCGGACGCCGAGCCAGCGGGCGTTGCCCACGTACGGGCCGCCCACCTCGTTGGAGACGCAGGCGAGGGTGATGTCCCGCTCGATCACCTCGCGGCGGAAGAGGTCGTCGAGGCTGAGCATGCGGGTCTCCGGCACGCCCAGGCCACTGATCCGCAGGCGCCAGTCGGCGGCGTCGATCTTCGGGACGACGAGCGCGGTGTCGACCCGGTAGAAGTCCTTGTTCGGGGTGACGAAGGGGCTGATGCCCGGCACGCGGAGCTGGGCGCCGGGCGGAACGGCCGGTGCGGCGGACGCGGGCCGCGGCAACCGCAGGGCGTCGCGGGAGGCCGCCGCGTCCGCGTTGCGGGTGCCGCCGAGGGCCCGGCCGACCGCCCCCGCGGCGGTGGCGGCGACGGCCGTGGACGCGGCGACCAGCAGGAAGCTGCGGCGGCCGGCGCCGACGGCGCCCTCCGGCGAGGATCCGGGCCGGGGGGCCAGGAGGCGGCCGATCAGTACGTACAGCAGCACCGCGCCCGCGACCGCGCCGACCAGCGAGGGCAGGGCGTCCACGAAGGAGTCGGAGTCCGGGCGGCTCACCGCGGCGACCGCGCCGATCACGCCGAACACCAGGACGGCGGCCGCCCCGACGGTACGGCGGCGGAGGGCGAGCAGGCCCACGGCCGCGGCGAGGAGCCCCAGCACGACGAGGATGCCGAGCTGGAGGACGATCTTGTCGTTCTCGCCGAAGTTCCGGATCGCCCATTCCTTGACCCCCGCGGGCGTGTGGTCGATGACCGCGCCCCCGACCGCCATGACGGGGCTCGCCTCGGGGCGGACCGCGGCGGCGACGAGTTCGGCGACCGCGAGGGAGACGTAGCCGGCCAGGAGACCGCCGAGTGCGGCGAGGAGCCGGTCCGTGCGGGTGGGCTCGCGCGGGGGTTCTGAGAGGGTCATGGTCTTGGATTCGGCACCGAGGGCGCCGCGGATGGGTGAATTCACCCGGGAGACGGACCGGAAACCACCGGAACCACCCCGTGGAGGACGGTGCGCTCCGGCGGACCGCCCGCCGCGGGAAGGTGCTCCCCGGAGTCGCAACGCCTGTGCACCGGTTCAGTGGCCGGGCTGGGCCGCGAGGCAGTGGCGCAGCCGGTGCAGTCCGCGCCGCGCGTGGCTCTTGACGGTGCCGAGCGGCATGCCGGTGCGCTCGGCGATCTGGGTCTGGGTGAGATCGCCGTAGAACGCCATGGCCAGCACTTCCCGCTGCACGAGCGGCAGCTTGGCCAGCTCGCCGATGACGAGGACCCGGTCCAGGGCGCTGTCGGGCCGGTCGGCGGGGTCCTCCGCGAGCGGCAGGGCCGCACCCGCGGCGGCGACCAGCTCGCGGCGCCGGGTGCGGGCCGAGAGCGCGTCGGCGATCTTCCGCCGGGTGATGCCGACCAGCCAGCCGGCCAGCGGGCCGCGCTCGGGCCGGTAGCCCTCCCGGCCGCGCCAGGCGGCGAGGAAGACCTGCTGGGTGACGTCCTCGGCTTCCCTGGAGTCGCCGAGGGTGCGGGCCGCCAGCGTCTGGACGAGCCCGCCCCAGCGCCGGTAGGCGATGGCGAGGCACTGCTCGTCGCCCCGCACGAAGCCGGCGGCGACCTCGTGGTCGAGCAGGAGCTCCTCGTCCTCGGGCGACGGCTGGACGGTGACGCAGGGTGCGGTCATGTCGACTGCTCCTCGGGCCGGGACCGGTGTCGACCGGTCGGCTGACACTCCCCGAAAGTCGGGGACCCCTCCAGACTCCGCTGCCCCACCCTCCCCGTTCCACTCGCATCGATTCTGCGTCGTATGGTGGAGTCATGACCGAGTACGCGCATGGCATCACGAGCGGGGCCGTGGCGCGGCGTCTGGGCGTCGCCCCCACCACCCTGCGTTCCTGGGACCGGCGGTACGGCATCGGCCCGGCCGCCCGGGAGGACGGCAGGCACCGGCGGTGGACTCCGGCGGACATCGCGGTCCTGGAGGAGATGTGCCGGCTGACGGCGTCCGGGGTCCCGCCCGCCGAGGCCGCCCGCACCGCGCGCTCCGGCGCGGCTGCGCCCCTGGCGGAGGTCCCGGCACCGGCGCCCCGCGCCGGAGCCGGGGGCGGCCTGCCGCTGGGCCGCGCACGCCAGGAGTGCCGGGGCCTGGGCCGCGCGGCCGTCCGCCTCGACGCCGCCGCCATGGACGAGATGCTGGGGAGCCTGATCGAGGAGTACGGCCTGGTCACCGCCTGGGAGGAGGTGATGGCGCCGGCCCTGCACGCGGTGGGCCGGAAGTGGGAGACCTCGGACGACCGCTACGTCGAGGTGGAACATCTGCTGTCCTGGCACGTCTCGTCGGCCCTGCGGCGCGTGAGCACGGCCCGGCCCGCCCTGCGGGCGGGCACTCCCCCGGTCCTGCTCGCCTGCGTACCGAACGAGCAGCACACGCTCCCGCTGGAGGCCCTGGCCGCGGGGCTCGCCGAACTGGCTCTGCCCACCCGGATGTTCGGGGCCGCCGTGCCGCCGGAGGCACTCGACCAGGCGGTGCGCCGGACGGGACCGGCCGCCGTCGTGCTGTGGGCCCAGGCCCGCTCGACCGCCAATCCCCCGCTCGCCCGGCACGTCGCCGACACCTCGTGGGGCGTCAAGGGTGCCCGGACCCGCACGACGGTCCTGCTCGCGGGCCCCGGCTGGGCGGGCCCGGCGCCGGCCCCCGGCATGCTGCGCCCCGGCGGGCTGCGGGAGGCCCTGGCCCTGCTGCGCGCACTGTGCGACGCGGCGGACACCGGCGTCGCGGGCGCCGGCGCCACGGGGCCGGTGGCGACGGCGCGTTAGACGGTGTCGGGGGCGTTCAGTCCCGGCCCGCGACGCCCCCGGGCCCCGCGGACGTTCAGTCCCGGCCCCGGGCGTGGCGGAAGCGGGCCAGTCCGTCGGCGAGTTCGACCAGCGGATCCGGGTAGTCGTAGCGGGCCCGTTCGAGGCCGGGCAGCTTCCACGGCTCGTGGACGGCGGCGCCCTCGACGCCCGCGAGTTCGGGGACCCAGCGCCGTACGTACGCGCCGTCGGGGTCGTACCGCTTGCCCTGGAGCACCGGGTTCAGGACCCGGTTGGGGCGGCTGTCGGTGCCCGTGCCCGCCATCCACTGCCAGTTGAGCTGGTTGTTGGCGACGTCGCCGTCGACCAGCAGGTCCAGGAAGTGCCGGGCCCCGGCCCGCCAGTCGATGTACAGCGTCTTGGTGAGGAAGGACGCGGCGAGCAGCCGGCCCCGGTTGTGCATCCAGCCCTCGTGGGCGAGTTGGCGCATCGCCGCGTCCACGACCGGGTAGCCCGTGCGGCCCTCCTTCCAGGCCTTGAGGTCCGCCTCGGCCTCGCTGCCACCGCGCCAGTGGTCGTCGTGCGTGCGGTAGTCCTCGACGGCCGCGTCGGGCCGGGCGGCGAGGACCTGGTGGTGGAAGTCGCGCCAGCAGAGCTGCCGTACGAACGCCTCGGCCCCCGCACCACCGCGGGACCGGGCCCGGTCGACGGCCTCGGCCGCGGAGAGGGCGCCGAAGTGGAGGTACGGCGAGAGGCGCGAGGTGGCATCGCCGGGGAGGTCGTCGTGCCGGTCCTCGTAGGCGTCGGCGTGCCGGCTCAGCCAGGCGGTCAGCCGCCTGCGGCCCTCGCTCTCGCCACCGGACGCCAGCCCCGGCGACAGCGTCGCGGCATCGGGCCGGGCCGGCAGCGGGTCCGAGCGGATCCCCTTCGGCACCGGCACCTTGCGCGGCGCGTCCAGCGGCTCGCGCAGCCGCTCGGTCGACCAGCGCCTGAAGTACGGGGTGAAGACGGCGAAGTGGTCCGAGCCGCTGGGCGTCACCGCACCGGCCGGCAGCGCGGTGACCACGCCGTCGTGCACGTACAGGCGCCGTCCGTCCGCCTCCAGGCCACGGCGCAGCCGGTCCTCGCGGTCCCGGGCGAAGGCGCTGCCGCCGGCGGCCATGTGGACCTCGTCCGCGTCGGCCTCCCGGACGACGGCGCACACCTCCTCGACGAGGTCGCCGGTGCGCAGCACGAGCCGGCCGCCCCGCTCGCGCAGCCCGGCGTCGAGGTCGGCCAGGCAGTCGGCGAGGAAGGCGAGCCGGTTGGGGGCGGCGAATCCCGCGCGGTCGACCGCCGGGTCGCGCACGAACAGCGGTACCACCTCGTCGCCCAGCCCCAGCGCCGCGCGCAGGGGCGGATGGTCGTGCACCCGCAGGTCCGACGTGAACAGGACGACGGAGACGTTCATGGTGCCACTCCCGGCTGTCGTTCACCGGGGCGGGGCGCGTCCCGCCTCGTCGCCCGGTGATCGCTGTGCGCTGACATGTGCGGTGTCCCTTCGGCCCGGCGCGGGAACCCGGATGCGGTGCCGGGGGCGGATCCTGACAGGGCGTCGCCCGCGCGGCGGCCGCGGCCGGGGAGCCGTGCGGCGCGGCGCCGGCCGGGTCGTACGCGCCGCAGGGCGCCCGGTCACCCGCCGGACTCGCCCGCCGGGCGGCGGCCGCCGGCGGTCGCGGTGCCCGTCGCGCCCGCCGACCGCGCCTCGGCCGGCGGTTTCGCGTCCGCCGTCTCGGCGGTGCGTGCGATGTTGCGGGCCATGCCGCCGAAGACCACGGCGTGGAACGGGGACACGGACCACCAGTACGCGTGCCCGGCGAGGCCGCGCGGATGGAAGAGGGCACGCTGCCGGTACCTGGTCCGGCCCCGCTCGTCCCGCTCGACGTACATCTCCAGCCAGGCGAGGCCGGGCAGCCGCATCTCGGCGCGCAGCCTCAGCAGCCGTCCCCGTTCGATCTCCTCCACCCGCCAGAAGTCCAGGGAGTCGCCGACGCGCAGACGGGAGGCGTCGCGGCGGCCCCGGCGCAGCCCGACGCCCCCGACGAGCCGGTCGAACCAGCCGCGGACGGCCCAGGCCAGCGGGAAGGAGTACCAGCCGTTCTCACCTCCTATGCCCTCGACGACCCGCCAGAGGGCTTGCGGCGTCGCGTCCACGGAGCGCTCCCGCTCGTCGGTGTAGAGGCTGCCGCCGGCCCAGTCGGGGTCGGTGGGCAGCGGGTCGCTCGGTGCCCCGGGCACCGAGGCCGAGGACCAGCGGGTGGTGACCCGGGCCTCGCGGATCCGCTGGAGGGCCAGGTCGAGGGC
>NZ_RDBI01000037.1:10339-22351 GCF_008042125.1 Streptomyces sp. MS191
GGCGCCTGGTCCCCGAACTCCTCGCCGCAGGCCACCGCGTGCGGTGCCTCGCCCGCACACCCGCGAAACTCCGCGACCACCCCTGGGCAGTCCGGCGACGGCCGCGTAGCGGCGCATCATGTCGAGGTAGGTGAGCACGTCGGGGCCGCCGATGTCGAAGGCGCGGCTGACGTCCGCGGGCATGGTGGCGCTGCCGACGAGGTAGCGCAGCACGTCGCGGACGCCGATGGGCTGGATCCGGGTGCGCACCCAGCTCGGGGTGACCATGACCGGCAGCCGCTCGGTGAGGTAGCGGAGCATCTCGAAGGAGGCCGAGCCGGAGCCGATGATGACGGCGGCGCGGAGCACGGTGGTGGGCACGCCGGAGTCGGCGAGGATCCGCCCGACCTCGGCACGGGACCGCAGGTGGGGCGAGAGCTCCCGTTCGGCGATGCCGCGCGGGGTCAGTCCGCCGAGGTAGACGATGCGGCGCACGCCGGCCGCGCGCGCCTGCTCGGCGAAGGTCCGCGCGGCGAGCCGGTCGGTGTGCTCGAAGTCGCCGCCGGCGCCCAGGGCGTGCACCAGGTAGTAGGCCACGTCGACGTCAGTCAGGGCGGCGGCGAGGGAGTCGGCGTCGGTGACGTCGCCGCGGACGACCTCGGCCTGCCCCGCCCAGGGGTGGTCGCGGAGTTTCGCGGGTGTGCGGGCGAGGCACCGCACGCGGTGGCCTGCGGCGAGGAGTTCGGGGACCAGGCGCCCGCCGATGTACCCGCTGGCCCCGGTGACCAGGCAGCGCAGGGGCTCGGCGGTGTGCTCCGTGTCGTTCATGGACAGCTCCGTTCCGGGTCGGAGGCGGTGGGGCGGTGCCCCGCCGCCCGGTCGGCCGCGGGCGCCTCACCGGGCTCTTCCCGGTGGGGCGCCGCACCGGATGCGCGGACCCGGCTTCTATAGGCTGGTCGCGTGGCCAGCACAGACGAACGAGAGACCGGTGGAACCGCGCCCGAGGGCGCGCCGGGGGATCTGCAGCGTTTCGCCGTCGAGCTGCGGCGGACGAACGGCGAGATCAACCGGCTCGTCCACGGTTTCGCACTCGCGCAGGGACTGCATCCCACGGACGTCCAGGCGCTCGCGGTCGTCCTCGACAGCACGGAGCCGCTGACCCCGGGCCGCCTGCGGGAGCGGCTGGGGCTGACCTCGGGTGCCGTCACCGCCTGCCTCGACCGGCTGGAGCGGGCCGGCCACGTCCGCCGGTCGCGGGAGAGCGCCGACCGCAGGGTCGTCCACGTGCACTACGTGGAGGGTGCCCGGGCCGCCGCGCGCAGCTACTTCATGCCCCTGGCCCAGGCCGCGGAGCGGGCCCTGGCCCGGTTCGACGAGGACGAGCTGGCGGTGGCCCTGCGGTTCCTCGGCGCGCTCAACGAGGAGCTGGGAGAGCTGAGCCCGCCCCGCCGCTGACCGGGGTCCGGTTCCCCGGAGGCGGACGACCCCGGCGCCGCGCCGTCGTCCGCCTCCGCCGTTTCCGGCGTGGTCGGTGGTCGGATGGCCTCGCGGATTTCCTCGCGTCGGCCCGCATCCGATCGGTCGGTGGGGCCGGAAGTACGCGCGGGCCGGGGAGTCCCGAGCTCCCCGGTCCACCCGTTCCGCCGTGGCCCTCGTGCCGTGTCGTGCGGAAGCCGTGGTTCAATCTCTCTCAATCATTGAGATTGTTAATCCTTGAGATATGTGCCTGGAGCTCCCATGTCCACCACCGCACGATGGGCCCGCCGCCTCCTGCCCCTCGCCCTGCTGATCGCCTGGCTGGCGATCGGCGGCGGGCTCGGGCCGTACGCCGGGAAGCTCGGCGAGGTCGCCACCAACGACCAGGCCGCCTTCCTCCCGCGCAGCGCGGAGTCCACCCGCGTCATCGAGGCCCAGCGGGCCTTCCGCCAGGAAGAGACACTGCCCGCGATCGTGGTCTGGACGTCGCCGGACGACACCGCCCTCGACGCCGGCGGGCAGGCCGCCGCCACCCGCGCCCTCGCCTCGCTCACGGGCCGGCCCGGCATCGTCGGCACGCCGTCCCCCGCACTGCCGGCCGAGGACGGACGCGCCCTGCGCGGCGTGGTCCAGCTCCGCACCGACCTCGGCGACGAGCTGAGGCCCACGCTCGACGCGATCGAGGACGCCGCCGAGGCCGTGCCGGGCACCGAGGTGTGGCTCGCCGGACCGGCCGCCACCCAGGCGGACCTGTCGAACGCCTTCGCCGGCATCGACGGGCTCCTGCTCGCGGTGGCCCTGACCACCGTCCTGGTCATCCTGCTGCTGGTCTACCGCAGTGTCCTGCTCCCGTTGGTGATCATCATCGGCGCGGTGTTCTCGCTCGGGCTGGCCTGCGCCGTCGTCTACTTCCTCGCCGACCACGGCGTCGTCCGGGTGGACGGGCAGGTCCAGGGCATCCTCTCGATCCTGGTCATCGGCGCCGCCACCGACTACGCCCTGCTGCTGGCCGTCCGGTACCGGGAGGAGCTCGCGGTCCACGAGGGCGCCCGGTACCCCGCGATGCGCGCGGCGCTGCGCGAGTCCGTCGGTCCGATCACGGCCAGCGCCGCCACGGTGGCGCTCGGGCTGCTCGCCCTGCTCTTCAGCGACCTCACCAACAACCGCGCGCTGGGACCGGTCGGCGCCATCGGCATCGTCTGCGCGCTGCTGAGCGCCCTGACCTTCCTGCCGGCCGTCCTGGTCCTGCTCGGCCGCGCCGCCTACTGGCCGGCCAAGCCCCGCACGTCCGGTGCGGAGAAGGGCGGCGAGGGGATCTGGCGCACCGTCGCGTCCCTGGTGGACCGTGCGCCCCGCAAGGTGTGGGCCGCCACGCTCGCCGTGCTGCTCGCGTGCGCCGCGTTCGCCCCGGCCCTCGACTCCAAGGGCGTGCCCCTGGACGAGATCTTCGTCGACGACGCGCCCTCCGTCGCCGCCCAGGCGACCCTCGGCCGTCACTTCCCCGGCGGCGCCGGGAACCCGGCCGTCGTGATCGCTTCGGCGGACTCCGCCGACCGGGTGATCGCCGCGGCGGAGGACGTGCCCGGAGTGGACTCCGCCGCCGCCGTCACCGCCTCGGGCCGGCCGGGTGCCGATGCGCCGCTGGTCGTCGGTGGGCGGGTACGGATCGACGTGACCCTCGACGACGCCGCGGACAGCACGCGCGCCGAGGCGGCCGTCGCCCGGCTGCGCACCGCCGTGCACGCGGTGCCGGGCTCGGACGCCCTGGTCGGCGGCTACACGGCACAGCGGTACGACACCCAGCGGACGGCCGAGCGCGACCGGATGCTGATCGTGCCAGTGGTGCTCGTGATCATCCTGGTGATCCTGGTGGGCCTGCTCAGGTCCCTGCTGCTGCCCCTGCTGCTGGTGGCGACCGTCGCCCTCAACTTCCTGGCGACGCTGGGAGTATCGGCGCTCGTCTTCGAGCACGTCTTCGGCTTCACGGGCACCGATCCGTCGGTCCCGCTGTACGGGTTCGTGTTCCTCGTCGCCCTCGGTGTGGACTACAACATCTTCCTGATGTCCCGGGTCCGTGAGGAGTCCCTGCGGCACGGGGTGCGGGAGGGCGTGCTGCGCGGCCTGACCGCGACCGGCGGCGTGATCACCTCCGCCGGTGTCGTGCTGGCCGCCACCTTCGCGGCCCTGGGCGTCATCCCGCTGGCGTTCCTGGTGCAGATCGCGTTCATCGTCGCCTTCGGCGTCCTCCTGGACACCCTGGTGGTCCGCTCGCTGCTGGTGCCGGCCCTGGTGCGGGACCTCGGCCGCGTGGTGTGGTGGCCCGGCGCGCTCAGCCGCCGCGAGGAGCCCGCGGAGCCCGTGCGCGAGACGGCGGACCACTAGGCCGTACGTGCACACCGACGGCCGGGACGGCCGTCGCCCCCTGGTTCCCGGGTCACGGGAGCCAGGGGGCGACGCGGCGCCGGGGTGCGCCGGCCTCCGCCGCCGGCGGCCGGGACTACTTCGGCATCAGGACCGTGTCGACGATGTAGACCGTGGCGTTGGCCGTCGGCACGTTGCCGCAGACGACCTTGGACGAGTCGTTGACGGTGTAGCTCTCACCGGAGCCGCTGGTGGTGATCATGCTCTTCTCCAGCGTCTCGAAGGAACCGTTCTCCAGCTGCTTCGGCGTCAGCTTCTGGCCCACCACGTGGTACGTGAGGATCTTGGTCAGGGTCTCCTTGTCGGCCAGCACCTTGTCCAGGTCGGCCTTCGGGATCTTGGCGAAGGCGTCGTTGGTCGGCGCGAACACCGTGATGTTCTCGGCGTTGTTGAGGGTGTCCACCAGACCGGCCTGCTTGACCGCGGACACCAGGGTGGACAGCGCCGGGTTGTTCGACGCCGCGGTCGCCACCGGGTCCTTCGCCATGCCGTCGAAGCTGCCCGCGCCTTCCTTGGGGACCGAGGCGCACCCGGGACCGAACGGACCGGCCATGGGGGTGGCCGCCTCCGCGGGCGACGACGACGCCGCCTCGGGGGCCGCGGCCTGACTCTCGGACTTCTTGTCACCGGAGTCGGAGCACGCGGTCAGCGCCAGCGGGAGGACGGCGGCGGCTGCCACGGCGACGGCGGCGCGGCGGAAGGTCTGAGCGTTCATGTTCACTCCTGGGTCATGGAGCCCCACCCGGCGGCGGGGCACACCGCGTATTCGGCGTGCCCCCGCATCCGGATGGCTCTGTCGCCCGAAAGAGTGACGATTTCGCTCGCGGCCAGGACGATTCCAAGGGCCCGACGAGATCGGTCACCGTCCGACCCATCCGCCGGGCCGTCCGCTCCGAATCCCTGGCGTATCCGCGTACTTCCTGGAGGAACTCCCCGGTGATTGAGAACGTGCACATCGGCAGAGCGCCGTCCGCGGCGCCGGACCTGCCCGAGCTGATGGGGCGGGTGGCGCAGGGCGACCAGCAGGCGTTCACGGCCGTCTTCGAGGCCGTGTCCGGTCCCGTGCTGGGGCTCGTCCGTACCGTGCTGCGGGACCCGGCCCAGTCGGAGGAGGTCGCCCAGGAGGTCATGGTCGAGGTCTGGCGGACCGCGGCCCGCTACCAGCCGTCGAAGGGATCGGTCATGAACTGGGCCCTGACGCTCGCGCACCGCCGGGCCGTCGACCGGGTCCGGTCCGAACAGGCCTCGTCGGACCGCCAGAAGCGGGTGGCGCTCCTGGAGCACACCACGGCCTTCGACGAGGTCGTGGAGCAGGTGGAGACCCGGCTGGAGCGCGAGCAGGTACGGCGCTGCCTGCGCGGGCTCACCGAGCTCCAGCGCCAGTCGGTGAACCTCGCCTACTACCGCGGCCTGACCTACCGTGAGGTGGCCGAGCTGCTCTCCCTGCCGCTGGGCACCGTCAAGACACGACTGCGCGACGGCCTCATCCGGCTTCGTGACTGCCTGGGGGTGGGCGCGTGAACACCGCGGACCTGCACACGTTGACGGGCGCCTACGTGCTCGACGCGCTCGACACGGACGAGCGCGACGCCGTCGAGCGGCACCTGGCGGACTGCGCCTCCTGCACCCAGGAGGTGCTGGAGCTCTCCGAGACGGTGACCCGGCTCGGCCTCGCCGTGGCCGTGTCGCCGAGCGCCACCCTGCGCACCGAGGTGATGCGCCGGATCGGGACCGTGCGGCAGGAGCCGCCCGCGACCGCGGCGGCGGCGCGCGTGATGTCCGGGCAGCGGCGGTTCCGGCGCCTCACGCACTGGGCGCTGGCCGCCTGCCTCGCGGCCGCCGCCGGCCTCGGAGGCGTCTCGGTCTGGCAGTACCAGCGGGCCGAGGACGCCCGGCAGGAGGCGCGCCAGGCGCGGAGCGCGAACGACTCCGTCGCCGCGGTCCTGGCCGCCCCCGACGCCCGTGTCAGCACCGCGCCGCTGCGGGACGGCGCGGTCGGCACGGTGGTCGTGTCCGCGTCCCTGAACCAGGCGGTGTTCGCCGCGTCGGGCATGCCCGCACCGCCCGGCGGCAAGGTCTACCAGCTCTGGTACGACGACGGCGGCACCATGCGCTCCGCCGGTCTCATGGACTCGGACACCCCGGCGGCGGCCACCCTGCTGGCGGGCCCGGTGGACAAGGCCTCCGGCATGGGCGTCACCGTCGAACCCGCCGGTGGATCACCGGAGCCGACCTCGGAGCCCGTGGCCCTCATCGAGTTCCCGACGGCCTGACCGGGCGGGCGGCGCGGCCCGGGGGCTCCCCCATCGTCCCCGGTCCGCGCGTTCCCGGTGCTCCCGCGGTCCGCCGCGTCGCGCGCGCCGCCGCCGGGACGGTCGTCACTTCGTCCCGTCGGCCGGCCCGGTGTGTTCGCCGGGTGTGGCCAGATCCTCGACGGTGTCGGCGCCGACGACCGCGCCCGTCGACTTCCTGGCCCGCCGCAGACGCCGTTCCAGGCGGGCGGCGAAGGTGGTCAGGGCGAAGTTCAGGATGACGAAGACGACGGCGACGACCGTGAAGCTGGCGATGGTGTTGGCCCCGTAGTTCGCGCTCATCGGCCGCACCGAGGCGAGGAGCTCGGAGAAGCCCAGCATCGCGCCGCCGAGCGCGGTGTCCTTGACGATGACGACGAGCTGGCTGACGAGCGCGGGCAGCATCGCGGTGACCGACTGCGGCAGCAGGACGTTCGTCATGGTCTGGCCCTTGCGCAGGCCGATCGCCTTCGCCGCGTCGGTCTGCCCCCTCGGCAGGGCCAGGATGCCGGCCCGCACCACCTCGGCGAGGACGGACGCGTTGTAGAGGACGAGTCCGGTGACGACCGCGTACAGGGGGCGCGACTCGGGGCTGATGTCGGTGAACTCGGCGTAGGCGGCGTTCGCGAAGAGCATCAGGATGAGGACCGGGATGGCGCGGAAGAACTCCACGATCGTGCCGGCTCCGGCGCGTACCCACCCGTGGTCGGAGAGCCGCGAGACGCCGAGCAGCGCACCGAGGGGCAGCGCGATGACCATCGCGGCCGCGGCCGCGATCAGGGTGTTCTTCAGGGCGGGCAGCAGGAACGTGGTCCAGGTGCGGGAGTCCGTGAAGAACGGCTCCCACTTGGCCCAGTCGAGCTGGTTCTTGTCGGCGAGGGCGGTCACCACCCACCAGACGACCGCGGCCAGACCGAGCACGAACAGCACGGTGTAGAGGACGTTGCGCCGCTTGGCCCGCGGGCCGGGGACGTCGTACAGGACGGTGGGGTTCTCCTTCATCGCTTCACCGCCACCTTCTTGCCGATCCAGCCGAGGAAGAGCCCGGTGGGCAGGGTGAGGCAGATGAAGCCGAAGGCGAAGATCACCGAGATGAGGATGAGCTGGGCCTCGTTCTCGATCATCTCCCGCATCAGCAGCGCCGCTTCGGCGACGCCGATCGCGGCGGCGACGGTGGTGTTCTTGGTGAGCGCGATCAGGACGTTCGTCAGCGGGCCGACGACCGAGCGGAAGGCCTGCGGCAGCACGATGTGGCGGAGCGTCTGCGGGAAGCTGAGCCCGATCGCGCGAGCCGCCTCGACCTGGCCGAGGGGCACGGTGTTGATGCCGGATCTGAGCGCCTCGCAGACGAAGGCCGAGGTGTAGGCGGTCATGCCGAGCACGGCCAGGCGGAAGTTGATGGTGGTGAAGTCCTTCGCGCCGAGGTCGACGCCGAGCGTCTGGAAGAGGCCGAGCGAGGTGAAGACGATGATCACGGTCAGCGGGATGTTGCGGACGATGTTGATGTAGACGGTGCCGAAGCCCCGCATGAGGGGGACGGGGCTGACGCGCATGGCGGCCAGCAGCGTCCCCCAGATGAGGGAGCCGATCGCGGAGTAGACGGTGAGCTGCACCGTCACCCAGAAGGCGCCCAGCAGGTCGTAGCCTTCGAGGAAGTCGAACACGGCGGCCCCTCACTTCACGACGACGCCGATCTCCGGGGCGGGTTCGTTCTGGTAGTCCGCGGGTCCGAAGTTCTTCTTCACCGCCGCGTCCCAGGAGCCGTCGGCCACCATCTTCTCCAGGGCGTCGTTGATCTTGTCGGTGAGGTCGCTGCCCTTCTGGACGCCGATGCCGTAGTTCTCGTTGCTCATCTTGAAGCCGCCGAGCTTGAACTTGCCCTCGGACCCGGGCTGCGAGGCGTACCCCGCCAGGATCGAGTCATCGGTGGTGATGGCGTCGATGACGCCGTTCTCCAGACCGGTCAGGCACTCCGAGTACCCGCCGTACTCCTGCAGCTGGGCCTGCGGGGCGAGCTTCGTCTTGACGTTCTGCGCCGAGGTGGAGCCGGTCACCGAGCAGAGCTTCTTGTTGTTCAGGTCGGACGGCTTGGTGATCGAGTTGTCGTCCGCGCGGATCAGGACGTCCTGGTGGGCCAGCAGGTACGGTCCGGCGAAGTCGACCTTCTTCGCCCGCTCGTCGTTGATCGAGTACGAGGCGGTGATGAAGTCCACGTCGCCGCGCTGGAGCAGCGTCTCGCGGTCGGCGCTCTTGGCTTCCTTCCACTCGATGTCGGCCGGGTCGTAGCCGAGCTGCTTCGCCACGTAGGTCGCCACGTCCACGTCGAAGCCGGTGTACGTGCCGTCCGGCGTCTTGAGGCCGATGCCCGGCTGGTCGAACTTGATGCCGACGGTGATCTGGTCGTCGCCGCTGCCGGAGGCGCCGGATCCTCCGCCGTCGTCGCCGCCGCAGGCGGCCAGGGAGAAGGAGAGCGCCATCGCGGCAGCGCCGGCGACGCATGCCTTGGTGAGCCGGATCTTGTTCATGGTGATCACCCTTGGGGGCTGCGGTGCGCGCGGCGTCCGCGCTCAGTGATGGAGGATCTTGGACAGGAAGTCCTTGGCGCGGTCGCTGCGTGGATTGTTGAAGAACTCGTCGGGCGTCGTCTCCTCCACGATCCGGCCGTCGGACATGAAGACGACGCGGTTGGCGGCGGAGCGGGCGAAGCCCATCTCGTGGGTGACGACGACCATCGTCATGCCGTCCCGGGCGAGCTGCTGCATGACCTCCAGAACCTCGTTGATCATCTCGGGGTCGAGCGCGGACGTCGGCTCGTCGAAGAGCATCACCTTGGGTTCCATGGCGAGCGCGCGGGCGATCGCCACCCGTTGCTGCTGGCCGCCGGAGAGCTGGGCCGGGTACTTGTCCGCCTGGGATCCGACCCCCACCCGGTCGAGCAGCGAGCGGGCGTGGCGCTCGGCCTCCTTCTTGTCCTTCTTGCGGACCTTGATCTGGCCGAGCGTGACGTTCTCGAGGACCGTCTTGTGCGCGAAGAGGTTGAACGACTGGAAGACCATGCCGACGTCGGCGCGGAGCGCGGCCAGCTCCCGGCCCTCGGCGGGCAGCGGCCGGCCGTCGATGGCGATCTCGCCCGAGTCGATGGTCTCCAGCCGGTTGATGGCGCGGCAGAGGGTCGACTTCCCGGAGCCGGACGGGCCGATGACCACGACGACCTCGCCCCGGCCGACGGTGAGGTCGATGGACTGGAGCACGTGGAGCGCGCCGAAGTGCTTGTCGACGTTCCTGAGGACGACGAGCGCATCACCACCGTCCGGAACGGGCATGGCAGCCTCCTGGGTCACCGCCCCCGTCGTGCCGCTGCCTCCCCACGTTCATGCTCCGCCGAACATCCTGCGCGCGCACGCCGGAGCCGTCCATGTGCCGCCCGGGGACTCGGCCGGACGTGTCCCCGGTCCGCGGGCGCCCACGAGGGTCCGGAGGCGCTCAGACCTCCGGCACGTGGGCGAAGCGCCCCGCCGTCGAGAGGTCCGCCTCGATCCGGGCGGCGCAGTCGCGCAGCTCGGGCAGCACCTCGGCCAGGCACTCCTCGACCGTGCGCCGGCTGCTGTGCATGGCGACGTTGACGGCGGCCACGACCGCCCCCGTCCGGTCGCGCACGGGGACCGCGAGGGAGCGCAGACCCTGTTCGAGCTCCTCGTCGACGAGGGCGTACCCCTGCTCGTGCACCCGGTCCAGGATCGCGGCGAGCTCCCGGTGGGCGGTCACCGTGTGCGGGGTGAGGGCGGGCCGCTCGGTTCCGGCCAGCCAGCGGGTGCGCGCGGCCGGCGGGAGTCCGGCGAGCATGACCCGCCCCATGGAGGTGGCGTGCGCCGGGAAGCGGGTGCCGACGGTGATGTGGACGCTCATGATCCGCCGGGTGGCGACCCGGGCGGTGTAGCGGATGTCGTCGCCCGCGAGCACCGCGAGGGAGGCCGAGTCGTGGACCCGCCGGGACAGTTCGGCGAGGTGGGGTGCGGCGATCTGCGGCAGGGGCATGCGGGCCAGCGAGGGGAAGCCGAGGCCGAGGACCCGGGGGGTGAGCCGGAACAGGCGCCCGTCGGCCTCGACGTACCCGAGGTGCCGCAGCGTGATCAAGGCGCGCCGGGCGGTGGCGCGGGCCAGTCCGGTGGCCTCGGCGACGGCGGCGAGGGGGAGCTCGGCCCGCCCCGCCCCGAAGGCGGTGAGCACCGTCAGTCCCCGGGCCAGTGACTCGACGAACCCGCGGCCGAGTTCCTGCTTCGAGGCGTGGGTCCAGCACGCCAGACCGGAGGGCGGCGCGTCCTCGGCGGCGCCGTCCGGCGGAGCCGGTCGGCTCAGCACCTCCTCCCAGGTCCGCACGGCGGCCGCGAGGCGGGGCAGCACGGTGTCGCGCAGCGAGGCGGCGGTGTGCCGGCTGGTGTGGCTGACGACGCTCGCCACACAGGCCACGGCTCCGTCGGCGCCCCGCACGGGCAGTGCCACGGCGACCAGGCCCGGTTCGATCAGCTGGTCGTCCAGGGCCCAGCCCCGTTCGCGGGCCAGGGCCGCGCGCGCGGCGAACTCCGTGTCGTCGGGGCCGGCCGCGGACGGCACGGCGGGGAAGCCCGCGCCCAGGGGGTCGGCGGCACGGCGGGCCCGCCGGCGCGCCCAGTCCGCCGGCGTCCAGTCGGCGGCGAACAGGGCGCCGGGGGCGGTGCGCTCGGCGGGGAGCAGGTCGCCGATGCGGAAGCTGAGGGACATCGCGCGCCGGCGGGTGGACTGGTGGACGACGCGGGTGCCGTCGCCGTCGGCGACCGCGAGCGAGACGGACTCGTCGAGGGCGTCGGCGAGGGCGTCCGCGTGCGGGCCGAGGAGCGTGGGGAGGCGGAGGCCGGCCAGGTAGGCGTTGCCGAGCTCCATCAGGCGCGGGGCGAGGTGGACGTCGCGGCCGTCGAGGCGGACGTACCCCATGCGGGCCAGGGTGCCGGTCACCCGGTCGACGGTGGCGCGCGCCAGGCCGGTGCCGCGTTCCAGGGCGCTGAGGCCGAGGACCCCGTCGGCGTCGGTGAGCAGGCGCAGCACGCCGATGCCGCGCACCAGCGGCCCGACGGCCTCCGGCGGCAGCCCGGCCCGGGGCGCGGCCGCGGGCGCGGCGGGCGGTTCGGGCTCGACGGGCGGCACGGTCTCGGTCGCTTGCATGGGCTCTCCCTGACGGAACGTGGAGGACACCGTAGTGGCGTGCGGCGGCGCGGGTCGCACGTGTCCACGGCGGACGGCGGCCAGGGCCTGCGGGAGGCTCGCACCGGGGCCGTCGTTCCGCGCCGTACGGGCCGGGCGACGATTACGGTGGGGGCGTGACCGAGACCTGGGAAGCGACGGACGCCGGCGTTCTCCGGCTGCCCTCCGGGCGCCTGGTACGAGGGCGCGGGCTGCGCCGTCCTCTGCCGGACGGGCCGACGCCCGCCTTCGCCGTGTACCTCCTGGGAAAGCCGCCGGCCGGGGTCCCGTGGGAGGCGCGGTGGCTGCGCTGGCCCGACTTCCGGCTGCCGAGCGACCGGGCGGAGGCGGTGACGCTGCTGCGCGAGGCGTGGGAGCGGTCCGCCGAGGAGCGCGTGGAACTCGCCTGCGGCGGCGGCCGGGGCCGTACCGGCACCGCCCTGGCGTGCCTCGCCGTCCTCGACGGTGTCCCGGCCGACGAGGCGGTGCCGTACGTGCGCCGTCACTACCACCCCGGCGCGGTCGAGACGCCCTGGCAGAAGCGGTACGTACGCGGGTTCACCGGCCGCTCCTGACGGTTGACGGGGCCGGACCGGGACCCGGAAGCCCTCACCCCCGCCCGGGCGGGGCG
>NZ_RDBI01000037.1:22451-42668 GCF_008042125.1 Streptomyces sp. MS191
CCGCACTCCCCCCTCGCGCCTCCGGACGCCGTCGCGCAGACGCCGGTGGCCACGGGCGCGGGCGCCCCGGTCGAGGACGCACGGGCGCGGGCGCCCCGGTCGAGGACGTCCGGGTGCCGCGACCAGATGCCCGTCCGGCCGCACCAGGAGCACGGCGTGCGCCGCCGCCCCCGGATAGGCCTCGGTCACCAGCAGTTCCGACCGCGCCGGCAGCGCCCGTACGGCCTCCGCGAGCCGCGGCATCACGCCCGCGCTCATCCAGTGCCGCCGGTCCCACACGCCGGTGCCGGGTGCGACGAGCACCACCAGGAACCGTCCCTGCCCCAGCCGGTCCCGGAGCCGTACCGTCGTGCCGTCCGGAGCCGTCACCCGGACGTCCTCGACCGGGGCGCCCGCGCCCGTGGCCACCGGCGTCTGCGCGACGGCGTCCGGAGGCGCGAGGGGGGAGTGCGGGTACGCGGGGGGCGCGCCCAGCGGGCCGCGCCCCAGGTGGCCGTCGGACAGCAGGGTGTCGTGGCCGCGGGTGCCGCCCGGGATGTACGTCCGCAGGCCCCCGCCGCCGCGCAGCACGGGCAGCGACTGGTCGGCGGCCCGCAGCCGGGAGGCGACGGCCGCGCGCCGTTCGCTCTGGTAGCTGTCGAGCAGGGTGTCCGAGCCGCCGTGGTGCCAGGCGTGGGCGAGTTTCCAGGCGAGGTTGTCGGCGTCCCGCAGGCCCTCGTCGAGACCCTGGGTGCCGACCGCGCCGAGCAGGTGCGCGGCGTCGCCCGCGAGGAAGACCCGGTCCACCCGCCAGCGCTTGGCGAGCCGGTGGTGCAGGGTGTGGACCCCGGTGTCGATCAGCTCGTACGGCGGCGTCACACCGTCGCACCAGCCGGCGAGGGTGTCGCGGATCCGGCTGACGAGGGCGTCGGGGGTGACCAGGTCGCCGCGCGGCGGAAGCAGCCAGTCGATCCGCCAGATGCCGTCGGGCAGCGGTCGGGCCGCGATCTCGTCACCGCCGCCCCGCCACGGCGGCTGACGGTGCAGCAGCGCCTCGCCGGGCCACGGGAGTTCGGTGCGCAGCGCGGCCACCGCGTGGCGTTCCACCGCCGTCCGCCCGGGGAAGCGGATGCCGAGCAGCTTGCGCACGGTGGAGCGGGCGCCGTCGCAGCCCACCAGGTGGCTGCCGCGCCACCAGGTCGCGCCGGGGCCGCGGGTGTGCGCGGTGATGCCTCCGGCGTCCTGCTCGATCGTGTCGAGACGCGCCTCGGTGACGAGCTGGACGAGTTCCTGTCCGGCGATCGCGGCCCGCAGTCCGCGCGCGAGGGCGTGTTGCGGGATGTGCAGCGGAGCGGGCGGACCCGCGACCGGGCTCTCGTCGCCGCGCAGCCCGAGGTTCAGTGCGATGTGCCGCATCTGTTGCCTGCGTCGCAGGGAACGCCAGCCGACCCAGCGGACCCCTTCGTCACGCAGCGTGGCACAGCCCAGCCGCTCCACCATCGCCGCCGTGTCCTCGCGCAGCACGACGGACCGGGCCGGACGCGGTTCCTCCTTGCCCGGGCCCTCGTCCAGTACGACGCTGGGAACGCCCTGGGCTGCCAGGGCAAGGGAGAGCGCGAGGCCCACGGGCCCCGCGCCGACGATGATCACCGGGTCCACGGCGTGGCTCCTGAAGGCCGTTCGGTCATGCGGGAAGCACAGCGAAGTGTGGCGCGAGCCCGGTGCATGGTCACAGAACGTATGCAACCCACTGCGGGTGCGTGCGTCAAGTGACGGGGGCAGCGGCGACCGCCACTGCCCCCGGATGATGTCACATACTGTCAGTTCTTCGTGATGCCAGGCTCGTCGGCCGGGGCTTCGCCCGGCTGGGAGGGAATCTGCACGGTGTCGCCGGCACCCGCGAGCGTCGTGACGCCGGCCTCGGAGACGGTGATCCCGGTCTTGGCCCGGCGGCCCCGCTTCTCGATCCAGGTGGCGAGGGCGGAGAGGGCGAGACACATCGCGATGTAGATCGTGCCGATGACGACGATCGTGGAGACGTACGGGTACTGGCCGTTGACCTGCGTGTTGGACGCGATCAGCCGGGCCGTCTGCAGCAGCTCCGGGTAGAGGATCACGAAGCCGAGCGAGGTGTCCTTCAGGGTGACCACCAGCTGGCTGATGATCGTGGGGAGCATCGCCCGGACCGCCTGCGGCATCAGGACGGTCGTCATCACCTGGGTCTTGCTCATGCCCAGGGCGTACGCGGCCTCCCGCTGGCCCTTGGGCACCGCGTTGACGCCGGCACGCAGCACCTCGGCCTGGACGCAGCCGTTGTAGATGGACAGGCCCAGCGCCAGCGCCCACATCGAGTAGTCGGTGAGGAAGCCGACCCAGACGGCGTAGATCGTGATCAGCAGCGGGATCGAGCGGAAGACCTCGATGAAGCCGGTGGCCACCACGCGGATCGGCGCGTGGTCGGAGAGCCGGGCCACGGCCAGCAGCACGCCGAGGACGAGGGACCCGACGGCGGCGAGACCGAAGGCCTTCAGCGTGGCGAGCACGGCGTCGGCGATGTTCTGCCGGATGCCCGCGTAGTTGAAGATGTCCCACATCTCGGGGGCGAGGTGCCCCTTCTCGTTCAGCCGGACGACGCTGACGGCGATCAGGGCGACGATGGCGGCGGTGCCCAGCACGGCGAGGATCCGGTTACGGACGCGCGCCTTGGGACCGGGGGTGTCGTAGAGAACGCTGGCACTCATCGGGCGACCTCCATGCGGCGCTCCAGGAGACGGAAGATCCCGCTGATGGTGAACGTGATGACCAGGTACGCGGCGGCCACCCAGACGAAGATCGGGGCGATGGCGTAGCCCTGCTCGCTCATCAGCGTCTGCCAGCCGAAGAGTTCGGTGACGCTGAAGGCGCCGGCGATGGCCGAGTTCTTGGTGAGCGCGATGAAGATCGAGCTCAGCGGCGGCAGGACGGTCCGCGTGGCCTGCGGCAGGACGATCATCCGCAGCGTCTGCGCGAAGGTCATGCCGAGCGAACGGGCGGCCTCGGCCTGGCCGAGCGGCACCGTGCTGATGCCGGAGCGGACGGCCTCGCAGACGAACGCGGAGGTGTAGAAGCCCAGCGCGAGCGAGCCGAGCACGAAGGGGCTCATCCCCGGGAAGAGGATCTCCGGGACCACGAAGAGCGAGATGAGGAAGAGCAGGGTCAGGGGGGTGTTGCGCAGCAGGGTGACCCAGAGGGTGCCGAAGTAGCGCAGCGGCGGTACGGGCGAGACCCGGAAGCCGGCGACGACGACGCCGAGGAGCAGCGCGATGACCGAGCTGACGGCGGTGATCGACACGGTTCCGATGAAGCCGTCGCGGAACTCCGGGAAATGGTCGAGCAGTACGTTCATGAGGTCTCCGCGTCGGCGGTCGGCGTCCTACGGTCGAGGCGCGCCAAGGCTTACGGGCAAGGCGTGCGGGCAGGGGGAGCGGCGCCCCGCACATCGGTACGGGGCGCTCGCCTCACCTGGGGATCAGTAGCGGTTGATCGCCGGCGGCTCGGTGTACGCGGAGCCGGAGAGGCCGAGGGTGGCCTCGTAGATCTTCTTGTACGTGCCGTCCTTGATGCGCGCGTCCAGGATGTCGTTGATCTTGTCGCGCAGGACCTTGTCGTCCTTGTTCATGCCGATGCCGTAGGGCTCCTCGGTGAACGGCTTGCCGACGACCTTGAGCTTGCCGGCGTTGGCGGCGGCGTAGCCCTTGAGGATCGAGTCGTCCGTGGTGACGGCGTCGACCTGCTTGGTGACGAGCTGCTGCACGCAGTCCGAGTACTTGCCGAGCTCGACCGTCTGGGCGCCGTACTCGGGCTTCTTGATCTCCTGAAGCGGGGTGGAGCCCGTGATCGAGCAGACCTTCTTGCCCTTGAGGGTGTCCGGACCGGTGATCGCGGTCTCGTCCTTGCGGACCAGGAGGTCGGCGCCGGCCTTGTAGTACGGGCCCGCGAAGCCGACGAGCGCCTTGCGCTTGTCGTTGATCGTGTAGGTACCGACGTAGTAGTCGACCTGGCCGGTGGAGATCGCCGTCTCACGGAGCTTGGAGTCGACGGTCTTCCACTCGATCTTGTCCGCGCTGAAACCGAGCTCGGCCGCGATCATCTTGGCGATCTCGATGTCGAAGCCGGACCGCTCCTTGGTGGCCTGGTCCTCGAAGCCGAGGTAGGGCTGGTCGGCCTTGGAGCCGAGGATCAGCTTGCCGCGCTTCTGGGCCTCCTTGAAGACCGGCGACTCCAGCTTCACGTCGGTGGCGACGGTGTACGTGGGCAGCTGGGGCGCGGTCTTGTCGCCGGGCTTCACGGCGGGCTTGTCGCCGGCGGAGCCCTCCTTGCCACCACACGCGGTCGCGGTCAGGGCGAGCACGGCGACGGCCACGGCCGCGGTCTTGCGGAGCTTCATGGTGAACATCCCTTGGGTCGTGGGTCGTTGATCTGCAGGGTGAAGCATGCGGGAACGCGCCGTCAGTGGTGCAGGATTTTCGACAGGAAGTCCTTGGCACGGTCGCTGCGCGGGTTGTTGAAGAACTCGTCGGGCGTGGCCTGTTCGACGATCTTCCCGTCCGCCATGAACACCACGCGGTTGGCCGCGGAGCGGGCGAAGCCCATCTCGTGGGTGACGACGACCATCGTCATCCCGTCGCGGGCCAGCTGCTGCATGACCTCCAGGACCTCGTTGATCATCTCCGGGTCCAGTGCCGAGGTCGGCTCGTCGAAGAGCATGACCTTCGGGTCCATCGCCAACGCCCTCGCGATGGCGACACGTTGCTGCTGTCCGCCGGAGAGCTGCGCGGGGTACTTGTCCGCCTGGGTGCCGACACCCACCCGGTCGAGCAGTGCGCGGGCCTTGGTCTCGGCCGCCTTCTTGTCCGTCTTGCGGACCTTGACCTGGCCCAGCATGACGTTCTCGAGCACGGTCTTGTGCGCGAAGAGATTGAAGGACTGGAAGACCATGCCGACGTCGGCGCGCAGCCGCGCCAGCTCCCTGCCCTCCTGGGGCAGCGGCCGGTCGTCGATCGTGATGGTGCCGGAGTCGATCGTCTCCAGCCGGTTGATGGTGCGGCACAACGTGGACTTGCCGGACCCGGAGGGCCCGATGACGACCACGACCTCGCCACGGGCGATGGTCAGGTCGATGTCCTGGAGCACATGCAGCGCGCCGAAGTGCTTGTTCACGTCGGACAGCACGACCAGGTCGCCCGTCGCCGGTACGGCGTCTGCCGAGCCCTTGGTCACTGACACTCCGCTCATCGGCTTCTAGCTCCGTCCTCCTCGGTTGGCAAGGACACTAGGCACGCGGCCCGACGAGCGTCATCACATCTGAGCGGAAATTGAGGATAACGATCCGGCCGCAACCGGACACACTGGGTGAAGGGGACGGTGCACGGCGTACCGGCTCCATAACGGAACCCCGGGTGCGCCAGGGGGACACTTGACTGAGATGCCGCTGATCGGCGTTCATGCCAAGGTGCCCTGCTGGTAGACAGGGATCCACCACGAGATCACCGAGTTACGGAGGAGGGTCATGAGACTGCTGCTCGTCGAGGACGACGACCACGTCGCCGCGGCCCTGTCCGCGGTGCTCGCGAAGCACGGCTTCACCGTCACGCACGCCCGCAACGGCGAGGAGGCGCTCCAGGCGGTCCTGCCCGCCGCGCACGGCGAGCGTCCCTCGTACGGGGTGATCCTGCTCGACCTCGGTCTGCCCGACCAGGACGGCTACCAGGTCTGCGGCCGCATCCGGAAGCTCACCAGCACTCCGGTGATCATGGTGACGGCGCGTGCCGACGTCCGCTCGCGCATCCACGGCCTCAACCTCGGCGCCGACGACTACGTGGTCAAGCCCTACGACACCGGCGAGCTGCTGGCCCGGATCCACGCCGTCAGCCGGCGCACCGCGAACGGCGACGAGGCAGGCTCCGCCGGCGACGAGGCCGCCCTGCGGCTGGGCTCCGTCACCATCGAGCTGCCCACCCGGCGCGTCAGCGTCGAGGGCGCCCCCGTCCAGCTGACGCGCAAGGAGTTCGATCTGCTCGCGCTCCTCGCCCAGCGGCCCGGTGTCGTCTTCCGCCGCGAGCAGATCATCAGCGAGGTCTGGCGCACCAGCTGGGAGGGGACCGGCCGCACCCTGGAGGTGCACGTCGCCTCGCTGCGCTCCAAGCTGCGGATGCCCGCGCTGATCGAGACCGTACGAGGCGTCGGCTACCGCCTGGTCGCCCCGGCCGCCTGACCCCCTCCGGACCACTTCGTGCGCACCCGCCTGCTTCCGCTGCTCATCGTCCTCATGGCCGGTGTGCTGCTCGCCCTCGGCTTCCCGCTGGCCGCCAGCCTCGCCGCCTCCGAGCAGCAGCGGGTGGTCGTCGACCGGCTCGACGACGGGGCGCGCTTCGCCGCGCTGGCCCAGTTCGTCAGAGAGACCGACCCCGGGATCGACGAGCGCCAGGCCACCCTGGGCGGTGAACTGGCCAGCTACCACGACGTGTACGGCATCCGTACCGGCGTCTTCTACCGCAACAACCGGTCCATGGCCGCCGCTCCCGAGGACTGGGTCGTCCCCTACGAAGGGGAGGGCCGCCGGGCCTTCCAGGAGGCACTGCTCGGCCGCCGCAGCCACGACCCGCCGCAGGTCTGGCCCTGGCAGGACGACGCCCGGCTCACCATCGCCTCCCCGGTGGTGCGCGACGGCGACGTCGTCGCCGTCGTCGTCACCGACTCGCCCACCGGACAGCTGCGTTCGCAGATCCTGCGCGGCTGGCTGATCATCGGCGTCGGCGAGTTCGCCGCGATGCTGCTCGCCGTCGGCGCCGCGTTCCGGCTCACCGGCTGGGTGCTGCGCCCGGTGCGCGTACTGGACGCGGTCACCCACGACATCGCCACCGGCCGCATGAAGTCCCGCGTCGCCGCGGCCGGCGGTCCGCCCGAACTGCGCCGCCTGGCGCACTCGTTCAACGAGATGGCCGACAACGTCGAGGACGTCCTGGAGCAGCAGCGGGCGTTCGTCGCGGACGCGTCCCACCAGTTGCGCAACCCGCTGTCGGCGCTGCTGCTGCGCATCGAGCTGCTCGCGCTCGAACTTCCCGAGGGCAACGACGAGATCGCCTCCGTGCGCACCGAGGGCAAGCGGCTCGCGCAGGTCCTCGACGACCTGCTGGACCTGGCCCTCGCCGAGCACGCCGCCGCCGACCTGCGGCTCACCGACATCGGCGCCATGGCGTCCGAGCGGATCGCCGCCTGGCGTCCGCTCGCCGACGAGAAGGGCGTCCGGCTGAGCGGCGAGGTCCGTGCGGCGGCTGCCTGGGTGGACCCGGTGGCCTTCTCCAGCGTCCTCGACGCGGTGGTCGACAACGCGCTGAAGTTCACCCCGTCCGGCGAGGAGGTCACCCTGGCGGTGTCCCTCGACGCCGAGACCTGCGCGATCGTGGTCGCGGACGGCGGCCCGGGCCTCACCCGCGAGGAGCTCGACCGGGTCGGCGACCGCTTCTGGCGCAGCGGACGCCACCAGAACGTCAACGGGTCCGGCCTGGGCCTCTCCATCTGCCGGACGCTGCTGGCCGCGGGCGGCGGCTCCATCGGCTTCGCGCCGAACGAGCCGCACGGGCTGCGCGTGACGGTCACCGTGCCGAGGACGGCGTCGCAGGGCGGCTGAGGGCCGCCCCGGTCGGGCGGGCGGGCGGCTCGACAGGGCCGGGGCCGCCCGTCGGAGCTACGGCTTCACGGACCGGTAGTAGCGGCGCGCGCCCTCGTGGAGCGTCAGCGGATCCGTGTAGATCGCCGTGCGCAGGTCCACCAGCTGCGCCGGGTGCACCTGGCTGCCGATGCGGTCACGGCTGCCGATCACCGTACGCGTGAAGCCCTCGACGAGGGCCGGGTCGGCGTCGCCCGTGGTCACGAGGAGGTTCGCCACCGCCAGCGTCTCCACCGACTGACCGTCCTGTGCCTCGCTGTAGGCGTCCGCCGGGATCACCGCGGAGCGGTAGTGGCGGTTCGACTCGCCGACGTCGTGGAGATTGGCCATCAGGGCCGCGTCCAGCGAGACCAGCCGGACCGGGAGACGCTCCGACAGCGTCTTCACCGCCTCCGTGGGCAGACCGCCCGACCAGAAGAAGGCGTCCAGCCGCTTGCGCTCCAGCAGCCCCGGCATCGTGTTGATGCCCGCCGAGACGGGCTTGATGTCGCGGTCGAGCAGCCCGCCCGCCGCGAGCACCCGCTCGGCGATCAGCCGGACGCCCGACCCCTGCTGCCCTACACCGACCCGCAGCCCGCGCAGATCGGCCACGGACTGCACGGGGGACCCCTTGGGGACGACGAGCTGGACGTAGTCGTCGTAGAGCCGGGCACAGCCGCGCAGCCGGTCGAAGCCGGGCTTCCGGTCCCGCTGGTAGTGCGCCACCGCGTCGGCCGTGGCGATCGTGAAGTCGGCTTCGCCGGTGGCCACGCGCGCGAGGTTCTGCTGCGAGCCCTCGCTGTCCTTCAGGGCTATCGAGACGTCCGGAAGATCACGGGCGAGAGCCTGCCGCAGCAGCTCCCCGTACTGCTGGTAGACCCCGGTGTGCACGCCCGTACTGAACGTGACGCTGCCGCTCGGCGCCGGGGTACCGGAAGGAACCAGCCACCACACCAGCAGCCCGCAGACCGCCAGAACCGCTGCCGAGACCTGGAGGGCACGGCGGCGGGCGGCACGGGAGAGGGAGGCGAGCATGGCGCGATCCTGCCAGCTCACCGCCCCTGATGGCCAGGCCCCTCCGCTCCGGCCGGGGGCTCCGGGGCCGGACCGGCGGCCGGATCGGGGGGCCGCGGCGGAGCGTGCACCGGGGCCGGGCGAGGGCGAGACCGGCGTCGAGCGGGCCAGGCCGTCATCCGCCCGTGCTGCCGGCGTGCAGCAGGGCGAGCTGGTGCTCGACGGCCTCGGTGAGCCGCTTCTCGTCGTCGGTGGCGAGGAGGTCGAGGAGGGCGCCCCGCAGGACGGCCAGGGCCAGGGTGCGGCGGATGGCGCCGTCCTCGCTGTCGCGCTCGGACGGCGGCTGGAAGCCGGCCAGGACGCCGAGCCAGTCCTCCACCGTCGCCCGGGCGAACCCGGCCCAGGCCCCGTCGGGCTGGACGAGGGAGCGGGTGTACGCCTCGGCCCACAGCCGCAGCAGCGGCCGGTGCTCCTTCGCGGCGAGCCACGTCCAGATCCGTTCGACGGCGGGCGCGAGTCCGGCGGGGCGCTCGGGCTGCCGGGCCCGCTCCAGGAGAGCCAGCTCGTCTGCGCGGGCGCGTGCCAGCAGCGCCCGCAGCAGGCCGTCCTTGCTTTCGAAGAGGAAGAGCAGGACCCGTGGGCTGGAGCCGATGGCCTCGGCCAGCGGGCGCAGTGACAGGTCGGCCAGGCCATGGGTGAGGGCGTACCGATAGGCCGCTTCCAGCAGCTCGGTCTGCCGGGCGGAGGGGGTTGGCGCTTCCTGGGGCATGCGGATAGCCTAACTGAAACAACTGTTTCAGTGACGGGACGGAACCCCCACGAGGGCCGGGAGAGCAGCGCATGTCTCAGCAGGATCAGAAGCAGGTCGTCGTACGTCGTGCCGACCGTCCCGGCGACCTGGGATGGGTGGTGATGGCCCACGGCGAGGCGTACGACCAGCAGTTCGGCTGGAACACCGACTTCGAGGTCCTGGTCGCCCGGATCGTCGCCGACTACGGCGCCACGCACGATCCGGCCCGCGAAGCAGGCTGGATCGCCGAGGTCGACGGCCGGCGCGTGGGCTGCGTCTTCCTCGTCGCGGGCGACCGGCCCGAGGTGGCCAGGCTGCGGATTCTGCTCGTCACCCCGGAGGGCAGGGGTCTTCGCCTCGGGACGCGTCTGGTCGAGGAGTGCCTCGCCTTCGCCCGCGGGGCGGGCTATGAGCGGGTGACGCTGTGGACCAACGATGCGCTCGCGGCGGCGCGCAAGATCTACCAGAGCTTCGGCTTCACCCTCGCCGACGAGGAGCGCCACCACAGCTTCGGCCACGATCTCGTCGGCCAGAACTGGACCCTCGACCTGCGCGCCGGCGCGAAGGGCGGCGACGGCTGACCGACGCGGCGAAGCCGGGCCGGGCGCCGCCTGCGCCGGTGCCACCCAGGTGGGCGATCACCGGGTGGATGGTGAGCGGCGGACCCGTCGGGTCGCCGGGGCGTGCCGCGGGCCCGACACGCGGGGCACGACTCCGCCGGGGGCGGCGTCAGAGCTCACCCGCCTGGTCACGCAGCCAGCGGAGGAGGAGCGCGACCCGGTCGTCCTGCTCAGGGGGCCTCGGGCTCAGCAGGTGGTACCCGGTGCCGTCGGCCATGAGACCGAACGGCGCCACCAGCCGGCCGCTGACGAGATCGTCGTGGACCAGCGCGTAAGGGCCGATCGCGACGCCGACGCCCGCCACCGCGGCCTGGAGCGCCAGGTAGAAGTGCTCGAAGGTCTGCTGCGCGGCGCCCTCGACCCGCCGGCGGGTGAGTCGCTGCCAGTCGTCCCACGCGCCCGGACGCGTGGCCGCGTGCAGGATCGTCACGCCGGCGAAGCCCTGGGCCCCGGTGATCCGTTCGGCCAGATCCGGGCTGCACACGGGGCCGATCCGCTCCAGGAAGAGCGGTGTCCGGCTCACCCGGCCGGGCACCGGGAAGTCGTCCCGGCGCAGGGCCACGTCGATGGTGTCCCCCTCGAACGAGACCGGCCCGCCGCCCGCGGACAGGTGCACGGTGAGTCCCGGCACCCGCTCCGCCAGGTCGGGGAGCCGCGGGATCAGCCAGCGCATCAGCAGCGTGGGCTCGCAGGACAGCGCCAGCGGGCCGCCACGCTCCCGCTGCGAGACCTGGCGGGCCGCCGTGTCGAGCCGGTCGAGCGCGTCCCGGACGGCGGCGGCCAGCCGGCGCGCCTGCGGAGTGGGGTGGAGCACCCGGGTCCCGCGCTCGAAGAGCGGGGTGCCCAGGGCCTTCTCCAGGTTCTGGATCTGCCGGCTGACCGCGCCGTGGGTGACGTGGAGCTCCTGGGCGGCACGGGTCATGCTCGCGTGCCGCACGGTCGCCTCGAAGGGGAGCAGGGTGTTCAGCGGGGGGAGGTCGGGCCAGCGCATGTGTGAAATCTACTCACAGGTGGGGTGAGAAGGAATCGCTTGTCGGGGGGCTCGGCGGGGCGTCAGTGTGGAAGCGTCACCGACCGGCGGACCGAGGAGGCCACATGAAGAGGGACGTACCGAACACCCGCATGAACAGCATCGTCGTGCTCGCGGACGACCTCACGAGCGCGGGGGACGGCGCCGCGCCGTTCCGCAGGGCCGGGCACCGGGCGCGGGTCCTGCTGCCCGGACAGGTCGACGATGATGTGATCCCACCTCACGACGGCGAGGGCGTGGTCGCCGTCGATCTCGGCAGTCGGCTGCTGGCTCCGGCGGTGGCCGAGACGCTGACCGAGCGGGCGGCGTCCGCCCACGCGGGGGCCGATCTCCTGATCAAGACGGTCGACTCCACGCTCCGGGGGCACATCGCGGCGGAGATCCGTGCGGCCCGCGAGGGCTCGGGGCGACGTGCCGTCGTGATCGCGCCGGCCTTTCCGGCCGAGGGCCGGACCACGGTCGCCGGCGTCCAGCACGTGCGGGGCGTTCCGGTGCACGAGAGCGAGTTCGCCCGGGACCCGGTCCACCCGGTCGTCACGTCGGACCTGACCCGCCTGCTTCCCGAGGCCGAGGCCGTGGACGCGGGGGACGGGAAGGCGTTGGACCTCCTTCCCGAACTGCTCGCCGGGGGCGGGGTCTTCGTGTGCTCCGCCGTCACGGACGCCGATCTGGACCGGCTGGTGGCCGCGGTGCCCCGCCCGGGTGACGTGCTCTGGGTCGGTTCTCCCGGCCTCGCCGCCGCGCTGGCCCGGCATCACCCGCGGATCCCCGGAGCGGCCGCGCTTCCCCGACTTCCCGCCGCGCAAAGGCCGTTGGTGGTCGTAGGGAGCGCGCATCCCGCGACGCGGCGTCAGCTGGAGCGCCTCCGTACGCGCTCGGACGTGACGGCCGTCGAGACCGGCTCCGGCGCGGGCGGTGACGCGGCCCCGGGCGTCGGCACGGGCGGTGACGCGGACCCGGGCGTCGGCACGGTTGCGGACCCGAGATCGGGCGGCACCGGTTCTGAGCCCGGCTCGGAGGCCATGCGCGATGCCGGAGGTCCGGCCGCCGCCGTCGGGTCCCTGCGCGGTGCTGCCGCCCCGGTCCTGGTCGTGCACACCCCGGACGGGCGGTGCGACCCGGCGGAAGCCGATTCGCTCACCGGCCGACTGGCCGTCGCGGCAGCGCGGTCGGCAGTCGAGGGACTCGCCGACGGACTGCTCGTGACCGGAGGCGAGACCGCCGCCGCGGTGCTCGAAGCGCTCGGGGCCGCGGGCATCGAGTTGTTCGACGAACCCGAGCCAGGGATCGCCCGCGGCGCGCTGCTCGGCCCGCTGCGGATTCCGGTCCTGATCAAGGCAGGGGGCTTCGGCGACGACACCACGCTCGAACGGCTCACCCGACTGCTGATCGCCGGCGGCGACGGCACGGCGAGGGGGTGACGCATGCGGACCACACCCCTGGCCGTCACCATGGGCGACCCGAACGGGATCGGACCCGAGATCACCGTCAAGGCGTGCGCCGATCCCAGGCGCCGACCGCCCGTCGTCGTCATCGGCGATCCGGACGCCCTCGCACGAGCCGCCCGCACCACGGGCGTACGGATCGAGGTGCGACCGGTCGACACCGTGGCCGCCGCCGTCCACCACCCCGGCGTCCTGGACGTCCTCGCCGAGGGCACGCTGCCGGCGGACCTGAGGTCCGGCACCGTCGACGCCCGGGCCGGTGCCGCGTCCTTCCACTACGTACGCCGCGGGATCGAGCTGGCCCTGCTTGGCGAGGTCCGGGGCATCACGACGGCGCCGATCAACAAGGAGGCACTGAGACGAGCCGGGCTGCCCTACCCCGGGCACACCGAGATCCTGGCCGATCTGTCGGGTACCGGCGACTACGCCATGATGATGGCCAACGGCGAGCTGCGGGTCGTCCTCGTCACCGTCCACCAGTCCCTGCGCACCGCACTCGACGCGCTCACCACGGCCCGCGAACTCGACATCGTGCGGCTCACCCACCGCACCCTCCGAGGCGGCGGCATCGCCCGGCCCCGGATCGCCGTCGCCGCACTCAACCCGCACGCGGGGGAGAACGGCCTCTTCGGCCGCGAGGACCTCGACATCATCGCCCCGGCGGTCCGCGCCGCCCGGAGCGAGGGCATCGACGCCTCCGGACCCTGGCCGGCCGACACCGTCTTCATGCGGGCCCGCGCCGGCGAGTTCGACGCCGTCGTCGCCCAGTACCACGACCAGGGCCTCATCCCTGTGAAGTACCTGGGCCTGGAACACGGCGTCAACATCACCATCGGCCTCCCGTTCGTACGCACCAGCGTCGACCACGGCACCGCCTTCGACATCGCGGGCACGGGCACGGCCGACCACACCAGCCTGCTCACCGCCCTCCACCAGGCCGACGACCTCGCGGCGGGCGCCACCGTGCCCGWGCCCGTCGATCCGCCCGAGGACCGGTCCGACGCCCGAAGCCGCACCGACGACGCCCCGCCCGCCGACCCGAGCGCCCCGTCCGGCCCCATACCCGGCCGCTGACCGTCCGGCAGCCGCACCCGTCCACCTGCGCCCGCATCCGCCCACCTGCGGTCACCTGGGCCCGCACCGGCCCAGGTGCTCGGGCCGCCGCCCCCGGCTGCCTACGCCCTCCCGCACCCGCACCCGCAGTCGCACCCCGACCGTGTCGGACGGCAACGCAGGTGTCGGAAGCAACCGTCCAGCCACCTCCACCCGCCCGTCCGCCGCACCACCCGCGGCGACCCACGAAGGACCCGGAGCCGCCCCGTGGATTTCATCTTCATGCTCACCCGCGCCGACCGGACCGTCCCGGACTGCCTCGACGTCCTCGAAGGCGTCGGCGACCTCGGCATCGGCCACATCGGCTTCAAGGACGTCGGCGTCGACGCCGCCACCCTCGCCCTGCTCCACCGGAGCATCAGGGAGAGAGGAGCCACCAGCTACCTCGAGGTCGTCAGCACCAGGCGCCGACCTCGGCGAGCTGGGCCCGGAGGGTGCCCGCGTCCGGTCTCAGGGAGCCGGCGAAAGCGGCCGAGCCGATCGTGAAGGCGTCGACTCCGGCCTCGGCGAGGTCCCGGACCTGGGTGCGGGTGGCGATGCCGCCGGCCACGACGAGCCGGCCGGTGGTCGCGGCGCGGGCGGCCCGGACGAGGTCGAGCGGGCGCGGGCGGCCCGGACGAGGTCGAGCGGGTCGGCGTCGGTCGCGCGATGGGCGAGGAGGTCCACGCCGGCGCAGCCGGCCGCCTCCGCCCGGCGGCGCCGGCACCCCGGAGCGAACCGCCGAGGACTGCCGCCGGGCGGAGGCGGCCGGCTGCGCCGGCGTGGACCTCCTCGCCCATCGCGCGACCGACGCCGACCCGCTCGACCTCGTCCGGGCCGCCCGCGCCGCGACCACCGGCCGGCTCGTCGTGGCCGGCGGCATCGCCACCCGCACCCAGGTCCGGGACCTCGCCGAGGCCGGAGTCGACGCCTTCACGATCGGCTCGGCCGCTTTCGCCGGCTCCCTGAGACCGGACGCGGGCACCCTCCGGGCCCAGCTCGCCGAGGTCGGCGCCTGGTGCTGACGACGGGCCGCCGGGGCGCTCGCCGAGGCGTCCCCGCCCCGGAACCACGGCGGCGGGCCGTCGTCGTCCGGGAGCTCCCGGCGGCCCCCTTACCCTTGAGGGATGACCAGCAGCAGCGACCGGACCGGAGCAGTGGACGAAGTGGGCGTTTCTCGAACCTACGAAGTGCGCACCTACGGGTGTCAGATGAACGTCCACGACTCCGAGCGGCTCTCCGGACTGCTGGAGAACGCCGGCTACGTCCGAGCCCCCGAGGGCTCCGACGGAGACGCCGACGTCGTCGTCTTCAACACCTGCGCGGTGCGGGAGAACGCCGACAACAAGCTCTACGGCAACCTCGGCCGGCTCGCGCCGATGAAGACCACGCGCCCGGGCATGCAGATCGCCGTCGGCGGCTGCCTCGCCCAGAAGGACCGCGAGACCATCGTCAAGAAGGCCCCCTGGGTCGACGTCGTCTTCGGCACGCACAACATCGGCAAGCTGCCGGTCCTCCTGGAGCGCGCCCGCATCCAGGAAGAGGCGCAGATCGAGATCGCCGAGTCGCTCGAGGCCTTCCCCTCCACGCTGCCCACCCGGCGCGAGTCCGCCTACGCCGCCTGGGTCTCCATCTCCGTCGGCTGCAACAACACCTGCACCTTCTGCATCGTCCCGGCGCTGCGCGGCAAGGAGGAGGACCGCCGCCCCGGCGACATCCTCGCCGAGATCGAGGCCCTGGTCGCCGAGGGCGTCTCCGAGATCACCCTGCTCGGCCAGAACGTCAACGCGTACGGCTCCGACCTCGGGGACCGCGAGGCGTTCTCCAAGCTGCTGCGGGCCTGCGGGCAGATCGAGGGCCTGGAGCGGGTCCGCTTCACCTCCCCGCACCCGCGCGACTTCACGGACGACGTGATCGCGGCCATGGCCGAGACCCCGAACGTGATGCCGCAGCTGCACATGCCGCTCCAGTCCGGTTCGGACACCGTCCTGCGGGCGATGCGCCGCTCGTACCGACAGGAACGCTTCCTCGGCATCATCGAGAAGGTGCGGGCGGCCATCCCGCACGCCGCCATCTCGACCGACATCATCGTGGGCTTCCCCGGCGAGACCGAGGAGGACTTCGAGCAGACGATGCACACGGTCCGCGAGGCACGGTTCGCCAACGCCTTCACCTTCCAGTACTCCAAGCGTCCCGGGACCCCCGCGGCGGAGATGGAGGGGCAGATCCCCAAGGAGGTCGTGCAGGAGCGCTACATGCGCCTCGTCGCCCTCCAGGAGGAGATCTCCTGGGAGGAGAACAAGAAGCAGGTCGGCCGCACGCTGGAGGTCATGGTCGCGGAGGGCGAGGGCCGCAAGGACGGCACCACGCACCGCCTGTCCGGCCGCGCCCCCGACAACCGCCTCGTGCACTTCACCAAGCCGGATTCCGAGGTCCGCCCCGGCGACGTGGTGACCGTGGAGATCACCTACGCCGCCCCGCACCACCTGCTCGCCGAGGGCCCGACGACGTCCGTGCGCCGCACGCGCGCCGGCGACGCCTGGGAGAAGCGCACGCAGGAATCCGCCGCGAAGCCGGCCGGTGTCCTCCTCGGCCTGCCTAAGATCGGCGTGCCGGAGCCGCTGCCGGAGGCCGCCGCGCCTGCCTGCGGCAGCCACTGACCGCGGAAACACCGCACACGGGGGGCCAGGATGGGGAAGTGGATCGTCGTCGCGCAGTACGGCAAGGGAGAGACCTACTTCACCGAGGTGCTGCGCCGGCTCACCGGTACGCGCGACGAAGCCCTTGAGGCACTGCGCGCCGCCACCCTCACCTACGGGGCACCGATGCGTGAGAAGTGGCGCGAGGTGTACCGCTTTCCCGGCGGCGACAGCTACCTGGTGATCGTCAAGGGCGCCGTGTCCCTGACGGAGTACAGGATCGGCATCGCCGAGAAGGTCTGGGACTCGAACGACCCCGCGGTCGCGAAGGCGGTCGACGCCTCCGAGGGGACGTACCAGGACACGCCGCCGGCGGGCTGACCCTCCACCGCCCGGCGGCGGGAGCGGCACGCGGGCCCGGAACGACGGGTTCGGGGCCCCACCCGTATCCCCGGCGGCGGCCCCGCCCGGGCGCCGGCCGTCGCAGTAGGCTGCGGATCATGCTTGTCGCCGCCGCCGTATGCCCCTGCCCCCCGCTGCTCGTGCCGGACGRGGCGACGGGGGCCGCCCCCGAACTCGACGCCGCGCGCACCGCCTGTGCCGATGCCGTGGGCCTGCTCGCCGCGTCCCGGCCCGATCGCCTCTACGTCGTCGGCCCGGCCGACGAGGGCGCTCGCGGCGTCTACCCGGCCGGTTCCACGGGGTCCTTCGCGGGCTTCGGCGTCGACCTCTCCGTCCGCCTCGGCGGCGGCCCCGCCGGCGAGCGACCGCTGCCCGCCTCCCTCGCCGTCGCCGCCTGGCTCCTGGAACGCGCCGACTGGACCGGCGCCCCGGTCGAGGGCCTCGGAGTCGGCGAACCGCTGGAGGCGGCGCGCTGTGCCGCGACCGGCCGCGAGCTCGCCGCCTCCGCCGAGCGGGTCGCCCTGCTCGTGATGGGTGACGGCAGCGCCTGCCGCACGCTCAAGGCCCCCGGCTACCTGGACGACCGCGCCGCGGGGTTCGACGCCGAGGCCGCCCGGGCGCTGGGCACGGCCGACACGGCCGCCCTGCTCGCGCTCGACGAGGACCTCGCGTACACGCTGAAGGCCGCCGGTCGTGCCCCCTGGCAGGTCCTGGCGGGCGCCGCCGACGGCACCGGTCTCGACGGCCGCCTCCTGTACGAGGACGCCCCCTACGGCGTCGGCTACTTCGTCGCCGCCTGGTCCTGACCGGAACGTCCGGAGATCCCTCGGCTCATTGGTCTTCGGCGAGCCCGGGAGACGCAAGGCGAACGGCGGACGACCGCACAGCGCCGGGCTGTGCGGTCGTCCGCCGTGCGGACGGACGGTCAGGTGGTGCGCCGGGCCTCAGGCGGTCGGCGGCGGCGTCGGGCTCGGTCCCCCGCCCTGGGCGCCGTCGTCCTTGTGGGAGATCCGGTCCAGGGCGTGCTTGGCCTTGTCGGTACCCGACTCGATCTTGTTGTGGTACTTGCCCTTGGTCTTCTCGTCGACCAGCCTCGCGGCCTTGTCCAGGCCATGGTCGATCTTGTCCCCGTGCTGCTGCGCGAGGTCGGAGACCTTGTCCTTGGCAGGGGCGAGCTTGGCCTTCAGTGAATCCAGGAGACCCATGGGCCACCTTCCCTCCGGTGAGTCCGTCCGCCGGGTCGAGGCGAGCGGAGCCGTGTCGCTACTTGCGGGCGCTTTCGCCTGCCTCGTTGTCCGCGGCCTCCTCGGCCGACTGCTGCTTCGGGATCTCCACGACCTCGACCGCCTCCGGGGCCTCGGCGGCCTCGGCGGTGCCGCCGTTCTCCAGCCGGTCGTCGGCCCCGGCCGCCTCGTCGGTCCCGGCGGTGTCCGCACCCCCGGACGGCTCCGCGGGCTCCACCGCCGTGTCCTCGTCCGACGTCCCGAACGTGTCCGTCCCGGCGTCCTCGAAGGTCTCGGAAGCGGCGCCGGAAGGCCGCGAGGTGACGTTCTCCGCCCCGGTCATCCCCTCCGCCGTCTCCTCGTCCGCCGTCGGAGCGACGGTCCGGTCCTCGTCCGTTGACGCCTCGGCAGCTTCCTTGCTCTTACGGCGAAACAATGCGAAAACGCCCATTTCCACTCCATAGCGTACTCGTACGGGAGAAGCGCCGCGGCAACCGGGGCGCTCCACTGCGCCACCCGGTGCAGCCGGTACGCGAAACCGGCGGGCGGAACCTCGCAACAGGCAACGAACCCGGATGCGGCTCGTCACGTCGCTCGTTCGGGGACCCGCCCGGACGTTTGCGAGACTGGGGCGGTGAGAAGTGCAGCTCCCGCCCCGCGGGTCATCGCCGTCGTCGGTCCCACAGCGGCCGGAAAGTCCGATCTGGGCGTTTTCCTCGCCCGGCAACTCGGCGGCGAGGTCGTCAACGCCGACTCCATGCAGCTCTACCGGGGGATGGACATCGGTACCGCGAAGCTGACGATGGAGGAGCGCGGTGGCATCCCGCACCACCTCCTGGACATCTGGGACGTGACGGAGGCCGCCAGCGTCGCCGAGTACCAGCGGCTCGCCCGGGCCGAGATCGACCGGCTGCTCGCAGCCGGCCGCACCCCCGTGCTGGTCGGCGGCTCCGGTCTCTACGTGCGGGGCGCCATCGACGCGCTCGAGTTCCCCGGCACCGACCCGGCCGTCCGGGCCCGCCTGGAGGCCGAGCTGGAGGAGCGCGGCTCCGGCGTCCTGCACGCCCGGCTCGCCGCCGCGGACCCCGAGGCGGGCCGCGCGATCCTGCCCAGCAACGGACGCCGCATCGTCCGGGCCCTGGAGGTCATCGAGATCACCGGGAAGCCCTTCACCGCCAACCTGCCCGGCCCCGACTCGGTCTACGACACGGTGCAGATCGGCGTGGACGTGGCGCGCCCCGAGCTCGACGAGCGCATCACCACCCGCGTGGACCGGATGTGGGAGGCCGGGCTCGTCGACGAGGTGCGCACGCTGGAGGCGCAGGGGCTGCGCGAGGGGCGCACGGCCGCCCGCGCGCTCGGCTATCAGCAGGTGCTCGCGGCGCTCGCGGGGGAGTGCACCGAGGAGGAGGCGCGCACGGAGACCGTGCGCGCCACCAAGCGCTTCGCGCGCCGTCAGGACTCCTGGTTCCGCCGCGACCCGCGGGTCCACTGGCTCAGCGGGGCGGCCGATCACCGCGGGGAACTCCCCGGGGAGGCGCTGGCGTTGGTCGAACGAGCGGTTACAGCCTGATCACGTGATGGCATCGGGACGCACTGCCCGTCATTTCGGGGGGTGGGAGCGTGCCATCATCGAGCATCGATCGACCAAGTGGAGTCCGAGTGGGGAGGGCGCGTGGCGATGGAGGCCGGCCCTCGCGACACAGAGCAGCACGACGCCATCCGGGGCGAAGCCCCGGGTGACGCGCCCGGTTTGACCCCGGACGGTCCCGACGACGCCCAGGGCTCGGCCGTCGAGGTCGACCCCGGCGAGGTCGAGGTGGAACTGCGGCCCCAGCGTCGGCTGAGGATCTGGCAGCTCGCCCCCATCGTGGGCCTCGCCGCCGTCGGCTCCCTGATGTTCGCCTTCCCGCTCGCCTTCGGCTCGGGCGACGGCGGCGCCGTCGTCGCCATGCTCGGCCTGCTGATCAGCTGCTGCGCGGCGGGCTGGGGCATGATGGCCGCCCGCAAGGTCGGCTACACCTGGCCGGGCCTCCCGGCCCGGGGCTCGGGCGACCGCCCGAACTGGCGGGTCTTCACCCTCTACGTCTGCCTCAGCGCGCTCCTGGTCGCCCTCGCGGTCTGGCGCGTGGCGCGCCTGCGCTGAGCCGTCCGGCCGGCACCCGCCCCGGGCGGCTCCGGTATGCCTTGGCCGGCGCCCACTCCAGGCCCCCGGGAGCCCGGCAAGATCGGCAAGACGCCCCCTAGGGCCCACGCCCTCCTCACGGGTCCAGTCCACGCCCCTGACCCGCCCGGC
>NZ_RDBI01000037.1:42768-52131 GCF_008042125.1 Streptomyces sp. MS191
TCTCGGTCCCGTGGCCGCCCCGTACAGTTGATCCCGTGACCAGCACGCTGACCTCGCCCCTCACATTCCTCAAGGGCCACGGGACCGAGAACGACTTCGTGATCGTCCCCGACGCCGACAACACCGTCGAGCTGCCCGCCGCGGTCGTCGCCCGGCTGTGCGACCGGCGGGCCGGGATCGGTGGCGACGGGCTGCTCCACGTGGTCCGCAGCGCCGCCCACCCCGAGGCCCGGTCCATGGCCGACGAGGCCGAGTGGTTCATGGACTACCGCAACGCGGACGGCTCCGTGGCGGAGATGTGCGGCAACGGCGTCCGCGTCTTCGCCCGCTACCTGGAGCACGCCGGACACGTCGCCGCCGGCGAGGTCGCCGTCGCCACCCGCGGCGGGGTCAAGAGGGTCCACCTCGACAAGGACGGCTCCGTCACCGTCTCCATGGGCCGCGCACGGCTCCCCGAGGACGGCGTCACCGTCACCGTCGAAGGACGCAGCTGGCCCGCCCGCAACGTGAACATGGGCAACCCTCACGCCGTCGCCTTCGTCGAGAGCCTCGACCACGCCGGCAACCTGTTCAGCGAGCCCCCGTACGCCCCGGCCGCGGTCTACCCCGACGGCGTGAACATCGAGTTCGTCGCCGACCGCGGCCCCCGCCACGTCGCCATGCGCGTCCACGAGCGCGGCGCCGCCGAGACCCGCTCCTGCGGCACCGGCGCCTGCGCCGTCGCCGTGGCCACCGCGCGCCGGGWCGGCGTCGACCCGGCGCGGAGCGGCACCCCCGTCACGTACACCGTCGACGTCCTCGGCGGGAGGCTCGTCATCACCGAGCACCCCGACGGCGAGATCGAGATGACCGGTCCGGCCGTCATCGTCGCCGAGGGCACCCTCGACCCCGCCTGGCTCGCCGACGTCCCGGCCGCCTGAACCTCAGCCGGCCGGCCAGCAGAGACGGCCCGCCAGCAGGCCGGCCGGACAGCAGGGCCGGCCGGCCCCCTCGACACTCCGCCGATCCACCGCCGTCCACCCCGAGCGGGACGGCGGCCGGGTCCCGCGTGCCCGCCCGACCGCCCCTCCGAGCGGCCACGACCGACAGGAATCGAAACAGTCAACGACTGATCCGTCGCTCGAATGGGTGATCCGTTTCACGCTGGGCGAGAGGGGCACTGCAGCGCGTGGTGGGGTCGGTAGCATCAAGCACCGGCCCGGCAGGCACGCCTTGCCCGCCCACCGCCGGTCGACGTCGCCGGAGGTGCCCCATGAGTGCAGAGGCCACCAACCCTGTGAGCGCAGCCGAGGCCACCGGCCCCGACGCTCCCAGCCGCAGACGAGCCCGCGCGAGGATCGACCTCCGCCGACTGGGCCGCGCCGCTCTGCTCGGTCCCACCGCGAGGGACCGGCTGCCCGACGCGATCGGGCACGTCGCCGAAGCGCACCGCGCCCACCACCCCGAGGCCGACCTCGCCGTGCTGCGCCGGGCCTACGTCCTCGCCGAGTTCTCGCATCGCGGGCAGTACCGCAAGAGCGGTGAGCCGTACATCACCCACCCCCTCGCGGTCACCCTCATCCTCGCCGAACTCGGCGCCGAGACGACGACGTTGACCGCCTCCCTCCTCCACGACACCGTCGAGGACACGGACGTGACGCTCGATCAGGTCCGCGAGCAGTTCGGCGACGAGGTCGCCTACCTCGTCGACGGCGTGACGAAGCTGGAGAAGGTCGACTACGGCGCCGCCGCCGAACCGGAGACCTTCCGCAAGATGCTCGTCGCCACCGGCAACGACGTCCGCGTGATGTCGATCAAACTCGCCGACCGGCTCCACAACATGCGCACCCTCGGCGTGATGCGCCCGGAGAAACAGGTCCGCATCGCCAAGGTCACCCGCGACGTCCTCATCCCCCTCGCCGAGCGGCTCGGCGTGCAGGCGCTCAAGACGGAGCTGGAGGACCTGGTCTTCGCGATCCTCCACCCCGAGGAGTACGAGAACACCCGCGCCCTCATCGCCGAGAACACCGGCGCCGGCGACGCTCTCGCCGCCATCGCGGACGCCGTCTCCGCCGTGCTCCGCGAGGCGGACATCCCCGCCGAGGTCCTCATCCGGCCCCGGCACTTCGTCTCCGTCCACCGCGTCCGGCTCAAGCGAGGAGACCTGCGCGGCGGCGACTTCGGCCGGCTCCTCGTCCTGGTCAACGAGGACGCCGACTGCTACGGCGTCCTCGGCGAGCTCCACACCTGTTTCACCCCGGTGATCTCCGAGTTCAAGGACTTCATCGCCGCCCCCAAGTTCAACCTGTACCAGTCGCTGCACACGGCCGTCGCCGCCCCGGACGGAGCCGTCGCCGAAGTCCTCATCCGCACCCACCAGATGCACAAGGTCGCCGAAGCGGGCGTCGTCGCCCTCGGTAATCCGTACACGCCCCCGGCCACGGCCGACGCCGGCGCCGAAGCGGCCGAGGACGGCGAGCGCGCCGAGACAGCCGTGGGCGGCTTCGCCGTGCTGGGCGTAGGCGGCGTCCACGCAGCTCGCCCCGGCGGGCAGGCCGAGTGTTCCGCCGTCGGCGCGGAAGACGGTGATCTCCTGGTCCTCGGCGAGGTCGGCGCGCAGCGAGGTCCAGAAGGTGTCGGGGTCGGGGGTGGCCTCCTGCCAGTCGAGCAGGCGGGAGAGCCAGCCGGGGCGGGTCGGGTCGGCGCGCTCGCCGTCCTCGGCCGCTTCGGCGCCGGCGTCGGCCGTGGCCGGGGGCGTGTACGGATTACCGAGGGCGACGACGCCCGCTTCGGCGACCTTGTGCATCTGGTGGGTGCGGATGAGGACTTCGGCGACGGCTCCGTCCGGGGCGGCGACGGCCGTGTGCAGCGACCCGGCCGGTCGGCGTCTCGGCCCGGCGGACGGTCGGGTCGAGGGTGGCGAACAGTGCGTTCTCCACCAGCACACCCGCGCCGGTCAGCCGGTTGAGCAGGGAACCCGGCCGGTCGGCGTCTCGGCCCGGCGGACGGTCGGGTCGAGGGTGGCGAACAGTGCGTTCTCCACCAGCACACCCGCGCCGGTCAGCCGGTTGAGCAGGGAGGACTTGCCGGCGTTCGTGTATCCGGCGATGGCGACCGACGGCACCTTGTGACGGCGCCGCTCCTGCCGCTTGATGTCGCGGCCGGTCTTCATCTCCGCGATCTCCCGGCGCATCTTCGCCATCTTCTCGCGGATCCGACGCCGGTCGGTCTCGATCTTGGTCTCACCGGGACCACGGGTGGCCATGCCGCCACCACCGCCGACTTCACGGCCCTGGCCTCGGAGGTCGCGGGGCGTGACCTCGGCTCCTTCCTCGCGGGCTGGCTGTACGCGAAGAAGACCCCGGCCATGCCCGGCCACCCGGACTGGCGCAGTCGCGCTCCGGAGGCCGCCGGAGCCGTGAAACCGGGGTGACGGGCCGCGTCCGGGCGTGTCACCATCATCAGGTCGGCAGCGCGGCCCGGCCGGGAATGTTTCACGGCCGTCACACGTTGTGATCGATGCAACGACTTTCCATCGACGTAAGGATCAAATGACCTCCTCTTCATCCCCTTCCCAGGACGAGCAGAGCTTCGCCGAGACGAGCCGCACCGAGAGCCTTCGGGCCGATGCCCTGATGGAAGAGGACGTCGCCTGGAGCCACGAGATCGACGGAGAGCGGGACGGCGATCAGTTCGACCGCTCCGAGCGCGCGGCTCTGCGGCGCGTGGCGGGCCTCTCCACCGAGCTCGAGGACGTCACCGAGGTCGAGTACCGGCAGCTGCGCCTGGAGCGCGTGGTGCTGGTCGGTGTGTGGACCTCGGGGACCGTCCAGGACGCGGAGAACTCCCTCGCGGAGCTCGCGGCCCTCGCCGAGACGGCGGGCGCCCTCGTGCTCGACGGCGTCATCCAGCGCCGTGACAAGCCGGACCCGGCCACGTTCATCGGCTCGGGCAAGGCACGCGAACTGCGGGACATCGTGCTCGAGACCGGCGCCGACACCGTCGTCTGCGACGGCGAGCTCAGCCCGGGTCAGCTCATCGCCCTCGAGGACGTCGTCAAGGTCAAGGTGGTCGACCGGACCGCCCTGATCCTCGACATCTTCGCCCAGCACGCCAAGTCCCGTGAGGGCAAGGCGCAGGTCGCTCTCGCGCAGATGCAGTACATGCTGCCGCGACTGCGCGGCTGGGGTCAGTCGCTCTCCCGTCAGATGGGTGGCGGCGGCGGTGGCGGCATGGCCACCCGTGGTCCCGGTGAGACCAAGATCGAGACCGACCGGCGTCGGATCCGCGAGAAGATGGCGAAGATGCGCCGGGAGATCGCGGAGATGAAGACCGGCCGCGACATCAAGCGGCAGGAGCGGCGCCGTCACAAGGTGCCGTCGGTCGCCATCGCCGGATACACGAACGCCGGCAAGTCCTCCCTGCTCAACCGGCTGACCGGCGCGGGTGTGCTGGTGGAGAACGCACTGTTCGCCACCCTCGACCCGACCGTCCGCCGGGCCGAGACGCCGACCGGCCGGGTATCGTCAACAAGGCCGACGCCGCCGATCCGCTGGTGCTGCAGCGGATCATGCGCGCCGAGCGGCACGCCATCGCGGTCTCCGCCCGGACGGGCGAGGGCATCGAGGAGCTGCTCGCGCTCATCGACGCCGAACTGCCCCGTCCGAAGGTCGAGATCGAGGCGCTCGTGCCGTACACCCAGGGCGGCCTCGTCTCCCGGGTGCACGCCGAGGGCGAGATGCTCTCCGAGGAGCACACCCCGGAGGGCACGCTGATCAAGGCACGGGTGCACGAGGAGCTGGCGGCGTTCCTGATGCCGTACGTTCCCGCCGCGCACTGAGCGGTCGCCCCACGCGGAAGGCCCCGCCCCCTCGATGCGAGGGGGCGGGGCCTTCCGCGTGAACGGACCCGGACGGGGCCCGGTGCCGGGCCCCAGGGGTCAGCGGGCGAACTTCTTGCTGACCATGTCGTGCGCGGCCTGGGCGCCCCTGCCCAGCTGCGGTCCCGCGAGCCAGCCGTTGCCGCCGGCCGGGCCGATCGAGGTGTTCGACACGAGCGCGGTCTTGCCGTTGGGCAGCACCCGGAACCAGCCGCCGCCGGACGAACCGCCGGTCATCGTGCAGCCGATGCGGTACATGGTCGGCGTGGCCGGAGCCGTGGTCAGCCGGGTCGGCCGGTCCAGGCACTTGTGCATGATCAGGCCGTTGTACGGCGGCGCCGCCGGGTAGCCCCAGGCACCCATCGTGCCGGCCTGCGCGGCCGTCGGCGCCGAGAAGTCGACCGGCAGGGCCGCGCCCACCGTCTCCTCCAGGGACTTGCCGCCCCGCTCCGGCTTCACGTGGAGCACGGCGTAGTCGTAGGGCCAGGCCGGGTTCGTGCCGCCGCGCTGGATCCACTCGCCCGAGGTCACGGCCCAGTCGGCCCAGTACTGGCCGTAGGGGGCGACCTCGTGGGGCTGGGCGTTGCGCAGTGCGGAGGCCGACTTGCCGAGGTCGTTGTAGGCCGGCACGAAGGCGATGTTGCGGTACCAGCCGCCGCGCTGACCGGCGTGCACGCAGTGGCCGGCCGTCCAGACCATGTTGGACTTGCCGGGCCGGCGCGGGTCCTTCACGATCGTGCCGGAGCAGACCATGTGGCCCTGCGGGGAGTCGAAGAAGATCTTGCCGACCGGAGCCGCGTTGCGGTGGTACGGGGTCTTCTCGCGCTGGGCCTGCACCGGACGCGGCACCGGGTCGCTGCCCGAACTGCCCGAGGCGGCCGCGATCGTGGGGTCGGGGCTCTTCGCCGACTGCATGCGCTGGTTGTCCCAGAGCCCGTCGATGACCGGGTTGACGAAGTCCTCGGCCTCACGCAGCCACGTGTCCTGGTCCCAGTTCTTCCAGTCGCCCTTCTTCCACTTGTCCAGGTCGACGCCGTGCTTCTTCAGCTTGTCGGCCAGGTCCTGGGGGAGCGCGGCGTCTCCGCCGTCGCCGGTGGGACCGGACGCGTTGGCATCGGCGGCCGGCTTGTCGGCGGCCGGCGTCTCGGTCGGGCCGCAACCCGTCACGGTCAGCGCGAGCGCCACCGCCAGACCGGCGGCGGCCGGCAGAAGTCGTATGGAACGCATGAGTTGTTCTCCCCCTGAGACGGATCCCGCGTCCCGGCCCTGCCACTCATGGGTTGCCATGGACGCGTCACTAGCGGTGCACAGTATGCCTGCCACCGGGAGGCGGGACCCCAGGGGTCCCGCCTCCCGGTTCACCCGCGGGTCAGTTGCCCGCGTACTTCTTGCTGACCGCGTCGTACACGCCCTTGGCCTCGGCGCCCAGGCGCGGACCGGCCAGCCAGCCGGCCGTCACCGGGCCGATGGAGGTGTTGGACACCAGGGCCGGCTTGCCGTCCTGGCCCTTGGCCACCCAGCCGCCGCCGGACGAACCGCCGGTCATGGTGCAGCCGATGCGGTACATCGTGGGCTGCTCGGCCTTCACCGAGAGGCGGCCCGGCCGGTCCTGGCACTGGAACATCTTCTGGCCGTCGTACGGCGGGCCCGCCGGGTAGCCGGTCGCCGTCATCGCGGAGATCTTCGAGACCGCGGGGGCGTTGAACTCCACCGGGAGCGCCGAACCGACCGTCTCCTCCAGCGACTTGCCCGTGCCGCCCTTCTCGGGCGTCACGTGGATCACCGCGAAGTCGTACGGCGCGCCCTGACCGCCGGTCGACGCGCCCTCCGCGATCCACTGGTCGGACGTCTGCACCCAGTCGCCCCACCACACGCCGTACGGGGCGACCTGGTCACGGGTGGCGTTCTCCAGCGCGGAGGTCGGCTTCCCGCTGTCGTTGTAGGAGGGGACGAAGGCGATGTTGCGGTACCAGCCGCCCTTCTTGCCGGCGTGCACGCAGTGACCCGCAGTCCAGACCATGTTGGACTTGCCCGGGTGCGCCGGGTCCTTCACGACCGTGGCCGAGCAGACCATCGAACCCTGCGGACCGTCGAAGAAGACCTTGCCGGCCTCGGGGACGCTGGCGTGGTACGGCGACTGGACGGACTTCGCCCGCACCGGCGCGGGGGTCGGGTCGGTGACACCCTTGTCGCCCGAGATGTCCTCCTCCTCGACCGGCTTGTCGGGGCGCTCGGCGTCCCGCATGCGGTCCGGGTCCCAGAGGTCCTCGATGATCGGGTTGACGTAGTCCTTGGCCTCACGCAGCCACTTGTCGCGGTCCCAGTTCTTCCACTCGCCGTCCCTCCACTTGTCCAGATCGATCCCGTGCTTCTTGAGCCGGTCCTTGAGGTCGTCCGGAATCGTGATCTTGTCGCCGGTGGACGGACTCGCGGGTGCGCTGGGCTTGTTCCCCGCGTTGTCCTCGGTCGGGCCGCAGGCCGTCGCCGTCAGCGTCAACGCCGCCACGGCGGCTGCCGCGGCGAGCAGCGGACGAATCGGTCGCATCTCGTGATCCCCCTGGGACTACGTCAACTTGTGCATGAGTGAACAGTGTCGGCGCCGTGACCGGCGCTCGAAGTGCGGCCCCCACTATGCCGGTGCCGGAGGGGACGGTACGCGCCAGGTGCGCGGTTCCCGCCGCGGTGCGGCCGTTGCCGGGACGTGACGCAGACCACTCGAAGGATCTTCGGATCGGCCCGTTATCCCCGGCGCCTCCCGTCGTTGGTAGGTACGGGGGGCACAGAGGCAGCGTTCAGGGCCGTCGTACACACGGTCGAGCGACGTACCGATGTGCAACGCAACTGTTACAGCGGGAGGACACCGAGCCGTGGCCGTGACCGAACCAGCCCCGGCGGCACCGGGGGCCGCACGGACGGACGAAGGGGAGAGGGCGACGGGCGGGGGGAGCGCCCACGAGGGCATCCTGCGCCGCCAGTCGCTGCGCGAGTCGGCGGCGCGCACGTACGCGCGCTCGTTGCCGATCGTCCCCGTCCGGGCGCGGGGACTGACCATCGAGGGAGCGGACGGCCGCCGTTACCTCGACTGTCTGTCGGGTGCCGGGACGCTGGCGCTCGGGCACAACCATCCGGTGGTCCTGGAAGCGATCAGGAAGGTGCTCGACTCGGGTGCCCCGCTCCACGTCCTCGACCTGGCGACCCCGGTCAAGGACGCCTTCACCACCGAGCTGTTCGCCACGCTGCCGGCCGGCCTCGCCGAGAACGCGCGGATCCAGTTCTGCGGCCCCGCCGGTACGGACGCCGTCGAGGCCGCCCTCAAACTGGTCCGCAAGGCCACCGGCCGCAGCGGACTGCTCAGCTTCGCCGGCGCCTACCACGGGATGACGGCGGGAGCCCTCGACGCCTCGGGCGGCGCGACCGACGTCCGGGTGACCCGGCTGCCCTACCCGCAGAACTACCGCTGCCCGTTCGGCGTCGGCGGAGACCGAGGCGCCGAACTGGCCGCCCGCTGGACCGAGACCCTCCTCGACGATCCCAAGAGCGGGGTCACCACACCCGCCGCGATGATCCTCGAACCGGTGCAGGGCGAAGGCGGCGTGCTCCCCGCGCCCGACGACTGGATGCGCCGCATGCGGCGCGTCACCGCGGCCCGTTCCATCCCGCTCATCGCCGACGAGGTCCAGACGGGCGTCGGCCGCACCGGCGCCTTCTGGGCCGTCGAGCACAGCGGCGTCGTCCCCGACGTCATGGTCCTGTCCAAGGCCATCGGCGGCTCCCTGCCCCTCGCCGTCGTCGTCTACCGCGCCGAACTCGACGCCTGGGAACCCGGAGCCCACGCCGGGACCTTCCGCGGCAACCAGCTGGCCATGGCCGCCGGTGCGGCCACCCTCGCCCACGTCCGGGAGAACCGCCTGGCCGACCGGGCCGCCACCCTCGGCGCCCGCATGCTCGGCCGCCTCCAGGGTCTGGCCGCGGCCCACCCGTCCATCGGCGACGTGCGCGGCCGCGGGCTGATGATCGGCGTCGAACTCGTCGACCCCACCGCCGAGGACCCTCTCTCCGCCGACCCCCACATCCCGCCCGCCGACCCCGTTCTCGCGTCGGCCGTCCAACGGCAGTGCCTGGACCGCGGACTCATCGTGGAACTGGGCGGACGCCACTCCGCGGTCGTCCGGCTCCTCCCGCCGCTCACCCTCACCGACGAACAGGCCGAGGCCGTCCTCGACCGCTTCGCCGACGCCCTGGCAGCCGCCGAGCGCGCCCACCGCCCGGCACAGCCCGACCGCCCCCGGCCCGTACGCCGGCGGGCCGTGCACCACCGGAACGACACCGGACCGTCCCACTGATCCCGGACCGAACCCGGACACCATCACAAGGAAGTCCCGCCGTGAACGCGACCCCCGCACCCGAAGCGCCCGACGCCGACAGCACCCCGCACGGGCCCCTCGCCGTCGAACACGCCGTCGTCCCCCGTCAGCACTCCGGCCCGTACGACCCCCGGCCCGCCG
>NZ_RDBI01000037.1:52231-84776 GCF_008042125.1 Streptomyces sp. MS191
GGTTCTCGTCCGCCGCGCCGTACGGGGCGGCGGACGAGAACCTGCCGGTTCTCGTCCGCCGCGCCGTACGGGGCGGCGGACGAGAACCTGCCCGACACCCAGGTCTCCCTCCTGGGCACGGATCCCGACGACGCGTCCGACCGTTCRGGCGACCCGGACCCCCTCGACGACCCGGACCCGCAGCGCGCGGCGGACCTGGCGACCATCGAGAACCTGCTGCGCTGCTGGGTACGGGAGAAGGACCTGCGGGCCCCCGCGTCCGGCACCCTGCGCATCCCCCTCGACGCGAGCGGCACCGCCCTCCTCGTCCCCGTCCGCCACTGGTCCCTCACCGGGTGGCACCGCTTCGGCCCCCCCGTTCTCGAAGGGCTCCCGACCTCCGCCCCGGCGGCCGACGCCGTCACCGTCGCCGCCCTCCTCAGCCGTGAGACGGGACGCCCGGAAGGCACCGAACTCGTCGGCCGGGTCGCCGACTCCGCCCGGCGGACGGCCGAGTTCATCACCGAGCGCCGCCGCCGCCCGAACCCCGGCCCCGACGCCGACCTGTTCCTCACCGCCGAGCAGTCCCTGCTGCTCGGCCACCCGCTCCACCCCACCGCCAAGAGCCGCGAAGGTCTCTCCGAGGCCGAAGCCCGCCTCTACTCACCCGAGTTGCACGGCTCCTTCCCGCTGCACTGGATGGCCGTCGACCGCACCGTGCTGGCCGCCGACTCGGCGTGGACCGAGCAGGGCCGCCCCGTCACCGCCGAGCAGCTCTCCACCGGCCTCGCCGAAGGACTCGAACTCCCCCTGGGCACCGTGCCCCTGCCACTGCACCCCTGGCAGGCCCGCGAACTGCTCCACCGCCCTGCCGTCGCCGCCCTCCTCGACGCCGGACTCCTGCACGACCTCGGACCCCACGGCGCCCCGTGGCACCCCACCTCCTCCGTCCGCACCGTGCACCGCCCCGGCTCCCGGGCCATGCTGAAGCTGTCCCTCGGCGTCCGCATCACCAACTCCCGCCGCGAGAACCTCCGCAAGGAACTCCACCGCGGCGTCGAGGTCCACCGGCTCCTGCGCACCGGCCTCGTCGACCAGTGGCAGACCGCCCACCCGGGCTTCGACATCGTCCGCGACCCGGCCTGGCTCGCGGTCGACACCCCGGACGGCGCTCCCGTCCCCGGACTCGACGTCATGGTCCGCCACAACCCCTTCGCCGCCGGCGACGACGCGGTGTGCATCGCCGCCCTCACCGCCCCGCGGCCCTGGCCCGGCACGGACCGGATGCGTTCCCGCCTCTTCGACCTCGTCACCCGGCTCGCCGCCCGCACCGGCCGGCCCACCACGGCCGTCGCCGCCGAGTGGTTCCTGCGCTACCTCGACCAGGTCGTCCGCCCCGTGCTCTGGCTCGACGGCGCCGCCGGCATCGCCCTGGAGGCCCACCAGCAGAACACCCTCGTCCTCCTGTCCCCGGACGGCTGGCCCGTCGGCGGCCGCTACCGCGACAACCAGGGCTACTACTTCCGCGAGTCCCGCCGCGAGGAGCTGGAGGGCCGCCTCCCCGGCATCGGCGCCCTCAGCGACACCTTCGTCTCCGACCAGGTCACCGACGAACGCTTCGCGTACTACCTCGGCATCAACAACGTCCTCGGCCTGATCGGGGCGTTCGGCTCCCAGGGCCTCGCCGACGAGCGCGTCCTGCTCGCCGGCTTCCGCCAGTTCCTCGGCACCACCGCCGCCCTCGGTTCCCCCCTGCCGCACCGCCTGCTGGAAGCCACGACCCTGCGCTGCAAGGCCAACCTCCTCACGCGCCTCCACGGCCTCGACGAACTGGTCGGCCCCGTCGACACCCAGTCCGTCTACGTCACCATCACCAATCCGCTGCGTCCCTGAACGACCCCCACCCGATCCGACAGCCGAGAGGAGAACACCGCCGTGCCTCCCGCCGATGCGAGCACCGAGGCGGATCCGAGTGCCGAGGCCGACGTGCGCACCGAGGCCGACGCCGCCGGTACGCGCCCCCCGGCCGCCGTCGCCGACCCCACCGGTGACGACACCCTGGACCTGCGCCTCTCCGACGAACTCATCGCCCTCCTCGCCGCCGCCGACACCACGGGTCCCGCGGACTCCGACCTCCTCGACGCCGTCGCCGAGTGGGCGCCCGCGGTCACGCCCGTCGGCACCTTCCGGCTCGTGCCCGTACGGATCGAGCGGGACCTGGCGCTCGTCACCCGCTGGATGAACGACCCGGCCGTCGCCGCCTTCTGGGAGCTGTCCGGCCCGGAGAGCGTGACCGCCGCCCACATCCGCGCCCAACTCGACGGCGACGGCCGCAGCGTCCCCTGCCTCGGCGTCCTCGACTCCACCCCGATGAGCTACTTCGAGATCTACCGCGCCGATCTCGACCCACTCGCCCGCCACTACCCGGCCCGTCCCCACGACACCGGCATCCATCTGCTCCTCGGCGGCGTCGCCGACCGGGGCCGCGGTGTCGGCACGGCCCTGCTACGGGCCGTCGCGGACCTCGTCCTCGACCACCGGCCCCGCTGCTCACGGGTCGTCGCCGAACCCGACCTGCGCAACACGCCCTCCGTCTCCGCCTTCCTGAGTGCCGGATTCCGCTTCTCCGCGGAACTCGCCCTCCCCGACAAGCAGGCCGCCCTCATGGTCCGCGACCGCCCGCTCCGTCACGTTCTGTGACCGTCCCTCGCCTCACCCACACCGCTCGACCCACAGCGGTTCCCACCCCGAGGAGTCCCCGTGCCGTCGTCCCCTGCCACCCATGACTCCGCACTGCTCGCCCCGCCCGGGCTCAACCCGACCACCTGGACCCGGGCGTCCTCCCGGCTGCTGGCGAAGACCATCGCCGAGTTCGCCTACGAGGAGATCATCGAACCCGTGCGCGCCGCGCGGCCCGCCGCCGCGCACCCGGGTCACCGAGCCGACCGGTACACCCTGCTCCTCGACGACGGCTCCGAACTCGCCTTCACCGCCACCCGGGGCTCCTACGGCAGCTGGCGTGTCACGGCCGACTCGATCACCCTCGACGACCGGCCGCTCACCGACCCGCTGGACCTCCTGGTCCGCGCCCGCCGCCTCCTCGGCCTCGACGGCCCCACCCTCGGCCACCTGATCCGCGAGCTCACCACCACCCTCGTCGCGGACACCCGCCTCGACCACAGCGCGCTCGGCGTCGAGGCGCTCGCCGACCTCGGGTACGCCGACCTCGAAGGCCACCAGACCGGCCACCCCTGGCTCGTCCTGAACAAGGGCCGGATCGGCTTCTCCGCGACCGACGCCACCCACTGGGCCCCGGAAGCCCGCCGTGCCACCCGGCTCCCGTGGATCGCGGTCAGCACCGCCCTCGCCACCTACCGCGGCGTGCCCGGCCTCCACACCCCCGACCGGCTCTACGCGGGCGAACTGGACGCGGAGACCCGCGAGACCTTCCACGCCGCCCTGCGAGCCCGGGGCCTCGACCCGGACGGCTACCTCCTGCTGCCCGTGCACCCCTGGCAGTGGGACGAGATCCTGCTCCCGCTCTACGCCCCGGCCATCGCCGCCGGCGCCATCGTCCCGCTGCCGGCCGACGCCGACCTGCGCGTGCCCCAGCAGTCCGTCCGCACCTTCCTGAACACCAGCCGGCCCGACCGGCACACCGTCAAGCTGCCGCTCTCCGTCCTCAACACCCTCGTCTGGCGAGGACTGCCCACCGAGCGGACCCTGGCCGCCCCCGCCGTCACCGCCTGGGTCCACGGGCTGCGCGACGCCGACCCCTACCTGCGGGACGAGTGCGGCGTGATCCTCCTCGGCGAGGTCGCCTCCGTGACCGTCGAGCACCCCCTCTACGACCGGCTGCCCGAGGTCCCGTACCAGTACAAGGAACTCCTCGGCGCGATCTGGCGCGAGCCGCTCCGGCTGCCCCCGGGCGAGCGCGCCCGGACTCTCGCCTCCCTGCTGCACACCGACCCCGACGGCCGGGCGTTCGTCGCGGAACTCGTCCGGCGCTCCGGCCTCGCGCCCGCCGTCTGGCTCCAGCACCTGTTCGCCGCCCTGCTGCCGCCCCTGCTGCACTTCCTCTACCGGTACGGCACCGTCTTCTCCCCGCACGGCGAGAACGCCATCGTCGTCCACGACGACCGGGACGTGCCCGTCCGCCTGGCGATCAAGGACTTCGTCGACGACGTGAACATCAGCGCCCGCCCCCTCCCCGAGCACGACACGATGCCCGACGACGTCCGCGCGGTCCTGCTGACCGAGGAGCCGGACTTCCTCACCCAGTTCATCCATTCCGGGCTCTTCGTCGGAGTCTTCCGCTACCTCGCGCCGCTGTGCGAGGAACAACTCGACGTACCGGAGCAGGATTTCTGGGCGCTGGTCCGGGCGGAGATCCTCCGCCACCAGGCCCGCTTCCCCGAGCTGAAGGAACGGTTCGAGCTGTTCGATCTCCTCACGCCCCGGATCGAGCGCCTCTGCCTCAACCGCAACCGTCTGCACCTGGACGGCTACCGGGACCGTGCGGAGCGGCCGCACGCGGCCGTCCACGGGACGGTCCCCAACCCGCTGGCGTGAGCGTTCGCGTGATCCGACTGTCGGTGCCGCCCCTTAGGCTGGACGCGCTATGACGAAGCCATCCCTCCCCGAGCTCCTCCATGCCGCCGTGTCCGCCGTCGGCGGTATGGAGCGACCCGGCCAGGTCACCATGGCCGAGGCCGTGGCCGAGGCCATCGACGACACCTCGCACCTCCTCGTCCAGGCCGGCACCGGCACCGGCAAGTCGCTCGGCTACCTGGTTCCGGCCCTGGCGCACGGGGAGCGGGTCGTGGTGGCCACGGCCACGCTGGCGCTCCAGCGCCAGCTGGTCGAGCGCGATCTTCCGAGGACCGTCGACGCCCTGCATCCGCAGCTGCGCCGCCGTCCGGAGTTCGCCATGCTCAAGGGCCGGTCGAACTACCTGTGCCTGCACCGCCTCCACGAGGGTGTTCCGCAGGACGAGGAGGACGGTCTCTTCGACCCGTTCGAGGCCGCCGCGCCGACGAGCAAGCTGGGACAGGACCTGATCCGGCTGCGGGACTGGTCCGACGACACGGAGACCGGCGACCGGGACGACCTCACCCCGGGCGTCTCCGACCGGGCCTGGGCCCAGGTGTCGGTCTCCTCCCGCGAATGCCTGGGCGCGACGAAGTGCGCGTACGGAGCGGAGTGCTTCGCCGAGGCGGCCCGCGAGCGGGCCAAGCTCGCCGACGTCGTCGTCACGAACCACGCCCTGCTCGCCATCGACGCGATCGAGGGCGCCCCCGTGCTGCCCCAGCACGAGGTGCTGATCGTCGACGAGGCCCACGAGCTGGTCTCCCGGGTCACCGGCGTCGCCACCGGCGAGCTCACCCCCGGCCAGGTCAACCGTGCCGTCCGCCGGGCCGCGAAGCTGGTCAACGAGAAGGTCGCGGACCAGCTGCAGACGGCGGCCGAGGGCTTCGAGCGCGTGATGGAGCTGGCCCTGCCGGGCCGGCTGGAGGAGGTCCCGGAGGACCTGGGCTACGCCCTGATGGCGCTGCGCGACGCGGCGCGCCAGGTCATCACGGCCCTGGGCTCCACCCGGGACAAGTCCGTCCAGGACGAGGACGCCGTCCGCAAGCAGGCCATGGCCTCGGTCGAGTCGATCCACGGCGTCGCCGAGCGCATCACCCAGGGCTCCGAGTACGACGTCGTCTGGTACGAGCGGCACGACCGCTTCGGCGCCTCGGTGCGGGTCGCCCCGCTCTCGGTCTCCGGTCTGCTGCGGGAGAAGCTCTTCTCGGACCGCTCGGTGGTGCTGACCTCGGCGACCCTCAAGCTCGGCGGCGACTTCAACGGCGTCGGGGCCTCGCTGGGCCTCGCCCCGGAGGGCACCCAGGGGGACGACGTCCCGGTGTGGAAGGGCATCGACGTCGGTTCGCCCTTCGACTACCCCAAGCAGGGCATCCTCTACGTCGCGAAGCACCTGGCCAGGCCGGCCCGCGACGGCGACCGCGGCGACATGCTGGACGAGCTGACGGAGCTGATGCAGGCCGCGGGCGGTCGCACGCTGGGGCTGTTCTCCTCCATGCGGGCCGCCCAGCTGGCGGCCGAGGAGCTGCGCTCCCGTATCCCCGAGTTCCCGATCCTGCTCCAGGGCGAGGACACCCTGGGGGAACTGATCAAGAACTTCTCGGCCGATCCGCAGACCTGTCTGTTCGGCACGCTGTCGCTGTGGCAGGGCGTGGACGTCCCCGGCGCGAGCTGTCAGCTGGTCGTCATGGACAAGATCCCCTTTCCGCGCCCCGACGACCCGCTGATGAGCGCGCGCCAGAAGGCGGTCGAGGAGGCCGGCGGAAACGGCTTCATGGCCGTCGCGGCGACACACGCGGCCCTTCTGATGGCGCAGGGGGCCGGACGGCTCGTACGGGCCACGGGGGACCGCGGAGTGGTCGCCGTGCTGGATCCGCGGCTGGCGACGGCGCGGTACGGCAGCTATCTGAAGGCCTCGCTGCCCGACTTCTGGTACACCACGGACCGGAACCAGGTCCGCAAGTCCCTGGCGGCCATCGACGCCGCGTCGAAGGCGGCCGGGGTGTAGGGACACCCCCGGCCGCCGTGCGGACATGGCAGGACCCCGGGACCGGCGCAGTGGGTCCCGGGGTCCGGTCAGTGCCGACGGGGTGGGCTCACACCCGTCGCAGTACGGCGACGACCTTGCCGAGGATGGTGGCCTCGTCGCCGGGGATCGGCTGATACGCGGAGTTGTGGGGGAGCAGCCAGACGTGGCCGTCCTCGCGCTTGAAGCGCTTCACCGTCGCCTCGCCGTCGAGCATGGCGGCGACGATGTCGCCGTTCTCCGCGACCGGCTGCCGGCGGACGGTGACCCAGTCGCCGTCGCAGATGGCCGCCTCGATCATCGAGTCGCCGACCACCTTCAGCACGAACAGCTCGCCGTCGCCGACCAGCTGCCGGGGGAGCGGGAAGACGTCCTCGACGGACTCCTCGGCCAGGATCGGGCCACCCGCGGCGATCCGGCCGACCAGGGGCACGTAGGAGGCGGCGGGCTTCCCGGTGGTGTCCGTCGGCTGGGTGCTGGGCTGGTCGGAGCCGCGGACCTCGTACGCCCGGGGGCGGTGCGGGTCGCGGCGCAGGAAGCCCTTGCGCTCCAGTGCCATGAGCTGGTGGGCGACCGACGACGTGCTGGAGAGGCCCACCGCCTGGCCGATCTCACGCATCGACGGCGGGTAGCCGCGCCGCTGGACCGAGTCCCGGATGACTTCGATGACCCGTCGCTGCCGGTCGGTGAGGCCGGAGCTGTCGGCCCGGATGCCTGGAGGTCGGCCGGGCAGCGAGCGTGCGGGGCGGCCGGGCTCCCCGTCCGCGTTCATGACTGTGTCGTTCATGGCATGCACCGGCTCGGGTCGGCCCTGGGAGCGGTCCTGGGCAGTGATGGTGGCACTGTCTGCGGTGGTGGTCACGTCGGCGGCCCCTCTCGAATGGTCTCCCTGGCTGGCACAACGGTAGTGGCTTTCGAAAGGTTGCGCCAAACACACGTTCGAGTGAAAAATCGCAGATTGCCTTACCTGTGCGAGCGGGTGGGTGTATGGGCGACCCGGAGCGCATCGGCAATTCGGTCATTACGGTACCGTTCGCGGTCGGCTCGAACGGGTCCGGGGTGCCCCGCCAGTGTGGCACCGGAGGGGGTCGGATCGGCGGAGCCGCGCGCTTCCCGTACTCTCGTGGCCGGTCCCGGGCGCCCCGTCCGTCCCGTGCGGGCACGACACGCGCAATGTGCCGAAAATGCGGCCCGCCCCAAGATCTAGTGGTTGGATTGCATCAGCCACCCACAAGTAGTGGTCCCCGGTCGGCCGGGGGCACTCGGATCGCCTATGCTGGTGGTCGCTTCGCAGGGCCTTGACGGACTTGGCGAGGCCAGTCAGTCGTGCCGTGAGGGAGGGTCGGAACCAATGCACTGCCCCTTCTGCAGGCACCCCGACAGCCGTGTCGTCGACAGTCGCACCACCGACGACGGGACGTCGATCCGACGCCGCCGCCAGTGCCCCGACTGCTCCCGCCGTTTCACGACGGTGGAGACCGCCTCGCTGATGGTGGTCAAGCGGTCCGGCGTGACGGAGCCCTTCAGCCGCACCAAGGTCATCTCCGGCGTGCGCAAGGCGTGCCAGGGGCGGCCGGTCACCGAGGACGCCCTCGCCCAGCTCGGCCAGCGGGTCGAGGAGGCGGTGCGCGCCACCGGAAGCGCCGAGCTGACCACCCACGACGTGGGTCTGGCCATCCTCGGCCCCCTGCAGGAGCTCGACCTCGTCGCGTACCTGCGCTTCGCGTCCGTGTACAAGGCCTTCGACAGCCTCGAAGACTTCGAGGCCGCCATCGCGGAGCTCCGCGAGCGGCCTCCATCCGACCACCGCGGGAGCGGAGTGACCCCCGAGGTCCCCGTGCCCGCCGCTGCCGCCGACTGATCGGCGGTGCCGGACCCGTACGGGCCCGGCCGCACCGGCCGCCGCGCGGCCACCGGAAGACGTGCCCCGAACGGCCCGTGAGGCGTTCGTGGCAGCAGTACAGACAGCAGTACAGAAGATGGTGCCCTGGGAGTAACCGGGCGCCGAAAAGTGTTTTGCCCGTATATGGGAGGCGGCATGACAGAGACGGCGAGCGGTCCGGCACGAGGTTCCCGCGCCAAGGGAGCCAAGGCGACCAAGGGCCTGCGCATCGAGCGCATCCACACCACCCCCGGAGTGCATCCGTACGACGAGGTGGTCTGGGAGCGTCGTGACGTCGTCATGACCAACTGGCGCGACGGCTCGGTCAACTTCGAGCAGCGTGGCGTCGAGTTCCCCGACTTCTGGTCGGTGAACGCGGTCAACATCGTCACCAGCAAGTACTTCCGCGGGGCCGTCGGCACCCCGCAGCGCGAGACCGGTCTGAAGCAGCTGATCGACCGGATCGTGAAGACGTACACGAAGGCCGGCGAGGAGCACGGCTACTTCTCCTCGCCCGCCGACGCCGAGATCTTCGAGCACGAGCTGGCGTACGCCCTCCTGCACCAGATCTTCAGCTTCAACTCCCCGGTGTGGTTCAACGTCGGCACGCCGCAGCCCCAGCAGGTGTCCGCCTGCTTCATCCTGTCCGTCGACGACTCCATGGAGTCGATCCTCGACTGGTACAAGGAAGAGGGCATGATCTTCAAGGGCGGCTCCGGCGCCGGCCTGAACCTCTCCCGGATCCGCTCCTCCAAGGAGCTCCTCTCCTCCGGCGGCAACGCCTCCGGCCCGGTCTCCTTCATGCGCGGCGCCGACGCCTCCGCGGGAACCATCAAGTCGGGCGGCGCCACCCGCCGCGCGGCCAAGATGGTCATCCTCGACGTCGACCACCCCGACATCGAGAACTTCATCGAGACCAAGGTGAAGGAAGAGGAGAAGATCCGCGCCCTGCGCGACGCGGGCTTCGACATGGACCTGGGCGGCGACGACATCACGTCCGTCCAGTACCAGAACGCCAACAACTCGGTCCGTGTGAACGACGAGTTCATGAAGGCCGTCGAGGCCGGCGGCACGTTCGGCCTGCGTGCCCGCATGACCGGCGAGGTCATCGAGGAGGTCGAGGCCAAGTCGCTGTTCCGCAAGATGGCCGAGGCCGCCTGGGCCTGCGCCGACCCCGGCATCCAGTACGACGACACGATCAACCGCTGGCACACCTGCCCGGAGTCCGGCCGGATCAACGGCTCGAACCCGTGCAGCGAGTACATGCACCTGGACAACACGTCCTGCAACCTCGCGTCGCTGAACCTGATGAAGTTCCTCAAGGACGACGGCAAGGGCAACCAGTCGTTCGACTCCGAGCGCTTCGCCAAGGTCGTCGAGCTCGTCATCACCGCGATGGACATCTCCATCTGCTTCGCCGACTTCCCCACCCAGAAGATCGGCGAGAACACCCGGGCCTTCCGCCAGCTCGGCATCGGCTACGCCAACCTCGGCGCCCTGCTGATGGCGACCGGCCACGCGTACGACTCCGACGGCGGCCGCGCCCTCGCCGGCGCCATCAGCTCGCTGATGACCGGCACCTCGTACCGGCGCTCCGCCGAGCTCGCCGCGGTCGTCGGCGCGTACGACGGCTACGCCCGCAACGCCGAGCCGCACCAGCGCGTCATGCAGCAGCACGCCGACGCCAACACCGCGGCCGTCCGCATGGACGACCTCGACGCGCCGATCTGGGCCGCCGCCACGGAGGCCTGGCAGGACGTGATCCGGCTGGGCGCCAAGAACGGCTTCCGCAACGCGCAGGCCTCGGTCATCGCCCCGACCGGCACCATCGGTCTCGCGATGTCCTGCGACACCACCGGCCTCGAGCCCGACCTCGCCCTGGTCAAGTTCAAGAAGCTGGTCGGCGGCGGCTCGATGCAGATCGTCAACGGCACCGTCCCGCAGGCCCTGCGCCGCCTGGGTTACCAGGAGGAGCAGATCGAGGCGATCGTCGCCCACATCGCCGAGCACGGCAACGTGATCGACGCCCCGGGTCTGAAGACCGAGCACTACGAGGTCTTCGACTGCGCCATGGGCGAGCGCTCCATCTCCGCGATGGGCCACGTCCGCATGATGGCCGCGATCCAGCCGTGGATCTCCGGCGCCCTCTCCAAGACCGTGAACCTGCCGGAGACGGCCACGGTCGAGGACGTCGAGGAGGTCTACTTCGAGGCCTGGAAGATGGGCGTCAAGGCGCTCGCGATCTACCGCGACAACTGCAAGGTCGGCCAGCCCCTCTCCGCCAAGAAGAAGGAGGAGGAGAAGGCCGAGGTCACCGCGAAGTCCGAGGCGACGATCCGCGAGGCCGTCGAGAAGGTCGTCGAGTACCGCCCCGTCCGCAAGCGTCTCCCCAAGGGCCGCCCGGGGATCACCACCTCGTTCACCGTCGGTGGCGCCGAGGGCTACATGACCGCCAACTCCTACCCGGACGACGGTCTCGGCGAGGTGTTCCTGAAGATGTCGAAGCAGGGTTCCACCCTCGCGGGCATGATGGACGCGTTCTCCATCGCCGTCTCCGTCGGTCTGCAGTACGGCGTCCCGCTGGAGACGTACGTCTCGAAGTTCACGAACATGCGCTTCGAGCCGGCCGGCATGACGGACGACCCGGACGTGCGGATGGCGCAGTCGATCGTCGACTACATCTTCCGCCGCTTGGCGCTGGACTTCCTGCCCTTCGAGACCCGCTCCGCGCTCGGCATCCACTCGGCCGAGGAGCGTCAGCGTCACCTGGAGACGGGCTCGTACGAGCAGTCCGTCGAGGACGTGGACGTGGAGGGCCTCGCCCAGTCCGCCCCGCGCCAGACGGAGACCCTGAAGGCCGTCGCCGCCCCGGTCGCCAAGGCCGAGGTCCCGGCCCCCAAGCAGGCGCACACCTCGGCGGAGCTCGTCGAGATGCAGCTGGGCATCAGCGCGGACGCGCCGCTCTGCTTCTCCTGCGGCACCAAGATGCAGCGCGCCGGCTCCTGCTACATCTGCGAGGGCTGCGGCTCCACCAGCGGCTGCAGCTGAAAGTAGGCGCCCACCAAGCATGACGTGCCTGGTCAAAGCGGGGAGTCGGCGACATGCCGGCTCCCCGTCGGCGTCATGGCCCGTTGCGTCCGATGCACCTGCTCAGGTGGCTTCCGCCACCTCCGAGGTGCTCCGGGCCCGGGCCCGCTCGATCTCGTTGATATGGGTTTCGGTCCAGTGGCGGAGTGCAGCGATCGGCTCCGCCAGACTGCGGCCGAGCTCCGTCAGGTCGTATTCGACCCGGGGCGGGATGGTGGGGTACACGGTGCGGGTGACGAACCCGTCGGCCTCCAGGCGGCGCAGCGTCTGGGTGAGCATCTTCTGTGAGACACCCTCGATGCGCCGCGCCAAGTCGGTGTAGCGCAGGGTCCCTTCGAGGAGGGCGTCCACGACGAGGATCGTCCACTTGCCGGAGATGTGGTCGAGGACCTGGCGCGTCGGGCACTTGGCGGAGTAGACGTCGGCAGGTAGTCCGGATGCTTCCACCGTGGTCTTCATGCCGGGAGAGTAACGCACAAAAAGGTGCCCTCTTCCCGATGGAGAGTCACTCTCCAATAGTGAGTGACATGACGAGCCACACGATGTCCGTCGCAGAAGCGATCCGCACCCGCCGCACCGTCCGCCACTACCGGCCCGACCCGATCCCGCCGAGCACGCTCGAAGCGCTCCTTGATCTCGCAGTCGAGGCGCCCACCAGCTGGAACCTGCAGGACCGGTCGATCGTCGTGGTGTCCGGAGAAGAGGGCCGTGCGGGGCTGGCATGGGCTACCGGAGGCCAGCCCCAGCCCCAAGAGGCCCCGGTCGTACTGGTCTTCGTCGCCGAGCCGCAGGCCTGGCGCGAGGACCACAGCGACGTCTATGAGCAGGCGCGGCGCGGCGGAGCATGGAACGACGAGTTCATCGCGATGTTCTCCGCCGCGTCGAGGGCCTTCCAGGAGGATCTCGACCGGCGCGGTCTGCTTCGGGAGTACGCGGTCAAGGACGCCATGATCGCGGCCTCATTCCTGATGCTCGCCGCTACGGAGATGGGTCTGGCGACCTCGCCCATGAACGGTTGGGACGAGGCCGAGGTGAAGAAGGTGATCGGGATCGAGGGCCGTGACGATCTGGCCATCGCCCTCTTGGTCTCGGTCGGCTACCSGGCGGAGGAACGGCGCCATCCGGGCCGGCGTGCCGCGGAGCGCACCATCTTCCGCGGATCGCACGGACCCCGCGACGCGGGGAGTACCGCACGCCAGGAATAGGTGATCTCCACCAGTGCTCCGGGGGGAGTGATCCGCGCGGCGGGCTGGGCAAGGCTTCCGGAGGGGGACCGACCGATGGTCGGTCCCCCTCCGTCGTGCCTGTTCCGTCGCGACTGCCGCCCGGTACGGCTCAGGCGGGCCGCGCGCCCATCACCGTGGCGAAGGTCTGCGGGTCCGCGTCGAAGCCGCGGCGGATCGAGCGGTACTCCCAGCCCTCGGCCCCCTCGCGGGTGAACTCCACGACCGTCGCGGCCGTCGCGTCGGCCACGTCCTCGAAGCCGTGCGCCACCAGTTCGGTGTACCCCTCGCGGACCCGGACGCCGGTGTGGGCGACCTCGCCGAAGGTCAGGCGCCCGTCGCCCTGCTGTATCGCGACGCCCACCACCACGCGTGCGTAGTCGGGCGCGAGCCGGTCCAGTTCCAGGACCATCGCCTCGTCGTAGCCGAAACCCTGGCCCGTGCGGCTGTCCCGGCTCAGGGTGATCGTGCCGTCGGGCGAGCGGCTGCCGAAGTGGACGAGATAGGCCGGCGACCCGTGGGGGTCCTCCGCCCGGTAGACCCCCGCGACGATGTCCAGGTCGTGCGGCGGCGCCCCGATCGGGCTGGGGTCCCACTTGAGCGTCACCTCGACCTTGCCGACCCCCTTGTTGAGACCGCTCACCGTGATTCCCCTCTCCGTGTACGACGTGTCCCGGTACGACGCGTTCCGCCGGACCGGTCAACTGCCCTTGGTCGCGGGCAGGTTGTTCATGGTGTCATGGGCGCTCCGGGCGGGTGGCGAAGCGGCGGACGAGCGGCCGGTTCCGGCGCGGAACTCCGCGACGGCGCCATGGACCTTTCGCCCCCGCGGCGCGCGCGAGGTCGAAAGGCGGTCGGAGCGCGGACCGGTCAGCTGATCATGGTGTGGACGGCACGGACACGAGGGGGAGCACATGTGGAGGGGTGACGAGCTGGATCTCGACGCGTACCTCGCGCGCATCGGGTACGACGGGGAACTCGCGCCCACGAGCGACGTGCTGCGCGCACTGCACCGCGCGCACGTGGAGACGATCCCGTTCGAGAACCTCGACGTCGCGCTCGGCCGGGAGGTCGCGCTCGACGTGAAGAGCCTGCAGGGCAAGCTCGTGGAGCGGCGCCGGGGCGGGTACTGCTACGAACAGAACTCGCTGTTCGCGGCGGCCCTGGAGCGGATCGGCTTCCGGGTGGCGGGCCGCGGCGCGCGCAACCGGACGCGCGGGGAGGCGCTGCTGCCGGTCACCCACGCCATGCTGGTCGTCACGGCAGGTGGCCGGGAGTGGCTCGCGGACACCGGGTTCGGGCAGCAGGGTCTCCTCGAACCTGTTCCGCTGCGGGACGGGGAGCGGGTCGAACAGGGCGGCTGGACCTTCGGGATCGGCGTCGAGGACGAAGGCATCCACGTACTGCGCTCGCTGCGGCCGGAGGGCTGGAAGGACCTGTACGCCTTCGCTCCGCAGACCCTCTGGCCGGGCGACTTCACCGTCATGAACCACTACAGCTCCAGCCATCCGCGGTCGAGCTTCGTGGGCAAGGTCGTGGCGCAGCGTCCCGGCGCCGGTGTCCGCACCGCGCTGATCCGGAATCTCCTCACCACCACACGGACGGACGGGTCCGTCGAGGAACGCGTCGTGGGCCCGGCGGAGTTGATCGACACGCTGTCCGGGGTCTTCGGGATCGAACTGGATGCCGAAGAGGCGACCGGACTGGTCCGGGTGCACTCCGCCGTACTCTGACGGAGGCCCTGCCCGGCCCCGTACGATGGCGCGGTGCTGGTCAAGTGGATTCGCTGCACCGTGGTGGACCGTCGGGGGTTCGAGCGGGGACAGCGGAAATGGGCGGGGCTGCTCGGTGAGCCGGGATTCCGGGGACAGGGCGGGGGATGGAGCCGCGGGCGTCCCGACGTCGCCCATGTCTTCGCCTTCTGGGAGAGTCGGCCGTTCTACGACTCCTTCATGGCGCGCTCGCACGACCGGCTCGCGTCGTCGCAGGTGGGCACCTTCAAGGACGTCCAGGTCAAGCTCTTCGACTACCGCTTCGACGTGAAGACGGGCTTCGAACCCCGTTTCTCGGACGCGGACGTGGCCAGGGTCGCCCACTGCCGGGTGCACGAGGACCGGGTCGACCACTTCGCGCTGATGCAGGAGAAGGTGTGGAACCCCGCGATGGCCGGGTCGCCCGGAATGCTGCGCGGGGTGTTCGGCGAGGCGCCGGGGCACGAGTTTCTGGTGCTGTCGATGTGGCGGTCCGCCGCCGAGCACGGGAAGTACCGGGTGGAACGCATCGAGCGGCTCGGCCTGCGGGCCCAGACGGAGGCCGACGTGGCGGCGCTGACCGGGGACGTGGTGCAGCTGGAGCCGTCCTGGACGGTGTGAGGGTCCGGACGCCTGCTCGACCGATCCCGGCGCGGGCACGCGCCGCCGGGGCCGGTCCGGCACGATCGACGGCACACCGCCTAGGGTCGGGACATGGCACGACCGCGGCGCATCGTTCTCGTACGGCACGGAGAGTCGGAGGGCAATGCCGATGACACGGTGTACGAACGCGAGCCCGACCATGCGCTCAAGCTGACCGAGACCGGGTGGCGGCAGTCCGGCCGCACGGGGGAGCGGCTGCGCGACCTCTTCGGCGAGGAGGGGGTCAGCGTCTACGTCTCCCCCTACCGCCGCACCCACGAGACCTTCCGCGCGCTCGGGCTGGACCCGGCCCACGTGAGGGTGCGGGAGGAGCCCCGGCTGCGAGAGCAGGACTGGGGAAACTGGCAGGACAGGGACGACGTCCGGCTGCAGAAGGCCTACCGGGACGCGTACGGGCACTTCTTCTACCGATTCGCCCAGGGCGAGTCAGGGGCGGACGTGTACGACCGGGTCGGCGCCTTCCTGGAGAGCCTGTACCGGAGCTTCGAGGCGCCCGACCATCCGCCGAACGTGCTCCTGGTGACCCACGGACTGACCATGCGGCTGTTCTGCATGCGCTGGTTCCACTGGACCGTGGCCGACTTCGAGTCGCTGTCCAACCCGGGCAACGGCGAGACGAGGATGCTTCTGCTCGGCGAGGACGGCCGCTATCGGCTTGACCGGCCGTTCGAACGCTGGCGTACCCCGGAACCGTACGGCTACACCGGATAGAGTGGCAGAGCGATGACCGCTGACTCCTCTCTCGACCGGCGCTTCGAACGCGCCCTGGCCAGCCTCCGTGGACTGGCCGTGGGAGACGCCCTGGGCTCCCAGTACTTCGTCCCCGTCAACTACCCGCTGCTCAAACGACGCGAGCCGCCGGCCGGCCCCTGGCAGTGGACCGACGACACCGAGATGGCCTGCTCCGTGGTGGCCGTGCTGGCTCGGCACGACCGGATCGACCAGGACGCCCTCGCCCAGTCGTTCGCCGAGCACCACGACTTCGACCGGGGCTACGGTCCCGCGGTGAACCGGATGCTCCGCCTCATCCGGGAGGGTGGCGACTGGCGCGAGCTGGCCGCGGCGCTCTTCAACGGACAGGGCTCCTGGGGCAACGGCGCGGCCATGCGGATCGCCCCGCTCGGTGCCTGGTACGCGGACGATCCGGAGCAGGCGACGCATCAGGCCGAGATCTCCGCCTACACGACGCACCAGCACCGTGAGGCCGTGGTCGGCGCCATGGCCGTGGCGGCCGCCGCCGCGCTCGCCGCGGACCCGGCCGGCCCGCCCACGCCCACGGACCTGCTCGACGGGGTGATCGCCCTGGTGCCGCGCAGTGCCGTCGGCGCCGGCCTGCGCAGGGCCCGGGACATGCTCGACTACGGCGACGCGGGCACGGTGGCCGCGGTCCTGGGCAGCGGCCGTCGGACGAGCGCGCACGACACGGTGCCGTTCGCCCTCTGGTCGGCCGCGCGAGGTCTCGACGACTTCGAGCGGGTGTTCTGGACGACCGCCCAGGTCGGCGGCGACGTCGACACGACGTGCGCGATCGCGGGCGGCGTCGTCGCCTCCGCGGTGACCGGGGCTCCGCCCGCCGCGTGGACGGAGCAGACCGAGAAGCTGCCGGGTTGGCTGCCGACCGCGGTGCGCCCCTGACGAGCCCCGGACGGTCGGCGGACAAGCGGTGCGATCCGCCCCGTACCACCGGCTACCGTCCGGTCTGAGTGTCACGGTCCTGCCACAGCGCCGTCCGGCCCCGGTCAGGGGGCCGGAGCGGCGTTAGAGTCGGCCACTCCGTAGCGCTGATCATGACAACAGCGCGCCGAAGACGACGAGCAGCAGGACCGCCACTCCGCCGGTGCGCAGGACCGGGAGCCACCGGCCCCGGGTGCCGTCGGCCCGGTCCCGCACGCCGCGCCAGGCCCAGGTGGTGCCGGACCCGAGGGAGTCGGCGATCAGCAGGTTGAGGCCGATTCCCTCGTCCAGCAGGAGCGCGCTGAGCAGCCCGGTGGCCAGGATCGCCCAGATGGTCGCCATCGTCGCCCGGGCCGGTGGTGCGGGACGCAGCCCGCCCCGGACTCCGACGCCGAGGCGAGGGCCGACACCGAGCCCAAGTCCGGTGCCGCGCCGGCGGCCGACAGCGTCCCGACGCCCGGTGCCGACGGGCAGTCCGACGGCGCCCCGAAGACCGGTGCCGACCCGACGTCCGACGCCGCGCCGGCGGCCGACGGCGTCCCGCGGCCCGTGTCCGACCGGCGGCCCGTTTCGGTGGCGAAGCAGGACGAGCGGCCGGCGCCCGCGGCGGAGCCGGGGACGCCGCAGCCGACGGCAGCGCCCGGTCCCGTGGGGGCCCGGCCCGGCGGTCCCGGGCCGCAGGGCGCTCCCGTACCGCACGGCGGTCCCGGGCCGCAGGGCGCTCCCCGGCCGCGGGCGGGGGCGCACACCGGCCGTCCCGGCGGTCCGGCACCGCACGGCCAGTGGGCCGGTGCGCCGCACCGTCCCTGGGGGGCGCCTCCGCCGCCGAGCCCGAGCTGGCTCTCACGGCTGCGTCCCGCACCACCGGCCCGGGCGACGATGGCGACCATCTGGGCGATCCTGGCCACCGGGCTGCTCAGCGCGCTCCTGCTGGACGAGGGAATCGGCCTCAACCTGCTGATCGTGGCCGTGCCCGCGATCCTCGCCGCCTCCTTCGCCGCGCGCGCCGCGCGCCGGAGGCTCCGACCCTGGACGCTCGTCTGGGCGGTCGGCGGTCTCGCGCTGCTCCTCGTGCCCGCCCTGCGGGACGCGGGCTGGCCGACGTTCCTCGCCGTCGTCTCCGCCCTCGTGCTGACCGCCTTTGCCCTGCACGGAGGCAGTGGTTGGCCGAGCATCCTGTTCGGCCCCATCGGGCTCGCCGACTCCCTCGGGTCCGGCACCACCTGGGCCTGGCGCGGCGTGCGGGACCGGGCCGACGGCACCCGGGGCCGGTGGCTCCCGGTCCTGCGCACCGGCGGAGTGGCGGTCCTGCTGCTCGTCGTCTTCGGCGCGCTGTTCGCCGGCGCCGACGCGGCCTTCGCCGACCTCCTGGGCTCGCTCATCCCGGACGTCTCCGTGACCCAGGTGCCCTGGCGCCTCTCGTTCTTCCTGCTCGGTCTCTTCGGCGCGATCGCCGTGGCCCGCACCGCCGCCGCGCCGCTGCGCTGGGACCGGATGGTGATCCGCCCCGGCCGGGCACGCGGGCGCGTGGAGTGGGCCCTTCCGCTGATCGTCATGAACCTGCTCTTCGCGGCTTTCAACGCGGTCCAGCTCGCCGTCCTCTTCGGCGGGTACGACAAGGTGCTCAGCGAGACCGGCCTGACCTACTCCGAGTACGCCCGGCAGGGTTTCTGGCAGCTGCTCATGGCCACGCTGCTCACCCTCGCCGTCATCGGCCTCGCGCTGCGCTGGGCGCCGCGGGCCGGCGCCCGTGACCGCACGCTCGTCCGCGCCGTGCTGGGCACCCTGTGCGTCCTCACGCTCGTCGTGGTCGCGTCCGCGCTGCGCCGCATGGACCTGTACGTGGACGCGTACGGGCTGACCCGGCTCCGCGTCTCGGTCGCCGCGATGGAGATCTGGCTGGGCCTCGTCATCCTGCTGATCATGGCCGCGGGCGTGTTCGGGGCCCGCCTCCTGCCGCGCGCCCTGGCCGCGAGCGGCGCCGTCGCCGTGCTGGCCTTCGGACTGGTCTCGCCGGACGCGATCGTCGCCGAACGCAACGTGGAGCGCTACGAGCGCCTCGGCAAGATCGACGTCCACTACCTCGACGGACTCTCGGCCGACGCCGTGCCCGCCCTGGACCGGTTGCCCGAGCCGCAGCGGTCCTGCGCCCTGTGGGGCATCGACGCCCGTCTCCGCGAGGACGACGCCGGCTGGTACGCCACGAGCTGGTCGCAGGTGCGGGCCCGTTCGATCCTCGCCGAGCGCGGGATCAGGGTCGCGCCCGACGCGTGCGGCCGATCGAGCCGCGACGAGGACTTCGACCCCTACGACCCGTACGGCGAGGGCGACCCGTACGACGTTCCCTGACCCGTGAGCCGTCCCGCGCGGGGCGCCGCCCCGGTTCTCGCGCGCGGTGTACGGATCGCCGGCACCGGCGGCCTGTGCGGCGCCGGTGCCCCGAGCCGCCGGCCCCGGTCTCGCTCCTCCTCGCCCCGACACGAGAGGAGGGAGACCGGGGCCCCGTGCGTCCGCGCCCTACGCCGCCGGGCCCGCGGCCTCCGCCTTGCCGCTCAGCGCCTCCAGGTCGCTCTTGCGCACCCGGATCACCACGACGGCCGTCACGAGCGCCAGGAGCACCATGCCCACGGCCGCCTGGAAGGCCGTCGAGATCCCGGACGTCAGGACCTCGTGACCCCACGGAGCCGGCAGCTCCTTCGTTGCCGCGAACTCCGCCTTCTGCTCGGGGGTCGCGACGGCGAGGAAGGACGGGAGCTGCTCCTTCGCCTCCTCGCGGCCGGCCGTGCCGAAGACCGTCACGAGGATGGACAGGCCCAGCGAACCTCCCACCTGCTGGGTGGCGTTGAGCAGGCCGGAGGCCGCGCCCGCCTCGTGCTGCGCCACGCCCGACACGGCCGTCAGCGTGAGGGTCACGAAGTTCAGACCCATGCCGAAGCCGAAGACCAGCATCGGGCCGAGGACACCGCCGAGGTAGGAGCTCTCCGGGGTGATGAAGGTCTGCCAGAAGAGGCCGATGCCGGTCAGGCCCGCGCCGATGATCATGAAAGGCTTGGGTCCGAGCACCGGCAGCAGTCGCTGCGCGAGCCCCGCGCCCACGCCGATGGCGACCGTGACCGGCAGGAACGCGAGCCCTGACGCGATCGGGCTGTAGTCGAGCACGTTCTGCACGAAGAGGACGATGAAGAAGAACATCCCGAACATCGCCGCGGACAGGCTGAGCATGATCACGTACGTGCCCGAGCGGTTGCGGTCGGCGAACATCCGCAGCGGGGTGATCGGCTCCCTCGCCCGCGACTCGACCACGGCGAAGGCCGCGAGGAGGATCGCCGCGGCGACGAACGAGCCGATGGTGAGCGCGTCGCGCCAGCCCTCCTCGGAGGCGCGGATGAAGCCGTACACCAGGGCGGCCATGCCGAGCGTCGAGGACAGCGCGCCGGCGATGTCGAAGCGGCCCGGATGGCGTTCCGACTCGTTGATGTACAGCGGGGTCAGGAACGCGATCAGCAGACCGATCGGCACGTTGACGAACAGCACCCAGCGCCAGTCGAGCCACTCGGTGAGCATGCCGCCGGCCAGCAGGCCGATGGCCCCGCCGCCGGCCGAGACGGTGGCGAAGACGCCCAACGCCCGGTTTCTCTCCGGGCCTTCCGGGAACATCGTCGTGATCAGCGCGAGCGAGGTCGGCGAGGCGATCGCGCCGCCGACGCCCTGGAGGGCGCGCGCGGCGAGGAGTTGCCAGGGTTCCTGGGCGAAGCCGCCGAGCAGGGACGCGAAGGTGAAGAGCAGGATGCCGGTCGTGAACACCCGGCGGCGGCCGAGGATGTCGCCCGCGCGACCGCCGAGCAGCAGCAGTCCGCCGAAGGTGAGCGTGTACGCGCTGAGCACCCAGGACAGGTCGGTGGTCGAGAAGGAGAGCGCGTCCTGGATGTGCGGGAGTGCGATGTTCACGATGGTCGCGTCCAGAACGACCATCAACTGGCAGGCGGCGATGACGGCGAGGGCGATCCCCGGTCGGCCCTCGCGCCGGGCGGTACCCGGCCTGGTCTGTGTGTCCACTGGAGATGTTGTCACTGCGAATCCCCCACGGAAGAATGAGTGAACGCAACCGTTCACTGTCCTCAACGGTAGTGAGTCCCCGTCAGTGAACGCAACCGTTCACTGACCACTGCCGCCCTCCCGATCCACCCCAATGGAGAGCCCCTGATGGTTACTTCGCGCTCCTCGGCCGCCGCTCGGCCGCAGGGGGCGTCGATGCGACGCCGCGGTCCGGTCCTGGAACGGGCCATTCTCGAGGCCACGCTCGAGCAGTTGAGCACGGTCGGCTGGAGCGGCCTGACGATGGAGGGCGTCGCGGTCGGTGCCCAGACCGGCAAGGCCGCCGTGTACCGGCGCTGGCCCTCGAAGGAGGATCTCGTCGCGGACGCGCTCCGGACCGCTCTGCCGACGATCGAGGGCCCCGATCTGGGGAACGTGCGGGACGACCTCTACGAGCTGTGCCGGAGGGTCCGGGACGCGATGTACTCCAGGCTCGGCTTCGCGCTGCGAGCGGTGATTCACGAATGCGACAGCGAAGCGGCCGAGCGGTTTCACGACATCATCGTCAGCGGAGRGATCGACCCTTCGACGCGGCTCATCCGGGGCGTGGTGGAGCGTGGCGTCCAGCGGGGTGAGGTGCGCGCCGATGCCGGGGGCGAGCTGCTCTTCGACGTCATCCCGGCGCTGATGATGTACCGCTCGAAAATGTGCGGCAGTGAATGGAGCGACCCCGAGATCGCCGCCATGATCGACGAGGTCATGGTGCCGCTGCTCCGAGCCGGGGCGGCCTGAGCGGGCCGCCGCCCGCGCCGCCCGCGAGGGCCGATCGGGCATCCGACGGGAATCCGGGTATCGCGGGCGGCGTCCGTCGGCGTAACCTGTCTGGCGCCATGCCGTACGAACCACCTACCCACAGCGTCGAGCGATCGCTCCGAGCCACCACCGGCGCCAAGATCATTGCCGGGGTCGACGAGGTCGGACGCGGTGCATGGGCCGGACCCGTCACGGTGTGCGCGGCCGTCACCGGACTCCGCCGGCCTCCCGACGGGCTCACGGACTCCAAGTTGATCACCCCCAAGCGCCGCACGGCCCTGGCCGTGGAGCTCGAGAAGTGGGTGACCGCCTACGCGCTCGGGCACGCCTCGCCGGAGGAGATCGACGAGCTCGGCATGACCGCGGCGCTGCGGCTGGCCGCGGTGCGTGCCCTGGACGCGCTGCCGGTACGTCCGGACGCGGTGATACTCGACGGCAAGCACGACTACCTCGGCGGCCCCTGGAAGGTCCGTACGGTGATCAAGGGCGACCAGTCCTGCATCGCGGTCGCGGCGGCCTCCGTCATCGCCAAGGTGCGGCGCGACTCGATGATGGCCGAGCTGGAGGCCGAAGCGGACTGCTCCGCCTACGCCTTCGCCGCCAACGCGGGCTACCCTTCGCCGGTGCACAAGGCGGCGCTCGAGGAGCGGGGACCCACCCGGTACCACCGGCTCTCCTGGTCGTACCTCGACGCCCTGCCCCAGTGGCGGCACCTCAAGAAGGTCCGCGTCTCCGCCGAGGCGGTCGCTCTGGAAAGCGGGGGCCAACTCGGCTTCGACTTCTGAACCGCCCGGTGCCTCGGCAGCCGGGTCGCACGATTGTGCCAACCCGCCGGAGCCCAGTGCGCCGGCGTTTGATAGACATCCACCCATGCCTCTCATCCCCGAGGAGCCTCAGATTCACGAGAGTGCCCAGGGTCCCCGCGCCGCCATGGCCGCCGGTCACCCCGCGCCGAGTCCCCGTCCCGTCCCCGGACCGCGATCCGCGACCTCACCGCGTCCCGGGCGTCCTGTGCCCGGACCGGCCAGGCCCGGACCGCCGGTGCAGCGTCAGCACCCCGGTGCCGGCCAGCCCGCGTCGTCCGGCCCGGAGAATCGTTCCGAACAGCGATCCGGCCCGCAGATCCAGCTGATCCCCGCTTCCTTCGAAGGCGCGCTCGACGCGGCCGAGGAGGCAGTGGACCTGCTCCTGGAGTCCGGTCGCGCACCGGGCGACATCCTGGTGCTCACCACCGGTGAGCAGCACCCCTGGGCGGCGCACGAGCTGTCCTTCGGTGATACCGCCTACTGGGCCCAGCAGGACGCCCGCGACGACGTGTTCTTCGCGGACGCCGCCGCCGTGGAGCGGGCGGTCGCCCGCCCCGTGGTGGTCGTGGCGGTCAACGGCGGAGCCGACGAGGCCACCGCCCGCGCCCTGCCCGTGGCCGCCGCCCGCGCGACCACGCTGCTCATCGTCTGCGGCGACCCGCAGCGCGTGGGCGCCGTGCTGGGCACGAGCGTCTGAGTCGAAGCACCGACCGCGGTCCTGCCCCGGCCGCCCCTCGCGGGCGGCCGGGCCGTGCCGTTGCCCGCGGGCAGCGGCCGGCGGATGCCTCAGCGCGCCGCCACGCGACGCAGGGGCTCGGCGGCGCCTCCCGCCGTGCGGGGCGTGAGAACCCCCAGTTCGGACGTGACCTCGCCCAAGGGCGTGGGACGCGAGTCGGACCCGGGGTGACGGCCGCCCCGGCCCTCTCCCAGGACCTGCCAACCTCCGCGGGTCAGCGTGATGTACGCACCGCAGCGCAGGCCGTGGAGCGTGCACGCGTCCCGGAGTCCCCACATCCAGGCACCGTCCTCCTCGGTCCAGCGCTCGTCGCCGTCGCGGCAGTAGAGCAGCACCGCGGTGCGCACCGGGGAACGGCGCCGGAGGTCGTGCGGGAGGACCCGGCGCAGATGTGCGAGGAGCGCGTTCCGGAACTCCCAGCCGTCCGCCGGCACGGCACGACGGACGAACGACGCGCTGGCCGCGAGCCGTTCCTCGTGGTCGAGGACGGCGACGACCGCGGTCGTGGGCGTCGGACGGTGACGGGTGTGCAGACCGGTGACGACCTCACGCGGATTGCGCAGCAGGGGGATCCCCGCCGCGGCCCACTCGGCCGGTTCGAGCATCCGAGCGAGGCGGCTGGCGGACCCGGACGACGAACTGATCGAGGTGGCTGCGGACGGAGCGAATCCGAAGGTCACGGTCCTCCCTTCGGATACGCGCCCGCCAGGCGGGCAAGGTCGAGTGAGGGCGCACCACGGCACGGTCCTTCGAGACCACGTACGGGCCGTGCGGGGCGGATGCCCAATTCTTGCTGGCCTGTGCGCGGGCGGCAACGAGCAATTGAGGCCGCTGACTGGAATGCGCCGGTATGACTCTCATATCCCTGCCCAGTTGCCCATTGTTCACTCCCTGTTTCACCCCTGGACGGCAAGTACCAGCGGGTACACCCCTTCTGCTCCCGCCCGGCGCAGCAGACGGGCCGTCACAGCGAGTGTCCAGCCGCTGTCGGACAGGTCGTCCACCAGCAGTACGGGGCCTTCCGCGGCGGCCAGCCGCTCGGCCAGCTCCGGAGGAACCGTCAGGGCCTGGTGGAGACCGACCACCCGCTGGGCACTGTTCGTTCGGGACAGCCGCAGGTCCTCGGCCTCCGGCGCGTACTCCACCGAACCGAGCAGGGGCATCCGGCCGATCTCGGCGATCCGGCTGCCGAGCGACCCCACGAGCTGCGGCCTGCTCCGTGAGGCCACCGTGATCACACCGGCCGGCCGGTTCGGGGCATCCGGGTCGCCGGACGCCCAACCGCCCGGCCCCTTGGCCCAGTCGGCGAGCACGTGCACCACCGCCTGCACGACATCGTCCGGAACGGGACCGTCAGGAGCCTGTTCCGAGAGCATCGGGCGGAGCCGGTTGCCCCAGCCGATGTCCGAGAGCCGGCCCAGCGCCCGTCCGCCGAAGGACTGCTCGCCGGCGGGGATACGGCCCTTCAGATCGACCCCGACGGCGGCCAGTCCGGTCGGCCACATCTTGCGCGGTTCCACCTCCACGCCGGGCCGCCCCAACTCGCCCTTGGCGGCGTCGAGCGCGGCGTCGGTGACCTTGGGGTCGAAGCGGGACCCCGCGCAGTTGTCGCAGCGCCCGCACGGAGCCGCCTCCTCGTCGTCCAACTGGCGCCGCAGGAACTCCATTCGGCAACCGGTCGACGACGCGTACTCCCGCATCGCCTGCTGCTCGGCCGAACGCTGCCGCGCCACCCAGGCGTACCGCTCGGCGTCGTAGACCCACGGCCGGCCGGTGCTCGTCCAGCCACCCTTCACCCGGTGCACGGCGCCGTCCACGTCCAGCACCTTGAGCATGGTCTCCAGCCGCGTGCGGCGCAGCTCGACCAGCGGCTCCAGGGCGGGCAGGGACAGCGGCCGGTCGGCCTGCGCCAGCACGTCCAGCGTGCGGCGCACCTGCTCCTCCGGCGGGAAGGCGACCGAGGCGAAGTACTGCCAGATCGCCTCGTCCTCCTTCCCCGGCAGCAGCAGCACCTCGGCGTGCTCCACCCCACGGCCGGCGCGGCCCACCTGCTGGTAGTACGCGATGGGCGAGGAGGGCGACCCGAGGTGCACCACGAACCCCAGGTCCGGCTTGTCGAACCCCATGCCCAGGGCGGACGTCGCCACCAGTGCCTTCACCCGGTTCGCCAGCAGGTCCTCCTCGGCCTGCTGACGGTCGGCGTTCTCCGTGCGGCCCGTGTACGAGGACACCGTGTGCCCGCACTGGCGGAGATAGGCCGTGACCTCCTCGGCCGCCGCGACCGTGAGGGTGTAGATGATCCCGGAGCCCGGGAGCTCCCCGAGGTGGTCCGCCAGCCAGGCCAGCCGGTGGGCTGCGTCCGGGAGGCGGACGACGCCGAGGCTGAGGCTCTCGCGGTCCAGCGGGCCGCGCAGCACCAGGGCATCCGTCCCGGCACCCGTGCCGAGCTGCTCGGCCACGTCCGCGGTCACGCGCGCGTTGGCCGTCGCCGTCGTGGCGAGCACCGGCACCCCGGCCGGAAGGTCGGCCAGCATCGTGCGCAGACGCCGGTAGTCGGGACGGAAGTCGTGGCCCCAGTCGGAGATGCAGTGCGCCTCGTCGACCACGAGCAGGCCGGTGGCGGCGGCGAGCCGGGGCAGCACCTGGTCGCGGAAGTCGGGGTTGTTGAGCCGCTCGGGGCTGACCAGCAGCACGTCGACCTCGCCGTCGACCACCTCCTGCTGGACGGTCTCCCACTCCTCCGTGTTGGAGGAGTTGATCGTGCGGGCGCGGATTCCGGCACGGGCCGCCGCGTCGACCTGGTTGCGCATCAGCGCCAGCAGCGGGGACACGATCACCGTGGGACCGCTGCCGAGGGAGCGCAGCAGCGAGGTCGCCACGAAGTACACCGCCGACTTGCCCCAGCCGGTGCGCTGCACGACCAGCGCCCGGCGCTTGTCCGCGACGAGCGCCTCGATGGCGCGCCACTGGTCCTCCCGCAGTCTCGCCGTGCCCGTGGGGTCCCCGACCAGACGGGCGAGTACGGCATCGGCGGTGGCCCGGAGTGCGGCGCGGTCTTCGAGAGGCTCTGCGTTGGTCATGCCCCCATGCAACCCGATGGCTCGGACAATGCGCGAACGGGCCGCGAGATCTGTGGACAACCGGCCGCGGGAGTTATCCACAGGGCTTTCGCGGTCGGCGGGGTCCGCGAGACCGTCGTGACCATGAACACGAACCGACACGAATCACGCACAACCGCCCCGGCGCAGCAGATCACCCTGCGCGGGCCCGCCGAACTGGCCGACGCCCTCCCGTTCGTGCTGGGCTTCCATCCGACCGACTCCGTGGTGCTCGTCGCCCTCCACGGCGAGCACGGCCGCTTCGGCGGCCGGGTCCGGCTCGGCATCCCGGGTTCGCCGGAGGAGTGGCCCGCCACGGCGGAGGGCCTCGCCGAATGCCTCGTCGAAGGAAGCGGCCGGGTCGGGTCCCGGCCGGACGGCATCGTGGTCTTCCTCTGCCAGGACCCCGCGCCCGGCGAGACCGGCCGACGGGTGATGGAGCGCCTGCGGCCCTTCGCCCAGCGGCTGCGCACCGCCTGCGGAGCCCTCGACATCCCGGTCTACGAGGCCCTCTGCATCTCCGACGGGCTGTACTTCTCCTACTGCTGCCCCGACGTGCGCTGCTGCCCCACGGACGGCACCCCGCTCGCCCTCACGGGGACCTCGGTGATGGCGGCGACCGCCACCTACGCGGGGATCCAGGTGCGCGGATCGCTCAAGGACATGCAGGCGCGGCTGAAGCCTCACGGGTCGCCGGACGACGAGCCGCAGCGCCAGGCGCTGAACTCGGCCGCCGCCGTGATCGTGCCGAGGATCCTCGACGCCCCCACCGGGCAGGGCCGCACGGAGGTGCGGGAGGCCACCCTGGAGCTCGCCGGGGAGCTGCTCCGGCGCTTCGCCCCGCCCGCCGGGGGAGCGGCCGTCCCAGGTGCCGCAGGGGCCGCCGGTGAGGCACGGGAAGCCGACTCCTCCGCCGGTCGCTTCCGGTTGGGAACGGCCGCGGCCGACACGGCCGACGACGGGCTGCTGACGCACGACGAGGCCGCGGCCCTGATCCTCGGGCTCCAGGACCGGGAGACCCGGGACCGGGCCGCGGAATGGATGGAGGGCGCGGAGGGCGCCGCCGCCCTGCGGCTGTGGCGGGCACTGGCCCGCCGCTGCGTCACCCCGTTCCAGGAGCACGCGGCCGCGCCGCTCGCCCTCGCCGGCTGGGCGGCCTGGTCGACGGGCGACGAACCGGCCGCCCGGGTGGCTCTGGGTCTCGCGCTGGACGCCGACCCCGACTACCTGTTCGCACGCCTGCTGCACCAGGCGTGCAACGAGGGACTCGATCCCGAATCGCTGCGCAGCTGTCTGCGAGGGGAGCGACGAGCCCGCGCGGAGGCGGAGACCCCGGTCCCGGCCGGAGCCCCCGGCGCGGCGGAGTCCGGAAGTGCCGCGGCGGCCGATGGCCGCGAGGGGGAGCACCGGGGCTCCGAGGAGACCCCGAGTCCCTCGGAGGGCCGGACGGCGCGGCGCCGGGTGCGGCAGCGGAACGCCCCGCCCAGGGGGCCGCGGCAGGCCGGACCGCCGGCCGGAACCGGCCCGGGCGTCAGCCTCGTCAAGTCCGCACGGGGCACCGGCGCCCGGCGCGGCGGACAGCGCGGGACGAGGAGCGGAAGGTGACGACCGTGACCCGGCCGCCCGCCGAGGCGTTCAGCTCTGTGGCGGGACCGTACGGCCCGTGCCGCCGACGCCACCCCGGCTGTCCGGACCGCACAGAGAGCGCGGAACACCACTCATGGCCCTCAGCCCCGCCCCGGCCTCCAGCGCCGCCTCCGGGCCCGCGTCCGGCCCCGGCACCCCGTCCACGACGGCACGGCCGGGAGACCTGCCCGCCGTGCACGACGCGATCATCTGCGTCGCCCTGCCCGCCCTCGCCGTCTGCGCCGAACACGGGCAGCTCACCGGCCACGGCCTCGAAGGGGTCTACCTCGCGGGCCGGCGACTCCTCTCCCGCTGCGTGCTGCGGATCGCGGGCCGCGAACCCGTGCCGCTCCGGGGCAGACCGGCCGCCGCCGACCGCGCGGTGTTCACCGGCGTCCTGCGCACCGCCGCCGACTCCGGACCCGACCCCGGTCTCACCGTCGAGCGCACGCGGGGCGCGGACGGAACGGAGCGGATCGTCCTGCGCAGTTCCGCCGCCCGGCCGGTCCGACTCCCCGTGGAGATCGCTCTGGCGACGGATCTCGCGGATCTGGGGGCGGTCGCGGCCGGGCTGCCCGGACCGGAGCTCACCCCGAGCGTCCACGGCACCGGACTGCGGTGGACCGCGGCCGACGGGCGGTACGCCGCCGTCACCGCGGACCCGCCGCCGATGGACGCGCTGGCCGCGGCCGGACTCCTGCGCTGGGAGATCGAGTTGGAGCCCGGGGACACCCGCGGCATCGAACTCCGGGTCCGGGGAGGCGACCGGGCGTCCCGCCTCCCCGGACCCGGTCCCTCGGGTGCCGGACGCCCCGGCGGGCAGGTCTTCGCCGAGGCCCGTGCCGAGGGCGACGACCCCCGGCTCGGCGACCTGCTGCGTGTCGCCCTCGACGACCTGCGCGCCCTGCTCCAGCGCGACGCCGCACAGTCCTCCGACGTGCATCTCGCCGCCGGCGTCCCCTGGCGCTGCGGACCGGTCACCGCCGAGGGCCTCTGGGCCGCCCGGATGGCCCTGCCTCTGGGCACCCGCCTCGCCGCCGCCACGCTCCGCGCCCTCGCCCGAACCCAACTCGACGGACCGGGAATCGAATCGGGTCGCATCCCGGGCCCTCTCCGGGACGCCGGACCGCACCTCCCACCCCGCTGCACCGGCGTCGAGGCGACGCTCGCCTTCCCGACCGTCCTGGCCGAGGCCAGACGTTGGGGGCTGCCCGAGCAGGACCTCGACGAGCTGCTCCCCGCCGCAGAGCGGTGCCTGCGCTGGCTGCGCGCCGCCGCCGACCCGAGCGGCCTGGTGCCGGACCCGGGCCCCGCCGGGCCGTGGCGGGCGGAGACCCAGGCCCACGCCCATCGTGCGGCCGTGCTCGGCGCCGACCTGCTCGACGCCTGCGACCGCCCGGGAGGGGAGGACCTGCGGGACTGGGCGCGAGTCCAGCGGGCCCGGTTCCGCGAGGAGTTCTGGCTCGACGACCCCTCCGGTGGCCGTCCTGTCGCGGCCAGGGCGCCGGGCGGGCGGTCCTGGCCGCTCCTGGGCGGCTGGGCGGCGCACCTCCTGGACACCGGTCTGCTGGGCGGCGGCCGGTACGCGCCGGGGCTCCTGGACAAGGCCGCGACCGAGCAGCTGGCGAGACTGCTCGGTACACCGCCGCTGGACTCCGGCTGGGGGCTGCGGAGCCTCGGCGGCAAGGAACCGGGACACAACCCGTTCGGGCACCGGTCCGGAGCGGTGCGGGTGCACGAGACGGCGGTGGCCGTGGCCGGGCTCGCCACCGCCGGATACGAGAAGGAGGCCGCGTCCCTGCTGCGGGGGCTCGTCGACGCGGCCGAGGCGTTCGGGTACCGGCTGCCGGAGATGTACGCGGGGGAGCAGCGGACGGCCGGTGCGGTCCCGGTGCCGCATCCGGCGGCCTGCCGGCCCGCCGCGGTGGCCGCCGCCGCGGGGGTCCATCTCCTGACCGTCCTGGCCGGTATCCGTCCCGACGTCCCGGGTGGCACGATCGCCCTGCAGCCCGTCAGGTCCGCCCCGCTGGGCGCGGTGCGCCTGTCCGGGCTCCGGGTCGCGGGCGGGCCGTTCGCGGTGCGGGTGAGCCGGCTGGGGCTCGGCATGGTGGAGGAGGCCCCCGAGGGCCTCCAGCTGGGGGTGTGAGCGATGGGTGTCCGTCACGTTCCGCGTGCCTCGCGGGGAGGAGAAGAAGTCGTGGGCGCAGTACCTGCGGGGCGTGTTTATCGTCAGGAAGACGACTATGATCGCGGCATGTCTCCCTACGACCCGTCGGCCTTTCCGCCGTTTGCCGTCACCGTCGATCTGGTCGTGCTCACAGTCCGGGGCCCCGCGCTGTGCGCCCTGGTCGTACGGCGGGGAGAAGCACCCTTCCAGGGGCGCTGGGCACTGCCCGGCGGCTTCGTCCGGGACGACGAGGACCTCAGCGCCGCGGCGGCGCGCGAACTGGTCGAGGAGACCGGACTCTGCGTCCATGACCCGGCCGCCCCGCAGCCCGCGCCCGGCAACGGCGCGCACCTGGAACAGCTGGCGACCTACGGGGACCCGGGCCGCGACCCGCGGATGCGGGTGGTCAGCGTGGCCCACCTGGCTCTCTCGCCCGACCTGCCGGCGCCGCGCGCGGGCGGCGACGCGAACAGCGCCCGCTGGGCCCCGGTCGAAGAGCTGCTGGGGCGCGAGGAGCCCGGAGGGCCGGAGGGGGAGCAGCCCGAGCCGCTCGCCTTCGACCACGCCAGGATCCTGGCCGACGGGGTGGAGCGGGCCCGTTCCAAGATCGAGTACTCCTCGCTGGCGACTGCCTTCTGCCCGACGGAGTTCACGGTCGGCGAGCTCCGGAGGGTGTACGAAGCCGTGTGGGGGGTGGCTCTCGACCCGCGCAACTTCCACCGGAAGGTGACCGGCACCCCAGGGTTCCTGGTGCCGGCCGGGGGGACCACCACCCGTCAGGGCGGCCGTCCCGCACAGCTGTTCAGGGCCGGCGGTGCGACCCTGCTCAACCCGCCCATGCTGCGCCCCGAGGTCTGACGGCCCGGCGCCACCGCCGGGACGCCCGTCGCAAGGGCGCCCGCCTCGAGGACGTCCGGCACCCACCGCCGGGACGCCCGCCTCAAGGGCGCCCGCCTCGCATCACTCCGGCCCCGCGGGGGCGCCGCCGCCTGCCGACGCGCGCCCCGAGGCGCCCCGAGAGCTCAACGCTGCACCAAAAGTCCGAAATGTAGCGTTATCTTGCTTCGCAAGCCGCCGCCCTGCCGCGGAGCGGTCTCATCTACCGCGAGAGAAGCGATGCTCCAGGCCATCGGACTCACCAGTTGCCCCCGCCGCGACCTTCCGCCCGCCGTGGACGACCTCACCTTCGACGCCCACCCGCGCCAGGTGACCGCCCTGCTCGGACCCGCCGGGTCCGGCAAGACCACGGCCCTGCGCCTGATGCTCGAACTCGAACCGGGGCGCGGCGTGACCTCCTTCCGCGGGCGGCCCCTCCACCGCGTCGCGCACCCCGCGAGCGAGGTCGGGGTGCTGCTCGGCGATGTCGCGGGGCACCCCTCCCGCACCCTGCGCAGCCAGCTGCGCATGCTCTGCGCCGCCGCCGGGGTGCCGGTGTCCCAGGCCGACGAGATGCTGCGGGTCGTCGGCCTCACCGGCCTCCACGACCAGCGCATCGGCACCCTCCCGCTCGGAATGGACCGCCGACTCGGAATCGCCTGCGCCCTGTTGGGCGATCCGCACACCCTCCTGCTCGACGAACCGGGCGCCGGCCTCTCCGGCCGCGAGAGCGCCTGGCTCTACGAACTGCTGCGCGCCCACGCGGACGACGGCGGCACCGTCCTGTTCACCACCGAGGACCCCAGGACGGCCGCCCGGCACGCCGATCACGTCGTGACCCTCGACGCCGGACGACTCGTCGCCGACCAGGACGTCGCCGACTTCGCCCGCACCAGACTGCGCCCCCGCGTGGCCGTGCGCACCCCGCACGCCGCACGGCTGGCCGCCGTCGTGACGCAGGAGGCGCGCGCCGCCAAGCGCCCCGTCGAGGTGGTCACCGAGAACGGCAACCGCCTCTCCGTCTACGGCAGCGACTGCGCGACGATCGGGGAGGCGGCCTTCCGGCACGGGGTGCTCATCCATCAACTGGCCGACGAGGTGGGTGACACCGGCCCTTCCCTCCCGCCGGCTCGCGCGCACGCCGGCTCCGGCGGAGACCGGGTCGGCCGGACGGCCCGCTCCGGAGACCCCGCAGCCGCGGGGGCTCCGGATCTCCAGGACCCAGGCGTCCTCGCCGCACGCCGAATCGGAGCGGGACCCGAGCAGGCGCCCTCCGGTGTCACCCACCTCGTCGGCCAGTTGATGGATGAGCACCCCGTGCCGGAAGGCCGCCTCCCCGATCGTCGCGCAGTCGCTGCCGTAGACGGAGAGGCGGTTGCCGTTCTCGGTGACCACCTCGACGGGGCGCTTGGCGGCGCGCGCCTCCTGCGTCACGACGGCGGCCAGCCGTGCGGCGTGCGGGGTGCGCACGGCCACGCGGGGGCGCAGTCTGGTGCGGGCGAAGTCGGCGACGTCC
>NZ_RDBI01000037.1:84876-86895 GCF_008042125.1 Streptomyces sp. MS191
GGTCCACCTTCGAAGACGACTCTCCCGAAGCCGCCGCTCCCGAAGACCCCGCCCCCGAAGGTCCTGCCCCGGAGACCCGTGCCGCGGGGACCTCCGTCGCCCCGGCGAGGCGACGGCCGGCGCGGGCGCCGCTGCGGCCCCTCCGGTACGAGGTCCGTCGCCTGCTCGGGGTTCCGCCCACCTGGCTGGTCCTCGCCGCGACCGTATGCGTCTCCGTCCTGATCGCGGTGCTGCTCGCCCGCGGCGGCCGCACGCCCCTGCCCACGGCCCTCGCGGGGTGGCCGGCCCTCTCGCCCCTGCCGCCCGCCGCCCTCGGGGCCGGCCTGCTCGGCGCCTTCTCCTTCGGGGACGAGTACCGCTACCCCGCCCTCACCACCGGCCGCGGCACGGTCCCGCGCCGCCTCGGCCTGCTGCTCGCCAAACTCACGGTCGCGGCCGGCGTCGCCGTCGTACTCGCCGTCGTCGTGGTGGTGGCCGACCTGGAGGCCCTCCGCCTCGTCTACGGCGGCGACTTGATCCCCCTGCCGGACAACTGGGCGACCCTGTGCGCGAGTTGGCTGGGCCTGCTGATCGGTTGCGCCTGGGCCGGAGTGCTGGGCGCCGGGGTGTTCCGCGCGGCAGCCGCCGGAGTGGCCGCGGTTCTGGCCGTGCCCATCGTCCTCGTACCGCTGCTGGGCAGACTGGTCACGGGGCCGTCGGTTCGCCCCGTCGCCGGACTCCCCGCCAGACTCAGGGAATTCGTGAGTCTGGAGTGGCCCGCGGCCGTCGACCACTGGCTCGAGGGGGCACTCAGGGTCGTCGTGCAACCCGTAGGGGTGGCGCTGGCGCTCGCGTTGACGGCACTTCTGTGCGCCTATCTGTTCACCGGCCTGAGCCGTAAGGCGCGTTGGTGATCACTTCCGGACCGAAGAGTTCCGACACTTCGGCAACTCCCCCAAAAACTGCCCCTTATGTCCGAATAATCGTCAATTGTGTAGGGGGTGCCGATCACCCTTTCGTGTGCTTTTCACCAAAGACCTCAAGGGTCACGAGAGCCACGCCGACAAAGGATGCGTGAGTACCCTTGCGCACACCATGATGACCGCCGCCCGTTCCGTCGACTCCGGCCTCGGCGCCTCGGGCGATCTCGACCGATACCCGTACGCGGAGGCGCCCGTCGCCGATCGCGTGGGGCCGCCCTCCTGGGAGGGGGTGGAGACGGACCTCGGCCGGGTCGGCCGCCGCACCGCCGGCAGCCGGGGGCGCGGACTGCACGGCCAGCTCGTCCAGCAGCTGGGGCAGATGATCGTCTCCGGCGACCTCGGTGCCGACCGGCCCCTCGTCCCCGAGGAGATCGGGCAGCGCTTCGAGGTCTCCCGCACCGTCGTCCGTGAATCGCTGCGCGTGCTGGAGGCCAAGGGCCTGGTCAGCGCCCGGCCGAACGTCGGCACCCGGGTCAGGCCGGTCAGCGACTGGAACCTGCTCGACCCCGACATCATCGAGTGGCGCGCCTTCGGGCCGCAGCGTGACGACCAGCGCCGGGAGCTGAACCAGCTCCGCTGGACGATCGAGCCGCTGGCCGCCCGGCTCGCCGCCGGTCACGGCCGTGAGGACGTCCAGCAGCGGCTGTCCGACATGGTCGAGATCATGGGGCACGCCTTCGCTCAGGGGGACGGCATCACCTTCTCCCGGGCCGACGCCGAGTTCCACTCCCTGCTCATCCAGCTCGCCGGCAACCGCATGCTGGAGCACCTCTCCGGCATCGTCGGCGCCGCCCTCCAGGTCTCCGGCGGCCCCGTCACCGGCTGTGACCGTCCGGGCGAGTCCTGCATCGCGCATCACGCCCGCATCGTGGACGCGGTGGCCGCCGGGGACGCCGTCGGGGCCGAGAACGCCATGCGCCAGCTGCTCACGGTCCACCCGGACCCCGGGGGCGTGGTGCCCGCGCCGCGCGAGCACTGACCCCCGGGCCATGGCCGGAAGCGCGGAACCGTCCGCATCGAGGGTCGCCGGACCCGCGCGGAACCCGGGGGCGTGGGG
>NZ_RDBI01000037.1:86995-115377 GCF_008042125.1 Streptomyces sp. MS191
GGATGTGCTGGCCGACACGAACAACCTCTCGGAACGATGGAAAACGGCTTCCGGCCCCGCCCATGATCGGGCCGGAGCCGACGACCGTCGGCGGCGAGAATGTGCAACCATTTACCCTTCTGAGGTGATGTGTCGCATATGAGGTGTGACTCGGGCCACGCAGATTGGGCGTAACACTCCTCGAAGCCGTGCGATGACCTAAGAGGTGACGGCCGAGGAAGGAATACAGCAGCCGCCTGAGGCGCTGTGCATTTCCCCGGTCCAGCCCGCGCGCCGTCGGCACATTCCCCGCCGACGGTCGTCGGCTCCGGCCCGATCATGGGCGGGGCCGGAAGCCGTTTTCCATCGTTCCGAGAGGTTGTTCGTGTCGGCCAGCACATCCCGTACGCTCCCGCCGGAGATCGCCGAGTCCGAGTCTGTGATGGCGCTCATCGAGCGGGGAAAGGCTGATGGGCAGATCGCCGGCGATGACGTGCGTCGGGCCTTCGAGGCTGACCAGATTCCGCCAACCCAGTGGAAGAATGTTCTGCGCAGCCTCAACCAGATCCTCGAGGAAGAGGGTGTGACGCTGATGGTCAGTGCAGCGGAGTCGCCGAAGCGCGCCCGCAAGAGCGTCGCAGCGAAGAGCCCGGCCAAGCGCACCGCCACCAAGACCGTCACCGCCAGGACGACCGTGGCCAAGAGCGTCCCGGCCGCTCCGGCGTCGGCGACGGCCGAGGGCGCGGACCCGGCCGACGAGGCCGCGGCTCCGGCCAAGAAGGCAGCCGCGAAGAAGACCGCCGTCAAGAAGACGGCGGCGAAGAAGACCGTCGCCAAGAAGACCGCGGCGAAGAAGTCCACGTCCAAGAAGGACGCCGACGACGCGGTCGAGGGCGAGGAGCTGCTCGAGGACGTCGCTCCCGGCAAGGGCGAGGACGAGGAGTCCGAGGGCGAGACCAAGGGCTTCGTCCTGTCCGACGAGGACGAGGACGACGCGCCCGCGCAGCAGGTCGCCGTCGCCGGTGCCACCGCCGACCCGGTCAAGGACTACCTGAAGCAGATCGGCAAGGTCCCCCTGCTCAACGCCGAGCAGGAGGTCGAGCTCGCCAAGCGCATCGAGGCCGGCCTGTTCGCCGAGGACAAGCTGGCGAACTCCGACAAGCTGGCGCCGAAGCTGAAGCGCGAGCTGGAGATCATCGCCGAGGACGGCCGCCGCGCCAAGAACCACCTGCTGGAGGCCAACCTCCGTCTGGTGGTCTCCCTGGCCAAGCGCTACACCGGCCGCGGCATGCTGTTCCTGGACCTGATCCAGGAGGGCAACCTGGGTCTGATCCGCGCCGTCGAGAAGTTCGACTACACCAAGGGCTACAAGTTCTCCACGTACGCCACCTGGTGGATCCGGCAGGCGATCACCCGCGCCATGGCCGACCAGGCCCGCACCATCCGTATCCCGGTGCACATGGTCGAGGTCATCAACAAGCTCGCCCGTGTGCAGCGCCAGATGCTCCAGGACCTGGGCCGCGAGCCCACCCCGGAGGAGCTGGCCAAGGAACTCGACATGACCCCGGAGAAGGTCATCGAGGTCCAGAAGTACGGCCGTGAGCCGATCTCCCTCCACACCCCGCTGGGTGAGGACGGCGACAGCGAGTTCGGCGACCTGATCGAGGACTCCGAGGCGGTCGTCCCGGCCGACGCGGTCAGCTTCACGCTCCTCCAGGAGCAGCTGCACTCCGTCCTCGACACGCTCTCCGAGCGTGAGGCCGGCGTGGTCTCCATGCGCTTCGGTCTCACCGACGGCCAGCCGAAGACGCTGGACGAGATCGGCAAGGTCTACGGCGTGACGCGTGAGCGGATCCGCCAGATCGAGTCCAAGACGATGTCGAAGCTGCGTCACCCGTCGCGTTCGCAGGTGCTGCGCGACTACCTCGACTAGTCGTCCGTCGCCGCCCGTCCCGCTCCACGCGGGGCGTGGTGGAGCGCCAGGCGTGGCAGGGCCCGGTTCCCCATGGGGGAGCCGGGCCCTTCTGCTGGGCGCGGCGCGGGTGCACGGAGGAGAACCCTGGACGACGCTGGGTGCACGGAAAGTTCCGGAGAGTCAGGAGGCTCTATGCGTCGCCCCATCGCCCGAGCAGTGACAGCTGCTCTGGGCCTCGTCTCGGCGGCGGCGGGGCCGCTCGCCGCCGCCCCGCCCGCGTTCGCCGACAGCGTCGTGGTCGGAGGCCAGCCGGCCCGGACCGAGGAGGCCCCCTGGGTCGTGGCCCTCTCCAGCCGTGACCGGTTCGGAGGTACCCGGGCGGGGCAGTTCTGCGGAGGCGTGGTCGTGGCGCCCACGCGGGTGCTCACCGCGGCCCACTGCCTCGGCAGGGAGGTGCTCGGCGGTGAGCCGTCCCAGCTGCCCGACTTCAAGGTCATCGCGGGCCGGAGCTCGCTCGGCGGCCAGGACGGCCGGGAGGTCCGGGTCTCGTCGACGTGGATCAGCCCGGACTACGACCCGAGGACCAACTCCGGCGATCTGGCGGTGCTGACCCTGGCGGCCGCGCTTCCGCAGTCGTACGTGATCGGGGTCGCGAGTCCGGGCGACGCCGCCGAGAGCCCCGGCACGGTGGCGGAGGTCTACGGGTGGGGGGACACCACCGGCAACGGCAACTACGCGTCCGCCCTGCGCTCCGCCAGGGTCCAGGTGCTGCCGGACACGGCGTGCGAGCGGGCGTATCCGGGCGGTTTCGGGGCGGGCTACCGGGCCGAGACCATGCTCTGCGCGGGAGACCCGCAGGGAGGCAAGGACGCCTGCCAGGGGGACAGCGGCGGGCCGCTGGTGGCCGGGGGCCGGCTCATCGGCCTGGTGTCCTGGGGCAGCGGCTGCGGCCAGGCCGAGAACCCGGGCGTCTACACCCGCGTCTCCGCGGTCCTGCCGCGGAACCTCTGAGACGCCCTTCCGGCGGCCCGTGAGCCGCCGTGGCGGTCCTCGGGTACGAGGACGGGCGGCCACCCCCCTGGTCTGCGGGGGTGGCCGCCCGTCGTCCGGTCAGCGACCGGCCCATGGCTCGTCGTGGATGCGAGGCGTCAGCGGTCCTCGTCTACTGCCTTGGCCGGCACGTCGGTGAGCCGGTCCGTCTCATCCTGTATCTCCGCGGCGATCTTCTTGAGTTCCGGCTCGAACTTGCGCCCGTGGTGAGCGCAGAAGAGCAGGTCTCCACCACTGGTCAGCACGACGCGCAGGTAGGCCTGGGCGCCGCAGCGGTCGCAGCGGTCAGCGGCCGTCAGGGGGCTCGCGGGGGTCAGAACAGTAGTCACGTCGCCTCTTCTCTAGCTCGACGAGCTGTCGTACCAGGGTCAACATCCAACCAGGCCGAAAACGTTCCCGCTCGTGGCTTTTCCTGGAAACTTCTTACCAAGGTGGCTGTCTGCTGCCGGTTGGCGGCGAATGAGCCGTATTGCGTCGCTCTACGGATTTCGCGTTGCTTGGGTCGGTTCGTCCTCCCGGCTGGTTGCCGGTTGTTGATGAGGACGTGCCCGGAGCCTAAATGGTTCATGCGCGGAAGGGAACGTGATGTTCACGTCACCCCTTCGAGGGATCGAACATCCATACGACTCTGGACTAGCATGAGAAATCAGGAGGGTGGCGTGACAACGGCTCTACCAGGCATCGGTACCCTCTGAACCGGTGACAGACGCCGGGCCTTACCCACCGGGCCACATTTCAAATTCAGCGAGGAGCGAACCGCGTGACCGCCGAGACGTCCGTGCCGTCCAGTGCGCTGCTGACCGCAGACCGTGACGGTTCCAACTACACCGCGCGGCACCTGCTCGTACTCGAAGGGCTCGAAGCGGTTCGCAAACGCCCCGGCATGTACATCGGGTCCACCGACAGCCGTGGCCTGATGCACTGCATCTGGGAGATCATCGACAACTCGGTCGACGAGGCCCTCGGCGGGTACTGCGACCGGATCGACGTGATCCTCCACGACGACGGCTCCGTCGAGGTGCAGGACAACGGCCGGGGCATCCCCGTCGACGTCGAGCCCAAGACCGGCCTCTCCGGCGTCGAGGTCGTCATGACCAAGCTGCACGCCGGCGGCAAGTTCGGCGGCGGCTCGTACGCGGCCTCCGGCGGCCTGCACGGCGTGGGCGCCTCCGTGGTGAACGCCCTGTCCGCCCGGCTCGACGTCGAGGTCGACCGGAACAGCGCCACGCACGCGATCAGCTTCCGCCGCGGCGTCCCCGGCATCTTCACCGAGCAGGGCCCCGACAGCCCCTTCGACCCGGCCAACGGCCTCCTGAAGGGCAAGCGCGTCCCCAAGGCCCGCACCGGCACCCGCGTCCGGTACTGGGCCGACCGCCAGATCTTCCTGAAGGACGCCAAGCTCTCCCTGGAGACGCTCCACCAGCGCGCACGCCAGACCGCCTTCCTGGTGCCCGGCCTGACCATCGTGGTCCGCGACGAGCGGGACCTGGAGGGTGTGGGCAAGAGCGAGGAGACCTTCCGCTTCGACGGCGGCATCAGCGAGTTCTGCGAGTTCCTCGCCCAGGACAAGGCTGTCTGCGACGTCCAGCGCCTGACCGGCACCGGCACCTTCAAGGAGACCGTGCCGGTCCTCGACGACCTCGGCCACATGACCCCCACCGAGGTCACCCGCGAACTGGGCGTCGACGTGGCCCTGCGCTGGGGCACCGGCTACGACACGACGCTCAAGTCGTTCGTGAACATCATCGCCACCCCCAAGGGCGGCACCCACGTCTCCGGCTTCGAGCAGGCCATCACGAAGACCGTCAACGAGGTGCTGCGCTCCGCCAAGCTGCTGCGCGTAGCCGAGGACGACGTCGTCAAGGACGACGCCCTGGAGGGGCTCACCGCGGTCGTGACCGTCCGGCTCGCCGAGCCGCAGTTCGAGGGCCAGACCAAGGAGGTGCTGGGCACCTCCGCGGCACGCCGGATCGTCGCCAACGTGGTCGCCAAGGAGCTGAAGGCGTTCCTGACGTCCACCCGGCGCGACGACAAGGCACAGGCCCGCGCCGTCCTGGAGAAGGCCGTGGCGGCCGCCAGGACCCGTATCGCGGCCCGCCAGCACAAGGACGCCCAGCGCAGGAAGACCGCCCTGGAGTCCTCCTCGCTGCCGGCCAAGCTCGCCGACTGCCGCAGCGACGACGTGGAGCGCAGCGAGCTCTTCATCGTCGAGGGCGACTCCGCGCTCGGCACCGCCAAGCTCGCGCGGAACAGCGAGTTCCAGGCGCTTCTGCCGATCCGCGGCAAGATCCTCAACGTCCAGAAGTCCTCGGTCTCGGACATGCTCAAGAACGCCGAGTGCGGGGCGATCATCCAGGTCATAGGGGCGGGCTCGGGCCGTACCTTCGACATCGACGCGGCCCGGTACGGCAAGGTCATCATGATGACCGACGCCGACGTCGACGGCTCCCACATCCGCACGCTGCTGCTGACACTCTTCCAGCGCTACATGCGGCCCATGGTCGAAGCCGGCCGGGTCTTCGCGGCCGTGCCGCCGCTGCACCGCATCGAGCTCGTCCAGCCCAAGCGGGGCCAGGACAAGTACGTGTACACGTACTCGGACAACGAGCTGCGCCAGACGCTGCTGGAGTACCAGCGCAAGGGCATCCGCTACAAGGACGCCATCCAGCGCTACAAGGGCCTCGGCGAGATGGACGCGGACCAGCTGGCGGAGACCACCATGGACCCGCGCCACCGCACCCTGCGCCGGATCAACATCGGCGACCTGGAGTCCTCCGAGCAGGTCTTCGACCTGCTCATGGGCAACGACGTGGCTCCCCGCAAGGAATTCATCACCAGCTCGGCGGCGACCCTGGACCGCTCGCGCATCGACGCCTGACCGGCCCGAGGGCGCGACCGAGGCCCCGAGCGGGATCCCGCTCGGGGCCTCGTGCATGTCCGGGCCTCACACACCCCCTGTGTCCACCCGGGGGTGGAGCCGCGTGCTCCGTCCCCGAGACGATCCCTTCGCCGCTGCCCGTCCGTAGCATCGTCACGACGAAGGGGGACGGCGATGACGGACGGCGACAGGCGTGGCACGGGCAGATGGACGGCCTGGCCCGCTCCCGAGGCGCTGAGCCGGGTCGGCGTGCCGCGGGGGCGCCTCGTCCTCGACGGCCTGCTGCTCACGGCCCTGGGTCTCTGGGCGGTGACCAGCGCGTACCTCTCCGGTGCCTTCCCCGGCCGGTACGGGGTGGTGCCCCCGCTCGGCGTCGCCTTCTGCGCGGCGGCGCTCGCCGGCTTCCACCGGACCACCCTCGCCAACCGGCTGCCCCACTCGCTCGGACTGCTCGCCGCCGTCACCGTCGTCGGACTCGGGGCGAGCCTCGCCGGCGCCCCGGTGACCGCCACCCTCCTCTGGATCGTCGTCTCCGCCTCGGCCATGGAACGGCTGCCGCTCGTCGTCGGCCTCGCCACGGTGTTCGCACTGACCGTCGCCTTCGCCGAGGCCGACGACACCGGCATCCTCGGCGCCGCGGTCACCACCTCCGCCGTCCTGCTCGGCGGCTACTCGCTCCGGCTGGACGCAGAGGCCCGCAGCGCCGGCTTCCGGCTGCTCGGGCAGGAGCGGGCGGCGCGTGAGGCGGAGGCCACCTCCGCGGCCCTGGCCGAGCGGGCCCGGATCGCACGCGAGATCCACGACGTGCTGGCCCACAGCCTCTCGGCCCAGATGGTGCACCTGGAGGCCGCCCGCCTGCAGATCGAGAACGGCGCCGACCGGGAGGCGATCCTGGAGCGGGTGGTCGCCGCCCGCGCCATGGCCCGCGACGGGCTCGCCGAGACCCGGCACGCGCTCTCGGCGCTCCGCGGCGACATGGTGCCCGTGGAGGACTACCTGCGGGAGCTGGCCCGCGAGGACCGGGCGGAGGTCCGGGTGACCGGAGAGCGCCGGCCACTGCCGGCGGAGGCCTCGCAGGCGGTGCGCAGAGTGGCCCAGGAAGCCCTCACCAACGTCCGCAAGCACGCGCCGGGGGCGAGGACGACGCTGCTGCTCGCCTACGGAGCCGGGGACGTCGGTCTGGAGGTGCGGGACACCGGCACCCCCGCCGCCGAAGCCGCGGAGGCCGGCGGTGACGGCCCGGACGTCTCCCTGGCCACCTCCGGCGCGGGCTACGGCCTGCTCGGCATGAGGGAGCGCGCCGAACTCCTCGGCGGCACCCTGGAGGCCGGTCCCGACGGCACCGGTTTCGCCGTACGGCTGCGGGTGCCGGCATGAGCGGCCCCGGGGCGGACGCGGCCGCCGGCGAGCGGGTCGCCCGGGTGGTCGTCGCCGACGACCAGGCCATGGTCCGCGAGGGCATCGTGCTGGTCCTCGGCCTCCTTCCCGGCATCGAGGTGGTCGGCTCGGCCCGGGACGGGGAGGAGGCCGTCGCCCTGACCGCCGCACTGGCCCCCGACGTCGTCCTGATGGACCTCCGCATGCCCCGCTGCGACGGGGTGGAGGCCACCCGGCGTATCCGCGCCGAGCATCCCGGCACCGAGGTGGTCGTGCTCACCACCTATGCCGACGACGACTCGCTCTTCCCCGCGCTGCGGGCCGGAGCGCGCGGCTACCTCACCAAGGACGCGGGCGGGGAGGAGATCGTCCGGGCCGTCCGGGACGTGCTCGACGGGCGGGCCGGGCTCGATCCCGCCGTCCAACGGCGGCTCCTGGAAAGGCTGCTGGACCAGCCCGAACGGCACGCCCCGCGCCGTTCCGCATCCACCGGCCCGCGGGACGCCGCCGCGCCGCCCGACGGACTCACCGAGCGCGAGGCCGAGGTGCTGGCCCTGGTCGCGGACGGGCTGTCCAACCAGGAGATCTCCGCCCGGCTGCGCATCTCCACCGCGACCGTGAAGACGCACATCAACAACCTCTTCGCCAAGATCGGGGTCCGCGACCGGGCGCAGGCGGTCCGGTACGCCTATCAGCAAGGGCTCGTCAGGCCAAGTGGGGATTCCGTCACCTGATGGGGTGAAGTGGCAGAGGAGAAGAGTCCGGGATCTTCCCGCTCTGTCCATCCTTGTGCACGCGGCCGAAACGGTTCGCTGACAAGGAGAGTTCACCGGTGGAGAAGCAGGAAGGGCCCGGCGCCCCCGCGGTGCGGATCGACGACCCCTGGTACGACGCCCTGGCCGCCGGCTGGGGCGAGCCGGCCGGCACGGGTGAGCCGGCGGACTCCGGGCCGACGGCCGCGTTCGCGGACCGGGCCGCCACGGGGGAGCGGGCGACGGCCGGGGACCGGCGAGACCCCTCCGGCGCGCCGGGCGGCGGTGCCACGGCGCCCGGCGCCGTACCGCGGCAGCCGGCGGCCCACAGCGCCGCGGACATCTATCTGGAGGTCCAGCGCAGCCCGGCCTTCCAGGAAGTACGCAGCCGATACCGCCGGTTCGTGATCCCGGCCTCCCTCGCCTTCCTCCTCTGGTACCTCGCCTACGTCGTGGCGGCGACCGCCGCCCCCGGGCTGATGGCCCGCCCCGTCGCCGGAGCGGTCAACGTGGCGATGCTCGCCGGACTCGGCCAGTTCCTCACCACCTTCCTGCTGACCTGGGCCTACGCCCGGCACGCCCGGCTGCGCCGGGACCGGGCGGCGCTGGAACTGCGCTGGGACACCCAGGAGATGACGAGGGGGTTCCAGCGGTGACCGGAGACCACCAGACCCTGGCGCTGGTCCTCTTCAGCGTGTTCATCGCGGTGACGCTGGGGATCACCACCTGGGTGAGTCGCAGCCGGCACGGCTCGGCCGAGGAGTTCTACGCCGGCGGCCGGCTCTTCTCCCCGATGGAGAACGGCTTCGCGATCGCCGGCGACTACATGTCCGCCGCCTCCTTCCTCGGCATCTCCGGCCTGATCGCGCTCTTCGGCTACGACGGCATGCTCTACTCCGTCGGCTTCCTGGTCGCCTGGCTCGTCGTCCTCCTGCTCGTCGCCGAACTGGTGCGCAACTGCGGCCGGTTCACCCTCGCCGACGTCGTCGCCTCCCGGATGGCCGAGCGCCCCGTGCGGATCGCCGCCGGAACGTCCTCGGTCACCGTCTCCGTGCTCTACCTCGTGGCCCAGATGGTGGGCGCCGGCAGCCTGGTCGCCCTCCTCCTCGGCGGAACGAGCGAGGCCGCCCGCTCCTGGACCGTGATCGGCGTCGGAGCGCTGATGGTGATCTACGTGTCCCTCGGCGGGATGCGGGCCACCACCTGGATCCAGATCGTCAAGGCCGTCCTGCTCATGGCGGGCACCATCGCCCTCACCGTGCTCGTCCTGCTCCGCTTCCACGGCGACTTCGACCAGCTGCTCACCACCGCCGCCGAACGCAGCGGCCACGGGCGGGACTTCCTCGGGCCGGGACTGCGCTACGGCGGGAGCTGGACCTCCCGCCTCGACTTCATCAGCCTCGGTATCGCCCTCGTCCTGGGCACCGCCGGCCTGCCGCACATCCTGGCGCGCTTCTACACGGTGCCCACCGCACGGGCCGCCCGGCGCTCGGTCGTCTGGTCCATCGGACTGATCGGCAGCTTCTACCTGATGACGATCGTGCTCGGCTTCGGCGCGGCGGCGATCATCGGCCCGGACGCGGTCCGGGCCTCCAACGCGGCCGGCAACACCGCCGTCCCCCTGCTCGCGCTCGACCTCGGCGGGGGAGCGGGATCCACCGGCGGCACCGTGCTCTTCGCGGTCGTCGCGGCCGTCGCCTTCGCGACGATCCTGGCCGTCGTCGCGGGCATCACGCTCGCCTCCTCGGCGTCCGTCGCCCACGACCTGTACGCCTCGCTGCGCCGCCGCAGCGCCCACGCCAAGCAGCACAGCGAGGTGGCGGTGGCCCGGCTCTCCGCCGCCGGGATCGGGGCGGCCGCGATCGGCCTGGGGCTCCTCGCCCGCGACCTCAACGTGGCCTTCCTCGTCGGCCTCGCCTTCGCGGTCGCCGCGTCCGCCAACCTGCCGGTGCTGCTCTACTCGCTCTTCTGGCGGAACTTCACCACGCGGGGGGCGGTCTGGGCGGTGTACGGCGGGCTCGTCCCGGCCGTCGTGCTGGTGGTCCTCTCCCCGGTGGTCTCCGGCACCCCGGAGGCGCTGTTCCCCGGTGCCGACTTCCACGTCTTCCCGTTGCAGAACCCGGGGGTGGTCTCCATCCCGCTCGGGTTCCTGGCCGGCTGGCTCGGCACCGTCACCTCGCCCGAGCCGCCGGACGAGGCCCGGCACGCCGAGACGGAGGTCCGCGCGCTCACGGGGGCAGGGGCGGTCTGACCGGTCCGGGCCCCCTCCGGAGTCCGCACACCCGGCCCCGCCCGCTCCCCGGTCGGTCTCAGCCGCCCGAGGCCGCCCAGACGTAGCGGTGCTCGGGGCGGCCCGTCTCGCCGTACCGCAGGGACAGGCGGACCCGGCCCGTCCGGTCGAGCAGCTTGAGATAGCGCTGGGCGGTCTGCCGGCTCACCCCCGCCCGCTCGGCGATCTCCTGGGTGGACAGCGGGCTCTCCGCGGCGAGCAGCACCCGCCGGACCACCTCCGCGGTGGTGGGGGAGTGCCCCTTGGGCAGGTCGGGTTCGGCCGCGCCCGCCGAGAGCGCGGCGAAGATGCGGTCCACCTCGGCCTGTTCCGCCTCGCCGCCGCCGTCGAGGGTGTGGCGCAGGGCCGCGTAGGCCTCCAGACGGGTGCGCAGCCCGGCGAAGTTGAACGGCTTCACCAGGTACTGGAGCGCCCCGTGCCGCATCGCGGCCTGGACGGTCGCCACGTCGCGTGCCGCCGTCACCATGATCACGTCCGTCTGCCGGCCGAGCCGGCGCAGCTCCCGTACCACCGCGAGGCCGTTCCCGTCCGGCAGGTAGTGGTCGAGCAGGACCAGGTCGACGGTCTGCCCGGCGAGGTGGGCGAGCGCCTCACCGGCCGAATGGGCCGTGGCGACGACGCGGAAGCCGGGCACCTTCTCCACATAGGCCGCGTTGACCCGCGCGACCCGGGTGTCGTCGTCCACGACGAGGACGCCGATCACCGGGCCTCCTCCGGGGAGCCGGTGCCGACCGGCAGGCCCGGCTCCGCCGCGGGGTGGTCAGGCGCGGGCTCGTCCAGCGCCTCCGGGAGGACGACGGTGAACTCCGCCCCGCTCCCGTCGGGGCCCGAGCCGACCCGGGCGCTGCCGCCCCGGCGTTCGGCGAGTCGGCGTACGAGCGCCAGTCCCAGGCCGCGCTTGCCGTGGGACGGCGGCTCCTTGGTGGTCCAGCCCTCGGTGAAGATCAGCTCGCGCCGGTCGGCGGGCACSCCCGGGCCGCTGTCGGCGACCCGCAGGACGACGGTGCTCCCCTCGGCGCGCACGGTGAGCTCGACCCGCGGTTCGGGCGTGCCCGCCGCGGCGTCGAGCGCGTTGTCGACGAGGTTGCCGACGACCGTGACGAGCTCGCGCGGGTCCACCAGACGGTCGGGGAGCAGCGAGCCGGGCGTGATCCGCAGGGCGACGCCCCGCTCCGCCGCGACGGTGCCCTTGCCGACGAGGAGGGCGGCCAGCAGCGGGTCGTGGATCTTCTCCGTGACCTGCTCGGCGGTGGCGCGATGGACCCCGACGACCTCGGTGACGAACTCGACCGCCTCCTCGTGCAGGTCCAGTTCCAGCAGTCCGAGCAGGGTGTGGAGCCGGTTGGCGTGCTCGTGGTCCTGCGCGCGCAGCGCGTCGATGAGGCCCCGGGTGGAGTCCAGCTCGCGGCCGAGCCGTTCCAGTTCGGTGCGGTCGCGCAGGGTGGCGACGGCGCCGCCGTCGTCCGTGGGCATCCGGTTGGCGATCAGGACCCGGTGGCCGCGCACGGCCACCAGGTCCTCGCCGGTGACACGGCCGGCCAGCACGTCGGCCGTACGGCCGGAGCCGAGGACCTCCTCCAGCGGGCGCCCGGCGGCCTCCGGACCGATCCCGAGGAGGCGCTGGGCCTCGTCGTTCACCAGCCGGACGCGGCCGGAGCGGTCCAGGGCGACGACCCCCTCGCGGATGCCGTGGAGCATCGCCTCGCGTTCGGCGAGCAGCGCGGAGATGTCGGAGAAGGCCAGGTCGTGGGTCTGCCGCTGGAGCCTGCGGGAGATCAGGTACGCGGCGAGCGCGCCGGCGGCCAGCGCACCGCCGGCGTACGCGAGGAGCCCAGGGATCGCCCCGAGGAGACGGTCGTGGACGCTGTCGTACTCGATACCGACCGACACCGCGCCGACGATGGCGCCGCCGGAGTCCCGCAGCGGGGCCTTCCCGCGTGCGGAGCGGCCGAGGGTGCCGTCGTCGATCTCCATGACCTCGCGGCCGGCGAGCGCCGCGCTGGGGTCGGTGGAGACGACCCTGCCGATCTGCGCGGGGTCGGTGTGGGACCAGCGCACGCCCCGGGTGTCCATGACGACGACGTACTCGGCGCCGGTCGACCGCCGGATCCGCTCCGCCTCCGCCTGCACCGGCCCGCTCGCGGACGGCGCGGTCCGCCCGAGCGCGGCGGCCACCTCGGGGGACGCCGTCGTCTCGGCGATGGCGAGCGCGCGCCGCATGGCCTGGTCGTCGAGCTGGGCGCTGAGCGGCGCCAGGAAGAGACCGGTGGCCAGCACCGTGACACCGGTGGCGATGGCCAGCTGCATGAGCAGGACCTGCGAGAAGACCCGCCGCGGCCAGCCGAACCGCGGACGGCGCGCGAGGAGCCGTGGGGCGGCGGTCGAAGCGGGACTCATGCCGGGAACCGTAAAGGGAAGCGGAGCGCGACCGGAAATCCCGGAGCCCCGGCCGGGCCCGCGGCCGTGCCTATCCTGGGGGCTTCGCCGAGACACCGGAGGGCTTCCCTTGAGCACGCAGCAGATCCCCGTCGTCGTCCTCTCCGGGTTCCTGGGGTCGGGCAAGACGACGCTGCTCAACCATCTGCTGCGCAGTGCCCGGGGGACCCGCATCGGGGTCATGGTCAACGACTTCGGGGACATCGGGATCGACGCGATGACCGTGGCCGGACAGGTCGGGTCCACCGTGTCCCTCGGCAACGGCTGCCTGTGCTGCGCCGTCGACGCGAGCGAGCTGGACGAGTACCTGGAGGTCCTCACCCGCCCCTCCTCCGGGCTGGACGTGATCGTCATCGAGGCGAGCGGTCTGGCCGAGCCGCAGGAGCTGGTGCGGATGGTGCTGGCCAGTGAGAACGCGCGGGTCATGTACGGCGGCCTCGTCCAGGTCGTCGACGCCTCCGAGTTCGCCGCGACCCGGGAGCGGCACCCGGAGACCGACCGCCACCTCGCCCTCGCCGATCTCGTCGTGGTCAACAAGGCGGACCGGGTGTCGCAGGACGAGCTCGACGCCGTGCACGAGGCGGTCGCCGAACCGGCGGGCCGGGCCGCCGTGATCCGCGCCTCGTACGGGCGCGTCGACCCCGAGGTCCTCTTCGACCGGGTCGTGCCCGAGGGCGAGATCGAGGGGCAGATGTCCATCGAGGACCTGCTCCACGGCGACCCCGACGACGAGGCGGCGCATCCGCACGCGCACTACGAGACCCTGTCGTTCGCCACCGGCACCGCCCTGCACCCACGACGCCTGATGGCCTTCCTCGATTCCCGGCCGCGGGGGCTCTACCGCATCAAGGGCTTCGTCGATCTCGGCCCGGCCGACCCGGACAACCGCTACGTCGTCCACGCGGTCGGCCGCTTCCTGCGCTTCTTCCCCGAGCCCTGGCCCGCCGGCGAGGAGAGGCTGACCCAGCTGGTGCTCATCGGCTCCGGCATCGACGCGCCGGCGCTGCGCAAGGGGCTCGCCGGGTGCGAGCTGAACGGCCCGGCGGACGTCCCCGACGAGCACAGCATGTGGGGCGTCCTGCGCTACGTACCCGAGCCGGAGCCGGAGCCGGAGCCGGAGCCCGAGCCCGAGCCGGACGTGGCGCCGTAGCGTCGGAGCGGCCCGTCAGGCTCCGGCGACCGCCGGGACGGGGGCGGCGCCGACGGCGGCGAGGTAGTCCGCCAGACCGTCCGTGCTCGCGCCCGCCCAGCCCACGTACCCGTCGGGCCGGACCAGGAAGAGGCCCGTCCCGTAGGGCTCGTACGCGTCGAGGCGGGCCGTGCGCACCGTGGGTGTCCCGAGGGCCGGGGGCTCCGTGCCGACGGCGAGGAGCGTGAAGTGCGGCCCGCGGAAGACGTCGAAGAGGCGCTCCGGGCCGTACGGCCCGTCCGGAGCGCGGTCGCCCGCCCGCAGCGCGTCCTCGGCGAGCCCGGTCCGGGTCTCGACGGCCAGGGCCGAGTCCCGGTACCCCAGTCCGAGCTGCTGGACCTCCCCGCCCCGCCGGGTGTCCTCCCCCTCGGCGGCGGCTCGGTGGATCCGCGTGCTGAGGCCGAGGACGTCGGCGGCGACGGGCAGCCGTTCGGCCTCGTAGGAGTCGAGCAGCGCGGCCGGGGCGCCGTGGCGCACCACCTGGCCGAGCTTCCACCCGAGGTTGTAGGCGTCCTGGACGCTGGTGTTGAGGCCCTGACCGCCGGCGGGGGAGTGCACGTGCGCCGCGTCGCCCGCCAGGAAGACCCGGCCCTCGCGGAACCGGTCCGCCATCGCCGCGCGGGCCCGGAAGTCGGAGGCCCACAGCACCTCGACGACGTCCGCGGCGGCGAGCGGGGTGCGCTCGGCGACGAGCCCGCGCACCGCCTCCACCGAGGTGTCCACGAGGGCCGCCTCGTCCTCGAACGCGACGATCAGCTGGAAGTGGTCGGCCCCGGGCAGCGGGCACATGGCCACGCCGCCGCCGGGCGCCTCGGGCCAGACGTGCCAGTTGGCCCGGTCCACGAGCGCCGCGGCGGAGAGCCGGACGTCGGCGACGAGCATCGGCCGCGGGTCGACGGTCTCGCCCGTCATGCCGATGCCGAGGGCCTTGCGGACCGTGGAGCGTCCGCCGTCGGCCGCCACGAGGTAGGACGCCCGCACCGTCTCGCCGGTGGAGAGCTCCGCCTCGACCCCGTCCGCGGACTGGCGGAACCCGGTGAGGGCCGCGCCGAACCGGACCCCGCCCCCGAGCTCCACCAGCCGCTCGTGCAGCAGCTCCTGGGTGCGGGACTGCGGGATGAGCAGCACGTCGGCGTACGGGACCTGCTCGGTCGGCTCGGAGCGCTCCATCATGTCCCACTCGTGCCGGCGCTCCGAGCCCTCCCAGGCGAGCATTCGCGGGTACGGCGACGCCGCCGCCCGGATCCGGGGCAGCACGCCGAGGTCGTCCAGGACCTCCTGGCTGCGCGGCTGGACGCCCTTGCCCCGCGAGCCGGGGAAGAGCCGGTCCGCCTTCTCGACCAGCAGGGTGCGCACGCCCCGGCGGGCCAGGTCGATGGCCAGCACCAGTCCGGTGGGGCCCGCTCCGACGACGAGGACGTCCGTCCCGGTGTTCGTGTCGCTGTTCATGCCGCTGCCTCCGAGTTCCTTAACGCTGTTAAGTTCCACTGCCCGGAGCATCTCCTTAACGTTGTTAAGTTGTCAAGGGGATACCGTGACGGGGTGGCGACGAAGAAGACGAACCGGCTGGATCCCGCGCAGGTGGCGGAGGCCGCGCTGGGCCTGCTGAACGAGCGGGGCCTCGAAGGGCTCACGCTGCGCGCGATCGCCCAGGAGCTGAACGTGCAGGCGCCCGCGCTCTACTGGCACTTCAAGAACAAGCAGGCGCTGCTCGACGAGATGGCGACCGTGATGTACCGGCAGATGGTCGCCGACCCCGCGGCGCGGCCGGCCGGCGACCTGGGCTGGCAGGAGCGGATCCTCGCGGTCAACCGGGGCCTGCGCGCCGGACTGCTGCGCTACCGCGACGGCGCCAAGGTCTACAGCGGCGCCCGCTTCACCGGGACCGACTTCGCCGCGGACATGGAGCTCCAGCTCGGCTCGCTCGTCGAGGCCGGCTTCTCGCTGCACCAGGCGGTACGGGCCAGCACCACGGCGTACATGTTCACGCTGGGCTTCGTGACGGAGGAGCAGGGCGCCGAGCCGGTGCCGGGGCAGCCCCGTGAGGGCTTCGACGTCGAGCGGCGGGCGGAGCGGCTGGCCGAGTACCCGCTCTCGGCGGCGGCCGGGGCGGAGCTCTTCGCCGACTACGACACCGGTTTCGAGGACGGACTGCGCCTGATCGTCGCCGGGATCGAGGCGGTGTACGCGCCCGCGGTCCCGCCCCGCGACCCGTCCTGACACCGTCCCGCACCCGGGCCGCGGGACGGCGAACGCCCCCTGTCCCGCGCCGTGGCGCGGGACAGGGGGCGTTCGCGTGGGATCGGAGCGCTATCCGAGAGGGCCGGCCAGGGAGGCCACGGGCGCGGTCGGCGGGGTGCCCGAGCCGTCCCGTCGCGGGTCGGTCTCCGGGAGCTCGACCGGCGTGCCGTTCTGCTGCGCCGCGCGGGCCGGTGCCTCGCCCGCCCAGGCCAGCAGGAGCACGTCCTCGCCCTTCAGGAACCGCTGGCAGCGCACGCCGCCGGTCGCCCGCCCCTTGCGGGGGTACTGGTCGAACGGCGTCAGCTTCCACGACGTGCCGGTCGAGTCGTCCAGCGTGCCCGTGGAACCCGCGACCGTGAACACCACCGCGTCCGCCCCCGGATCCACCGCCGTGAACGAGAGCACCTCGGCACCGGCGCCGAGCTTGATGCCCGCCATGCCGCCCGCGGGACGGCCCTGCGGTCGCACCTGGGACGCCTGGTAGCGCAGGAGCTGGGCGTCGGACGTGATGAACACCAGGTCCTCCTCGCCCGTGCGCAGCTCGGTCGCGCCGACGATCCGGTCACCGTCCTTGAGGGTGATGACCTCCAGCTCGTCCTTGTTCGTCGGATAGTCCGGCACCACCCGCTTCACCACGCCCTGGAGCGTGCCGAGCGCCAGGCCCTGCGAGGACTCGTCGAGGGTGGTCAGGCAGACCACCGTCTCGTCGTCCTCCAGGGTGAGGAACTCCGTCACCGGCGCCCCGCCGGCGAGGTTCGGCGCGGACGCGGTGTCGGGGAGCTGGGGCAGATCGATCACCGCGAGCCGCAGCAGGCGCCCGGCCGAGGTCACGGCACCGACCTCGCCCCGCTGGGTGGCCGCGACGGCCGAGACGACCACGTCGTGCCTGACCCGCCGGCCGTCCTCCGCCGCCGGCACGTCCGCCCTCGCCGTGCGGGCCAGCAGACCCGTCGAGGAGAGCAGCACCCGGCACGGGTCGTCCGCGACCTGCAGGGCCACGGCCGCGACCGGCGCGCCCGCCGACTCCAGCAGGACCGTGCGGCGGTCCGTCCCGAACTTCTTCGCCACCGCGGCCAGTTCGCTGGAGACGAGCTTGCGCAGCTCGCTGTCCGAGTCGAGGATCCCGGTCAGCTCGTCGATCTCGCCGTTGAGCCGGTCGCGCTCGGTCTCCAGCTCGATCCGGTCGAACTTGGTGAGCCGGCGCAGCGGGGTGTCCAGGATGTACTGCGTCTGGATCTCGCTCAGCGAGAAGTGCTCGATCAGGCGCTCCTTGGCCTGCGCCGAGTTCTCGCTGGAACGGATGAGGCGGATGACCTCGTCGATGTCGAGGAGCGCGACGAGCAGGCCCTCGACCAGGTGCAGCCGGTCGCGCTTCTTGCCCCGGCGGAACTCGGAGCGGCGGCGCACCACCGTGAAGCGGTGGTCGAGGTAGACCTCCAGGAGCTCCTTGAGCCCCAGGGTGAGCGGCTGACCGTCGACCAGCGCCACGTTGTTGATGCCGAAGGACTCCTCCATCGGCGTCAGCTTGTAGAGCTGCTCCAGGACGGCCTCCGGCACGAAGCCGTTCTTGACCTCGATGACGAGACGCAGACCGTGGGCGCGGTCGGTGAGGTCCTTGACGTCCGCGATGCCCTGGAGCTTCTTGGAGCCGACCAGGTCCTTGATCTTGGAGATGACCTTCTCGGGGCCGACCGTGAAGGGCAGTTCGGTGACGACGATGCCCTTGCGGCGGGCCGTCACGGTCTCCACCGTCGTGGTGGCGCGGATCTTGAACGTGCCGCGGCCGCTCTCGTAGGCGTCCTTGATGCCGGACAGGCCGACGATCCGGCCTCCGGTCGGCAGATCGGGTCCGGGCACGAAGCGCATGAGCGCTTCCAGATCCGCGTTCGGGTGGCGGATCAGGTGGCGGGCCGCGGCGATCACCTCGCCGAGGTTGTGCGGCGGCATGTTCGTCGCCATGCCGACGGCGATCCCGGACGCGCCGTTGACCAGCAGGTTCGGGTACGCGGCGGGGAGTGCGACCGGCTCCTGCTCCTGGCCGTCGTAGTTCGGCGCGAAGTCGACGGTGTCCTCGTCGATCGACTCCGTCATCATCAGCGCCGCGGCGGCCATCCGGGACTCGGTGTACCGCATGGCGGCCGGCGGGTCGTCGTTGCCGAGGGAGCCGAAGTTGCCGTGGCCGTCGACGAGGGGGACGCGCATGGAGAACGGCTGGGCCATCCGGACCATGGCGTCGTAGATCGACGAGTCGCCGTGCGGGTGCAGCTTGCCCATGACCTCGCCGACGACGCGCGCGCACTTCACGTAGCCGCGGTCGGGGCGCAGGCCCATCTCGTTCATCTGGTACACGATGCGGCGCTGCACCGGCTTCATGCCGTCGCGGGCGTCCGGCAGCGCGCGGGAGTAGATCACGGAGTACGCGTACTCGAGGAAGGAGCCCTGCATCTCGTCGACGACGTCGATGTCGAGGATCCTCTCCTCGAACGCGTCGTCCGGCGGCGGTGTCTTCGTGCTGCGGCGGGCCATCGCGGCTGCGGCTCCTTCACCAACATGGTTGATCTGACGCGGACCATTGTGGACCGTGCCACTGACAAGTCCGACCGCGACCCGGTCAAGGCGTCCGTCGGCCGTACACGAGCGCCGCGGTACCCGGAAGAGGGACGCCACGAACCTGCGGGAACTTCGCCAGGTGTCAGCGCGCTTGCATACAGTGGCAGGACTTTTCCACATCGCGATCGAAGGGACGTACATGCCCATGGGTCACACGGCCACAGCCGAGGCCGGCTCCGGAGGCCTGACAGCGACCGAGCACCGGCTGGCCAACGGCCTGCGCGTGGTGCTCTCCGAGGACCACCTGACCCCGGTCGCCGCGGTCTGCCTCTGGTACGACGTCGGTTCGCGCCACGAGGTCGCGGGCCGCACCGGCCTGGCCCACCTCTTCGAGCACCTGATGTTCCAGGGATCGAAGCAGGTCCACGGCAACGGCCACTTCGAGCTGGTGCAGGGCGCGGGCGGTTCGCTCAACGGTACGACGAGCTTCGAGCGCACCAACTACTTCGAGACCATGCCGACCCACCAGCTGGAGCTCGCGCTCTGGCTGGAGGCGGACCGCATGGGCTCGCTGCTCACCGCGCTGGACGACACCTCGATGGAGAACCAGCGGGACGTCGTGAAGAACGAGCGCCGCCAGCGTTACGACAACGTTCCCTACGGCACCGCCTTCGAGCGGCTGACCGCGCTCGCCTACCCGGACGGCCACCCGTACCACCACACCCCGATCGGTTCCATGGCCGACCTGGACGCGGCCACCCTGGAGGACGCGCGGGCCTTCTTCCGCACGTACTACGCGCCGAACAACGCGGTGCTGTCGGTCGTCGGCGACATCGACCCCGCGCAGACCCTCGCCTGGATCGAGAAGTACTTCGGCTCCATCCCGTCCCACGACGGCAAGCTGCCGCCGCGCGACGGCACCCTGCCCGACGTCATCGGCGAGCAGCTGCGCGAGGTCGTCGAGGAGGAGGTCCCGGCCCGCGCGCTGATGGCCGCCTACCGCCTGCCGCACGACGGCACGCGCGAGTGCGACGCCGCCGACCTGGCCCTGACCGTCCTCGGTGGCGGGGAGTCCTCCCGGCTGCACAACCGCCTGGTCCGCCGCGACCGCACGGCCGTCGCGGCCGGCTTCGGCCTGCTGCGGCTCGCGGGTGCGCCCTCGCTCGGCTGGCTGGACGTCAAGACCTCCGGCGGCGTCGAGGTGCCCGAGATCGAGACCGCGGTCGACGAGGAGCTGGCCCGCTTCGCGGCCGAGGGCCCGACGCCCGAGGAGATGGAGCGCGCGCAGGCCCAGTTGGAGCGCGAGTGGCTGGACCGGCTCGGCACCGTCGCCGGCCGGGCCGACGAACTGTGCCGCTTCGCGGTGCTGTTCGGCGACCCGCAGCTCGCCCTGACCGCGGTGAACCGGGTCCTGGAGGTCACCGCCGACGAGGTGCGCGCGGTGGCCCAGGCCCGCCTGCGGCCGGACAACCGCGCGGTCCTGGTCTACGAGCCGGTCGCCGCCGAGCAGAGCGACAGCGACGAGGAAGAGGGAGCGGAGCAGTGACCGACGCCGCCGCGTCTTTGACGAGCATGGAGTTCCACCCGCAGCCGAAGCCCGGCGCGGCCCGCCCCTGGGCCTTCCCGGCCCCGGACCGCGGCGCGCTGGACAACGGCCTGACCGTGCTGCGCTGCCTGCGCCCGGGCCAGCAGGTGGTGGCCGTGGAGATCTTCCTCGACGCCCCGCTGGACGCCGAGCCCGAGGGCCTGGACGGCGTGGCCACCATCATGGCCCGCGCCCTGTCCGAAGGCACGGACAAGCACTCCGCCGAGGAGTTCGCCGCCGAGCTGGAGCGCTGCGGCGCCACGCTCGACGCGCACGCCGACCACCCCGGTGTCCGGGTCTCCCTGGAGGTGCCGGTCTCCCGGCTGCCCAAGGCCCTCGGCCTGGTCGCCGAGGCGCTGATCGCGCCGGCCTTCGTCGAGACCGAGATCGAGCGCCTGGTGCGCAACCGGCTCGACGAGATCCCGCACGAGACGGCGAACCCGGGACGCCGGGCGGCCAAGCAGCTCTCCAAGGAGCTGTTCCCGGCCGGCTCGCGCATGTCCCGGCCGCGGCAGGGCACCGAGGAGACGGTCGCCGCGATCGACGCAGCGGCCGTCCGCGCCTTCTACGAGGCCCACGTCCGCCCCGCCACGGCCACGGCCGTCGTCGTCGGCGACTTCACCGACGTGGACGTGGACAAGATCCTCGCCGAGACGCTGGGCGCCTGGACGGGCGACACCGCCGAGGCCCGCCCCGTGCCGCCGATCACGGCCGACGACACCGGCCGTGTGGTCATCGTGGACCGGCCCGGCGCCGTCCAGACCCAGCTGCTCATCGGCCGGGTCGGAGCCGACCGGCACGACCGCGTGTGGCCGGCCCAGGTCCTCGGCACGTACTGCCTCGGCGGCACGCTCACCTCCCGCCTGGACCGCGTGCTGCGCGAGGAGAAGGGCTACACCTACGGCGTCCGGTCCTTCGGGCAGGTGCTGCGCTCCGACGGTGCGGGCCACGGCGCCTCGATGCTCGCCATCAGCGGCTCCGTGGACACCCCCAACACCGGCCCGGCACTTGACGACCTGTGGAAGGTGCTCCGCACCCTCGCCGCCGACGGTCTGACGGACGCCGAGCGGGACGTGGCCGTGCAGAACCTCGTCGGCGTGGCGCCGCTCAAGTACGAGACGGCCGCCTCCGTCGCCGCGACGCTCGCCGACCAGGTCGAGCAGCACCTTCCGGACGACTACCAGGCGCAGTTGTACGCGCGGCTGGCCGAGACGGGCACGGTCGAGGCGACCGCCGCCGTCGTCAACGCCTTCCCGGTGGACCGTCTGGTCACCGTCCTCGTCGGCGACGCCGCCGCGATCGCGGACCCCGTCCGCGCGCTCGGCATCGGCGAAGTGACCGTCGTCTCCGGCTGATTGCGGAGGCCGATGGCCGAAAAGGCACGGCAGCGGGACCCCGATCGAGTGCTATGTCGGGGTCCTCTGCTTTGTCCGGAATGGAAGGCTGAGTGATCGTTTGCCCTGTGGCATGTCTTACAAACGGGCCTGTCTGTTTGGCGATTGAAAGACGGTCCGCTTAGCTTCGATCCGGCTGTTCGCCAGTTGCACCCGCCGCACCCGCGGCATCGGACAGTCATCGCCGAGTCCCCGTCAGGCGCGAGCCTGGGGAGCCGGGGACCCACAACGAAGTCCCTGGGGTGAATCGGACGCCTTCGCACCCGTGCGGAGGGGCCCGTAGGAGACCTTCCTGCTCCGAACCCGTCAGCTAACCCGGTAGGCGAGAAGGAAGGAAAGGATCAGCCACTACATGGCGTTCACCCGTGCCACCGGGAAGCATCGTGGTCCGAGCCGTCTGGCGCGCCGTGGCGTCGGCATCGCCGGCATCGCCACCCTCGCCACCACCGGCGTCATCGGAACCCTCGCTTCCCCGGCGCTCGCCGCCGACACGGAAGCCCCCTCGCTGGAGGACACCGGCCTCAACCAGACCGTCGTCGCCGACGTTCTGGCGGACACGGTGAGCGCCCAGGCCGCCGCCCAGGAGCGGGAGGCCGTCGAGGCCGCCGCCCGGGAGAAGGCCGCGGCGGAGGCCAGGCGCAAGGCCGAGGCCCGCGCCAAGGAGGCCCGCCTGGCCAAGGAGCGCGCGGCCCGCGAGGCCGAGCGCAAGCGCCTCGCCTCCTTCCAGCTCCCCGTCGCCGGCTCGTACGTCAGCACCGGCTACAAGACCGGCGGCTCGCTCTGGTCCTCCGGCAGCCACTCCGGGGTCGACTTCCACGCCTCCTCCGGCACCAAGGTCGTCTCCGTGGGCTCCGGCACCGTCGTCGAGGCCGGCTGGGGCGGCGCGTACGGCAACAACATCGTCATCCGGATGCACGACGGCACGTACACCCAGTACGGTCACCTCTCGGCCATCAGCGTCTCGGTCGGCCAGACCGTCACCCCGGGCCAGAAGATAGGTCTCTCGGGGTCGACCGGTAACTCCACCGGCCCCCACCTCCACTTCGAGGCCCGCAGCACCGCCGAGTACGGCTCCGACATCAACCCGATCGCGTACCTGCGTGCGCGCGGTGTGAACGTCTGAACCCCGCCCGCGTCAGAAAAGCCCCGGCTCGTACAGAGCCGGGGCTTTTTTGCGGGCCAGAAGATATCCATGGGTCGACGGTGGCCTTCGGAAATATCCCTCTGCTGCAATAGAGTCACCGAAGGGTCGGCGAACGGGCGTCCATCGGATGGGTTTCGCGCGGATTAAGGCGGAGGTCGAACATGCGCATTCCCGCGCACTCGGTATGCACGGCGATCCGGGACGACATCGTCTCCGGTGTCTTCGAGCGCGGCAGCCGGCTGACCGAGGAGCAGCTGGCGCGCCGCTACGGGGTCTCCCGCGTCCCGGTCCGCGAGGCTCTGCGCACCCTGGAGTCCGAGGGGTTCGTGGTCACCCGCCGGCACGCCGGGGCCCATGTCGCCGAGCCGACCGAGCAGGAGGCGGCGGACCTGCTGGACATGCGGGCCCTGCTGGAGCCGCTGGGCGCCGCTCGCGCGGCGCAGCGCCGCACCGAGGCCCATCTCAAGGTGCTGCGGGGGCTGGTCAGGCTGGGCCAGGAGCGGGCCAGGCGGGGCCAGGGGGACGACCTGCGGTCCCTGGGGGGCTGGTTCCACGAGACGCTGGCGCAGGCCGCCGGCAGTCCGGCCCTGACGGCCCTTCTCACCCAGCTCCGCCACAAGATCGCCTGGATGTACGCGGTCGAGCCGGCGGCGCAGCCGGTGGAGGAGTGGGCGGAGCACGGGGCCATCGTCGACGCGGTGGCCCGCGGCGACGCCGAGCGGGCGCGGGCGCTGACCGCGCTGCACGCCGAGCGCTCGCTGGCCCGGCACCGGCCCAAACGGTCCGGACACGGCCGTGTGAGGCCTTCGCAACATGCCGTAAACACCGCGAGCATCCGGAATTAACGGCGGCGCCGTATACAAAGAGAGTGAATACGGGGGCCGGATTTCGTGCTGCCCGTAATTCGGTGTCCGCATTTCCGGGGCCGCGATCGACCGTCCGAATCGCTCCGGGTGATTCCGGAATAGACGAAGGAGCCGCACCCGCCGGAATTCGGACGGATGCGGCTCCCGCGTGAGGTGTCGTCAGACGGTCTCGGGAAGCTCCTCGAGCCCCTCGGCAACCAGCTTCGCCAGACGGTCCAGGGCGACCTCGGCGCCGTCGGCGTCCGAAGCGAGCACGATCTCCTCGCCGCCCTGCGCACCCAGGCCGAGCACCGCGAGCATGGACGCGGCGTTCACCGGGTTGCCGTCGGCCTTGGCGATCGTCACGGGGATGCCGGAGGCCGTGGTGGCACGGACGAAGATGGAGGCGGGGCGGGCGTGCAGGCCCTCGGCCCAGCCGACGTTGACGCGGCGCTCAGCCATGGTGTTGCCCTTCAAGTCTTGGCCGGTTGTCTAGACCAGTCTCTCATGGGTTGCGAGGTGCTCGTGCCGACCTCCGGCCCGGCCGGAACAGCCCTCCGGCCCTCTTACCTTGCACGGCACCCACGTCGTGCGCGACCGGTGCCGGCGTCGTACCCCGGTCGTAGGCTGACCCCATGCAGAGCGCGTCGGAACAGCCTGAACACGCATACCCCGACCACTGGGAGGCGGACGTCGTCCTCCGCGACGGCGGCACCGCGCGCATCAGGCCGATCACCGTCGACGACGCCGACCGCCTGGTCAGCTTCTACGAGCAGGTCTCGGACGAGTCGAAGTACTACCGCTTCTTCGCGCCCTACCCCCGGCTCTCCGCCAAGGACGTGCACCGCTTCACCCACCACGACTTCGTGGACCGGGTCGGACTCGCGGCGACCGTCGGCGGGGAGTTCATCGCCACCGTGCGCTACGACCGCATCGACGCCAACGGCCGGCCCGCCAGCGCCCCGGCCGACGAGGCCGAGGTCGCCTTCCTGGTGCAGGACGCGCACCAGGGCCGGGGGGTGGCCTCGGCCCTGCTCGAGCACATCGCGGCGGTCGCCCGGGAGAGGGACATCCGGCGGTTCGCGGCCGAGGTGCTGCCCGCCAACTCCAAGATGATCAAGGTCTTCACGGACGCCGGCTACACCCAGAAGCGCAGCTTCGAGGACGGCGCCGTACGGCTCCACCTCGACCTGGAACCCACCGACCGTTCCCTCGCCGTCCAGCGCGCACGGGAGCAGCGGGCCGAGGCCCACTCCGTGCAGCGCCTCCTGGCCCCCGGCTCGGTCGCCGTGATCGGCGCCGGGCGCACCCCCGGCGGGGTCGGCCGGACGGTCCTGCGCAACCTCGTCGCCTCCGGTTACACCGGCCGCGTCCACGCCGTGAACCGGAGCCTGGAGGCGGGCGCGCCCGCCTCGTTCGACGGGGTGCCCGCCTTCCGCTCCGTGGCCGACATCGGCGAACCGGTGGACCTGGCGGTCGTCGCCGTCCCCGCGGAACGGGTGCCGGAGGCCGTCGCCGACTGCGGCGAGCACGGCGTCCGCGGCCTCGTCGTCCTCTCCGCGGGCTACGCGGAGAGCGGGGCCGAGGGCCGGGAGCGGCAGCGCGCACTGGTCCGGCAGGCCCGCTCGTACGGGATGCGGATCATCGGGCCCAACGCCTTCGGGATCATCAACACGTCGGCCGGGGTCCGGCTCAACGCCTCGCTCGCCCCGCAGATGCCGGCGGCCGGCCGGATCGGCCTGTTCACCCAGTCCGGCGCCATCGGCATCGCCCTGCTCGCCGGGCTGCACCGGCGCGGCGCCGGGCTCTCCTCCTTCATCTCCGCGGGCAACCGCGCGGACGTCTCCGGCAACGACTTCCTCCAGCACTGGTACGACGACCCCGAGACCGACGTCGTGCTGCTCTACCTGGAGTCGATCGGCAACCCCCGCAAGTTCACCCGGCTGGCGCGCCGCACGGCGGCGGTCAAGCCGGTCGTGGTGGTCAAGGGAGCCCGGCACAGCGGCAGCGCACCGCCCGGACACCGGGTGCCCGTCACCCGCATCCCGCACGCCACGGTCTCCGCGCTCCTCCGGCAGGCCGGGGTGATCCGGGTCGACACGGTCACCGAGCTGGTCGACGCCGGCCTGCTCCTCGCGGGCCAGCCGCTGCCGGCCGGACCGCGGGTGGCGATCCTCGGCAACTCCGAGTCGCTGGGGCTGCTGACCTACGACGCCTGCCTGACGGAGGGTCTGCGCCCGCTGCGCCCGCTCGACCTGACCACCGCCGCGAGCCCGGCGGACTTCCGCGACGCGCTGGCGGCGGCGCTCGTGGACGACGCCAACGACGCGGTCGTGGTGACGGCGATCCCCTGGGTCGGCGAGAACGGCGCCATCGAGTCCGGCGACGGCGAGGTCCTCGCGGCCCACCTCCGCGCGGCGGTCGCCTCCGCCCCGGCCGCGGCGAAGCCGGTGCTCGTCGTGCACGTCGAGATGGGCGGGCTGGCCGAGGCCCTCTCCGCCGCCACCAGCACCCGACCGCAGCCGGCCGCCGGCCCGGTGGGCGCGGGGCCCGCCGGCGGCCGGCCCGCCCCCGGCATCGGCATGACGGGCGAGACCGTCGACCCGCGGCCGATGCTCGTCGCCGACGTCCGGCTCTCCGCCGCGGCGCTCGTGGACCGGGCCAACTGGCACGTCTGGCCCGAGGCGCCCGGCGGCGGCGTGGCCATGTGCCCGCTGCCCGGGGCCGACCACTTCCAGCTGATCGTCGCGTTCGAGGACGAGGCGGCCCTCGTGGACACCTCGGTGGAGGCGGCGCCCCCGCCCCGTACCGACCTCGGCCCGCGCCGCCTGCCGAGCTACTGAGAGGCCACCCCGCCCGCGGCCCACCTCGCCCCTCATCGGCCCGCTAGCCGGACGGGTGCTCGCCCAAGCGTCCCGGAGCGCCCCTTCCGACGGATTAGGATGGAGTCCATGGCAAAGACCGGTACGACGACCCAGGGGCTGCGCGCGGCGATCGAGCGCAGCGGCTACTACCCGGCCCTCGTGGCCGAGGCGGTGGAGGCCGCCGTCGGTGGGGAGGCGATCGCGTCGTACCTGGTCCACCAGGAGACCACGTTCGACTCCAACGAGGTCCGCCGCCATGTCACCGTGCTCGTCCTGACGGCCAACCGTTTCATCGTCAGCCACACCGACGAGCAGAACGCCGACACCAGCTCCCCGACCCCGTACGCCACGACCTCCACCGAATCGGTCAAGCTCGACCGGATCTCCTCGGTCGTCGTCAGCCGCGTCGTCGCCAACCCGGAGTCGTACACCCCCGGCACCCTGCCCCGTGAGGTCGTCCTCACCATCGGCTGGGGCGCCGTCTCGCGCATCGACCTGGAGCCCGCCGCCTGCGGCGACCCCAACTGCGACGCCGACCACGGCTACACCGGGAACACCACCGCCGACGACCTCAGCCTGCGCGTCAGCGACGCGGGCGACGGGCCGGACACGGTCCGGCAGACCCTGGCCTTCGCGCAGTCGCTCTCCGAAGCCACCGCGGCGACCCGCTGATGGTGCAGCCCGCCGTCGTCGCCTCCGGGTGGCCGGACGACCCGGTCCCGCTCGCCCTGGACACCGCGCCCCTCCCGGCGTACGGCTCCGGCTCGCTCGCCGACCTCCTCCCGACCCTCGTCGCCGGACAGGGCGTGCCCGGGTTCGAGGCCCGGATCGCCGAGCTCGCCCCGGCTGACCGGAACTGCGTCTTCCTGATCGACGGGCTCGGCTGGGAGCAGATCAAGGCCCACCCGGACGAGGCGCCGTACCTCACCTCGCTGCTCGCCGGCTCGCGCGGCGGCACCGGGCGCCCGATCACCGCGGGGTTCCCCGCGACCACCGCCACCTCGCTCGCCTCGGTCGGCACCGGCCGGTTCCCCGGAGAGCACGGACTGCCGGGCTACACGGCCCGCAACCCCGCGACCGGCGAGCTGATGAACCAGCTCCGCTGGAAGCCGTGGACCTCCCCGCGCGTCTGGCAGCCGTACCCCACGGTGTTCGAGCTCGCCCACCGGGCCGGCATCCACACCGCGCAGGTCTCCTCGCCGATCTTCCAGGACACACCGCTCACCAAGATCGCGCTGAGCGGCGGCTCGTTCCACGGCCGGCTCTCCGGCGAGGAGCGGATGGACTTCGCCGCCGAGCAGCTCGCCGGCGGGGACCGCTCGCTGGTCTACACGTACTACAGCGAACTCGACGGCGCCGGACACCGTTTCGGAGTCGACTCCGACGCCTGGCGCGGACAGCTGATGTTCGTCGACCGGCTGGTCCAGCGCCTGGCCGAACAGCTGCCGTCCCGCTCCGCGCTCTACGTCACCGCGGACCACGGCATGGTCGACATCCCCTTCGACGAGCAGTCCCGGATCGACTTCGACGAGGACTGGGAGCTGCGGGCGGGCGTCGCCCTGCTCGGCGGTGAAGGGCGTGCCCGCCACGTCTACGCCGTACCGGGCGCCGAGGCCGATGTCCTGACCTGCTGGCGCGAGGTGCTCGGCGAGCAGTTCTGGGTGGCGAGCCGGGAGGAGGCCGTCGCGCTCGGCTGGTTCGGCCGGCCCGGCGACGGGATCGACGAGCGGGTGCACGGCCGGATCGGCGACGTCGTCGCCGCCGCCCACGACGACGTCATCATCACCGCCTCCGTCAACGAACCGCACGAGTCGGCGATGGTCGGCGTCCACGGATCCATGACGCCCGCGGAGCAGCTCGTGCCGCTCCTCGAGGTCCGTTCCTGACCCTGCC
>NZ_RDBI01000037.1:115477-162918 GCF_008042125.1 Streptomyces sp. MS191
GCCCCGAGGAGACCCCGCTCTGGCAGCGGGTCCTGCGCACCGCCTGGGACCTGGGCGACGGCCCGGTCGAACTCGTCGTCGAGTCCATCCAGGCCAACCCCGCCAAGGCGCTCGCCGCCGTCTTCGCGGAGAGCGCCGTGCACCTCTACGCCGACGGGCTGATGAGCTACGGTCCCACCCGCGGCGAACTGCCCCAGTCGATCGGCTGCCGCGTCCAGCGGCTGCTCCACCTCGACCTGGTCCCGGGACTGCGCCCGCTGCTCCTCGCCGAGTACGGCGTCGAACCGGAGATCGTGCCCGACTCCGCCTTCCGCGCGGTCCTCGCCGAGATCGCCGAGGCGGCCGAGGGGGACCCGCACGTCGCGGCGGCCGTCGAGGCCGCCCCCACCGCCGTGCTCCTCGGCCAGTACCTCGCCGTGCTCGGCATCCTCACCGCCGACGAGGAGGAGGACCTGCACGCCCGGATGGTGCGCGGCGCCGCGGCGGCCGGGCACCGCTCCGTGATCTTCAAACCGCACCCGACCGCCCCCGCCCGCTACTCCCGGGCCCTGCGGGAGGCGGCCGAGGCCGTCGGCGTGCGGCTGACCGTCCTGGACGGCCCGCTGCTCGCCGAGACCTTCTACGCCCGCTGCCGGCCCCGGCTCGTCGTCGGCTGCTTCTCGACCGCGATGCTCACGGCCGCCGTGTACTACGACGTCCCCATCGCCCGGGTCGGCACGGGAACGGTACTGGAGCGGCTCAAGCCGTACGAGAACAGCAACCGCGTGCCGCTGACCCTCGTCGACCACCTCGTGCCCGACCTGGAGTCGGGCGCCGGTCCGGCCGTCCCGGGAGCCGCCCCGGACACGCTGGAACCGCTGGTCAGCGCGGTGGGCTACTGCATGCAGCCGAAGCTGCACCCCGGTCTGCGCGCGGACGCCGCCGCACTCCTCGACGGCCTCCGTCCGGACGATCCGCTCGCCCGCTACATCGACGGGGACCGGCTGACCGAACTCGGTCTGCCCGGCGGGGCCGCGGGCCGCTCCCGGCCGCGGCGGAGCCCGGCGCGCGGCCGGCGGACCTGACCCGGCGGGGCCGGGTACCCCGGGGCAGCGGGGCCGGGCGCCGGGGCGGGGCGGGACGTCCCTCGCACCCCCGGGTGCCGGGCCTCAGGCGTCGACCGACCGGACGATCGTGAAGACGGCACCCTCGGGGTCCGTCACGGTCGCCAGGCGGCCCGCCGTGCCCTCCCGCGGCTGCCGCAGGACCCTGCCGCCCAGTTCCGTGACCAGGCGCGCGGCCGCATCCGTGTCGGCGACCTCGAAGTACGTCATCCAGTGCGCGCCGCGGTCGCGCGGGAGCGCGGTGCCGACCCCGTGCAGGGACGCGACCGGACGGCCGTCAAGGTGCAGGGTCAGGTAGTCGAAGTCCGCGGAGACGACCGGCTCGATCTCGTACCCGAAGACCGTCCGGTAGAACTTGGCGACCATCGAGGTCTCGTGCGTCAGCAACTCGTTCCAGACCGGCGTGCCGGGCGGTCCCGCGGTCGCCGTGCCGTGGTGCGCCTCGGCCTGCCAGACGCCGAAGACGGCGCCCGTCGGGTCCGAGCAGATCGCCAGCCGGCCCGCCTCACCGGCGTCCAGCGGCCCGACGGCGACGGTGCCGCCGCAGCAGCGGATGGTCTCGGTGGTCCCGGCGGCGTCGTCGGTGGCCAGGTAGGTGGTCCAGGCGACCGGCAGATGCCGGTCGGGCGGCAGCTGGCCGATCCCCGCCACCTCCTTGCCGTCCAGGAGGGCGCGGACGTACGGGCCGAGCTGCTGGGGCCCGGGCACGAACTCCCAGCCGAAGAGCGCGCCGTAGAACTCCTGCGTCGCGTCAAGGCCGTGCACCATCAGGCTCACCCACGAAGGTGTACCGGGTGTGCGTCGCGTCGCCTCGGTCATCGTCACTCTCTCCTCGGACCATCGTCGTGGCCGCACGGGGGACCGGGCGTCCGTACGCACGCGTACGGAGCGATGGGCCCGGGCGCCGGCTCCGGAGCGGAGGTCCACACCCGCCGTCGTGCCGGCCGCGCACGTGCCTCACCGCGCGCCCGGTGCCGATCGTTGCACCGTTGGGCGCGCGGTGCGCCCCGGCCGCGCCGATTTTGGCGCGATCCGGCACGAGGATGCCTGGAATGCCGGTTCCTGGCCGTCGCCGACCGGCCGGCGACGCTACCGAGCGGCCCGCGGCGTCGCGGGCTGCGCGAGGATGGCACCCATGAAGCCCATCATCACCGCAAGCGAACTCGTGAGCGAGTCGGCCGGGCCGAGGCCCCCGGTCCTGCTGGACGTCCGCTGGCAGCTGGGCGGCCCGCCCGGGCTGCCCGAGTACGAGGCCGACCACCTTCCCGGCGCGGTCTACGTCGACCTCGACGCCGAGCTGGCCGGCCCGCCCGGCGCCGGCGGCCGGCACCCCCTGCCGGACATGGCGGTCTTCGGCGCGGCGATGCGCCGGGCGGGTGTCTCGGCCGGCACACCGGTCGTGGTCTACGACGGCGGACTCGGCTGGGGCGCGGCCCGCGCCTGGTGGCTGCTGCGCTTCACGGGCCACCGGGACGTGCGGGTCCTCGACGGAGGTCTCGCGGCCTGGACGGGGGAGCTGTCGAAGGAGACCCCGCAGCCGGAACCGGGCGACTTCGCCCCGGAGCCGAGCCCGGTCGGACTGCTCGACGCCGACGGCGCGGCGGCGGTCGCCCGCTCGGGGCTGCTCCTGGACGCGCGGGCGGCGGAGCGCTACCGGGGCGACGTCGAACCGATCGACCGGGTCGGCGGCCACATCCCGGGCGCGGTCTCGGCGCCCACGGCGGAGAACGTCGCTCCCGACGGCCGCTTCCTGCCGGCGGACGCGCTGGCCGCCCGCTTCTCGGGCCTCGGCGCGACCGCCGACTCCGAGGTCGCCGTCTACTGCGGTTCGGGTGTCTCGGGCGCCCACGAGGTCCTGGCCCTGGCGCTGGCCGGTATCCCGGCGGCCCTGTACGCGGGGTCGTGGTCGGAGTGGTCCCACGACCCCGCGCGCCCGGTGGCCACGGGACCGGATCCCCGGTAAGGGGGCGCCGCCGGTCCGCCCAGGCACGCGAAGGGGCCCGCGCCGTGCGACGGCGCGGGCCCCTCTCCCGTTTCCGGTGACGGCTGTGCGGAGTGCCGTCAGTCCTGCTTCTTCCGGCGGGTGCCGAAGACGATCTCGTCCCAGCTCGGGACCGCCGCGCGGCGGCCCGGCCGGACACCGTCGGCCTCCGCCTGGCGGTCGGTGGTGCCCGTCAGGCGGTCGCGGTGACCCGACACCGCGCGGGGCATCAGGACGTCCGCGTACGCCGAGCCCGCTCCGGCCGAGGCCGCCGGAGCCGGCGGCTCCTCCGCCTCGGGCTCGTCGGACGGTTCGGTCGACGAGGGTTCGGTGTTGCGGTCCGGGACGACCATGTCGCCACGGAAGCTCGGCACCGCCTCCAGCAGGCTGGTCAGCGAGTCCCGCTCCTCCTCCGGCTCCGCGGAGGCGGAGGGCCGTTCCGGCTGGCGCTCGATCTGCCGGTCCAGCGCGCGGTCGAGCGGCCGGTCCCGGGGCAGCCGGGCGATCCGCGGCACGAACGGGAAGCTCGGCTCCGGCGCGGCGGCGATCGTGTCGTCCGTCTCGCCGATCAGCGCCCGCGCCTCGTCGTCCACGGCCTGGACGAGCCGCCGGGGCGGGTCGTAGGTCCAGCTCGCCGTGTGCACCTCGCCCGCCACCCGGTAGACGAGCAGCACCTCCCAGGTGCCGTCGTCACGGCGCCAGGAGTCCCACTGCACGGTGTCCTTCTCGGCGCCGCGCAGCAGCAGCCGCTCCTGCACCGCGTCGCCGAGCTGCGGTCCGGTGTTCTCGCCGGGCCGGCGGACGGGGGTCTTGCGGGCCCGCTCCGCCATGAACGCCCGCTCGGCGAGCACGGGGCCCTCGAAGCGCCGTACGCGGTCGACGGGGATCCCGGCGAGCTGGGCGACCTCCTCGGCGGAGGCACCGGCCCTTATGCGCGCCTGGATGTCACGGGGGCGGAGGTGGCTCTCCACCTCGATCTCGATCTGGCCGAGGCGTGCGCGGTCGTTGCGCACGGCGGCGCGCAGCCGCTCGTCGATCGGAAGCGTGTACTCCGTGCTGTCAGCAGCCTTCAGCACCAGTCGTGTGCCGTCGTTGGAGACGGCCACGACACGCAGTTCGGGCATGGGGACCTCCCGGGTGGTGCCTGCCGACGTCACGTGCGTCGCTGCTTCCGCTAGTCGAGTGTGGCCTGCCCGGGTGCAGCCTGCCACAACCTTGCCGAGTTGCCCGGCGTGTCGGGCATGGACCCTGGACCGCCGTTATGGCACGGTTACCTGTCTGCACACGTAGAGTGACAGGTCGTCACGCTGTGCAGCGGGTGTCCGTGTGGTGCCGCGGTGCCGCCGGTTCGAGTGCCACTTTCGGCTCCCTCCCGATGACCCGGACGCCCATGAGAGAGCCCGGACCCAGGGCTCGACACAGTACTCCATTCGGGCCACCTGGGTGGACCGGCGCGCCGCCCAACTTTGCCGACGGTACGGGAGTTGGGTCTCCGCGATCTTGTGCTCGCGTGGCACTGTTCACATAAACGCCAGAAGCGGAACTATTCCTTTCGCCCATATGTCCCTTGTGGGTGGATGGTGGAACGAATGAGCAGGCAAGGGGCGGGGATGGATCACGCCGAGGACGCGAAGAGGGAACGAGTCGCGTCGGACGGGAAGAAGAAGCGGCTCGACCTGAGTGTGGCCCAGGTCTCCGCCAGTGCGGTCGCCGCCGTCGTGGCGGCCAAACTCGCCTCCACCCTGGGCGTGTACGGCACGATCCTGGGCGCCGGGCTGATCAGCGTCATCGCGACCTGCGGCGGCTCCTTCCTCCAGCACCTCTTCAGGCGGACGGGCGAGCAGATACGCGAAGTCGCCGTCCACGGAGAGCCGGTGAGGGGCGCGCGGACCGCCCGGGTTCCGGTGGGCGCCCGGCAGGCCGGGCCCGCCGCCGGGCCCGACCGGAACCGGCCGCCGGTCGAGGCCGGACCGCCGTACGGGGAGGAGTTCGGCGCCGCCACCACGCACGGCACCCGCGTCCGCGGCTGGAAGCGCTCCGCCGTCGCCGCGGCCCTCGTCTTCCTCGTGTCGATGGGCGGCATCACCGCCTACGAGCTGATCTCCGATCAGGACTTCAGCGGCACCAAGGGATCGACCACCTTCGGCTCCGTCGTCCGGGGCCAGGACGGTGCCGGGAGCGCCCCGTCGACCCGCGAGACCCCGGAGAAGCGGCAGGACGACGGCGCCGGACCGACGCCCGGCCGGGAGGGTGAGGACGGAGGCCCGTCCCGCGACACCGGAGGCGACACCCCGGAGCCCGAGCCGACACCCTCGGACTCGGCCGACCCGACACCCGAGCCGTCGGCCACGCCGTCCGCGCCGTCGACGACCCCCGCCCCGACCCCGCCGGAGACCGGGACCCCGTCCGCCGGTGCACCGGCCGGCGGGACGCCGGCTGGCTGAGGCGCCGTCAGTCGCCCAGGACCCGCCGCAGGTAGTCGTTGGCGAAGAGCCGGTCCGGGTCCAGCCGGTCGCGCAGGGCCGTGAACTCGGCGAAGCGCGGGTAGACCTCGGCGAAGTAGGCGGCGTCCCGGGTGTGCACCTTGCCCCAGTGCGGACGTCCCCCGTGCGCCGTCATGATGCTCTCCACCGCGGTGAAGTACGCGCGGTGGGGAGTGCCCTTGTAGAGGTGGACGGCGATGTAGGCGCTCTCCCGGCCCGAGGCGGTCGACAGCGTGATGTCGTCCGCCGGGGCGGTCCGCACCTCGACCGGGAAGCTCACCTTCAGCGGCGAGCGCTCGACCATCGCCTTGACCTCGCGCAGCGCCGAGACGGCCGCCTCGCGCGGCAGCGCGTACTCCATCTCCAGGAAACGCACCCGGCGCGGCGAGGTGAACACCTTGTAGGGGATGTCGGTGTAGGTGCGGGCCGACAGCGCCCGGCTGGAGATCTTGGCGATCGAGGGGATCACCGGGGGCACCGCGCGGCCGAGGGAACAGGCCAGCTGGAAGACCCCGTTGGACAGGAACTCGTCCTCTACCCAGCCGCTGAGCCGTCCGGGAGGGGCGGCCGGGCCCGCGCTGCGGTTGTTGCGCTTGGTGTTGCAGTTGTCCGTGTGGGGGAACCAGTAGAACTCGAAGTGCTCGTTCTCCGCGTGCAGCGCGTCGAACTCCGCGGTGACCCGGTCGAAGGTCATCGGCTCCTCGCGCGCGGTGAGCAGGAAGACCGGCTCGACGGCGAAGGTGATCGCCGTGATCACACCGAGCGCGCCGAGTCCGAGGCGCGCGGCCGCGAAGATCTCCGGGTTCTCCTTCTCCGAGCAGGTCGTCAGCCGGCCGTCGGCCGTGACCAGCTCCAGCTCGCGGATCTGGGCGGCGATCGAGGCCGAGTCCCGGCCGGTGCCGTGCGTCCCGGTGGAGGTGGCGCCGGCGACCGTCTGCTCCATGATGTCGCCCATGTTCGTGAGCGACAGGCCCTCCCGGGCCAGCGCCACGTTCAGCCGCTTGAGGGGCGTGCCCGACTCGACGGTGACCGTCATCGCCTCGCGGTCGATCCGCCGGATCCCGGCCAGCAGATGGGGGCGGACGAGCAGCCCGTCCGTGGCGGCGATCGAGGTGAAGGAGTGGCCGGTTCCGACCGTCTTCACCCGCAGCCCGTCCTCGGCCGCCTTCGTGATCGCGTCGGCCAGTTCCTCGGCCGACGCGGGGCTCACCTCCCGCACGGGGCGGGAGGTGACGTTCCCCGCCCAGTTACGCCACGGGCTGCTCGTCGCCCCGGTGCTCTCCCTCGTGGTCCCGCTCACGCTGCCCCTCCCCAGTCGGCACCGGCTTGCGCAGCCGGCGGTACCCCAGGAGACCCACCACCACCGCGACGCCGCCCGAGACGACGGGCACCACGTACCCCGCCTCCGCACCCCGGGCGTCGACCACCCAGCCGGCGGCCGAGGAGCCCAGCGCCACACCGATCGCGAGCCCGGTACCCGTCCAGGTCATGCCCTCGGTCAGCTTGGTGCGCGGTACGTGCGCTTCGACGAGGGCCATGGTCGTCACCATCGTCGGTGCGATGGAGAGGCCCGCGACAAAGAGCGCCACGGCCAGCAACGGCAGGTTCCCGGCCAGTAGGAGGGGGATCATACTCACGGCCATCGCGCAGACGCCCAGCAGCCAGCGCCGGGACGGCTCGCTCCTGAGGTGCAGCAGCCCGAAGACCGCGCCCGCCAGGCAGGAGCCGAGCGCGTACACGGCGAGGACCAGGCTGGCGGCCGCCTTGGCGCCCCGCTCGTCGGCGAAGGCCACCGTCACCACGTCGACCGAGCCGAAGATCGCGCCGGTGGCGACGAAGGCGAGCGCGAGCACCTGGAGCCCGGGGGAGCTCAGGGCCGAGCCGCCGGACTCCGCGGTGCGCGGATGCGGGCGGGGCTCGGTGGCGCGCAGCGAGGTCAGCCAGAAGACGCCGATCGCGAGGAAGACCCCGGCGAACAGCGGGCCGGCCTCGGGGAACCAGATCGTGGACAGGCCGATGGAGAGGATCGGGCCGAAGATGAAGCACACCTCGTCGACGATCGACTCCCACGAGTACGCGGTGTGCAGCCGGCGGCCCTCACCGCGGTAGATCTCCGCCCAGCGCGCCCGGGTCATGGCGCCGACGCTCGGCACGCAGCCGACGAGGGCCGTGAAGGCGAAGAGCGTCCAGTCCGCGGCGTCCTGCTGGACGCAGACCAGCAGTCCCGCGCCCGCGACCAGCGCGACCAGGGTCGCCGGGCGCAGCACGCGCCGCTGGCCGTACCGGTCGACCAGCCGGGACACCTGCGGGCCCATCACCGCGGCGGACATGGCCAGGGTCGCGGAGAGCGCGCCCGCCAGGCCGTAGCGCCCGGTGACCTGGGAGATCATGGTGACGATGCCGATGCCCATCATGGACAGGGGCATCCGGCCGACGAAGCCGGCCACGGAGAAGGACGTGGTGCCGGGCGCCGCGAAGATCGCGCGATAGGGACTGGGCAAGGGGATCTCCGGGCGTCGGCTCAACACGTGTAATTAATAGCTAAAGCCTACGGTGTTGAAGTGCGCGCGGCCAGCCTGTTCTCCGGTCGGGCCGCGCCCTCCGCCACGAGGGACGGGTGGGAGGATCGGTCCATGTCCGATCAGCACGATCCCGCTCCGTACGACGCCCTTCTGCTGCTCTCCTTCGGCGGCCCCGAGGGCCCGGACGACGTGGTCCCGTTCCTGGAGAACGTGACCCGCGGCCGAGGCATCCCGAAGGAACGGCTCAAGGAGGTGGGGCAGCACTACTTCCTCTTCGGCGGCGTCAGCCCGATCAACGACCAGAACCGCGCGCTGCTCGCCGCGCTGCGGGAGGACTTCGCGCAGGCCGGCCTCGACCTGCCGGTCTACTGGGGGAACCGGAACTGGGCGCCGTATCTCACCGACACCCTGCGGGAGATGATCACCGACGGCCGGCGCCACATCGCCGTGCTCACGACCAGCGCCTACGCCTCCTACTCCGGCTGCCGCCAGTACCGCGAGAACCTCGCCGACGCCCTCTCCGAGCTGGAGGCGGAAGGGCTGCCGCTGCCCCGGGTCGACAAGCTCCGGCACTACTTCAACCACCCCGGGTTCGTCGGTCCCATGGTCGAGGGCGTCCTCGCCTCGCTGGACGAACTCGACCCGTCCGTGCGGTCCGGCGCCCACCTCGCCTTCACCACCCACTCCATCCCCGACTCCGCGGCGGACTCCTCCGGACCGGCAGCCGAGCACGGCGCCGGCGGGGCCTACGTGAAGCAGCACCTCGACGTCGCCCGGGTGATCGTGGACGCGGTCCGCGAGCGGACCGGCGAGGACCACCCCTGGCGCCTCGTCTACCAGTCCCGCAGCGGCGCCCCGCACATCCCCTGGCTCGAACCCGACATCTGCGACCACCTGGAGGAGCTCCACGGAGCCGGGGCCCCGGCCGCCGTGATGGTCCCCATCGGCTTCGTCTCGGACCACATGGAGGTCCTCTACGACCTCGACACGGAGGCCACCGCCAAGGCCGCGGAGCTGGGGCTCCCGGTCCGGCGCTCGGCGACCGTCGGGGCGGACCCGCGCTTCGCCGCGGCCGTGCGCGAGCTGGTCCTGGAGCGCGCCGCGCGCGAGCGGGGCGTCCGCGCCGAGCGCTGCGCACTGGGCGCCCTCGGCGCCTCCCACGACCTCTGCCCGATCGGCTGCTGCCCGGCGCGGGCCGACCGGCCGGCGGCCGCCGGCGCCGACAGCCCGTACGCCTAAGGAGCACCCATGACCGAGCCCGTGACTCCCGGGTCCACCGGCCCCGCGCCGACCGACCCCCTCCTCGCCGAACTGCTCACCCTCGCCCTGGAGGCCGGCCGCCGGGCCGGCGCGCTGCTGCGCGACGGCCGGCCGGACGACCTCGCCGTGGCGGCGACCAAGACCAGTCCGATCGACGTCGTCACCGAGATGGACCTCGCCGCCGAGAAGCTGATCACCGGCTACCTCTCCGAGCACCGTCCCGACGACGGCTTCCTCGGCGAGGAGGGCGCCGCCAGTCCCGGCACCAGCGGCGTCCGCTGGGTCATCGACCCGCTCGACGGCACCGTGAACTACCTCTACGGGCTGCCCACCTGGGCGGTCTCCATCGCCGCCGAACGCGACGGCGAGACCGTCGTCGGCGTCGTGGCGGCCCCGCTGCGCGGCGAGACCTACCACGCGGTCCTGGGCGGGGGCGCGTACGTCGGCGACCGCCGCCTCGCCGCCCGTCCGTCGCCCCCGCTGGACCAGGCGCTGATCTCCACCGGCTTCGGCTACGTCCAGCAGCGCCGGGCCCACCAGGCCGACGTCGCCCAGCGCATGATCCCGCTCCTGCGGGACATCCGCCGGGGCGGCTCCGCGGCCATCGACCTGTGCGACGTCGCGGCCGGCCGCCTCGACGGCTACTACGAGCGCGGCCTCAACCCCTGGGACCTCGCCGCGGGGGACCTCATCGCCCGCGAGGCGGGCTGCCTGACCGGCGGACGCCCCGGCGAGCCCGCCTCGGGCGAGCTGACCGTCGCGGCGTCCCCCGGCGTCTTCGCCCCCCTCCAGAAGCTCCTGGAGGAGCACGGCGCCTGGCACGACTGAGGGCCGTCCCGGACACATGAGGGGGCCCCGTGCGGATCCGCACGGGGCCCCCTCATGTCGGTGGGGTCAGGCGCAGGTCGCGCCGATCTCCACGCCGTGTTCGGCGGCCAGGCGATGCAGGTCTTCGAGCTCAGCCTGCTCGACGTCCGCGAGGAAGTCGTCGCCCGTCTCGCGAGCCCGTGTGAGGTCGGTCTGCGCCGTCCTAATGCGCTGCAGCAGTCCTGCGGTGAAAGCGTCCATCGTGCGCCCCCTCGTCATGGGTCGGTGGCACGGGGTGTGCCGAGGGTGGGTGGATCACACGCTGCAACCTCTGGGGGACAGAACGGCTTGTGGCGTGCCACATACAGGGCGTGATCACGGGGTGTGCAGTCGTCCTCCCCAGGCCCTTCCTCACAGAAACCTCAACTGGCCCGTGAATCAGGTGAATTCTTGGCACGCTCCCGGCCGCCCCCGGCGCACGCCCCGCGCTCCGCGCGCTCCGTCCCGCCCGCGCACCGGACCCCAGGGGAGCACTTCGGACCAGCTCCGCGGGCCGCCCCGGCCCAGGCCGGGTCCGGGGCGGCCGCAGCCCGCCTTACAGCCGGTTTACGCGCGTTCGGGGCAGGATGGACACGCACAGTCAGTGCTCAGGAACCGCCCGGTCCGCGCTCGTCGCGCCCATGACCAGGGCACTCGGGAAGGAAATGCGACGTGCGTGTACTCGTCGTCGAGGACGAGCAGCTGCTCGCCGATGCGGTGGCCACCGGACTGCGCCGGGAGGCACTGGCCGTCGACGTCGTGTACGACGGCGCCGCGGCCCTCGAACGCATCGGGGTCAACGACTACGACGTGGTCGTCCTCGACCGTGATCTCCCGCTCGTCCACGGCGACGACGTCTGCCGCAAGATCGTCGAGCTCGGGATGCCCACGCGCGTCCTGATGCTCACGGCATCCGCCGACGTCAGCGAGCGCGTGGAGGGTCTGGAGCTCGGTGCGGACGACTACCTGCCCAAGCCCTTCGCGTTCACCGAGCTGACCGCGCGGGTGCGGGCGCTCGGCCGGCGCACCACGGTGCCGCTGCCGCCCGTCCTGGAGCGCGCCGGGATCAAGCTCGACCCGAACCGCCGCGAGGTCCTGCGCGACGGCCGGGAGGTGCAGCTCGCCCCGAAGGAGTTCGCCGTCCTGGAGGTCCTGATGCGCAGCGAGGGAGCCGTCGTCTCGGCCGAGCAGCTGCTGGAGAAGGCCTGGGACGAGAACACCGACCCGTTCACCAACGTCGTGCGGGTCACGGTGATGACCCTGCGGCGCAAGCTCGGGGAGCCGCCCGTGATCGTCACGGTGCCCGGCTCCGGCTACCGGATCTGACCCCCGTGACCACGACCCCTGCGCCGCCCCAGGCGCCCCCGAAGCCGACCTGGGACCCCCGGGACCCGGTCCGGCCGCTGCTGCGTCCGACCATCCGCATACGGCTCACGCTGCTGTACGGCGGCATGTTTTTGATCGCGGGCATCCTGCTGCTGTCGATCATCTACCTGCTCACCGCCAACGCGCTGAACGCCACCGTCGCCGACCTGCCCTTCAAGATCGTCGAAGGCCAGGTGCAGCCCACCACCTCGTGGTGCAACCTGCCCAAGCAGGGCACCGTGGACCAGTTCAACGCCGCTGCCTCGGCCTGCTTCCAGCACCAGCGCGACCTGGCGCTGGACGACCTGCTGCGGCGCTCGCTGTTCGCGCTGCTCGGCCTGAGCATCATCGCCTTCGCCTTCGGCTACGCCATGGCCGGCCGGGTGCTCTCCCCGCTCGGCCGGATCACCCGGACCGCCCGCCAGGTGGCCGGATCCGACCTGACCCGGCGGATCAAGCTGGACGGCCCCGACGACGAGCTCAAGGAGCTCGCCGACACCTTCGACGACATGCTGGACCGGCTGGAACGGGCCTTCACCGCCCAGCAGCGGTTCGTCGCCAACGCCTCGCACGAGCTGCGCACGCCGCTGGCGATCAACCGCACGCTCCTGGAGGTCCACCTCTCGGACCCCGGAGTGCCCGTGGAGCTCCAGCAGCTCGGCAAGACGCTGCTGGCCACCAACGAGCGCAGCGAGCAGCTGGTGGAGGGCCTGCTGCTGCTGGCCCGCAGCGACAACGAGATCATCGAGCGCAAACCGGTGGACCTCGCCGAGGTCGCCTCGCGCGCCATCGACCAGGTGCACGCGGAGGCCGAGGCCAAGGGCGTCGAGATCCGCGGCGAGCGGGAGCCCGCCGTGGTGCAGGGCAACGGCGTCCTGCTGGAGCGGATCGCCCTGAACCTGGTGCAGAACGGCGTGCGCTACAACGTGGCGGAGGAGGGCTGGGTGGAGGTGACCACGGAGGTCGACCACGGACAGGCGGTCATGGTGGTCTCGAACACGGGTCCCGTGGTTCCCGCGTACGAGGTCGACAACCTCTTCGAGCCGTTCAGACGGCTGCGTACGGAGCGTACGGGGAGCGACAAGGGCGTCGGTCTCGGCCTGTCGATCGCCCGATCCGTCGCGCGCGCCCACGGCGGCCGTATCATCGCGGAGCCCCGCGAAGGCGGCGGTCTCGTGATGCGTGTCACTCTTCCGATCTGACACACTTCGGGTACCAGCCGGTTCCGTTCGCTTTGCGCGGAATTTTCGGAGCCCGTTCCTGAGACGCACCTGTGTGATCGATCACAGGAGCGAGCAGCCGACTCTCTACTCTCCGTGATCGAGAATTCCAGTGGAAAACCGGGAAAAGTCCGGGTTTCCGGGGCCCTGGATGACGGGAAGTACACGGGGTGGCACCCGTGAGGGACGGCAGGTGGACCGTGTACGGTCCCGTTCGCCACCCAAAGCCGATCACTCGTGAGAGGGCGGGTTGGGTGTCGATTGAGTAACAGACCTTGATGTGAGGCAAAATCTCCGCCTCGGGTCGGGCACAAGTCCGGCCTCTCACGCGTTACGTGCGCTGGAGACACCGCAACCACCCAGAGGGGGAGAGCGACATGGCAACGGATTACGACACCCCACGCAAGACCGACGACGACGTCGATTCGGACAGCCTTGAGGAACTGAAGGCCCGCCGGAACGACAAGTCGACCTCGACGGTCGACGTCGACGAGTTCGAGGCCGCAGAGGGACTGGAGCTTCCCGGCGCGGACCTGTCCAACGAGGAGCTCGCCGTCCGGGTCCTGCCCAAGCAGGCCGACGAGTTCACCTGCATGAGCTGCTTCCTCGTGCACCACCGCAGCCAGCTGGCGCGGGAGAAGAACGGCCAGCCGATCTGCCGCGACTGCGACTGAGACCGGTCGGCCGTGGCAGGCGACACACCGTCCAGGAAGCGTCGCTTCCGCCTCCCTGGGAGGCCGGAGGCGCACCAGGGCGGCTCCGGCCCGGTGGAGGGTGCCCAGGAGGCTCCCGAAGCCGAGCAGAGCGCCCTCCTGCCCGTCCTCGGCGTACGTGACGACGAGCGGGGCCCCTCGGCCTCGCTCGAAGCAGCCACGACGCCGGACCCGGTCGAGCGGGAGACACCGCGTGGCGGCCGCCTCGAAGCCGTCAGGCGGGCCGCCGAACCGGCGCGCGCCCAGCTGGACCGGCTCAAACCCGACCGTGCCCGGATGGACGCCGTCAGGCGCGGCGTGAAGCGCGGCGGCGAGGGCGCCAAGGCCGGTCTCGGCTATCTCGCCGACCGGCTGATCGAGCTGGCCCCGCGCATTCCCGTGCGCGACCTGGCGACCCTGCGCAAGCACTTCCCGGGGCTCGGCCCCGAGCAGATCGCCGACAAGCTCGTGGCGGGCGCCGCCAACGCGACCTCCACCGTCGGCGCCGGCATCGGCGCCGCCGCCATGCTGCCCGTGCCCCCCGCGATGCCGGCCGAGCTGGCCGCGGAGATCACGGGCGTCGCAGCCATCGAGCTGAAGCTGATCGCCGAACTGCACGAGGTCTACGGCCTGCGGCCGTCCGGCTCGCTCACCCAGCGCTCGACGGCCTATCTGACGTCCTGGGCCGAGGAGCGGGGCATCGACCCCACCCGGCCCACCACCGTCAACGCGGCGCTCGGCGGACAGCTCAAGCGCGAACTGCGTCAGCAGATCATGAAGCGCATGGTGCGCGACCTGCCCAACCTCATGCCGTTCATGGTCGGTGCCGCCGTCGGCGCCGTGATGAACCGGCGCGACACCAAGAAGCTCGCGGGACACATCCGCAAGGACCTGCGCAAGCGCCAGGTCCCCTGGGAGGCCCTCGGCGGCCTGCCCCCGCTGGAGCAGCCGGAGAACCCCAAGGAGCTCGGCTTCTAGGACAGGACCTGGGCCTGCCCTGCCGGACGGGTCAGGTCCGGGACGGGCCGGCAGCCTGCCGTCCCGCCGCACAGCCGGTCAGCAGCCCGGCGGCGCCCGTCCGGACGCCGCTCCGGAGCCGTCAGCCGCCGCCCTACGCCTCCGCGGACCTCGCGGTCGCGTTCCCCGCCTCGTCCGCGCGGGCCGCCTCCAGGGCCGCCGCCAGACCCTGCGGGTCCCGGGTCGAGAGGTAGACGTACGGCGTCGGGTCCGCCGGATCGGTGACCTCGACCCGGAGCGCGGTCGGCACGTAGCTCCGCAGCAGCATGAACGCGCGCGGATCGGCCTTGAAGCTGCGCCAGGCGCGCGCCTCCTCCGCGTCCAGCACCTCGGGCGTCCCCAGAGCGGAGACCGGGATCCGCGCCTCGCCGGCGACCAGCGAGCCCGCCACCACACGAATGCGGGCGGAGCCGTACGAGGAGACCACGACGGCCGCCGCGGCCGCCGCGGCGATCAGGCCGGCGAGCATCGGGACCGTGCCCAGCGGGAACGCCACCAGACCGCCGGACAGACCCAGCAGCGCCACGATCACCCACCACGAACGGGGGGCGGTCAGTCGTTCGTCGAAGCGCGGCGCGGAGGACGGTGCGGAAGGCTGCATGCCTCCAAGCTTGGCACGGCGCGACCAGGCCCTACCCGCGCGGGTAAGGTCTGCGCCTGTGACTGCAACATCTGCCGCCCTCACCCCGCCGGCCGACGCCATACCGCCGGTACGCCACTCCGACGCGCCCGCCCCCGGCGAGCTGCTCGGCGCGCACTACGAGCACTGCTTCGGGTGCGGCGGCGGGCAGCCCCACGGACTCCACCTCGCGGCCCGCGCCGGCGAGGGCGTGACCGTCACCGCCGAGTTCACCGTCACCCCCGACCACCAGGGCGCCCCCGGCCTCGCGCACGGCGGCGTCCTCGCCACCGCGCTCGACGAGACCCTCGGCTCCCTGAACTGGCTGCTGCGGGTCATCGCCGTCACCGGACGCCTGGAGACCGACTTCGTCCGGCCCGTGCCGGTCGGCACCGTCCTGCACCTGGAGGCCGAGGTCACCGCCGTGCACGGGCGCAAGATCTACTCGACCGCGACCGGCCGGATCGGCGGGCCCGAGGGCCCCGTCGCCGTCCGTGCCGACGCCCTCTTCATAGAGGTCAAGGTCGACCACTTCATCGACAACGGCCGGCCGGAGGAGATCCAGGCCGCCATGTCCGACCCCGACCAGGTCCGGCGCGCCCGCGCCTTCGAGGTGAACCCCTGATGCGCAACCCCGTCGACGTACTCATCCGGCGCGTGGACCCGGACGTACCGCTCCCGTCCTACGGCCATCCCGGGGACGCCGGGGCCGACCTCGTGACCACCGAGGCGGCCGTCCTGGCCCCCGGTGAGCGGGCCGTGCTCCCCACCGGGGTCTCCATCGCGCTGCCCGACGGCTACGCCGCCTTCGTGCACCCCCGCTCGGGCCTGGCCGCCCGCTGCGGAGTAGCCCTCGTGAATGCCCCGGGGACGGTGGATGCCGGGTACCGTGGAGAGATCAAGGTGATCGTGGTCAATCTCGACCCGCGCGAGAGCGTGCGGTTCGAACGATTCGACAGGATTGCCCAACTTGTCGTCCAGCAGGTCGAGAAGGTGCGCTTCCACGAGGTGGCGGAGCTTCCCGGCTCGGCGCGGGCCGAGGGGGGCTTCGGGTCCACCGGCGGGCATGCCGCCGTGGACGGCACATCGGGTGGGAATCGATACGCTTCGGTCGTATCCGACCGGGAAGGACAGTGACGTGTTCGGACGTCGCAAGAAGAGTGGTTCCGCTGGGGACGTGGCGGACGCAGCGGGCGAGGCCGAGCAGGTCGTCGACGAGCTCGACACCGACGACACGGCCGGCGCGCCGCGCCGGGTGAACCTTCCGCCGGCTCCCCGGCCCGACGGACCGTGGGACATCTCCGAGGTCTCCAAGCCGGAGGACGGCCGGGTGGACCTGGGCGGCATCTTCGTGCCCGGAGTCGAGGGCATGGAGCTGCGGGTCGAGGTGGCGGGCGACGCGATCGTCGCGGCCACCGTCGTGCTGCGTGACAGCGCCGTGCAGCTGCAGGCGTTCGCCGCGCCGAAGAAGGAAGGCATCTGGGGCGAGGTCCGCGAGGAGATCGCCTCCGGCATCACCCAGCAGGGCGGTGTCATCGACGAGGTCGAGGGCCCGCTGGGCTGGGAGCTGCGCGCCCAGGTCCCCGTACAGCTGCCGGACGGCACCGGCGGCGTGCAGCTGGTGCGTTTCGTGGGCGTCGACGGGCCCCGCTGGTTCCTGCGCGGAGTGATCTCCGGCCAGGGCGCCGTGCAGCCCGAGGCGGCCGGCCTCCTGGAGCAGATCGTCCGGGACACCGTGGTGGTCCGGGGCGAGGGGCCGATGGCCCCCCGCGACCCGATCGTCCTCAAGCTGCCGAACGACGCGCAGATGGTGCCCGAGGGCGTCCAGCAGGAGGAGCAGGAAGGCTCGCGCTTCTCCGGAGGCATGGGCCAGCTCCAGCGCGGCCCCGAGATCACCGAGGTCCGCTGACCGCGGCCCTCGCACGGACGACAGCACGACCGGTGGGCCGGTCCCCGTACGGGGACCGGCCCACCGGCGTTCCGTGGATCTTCGCCCCCTCCGAGTCTGGTCGGCGGGCGCCCCGGCGGCACATACTGGCGGGCGCACGTGTCCGACGACGGGGGGAGCCCAGGGTGAGTGAGAGCAGCGCGCGGTCCGGTACGGCGGTGGCCGAGGATCCGTCCGGCGGCCCCATGGTGCGCGTCCGCAACCTGCACCGGTCGTACGGCACGGGCGCGGCGGCCGTCCACGCCCTGCGCGGAGTCTCCTTCGACATTCCGCGCGGCGAGCTCGTCGCCCTCAAGGGCCGCTCGGGTTCGGGCAAGACGACCCTGCTCAACCTCGTCGGCGGCCTGGACACCCCGGACGACGGACGGATCACCATCGGCGGCACGGACCTCGCCGAGCTGGGCGAGAACGGCCTCCTGGAACTCCGCCGGGACCGCATCGGCTTCATCTTCCAGTCCTTCGGCCTCATCCCCATCCTGACGGCCGCCGAGAACGTGGGCGTCCCGCTGCGCCTGCGCAAGGCCGACCCCAAGGAGCGGGAGGAGCGCGTCGCCCTGCTGCTCGCCCTGGTCGGCCTCGCCGACCACGCGGCCCAGCGCCCCGGCGAGCTGTCCGGCGGCCAGCAGCAGCGCGTCGCCATCGCCCGCGCGCTGGCCAACAAGCCGGCCCTGCTGATCGCCGACGAGCCGACGGGCCAGCTGGACGCGGAGACCGGACTCGCGGTGATGGAGCTGCTGCGCGCCGTGGTGCGCAGCGAGGGCGTCACGGCACTGGTGGCCACCCACGACCCGCAGCTGCTGGGCCTGGCGGACCGGGTCCTCGAACTCGGCGACGGCGAGATCATCGAGCACTAGGGGGCGTCTTGTCGATCTTGCCGGGCTCCCGGCGTGATCGACAAGACACTCCCTGGTTCCCGCCACGGCCTCAGGGCCCGGCCTCACGGTCCGGGCCTCACGGGTCCCGCCGAGCCCCCAGCGCAGACGCCCGCAGCGTCAGGTAGTGGCGTTCCGGCAGGCTGGCCGTGCGGGCCGCCGCACGCAGGTACTCCTGCCGGGCCGCCTCCGGTTCCCCCGCGCGCTCCAGCAGATGGCCTCGCACCACGTGGACCCGGTAGTGGTCCTTGAGCTCGCCCCGTCCGGTCAGCTCGTCCACGATCTCCAGGCCCGCGGCCGGGCCGTGGACCATCGCCACCGCGACCGCGCGGTTGAGGGAGACGACCGGGCTGGGCGAGACCTGCTCCAGGACCCCGTAGAGCGCGAGGATCTGCGGCCAGTCCGTCTCCCGTGCCGTCGGCGCCTCGTCGTGCACCGCCGCGATCGCGGCCTGCACCTGGTAGGGCCCCACCGGCCCCCGGGGCAACGCGGCGGTGACCAGGGCCACCCCCTCGGCGATCGCCGCCGCGTCCCACCGCGAGCGGTCCTGGTCCGCGAGCGGGATCAGCTCGCCGGACGGGCCCGCGCGGGCCGCGCCCCGCGCGTTCGTGAGCAGCATCAGCGCCAGCAGGCCCGCGACCTCGCTGTCCTCGGGCAGCGTCGCGTGCACGGCGCGCGTCAGCCGGATCGCCTCGGCCGACAGCTCCACCCGGCGCAGCTCGGCCCCGTCGCTCGTCGCGTACCCCTCGTTGAAGATCAGGTACAGGACGTGCAGGACGGCCGCGAGGCGCGCCGCCCGGTCCTTCTCCTCGGGCATGCCGAACGGCACGCCGGACGACCTGATCCGCTGTTTCGCCCGGGAGATCCGCTGGCCCATGGTCGCCTCCGGCACCAGGAAGGCCCGCGCGATCTCGCCGGTCGTCAGTCCGCCCACCGACCGCAGCGTGAGGGCCACGGCCGACGCCCGCGACAGCGACGGATGGCAGCACAGGAAGAGCAGCGTGAGGGTGTCGTCCCGGCCCGCCGCGTCGTCCGCGTCCGCCGCCGGCGCGGCCCACCGGTCGGCCGGCTCCAGCCCGGCCGCCCGGTCCTCCCGGCGCCGCCGAGCCTGCTCGGCGCGGACCAGGTCGGCCATCCGGCGCGCGGCCACCTGGATCAGCCACCCCCGCGGATTGCCCGGGACCCCCTGCTCCGGCCACTGGGCCGCCGCGTCGGCCAGTGCCTCCTGCACCGCGTCCTCGGCCGCGTCGAAGTCCCCGTACCGGCGGGTGAGCACGCCGACGACCTGCGGCGCCAGCGGGCGCAGCAGGTCGTCGATCCGGTGCTCGGTGCTCACAGCTCCGTCGGCGGCGCGGACATGACCTCGCGGACCTCGATCGGCATGTTCAGCGGAGCCCCGCCCGGGCCGGGCGCGGTCGAGACCTCGGCCGCGATGGCGACGGCCCGCTCCGGCGTCTCCACGTCCACGATCCACCAGCCGGCCAGGAACTCCTTGGTCTCCGCGAACGGACCCTCGGTCACCAGGGCCGACCCGTCGGCCGCCGCGCGCACGATCCGCGCGGTGTCGGGCATCGCCAGCCCCTGCGCGTCGACCAGCTCACCGGCGGCGGCGAGCTTCTCGTTCGTGGTCTTCATGAAGCCGATGTGCGCCTGGATCTCCTCCGGCCGCCACTCGCCGATCGCCGGCGCGTCCAGAGTCTGCGAGCTGAACTGCATCAGCAGCATGTACTTCATGGTGTGCTCCTCGTGTCTGTCGCAGGGCCCGTAGGGCCCGGATGCACGGACAGGTCGAAGCCGGCCCGGGGATTTCGACACCCGCGAGAGGTTTTCCGCCGAGAATATCCAGCGGGACTCCCCGGGCCCCGCGCCCACGCGCATCAGAATCCCGTCAATACGGATCCACGCACCCCACGCCCGTACAGAATGTCCGAATCCCCGGACGTATGGTCGAGCCATGGGTGGACGCGGCAAGCTACGGATCTACCTCGGTGCTGCCCCGGGCGTCGGCAAGACGTACGCGATGCTCTCCGAGGCACACCGGCGCGTCGAGCGCGGCACGGACTGCGTCGTCGCCTTCGTCGAGCACCACGACCGCCCGCGCACCGAGGTCATGCTGCACGGGCTGGAGCAGGTGCCGCGCCGCTCCCTGGCCCACCGGGGCGCCGCCTTCACCGAGATGGACGTGGACGCGGTCCTGGCCCGGCGGCCCGCCGTCGCCCTCGTGGACGAACTCGCCCACACGAACGTGCCGGGATCCCGCAACGGCAAGCGCTGGCAGGACGTCGAGGAACTGCTCGCCGCCGGCGTCGACGTCATATCCACCGTCAACATCCAGCACCTGGAATCACTCGGCGACGTCGTGGAGTCGATCACCGGGGTGCGCCAGCGCGAGACGGTGCCCGACGAGGTCGTCCGCCGCGCGGACCAGATCGAACTGGTCGACATGTCGCCCGAGGCGCTGCGCCGCCGCATGGCGCACGGGAACATATACAAACCCGACCGCATCGACGCCTCGCTGTCGAACTACTTCCGGCCCGGCAACCTGACCGCGCTGCGCGAACTCGCCCTGCTGTGGACCGCCGACCGGGTCGACGAGTACCTCCGGCAGTACCGGGGCGAGCACAACATCCGCTCCACCTGGCAGGCCCGCGAGCGGATCGTCGTCGGTCTCACCGGCGGCCCCGAGGGCCGCACCCTCATCCGGCGCGCCGCCCGCCTCGCCGAGAAGGGCGCGGGCGGCGAGGTGCTCGCCGTGTACATCGCGCGCAGCGACGGCCTCACCGCCGCCTCGCCCAAGGAGCTGGCGGTGCAGCGCACCCTGGCGGAGGACCTCGGCGGAACGTTCCACCACGTCATCGGCGACGACATCCCCTCGGGCCTGCTGGAGTTCGCCCGCGGCGTCAACGCCACCCAGATCGTCCTCGGCTCCAGCCGCCGCAAGACCTGGCAGTACGTCTTCGGCCCCGGCGTCGGCCAGACCGTCGCCCGCGAGTCGGGACCCGACCTCGACGTCCACATCGTCACCCACGAGGAGGTCGCCAAGGGGCGCGGGCTGCCCGTCACCCGCGGCGCCCGCCTCGGCCGCCCCCGGATCATCTGGGGCTGGATCGTCGGCGTCGGCGGTCCGGCGCTGCTCAGCCTCCTCCTCACCCACATCGACGCCGACCTCGGCCTGGCCAACGACATGCTGCTGTTCCTGGCCCTCGCGGTGGCCGCCGCGCTGCTGGGCGGGCTGCTGCCGGCACTGGCCTCGGTGATCTTCGGCTCCTTCCTGCTGAACTGGTTCTTCACCCCGCCGGTGCACCGGATCACGATCGCCGACCCCAGGAACATCGTCGCCATCGCCGTGTTCTTCGGCGTCGCCGTGTCGGTGGCCTCGGTGGTCGACCTCGCCGCCCGGCGCACCCACCAGGCCGCCCGCCTGCGTGCCGAGTCCGAGGTGCTCTCCTATCTCGCCGGCAGCGTGCTGCGCGGGGAGTCGAGTCTGGAGGCCCTCCTGGAGCGGGGCCGGGAGACCTTCTCGATGGAGTCGGTCGCGCTGCTGGAACGGGCGAGCGACGTCGACCCGTGGACCTGCGCGGCGAGCGTGGGCACCCGGCCCGCCGCCCGCCCCGAGGACGCGGACGTGGACATGCCCGTGGGCGAACACCTGGCGCTCGTGCTCACCGGCCGGGCCCTGCCCGCCGAGGACCGGCGGGTGCTCGGCGCCTTCGCGGCACAGGCCGCGGTCGTCCTCGACCGGCAGCGGCTCGTCGGAGAGGCCGAGGAGGCGCGGAAGCTCGCCGAGGGCAACAAGATCCGTACCTCGCTGCTGGCCGCCGTCAGCCACGACCTGCGCACCCCGCTCGCCGCGATCAAGGCCGCCGTCTCCTCGCTGCGCTCCGACGACGTCGAATGGTCCGAGGCGGACCGGGCCGAGCTCCTGGCCGGCATCGAGGACGGCTCCGACCGGCTCGACCACCTCGTGGGCAACCTGCTCGACATGTCCCGGCTCCAGACCGGCACCGTCACCCCGCTGATCCGCGCCGTCGACCTGGACGAGGTCGTGCCCATGGCGCTCGGCGGCGTTCCGGACGGCAGCGCGGAGCTGGACGTCCCCGAGAGCCTGCCGATGGTCGAGGTCGACAAGGGACTCCTGGAACGGGCGGTCGCCAACATCGTCGAGAACGCCGTCAAGTACAGCCCGCCCCGGGTGCCGGTCGTCGTCGCCGCCAGCGTGCTGGGCGACCGGGTCGAGCTGCGGGTCGTGGACCGCGGGCCGGGAGTGCCCGACGAGGACAAGGACGGCATCTTCGAACCGTTCCAGCGCTTCGGGGACGCCCCGCGCGGCTCCGGCGTCGGCCTGGGCCTCGCCGTCGCCCGGGGCTTCGTCGAGGCGATGGGCGGCACCGTCACGGCCGACGACACCCCGGGCGGGGGCCTGACGATGACCCTGACCCTCAAGGCCGTACGCGGACGGCCGCCGACCGCCGCCCCGGAGCTGCCGGCCCGGGCCGCCCCCTGACCGCGCCGCCGCTCCCGCACAGCCCACCGAGAGACACACAGAGAGAAGGACTGCTTCGATGACCCGGGTTCTCGTCGTCGACGACGAGCCGCAGATCGTCCGCGCGCTGGTGATCAACCTCAAGGCGCGGAAGTACGAGGTGGACGCGGCGCCCGACGGCGCGACCGCCCTCCGGCTCGCCGCCGAACGCCATCCCGACGTGGTCGTCCTCGACCTGGGGCTGCCCGACATCGACGGGGTCGAGGTCATCAAGGGCCTGCGTGGCTGGACCCGGGTGCCGATCCTGGTGCTGTCGGCCCGGCAGACCTCCGACGAGAAGGTCGAGGCGCTCGACGCGGGCGCCGACGACTACGTCACCAAGCCCTTCGGCATGGACGAGCTGCTGGCCCGGCTGCGCGCCGCCGTACGGCGGGCCGAACCGGTGGGCGGCGCCGAGGACGGCGTCGTCCTCGTCGAGGCGGCCGGCTTCACCGTCGACCTCGCGGCCAAGAAGGTCCACCGGGACGGGCGGGACGTCCGGCTCACCCCCACGGAGTGGCACCTGCTGGAGGTCCTCGTCCGCAACAGCGGCCGCCTGGTCAGCCAGAAACAGCTCCTCCAGGAGGTCTGGGGCCCCTCGTACGGCACCGAGACGAACTACCTGCGCGTGTACATGGCGCAGCTGCGGCGCAAGCTGGAGGCCGACCCCTCGCACCCGCGTCACTTCGTCACCGAACCGGGCATGGGCTACCGCTTCGAGCGCTGATGCGAACACCGGGGCGGCGGCCCGTCCGGCCGCCGGTCCGGCGACCCTGCCGGGACGGGACCCGAGCGCGGGAGAGCCGTGGGAAGTGGCCGGTTCCCGCGGGGAGGAGGGCCGGTACGCTTTCTGTATGAGTGCTGCACCGCGTACAGAGAAGCCTGCCGGGCGCTTCCGGCGGATGCTCGACCGGCTGTCCACCTCCCAGGAGGAACTGGAGTCCGAAGAGCTCCAGGAGGACACCCAGGCGTCGGGGTGCACGCGTATCTCCGACTGTTCCGACCGCCAGGTGGTCAAGGTGACTGGTACCTTGCGCACGGTCACCCTGCGGCCGCGGGCCGGCGTGCCCGCGCTGGAGGCCGAGCTGTTCGACGGCACGGCCCCGCTGGACGTGGTGTGGCTGGGCAGGCGGTCCATCGTGGGCATCGAACCGGGCCGCAAGCTCATCGCCTCCGGCCGGATCTCCATGAGCCACGGCCGGCGGGTCCTCTTCAATCCCAAATACGAGCTCCGACCGCTCGGACAGGAGTAGCCGGTGACGTCCCTCGACAAGCCGACCACCGATCAGGCGGCGCAGGACGCCAAGGACGCCCAGGCCTCGAAGGAGGTCACCGAGGCCGCGCTGTTCGAGGCCTTCGGCGGCGTACGCGGCATGGTCGAGACGGTCGTGCCCGGCCTGCTGTTCGTGACGATCTTCACGATCAATAAGGACCTGCACGTGTCGGCGATCGCCGCGCTCGCGGTCTCGCTGGCCCTCGTCGTGGTCCGGCTGATCCGCCGGGACACCGTGAAGCACGCCTTCAGCGGTGTCTTCGGCGTCGCCTTCGGTGTGGTCTTCGCGATGATGACCGGCAACGCGAAGGACTTCTACCTGCCGGGCATGCTGTACACCCTGGGCCTCGCCCTCGCGTACATCATCACCACGCTCGCCGGCGTGCCCCTGATCGGTCTCATCCTCGGGCCGGTCTTCAAGGAGAACCTCTCCTGGCGCACCCGCAACCCCGGCCGCAAGAAGGCGTACGCCAAGGCGAGCTGGGCATGGGGCCTGATCCTGCTCGGCAAGTGCGCGATCCTCTTCCCGATGTACTGGTGGGCCGACACGACCAAGTTCGGCTGGGTGCTGGTCGCGCTGAAGATCCCGCCCTTCCTGCTGGCCGTCTACCTCACCTGGGTCTTCCTCGCCAAGGCGCCGCCGCCGATCGACGTCTTCGCCGAGATGGAAGCCGAGGAGGAGGCCGAGAAGGCCCGCAAGGCCGAGGCGGCGCAGCGCCCGGAGGCGTAACCGCCCGCCCGTGACACCTGGCACGGCCGTGACGGCGAAGGGGCTGTGAGGAAGCGATTCCGCTTCCTCACAGCCCCTTCGCCCGTTCCGGTGCCGGATCCACTCACGGTGGGTCCGGCCCGAGCCGGCCTCCGGCCGCGTCAGCCGGCGGACGACTCCTCGCCGCGGCGGACCGACAGCAGGTCCTCCAGCTGCTCCTCGCGCGCCTGCGCGGCCACGAACAGCAGCTCGTCGCCCGCCTCCAGCGTCTCCTCCGCGCTCGGGGTCAGCACCCGGGAGCCGCGGATGATGGTCACCAGCGAGGTGTCCTGCGGCCAGGCCACGTCGCCCACCGACGTCCCCGCGACGGCGGACTCGGGCGGCAGCGTCAGCTCCACCAGGTTGGCGTCGCCATGGCTGAAACGCAGCAGCCGGACCAGGTCGCCGACGCTCACCGCCTCCTCCACCAGGGCCGACATCAGACGCGGCGTCGAGACGGCGACGTCCACCCCCCAGGACTCGTTGAACAGCCACTCGTTCTTGGGGTTGTTCACCCGGGCGACCACCCGCGGCACGCCGTACTCGGTCTTCGCGAGCAGCGAGACGACCAGGTTCACCTTGTCGTCACCGGTCGCCGCGATCACCACGTTGCACCGCTGCAGCGCCGCCTCGTCGAGCGAGGTGATCTCGCAGGCGTCGGCCAGCAGCCACTCCGCCTGCGGCACCCGCTCCACCGAGATGGCGGTCGGCGCCTTGTCGACCAGCAGGACCTCGTGGCCGTTCTCCAGGAGCTCGCCCGCGATGGAACGGCCCACCGCACCCGCGCCCGCAATAGCGACACGCATCAGTGACCGCCCTCCTCAGGACCCTCGGCGAAGGCCGCCTCGACCTTGACGATCTCGTCCGTACGCATCATCACGTGCACGAGGTCGCCCTCCTGCAGCACCGTCTGCGAGGTGGGGAGAATCGCTTCGCCCAGCCGGGTGAGGAACGCCACGCGCACCCCCGTCTCGTCCTGCAGGCGGCTGACCTTGTGGCCGATCCACGCCGGAGAGGTGTGCACCTCGGCCAGCTGGACGCCCCCGCTCGGGTCGCGCCACAGCGGCTCCGCGCCGGACGGCAGCAGCCGCCGCAGCATCTGGTCGGCGGTCCAGCGGACCGTCGCGACGGTCGGGATGCCGAGCCGCTGGTAGACCTCGGCGCGCCGCGGGTCGTAGATCCGCGCGGCCACGTTCTCGATGCCGAACATCTCGCGCGCGACCCGCGCGGCGATGATGTTGGAGTTGTCACCGCTGCTCACCGCGGCGAAGGCGCCGGCCTCCTCGATCCCCGCCTCGCGCAGCGTGTCCTGATCGAAGCCCACGCCCGTGACGCGGCGTCCGCCGAAGCCCGAGCCCAGACGGCGGAAAGCCGTCGGGTCCTGGTCGACCACCGCGACGGTGTGGCCCTGCTGTTCCAGGGTCTGCGCGAGAGCGGCTCCCACTCGCCCGCAGCCCATGATGACGATGTGCACGTCCCCTTACCCCGCACTCCTGATCGCCTTGCTGACCTGCGAATACACCCTGCTCACAACTTTCCTCACCCGTCTGGCCCGGGCCACGGCGGACAACGCCCTGCCGTGCTGCCCGCTCCGAGCTTATGCGGCAACGCCTACCGCGACCTCATCCGAGGTGGTACGCAGGGAGATTCGGTGCGGATCGGGGGTGCCGGTGGGCGTGGCGGTTTTCGAACGCTTACGATCCTCTGCGTGCCCAAACTGACCGACGTGCCCAAACGAATCCTCATCGGGCGGGCCCTGCGCAGCGACAAGCTCGGGGAAACCCTTCTCCCGAAGCGCATCGCGCTCCCCGTCTTCGCCTCCGACCCGCTCTCCTCGGTGGCGTACGCACCCGGTGAGGTGCTGCTCGTCCTCTCCATCGCGGGCCTGTCGGCGTACCACTTCAGCCCGTGGATCGCGCTGGCCGTCGTCGTCCTGATGTTCACCGTCGTCGCCTCGTACCGGCAGAACGTCCACGCCTACCCGAGCGGCGGCGGTGACTACGAGGTCGCCACCACCAACCTCGGCCCGAAGGCCGGACTCACCGTCGCCAGCGCGCTGCTCGTCGACTACGTCCTGACCGTCGCCGTCTCCATCTCCTCGGGCATCGAGAACCTCGGCTCGGCCGTCCCCTTCGTCGTCGAGCACAAGGTGCTCTGCGCGGTCGCCGTCATCGTGCTGCTGACCCTGATGAACCTCCGCGGAGTGAAGGAGTCGGGCAGCCTCTTCGCCATCCCGACCTACGTCTTCGTCGCCGGCGTCTTCATCATGATCGCCTGGGGCGCCTACCGGGGGATCGTCCTCGGCGACACCATGCTGGCCCCCACCGCCGAGTTCGAGATCAAGCCCGAGCACCAGGGCCTCGCCGGCTTCGCGCTGGTCTTCCTGCTGCTGCGTGCCTTCTCCTCCGGCTGTGCCGCCCTCACCGGCGTCGAGGCGATCTCCAACGGCGTCCCCGCCTTCCGCAAGCCGAAGTCGAGGAACGCGGCCACCACCCTCGCCCTCATGGGCGGCCTGGCCGTCACCATGTTCTGCGGCATCATCTTCCTGGCCATGGCCACCGACGTGCGGATGGCCGAGAAGCCCGCCGAGGACCTGCTGCTGAACGGCGTCCCGGTCGGCCCCAGCTACGTCCAGGACCCCGTCATCTCCCAGGTGGCCGCCGCCGTCTTCGGCGACGGCACCTTCTTCTTCGTCGTGCTCGCCGCGGCCACGGCCCTCGTCCTCTTCCTGGCCGCCAACACGGCGTACAACGGCTTCCCGCTCCTCGGCTCGATCCTCGCCCAGGACCGGTACCTGCCCCGGCAGCTGCACACCCGTGGCGACCGCCTCGCCTTCTCCAACGGCATCGTCCTGCTGGCCGGCGCCGCCGCGCTGCTCGTGTGGCTCTACGGAGCCGACTCGACCAAGCTGATCCAGCTCTACATCGTCGGCGTGTTCGTCTCCTTCACCCTCAGCCAGATCGGCATGGTGCGGCACTGGAACCGCCACCTGCGGAGCGAGAAGGACCAGGCCAAGCGCCGGCACATGATCCGCTCCCGTGCCATCAACACCTTCGGCGCCTTCTTCACCGGCCTCGTCCTGGTCGTCGTCCTCGCCACCAAGTTCACCCACGGCGCCTGGGTCGCGCTGCTCGGCATGGTGATCTTCTACGGGACGATGACGGCGATCCGCCGCCACTACGACCGCGTGGCCGAGGAGATCGCGGCCGCCGAGGAACGCCCGGACGAGTACGTCCGCCCCTCCCGGGTCCGCTCCGTCGTCCTGGTCTCCAAGCTGCACAAGCCGACGCTCCGGGCGCTCGCCTACGCCAAGCTGCTGCACGCCCACGAGCTGGAGGCGCTGAGCGTCAACGTCGACCCGGCCGAGACCAAGGCGCTCAAGGAGGAGTGGGAGCGGCGCGGCATCAACGTCCCGCTCAAGATCCTCGACTCGCCGTACCGCGAGATCACCCGCCCGGTCATCGAGTACGTCAAGAGCATCCGCCGGGAGAGCCCGCGCGACGCCGTCTCCGTGTACATCCCGGAGTACGTCGTCGGTCACTGGTACGAGCACCTGCTGCACAACCAGAGCGCCCTGCGGCTCAAGGGCCGGCTGCTGTTCACCCCCGGCGTCATGGTCACCTCGGTGCCCTACCAGCTGCAGTCCTCCGAGGCCGCCAAGAAGCGGGCGAGGAAGCGCCAGGACTGGAACGCGCCGGGATCCGTGCGCCGCGGCCCCGTCGAGAAGCGGGCCAAGGAGCCGACCGCCAAGAGCTGAGGCCGAATCCGTCCTCACGGGCACGTAGACTGGTGGGCTGCCGCTGCGGCAGCCCACCTCTCTCTTTCTCTGGAGTCTCCCCGTCATGCAGAACGCACCTGAGTCGTCGCTCGTCGGGGAGGAGTACGAGGTCGAGGTCGGCCCCGTCGCACACGGTGGCCACTGCATCGCCCGCACGGAGGAAGGCCGCGTCCTCTTCGTCCGCCACGCCCTGCCCGGCGAGCGGATCGTCGCCCGCGTCACCGAGGGCGAGGAGACCTCCCGCTTCCTGCGGGCGGACGCGGTCACCGTCCTCGAGGCCTCCAAGGACCGGGTCGAGGCGCCCTGCCCCTTCGCCGGGCCGGGCAGGTGCGGCGGCTGCGACTGGCAGCACGCCAAGCCGGGCGCCCAGCGCCGCCTCAAGGGCGAGGTCATCGCCGAACAGCTCCAGCGCCTCGCCGGGCTCACCCCCGAGGAGGCCGGCTGGGACGGCACCGTCATGCCGGCCGAGGGCGACAAGCTCCCCGCGGGCGAGGTCCCGCAGTGGCGCACCCGCGTGCAGTACGCGGTCGACACCGAGGGCCACGCGGGCCTGCGCAAGCACCGCTCGCACGAGGTCGAGGTGATCGACCACTGCATGATCGCGGCCGAGGGCGTCTCCGAGCTGGGCATCGAGAAGCGCACCTGGGAGGGCATGGCCTCCATCGAGGCCATCGCGGCTTCCGGCTCCAACGACCGCCAGGTCATCCTCACCCCCCGCCCGGGCGCCCGCCTCCCCCTGGTGGAGCTCGACAAGCCCGTCTCGGTCATGCGGGTGGACGAGAAGGACGGCGGCGTCCACCGCGTCCACGGCCGCGCCTTCGTCCGCGAGCGCGCCGACGAGCGCACGCACCGCGTGGGCAGCGGCGGCTTCTGGCAGGTCCACCCGAAGGCCGCCGACACGCTCATGAAGGCCGTCATGCAGGGCCTCCTCCCGCGCAAGGGCGACACCGCCCTCGACCTCTACTGCGGCGTCGGCCTCTTCGCGGGCGCCCTCGCGGACCGGGTCGGAGACCAGGGCGCGGTCCTCGGCATCGAGTCCGGCAAGCGCGCGGTGGAGGACGCACGCCACAACCTGGCCGACTTCCCGCGCGTCCGCATCGAGCAGGGCAAGGTCGAATCGGTCCTGCCGCGCACCGGCATCACCGACGTCGACCTCATCGTCCTGGACCCGCCGCGCGCGGGCGCCGGCAAGCAGACGGTCAAGCACCTCGCGGGCCTCGGCGCCCGCCGCATCGCCTACGTCGCCTGCGACCCGGCGGCCCTGGCGCGGGACATCGCCTACTTCAAGGAGGGCGGCTACCGGGTCCGCACGCTGCGCGCGTTCGACCTGTTCCCGATGACCCACCACGTGGAGTGCGTCGCGATCCTGGAGCCGGTGAAGAAGGACGCCTGACCTGGGGCCTGCGCGGGCGTGATGGGATGCGTCCCTCCCGGGGCGGGTCACCTCACGTACCGGGCAGGGCATCGCGACCGGCCCGACCGCGGGAACGAGCCTCCCTGACGTTCCACGCGGTGCCCGAAGGAACGCCCAACACCTCGAGGTCTTCGCGTAGTTCGAGTGTGCGCCCCCGGCACCCCGTGCGCGCTGGTTCGAACAGGTGCGTGGGGTGGGCAGATCGCGTTCGGCGCCGCATCATGGATCCGCCGTTGACCTCCACACGGAAGGGCCCGGTCGACACGTGCGGATACGCCGGGGGGTCGGTCTGCTGCTGTTGCTCCTCCTCGGGGCTCTCGTCGGACCGGGGGTGATGTGGCCCGGAACGGGGCGGGCCGCCGCGGCGGCCCCGGGGCCCGACTGCGACGAGCGGGGGCTCGCGCGGGCGACCGGGACGGCGCGGGTCGTCCTCGACCACGAGGACCGGACGTACACGAAGGTCACCAGCGACGTCACGATCACCGTGCCGATGTCCTGGACGCATGCCGACAAGCTGCTGTTCGGATCGCAGAGCGAGGGATACCGGCTCGCGATGCGGTGCCTGGTGAGGGGGAACGAGCGGTTCGACACCCGCTGGGAGGAGTGGCGCTCGGGCGAACCGGTCGTGAAGCCGAGCGTCTCCGCCGTCACCGTGGAGGTCCGTTCCCACGGCTGGGTGGACCAGCGGCAGGAGCTGCGCATCGGGCCGTGGACGGTCGACGTCCTCGCCGCCTGGTGGGAGGTGCGGTTCACGCCGCCGGGGACGCTCGGAGCGGTGCGCTGGGGGCGGGTCGTCGTCGATCCCGGCAGGCCGGGGGCCCTTTCGGCCACACCGCGTGCCGCCCGCGGGGAAGGGGCCCACGGCCTGGTGTGGACCTCCGTGGCGCCGGACGACCCGGTCACCGTGCGCGTACGTCCGACCGTGCCCCGGCTCTGGTCGGCGCAGGACGACAACGCGCCCTACGCGGTGGTCGACGCGGTCGGATACCTGCTCTGGGACCTCCTGGTCGTCGGGGCGCTGTGGCGGGCCGCTCTCCTCCACCGGCGGCGGCACGTGACGCTCGACCCCACCGAGCAGCGGATCACGGCCGATCTCGGCAACTGGGGCTGGGTCCTGCTCTGCCTCTCCCTGCTGGCCAACCTGGACGACCTCGTGTACGCCGCCCGGGGCGACTTCGACGACGTCCGGCAGTGGGCCGAACAGGCGCGTCTCGCCGTGCACGCGTGGTGGCTCTCTTCGCTGGCCGGGCTCGTGCTGCTGCTCTTCGCGGGGGCCCGGCGGCACCTGAAGGCCGTCGGCATCGCGCTCGCCGCGGTGGCCGCCGTCCCCGGGGTGTGGCCGGCGGCGATCGGGCTGCACGCCGCGGACTTCGTCCGTCCCGAGGACGGCGGACACGCCTGGTACACCCTGGCGGCGGTCGGCGCGGCCACCCTGGCCGCGTTCACGCTCCTGCTGCTGGGCACGTTCGCCGCCGCGTGGCGGCTCCTGCGCGACGGCCGGCTCCTGGGTGGCCCCGACACCCCCTTCCCGCTGCGGGGTGCGCTCGCCTGCTCCGTCGGCGGCGTGCTGCTGATCGGGGTGTTCCAGGCGGTCGCCAAGGAGCGCGACTGGCTGCGGGGCAGCTGGCCGAGCGCCCTCGTCCACCCCACGGTCGACGGGACGGCCGGCTACGGGGCCTGGCACCACGCCGAGTTCCGCAGCGGCCTGCTGTGGTCCGCCACCCACGCGCAGGACTGGTGGACGGGCAAGCTGTGGGTCCTCACGGCCCTGGCGCTGCTCGCGTTCCTGCACGTGGCTTCACGACGGCGCACGGATCTGTCCGGGCCCGCGTCGCGCGTTCCGGTCCTGCGGTCCGAACCCGGCCGCGTGGAGCGGTGGTTGATGCTCGTCTCGTTCCCGGCCGTGGTGGCGCTCTTCCTCGGGATCTACGCGGCCAACAGCGCGCCGGCCCTCCTCTGGTTCTTCGTGGACGTGGCCGCCCTGTCCGCATGCCTGCGGCTGGGAAGGCGGCGGGCGGTCCTGAGGCGCCGGAACGGGAGCGCGCCGCGGATCGGGGACCTGCTCGCACCGGCGGACCGCACGGGGCTGCTCGAGGCGGCCCGGGGACACCGGGCGCGGCTGGCCAAGCTCCGCAGGCTCGACCAGGGACAGTCCGACGAGGGCGTCGTGGACCGCGAACGGGTCGAGACGGAACTGAGGGACCTGCGCCGCTGGGGGAGCGGGCCGGCGGGCGCGCCCCCCGGGCACGAGCTGCCGCCCGGCGTCACCGTGGTGGACGTCGTGCTCGCGCTCGGCCCCCGGGACGGCTGGTGGGACAACGCGACGCGCGCCGCCCGCTTCGCCGCGCTCTTCTCCCTGCCCTTCGCCGGATTCCTCACCTGGGCGCAGACCCTGCGCGGGGACGCCCTCAACGGCACGCTGTACGACCCGTTCGGCTTCCCCGACGTGGTGTGGGCCGTCGCCTCCTGGGTGTTCGCGTTCGCCGCGGCCGGCTTCCTGCTCGGCGCGCTGTGGCGCGAGCTGCCAGGCCGGCGCGGACCGGTCAAGGCCCTGCCCCTCGCCGCGGCGTACGCCCTGCCGGCCGGGCTCTTCGCCGTGGGCAACCACCTGCTCGGTGAGGAGCAGGAGGTGCTCGCCCTCGCGTCGGCGGCGGTGCTGCTGGTGCTCACCCTCACGGCCGTGGCGATGGACGTCGACACCTTCGGCTCGGAGCGCGCCTTCTGGCCGAGCCGTGCCCAGCTGCTGCTGTCGGTCTACCAGATGCGCTTCTTCTCGCTGCAGGTCGCGTGGCTCCTCGCGCAGTTCGTCGCCGTCGTCACCCTCTGGGAGTTCTTCGCGGATGCCGACGCTCCGCCGTCCGGGGGCGGCACGGTGAAGCGGTGACGGTCCGGCCATCCGCTCGGCATCGGTGGGGCGGAAGCTTCTCCGTCCGACGATCGACGGCGGTCAACCCGGGGACGCATTAGGGCATGTGACGCCGTCTCGATCAACCGAAAGGGGGTCTTCTTCCGGTTGTTCCGCGTCCTGTCGCCCGAGGATCCGCAAGGTGTACGGAGCCAGGCGATTTCCGTCGAACCGAGGAGTCGCCGTGCCGCCCCCGAAACACCGGCGGCTCCGGCGGGGGCCGAGATCCGTGAGGGAATCGGGGTTCCTCGGCACCCCGACCGCCGGCATCGCCGCCCCCCGGACCCCACCGACTCCGAAGGAACACCGTGATCCCGCACCTCCTCCGTCGGGCCGCGCGCGCCTCCGCGGCCTCCGCCTTCGTGCTCGCCTCCGTCGGCCTCACCACCCCCGGCCACGCCGCCGACGCCCCCGTCCCGTGGGCGCCTGACACGGCTGCCGGGACGGGCGTACGCGGCATCTCCCTGACCGGTGGCGGCCCCGCCCTGCGGCAGCTGTCCGCGCGTCCCACCGCGCCGTTCAGCATGGTCGGACTGACCTGGGCCGATTCGCGCGCCCGGCTCGACGGTACGGCCGAGGTCCGCACCCGGGACCGGCTGACCGGGGTCTGGTCGGCCTGGCGCGCGCTCGAGACCGACGTCCGGACGCCCGAGGTGGGGGCCGCCGCGGGCAGGTCCGCACCGCGCGCCGGCACCCAGCCACTGTGGACCGGACCGTCCGACGGCGTCCAGGTGCGGGTGACCGCGCGGCCCGGTGCCCGCGCGCCGCTGCCCGGCGGACTCCGCCTGGAACTCGTGGACCCCGCCGTCGACCCCGCCGTCGTCCCGGCCGCCGACGGGGCGCCGCCCGCCCCGGCGTCCGGCACCTCGGGCACCGCCGCCCCGCGGCCCGCCGTCACCCCGCGCGCCGGCTGGGGCGCGGACGAGTCGCTGGTCGCCGACCCGCCCCGGTACTCGGCCGAGACGAAGGCGGTGTTCGTCCACCACACGGCGGGCAGCAACGACTACGCCTGCGCCGAATCGCCCGACATCATCCGCGCGATCTTCCTGTACCACGTGCGGAGTCAGGGCTGGAACGACATCGGCTACCAGTTCCTCGTCGACAAGTGCGGCACCGTCTTCGAGGGCCGGGCGGGAGGCACCGACCAACCCGTCGTGGGGGCGCAGACCTACGGCTTCAACACGGACACCACGGGCGTCGCCGTCCTCGGCAACTACAACGACGCGGTCTCCTCGCCGGTGCTGCGCGACGCGATCGCGGCCGTCGCCGCCTGGAAGCTCGGGCTGTACGGACACGACGCCGCCGGAACCGCCGAACTCACCGCGGCCGCCGACAGCGGCCTGTTCGAGAAGGGGCAGAAGGTCGTCCTGAACCGGATCTCGGGACATCGCGACGGTTACCCGACCGAATGCCCCGGCGACAACCTGTACGCCGACCTGCCCACCATCCGCCGCCTGGCCGCGGTCGCGCAGGCGGGCCGAACCCCGTCCGCCGCCGGCTCCGTCTCCGCGGGGCCGGCGCCCCTCCCGAGCTCCCCTGTGACCGGGGTCACGCGCCGCCCCCGTGATGTCTCCCGGCCCGGACGCGCTTGACCACGTGGCGGGTCCCGCCACTCGGATGGGGGAGGGTGATCACGTATGGACCGCGAGGCAGGCGCCCTGTGCGCGGCCGACATGAGGCGGCACGCGGCCGAGTTCGTCGAGCGTGCCGCCGGCCGGGCACGGCTGCCGCTGGACTACACCGTGGCCAGCCTGCGCCTGGTCGACCGGCTGATCGACGGCCTGCGTCAGGGCGGGAGCCGACGGGCGGACGTCGAGGGGCCGCTGCTCGGCCTCGGCGCCTACGTCGGTGAGGTGCTGGTGCGGCAGGCCGGGGCGGTGTGGGTGGACCTGCCGCCCAGGCACCTGCTCCGCAAGGTGTTCCGGCATCCCGTCGGAGTCCGGTTGCCGGACGGGCGGGTGTGGAACCCCCTCGGCCGGACCGTGAACCGCTTCGAGCTCGGCCCGCAGGAGTCCCTCCAGACCTACTTCCTCACGGTGCACGGCCGCCGGTCGCCGCGGGCGCGCCGTGCCGCGCCCCGGGTCGCCCCCGACAGCGTGCCGACGAGCACCCGCTGACGGTCTGACAGGATGAAAGTCATCCGGTGTCACCGTGGGGCCGGAGCCGCGGACGCGTACGTGTGGTGAAGAGGGTCGGGTGGGTGAGGGAACGGGGAAGGCGCCCCCGGCGGCACACGGCCCGGATCTCGCCGCGGCCGTCGAACGTGCCCAGCGGGGTGACGAGGAGGCGTTCGCGGAGGCCTACCGGATCGTGCACCCCGGGCTGCTCGGATACCTGAGGGGCATGGTCGGCGAGGACGCCGAGGACGTGGCCTCCGAAGCGTGGCTGGAGATCGCCCGGGACCTCGGCCGCTTCCGGGGCGACGCCGCGGGCTTCCGCGGCTGGACCGCGACCATCGCCCGCCACCGCGCCCTCGACCATCTCCGGCGCGCCCGTTCCCGGCCCCGCACCAGCGCACTCGAACAGGACGCCCGGGAGCTTCCCGCCCCCGGCGACGTCGCGGTCGAGGCCCTGGACGCCCTGTCCACGGAACGCGCGTTGGCGCTGATCGCGGGCCTGCCGCCGGACCAGGCCGAGGCCGTACTGCTGCGTGTCGTCGTAGGCCTCGACGGAGTCACCTCCGCCCGGGTACTGGGCAAGCGTCCCGGTGCGGTACGGTCCGCGGCACATCGGGGATTGAAGCGACTTGCCCGGCAACTGAAGGGGAGGGGGAGATGACGGATGCCTGACGAGCCGTGGGACAGAGCGCTGGAGGAGGCTCTCCGGGAGATGCTGAGCGGGAGCCCGGACACCGTGGACGGCGCCCCCGCGAACCATGCGGCCCACGATGCCGCCGCGCGGAGCCGGCCCGCACGCGAGGCCGCCGAGCGCGAGGTCCCAGGACACGCCGGAAACGATGCCGACGCCGAGGGCCGCGCGCCCGGCGCTCTCGCGCGCCGGGCGGCCGAGGAGGGAGCCCGTGCCGCGTTCCGGGCAGCCCGTGACGCCGGCCTCCACACCTCCGGCCCGACGCGCCCTCGCGACGACTGGTCGCCTGCCGCCGCGCGACGCTGCCCGGACAGCGCCCTCAGGGCCGTCGTGGCCGGACTGCTCGCGAGCCTCACGCTGGGTGGCGTGGCCCTCGCCACCGGAGGTCTGACCGCGGGCTTCTCGGACCCGCCCGCCGCACCGCGGCCCGCCCGTTCCGCCCCGCACGAGCGGGCGTCCGGCCCCGTGGGCACGGAGACCGGCCGGCCGGGGTCCCCGTACCCGGGCCCTCTGCTCCGGCCGGACCGGCACGGGGTCCCGCTTCCCGCCGAGAACCGTGAGGCGCTGTGCCACGCGGTGGGGCTGGGTCCGGAGAAGAGTGGGCGGCAAGCGCAGGGCAACGGCGGTGGCAGCACCGGGGCCAGGGGCAAGGACCAGGACCGGACGCTGGAATCGACGGTCTGGCGACGGCTCGTGACCGCGGCCGGGGGCGAGGAGCGGGTCGTCGCCTACTGCCACCGCGAGCCGCGGCCGGACCAGGCCGCGGACGCGGCGGACCCGCCGGCCACGGCGAACCCGCCCGGGACGTCGAAGAACGCGTCGAAGAAAGCCCCGGGGAAGGGATCGGGGAAGGGGGCGACGCACAACAAGGAGAACAAGGCGAACAAGGCGGACAAGTCGAGCAGGGCGGGCAAGCCGGAGAAGCGGGCGAAGGGCGCCGAAGGCGACGACGGCAACGCGGGCGGCCGGGGGAACGGCGGCGCGAAGCAGTCGTCCGGCGGCGCCTCCTGATGTGTGCCGGGCGGCCGGGGGAGTTCAGACGGGCTGCGGCGTCAGGCGCTTCAGCCCCTTGCGGTCGTAGTAGGACGTCATCGCGAAGCCGAACAGCAGCGCCAGGACGGTGCCGAGCGCGATCATGAGCCAGGCGCGGCCGAGACCGGCGTCGCCGCGGGCGTCGAAGTACAGGATCGCCCTTACCCCGTCGCTGAGTTGGCGCATCGGTTCGAAGTACGAGAGGAAGCGGTAGAACGCGGGGACGGCCTCGAGCGGCACGGTGGCGCCGGACGACGGGAGGCCGAGGACGATGAAGACGAACATGGACACCAGCTGTCCCACCCCGCCGAAGGCGGCGTTGATGGCCTGCACCCCGAGGCCGACCGCCAGCGAGGCGCAGTACGAGTAGATCCACAGCAGCGGCAGACGGGTCGCGTCCATGCCGAGGATCGCGACACAGGCGAGCATCACCAGCGAGACGCTGAGCACCGTGATGCCTGCGGTCATGACCATCTTCAGCAGCAGCGTCTGGGTGCGGCTGATCGGCACGGTGGGCAGGCGGGCGTGCCAGGGGCCGATCTCGTTGTCGGCGTAGCCGAGGGAGGTGTCCACGGCGTTGTTGATGACGTTGGCGCCGAGGAAGCCGGCGAGGACGAGGAGCAGCGTGTAGTAGAACGCGCTCAGTCCGAGGCCGCTGTGGCCGCCCAGGGGGTGGCCGACCTTCGTCACCACGTTCACCGGGTCGACGAGCAGCAGCCGGGTGGTGGACGTCGTCGCGGCGCCGGTCGAGGCCGCCGTGAGGCGTTCGCCGATCGTGCGGGACGCCTGGTGGGCGGCCGCCGTGGAGATCTGGCTCGCGAGGGAGGAGCCGAGACTGCCCTTGCCGGGATTGGTGAGCACCGTGATCGTCGGCCGGGCGGTCGCGTTCGCCGTGGTCAGCGCGGTGACCGACGCGGTGAAGTCGGCGGGGATGACGAGCGCGCCGAAGATCTTGCCGGAGTCGAGCCGGTCCTGTGCCTCGGCGAGGGTGAGGGTCTGCCACTCGGCGGCGACGGTCCTCCGGTCGCCGGTGATCGCCCGGCTGATCTGCGTCCCGATGTTCTGCTGCTGCCCGGGCGGTGGGGCGCCCCGGTCGGCGTTGACGAGGCCGATGGGCAGGTTCCGCAGGTCGCCCTGGGGGTTGACGACGCCGCCCATGTAGAGGAGGGACAGCAGCAGGGCGAGCAGTCCCGTGAGGATCGTGGGCATCACCCACAGCCGCGGACGACGCAGCAGGGTGCCGGCGCGGACCAGCGGACCGTCGTCCGGACGCGTGCTCGGGGAGGTCATTCTTCTCCGTCGGCTCTGGAACAGGTCGGCCCATGATGCGCGGCGCCCCGCCGGGAACCGCGCCGCCTCACCGTGGTGCCCCCCGGCCGGGGCAGGGCGCTCGCTCGGAGAGGTGAAGCCGCCCGGCCGGGAGCCGTACGCCGCCCGGCCGGGTGCCGTCCGGCCGCTGCCCGGCGTCGTACGGCACCGAAGCCGGGCGTACGGGCCCCGAGCCTGAGGTCCCGTACGAGGACCTCAGGTGCTCCGGCTCGGGACCCGGGCGGCATCCGGGACGTCAGGTGCCCGGCAGCTCCGCACGCAACGCGCGCGCCGCCGCGACCAGGTTCTCCAGGGAAGCGCGGGTCTCCGGCCACGACCTCGTCTTCAGGCCGCAGTCGGGGTTGACCCAGAGGCGTTCGGCCGGGATCGCCTTGAGCGCCTCGCGCAGCAGACCGGCCGCCTCCTCCGGGGACGGCACGCGCGGGGAGTGGATGTCCCAGACGCCCGGGCCCGCCTCGCGCGGGTACGCCGCCGAGGCGAGTTCACCCGCCACGGCCATGTGGGAGCGGGCGGCCTCCAGGCTGATGACGTCGGCGTCGAGATCGTCGATCGCCGCCAGGATGTCCCCGAACTCGGCGTAGCACATGTGGGTGTGGATCTGGGTCTCCGGCCGGACGCCGCTCGTGGTGAGCCGGAACGCCTCCGTCGCCCAGTCGAGATAGGCGGCGTGCCGCTCCGCCCGCAGCGGGAGCGTCTCGCGCAGGGCCGGCTCGTCGACCTGGATGACGGCGGTGCCGGCCGCCTCCAGGTCGGCCACCTCGTCGCGCAGCGCCAGGGCGACCTGCCGGGCGGTGTCGGCGAGCGGCAGGTCGTCACGGACGAAGGACCAGGCGAGCATGGTGACCGGCCCGGTGAGCATCCCCTTGACGGGGCGCTGGGTCAGCGACTGCGCGTACGCGGTCCAGCGCACCGTCATCGGGTCCTGGCGCGAGATGTCCCCGGCCAGGATCGGCGGCCGGACGTACCGGGTGCCGTAGGACTGGACCCAGCCGTGCCGGGTGGCGAGGTATCCGGTGAGCTGCTCCGCGAAGTACTGCACCATGTCGTTGCGTTCGGGCTCGCCGTGGACGAGCACGTCCAGGCCCGTCCGCTCCTGGAAGGCGACGACCTCGCGGATCTCGGCCTCGATCCGCGCCTCGTAGCCGGCCGCGTCGAGCCGGCCCGCCCGCAGATCGGCGCGGGCCGTCCGCAGTTCGGAGGTCTGCGGGAAGGAGCCGATCGAGGTCGTGGGCAGCGGCGGCAGGCCGAGCCCGGTGCGCTGGGCGGCCGCACGCAGTGCGTACGGCTGCGGGCGCCTGCGGTCGGCGTCCCCGACCGCCGCCCTGGCCCGGACCGCCGGATCACGGGTCAGCGCGGACGTGGAACGGGAGGCGAGGGCGGCGCGGTTGGCGGCGAGTTCGGCCGCGATCGCCCCGGTGCCCCGGGACAGACCGCGGGCGAGGGTGAAGATCTCGCCGGTCTTCTGGCGGGCGAACGCGAGCCAGCGGGCCACCTGGGGGTCGATGCCCCGTTCGGCCGTGGCGTCGAGCGGCACGTGGAGCAGCGAGCAGGACGCGGCGACGTCGACCCGTCCGGCGAGCCCCAGCAGGGTGCCGAGGACGGCGAGGGACTTCTCGTAGTCGTTGATCCAGATGTTGCGCCCGTCGACGACTCCCGCGACCAGGCGCCTGCCGGGCAGTCCGCCGGCCGCGGCGAGATCGTCGAGGTTGGCGGCGGCGGGGCCGGTGAAGTCCAGGGCCAGGCCGTCGACGGGGGTCTTCGCCAGGACGGGGAGCGCGGCGCCGAGCCGGTCGAAGTAGGAGGCGACGAGCAGCTTGGGCCGGTCGGCGAGCCCGCCGAGTTCCCGGTAGGCGCGGGCGACCGCGTCCAGTTCGGCCGGGGTGCGGTCCTGGACGAGGGCGGGCTCGTCGAGCTGCACCCACTCGGCGCCCGAAGCCCGCAGGTCGGCCAGGACCTGCGCGTACACCGGCAGCAGCCGGTCGAGCAGCGTGAGCGGCCGGAAGTCGTCGGGGACGCCGGGCGCCGGCTTGGCCAGCAGGAGGTAGGTGACGGGGCCGAGCAGGACGGGCCGGGCGGCGAGGCCGAGCCCCCGTGCCTCGCGCAGCTCCGCGACCTGCCGTGCGGAGTCGGCCGAAAAGGCGGTGTCGGGCCCGAGTTCGGGGACCAGGTAGTGGTAGTTGGTGTCGAACCACTTCGTCATCTCCAGCGGCGCCACCTCCTGCGTGCCGCGCGCCATCGCGAAGTAGCCGTCGAGCGGGTCGGCCGCGACGGCGGCCCGGTGGCGCTCGGGCACGGCGCCGACCATGACGCTGGTGTCGAGCACGTGGTCGTAGTACGAGAAGTCGCCGGTCGGCACCTCGGTGATGCCGGTGTCGGCGAGCTGCATCCAGGTGGCGCGCCGCAGGTCACGGCCGGTCCGGTGGAGGGTTTCGGCGTCGACCCGGCCCTGCCAGTAGCCCTCGACGGCCTTCTTCAGTTCACGGTCCCGGCCCTGGCGGGGGTACCCGTACAGGGTGGCCGTCGCCGCGGCCCGTCGTGTCGCCCTTGTCGTCACGGAACTCTCCTTCGCGAGCGTGTCTCCATGCGTCCCGGCGACGGGACGAGGGCGCGAAGGGGTGCGTGGACGAACGGGCCGTGGCCGCCTGCCGTGTCATGCCGGACGCATGCGCATCGGTTCGGGGCGGCTCGCCCGCTCTGTACGCCGACCCGCCCTCGAGGTCACCGGGATGTCCGCGCGCGAACGGTCGCGCGCGGGCAACGGGCAGGTCTTCGGACTCGCGGGCACGCCCACCTCTCTCCGAGGCGGACACCTAGTGGCCGTCGCTTCCCGGACCCGTTCGGGTCCAGTGCGTATGACGGCGGTCGTTCCCACTCACCGCTGCGGGGCAGTCCCGGATTCCCACCGGGTTCCCTCTTACGACGCGTCCCGACTGGCGGACGGGCGCGAACCAATTGCGCCCGCCACCCTAGTCGGCCCGCGGGCGGGGCCGCCGCCCCGGAGGCGAGTTGGCCGGGAATCGAGGTCGGGCCGACGGCCCCCGGCCCGCTACACGCGGTGCGGTGTCGCGCCGGTCAGCCGCTCCGGGCTGAGCAGTTCGGCGATGCGCTCGGCGGGCAGCAGCCCCTTCTCCAGGGTGAGTTCGGCGACTCCCCGTCCGGTCCGGAGCGCCTCCTGGGCGATCGCGGTGGCCGCGGTGTAGCCGATGTGCGGGTTGAGGGCGGTGGCCAGACCGATGGAGTTCCGCACGGTCGCCTGCAGCTGTTCGGTGTTGGCCGTGATGCCGGAGACACAGCGCTCCGCGAGGGTGAGGCATGCGGCGCGCAGCGAGATGATGCTCTTCGACAGGGCGTGCTGGATGACCGGTTCGAAGGCGTTCAGCTGGAGCTGGCCGCCTTCCGCGGCCATGGTGATCGTGATGTCGTTGCCGATCACCTCGAAGGCGACCTGGTTGACGACCTCGGGGATCACCGGGTTGACCTTGCCCGGCATGATGCTCGAACCGGCCTGCACGGCGGGCAGGTTGATCTCGTTCAGGCCGGCACGCGGGCCGGAGGAGAGCAGCCGCAGGTCGTTGCACGTCTTGGAGAGCTTCACCGCCAGCCGCTTGAGGACACCGGAGAGCTGCACGAACGCGCCGCAGTCCTGGGTGGCCTCGATCAGGTTGGGCGAGGTCACCAGCGGCAGGCCGGTGATCTCGGACAGGTGCCGGCGGGCCGTCTCGGCGTAGCCGGCCGGGGCGTTGAGCCCCGTCCCGATGGCGGTGGCGCCGAGGTTGATCTCGTGGATCAGCTCGACGGCCTCGGCCAGCCGGTTGCGGTCCTCGTCCAGCATCACGGCGTACGTGGAGAACTCCTGGCCCAGCGTCATGGGCACCGCGTCCTGGAGCTGGGTGCGCCCCATCTTCAGGACGTCGCGGAACTCGAACGCCTTGGCCGCGAAGGCGTCCTGGAGCACCGCCGCGGCCTGGAGGAGCCCGTGCACCGACATGATCGCCGCGATCCGGACGGCGGTCGGGTAGACGTCGTTGGTGGACTGGCTGAGGTTGACGTCCTCGTTGGGGTGCAGGTGCTGGTACTCGCCCTTGGCGTGACCGAGGAGTTCGAGCGCCCGGTTGGCGACGACCTCGTTGGCGTTCATGTTCGTCGACGTGCCGGCGCCGCCCTGGACGACGTCCACGACGAACTGATCGTGGAGCCGCCCGGCGCGGATCTCCCGGCAGGCGGCGACGATGGCGCGGGCCTTCTCCGGGGAGAGCAGCCCGAGCTCCTCGTTGGCCAGGGCCGCGGCCTCCTTCACGGCGGCGAGCGCCTCGACGAGTCGCGGGTACACCGAGATGGGCAGGCCGGTGACGGTGAAGTTCTCCTGGGCGCGCAGCGAGTGGATGCCCCAGTAGGCCTCGGCCGGCACCGCACGCTCGCCGAGGAGGTCGTGCTCGAGGCGGGAAGGGTTCTGCATGGCGTGTCCGACCTTCGGTTCTTCGGTGTCAGTGGAGCGCGGCGGGCTGCCGGGCGGCGGCGGGGGAGGTGTGGGCACCGGAGAAACGGGAGCCCGACCCGCCGGCAGCCAGGGCAGGTTCCGCGCGGGTCGGGCCGTTCAGGAGGTCGCGCAGCAGGGCGTCACGCCGGCCCGGGGCGACGTCGGACAGCAGGGTCGCGACGAGGGCCATCCGGGCCTGACCGGCTCGCAGCGTGCCGGTGAGCACCGCGCCGGCCGCGACCAGGTCCACGGCGCCGCCGCCGGTGTACATCTCGGCGACCGGACCGGAGTGCACCCGGGTGGTCAGGGCCACCATGACCCCCTGGGAGACGGCCTCGGCGACCGCCTCGGCTATCTCGGGAGTGGCGTTGCCCGCACCGGTGCCGACCAGCACGATGCCCTGCGCGCCCGCGGCGATGGCGGCGTTCAGGAGCAGCGGGTCGCCGTCGCTGTGGTGGGTGACGATGTCGACCCGGGGGAGGGCGACGGGCTCCTCGGCCGTGGCGGCCCGCGGCAGCGGGAGCGGAGCCGGGCGGTCCGGCCGGCGGCGGACGTCCACCCGGGCGAAGCCGACCTTGCCGAGGCTCTGCTCGGAGGGGTCGGCGAACGCGGCGGCGGCCAGCGTCTGCGCCTTCACCGTGCCGCGCGCGGCGTGGACCACGCCGTCGAAGACCACCAGCACGCCGAGTCCGCGCACGGAGGCCGCGACCTGGAGCGCGTCGTACATGTTGCCCGGACCGTCGCCGTCGCCCGTGCCGAGGGGCCGCTGGGCGCCGGTGAGGACGACCGGCCGCGGGTCCGTGTGGTGCAGGTCGAGGAAGAAGGCCGACTCCTCCAGGGTGTCCGTGCCGTGGGTCACGACGACTCCGGCCACGTCGGGGTCGGCGAGGGCCTCGTGCACCGCGCTCAGCAGCGCGAGCTGGCGGGCGGTGGTCATGCGGGAGCTGTTGACGTTGAACAGGTCGACGACCTCGACCTCGATGTCGTCGGGCAGCGCGGCCGTCGCCAGGACGTCGTCACCCGAGGCGTCGGCGGCGTATCCGGTGCCCTGCCAGCGGCTGGCGATCGTGCCGCCGGTGCTGATCAGCTTGATCCGGCGGGGCTTGTCGTCGCGGATCCATTCCATGTCGTCTGCTCCCGGGGTGGGGGGTCGTCACGAGCGCGAACTCGGACGCGGGGGGTGCGGGCGCGGGCTCGAACGGGCGCACGGGTGTGCGAGGGTCCGGCGCCGCCGCAACGATAGAGCAGAAGGTCCGCAATGCGATTGCGAAATCCGCCGCTGCTGTACATCAGGGCGCGTGCATAATTGCGCCATGGATCGGATCGACGCTCATATCTTGCGCGAGCTCCAGGACGACGGGCGGCTGACCAACCTGGAGCTCGCCCAGCGGGTCGGACTCAGCGCCTCCGCCTGCATGCGCCGGGTGCGCCAGCTGGAGCAGGACGGGGTGATCCAGGGGTACCGGGCGGTGATCGACCCGGACGCCGTCGGCCGCGGCTTCGAGGTGCTCGTCTCGATCGAGGTGCGACGGGACCGGGAGACGGTCGAGGCTTTCGAGGCGGCGCTCCAGGACATCCCGGACGTCATCGAGGCGTACCGGCTGTTCGGCAGTCCCGGCTGCCTCCTGCGCATCGCGGTCGCCGACCTCGCCGCCTACGAGCGCCTGTGGATCGAGCGGCTGACGTCGCTGACCGGCGTCACGGAGGTCAACTCGCAGATCATCATGAAGCGGGTCAAGGAACCGCGCGGACTGCCCGTCCCGCGCTGAGGCGGGGGCGACGGCCCGTCCGTGCGGCTGGTGACCGGGCGCGAGACCGCGCGAGGCGGTGACCTGCGACTGACCCGTGCGGGACGGTGGCCGAGTTGCGACGTGTCGCTGTTGGGCCGAACGGGTGAGGGACGGGAGGATGGGGCCATGAGTAGGTACGAGAGGTACGACGTCACCGACGAGCAGTGGGAGGGCCTCGCCCAGGTCGTCCCCCTGCGCGGCCGTGACGAATGGCCGTCCAGGATCGACCACCGCACGATCCCCGATCAGTACGCGTACGCGGAGCAGCGCCGGATGGTCGTCCTGCGGGTGCAGGTCTTCGCCGACGCCCGCGAGGTCGCCGAGTACCTCGTCGCCCAGATCCCCGTCCTGCTGGACCTGACCGGCGCGGACACCGAAGTCGCCAAGCGGATCCTGGACTTCAGCAGCGGCGTCGTGTTCGGCCTGGGCAGCGGGATGCACCGGGTCGACCGCAACGTCTTCCTGCTGGCCCCGGCCGGCACCGAGGTCGAGGGCGCGCCGGACGCGGAGCACGACGCGGAGGCCGCCGTCCCCCGATCGTAGGAAGGTCGACTCGCCGGAACGGTTCGTCGGGCGAAGGGCTGCGTACGGTCCGACCATGCACTCCACCGGTGGTCTCACGCCCGACCACGCATCCGCTTCCGGGTCCCCCTCCTTACGCTCCGGTCCTCCGGCCCCCACGGTCCGGACGTCCGGCGCCGCCCCTTCCGTTCCGCCCTCCCGTGTCGCGTCCTCCGCTCCGGCGTCCGGGGGCGCGCCCTCGCGCTCGGCGTCTCGGGGCGGGGCCGCGCCCACGTCACCCGCGTCCCGGAGCGGTGCCGCGTCCACGGCCGCGCAGGCCGCCGGCGCGCCGCCGCCCGCGGAGGCGGTCCCGGCCTCCCCCTCGGTACCGGCCCCTCGGGCGGCGACCTCCCCGGGGTCCGTACGGGACGGCGCATCCCCGAGCCCTCGGGCGGCGACCTCCCGGAGGTCGGTACGGGACGGCGCATCCGCCTCCGCACCAGCGTCCGCCGCCTCCGCCTCCGCCTCCGTCCGGGACGGGGCGCGACCGCTCCCGGCCGGGGGCGCGACCGGAGCCGGCGCCGAACGGCGGCCCGCACGGCCGGTGGTGACCGAGCTGCGCCTCTCCGCCTTCGCCGCCCACCGCGGCGCCGTCCACCCGCTCGGCCCGGTGACCCTGTTCACCGGGCCGAGCGGCAGTGGCAAGTCCACCGTCCTCAGGGCGTACGAGGCGCTGGCCCGGCTCGGCTCCGGCGACGACCTCGCGCTGGCGTTCCCCGACGCCGGCGGGTGCGTGCCCGAGCGGGCCCGGCCCGACGCGCAAGGGCGGCGCGGGTTCCGGATCGGCTGCACCGTCGACGGCCCCTGCGGTCCGGTCCGCCTCGACATCGCCGTCCAGGCCGAACCCCGCCTCCGCATCGTCGGCGAACGCCTCACCCTGCCCGGCCGCACCCTGCTCACCACGGCCCTCCGAGACCCCGGCCGCAGCACCGTGCAGGCCGAATGGCACACCGCGGGAACCACCCCCGTCACCCGGGCACCCCTGCCCGACGACCTCCTCGGCACCGCGCTCCTGCCGCTGCGGGTGGCCGGCAAGACCCCGGGACAGCTGGAGGTCCTGGCCGCGGCCGAACAGGTCGTCGTCGCCCTGCGCTCGGTCTTCGCCTGCGACCCCCGGCCCTACCGGATGCGGGCCCCCGTCCCCGCGGGGGAAGGCCGGCTGCGGCGCGGCTGCGACAACCTCGCCGAGGTGCTGCACCGCACCAGCAACGACTGCCCGCGCCGCCACGCCCGGCTGGCCTCGGTGGCCGGCGCCGGCTGCGCCGGACCGGTCACGGGACTCGGCGTGGAGGAACTGCCGGACGCCACGGTGCGGGCGGTGCTGGAGCGGGCGGCGAGAGGCGCGTCGGGCCCGGGCGCCGCGGCCCCGACCCCGCTGGGCAGACTCGGCGACGGCGAACTGCGCTACCTGGCGCTGGCGCTCGTCCTGCTCACCGGGCCGGGCGTGCTCGCCATGGACCAGCTCGGCGAGGTGCCGCCGGCCATGCGGGCGCTGACCGTCCTCGCCGACGGACTCGACCGGGGGCTGGACGTGCGGCAGTTCCGTGCCCTGCTCGACCTCGCCGCCACCATCTGCGCGGACGGGCACATCCGGCTCGTCGGCGCGGTCGGGCAGGCCGCGGCGGAGGACGCCCGGGAGGTGCGGGGGGTGTCGGTGGTAGACCTGGAGCCGTGAGTGAACTGGATGTAGTGGAACTGCAGCGCAGACTGGCCGAGTTCGCGGCCTCACGGGAGTGGCAGCCGTACCACACGCCGAAGAACCTGGCGGCTGCCCTCAGTGTCGAGGCGGCCGAACTGCTGGAGATCTTCCAGTGGCTGACGCCCGAACAGGCGGAGCGGGTGATGGAGGATCCGAAGTCGGCGCACCGGGTCGCCGACGAGGTCGCGGACGTACTGGCGTATCTGCTCCAGTTCTGCGGGGTGCTCGGCGTCGATCCCCTGGTGGCGTTGTCGGAGAAGATCGACCGGAACGAACTCCGCTTCCCCGTCCGGCAGCGGCCGGAGGAGGTGTCACGCCCCGCGGAAGAGGGTGATCGTCACTCTGCGGAGTGATCGGCTTTTCCCCATCGAGCTTCCTGTCCACAGATTTCCGAATTCCTCTGGCGTTTTGGCTCAGTCGCCTTCACGCTGGGTAATGGAGTGAGTGGGTAGTAAGTCGTACGAACGGGGGCGGCGTACATGGAAGCGGAGCGACTCATCGCGGCCGGCCGGCGCGCGCTGGCGGAGAGCCGGACGGCGCTGGACATCGTGGCGGAGGCCTGGCAGGCCCAGGCCCTCGCCCAGGCGATAGGAAGTCACCTCGCGCTCTGCGGACCGCTGGAGCTGCGGAGCGAGGCACGAGGGCTGAGTGAGACAGGTGGCGGGCGCGGGGTGCTGGAGTACCCCGTGCTCGGCCCGGGCGGGCCGAGGGCCGCCCAGCTGACCGAAGTGGCGGACGCACGCCTCGCGTTGAACGCGCTCGGCGCGCTCCTCGGGGAAGTGGGGATCGCCCTGGTCGGGGTGGCCTGCGCGACCGACGAGGAGGGGCTGTACTGGCAGTGCATCGAGGCGATCGACGCGGCCGACGAGTCGAACGACCGGGTGCGCGGGATGCTGCGCCGCCTCGCGGTACGGGAGCGGGACCGGCCGCCCGATGCCGCCCGGGGCAGGGCGGGCCCGGCGACGGGGCCGCCATGAAGGGGTGCGGCGTGAGCGGCTGTGGTGTGAACGGACCCGTGGCGAGGCCGGCGGGCGGAGGGGCCGCGCCTGGGCGGCGGTGAGGGACGGTCCGGGGGCGTCGCGCGGGCGGAGGCCGTCCGGTCTCGGAGGTCCGGCACGAGCGGTCGCCGGGCGGTAGGGCCTCGGGGACCCGGCGGACTCGGGGGCTCGCGTCGGCG
>NZ_RDBI01000038.1:0-10541 GCF_008042125.1 Streptomyces sp. MS191
CCCCCCAACTCCCCCACCAGGTCCGTTGCGGTCGACGGCGACAAGCGCCGCCCCCGCCTTCGCCATCGGTCGCCCCCGGTTTCCATCGGTCGGTGAATGGGAGCACGATCTGCGGCTTCGGCCGCGGCGACGCCATCGCCTCGACCTGCCGCCGTACAGCCTCCCTCCCGTCCAGGCAGCCGGTAAAGAGTTCGATTTCGCCATAACTCGAGCCGCCGAAGAGTCATTATCGGAAACTTCAAGGCGGCCGATATCGGCCATCCGAGCCGTATCCATCCACCCGTTCACTGGTCAAAAAATTGCCCGTGTTCACTCGAAATCAAGTCACCTGGCGAATTTCCACTTCATGGGTTCGCCCACGAATACAACGACTTCTGGGGTTGCCGATGCGGTAGGGGACCACGGTGCCGTTCTGCCGACCGGACCGACACGTCGGCGGAGTTCGGGCCGCGCTCGGCGCCGGGCGTCGAGCGGGCGCCCGGGCGAAGCGCGGCGGCCGGGGTCGTGCCATCCGCCCCTGACGTCGCCCGGGGCCGGAGCGGCTTGATGTCGCGGGCTGCCGGCACCCGGCCGCCGGAGCCGACGCCGACGGCGCGCTACGCGAAAAGGGGTCTCCCTGATGCCGCCGGCCACGGACCGGGTACAGGGCTCTGAGGCAACCGCACAGAAGATCTGCGAGAAGGACGTCTTCCATGCTCATCGATCTGACAGGACGGACCGCCCTGGTCACCGGCTCCACCCAGGGGATCGGCGCCGCCATCGCCACCGGCCTGGCCCGGGCGGGAGCCCGCGTGGGCGTCAACGGGCGGACGGAGGAACGGGTGGAACGGGCCATCGCGAGCATCCGAGCCGAGGCCCCTGACACGGATCTGGTCCCGGTGGTCGCCGACGTCGCCGGCGAGGAGGGCGCGCGGCGTGCCGCCGACGTGCTGCCGCAGGTGGACGTCCTGGTGAACAACCTGGGCGTCTTCGGGGAGGCCGACCCGCTGGAGATCAGCGACGACGAGTGGCGGCGCTACTTCGAGGTGAACGTGCTGGCCGCCGTGCGACTCGTCCGTCACTACCTTCCCGGAATGAGCGAACGCGGCTGGGGGCGTGTGCAGAACATCGCCAGCGACTCGGCGATCGCGATCCCGGCCGAGATGATCCACTACGGCATGTCCAAGACGGCCCTGCTGGCGGTCACGCGCGGCTTCGCCAAGCAGGCGGCGGGTACCGGTGTCACCGTCAACTCGGTCATCGCGGGCCCCACCCACACGGGTGGGGTCGAGGACTTCGTGTACGAGCTGGTCGACCGATCCCTGCCCTGGGACGAGGCTCAGCGCGCCTTCATGCGCGACCACCGTCCGCAGTCGCTGCTGCAGCGGCTCATCGAGCCGAAGGAGATCGCCGCCATGGTGGTGTACCTCGCTTCCGACCACGCCTCCGCCACCACGGGCGGTGCGCTGAGGGTGGACGGCGGGTACGTGGACTCCATCCTTCCGTAGCGGAGGCGCCGGGTCGGAGGCGTCTTACGGCCGGGCACCGGATCCCTGCGGGCGGCGACGAGAACGCCCTGGGGACGGCCGGGGTGGCTCGGTGTCGTCGGGCACGCCGGACGACACCGAGCGACCGGTCACTGCAGGACGGCCTCCGCCCGCATGGCGAGGAAGTTCGCCTTGTAGGCGTCGTGTGCCGTCGCGCCGGCGAGACGGATCAGCGCCTCGTCGTTCTCCCGCAGGGAGGAGAGGTCCAGGTTGTGCGAGCCGGTGAACGTCCACTTCGTATCCGGATGGCCCGCGTAGTTGCCCTCGACGAGCAGGTACTTGGAGTGGACGAAGTAGCCCCCGGCGTCGAGGTGGTAGGGCTTGATCCGTGCGTGGCCCTGCAGGGTCGCGAGGTCGTTGGAGTCCTTGTAGACGACCTCGATCCAGCAGTCCTGGTCGGCGAGCGAGCGCAGCTTGGCCGCGATCTCGTCCCGGTGCAGGGCCCACGCGGAGATCCGCACGACGGTCTTGTGGGAGGTCGTGCCGACGGTGGTGTTGCCGGTGCAGGAGACGTTGTTCAGGAACCCGAGCACGACGTCGCCGCCGGCTTGCGGGAAGAAGTAGTACTTGGCGTCACCGGCCTCGCCCGTCCGGTAGTAGTCACTCGTCTTGCTCATCGCGGCGAGGTCGTTGAAGTACTCGGTGTACGCCGTGTAGAGGGCGGTGTTGCCGACCACGGTGTACGCGTTGTTCCACTGCCGGGTGGTGGACGACACCGTCTGGTTGGCGGAGCTCTGGATGACCACGTCCTCGGCGACTCCCGCGTCGCCGACGCGGGAGAAGGTGAAGAACTTGTTGTGGTTGATCGGGTTCGTACCGCCCGCCGCGATGCAGGCCCCGCCCGCGGTGCACACCTGCACCCAGGAGCCCTGGGACTTGTCGGTCCCCAGGGCGGCGATCAGGTTCTGGGCGGGCGCCGGGGTGGGCGCCTCGACGGACTTGTGGTCCAGGACCACGCGCACGTTGACGCCGCGGCCGTGCGCGGCGACCAGGGCATCGGTGTAGTCCTGGTCCTGCATGACGTACAGGGCCGCCCGCAGGGTGCGTCCCCCTTGGGTGTTGTCGATCGCCTCGATGATGTGGTTCTTCACGGCGTTCTGCTCGGCCGCCGTCCCCTTCGGGTTGTTGAAGACGGCACCGGTGACAACGGGCGGCGCGTCCTCCGCGGCGGCGGGGGCTATGCCTGAGAACACAAGAGCGAGGGCGACCGACACGGTCGCCCAGAAACGCTGGCGGATGACTCCTCCTCGGCTGGATGGTGGCATGAGCCTGCCATGGGCCTTCCGCGAGCAGGAACGAAGGGTCCACCAAGACGCCGCACGCGGTCCCGGGACCGCCCCGGCGACCCCGGCGCGGCAGGGGGAGGATCGCCGGAGTGCCGCTCCGCCTCGCGCGGGATCACCGGCCCCGCGGCATCGTCGGACCGCCGCGGGCCGATGTGCTGCAGACGCGTGGAAGCGGGCCGAGGAGGAGGGCGGCGTGACCGGCGATGGCCGTGTCGCACGCGCTGTATGACCGGACTGTCACAAGATCTGTTCTATGGAACATCACCGACTCGGTATCCGTCTCGGGATGTGACGGGGCCCCGGCCCCGGCGGAATGTATCTGCGAGCAAGGCTGGGCAGGGATGAAGACGGTAGCGGTGACGGGTGGCGACGCGGAGACTCCGGAGCCCGAGGACGTGTCGGCGGCGGCGTCTGCGGACGACGGCGGGACGCTCACACCGGGAGACCGGGCGGGGGAAGCGGCGTCGGCGCGCGAGAACGCCGAGCAGTCCGGGTCGGAGGCATCGGCCGAACCCGCCGAGTCCGCCGGGTCCGCCGGGTCCGCCGGGACCGCCGGGACTGCCGGGTCCGCTGAACGGGCAGACTCGACCGAGCCGGCCCCTGCGGCCGAGTCGGAGGACGCGACCGAAACGGACGCTGCGGCCGAGTCGGACGCTGGAGCCGAGCCGGACGCCGCGGCCGAGTCGGACGACGCGGCCGAGTCGGATGACGCGCCGTCCGCACCCGACGCGACAGGGGAGGGCGCGGCGGACGGGCCCATCGGCGCGGACGAGCCGTCCGGACCGGCCCCGTCGGCCGAGGGAGGACACGGGACGCCGGACGGGGAGCCCTCGGAGCCCGACCCCGACGAGGAAGCCCCCGCGGACGAAGCGGACGAGGCTGACGACGCTGACGAAGGCACTTCGACGGCAGGGCCGGACGAGGAGCCCGGGACGGCCGAGACGGGCCCGGTCGGACCGCGCCGGCCCACGCCCTCGTGGGCGCGGTCCGAGACCGACTCCCAGAGCACCCGCACGCTCGCCGCGCCGAAGGATCTCGACACCCCCACGACGAACCTCGCCACCGGTACGACGCCGCCGGCCGCCGCGCAGGGGCCGGCCGAGCCGGCTCCTCCCGTCGCACCGGAGTCCACCGGATCCCCGGCGTCCGCCCACGCGCCCGCCGCTCCGGCGGACCCTGCCGCGGCCCCGCTCGACCTCCTCGCCCAGCTGACCAACACTCCTCCCCCGGCCGAGACCCTTCGCCGCACCACGGCGCGCCGACTCAAGGTGTGGACGCCTCTCCTGCTGCTCCTCGCCGGGGCCGTCACCGGCGCCCAGATGCTGCGCCCGCTGCCCGAGCCACGACTCGTCGCCTCCGAGCACACGCACACCGTGGAGGGGCGCCTCGACATTCCGTGGCCGGCGAAGGGTCAGGGGGCCGTGCGTATCCCCGGGTCCGGGACCATCAGCACCTTCGGCGTGCAGAAGCCGGTCCCGACGGCCAGTGTCGCGAAGGTGATGACGGCGTACGTGGTGCTCAAGGACCACCCGCTGCGCAAGGGCGAGGCCGGTCCCACCATCACGGTCGACGCCAAGGCCGTCGCCGAGGGCAATTCCGAGAACGAGTCCCGCATCGTGGGACTCACCGAGGGCAGCACGTACAGCCAGCTGGACATGCTGAAGATGCTGATGATCCCCTCGGGCAACAATGCCGCCCGGCTGCTGGCGCGTTGGGACACCGGCAGCGACAGCGAAGCGGCCTTCGTGGAGAAGATGAACGCCGGCGCCCGCGAACTCGGCATGACCGACACGACGTACACCGACCCCAGCGGGCTGGACGCGGGCACCGCGAGCACCGCGGTCGACCAGCTCAAGCTGGCCGAGGCGGTCATGAAGAACGATGTGTTCCGCTCCGTGGTCTCCCTGCCCGATGCCGAGATCAAGGACCTCTCCCAGCGGCTGATCAACAACAACACCCTCCTCAACGCACACGAGTTGAGCATCCGGGGCATCAAGACGGGGTCGAGCACCCCGGCCGGCGGCGCACTCATGTGGGCCGGGTACAAGTCCGTCGGCGACGAGACTCCGCTGATCCTGGGAACGCTCATGGACCAGCGCGCGGACGGACCGGACCCGAACGCGACCCGGAGCCTGGCCCTGGTGCTGGCCAACAGCCGGAAGGTCATCGAGTCGGTCCGCGCGGCGCTGACCGCCGAGCCGGTGGTGCGCAGAGGCCAGACGGTCGGATACGTCGACGACGGGCTCGGCGGACGCACCCCCCTGGTGGCGACGGCGGACCTCAAGGTCGTCGCCACGCCCGGCCAGCGTCTTCGACTCGTTCTCGGAACCGCCGGCAAGGGCGGGTCGGCTGCGTCCGTTCCCCACTCGGCCAAGGCCGGCACCGAGGTGGCCGTACTGACCGTGGGCGAGGGATCCGGGTCCAGGAGCGTGCCCGTCGCCCTCGGCGAGAACCTGGCGGAGCCCTCCTTCGGCACCCGTCTGACCCGCCTCGGCTGACGGCGCCGGACCGCCCTCGGCCGGCACCGGGCGGCACGGCACGGGCGGCGTCATCGTCCGCTCCGCCGGGCGCCCGGAGGGGGTCCGGATGGCGTGGCGTGGCGTGGCGGCGGTGCGGCGGTGCGCGACGTCTTCACCCGGTCCGGACAGAGCGGCGTTTCGGGATGTTTCGCCACCGCCGGGATATCGTCGGCAGGTGGCCGAAGCGAGGGAGCACTCCGAGGGCGCGGGCCCGTTCACGACGCGGGTCACCTGGCGTCCCGAGGGCGGCGGCACCGCAGTCTGGGAGTCGCGGCTCGCGCGAAAGCGCGCCCGGCTGACGGTTCACGCCGAGGGGGAGAAGGGGCCCCGGCCGAGGACGGCAGACAGCCTGTCGGTCGCCCGTGCGCGGCGGTTGAACACGATCGCCGCGGTCGCGTTCGCCGTCGGCGGCGCGCTCTTCGCCCTGGGGGCCGGGCTGGCCCAGTTCGGCCCGGGAGACATCACCAGCGCGTGGATCTACTTCGCCGGTGGACTGTTCTTCAACACCGGCGGCTACACGTCCCTGCTCCAGGCCGTCAACACACCCCACCGGGACAGCCGGACCGGTCGGCTGGCCACGCGGCGCTGGCGCTGGTGGAGCTATGAGCCCGCCCGGATCGACTGGCTCAGTACCTTCGTGCTGTTCGCCGGCACGCTCGTGTTCGGCGTCAATCTGGTGGGCTCCCTGCTGAACGGGCTCTCGGCGCAGCAGGTGAACCGGCTGATCTGGGCACCGGACATGATCGGCTGCGCGCTGTTCCTGATCTCCGGTCACCTCGCGCTGGTCGAGGTGTGCCATGGTCGGCCGCGACTGCTCGTACGGGATCTCGGCTGGTGGATCGTGGCGGTGAACCAGCTCGGTTCGGTGCTCTTCATGGTCTCTGCGGTCACCGCCTTCGTCCGGCCCTCCACCYGCGCCCTGGTCAGCGTGGCCGTCACGAACTGGGGCACGCTCCTGGGCGCGGTGTGCTTCTCCGTGGGCGGAGTGCTGCAGTACTACGAACGGCCCTGACCGGTCCGTCCCGGGAACCGCCCGGCACCCGGCCACGCCTCCGCCAACCATCCACCAAGCCGTCACCCGGGACATCCGACCCCGTGGAACGCGGGCTGGCCCTCCGCGACGACGCCTGAGCAGTGCTGTCCAGCTGACCCTCGGCACCCCTTGACCGAGGGTCAGCCGTCCCCGCCGSGGACCGCCGCGCACGGCCCGCTCCACCCCGCCGTCCCGCCGATGTGACCGCGGGGACCATCCCCCGCGTGCGGCAACCAGCCGCATTCGGCGCCGGTCGCCGACATGCAGTCACACGGTCACAGGGTGAGCAGCCGGACGAGCAGCACCACCGACGTGCCCGCCGACAACACCGCCCCCAGGACGGTGAACAACAGGTCGACCGCCGTGGTGTCCCAGCCCTGGATCGCGAAGCGGCGAGGGTCCTCCGGGTCGTACCGGACGGCGACCGCGGCCCCCACACCGAAGGCGCCCGCGACCTTGCCGCGACCGAACCGGGACGGGTGTTCGCACGTGCGGCCGTCCCGCGTCGTCCAGACCGCGACCGGGTAGTGGAAGGTGGCGCCTTCGTCGTTGCGCATGGTGTCATGGCGGACGATCCGCCCCTGCGCGGTGACACCCCTCCGGCGCAGCGCACTGGCCCGGCGGAGTCCGTACACGCCGAAGCAGAGGCAGACCGCGCCGATGAACAGCGGGATCAGCGAGAAGAGCCATTCACGTTCCATGTGTGGTGCGACGCCTGTACGGGTGTGTCGGTTGCGTCGCACGGAGCCGGTGTGACGTGGTCGCCCCGCGGGTCGGCAGCGCTCTCGTGAGGCGCGTAGGGCGAGGAACCCGTGTCGGAGGTCGAGGCCCCGAGGAATCGGCACCCCCTGCTCGCGTTCCGTCCGCCGTCTGCCGGGCAGACGAGACGAACGGGGTGACCGGCCGGAGGAGAGACGATGACGCAGGATCCCTCACTGAGAGCTGTCGGGTGGGCGCGCTCGCTGCCGATCAGCAGCGGCGTGAAGACGGCACGGGACTGGACGCGCGACCATCTCACGACGCTCGGCTGGTCGCGGACGGCACCGGACCTTGTGGACTCGGTCGTCCTGACCGTGTCCGAGATGGTCACCAACGCGCACGTCCACGCCCACAGCGCCGCGCAACTCATCCTCACCTGGGACGAGGCATGCCTGCACGTGACGGTCCACGACTCGTCCATGGAGCTGCCGGAGCAGCGGAACGCGGACGACAAGGCACTCGGGGGGCGCGGGATGCTGCTGATCGACGCCCTCGCCGACGACTGGCAGGCCCGGCGCTGTCCTCGCGGCAAGGACGTCACCGCGTGCTTCCAGCCGCCTCCCCCGCCTGCCGGCCCGAAGTGAGAGCCCGCCGCGGATGGTCACCCGGTGGTCACCCGGCATCGGCGGTCAGTGGGCCCTCCCGCCAGGAGTCAGGCGTTGTCGCTGCCGCCGGTCTGCCGGATGCGGGAGGTGCCGCTGCCGGTGGCGCGTTGCCGCAGCCGTCCCGCGGTCGTGGTGCGCCTGGACCCCGCGCACCGTGACCCGCGATCACCGGCGGTCTGCTCGATGACCGCGCCATCGCCGGCCTCGGCGATCTGCTCGATGTCGCCGCTCTCGGGGCCGGACGGGGTCGGCGTCGGACGGGTGAGGGCGAACAGGAAGGCAGCGGCGACGACGGTTCCACCGGCGGCGCCCAGCGCCCACCGGTCGGTGCTGCCGTCGGGCAGCCAGGACCACGACGCCGCGCGAACGACCGCCACCACCAGGGCGAACACCGCTACGGATGAAGCCGCCACGACCCACCGCCGAACGAGGTCCGACATCAGTGCCTCCTGTTTCGCGCCGCAGGGCCGCGCTGCCGATTCACCAGCCATGTCTCGCTCATCAACATGGCACATTTGGAACGGACTTGCGCTGATTCACCTGCAGTTGATCACTGTCGGACAGCAGACTGGCGTGCATGAGCACACCCGTTCCCGCAGAGGGGGCCGAACCGCCCGAGGTCATCCGTCAGGAAGCCCGGGTACAGGGGCAGGGACAGGTCTACCAGGTCGCCCACGGCAGCCAGAAGATCGTCAACAACCATCACTACGCGGCACCGCAGCCGGCCGCCCCGTTCAACCTGCCCGAGCTCCGCGTCTGGATCGAGCGCATCACGGCCGACTACCGCCTGCTGCTGGCCGATCGGAACGCGCCGTCACGAGGGCGCAGGGCGGCTTCGCAGGACACGAAGGAACTCGCCGCTCTGGGCGCGAGTCTCGCCGGGGACCCGGGACGGCGCGAAGGCAAGGACCTTCTGCGCCGCCTCCTGGCCGCCGGAGCGGCGCAGTACCTGTCCCGGGGCGGCCCGATCCCGGCAGGGACGCTTCCCGAAGCCGTCGTCATCGACCTCGTGGTGTTCGCCCTGTGGCCGGTGGTCCAGGCACCGCGACTGCCCGAGGGCTGGCGCGACCACATGGCGGAACTCACCACTCCGCGGCTGGCCGCACTCACGGCGAGCGCCCGTGACGCCATCCGCCAGGGGCGGACCGTCACGCCGGAGGGCCTGACCCGGCATCTGGCGGGGAAGGCGTTCGCCCGGGCGATCCTCGCCCTGCTGGAGGATCTCGACGACCCCCGCCGCGGCGGGGCCTGCCTGACCGCCCTCTCCCTGGCCTCCCATCAGCCGCCGCCTCCGCAGAAGGCAGGCGGCAAGGCCCTGCTGGGCTGGCTGCTCTCCGGCGCGGTCGGCGCCGTCGCCGGCGGAACCGCCGTGAGTGCCGCGGGCCTCGCGGAGCAGGCGTGGGACTGGCTGCACAGCACGCCGCGCGGAACCGGCCCCGGCGCCCCGGGCATACCCGACGCCCTCCAGGAAGACCTCGAACAGCATCGCGACGGGGGCATGCGGGGCGGCCACGGTCTGAGCCCGCCCCCGGGGTCCGGGCCCTCCTCGGCCAGCGACTTCATCGAAGACCTCTTCTCCTGAACGGCGGCCTCCTGACGTGTGGGACCTGATCAAGGAATGGCTGTCCGTGGCCCTGATCGCCGGTGCCGGATGGGTGGCCGTCACGCTCGTGATGCTGGCCATGGGCTACGGCCACCTGCGGCAGATCCGGGCCGTGCTGAGGATGCGGCGCTCGCTCGCGGTCGTCCCCGCGGGCAGTGTCTTCCACTGGGACGAGGGGGGTGTCGTCGCGACCCTCTACGACGCCGGCACCGACGAAGACGTCTCCATGCCCTTCGCCCGGGTCACCTGGCCGACCCTCATGAAGGGGAAACCGGGTCGCGCCAAGTCCAAGGCCCGCGTCCGGCGGCGGATCGCCGCGGAACTCGCCTGGCGCACCGCCCTCCTGCTTCTCGTGACCGTCCCCCTCTTCACCGCCTGCGTGTGGCTCACGCTCACGTCCGATCTCTTGTGGGGGTACGCGCTGCTCGTTCTGGTCGGCCACCAGACGCTGACGGCGGTCAGCGGGCAGATCTTCTTCTACAAGTTCTGGCCGCTCAGCGTGGTGACGACCTACTTCTTCCTGCACCGGGTGGACTGGTGGCATCCCTCCCTCCAGGTCGCCGCTCCGCTCTTCTGCGCCTTCACCCTCCTGTCGATGGTGGGGGTGAGCCTCGTCAGCCGGTGGGAGCGGAGGGAACGGCTGCCGGCCTGACACGGCGGGGCCGGCCCTCACGGGTGCCGCGCGCCGGTCCGTCCTCCGCGGTCACGTGCGGGGACGGGGGTGGGGGTCGGACAGGACTGCCTCGGCGAGAGCCGCGTGGGTCGTGGGGTCGGCGGTCACCAGGCGGACCAGTTCCACCGATGTCGCCGTGTCCCTCAGAGCGCGCACCACTGCCGCCGCCGCCTCCCGGGCGGGGTGTCCGGACCCGAGGGGCGGAATGGCGACGCTGTGCGCACCGATCCGGTCCGCCGTCGCCACGGCACGGCGGTGACGGGCAGCCAGGGCCTCCACCCCCTCGGCCACCCCCACCATCGACAGGAGGGTGAAGGCGCAGAAGAGCGGAGCGGCGACCTGGAGGGAGGGATGCCACCAGTCCACCCGGTGCAGGAAGAAGTAGGTCGTCACCACGCTGAGCGGCCAGAACTTGTAGAAGAAGATCTGCCCGCTGACCGCCGTCAGCGTCTGGTGGCCGACCAGAACGAGCAGCGCGTACCCCCACAAGAGATCGGACGTGAGCGTGAGCCACACGCAGGCGGTGAAGAGGGGGAC
>NZ_RDBI01000038.1:10641-25478 GCF_008042125.1 Streptomyces sp. MS191
CGAGGTCCGGGACGTCCCGGGTGCGGAGCTGGGCGACGGCCAGCAGAGGCACGGGGTCGTCGTCCCGCAGCTCGGGGGCGTGCCGGCCGCGGGTCGTGCCCTCCAGGAGTCGCAGCTCCTGCGGGGTGAGCGCCCGTCCGCGCGCCTCGTCGTGGACGCGGCGGCCCAGCCGGACGTCGGACAGCGACGCGGCTGCATCCCCGCCCGGGTACGCCGAAGGCGGACGAGAGTTCGGTAGGCGGGCCGCTGCTCTGGCCGGCCGACGAGGCCTGGCCGGTGTGCACGGCCGTGCACCCCAGAGGCAAGGGCCATCGGCTGTCCGACGTCCGGCTGGGCCGCCGCGTCCACGACGAGGCGCGCGGACGGGCGCTCACCCCGCAGGAGCTGCGACTCCTGGAGGGCACGACCCGCGGCCGGCACGCCCCCGAGCTGCGGGACGACGACCCCGTGCCTCTGCTGGCCGTCGCCCAGCTCCGCACCCGGGACGTCCCGGACCTCGTCGGTCCCGAGGGTCACGACCTGCTCCAGGTGCTCTGGTGCCCGTTCGAGGCGCACGGTCCGCATCGCACGATCGACGTCCGGCTGGTGTGGCGGCGATCCGCGGACGTCGGCGCGGTCCTCGCGCCGCAGCCCGAACCGCAGGTCGTCGGCCGCGAGGAGTGCGTTCCCAACGCCTGTGTCGTCCACCCGGAGCAGGTCGTCGAGTACGAGTACCTCGGGCTGCTCGACGAGGAGCTCCAGGACGCGATCGACGCGTGGGAGGAGAGCCTCGACGATGACGATGACGACGGCGAGGGATACGACGCCGGGGACTCCGACGCCCTCGTGAGCTATGCGACCTACGAGGAGTACGAGGCGTCCATGGCCGCCGCCCGCGCCGCGGAACCCGAGACCGTCGACTACATGAGCGACCTCTCGATCGCCCCGGGCTGGAAGGTCGGCGGCTTCGCCTCCTGGCATCTGACCGACCCCGCCCCCGTCGACTGCGCCTCGTGCGGGTCGCCGATGCCGCCGCTGCTCACCGTCGCCGGAGTGGAATGCGACGGTGCTTCGCACAGCTGGATCCCGGTCGAGGACCGCGACGCCGCCGACGATCCGCGGGTGATCGACCCGGTCGGCGTCCGCCTCGGGCGCGGTCTCCTGCGCGTCCACACCTGCCCGGCGGACCCGGACCACCCGCATCGGCTGAGCTTCCAGTGACGTCCCGGGGCGTCCTGGATCTTGCGGGTCAGGCAGGTGCCGACCCGGCTGACGGGCTGCGGCGGCCTCGTGCATCATGATCGGATGCCGGACACCGCAGCACGCACCGCCCTCCTCGATCACCTCCGTCGGATCCTCCCGGGTCGCGTCATCGACGAGGTCCCCGGTGTGCCCGGCCCCATCGAGGACCGCGTGCCCGGATTCCGGGTGTTCCGGATTCATCCCGCCCGTCCCGGCGACTGGTGGCTGTATGTGACGTCGGGCTGCTGGGAGGCGACCCAGCACGACGGCCATGGCACGGAGTTCTTCCTCGCGGCACCGCGCGACGAATGGATCAACCTGGAGAGCGTCACCGTCAACGCGTACTACCACTGCGGACCGACGCACCAGCGACTCGACGTCGGACACACCGTTCCCATCGGCCGGCCGTGGCTCGACGACTCCGACTGCGACCACTACCTGGTGAGCCTGCCGTATCCCTTCGGACCCGACTTCGAGGTCTGCGAGTGGGAGGGCGGGGCCCATGCCCGGATCCTGTGGCTGCTGCCGATCACCGCGGCGGAGAAGGACTACCGTCGGGAGCGGGGACTCGAGGCACTCGAAGTCCGTTTCGACGAGCACGCGATCGACCCCGTCGATCCCCGGCGGGCCTCCGTGGCCTGAGACGGGCGGGCGGAGACGGGAACGGCAGGCGGCCGACGAGCAGCCCGACAACCACGCCCCGGTCCTTGATCGCCGCGCCCGCCGGGCGTCGGGCGTCGGGCGTACCGGCCGTGCGCCCTTCCGGCTCCCGCACCCGGCTCCCGGCTGCCGCGTTCCTCCCCGCTCCCGCGTTCCTTCGGGGGCGGGGGGAGCGTGCCGCCGGTGCGTCTGCTGCCGGAGCCCCGGCCCGTCTGGAACGATCTGTGGATCTTCCCGTGCTCCGAGCGATGAGGAGTGGCCATGTCCGGACAGTTCGAGGCGACGGTCGATGTCGACCGCCCCATCGACGAGGTGTTCGCCTACCTCGCCGACGGACGCAACGATCCGAAGTTCAGCCCCCGCGTGCAGCGGATCGAGCGGATCCCCGCATCGCCGACGGCGGTCGGCACGATCTTCCGCAGCACGGTCAAGGACGCCGGCATGAAGACCGCGCGCGAGTTCCGCATCACCGCCTTCGAGCCGCCGCGCTCACTGCGCTGGGCCGAGGTGTCCAAGAACATGGTGACGGCCGCTCAGGGTGGTTACGACCTGGAACCGTTGCCGAACGGCGGAACCCGGGTCCGCATCCACAACGTCCTGGAGGGCCACGGCCTGGGCAAGCTGCTCGTCGGCTTCGCGCTGAGCGCCGCCCGCAAGGACGCCCCCGCCTTCGGCCGACGCATCAAGGCCGCGGTCGAGGCATCCTGATCCGTCGGGGGCCGGCACGGTGCCGGGCCGGCGAGCGGGCAGGGAGAGACGCAACCGTGGAACGCTCATTCGAGGACCTCGTCGAGGAGGCCGCGTCGGTCTCGGTCGAGGGCTGGGACTTCTCCTGGCTCGACGGCCGGGCCACCGAGCAGCGCCCGTCCTGGGGCTACCAGCGGGTGATGGCCGAGCACCTGGCCGGGGCGAAGGCCGCGCTCGACATCCAGACCGGCGGTGGCGAGGTCCTGGCCGGTGCCCCCGTGCTGCCTCCGACGGTGGTGGCCACCGAGTCCTGGCCGCCGAACCTCGCCAAGGCCACGGCGCTGCTCCACCCGCGCGGCGCCGTGGTCGTCGCCGACGCGGACGAGCCGCCGTTGCCGTTCGCCGACGCCGCCTTCGACCTGGTCACGAGCCGGCACCCGGTCACCGTGTGGTGGAACGAGATCGCCCGGGTGCTCGCGCCCGGTGGCCGGTACGTCTCCCAACAGGTCGGACCGGCCAGCGTGTTCGAACTCGTCGAGTACTTCCTCGGCCCGCAGCCCGAGGAGGTGCGCCGGTCGCGGCACCCCGACGACGCGGTGGCCGGCGCCGAGGCCGCCGGGCTGGAGGTCGTCGACCTGCGATCGGAGCGGCTGCGCACCGAGTTCTTCGACATCGGCGCCGTGGTCTACTTCCTGCGCAAGGTGATCTGGATGGTGCCCGGCTTCACCGTGGACGGACATCTGGACCGACTGCGGGACCTGGACGAACGGATCCGCGCCGAGGGCCCGTTCGTCGCCCACACGACCCGCTTCCTCATCCACGCCCGCAAGCCCGCCTGACCGGGCGACGGTGTACGGGCGGCGCCGGCGGTCGGGCGCGCGGGCGCGGCCCCGCGTGCCGGAGCACACCCGGGCGTCGTCCGGCACTACGGGGGCGACGCGCCGGGAAATGCGATCGACAAGCGGGGCCCCACCGCCTGTGATGGACCCGTACGCCCGCGAGCGGGCCCCTGCCTACCGTTGGAGCCGTACACGTGGCGACCGAGCAGCTCACCGCATCCCGGCCGCCGATCGACGCGGCGCTGGCCCGCCGCCTGATCACCGCGCAGTTCCCGCAGTGGGCCGGGCTGCCCCTGGAGCCGGTCGACCCGGCCGGGTCGGACCACGTGATCTACCGCCTCGGGGACGAGCTAGCGGTCCGGCTGCCGCGTCACTCCGGGGCGACGGAGCAGGCCGGCAAGGAGTACGAGTGGCTGCCCCGGCTCGCCCCGCGCCTTCCCCTGGCGGTGCCGGAACCGGTGGCGGTGGGCGAACCCGCCTTCGGCTACCCGTGGCCCTGGTCGGTATCCCGCTGGCTGGCGGGCGAGGTGGCCACGGTCGAGGCCCTGGCGGACTGCCGCGCCTCGGCCGTCGGGCTGGCGGGGTTCCTGACCGCGCTGCAGGGCCTCACCCCCGAGGGGCTGCAGGGCCTCACCCCCGAGGGCGCGTCGGCCCGGGCCGGCGGGTCCCTCTCCGGCCGTCCGCTCGCCGACCGCGACCGGGGGACCCGGGCCGCCATCGCCCGCGTCGACGGCGTGTTCGACACGGCGGCCCTGGCCGAGCTGTGGGAGTCCGGCCTGCGCGCGCCCGGATGGGGCCGCCCGCCCGTCTGGTTCCACGGTGACTTCCACACCGGCAACCTGCTGACGGTCGAAGGCCGCCTGAGCGCCGTCATCGACTTCGGCGGGCTGGGCATCGGCGACCCGGCGTGCGACCTGGTGATCGCCTTCACCCTCATGTCGGCCGGCACCCGCGCCGTCTTCCGGGAGGCCCTCGGCGTCGACGACGCCACCTGGACCCGGGGCCGGGCCTGGGCGCTGACCACCGGGCTGAACGCGTACACGGCCTACGCGGCCACCAGCCCGAGGGTCGCCGCGCAGACGACCCGCCAGATCACCCAGGCCCTGATCGGCTGACGCCGCGGGCGCCGACGGGGGCCGCGAGGTCGCCGGGAGCGGCAGGTGGGGCGGCCGCCGGACTTCGGACGGTGGCTCACCCCGGCGTTCGGTCGGGCCGAGCCGAGTTCCCCCGGCGACTCCTCGCGTGAGTGGGCCTCGCCTCCGCCCTCGGGCGCGGGGCCCGGTCCGGAAGGCCCGCCTGGCCTCGCGCCCGGTGAGGAGGAGTGTTTCCCTGAAGAGGAGGAAGGACCCGGCACGAGGACGCGGAGGAGCGGCGACCCGTCGCGCACCGCGCGATCAGGATCCGCGAGAAGCGGATGGGGCCCTTCCTCCTGCCGTCCCCTCGGGCACGCGGACGACGGCGCCCGCGACTCCCGGCGCGGTCCCTGAAAGGCGGTGGAGGCCATGGAGTCGCCTCTCGTCGTAGGAATCGACGGTTCCGAGAACAGCCTCACGGCGGTGGACTGGGCGGTGGACGAGGCCGTACGCCACGGCCTCCCCCTGCGCATCGTCCACGCCTCGCTGTGGGAGCGGTACGAGGGCGTCGCGGGCCCCGGAGAGGAACGGCCCCCGGGCCAGGTCCTGGCCGAGAACATCACCGCCGCCGCACTCGAAAGGGCCCGGCGCCGCGCCCCGGAGCTGCGCGTCGACACCGGCATCGTCGCCGAGGACGCGTCGAGCGCCCTCCTCGACGAGGGGACGACCGCGTCGGCCCTCGTCGTGGGATCCCGCGGCGGCGGGGGAATGGCGGGACTGCTCCTCGGCTCGGTCAGCCTCCTCGTGGCGGCCCGCGCCCACTGTCCGGTGGTCGTCGTGCGTGGTGAACCCTCCGCGCTGGACAGCCGCCACGAGCGCGTCCTGCTGGGCGTCGGCGGCGACGAGGGGGACCGGCCGGCCCTGCGTTTCGCCTTCCGCGAGGCGGCGGCACGGGGGTGCGAGCTGGAGGTCGCGCACGCCTGGCGACGCTCGGTCCGCGACCCGGTCCACCATCCGCTGATGGCCGGCGGGGCGAGCCCGTACTTCGACGGGCGCGCCGCCGAGCTCCTCGACGAGGTCCTCGGCCCGATGACGCGCGCCCACCCGGAGGTGCGCGTGCGTCGGACCACCGGCGAGGGTCCCGCCCGCCGCCTCCTCGTGGAACGCTCGACCGACGCGGACCTCCTGGTCGTCGGCGCCAAGCGCCGCAGCGGCCTCATCGGTCTCGAACTCGGCCGCATCGCCCACCGCGCCCTCCACCACGCCGCCTGCCCCGTCGCCGTCGTACCCCGGCACCCCGACGTACGGGCGGAGGACGCCGAGGACTGAGCGCGCGGGACCGGGCGTACGCGCGCGCCTGCCGGGCGTACGGGTACGCCTCGGTGCGCGCGCCGGGACGACAGGGCCTTCGCCGGACCGGGGCACGGGCCGGCCGGCCCCGGACGCGGGCCCGTTCGGCCCGGTCGCACGGCCCCGGCCGGCACTCGGTCCGGGCCGGTACGCGCGCGACGGTGGAGACACGACGACGCCGGCCGAGGCGCCCGGTCCGAGCGAAGGAGCGCAGCGATGAACCCGAAACGCGTACTCGTCGCCTACGGCAGCAAGCACGGCGCGACCGCCGGGATCGCCGACGAGATCGGCCGGACCCTGCGTGCCGACGGCCTCGACGCGGTCGTCCTGTCCGCCGCCGACGTGACCGACGTCAGCGGCTACGACGGCGTCGTCCTCGGCGGCGCGCTGTACGCCGGGATGTGGAACGGCGCGGCGCGCCGCTGCGCCCGGCGCAACGCCGACCAGCTCAGGCACCGGCCGCTCTGGCTGTTCAGCAGCGGTCCGGTGGACCGGTCGGCGGAGGAGCACGACATCCGGCCCGCCCCCGGAGTGGCCCGGCGGATCAAGCGCCTCGGCGCCCGCGAGCACATGACCTTCGGCGGCGCCCTCACGGACGAGACGCCCGGCGTGTTCGCCCGGTCCATGGTCCGTTCCGGCAAGGGCGGGGACTTCCGCAACCCCGAGCGGATCCAGGAATGGGCCCACCACATCGGCACCGAACTCACCGCGCCCACCCCGCCGGAAGCCCCCGCACGGCCGTGACGGGCCGGCCCGGCACCGGCGGGACCCCCGGGCCCCGGGACGGGCGACCACGCCCCCAGGACGTTCCCGGAACGGCGCAGCCCGTCCGGTTGCGCCGCGGCCCGTTCGCGGAACGCTGGAAGCACGGGTGGTGATGCGGATGGGGCTGCGAGAAGTGGTACCCGAGGTGCGGGCGGTGCTCTTCGACACCGACGGAGTCCTGCTGGACTCGGCCGTCCTGCACGCCGCCGCGTGGAAGCGGGCCTTCGACGCCTGCCTGACCGCGGGCGCGTTCGGCACCGGGCAGCCCGCCTTCGACGAGACCGACGAGTACACCGCCCTCGTCGACGGGAAGTCCCGCTTCGACGGGGCCCGTGACTTCCTTCGGGCGCGGGGCGTCGCCCTGCCGGCCGGCACCCCCGACGACCCGCCCGGCTGCGCCACCGTCTGGGCGGTCGCGGCCGCGAAGGAACGGGCCATGGCCGCGACCCTCCGCGACACGGCGGTGCGCGTCTACTCCGACGTCGCCCCGGCCCTGCGCGCCCTGCGCGACGCCTCCCTGCCGCTGGCCGCGGTCTCCGCCTCCCGGCACGCCCGGCCGCTGCTCGCCGCCGCCGGGCTCGACCTCCTGCTCGACACGGTGCTGGACGGCACGGACGCTGCCCGGCTCGGACTCCCCGGGAAACCCGACCCCGCCCTGTTCCTGGCCGCGGCCCACCGCCTGGGCACGCCTCCGGACCGGGCCGCGGTCGTGGAGGACGCCCTCGCCGGCGTGCAAGCCGGCCGCCGGGGCGGATTCGCCCTGGTCGTCGGCGTGGACCGGCGGGCGGCTCCCGGCACGGCGGACGCTCTGCGCCGGCACGGCGCCGGCCTGGTCGTCCCGGACCTCACCGCGCTGGCCGCGCGCCTGGGCGGTGGCGCGGCATGACCGGCGCCCCGTGGACCTGGGAGTACGGCGCGTACGACGCCACGAAGGAACGCCTGGTCGAGACGTTGTGCACACTCGGCAACGGCCGGTTCGCCACCCGCGGATCCGCACCCGAGACCTCGGCCGACGCGGTGCACTACCCCGGCACGTACGCCGCCGGCTGCTACGACCGCCTCACCTCCGCCGTCGCCGGCCACCGGGTCGAGAACGAGGACCTGGTCAACCTGCCGGACTGGACCCGGCTGCGCTACCGCTGCCTGCCCGACGACGGCCCGCCCGGCGCCTGGCTCACCCCCGACGGACCCGGCCTGCGCCATCACCGCGTGCTGCTCGACCTGCGCACGGGCGTGCTGACCCGGCGCCTGTTCCACGAGGACGCCGGCGGCCGCCGCCTGGGCGTCACCCACACCCGGATCGTGCACATGGGCACGCCCTGCCTGGCCGCCCAGCGGTCCGTGTTCGTGGCCTACGGATGGAGCGGCGCCGTCGAGGTCGAGTCCCGGATCGACGGCGACGTCACCAACGCGGGCGTGGCGCGCTACGGCGACCTCGACGGACGCCATCTGACCGGCCACCGGGCGGGGTTCGAGCCGGACGGCGTGGCCCTGCTCGCCTGCCGCACCGCCTCGTCCGGCATCGGCGTGGGCCTGGCCGTACGCACCGACACCCGGCCCGACTGCCCCGCGCGGGAGGCGGCGCACCGGACCGGGACCGTGCAGACCTTCCGGGTGCCGCTCTCCTCCCGGCACCCGGCGACCGTCACCAAGACGGCCGCCCTGACCACCTCGCTGGACCGCCCCGCCGGCGATCCGCCGACGGCGGCCCTCGACGAACTCGGCCGGGCGCCCGACTTCCCCGGACTGCTCGCCTCCCACGTCGCGGCCTGGCGGCGGCTCTGGAGCCAGGCGGAGCTGGACGTGCCCGGCGAGGCGGGGCGGATTCTGCGCCTGCACCAGTTCCACGTCCTGCAGACCCTGTCCCCCCACACGGCGGACCTCGACGTCGGGGTCCCCGCCCGGGGCCTGCACGGGGAGGCGTACCGGGGTCACGTCTTCTGGGACGAGCTCTTCGTCCTGCCCCATGTCACCCTGCACTTCCCGGACGTGGCGCGGGCGCTGCTCCTGTACCGCCACCGACGGCTCCCCGCCGCCCGGGACGCCGCCGCGCGCGCCGGCGCGGAAGGGGCGATGTATCCCTGGCAGAGCGGGAGTTCGGGTCGGGAGGAGACGCAGTCCCTGCACCTGAACCCCCGCTCGGGGCGCTGGCTCCCCGACCACTCCCGGCTCCAGCGGCACGTCGGTTCGGCGATCGCGCTCAACGTGTGGCGCTACGGCCGGTCGACCGGCGACGTGGGGTTCCTGCACGGTCCCGGCGCGGAGATCCTGCTGGAGGTCGCACGCTTCTGGGCGAGCGTGGCGACCTTCGACCCGGACCGCGCCCGGTACCGGATCCGGGGCGTCGTCGGGCCGGACGAGTACCACGACGGCTACCCGGACGCGACCGAGCCCGGCATCGACGACAACGCGTACACCAACGTCACGGCCGCCTGGGTGCTCGCCCGGGCCCTGGACCTGCTCGGCGAACTGCCCGCCGCGCGCCGCGCGGAGCTGGCGGAACGGCTCCGGCTCGACGCCGCGGCCCTCGACCGCTGGCAGGACGTCAGCCGGCGCATGTACGTGCCGTTCCACCGGGGCGTCGTCAGCCAGTTCGAGGGCTACGGCGAACTCGCGGAGCTGGACTGGGCGTCGTACCGCTCCCGCTACGCCGACATCCGGCGGCTGGACCGGATCCTGGAGGCCGAGGGCGACACCGTCAACCGCTACCAGGCGTCGAAGCAGGCCGACGTCCTCATGCTGGGCCACCTCTTCCGCCCCGCCCCGCTCCGGGACCTCTTCGCACGGCTGGGCCATCGGCTGGACGACGAACTGTGGCGGGCGACCGTCTCCTACTACCTCGACCGGACCTGCCACGGGTCGACGCTGAGCAGCCTGGTGCACGGGTGGGTCCTCGCGCGGCAGCAGGGGCCGGCGGCCTGGCGGTACTGCGAGGAGGCCCTGCTCGGCGACGTCGCCGACGTGCAGGGCGGCACGACCGGGGAGGGGATCCACCTGGGGGCCATGGCGGGGACCCTCGACCTCGTGGAGCGCGGCATCACCGGCCTCGACGCGGACGCCGACGGCCTGCGGGTGGCACCGATCGCGCTGCCCGAGATCCCCCGGCTCTCCGCCACCCTCTGCTTCCGCGGCCACGGCGGACTGCGTCTGCGGATGCGTCCCGGCCGCCTGGGGATCTCCGTGCCGGACTCGCTCCGCGGGCCCGTCGTGGTGACCCTGCCGGGGGAGCGGCGGGTCACGGTGGCGGCCGGCGAGGAGCGGTGGTTCCGGCTGCCGCCGCCCCCGCCGTCGGTGTCCTGAGCGGAGGCGCCGGCGGAGGGCGGGCGCCCGGACGGTGCCGTGGACCGGCGCCGCCCCCCGGGACCACCCCCGTGACGGGCGGGATTCAGTCGAGGTCGAGTACGTCGGAGACCGGACGACGGGGTGTGGCGGGGCCGGGAGGGCCGTAGCCGATCCGGAGGATCATCTGGACGCTGCCCGTCACCGCGACCGGGTCGCGGGCCACCCGGCGCAGTTCGGCCCACTCCAGCGGCTGCGAGATCGGGGAGGTGGCGAGGCCGTCGAGCGTGGCCTGCAGCAGGACGCGGTGCATCGCCTGCCCCGCCCGCAGCCAGTCGGCGGGCCGGTCCTCCTCCGTACCGAGCAGCAGGATCTGGGGGTGCTTCTCGAAGACGGCGGCACCGCGGTCCGCGACCCGGCGCGGCGAGTCGAAATCCCGGACGGGGGCGCTCACGCCGAACTGCCGGGGCCCGAAGGCGTAGGCCGGGACACCGTCGCCGGCCGAGTCCTCTCCCGGCGCGCCGGTGCGGGTCCACGCGGCGATCTCCCGCCGGACGGTGGAGTCGGCCGCCTCGAACAGCGCGGAGTCCTGCACCAGACCGAGGACGGCGTCGGTGTGCCACGGCCCCGGCACGACCAGCCGGCACCCCTCCAGCAGCGCCGCGGCCCGCAGGGCGCCGAGGACCGGGGCGGGGACCGGCTCGTCGCCGTACGGGAATCGGCTGGTGTGCCGGCGGCGCAGTATCGGCTGCAGCGTGGCGAGTTCACGGTCGCGATCCAGAAGGGCGTCGGAGCCGCGGTGCACGCGGACGTCCGCGAAGTGCCAGGGATCCGCCGGGTCGGGCAGCAGCCGCGTGGTGGTGTCCCATCCCCGCCAGGCGGCGGCCACCCGGAGGCCGAACAGGGCTGCGCCGCACCCGAGATGGAGGGCGCGGTGGCGGGGGTCGCCCCGGGGCATGGCCCGCTCGGGGTCGCCGTTCAGCCGGATCGTGTCGGTGCCCGGCCGGTGGACGAAGCGCCACGGCTGCGCGTTGTGCATCGAGGGCGCCGTGACGGCGTCCTCGACCAGCGAGGTCACGGTCTCCGGGTCGAGTGCGTCGGTGCCCACGGGATCGTCCTGTCTGTCCGGGACCGCCGCGCTCCGGAGGGATGCGGTGGGGCGGTCGGTGGTGGGGAGCCGGGTTCCGGCGGGCCGGCCCGCGCCCCGGTGCCTCCTCCCCTCACGCTCCGCCCGTCCGCTCTCACGCACGAGGGCCGAACGGCCCCCCGGCGGGGACCGACCAGGCCCGGTTCGGCGCCCGGAGGCCGCGGGGACGCGGCGCCGGCCGTCCTCCGTGAGGCTCTTGCACGCCGCCCGACCTCACCGGAAGGACATCCGGGCCGCAGAGACCGACGAGCCCGCAGAGCCCGACGAGTCAGACGAGCCCGCAGAGCCGCAGAGACCGACGAGCCCGCGGTGCGTCGGCTCGGGGCCGTCCGCGCGCGGACGTCAGCGCGCCTGCTCCTCGTGCTCGCGCGCCTGGGCCGCGATGACCGCCGCCTGGACCCGGCGCTCGACCCCGAGCTTGCCGAGGAGGCGCGAGATGTGGTTCTTGACAGTCTTCTCCGACAGGTAGAGGCGCTCGGCGATCCGGCGGTTGGTCAGACCCTCCCCGATCAGGTCCAGCACGTCCCGCTCCCGCTCCGTGAGGACCGCGAGCCGTCGGTCCTCCGGCGGGCCCGCCGGCTCCGGGTCCCGGAGCGAGTGCATGAGCCGGGCCGTCGTCGCCGGGTCGAGCATCGACTGGCCCGTCGCCACCGTCCGGACGGCCGCTACCAGGTCGGAGCCCCTGATCTGCTTGAGGACGTAGCCGGCGGCACCGGCCATGATCGCGTCGAGCAGGGCCTCCTCGTCGTCGAAGGACGTGAGCATCAGGCAGGCCAGCTCCGGCATCCGGGACCGCAGCTCGCGGCACACGGAGACGCCGTCACCGTCCGGAAGGCGTACGTCCAGGATCGCCACGTCCGGCCGGAGCGCCGGCCCCCGGGCGAGAGCCTGCCCGGCCGTCGCCGCCTCGCCGACCACGGTCAGGTCCGGCTCGGCATCGAGCAGGTCGCGCAGGCCGCGGCGGACCACCTCGTGGTCGTCCACGAGGAACACCCGGACGGGCGCCTCGGCGGAGAAGCCCGGTACATCGGACATGGCGGCCCCTGAGATCGGTTCCGGTGGTGCCCCGTCCCCAGGTCCAGTGTCCCAGGGTGGACGCCGATGCACCGGAGGAAGGCCCTCCACGGCCGCCGGGCCCGACCGCGGCGCCCCGGGCATGGCCCCTCCGGGCGGGTTCGTCCCGCGGAGTCATCCGAGGGTCACCACCCGTGCCCAGTCGGGCGGCGTGTCCGGTTCGTAGTCCGGGTCGTCCTCGTCCCAGGAGCCGGCGGACAGCGGCCGGGGGAAGAGACCCACCACGGTCCGGCACGGCGGCGGCGCGTCCGGCCACGGCGTCTGCCCGTCGGTCAGCACCACCATCACCTCCGGTCGTGGCTGCAGCCGCAGCGCCCGGGCGAAACCCGTCCGCAGATCCGTGCCACCGCCGCCGAGCAGCGGGATGCCCTCGGCCCGGCACAGCGGGTGCGCGACCCGGGCCGCCGCGTCGCACGGCAGCACGGTGACCAGATCGCGCCGACCGCCCACGGCGCGCGAGATCGCGGCGACCTCCAGCAGTGCGCCGCCCAGTTCGGCGTCGCTGACGGAGCCGGACGTGTCGATGACGACGGCGACCCGGGGCGGTCTGCGCCGCAGAGCGGGCAGGACGACGCCGGGGATCCCGGCCGACCGCCGCGACGGCCGGCCGTAGCTGTAGTCGTCGCCGGCGCCGCTGCCGGAGACCGCCGAGCGGATCGCCGCTCCGAGCAGCTCCCGCCACGGCTGCGGCGGGTGGAACGCCTCCTCCGCCCAGCGCCGCCAGCCCCGCGGCGCCGTCCCGGGCCGTCCCGCGATGCCCTGCGCCACCCGGAACCGCACGGCGTCCTGCTGCTGCGGGCTCAGGCCGTTCGCGCCGTCCGGTCCCAGGTCCCACTCCCGCTCGTCGCCGTCCGCGCCGCTGCCGCAGTCCAGCCAGGCCCAGTCCTGGGTCCGCGGCCCGAGCCGGAACTGCCGCAGGTAGTCCTCCATGAGCAGCCCCTCGGGCAGCAACAGGTGTCCCGGCCGCACCAAGCCCTCGGGACCGACCAGCCCGTCGCCGAAGATGTCGTCGTTGATCTCGAAGTCCGCGGCGATGTTCATCCGCAGCCGGTCGCCGGGGGCCGTCAGCCCGCGTTCGCGCGCCACCCGGTCGCTGCGCCCGTGATGGTCGCGCAGCAGGTGGGACACCTCGTGCACCCAGACGCCCGCCAGTTCCTCGACCGGTGTCCCGGCCACGAAGCCCGGCGAGGCGTAGCACCGCCAGTGCCGGTCGACGGCCATCGTCGGCACCCGGCGCGACGCCACGACGTGCAGCGCGAAGAGGGCCGTCGCCAGATACGGCCGGACGCGGGCGGCGTGCAGCCGGGCCGCGTAGAGCTTGTCGAGGTCCAGTTCCCCCGCTTCGGGCGCGCTCATCGGGGCGCCTTCGCGGTGGCGTCCTTGGCGCGGGCCACCGCCTCGTCGGCCCGCCGGGACAGCGCGACCACCCCGGCGAGCTGCTCGATCGACGCCGGCACGTCCCAGTCCTCCCGGCGCAGCGAGGCGAGCGTGGTCGCGGGGACGACCACCAGGTCCGGGGCCCCGGTCTCCAGGGCCCGGACCAGCAGCGCCCACGCCGCGTCCCAGCGGGAACGCTCCGGCCGGTTGCGGACCGCGTCCACCACCCCGTCCAGCGTGGCCTGGCGCAGATCGCCGCGCTCGGGCAGTTCGGCGGACGCCGGGTCGGCGAGCAGCAGCTCCGGGTCGGGGAGGTCCATCCGGTCCAGGCTCGCCAGCAGCTCCAGGCCCGGGCCGTCCCCCACCGTGCCCCTGACCAGCAGGGAGAGCACCTCGCGGGAGACACCGGCGGCGGTCGCGAAGGCGATCAGGGTCAGGGTCGTCTCCCAGCTCCGGGGCGACGGCCAGGCTCCGCCGCGCCCCGTCTCGGTGGTGGGCATCCGGTGGACGAGCGCCGGACGCGCGGCGAGGAGCCCGCACACCGCGCGGCGGGCGAAGTCCACGGACTCCGGCAGTTTCTCCGGGACGAGCCGGGGGAGCGTGGCGCGGGGCCAGACGCCGCCGAGGCCGCGGACGACGACGTCCTGGTCGTGGGTCCACTGGAGGTGGACGAAGCGGTTCGCCAACGGGGGGCTCAGCTCCCAGCCGTCGGCGGCGGAGGAGCGCGGGTTGGCGGCGGCGACGATCCGCACGCCGGGCGGGAGGCGCAGCGCTCCGACGCGCCGCTCCAGGACGAGCCGGAGCAGGGCCGCCTGGACGGCGGGCGGCGCGGTGGACAGCTCGTCGAGGAACAGCAGCCCCCGGCCCGCCCGCACGAGACGGACGGCCCAGTCCGGCGGCGCCATCGGGACGCCCTGCTCCGCCGGGTCGTCGCCGACGACGGGCAGCCCGGAGAAGTCGGAGGGCTCGTGCACGCTGGCGATGACCGTGGTCAGCGGGAGGTCGAGGGTGGCGGCGAGCTGGGTGAGGGCCGCCGTCTTGCCGATGCCGGGCAGGCCCCAGAGCAGCACGGGCAGGTCGGCCGCCACGGCCAGCGCCAGGGCCTCCAGCTGGATGTCGGCGCGCGCTTCCGTGGTGGTGTCGCGCAGCAGGGTCAACAGCGCTTCGGCGACGTCGAGTTGCGGGGCCTCGTGCGGGCCGGGCGACGGCGGCGCGGCCCCGGCCGGGTCGGTGCCGGGGTCGGTGTCGGGCGCGGTGGCGGGGGTGGCGACGGCGAGCGGTGCGTACGAGGTCATGAGTGATCACCTTGGGGTTCGTGGTGAGCGAGTGAGGAAGTGGACGACAGCGCGAGAGAGGCAGTCGGGG
>NZ_RDBI01000039.1:0-16306 GCF_008042125.1 Streptomyces sp. MS191
CGGGCCGCGGGTCTGGTCGTCGAGGCGGGCGGCGGTCGTGGGGCGGGGCGGAGCTCGGCTCCGGAGGCGGTGAGCACGGGATGCCGGCGGCCAAGGCGCCTCCCCACGGGTGGGACTGACGGTGTTTCACGGCCCCAGGGCCGTGCGGCTCACGGCTCACGGCTCACGGCTTGACGGGGCGGCCGAAGGCGGAACGCGCCCACAGGTAGCCGACGAGGCCGAGGCCGGTGCACCAGGCGAGCGAGACGTAGCCGCTCGCGCCGATCCCGGTACCGGTCAGCAGGCCGCGCAGGGTCTCGATGACGGGTGTGAACGGCTGGTGGTCGGCGAAGAGGCGCAGCCCCGTCGGCATCGAGTCGGTCGGCACGATGGCGCTGCCGAGGAAGGGGAGGAAGGTCACCGGAAGGGGCAGGTTGCTCGCGGACTCCGGGGTCCTGGCCACCAGGCCGACACCGGCCGACAACCAGGTCAGCGCGAGCGTCAGCAGGGCCAGCAGGCCGGCCGCGGCGATCCATTCGACGAGAGAGGCGTCGGGGCGGAATCCGATGGCGAGCGCGACGGCGGTCACCAGGACGACACCCAGCATCGTCTGGACGAGGCTGCCGACGACGTGTCCGGTCAGGAACGCGGCGCGCGAGATCGACATGGTGCGGAAGCGGTTGACGATGCCCTCGGTCTTGTCGACGCAGACGCCGACGGCCGTCATCACGGCCCCGCCGGTCGCGGCCATCAGGATGATGCCGGGCGCGACGTAGTCGATGTACGCGCCGCCACCGGTGGGAGCACCGGAGATGCCGGCGCCGATGGCGCCGCCGAAGGCGTAGTTGAAGAGCAGCAGCATCATCACCGGCATGAGGACGACGGAGAAGGTCATCGCGGGATAGCGGAGCGCGTGCCTGAGGTTGCGCCGCAGCATCGTCAGGGAGTCGGCGACGGCGTACGTGAGGGAGCTCATCGGGTCATCTCCGTGGTCGTGCCGGGCGTGCCGTGGCCGGTGAGGGTCAGGAAGACGTCGTCGAGGTCGGGTGTGTGCACCGTCAGCGACTCGGCCCGCAGCTCCGCGCCGTCCAGGACGGCGAGTACGGCCCGCAGGGAGGGGATGCCGCCGTCGCCGGGCACGCGGAGCGTGAGCTCCTCGGGGTCGCGGGCGGCGCCGGCGAAGTGGCGGGCCGCACTGTCGAGCGCGGCGAGGTCCGGGAAGCGCAGGCGGATGTGGCCGCCGGGGATGAGCCGCTTGAGCTCGTCCGCGGTTCCCTCTGCGACCAGCCGGCCCTGGTCGAGGACGGCGATGCGGTCGGCGAGCCGGTCCGCTTCCTCCAGGTACTGCGTGGTGAGGAAGACGGTGATGCCGTCGTCGGTGACGAGCCCGCGGATGATCTCCCACATGGTGCGGCGGCTGCGGGGGTCCAGGCCCGTGGTCGGCTCGTCGAGGAAGAGGATCCGCGGGTCGCCGACGAGGGTCATCGCCAGGTCGAGCTTGCGGCGCATGCCGCCGGAGAGGGCGGAGGCCGGCATGCGGGCCGCCTCGGAGAGTTCGAACCGCCGCAGGAGACCGGCCGCGCGGCGGCGGCCCTCGGGTCGCGGCAGGTGGTGGAGGTCGGCCATGAGGAGCAGGTTCTCCTCGGCGGTGAGGAGGTGGTCGACGGCGGCGAACTGGCCGGTGACGCCGATCGCGCCGCGTACGCCCTCGGGCCGCTCGGCGAGGTCGTGACCGGCGACCCGCGCCTCCCCGGCGTCGGCTGCCACGAGCGTCGTCAGGATCTCGACGGTGGTGGTCTTGCCGGCCCCGTTCGGACCCAGCAGGGCGAAGACGGTGCCCTCGGGAATGTCCAGGTCGATGCCGTCCAGGACCACCTTGTCGCCGTACGACTTGCGCAGGCCGAGGGAGGAGACGGCGGGCGGGGCCGCGGCGGCGGCCCGGGTGGTGGGCCGCTCCGCCAGGTGTTCCGGGGATTCGTACGCAGGCATGGGTGTCCCGTCTTCGTGGCTGGAGTGTGTGTCCGCAGCGGGGGCGGTGGCAGGTGAGTGGGGCGGCGTGCGGGCGAACTAGACGGTCCGGGCCCGAGGGGCAGGTGGGGCGGCAAGGGCCGGTGCGGCGTCCGGTCCCAGGGCGAGGGCCACGGCCCGTACGAGCCAGGCGTTGGCGGACAGGCCCTCCCGGCCGGCCGTCCGCTCGACCTGGGCCTTCAGGGGTGCCGGGAGCCGGAAGTTGATCCGTGCCGTTCCGCCCTCCTCGCCGTCCGGTGAGCATGGCGCCACCGGTGCCATCGATGGCGCCATGACGGCTGCCGCTTCGGCGGAGGTCGGGGAGGAGAGTGCGGTGCCCGGCTGTGCCGTCACCGTGAACTCGGGGTCGAGCCCTCGCAGCCGCACGCTCACCGCGGTCGGGGCCAGTGCCTGGGAGAGTTCGTCCGCGGCTGCGGAGAAGGCGTTCAGGAGGATCAGCCGGGCGGCCGATTCCAGGGGTGCGGTGAGTCGTTCGGTGACGGCGCGTGCCTCGTCCCCGGCGATGTTCGCGGCGACCGCGAGCTCATGCCGGAGGCGGTCGACGTAGGGCGTCAGGTCCATGTGCGCCATAGTGGCACCGCGATGGCGCCATGGCAAGTGTGTATGGCGCCATGTGGCACCTGGTGGCGTCATCGTGGTGTCGTGAGGGCGTGTCCGCTTCCGGGAGGGGTGCGCGTGTTCAGGGCCGTCGGGGAGGCGCCCACGGGGCTGCCGGCGGAGGTCGCGGTCCGCAACGAGGTTCGCGTCCATCTCGGTACGCGCAGAAGTCCGGCGTCGCCTGCGCTCCCCACGCCTCCACGGAGGCGGCCATCGACGGCTTCGCGGTGACCACCTGCTGCCCGGGCGTGCGCCTGGAGTCGGGCGGCCGGTGGCGCGTCTGCGCGCCGCACGGCCTTTCCGGCGTGTTCCACCTCGCCGTGTGCCCCGACCCGGTGCTCGCCCCGCGCGAGGTGTACGAGGCCGGGGCGGCGCGCCGTCGACAGCAGTGGCCGGAGTCGACCGTCCTCCCCTGGCCGTCCGTCGGGGTCCGTCGTCCCGGCCGCCCCGTCATGCCGGGGCGGGCGCCGGGCCGGCGTGCGGCGCGGCCGGATGCCGGCCTCGGTCCGCTCACGCCGCGACGTATATGTGTGATCTTCGCGACGCCGGGACGGCGGCATCGCAAGACGCGTATTCCGCTGAAAAGACGCGGGAAGATCTGTCAGATGTCCATTCTCTGAAATTCGCTTGCGCCTCAGAGCGGAGAGGGGCGCGTCCGCGACGAGGACGGAGTCGTCGCCGGTGCGGGAATCAGGCCGGCCGCCACCGCCTTGTTCGTCGCGTCCACCCGGGAAGTCGCCCCGAGTTTCGCAAAGATATTGCGCAAATGGCGCTTCACCGTGCCTTCTGTAAGGCCCAGTCGGGTTGCCGTGCGGCGATTACTGAGGCCCGCCGCCACCAGGGCGATCACCTCCAGTTCGCGCGGGCTGAGCACCTCGCGGTCGGGCTCCGGCTCCGGCTCCGGGGCCGGGCGGGCGCGCGGAGGCAGGGACACCGTCAGGCCGTCCTGCGTGCACGCGTCCCGCAGCGCGGCCGTCAGCGAGCGGTGGGTGGCCGTCTTGTGCAGGTAGCCGCGGATGCCCAACGGCAGCAGCACCTGGAGGAGCCTGGGGTCGTCGTGCATCGAGAGCACCATGATCTTGGTGTTCGGCGAGGCCGCCTGGAGGGCGCGGACCGTGCGCGCCGGGTCCTCGTTGCCCGGCATCTCGATGTCCATCAGGACGACGTCGGGGCGGTGCCCGCCGACCGCGGCCACCATGCCGGGCGCGTCCCCGACGGCCGCGACGACGTCGAAGTCGCCCATGCCGCGGATGAGTTCGGCCAACGCGTCCCTCAGCAGAGTGTGGTCGTCGGCGATGATGACGCGGTACTGACTCATGAAGTGACCCGCTCCCGCACGGGCTTCGCATCCTGGGGGATCGGCAGCGACATCCGCATGCCGGTGCCCACCCCGGGCGTACTGGTGAGGAAGAACACGCCGTCCAGCGCGTGGGTCCGCTCCCGCATGGACAACAGGCCGCTGCCGCGCCCGCCGGGGGTACACGCGGGGTCGAAGCCGTCCCCGTCGTCGTGGGCGAAGCAGTCCACCCGGTGCGGGGCGACGTCCACTTCGAGGGCGACCGTCCGGGGCCTGGCGTGCGTCAGCGAGTTGCGCAGGAACTCGCGCAGGACCAGGAACAGCTCCTCCGCGTGCGCCTCGGGCAGCCAGCTCTCGTCGCCGTTCACCTCGATGTGCAGTTCCACGCCGGTCGACTGGTGCTGCTCGGCGTACTCCCGCAGGGCCTCGGCGAGGCGGCGGGAGCCGTTGTCGACCCGCAGGTCGGAGATCAGGCCCCGGGTATAGTCGCCGGCCTCGTCCAGTGCCTGCCTGATCCGGCGCAGGAAGCGGCCGCTCTGCTCGGCCGGCTGGTTCTGCTCCACGGCGAGTTCGTGCAGGTCAAGATAGCGGTGGGCCATCGCCAGACTGTTGCCGAGGTGGTCGTGGAGGTCGCGGCCGAGCCGCTTGCGGTGGTCGCTCGCGCTCTCCTCCACCCGGTTGAGGAGGTACGCGTCGTAGCCCGCGGCCGAGACCTGCAGGCAGGTCGCGAGGCTGTGGTTGAGAGCCGACACGGCGCGGCCGAGACACTCGGACGACTGCTCCATCGGCAGGTCCGCGGCGGCACCGATCAGGTACTGCAGGGTGATCTGGAACAGCAGGCCGGACGAGCGCAGCGTGTCCGCGGGGTGCACCGTCTGCAGGATGCCGCGGGTGCTCAGACCCACCGACAGGCTCAGCGCCATGTTGGCTCGAACCGTCGCCTCGTCGGTGTCGTGCCGCAGGGACTCGCAGCACTCCTCGAGCACGAGCCGCGCGTGTTCCCGCGCCTCGCTCCAGAGCTCGTCGGTGGAGACGAGAGGGCTGGACACGCTGATGAGGGATTCGCGGAAGCGGTCGATGATTTCTTCTCTGCCGGCGGCCAGTCTGATCTCGAGCTGGCGTGCCGCCGAACCGATGATCTCGTCCTGCTGTGTCTGTGCCATGGCTGGAACCCTTCCCCCTTGTGTTGCCGAGAGGGAGTCTACGCGAACCAATCAGGCTGAAGATCGGTCAGAATTCAATATGTAACGAGGCATTATCGTCCGGTGGCCTGCGGAATCGGCAAAATTTGTCAGGTCGGCGGTGGATACCGCGTGGTGGCGCAGACGGATCCGTGCCCGGAATCGACCGGCGCGGTCCGTGGCCACCGCGGCGGCGTAGTCCCCGAAAGGGTGAGGAAGCGTCACCGACTGGGCGGGCCAGGGGGAGAGGTCCCGGCCCGCGGCGGCGGAGAGCCCCAGGCCCGAAGCCTTCACCGAGGCCTCCAGCCGGGTCCAGGCACGAAAACCCGAGGATGTCTCGCGCTGCGGACCGCCGAGCACCCGGGCCCAGTCGATGCCGGCCCGGATCCGTTCGACGTCGACCCCGACCGTGGCGCCCGGAGCGCGCACCGCGAGGAGGGCGAGTCCGTCGGAACGGGACAGACTGACCGCCGGCCCGGGGCACCAGCCCAGGATGTAACCGGGCTTGCCGTGCTGGGCGTGGCGGACGTGGGTGAGATCGGCCGGCCGGCAGCCCAGGTAGCCGGAGACGATGTCGCGCGAGGCGAGATGAGCCGTCAGATACCGGTGGCGGGCCTTCGGGTTGCGCTCGCCCAGCCGCTGCAGCCGTTGCCGCTCGTACGGGCTGAGCTCTCCCGCACGGTCCTCGTGGGTGCCGGGGGCGGTGTCGTCGAGCGGGATGACCCACAGGTCGACGGTGTCGGGGTCGATCATGCCTGGCTTTCCTTTCGACGCCGGCCGGGTCCCCGCCGCACGTATACGGCGGGGACCCGGCTGGGAGGGGGCGACGGGATCAGTCGTCGACGAGGGAGGGCTCGCGCGACTCCACGGGGGTGGAGCCGGCCGGAGCGGACTCCTTGGGCTCGGTGAGCATGAGGTGGACCACGACGGCGGTCAGCGCGCACAGGACCGCGGAGGCCCACAGGATGACCCGCAGCGCGTCCGTGTGGCCCTGCGACAGGAAGTCCAGGAACGAGTCCCGCAGCCGCGCCGGCGCGTCCGCGACCACACCGGCCGCGTCACCACTGGCCACCTGGTCGGCCGCGGTACCGGCCGAGGCACCGGAACCGAGGTACGTGGACAGCCCGTCGGAGATCCGGGAGCGGACCATGGAGGCCAGCGCCGCGACCATGATCACGGCCGCGATGGCCTCGCTGGCGAGGCGGATGGTGTTGAACATGCCGGCCGCCATGCCCGCGCGCTCCGGCGGCACCGTGCTGACCGCCGCGCCGTCCAGGACACCCATGATCAGGCCCACGCCGACGCCCGCGACCAGCAGCGGACCGGCGAGACCGGCGACGCTGATGCCGGGGTGAGCAACCGTCAGCCACGCGCAGCCCACGGCGATCAGGAGCAGGCCCAGTCCCAGCACGACCCGCACCTGGACTCCGGCCGCGACCATCTTGCCGCCGATGAGCGGGCAGAACAGCACGGGCCCGGTCAGCAGCAGCATGATCAGACCGGCGCCCTCGCTGCTCGCCCCGTTCGCGCCGATCAGGTAGGCGGGGAGCACGAGCAGCAGGCCGATGAAGCCGAACGAGAAGGCGACGTTGAGCAGGTTCACCGCGAGGAAGCGGCGCTCCTTGAACAGGGAGAGGTCGAACATCGGGGCCGGGTGGCGCCGTTCCACCACGGCGAAGACCGCGACCAGCACGAGCGAACCGGCGAACAGGCCGAGCACGGTGCCGCTCAGCCAGCCGTTCTGCGGGCCCTGGATGATGCCCAGGGTGAACAGGACCAGCGCCAGGCTGAAGGTGATCGTGCCGGGCCAGTCGATCCGTCCCGCGTCGGGGTTGCGGGACTCCGGCAGGAAGGGGAGGCCCAGCATCGACAGGACCACGAGCGCGAGGTGCGCGTAGAACACCGACTCCCAGCCGAGCGCGCCGACCAGCAGGCCGCTGGTCGTCGGGCCGAGTGCCAGACCGGCACCGAGCGTCATGCCCGCCACGGCGAACGCCTTGGCACGGGCGGCGCCGTCGAAGGTGGTGGCCACGATCGCGGTGGCCGACGTCATCAGCGCGGCGGCGCCGACACCGGCCACACCACGGGCGATGTCGACGACGAGGACGCTGGGCGCGAGGACGGTCGCGACGAGCGACACCGCGTAGAGCCCGGTGCCGAACGCGAACATGCGCTTGCGGCCGAGCAGGTCGGCGAGCGAACCCGCGACCATCATCAGGCTGGCCGCCATGACGTTGTAGGCGTTGACCACCCACTGCAGGGAGGCCAGGCTGCCGCCGAGTTCGCGCCCGATGTCGGGGAGGGCGACGGGGGTGCCGCTCACGCCGAGCGGCACGATCAGTACGCCGAGACACACCACGAGCAGGGTGAGTCCCGTACGGTTCCCGGCAGCGGGCCGGGCGTCGGGGGTGGACATGAGGTCGTGCTCCTTCAGTCGAGCGGATCCTGTACGGGGTGCGGGTGGGGACGGGTCACGAGGTCGCGGACCAGGCGCAGGTCGCCCAGGCGGCTGACCGTCGAGACCACCGCGTCGGGCCGGACCAGGCACGCGAGCGGTCCGCGGACGCCCAGCGCGGCATGGAGGGCACCGGCCGGGTCGGCCAGCACCGGCGGACCGCCGGCCGGCCGGTCCCCGGAACGGGGCCGGGGGACGCTGGAGACGACCACGGTCCGGTGACCGGGGCCGGCCAGTGCCGAGGCCGCGGCGACGGCCTCGGCGGTGCGGCCCGGGTGGCGGCCGTCCGCGGCGAGGACCAGCAGCAGGGGCCGGCCGTCCGCCAGCAGGTCGTGCAGCCGGTCGCCGGGCAGCCGGTCCGCCGYCCGGRCGGCGGAGAGGGGGACGTCGGGCAGCCGGGCCCCCTCGCGCAGCCGCCCGAAGGACCGGCGGGGGCCGGCGTGCACCAGCGAGAGCTGGGTCTGGCGCGGGGTCACGAACCGGTCGAGGATCCCGGTGCGTTCACCGGCCCGGAGGGCCGCGTCGCGCACGGTGCGCTTCCAGCCCTTCATCATCCACAGCCGCGTCTGCAGATCGGTGTCGCCGAGGACGCCGCGGGCGACCTGCCGCCGCTCGTCCTCCCAGCGGTCGAGGAAGGACTCGGGCGCGTCACCGCGCACCACCGCGGCGAGCCGCCACGCCAGCGTCGTGCCGTCCTCGATCCCGGTGTTCAGGCCCTGACCGCCCGCCGGACTGTGGATGTGCGCCGCGTCCCCGGCCAGCAGCACCCGGCGGTCGCGGAACCGGTCGGCGACCTTCCGGTGCACCCGGAAGACCCCGGTCCGGTGCTCGCCGGTCAGCTTGATCGGCACCGGGCAGCGCTCCGTCGCCGCGCGCTGCACCTCGGACCGGACGTCCTCGGCGATCTCGGCGTCCGGCGGCAGGCTGGTGAACACCCGGAAGTTCCCGCCCGGCAGACCCACCACGACCAGGACGCCCTTGGCCGTCATGAAGTAGTGGGCCTCGTCCTGCGCCAGCGGGGTGTCGCAGGGCCCGTCCGACAGCAGGAACTGCTGCGGGTACGTCTCGCCCTCGTAGCCCGTGCCGATCGCGTCGCGGACGGTGCTGTGCGCTCCGTCGGCACCGATCAGCCAGGCGGCGCGCACCTCCTCGCCGGCCTCCCCGGCCTTCCCGCCCGAGAGCACGGCGGTGACCCCGTCCGCGTCCTGGCTCAGCGAGCCGAGCCGGACGCCGAACTCGGTCTTGCCGCCGAGCGCCTCGAACCGGTGGCGCAGCGCCTCCTCGGTCTCCTGCTGGGGCAGCGAGACCGCGAACGGGAAGCGGGTGTCGCCGACCCGGTCGAAGGTGAGCCGGGCGACCTTCCTGCCGGCCGAGTGGTAGTTCTGCGCGTGCAGCGGGAGACCCCGGTCCAGGATCTCGTCCGCCGCGCCGAGCCGGTGCAGCGCCTCCAGCGCCCGCGGCCACAGCGTGATCGCCTTGGCGTGCGGGTTGGGCCGCTCCGCCCGGTCGATCAGGCGGACCGGCACGCCCTGCTGGAGCAGTCCCGTCGCGGCGGCGAGGCCGACCGGCCCGGCGCCGACGACGATGACGCCGTCGGCGGCCGTTCCGGCGCTCATCGCCCGGCTCCGTCGCGCACCACGAGGCAGGCGACCTGGCCGTCGTGCCCGAGACCGGTGACCAGCGCGACACGTCGGCCGCCGGCGGCCGGCTCGTCCTGCCAACGCGCCAGCACCGCCGCCAGCTGCAGGGCGCCGTCCGCGCTGTACGCCTCGCCCACGACGTCCTTGACCCGGACCTCGGCGACCTCACGACCGCCCAGGGCACGCGCCACGGCACGCCGCTCCACACCCTCCAGTGAGACGAGGCCGGTACCGCCGGGAGCCACCAGCGTGACCTCGGAGGCCTCGACGCCGCTGCGCTCCAGCGCGCGGGTGACGCACTGCGCGAGCGCGCCGCCGAGTCCCGGACGGACACCCTCCGGGACGAACGCCGTCTCGCAGGCCAGGATCTCGGCCAGTACCGGCGTGCCCGCGGCGTGCGCGGCCTCGGCGTCCTGGACGTCGAACAGGGCGCAGCCCTCGCCGACCGGGGTGCCCTCGGTGAGGGCACCCGTCGCCGCCCAGCCCCACGCGGTCTGCGGGCACAGCTCCTCGACCCCGCCGACCAGCAGCCGCGCGGCGTGACCCTGCGAGAAGGCGTTGCGCGCGTACCGGAACGCGGCCAGCGCGGCCGTGGTCCCGCCGGACAGCGTCGCGTTGATGCCCCGCAGACCGTGCCAGATGGCGACCTGGCCGGTGACCGAGTTCATCACCGTGTTGGGGAACGCGGCGGCGTTCACCAGGTACGGGCGATCCTGGACGTGGGTGTCCCGGGCGAACTCGCTGCTGCTGCGGACGCTGCCCGAGGTGGTGCCCAGCACCACCCCGGTCGCCGCCCACGCGGGATCGCCCTCCGCGACGGCCGCGCCCGAGCGCAGCACCGCGGCGGCGGCCAGTCCCAGCGCGGTCGTACGGTCCAGATGGCGGGTGCCCTTGCGGCCCACGTGGTCCGCGATGCGGAACTCGGGGACCACGCGCACGGCGTCGGGCAGACCGTCGGCGGCCGCCTCGCCGAGCGGGAGCTCGGCTCCGTCGGCGCACGGCCGGCGTTCGCCGCGCAGCGCCTCGGCGAGCGCGTCGAGCCCGACACCGGCCGGCGAGACGACACCGTGCGCGGTGACGGCCAGCGGCCGGACACGGGGGAGCGGCGCGGCCGCCGCGACGTCCGTCGTGGACGCGAGAGTGGTCGTCATGACACCTTCCCGAGGATGGTGATGGCGTTGTTGCCGCCGAACGCGAAGCCGTGGTTCTGCGCGATGCGGACCTCGGCGGGACGGGCCTTGTTCGGGACGGGGTCGAGTCCCGGGCCGAGCGCCGCGTCCGTCTCGCGCAGGTTCGCCGTGGGCGGCAGGAACCCCTGCTGGATCGCCTTGCAGCAGATCAGCGCCCCGAAGCCGCTGGCCGCGCCCATGGTGTGACCGAGCATCGACTTCACGGAGCTGACCGGCGGGAGCCGGTCGCCGAAGACCTCGCGGATCGCGGTGACCTCGGTGATGTCGTTGGTGGGCGTGCCGGTGCCGTGGGCACTGATGTAGTCCACCTGCTCCGGGGTGACGCCCGCGTTGCGGTGCGCCCTGCGCACGCACTCGGCGATGCTTCCGGAGTCCGGGTGCACCATGTGCTTCGCGTCGCAGCTGAGCCCGTACCCGAGCACCTCCGCGTAGATCGTGGCGCCGCGGGCCACGGCCCGCTCCAGCGGTTCCAGCAGCAGGGCCACACCGCCCTCGGCGGTCAGGATGCCGGTGCGGTCCTTGTCGAAGGGGCGGCACACCTCCTCGGCGAGCGCCCCCAGACGCAGGAAGCCCGCGTGGGTGTAGCGGTTCACCGAGTCGGCGCCGCCGGCCAGCATGTAGTCGGCCTCGCCGGTGCGCACCAGGTCGGCCGCGTAGCCGATGGCGTAGTTGCTGGCCGAGCAGGCCGTGGGAAGCGTCTGGGCCTCGCCGGTGAGACCCAGCTCGGTGTTGACGGCGGCCGCGATCCGACCGGCCGGCACCTGGCGGACCAGGTCGGGCGACAGGCTCTTGAGCCCACCGCCCACCCACTCCTGCGTGAGCCGGTCCACGACCGGGGCCTCACCACTGGTGGTGCCCATGGCGGAGCCGGCGCGGGCCCGGGCCAGCTGCGCCCGGTCCAGGCCGGCGTCCTCGACGGCCTGGGCCGCGGCGGCCGCCGCGAGCTGCGCGGAACGGCCCCAGCGGGCCGGATCGAGCGTCCGCAGCGCGGCACGCGGATCGAAGTCGTGCACCTCGCCGGCCATCACGCTGGGAAAGCCGGCCGTGTCGAACGACCGGATCGGGGAGATGCCGCTGCGGCCCTCCCGGACCGACGCGGTGAGGGCCTCGGCACTCATGCCGAGACTGCTCACCGCGCCGAGCCCGGTCACCACGACGCGGCGTGCGGTGGGTTCAGGCACGCTCGGTCCCCGCGGCCAGGGCGACGACGTGGCCGGCCAGGGTGCCCAGGTCGGTGAGCTTCTCGGCCTCCTCGACCGGGACGGAGATGCCGAGCTCCTTGTCTATGCGGGCGAGTATCTGGATCAGCGCGAGCGAGTCCGCGTCGAAGTCCTCGACGAACTGGGCCGCCGGATCGAGGGCCGTGGGCTCCTCCTCGAGCTCCAGTTCCTCGGCGACGATCACCTGGATACGCGCCAGGATCTCGTCGGACGTGAGAGCGACAGCGTTGTTCGACATGGTGGTTTCCCCTCCTGGGCCGACGACCACCGCCGGCCAGTGATGAGGAATCTGGCAGGTCACAGCCGCCGTCAGAAGGCTTTTGCTCCCAAGGCGCCGGTCGGTGCTCCGCAAGTGGCAGGGCCGCTGTGTCGATGGGGGAACGCCTGGTGGGACGGGGTGACTACCTCTCGATGTCACTTTGGAGGCAGTGCCGTGCCCCTTGGTGGTACGGCCGTTGAGGAGGGCCCGCGGAGCCGCCCATGCTGATTCCCGCAAACGCCCCGAGAGGCGTGGCCGAGAAAGGGAATCCCATGCCCTCAGCAACCAGCCCCCGTACCGGAGCGGACCCGGGGACGTCCCGGGCCGAACCCACCACGGCACGCCCGGTCGTGCACCGGCCCCTGGCCGTCTTCTCCCTGTCGATGGGAGTCCTCACCCTGGCCACCCTGATCGGCGTGGCCGCCGACGACCGGGTCCTCAACGGCGCGCCGATCTGGCTGAAGCCACTGCACTTCGCCTTCTCGCTCGCCGTCTACGGAGCGACGCTCGCCTGGCTGCTCCCGCGCATCGAGCGCTTCCCGCGGGCCGCCTGGTGGGCCGGAACGCTGATCGCCGTGAGTTCCTTCGCGGAGGCGTTCATCATCTCCGTGCAGGCGGGGCGCGGCACCTACAGCCACTTCAACATGACCACACCGGTGAACACCGCGTTCATGCACAGCATGACCGTCGCCGTGATCGTGCTGTGGACCTCCAACTTCGTCGCCGCGATCCTGGTGCTGCGGGACCGCTCGCTCGCCCCCGCCCTGCGCTGGGCGGTGCGCCTGGGCCTCGCGCTCGCCGTCGTCGGCATGGCGCTCGGCATGCTGATGAACACGCCCACCGCCGAACAGCAGCAGGCCCTCGACGCCGGACTGCCCACCCTGGTCGGCGCGCACAACGTCGGTGTGGCCGACGGCGGCGCCGGCATGCCGCTGACCAACTGGAGCACGCAGGGCGGCGACCTGCGCATCCCGCACTTCGTCGGCATCCACGCACTGCAGGTGCTGCCCTTGGCGGCCCTCGGGCTCGGCGCGTTCGCCCGCCGGCGCCCCGGCTCACCGCTCGCCGACGAGTCCGCGCGCGCCCGGCTCGTGATCGTCCTGGGCGCCGTCTGGACCGGACTGCTCGCGATCGTCACCTGGCAGGCGCTCCGCGGCCAGGCCCTGGTCCACCCGGACACCGCCACCCTCGCCGCCACGGGCCTGGTGGTCCTGGCCGGCGCCGCCGCCTCCGCCGCGGTCCTGCGCGTACGCCGCTGAGGACCGCGCGCCTCCGCCGGCCCCGCGCCCGCGCCGCCGAAGCCCGTCATCCGGCCGGGCGCCCGACCCCACGAAGCACGGAGAGAGAACCCCTACATGTCCGAGACCCTCGCCGCCACGACCGCCGAGCCCGCCTTCCACATACGTTTCGCGCACACCGTCGACCGGCACCTGGTGCACCGCGCCGCCGTGGCCGAGGTGTTCGTCACCGACGCCCGGCAGATCGGCGACTCCGTGTATCTCGCCGGTGCCCAGACCCCGCTGTCGCACGGCTACTACAACGACCACCTCCAGCAGCCGGCCCTCACCGACGTGCTCCTGGTCCTGGAGGCGTGCCGGCAGGCGGCGGTGTGCGCGGCCCACACCTTCCTCGACATCCCGATGGACACCTCCTTCCTCGTCAACGAGGTGTCCGTGCAGCTCGACCACCCCGAGGCGCTGCGCACCGGAAGCGACCCCGGCGAGCTCCAGCTCCTCACCGAGTACCCCACCGTGCGGATGAAGGCCGACCGCGCCCGCAAGGTCGGCGTCGCCCAGGAACTGACCTTCAACGGACGGCCCGTGGGCCTCGCGTCCATGCAGGTCAGCGCGCTGACCAAGACCGAGTACGCGGCCCTGCGGACGTACCAGCGCGGCGGCGTGGCACCCTCCACCCGTGAGGTGCCGCGTCCCGACCGCTCCGCCGTCCTCGCCCCCGAGCAGGTCGGCCGCTCCTCGCGCGGCAACGTCGTCCTCGCCTCGCCCGCCTTCGAGGACGGACGCCTGACGGCGCAGCTCGTCCCCGACTTCGACAATCGCAGCCTCTTCGACCACGAGTACGACCACTTCCCGGCCATGACGCTGCTCGAAGGGGCCCGTCAGCTCGGTCTGCTGGCCGCCTACTGGGGCGGCAGGCCGCTGAACCGGACCCATGTGTCGGGTGTCGACGCGGCCTTCCTCCGGTTCGCCGAACTCGACGCTCCCGTCGTGCTCAGCGCCGAGATGCCGCAGGGCGGGAAGGACACCCTGGACATCGTCTTCGAGCAGTCGGGCCGCACCGTCGCCACCACGTCGATCCGGCTCCACGAGGAGCCCGCCGGCTCGGTCGCGGGGCCGGCGGAGAGCGCCGCGTGACCGGCCGCGTCCAGGCGGTCTGGACCGACTTCCGCGGCGTCCTCACCCCGCCCCTGCCCTGGGCGGTGGAGTCCTTCTGCAAGCCGCTCGGCCTCGAACCGCGCCTGCTCCACGCGGCGATGCGCACCGTCGGCAGGGCGTACGGCGCCGGCTCCATGGAGGTGCTCGACACCCCGCTGGCCACCGAGGAGGAGTGGGGGCGGCAGGTCGAGGCCGCGCTGCTCGACGAGTTCGGCGTCAGCGCCGACATGTCGGGCTTCGGGGAACGCTGGTTCGCCGACCGCCGCGTCAACCAGCCCTGGATCGACGAGCTGCGGCGGCTGCGGGCCGCCGGGATCTTCGTGGGACTGCTGTCGAACATGCCGCCCGGCTGGGACCGGTACTGGCGCCTGATGGTGCCGCCGGAGGACTTCGACGACCTCGTGATGTCGTTCGAGACCGGATGCCGCAAGCCGGACCGGGAGGTCTTCGACCTGGCCGTCCGCCGTTCGGGGATCCCCGCGGAGCGGAGCCTGCTCGCCGACGACCTCGCCGAGAACTGCGAGGGAGCGGTCCGCGCCGGCTGGCACGGACTGCACTTCACCGACACCGACGACGCCGTGCGCGCGGTCCGGGAGGCCTGCGGGCTCCCGCAGGCCGGCCCGGTGCTCGCCACGCACACCGAAAGGATTCCGACATGAGCCGCACCGTTCTGATCAGCGGAGGCAACCGGGGCATCGGCCTCGCCGTGGCACGCGCCTTCACCGAGGCCGGTGACAAGGTGGCGGTGACCTACCGCACCGGCGAGCCGCCCGAGGGCCTGTTCGGCGTCGCCTGCGACGTCACCGACGAGGAGTCCGTCAAGCGGGCCGTGGCCGAGGTCGAGGCGCAGTACGGCCCCGTCCAGGTCCTCGTCGCCAACGCGGGCATCACCCGGGACGGCCTCCTGCCGATGATGAGCGAGGCCGACTTCCGCGACGTGATCGACACCAACGTCCTCGGGGCCTTCCGGCTGGCCAAGCACGCCACCGGCGGGATGCTCCGCAAGCGGTGGGGCCGGCTGGTCTTCATGTCCTCGGTGATGGGCACCCTCGGCTCGCCCGGTCAGACCAACTACGCCGCCTCCAAGAGCGGTCTCGTGGGCCTCGCCCGCTCGCTGGCCTGGGAGCTCGGAAGCCGCAACATCACCGCGAACGTGGTGACCCCGGGGCTCATCGAGACCGACATGATCCAGCACGTCACGGACCGGCGGCGGGCCGAACTCATCGCCAACACCCCGCTCAGGCGCACCGGAACGGCCGAGGAGGTCGCCGCGGTGGTGCGATTCCTGGCCAGTGAGGAGGCGGCCTTCGTGACCGGCGCCGTCGTCCCGGTCAGCGGTGGCATCGGCATGGGGCACTGACCCCGACCCCCTGATCGAGGATGGGAGACATCGGCGTGCACCGTACTGGTGGGGAGGGACGCCCCGCCGTCACCGTCGACTGCACACCCCGCTCCGGGCCTTCCCGGGAGGACCTGGAGGTCCTCGACCGGTGGATGCCCCTGGTCGAGGAGCCGGGACCCGCGGACTGCGACGGCGCGGGCTGTCGCGCCTCCGAACGGCTGGCCGGCCAGCTCGCGGTCGCCGCCCAGGGCAAGGGCAGGCGTCTCCGGCACGTCGCGCGGACGCTCCACGAGTCATGGCTGCGGCCCCACGGCGTCCGGCTCAGGGAGGAGGCCGGGCGGCTGACCTTCAGCCATCCGGTCCTCGGCCGGACCGAGCTCGTGCTGTGCCCGATGCACACCCTCCACACCGACGTCTGGGACACCTGCGTCCGCCTGCGGGAACTCACCGCCCGGAACGGCCCCGCCGGGCCCGGGCACTGAGCCGCCAAGGGCAGGCGTCTCCGGCACGTCGCGCGGACGCTCCACGAGTCATGGCTGCGGCCCCACGGCGTCCGGCTCAGGGAGGAGGCCGGGCGGCTGACCTTCAGCCATCCGGTCCTCGGCCGGACCGAGCTCGTGCTGTGCCCGATGCACACCCTCCACACCGACGTCTGGGACACCTGCGTCCGCCTGCGGGAACTCACCGCCCGGAACGGCCCCGCCGGGCCCGGGCACTGAGCCGCC
>NZ_RDBI01000039.1:16406-38853 GCF_008042125.1 Streptomyces sp. MS191
GTGCACACCCCTCGCCGCAGCACCTCCCCCGTCCCGGCGGCCCGTCCGCACGGGACATCCGGACGGCCGCGGCCCCTGATCGCCGCCGTCGGGCGACGACGGCGACGGTCGACGCTCCACGGAGGTCGTTTCCGGTGGAAGCTCACACACTCCCGGCCGAGCGCTTCGAGGAACACCGACCGCGGCTGCGGGCGATCGCCTACCGGCTGCTCGGCTCGTTCGACGAGGCCGACGACGCCGTCCAGGAGACCCGGCTGCGGCTGAGCCGCTCCGATGACACCGAGGCGACCGACGGGCTGGACGCCCGGCTGACCACGGTCGTCGCCCGGGTGTGCCTGGACCTGCTGCGGGCCCGCGAGACCCCTCGCGAAGACCGCTGGGACGCGGGCGGCGTCGAGGCCCCGCGCCCGCCCGACGCGGCGGGCGATCCCGACGAGCAGGCACTGCTCGGCGACTCCGCCGAACGCGCACTGCTGGTCGTGCTGGACACCGTCACACCGGCCGAACGGCTGGCGTTCGTGCTGCACGACCTGTTCTCCGTCCCCTTCGAGGAGATCGCCCCGATCGTGGACCGGCCCCCGGCCGCCACCCGGCAGCTCGCCGGCCGGGTACGGCGGCGCGTCCAGGGGACGGAGGAGATGCCGGAACCGGACCTCCTACGTCAGCACGAGGTCGTCACGGCGTTCCTGGCCGCCGCGCGGAACGGCGACGGCGACGCCGTGCGCGCGCTCCTGGACGCGGACGTGGTGCTGCGGGCGGACGCCGAGGCGGTCCGCGCCGGGGCGACGGGCGCACACGGCTCCCAGGACGTGGCGAAGATCTTCTCCGGACGCGCCGCCCGCGCGGCGCGGATCGCACGGGTGGACGGCGCGGCCGGCCTGGTCTGGGCACCGGGCGGGGAGACGAGGATCGTCTTCGGCTTCACCGTGCTCGACGACCGGATCACCTCGATCGACGTCCTGGCGGACCCGGGCCGGCTCCACCGCCTGGAGCTGGAGCTCCTCGACGAGTGAAGACCCCCGGCGGGGGCGTCGGCTCAGGGGTCCTGGAGCAGGCCGAGCAGGCTGCCGTCGGCGTCCCGGACGGAGGCGATACGGCGGCCGCCCCCGACGTCCTGGATCTCCTGGACGGTCTCCCCACCCGCGGCGAGCAGCGCCCGGCACGTTCCCTCGATGTCGTCGACGTGCCAGTACGGGGACGGTCCGGTCAGCCCCTTGGCGTGACCGTTCGGGTCGAGGCCGATGTGCTGCCCGGCCACCACGTACCCGACGTAGTACGGCTCGTCCATCTCGGGCTCGACCCCGAGCAGGGCGGTGAACAGGGCCTTCGCCTTCTCCAGGTCCTTCACGGGGTAGAGGATCGTCCGGGCTCCGGTGGTGGTCATGGGTCCTCCTCGGGGAGGGTGCGGGGATGCCTTCCCTTCCATGATCCGCGGCGCGCGGCGGGTGACAAGCGGGACGCGGCCTCTCGCGCGCGACACCCCTCCCGCCGCGGTCACCCCTCCCGTACGGCCCCGCCGGCCCGCCGACCGCACACGGACAGCTCATCGGCCGGCGCCCCGGAGCCCCGCTCCGGCGCGGCCCCTTCCCTCCGCACCTCCGTCCGCTCCTCGGGCAGCTCCTGGGGCAGCTCGCGCCGGGTCCGCACCGGCGACAGGAACACCGGCAGGAAGGCCGTGGCCAGGAGCGCGCCGCCCACCCACAGCGTGGGGCGCACGCCGACGAGTTCGCCGAGGAGGCCCGAGGTCGCGGCGCCGATCGCGAGGGCGCCGGTGAGCAGGAACCGGAAGGTCGCGTTCATGCGGCCGAGCAGGGGGTCCGGCGTCATCCGCTGGCGCAGGCTGACCCCGAGCACGTTGTCCATGCCGGTCTTGAACATCGCCAACAGCCAGCCGGCGCCCGCGATCCACAGCCAGGGGCCGTGTCCGATCAGGGCCACGAGCAGCCCGGCGGGGGCCAGCAGCAGGCCGGCGAGGCCGAGGGCGCGTCCGTGGCCCAGGCGCGCCGCCACCGCCCGGGCGCAGCGCGCGCCGATGAGCAGCCCGACGCCGCCGGCCGCCCAGTAGATCCCCAGGGCGCCCGCGGAGAGCCCGAGTTCGCGGACGAACAGCACCGGCATCATCGTGTTGACGACCTGCGAGCCGAGGTTGTTGAGGGAGGCCGAGAGCGCGAGTGCCCGCAGTTCGGCGTTCCCGAGGACGTGCCGGACACCGGCCACGATCCGGCTTCGCAGCGACTCCCGCACCGGCGGACGGACCGGCGGCGCGCCTTCCTCCCGCAGCCACAACAGCCTTATCGCGGAGGCGAGATGACCGACCGCCACCCACACGACCGCCACCGGAGCGCCGAACAGCTGGACGAGCCCGCCGCCGGCGCCGCGCCCGGCGACGTTTCCGGCGGCCATCATGCCGACCAGGGCCGCGTTGGCCTGGACGAGCCCGTCGCGGGCGACGAGCCGGGGCAGCACGCTCTGGGCGGTGACGTCGGCGAAGACCGTGGCGCACCCGCCGAGCAGCACGACGGCGTACAGCTGGCCGAGCGTCAGCACGTCGCACCACCAGGCCAACGGCACGGAGGCGAACAGGAGCCCGCGCGCGGCGTCCGCCGCGATCAGCACCCGCCGCTGCCGCATCCCGTCCACCCAGGCCCCGGCGGGCAGCCCGATGAACAGGAAGGCCAGGGTGGAGAGCGTGGCGAGGACCCCGACCTCGCCGGGGCCGGGGTCCAGCGCCCCGACGGCGATCAGGGGGACGGCGACGTATCCGACATTGGTGCCGAGCTGACTGAGGACGGCCGCGGAGAAGAGCGTGCGGAAGCCGGGGACGCGCCAGGGTGAGTCGGATCGCATACCCGCGAACCTGCCGCACCCGACACGTCACCACAAGCGAAGAGTTCTACAGCGACGCTTAAGCGCCGCTACATCCGGGGCGGCCGCACCGAGGCCCGGCCGCTCCGTCGCAGGCCCGAGAAGATCGCCCGGGCAGGACTGGCCGAGCGGACACGTCCGATCAGATCGTGACCGGACCGTGGGCGGTGGCGAACTCGACCGAGACCAGGCCCGGTTCCTCGTCCTCGACCCAGGTGACGTCGACCTGGTCGAGGGGGTGGTCGGCCGGTTCGCCGAGGAACTCGGCGATGGAGGCGGCGTCGCCGGCGATGGAGACCCCGTGGATGGCGGTGGAGGTGCGCGGGTCGGCGCTCGGGCGCTCCTCGGTGGGGACCAACCACTGAAGAAAGTAGGGCAGTTGCGGGTCCTCCAGCAGTTCCAGCAGGCCGATCTGCTTCCACCTCAGGTCGAACCCGTCGGGGCGGACACGGTGGCCCTCGGCCGAGGTGCGGCCGAGGCGGGCCTCGACCGGGGCGATGTCGTCGACGGATACCACCCAACCGAGCCAGCCGCCGCCCTCGGCGGCGCGGCGCGCGACCGCCTGGCCGAAGGGTGCGCGGTCGGCGGCGGGGTGGTCGAGTGTGGTGACGACCTCGACGTAGGTGCCGCCGCTCAGCGGGAGAATGAAATTGCGGGTGCCGAACCGCGGGTGCACGCCCCCGTCGACGAATCCGGCGCCGAGGGCCGATCCGATCCACTGGACGGTCGAGACGAAGCTGTCGCGGGCCACCGCATAGGACACATGATCAAGTCGCACCGCGCCATCATCACCCGACAACCCGCACAAATCCCGACGCCACGCCCGCCGTCCCGGCCGCGTCCGCCATGGATTCAGCCGTGGATTCAGCCGTGGAGCGGATCGATCATCGTCGTCCCGGCAGGGGAAGCCCGGTCGAAGCCGGGCGGCAGCGCTGCCGCCTCGTCGAGGCCCACGACCCGCTCGATCAGCCGCTGCGGGGCGAGCGCTGCTGCCGCCGGCTTTCGATCCGGCATGCGGCACCACGCGCACCGCACTTCCGAGGGCCGCAGCCGTCGTCGCGGGCCCGAGAAGATCGCCCGGACAGGACCTAGCCGAGGGTCTGGCCGGCCCGCTCCGCCACATGGGCCGGCGGCGCGATGCCGGCCGGCAGGACGGGGTCGGCCAGCGGCGCCCCGATCGTGGTGACCACCGGCAGGATCCCGGCCCACAGGCCGAGTTCGGCGTCCGGGCTGTCACCGTCGTCCGGCGGGCCGTCACTGGTCTTCACGGAGGCCTCGGTGAGGTCGAGCGCGACGAGGGCGGTCGCGGCGAGCTCCTTGCGGCTCGGCTGCCGGGCGTAGTCCCACTGCCCGGGCGCGGACTGCTCGGTGAGGGCCCGCAGCCCCCGCAGCTTCTCCTCGGGGTCGGTGACCAGGCGGGGCACGCCGTAGATCATCGCGCACCGGTAGTTGACACCGTGCTCGAAGACGGAGCGGGCGAGCACAAGGGCGTCGACGTGCGTCACGGTGACGCAGACGGCGGCGTCGGGAGCCTGGACGAGGCTCCGGCTGGCGACCGAGCCGTGCAGGTAGATCCGGTCGCCGTCGGTGCCGTAGACGGTGGGCACGACCATCGGCGTGCCGTCGACGACGACCCCGAGGTGACAGAGGAACCCGGCGGCGAGCACCGCGTCGAGGTCCTCCCGGCGATGGCTCCCCTTGTGCCGCATCCGCCGCAACCGCGTCCGCCCGGTCACCTCCAGCCCCCCGGCCTCCTCCTGCCCACCCCGCGCCTCCTCCGACGCGTCACCGTGTACCTGCTCGGCGGCTGTGCTCATGCTGTCCTCTCCCCCGGGTGTCTCCCGCTCCCCGTGTTCTACGACGTTCCCCCCGCTCCCCGCCACGGCCGCCCACCTGTCGGGACCACGGGGCGCGACGCGGAACCGCGACGGCGTGGGCCCCCCGCCCCCACGGCATCACGAGGACGGGCGCGGAGGCCCGCACACGACAGACAACGATGCCGCGTAGAAAGCCGGTTGAAGCCAGGGGTGGCCGAAATACTTCATCCTCAATTCTTGCTCAGAAGAAAAGCCTTCTTCCCCTGTTTCCCGTGAACACGGTTACGGTCTCGGGGAACGGCCGCCTCACTGACCTGACAGGTGGCCGCATGAGCAGTCTTCACATGGGGGACGTATGCGTTTCACAGCACGCGGGACTGCCGTCCCGGCGTTCGCTCTGGTTTCCCTCCTGGCGGCCGGCTGCACCGACGGCGCGACGCCTTCGGGCACTCCGTCGAAATCGGCGACGGGGAAGCCGACGGCGACGCAGTCGCCCCGAGGGGAAGACGAGGAAGGCCAGGGCAAGCGGGCCAAGGCCGCGCTGGACACGGTCTCGCCCGATGACCCGGAATTCGTGGAATCCGGACTGGAGCGGGTCCGGGAAGGCGTGCACAATCTCTCCCCGCTCAAGAAGGGCAAGTCCTACAAGGTCTCCGTGGCCTGTGTCGGTTCAGGAAATGTGAAGGTCGTCATCGCGGACAAGGCACCACAGTCCGTGCCGTGCGACGGAGTACCTGCCGGCCGGCGGGTCGAAAATGCTCCATCGGAATTGCCGATCGACATCACCGCAACGGCCGGAGCCACCGGCATGGTCGCCTGGCGGGTCACCTCCCTGCCGTCCTGACGGCGACCCCGGCACCTACCGTCCTCGGGCCTGCTCCTGGTTCGACCGGTGGGGGCCGGACAGCCAGTCCGCGTGCGGCCCCAGGCGCGCGTCGACCGGTTCCTCTCCTCGCCGGAGCGCGTCGATGTAGGCACGATCGGCGGCGAGGCGGGCCGACACCTCGGGACCTTCGGCAACGGCGCCGTGGCCGGGGACCACGACGTCGGCGCGGCCGGCGGCCTCGCCCAGCAGGTCGAGCGCGGCCTCGTAGGCTCCCACTTGATCGTCCTGGCGCACGTCGAGGAGCGGGATCAGGACGTCGGAGAGCATGTCGCCGGCGAGCAGGACGCCACGGTCCGCGAGGAGGACCGCGGCGTGGCCCACGGCATGCGCCGGATGCTCGATGATCTCGCCCGGCACCGGTCCGCCGTCCGCGGGCAGCGGGGTGACCAGCGCGACGAGGTCGAGAGGGATGCCGGACGCGCTCTCCGCCGCCATCGCCCGCGCCCGCTCCCGGGCTTGACCGGCGACGTGGGCGGCGGCGGGGGTGGCGTAGCGCGGCACGTCGCCGAACCGGGGATGCCAGAGCAGATGGTCCCAGTGGGGATGGGTGGAGAACCCGGCGACCACCGGAATGCCGAGCCGGTCCACGTCGTCGGCGAGTCGGTCCAACTCGGAGCCGTCGATGCCGGGATCGATCAGGATCAACCCGTCCTCCCCGCGCACCACGACGGAATTGGACCAGACCCACTCGCTCTGCCGGACCCAGACGCCGTCGGCCACCTGATTCAGCTTGCCCATCTCCACTCCGATCTGTCGGTCACGGTGCTGAGACTGCGATCCGCAGCCGCATTCATCGCTTTCGGCGCCTGCCGGGCGGGATGTCGTGGTCGAGGTGAAAGACGTTGTCGCCGACGTTCGGGTCATCCGCTGATCGTCCGTCCGCAGGGCGGGCCAGCCCGGATCCTGCAGCAAGGCGACTCGCGGATCGGGCCGACACGGCGGTACGTGACGCGAAGGTCACACCTCTCGACGGGCGCCGCGCATCCGGAGAGGGGACCAGTTCACGCCGCAGGGGAGCCGCGACGGACGCCAGAAGGGAGACCGCCGACGGTTCGTGCGGCCCGTGGCCGCCGTCGCATCCGGCAAAAGCAAAAGCCCCAGGTCACGGCGAGTGAGTCCTGAGGCTTCCACAGAGCCGCCTTCGGGATTCGAACCCGAGACCTACGCATTACGAGGGCCCGCAAGATCATCCCAGCTGGTGCCGGACGATGCCGCAGAATCCCGTTTCCCCAGATCAGAAGCGCCCGACCGTGATCACCATGACGCCGGGTCCACCCTAGTGCCACCCAGTCCGCTCACGCAGCGCTCACGCAAGCCTGGCCGGCCTGACCGGGCGCCCGCCGAGCGGAGAAGCTTCACGGCGGCGCTCCTCGGCCTTGAGGGCTGAGCTTGCCCGACTGCCTCAGGACGATCACGCAGGAAGCGGAACAGGTCAGCGGTCCACCGCACCTGTGCGATCACTCGTGCCGCGTTACTCCAATCTCTGGAGTGCGCAAACTGCAGAGCGTGGTCACAACGGCATCCGGCATAATGATCGGTCCGGACGTAGCCGGTCAGGTGAGACGGGAGCAGCGCGCGTGCCGCATGGGCAGGTCGACCCACGGATAGCAGAACTTGCACAGGCTTCAGGGAACTTCGGGTTCCTACTCAACCACCTGGATCTTCTGGTTCTCTACGGTGCCGGGGCCGAGGCCGTCGTCTTCACAGACCCTAATGTTGCCTTGGTCAAAGCTCGGCAGTTCGGCGAGGCCCTAGCCGGGGACTTGGTACATCGGTTCCGGCTGCGCCCGCCGGGTGACCGGCAGGTCGACCGGTTGTACGAACTGGAGCGGGCGGGGGTCCTCCAGGGCAAGGTGCGGCCTGCATTCGATCATATCCGCGTGTTCGGCAACCAAGCGGTACACAACGGCTACGCCGAGCAGCGGGCGGCGTTCGAAGCGGTCAAGACCTGCTTCCAACTCGGGGTCTGGTTCGACCGCCTGCTAACTGGTACGCGTGAGCCACGCGCCTGGGTACCCCCGGCAAAGCCGTCGCAGGAGGAGCCAGTCGGTGCTGCGGAGCGTGCGGCACTGAACCGGCTCAACATGGATTACCAGCGGGCACTCGACCAGTTGGCGGCGCATAAGCTCCGCTACCGCGAAGCGGTCAGCGAGGCCGAGGCCCAGCAACTCGCCCGCGCCCAGATGGAGGCTGCCCTCGCTGCGGCGCAGGCTGAGCAAGCACGTCTGGCAGAGATGCTGGCCGCGCTCAGTGACGTGCAGAGCCAGCCGCTCGAACAGGCACTGAACAAGCGTCAGCCCGCGCCTCCGGATGCGGTACAGCGCGATGTATGGCTGAGCAATGCGCAGGAGGCGGCACGCGAACCGCTGACCGAGGCGCAGGTCCGAGTCGAACTTGATCGGATGTTGAGGGAAGCTGGCTGGACAGTCCAGGACAACAGTGCGTTGACGTTGAATCTGCATGCGAGTCAGGGCGTCGCAGTACGCGAGATGACCGTGGCGAAGGGTCGCGCCGACTATCTGCTTTACGTGGACCAGCAGTTGGTGGGGGTAATCGAGGCGAAGCGGGAAGGTGAGGACCTCGCCAAGGCCGAGGACCAGGCCGACGCCTACGTGGCAAATCTGAAATCAGCGCAGAAGATGGCGGCCTGGCGACGGGGCGAGCTGCCCTTCAGGTATGTCAGCGATGGTGGGCGCACCAAGTTCCGCAACACACTGGACCCGGAGTCGCGCAGTCGCCGGGTGTTCTCCTTCCACCGCCCCGAGACCCTCGCGACATGGATGCGCGATGCGGACAAGGACCCTCAAGCCCCGACCTTGAGGGCGAAGATGCGGTTCCGATTGCCGCAGCTGAACGAAAGCGAGCTGCGTCCAGCACAGATCGAGGCGGTCTCTGGAGTCGAGCAGTCGCATGCGATGGGGAAGCAGCGCGCGCTGATCCAGATGGCAACCGGTGCCGGCAAGACCTATACCGCCGTCACTTTCTCCCATCGGCTGGCCGAGTACGCCGGCGCCCGCAAGATCCTCTTTCTGGTGGACCGCAACAACCTCGGTGCACAGGCCAAGGGCGAGTTCGACAACTACCGAATTCCCGGAACGAACCAGGTGTTCCCTGAGGTCTACAACGTCCAGCGCCTTGCCACCGGGGAGGAGCTGCAGGACTCAACGAAGGTCGTCGTCTCTACCATCCAGCGGCTGTGGCTAGCCCTGTCCGGTCGACCTCTCCCGTCGGTCGACGAGGACTCGGACAAGTTGGACTCTTACGAGACCGACAGCCAAATCGAGGTGCGCTACAACCCGAAACTTCCGCCGGAGACCTTCGACATGATCATCGTCGACGAGTGCCACCGGTCGATCTACGGCAAGTGGCGTCAGGTTTTGGAGTACTTCGACGCCCACCTGGTGGGACTCACCGCGACGCCAGTGGCGCAGACCTTCGGGTTCTTCGAAGGCAACCTAGTATCGGAGTACACCTACGAACAGGCAGTCGCCGATGGGGTCAACGTCCCATTCCAGGTGTACCGCATCCACACCGAGATCACCGAGAACGGGGCGACGATTCCCTCGGGCATAGTGGTCCCCAAGGTAGACCGGCGCACCAGGCGGCAGAAGTACGAGGAGTTGGAAAGCGACTTCACGTATCGGGCATCACAGGTCGGCTCCTCAGTGATGACCAAGGACCAGATCCGCACCGTCGTAAGGACATTCCGCGACAATCTATACACCAGCATCTTCCCAGACCGGAGCCGGATCCCCACGGCTGAGCGGATGGTGCCAAAGACGCTGATCTTCGCGCAGAACGACCAACATGCGGATGACATCGTGGAGATCGTGCGCACCGAGTTCGGGCGCGGCAACGATTTCTGCAAAAAGATCACGCACAAGGCGGTCAAGGCCCACGACCTAATCAATGACCTCCGTACCAGCGCAGACCTGCGGATCGCCGTGACCGTCGACATGATCGCCACCGGGACCGACGTCAAGGCGCTGGAATGTCTGCTGTTCCTCAGGGACGTACGCTCCTGGGCCTACTTCGAGCAGATGAAGGGCCGCGGTGCCCGGACGCTCAAGCGCGCCGAACTCCAGCAGGTCTCTCCAGATGTCGAGGCGAAGACCCACTTCGTAATCGTCGACGCAATCGGGGTGACGGAGAACCCTAAGGTCGACGCCTCGCCGCTGGATAAGGACAAGACCCGGCGGCAGTCGCTGGAGAAGCTGCTGCGCAACGTTGGTAACAACACGATCAGCCCGGATGAGGTCTCGACGCTGGCCGCGCGCCTGTCCAAGCTCAATCTGCAGATCAAGTCCGAGGAGCGGGCCGAGCTGGAGAAGCTCGCCGGGGAGCCAATCACTGCGATCACACGCAGGATGGTCGAGGCCGTCTCGGTAGACGCGCAGGAGAAGGCCAAGGCGACTGGCGGTACGGATGCTGTGTGGGCTCTGGCGCGCGCCTCTGTCGTGCCATTGGCTGCAAACCCCGACCTGCGCAACCGCATCCTGGAAATTCGCCGCGCCTCCGACATCACCTACGATGAAGTCACCGCGGACAAGCTCCTGCACGCCGGCGCAGTAGTGATGACTCAGGACGATGCACAGGCGCGGCTCACGTCCTTCCGGGAGTACATGCAACATCATCGGGACGAAATCGCTGCGTTCCACATCGCGTACCAGAACCCCAAAGTCACGCCCCGCGAAGTCTTCAGCCAGCTCAAGGAACTCGCCCGGCGCCTGGAACGTCCACCGCAGCGGTGGTCGCCCGAGGACCTGTGGCGCGCCTACGAGGCGTTGGAGATCGCGAGTGCGAGGCGCGGGGTCCGACACGGAGTGGCGGACCTGATCTCGATCATCCGGTTCGAGCTTGGTGAGGACAGCGAACTGCGGCCGTACAGCGAGGTTGTCTCCGAGCGGTTCGCCTCCTGGATACTGCGTCAAGAGCAGGTGGGAGTTGTGTTCACCGACTCACAGCGCTGGTGGCTGGAACAGATCGCGAACTCGATCGCGCGGAACGTTCGCTTCGATGAGGCTAGCCTGGACTCCGCGCCGTTCACCCAAAACGGCGGGACTGGCGGCTACCTGCGCGAGTTCGGCGAAGACGCTGCTGTTCGCTATCTGGACGAATTGAACCGGGAGCTTTCCGCGTGACTGAGGCACTACCGGATGGTTGGACAACGGCGACAATCGGCGAGCTCTGCGAAGTCAACCCTCGGCACTTCACAATTCCCGTCGAGGATGACGATCTCATTTCGAAGGTGCCGATGGCGGCAGTCGAAGCAGAGAGCGGCAGGATGGATTCTTCGGAAACCATCCACGCTGGCGATCGAAAATCGTTGACACCATTCCAAGAGGATGACGTCCTATTCGCCAAGGTCACGCCGTGCATGGAGAACGGCAAGATCGCCGTTGCCGCGAACCTACACGGAGGCAGGGCAGTCGGCAGTACCGAGTTCTTCGTGCTGCGCAGCACTGGCGCCATTGATCCTCGCCTACTCATGTACTACTTGCTTCAACCACGAATCCGCAAAGCTGCTGCACAAGCGATGACAGGCGCGGTAGGGCTTCGCCGCGTTCCACGTTCATATCTGGAGGCGCTCGAACTCCCCCTCCCGCCAATCACCGAACAGCAGCGCATTATCGCCGCACTTGAGGATCACCTTTCCCACCTCGAGGAGGCGATGAAATATTTCGAAAATAGCGTACGAAAAGTCACGACCCTTTCCCAGAGCGTGTCTAGCCGTGCAGTATCCGGCAGTCTTGTGGATTTTCGTGCTCCTGGATCCGGGGAGGAGCTGCGTTCGGCAGCGCTCGCGCAGCGGGCGCTAATCGTCCCTAAACGCCGCCGCCAGCCCTCTGCCATTGGCGCCCCATTCCCCACCTCCGTCCCAGCCCACTGGACCGTAGTGGCGCTTGACGAGCTTGCTACATCGATTGAATACGGGACTTCAGCTAAGACGCGCTCCCAGGAGCTGCCAGATGACGTCCCAGTGCTTCGAATGGGGAACATTCAGCACGGCAGATTGGACGTCACCTCTCTAAAATACCTGCCCGCCGGCCATGCTGACGCGGAAAAACTGATGCTCACCGATGGGGATTTGCTATTCAATCGCACGAATAGCGCCGAGCTAGTTGGTAAGACTGCCGTCTACCGCGAGCAGCTCGGCCCCATGACTTTCGCTTCGTACCTCATTCGCTGCCAATTTGTTTCCGGAGTCATTCCGGAATGGGTAAGCCTCGTAATAAACAGCATCTACGGGCGTCAATACATTTCCGCGGTGTCCAGTCAGCAGGTCGGTCAAGCAAACGTAAACGGCACCAAGCTTGCCGCCATGCCGATCCCACTTCCCCCCACCGAGGAACAAGAATACATTCTATCTGCTGTCGATGGCTTCAAATCAAAGGCAGATCATTTCGCTGACATTCTTGCTTTGAGTCGCAGCAGGGGCATGAATATGCGGGGCTCGCTGCTCGAGGCAGCCTTCAACGGTAAACTGGCGCCGCAGGACCCGAACGATGAACCGGCTTCAGCGCTGCTGGAACGAATCGCGGCTGAACGGTCGGCCCTCAGGAAGCCGGCAAGAGTCCGCCGCGCTGCGAGCACCCGTACGGCCCCGGAGCACACCAATCGCATCCCGTCAGGTACCCAGGAAGAGTTGCCGCTTTGAGCACACTGAACGCCGCACCCCGGCCGGAAGACGACACCAGGACGCTCGTCAACCGCCTGTGGTCCTACTGTGAACTGCTGCGGCACTCCGGGGTCTCCACCCTCGACTACGTAGAGCAGTTGACATACCTTCTGTTCCTGAAGATGGTGCAGGAACGCAAGGACTGGCGATTGAACACGCTGAAGATCGATGACGGCGGGTTTGACTGGAACAGCCTGGCCAATGAGAGCGGCAATGCCCTCGCTGACCGCTACACGGAGATCCTGACGGGGCTCGGCAGCCGCCCCGGAATGATTGGCGCAATCTTCAAGGGATCACAGTCAAAGATTCATGAGCCGGCAGTCCTCGAAAAGCTTGTCAAGGATCTGATCGGCAAGCACCAGTGGAATCTGACCGGAGTGGACGTCAAGGGCGACGCCTATGAGGGCCTCCTTCAACGCGGAGCTGAGGACCGCAAAACTGGCGCCGGACAGTACTTTACCCCACGTCCAATCATCGATGCGATGGTCGAGTGTCTCCAGCCCGAGCCCAGCGACACCATCATGGACCCGGCCTGCGGCACCGGCGGATTCCTGATCGCCGCAGCCAACTACATCAACCGGCACTTTGGTGCCACCATGACCGACGACGAACAGATCCGGCTACGTAATCAGGGCATTACTGGCGTGGAACTCGTCGGGGAAACCGCTCGCCTAGCCTCGATGAACATGCTTCTGCACGATGTCGGTCTGCCCAACGGTAACCCGATTATCGAGGTACGTGACTCCCTGGCCAAAAGCCCGGTTCGGAACGCCTCTATCGTGCTGGCCAACCCTCCTTTTGGCGTGGGCACAATCAGCGGCGCGAACTACAGCGAGACCCGACAGGACCTTTGGACCGGCACCACCAACAAACAACTCAACTTCCTCCAGCACATCTTCACCCTCCTGGACACCGATGGGCGTGCCGCCGTCGTCCTGCCGGACAATGTGCTCTTCGAGGGCGGGGCCGGTACTACCATCCGTGAGAAGTTGCTGCGCACTTGCGACGTTCACACGCTGCTGCGCTTGCCAAAATCCGGCATCTTCTATGCCAACGGCGTCAAAGCAAACGTGCTGTTCTTTGACAAGCGCAAGCCGACCACGGACGCAACGCCAGCGACCACCAAAATGTGGGTCTACGACCTCCGCACCAACCTGCACTTCACGATGAAGCAAAATCCGCTACGTCGTGAGCATCTGGACGAATTCGTAGCCTCCTACCGGCCAGGTAAGCCGCGCTCCGAGCGTGTCGAGTCCGAACGGTTCAAGGCTTACACCTGCGACGAACTGCTCGCTCGTGACAAGGTCAGCCTCGACCTGACGTTCCTCAAGGACGAGTCACTCACCGACGCCGGCTCCTTGCCCGCGCCAGAGATCCTCGTCCAGGAGATTGTTGACGATCTGCAGGCTGCCTTGGCAGAGTTTCAGGCCATCGGCGAGGGCCTCGGGCTTAACCCCGACGAGCTGGCAGCTGACAACGTCGATCTAACTCAACTGGACGCCTAGCCAGCGTCTGGCTCTGCTTTACGTTCCGGCCAGCAGGTTGGTGTGCCGGCGACGCTTACGCGAGGCGCACCCTGGGCAGGGAGCGCGGCATGGGTTATCTGATCGAAGAGTGGGCAACGAGGCTGGCAGCAGCTGAACTCAGCACCGCGCTCCCGCGGAGGTGGGCGCATACGCAGGGAGTGGCACACCGCGCGGTCGAAGTAGGTCAGGTTCTCGGCCAGGACGCTGGCGTCCTCGTCGCTGCCGCGACGCTGCACGACATCGGGTACGCACCGCGCCTCGCCATGACCGGGTTCCATCCGCTGGACGGGGCCCGGTTCCTTCGCGACGAGCACGGGGCCGATGAGTGGCTAGTACGGCTGGTCGCGAACCACTCGTTCGCGCTTCTGGAGGCCGAGGAGCGGGGGCTGCGAGAGGAGCTCGCGAGCGAGTTCCCCTTGTTGGAGGAGCCGCTGCTCGTGGACGCGCTCGTGTACTGCGACATGACCACCACGCCCGACGGCGGCCGGACCACCGCCGAGGAGCGGGTCGCGGAGATCCTTGGCCGCTACGGGGACGACAGCGTGGTCGGGCGGTTCATCCGCCGGGCGGCGCCGGAGATCTTCGCTGCCGTGGGGCGGGTGGAGGCGGCGCTGGCGGCTCAGCCGAGGTAGGGGTAGGTGCCGGCGAGGTAATCGCCGATCTGCTGGCGCATGCTGGCGTGGATGTCGTACTGGTCGAGGTCGGCCGGCCGGACGAACCGGACACCGTCGGCTTCGTCGTTGATCGTGGGCTCGCCGCCGACAGGGCGGCCGATGTAGGTGTTCTCGTACTGCTGGCGGATCTCGCCGTCGGTGTACGCCACGATGTGGTTCGGGTTCGTGTAGACGCCGAGGAAGCCGGTGATATCGGCGACGATGCCCGTCTCCTCCAGGCACTCGCGCACCGCGCACTCGGCGGCGGTCTCGCCGATGTCCTGGGCGCCGCCGGGCAGTGCCCACTGGCCGGTGTCACGGCGGTGCTGGAGCAGGATCGCGCCGCTGTCGTCGACAACCAGGAGGTTGCTGGCGGGGATGAGGGTGTTGGCCTTGGGGGCGTTGGGGTCGTTGTAGTACTCAGTCCTGCCCATGTGCGGCGGTCCCCTCGTGATCGGGCGTCCAGGGCCATGCGCCGGCCCAGACGGCGTCGAAGCTCTGAGCGTAGTTGTCGAACCAGCCCGTGGCATCCACTCGCCGCAGGTGGAACAGGGGGTTGGCGCTCGCCGGTTGACCCCAGACATGCGGGTTGACCAGCAGATCGTCGTCGTACCGGAAGAGGGAGTTGTAGAGCGTGGTGTCGTGGAGCCGCACCTCGCATCCGGCTTCGGACAGCAGCGGGCGGTAGTAGGTGAGGGAGGCGCGGATCTTGGCGGCGAGGGTGTTGCCGATGCCCTCCTCGCGGCCTCGGGTGGCGGCTGCGTCGCCGCTCGGGTCGCCGAAGCACAGGCGTACGCGCACCCCGGTGGCCGCGCGCTCGGCGAGCATCTTGGCGACGTGCGGGTTGGTCTGGGCGAAGAAGGTGCCGGAGAAGATCAGGACGTCGATCTGCCGCTGGGCGCCCTGGAGGAGGGCGAGCCACATGTCTCGGGGGACGCTGGACCGGTTCTGGTAGGTGCCGATGATCTCGCCGCTGCCTAAGCCGGTGCCAGGCCGGCCGCTGCGCGTCAGCGGTGCGGGCCAGAGGAAAGTCTCCTCGACACGCAGGTGCTGGGCAACGCTGAAGCGGTGCCGTGGATGGGGCACCCGTCCGCCAAGCCAGCGGCCGACGGTCTTGGGGTCCACTTCGCAGGCTTCGGCGAGCGATTCGGGGGATACACCGCGCTGGGCGAGTACGGAGTGAAGTCGCTCGTTCACAGACGCCATACAAGCCGAGTCGCGAGGGGGAGGGCAAGGACGTCGTGGGACGTTCCCGCGGCGCCGGGCGAGATCGAGCCAGTCTTACGCTGGCGTTATGCAGCTCAGCGTCCTGTGGGACATCGACCACACGCTCATCGACAACGCGGGTGTGAGCAAAGAGATTTACTCCGCCGCGTTCACCGCCCTGGCCGGCTTCGCGCCGACCGGTCCCGCACGCACGGAGGGGCGTACGGACCGTCTGATCATGCGGGAGCTGTTCGTTCGGCACGACGTTCCCGAGCCGGAATGGGGCCGGATCCAGGACGCCCTGGCCCATGCCGGGCAGGAGCGGTTCGCGGAGCTGCGGGTGCGCGGTACGGCTCTGCCGGGTGCATGCGACGCGCTCAAGTGCGTTGCGGAGAGGGAAGGGTGGGTGTCGTCGGTACTCACGGGCAACATCGCGGCGAATGCCAAGGTCAAGCTCGCCGCCTTCGGCCTCGACTCTCTGCTCGACCTCTCCGTCGGCGCCTATGGGGCCGACGGCGTCCAGCGTCCCGATCTCGTGGCAGTGGCGCGAGAGCGAATCCGACGCGCCTATGGAGCGGGACGGGATGTCCCCGTCGTGCTCGTGGGAGACACGCCGCGGGACGTCGAAGCCGCGCTCTCCACGGGATCTCACGTCGTCGCCGTCGCCTCAGGCATTCACAGCCAGGAGGAGCTGGCCGCAGCCGGCGCGGTAATCGTGCTGCCCGACCTTTCGGACACCGCAAGGCTGATGAGCCACTTTGAGGGCATCGCCGCGCGCTGAAAAACGTCCCAGGACGTCCTGGGACCGTCCGCCTACGTGGTGACGCCGTCCACACCCACTCGGCCACGATCGGATCCTCCCCGCCAGTCAACTGACCCAGGAGGCCCGCGTGATCCGCGACGTCACCGGAATCCGCAGAATCCGGATGCTGTACTTGCAGCTGCTGTACCGCTGCAACTTCTCCTGCCTGCACTGCTTCCACGGCGAGCGCCTGAAGCAGGCCGACGCCTTCACCGCCGAGGAGGCGGTCGGACTCATCCGGCTCATGCGCGAGGAGTACGGCACCGAGGCGGTGACCCTGCTCGGCGGCGAGCCCTTCCTCTACAAGGAGCTCGCGCAGGTCGTCCGCTACACCCGGCAGGAGCTGGGGATGCAGGTGGAGATCTGCACCAACGGCTACCGGATCGAACGCCGCCTCACCGAGATCGCTCCCTACGTGGACCTGCTGCGGGTTTCATTGGAGGGTGTCGCCGGCACCAACGACGACATCCGCAGGCAGGGCAGCTACCACGCCGCGCTCAGCACGCTGAACCTCGCTCGGGAGCTCGGCGTCATGACGGCCGCGACGATGACCGTGACCTCGCGGAACATCGATGAGGTGCTGCCACTGGCCCGGGTCATGCAGAGGTTCGGCGCCGGACAGCTCAAGCTGCACTGCCTCCGCCCGGTGGGAAACGCCGCCCAACACCCCGAGCTCTTGGTCGGCGACCCGACCGCGTACACCCGACTCCGCGAGGACCTCCGGACGGCCGGCCTCTCCATCGAGGTCATCCTCGACGAAGACCTCGCCGAGGGCGGGGCGCCGGAGATCTGCGCGCCGGCCAGCGGCCCGCGCGAGATCGAACGGATCGAGGCCGACCCGCGCGGTGCGCTCACCATGTCCTGCAAGGCCGTGGGTAAGGACTCGCACGCCTTCTGGTACGAGAAGACCGCCAACCACATCGTCCACCGGCCCTCCGCCACCGACGAGCTCACCCTCGCCGTCCCGGACGTGGTGTACGCCCGTGCCTGACCGGCCGTTCTTCGAGGCGCTCGAAGGCTTAAGGGGAAGCGGGAAGTCCACCGTCGCGCCACTGCTCGCGGCGGCCAGGGGCGCCGTTCTGGTCCCCACCGTGCCGCTCTTCTACCAGTCGCTGCGGCGCCAGGTGGATCTGCGGGAGAGCGTCGAGGCTCGCCTGTGCTTTTACCTCTCGGCCCTGTTCACGGCTGCCGAGGAGATACGAGACCACCTCGCCGCCGGCACACCGGTCGTCGTCGAGAGCTACTTCGCCCGGTGCCTCGCGAACCACCACGCCTTCGGGGCCCGCCTCGGCGTCACCCTCCCGCCGGATCTGCCCCAGCCCACGACGTACCACCTGCTGTGCACGGAGGCCGAACGGCAGCGGCGCCTCGCCCAGCGGATCAAGCCCATCTCCCGGTGGGATGCCCTGAGCGAGGAAGGCGCAGACCGGATCTCGACTGCCTACGCCCAGTTCTCGATGCATCGGATCGACACCACCGGCCGTGCCCCGGAGCAGATCGTCGAGACGATCCTCACCACCGCCCAGGAAGGACATCACCGTGCAGACGCAGAGCCTGTGGGAGCACACCCTCACGTTCTTCCCCCAGTTCCTCGCCACCCTGAAGGAGCGCACGTCTCCTGACGCCACGGTCGCGGTCGTCGGCGCGAGCGACGGCAAGTTCGTGCTGCCCCTCGCCGCCGCCGGTTACCGCGTCATCGCTATCGAGCGCGACCCCTTCGCTCTCCACGGAGGCGAGGTCAGCCTTCCGGGTGACACCCAGGCCCAGGCCCCCGGCCTCATCGACCGCCTCAAGGCAGAGGAACTCCACGACCGGGTCCAGGTCATCGGCGAGGACTTCCTCACGGCCGAGCTCCCCGAGGGTCACTGCGACGCCGTCTGGACGAGCTGCTCGTGGCACTACAGTGCCAACCACCACAGCCCGCTCGGCGACTTCGTCCGCCGCATGCAAGCCCTCGTTCGCGAAGGGGGCTTGTTCGGCGCGGAGTTCATGATGCCCGTCGAAGAGCGCCACCAGTTCATCGAGCACTACACCTCGCCCGAGAGACTCGCCCGCCATTTCGCCCCCGGCTGGAACGTCCTGCTCACGGTGCGCACGAACCAGTTCGTCGAGCGCCCGCACCTCGGCCAGCCCCACGACCACACGCACCGCATGGGTCTGCTCATCGCGGCCCACACCACCAGGTAATCGCACCCAACGAGGAAGACGACATGAAGCACGAGTACGAGGCCAAGTTCCTCAACGTCGACGTCACCGCCCTCCAGGACAAGCTCACCGCCCTGGGCGCCGCGCGAGCGTTCCCCCGCACCCTCCTTACCCGCAAGATCTTCGAGAACGACGCCCTCGACGGCGGCGCGTGGCTCCGGCTGCGTGACGAGGGGACTCGCTCCACCCTCACCCTCAAGCAGGTCACCGACGCGACGACCATCGACGGCACCACCGAGATCGAGACTGAGGTAGCGGACCTCCACGCCATGGCCGACATCCTGCGGCGGCTCGGCCTCACCGAGGTCCGCTACCAGGAGAACTACCGCGAGGAGTGGCGCCTGGGCGCGGTCGCCTTCGACTTCGACACCTGGCCGGACCTCCCCACCTTCGTCGAGATCGAAGGCCCGGACGAGGCATCCGTCCGCCAGGCCGCCGACCTGCTCGACCTCGACTACACCGAAGCCCGCTTCGGCAGCGTCGACGAGATCTACAAGAGCGAGGCCGGCCGCGACATCCTCGCCGAGCCCACGCTCCTCTTCGCCGATTCCGACAAGCAGGAAGTGCCCTCCGAACCGGTCCGAGGCCGGTGACCTCAGGCGAGAAGTGATGCTCACAGAACTCGCCTTACCGAACAGGGTGATCCCTGGAATCGCCGAATTCGCCCTCGGCGGACTGCCCGCACCAGCAGCGACCAACGACGGCAACGCGTGGGTCGACGGCCTCTGCTGGCTCTACTGCGGACAGCGATGGACCCGCGTCCTCTGGATCGGCCCCGCGAGCGTCGCCGGTGCCCAGGCAGCGATGTACGCCTGCGGCCCCTGCATCCAGGAGCTCCAGGAGCGGGTCTGGCGATCGATCCTCCTCGATGACCAGCCGGCTCACGCTCCACACCCGAGCCAGGCCGCTGGATCCGATGCACCCGCTGAACGGCGTTCTGGTCGGCACCGAGGCCAAAGCAGGTTCCTACGCCGCTAAGCCCCCGCCCTGGTCACGGAAGTGCCTGGCCGTCCCCCACGGCATGAGCCCTGTGACCAGGGCGGGCTTCACTCTGCCGAGACTTGCGCCGGTGACGCCAACGCCAGACGGCGGGATCCGGGCAGTTCTCAGTGACACGGTGTCCCGCTTCATCCCTCTCGGTACTGTCGTTCCGCCCCTCGTGGCCACCTCGGAGGAGTAGACGTGACGCAGGATCTCTCGGAGAAACAACCGGGCGTAGCGGCAGCCGTAGTCGTTCACGAGGGACGCGTCCTCTTGGTACGCCGCCGGGTGAGCGAAGGACAGCTCTCCTGGCAGTTCCCGGCCGGCAAGATCGAACCCGGTGAAGCCCGTGAAGACGCGGCAGTGCGTGAGACCCAAGAGGAGACCGGGTTGACCGTGGCGGCTGTGAAGCTGCTCGGCGAACGGATCCACCCGCATACGGGTCGACTCATCTCGTACACGGTCTGCGAGGTGGCGGGCGGCACCGCTCACGTCGCGGACACCGAGGAATTGGCCGAACTCGCCTGGGTCACCCATGGCGAGATCCCGCAATACGTGCCGTATGGAGTGTTCGAGCCGGTGCAGGACTACCTTGACGCGGCCCTGCCCGCCTGAAGGGTCTCCGGGCCAGGGATCACACGCAATGTATCGTGCTGTCCCCTGTTGGGCAGCTGATCAAAGGCGAGACGCCTCTGACGGGATCTTCTCCAACATGGTCCAGCTCCACGAGCGCCCGCCGACCACCAGAGTGGTGTCGTCTGCGATGCGCCAGCCCCTCATCCATCGGCCACCGCCGTGATTGCGCGCCCGACACGAGCAGGTGCAGACATGGCCGAGCGCGCTCATACAGCGAGGGTTGCACTTCTCGGAGCGGTTGAACTCCCTGCCGAGCAGAATGCGGCCGTGCCGCTGCACAAGGGTGCCGGCGAGTTCGATGAAGTGGTCCGTGGCCACAGCCCAGGACTCGTTGTCCCGTTCCCACTCCGGCCTGGCTCGCCCGTATACGTAGTCGTGCACGAACTGCTCATGCCTCTGCCAACCGTGCTTGGGGATCCAGTAGCCGGTGCGTCCCTTGGCGGGAAGAGTGACAATCGGGGCGTCGATGTCACCCCACAGCGGAATCCACGACGGTCTCGGCACAGGCACTTCCCGGATCGTGCTGCGAGGGCGTCGCGGCACGGAAGGTGAGCTGTCTGAGGGGCCGACCGCGTAGAGGGGCGTCTGGGGCGCCCCTGGCTGATATCGCTGCTTCGCCGACTCCGGGCACTGCCCCACTCGCCGGTCGGCGCGAGGATGGGCGAGGACCTTCCCGGTACGCCGGTCTATCCGTATGACGCCGCCACAGAGCCGACACTGGCCCTTCTCGGTAGGAGAAGTGGGCAAAGCGCTCCCTTCGCGCTGGGAGAGCCTGAACCCTCGGATGGATTCAGGCCCTTCGGACACAGCAGGCTCAGCGTAGAGATGAAGTCCCTTGATGGACATCGAGTTGGAGATGTCGGGCTACACACTTGGCCTTCGCGATCGAGCTTCGTCGGCGTGCATCAGAGGAGCTGGCGTCCTCGATCACAGCGCCCGCTGATCACTCGGTCCAGGAAGTCAGCGGCTGCGGGACCAACCCGTTTCGGTGTTGGCCCCGCAGGGGCGCTCGGAGTGTCAGCTGCTGGCGGTCAGGTTGATGACGAGGGCGCGGGCCATTGGGCTGAGGCCGACGGTGACCTCTTGGACGTATGCGGTGTTCGGGTGGGCGGAGAGGTCTAGGACAACGCCCCAATGCTCAGCAATCTGTTCCAGCGCCTGCTGAGTGCGGTGGATGGCGTCCTGGCGGCGGGCGAGGAACTCTTCGGCGCGCTGGTGGGCCTGGTGCCAGGTGATGTCTCCCTGCTCGGCGAGCTGGGCCAGGGGCGGGGTCGTGTGGCCGTCCGCGAGATGGAGCTTGTCGGCGTCGGCGATCTGCTTCCGGATGCGGTTGTCCTCCTGTCGTTCCTCCAGCGTGGTGATGGCTTCGTCGAGGGTGAGGTGGCCTTCGGTGACGAGCTGGGCGAGGTCGGGAGCCTGCTCGCTGAGGCGGTCGCGCTTCTCCTGGACTGCTGCGGCCTTCGCCTTGTTCTCACGGGCGATGTCGTAGGCGGCGTCAAGCGGGTAGGCGCCGACGCGGACCTGTTCAGCGAGCTCGGGGGAATAGGTGAGGACGACGTTGGCGGCGGAGAGGCGGGTGCGGCTGAGGCTGTGGGTCTTGGCCAGGTCGCGCAGGGAGTGTCCCGAAACGGAACAGGCCATGGCGGTGATCATGGCCTGCTGCCCCTTGCTGAGGTGCCGGCGGTAGACGTTGCTGGAGAGGACGAACGCTCGGGGGTTGTCGCCGGTGTAGGTGGCGAAGCGGGGCTCGACGCCGGCGATCTCGCAGGCGGCGAGACGGTTACGACCGTCGAGGAGGACACCGTCCGAGTCGAGGACGATGGCGTTGTGAAGGCCCTCGTTCTTGATCGACTCGGCAAGGTCGAGCAGTTCGTCCTCGCTCAGCATCGGGAAGATGTCGGCGGCAGGGTGGATCTTCAGGGCGGGCTCCTTGCTGTCGGCTGTTGTGGGGTCGGCACTCTGCGGGTGCGCTTCGGTGGTGTGGGCGGATGGCTGTTGGATGGCTGTCATAGGGCTCCTGGTGGCTGTCAGCGGCGCAAGTCTCGGCAGAGTGAAGCCCGCCCTGGTCACAGGGCTCATGCCGTGGGGGACGGCCAGGCACTTCCGTGACCAGGGCGGGGGCTTAGCGGCGTAGGAACCTGCTTTGGCCTCGGTGCCGACCAGAACGCCGTTCAGCGGGTGCATCGGATCC
>NZ_RDBI01000039.1:38953-41734 GCF_008042125.1 Streptomyces sp. MS191
CCGCGTCGGCGACGCCTGCCGCCAGATCGAGACCGACTACGGCCTGCGCCAGCTGAAGAAGGGCGATCTTGCCGCCGGGGTGGAGGATCTGTTCGCCGTCCTTGTTGAGGTCGCCGGGGCGGCCGACGGCGTAGCCGAGGAGGTCTCCGGACGGTCCGCGGCGGGGTTTGACCACGATGCCGTCGGCTTCGAGGTAGGCGAGGAGTTCCTCCGTGTTGCTGGCGTGGGGGATGGCGGCGCGGATGCGGTCCTGGAGCCAGTCGCGACTGGTCTGCTCCCAGCCGAGGCGTTCGGCCTTGTGCATTTCGGCCTGGGTGGGTCGGCGTCCGGCGGTGCGGTCGCCCTTCTTCAGCTGGCGCAGGCCGTAGTCGGTCTCGATCTGGCGGCAGGCGTCGCCGACGCGGATGCCGCTGTCGTACAGCCGGGGACGGCGGCCGTCCTCACGGACGGTGGTGGCGAGGATGTGGATGTGGTCGTCGGCGTGGCGTACGGCGATCCACCGGCAGCCGAGGTCGTCTCCGGGCGGGGCGATGCCGGCGGCCTCGACGATTCGCTGGGCGATGTCGGCCCACTCCGTGTCGGAGAGGTGCCGGTCTTCGGGGGCGGTGCGGACGGGGCAGTGCCAGACGTGGTCGGTGACCTTCTTGCCGAACTCGCTGTTCCGAAGATGGACGGGTGCGTCGAGGTGGCGGGCGAGCTGGGTGAGGGTGGCGTCGGGGTCGCGTCCGGGGTCGGGCATGCCGAGCATGACGAAGCCGGCGACGATGTGTGGGTCGGTGTGCTCGTCGTGGCGGCCGGGGCCGTAGAGGTAGGCGAGCAGGCCGCGGGTGTTGGACCCGGCCGGTTTGATGGCGGCTATCACGCGGCCAGGTCCTTCCCGGATTCGGCGGGTTCGCGCAGGGCCTCGGCGATCAGCTCCAGCAGGCGGTGAAGCTCGTCGAGACGTTGGCGGATGTCGGGTGGGGTGAGGTCGCTATTGAGGGCACGGGCGATCTGGTTGACGTTGACGCCGATGCGGTTGAGCTCGCGCAGCACCTGGGCGCGGAACATGTGGGTGCGGCGGCGGTCCTCGGACAGCGGCAGGTTCGCGGTGAACCGACCGGTGATGAAGGCGAGGACGATGTCGGCGGCGAAGCCGGATTCCCCCTTGTAGCCGTGCTCGGCGGCGGCCTCCCGCATGTCGGCGTGCTCGTCGCCGGTGAACCGCAGCGGGCCGACGCGCACGGTCCGCTTAGTGCCGGTGAAACGGCGGATCGCCGGCTGGACGCTCTGCATCGCTCGCTCACCGGCCGCTGGCTCGGCGGCGGGTGCGGGGCGGAGGATCTGCTGCTGGACGGCGTGGAGCTCGTCCTGGTTGGGGCCGCCCTCGGTCCCGGCCTCCCGGTCCGGCGCCCCCTGGCGTCGGGCCGTCTCCGCCACCCCCGGGGCGGAGATCCCCGAAGACCGGCCTTGAGTCGGACTCGGGGTACTACTGGCTCCGCCAGGGGCAGGTCGTCCGAACGCCTGCCGCAAACGGACCATGAACGTAGGCGACTTCGGATGGAGGGACGCCATGTCGGTGCCGGCAGTGGCGTCGTCGTGGGAGTCACGGGGCACTGGCGTTCTCCGATGCGCGGGACTGGGGCGGGTGCTGAGGGGCACAGGGAGGGCATGTCTCGTATCCACAGGGGCGGCCCCCAGGGTGTGGACAAGGGCGCGGTCGGGTGGTCGGAACSGTTCCGACCACCCGACCGGGCTCAGGGTTGGGCCGGTCAGGAGGTTTCGGAAGCGACCTTCGCTTCGGCCCGGAGGATCTTCATGACCTCGGTCAGTCGCTCGCCGGCCATGCCGAGCTCCTGGGCCCGAGCGGCCTTCTTCACGACGGCTCGCGACAGCTTCCCCTGTTCAGCGGCAGCGGCGCGGCCGATCTCGACCAGGTCCTCCAGCGAGGCGTCCGGCGGTCGTCCGCCTCGCCGCTTGGCCTGCGTATCCCCTGCAGGCTGTTCCGGAGCCTCGGTGGTGGTCTCGCGGGTGATCAGGATGTGGAGGTGGACCGCGCCGGCCAGAGCGAGCGGCGCGATGGTGGAGAGGACGCCCACGGTGGCGTCGCCCAGGTACAGGCCGTCGGATGTGACCTGTTGGTTGAGGCGGAGGGCGTGCAGGGCGTTCGCCCAGATGCTCGCAACGGTGGCCGTTCCGAACAGGGTCCATACGTAGAGGCGGGCTCGGAACGGGGCGGTGCGCAGGACGAGGAGGGCTCGTACCCCGTAGGCGATGAACCCGTCGATCACGAGCGGGAAGAGGTAGGTGAGGAAGCCGCGGACGTGGATGGCGACGGCCATCTGCTGGAGTGCGTCGTACGACAGCGCGCACGCGGCGGCGCCGAGGGTGAGGATCGCGGCGCGGTCCCAGCCGGTCGCCTGGTGGGCTGTGCGGTGGTGGGCGGGTATGGCAGGGGTGCTCAAGCGGGAGGCTCCTGTGGTGGTGGCGTGATGCGTCTTGGGCGTCTTGGCCGTTGCAAGCGCAGGTCAGGGCCGGTACGGCAGGACCGGTCGGTGTCCGTCTTGGCCGCGCCCTGGTGGGGACGGCATGGGTCGGCCTTCCGTCTTGGCCTCACGGCCGATGACCTGCGGCGATACGGCACGTACGAGTGGGACGGCACGAGACGGATGCGGGCGACGTCCTGGCGGCCTGCGCGGGCGACGGTGATCGTGTTGCCGTCTTGGGCCCGGTTGCCGTCTTGCGCGTATGCCCTCTGACCTGCGCGATCACGGCAGGGACGGCAAGGACGGCAACCAGCGG
>NZ_RDBI01000004.1:0-23204 GCF_008042125.1 Streptomyces sp. MS191
CCCCGACCCGGCCTGGCGCGCCGCAGCCCTTCTCCACACGCTGATCAGGCTGCAGCCGCTGCCGTATCGCAACAGCCTGTACGCCTGTCAGGTCACCGCCGCCTACATGCATGCCTCCGGCGAGGGGATCGACCCTCCCTACGGCACCATGGTCGACCTCGTCCGCGACATCCAGGCCGGCAAAGCCAGCGTCTACCAGGTAGCCGACCGTATCCGCGCCTGGCGTCTCTGACTCTCGGGTTCGTCACCGCGACCAGGTTGCTCGCGGGTCCGGCCGTGTTTGCTGCGCTCGCGGTCAAGGTGCCGCCGAATGCAGCTCGATCTTGTGGGGCATGTTGAGAGCGACAATGCCGAATCGCTCGATCCCCTCTCACCCAGTTGCCGGTTCTGCGAAGGCGTCCAGAACGCTCTGCCGGGTGCCCCGCCAGGTCCTGTGCCCCGCCGCACAATCACCCGAGTGCCTCGAAGGAGGGCGCGCGGGTGTGGAGGATCCGGTTGCCCGAGCGTCGCCGTTTAGATGCCTCGCTTCACTTGCCGACTGTGATGCTGCGCAGTCCGATGCAGGCGGTCATGTCATCGAGCCCACGCTGCTCGCAATACGGTACTGGCGGATGTCTCTGCAGGTCAGCATCAAGACTTGCCAAACGGGTGCCGCTAATCACAGCGCCATCGACGTGACTTGCGTCACGTCGCCGGGTGGGTTGGTGTCACGTTGAGTAGTCCGCGAATGCATGGATCCATGTGCTGCCCGGGTTCAGTGCAGGAAGGGGGCTCGACTAGCGCCCAGTTGGTGGCTTCATGTGAGTTCACCTCTAGGCAGTCTCGTCTCCCGTCACTACGTTGCGTTACTCGCGCTTCGCGGCAAAGTCCCTGAACAGGGTCGAGGGTTTCGTGCTAAGTCCGTACTTGCGCGGCGGAATCGCACCTTCCGGGCATGTTGCGGTTCCTTGACGTGACAGCGCGTCATGTCGTTGAGTACCCATCGATTGTGAACTCAGTGTCACCAGGGGTGGGGATTGTGAAGAGACAGTGGGTGCTTCGGCGTGCCCGAAGCGCTGTGGTTGCTCTGTCAGCTATGGCGGTGGGTGTAGTGCTTCCGGTTCCGGTGGCTCATGCGGTCGTGCCGGCTGCGGATTCGCCCGTGCTCGACGAAGCGCACCAGGCGCTCGAAGCGGCCAAGGAGTCCGGTCAGCGGGTCGAGGTTGAGGGTGAGCGGGGAGAGCGGACCTCGGTGTTCGCGAATCCGGATGGGTTCACCTTCACTCTGGAGCAGCACACTGTCCCGGTACGTGTCGCCCGACCCGGCGGCGGATGGCAGGTGCCGGACGCCACGCTGGAGCGACACGCCGATGGCACCGTCGGTCCCAAGGCGGCGTCGGCCGTGATGTCTTTCTCCGGCGGTTCGAGTGAAGACCCCCTGGTGAGGCTCTCCGAACTGGGGCGCACGCTTGAGTTGGACTGGAATGGCGACCTGCCGGCGCCGGAACTCGAGGGGGCGAACGCGGTCTACCGCAATGTGCTGCCGGACGTCGATCTGAAGGTGACCGCCACCGTCGAGAGCTTCCAGCAGGTCCTCGTGGTCAAGACGCCCGAGGCAGCTGCGAACCCGGCACTCAAGCAACTGACTTTCGATCTCAAGACGGACGGTCTGTCTGTCCGCAAGGGGGCCGCGGGCAACCTTGCTGCTGTCGACGGCAATGGCAATACGGTGTTCCGTTCCCCGCCGGCTCAGATGTGGGACTCCGCCGGGAAGTCAACTGCCGAGCCCGCCGCCGATCCCAGCGCTACCTCCGGCGCTGCTCCGCAGCTGCTCGGGGCCGCCCTCACCGAGGACGAGGCACAGCCGGCTGCTGCCGGCGACCCGTCCGAGCAGGCGGCCTCGGGCACCGGTCTGGAGCCGGGTCAGGGCGACAACATCTCCCGCATGGATGTCAGTGTCACCCGGGACAGCCTGTCGGTCGTCCCGGACGCCGATATGCTGACCAACACGGCGCCCGACGCCTACCCTCTGTTCATCGATCCCACTGTCACCTGGGGCGAGTCCGAGCGGACCCTGCTCAGGTCCGACGGCCACCAGTCGTACGGTTGGGGTAACGGCACCGACAACAATGGCCAGGGCGCGGGCAAGTGCGGCTCGTGGAACGGCTACTACTGCGGCCCGGGCTATGTTCAGAAGCTGTACTTCGAGTTCGCCCCGGACAGCCTGCGGGGCAAGAAGGTCCTGGATGCGACCTTCCGTGTGACCGAGCCCTGGGCGTTTCAGTGCGAACCGCGCTGGGTCGACCTCGTGCGCACGAACAACATCTCCTCCTCGACGACCTGGTCGAGTCGGCCTGCAGAGCTCGACTGGCTGGTGGACCGCTATGTCTCGGCAGGACGCGGCTCCGAGTGCGATCCGAACGCTCCGGATGCGGCGATCGAGTTCAACGACAACCCGGGCGAGACCAACGAGAACCTCACGCCGACTGTGCGTGATTTCGCGGCGGGCAAGTTCTCCCGTCTGACGCTCGAGGTCCGAGCGCATGACGAAGCCGACACGTCGGCCTGGAAGCGGTTCAAGAACGACGCTGTGCTGGCCGTGAACTACGTCGCCTACCCGGCCACGCCGACCGACGTGAAGATCATGAGCGGGTCGAGCCCGGTGTGCAGCACCAACATGGACAAGCCCTCCGTGGTCGACGACCCGACGCCCACACTGACCTCGACCCCGCAGACCGCTGCGGGCGGCGAGGCGGGGGCCAAGCTGCACGCGTGGTGGCGTGTCGAGACGCTGAGCGCAGACGGCACTACCTGGACCGGGACCGGCATCAGCAGCCCGACGGGAACGAACTTCGTCGGGGACAACGTCAAGCAGACGACGTCCTGGCCCACGGCGTTCCCCGTGGCTGAGGATGGAGTCAAACGACGTGTCGCGTCGTTGACCCAGGCGTTCTACGACGACGGCACCTACTCGCAGTCGTCCGGATACAGCAGCTGGTGCTACTTCACCGTGGACCGTGAAGGGCCCAAGCCGCCGACCATCACCTCCGACGGCACCTACGACGTGTGCCAGACCAATGAATGTCCGGCGCAGGGCGCCCCGGACGTCAGCGGTACCTTCACCTTCGGCCCTGGCGGAACCGACTCCGCCAACAAGTACTACGAGTACTCCCTGTCGGAGCCGGCCGCCGGCCCTGAGTCGCCGGGATGGACCAAGCTCGCGGACGGAGTGACAAAAGCCACCATCAAGCCGGCGGTCGCCGGCAAGTACACGCTGCACGTGCGTGCGGTCGACACACTCAACCGACCCGGCGCCGAGTCCGCCTTCGAGTTCCACGTCTCCAAGGGCGCCGATCCGGTCGCCCAATGGCACTTCGACGAAGCATCCGGCAACGCTCTGGACAGCGCACCGGCCAGCCCGGCCTCCGACGCGATCCTCAGCGCTACCACCGTCCGTGACGGTCGCGGCCGGCGAGGGCTCATGGACACCACGGCCGACCCGCAGGTGATCGACAAGGGCCTCACCCTCCCAGGCTCCACCGGCTACGCCTCGACGACGGGCCAGGTGGTGCACTCAGAGGCGTCCTACACCGTCTCCGCCTGGGTCCGCCTCGACGACGGCAACAGCAACTACACCGCGATCTCGCAAGACCCGCGCATGACGCCCGACGGCTGGTACAGCGCCTTCTACCTCGGATACCGCGCGGACTCGAAGACCTGGGAGCTGCGCACCTCTCCCAAGGACGCCACCGACGGCGACATCAGCAACCAGATCGTGAGGGCAACCCGCCCCGCCGTCGTCGGAGCCTGGACCCATCTCGCCGCCGTCTACACCACATCGGACCCATCGAACCCCTCCGATGACAAGATCTCGCTCTTCGTCAACGGACGATTTCAAGGCACGGACAACGTCGCAGCGTCCTGGGCTTCCACGGGCGCGTTCCAGATCGGTCGCTCCTGGTGGCGCGGGGCCTACTACGACTACTGGAAGGGCCAGATCGACGAGGTCACCGTGTGGCAGCGAGCCCTCAACGAACAGGAGCTCCTCGACGACTCACGGCTGGCGGCCACCGGCAGCGGCTACCAGGCAGGCGAGCTCATCGCCGACTGGTCCGCCCCAGCACCTGGCGCCACCACAGTGGCCGACGGCTCCGGCTACGGCCAGACCCTGGGGCTGGAGGGGCAGCCCGTGATCACGACCGAAGGCATCGAACTCGACGGGGCCGATGACGCCGCCAAGAACTCCCGGCCACTCCTTGACGACACCGGGTCGTTCACCATCGCTGCGGACGTCCTCCTGAGCCCCTCGGAGCTCCTGAAGAAGGGCGTCGGCCATGTCGGGCAGGTGGCGGGCCAGCGCGCCACCAACGGATCGTCCTGGAGCCTGTCGTACGAGGTGACGGGCAAGGGCAACCTCCCGGGCGACGATCCCGACGATCCGACGGCTCTTGGGCCGGAGGTCCCGATCGGGGCGTGGCAGTTCACCCGCTTCAATGCGGACGGGTCCAGCACGACCGTCAAGTCGAATCCTGGTGTTGCGGAGGCGACGCCGGTGGACCTGGTCGCCACCTTTGACGCCCCGACGATGAAGATCGCGCTGAGGATCGGAACCGGGGAAGTCGTCGAGGACACCCTGGTGTCCAATGCGGTGCCGCCTGTTGCCGCCGGCTCGGACGAGTTCACCCTCGGCAAGGAGATGAAGAAGGGGACGTGGACGAACTACCTCCCGGCCACCCTCGCTCATCTACGGGTCTGGGCCGGCGCCATGACCGACGGCAACCAGCTCGGGGAGCAGCTGGGTTCGTGAAGCCGCGTCCATGAACAAATCGGGTGGCACCGCCTACGCGGTGCCACCCGATCTCCACATCGGTGCCGCGAGAGGCACCGATTCAACGCCGAATCACCAAATGAGCGGGAAGAAGATTCGTGATACTCGGAAGAAGTAGATCCGGCAGTTCGCCGGGCAGAACGAGTCGGCGACGCCGTCGCTCCCTCGTCGTACTTCCCTTGGCAGTGATCCTGTCGGTACCGATCGGACTCACACCGGTAGCGGTCGCCGACGGAAAGGGCGGCCTCGGGCGCCCCGACCTGCCGGCGCAACAGGTCACCAAAGTGAAGCCGTTCCGCGGACCTGCGACCAACAAAGCCCGCCAGCAGGTCGCCAAAGACAAGCGCAACAACGGCCTCCAGACGGAGCGCGCCCACGCCGACCAGAAGCACGCCATCTGGCCCAAGCCAGGCACCGCGAACCTCGACCTGAATCCCAGCAAGGCCCAGACGGCCGCTCCCGGCGGCCTGCCGGTCAGCGTCGCCCCTGCCGCAGGCAAGGGCGGGCTCCAGGCCGGCACCGACGCTGCGATCACAGTCCTGGACCAAGGCGCTGCCGACAAGCTCGGCATCACCGGTGTCGTGCTGACTGCCGCGGCGGACAACGCAGGCAAGGCCCAGATCAGTGTCGGCTACCAGGCATTCGCCTCCGCCATCGGAGGAGACTGGTCAGGCCGCCTCCAGCTCGTACAACTGCCCGGTTGCGCGGTCACAACGCCGCAGAAGGCCGAGTGCCGGAAGCAGACCCCGCTCGGCTCGCGCAACCACGTGGAGAAGCAGACCGTCACCGCCGATGTTGTGGTCGCCAAGACTGACGCAGGCATAGCGACCCAGCTGACGGCCGGCACCTCTGGGCCGACCGTCCTCGCCCTGACCAGCTCAGGCAGCGGCCAGTCCGCGAAGGGGACCGGAGACTACAGCGCGACCCCGCTGGCTGCGTCCTCCTCCTGGTCCGCCGGCGGCAACTCCGGCTCGTTCACCTGGTCATACGGCTTCACGATGCCTCCGGCCGCAGCCGGCCCGACCCCTTCCCTCCAGCTCTCCTACGACTCCGGAAGCATCGACGGCCGCACCGCCACCACCAACAACCAAGGCACCGCCGTCGGTGAGGGATTCTCCCTGACCGAGTCCTACATCGAACGTTCCTACGGCAGCTGCGACGACGACGGCCAGACCGACGTCTTCGACCGCTGCTGGAAGTACGACAACGCCCGACTGGTCCTCAACGGCAAGTCCTCCCGCCTCGTGAAGACCGCCACGAACGGCGTGTGGAAACTGGAGAACGACGATGCCTCCCAGGTGACCCGCTCCACCGGCGCCGACAACGGCGACGACGACGGCGAATACTGGACCGTCATCACGGGCGACGGCACCAAGTACGTCTTCGGCCAGAACAAGCTCCCTGGGGCCACCACCGAGCGGACCAACTCCGTCTGGACACTGCCCGTCTTCGGCGACGACTCCGGCGAGCCCGGCTACAGCGCCGGCAGCGCCTTCGCAACCCGCGCCGTGAACCAGGCCTGGCGATGGAACCTCGACTACGTTGAGGACACCCGCGGCAACGCCGCCACGTACGGGTACACCAAGGAAGTCGAGTACTACAAGAAGAACAAGGCAACCAAGGCCGACTCCGAATACACCCGCGGCGGCTACCTCAGGGAGATCAACTACGGTCTCCGAAAGGACGCCAACGGCAGCCTCTTCACAGACGACGCCGACGCCAAGGTCACCTTCGGCTACGCCGAACGCTGCACCGCAGCGGACTGCAGTTCACTCACGAAGGACACCGCTGAGAACTGGCCCGACGTGCCGTTCGACTCGATCTGCGCCAAGGACTCCACCGAGTGCCTGGCGCAGTCACCGTCGTTCTTCAGCCGCAAGCGCCTCACCTCGATTGACACCTCGTCCTGGAACGCCACGACGAAGGTGTACGACCCCGTCGACTCCTGGGCATTCACCGAGGAGTACCTGGACGGCGGTGACATCGGGGACACGTCGGACCAGGTCCTGACGCTCAAGTCGATCACCCGCACGGCAAAGGCCGGCACCACGGCGATCGTGATGGATCCGATCTCCTTCACCTACCAGATGCGCCCGAACCGCGTGGACGGCACCGACGACATCCTGCCGCTGACCCGACCGAGAATCTCCACCGTCACGACGGAAACCGGCGCCATTACCACCGTGACGCTCTCCGCCCAGGAGTGCATCCGCAGCCAGGTCCTCGGCGCCGCACAGGACTCCAACACGCGCAACTGCTACCCGCAGTTCTGGAACATCAACGGCTCGCCGGACGCCTCGGTCGACTGGTTCCACAAGTACCGAGTCCTCGGCGTGATCACCACCGACCCGGCGGGTCAGAACGACGGCGTCGAAAACGAGTACGTCTACACCGGCGCCGCCTGGCACCACAACGACGACCCCTTCACCCCGAAGGACGAGCGGACCTGGTCCGACTGGCGCGGCTACCGAGAAGTCACCGTCTACAAGGGCTCCCGGAACGCACCCGTCCGCACCAAGACCGTTTCCCTGTACATGCAGGGCATGCACGGCGACCCGAACAAGGACGGCACCACCAAGTCCGTCTCCGTCGCCAAACTCGCCCAGCCAGCCATCGGCCTCGCCACCCTCACCGACAGCGACCAGTACAGCGGAACCCTCCGCGAACAGGTCACCTACGACGGCGCCACCCCGATCTCGGCCAGCGCCAATTACCCGTGGTCGAAGGAGACCGCACGCCAGAGCGGCGTACCCGACGCCGGCGACCACGTAGCCCGCTTCGTCCGAACGAAGAAGACCACCTCATTCACATACCTCACCGCCACCCAGCGGTGGCGCTCCAGCGACAAGGACACCATCTCCTTCGACGCCAAGGGCCGCGCCGTCAAGGTCGTCGACAACGGTGACCTTGCTACGACCGGTGATGAGACCTGCACCGAGACCTGGTATGCCGACAACGACGACCTCGGACTCACCAGCCTCATCTCGCGCGTGCGGACCGTCGAGGGCGCCTGCACCTTGGCCGAGGCAGACCTGAAGCTGCAGAACGCCGACGGCACGCGCGGCAACGTCCTGTCGGACACGGCGACCGCGTACGACGACCTCACCTGGTCGGACACGATGAAGCCCACCAAGGGTCTGGCCACCTGGAGCGGACGAGCCGAGACCTACGGCGCCACGACCACCTGGGCGAAGATCGCCACGACCTCGTACGACGCGCTCGGCCGGCCCACAGCAGTCACCGACGCCGATACGAAAACGACAACAACCGCGTATACCCCCACCGCAACGGGCCCGCTGACCAGAACACTCGTCACCAACGCCGCAGCGCACAAGGTCTTCAATTACTTCGACCCAAGGCGCGGACTCACCACCAGCACTTTCGATCCCAACCTCAAGAAGACCGAACTGGCCTACGACGCACTGGGCCGCCTGACCGATGTCTGGCTCCCCAACCGCATCCGCGGCAGTGCATCCCCCAACTCCTCTTACCAGTACGCGCTCAGCAACACCAAGCAGTCCTGGGTCTCCACCTCGACGCTCAAGGCCGACGGCGCGACCTACAACACCAGCTTCGCGATCTACGACGCGCTCCTGCGGCCCCTCCAGACGCAGTCTCCGACGCCCCAGGGCGGGCGACTGCTGACCGACATCCGCTACGACAGTCGGGGTCTCGCTTACGAGACGCAGTCCGACATGTTCGACAGCGCCGGCACCCCGAACGGCACGTACATGCGTGTCGCATACGGTGCGGCACCCAAGCAGACCGAGATCGTCTTCGACGGCGCCGAGAGGGCGACAGCGAGCACTCTCCTCGTGGGCGGCGTTGAGAAGTGGAAGACGACCACCACGTACACGGGTGATTCCACCGCTACCACTGCGGTGGAGGGCGGTTCAGCGGGCCGCATGATCGTCGATGCCCGCGGCCGTACTGTCGAGACACGCGAGTACGCAGGAATGAGCCCCACCGACGCGCAGTACGGGGCGACGCTCGGCACTCCTTACACCTCGACGAAATTCGAGTACACACCAGACGGCAAGCAGTCCGGCATCACAGGCCCCGACGGTGCCGCGTGGTCGTACACCTACGATCAGTACGGCCGTCAGAAGACCGCGACGGACCCTGACAAGGGAAGATCCGAGTCCGAATACGACGCTATGGACCGCGTCACCAAGATGATCACCGGTGGCAAGAGCGTCCTGTCTGCGTACGACCAGATTGGCCGCCTCACGTCTACATGGGCGGGCGGCAAAGCCGACGGTACTCTCCTTACAGAGCGCACCTACGACACACTCTTGAAGGGGCTGCCCGCGTCCTCAACGCGCTACGTCGGCGGCAAGGGACAGACGACCTCAAAGGCGTACACCAAGACCGTTACAGCCTACGACCCGCTCAGCCGCCCGACGACCACTGAGTTCTCCCTGCCGACGACCGACGCACTGTACGCCTCCGTGCCAAACGGGAAACTCAGCTTCACGAGCAACTACCGGCTCGACGGGACGCTAGGCTCCTCGACCGAGCCCGCGCTCGGCGGCCTGCCGTCAGAGATCGTCCAGTACGGCTACGGCTCGGTAGGACAGCTCACCTCCGTCAAGGGCCTCTCCGGCTATCTGCAGTACGCCGACTACTCCGCCCTCGGCCAGCTCCAGCAGATGACTCTCGGGCTGGGCGGGACAGGCGACCGAAACGTCACACTGAGCAACACTTTTGAGGCTGGCACAGGCCGCCTGACCCGCAGCAACGTCACGGACCAGACGCACCCGTACATGCTGCAGGACCTCAACTACACCTACGACCAAGCCGGAAATGTCACTTCGATCGCCGATCCTGCCACTCTTGGAGGAACCGGTAAGGCCGAGACCCAGTGCTTCGCCTACGACGGTCACCGCCGTCTGACCGAGGCCTGGACTCCGGGGTCGCAGAAGTGCTCGGACCCGCGCGCCGCGAACACCCTCGACGGACCGGCCCCGTACTGGACCTCCTACACCTACAACCAGGGCGGCCAACGACAGCAGGAGAAACAGCACGCGACTGGTGGGGACACCACCACTCATTACTGCTACGACCCGGCAAACCAACCCCATGCGCTGCGGTATACCTCAACTCGCACTGAGGTGGACTGCACGTCTGCTGCCGATGCAGTCAAAGACAAGACCTACGCCTACGACCCGACCGGCAACACCACCAAGCGGCAAGGCACAACCGGCCAGCAAGACCTGACCTGGTCGGAAGAAGGTCGCCTCTCCACACTTCTCGAGAGCGGGAAGTCCACGGACTACGTCTACGACGCCGACGGCACACTGCTGATCCGCGGCACCCAGAGCGGGGAGAGGATTCTCTACGCAGGAGCCACCGAACTGCACGTTCGTGACGACGGCACGAAGTGGGCCCAGCGCACCTACACGGCCGGCACTTCCACACTTGCGGTCCGCACCAACCAATCCGGCACTACGCAAGTCCAGTACCTCGCAGGCGACCACCACGGAACGCAAAGCCTCGCGATCACCTCGGACTCCACCCAGAAGACCACCAAGCGCTACATGACGCCCTTCGGCGCCGAGCGCGGCAACTCCACCGGCAACTGGCCCACGGACAGAGGATTCCTGGACAAGACCACCGACAAACAGACAGGCCTCACTCACATCGGTGCTCGGGAATACGACCCGCTAGTTGGCCAATTCATCAGCGTCGACCCGGCCCTCGTACTTCAGCAGCACCAGTCACTCAATGGCTATGCCTACGCCAACAATTCTCCGGTAACGGCAAGCGACACCACTGGCCTGTGGCTCGATGACGGCACAGGTCACAACGAGCCAGGGGGCGGCCCGGGGGGTGGTCAGAGCACTACTCCAGGTGTCCCGGCAGGTGGCACGGGATCTGGGGGCTGCTATTACACTTGCTCCGCTGGAGGTGGCACGGCTGGCATAGGTACAAACGGGTGCTCTCCGTTGCTGTGCGGCCGTGGCAATACGGTTGGCAGGGGGCCACTCATTGGTCCGGAGCCCGTGTCACTTCCTTACATACCCTCGTACGTGGCCAGTCCCGAATACTTGCAGGCGCGTGACTGTGCAGCAATGCCGATCGATCTGGTCTGCAATCCTGAGGAGGGTGTGTTTGGGGGAGGCGATGACGGACTTGTTGAAATCGGCGCAAAATGGGCATTGGGGAAGCTTGATCCATCTGTGACGTATGGCGAGGATAGCCGGGTGGCCCTTCAGGCTATGATGACTGATTTTACGGCAGAGCAGCGCCTGAAAATCGTTAGAGATTACGTAGAGAAGGGTAAGTTCGAGGGGATTTTGAAGTCATACTCGATTTCAGCTGGAGGGGACGAGTCTGGACAATTTCTTCGCGATATGAGGTCAATCGCGACGGGAGACCATAACGTAGGTACAGCGGTTCTTGGGTCGTACACGTCTGAGTACAAGATTCTCCGAGCCAACTCGCGAGGCATTCAGGCACGCATAACCATACGGAATTCCATGTCTGCCTCGTCGTTTGCGCACGTCGTGACCGGTTACGACACGCCTGCTGATCGGTTCGTGAAGCGCTGGGTTAATTACGACGGTATTGTTGCTTCTCGTGTTTTGGGGAGCAATGGTATGTTCCGGGCGCACGATATGACGATCACGTTCCGGACCGAGGTGTATTTCTAGCTAACCCTGGCGGGGCGAGAGAACGTAGAGCGCTCGCCCCGCTTTCGGGTTGGATCTACGTAGGGAATGGTGAAATGGTTAGCGCGTCGGCTCGGTCCAAGATTTCTATCTTCGGCTCTCTGGCAATGATCTTCGGAGTTTCGGGTTGCGCAACCCTCGAAGATCCTGGGGGAAGGTTCCCGGAAGGGAAGGTTGTCGATTCGCGTACGCTGCAGCAGGAGTGGAAGAATCCTGACTCGCTTCTTAAGTTGAAGGGAAATGGTGAATTTGAGGCCGAGAATCTGAAAGCTCGCTATTTCGAGTGTGGAGATGGGGGGGGTGAGCATTCGAAGGGCGGCCAAGGTAAGTGGCAAGAGGGGGAGGATGGTGACTCGAGTGAAGTGTTTCTCAAATTTGCCGATGGGTGTAGCGCGACGTTCTGGCTCGGTGAGATCGATGATGTGCTCGTTCTGTGGACTGAATTTGAAGTCGACGGTGACTTGATCATGCTGAGAAATTGATCCAATCTCGTGATGTTTTCGTGTTTTGGTGCGTTTCATGCTCGCCGAATCGAGCGAATTCTATGGTGGAGCTCGTGGCAATCTATTAGTGATCACCTCAACTGGCTGATCAGTAAGAACGCCTAAGAGCGCCTAACACAATGAGATGGATCGGCCCTGGTGGCCGTGTCCGGTCTGCGGGTTCGGCGTTGTCCGTGTCATGGGGGCTTCGCCGTGGATCGTGCCGGATGACCTGTGGCAGCGGATTGAGCCGCTTCTACCGAAGCGGGAGAGACGGTTCAGGTACCCGGGTCGCAAGCCGGTCCCGGACCGGCAGGTGCTGTGCGGGATCCTGTTCGTACTGCATACCGGCATTCAGTGGGAACGCGTGCCCTAGGAGCTCGGCTTCGGGTCCGGCATGACGTGCTGGCGTCGACTGCGGGACTGGAGCGAGGCAGGGGTCTGGCAGCAGCTGCACGAGGTGTTGCTGGCCGAGCTGAACGCGGCGGCCCGGCTCGACTGGTCGCGGGCGGTTGTCGACTCCAGCCACGTCAGAGCGCTAAAAGGGGGCTCCAGACAGGCCCGTCGCCAGTTGACCGGGGACGGGCCGGCTCCAAGCACCACCTGATCACCGACGGACACGGCACCCCGCTCGCCGTCGTCCTCACGGGCGGGAACCGCAACAATGTCACCCAGCTCATGCCCCTGCTCGATGCCGTCCCACCAGTCCGCGGCAGGCCCGGGCGGCCTCGCCACAAGCCTCAGTCGGTCTTCGCGGACCGCGGCTACGACCACGACATCTACCGCGACCAGGTCCGGGGCCGTTGGATCCTCCCCGTCATCGCCCGCCGCGGCACAGCGCATGGGAGCGGCCTGGGCGCCTACCGATGGGCGGTCGAGCGCACCTTCGCCTGGCTCCACGGCTTCAAACGACTTCGTGTCCGCTGGGAACGTCGAGCCGACATCCACGAAGCCTTCCTCAAACTCGCGTGCTGCCTGATCACCCACCGCCAGGTGCTGTCCTTGGCCGGCCCGGCAAACTGATCGCATGAACCGCGACGCCCTGCAATCCGCACTGTCCCAGGACGGCAGCATCCCAGCACGCGCAGCCCTGGCCGAGCTGGAGGCAGGCGCGGACTTCCAGGTCTTCCTGAACCAAACGGCTTCTGCTCAACAGCTCTGGGACATCTGGTCCTGGCGGCACGAAGTCATGCTCGAAACGGGCGTCACACCTCGGCCCGGACTTGCCGAAGCCATCACCGGACTCCGGGCCGCAGGAACAGCTCGGGTCTACATGGCGACCGTCACTGGATCGCAGAGGCGATTCATCCTTGTCCTGTCGGAAGACCTCACCCAGTGCGTCGCCTGCTGGTGACTACCTCATTGTGTTAGGACCTCTTAGAGCTGGGGTTCGGCTCGGGACAGACCTGCGGGCGGCGTCTGGACCGATGGGAGAAGGCCGGGGTTTTCGACCAGCTCCACCGGGTCCTGCTCGCAAAGCTGAACGTGGCCGGTGAACCCGATTGGTCACGGGGGTGCGTGGATGGTTCCCACGTCCGCGCGGGAGAGGGGGGCTGTTGACGGGACCGATTGACCGATCGCGGCAAGCTGGGATCGAAGATCCACCTGATCACTGATCGCAACGGACTGCCCGTCGAGGTAAGTCACGGTCAAAGCTCTCAAACCGGCCTCTATGTGCGCAGGGATCCGCGCAAGGTTCTGGAGGCGTTCTTCTGTGGCGGCCCCGACGTCGGCAGCACCTGCCTGATGGCGCGGGCGGCGGCGCGATAGCTCTAGCATTCGACGGACAGGAGACCCATCCGCGGCTCCGTTGAGGGGGCTTGTCATGGGGTTGATCACTTCGAGGCCGGTGTCGCAGCGCTTGGGGGCGTCTCTCATCCTCGGCGTGGCCTTGGCTTCGCTCTCGGGGTGTTCGGTTCCTGTGGATGCCGTGGCGGGTCTCTCGATGACCGAGGACGGCCGTCTGCTGGGCGTGGTGATGGTCTGTGGGCATCACATCGACGGCGGGACGCTCTACGTGGACAACGCTGACGTCGACAAGCAGGTCACGGTCGGGGAATGGACCGCCGATCGCCCCCTCGGGCCGGGTCTGTCCACCTGGACTCTCGACACCCCCGCCGAGGGTTGGGCCACCACCACGGCACTCACCCCGCTGTCCGACAGGACCACCTACACCTTCTACGGCTGGACCAAGGCCAACTCATGGTCCGCGCGTCCCGTCTCGTTCACCCTGGCTGAACGGAACCGGCTCGCCCCGGGAACGGTCCTTTACGACACCATCTCCGACAGCGGTGACGAATCGACCGTCACCGTGTCCATGGCTGACTTCACTGCGAAGGCCTGTCACAGAACTTGACGGGTGCACTTGATGAGACGCGACCAGTCGGTCGGGTGAGCCCGTCCCGTTTCTGCATGACAGGCCAGGTTCGTCCGCGGCGCTGGGTGGGCGGGCTCAGATTGCCGGCAGGATCGAAGGGTTACGGGGTGCCGGTGAAGCGGACGGAGGCAGTCGGCATAGCGTCGCGGCCCGCATTCCCTCTGTCCGTCCCGAGCGGGCCAGCGTTCATGTCGTGCTTGTCGTTGCACTGCATCACGAAGATCGTCACCAGTGCCGGAGGGGTCGGCCCACACGGCGGGTCCGACAGTCGGCACTGCTTCTTGGCGACGAACACCGGGTCGAGTGGCTGCGACGGCTCCGTCACCGCCAGCGGGGAGGGCCCTTGGTCCCGTGCCGTTGCTGCCTTGGCGCTGATACCTGACCGCCACCACCAGCCTTGGTGTGTTTGTCGGTGTGGTGGCGGCCGGTTTGTTGGGGGATTCCTGGTCGTTTGGGCGTCTTGTAGTGCTGCGTGTTCCAGTCTGGGTCGCTGGTCGGCGGGGTGTGACTCGCCGGATGAGTGGTGGTCCGGATTTCGTTCTGCTTGGCGGCTGTGGTGGTTGTGTGGTGGGCGTTGTGGTGAGGGCTGTCGGGGGTGTCAGTGGTGCCCGGCATAGTGCCGGGCATGATCAACAATGTGGAGAGTGTCGATTGGGCGGCCATGGGGCATGCCTACGGGCCGGCCGGTGATGTTCCGCAGTGGCTGCGGGGTATGGCCTCGCTCGACGCCGAGGTCCGGAAGGAGGCGTTCAGCAGCTTCTACGGCGCTGCCCATCACCAGGGGGATGTGTATCCCTGCACGGTGGCCAGTCTGCCGTTCCTGTTCGCCATGGCTGACGCTTCCTCGACGCCCGATCGGGCGTCGGTGGTCGCGCTGATCGTGAGCATCGGCCGTGAAGCCGTCGATCGGGACGAGCCCGGCAGCATCTGGATGAGCCCCGACGGCGGGGAGTCCACCGCCTACCAGGACGCGGCAGCGCTGATACGCCAGCGTGGTGAGGATTTCGTCGGCTATGCATGTGACGGCGACGCGCGGGTGCGTGCGCCTGCTGTCGCGGGCTTGGGACTGTTCCTGGATGACGCCGATCGGGCGGTAGGGGTCCTTCGGGACCGGCTCGATGCCGCGGATGGCATTGCGGAGCGACTGCTGGTGGTCCGGACGATGGGAGACCTGGCGCTGCGGCTCCCGGCAGCTCGGGTTTCGGCATGGGAGTGGCTCGACCTCCTTGCCGGCAGTGTCGCGGTGGATGCCGATGTCCGTCTGGCGGCGCTCGTCCAGCAAGCCCGCTGTGTTCCCGGCTCCATCGACGACACCACGGTGCCCACCGCGATCGGACTCCTTCGCCGGATCACGCCGAACCCCCGGACCGAGGAGAGCGACACAGCAGTGGAGAGCCGCGGCGCGCCGGAACCGTGCACGTGCCCCATCGAGGCCGACTCCGACCCTGGAGTTCCTGCGCACGTTGCCGCCGCCTTCGCCGACCTCGAACGCCACGGCCGCCTCCACGCACCGACGACCTCCCTGCTGGTGACCTTCCACGAGGTCCTCGGGGCGCGTGTCGAGGACCGTACCGGCCTGCTCTGCGAACAGCTGAGCAGCCCGGACGCCGCCACCCGGTACGACGCGATCGACATGGCACGTGCTCTGATCACTTCCTGGCGGGGAGAACACACCGCTCTGGTGCGGCTCCTCGCCGAGTGCCTGCTGCCGCGCGACTCCTACACGTCGGCGGCAGCGGCCGAGGCACTCAAAGCCCTGGGCCCGCTTGCCGAACCGGCCCGGGAAGCCCTCGCCACCTATGTCACCCTCCACCGCACCGGCCACCGGCCCGATGCGTGGGCGAGCCCGCACCCCGTGCTGCGCCGCGCCCACCAGCAGGCTGTCCTGGCGCTGGCCGAGCTCGGAGACGAGCGGGCCCTGCCCGGGCTGCTGACCGCACTGGACACCGGCATCGATGCCTGGCTCGCCGTGAACGCGGCCGGCCGCCTGCCCCAGGCTGCAGCGGAACTCACACCCCGGCTCATCCACCTCCTCGCTGACATCGACCACTCCCGGGAATGGCCCGACATCAGTCCCACCGCTCTCGCATCCGCGCTGGCCGCGCTCGGCGACCCGGCAGCCGTGCCCGCACTCACCCACGCCGTCCACTCTGCCGTCCGGCACAAGCAGTGGCGCACAGCCGCGCCCGTCCTGAAGGCGCTCGCGTCGTTCGGCCCCCGTGCCGTCACCGCCCTGGAGACCGTGCGCCCCCTCGCCGAGGTGGCAGATCAGGAAACCCGTACGGCTGCGACAAACGTCCTGTGGGAACTCGAACGCCGCCCCGAGCATGTCGTTCCGCTGCTGCAACACCTCCTGGACGCCAAGCGGAACCTCGAGGCGATCGACCTGGCCGCCCGGATCGGCCCTCCCGCTGCGGCCATGCTGCCGCGACTGCGGCAAATGCTGGACGAGCAACTCGCACRGAACGCGCGCAACGAGCAGAACGGCTCCGCCGTGCTGAACGATTCCTGGACCCTGGTCCATGTTGCGTCAGCGCTCTGGGACATAGGCGGGGACGCAGAAGCCCGCGTCGTCGTGCCGGCCCTGCTGACCGCCTGGAAGGACAACGACTCCACCACGCGCCATGTGGTCACCTGCCTCAACCGCATGGGCGCGGCAGCGCACCCCGCCCTTCCCCAGATCCAGTCTGCTCTCGCACAGCCCCGCCGCGGTGGCAGCCCTTGGGGGTGGAGCCTTGCCGTCGACCTGGAGATCCAGCGCACCTGCCAGTCCATCCTGACGCGCCAGAAAACCTCCCGGCCCGGCGCATGACCGAAAGGGAGCCGCTGCCGCGAGGCCGAGCCAGCAGGGTGGCGGCCCCTCTCCTCCGTCGGGACGGGGACACGTTCCGGCACCGGTCAGCGTGTGAGCCGCCGCCGGGACAGAAGCCGTGACAATGGGCAGGTCGGCGAGCGCAAGCGCAGGAGGGTGACGTTGTACCTCGGCCGCCATCGGGGGGCTGCTCACGCCCATCGGATGCCGAGCTCTTGTAGCGCGTCCAGCTGCTCCTCGGTCAGCCTGTCGCGGCTTTGGAACTGGTTGGAGTACCAGATGCCCAGCAAGTTCGTGCTCTTGGCCCTCCAGCGGGTGCCTGGCACTGCCCCCTATGTGAAGTGACGTCGGGTTCGCCCGCCCCGAGTCCGTTCCGTTTCCCCTTCCCCCCTTACCCGCCGTGCGTTGTCGAGGCAGACGGCGGTATGGGCGACCAGTTCGCCGGCCAGGTCGCGGTCGGCGTCGGCGAAGGGGGCCCTGCGGTCCGTACGGGTGAGAGTGACGGTCCCGAACGTCGCGGCACCGGCCTTCAGGGGGAGGACGAGCCGCCGGTCGTCGGCGGGGACGTCCCGCGCCGGAGTGTCTTCCTGATCCGTGCTGCCGCTGTGCGCCACCGTCCTGACGGGCGGCCTGACGTCCCACGGAGTGGGTTGTTCCAGCCCTTCGAGCACGGCTTCCGCGAGGTCGACCCGGGCCGCGTCGGCGAAGTCGGGGACGGCCACGGCGACTAGCTCCTCGGACGTCCGGACAACGTCCAGCATCGTTCCGATGCTGCTAGAGCGGCTCAGCAGCTCGAGGCGGCGCTGGGCCGCGTAACGTGCGGTGATCTCGAACACGGATTCGCATACGTCCAGCAGGTTGCCGTCGGGGTCCTGCAGGCGGAGGTAGGAACAGCAGACGACCCGCTCACGGGTGGGTTCGCCCGGCATGGTGTAGCGATAGTGGAGGTCGACGACGGGCTCGCCGGAGCGGAAGATCGGGGCAGTTGGCCCGGACGTTCTTCAGGTGGAGGTGTTCGGTCTCGGAGAGGGATTCCGGGCGGCGCAGAACCCATCCTGCGACGGTCCGGGGCGCGGGCGGTCGGGCTGTCACGGGCCGTGGCGAGGTGCGTTTCTGGCGGAGGTAGGCGCGAACACGCTGGTAGCTGCTCTTGTATCCGAGCGGGACGATCTCTTCCCATAGTTTCCAGGCGTTGGTACAACCCTCGTTCCAGCGGTCGTCGAGGTAGGTCTTGTACTCGTCGAGGACGGAGGTCCTGACCTGCCACTGACCGGTGAAGAGGTCTTCCGGCTTGGCGGCGTCCGCGTACCGTTTGACGGTTCGGCTCGTCATGCCGAGTTGCCGCTGGATCGCGCGACGGCTGTGTCCTGCCTCCACCAGGGCGTGGACGGTTCGGGTTCGGTCGGCGAACCGGTGACCAGTCGGCCACGGCGAACTGGACGACTCCTGGGCAGGGTCGGGCTCCGCCTCGGCCGTTGCAGGCGCCTCAGGGACCAGGACGCGCAGACACACTGGCGGTGCTGGGCGATGCTCCGCTCAGCGGCCTCGCTGAGGTTGTGCCAGAGGTGCCACCGGTCCGCGACCCGCACGGCCTGCGGTGCGCCGGCGGTGGCGCCCTCGGCGAAGAACGGGTCGCGGTCCCGGCACACGACCTCGATTCCGGGCCGTTCGGCCAGCCACGCGGCCAGGCTCGACGACTGCCGATCGGGCAGCAAGTCGAACGGCCTGCGGGTTTCGACGTCCACGAGGACGGTGCCGTAGTCCCGGCCTTTACGGGTGGCGTACTCGTCGACGCCGACCACTCGCGGGGCGGGCACCTCCGGCTCGGGAAGTGCGTCGAAAAGCCGCAGGACCGTGCTGCGGCTGATCGGCGCGCCGACGACGTGGGCCAGGCGGGCGCCGGCCCCGCGAGGGCGAGACCGATCGCGGTCCGGGTAGAGCGCAGCCGCTCGGTCCGCTGACCGTACCTTCGGGTCAGGCCGGGTATCTGCTCGACGAACGTGCGACGTCCGCACTCGGCGTTCCGGCAGGTGAAACGGCGGACCCGAAGCTGGAGTACGACGCTTCGTCCCGCACTCGGAACATCAGCGGGAAACCGCAGTTAGGAGCCATGAACCCGCAAGGACCACGTTCCGCAACCCGGACACCGGGCACCCGCAGTGGTGCACCGCACATCAACACGCACTATCGCGATGTTCACGTCCACCGACAGCACCGCGACGTCGTCAATCGACGGGAACAGCAGCTCCTCCAGCCGGAGCAAGACCTCTTTCACAGCCCCGAACTGTCGGGTCAGTCGCTCCTGCCACTGCTCATTTTGAGGCAACTTCGCGAGGCGCCGCAGAGAGTTCAGTCGTCACTCACGGTGCGCGGACCACACGACCTGAGCCAGAACCGGTTCTCGCGAACAAAGCCACGCCGTTGGCCGCGACTCCCGCGGCTACGACGGCGCGAAGAAAATCAACGGCCGCAAGCGACACTTGGTCGTGGACACCAAAGGGCTGCCGCTGTTCGTCATGGTCACCCCTGCCGACATGACCGACCGCGAGGCGGCCAAGGAAGTGCTGTTCCGGCTGAGGCTGATGCACCCCGAGATCACTATCGTCTGGGCACACTCCGGCTATGCCGGACAGCTCGTGACCCGGGCAAAGAAAACCTCGGACTGACCCTCAAGACCGTCAGCCAACCGAAGGACGCTGTCGGGTTCGTCATCCTTCCCCGCCCCTGGGTGGTCGAGTGGTCCCTGGCCTGGATCATGCACGCCCGTCGGCATGCGCGGGACTACGAACGGCTCATCCAGCACTCCGAGTCGCTGATCACCTGGTCTGCTATCACGCTCATGACCAGGCAAATCACCCGCCGAAGCTCCCGCAGAAACGGCCGACCGACATCCCGCGAAGCCGACCGCGACTGATTTCGTTCTCAAGGCCAGGGTCAACACCTTGGCCCGCACCGACCCGACATCGCGGTCCTGAGCACACTCTCCCACCCGCCGTCGATGCCTGTCAGACTCGCGGCGGCCAGGTCATGCTGGACCGCTTCGGTCGGAGCACAAGGGTATTCCGCCCCAATGCGGCCGCTACACGCGGTCGGGGCCAACCCGGCGTGCGGTCCACCAGTCCATAAGGACCTGGGCCTTGTCGTCGAAGCGGCGGTCCAGAAGGGACATTGGCACGCGCAGCGGTATCCGACGTCCATCCGACACGTGCACGACCACCGTCCGGACCCCAGCGGTCTTCCGGACCTCCAGGTCAATGATGTCCCGCCACGCGATATCGCGGCGCCTGCCCCCGCGGAGGACGAGGAAGTCGTCGCTGAGCTCGACACGGTAGTGAGGGGACAGGACTGGAACTACCACGCTCGCGAGCATGGCTGCCGAGACCCACGTCCACAGCTCCCCCGCCGTCATGCGCCCACCAGTGGCTGCCACGAGCACGTACGCCAGCACGGTGCCCACCAGACCGCCGCCCAGCAGTGGCGCGGCGGTCTGCACCACCCCCAGCCGGAAGGCCGGCGCAGCGCCACCGGCGCTGTTTGGGGCAAGGGGGTGGGTAGGGCTGTTCATCTGGATCACCCTTCACAGAAGTGGTTCGACGCGGTCAACACGCGCCGAAGGTGAAACGTACAGCCGCGCGGACGAGCCGTGTTGGTCGTATCCGACTAGCCTCTTTCAAAATCCAGTAAGCGGGTTGAGAAACAGGAACTGACCTTGTTCTTTAACCACTGCCCGTGGTCGGCCCCTTAAGGGCTGTCCCGTAAACGATCTCCATGGCGCTTCGTCGGAGGCTTTGCTCGTGCTGCTCACGCATGGGCGGGGAAGTCCGGATGGTCGGCGTAGGGCGAAGCAAGGTCGCGCAAGTCCTGGCAGGGCCAGGGGTCGCGGGCATGGCGGGCCAGGATGCGCCGCTTGGCCTCGATCTCGCGCAAGACGCGGGCCGGATCGTGGAGAGCCACGTGCTGAGCAATCGTGGGGTGGAAGCCGGGGAGGTCAACCTGACAGAAGTCGACGGTGTGTCCGTGGGCTGACCACTCACCACATCTGTCACCGTCGCAGCGTCGGGCCAAGTCGGCCTCCTCGTCCAGTCGCGCCTCAAGGAACTTCACCAGCTCTTCAGTCATAGGGGCATTTCTCGCGCTGTGCTGGGCACCCTGAAACGATCTCGCTGTGGCTGGTGTGGTCACGGCGTCGGAGCCGTCTTGGAAATCCCCGTTCACCGGGCTGAGCCCGCGGCAGTTCGGGAAGCTGGTGACGGTGCTGCGGCGCGAGGCGGCGAACTCGGTCCGCAGGGGCCGGCCGTGGAGTCTCCGCTGAAAGACCGGGCCCTGTTGGTCGCGGCCTACTGGCGCGTGTTCGGGGTCTCGAAGTCGACGGCGGACCGGATCATCGACCACCTCGAGCCGATGCTCGCACTCCAACCCCGCAGGCGGTTCGCGAAGGACACGTGCTGATCGTGGACGGCACCCTGGTCCCCACCCGGGACCACACCATCGCCGAGCGGTCGAACTACCGGTATTCCACCAAGCACCAGGTCGTCATCGACGCAGACACCCGCCTGGTCGTCGTGGTCGGCCGGCCGCTCGCAGGCAACCGCGATGACTGCAGGGCATGGGAGGAATCCGGCGCCAGAGCCGCCGTCGGCAAGACCACCACGATCGCAGACGGCGGCTACCCGGGCAGCGGACTCGTCATCCCGCACCGCCGCAAGCGCGGCCAGGCCGAACTCCCGGACTGGAAAGAGGAACACAACAAGTCCCACAAGAAGGTCCGAGCCCGCGTCGAGCACGTCTTCGCCCGCATGAAGACCTGGAAGATCCTCCGCGATTGCCGCCTCAGCCCCACATCGCAGCTCGAAAGCCCAGCTCAGGGCCATAGACCCGGGGACTTCGTGAACAAGGCCAGGCGATCGTCGGATCCTGTCACAGGGTGCGGGTCCGGCTGCGGTGGCGCAGTCTCACCGCGCCCAGGATCGCCGCCAGGCCGGCGGCAGCCGCGGCGAGGGCGGGCCCGCCAAAGATAAGGGCGCGTTGCAGGGATGCGGCGGCGGTGTATCCGGTGCCCGCTTCGACGGCTGCCCACAGCGGGGCGGCGACGACGCTGTACGGGGCGATGCGGTGGTAGGGCGCGCGGGTGGCGCCGGCCAGATGGGGTACGAGCGTGCGGATCACCGGCAGGAAGCGGGAGAGCAGGACGGCCTGGCCGCCGCGTCGGGCCATCAGCGCCTCGGTGCGCCGCCATGCGGCGTCGGGCAGGCGGCGGCCCAGGCGGCCGGTCCGCAGGCGGGGGCCGAGCGCCCGACCCGTGCGGTGGCCGAGGAAGTCACCCGCGACCGCGGCGCACGCGGCGGTCGCGACGAGCAGCGGAAGGCTGAGCTGCCCGGTGCGGGCCAGTGCCCCGGCCGTGAGCAGCAGGGTCAGGGTGGGCACGAAGGCGCCGATGAGCAGGACCGACTCGGCCAGGACCGCCAGACCGACGATCCCGTACGCGGCTGCCGGCGGGACGTGGCTGAGGACGGTGATCAGCGTGTTCACCGGTGCGCTCCGGCCACAATGCGCTCCGGGACGCGAATCACGGAAGGCGGAAGCGTCAGCTGCCAGACCCTCGCGGGGGGCAGGTTCGACCAGACCGTCCAGCATCCGGTGGCGTACCGGCGCTGGTACCCGCGCAGCACCTCTTCCACTGCTCGGTGGCGGCGCGCCCGCTCCCGGGTCGCGACAAGGGAGCGGGCCCGGCGGCTGCCGAGGTAGGCGAAGTAGGTCAGGCTGCCGCCGGGGTGGAGCAGCTCGAGATACCGGTCCATGATCGTCTCGACCTGGGCGGGTGTGAAGTTGGCGAAGGGGAGGCCCGACAGGATGACGTCGTAGCGCCGGTCCGGGTCCAGGTCCTCCACGCGGCGGGCGTGGATGCGGACGTGCTGACCGCGGCCCGCGAGGTGGGGGTGCGTATGTACGAGCCGGTGCAGCCGGGCGATGAAGCGCGGGTTGGCCTCGGCGATGTCCAGGCGGCTTCCGGGCGCCAGCTGGGGAATCAGCGTGCGGGTGACCGCCCCGGTCC
>NZ_RDBI01000004.1:23304-36991 GCF_008042125.1 Streptomyces sp. MS191
GCTTCTACACGTACGCCTTCTCGACGCGCGACGGCCGGCGCAGTCTGTCGGCCCTGGCGAACACCTCCAACCACGGGGCGGCGAACACGGCGCTCGGCGGGACCCTGGAGGCCGCGTTCTGCGGCAAGAAGCCCGCCGCCGCGCCCACGGCCAGGCGTCGGTGCGGCGAACGGAGCACGTAATTCCTCTACTTCCTCGACGGGGTCGACCCGGGCGGCCCGGGCGACTCGTTCACCGATCATGAGTGTCGGAAAGCCGGAAAGGTTCCTGCCTCCGGCGGCGTGTTCCGGCCCCGTCCGCGGGACCGCCACGCGGAGACGGGTCCTGGCCGGTTCCGCTGGGCCGGCGAGCGACGCTCGCAGAGACGTCCGTCGCCCGGTCGGAGTCCGGTCACGGGGGCTTGGCCGGCTCAGAAACGGCGGCTGCGGGCCGAGCTCACGCGCGCCATCCGCTCGACTTCCACGATCGAGCGACCGAGGGAGGCGAAACCTTGACGGCCGGGACTACCGGGCGTCGCGCCGCCGACGCGCGCGCTCGAACTCGGCGACGTCCGACATCCAGGGACCGTGCTGGTCGAGTGCCGCGCAGCCACCGCGGACGAAGGCATTCACCAGGCTCCGGTACCCGCCCATCCCGTCGACCAGGCTGTACTCGACCCGGTACTCCGGATCCGACCCGCCTTCACTCTTGCGCAGCGTCGTGATCCGGGCGACGGAGTCCGCGTAGAAGTGGAGCTGGATCCCTTCGCCCATCTCCTCGTCCTCGATGGTGAACACTTCGTTGTCCGCGGCGGAGCGCTCGCCGACGAACCCCCAGAACTCCGCTGCGGCAGTGCGGGGACCGTCCAGAATCCATTTCTTCTCGACGCCCTTGTCGTCGGTGAACGACAGGGCCGTCTTCCTCGCACTCCCGCCGAAGTCGGCGCGGTGGCCGGCAGCCTCCTCGTCATCCTCCATGGGTGTGTTCCTGGAGCGGTCCGCGGCCTCCGAGCACATCAGGAAGCCCACCGTGCGCACCGCGTCCTCGACGAGCTCGGGGTGGGCACGGCGCACGGCCGCTCTGACCGTCTTCTCCATCCGGTCCCAGTCGCGCCGGTCCGTGGCGCGGATTCCCCGTCGCGGATCGCGGCCGATCCGCATCCTGGCGCAGGCCCGCTCCGCGGTGGCGATCACCCGCATGACCTCGGGCAGCAGCGCGGGGTCGACGGCATCGGGCTTCCGCCGCGGAACCGTCGCACCGTGCAGATACTGGCCCGTGTACCTCAGAATCGCGGCGTCGAGTGGACCGAGTACTGCTCCGCGCTCGGCGCGACGGCGTTCCGCTTGGTACTCCTGAGCTCGTTTCCCGTCTGACGCTTCTGTCGCCGTGCGCATCGCCGCACATACCTGACCGCGCTCCAGCAGACCGATGTCGGCCCCGTGGACGATGAGCCGGCTCCGGTCCCACGGGATGCGCCGGAAGAGCGCGTCGACGTCCGCGGGCGCGGCAAGGAGGATCGGGTCCAGGAGCGCGACGGCAGCGTTCTCGTCGAGCTGTCCCCGGGTTCCGGCGGCGTCACACAACGGAAGGGCCGCACTCCACAGCAGCAGGTGCCTGGCCAGGTCCTCCCGGATCACCGCAAGATGGGCTTCGCTGATCGAGAACGTGAACGTGCGAGGCTCGTGGTTGGCATCGGCCCCGGCACCGAGCATCAGCTTCAGCTCGCCGTCCTCGCGGATCACGTTCGGTATCCAGCCGCTGTGGCGCGTGAAAACGATGTCTCTCAAGGACTCAGTCCTTCCCGGAACGGCACCGGCCGGCATCAGGGCGATATTGCAGCCCCGCCCCGCACGATCTGTTCACGACCACCGCGCGAATTCGATGTCGAGGCGCGTGTCGGTGCGCACCCAGACTTCGCCCCCGGCGGCCTCGGCCGGGGCGTCGACTCGTTCGATACCGAGGAATTCGATCAACTTGAGCAGTTCGGCTCGTTCGGCCCGGTCATCGTCGACACCACGCGAGTCGAAGAAGACGTAGTACTGGTCGCTCGGGTCCACGTAGCCCGAGTCCGCCCAGATCCGAGCGACTTCTTCGATCGCCGCTGCTTCCGTCGTGATCGCCGCGGCGCGGGCGGCACCGCGAGTCTCCGGTGACGCGTCGAGGTCGGCGAGGTCGGAGAACCACTGGCCGAAGCGGTCGAGGCCGGCATAGCCGTTCTCGAAGAACAGCATCGCGCTCGGAAGGTAGCGATTGCCCCTGTCGACCTGGAGGTATTCCGACCGGGGCTGGTCCGCATCCTGGATCCGGGAGATCACACCTTGCCCGGGCATGAGTACCAAACTCTGCCCCGCCGGTTCATCATTGATGGTGTAGGTGTCGGAATCCCGGTCACGGAAGAACGCGGAGAACGCTACGTAGGCTTCCTGAGGATCGCCCACGGAGACCTGTTGGTCGTTGCCGTCACCGACAGCGAAGACGAACTGTTTCGGTCCGGGGCTGTAGGGGCGAGCCATATGCGTCCTTCGTTCACGTGGGAGAGCTCCGCCAGCGTAGTCGAGTCCGAGCGGACGGACCTGCCGTCCATCGCCGACGAACAGCCAGGAGACCTCACGAATCCGCCAGGAGCTTCCGCGTGCTTGCCTGTCCGTCCGGGATCGATCTGTCCAGCCGCACCCTGCGGCATCTCTCCGGTCTCCTCGCAGATCACCGCCGTCATGTCGACGCCCGGTGGCAGCGCGTGACCTGTGGTCGGCACGCCCTCCTCGTCCTGGCCCACCTTGGCTGCGGCGACACCTACGCTGTGCCTCGCAGCAGCGTTCCGTGTCCGGAGACCGCGACGGTAGGCGAGGCCGTCGACCTCTTGGCCGCTGTCGCGCCGACGCTGGAACAGGCCATGACGACCGTGCCGAAGAAGGCGTACGTGATCCTCGACGGCACCGAGCTGCCGATCGACCGCATCGCCGCCGACCAGCCGTACCACTGGGGGAAGATGAAGCACCACGGGATGAACGTGTAGGTCCTCGCGGATCCAGCTGGCCGCCTTACCTGAGCCTCGGATGCGTTACCCGGGGCCGTGCACGATCTGGCCGGGGCCCGGACCCACGGCACTCCAGCCGCTCTCGCCGCCGACGACGTCAAGTCCTGTGCGGGCACAGCGTATTAGGGCGCAGGCGACGCTGTCCGGGTCCGCACGGTCGGCGTCGGCGTCACACAATCCCGATCACGCCGATATCCGCAGCCTGGGCGATCACGCCATGGCTCCCCTTCAGCCCTTGCGGCTCCTGCGGAAGCTCCGCTGCAGCACCAGCCACACTGCCGTCGTCCGAGCCGCCGTCGCCCTCGAACCGCCACCGGGCCGGTTCATCAGGCGCCGGTAGGCGTCGTCCATCGGGTCGACCAGGTGTACGGCCTTGTCGATGCGCCCGGACTCGGTGAACGCCGCCCCCGGCGGGGTGGGGTGGCTCTAGAGGCCGACCATCCGCAGCGGGTCGTACGCTCGGACCGGATGGGTGATCAGCGACCCGGCCACTCCGAGCATGTCCGGCCAGGGCGTCACGATTCGCCCCAGGTTCACCTTGTTGCGGGCGACAGCCTCTAGCGGCCCGAAGCCGCCGGCCTGGTCTCCGTACGCGCGGGGGTGGTCCGCGGCTGCCGGCCGAAGCCATGCCCTGGACCTCGTCGGCCCCGCGCCCTGATCGCGAGGGCCTGGGCTGGCGGAGCTTCTAGGATCTGCGGCATGGCAACACGACTCGTGCAGATCAACATGAAGGCCCAGGACGATTCCGCGCTCGGCCGGTTCTGGGCGGAGGCACTCGGTTGGGCCGTCGACAGCGAGGGGCCTGGCGTGACCAACCTCGAACCCGTGGGTTTCGCCTACCCCGACCCTGTGGCTGTCTGCGTCGATATCGTCGCCCGCCCGGAACCCAAAACGGTCAAAAACCGCGTACACCTTGATCTGGCCACCACCTCGACCGCCCATCAAGCGGAGTTGGTCGCGCGTTTGAAGGCTCTCGGCGCGACGCTCGCCGATGTCGGTCAGGGCGACGTCCCCTGGACAGTCATGGCGGACCCGGAAGGCAACGAGTTCTGCGTCCTGGAGCCCCGTCCGATCTACCAGGACACCGGGCCGATCGCCGCGGTGGTGGTCGACTGCACCGACCCACGAGAGATGGCCCGTTTCTGGGGCGAGGCGATGGACTGGAGGCTGCACGAGGTCGCCGACGACCACGCGACCATGCGCTCCGCCCAAGGCGTCGGCCCCTACCTGGAGTTCCTCCGCACCCCCGACACCAAGAGCATCTGGAACCGCGTCCACCTCGACGTTCGCCCCTACCCTGGCGACGACTTGGCCGCAGAGGCAGCCCGACTGCGAGCCCTGGGCGCCACCAACGCTGATGTCGATCAGTCCGAAATCTCCTGGACGGTTCTGGCCGACCCGGAAGGCAACGAGTTCTGCCTCCTCACGCCTCGCTGACCTCGAGCAGCGACTCCAGCTGCTTCCGGGTCGGCGGCGAAGACGGCGTGTCAGCCTGCCGCCGGAGACGGGGATGGTGTCCCAGGAGAGCCGGCGTGGGCGTCCTTGGGGCAAGAACGCCACCAGCGGCCTGTAGTCGTCGGCGGCTCCTGTACGGCTCCGGCGGCAGGCCAGGGTGTCCAATGACCGGTAGGAGATCCATCGAGCAGGAGCAGGATGGGGTGACTCCCGATCGGGGGATGGCCGTCTTCGGCGTACCCCTGCTCCGCGGACCTGCGGGGATGGCCGAACCCGCGGACGACGGCGTCAGGACCGGTCGACCCCGTGCCTGTGGGGTTGGTCCGAGGGATCAGGTCGGGCCTGGCGCCGCAAGTGGGCCGTGTCAGTTGGGGAAGGTGAAGTAGAGCGCCTCGCTGTAGAAGGACGCGAAGTGCGTCTGCCAGTCGGCTCGGACTGATGCCAGCCAGTCGTCGTTCTGGCCGGTGATCGCCGCTTCGGCCTTGGCGACGGCGTCGGGGATGACCTGGGACGCCAGACGCCGCACGCTTGCTGCCGGATCGTCGTCCGTCATCGAGACGATCTCCCCGGTCTCGAGGATGAAGTACTTCGCCTGTTGCTTCTCGAGGTGGGCCGTGGTCTTGGCCACGCACTCGGCGAACTCGGCGTCGTCCTCCAGGCCTTGGCCGACCGCGCGCAGGAGTTCACGGAGCAGGGTCGCCCCGTCGGCGAAGTCCGCGGCGATGCCGATGGGAGGGTTCCAGATCATGGACGGGACGATCGTCGTTCCGCGCCCCACCATGAGCTTGTGCGCGAGAGGGATGTCCCAGTTGTGCTCGGATATGCATCGAATCCGCTGGGGGATCTCTGCCTCGTTCGGCATCGAGTCTGCGGAGTAGAGGTACGAACGGTTTGCCATGGTCGCGACGCTAGCACCGGGGGCCGACACTGCCGGCGCCGTCGGACTCCGCCCGCGCGGTCCGTAGGCGCGGGAGCGAGCGACGTACTGCGTGAGGGCCGCAAGGCCGCGGTGGAGCGCCTGGCGCCTACTCCTGCATTCCCGGAGGCGTGGGCGACGCTGCGTCGGTGATCACGGGTTTGATGCCGCGCGCCCACAGCAGGCGGCGGTACCTGGCGAAGTCGTACCCCGGGTCCGCGTACAGGCTTCGGGACTTGCGGCGGGGCTGTCCCGGCAGTCGACACCCCCCTGCGGGTGAGGAGTTCGTCACTCCGTACGCGCCTGTGGCCTCCCGTGGGGAGCCGGGAGCCGGGAGGCGGGAGGCGGCGCGGCCCGGCCCCTTGCGGGCGACGAGGGGGCCGGGCCGCCGGCCCGGCCCCCGTTCCCGAACCGCTCGTGGTTTTGGCACCTCACGACGAACTGGCCCTATCAAGCGGCGACGATGTGGCTCCATCGATCGAATGAGGGGCCAAGATCCCGAAGCTTGATGTCACCAGCGGCATCCATTCGTCCGGATGCAGCTTTCACGAAGGCCCCGCCATCGCTGCCGGCGCTGCTGTAGAGGAAGAGCTGGCTGCCTTCGTCGATAGGCGTGGCGCCCCAGAATCGCCCTAGCGCGACATTCTTCTTGTGGTTGAACGCACCTGCGGCTGTGAATTGTCCAGTTGCCTGCGGGAACGACACCCCATCGCTGTACTGGAAGAGGGCCCACCGACCCGCGAGGGCCGTAATGCTCGACCACTTTCCGAATTGATTGACCGGGAAGCTGGCGGTCTGAGAAAAGGCGCCGAAGGAGTCGAATTTTCCGATCGCGGCCTGCGTCCCGGTCTCATCGGCGAAGTCGCCATTGTAGAAGAATACTTCGCCCGTCTCGAAGGGGACGATGCTTGTCCATTTTCCAAACGTCCCGGCCTGGGAGTCCTTGAGGTTGGTGTAGTTCCCACTCGTGTCGAATTTGCCGACTTTAGCAGCACCTGTGGTGGAATTGTAGAAGAAGACGCGACCCCCACCAAGTGGCACAACCTGGAAGGACTTCGCGAACTGATTGGCTGGGTAGTCCTTGAGGTGGGTATAGCCGCCGGCGCCATCCACCCTGCCCGATGCCGACAGCACGTTCGCCCCTTCGTCGCTGTAGAAGAAGAGCACACCGCACCCCACGGATGCGATTTGCGGCCACTTTCCAAATTGATTGACAGGGAATGTCTGCAAATGGACGAAGGCGCCGGAAGCGTCGATTTTGCCGGTTGCAGCCGTCCTGGTGCTGTAGTCGTAGAAGAACATGGTGCCGCCTCTTCGAGATTTGCATCACGAGGAAGGTATTTCCTCGTGCTCGAATTCCTCGCCTGGCCCTCGGGAAGCTTTGACCGCCACAATGGGAGTCAGCTCGGGGCAGAAACCCGGCGCTACCCTTCGAACGTACGTCTACGCACAGGTGTCTGCAACAGGTTTCCAATTCAGTCAAATCTGCAATAGATGAAATAGAACGCGTTGGCAGGCTGATGGTTTCTGTGGACTGGGTTCTGTCCGGGCGATCTTCTCGGGCTCGCGACGACGGCTGCGGCACGTCCTCAGCCTTCCGTCGGGGGTACCCCCACGCGGCGTTGTCGGGGTCGCCCGAGTACACCCAGGTGCTCTAGATCGTCGCCTCAAGGCTGTGGCCCAGGCGGACGTTGCGACGAGTGGTGGCTTGGTGAGGCGTCACCTTTACCTCGGAACGCCGGGGGTTCCGGAGGGCGTGACCTGAATCGCCAAAGTGGAACTCCAGGCCCCCTCGGCGCGGTCACCGCCCGGAAGACCTCTTCATTTCTGCCGCCGGGTTTAACGGACTGCCGGTACCCGTGCTTGGAGCGCAACGTCGTCCGGAACATCACGGTCATCCACCAACTCCCATAGTGTGGATGCCTGTTCATCGGAAAGACCCACGCCGGACCCAGCGAGCCGGTCCCGCTCGGATGGCACCAACAAGATCCCGAGACGCAACCGCGTTGCTCCGAGCGGATTCCGAGCCGGGCGCGTGCCCGATGCGGAGTGGGCGGTGGAGGCCCTGGCGGGACTGCAGCAGCGCGAGCTGATCGCTGCCTCGTTCGGCCCCAGCCTGCTGGTGGACTGCGCCTTGCCACGGTGTAGTCCGCGACCGGCTGCCGGTCACAGGGACCGGCAGCCGGCGCTCGCCGCGGCCGGCGGGCGGAAGGGTCAGGAGGCGCCCTCGTGCAGCCAGCCCGAACACGAGTTCATGTCGTAGGTTCGGGTGGAGTAATCACCGAGGCAGACCCGGTACTCGACCCAACCGTCCTCCGGGAGATTCATGTTGATGTCGAGCCGGGAGCCCACCTTGTAGTGGTTCCAGTCCTTGATCTGCGTGTTGCCGCTATCGGACCGGTAGTACATGACCATCACCGAGTGGCCGTCCTCATTGTTGTCCCAGACCAGCAGATGGTCGCCGTCACGGACGAACGACGCCGACCCGTCACAGAAGTTCGGCTCGTCGGTGCACAGGTCGCCGGCATGGGGGCCGGGGTAGGTGACGGTGTAGGTGGAGGCGGAGGCGGGGGTGGCCACCGTGAGTACGGCCAGCATGCCTGCGGCAGCGGCGCCTATGAGCTTGGAGTGCTTCTTCATCCTGGCGATCCTCGGATTGACGGGGTCACACCTGCGGCCGGCGAGTGCAACGGCGACGGCCGCAGGTGAATCGGGAGCGAACGGATGCTAGCGAAGAGGTTGATCTTGGGGCCAGAGTCCGGAGCAGTTTCCTGATGATTCCTCATCGCCGACGCCTCACCTCTCGCCTCCTGGAACTCGGCGCCGGATGCGCATGGTCATCAGCACGCTCAGGCTGGCCCTGCCCGAACACCCAGGGGCCTCCATGGGATTGGTCAGGGAGGTGCGTCCGCGCCGGGCAGGGTGGCCGTGACACTCAGGCTGCCATGCATGTTGAAGTACTTGTTGAGGAGTCGGCTGGTGAGGGGCTGCTTCTGTGTGACTCCTGCGGACACCGTGTCTTGAGCGGTCTGCGCGTCTTCGCCGGCATCTCCGGCGTGACCCGCCACGACAGCCAGGCGCTTGAGCCGCTCCAGGAGCACGTCATGCGACCCACGAGGCACCGGCGGGTGCCCTGCCGAGGGACTCCTCCCTCACCGGGGGCCACAGCATCGCTGAACAGTCAAAGAAATACCGGCACTCCACCAACCACCAGGTCGTCATTGACGCGGATACCCGCCTGGTCGTTGTGGTCGGTGAGCCTTTGCCCGGCAATCGCAACGACTGTCGGGCATGGGAGGAGTCTGGCGCGAAGGCCGCCGTGGGCGGGACCCTCACGATGGCCGACGGCGGCTATCCCGGCAACGGCCTCCTCATGCCCCACCGCCGTACCTCGGGCGCATGGTTGCCGGGCTGGAAGCGCGAGCACGCTCGCTCGCACAAACAGGTCCGGCCGTGTCGAGCACGTCTTCGCCCGCATGAAGACCTGGAAGATCCTCCGCGACTGCCGTCTCAAGGGCGACGGTGTCCGACACGCCCTGCTCGGCATCGCCCGACTGCACAACCTCGCTCTCACGGGAAAGCTTGTGCCGCATACGAGACCTGAGAGGTCCCCTGGAGACGGCTCCCCCCTCGCGGTCTCGGAGGAGAATCAGGCGAGGCAGAACTCGTTGCCCTCGATGTCCTGCATGGTGATGCATGACTCGTTGACGCCATCGGCGCGCTGCGTCAGCACGTGTTCCGCGCCGAGCGCCATCAGCCGGGCGCATTCGGCCTCGAGTGTGGCCAGGCGCTCGTCACCCACGAGCCCTGTGCCGACGCGCACATCAAGATGCACCCGGTTCTTGACGACCTTGCCTTCGGGAACTCGCTGGAAGAGCACGCGCGGGCCCACACCCGAGGGATCAGCGCACGCGAAGTAGACCTCGTCCTCAGGCGGCAGCGAGTGGTGGTACTCCTCCCACGTGGCAAAGCCCTCCGGGACTGGCGGTACGACGTACCCCAGCACCTCGCACCAGAAGGCGGCGAGGCGCGCAGGCTCCGCGCAGTCGAAGGTCACTTGGAACTGCTTGATCGTTGACATCGGCGCACGATAACAGGGGCACAGCTCATCTCCCCGGGCGGGTGGATCCGCATGTTGCAGGGAGGACGGCCCCTGCCATCCGCTGCTGTGTCGTGCGGTCACCGGGGTGAACCGAGGTCGGCGCCTCTTCCGGAGGGTGGGACCGGGATGAGCAAGCCCACGGCGAGAACCTCGACCTCCGACGCGAGCTTGCCCGCCTCGGAGGAGTCATGAAGGTCCCACCCAGCGGCAAGACGCCGAATCTCGAACCGAACCGTCGATAGCCGATGGGGTCGAAGAGGGTCGCTGACTCGCCGGCATGCAGCCAGCGCAGGGCTCCCAGGTCCCGGATCTGCGCTGCGGGCAGTTTCGAGGAGGCGGTGAAGTCGAACTCCTCGAGGGTGATCTGCTGCTCGAACTGCGCCCGCTGCCCGGCCGTGGAGGAAGGCCGCGGTCCCCGCGCCTCCACCGGTCTCGGGCTCGGTCTCGGTGCCGGCGGTGAGAAGCCCTTGATCGTGCGGTAGGACGGGTTGCCGACCGCGATGCCCTCGCGCGGGCGGCTTCCAGACCCCGTGCCGCCGTACTTCTTCCGCAGCCCGAGAACCCCGCGGGCAGGGCGGAGCCGACAGAGCACGTGGTCCTTCGGCATCGCCGCCCGAGCCGGACCGATCAACGCGCCGTAGTGAGGGGCCGGTTCGGCGTAGGCTTTGGTGATCTTCGGGTCGTGGAGGTCAGGGCTGCCACGCGTCCTCCGCGGCCTGGGCGCTGGCATGGCTGGGGAAGACCTGGTCCAGGCCCACGATGCGGAAGATCCGGGTGACGCGTTCGGGGACCGCGGCCAGTGCGATGGCCGCGCCGGCGGCCAGGGCATGGTTGCGGGCGGCGATCAGGACGGTGATGCCGCTGGAGTCGCAGAAGGTGATCGCCCCGAGGTCGAGGACGAGCTGCTGCCCCCGGCGCAGGTCGAGCTGTGGGAGAGCGTCGCGGACTTCGGGTGCGGTGTGGTGGTCGAGGTCCCCGGCGAGTTCCATGACCGGGCCGGTGGCGGTGGTGCGGATGTGGAGGGTCAGGTGCTTCGTCACTGTGGCTCTTCACTGAGGGCTCGGGGCACGTGGACGGCCAGGACGGCGGTGTCGTCGTCCACGCCGGTGAAGGTGTCGAGCAGGTCGCGGATCGCGCCGATGGTGTCGGACGCGGTGGTGGGAGCGAGGGCACGGCCGAAGTCGAGGAGAGCGTCGTCTCCGTAGCGGCCGTCGGGGCCGGCGCCGGTGTGGGCTTCGGTGAGGCCGTCGGTGTGCAGGAGCAGGGTGTCGCCGGGGGCGAGGTGGACGGTGGTGGTGGAGATGTGCGCGTCTTGCAGCACACCGATGAGCTGGCCGCCCGGGGTGGGCAGGTAGTCGGCGGTGCCGTCGGCGCGCATCAGCAGGGCTGGGGGGTGTCCGCCGCTGGCCAGTGTGATGCGGAAGCCGCTGTGCCGGGGGTCGGGGGTGAGCAGACCGAAGACGACGGTGCAGAAGCGGGGGTCGGTGCCGTTGAACTCGTGGTTGAGGACCGTGTTGAGGTTGGCGAGGACGGCGGTCGGGTCCGGGTTGTAGACGGCGGCGGCGCGCAGCGTGTAGCGGGCCAGGGAGGTGACGGCGGCGGCAGCTGCGCCCTTGCCGCACACGTCGCCGAGGAACAGGCCCCAGGTACCGGCGGTCAGGGGGAACAGGTCGTAGAAGTCGCCGCCGACCTCGTCGACGGAGGCGATGTGGTAGTACGCATCGACGTCCAGACCGGGCACGTTCGCCAGCATGGGCGGCAGCAGAGTCTTCTGCAGGGTGGTGTTCAGGAGCTTGAGGCGGTCGCGCTCGAGGTCGGCTTCCCGTCGGGCGCGCAGCAGCTCCGTCTCGTAGGCGCGGCGGTCGCGGGCGTCGAAGAGGGTGGTGCGGATCAGCAGGGGCTGTCCGTCACCGCCGGTCTTGACCGTCGAGGTGACCATGACGGGCAGACGTGAGCCGTCGGCGGCCTTGAGTTCCAGGGCGATGCCGCTGATCTCGCCCTGCATCCGCAGCAGCGGTGCGAAATGGGTCTCGTGGTAGAGCCGGCCGCCGACGGTCAGGAGATCGGAGAAGTGCCTGCGGCCGACCAGATCGCCGCGCTCGTAGCCGAGCCAGTCCAGCAGCGTGGCGTTGACCTTGGCGATCCGGCCGTCCAGCAGGGTGGAGAGGTAGCCGCAGGGGGCGTGCTCGTAGAGGTCCTCGGCGCTGTCCTCCAGCAGCTCGGAGAACCGGGCCTCCTCATCCGTCGGCGCCCCGTCCTCGGCCGGGTCCTTGGCGCCTTCTGTCTCGTCGGCTGTGGACATCACGGGGTCACTCCTGCGAACGCGGCGATCGCCGCGGCGGTCTCCTCCGGGGCGGAGAGCTGTGGGCAGTGCCCCGTCGCGTTCAGCGTGACCAGCCGGCTTCCCGGGATCCGCTCGTGGACGAACGCGCCCACTTCCGGCGGGGCGATCGCGTCGTGGGAGCACTGGGCGACCAGCGTCGGGACCCCGACCGCCGCGAGGTCGGCTCGGTTGTCGGACAGGAACGTCACCCGGGCGAAGACCCGCGCGATCTCCGGGTCCGTGCGGCAGAAGCTGTTCGTCAGCTCCTCACCCAGTTCGGGCCGCTCCGGATTCCCCATGATCACCGGGGCCATCGCGCCCGACCAGCCGAGATAGTTCGCGTCCAGCGACTCCAGCAACTCATCGATGTCGGCCGTGCTGAAGCCGCCCCGGTAGCCGGTGGCCGGGTCGTTGATGAAACACGGGGACGGAGCGAGCAGCACCAGCCCGGCGAACGCCTCCGGCTCACGGGCAGCGGCCAGCACGCCCATCATGGCGCTCACGGAATGCCCCACGAACGTGACCGGCCCCAGCGCCAGCTCCCGGCAGATTTCCAGCACGTCGTCGGTGTAGCCGTCCAACGTCCCGTACCGCTCCCGGCTCCAGGCAGACAGTCGCGAGTTCCCCGAACCCACATGATCGAAGAGGACCACGGTGAAGTCCCGCTCCAGCGCCGGCACCACCAGACGCCACATGTTCTGGTCGCACCCGAACCCGTGCGCCAGCATCACCACCGGCGCGCCGGGCCGCCCGGTCACCGTCACATGGTTCCTGCTCCGCACGTCCATGCGGCCATCCTCGCAGACCGCGATTCTCCCTCGCCCGTGGCGCTGAGCCGTACGCGCGAGCAGAAGACGCAGCCCGGGCGAGCAGCCGTACGTGCCCGCTTTGCCCGTCACCACGGGAGCGGGGCTGTGCGCGGAGCGTGGGGCGGACGCCGCCTGATGATCCTCCACAGGGACGTCCTTCTCCCGTGACACCACTGCCCTGTCCGTATCCCTGGGCGGGACTGGACGATCCGGCTGACCGGTCACAGTGACCGTTCGGCCAGCGTCACGTGCACCGCCTCCTGCAGGATGCCGGCCCGCTCCCGCGACCTTGCGACCCTGCGCCGGTTCGCCTCCCAGCACGCCGCCGCCCACGCGAAGGCGGCCACCGTCCGTCCCAACGCCGCCTGCCACTGCCGTATGGAGCGGTGCGACGCGCACGCGGATCACAAGACGTACTGCGCCGGCTCCGTGATGATGATCCTGCGCCACGATCCTCTCGTCGGGCAGGTCCGGATCGTCGAGGAGGTGTGCCAGATGTGCGCGCCGCTGATCCCGCACGCCCGCGTCATCGCCCGCGCCCCCGGACCGGACCGGACCGCCGCAGCCAACCGACGCCGCGCCTCCCTTACCTTTCTCGGCGCGCCGGACCGGACACGGTCGCCCTCGTCGACCCGGTCGCTTCGACGAAGCCGTCAGAACCATGAAGTACCAGGCGTTCGTCGACGCCTCCGAACAGGCCATGGACAACTCCTCGGCCACCGGCACACCCGCCATGGAAGTCAACGGCGAGCCACTGCCCCCACGACAGAGCGACTCGATCCTCTACGAGAAGCACTACCTCACCTCCTACATCCGCACAGTCGCCTCCGCATAAGCTTCAACGACGCCAGCCGACCGCGCCCCTACGCCACCCGGCGGTGCATCCAGAGGCCTGCACCGCCGGGTGGCGTAGGGGCGCGGTCGGCTGGCGTCGTTGACTTATGCGGAGGCGACTGTGCGGATGTAGGAGGTGAGGTAGTGCTTCTCGTAGAGGATCGAGTCGCTCTGTCGTGGGGGCAGTGGCTCGCCGTTGACTTCCATGGCGGGTGTGCCGGTGGCCGAGGAG
>NZ_RDBI01000040.1:0-46715 GCF_008042125.1 Streptomyces sp. MS191
GAGCCAGGCGTCCGCCGCGTAGGAGCCGCTCGGCGTCCAGGCCCCGGCGACCTCCGTCGCCGTCTCGTCCTCGGAGGGCCGACCGGAGCTCCGGGCCGCGAGAGGGGGTGGTACCGGTACCCGTTCGGCCTGCGCGTTCTCGTCCAGTACGGCGGACAGCAGCAGCATCCGCCCCGCCACCCGTTCCCCGAGCCGGGTGAGGGCGGCGGCCACGGCCGGCTCCAGCGGCGGTACGGTGACGGGCCCCACGGGCACCTCCGCGGACGCGGGCGGCAGGAGGACGCGCTCCGCTCCCCACAGCGTGTGATGGCCGGCCAGCAGCGCGGCCTGCCAGTCGACGGCCCGCGCCGGATCCTCCCGGGCCCGGACGGATCGGGGCCGTGCCGCCGCGGGGGGCGCCGGTTCGCTCTGGAACTGCGCGAAGGCAGACTCCGACAGCACGAGCGAGTGCCGCAGCAGGCTGTTGAGCGGCGGCGCGGACGGGTCGCGCAGGCCGCCGGCCGCCAGCGCCGAGCTCGTCATGACGACGGCCTCGGCCGCGGACCTCAGGAGCACCGCGGTCGATCGCCGCACCTCGTCCTGCGCTCCGCGCGGCCACGCCAGCAGCCCGAAGACGGCGCCGATCGCGCTGCCGACCAGGACGTCCAGCAGCCGGACCTCGGCCAGCTGCCAGGTGGCGGGAGCCAGCTGGGCGAAGACGAGGGCGACCGTGATCGCGAACAGGGCCTGGGCCCAGCCGACGCCCTTCACCGGTCCCACGGTGAAGGTCAGCAGCAGCACGGGAATCAGGACGGCGGCGTAGATGGTGGTGTCCGAGCCGACGAGGGCGAGGATGCCTGCCGTGGCCAGGGCTCCGAGCAGGGTCCCGGTCACCGCCTGGCGGATTCCGGTCCGGGTGGCGACCAGGGTGGTACGGGTCAGGGACAGGGTCGCCAGCATCGCCCAGAATCCGTGGGGCAGTGTGTCGAGGCCGGCGACGGCGCGGGCGGCGGCCAGGGCCAGGCTGATGCGGACGGCGTTCTGGAAGAAGACCGACCGGCTGCCCGCGTTCCCCACGAGCCGCCGCCACCACAGCTGGGGCGCTCGCATCCGCGCGTACCAGAACCGGTCCAGGGGCACTCCGGACGCGGCCTCCCGTCCCCGTACGGCGAGACCGGAGGCGCGCGCCAGCGCCGACGCGGCGTCGGCGAGTTCGAGCAGGTCGGCGCGGCGGCGCAGGGCCGCCGGGCGCACGCCTCCGGTGGGCAGCGCGGCCAGCGCCGCGCGTTCGCGCCCCGGTGCGGTGTCCGGTCCTCCGGAGGGCGCGCCGCGCAGCAGCGCCGCGCTGTCCGCCGCCGAGCGCCCGACGGCGTGCAGCAGGTCCAGGCCGGACGTCGTGGGGGTGTGGTCCGGCGGCAGCGGGGGCAGGCGGACGAGCCGGTGCAGGAGGGTCCGTGCGGCGAGGCCGGCGTGGGCCAGGCCGCGGGCGCGGACGCCAGGGCCTGCCGGGCGCTCCGCCTCCGGCACGAGTGAGGGTCGAAGGGCCTCGGCCGCGGCGGCCGCGGCCGCCGCCGTCGCCGGGGACAGGACGAAGGGGGCCCGGGCCAGGTCGGCGGCGCAGCGTTCGGCGGCGAGGGCGGCCCGGGCGGCCAGCTCCCGGTACGAGACGGTCGGCGCCTCGGGGAACACGAAGGCCTCGGCGAGGACGAGGAGGAGGATCCCGGTGGTGGCGCCGACCAGCCGCTCGCCCAGTTGCTCCGGTGCGAACGGCGGGAAGGACGGCAGGATGTACAGCAGTTGGAGTCCCGGCGCGGCGCCGGCGGGACGTGGGCCGCCGACGGCGACGAACGCGAGGACGAAGCCGATGACGAGCATGCCGACGACCGCGCTCCAGGTCTGCACGGCGAGCAGGGTGCCGGCGGCGACGAGCAGCCAGGCGACCGGCAGGAGTCGCAGCAGCATGCCCGCGCGCTGGCGCCCGGTGCCGGGAATGCGGGAGAGACCGGCCAGGGAGACCGCCGCGAACAGCGCGTAGGTGGCGGCGACGGGCTGGTCGAGGCCGTACAGGAAGAAGTAGAACGTGATCCCGGCGGCGAGTGTCACCCGCAGCGAGCGGCGGGCCGCGGCGACGTAGGCATCAGGCACCCGGCGCCGGCGTCCTGCCCGGCCGGTGGCCTCGGCGCCCCTGGTGTCCTCGGCGTCGGCACCGTTGGCACTCATGTCACCAGGATCGGCCACCGACGGCACCCCGTCACCCGCGGGCGCGGACGGTCACCCGCGGGCGCGGACGCTCGGTGTCTCCCGCTCGCCGGAACGGCGCAGGCACGAGGCGACGACCACGAAGGGCCAGACGGCCTGGAGGCAGGTCACGAAGCGTTCGGCGACGCCGGCGGGCCCGTGCCCCTGTGTCGCGAACAGGTACCAGGCGGCGCCGAGGGCCATCAGGGCGGAGGCCGTGACGGCGGGCACGAGGCGTAGCCCCCAGGGGGCGCGGCTTTCGCGGCGGGCGGCCAGTACCGGCCAGGCGGCCAGCAGGGCGAAGCCGACCGCGGCGACCGAGCCGTGACGGAGGGAGCCGCCGCTGCTGGGTGCCGGAACGAGTGCCACCGCCAGGGCCGCGACTCCCCCGCAGGCCAGTGCCACCCGTCCGGCGGTCGCGGCGGGGCGGAGCCCCCAGGCGGTGAGGAGGTGGCAGACGCCCAGGGCGAAGAGAGACGTCGTCATCACCCAGAACCCCGCGGCGCCGTAGGCCGCGAGCACGCTGATCGTCTGACTGACGGGATCGTAGGTGGGTCCCTCCAGCGCGGCGGCGACCGTCCAGCCTCCGATGAGCAGGACGGGGGCACAACCCGACGAGATCAGGGACCATCTCGGCACAGATCGCATCGAACCACCGTAGGACGCGCATCGCCCACCGGGGCGGAGGCGGCCCCTGTCCGAGGAACATGAGCCGCCCCCGGACGCCCGGAGGGCGAGCGGTCCTCGACCTGTCCCTCGGTCTGTCGCTCGGCCTGCCCTTCGACCTGTCCCTCGGTCTCCCCTTCGACCTGTCCTCCGGCCGGTGCGCCGGTCAGGACTCCGGGCACAGGGGGCGAGTGGCGGGGCCCGGAGGCACTTCGTCCCGCCAGCGGTCGGCGGTGAAGGCCCCCCGCGCCCATCGGCAGAGGAAACGCACCGGGTCCACCGTGGCTTCGACGTTCCACAGCAGCGCGGTGCCGTCCTCGCTCCAGCTGGTCAGGGTTCGGCCGCCGGGGTCGAAGGCCACACCGGCGACGCCGGCGGTATGCCCTTCGAGCGGATCGGCGATCTGACGCCCGGTGGCGCGGTCCCAGAGCCGGACCGTCTGGTCCATGCTGCCGGTGGCGAGCGTTCTCCCGTCGGGACTGAACACCACGGACGTGACCCCGCTGCGGTGGCCGACCAGCGCGTGCCCGATCTGCTCGCGGGTGGCCGCGTCCCACACCCGGACGGTGCTGTCCCGGCTCGCGGAGGCGAGGGTCTTGCCGTCCGGACTGAACGCGACGGACGAGATGTGCGCCGTGTGATGGGCCGGGGTCTCACCGATGCGCCGTCCCGCACCGTGACGATTCCCTCCGGCCCCGGACGCGGCGTGTACGAATCCCCCAGCGGGGCGGCGGTAGCCGTGGTGCGGTCTCTCAACCCGCACGTCAACCCGAACCGCAACGGGTGGTCGTTCTGGACCGTCACGGCCACGGGGGCGCTCCTGCAAAGCATCCGGTGACGGAGGGCAGCCACGGCTGTGCACGTTGTCTGCCGCTCGCCTGCGTCAGACATCTCCGTCTCCAGTCCGCACCACGTCGGCGGCCTGTCCGAGGAGACTCAACCGCACCCGCCGCTCCGCATTGTCGACGTTCGTGTCCACCGATCTCCGCAAGGACAACCCTCAACGTACGTGTCTTCCTCTCGTGGACCGTCGAGCAGTGCCAGCTCACGGGGCCTCCGCACCCTCGGGCGCGGTCCCGCAGAACGCTCAGCCCTGCAGGCTGAGCGCCGGACGGAAGCTGTGGACCTCTTCGGGGAACCGGCTCCACAGGATGTCCGAGCGCAGTTCACCCGAGAGGACCCGAGACAGGAACTGCGTTGCCGTCATCGCATACCTCTCCCATTCCTCGCCTCCCTCTTCGTTGATCATGAGGGTCCAGTCGTCCGGATTCTGACCGGGGCGCACGAGCCAGAACAGGTACTCGCCGTTGTCGGTGGTCGCCCAGGGGATCAGGCGGTTTCCGGGTTCTTCCATCTCGGCAGGCTTGTCCTCGTACTTCCAGAGTTCTTCGTACGCCTCGTCCCGTTCCTCGGCATGGCGAAGCACGTCGTACACGGAGTTGCCGCATCCGGGCTCCAGCAGCAGCAGGTAGTTGTCGATGAACCCCCCGCCGTACGTGGCCATCAGAGAGGTGTAGTCATGGGGTGGCCGGACGCCGAGCTCCCGCTCCACCGCCTCCCAGTCCTTTGCAGGCGGGGCGGTTTCGGGGCGGGGCAGGAGTTCCGTCAACCGGGCACGTGGCATGTTCGCTGTCGCATCCTATCGATGGGGGCCCGTCCGCCAGGGACGGCAGCCTCACAGAGGGAGATCACCGTTTAGGCACGTTCATGATGGTGACGATGTTGACGCCCGGCCCGCCGGATCCTCTCGGGGTGAACGTGAACCCGTTGTCCCCGTATGCCTCGATGGTGACTCCGAGCGGGATCTTGCTGCTGCTGTCCGCATAGATCGGGGTGACGCTGTACTGGATCATCTCTCCGCCCTTCGCCGCCTTCTTGACCTGGTTCTCGACGGAGCGCATGACCGGAGAGTTGGCGTACGCGTGCATGGTGATGAAATTCCGGGGGTCCTTGTTCGACCCGCCGAGCTGGGCTGCCAGGAGGTGCGTGCGGTTGCAGCCCTGACCGCTGACCCGGCCCGCCGGGGCGACTCCGGGGTTGGTCTTGCCGCCGAGCATGTCCTTGGTGATAGTGGCGTGCATGGCGGCGGCCCGGCTGTGCGGGCCGGGCTTTCCGTATTGGACTCTCCCGTCCCAGCTCGGGCTGGTCTCGTCGCACGGGGAGAGACCGAGCGGATCGGTCTACGCCTGCGGATTGTCGACGTAGGCGGTGGGGTTCGGTGCGGGAGCCAGGCCGAGTGGATCGAGAGTGAGGTACCGGGCTGTTTCGGGGTCGTAGTACCGGAAGTAGTTGTGGTGGAGCCCGGTTTCCCGGTCGAAGTACGGACCGGGGAAGCGCAGAGGGGTGTAGGCGATCGCGTCCCGGTTCCACGTCGTTGCGCCCCACAGGGTGGTGCGTGCCTGCCAGCTGATGTCGCCGTGCTCGTCGATGAGTTCCGTCGGCGTGCCGAGTTGGTCCGTCACCATGGCGAAGAAGCTTGGGTCGACGAGGTCCTGCGGAACGCCGGCCAGTGCCTTGCTCTCCGTCTGGGACAGAGGCGTGTATCCCTCGTGGTCCTACGTCAGCGTCAGGACTTCCGGAGTGCCCGCGAGGGACGTGCTCTGCTCGACGAGGGCGCTGCCGTCCCAGGTGAAGCGGGTGTCCTCCAGGACACGGTCGTCGGTTCCCGGCGTTGCTTGGCGATCCTGCGGCCCAAGGGGTCGTACAGGTAGCGCCATGATGTGCCGTCCGGCGTGACGACGGATACGAGACGATCCTCCGCGTCCTAGGAGAAGCGCCAGGTGTCCGGCTTACGGGAGAGCCGAGTGCGCTGACGCAGGATGACGCGGCCTTGCTGGTCGTACTAGTAGCGGACCCGTCCGGCAGGGGTGATACGGGCCCCCGTGTAAACGCGCTCGCCGCGGGCGTCGGCGCCCGGAAGACTCTCGGGCCATTCGCCCCGCGTCTGGTTACCGGCCTCGTCGTAGGAGTAGGTCTCGCTCCAGCCCCGGGCCGCGTCGACACGGGTGACCCGGCCGGCTGCGTCGAGTTCGTAGCGGCGGTGGCCACCGCGTATGTCGGACGCACCGATCGGCCGGCCGTCGGAGCGATAGGCGTAGGTGCGTCGCTGAAGTGCTTGTGGCGAGTGCCGCGAGGTGAGGACCTGGTCGGTGATGCGCCCGGCGCGATCGTGCTCGTGGGACAGCAGGAACGTCCGGCCCAGACGGCGTTCGACCTCACGTCCGGCGTCGTCGTACCCGAAGGAGAGCGACCGTCCGGCGGTCTCGACCGTCACTCGGTTCCCCGTGCTGTCGTAGCAGTAGGAACTGGCCACACCCGAGGGCGTGGTGCGCCCTGTGCGCCGTCCGGCGGCGTCGCAGGACGTCGTGAGCATACGGCCGTCGACGGCTTCCGCGACGACACGTCCGAGGCGGTCGTACCGGTAGGTGAGGATGCCGTCGAGGCCGGTGGCGCGGAGCAGGCGGCCGCACGGGTCGCTCTCGAAGTTGATGAGCCGATCACCGACGGAGGGCGCCGACAGAGTCATAGCGGTAGCCGACTGTCTGCCCCGCCGCGTTGGTGCGTCGTGCGAGGCGGCCGACGGCGTCGTAGGCGTAGGTGACCGTGTGACCGTCGAAGTCGCGCTCGTGACTGCCCGGGTGGGTGTCCACACGGGGCGCTCGGTACGGACAGACCTCCCGCCCCAAGGTCCCGTGCCGGCGGCCACCGCTACCCGAGGAACGTGAGCCGCACCTGGCGCTCCGGGTTGTCCTTGTTCGTGTCGACCAGGCAGATCGACTGCCATGTGCCCAGTTGCACGCGGCCGGCCACCACCGGGACCGTCGCGTGCGGCGGGACCAGGGCAGGCAGGACGTGGTCGCGGCCGTGGCCGGGGGTGCCGTGGCGGTGCTGCCAGCGGTCGTCGGCCGGCAGGAGGAGGTGGAGGGCGGTGAGCAGGTCCCGGTCGCTGCCCGCGCCCGTCTCGAGGATCGCCAGGCCCGCCGTGGCATGGGGGACGAAGAGGTTGAGGAGGCCGTCGAGGCCCGGGGCCGTCTCGGTGAGGAAGTCGGCGCAGGCGGACGTCAGGTCGGTGACCGTCTCGTTCGTGCCGGTGGTCAGGGTGAGGACGCGGGTCGCGAAAGTGGACATAGGGCCATCCTGCCGTTCGTACCGCAAGATCGCGCATCCACACTCCGAGACACCGTTGACCGCGACCGGAACAGGCCGCTACGTTCGCGCCATGTTGCGTTCAGCCCTGCTCACCACGCGCGGTCACATCGACCTGCTGCGGGTGGCCTCCGCCGCCTGTCGTCGCGGCTGCTGACGCCTTCTCATCTCCTGACGCAGTGACCACCGTGGTCGCGCGGACCTTCCGCGCCCACGGGCGCTGACGCGTACCCCTTTCTCCTCCCTCTCCCGGAGCGCCCCATGACGGTCGGCCACGCCCCGCCCGAATCACCGCCGGACATATCCCCTATTTCAGAGGATCGACCTCTGCCCTCCACCGATCTGGAGGAGCTGACACCCGATCACCGACCCGGCCGCCGCACCGCCGTGCCGCGCTGGCTCCGTCGCGCCGTCGGGCCGCTGCTGCTGCTCGTGCTCTGGCAGGTCTTCAGTTCGACCGGCGTCCTGCCCGCCGACGTGCTCGCCTCGCCCGGCACCATCGCCCGGGCCGCCGGGGAGCTCGTCGGCGACGGGACACTCCCCCACGCGATGGGCGTCTCCCTCCAACGCGTAGCGGTCGGGCTGCTGTTGGGCGGCACGATCGGTGTGTCCCTGGCACTCGTCTCCGGCCTGTCCCGGCTGGGCGAGGATCTGGTGGACGCGAGCGTGCAGATGCTGCGGACCGTGCCCTGGGTCGGCCTGATCCCGCTGTTCATCATCTGGCTGGGCATCGGCGAGGCTCCCAAGGTGGCGCTCATCGCGCTGGGGGTGGCGTTCCACCTGTATCTCAACGTGTACGCCGGAATCCGCGGGGTGGACGCCCAACTCGTCGAGGCGGGCGAGTCGCTGGGGCTCGGACGGTGGGGGCTGATCCGGCACGTCGTGCTGCCCGGCGCGCTGCCGGGCGCCATGACAGGCCTGCGGTACTCGCTCGCCACCGCGTGGCTGGCCCTCGTCTTCGGCGAGTCCATCAACGCCGACGCCGGCATCGGCTTCCTGATGAACCAGGCGCGGGAGTTCTTCCGTACCGACGTCATCGTCGTCTGCCTCGTCGTCTACGCCTTCCTCGGCCTGCTGGCCGACGCCGTCGTCCGCACTCTCGAAAGGCTGCTGCTCCAATGGCGACCGACCTTCACCGGGCAGTGACCCTCAAGGGGCTGACCCGCTCCTTCGACGGCCGTCCCGTCATCGACGACCTCGATCTGACCCTGAACGCGGGTGAGTTCACGGCGCTCCTCGGACACAGCGGCTGCGGCAAGTCCACGCTGCTGCGGGTCCTGGCCGGCCTCGACCGGGACATCTCCGGCACCGTCCTCGTCCCCAAGCGCCGGGCCGTCGCGTTCCAGGCCCCCCGCCTCATGCCCTGGAAGCGGGTGTGGCGCAACGTCCTGCTCGGTCTCCCCGGCAGGCCCGACCGGGCCGTGGCCGAGCGGGCCCTGGAGGAGGTCGGGCTGGCCCACCGGACCGGCGCGTGGCCCAAGACGCTGTCCGGCGGAGAGGCCCAACGTGCCTCACTCGCACGTGCGTTGGTCCGCGAGCCGGATCTGCTGCTGCTCGACGAGCCGTTCGGCGCCCTCGACGCCCTCACCCGCATCAAGGCCCAGCGACTCGTCGCCGACCTGTGGCAGCGGCGCGGCTGCGCGGTCCTGCTCGTCACGCACGACGTCGACGAGGCCCTGCTGCTCGCGGACCGGGCGCTGGTGATGCGTGACGGCGTCATCGCGTACGACACCCCCGTCGCGCTCGACCGGCCCCGCGCCACCGGCGACCCCGCGTTCGCCGCCCTCCGCACCCGCCTGCTCGCCGAACTCGGCGTCGACGAGGACGCCGCCGACGGCGACGCCCTCCGTCCCGCCGCCTGAACACGAAGGAACACACCGTGAAGCGTTCTCTCCTGCCCGCCGCCCTGCTGCTCCCGCTGGCCCTGCTCGCCTCCGCCTGCACCACCGCCTCCGTCGCCGACTCCGCGTCGAATTCCGACGGGAAGGGGTCGCTCGTCCTCAACGTCGGCGACCAGAAGGGCGGCTCCGAAGCCGTCCTGCGCGCCGCCGGAGAACTCGACGACCTCGGCTACCGCATCAAGTGGTCGACCTTCGCCTCCGGACCACCCCTCCTGGAGGCGGTGAACGCCAAGGCGGTCGACATCGGCTCGGTCGGCAACACCCCGCCCGTCTTCGCCGCCGGCGCGAACTCGAAGATCACCGTGGTCGCGGCGACCCACGGGGACTCGGCGGGCGAGACGATCCTGGTCCCCTCCGACTCCCCGCTGCGCAAACCCGAGGATCTGAAGGGCAGGACGGTCGCCGTCGCCCAGGGCAGCTCCGCCCACTTCCAGCTGATCGCCTCGCTGAAGCGGGCCGGGCTCTCGCTCGCCGACGTCAAGGTGACCCTGCTTCAGCCGGCCGACGCACTGGCCGCGTTCACCAGCGGGAAGGTCGACGCCTGGGCCGTCTGGGATCCGTACACCTCGCAGGTCCTGCAGAGCGGCAAGGGCCGCGTGCTGACCGACGGCCGCGGCGTGGTCAACGGGCTCGGCTTCCAGGTCGCCTCGCCGTCGGCGCTCGCCGACAAGGAGAAGGCTGCCGCGATCGGCGACCTCATCGAGCGACTGCGCCGGGCCCAGGACTGGGTCTACAAGCACCCGGAGGCGTGGGCCAAGGTCTGGGCGAAGGAGACGGGGCTGCCGTACGAGGTGGCGCTCGCCGCGGTGAAGCGCAGCAACGGGACCCGTATCCCGGTCGCCCTGGACCAGGCCGCCATCGACTCGGAACAGAAGATCGCGGACACCTTCGCCGAACTGGGCCTGATTCCCCGGCGGTTCGAATTCGCCGATTACGTCGACGCCCGCTTCGACAAGAACCTGCCGCCGTCCACCACCCCGGCGCGGCTCTACGGAAAGGGCAACTCCTGATGACCGTCCATCTGCACTGGTTCCTGCCGACGGGCGGCGACGGCCGCACCCTGGTGGACCGGCACGCCTACACCGACGGCGGGATCACCCGGCCCCGTACGGTCAGCGGGGTCCGGGCGCCCGACATCGAGTACCTCGCGCAGATCGCCAAGGCGGCGGAGCGGCTGGGCTTCGAAGCCGTGCTGACGCCCACCGGGACGTGGTGCGAGGACGCCTGGCTGACGACCGTGGCGCTCGCGCAGCACACCGAACGCCTCAAGTTCCTCGTCGCCTTCCGCCCGGGCGTCATCTCTCCGGTGCTGGCCGCGCAGATGGCGTCGACCTACCAGCGGATCACCCGGGGCCGGCTGCTGCTGAACGTGGTGACCGGCGGCGACTCGATCGAGCAGCGCCGCTTCGGCGACCACCTCGACCACGACCGGCGGTACGCCCGCACCGCCGAGTTCCTCTCGGTCGTGCGGGGCGTGTGGGCCGGGAAGCCGTACGACTTCGAGGGCGAGCACTACCAGGTGGAGGGCGGACTCACGGCGCTGCCGCCGGACCCGCTGCCGGAGATCTTCTTCGGCGGTTCGTCCGAGGCGGCCGGCCCGGTCGCGGCCGAGCACGCGGACGTCTACCTGACCTGGGGCGAACCGCCGTGGCAGGTCAAGGAGAAGATCGACTGGATCCGCCGGCTCGCCGAGGAGCGCGGCCGCACGGTGCGGTTCGGCATCCGGCTGCACACGATCTCGCGTGACTCGTCGCGCGAGGCGTGGGCGACGGCGGACCGGCTGCTCTCCGACCTCGATCCGGAGACGGTGGCGGCGGCACAGCAGACGCTCGGCCGTAGCGAGTCGGTCGGCCAGCAGCGGATGCTCGCGCTGCACCGCGGCGGTTCGCTGGAGCGCGACAAGCTGGAGATCGCACCGAACCTGTGGGCGGGCGTGGGACTCGTACGGGGCGGCGCCGGCACGGCGCTGGTGGGCAGCCACGCGGACGTCGCCGACCGGATCGAGGAGTACCACGACCTGGGCGTGGAGCACTTCGTCCTGTCGGGCTACCCGCACCTGGAGGAGGCGTACTGGTTCGGCGAGGGCGTGACTCCCGAGCTCGCTGCGCGCGGCCTGCTGTCGACCGTCCCGGCGTCGCCGCTGCTCGGTGTCCCCGCGTCCAACGGCAGGCCGGCCTCCGCTCCGGGCGGAGCGCCGCTGCTGGTCGCGGGCGGAAGGTAGGCGGACCGGCCAGGCGGCGCGGGCGCCCGCCCGCGATGCCGGCCGACGAGCGGGCGCCGTACGGGGGCGCCCGGGAGGGCGCCCCGCGCATCCCTGTTCCCGGGGAGCGCGGGGCGCCGCCCGGTCCGGGAAGATCCTCGCGCGCACCACGGTTAGTGGAATCGTGAACGATTTCGAGGCGAAGACGACGGTACGGGACATCGACGTGGTCGTGATCGGTGCCGGTCAGGCGGGCCTCTCGGCCGCCTACCACCTGCGGCGCACCGGCCTGCGGCCCGACCGGGACTTCGTCGTCCTCGACCACGCCCCGCGCCCCGGCGGCGCCTGGCAGTTCCGCTGGCCGTCCCTGACCTACGGCAAGGTGCACGGCATGCACGCGCTGCCGGGGATGGAGCTGACCGGCGCCGACGCGAGCCGTCCCTCGTCGGAGGTGATCGGGGCCTACTTCACCGCGTACGAGGAGCGCTTCGACCTGCGGGTCCACCGGCCCGTGGAGGTGTCCGCGGTGCGCGACGCCGGTGCCGCCCCCGCGTCGGACTCGGCCTCCGGCGTCACGGGGGCACCCGGTCGGCTGCTGGTCGAAACGTCGGAGGGCACGTACCGCGCCCGGGCGCTCATCAACGCCACCGGCACCTGGGACCGCCCGTTCTGGCCGCGCTACCAGGGGCAGGAGACCTTTCGCGGGCGTCAGCTGCACACCGCGGACTACCCCGGCCCGGAGGCGTTCGCGGGCCTGCGGGTGATCGTGGTCGGCGGCGGCGCCTCCGGTACCCAGCACCTGATGGAGATCGCCGAGGTCGCGGCGCGGACCACCTGGGTGACCCGGCGCGAACCGGTCTACCGCGAGGGCCCGTTCGGCGAGATGGAGGGCCGGGCGGCGGTCGCCCTGGTCGAGGAGCGGGTGCGGCGGGGGCTGCCGCCGCAGAGCGTCGTCTCCGTCACCGGACTCCCGCTCAACGACGCGATCAAGCGGGCCCGGGAGCAGGGCGTCCTGGACCGCAACCCCATGTTCGACCGCATCACGCCCACCGGAGTGGCCTGGGACGACGGCCGCACCGTGGACGCCGACGTGATCCTCTGGGCGACCGGGTTCCGCGCCGCCATCGACCACCTGGCACCGCTGAGGCTGCGCGAGCCCGGCGGCGGGATCCGGGTGGACGGCACGCGCGCGGTCCGGGACGAGCGCGTCCACCTGGTCGGCTACGGGCCGTCCGCCTCGACCATCGGCGCCAACCGGGCGGGGCGGGCGGCCGTCGGCGAGATCCGGCGCCTGCTGCGGCGCGAGGAGCAGGAGGAGCACGGGGAGCGCGGGGAGCGCGATCCGGGTGGGGCGCCGGAGCAGGGCCGGGCGCAGGTGCCGGAGGAGAAGCGGGCACAGGTGCCGGAGGAGAAGCGGGCGCAGGTGCCGGAGCAGGCCGGCGGGCCGTTGCGGGAGCGGGCGGAGGCGCGGGGCACGGCGGCGGTCGCCGGCCGCTGACGCGGGTGTCGTCCGCCCCCCGGCCGTCCGGCCTCCGGCCGGGGAGGCCGCCGGTCCGTCAGTCCGCCGTCGCCGCGCGCCGCTGCGCGTTGAAGTCGGCGACATTGGCCTGGTGTTCCGCGTAGTCCGCGGTGAACCGGGTGTCACCCGGCTTCACGGTCACGAAGTAGAGCCAGTCCCCCTTGGCGGGGGCGATCGCGGCCGCCATGGCCTCCTCCCCCGGGTTCCCGATCGGCGTCGGCGGCAGCCCCGCCCGGGTGTAGGTGTTGTACGGGCCGGAGATCCGGGTGTCCGCTCGGGTGACGTCCACGGTCGAGCGTCCGAGGGCGTAGTTCAGGGTCGAGTCCATCTGGAGCGCCATGCCGCGGGCGAGGCGGTTGTGGACGACCCGGGACACCTTGGCCATGTCCCGCGCGCTGTCCGCCTCGGCCTGCACGATGCTCGCCACGATCACGGCCTGGTACACGCTCAGGCCGTTGCGGCGGGCGCCGGCGGCGAACCGGTCGGCGGCGAACCGCTTCTTGGCCGTGTCCACCATGTAGCGCAGCAGGGTCCGCGGCGTCGTCCCGGCCGGCACGGGATAGGTCGCCGGGAACAGATAGCCCTCCGGGTTGCCCGCGGCGGCGGCCGGGAGCCCGAGCGCGGTGCCGTCCCGGCCCGCGGCGCCGCGGGTCGCTCCCGCCGCGAGGCCGAGGGAACGGTCGACGGCCGCGTACACCTGGCCGGCACGCCAGCCCTCGGGGATCAGCAGGGTTCGCGGCTTCGGCACCGCGGGCTCGTCCCGTGTCAGCAGCAGGGGCAGGGTGACCGCGGCGGCCACGGCGACCACGAGCGTGACGAGCAACGTCAGCCGGCCGCGGCGGGTCAGCCGGGTGCGGCGGCGGCGTGCGGGCTGCCAGGACCGGTGCGTCATGCGCGCACGCTAACCCGGTGTCCGGGCGAATCCGCGGAGCCGCACACGCGGCGGCGCCGTCGGCCCCCTGGGACGGGGGGCCGACGGCGCCGTGGCACTGCGATCGTCAGACGAGCCAGCCCAGGAAGTGGAGGACGCCGGCGAGCAGGTTGGTGATCACGTTCATGGTGGTGCTTCTCCTCGTACAGGTGCATCAGTGGGACTGCGCAGTCACGGTCTGCAGCCCGTCGCTTGCGCACCGTCATCATCATGCGACGCACGGGAGTGGGGCAACGGAAAGCGGAACGATCACACGTTCTGGGGAACAACCGCTCCCGCGTTCGTCTGTTCGCTTCCGGAGTCCGGGGCCGCACCGGCTCCGGCCCCTTCGGCGCCTCCACCGGCCCCGGCGCCCCCGGCCCCCGAGGCGCCCGCCGCGGCTCCGACGGTGGCGGATTCCGCGTCCCGGCGCACGAGGCCGGCGTAACGACCGTCCTGTGCGAGGAGCTGCTCGTGCGTGCCGCGCTCGGCAATCCGGCCGGACTCGAGGACGACGATCTGGTCGGCGTCGCGGACGGTGGAGAGCCGGTGCGCGATGGTGATCGTGGTCCGCCCGGCGGAGAGCGCGTCGATGGCCTGCTGCACGGCGTGTTCGGTGCGGGTGTCCAGCGCGCTGGTCGCCTCGTCCAGGATCAGCACGGGCGGGTCGCGCAGGATCGTCCGGGCGATCGCCAGCCGCTGCTTCTCGCCGCCCGAGAAGCGGTAGCCCCGTTCGCCGACGAGGGTGTCGTAGCCGTCCGGCAGGGAGTCGATGTGGTCGTGGATCTGCGCGGCGCGCGCGGCGGCCTCGATCTCCTCGTCCGTGGCGTCGGGCTTGGCGAAGCGCAGGTTGTCGGCGACCGAGGCGTGGAAGAGGTAGGTCTCCTGGGAGACGACGCCGACGGCCCGGGCGAGGGTGTCGAAGTCCAGGTCGCGCACGTCGACCCCGTCGAGCAGCACGCGGCCGCCGGTCACGTCGTACAGCCGGGGCACGAGGTAGCTGAGGGTGGACTTCCCGGAGCCGGTGGCGCCGACGACGGCGAGGCTGCCGCCGGCCGGGACGGCCAGGTCGATGCCGCCGAGCGTCGCCGCGCCGGACGCCTCGCGATCGTAGTGGAAGTCGACGCCCTCGAAGGCCACCTCGCCGCTGATCTTCTCCAGCCGGACGGGCTCCTCCGGCTCCGTGATGTCGACGGGCAGGTCGAGGTACTCGAAGATGCGCTGGAAGAGGGCCAGGGACGTCTGCATCTGCACGCCGGTGGACAGCAGGCTCACGGCGGGCCGGAAGAGGCCCTGCTGGAGCGAGACGAAGGCGACCAGGGTGCCCAGCGATATGGCGGGCCCGCCGGACTGGAGGGCCAGCCCCGCGGCCCAGTAGATGAGGGCGGGCATGGCGGCCATCACGATGCCGATCGTCGACATCCGCCACCGGCCGGCCATGGAGGAGCGCACTTCGAGGTCGACGAGGCGCTCGGACTCCTCGGCGAAGGACGTGGTCAGCGAGTCGGCGCGGCCCATGGTCCGGCCGAGCAGGATGCCGCTGACGGAGAGGGACTCGGTGACGGTGGCGGCCATCGCGGCCATCTGCTTCTGGCGCTGTGTGGTGATCTTCTTGCGCTCGCGGCCGACCCGGCGGCTGATCCAGACGAACACCGGCAGCAGGAGGAGCGAGACGACCGTGAGCCGCCAGTCGAGCGCGAGCATGGCGACGACGGTGGCGACGACGGCGGTGAGGTTGGAGACCAGGGAGGTGGCGGTCGAGGTGACCGTCGCCTGCATGCCGCCGATGTCGTTGGCGATCCGGGACTGGACCTCGCCGGTACGCGTCCGGGTGAAGAAGGCCAGCGGCATCCGCTGGAGCTGGGCGTAGACCGCGGTCCGCAGGTCGTGCATCACCCGCTGTCCGACGGTGGTGGAGATCAGGGTCTGCAGCACGCCGAAGACGCTGGTGACGACGGCCGTCGCGATCATGCCCAGGGCGAGCAGGCTGAGCAGCCCGGTGCGCCCCTGGGGGATGGCGGTGTCGAGGATCTCCTTGAGGAGGAAGGGCGAGGCGACCGAGACCAGCGACGAGGCGCCGACCAGCAGGCCGACGACGGCGAGGCGACCGCGATAGGGCCGGAAGAGGCGCAGGATGCGCCGCACCTGCGCCGGCTCCTTGGGCTCGGCGGGATCGTCTCGGGGAGGTGTCCAGGTGGACTGATCGTGGGGGTGCATGGGCTCCTACGCGAGGTGAGACAGTACGACGGATGAGAGCATAGCTCACTGTTACCTATACTCACAATGAACGTGGTCCTGATATTGTTCCGGGCATGAGCACCCCGGTTCCCGGCATGAATACCCCGGACGCCCCGAGCCTCCCGCAGGGCGCGGAGCTCCCTGGGCCCCGAGGTCAGCAGCGGCGCTCCGGCCCGGGGTCGACCAGAGCGGACAGCAGACCTCCGAGCTCCTCGCGCTGATCGACGGTCAATGGAGCAAGGATGTCCTCTGCGGCGGCCCGGCGCGCGCCCCCCGGCGGCCACCGGCCCGACCGGCGGCACCACCGACGGCAGCGACGGCAGCGGCGGCACCACCGACGGCACCGTCCGCACGGGCGGCACCGACGCCGACGGACTGCTGGCCGAGCAGCTGCTCCGCCTCACCCGCCGCCTGCACCGCATCCAGAAGCGGCACCTGGAACCGGTGGGCATCACCCCCGCCCAGTCCCGGCTGCTGCGCACCGTCGCGCACTACGACCGTCCGCCCCGGATGGCCGATCTCGCCGCCCGCCTGGAGGTCGTCCCGAGGGCCGTGACCAGCCTCGTCGACGGACTCGAGGCCGCCGGCCGGGTGCGCCGGGTCGCCGACCCGACCAACCGCCGGGTGGTGCTGATCGAACTGACCGACGCGGGACGCGCCACGCTGCGGGCCCTGCGCAGCGCGCGCCGGGCCGCCGCAGAGGACATCCTTGCTCCATTGACCGTCGATCAGCGCGAGGAGCTCGGAGGTCTGCTGTCCGCTCTGGTCGACCCCGGGCCGGAGCGCCGCTGCTGACCTCGGGGCCCAGGGAGCGCCGAGGGGAGCCGTGCCATGCCGCTGCTGGAGCCGAACCCGCAGGCCCTGCGTCCCGGTGGGCGGCGCAGACCGGCTCCCGACCGCGTCCCCGACCTCCAGTCCCAGGGCACACCCCGGCACCTGCGGGAGGAGCTGGCCGCGGTCCTCGGCGCGGACAAGGTGCTCGCGACGGTCTCCGACCTGGTGCGGTACGCCTCCGACGCCAGCCCCTACCGGTTCGTCCCGCAGGTCGTGGTGGTCCCGGAGGACATCGACGACGTCTCCGCCGTGCTCTCCTACGCGCACGGCAAGGGCCGCGAGGTGGTCTTCCGGGCGGCCGGCACCAGCCTGAACGGCCAGGCTCAGGGCGAGGACATCCTGGTGGACGTGCGCCGGCACTGGGTGGGCGTCGAGGTCCTGGACGACGGCGCCCGGGCCAGGATCCGGCCGGGCACCACCGTCGTGCGCGCCAACGCCGCCCTCGCCCCGTACGGCCGGGTCCTCGGCCCCGACCCGGCCAGCGCGGTCGCCTGCACGATCGGCGGCGTCGTCGCCAACAACGCCTCGGGCATGACGGCCGGGACCACCCGGAACTCGTACCGGACCGTCTCCTCCCTCACGTTCGTCCTGCCGAGCGGCACCGTCGTCGACACGGCGGACCCGGACGCCGACGAGGAGCTGTCCCGCGCCGAGCCGCGCCTGTGCGCCGGACTGCTGGCGCTGAAGGCCGAGATCGAGGCCGACCCGGAGCTCACGGCCCGGATCCGCGCCAAGCACACCATCAAGAACACCAACGGCTACCGGCTGGACGCCTTCCTGGACGGCGCCACCCCGGTGGAGATCCTGCGCGGGCTGATGGTCGGCTCGGAGGGCACCTTCGGCTTCATCGCCGAGGTGGTCTTCGACACCCTGCCGCTGGACCGCAAGGTGTCGACGGCGCTGCTCTTCTTCCCCTCGCTGCCGGCCGCGGCCGCGGCCGTGCCGCACTTCAACGACGCCGGGGCGGTCGCGGTCGAGCTGATGGACGGCAACACGCTGCGGGCCTCGGTCAGCGTGGCCGGGGTGCCGGCCGACTGGGCGGGACTGCCGCGGGAGACGGCTGCGCTGCTGGTGGAGTTCCGCGCCCCGGACCTCGCGGCCCTGGAGGCGTGCGAGGAGAGGGCGGCGGGTGTCCTGGAGCGGCTGGAGCTGGTCGCTCCGGTCGCCTCGCTCGACAACGCCTTCACCCGCGACGCGAGGACGATCGCCGGGTACTGGAAGGCGCGCAAGGCGTTCGTGACCGCGGTCGGCGGTTCGCGGCCGGCCGGGACGACGCTGATCACCGAGGACTTCGCGGTGCCGCCGGCCCGGCTCGCCGAGGCCTGTGCCGAACTGCTGGAACTGCAGGCCCGGCACGGCTTCGACGCGGCCGTCGCCGGGCACGCCGCGCACGGGAACCTGCACTTCCTCCTCGCCTTCGACGCCGGTGAACCGTCGGACGTCGAGCGGTACGCGGCGTTCATGGACGCGTTCTGCAAGCTGACCGTGGAACGCTTCGACGGCTCGCTGAAGGCGGAGCACGCCACCGGGCGCAACATCGCGCCGTACCTGGAGCTGGAGTGGGGGCCCCGGGCGACGGAGCTCATGTGGCGCACGAAGGAGCTGATCGACCCGGACGGGGTGCTCGCGCCGCGGATCGTCCTGGACCGCGATCCGCACGCGCACCTGCGTGGCCTCAAGACGATTCCGAAGGTCGAGGCGATCGCCGACCCGTGCATCGAGTGCGGCTTCTGCGAACCGACCTGCCCCAGTGGCGACCTGACGACGACTCCGCGCCAGCGGATCGCGCTGCGCCGGGAGATGCTGCGGCAGCGCGACGGGTCCCCGGTCGAGACGCGCCTGCTCGAGGAGTACGGGTACGACGCCGTGGACACCTGCGCCGGTGACTCGACCTGCAAACTCGCCTGCCCGGTGGGGATCGACACCGGGGCGCTGATGAAGGAGTTCCGGCACGAGCGGCACTCCGCGCGCGAGGAGCGGATCGCCGCTCTGACCGCCCGCAACTTCCGTGCCGTGGAGGCGTCCGCGCGGCTCGCGGTCGCCGCGGCCGACCGGGCAGGCGACCGGTTCCTGGCGTCGGTGACCGCCCTGGCACGCAAGGCGGTACGGCCGGACCTCGTACCGGAGTGGCTGCCGGAGATCCCCGGCGCCGCGCGGCGGCGCCTCCCGCGCACCCACCGCCCGGCGGCGGTCGCCGTCTACTACCCGGCGTGTGTGAACCGGATCTTCGGCGGTCCCGCCGACCGGCGCGGCCCCTCGCTGCCCGAGGCGGTGGTGACGCTGTCGGCCCGGGCCGGAAGGCCGGTGTGGATCGCTCAGGACGTCGCCGGTACCTGCTGCGCGACGATCTGGCACTCCAAGGGGTACGTCCGCGGCAACGAGGTGATGGCGAACCGGATCGTCGAGGCCGCCTGGGGCTGGACGGCGGGCGGCCGGTTGCCGCTGGTGGTCGACGCCTCCTCGTGCGCCCTCGGCATCGCGCACGAGGTGGTGCCCTATCTGACCGCGGAGAACCGGGAGTTGCACGCCGAGCTGACCGTGGTCGACTCCCTCGTCTGGGCGGCGGACGAGCTGCTGCCCCGGCTGACGGTGCGCCGCAGGGTCGGCTCGGCGGTCGTCCATCCGACGTGTTCGATGCAGCACCTGGGCGACGAGGACAGGCTGACCGCGCTCGCCGCCGCCTGCGCCGACGAGGTCGTGGTGCCGGCGGACGCGGGCTGCTGCGCCTTCGCCGGCGACCGGGGCATGCTGCATCCCGAGCTGACGGCCTCCGCGACGGCGCGGGAGGCGGCGGAGGTGACGGCGCGGCCGTTCGACGCGCACCTGTCGGCCAACCGGATGTGCGAGATCGGGATGGACCGGGCGACCGGGCGGAGATACGAGTCGGTGCTGCTGGCGCTGGAGCGGGCGACGCGCCCCTGACCGGGGGCGGGTGGCGCCGGGGGGACCGGTACCGGCCCCGCGACCGGCGCGCGGTGAAGGGTCGGGGAGCCTCTGCCCCTGCCTCGCGCCGCGCGGCGGCCGGGGTGTTCAGCAGCGCCGGCGGTCCTCCGTGACCGTGCCCTGGACGGTCGTCAGGCTCCGGTCGTAGCAGCCGTCCGAGCCGTACACCCGGTAGCGCTCGGCCGTCGTCCCGACCGCGTGACGCTGGTCGCGCGGCACTCCGGTGGTGTAGGTGGCGTCGCCGCTGTAGGTGTCGTCGAGGTGCGAGAAGGACAGCGGCCTTCCGTCGCGCAGGACGACGGTGTCGGCTCGGTCCCCGAGGGTGAGGACGGTCCGCAGCCGGTCTCCGGCGCCGACGGTCGTCTCGCCGTCCATGGTGTAGGCGCGGTGGGTACGGGTGCTGGTGCGGCCCACGGTCACGGTCTCGTCGTCGGTCCACCGGGCGGTGAGGGCGTCGGGGTTCTCACCCTCGCCCCAGCGGTGCACGGAGGTGTTCGCGAGGGTACGGGTGACGGTGGTGCGGACGCGGCCGTGCGAGGTGTCCAGGTGGCCGGCGATGGTGAGCCGGCGGCCGCCGTCGGTGTCGAGGCGGTGGATGGCACCCGGCGTGTGCACCGAGGAGTCGCGCGGGGCGGAGACCTCGTACCGGTCGAGCGCGCCGGTGACGACGGCCCGGCCCTCGTCCTGCCACAGGAGCAGGTTGGTGGGGGTGGACCAGCCGGTCTGCCCGGCGGGCACACCGGCCACCGACACCTCGACGCGGTGGGCGCGGCCGTCGTTGAGGAGGGCGGCGAAGGGGGTCAGGTCGTACACGACGGGCCGGACGTCGAAGGCGCGCGGGCCGGGGGTGACGTACCAGAGGAAGGGGTTGGACCAGCCGCCGGTCCACACGGTCGGGAACGGGGCGGCGATGCCCGCGGTGCGGCCGTCGACGGAGATCCGCACCTCGCGGTAGGGGCCGTCGGTCGCCTTGCAGGAGTACGGGGCGGGGTCCGGGACGGTCAGGTACCAGTACTCCTCGCATCCGCCGCCGGATCCGGTGGCGTACACCTCGGCCAGCAGGCGTTCGGTGTTGCGCGGGGTGGTGACGGTCGCGGTGTCGAGCGGTATCACCCGGTCGGGGGTGTCCGCGACGGGTGCCGTCCTCCCCCGAGCGGTGTGGAAGGTGAGGGTGACGCGGACGTCGAGGACGCCGGTGTAGGTCTCGTTCACGACGTTGCCGATGAGCATCTCGACCGGCTGGGGGCGGCTGAGGGTGTCGCGGTAGCGCGTGACGTCCTTCTCCACGGACCAGGTGATGCCCTCGGGCGAGGGCTGCGGAGTGGAGGTGCGGAAGATCTCCACCCCGCCGACCGCGACGTGGCCGAGCCGGTCGTACTGACGCCCCTTCACCTGTCCTTCGAGGCGCAGGACGACCTTGTTCCAGCGGGTGCCGCACTCCTTCGGCGGGCTGTAACTCCCTTTGTACGGGGTGAAGTCGCGGAACTGCGCGGCGGCGAGGACGACCTCGCAGGAGCGGGTGCCGGGGACCGTGACGGGCGGCGCGGCGGTCACCGGGTCGTGCCAGTCGCCGGTGAACTCGGGAGGCGGGGTGCCGGTCGGCCCGTCCGCCATCGCCGGCGGCGCGGTGAGGAGGGCACCGGCGGCCAGCACGAGCCCGCCGATCATGCTCATGATCTTCTGAGGTCTCATGGCAGGCGAGTGAAGCGCGGGGCACCGGGGACGTCCAGAGGGCGTCGGGGGATCTTGGCGCGTTCTGTGCCGATTGCCAGAAAATCGATTGCCGCCCCCGGCGCCGGAGGGCCAACCTTGCACGGTTTGGAGCCCCGGCCACCGTCGGGGACACGCACCGGAAGACCCTGGGACGCCATGCAGATTCGCGATCTACCGTACGCCGACCCAGGGGCCCCCGATGTCCGCTCGGGCACCCGGTTCCTCCTCTGGCTCGGCCGCCGCCAACTCGGCGGTCAGCTCAGGTCCACCCTGTGGGGGCTGCTCCTCCAGCTGTCCATCGCCGCGCTGCCGCTCGCCGTCGGCCTCGCCGTGCAGGCGGTCGTCGACCACGACGAAGGCCGCCTCTGGCAGGCCGGCGGTCTGCTGGCGCTGCTGGGCGTGACCCTCGCCGTCGGCGACATGATGCTGCACCGCACCGCCGTCACGAACTGGATCACGGCGGCCGCCCGGGTCCAGCAGCTGCTCTCGCGCAAGACGGCCGAGCTGGGCTCGCTGCTGACCCGGCGGGTCGCCGCGGGTGAGGTCGTCGCGGTCTCCACCGGGGACGTCGAGAAGATCGGCTGGTTCGTCGAGGCCCTGTCGCGGTTCGCCGCGGCGGCCCTGACGCTGGTCGTCGTCTGCGTCGGCCTGGTGCTCTACCAGCCCGCGCTGGGTGTCGTCGTCGCCGTGGGCGTCCCCGTGCTCGCCCTCGCCGCGCTGCCGTTGCTGCCCCGCGCCACCCGCCGGGCGGACGAGCAGCGCGAGAAGGCGGGCCGCGCCACCGAACTGGCATCGGACACGGTGGCGGGACTGCGGGTGCTGCGGGGAATCGGCGGCGAGGAGCTCTTCCTCGGCCGCTACCGCGCCGCCTCCCAGGAGGTCCGCCGGGCGGCCGTCCGCAGCGCCCGCATGTGGGCGCTGATCGCCGCGATCCAGGTCCTGCTGCCGGGTGCGCTGCTCATCGTGGTGGTGGCGTACGGGGCGCGCCTCGCCCTGGACGGCCGGATCACGGTCGGCGAACTCGTCACCGTCTACGGCGCGGTGATGCTGACCCATCACCCGCTGCGGAACTTCGAGGAGATCGCCATGGCGTTCTCCTTCTCCCGGCCGTCCGCCAAGCGGGCCGCCCGGGTGCTCTCCCTGACCCGGACGACGACCGCGGCCGGGGCCTCCGGGAGCGGGAGGCAGGGGGCGACCGGCGACCTGTACGACCCGGTGACCGGGCTCCTGGCTCCCGCGGGCCGCCTCACCGCGGTCGTGTGCGGGGACCCGGACGCGGCGGGATGGCTGGCGGAGCGCCTCGGCGGCCACCCGGCGGATCCCGGCGAGGGCCATGCCTCCGTGCTCCTGGGCGGGGTGCCGCTCGACGAGCTGGACCTCGACGCGGCGCGGACCGCCGTGCTCGTCCAGGACAAGGATCCGGTGCTCCTCTCGGGCACGCTGCGCGAACTGCTCGACGTCCCTTCCTCGGGGGCCGTCCGGGCGGCGGACGCGCTGGCCGCCGCGCAGTGCGGGGACGTGCTCGACGCGCTCGCCCAGGCGTCCGTGGACACGGACGGCGACCCGATGCGCACCCGGATCACCGAACGCGGCCGGTCGCTCTCCGGCGGCCAGCGCCAACGGCTCGCCCTGGCCCGCTCCCTGGTCACCGACCCGGAGGTGCTGGTCCTGGACGAGCCGACCTCGGCGGTCGACTCGCACACCGAGGCCCGCGTCGCGGCGGGCGTCAGGAAGCTGCGCGCGGGCGGGACGACGGTGGTCCTGACCTCGTCGCCGCTGCTGCTCGACCTCGCCGACCGGGTCGTCCTGCTCGACGGGGCCGCGGTGGCGGCGGTCGGCACCCACCGCGAGCTGCTGCGCGACGCTCCGCTCTACCGGGCGGTCGTCACCCGGGAGACCGACGAGGAACAGGCGGTGTCCGCCGCACCCGGGACACCGGAACCCCCCACGGCGTCGGGTGACCCCGCCGAGGCCGGCACGCTCGACGGCCTCCGCGGCCTCGACGGGATGGAAGAACTCCCCGCACTGGAAGGAGAGTCGGCATGATCGGCCTTGCGCCACCGACGTACGATCCGGCGGCCCCGCAGTCGGCGGCCACCCTGCCCGTCGGGACGGCGACGACCGTCCGCGGGTACGTCCGCGGCCTGCTGCGCCGCCATCGCGGGGCGTTCGCCGTGCTCATCGGCGTCAACGCGGTCGCGGTCCTGGCCTCCATGGCCGGTCCCCAGCTGCTCGGCTCGCTCGTCGAGCGGCTCAGCGACGGCAGCCGGGAGCTCCACCTGGAGCGCACCGTCGCCCTGTTCGCCGTCGCCCTCGTCGTGCAGACCGTCTTCGTGCGGCTGGTACGGCTGCGGGGCGCGATGCTCGGCGAGGAGATGCTGGCCGACCTGCGCGAGGACTTCCTCGTCCGTTCGGTCGGGCTGCCGCCGGGGGTCCTGGAGCGGGCCGGGACCGGCGACCTGCTGTCCCGTATCACCACGGACGTGGACCGGCTGGCCAACGCGATGCGGGAGGCCGTGCCGCAGCTCGCGATCGGTGTCGTCTGGGCGGGGCTGCTGATCGGCGGCCTGACCCTGACCGCGCCCCCTCTGGCGCTCGCGATCGTGATCGCCGCGCCGCTGCTGATCGCGRGCTGCCGGTGGTACTTCCGGCGGGCACCGGCCGCGTACCGCTCGGAGGCGGCGGGGTACGCGGCCGTCGCCGGGGCGCTCGCCGAGACCGTCGACGCCGGCCGCACGGTGGAGGCTCACCGACTCGGCGCGGGCCGGATCGCCCTGTCCGACCGGCGCATCCGGGAGTGGACGGCCTGGGAGAGGTACACCCTCTTCCTGCGGTCGGTGCTGTTCCCCGTCGTCAACCTCACGCACGTCACCGTCCTCGCGGCCGTGCTGCTGCTCGGCGGCGCCTTCGTGCTGCGCGGCTGGATCGACGTCGGGCAGCTGACCACGAGCGCGCTGCTGGCGCAGATGCTGGTGGATCCGATCGGCATCGTCCTGCGCTGGTACGACGAACTCCAGGTGGCACAGGTGTCGCTGGCCCGGCTGGTCGGCGTCCGGGAGATCGAGCCGGACGCGGGCGACGCGGACCTGCGGCCCGAGGGGCGTACGGTCCGGGCGGACGAGGTGCGCTTCGGCTACCGCGAAGGGGTCGACGTCCTGCACCGGGTGTCGATGGACGTCCCGCCGGGCACCCGGCTGGCCCTGGTGGGGCCGTCCGGCGCCGGCAAGTCGACGCTCGGTCGGCTGCTGGCGGGCATCTACGCCCCGCGCACCGGCACGGTGACGCTCGGGTCCGCCGAGCTGGCGGACATGCCGGCGGAGCGCGTCCGCGAGCACGTGGCCCTGGTGAACCAGGAGCACCACGTCTTCGTCGGCTCGCTCCGCGACAACCTGCTGCTCGCCCGCGCGGGTGCCGAGGACGCCGCACTGTGGGCGGCGCTCGGCGCGGTGGACGCGGACGGCTGGGCCCGCGCCCTGGACGCGGGCCTGGACACCGAGGTGGGTTCGGGCGGGCTCGCGCTGACCCCGGCGCAGGCCCAGCAGATCGCGCTGGCCCGGCTCGTCCTGGCCGACCCGCACACGCTGRTCCTGGACGAGGCGACCTCGCTCCTCGACCCGCGGGCCGCTCGTCATCTGGAACGCTCGCTGGCCCGGGTCCTGGAGGGGCGCACGGTCGTCGCGATCGCCCACCGGCTGCACACCGCGCACGACGCGGACGTCATCGCGGTGGTCGAGGAGGGCAGGATCAGCGAGCTGGGCAGCCACGACGAGCTGGTGGCGGCGGACGGCGCGTACGCGGCGCTGTGGAGGTCGTGGCACGGCGGACCGTGACGCGGGTCCGGGCGCCGCGACGGCCCGTCCGGGGTGCCCACCGCGGGCGACCCCGGACGGCCCGGACGCGCACGGCCCGGCGGCGCACGGCCCGGGCGGCCTCTTGCGCTTCCGGGCCCGGGGCGCCCGAGCCCGTCGCGATCGGCCTGTCAGAGGTAGCCGAGGGCGGACGCGGCGCCCACCCCGCCGAGCAGCATGAAGGCCGGCATGAGGACCTTCAGCTCGACCCAGCTGCCGGCGCGGAACCGCAGCGCCTTCGGCGGTCCGACCGGGTACCAGCGCTTGCGGCCCACCGGGATCGGCCAGAGTATCGGGCAGCCGGAGACGGTCAGCGCGTCGCCGATGTCGTGCACCAGCGCGCCGAGGAGGATCGGCGCGCCCAGCCACAGGTACTCCTGCTGCGGGCCGGTGAAGAACCAGTCCGAGCCGTTGCCCGGCTGGTCCAGGACACCGGCGAGGATCCAGGCGCTGGTGGCACCGAGCAGCCAGACCAGGATGTCGCTGGAGACCCGCGCGGCCCGCCACAGCAGGCCCTCGACGGCCAGGACCAGGTGGACGAAGAGGATCGCGAGGACCGCCCAGCGGCCCCCGGTGACGGCCACCGCGGAGGCGCCGGCGCCGATGAGAGCGGCCCACAGCCAGGTGTGGGTCAGGGTGCGGTGTCCCCCGGACCTGCGGGGGTCCGCGGTGGAGCGGGTGGCCTTGTAGACGGCGTACGAGAGCTTGTCGACGATCTCGCACAGGCCCTTGGACACCGGTCCGAAGGCGCGCGAGATGGTCGCGGACTTGTGGTCGAGGTCCGGGGCGAGGGCGGCTCCGGCGCAGATGAGCGCTCCGACGACGAGTACCGGCCACGGCATCGGGTGCCCCAGGGCGGCCGACGCGGCGCCCACACCCAGCCAGGCCGCTGCTCCGGACAGCGAGTGCGCCGGTCCCATCATGGTCGTCCCGCCCCATTCCTCATGCGCCGGCGTGCAGTTGACGACCGGTCGACAAGGCAGCGTATCGTCCGTGATCTTCGTTGCGATGGCCGGTTCCCGCATCCGACCGGAATCCAGGCAAGATGGGGGCGTGACCCTTATCGATCAGCTGCCGCCGAACGCCGACCCCGACGCCCTCTTCGAGGCCTTCACCTCTTGGGCGGAGGGCCGGGGCATCACCCTCTACCCGGCCCAGGAGGAGGCGCTGATCGAGGTTGTCTCCGGGGCGAACGTGATCCTCTCGACGCCCACCGGATCGGGAAAGTCGCTGGTCGCGGCCGGTGCGCACTTCGCCGCGCTGGCCAACGACCAGGTGACCTTCTACACCGCGCCGATCAAGGCGCTGGTCTCGGAGAAGTTCTTCGACCTCTGCAAGCTCTTCGGCACCGAGAACGTCGGCATGCTGACCGGCGACGCCTCCGTGAACGCGGACGCCCCGGTCATCTGCTGCACGGCCGAGGTGCTGGCCTCGATCGCCCTGCGGGACGGCAAGCACGCCGACATCGGCCAGGTCGTCATGGACGAGTTCCACTTCTACGCGGAGCCCGACCGCGGCTGGGCCTGGCAGATCCCGCTGCTCGAACTGCCGCAGGCCCAGTTCGTCCTCATGTCGGCGACGCTCGGTGACGTGGCGATGTTCGAGAAGGACCTCACCCGGCGCACGGGCCGGCCCACCTCGGTGGTCCGCTCGGCCACCCGCCCGGTCCCGCTGTCGTACGAGTACGAGCTCACGCCGATCACGGAGACGCTGACCGAGCTCCTGGAGACCAAGCAGGCCCCGGTCTACATCGTCCACTTCACCCAGGCGCAGGCCGTCGAGCGGGCGCAGTCGCTGATGAGCATCAACATGTGCTCGCGCGAGGAGAAGGACCGGATCGCCGAGCTCATCGGCAGCTTCCGCTTCACCACCAAGTTCGGCCAGAACCTCTCGCGCTACGTGCGCCACGGTATCGGGGTGCACCACGCGGGCATGCTGCCCAAGTACCGCCGCCTCGTCGAGAAGCTGGCCCAGGCGGGTCTGCTGAAGGTCATCTGCGGCACCGACACGCTCGGCGTGGGCGTCAACGTGCCCATCCGCACGGTGCTGTTCACGGCCCTCACCAAGTACGACGGCAGCCGGGTGCGGACGCTGCGCGCGCGGGAGTTCCACCAGATCGCGGGCCGCGCCGGCCGGGCCGGTTTCGACACGGCGGGCTTCGTGGTCGCGCAGGCCCCCGAGCACGTCATCGAGAACGAGAAGGCGCTCGCCAAGGCCGGCGACGACCCGAAGAAGCGCCGCAAGGTCGTCCGCAAGAAGGCACCCGAGGGCTTCGTCGCCTGGAGCGACACCACCTTCGAGAAGCTGATCGGTTCCGAGCCCGAACCGCTGACCTCGCGGTTCAAGGTCACGAACATCATGCTGCTGTCGGTGATCGCCCGGCCCGGCAACGCCTTCGAGGCCATGCGCAAGCTCCTGGAGGACAACCACGAGCCGCGCAAGGCGCAGCTGCGGCACATCCGCCGGGCCATCGCGATCTACCGCTCGCTGCTCGACGGCGGCGTCGTGGAACAGCTCGACACCCCGGACGCCGAGGGTCGCACCATCCGGCTCACGGTCGACCTCCAGCAGGACTTCGCGCTCAACCAGCCGCTCTCCACGTTCGCGCTGGCGGCGTTCGACCTGCTGGACCCGGAGTCGCCGTCGTACGCCCTCGACATGGTGTCGGTGGTCGAGTCGACCCTCGACGACCCGCGGCAGATCCTCGCCGCCATGCAGAACAAGGCGCGCGGCGAGGCCGTGGGGCGGATGAAGGCGGACGGCGTCGAGTACGAGGAGCGCATGGAGCGGCTCCAGGAGATCTCCTACCCGAAGCCGCTGGAGGAGCTGCTCTGGCACGCGTACAACGTCTACCGGAAGTCGCACCCGTGGGTGGGCGACCACCCGGTCTCGCCGAAGTCCGTCATCCGTGACATGTACGAACGCGCGCTGTCCTTCACGGAGTTCACGTCCTGGTACGAGCTGGCGCGGACCGAGGGCATCGTGCTGCGCTACCTCGCGAGCGCGTACAAGGCCCTGGACCACACCATCCCGGACGACCTGAAGACCGAGGACCTCGAGGACCTGATCGAGTGGCTGGGCGAGATGGTCCGCCAGGTCGACTCCTCGCTGCTCGACGAGTGGGAGCAGCTGGCCAACCCGGAGGTCGAGTCGGCCGAGGAGGCCCAGGAGAAGGCCGACCAGGTCAAGCCGGTCACGGCGAACGCCCGCGCCTTCCGGGTGCTGGTGCGCAACGCGATGTTCCGCCGGGTCGAGCTGGCGGCGCTGGACAACGTCGACGCGCTGGGCGAGCTGGACGCCGAGTCGGGCTGGGACGCGGACGCCTGGGGCGAGGCGATGGACGCGTACTGGGACGAGTACGACGACCTGGGCACCGGTCCGGACGCGCGCGGCCCCAAGCTGCTGTCGATCGAGGAGGACGCGGCGCACGGTCTGTGGCGCGTCCGGCAGACCTTCGCCGACCCGAACGGCGACCATGACTGGGGCATCAGCGCGGAGGTGGATCTCGCCGCCTCCGACGAGGAGGGCCGCGCCGTCGTCCGTGTGACGTCCGTGGGGCAGCTGTAGGAGGCGTCCTGCCGGCCGAGCACGGCACGATCGGCAGGACCCCCCGGAACCGACCCGCCTGCATCGAAGGAGCGCAGCCGTGACCAACCCCGCCGAGAGGCTCGTCGACCTGCTCGATCTGGAGCAGATCGAGGCGAACATCTTCCGCGGCCGGAGCCCGCAGGAGTCGCTGCAACGGGTCTTCGGCGGCCAGGTCGCCGGCCAGGCCCTGGTGGCGGCCGGCCGGACGACCGAGGGCGACCGTCCGGTGCACTCGCTGCACGCCTACTTCCTGCGCCCCGGACGGCCGGGGGTACCGATCGTCTACCAGGTCGAGCGGGTGCGGGACGGGCGCTCGTTCACCACCCGGCGGGTCACCGCCATCCAGCAGGGCCGCACGATCTTCAACCTGACGGCCTCGTTCCACCGGCCGGAGGAGTCGGATCTGGAGCACCAGCTGCCGCCGCGGCACGTGCCGGATCCGGAGACCCTGCCGAAGGTCGCGGACGAGATCCGCGACCATCTGGGCGCGCTGCCGGAGGCGCTGGAGCGGATGGCGCGGCGCCAGCCCTTCGACATCCGCTACGTCGACCGGCTGCGCTGGACGAAGGACGAGGTCAAGGGGGCGGACCCGCGCAGCGCGGTCTGGATGCGGGCGGTCGGCCCGCTGGGCGACGACCCGCTGGTGCACACCTGCGCGCTGACGTACGCCTCGGACATGACACTGCTGGACGCGGTCCGCATCCCGGTCGAGCCGCTGTGGGGGCCGCGTGGCTTCGACATGGCGTCGCTGGACCACGCGATGTGGTTCCACCGTCCCTTCCGGGCGGACGAGTGGTTCCTGTACGACCAGGAGTCGCCGATCGCGACGGGCGGCCGGGGGCTGGCCCGCGGCCGGATCTACGACCGCGAGGGCAGGCTGCTGGTGTCGGTGGTGCAGGAGGGGCTGTTCCGGAAGCTGTGAGGCCCGCGCGGGGCGTCCGCCGGGGCCCGCCGTGGCGGGGCGTCCCTCGTCCGTTTCCCTCAGGTGCCGGGCAGCGGGTCCTGCTCGACCTCGTGGCGGCGGGTGCGGACGTCCGGGCCCGGCGGATGGAGTTTGGCGTCGCAGGACGGGCCCAGTCCCGTCCGGCGGGACTCCGTCCCGGTCAGCGGACGGCCGCACAGGCGGCACCGGATCCGCCGGGGTTCCTCGTCCGGTGCGGAATCGATCGTGATTGCCAGCGGTTCATCACCCATGTTGGGATCGAATCCTATGCCCGACCCCGTTCTCACGAGGAGCAGTCCATGAGCCTGTACGACATTCCGCTGCGCACCCTGACCGGCGACCCGATCTCGCTGGCCGACTACCGCGACCAGGCGGTCCTGGTCGTGAACGTGGCCTCCAAGTGCGGTCTGACCCCGCAGTACGCCGGTCTGGAGCGGCTGCAGAAGGAGTACGGGGAGCGCGGCTTCACCGTGCTGGGTGTGCCCTGCAACCAGTTCGCGGGCCAGGAGCCGGGCAGCGCCGACGAGATCCAGACCTTCTGTTCCGCGACCTACGGCGTGTCCTTCCCTCTGCTGGAGAAGAGCGACGTGAACGGTGACGGCCGTCACCCCCTCTACACGGAGCTGACGAAGACGGCGGACTCCGAGGGCGAGTCCGGGGACGTCCAGTGGAACTTCGAGAAGTTCCTGATCGGCCGCGACGGTCAGGTGACGCGCTTCCGCCCGCGCACCGAGCCCGAGGCGCCCGAGGTCGTCGCCGCGATCGAGGCGCAGCTCGCGGTCTGAGCCGCCCGTCGGGCGGWCCRCACGGGACGGATGTCGATCATGTAATGTGTGCGGCTCCAGCAGTGAGACGACCGAGGAGGTGGGACCCATCAACGCCATGCAGGCAGGGTGCTTCCCCTCGACGACCGTGTGGTCCGCCCGACAGAGGTGACCACGGGAGCGCCCCTTCGGCTTCCCGGAAGGTTTCCATGTCGCTCGACCCTTCTCCCTCCCTTCGTTCCGCCACCGTCTCCCGACTGCGCGCCGCAGGCTGCGTGTTCGCCGAGGACGAGGCGGAGCTTCTCTTCTCCGCGGCGCGCAGCTCCGCCGAACTCGACACCATGCTCGTGCGGCGCGCGGCCGGCCTGCCCCTGGAGCACGTCGTCGGCTGGGCGGAGTTCGCCGGTCTGCGGATCGCCGTGGACCCGGGGGTCTTCGTGCCCCGGCGCCGCACCGAGTTCCTCGTGTCCCAGGCCGTGGGTCTGGCCGCTCCGGGCGCCGTCTGCGTCGACCTGTGCTGCGGCTCCGGCGCGGCGGGCGCGGTGCTCCTCTCCGCCGTGGAGGGCGCCGAGGTGCACGCCTCCGACATCGAACCGGCGGCCGTGCGGTGCGCGCGCCGGAACGTCGAGCCGCGCGGTGGGCGGGTCCACGAGGGCGACCTGTTCGCGCCCCTGCCGGACGCCCTGCGCGGCCGGATCGAGGTCCTGGTGGCCAACGTGCCGTACGTACCGAGCGAGGAGGTCGGCCTGCTGCCGCCCGAGGCGCGCGAGCACGAGCCCCTCGTGGCACTGGACGGCGGCGCGGACGGGCTCGCGGTGCTGCGGCGGGTGGCGGCGGAGGCCGCGCGGTGGCTCGCGCCCGGCGGGCATCTGCTCGTGGAGACGAGCGAACGGCAGGCGGACCGGGCGGTCGCCGTGGTGGCCGACCGCGGCCTGAACCCGAGGGTGGTGCGCTCGGGGGAGCTGTACGCGACGGTGGTCGTCGCGACGCGCGACTGATCCGGACCGCCGGGGTGTCCCCGTGCCGGACGGCGACCGTCCGGCACGGGGAGTCCGACAGGGTTCAGCCGCTCCGGGGAATCAGGGTGCAGCGGGCCGGCCCCTCGGCCCGCAGGGTGATCGCGGAGCTGAGCGGGACCTCGGTGTCGATCGCCTCGAAGCCGTACTCCTGCAGGATCATCGCCAGCGCGATCACCGATTCCAGCATCGAGAAGTGCTGGCCGATGCAGGCGCGCGGGCCCCCGCCGAACGGGAACCAGGCGTAGCGGGGGCGGGTGGCCTCGGCCTCCGGCGTGAAGCGGTCCGGGTCGAAGCGCTCGGGGTCCGGCCAGTGGTCGGGGTGGCGGTGGGTGACCCACGGGGCGACGATCACGTCGGCACCGGCCGGAATGGTGTGGCCGTCGATCACCGTGGACTCGACGGCGCGGCGGCCGATGACCGGCGCGGCCGGGAAGAGCCGCATCGCCTCCTTGAGCACCTGGGTCAGATAGGGCAGGGCGTCGAGGTCGGCGGCGGTCGGGGTACGGCCGGCCAGGACGCGGTCGACCTCCTCCTGGGCCCGCTTCTGCTCCTCGGGGTGGCGGCCGAGGAGGTGGAGGGCGAAGGCCAGGGAGGTCGCCGTCGTCTCGTGGCCGGCGAGGAGGAAGACCAGGACCTGTTCGCGCAGCTCGGAGGCGTCGAAGCTGCCGTCCTCGGCGCTCTCGGCCTCGGCCAGCAGGGTCAGCAGGTCCTGGGCGCCGGGGTCCGTGCCGGCGGCGCGGCGCTCGGCGATGATCCGGTCGCAGACCGCGTACAGCTCCTCGTGGACGGCGGCGGCACGGCGGTTGCCGGGGGTGGGCCAGTTCCGGGGCAGCTTCAGGGGCGAGTAGCCGCGGCGCAGGACGTAGTCGCCGAGGGCGGGGAAGCAGCGCTCCACCACCTCGACGGCCTCGGCGACGTCCGTGCCGAAGAGGATGCGGGCGACCGCCCGCAGCGCGAGCACGGTCATCTCGTCCAGGACGTCGACGGAGGTCCTGCCGGAGTCCCGCCAGGAGGCGAGGACGGCGGCGACCTCGACGGCCACGGCATCGGCGTAGCCGTCCACGCGACGGCGGGTGAACAGCGGCTGCACGAGCCGGCGCTGCCGCAGGTAGTCCTCGTCCTGGCTGGTCAGCAGACCGTTGCCGAAGGACTCGCGGACCTCCTGGTAGAAGGCGTTGTCCTTGCGGAAGTTGGCCGACTCGGTGGCCAGGACCTGCTGGGCCCCGGCGGCGGAGAACACGCCGTACACGACGGCGCGCAGTCCGGGAGGGCCCGCGGTGAAGCGGACGACGTCACCGTGCTCGCTCCGGGAGCGCAGGAAGGTGCCGAGCGAGTCCTCCTTCAGGTCGAGCATCGAGCCGAGCAGGGGCGTCCCTGCGGGGCCGGGCACTTCGGTGCTGGTGGTGGCCATGTGTACGGTTTCCCCCTCGTTCGTCACCGTCCCGGCGATTCTGCCGCACCCGGTGACCCACGGGTAGCTTCGCGCGAACACCCGACCGGATCAGGCCGGTTGGCGTGATTGTCAGAGCCCTCTGGGAGGCTCGGACCATGGAACCGATCGAGATGACCGTGCAGCTGACCATCGACTGCGACGAGCCCCGGAAGCTCGTCCCGTTCTGGGCGGCCGCCCTGCGCTACGTCCCGCAGCCGCCGCCGGACGGACACGCGACCTGGCGGGAGTACTGGACGGCCACGGGCGTGCCCGAGGAGGAGCTGCCGGAGGGGGTGGGCGAGCTGCCGGAGTCGATCGTGGACCCGAAGGGGATCGGGCCGCGGATCTGGTTCCAGCACGTCCCGGAGCCGAAGACCGTCAAGAACCGCCTCCACCTGGACCTGAAGGTCGGTGGCGGGCGCGAGGTGCCGCTGGCGGTCCGGCGCGAGCGGGTCGACGGAGAGGTGGCGCGGCTGACCGCGCTCGGCGCGTCGATCCTCTACACGATGGACGAGCCGGACGGCATGGACTACTACGCGGTGGTGCTGCAGGACCCCGAGGGCAACGAGTTCTGCATCGTCTGACGCCCACGGCCCGCGCCGACGAGACACCCGTCGGCGGAAGCGTGTCTTCCTGCGGCCGCGCGGGAAGACCTTGGACTCCTGAGTTTCCCGGGCACGGGGGGTGCGATGGAGGCGGGCGAGCTGGCCGCGGCGGCCGTCGGCGTGCTGGCGGCGGTGGTGACGGGGACGACCGCGGGCATCGGGGAGCAGGGCTGCGCCGCCCTCGTCCCCGTCGTGCGCACGCGTCTCCTGGCGTCGGAGCGGGGCCGGCGTGCCCTGGCGGGCCTCGAGACCGGCCCGGAGTCCCCGGAGGCCCGCGCGGAGGCCGCGGCGGTCCTCCGCGGGGAGGCCGAGGCCGACGCGGAGTTCCGTCGCGCGCTGGCCCTGCTCCTGTCGGAACCGGCGACGGGGCCGCGGGCGCGTCCGGTGCGCACCGGGAGCCGGTTCGGGACGGGCCGGGCGAGGTTCGGCGGACCGTGGGGGCCGGCCCGGCGCGCGCTGCTGGCCGTGCTGCTGGCGGCGGTGGTCGCGCTCCTCGTCTACGGCGGGGTCCGGCTGTTCGGCGGCGATGACGGGACGGGCCGCGGACCGGCCGGGGACCCGCCTCGGTCCACGGCGTACGGGGCCGCCCGTCAAGATCCGCGGGACAACCTCGCGGGCCCCGGACGGGCGGACGGCTGAGCGGCAGGCCCCCGGCTGAGCATGCCGACGGCCCCGCACCCTCCTCCGGGGCGGGGCCGTCGGTGCCTGCGGGCCGTCAGCGGATGGGCATGCCCGAGAGGGTGCGGGCGATCACCAGGCGCTGGATCTCGCTGGTGCCCTCGAAGATCGTGTAGATCGCCGCGTCGCGGTGCATGCGCTCCACCGGGTACTCGCGGGTGAAGCCGTTGCCGCCGAGGATCTGGATGGCCTGGCCGGTGACCTTCTTGGCCGTCTCGCTGGCGAACAGCTTGGACATGGAGCCCTCGGCCGAGGTGAACGGCTTGCCCGCCGTCGCCATCCACGAGGCGCGCCAGACCAGCAGGCGCGCCGCGTCGATCTGGGTGCGCATGTCGGCGAGCTGGAAGGCGATGCCCTGGTTGTCGATGATCGGACGGCCGAACTGCTCGCGCGTCCTGGCGTACTCGAGCGCGTACTCGTACGCCGCCCGGGCGGTGCCGACGGCCATCGCGCCGACCGCGGGGCGGGAGGCCTCGAAGGTGGCCATGGCGGCGTTCTTCACGCGCTCGCCGCCACCCGCCTTCGCCTTCTCGTGGGCACGGGCGAGGCGCTCGTCGAGCTTCTCCTTGCCGCCGAGGAGGCAGTGGCCGGGGATCCGGACGTCCTCGAGGACGACCTCGGCGGTGTGCGAGGCGCGGATGCCGTGCTTCTGGAACTTCTGGCCCTGGGAGAGGCCGGGGGTGTTCGGGGGCACGATGAAGGAGGCGTGGCCCTTGGAGCCGAGCTCCGGGTCGACGACCGCGACGACGACGTGGACGTTGGCGATGCCGCCGTTGGTCGCCCAGGTCTTGGTGCCGTTGAGGACCCACTCGTCCTTGGCCTCGTCGTAGACGGCCCGGGTGCGCATGGAGGCGACGTCGGAACCGGCGTCCGGCTCGGAGGAGCAGAAGGCGGCGACCTTGACGTCGTTCACGTCGCCGTACATCTGCGGGATCCAGGTGCCGATCTGCTCCTCGGTGCCGTTGGCGAGGACGCCGACCGCGGCCAGGCCGGTACCGACGATCGAGAGGGCGATGCCGGCGTCGCCCCAGAAGAGCTCCTCCATCGCCATCGGGATGCCGAGGCCGGTCGGGTCGAAGAACTGCTGGGCGTAGAAATCGAGGGAATAGATGCCGATCTTGGCGGCTTCCTGGATGATCGGCCAGGGAGTCTCCTCACGCTCGTCCCACTCGGCGGCGGCGGGGCGCATGACGTCCTCGGCGAATCCGTGCAGCCAGTCACGGACCTGCTTCTGGTCGTCGTTGAGTTCGAGCGTGAACTCGGCCATGTTCCCTCCCAGCATTGCGTTACTTGCGGTAACAACAGTGTGTTACCGGCAAGTAGGCCCTGTCAACCTGCGGCGGAGCGGTTCGGGGCGACCGGCACCGGGTGCCGCTCGGGTGTTACGTTGCGACAGCCTCACGGAATCGCACGGGCGGGGAGACACGCTATGGAGACCACACACCGGACCACCGACCAGCAGAAGCCTGCCGATCAGCGGCGCCGCGAACTGCTGGAGGCGGCCGACCGCGTGGTGCTCCGGGACGGTCCCCGGGCCTCCATGAACGCGATCGCGGCGGAGGCCGGCATCACCAAGCCGATCCTCTACCGGCACTTCGGCGACAAGGGCGGGCTGTACCGGGCCCTGGCGACCCGGCACACGGACGCCCTCCTCTCCGCGCTTCGGGCGGCGCTCGACGCACCGGCCGACCGGCGCCGGAGAGTCGAGGCGACGCTCGACACGTACCTCGCCTCGATCGAGGCCATGCCCCAGGTCTACCGCTTCCTGATGCACCCGGCGGAGGAGACGCAGCAGGCCGAGCAGGGCTTCGACGTGGGACGGCACTCGGCCCCGCTGCTGCGGCGGATGGGCGAGGAGCTCGGCCAGGTCATCGCCGAGCGGATCGATCTGGGCCCCGGCGGCGACGCCCAGGCCAGGATCTGGGGCCACGGCATCGTCGGGATGATGCACGCGGCCGGCGACTGGTGGCTCGGCGAACGCCCCTGCTCGCGAGCCGAGCTGGTACGCAGCCTCGCGGACCTGCTGTGGGGCCGGCTGGCGGAGGCGGGCGACCGCGTCGGCGGCCAGGCCTTCTGACCCGCCCGGCCTTCGCGGGCCGGCACGACCACCCCTCGCGGGCCGGCCCCGGCGGCCTTCCGGCCCGGCCGAGCCCCGTCGCCCGGTGCCACAGGACCTCAGGCCCCCGTCCCCCACGCGCCCGTGTCGGCGCCCCACGGCTCCTTGTGGATGGCCCGCAGCAGACGTGACCTGCGCCACCCCGTGACGCGGTCCGCGTAGACCCCGCCGTCCAGGTGGTCGCACTCGTGCTGGAGGCAGCGGGCGAAGAAGCCGGTGCCCTCGACGCGGACCGGGGAGCCGTCCGTACGGAACCCCTCGACGACCGCCCGGTCGAAGCGCGGGGTGGGCGCCTCCAGGCCCGGCAGGGACAGGCAGCCCTCCGGGCCTCGGTACTCGCCGCCGTCCGCCTCCACCAGGCGCGGGTTGACCAGATGCCCCAGGTGCCGCGCGTCCTCGTCGTCCGGGCAGTCGTAGACGAACACCCGCAGGCCCACCCCCACCTGGTTCGCCGCGAGGCCGACGCCGTTCGCGGCGTACATCGTGGCGAACATGTCCTCGACGAGCCGGGAGAGCTCCGGGCCGAAGTCGGTGACGGGTTCGCAGGGGGTGTGCAGCACCGGGTCGCCGAGCATGGTCATGGCTCGGACAAGGCCGGAACTGCCGGGGATCGGCCGGTTTCGCATGGGCGCAAGGGTACGGTCCGCCGTGACCTCACTGTTTTCGCCGGGGTCGGAACGGTGCCGCTGTTCAGGGCCCTGGCCTGATCTCGATAGGCTGAGCCCGGACCGACGCAAGGAGGAACAAGGAAGATGTCAGGACACCCCGGGAATCCAGAGCCGCTGTCGCCGCGCGCCAAGCTGGCCGTGACGGCGGGCAAGGCCGCGGCCGCGGTGTCGCGAGCAGCGGGACGCGGCAGCGGATCGGTGATCGGCGGCAAGGTGGCGCTGAAGCTCGACCCGGACCTGCTGGGTCGGCTCGCACAGCATCTGGACGTCGTCCTGGTGTCCGCGACCAACGGCAAGACCACCACGACCCGGCTGATCGCCGAGGCGCTGCGGGCGAGCGGCCCCGTCGTCTCCAACGCGCTGGGCGCCAACATGCCCGCGGGCATCACCTCGGCCCTGGCCGGCGGCTCGGACGCCAAGTACGGCGTGATCGAGGTCGACGAGAAGTACCTCGCCGGAGTCGCCCGGGACACCACGCCCAAGGCGATCGCGCTGCTCAACCTCTCCCGCGACCAGCTGGACCGCGCCGCCGAGACCCGCATGCTCGCCGAGAAGTGGCGCGAGGGCCTCTCCGGCACCAAGGCCGTGGTCATCGCCAACGCCGACGACCCGCTGATCGTGTGGGCCGCCTCCTCCTCCCCGAACGTGGTGTGGGTCGCCGCCGGTCAGGAGTGGAAGGACGACGCCTGGTCGTGCCCCTCCTGCGGCGGTGTCATGCAGCGCCCGGGCGACGACTGGTTCTGCGGCGAGTGCGGTTTCCGCCGCCCCGCGCCGAGTTGGGCGCTCAACGGCGACCACGTGCTGGACCCGCACGGTTCCGCCTGGCCGATCCACCTCCAGCTGCCCGGCCGCGCCAACAAGGCCAACGCCGCGACCTCCGCCGCCGTCGCCGCGGTGTTCGGGGTGCCGCCGCAGGTGGCCCTGGAGCGGATGTACCAGGTGCAGGCCGTGGCCGGCCGCTACGACGTCGTCACCTTCCAGGGCCGCGAGCTGCGTCTGCTCCTCGCCAAGAACCCGGCGGGCTGGCTCGAAACGTTTTCCCTCATCGACCAGCCCCCGACCCCGGTGATCCTCTCCGTCAACGCGCGCGGCGCCGACGGCACGGACACCTCCTGGCTCTGGGACGTGGACTACGGGCGGCTGGCCGGGCACCCGATCATGGTCATCGGCGACCGCAAGCTGGACCTGGCGGTCCGCCTGGAGGTCGCGGGCGTGGAGTTCCGGGTGTGCGACTCGATCGACGAGGCCGTCCGCCTGTCCCCGCCCGGACAGATCGAGCTGATCGCCAACTACACCGCCTTCCAGGACGTCCGCCGCCGCGTCGGCAACTGACCCGTAGAGGACTTGCAGCATGAGTGACAGCAGCCTGCGCCTGGTCTGGGTCTACCCGGACCTGCTCAGCACCTACGGCGACCAGGGCAACGCCCTCGTCGTCGAGCGCCGCGCCCGCCAGCGCGGCCTGGACGTCCAGCGCGTCGACGTCCGCAGCGACCAGCCGGTGCCGACCTCCGGCGACATCTACCTGATCGGCGGCGGCGAGGACCGGCCGCAGCGGCTCGCGGCCGAGCGGCTGCGCCGCGACGGCGGCCTGTCCCGGGCCGCCTCCAACGGCGCGATCATCTTCTCGGTCTGCGCCGGCTACCAGATCCTGGGTCACGAGTTCATCAACGACCTCGGCGAGCGCGAGGCCGGTCTGGGCCTGATCGACGTGATCTCCACCCGCGGCGAGGGCGAGCGGTGCGTCGGCGACGTCCTGGCGGACATCGACCCCCGGCTCGGCCTCCCCCAGCTCACCGGGTTCGAGAACCACCAGGGCATCACCCACCTCGGACCGACGGCCCGCCCGTTCGCCCGCACCGTCCTGGGCAAGGGCAACGGCACCGGCGACGGCACCGAAGGCGCCTACAACGACACGGTGTTCGGCACGTACATGCACGGCCCCGTGATGGCGCGCAACCCGCAGATCGCGGACCTGCTCCTGAAGCTGGCCCTCGACGTGAACGCGCTGCCGCCGACCGACGACCGGTGGTACGAGGCGCTGCGCGCCGAGCGGATCGCGGCGGCGACACAGCCCGCCTGACCGCCCTGCGGACTGCACGTCTGAGCACCCTTACGCCCATTGGATTCGTAAGGAAATCCGGTGTCCAATCTGCGGACATCGGGTTCGGCCCCGCCTCCCGGCACCGATAGGGTGGCGGGGATCCAACCGGACGACGTGGTCCGGGAGTCGGCCCACGTTGCAAAGGTATTTCGGGCTATGCGCATTGGTGTGCTCACCTCCGGCGGCGACTGCCCCGGTCTGAACGCCGTCATCCGTTCCGTCGTGCACCGCGCCGTCGTCGACCACGGCGACGAGGTCATCGGCTTCCACGACGGCTGGAAGGGCCTCCTCGAGTGCGACTACCGCAAGCTCGACCTCGACGCGGTCGGCGGCATCCTCGCTCGTGGCGGCACCATCCTCGGATCCTCCCGGGTCCAGCCGGCCCATCTGGTCGACGGCGTGGAGCGCGCCCGCGGCCACGTCGCCGACCTCGGTCTGGACGCGATCATCCCGATCGGCGGCGAGGGCACGCTGAAGGCCGCCAACCTGCTCTCCGAGGCCGGGCTGCCGATCGTCGGCGTCCCGAAGACCATCGACAACGACATCGCGTCGACCGACGTCACCTTCGGCTTCGACACCGCCGTCGGCGTGGCGACCGAGGCCCTCGACCGGCTCAAGACGACCGCCGAGTCCCACCAGCGCGTCCTGATCGTCGAGGTCATGGGCCGCCACACCGGCTGGATCGCCCTGCACTCCGGCATGGCGGCCGGCGCCCACGCCATCGTCGTCCCCGAGCGCCCCTTCGACATCGACGAGCTGACCGCCCGCGTCGGCGAGCGCTTCGAGGCCGGCAAGCGCTTCGCGATCGTGGTCGTCGCCGAGGGTGCCAAGCCGCGCGAGGGCTCGATGAACTTCGACGTCGGCGCCAAGGACATCTACGGCCACGAGCGCTTCACGGGTGTCGCCAACCAGCTGTCCGTCGAGCTGGAGCGGCGCCTCGGCAAGGAGGCCCGCCCGGTCATCCTCGGCCACGTCCAGCGCGGCGGCACGCCCACCGCGTACGACCGCGTCCTCGCCACCCGCTTCGGCTGGCACGCGGTGGAGGCGGCGCACCGCAGGGAGTTCGGCATGCTGACCGCGCTGCGCGGCACGGACATCGTGATGGTGCCGCTGGCCCAGGCCGTCGAGACCCTGAAGACGGTCCCGGCGGAGCGGTACGCCGAGGCCGAGTGCGTGCTCTGACCCGCACCGCTCAGGTCCTGTCCGGGCGATCTTGGAGGATCGGCCGGACAGGACCTGGCCCCCGAACCGCCCCCGGTCGCATCCGCGAACGGGGGCGGTTCTAGTCTGGTGCGGACAACAAGCGCGAATCGGGCTCCAGGAGTACGCAGATGGATCACAGCGGGCACGGCATGACCACGGATCTGCCGCCGTTCACGCTGGGGCGGGGACTGGAGTTCTCGGCGGACCCCTTCTTCCTGGTCGGATGCCTCGTGGCGCTCGCCCTGTACGGCTGGGGCGTGGCGCGGCTGCGGAGCCGCGGCGACGGCTGGCCGGTCAGCCGGACGGTCTTCTTCGTGACCGGCGTGCTGAGCGTGGCCCTGGTGATGTGCACCAAGCTGAACGACTACGGCATGGTCATGTTCAGCGTGCACATGGTGCAGCACATGGTCGTCTCCATGCTCTCGCCGATCCTGCTGCTCCTCGGTGCGCCCGTGACCCTGGCGCTGCGCGCCCTGCCGGTCGCGGCGCGCGGCACGAAGGGTCCGCGCGAGTGGCTGCTGATGCTGCTGCACAGCCGCTACATGCGGGTCGTCACGCATCCGGCGTTCACGATCCCGCTGTTCATCGCGAGCCTCTACGGCTTTTACTTCACCCCGGTCTTCGACACCCTGATGGGCTCGAAGATCGGGCACATCGCGATGATGGTGCACTTCCTCGCCGTCGGTCTGGTCTTCTTCTGGCCGATCATGGGCGTCGACCCGGGGCCGCACCGCCCCGGCTACGTCATGCGGATGCTGGAGCTCTTCGCGGGCATGCCGTTCCACGCCTTCTTCGGCATCGCGCTGATGATGGCGACCCAGCCGATGGTCAAGGCGTACGAGAACCCGCCGGCCTCGCTCGGGATCGACGCGCTCGCCGACCAGAACGCGGCGGGCGGCATCGCCTGGGCGTTCAGCGAGATCCCCTCGGTGCTGGTCCTGATCGCCCTGGTCTACCAGTGGTACCACTCCGAGCAGCGCCAGGCCGTGCGCAAGGACCGGGCCGCGGACCGCGACGGGGACAAGGAGCTGGCGGCGTACAACGCGTACCTCGCCTCGCTCCGCACCCGCGGACAGCAGTCCCTGCCCTGACCGTCCTCCCGGACCCGCGACGACCGACCGGACAGACCCGGACGTTCGCCTTCCGTGGGTTCCGGCGCACGCCGGGGGCGTCCGGGGAGTAGCGCGCACCCCTCCTGCGGGGTCACGATGGGCTGGACGGCCCCGTCATGAGGAGGGCGGACCCATGTCCGGTCCCACGAAGGCGATGAGCGTGATCACTGTCGCGGCCCTGGTGCTGACGACCGCGTACACGGTGGCACTGGGCAGCAGCGGCTGGCTGTGGTTCGGCTGGGTGGTGCTGGGCGTGATCACGATCGGGATGGCCGCCGCCGACAGCAGCGTGCCGGCCGGGCCCGGCCGGGGCCCGGGGCGGCCCGGGCCGCAGCCCTGACCCCGTCATCCGCGCGGGGCGAGGACCACCCAGACCTGGCCGGGGGCGAAGGTCATCGCCGCCCCGGTCGGGGTGGTGAAGGTGGTGCCCGTCGCACCCGTGGGACGGCTCCAGCGGGCGTCGTGGGCGCGTCCGTCGCGCAGCACGACCGCGTTCCCCGACCCGACGGTCTCGGTGTACGGGGAGACGCTCCCCAGGAAGTCGTGGAACCGCGACGGATGGATGTCGACGTACTGCACCACGACCGTCACCGGCTTCAGCGGGCCGCCGTCCGTGGTCCGCGCGGGCCGGCCGTCCATCGCCACCCGCCAGGCCTTGTCCGCACCGGACCAGGTGAAGGTGTAGCGGGCCGCGGGGTAGCGGACGGTCCGTTCCCGCACCGGGGTGCCGCCGTCCGGCGCCGGGCCGAAGCGGAAGCCGATGTCCTGGGCCGGGCCCGCCTGCGGTGCGGCCGCGAGCGCCCGTCCCGGCAACAGGTAGAGGTTGTGGGGCGCGGGGCGGGCGAAGCTCCGCACGAAGGCCCGTGGGGCGTCCTCCGGGGGCAGCGCCTCCAGGGGGGCGGCCTCGAGGAGTGGTTTCAGCGCCGTCTGGGAGCCGGAGTAGGCCAGCGCCGGGTGGCCGAACTGGGCCAGCAGCTCGATGTCGGACTCCCGGGCACTGCGGACGGGGCCCGTCCGGTCGGGCAGCCGTGAGGAGAAGACGGCCAGCAGCCTGGTCTGACCCGCCTCGACCTGTTCGACGTAGACCAGGTCGGCGGCGCCGAGGCCGGTGTGGGGCCGGGCCGGGCTGTACGGTGCGGGGGTCCCGGAGTCGGCGCACCCGTACAGCCCGGCGGTCATCAGCGCGCACAGCAGCGCGGTGACGGCTGCGCCGGGCCGTGAGCGTCGGCGCGCGGCTGCCATCGGTCCTTGTCTCCCCCACCAGTGGACCACGGGTGCGCGAGTGGTTACAAAGGAGGCCACACAAGTGATCGGGGGCAGCCGGTGTTCTACCACGTGCTCAAGTACGTCCTGCTCGGGCCATTGCTGAGGCTGGCGTTCCGCCCGCGCATCGAGGGTCTGGAGCACGTTCCGGACCACGGGGCGGCCATCGTGGCCGGCAATCACCTGTCGTTCTCGGACCACTTCCTGATGCCGGTCGTCCTCAGGCGGCGCATCACGTTCCTCGCCAAGCAGGAGTACTTCACGGGCCCGGGCCTCAAGGGCCGGCTGACGGCCGCGTTCTTCCGCAGCGCCGGGCAGATCCCGGTCGACCGCTCCGGCAAGGAGGCCGGTCAGGCCGCCATCCGGGAGGGGCTCGGCGTGCTCGCGAAGGACGAACTGCTGGGCATCTATCCCGAGGGCACCCGTTCGCACGACGGGCGTCTCTACAAGGGGAAGGTCGGGGTCGCGGTCATGGCGATCACGGCCGGGGTTCCGGTGATCCCGTGTGCCATGGTCGGGACCTTCGAGATCCAGCCGCCCGGCAAGGTGGTGCCGAAGCTCAAGCGGGTCACGATCCGCTTCGGGGCTCCGCTGGACTTCTCCCGCTTCGCGGGCATGGAGGGCGAGAAGGCCGCGATCCGCGCCGTCACGGACGAGATCATGTACGAGATCCTGGCCCTGTCCGGGCAGGAGTACGTCGACGAGTACGCGGCCCGGGTCAAGGAGGCCGAGGCGGCGAAGCCCGGGACACCCCGGCGGTTCCCGCGCCGGAAGCGCTGACGGGCCCGGGAGCGGGGCAGGGCCGTTCGGCCCGGGCGCGGCGGCCCGGGCTGGTGCGGCACGGCCGCCGAGCGCGGAGGGGCGGCCGTCGTTCGACGGCCGCCCCTCGCTTCTCACCGTGTCACCCGGTGACTACGGCTGCGGCGTGGCGTGCGGCGCGCACGTCACGTCCTTGCCGTCCAGCTGCCCGGTCAGCAGGTACGCCTCGACCTTGGTGTTGAGGCAGGGGTTGACCAGGTTGGTGATGCCGTGCGAGCCGGCGTCCTTCTCCGTGATCAGACGCGATCCCTTGAACCGCTTGTGCAGTTCGACGGCGCCGGCGTACGGCGTGGCCGCGTCCCGCTCGGACTGGGCGATGAGCACCGGCGGAAGGCCCTTGCCGGTGCGGACCTCGGTCGGCCGCTGGCGCGGCGCGGACCAGGTGGCGCAGGGCAGGTTCATCCAGGCGTTGGCCCAGGTCATGAACGGGTACTGCTCGTGGAGCCGGGTGTTGTCCCGGTCCCACTTCTTCCAGCTGGTCGGCCAGGGCGCGTCGGCGCACTCGACGGCGGTGTAGACCGCGTTGCCGTTCTCCGAGGCGATGTTGCCGGCCGTGTCGGTCAGGTCCGCGGCGGCGGAATCGATCAGCGGCTGCGGGTCGCCGGCGGCGTAGGCGCTCCACGCCTCGGCGACCGGGGCCCACATCGAGTCGTAGTACGGGGCGTTCTGGAAGAAGCCGACGAGCTCGGCCGGTCCGACCTTGCCGCCCAGCGGGTTCTTCTTCGCGGCGGCACGCAGGGTGTCCCACTGCTGCCGGACCTCGGCGTAGGTGTCACCCAGGTGGTAGGTGGCGTCGTGCTGGGCGACCCAGGTCATCCAGTCCTTGAGCCGGCCCTCGAAGGCGATGTCCTGGTCGAGGTTGACCTCGTACCAGATCTTGCGCGTCGAGGGGTTCACGACGCTGTCCAGCACCATGCGGCGGACGTGGGTCGGGAAGAGGGTGCCGTACACCGCGCCGAGGTAGGTGCCGTAGGAGACGCCGACGAAGTTGAGCTTCTTCTCGCCGAGCGCGGCGCGGATGACGTCGAGGTCGCGGGCGGTGTTGGGCGTGGTCATGTGCGGCAGCATGTCGCCGCTCTTCTCCGCGCAGCCGGCCGCGTACTCGGCGGCCAGCTTGCGCTGGGCGCGCTTGTCGGCCTCGCTGTCGGGGACCGGGTCGGGCTTGGGGCCCTTGACGAACTCGGTCGGGTCGACGCAGGAGATGGGGGCCGACTTGCCGACGCCGCGCGGGTCGAAGCCCACGAAGTCGTAGGCCTTCGCGGCGTTCGCCCAGATCGCGTTCTTGGTGGTGACCCGGCGCGGGAACCGCAGTCCGGAACCGCCGGGGCCACCCGGGTTGTACAGGAGCGCGCCCTGGCGCTCCGCGGCCGTGCCGGTGGCGGCGATGCGGTCGACGGCGAGCTTGATCTGCTTGCCGTTCGGCTTCGCGTAGTCGACCGGGACGGTGACCCAGCCGCACTGGATCGGCTTCTCCAGGCCCCAGTCGGCCGGACAGTCCTTCCAGTCGATGCCCTGCTTCGCGGCCCGGTCGGCCGCGACGGCGGCGCCGCGCGCCTCCGAGTCCGGACGGTGGTCGCGGCTGTGGGCGGTGGCGGCCGGTGCCGCCAGCGTGGTCGCCATCAGCGTGCCCGCTATCAGAGTGCCGGCCGAGCCGAGCACACGAGCGCGTCTCACGTGGTTCCTCCCCCTCTGTCGGCGCCGCCCCCGTCGCGGCGCCGTGAAGTCGGTCAGTCTGTCCGGTGGATCCTTTCGCCTGACCCGCTCACAACAAAAGGGCGTACACGTGTTTCTTTGCCGAACCAATAACCGGACACCCGAGTACCGCTGAGCGGAGCACTCAGGAGGGGGCCAGCGCGTGCAGGGCCTCGTCGAGGACGCGGCGCAGCCGGAGCGCGTCGGGGGCGATGGCGGTGACGAGCGCCGCGGGTCCGGCGAGCGGGGTGAGGACGGCGTGCTCACCGAGCAGTCTCGTCTCCACCGGCTTCTCCTCGAACTCCGGTGCCACGAAGAGCAGTTGCCCGGTGGCACGGTGGCCGTCCAGGACCGCTCCGCCGTCCCAGCCGTCCGGTGCGCCCGGTCCGAGGCGGAGCTCCTGGTCGAGCAGCGGCCGGCCCCCACGGCGTACGGTCAGCCGGGTGAGGAGCGTGCCGGGTTCCTCCCCGTGGCGGCCGAGGATCTGCTCCTCGCGCAGCACCAGCCGTGCGTCGGGGGCGAGTTCGACGGTCGTCCGCATCCGCAGGTCGGAACCGCGGGCGGAGACGAGCGGCTCGGGGAGCCAGCGCAGGTCACCGTCGGCGCCGACGGTGAGCCGGACGTCGTAGGTCGCGGGCTCGGCGGTGCGACCGGGCAGGGCGATCGTGGCGGCCGCCGAGTCGACCCGCAGTCGCGCCCCGGCGCGCACGTCCGCCTCGATGGCGAGCCGGTCACCGCCGAGCGGAGCGCTCATGGCCCCGACGACGGTGACGTGCGTGTACGGGCCCGCGCCGCGGGTCCGGCGGAGGGCGAGCGGCCCGTCGCTCTCCAGCAGGGGCAGGGCGCCGCCGGCTTCGGCGACGATCCGGGCGGTGGCGCGCAGGCTCATGCGGACCAGGCGGCGAGGCGCTCGCGGACCCAGTCGGCCACCGGGGCGACGCCCTGCTCGCCGGTGAGCGAGGTGAAGGCGACGGGCAGGTCGCCGCGCTGCTCCTTGGCGTCCCGCGCCATCCGCTCCAGGTCGGAGCCGACGTAGGGCGCGAGGTCGGTCTTGTTGACGACGAGCAGGTCCGCGGTGGTGACGCCGGGACCGCCCTTGCGGGGGATGTCGTCGCCGCCGGCCACGTCGATGACGAAGATCTGGGCGTCGACGAGGCCCTTGGAGAAGGTGGCGGTGAGGTTGTCGCCGCCCGATTCGACCAGGATCAGGTCGAGCGGTCCGACGGTGTCCTCCAGCTCCTCGACGGCTTCGAGATTGGCGGAGATGTCGTCCCGGATCGCGGTGTGGGGGCAGGCCCCGGTCTCCACGGCCTGGATCCGCTCGGGGGGCAGGACGGCGTTGCGGAGCAGGAACTCGGCGTCCTCGCGGGTGTAGATGTCGTTGGTGACGACGGCGATGGAGAGCCGGTCGCGCAGGTCACGGCAGAGCGCGGCGACGGTCGCCGTCTTGCCGGAACCGACGGGGCCGCCCAGGCCGATGCGCAGCGCGCGGCGGGTGCCGTCGGGGCGGCGGGCGTCGGCGGAGACGGCGGCGGGGCCGACGGTGCCTTCGTGGGAGTGGTCGAGGTGCATGGGGC
>NZ_RDBI01000040.1:46815-57078 GCF_008042125.1 Streptomyces sp. MS191
TGTTCGGCGCACTGGGCCGGGCGCCGGCGGCCAACTCCGTCAACTTCGTCTCGCAGGCCGCGATCGAGGACGACCTGCCCGAACGGCTCGGCCTGGAGAAGACGTTCACGGCGATCCGGAGCACGCGGCGGATCACCAAGGCCGACATGCGGGAGAACGACGCCATGCCCCGGGTCGAGGTCGGGGGCGAGGCGGGCGAGGACCGCGGTGGCCTGGAAGGGGTCGAGCCCGAGGAGACGTACGACCGCTGTGGCGGGACCGCTGACCGTCTCGTACGCGACGCAGGAGGCGGCGTCCTCGGGGCCGAGGCCGGCGGCGCGGGCCGCCACGCCGAGGACGATCGGCTGATGGGCGCCGCGCGGGAACGCGGTGGCCAGCGCGTCGAGTTCGGCGCACGGCCAGGCGGCCCGCGCCGCCCGCATCATCTGCCGGCCCAGCCGGCGGGCCGCGGCGCGCAGGGCGGGCGAGGGGGTGCGGGCGTCGGCGGCCGCGTCGAGCTCGGCCGGGTCGAGCCCGAGCGCGGCCGCGGCGGCCAGCGCCGCCGCGGTCAGGCCCGTGGTGTGCAGCCGGCCCCGGCAGAAGGCGGCGAGTCCGGCCGCGTCCGTGATCCGTCCGGCCTTCACGGCGGCCTCGGCCCCGCCGGAGTGGGCGTGCCCGCCGGCGGGGAAGCGTCCGTCGGCGAGCACCAGGAGTGCGGCACGGCCGTTCGTGTGCGCGTCCATCAGAACAGGAAGTACCGCTGGGTCATGGGGAGTTCGGCGGCCGGTGCGGGTTCGACCGGGTCGCCGTCGATGGTCACGGTGAAGGTGTCGGCGTCGACCTCGACCCGGGGCATGGCGTCGTTCTCCCGCATGTCGGCCTTGGTGATCCGCCGCGTGCTCCGGATCGCCGTGAACGTCTTCTCCAGGCCGAGCCGTTCGGGCAGGTCGTCCTCGATCGCGGCCTGCGAGACGAAGTTGACGGAGTTGGCCGCCGGCGCCCGGCCCAGTGCGCCGAACATCGGCCGGGGCAGGATCGGTTGCGGGGTGGGGATGGAGGCGTTGGCGTCGCCCATCTGCGCGTAGGCGATCTGACCGCCCTTGAGCACGACCAGCGGCTTCACTCCGAAGAAGGCCGGCTCCCACAGCACCAGGTCGGCGAGTTTGCCGGTCTCGACCGACCCGATCTCGTGGTCGAGCCCCTGGGCGACCGCCGGGTTGATCGTGTACTTGGCGACGTAGCGGCGGGCCCGGTGGTTGTCGGCGCGGCCGTCTCCGGGCAGGGCGCCGCGATGCCGCTTCATGACGTGCGCGGTCTGCCAGGTCCGCATGATCACTTCGCCGATCCGTCCCATGGCCTGGGAGTCGGAGGAGATGATCGAGATGGCGCCGAGGTCGTGGAGGTGGTCCTCGGCGGCGATGGTGGAGGGCCGGATCCGGGACTCGGCGAAGGCGAGGTCCTCCGGCACGGCCGGGTTGAGATGGTGACAGACCATCAGCATGTCGAGGTGTTCCTCGATGGTGTTGACGGTGTGCGGCCGGGTGGGGTTGGTGGAGCTGGGCAGTATGTGCGCCTCGGAGACGACGGTGATGATGTCCGGCGCGTGCCCGCCGCCCGCACCCTCGGTGTGGTAGGCGTGGATGGTGCGGCCGGCGATGGCGGCGAGCGTGTCGCCGACGAAGCCGGCCTCGTTGAGGGTGTCCGTGTGGATGGCGAGCTGGGCACCGGTCTCGTCGCAGACGCCCAGGCAGGCGTCGATGACGGCGGGCGTCGCCCCCCAGTCCTCGTGGATCTTGAACCCCAGTGCGCCGCCGCGCAGTTGGGAGTGCATGGCGTCCCGGGACATGGTGTTGCCCTTGCCGAGCAGCCCGATGTTCACCGGGGAACCCTCGAGCGCCGCGAACATCCGGGCGAGGTGCCAGGGGCCGGGGGTGATCGTGGTGGCCTTCGTCCCCTCCGCGGGGCCCGTGCCGCCGCCGACCAGGGTGGTGACGCCGGAGGCGAGGGCCTCGTCGACGAGGGTCGGCGAGATGAAGTGGACGTGGGTGTCGACGCCGCCCGCGGTCAGGATCCGGCCGTTCCCGACGACGATCTCGGTCTCCGGACCGATGACCAGGTCGGGGTGGACGCCGTCCATGGTGTCGGGGTTGCCGGCCTTGCCGATACCGGTGATGCGGCCGTCGCGGATGCCGATGTCGGCCTTGACGATCCCCCAGTGGTCGATGACCACGGCGCCGGTGATCACCGTGTCCGGGGCACCCTCGGCCCGGGTGGTCCTGGCCTGGCCCATCGACTCGCGGATGACCTTGCCGCCACCGAAGACGGCTTCGTCGCCGGCCCGGCCGGGGCCGCCGGAGCGGTCCTCCTCGATCTCGACGAGCAGGTCGGTGTCGGCGAGCCGGATCCGGTCGCCGGTGGTCGGGCCGAACAGATCGGCGTAGACGGCACGGTGCAGCTCAGGCACGGTCGGTCTCCTTCGCCTCGGGGGCGGGCGCCGGGGCGTCGAGCGCTCCGGCGGTCTCTCCGCGCAGTCCGGGGACCACCCGGCGGCCCGCGAGGGGGACGAGTTCGACCTCGACCGGGATGCCGGGCTCGAACCGCACGGCGGTGCCGGCGGCGATGTGCAGCCGCAGGCCGCGCGCGGCGGAACGGTCGAAGTCCAGGCCGGGGTTGGCCTCGGCGAAGTGGTAGTGGGAGCCGACCTGGACGGGCCGGTCGGCGGCGTTGAGCACGGTCAGGCGGGTCACGGCGCGCCCCTCGTTGAGGGCGATCGGGCCGTCACCGAAAAGGATCTCTCCGGGAGTCATCGGCGGCGCTCCCCCGTCACACGATCGGGTCATGGACGGTGACGAGCTTGGTCCCGTCCGGGAAGGTGGCCTCGACCTGGACGTCGTGGATCATCTCCGGGATGCCGCTCATGACGTCGTCGCGGGTGAGCACCTTGCGCCCGCTGGCCATGAGTTCCGCGACGGTGCGGCCGTCGCGGGCGCCCTCCAGGATGTGGGAGGTGATCAGGGCGACGGCCTCGGGGTGGTTCAGCCTCACGCCGCGCGCCCTGCGCTTCTCCGCCACGTCCGCCGCCACGTGAATGAGCAGGCGTTCCTGTTCGTGCGGGGTCAGTTGCACTCTTCCACCTCACAGTCGTCCACCGGGGCAGCCCCCGGACAGCAGCGGACCCTACCGATCTTCAACACTCTGTTGAGCTGCGGTGATGGGCCGCCCCGTCGAACTTTGCACGTTAGGGCGGAAGTTTTTCCGGCGCGTTAACTCGGGCTTGGCAGCCGCATGGACATGAGACCGCGCAGCCCGTCCTCCAGGACCTCGACCGCCACGTCGCCGAACAGGGCCTGCTGGGCGATGAACCCCTGCGCGGTGGCGATGAGGGTGCGCGCGACGTGGTCGGCGGGCACGTCGGCCGCCAGCACCCCGCTCTCGCGGTAGGCGACGACGAGGGTCGACCAGGCCTCGCGCATTCCGTCGTACCCCTCGGAGAGGGTCCGGAACAGCTGCTCGTCGCGCAGGGTCTCGGCCCACACCTGGAGGATGAGACGCGCGAACGCCTGCCGGTCGCCGCCCGGGATCCGCTCCTCGAGGAAGAGCCGCAGCACCGTGCCGAGGAGCACGTCGGGGGTGGGCGGCGGAGTGCTGCGGGACGCCTCCTCGAAGGCGGCGCGGATCCCCGCGAACGCCTCTCCGGCGATGGCCCCGATGAGCTCCTCCTTGCCGCGGAAGTAGCGGTAGACCGCGCCGGCCGAGAGGCCCACCTCGGCCAGCACGTCCTGCATCGACGTGGCGTGGAAGCCGTTGCGGGCGAAGCAGCGCGCGGCGCCGTCGAGGATCTGACGGCGGCGGGCGTCGAGGTGTTCCTGGGAGACACGAGCCATGCACGAAATCTAAAACGAACATTCATTCTTGACAAGCGAGCGCGCCGGCGGGACAGTGGGCCGCAGTAAAACGAACGATCCTTCTCTTTGAATCGAGAGGTCCGACATGCCTCCCACCGCCACCCGCAGGACCCTCGCGGTGATGGTGCTGATCCCCGTCGCCGTCGCCCTGGCCCTGTGGGCCTTCGCCTGGCCCGCCGCCCGGACCGCTCCGCGCGACCTGCCGATCGGCGTCGCGGGACCCGCCACCGCCACCGCCCCGCTGGAGCAGCGCCTCACCGCGCACGACGGCGCCTTCGAGATCCACCGCTACGCCTCCGAGTCCGCCGCCCGCGCCGCGATCGAGGACCGCGTCGTATACGGCGCGGTGGTCGTCACGCCACAGGGCGCCGAACTGCTGACCGCCTCGGCCGCGAGCCCGGTCGTCGCCGGACTGCTGCGCGAGGCCGTGACCGCGCAGGCTCCGCCCGGCGCGCCCGTCGAGGTCACCGACGTCGTGCCGACCCCGGCGGGCGACCCCCGGGGCGCCGCGCTCGCCGCGAGCGTGTTCCCGCTCGTCCTGGCGGGCGCCGCCTCCGGCGTGGCCGTGACCGTGTTCGGCCTGCGGCGCTCCCGGGCGGCCCTCGCCCTGGTCGGGGCCGCCGCCCTGGCGGGGATCGCCGGGGCCTCGCTCGCCGACGGCTGGCTCGGGGCACTCACCGGTGACTGGTGGGCCGAGGCGGGAGTCCTGGGGCTGACCGTCCTCGCGATCGGCTCGGCGCTGGCGGGCCTCGCCGCCCTCCTCGGGAAGCCGGGTCTCGGGCTCGGCGCGCTGCTCATGGTGCTGCTCGGCAACCCGTTCTCGGGTGTGGCGAGCGCTCCGGAACTGCTGCCCTCGCCGGTGGGGACGCTCGGCCAGTGGCTCCCGCCGGGCGCCGGCGGCTCGGCGCTGCGCTCGGTCGCCTTCTTCGACGGCGGCGGCGCGGGCGCGCCGCTGCTGGTGCTCGGCCTCTGGACGGTGGCCGGGCTGGCCGCGGTCCTGGCCGGCGGGCGGCGCGTCGCCGCGGCTCGGGTGCCGGAGCCCGCCGCGAGCCCGACCCCGGCGCCGGTGGGCTGACGCCCCTCGCACACGGCCGCGTGCCCCCGCTGTAGCGGACGGGGGTACGCGGCTCTCGCGTGTCCGGGCCGCGGAACCCGCCGCGGGCCGGTCTCTCGTGACGTCCGGTCAGGCTCCGGGCTCGCGGTGGTGGGCGGCGATGCCGAAGCGGCCCTGTTCACCCGGAGCGGACGCGATCGCGCGGACGTGGGAGACGGAAGAGACCACCGGCTCCTCGGCGGCCGCCTGCTCGCGCGCCTCCTCCGCCTCCAGTCGTTCCAGGTCAGCGGCGGAGACGAGCGCCACGAGCGGCTTGCCGTGCCGGGTCACGACGACGCGCTCGTCGCCGTACACCACGCGGTTGATCAGGTCGGCGAGCTCTGCGCGTGCTTGCGTCACCGGAATCTCGTAGGCCATGCTCCTCATCCTACGGCCTGTACGTCCTGTACATTTTTGACAGAGTCATCCGCTCCGGGAGGCGCCCACCATGAACCGACCCGACGCCCGCTACGTGCTGCCCGAGTTCACCGAGCGCACCAGCCACGGCACCCGCACCCTCGACCCGTACTCCAAGCTGCTCGACGAGCGGATCGTCTTCCTGGGCACTCCGATCGACGAGACCTCGGCCAACGACGTCATCGCGCAGCTCCTCCACCTGGAGTACACGGCCCCCGAGCGCGACATCTCGCTCTACATCAACTCCCCCGGCGGCTCCCTCAGCGCGATGTCGGCGATCTACGACACGATGCAGGTCGTCACCTGCGACATCGAGACCACCTGCCTGGGGCAGGCCGCGTCCACCGCCGCCGTCCTGCTCGCCGCGGGCGCCCCCGGAAAGCGGATGGCGCTGCCCGGTGCGCGGGTGGTGCTGCGGCAGCCGGCGACGGACGAGCCGATCCAGGGGCAGCCGAGCGATCTCGACATCCAGGCCCGGGAACTGCTGCGCCTGCGCGCGATGGTGGCCGGCATGCTGGCCACGCACACCGGCCGGAGCCGCGAGCGGATCGACGCCGACATCGACCGGACGACCATCCTCGACGCCGCGGCGGCGACCGCGTACGGCCTGGTGGACCACGTCGTCCGCAACCGTGCCGCGTCCGGCGGCGCCGGGGGGCGGTGAGCCCGCCGTGGTCCCCGAACTGCCGCCGCTGCCCGCACTGACGCGCGCCGAGGGCGAGCTCGTCGACGCCTACCTCGAGGTCGTGGACCTGCTCGGACGTATCAATCCATCCAGGACAATGCATACTTATGGGGCGTTACGCGCGGCGCAGGCGCTGGTGGGCAGGGCGACGGCCCTGCGCGACGCGCTGACGACGATGCACCTGCGCGGCGAGAGCGAGGTGCACACCGAGACGTTGACCCGCGCGCTCCGCGTCCTGGACGGGGAGCGGCGGTCCGGACGGGTCACCGTGCCGGAGCCGCCGTCGAGTTGACATACGGGCGTGTCGTGTCGAGGTCCGGTCGGCCCAGTGCGACCGCAGAAATCCTCCCCCGTACGGCGTAGTCGACGAATCGACATGTGACTGGGGCGAGTTGCGCGAGAGGTGCACACATCTGGCGGAATTGGAGGTTCCGTCGCTGGTACGGGGCCTGCTGACCACCCTTCGGAAGATCACGAAACCTGCTTGTCCACCCGAATGGATCAGTCGTGAGGAGCCTCACATATCGCCGTTTCAGCTCGGTTTTCGACCGGTTCGTGGGTCAAGATCCCTGACGACGACAAGCCCCCGCCACCGCGGCGGGGCGGTCCGGGCGGACGCCGAGTCCTGCCGCCGTCCCGGATGTCTGGTCGACAGGAGTGGATCGGCAGGAGTGGAGGACCCGAGCAGTACGGAACGGCCGGCCAGTGGGGCCGTTCCTTGGGGTGAAGCCGCAGCCGCGGCCGGGCAACTTCGCCAGTCCGAACCCGACAGGTCATCCTTCACAGGCGGCTGACGAAGGGTTGCGCATGACTGCGCAGATTCATGTCCCGTCCCTGCTGTCCCGGGCCGGAGCCGTCTCGGCTCTCACCCTCGCCGCCGTCGGCGGCACGCTGCTGGCACCAGGTGCCGCACCGGAGGCCCAGGCCGCCACGACGTACGCCGGCAAGGCGCTGAACGTCGCGGCGTCGAAGAAGGGATCGCCGTACAGGTACGGAGCGAGCGGGCCCACCAGGTTCGACTGCTCGGGGCTCACGCTCTACTCGTACAGGAAGGCGGGCAAGTCACTGCCCCGCACCGCGCAGCAGCAGTACAACAAGACCCGGCACATCGCCGCCTCCGGCAGGCAGAAGGGCGACCTGGTCTTCTTCCACTCCGGGGGGAGGGTGTACCACGTGGGGATCTACGCTGGCAGCGGCAAGATCTGGCACTCCCCCAAGACCGGTTCCTGGGTGAAGCTCGACCGGATCTGGTCCTCGAAGGTCTACTACGGCCGGGTCCGCTGACACCCGCGCGGGAGGCCCTCCCACGGCCTCCGACGACGCCCTGACGGCCGCTCAGGACAGCGGGCGGCCGGCCCGGCGGGTCCCACGGCGGGGACCCGCCTCCTGACGAACGGCGCGACGGCCGACGGGCCGGAGGGTGCGGCGGCGCCGCCGCACCCTCGCAGCACGCCCTACCCGTCTCCAGGATCCCCGACCTCGTCACCCGCGATCAGCTCTGCGTCTCCTCGCGGCGTCCAGGAGCGGCCGCATCGGGTACGACGAGCAGCTTGCCGGTGGTACGCCGAGCCTCCAGATCGCTGTGGGCCTGGGCGGCCTCGGACAATGCGTAGCGGCCCGTTACGGTGACCTCGAGCGCCTTGGAGCGCACCCACTCGAACACATCGGCGGCCCGTCGGAGCAGTTCGGACCGATCGGCGATGAAGTGCCCGAGGCTGGGCCGGATCAGGGTCAGCGAACCGCCGTGGGCGAGCCGAATCGGATCAAACGGAGGCACGGCACCACTTGCCGCGCCGAAGAGCACGAGATGGCCGCGGGTTCGCAGGCTGGCGAGGCTCGCATCGAAGGTGTGCGCGCCGACGCCGTCGTAGACGACCGGCAGTCCCTGACCGCCGTTGAGCCGCCTCACCTCGGCTGCGAGATCGTCGACCGCGGAGGAAAGGATCACCTCAGCGGCCCCGGCACGCTTCGCCAGCTCGGCCTTCGCCGTGGTCGACGTCGTGCCGATCACCCTGCCGCCGAGATGGGTGATGAGCTGGGTCAAGAGCAGCCCCATGCCACCAGCGGCCGCATGCACGAGCACCGTGTCGCCCCCCTGAACCGGGTAGGCGTCCTTGACGAGATAGTGCGCGGTCATGCCTTGGAGGAGCACGGCGGCGGCTGTCTCGAAGTCGATGTCGTCGGGCAGCGGCACCAGCCGGGAGGAGTCCACGACGGCCCGCTCGGCATACGTGCCGGGAATCTCCACCCAACCGACCCGGTCCCCGACTGCGACGTCTGCGACGCCGGGTCCCACTTCGACGACCGTGCCGGCGCCCTCAGCGCCCGGGGTGAAGGGCAGCGGGAGGCTGTACCGGCCTTCGCGGTGGTAGACGTCGAGGAAGTTGACCCCGGATGCGGCGACCTCCACGAGCGCCTCGCCCGGACCCGGCCGCGGCTGGTCCACCTCGGCCTCCTGCAGCACCTCGGGACCGCCCACTTCGTACACCTGAATCGCTCGCATGGCTCTCCAATAGAGGTTTATCCCCCACCAACCCCGTTGATGGCGATCCGATTCCCGGCAAGCAGACCAGCCCGCCGCGAGCTGAGACGCCTGCTTTGCACCCGGGTCCGGGACAGGAGACCGAGGCCGTCAGGGGTGACGCACCCCTGACCGAGACCGGCCGACCACGCCCGCAACCGCAAGAAGCCGGGCTCCCGCGGTGGCCGCCCACCGAAGTTCGACAAGATCGACTACCGGGAGCGGCATGCGGTGGAGTGCGGGATCAACCGGCTCAAGAGACACCGGGCGGTGGCCACCCGCGCTACGGGAAACTCGCCGTCCGCTACGCGGCGACCGTGCTCGTCACGGCCATCAACGGAGGGCTGTGACTCGCATTCCTCTGTAGCCGGGAGGACCGTCAGCGGTGGCCCAGCACGTTGACCACCCGGCCGTCGGGGTCACGGACGAAGAACCGGCGCACCCCCCACTCCTCGTCCTGCAGGGGGTGAACGATCTCCGCGCCGCTCTCCCGCATGGCCCCGTAGGCCGCGTCCACGTCATCCACTTCGACGCTCATATCGGGCGTGACAGGTGCGGTCTTGTCACTGACCATGAGGCTGATCTGCGCTGTCGGACTGGACGGGGACGCGAGCGTCATGATCCAGCCGTGGTTCATGACCTCCTCGAATCCGAGCAGGCCGTAGAACTCCCGGCTCTCCTGCACAGCCTCCGACTGGACATTGGGTACGACACGGCGAACGGCCATCGGTAACTCCAAGGTGACAACAGACCGGCATTGAGGCTCTCCAGGAGTACAACGCCACACCGGCCGCCGCACACACTTTCGATACACGCCCTAAAGGGTGTTGCAGAAGGCTCAGTTCCGGGCATTTCCCTTGCATGGGTGGGGTGTTGCGGGCTGAGCCGGTGTGGGTGGAGACGTTCACGGGCTTGCGGATCGACCGGTTCGCGAAGCTGGTGAAAGTGGTGAAGGAGCGGGGCGGGAACGGTCCCGGTGGTGGCCGTCCGTGGTGCCTGCCGCTGCCGGACCGGGTGCTGCTGGTGGCCGTGTACTACCGCACCAACCTGACAATGCGGCAGCTCGCTCCGCTCTTCGGCATCTCTCCGGCCACCGTCTGCCGGGTCATTCACCGCCAAGGCCGACGCCCACGTCTGGCGGGAGTCGGCCCTGCCGGCCACCGCGGCCGGCACGACGGTGATCGCCGACGGCGCCTACCTCGGCACCGGCCTGATCGTCCCGCACCGCAAGAGAGCCGGACGACCCCTCCTGCGCGGGCAGGAAGAAGACAACTCCGAACACCGACGCGTCCGCGCCCGCGTCGAGCACACCTTCGCCCGGATGAAGAACTGGAAGATCCTCCGCGACTGCCGCCAGAAAGGAGACGGCCTCCACCACGCCGTCCAGGCCGTAGCCACCATGCACAACCTCGCCATGACACGGTAAAACAGCAGACCAGAAGCCACTTTGGCCTGCCAAAGCCCGACCTTCTGCAACACCCTTTAGGGGGTGTTGCGAAAGTAGCGCCGTCCGCCCGGAGGGCGGGCCCCGCGGCGTCTGGTGCGTGCGATCGCAAGGCGGAGGGTCGCCCTCGTACTGGGTGTACTCGGGCGATCCCGACAACGCAGCGAGCGGGCGTGCCAGGCGTCGTGGGGCAGGCGGGACTTTCGCAACACGCCCTAG
>NZ_RDBI01000040.1:57178-81746 GCF_008042125.1 Streptomyces sp. MS191
CGGCCTCCACCACGCCGTCCAGGCCGTAGCCACCATGCACAACCTCGCCATGACACGGTAAAACAGCAGACCAGAAGCCACTTTGGCCTGCCAAAGCCCGACCTTCTGCAACACCCTTTAGGGGGTGTTGCGAAAGTAGCGCCGTCCGCCCGGAGGGCGGGCCCCGCGGCGTCTGGTGCGTGCGATCGCAAGGCGGAGGGTCGCCCTCGTACTGGGTGTACTCGGGCGATCCCGACAACGCAGCGAGCGGGCGTGCCAGGCGTCGTGGGGCAGGCGGGACTTTCGCAACACGCCCTAGTTCGGGGACGCCGTCCACGGGAGATTGATCCAGACGGTCTTGCCGCCCTCGTCGGTCGGCGTGACCGAGAGGCGGCCTCCCGCCTCGGCGGTGAGGATGCGGATGATGACCATGCCCCGGCCGTTGTCCTGCTGGACCGCCGCGGGCAGGCGTCTCGGCCAGCGGGGGTAGCTGTCGGTGACACCGATGTGGAGCTGCTCCTCGCGCACCAGACGGACGTCGACGGTGAACGTGGGCGACTGGCCGAAGGTGTGCTGGACGGCGTTGGTGGCGAGCTCCGACACGATCAGCCGGACGGTGTCCGCGGTGTCGCTGCCGCCCGCGAGCCCCCATCCGGTCAGGACGTCGGCGACGTACCTCCGGGCCTCGGAGACCGAGGCCGGATCGCTCGGCAGAGTGACGGTTGCTTCCTGCTGATCTGCCATGGCGACGCTGTCCCTTTCCCACCGGGGCCAGCCCCGGATTGCGCTTCGCGCCAGAGTGCCACTTCTCGTGCCACCATGAGGGTCGATCCACCAAGATATGCATATATCTATCGCCCGAAGCGGTGAACTCTGCTACAGGCAGGGGATTTTGAGGACGTGCGGCAGGTGCGGCCGGGCGGCGCGCGTACGGCGGCGGAACGGCGGAACGGGCGGGCCGGGACGTCAGGCCGGCGGGGCCGTACGGAGGATCGTCGAGACCGCCTTGCCGATCTCCAGGTCCGTCAGGTCCGCCCGGGCCGTCAGCCGCAGGCGCGAGATGCCGTCGGGCACCGACGGGGGACGGAAGCAGCCGACGGCCAGGCCCTGTTCGCGGCAGTCCGCCGCCCACCGCAGCGCCGCGTCCGGCGACGGGGCGCGTACGGAGACGACGGCCGCGTCCGGGCGCGCGGCGGTGAGGCCGGCCTCGGTGAGCAGCCGGTACAGGGTCGTGGCGACGGTCCGGGCGCGGCCGGCGAGCGCGGGCTCCTCCTCGATCAGGCGCAGGCCCGCGAGTGCCGCGGCGGCCGCCGCGGGGGCGAGGCCGGTGTCGAAGATGAAGGTCCGGGCCGTGTTGACCAGGTGCTCGATGACGCGGGCCGGGCCGAGGACGGCGCCGCCCTGGCTGCCCAGCGACTTGGAGAGGGTGAGGGTGGCGACCACGTCGGGGTCGCCGGCGAGGCCGGCCTCGTGCAGCGCGCCCCGGCCGCCCCGGCCGAGGACGCCGAGCCCGTGGGCGTCGTCGACGACGAGCGCGGCGCCGTGGTCACGGCACGCCCCGGCGTGTTCCGCCAGGGGGGCCTTGTCGCCGTCGACGGAGAAGACCGAGTCGCTGACCACGAGGGCCCGTCGGCCGTCGTGGGCGCGCAGCGTCTTGCGCACCGCCTCCGGGTCGACGTGCGGGACGACGGCGGTCTCGGCGCGCGAGAGCCGGCAGCCGTCGACGATCGAGGCGTGGTTGCCCGCGTCCGAGACGATCAGTGAGTCGCGGCCGCTCAACGCGGTCAGCGCGGCGAGGTTGGCGGTGTAGCCGGAGGAGAAGACGAGGGCGGCCTCGAAGCCGCAGAACTCGGCGAGTTCGCGTTCGAGCCGGGCGTGCAGCCGGGTGGAGCCGGTGACCAGCCGGGAGCCGGTGGAGCCCGCGCCCCAGCGGCGGGCGGCCTCGGCGGCCGCCTCGGTGATCTCCGGGCGCCGCGTGAGGCCGAGGTAGTCGTTGCTCGCCAGGTCGAGGAGCTCCGATTCCGCGGAGCGCGGCCGCAGGGTGCGGACGAGCCCGGCGTCCGCTCGCCGGCGCGCCTCGGCCTCGGTCCAGTCGAACGCGGTGCGGCGCGTGTCCTCGTCCCGATGCATGCGGCAGATCCTTTTGTAGGCAGCGCACAGACCCTAACGCTCCGCGGGCAAGGTCAGGGTGTGGCCATGCCCACACATCAAACGGCCTCGTTTGTTCAGTTCCTCCTTGGCCGCGGGGTGTGCGGTAAGCGAGGATCAGCCTTTATGGACCTGCTGAACACGCTGGTGGACAAGGGGCTTCGGCGCGAGCTGCCGACCCGTGAAGAAGCGCTCGCCGTGCTGGCGACCTCCGACGACGAACTCCTCGATGTGGTGGCCGCGGCCGGCAAGGTGCGCCGCCAGTGGTTCGGACGCCGGGTGAAGCTCAACTATCTGGTCAATCTGAAGTCCGGGCTGTGCCCCGAGGACTGCTCGTACTGTTCGCAGCGCCTCGGCTCGACGGCCGGGATCCTCAAGTACACCTGGCTGAAGCCCGACGAGGCCTCCGAGGCCGCCGCGGCCGGTGTCGCGGGCGGCGCGAAGCGGGTCTGCCTGGTGGCGAGCGGCCGCGGTCCGACGGACCGGGACGTGGACCGGGTCGGCAAGACCATCGAGGCGATCAAGGAGCAGAACGAGGGCGTCGAGGTCTGCGCGTGCCTCGGTCTGCTCTCGGACGGCCAGGCGGAGCGGCTCCGGGCCGCGGGAGCCGACGCGTACAACCACAACCTGAACACGTCCGAGGGGACGTACGGGGAGATCACGACCACGCACACCTACGCGGACCGCGTGGACACCGTGCAGAAGGCGCACGCCGCCGGTCTGTCGGCGTGCTCCGGTCTGATCGCGGGCATGGGCGAGAGCGACGAGGACCTGGTCGACGTCGTGTACGCGCTGCGCGAGCTGGACTCCGACTCGGTGCCGGTGAACTTCCTGATCCCCTTCGAGGGCACGCCGCTGGCCAAGGAGTGGCACCTCACCCCGCAGCGCTGCCTGCGGATCCTGGCGATGGTCCGGTTCGTCTGCCCCGACGTGGAGGTGCGGATCGCCGGCGGACGCGAGGTGCACCTGCGCTCGATGCAGCCGCTGGCCCTGAACATCGCGAACTCGATCTTCCTGGGCGACTACCTCACCAGCGAGGGGCAGGCCGGTCAGGCCGACCTCGACATGATCGCGGACGCGGGCTTCGAGGTGGAGGGCGCGGGCACGACGACGCTGCCGAGGCACCGTGTCGACGCCGCCGCGGCGGCGGGTGGCTGCGGCTCGCACGCCGAGGCCGGGGCGGGCGGCGGCTGCGGCTCGCACGAGCAGGGCGGCGGTTGCGGCCCGTGCGGCGGGCACGCGGCGCCCGCGGAGGCCGCGCCGGTGGCGGCGGCCGGGTCCGCCGGGGAGGGCGAGGGCCCGAACGCCCGGACCGACCTCGTCGCGGTGCGGCGCCGGGGCGCCGGCACGGACCTCGCGCCGAATGCGTAACAGCGAACTGCTGGCCCTGGACCGGGCGCACGTCTGGCATCCGTACGGCCCCATGCCGGGCCGTACGGACCCGCTGGTCGTCGCGTCCGCGTCCGGTGTGCGCCTCGGCCTCGCCGAGCCGGTGCACGGACGGACCGAGCTGATCGACGGCATGTCCTCGTGGTGGTCGGCCATCCACGGCTACAACCACCCCGTGCTCAACGAGGCGGCCCGCGACCAGCTGGACCGGATGAGCCACGTCATGTTCGGCGGGCTCACCCACGAGCCGGCCGTCCGGCTGGCCGCCCGGCTGGTGGAGATCACCCCCGGTCCGCTCCGGCACGTCTTCCTCAGCGACTCGGGTTCCGTCGCCGTCGAGGTCGCGGCCAAGATGTGCCTGCAGTACTGGCGCTCGGTGGGCCGGCCGGGCAAGCACCGGCTGTTCACCTGGCGCGGTGGGTACCACGGCGACACCTGGACGCCGATGTCGGTGTGCGACCCCGACGGCGGGATGCACGACCTCTGGTCGGGCGTGCTCCAGAAGCAGGTGTTCGTCGACGCACCGCCCGCCGAGTACGACGAGGCGTACGCGGAGCCGCTCCGCGAGCGGATCGGGCAGCACGCGGAGGAGCTGGCCGCGGTCATCGTGGAGCCGGTCGTGCAGGGTGCCGGAGGCATGCGCTTCCACGCTCCCGAGTACCTGCGGGTACTGCGCGAGGCGTGCGACGAGCACGACGTGCTGCTGGTCTTCGACGAGATCGCCACCGGCTTCGGCCGCACGGGCGCGCTGTTCGCCGCGGACCACGTCGGGGTCGCCCCGGACGTCATGTGCGTCGGCAAGGCGCTGACCGGCGGATACCTGTCGATGGCGGCGACGCTGTGCACCTCGCGGGTCGCCGACGGCATCTCGCGGGGCGAGGTCCCGGTCCTGGCGCACGGCCCCACGTTCATGGGCAATCCGCTGGCCGCCGCGGTGGCCTGTGCCTCGATCGACCTGCTGCTGTCCCAGGACTGGGCGGTCGAGGTCAAGCGGATCGAGGCGGGGCTCCGCGAGGGGCTCGCGACGGTGGCCGACGTGCCCGGTGTCCGGGACGTGCGCGTGCTCGGCGCGATCGGTGTCGTGCAGCTCGACCACGAGATCGACATGGCGGCGGCCACGGAGGCGGCGGTGCGTGCGGGCGTGTGGCTGCGGCCGTTCCGCGACCTGATCTACACGATGCCGCCGTTCGTGACCGGCGACGCGGACGTGGCCCGCATCTGCGAGGCGGTCCGCGCGGCGGCCGCGGCGGGCTGACCGCTTCCGCCCCGAAGCCAGGCGGGGGCGCGGACCGCGGAGGAATTCCGGGGTCCGCGCCCCGGCACCACGGGCCGGCCGGAGGGCCGGGGCCGCACGACGGCTCCCGGCGTCCGGCTCCGGCCGATCGGAACTCCGCCCGCCGCCAGGGCACTGGCGGCGGGTCCTCGGAAAGGACGCAGCACACCATGACCGTCATCGTCGTCAGCGGTACGGGTACGGAGATCGGGAAGACCATCGTGACCGCCGCGGTGGCCGCCGCGGCCACCGCGGCCGGGCGGTCGGTGGCCGTGCTCAAGCCGGCGCAGACCGGACTCGGGCCGGGCGAACGCGGGGACGCGGACGAGGCCGTCCGGCTCTCCGGCGCCGCCGCGTCGGTCGAACTGGCCCGTTTCCCGGAGCCGTTGGCGCCCGCCACGTCCGCCGCTCGGGCGGGGATGGCGCCGGTGGGCCCGTCGGAGATCGCCACCGCCGCCACGAAGCTCGCCGCGGAGCACGATCTGGTCCTGGTGGAGGGGGCCGGCGGGCTCCTCGTCCGCCTCGACGCGGACGGCGGCACGCTCGCCGACGTGGCCCGGCTGCTGGACGCACCGGTCCTGGTGGTGACACCGGCCGGGCTCGGCACCCTCAACTCCACCACCCTGACCGCCGAGGCGCTCCGGGCGCGCGGCGTCGCGCAGCTCGGTGTGGTGATCGGCAGCTGGCCCGCCGCTCCGGACCTGGCCGAGCGCTGCAACCTGACCGACCTGCCCGAGGCGGCCGGCGCGCCGCTGCTCGGGGCCGTGCCGGCCGGCGCGGGCGCGCTCGAGCCGGCGGCGTTCCGGGGGGCCGCGCGGACCTGGATCGCCCCGGCGCTGGGCGGCGAATGGGACGCGGATTCCTTCTCCTCGGCGCACCGGGCGTGATCTCCGTAGGCTGAGGGCATGCGCGCACACGTTCAGGAGATCGTCTTCGACTGCGCCGACCCCGCGGCCCTGGTGCGCTTCTGGGCCGGGCTGCTGGGCGGGGCGCCGGTGGACCGGAGTCCCGACTGGTCGTACGTCGACCCGCCGGAGTTCGTCCGGCTCGCCTTCCAGCGGGTTCCCGAGGGGAAGACGGCCAAGAACCGGGTCCACCTGGATCTGGAGGTGGCCGCGGTGGACGCGGCGGCCGACGAGGCGACCGGGCTCGGAGCCGTGCGGAACGGCGGGATCGTCGCGGACGAACAGGGTTCCTTCCAGGTGATGCGCGACCCGGAGGGCAACGAGTTCTGCTTCGTGACGGGCTGATCGGGGCGGTACGGGGGAGAATCTCCCCGTCCGTGTCCGCGCTCCCGCGCGTCGGAGGAGGTCCGCGATGTCACCGCGTACGACCCGGGTCCCCCGGGACGCCGTCCACCATCCGCTCTTCGCCCGCTTCTACGCACGGTTCAGCGTCTCCGCCGACGACAAGGGCGGCGTCGGCGCCCTGCGGGCGGAGCTGCTGGCCGGGCTGTCGGGCCGGGTCATCGAGGTCGGGGCGGGGAACGGGCTGAACTTCGCGCACTACCCCGGCACCGTGTCCGAGGTGGTGGCCGTCGAACCGGAGCGACATCTGCGCCGGTTGGCGGTCGAGGCCGGACGGCGCGCCGAGGTCCCGGTGGACGTGGTCCCCGGTGCGGCGGAGGCGCTGCCGGTCAAGAGCGAGGCCTTCGACGCGGCGGTGGCTTCGCTGGTGCTGTGCACCGTCCGCGACGTGCCGAGGGCGCTCGCGGAGCTGCACCGGGTGCTGCGTCCTGGCGGCGAACTCCGCTTCTTCGAACACGGTCTGGCGCCGGGGCGGGGTATGGCGCGGACCCAGCGGGCGCTGGACCGCACGGTGTGGCCGCTGCTGTTCGGCGGGTGCCACACGGCGCGCGATCCGCTGGCGGCGATCGAGGCGGCGGGCTTCGAGCCGACGGCGTACCGCACGTTCACGGTCCCGGAGGACGGGCCCCGGCTGCCGTCGTCGTTCTGTGTGCTGGGCACGGCGCGAAGGCTGTGAGGCGGCGGGCCCGGGGGCTCGGGGCGCGCCGCGGGCTCGCGGCCGGCCGGCCGTGCCGGCGGAACGGCACCCGGCCCGCCCGTATGGCGAAACATGGTCGACGGCCCCCCGGGGCCGGTGATGGGATGCGGCCCATGACCGAACCGCGCATCCGCGCCGCCGTGGCGGCCGACCTCGACGACGTGCTCGCCTTCTGGAAGACCGCCGCCGAGGGGACCAGCATCAGCGACGACCGGGACGGGATCGAGCGGCTCGTCGCCCGCGATCCCGAGGCCCTGATCCTCGCGGAGCACGACGGTGAACTCGTCGGCACCGTCATCGCCGGATTCGACGGCTGGCGGTGTCACCTCTACCGGCTCGCCGTGCACCCCGACCACCGCCGGCGGGGGGTCGGCGGCGCGCTGCTCGCGGCGGCCGAGGAGCACTTCGTACGGCTCGGCGGCCGGCGGGCGGACGCGATGGTGCTCGACCGCAACGCGCTCGGGCAGCACGCCTGGCGGGCGGCCTCCTACGGGCCGCAGGACCAGTGGACCCGTTGGGTGAAGCCGCTCACGGCCTGATCGCCACCCTGCTTTGCCCATCCTTTACCATGGGTGCTTCCTCTTCCACGACGACCGAAAGGTGTGAGCGTCCGCCCATGGGCGAGCCTCCCAGTAGCACGCTGCGACACGACCGGGACCGACATCGAGCGATCCTCCTCCCCCTGACTGATCATGGGACGGAGGTGAACCGATGACCGAAGTGCTCCTGCTCCTCGTGGCGGTGTTGCTGTCACTCGCCTGCGGCGCCTTCGTCGCGGCCGAGTTCTCGCTGACCACGGTCGAGCGCGGCGAGCTCGAAGCCGCCGTCGAGCGGGGTGAGCGGGGCGCGGCCAGCGCCCTCAAGGCCGTCAAGTCGCTCACCTTCCAGCTCTCCGGCGCGCAGCTCGGCATCACCGTCACCAACCTGGTCGTCGGCATGCTCTCCGAACCTTCGATCGCCGCGCTGATCCGGGGGCCGGTGGAGGACCTCGGGCTCTCCCCCGCGGTCGCCTCCTCGGTGGCCCTGGTCATCGGCACCGCGCTGTCCACCGTCGTCCTGATGGTCGTCGGCGAGCTGGTCCCCAAGAACTGGGCGATCTCCTCCCCGCTGGCGGTGGCCAAGGTGGTGGCGACCCCGCAACGGGTCTTCACGGCCGCCTTCCGGCCGCTGATCAGCCATCTGAACAACACCGCCAACCGCATCGTGCACCGGTTCGGGCTGGAGCCGGCCGAGGAGCTGGCGTCCGCCCGCTCCCCGCAGGAGCTGGTGGCGCTGGCCCGGCACTCCGCGAAGGAGGGCGCCCTGGAGGCGGACACCGCGGAGCTGTTCGTCCGGACCCTGAACCTCGCCGAGCTGACCGCGGAGAACGTGATGACCCCGCGCGTCCAGGTCACGGCGCTGGAGGTGCAGGCCACGGCCGAGGACGTCGCCAACGCGACGCGCGCGACCGGACTGTCCCGCTTCCCCGTCTACCGGGGCAGCCTCGACGCGGTCGTCGGGATCGCCCACATCAAGGACGTCCTGGCCATACCGGCCGAGGACCGGCCGCGCCGGCGGATCGGCGACATCCTGCGCGAGCCGTTGCTGGTGCCGGAGACGCTGACCGTGGACAAGCTCCTGGACCGGCTGTCCGGCCGGCAGACGATGGCGGTCGTGATCGACGAGTACGGCGGCACGGCCGGCGTGGCGACCCTCGAGGACATCGTCGAGGAGGTCGTCGGCGAGGTCCGCGACGAGCACGATCCGCACGAGACGCCGGACCTGGCACGGGCGGGTGCCGACACGGAGGGGCGCGAGCTCTGGTCCGCGGACGGCGCCGCCCGTACCGACCAGCTGGAGGCGATCGGCCTGCGGGTGCCCGACGGCCCCTACGAGACGCTGGCGGGCGTGCTCGCCACGGAGCTGGGCCGGATCCCGGCCGTGGGGGACAGCGTGGAGCTCGCCGGCTGGCGGCTCGACGTGGTGGACGCCACCGGTCGGCGCGCGGCGCGGGTGCTGATGCACGCGCCGCCGGACGAGCCGGACGAGGACGGGGACAAGGACGCGCGCGACGGCGCGGCGGACGGCGGACCGGGCGGCTCCGGCGCCGCCGGGTCCCGGGCACACGGCCGTACGGACCGCCGCACGGACCGCCGTAGCCGTACGGACCGCCGTACGGACGAGAACGGGGAGGCGGGACGATGATCGCGATCCAGTTGCTGATCGGTCTGCTGACCCTGGTCGTGAACGCCTTCTTCGTCGGCGCGGAGTTCGCCCTGATCTCGGTGCGCCGCAGTCAGATCGAGCCGCACGCGGAAGAGGGCGACCGGCGGGCGCGCAGCGTCCTGTGGGGCCTGGAGCACGTCTCGGCGATGCTCGCCGCCGCCCAGCTCGGCATCACGCTCTGCACCCTGGTGCTCGGCATCGTCGCCGAGCCGGCGATCGCCCACCTGCTGGAGCCGGTCTTCGACGCGATCGGCGTGCCGCACGGCCTGGTGCACCCGATCTCGTTCGTGATCGCGCTGTCCCTGGCGACGTATCTGCACATGCTGCTCGGCGAGATGGTCCCGAAGAACGTCGCGCTGGCCGAACCGGTCCGTACGGCGCTGCTCCTCGGCCCGCCGCTGGTGACGCTCGCCCGGGCGCTGCGCCCGGTGATCTTCGCGATCAACGCCTTCGCGAACGCTCTGCTCAAGCTGTTGCGCGTGGAGGTCAAGAACGAGGTCTCGGCGACCTTCTCGGACGACGAGCTGGCCCGGATGGTCACCGACGCGGGTGTGGCCGGTCTGCTCGACGACCGGGCCGCGGAGCGGCTGCACGACGCCCTGGAGCTGGGCCGCCGTCCGGTCCGGGACGTGGTGATGCCGGTGGAGAAGGTCGTGTACGCCGCGGTGGGGACGACGCCCGAGGAGCTGGAGGCGCTCTCGGCGCGGTCCGGTTTCTCCCGCTTCCCGGTGGTGGACTCGGATCGCGGGATCCTGGGCTACCTCCACGTGAAGGACGCCCTGGACGTCACCCCGCGCGATCTGCCGTTCCCGGTCTCGGCCCTGCGGCCGATCGCCCGGGTCCGGGCGGCCTCGCCGATGGACGACGTCCTGACCGCGATGCGGCGCGGACGCACCCACCTCGCGGCGGTCCTCGGGGAGGACGGCAAGCTGGCCGGCCTCGTCACGATGGAGGACGTGCTGCGGGAGCTGGTGGGCCGCCCCGCGGCGCCGTGACGGCGGGCCGGGATCCGGCCCCCGCGTGAGGCCGCGCGCCGGCGGCCGAGCCCGCCGCGTGAGGCGTGGCGGTGAGACGGGACCCGGCCCCACGTGGGGCCGGGTCCCGTCTCACTGCGGGGAGGTCCTGCGCGGGGCTCCGAGCCCCGCGCCGTCACAGCGCGGTCGCCGCGCCCCAGGCGTCCAGCAGCGTGCGGTCGCCCGAGGCGGTGAGGCACGGGTCATCGGCGCCGCGGCGCCCGTACACGAACAGGAGCAGGTCCGCGGCGGCTCCCTCGACGGCGGCCGATGCCTCGCTCTCGCCGCGCCGGTGCCAGGTGAAGCCGCCGCCGCCGAGGACGACGGTCCACGCCGCGCCGGAGTCGGTGGCGGTCAGACGGATGCTCGTTCCGTCGCGGTCGAGTCGCGCGACCTGTTCGGCGGCCCCGGGCAGGTAGGGCAGGTCCTCCAGGAAGGCGTCGATCCCGTCGGCCGCCGTGCCGGGCGCGAGCCCGGGCTCGCGCCCGAGGGCGAGTTCGGCGTCGGCGAGGTGCACGACGGTCTCGAAGAGCACGTGGCGCGGGTGGTACCGGACGTGGGGGTCGCCTCCCGGGGACCAGACGGGGGTCCCGGGGTCGGCGGCGCGCAGCGTGGCCAGGGCCGTCTCGGCGCCGGCCGCCAGCCAGTCGGGCAGTCCGGCCGGTCCCGTCGGCAGGTCGAGGGGGATCTTCGCGGCCCGSACCCGGGTGGTCGCCCCGGTGCGCACGAGGTGCTCCGTCCACCGGTGCACGGTGCCCACGTGCCGTACGAGGTCGGCGAGGGTCCAGCCGGGGCAGGTGGGGACGGGCGTGGCGGGGTCGGCGTGCCGGACGGTCTCGACGAGGCGTCGCGTGTACCGCTCCACCGCGTCGCACGCGGCCCCGTGCGCGTCCTCGGCCAGCCCGAAGCCCTCGGAGACCTTGAGCATCCGCTCGCGCCAGGCGCCGGGCGGCCGGCGGAGCGCGGCGTCGCGGAAGAGCCGGTCGAGGGTGTGCCGCTCGGCGACCGGGAGCCTGTTCAGCAGGTACCCCGTGCTCTCCAGCCATGTCACGGCGGTGTCCGGGTCGAGGGTGTCCGCGTCGCAGGTCTCGACGACCGTCACCAGTTCGGCCAGCGCCTCGGCCAGCGTGTTCTCGAGCGTGTCGCTCACGGTCTCCCCTCCCGGGCTCCGACGGCCCGAGAGCCATACCGTTCGGTATGATCGCACCGCCATGGAGATGAATGCCACCTACACAAGTCTTGTCGCCGTCGGCGACAGCTTCACCGAGGGTATGTCGGACCGACTGCCGGACGGTTCCTACCGGGGATGGGCCGACCTCCTCGCGAAGCGTCTCGCGGCGCGTACCCCGGAATTCCGATACGCGAACCTCGCAGTCCGCGGAAAGCTCATCGGCCAGATCGTCGACGAACAGGTGGACGTGGCCGCCGACATGAAGGCGGACGTGGTCACGCTGGTCGGCGGGCTGAACGACACTTTGCGGCCGCGATGTGACATGGGTCGCGTACGGGGGCTGCTGACCGAGGCCGTCGAACGGCTCGCCCCGTCCTGCGGGCAACTGGTCCTGATGCGCAGCCCGGGACGCAACGGCCCCGTCATGGAGCGCTTCCGGCCGCGCATGGAGGAGCTGTTCGCCCATGTCGACGAACTCGCCGCGCGCCACGGGGCCCTGGTGGTCGACCTGTACGGCACGCCCGCCCTCGGCGACCCGCGGATGTGGGACGTCGACCGTCTGCACCTCACCGACGAGGGGCACCGGCGGGTGGCGGAGGCCGTCTGGCAGGGCCTGGGCCTGGCCGCCGAGTGCGACTGGACGACCCCGCTGCCCGCGGCGACGCGCCCTCGGTGGGTGACCCGCCGCGTCGACGACGCCCGCTTCGCCAGGGAGTACCTCGGTCCCTGGATCGGCCGGCGCCTGACCGGCCGCTCCTCCGGGGACGGCCGCCCGGCCAAGCGCCCGGACCTGCTGCCCTTCGAACCCCCGGTGGTGTGAGAAGCGCCCCACCGGCGGCACGGGGCACTCGCGGCGCCCCCGGGTGGGGCGCCGGGCACCGCGACCGGCGACCGGAGTGACGGGCGTCTCGTAGCAAGAGACGAAGGCGACCGTGTCACTGGCCTGCAGAAACCGCCAGTAGAATCTGGTCACTGTTCTACGGGTGAAACTCTTCTCGCAGGTCAGACATCGAATGTGAGACGTCGTGAGAGATCATTTCTCACAATCTCTCACAGGAGGGCTTTCCGGTCTCCGCCGTGGAACGCGTCCAGAGCGTCGGCCGCAGCCCTCATGTCCTCCGCCTCGATGGACACGTACTTGCGCTTGGTGAAGGCCGCGTTCGTATGGCCGGCCCATGCGGCGAGGATCACGTCGGGAACCCCGGACAGGGCCAGAGCCTTCAGCACCGCGTGCCGAGCGTCGTACAGGCGCACTCGGCGGAGCCCCAGGCCGGCCATCAGTTGGTAGGCATGCTCGCGCAGGTGCCGGGTGTTCCGCGGGACGCCCAGCTCGTCGACGACGACGTACCCAGAGTCGGTGTACCCCTCGCCGGCAGCCAGCTTCTCCGCGGCCTGCTGCGCACGGAGCCGCCGCAGAGCCTCCCATGGGGCACGGGGTAGCGGCAGGGACCGCTCGCCGGATGCTGTCTTGGTGTCCTTCTCGAGCACCTGATGGTTACCGATCATCGTCCGCGTGACGGTGATGGACAGGATGCCATCCTCGAGGTCGATGTCCGTCCAGCGCTGACCACACACCTCAGCCGGCCGCAGTCCCATGAGGGACAGCAGCAGCGGGGCAAACAGCCGATCCTCGGCAATGCCGCGAACGAACGTCTGCACCTCGGCCACGGTCCACGGCTCGACCCGGGTGCGCTCCCGCTTGTCGGTCTTCTTGTCGACCAGCGAGACGCGCACGTACTGGGCAGGATTCACCGGGATGAGCTTGCGGACCACGGCCCGGCCCAGCGCTTCCTTGAGCCGGGTCAGGATGCCGTCGACGGTCGACACGGCCAACCGAGTGCCGGGCGCTCCACCCTTCCTGCGACCCGAGGTCACCACTTCGTCGACGAAGTCCTGCAGCTGGGTCTCCGTGAGCTCCTGCAGCCGGACGTGTCCGATGCGCTCGACGACGTGGACCAGGGCGAGGCGGTACGTGCGGATCGTCGTCTCCTCGACGTCGCGCCGCTTGTACTCCAGCCACTGCTCAAGCCACTCCCCCAATGTGACCTTGCTCGGAACGATCAAGGTTCCGGCGGCACGCTGGGCAAGGATGCGGTCCCTCTCGGCACCACACTCCTTCTTGGTGTCCTTTGTGATTGTGAGCTGCAGCCGCTTGCCAGCCTCGTCATAACCGGCGTCGACCACGACCCGATACCGCACCTTGCCATCCCGTAGCACGACCTTCTTGGGCTCCGCCATCAGCCAGCCTGCCCGCGCCGCGCAGGTGGCAGGAAGTCCCGCTTCCTCGCTTCGCTTACCCAGCGATGCACGGTCCGGACGGGGGCACCCGTGAGGGCGGCAATCGATGGCGCCGGCGGCCTCTTAGCCGCAATGAACCACCGATAGGAGTCTGCGAGCTCCTGCAAGAACTCATCCGTGATTCGACCATCCGGCGCCCGAAGGGGCGGCGGGCTTCCGGGGCCCGCCTCAGGGCTGGCCGGGTGGGCAGGAATGAGACTGCTCAACTTCGCATACTTCGGAGCCGTTTCAGTGAAGTAGGCATCCAGCCGCTCGACAGAGGGCGCGTCTACCTGAGCTGGCTCCATCAGGATCTCTCGCGCCGGCTCCATAGCCACGTGCATCCCGATGTCAGCGAACGGCACCCGGCGCCACGACCGACCACTGATCGCGCCGTTCGAGGTCACGACCACGGCGAAAGGGTCGAGCCGCTGGGCCGCGTCGTCAGTCGGCCGGTACTGCAGGTAGACCACCAAGCCGCCAGTCTCAGCGGCGCGGACCCAGCCGCCAGGTCGATACGTAAGACGCCAATCTCCCACGAAATCCATGCTCGCAGCATCGCATCGCCCTCCATGGTGCGCAAGTGACGCCACGTACTTGCATGGACCGATGCATACCGCTACGGTCGAATGCGTAGGCGACTCCACTTACGCAGGAGAGATCGTGTCAGATGCACACGTCGTCAAACTCAGCTACTCCGTAACCGAAGCAGTCGAGGCCACCTCTTTGGGCCGGTCGACGATCTTCGAGCTCATCAGGTCCGGAGAGCTCGAGAGCTTCAAATTCATGGGGCGTCGACTCATCCCCGCCGACGCTCTCCATGCCCTCATCAACAAGCAGCGGATGCCGCAGAGCGGGCGGGCGGCATGACGAAGCCCTCGCAGCCCACCCTCGCCGAGATCCGGCAGTGGCCGGCCACCGTCAGCGTCCCGCAGGCAGCGTCAGCAATCGGCTGCAGCAAGCAGCACCTGCACGACCGGATCAAGCGCGGCGACGCGCCGGTTAAGACGATCCCTCTCGGTGCGCGCCACGTCGTCATCACGGCCGACCTGGTCCGCCTGCTGTCTGGCGAATCCCGGCCCGCGAAGGAGACCGAGGCTGCATGACCACCGAGAACGCAGAAATGCCCCGGCTGCTATCCGGGGCATTTCACGAAGACTCCGCTGAGGGCGGTACGTCCGTAGCCACTGTGCCACAGGAGACGCCCGACATCGACCCCGGCGACATCCTGCGGGACTACTGGGCCACCGCCAAGCAGCACTACCTCGACGGCGACTACCCCGACTACGCGTCACTCGCCTGGCGAGCCCTCGAGCCCGACGACCCGCGCAAGCTCGCCGGCGCCCTCCTGTTCGCCGAGATGTGGCGCAAGTTCGGCGACGAGATCGCCCAAGACCTCGACAACGCCCTCGCCTACCGCGTGCCGTCCTGGCACGGCCCCACCCTCGACGAACTCAACCAGCGCCACGCAGACATGCTCGCGCGCAACCGCAGCAGCGGACTTGGAGGGGCTGCGTGACCTACCCCGAAATGTGGCCCGAGGACTGGGGCGCAGGCCCGCCCGAAGCTACCAGCCTCACGGTGCCTGAACCACGGCTGGCCGTAGCCGAAGCCGCAGTCGCGCCGGTACCCACCTGGCGGCCACGAGACCTCGAGGACGTCCTCGACGGCACCTACCAGGCACCGCAGCCCACCATCGGACGCCGCAACGACGGCATCGGCCTGTTCTACCCGGGCCGCATGCACTCCGTCGTCGGCGAGTCCGAGGGCGGCAAGACCTGGTTCGCCCTCATGGCCGTCGCCTCCGAGCTGGCCGCCGGCAACGCGGTCGTGTTCCTCGACTTCGAGGACGACGCCCCCGGAGTCGTCGGCCGGCTGCTCGCCCTCGGCGCCACCGCCCAGGACATCCGCGACCGGTTCGCCTACATCCGCCCCGAGGAACCCCTCACGGTCGGCATCAACCGACTGGAGATCGGCCAGGCCCTCAACGACCTGCGGCCCACGTTCGTCCCCGTCGACGGCGTCACCGAGGGCATGGCGATGCACGGCATGGAGCTGAAGGACAACACCGACATCGCCAAGTTCGGCCGCATGCTGCTGCGGCCCATCGCCGAGATGGGCGCGGCCGTCGCCACGCTCGACCACGTCACCAAGGACCGCGAGGGCCGCGGCCGGTACGCCATCGGCGGAGTCCACAAGCTCAACGGCATCAACGGGGCCATGTACGTCCTGGAGAACCGCACACCGTTCGGTATCGGGCTGACCGGTAAGACAACCGTCCGGATCGCCAAGGACCGCCCCGGCCAGCTGCGGCGCCACTCGCTGCCCCACAGCAGCGGCATGCACTGGTTCGCCGACTTCGTCCTCAAGTCGCACGACGCCACGTTCACCGAGGCATCCCTGTACCCGCCCGTCGAGGACGACAAGCCGTTCCGTCCCGAGCAGGTCATGAAGAAGATCGCGGCTGCCCTCGAGAAGGCGACGGCACCCCTCGGTGTGAACGACGTCCAGGACCGAGTGGGCGGCAAGAAGGACGTGACCCGCACGGCCCTGGCTGCCCTGGTTGACGAAGGCTATGTGGAGGTGAGTCCCGGGCCGAACAGAGCCAAGCTCCACACCCTCGTGAAGCCCTTCGAAGAGTCCGGATAACGAGTGCCCCCGTGTCCCCCAGGTGTCCCCAAGGATCGTCAACCGCTGGGACTCCAACTGGATCGCCGGGCACCCGTCCGTCGGTCTAATGCAGGTCATCGGCCCGACGTTCCGCGCCTACGCCGGGAAGATGGCCGGCGTCGGCCCGTTCGCCTACGGCGTCTCGACCAACCCTCTGGCCAACATCTACGCGTCGATGAGGTACGCCCTTTCGCGCTACGGCTCTCTCCCGCGCGCGTACAACCGGCCTGGCGGCTACGACAGCGGCGGCTGGCTCCAGCCTGGGTGGACCCCGGTCTACAACGGCCTGGGGGCACCCGAGGCGATCCTCACACCGACCCAGTGGCAGGCGCTCTCGAGCGCTGCCGCTGCCGGGCTGGGCGGAGGGATTCAGCCGGGCGACCGGCTGACGCTCGTCGTCGAGGACGGCCCGACCCTGTCCGCCTACGTCGATGGCCGCGCTGACGGACGTGTGGCAGCGACCCTGCAGCCGGCTCTCGCTGCGACCCGAGCCCGACGAAACGGGAGGTGACCGGACGCAGAAAAGGCCCCCGGCCGTGAAGCCGGGGGGCCCGTCTGTCCCCCTCTACCCGTACTACCTTGCAGGTCAGAGCCCTCTACCGCCCCTGCTACCGGGGTAAAGGGGCCCCGCTACTTTAGGGGCCCTCGAGAGGCTGCCAGGAAGTACGGGCGAGGGGTCGTTTCAGGGGGCGAAGTAGCGCCCTCCCCCTCTACCCGGCCAGGTACTCGGCCGGGATGGCGCCCTCGATGTCGCGCCGCTGGTAGCCGGCGCCGTTGGTGCCATCGATCTTCACCTGCTTGCTGGTGCGCTTCACGCCCGCCAGCTCCAGCTCCTTCGCCAGCTGGGTCTCGTCCCAGTCGCCGTAGGTGTCCTCGTCCATAGTGACGAGCCGCTGCAGCAGGTCGCGGGAGAACATCCGCGGCGCGTGCCGCATCGCCTCCAGCACGTCGGAGATGACGGCCGGCACTCGGTACCCGTGCTCGCCGGCCTCGGTCATGACGTCGCCGGCCGCGTCACCGGTGAGCTGGCCGGCTTCCTTGCGCATGGCCCGTCCCTTGGCGCACAGGGCGTTGAACTCGGCCGTGGTGAGCAGGTCGTTCTTGACCGTGGCGAAGCTGGCCGGGCCGGTGACCAGGACGACGACGCCCTTGTGGTCTTCGGAGAGGACCGACGCGTCGGCGCCCATCGAGGCCTTGCCCTTGCCGAGCACCATGTCGGAGGACGTCTGGTCGGTGACCTGCGTGCACGCCCGGATGGTGATGATCTCCCGCAGCTTGGTCGGCACGCTCTCGGCATCGGGCCGCTGGGAGGCGTAGTTGGAGACGAGCCCGGCGGCCGGCCCGCGGCGGGCGATGCGCGCCATGTCGTCGATGACGGCCTTGCGCTCCTTTTCGTCGCTCATCGCGATGAAGCATTCCTGCAGCTCATCGACGGTGAAGAACACGAACGGCATGTTGTAGCGCTGAACGATTTCCGGGGTGAGCTTGCCCTCGGGGCAGACGGAAGTCGGGAGCTCCCGCAGGATCGCGAAGCGCCGTTCCATCTCGGTCAGCAGCTCGGCCAGCATCGCCTTGAACGCCTCGATCGCATCATCCTCGGCGCCGAGGACCAGGCGGTGGGCAACCTGCCGCATCTGCATCCAGTCCTGGCCGCCCTTGAAGTCGGCGACGTAGTGCCGGACGTAGGGGTCGAGCAGGCCGGCCGCGGTCATGAGCCGCTGCGTGAACGTCTTGCCGCGGCGGGGCAGGCCGCCGAAGAACATCGACTGCCACACGACCGGTACGGCGACGCGGTTGCCGCGGGCGTCGTGCCCGAACGGGATCGGGTCCCAGATGGAGAAGCTGTCCATCTTCGCCAGCGGCGAGGGGACCGGGTCGGCCAGGTAGGGGTCATCGTCGGCGACCCACATGGACACACGGCCGGCGTTGCCGCCCTGAGCCCGGCGGACACGGGCCATGACCACCTGGATCTCGTCTACGCCGAGCTCGGCGGCGATGGTGGTCCGCTTCGCCAGGACGTCCGCAGCAGTCTTCCCGCCGCCCTTCGGCAGATCGAAGACAACCGCCCAGCCGCAGCCGTCGCGGACCGGGCCCATGACACAGGCGACCTTCGGTCCTTCGTCGTCGCCCTTGCCGCTTTTGAGGAGGCCGGCGGCGCGCAGGGCGTCGTTGAGCTGCTGGGCGCTCATGTCGACGCGCAGCGGCGGGGCGGCCTGGTCGAGCAGCTGCGTGTGCTCGCCGCGGCCGAGGTAGGCGAGCGGGGTGACGATCGCCCCGCCGATGCCGGTCTGCAGCAAGGGCGGCGCCAGGTAGATACCGATGGCGGCGCCGGCGACGGCCACCGCGGCGGCCCCGAACCGCCAACGGCGCGTCTGGGTGCGGGCGGCGTGCGCCATCTGCAGGCGGGCGGCCAGGTCGACGTCTTCGGGCTTGGCCTTGCTCTGTGCCTTGAGGGCCTTGACGGCGGCTGTGTGGTCCTGGGCGGACAGGGTCGGCCAGAGGCCCACGGTGGCCCGGTAGAAGCCGCGGGAGGCCAGCCACACCGTCTTGACCGCGTATTTGGGGACGCGGATGCCGTGGAAGCGGGTGTGCCACCAGCACAGCCGGCCCAGCGCCTGGGTGTTGGCCTTGAGGAGGGCCGGGGTGCGGGCCCACACGGGCAGGACGGGCAGGTCGGGGACGGTCAGCCAGTCGGCGAGCGGGTTGTCCGGGAGGTCGACCGCCTCGACGACGTCGGATTCCGTCACGGATTCCGTCACGGCCGGCTGGTCGGGGACGACGGTGTAACGGGGCTTGAGCAGGTTCACCTTGACGATCGGGTGGCCGTTGACGGGCCGGTCCAGGATGTCGGTCATGATGGTCACTCCTACTGCTCTCAGAGTGGTTAGGGGCACGGGGCGGCCGGTTTCCCTGGCAGGTGACGGCCGCCCCGTGGTGTTGCTAACTGCTGCGCTTGGCCAGCCGCCTGAAGTCGCGGGCGTTCTTCTCCATCGCCTTCCGGCCGACCTTGCTGTCAGCGTTCGCAGCTCGCCGGTCGGCGTCAGCGGCCAGGCCGGACCAGAACTGTTCGTCTGTCTGGAAGGGCTGGCCGGTACGCGGGTTCGTCGCCGGGGGCGTGCTGCTGCTCGTTCCGGTCTTGCGGCTGAACAGGCCCATGACTGGGCTCCTCTCGGGTTGCTACTTCTCGGGTTGGGATTACTTGCCCTGCTCGCCGCGCTTGCGGGCCTTGTCGATGATCCGGTCGACCTTGCGCTCGAGGTCGGCCTGGTGGACGTTCTCGCCGGCCATGGAGCGCTTGCACATGCGGGCCACGTTCCACGCGATCCGGGCATGCTCGCCCGCGGTCAGCTTCGGGTAGTTGGGGTCGTTGCCGCTCATCACTTCCGGCCCTTCTGGTAGTCGGCCCACAGGCCGCGCAGGACGAGTACGCAGATGGTCAGGGCGACCGCCGTGATGGCGAACGCGATGACGGAGATGGCGAGGGTGACCGCGAGGAACGGGGCACCGACCCCGATCGCGATCCACTTGCCGGTGCTCTGCTGCTGCACCGGGGCCGGCTGCTGTACCGGCTGCTGGGTGAGCTGCTGGGCCTGCAGGAGGGCCATCACCATGGCCAGTTGCTGGCTGTTGTCGGCGGCCTCGACGGCATCGCGGGCGGCCCTCTCGATGTCGCTCACGACGCCCCCTCGGTGACCACGTCGCGGCGGAGCTGGGTCGCCTCTCGGCGGGACAGTCCGAACTCGTCTCGCAGCTGGTCGATGGTCACGCCCCGCCCGCCGGACCTGACCACCTGACGGTGCAGGGTGCGGGCCTTGCGCCGCAGATCAGCAGGGGTGACGGTGATCTGCTCGGTGACCACCTGGCGGGCCGTCTCGGCGGGTACGGCGGTGGTGACCTTGCTGGTCGTGAAGTCGTCCCACACCGGCGATGCGGCAGGCAGTTCGATCACCGGACGGCCGACCACCTCGGCGGCCGGAACCTCGTGGATAACATCCACAAGGTGGTCCCGCTCGACGGTCACCTCGGGAGTCTCCACAGTGTGGAGAGTGGTCACCCGGTCCCGGGCGGCGAGGGCCTGGTGAACCTGCCGCATGAGGGCGCCGAAGGCGAGCAGGGCCGCGGTCGGCGGTACGGCCGCGACCACGTAGTCCAGGATCGGAACCTCGGCAGGGTTCCGGGTGCCGGTCACCCCGGCCACGTTCAGGACGATGGAGCCCAGCGAGCCGACCGTGGTCAGGCCGATCGCCCACGGATCCACCTTCTTCGCCAGCGCGGCCCGCAGCATCAGCAGCTCGCCGGCCACGATGAACAAGTCCAGGGTCGCCGGCCAGGCCCACGCCCGGATCTCAGCAGCGCCGAGACCGTGCCCCAGGGCAACCTCGGCCAGGTGCGCGTAGGACAGCCAGAACGCGGCACCCGTCAGCGCGATGATGACCAGGCCGGCCGCGACGGCCAGGGCCCGTCCGGGGTCGATGTTCTTCACTGCTCGCCCACCTCTCCGAGGGCTACGCGCGCTGCCTTGTGCGCGCAGAGATTGACGCCGTGCCTGTCGCCCAGCTGGTTCGCGGCGAGCAGGTCGGCAAGGACCACCTGAATCGGGGGGACGGGCCGGGACCCGAGGGCCGCCGCGCGGATCGCGGCGGCCTCGGTCGGCCGCGGGATCGGCCACTTCGACGTCATCCCTGGGCCTCCAGCACCGACAGCTGGCGGGCCAGCTTCCGCAGGGTGGCCGCGTGCTCGACGAGCAGGTCGGCTGCCGTGTCCAGCCCGGCCGCGTTCAGCTCGTGCAGATCCTCATCAATCTGCAGCAGCGCGTGGACCCGGCCGTCGATCGGGGAGAACGGCCGCTGTGCCAGGGACACGCTCAGCACCGGCACCGGCCCGTGGCAGGGCGTCGGGATCTCGGCGTCGTGCTCGACGCCCTGGTGCTCGATGTCCTCCCGGTAGGCCTCCGTCGCGTGGATGCCGGTGCACCAGGACGGCTCGGCCACCCGGACCGGACCGTGGTCGCCGGTCTGGACGGTCACCATGCCATCGACGACGGGCGCCTTACGGGCCACCCGCAGCGGCTCCTCGGGGTAGTCCCGCCAGGTGCGGCCGAACACGTCCCGGTGCTCCAGGTGGGCCGACCGGTTCCACACGCACGGGAAGTCGGGCTTGCCCGGCTGCGGCGCCGCGCACACGACCGGGTCACCGTCGAGGGCGCCCTGGTGCCAGGCCAGACGCTCGGGAGAGATCCCCTCGAGGGGGTCGCGCTCGGTCATCGGCGGGCCTGCTTGCGGTTGAACGTCGCCACCTGGCGGGCCTTGTGCCGCAGCTGCGACGCGAACGCGATGAGGTCGTCTGCCAGTTCCTCGGCCATCTCCGGCGTGAGGCGGGCCTCCTCGTCGGTGCCCGTGTCGACCAGCAGGTGGGCCTCGCGGCTGCGCGGGTCAGAGGAGGTCGGGTCGGACGAGATGGTCAGCGTCAGGTCCGTGTGCGAGGTGTCGGCGTTGAAGAACGTCGGGACCTGCGCGACGTCGGACGCCGAGTAGTGCGTGATGTCCTCGAGCTCGACATTGCCCGTGCTGTGGTCGTTCGTGCACCACTCGGGGCACTCGATGTAGACCTGCATGCTGCGGCCCCCGCGGCCGACGATGGCGGGCACGATCCGAGGCTGCGGCGCCGGCTGGGCCGGGATGCCCGGCAGCAAGTTCACGGGGATGCGGGCAGCACGCTGTACGGTGTCGCTCATGGTTCGGTCCCTCTCTGGAAGGGTCGATGCCTAGGCCCTGGCCGGTGTGCAACCACCGGTTGGGGCCGTTCCCGTTTTCGGGGTGGCAAGGACTACCGTAGGGAACACGATGTTCCCTGTCAACGCTTCTGGACCTAGGCATCTAGCGCCAAGAAGAGTAACGTCATGTTCCATGACGATGAATGCGACACTGACCTGCATGGACAAGCGATCGTTGGAGTACCTGGCCGGCCGATTCAGGGAAGCCGAGACGCGCACGGAGATCCTGCGCGTCGAGCTGGCCGAGGCAATCCGACAAGCAGCAGCCGACGAGCTGCCCCAGAAAGACATCTGCGAGGCGACCGGCTACACCCGCCAGCAGGTGCGGCGGATCGTCCTGGCTGCCGCGGAAGACGAGGCAACGCCAGAGACGTAGGCCGGCCACGCAGGCCCAGAAGGCCCCACCGAATGGCCGGCGGGGCCTTCGTCTGTTGCTACTACAGACGTCTCACACTTGTCTCACAGGCCCGTGGACGGGCATCAGGGTGACCGGCCTCTGACCTGCATTTTCGTGTGCGCCATGGACGTGGCAGATCCTCTATGGACGGCAGGTAAACTCTGGTCACGTGACTGCTGCGACTGCAAAGCCCCGCATCCCGAATGTCCTGGCCGGCCGCTACGCCTCCGCGGAGCTCGCCGTCCTCTGGTCCCCCGAGCAGAAGGTGAAGCTGGAGCGTCAGCTGTGGCTCGCCGTGCTGCGTGCCCAGAAGGACCTCGGGATCGAGGTTCCCGACGAGGCCCTCGCCGACTACGAGCGCGTGCTCGACCAGGTCGACCTCGCCTCCATCTCCGAGCGCGAGAAGGTCACTCGCCACGACGTGAAGGCCCGGATCGAGGAGTTCAACGCCCTCGCCGGTCACGAGCACGTCCACAAGGGCATGACCTCCCGCGACCTCACCGAGAACGTGGAGCAGCTCCAGATCAGGCTCTCGCTGGAGCTGATGCGCGACCGCACCGTCGCCGTCCTCGCCCGGCTGGGCAAGCTGTCCGGGGAGTACGCCGAGCTCGTCATGGCCGGCCGTTCGCACAACGTCGCCGCCCAGGCCACGACCCTCGGCAAGCGTTTCGCCACCGCCGCCGACGAGCTGCTCGTCGCGTACGGCCGCCTGGAGGACCTGCTCGGGCGCTACCCGCTGCGGGGCATCAAGGGCCCGGTCGGCACCGCGCAGGACATGCTCGACCTGCTCGGCGGCGACGCGGCCAAGCTGGCGGAGCTGGAGCAGCGGATCGCCGGTCACCTCGGCTTCGCCGAGGCCTTCACCTCGGTCGGCCAGGTCTACCCGCGCTCCCTCGACTACGACGTGGTCACCGCGCTCGTGCAGCTGGCGGCCGCTCCGTCGTCGGTCGCCAAGACGATCCGTCTGATGGCCGGTCACGAGCTGGTGACCGAGGGCTTCAAGCCCGGCCAGGTCGGCTCCTCCGCGATGCCGCACAAGATGAACACCCGCTCCTGCGAGCGTGTGAACGGCCTGATGGTCATCCTGCGGGGCTACGCCTCGATGACCGGCGAGCTGGCCGGCGACCAGTGGAACGAGGGCGACGTCTCCTGCTCCGTGGTCCGCCGGGTCGCGCTGCCCGACGCGTTCTTCGCCTTCGACGGCCTGCTGGAGACCTTCCTGACCGTGCTCGACGAGTTCGGCGCCTTCCCGGCCGTCGTGGCCCGCGAGCTGGACCGCTACCTGCCGTTCCTGGCCACGACGAAGGTCCTCATGGGCGCCGTCCGCGCCGGTGTCGGCCGCGAGGTCGCCCACGAGGCGATCAAGGAGAACGCCGTCGCCTCCGCCCTCGCCATGCGCGAGCAGGGTGCCGAGCGCAACGAGCTGCTCGACAAGCTGGCCGCCGACGAGCGGATCCCGCTGGACCGGGCGCAGCTCGACGCGCTGATGGCGGACAAGCTGTCCTTCACCGGCGCCGCCGCCGACCAGGTCGCCGTCGTCGTCTCCCGTGTCGAGGAGATCGTCAAGCAGCACCCGGAGGCCGCCGGGTACACCCCCGGGTCGATCCTCTGACCGGGTTCACCCCGCAGGAGCTCGAGGCCGCCCGCGACCGCGTCATCCCCGACGTGGTGGCGGGCGGCCTTTCCGTCCTCTTCTGCGGGATCAACCCGGGGCTGATGTCGGCCGCGACGGGGCGTCATTTCGCCCGCCCCGGCAACCGCTTCTGGCCCGTGCTCCATCTGTCCGGCTTCACCCCGCGGCTCCTGCGGCCCGAGGAGCAGGAGGAGCTGCTCGCGTACGGGCTCGGCATCACGAACGTCGTGGCGCGGGCGACCGCCCGGGCCGACGAGCTCTCCGACGAGGAGTTCCGGGAGGGCGGCCGGCAGCTGACCGCGCGGGTCGAGCGGGTGCGCCCGCGGTGGCTGGCGGTGGTCGGCATCACGGCGTACCGCACGGCCTTCGGGGAGCGGAAGGCGGTGATCGGGCCGCAGGAGCGGACGATCGGCGGGACGCGGATCTGGGCACTGCCCAATCCGAGCGGGCTGAACGCGCACTGGACCCTGGAGGCGATGGCCGAGGAGTTCGGCAGGCTGCGGGAGCGGGCGGGCGTACCGGACCGGCGGGGGTAGCGGGCCCGCGCCTTCCCCGACCAGGCCTACCACCTGGCCGAGTTAGCCCCCGCCGGCGCCCGTCCGGAGGGGCCGGGAGAGGACCGGGCGGAGGCCGAAC
>NZ_RDBI01000040.1:81846-110049 GCF_008042125.1 Streptomyces sp. MS191
CCTCCAGGCGGCCGTACGCGACGAGCAGCTCGTCGGCGGCGGTGGCGAAACGCTTGCCGAGGGTCGTGGCCTGGGCGGCGACGTTGTGCGAACGGCCGGCCATGACGAGCTCGGCGTACTCCCCGGACAGCTTGCCCAGCCGGGCGAGGACGGCGACGGTCGGGGGCGGAGCGGAGCGGGAGGTCACGGGGGATCCACCTCGGTGACGCAGACGACGAGCCGGCGCCCCTCGTCGCCGGGGCCGGTGACGCCGAGGGCGACCCAGGCGGCCGGCTCTTCCGTCCGCCAGAGCTGGATGTCCGGCACCGCGCCGGCGAGCAGGTCCCAGGGCCTCGGTATCTCCTCCCCCGCCCCGGACCGCAGCAGGAGGCCGGACAGGCCGACGAGGTGGGGTGGTCCCCAGCGGGTGGCGAGGAGCAGCGCGAGGGCCTCCCGTTCGGCCTCCGCCCGGTCCTCTCCCGGCCCCTCCGGACGGGCGCCGGCGGGGGCTAACTCGGCCAGGTGGTAGGCCTGGTCGGGGAAGGCGCGGGCGCGCAGCAGGTCGATGGCGGCGAGGTGCTGTGCGAGCGTCATGGGTCCAGTAAAGCGGTGGGCACCGACAGCTGGTGATCCGTCAGGGGCTCCCGGGCGCCGCCCGCGCCACGGGCGGCGCTCGCCGCCCTCCGGTCCATTGAGTAACATCCGGCAGAACATGCGCGCGAGCTGGGAGGACACACGGTGGGGAGGCTGACCGGCGGGGACCCTTCGCTGCTGCGGCGGATCAATTCCGCGGTGGTGCTCCATGCCCTGCGAGGCGCCGACGCGCTGACGCTCACGGATCTGACCCGGATCACGGGCCTGTCCCGGCCGACGGTCGAGGGCGTGGTCGAGGGGCTCATCGAGGGCGGGCTGGTCGTCGAGGCCGCGCCCGAGGAGGGTGAGGCGCGACGCCAGGGGCGGCCGGCCCGGAGGTTCCGGTTCCGCGCCGAGGCGGGGCATCTGCTGGGCATCGAGATCGGCCCGCACCGGGTCGCCGCGCTGCTCTCCGGCCTGGACGGGCGGATCATCGGCGCCGGGGCCCGGGAGGTCTCGGAGACGGCTCCCGAGGACGAGCGCCTGGAGCGGGTCCGTACGGTCGTCGCCGACGTGCTCCGCAGGGCCGGTGTCCCGCGCGCGAACCTGCGGGCGGTCGGCGTCGGAACTCCGGGGATCGTGGAGGCCGACGGCACCGTCCGGCTCGGAACGGCGCTGCCCGGCTGGACCGGACTGCCGCTCGGCGAACGGCTGCGGAGGTCCTTCCGCTGCCCGGTGCTGGTGGAGAACGACGCCAACGCGGCGGCGGTCGCGGAGCACTGGAAGGGTGCGGCGACCGACTCCGACGACATCGTCTTCGTGCTGGCCGGGCTGAGCCCGGGCGCGGGTTCGCTGATCGGCGGCCGGCTGCACCGCGGGTACGGCGGGGCGGCCGGGGAGATCGGCGCCCTGCACCTGCTGGGCCGCGGGGTCACGCCGGAGCACCTGCTGTCCACGACGGACGAGCCGCTGCACCCGCTGGACGAGCAAGCCGTCGCGAAGGTCTTCGCCCTGGCGCGACAGGGCGACGCGGGGGCCGAGGCGGCCGTCGAGCGCTTCACGCAGCGGCTGGTCCACGACGTGGCGGCGCTGGTGCTCGCGCTCGATCCGGAACTGGTGGTGATCGGCGGCTGGGCGGCGGGTCTGGACGGCGTCCTCCAGCCGTTGCGGGACGAGCTGGCCCGCTTCTGCCTGCGCCCGCCGCGGGTGGTCCTGTCCATGCTGGGCGAGGCCGCCGTGGGTACCGGCGCGCTGCGCCTGGCCTTGGACCACGTGGAGGAGCAGCTGTTCGCGGTGGAGGGCACCGTCACCGCCCGCCGCTGACGCGGACTCACGACGAAAGGACGGGCGCCCGCGTCGCGGGCGCCCGTCCTTCGTGGAGCGGAGTTCGTTCGGCCGGGCGGACGTGCCCGCCGAACGGGTGGTCTCAGGAGGCCATGACCAGGTCGCCGGAGTCGCCGAAGGTGAGGCGGCAGGTGTCGGCGCGGTACGTGGCCAGCGAGACGGCCGCGGTGCGGCCCTCGGAGAGGTAGCGGGTCGTCACGACCAGGACGGGAGCGCCGGGGAGGCGGTCCAGTTCCTTGGCGTCGTCGGCCCGCGCGGAGCCGAGTTCCACCGAGCGGTCCTGGCCGTCCAGGGCGAGGCGCTGGAGTTCGCGCAGCACGCCGCGGGCGCGGGCGGGGCCGGAGGGGGTGTCGACGGCCGACAGTCCGGGGACGGAGCCGGACGGGACGTAGAGGAGCTCGGCCGCGACGGGCTGGCCCTCCGTCACGCGCAGCCGGCGCACGATGTGCACCTGCTCGCCGGGCTCGATGGCGAGGAGACGGGCCACGGCGGCCGGGACCGCGTCGGTGGCCGAGTCCACGGACTGCCAGGTGTCGTCGCCGACACCGGGCCAGGTGTGCTGGGTGGTGGAGACGTCGACGCCGACCCGGGGCGGGGCGACGGTCGTGCCCACGCCGCGGCGGCGCTGCAGGCGGCCTTCGAGCTCCAGCTGCTCCAGGGCCTGGCGGAGGGTGGCCCGGGCGACGCCGAAGCGCGCGGCCAGGTCCCGCTCGTTGGGGAGGATCTCGCCGACCGCGAAGTCGGAGTCGAGCGCCTCGCCGATCACGGTCTTGAGGTGCCAGTACTTAGGCTCCGGCACCGTCTCCAGCTGCGTGGTCCCCACCCTGATCCTCCGCAATCGCCGTGTCCCCGGCAGTTTTCCGCGCCCTTGTTTATTAAAGGTTCCTGCACTAACTCTGCGACCATAGGGCGGCGCACCCACTTGGTCAAGACCAATCCTGCGTCGGAGGCCCGCGTATCCGGGCATCCGGCGCAGATCGTTCACAGGACGTTCGCGCCCGCGTGAGCCGTGCGCAGCAAAGCGCCCCGCCTCCGGGAGCCGGAGACGGGGCGGGTGGGGCGGACGCGGCGTGGCGGGCGGGCCGCGCACGAGGCGGCGCGGGGTCAGGCGGCGGGCACCGCGTGCAGCTTGTCGGGGTTGCGGACGATGTACAGGCACTGGATGCGGCCGTCCCGCACCTCGATCTGGAACACGGAGTCGGGCTTGCCCTCGGCCAGGGCGACCAGCGCGGGGCCGCCGTTGAGCTCCACGACGCGGAACTCGAACTCGGTCCGGGCCCCCTCGGAGATGGCGACCAGGAAGCGGCCGACCTTGTCGGCGCTCTCGATGATCCGCAGCGGCGCCTTGGACTTGCCGCCGCTGTCGCCGACGAGACGCACGTCCGGGGCGAGGAGCCGCATCAGCTGTTCGAGGTCGCCGCCGGCGGCCGCGTCCAGGAAGCGTTCGGTGAGGTCGCGCCGTTCGGCCGGGTCGACGTCGTAGCGCGGCCGCCCCTCGTCGACGTGGCGGCGGGCCCTTCCGGCGAGCTGCCGGACGGCCGCCTCGGAGCGGTCGAGCGCGGTGGCGATCTCCCCGAAGGGGAAGCCGAAGGCCTCGCGGAGCACGAAGACCGCGCGCTCCAGGGGCGAGAGGGATTCGAGGACGACGAGCACGGCGAGCGAGACCGAGTCGGCGAGCATGGCGCGCTCGGCGGTGTCGGGCACGGCCGGCCCGAAGTCGGTGACGACGGGTTCGGGCAGCCAGGGCCCGACGTAGGACTCGCGGCGGGCCTTGAGCCGGCGGAGGCGGTCGAGGGAGAGCCGGGTGGTGATCCGTACGAGGTAGGCGCGCGGTTCGCGCACGTCGTCCCGGTCCTCGGCGGCCCAGCGCAGCCACGCCTCCTGGACCACGTCCTCGGCGTCGGCGACGCGGCCGAGCATGCGGTAGGCGACGCCCGTGAGCATCGGCCGGTGTTCTTCGAAGACATCGGTCAGTGTTTCGGTAGCCACCGCCCCATCCCAGCCGACCGGCCCGGCCCTGTCCAGTTTCCGTCCGGCCTCTTGAACTCGGGGCTACTGAACGGTAATTCTTGCTGACAGGGTGTCTAAGGCAGGGAGCAGGCGCATGTCCGAACGGATCTCTTTCCCGATCGCGTCCCCCGGGGGAACGCGCACGGTCTCGGTGGCCTACGAACGCCGGGGCACGGGAGCGCCCTTGCTGCTGCTCCACGGGATCGGCCATCACTGGCAGGCCTGGGAACCGGTGCTGGACGTCCTCGCCGCCGAGCGCGACGTCGTCGCCGTCGACCTGCCGGGCTTCGGCGAGTCCCCGGCGCTGCCGGAGGGGCACGCGTACGGCCTCTCGTCGGTGGTGCCCGTGCTGGGCGCGTTCTGCGAGGCCGTCGGCATCGAGCGGCCGCACGTGGCCGGCAACTCGCTGGGCGGGCTGCTCGCCCTGGAGCTCGGCAGGGAGAAGCTGGCCCGCTCGGTGACCGCCCTGTCCCCGGCCGGGTTCTGGTCGGAGGGCGAGCGCCGGTACGCCTTCGGGACGCTCCGGGCGATGCGGGCCGCCGCGCTGTCGATGCCGGTGCCGCTGATCGAGCGACTGTCCCGCAGCGCGGTCGGCCGCACCGCCCTGACCAGCACGATCTACGCCCGGCCCGGGCGCCGTTCACCCGAGGCCGTGGTCGCCGAGACGCTCGCCCTGCGCGAGGCCACCGGCTTCCGGCAGACCCTGGAGGCCGGCCGGCGCGTGCTGTTCGCCGACGACGTCCCGGCCGTGCCCGTCACCATCGCGTGGGGCAGCCGCGACCGGCTGCTGCTCCCCCGGCAGGGCGTCCGCGCCAAGCGCACGGTCCCCGGGGCCCGGCTCGTCCGGCTGCCGGGCTGCGGGCACGTCCCCATGAACGACGATCCGGCTCTGGTCGCGCGGGTGATCCTGGACGGCAGCCGCTGACCCGCCCGCCCGCGCGAACAGGCCCGTCCCCAGTGCCGCCCCGGCCGCCACGAGCACGCTGCCGGCGGCCTGCGGGAGGCCGAAGCCACCGGTGGCGACGAAGGGCGCACTCATGGCGGCGGCGACCGGGATCATGCCGGTGAAGAGGGTGGCCCGTTCCACGCCGATGCGCTGGACGCCCATGTAGAAGGCGACGAAGCCGACCACCGTCACCACGGCCGCCTGCCAGACCAGCGCCCCGGCCTCCACGGCGGTCGGCACGCGCAGGAGGCGGGCCCCGTCCAGGACGAGGCCCAGCAGGACGGACTCGGCGGCGGCGACGCCGCAGACCACGGCGGTGAGCAGCCGGGGTCCGAGCAGCCGCAGGACGGGCACGGCGAGGACGGTGAACCCGACCTCGCCGGCCAGGGCCCCGGCGGAGTAGAGGACGCCCGCCAGGTCGGTACGGCCCCAGCCCTGCACCGTGAAGGCACCGGCGGCGACGAGCAGCGCCCCGAGCAGGACCGGGCGGCGGGGCCTGCGCCCGGCCAGGAGCGGCACGAGCACGGCGACCACGACGGGTGCGCAGCCGACGAAGACGCCGGGGACGGCCGGCTCGGAGGTGCGTTCGGCGGCGAGCACGGCCAGGTTGAAGCCGACCATGCCGACGCCCGCGAGCACCGCGAGACGCAGCAGATGACGGGCGGTCAGCAGGCGCAGCGGGGCGAGGCCGCCGCGGCCGAGGAGGGGCAGCAGGAGCAGGCAGGCGGCGGCGTACCGCAGGGCCTGGCCGCCCGCGTAGGGGTAGGCGCCGAGCAGGCTGTTGGCGGTGAAGGAGGCACCGACCAGGGCGTAGGCGAAGGTGACGAGCAGCGTCCCTCGCAGGGCGTTCGCGTTCATGCTCCCGACGCTAGGAAGCGGGGCGGCCCGGGTTGAGGTCCACTTCCCGGGTGACATCGGGGACCACTTCGGCGGGGGCGGACCGCCGCGGAAGTGCGGGACCGCCTCGACCGGGACGCCCGGGGGCGCCGGCGCGTGTGTATCGCGGGCGTATCGAAAGTCGCATACGCCACCGCAACGGCCCTCCGGGTCCCATGGGGGCATGAACCTCGACCCATCCCCGTCGGCACCGCCCCGCCGCGCGCGCGGGATCGTGCTCCCCGGCCTCGCGATCCTCGCCACGGCGGGCGCCCTGTACGTCCTGCGGCGGCCGCTCATGATGTCCGCTCCGGCGTGCCTGGGCGGTCGCTGGCACGGCTGCCTCGACACCTTCAACGGCGTGGTCCTCGTCACGCTGGTCACGGTGCCGTTGTCGCTGCTGGTCGTGTGGGCTCTGGCGCGCCGCCGGCGGGCCGCCGGCCGCGTCCCGGCGTGGCGGATGTCCCTGGCCGAGGTGGGCATGGTGCACGGGACGGTGCCGTTCCTCTGGATGACCCTGATGCCGGGCGCCGGGGCCGGCGTCGTGCCCGGCCGGCTGAGCCTGGTGCCGCTGCGGGACCTGGCGACGATGGGAGCGGGCGGGATCGTCGGCAACCTGCTCGTCTTCGCGGCACTGGGCTACTTCGCCCCGATGCGGTTCGCCGCTCTGGCGTCCGTGCCGCGGATCCTGGCGCTCGGGGCGGCCTGCTCGGTCCTGGTGGAGACCGCGCAGTACGTCCTGCGGCTGGACCGGGTGTCCTCCGTGGACGACGTCCTGGTCAACGCCGCCGGTGCCGCGCTCGCCGCACTGGCGTCGCGCCGCCGGTGGCGCACCACGGCGGAAGGGCCGTCGGGCCGGCCCCGCCCGGCCCCGGCGGCCGTGGGCTGAGTCGCGTGCCCGCTGCCGTCGACTGAGTCGCGTGCCCGGCGGCCCCGCGTCCTCGCAGACTCCCGCGCACACGGCTGCGCGTACATCGGCGCATACCTCGGCGCATACATCGGCGATAAGGCGCGCTGATTAGGCTTCGGACATGCGCGTACTGATCGTGGAGGACGAGCCCTACCTGGCCGAGGCCGTCCGGGACGGGCTGCGGCTGGAGGCGATCGCCGCGGACATCGCCGGCGACGGCGACTCGGCCCTGGAACTGCTCGGCGTCCACTCCTACGACCTCGCCGTGCTCGACCGCGACATCCCCGGCCCGTCCGGCGACGAGGTCGCCCGGCGCATCGTCGCCTCCGGCAGCGGCATCCCGATCCTCATGCTCACCGCCGCCGACCGGATCGACGACAAGGCGTCCGGGTTCGGGCTCGGCGCGGACGACTACCTCACCAAGCCGTTCGAGCTGCGGGAGCTCGTCCTGCGCCTGCGGGCCCTCGACCGCAGACGCGCGCACGTCCGGCCGCCGGTCCGCGAGATCGCGGGGCTGCGCCTGGACCCCTTCCGCCGGGAGGTGTTCCGCGACGGGCGCTACGTCGCGCTCACCCGCAAGCAGTTCGCGGTCCTCGACGTCCTCGTCGCCGCCGACGGGGGTGTCGTGAGCGCCGAAGAACTGCTGGAGCGGGCCTGGGACGAGAACACGGACCCCTTCACCAACGCCGTCCGCATCACCGTCTCCGCACTGCGCAAACGGCTCGGCGAACCATGGATCATCGCGACGGTGCCGGGTGTCGGCTACCGGATCGACGCCGGCCCCGGCGGCGCGGATGCGTAGGTCCTCTCCGGGCGGTCTTCGCGGGCCCGAGAAGCTCGCCCGGACAGGACCGAGACGCCCGGGGCTCAGCGCCCGGCTGAGACTCACCCTCAGCTACGCCGGGTTCCTCGCCGTCGCCGGGACGCTCCTCCTGGCGGTGGTGTGGGTGTTCCTGCTGCGCTACGTGCCCGACACCTCGCAGGGCCTTCTCGGGATCTCGCCCAACCGCTACCTCCTGGTGCGCACCTTCGCCCCCGCCGCGGCCGTGGCGATGGGCTTCCTGCTGGTGTTCGGCCTCGTCGGGGGATGGGTCCTCGCCGGCCGGATGCTCGCACCGCTCACCCGGATCACGGCCGCGGCACGGACGGCCGGGAACGGGTCGCTGTCCCACCGGATCCGCATGGAAGGCCGCCGGGACGAGTTCCGGGAACTCTCCGACGCGTTCGACACCATGCTCGAGCAGCTCGAGTCGCACGTGGCCGAGCAGCGGCGGTTCGCCGCGAACGCCTCCCACGAACTGCGCACCCCGCTGGCCATCTCGCAGACGCTGCTCGACGTCGCCCGCAAGGACCCCACGCGGGACCCACAGGAACTCTTCGCCCGCCTGCAGGCCGTGAACACGCGCGCGATCGGCCTCACCGAGGCGCTCCTGCTGCTGGGTCGCAGCGACCGCGGGAACTTCTCCCGCGAGGACGTCGACCTCTCGCTCGTCGCGGAGGAGGCCGCCGAGACCCTGCTCCCCCTCGCCGAACAGCGCGGGATCACGCTCGACGTCACCGGCGGAGCGACCCGGACCGCCGGCTCGGCGGAGCTCCTGCTGCGGATGATGACGAACCTCGTCCAGAACGCCGTCGTCCACAACCTCCCGGCCGGCGGCACCGTGACGGTCCACACCGAAGCGCGGGGCGACGTGAGCGTGGTGCGGGTCGAGAACACGGGGCATCCGCTCCCACCGGAACTGGTGCCCACCCTCACCGAACCCTTCCGGCGCGGAGCGGAGCGCGTACGCACCGACGAGCACGCCGGCGTCGGGCTCGGCCTGGCCATCGTCCGGAGCGTCGTCGACGCCCACGACGGGACCCTCGACCTCGTCGCCCGCCCCGCCGGCGGTCTCCTCGTCACGGTGCGGTTTCCCGGGCAGGACGCGGGCGCCGTCCCCGGGCGGCGTCCGTCCGGGGCCGGCCGGTGAGCGAGCCGGGCTCCGTTCGGCACGGTTCCCGCGGACCCGGTCAGCCGCGCGGCCGGATCGCGGTGCGGCTGCTGCCGCCGCACCGGACGCGGTCGAGGATGGCGGCGGACCACCGGTGCCCGGGTCGGCACCACCGGGGAAGCGGCGCGTCGGCGCCGGAGGGGGAGGTTCTCGATGCGGGACCACGGGCGGGGACGCGCGGGCGGGGAGAGCGGAGCGGGCGACGGGTTCGCTGTCGAACGGTCCGGATCAGGGACCGCGCCGGGCGGACAGCCGGCCTGGGAGCTGCTGCTGCCGGCGGCCGCGGCGCCTGCGCGGCGGCGGGGCCGGGCGCTCCAGGAGGCGCTGCGCGAGGCGGTGCGCACGGGCCGGCTGACGGCCGGGACCCGGCTGCCGTCGAGCCGTGACCTCGCGGCCGATCTCGGTGTCTCCCGGGGTCTCGTGACGGAGACGTACGAGCAGCTCACCGCCGAGGGCTACCTGCGCAGCGACCGCGGCTCGGGCACCTGGGTGGGGGACGTGGCACGGGCCGCGGCCGCGCCGGAGGCCCGCGCTCCGGCTGCCCGCGGACCGGTGGTGAAGGTGGACTTCCGCCCCGGCACGCCCGATCTCTCGCTCTTCCCCCGGTCCGCCTGGTCGGCGGTCCACCGCTCCGTCATGTCCCGGCTGCCCCACGGCGCGCTCGGGTATCCGGACCCGCGGGGGCTGCCGGAACTGCGCACGGCGCTCGCCGCGATGCTGACGCGGCGACGCGGGGTGGCGGCCGCTCCCGAGCGTCTCGTCGTGTGCTCCGGGGTCGCCCAGGCGTCGACGCTGCTCGGCTTCGCCCTGCACGCCCGCGGCCTGCGGACGGTGGGGATCGAGGATCCGGGAAGCCCGGAGCACGGGCGGCTGTTCGCCTCGACCGGGCTGGACACGCAGTGGCTGCCCATGGACGAGGAGGGGCTGCTTCCGGGGCCGTTGGCGGCCTCGGGGGTACGGGCCGTGGTCCTGACTCCCTCGCACCAGTTCCCCTCCGGGATCGCCTACTCCGCGGCCCGCCGGGCGGCGCTCCTCGACTGGGCCCGGCGCGTGGACGGCTGGATCATGGAGGACGACTACGACGGGGACTTCCGCTACGACCGGGCACCCGTCGGCGCCCTGCAGGGGCTGGATCCGCGGCGGGTGGTGTACGCGGGATCGGTCAGCAAGTCGCTCGCGCCGGGTCTCCGGCTCGGCTGGATGCTGGTGCCCGAGGACCTGGTGGACGAGGTGGTGGAACGCAAGCGGACCATGGACCTCGGGAACCCGGCCCTGGACCAGGCGCTGCTCGCGGAGTTCGTCGCGCGCGGCGGCTACGACCGGCAGTTGCGGCGCTGTCAGCGGGCCTACCGGGAGCGGCGGGACGCGCTGGTGGCCGCCCTGCGGCAGGAGCTTCCGGGGACGCGGGTGAGCGGGATCGCCGCCGGGCTGCACGTCATCGCGAGGGTGCCGGGTCGGTACGGCCCACCGGGGAGGTTCCTGGAGCGGGCCGCGGCCGCCGGGGTGGCCCTGCGCCCGTTGGAGGACTACGGCACGGCCCGTCCGGCGGACGGCGGCGTGCGCCTGGTCATCGGGTACGCGCATCTCGGTCCCGCCGAGATCGTCCGGGGCGTCCGGCTGGTGGCACGGGCCTGCGCGCCGTCGGGCGCCGGGTCGGCGGCGCCCGACGTCCCGGGGGCGTGAGGACCGGATGTCAGTGGGGGACCTCCGGTTCGAGGCGTTCTCGGGCTACGGCGGGGTGTTCGCCCGTCTCGACGTGCCGAGCGAGGGTCTGGACGGGGCGGGACGGGCCACGGCACGCGCCCGCTGACCGCACTCCGCCAGAGGACCGATCAGTCTCCGACACAAGCGACTGAAATCGGTCACTAACCTCATAGATGGGCGCTTAACCCGTCAGTCACAAAGCGTTCGTGATCACGCAACACCACTGGGTCACAGTGAGGTCATGACTGATGTGACATCCGCGAAGAGTGCCCGCCGCCCGCACCACTGGCGGCACGACCTGATCGAGCTCGCCGCCCTGTTCACGGCCGTGGTGGTCGCCGACACGATCGCCAAGACGGTGGTGAAGGGCGCCGAGGGCCCGTACATGCTCGTGTTCTCGGCGATCGCGCTGATCGCGACGGCGGCCTTCCACACCTGGTGGGCACGGCGCCACAGCCATGCGCCGCCGACCGGTGATCCCGGCGGCAGCGGGACGCACCCGCTGCCGCCGGCCGCGTCCGGGACCGCCCCTGACGGCGAGCCGGCCGCCGCACCCGCCGAGACCGTGCTGTGGCGGATGCGGACCACCGTCCGGGACACCCCGGGCAGCCTCGCCGCCCTGTGCACGACGCTGGCCCGTGAGGGCGTCGACATCCTGACGCTGCAGACCCACCCGCTCGCCGACGGCACCGTCGACGAGTTCCTCCTGCGGGCGCCCGCGGCGCTCCAGGCCAACCGCCTCGGCCGCGAGATCGCGGCGGCCGGCGGCAGCGGCACCTGGATCGAGCGGGCCGACGCCCACGATCTCGTCGACACCCCGACCCGGCTGCTCGGCCTGGCCACCCGCACCGCCCTGGACGCGGCCGAGCTCCCGCTCGCCCTGCGCCAGCTGCTGGGCCGCTGCACCATCCACTCGCTGCCGGCGGTCTCGCTGACCGGCCGGCCCACCGGGGAGACCGCGCCGGTCGAGGGCGTCCTCGAGGACACCGTGATGCGACTGCGCGACCCGAACGGCGGGGTGATCACCATCGAGCGGCCGTACCTGCCGTTCACCCCGTCGGAGTTCGCCCGCGCCCGGGCCCTCGTCGAGCTCGACGCCCGGCTCGGGCCGCGCATCCCGCGCAGCCAGGACGTACTCACCCTGCCCGAGGGCAACGAGATCACCGTCCGCCGGGCCGACCAGCGCGACGTGGCCGCCGCGCGCGCCATGCACGACCGCTGCTCCACGCGCACCCTCGGCCTGCGGTACCACGGCCCGGTCGGCGACGCGGACCGCTATCTCAACCACCTGCTCAGCCCCCGCTACGGCCGCACCCTCGCCGTGCAGACGACCTCGGGCCGTCTCGTCGCCCTCGGCCATCTGCTCTGGGACGGCGACGAGACGGAGGTCGCCCTGATGGTGGAGGACGACTGGCAGCGCCGGGGCATCGGCTCCGAGCTCCTGGGCCGGCTCGTCGCGATGGCGGTCGAGGCGGGCTGCGAGAGCGTCTACGCCGTGACCCAGTCGTCCAACACCGGGATGGTGGCCGCGATGCGGGCGCTGAACCTCCCGCTCGACTACCAGATCGAGGAGGGGACCCTGGTCATCACCGCCCGACTGGGCGCGGCTCGGGCGCAGAACCGACGCCGGCCCGGGACGTACCAGCAGGCGGAGCACTGAGGGCCTGGGTCAGATCCCGCCAAAGGTCCTCGACGTCCTCCAGGCCGACCGACATCCGCAGGAGCCGGTCGCTGACGCCGGCCGACCGGCGGTCGCCCTCGTCGACGATCCGGTGGCTGATGGAGGCCGGGTGCTGGATCAGGGTGTCGACGCTGCCGAGACTCACCGCCGGCGTGATCAGCCGTACCGCGGCGATCACGTCGTGCGGGTCTCCGTACACCTCGAACGAGACCATCGCCCCGCCCACCCGCGGGTAGTGCACGCGGGCGATGCGCGGGTCGGTGGCGAGACGCCGGACGAGCTCGGCGGCCGTCGTGGAGGCCGCCCTGACCCGGACCGGCAGGGTCGCGAGGCCCCGCAGCAGCAGGTAGCCGGCGAAGGGGTGGAGCACCCCGCCGGTGGCGAAGCGCACCTGGCGGAGCGTACGGGCGAACTCCTCGTCGCAGGCCACCACGCCGCCCATGACGTCGCCGTGACCGCCCAGGTACTTGGTCGCGCTGTGCAGGACGATCCGGGCGCCCTGACCGGCCGGGCGCTGGAGCACCGGGGTGGCGAAGGTGTTGTCGACCAGCAGCGGCACGGAGCCGCAGGAGTGGGCGACGGCGCGGATGTCGACCTCGGCGAGCGTCGGGTTGGCGGGGGTCTCCACCATGACCAGGCCGGTGTCGGGGCGGATCGCGTCGGCTATGCCCGCCGGGTCGGTCCAGGTCACCTCGGTGCCGATCAGGCCCGCGTTCAGCAGATGGTCGCTGCAGCCGTACAACGGCCGGACCGCGACGACGTGCCGCAGGCCGAGGCTCGCCCGGGCCAGCAGGACGGCGGTGAGCGCCGCCATGCCGCTGGCGAAGGCCACCGCCGACTCGGTGCCCTCCAGCCGGGCCAGCGCGTCCTCGAAGCGCGCGGTGGTCGGGTTGTCGAGGCGGGCGTAGACGGGGGGCCCGTCGAGCCGGGCCCCGGTGGTGGCGAAGTCGTCGATCCGCGCGGCCTCGGCCCGGGTGTCGTACGACGGGTAGGTGGTGGAGAGGTCGAGCGGCGGGGCGTGCAGGCCGAGTCCGGCGAGATCTTCACGGCCGGCGTGCACGGCTTCTGTGGCCAGAGCCCTGGGGGTGGTCGAGGCGTCGTAGTCCATGGCCGCACTGTGAACGGATACCGGAAAGTAGTGGGGAAACGCCGTGCTACGTTCGCCGAATGGCCGATTCTGTCGTACTGGACCCGATCGATCTGCACATTCTTCGCCTCCTGCAGAACGACGCCCGGAGCACCTACCGCGAGCTCGCCGCCGAGGTCGGCGTGGCGCCCTCCACCTGCCTGGACCGGGTGGCCCGACTTCGCCGTACGGGAGTGATCCTCGGGCACCAGCTACGACTGGATCCGGCCAAACTCGGCCGCGGTCTTGAAGCGCTCCTCCTCGTCCAGGTCCGCCCTCACCGGCGCGAACTGATCGGTCCGTTCGTCGACCGGATCCGCGCGCTGCCGGAGTCCCGCGCGCTGTTCCATCTGACCGGCCCGGACGACTACCTGGTGCACGTCGCCGTGGCCGACCCCGCCGACCTGCAACGACTCGTCCTCGACGAGTTCACCTCGCGCCGCGAGGTGGCCCGCGTCGAGACCCGGCTGATCTTCCAGCAGTGGGAGTGCGGACCGCTGCTGCCTCCCGCCGCGGGCGCTCATTTGTCGGCCGAGTGAGATCGAACGAGGGTGACGCGGGGCCCGCACAGGCACGAGGATGAGCCCCATGCCAGAGACTTCCCGCAGCCCGCTGCCCCGCCAGGTCGCCGACACCTACGTCGACGCACTCATCGCCCTCGACCCGATCACCGGAACCTACCTGGGAGTCGCGGAGAGCGCCGGCCTCCTTCCCGACTTCTCGCCCGCCGGACAGGAGGCGGTGGCCGAGCTCGCCCGCCACACCCTGCTCCTGCTCGACGAAGCCGAGCGGCAGCCGGGCGCGGACACCGATGCCGAGCGCCGCTGCGGCCGTCTGCTGCGGGAACGTCTGAACGCCGAACTCGCCGTCCACGACGCCGACGAGGGGCTGTGTACCGTCAGCAACATGCGCTCCCCCGCGCACAGCGTGCGGATGGTGTTCACCGTGATGCCGACCGAGACCGAGGAGGACTGGACCGCGGTCGCCCGGCGGCTGCGCGCGGTTCCCGCGGCTCTGGAGGGCTACCGCGCCTCGCTCGAACTGGGCCTGGAGCGGAAGCTGCTCGGCGGCCCGCGACCGACCGCGACCTTCGTCGACCAGCTGACCGAGTGGGCGGGCCCGGACGCCGAGGGCCGTGGCTGGTTCGAGTCCTTCGCCGCCGGCGGCCCCGAGTCGCTCGCCCCCGAGTTGCGGTCGGAACTCGCCACGGCGGCGCGCGGCGCGACCGAGGCCGTCACGGCGCTGCGGGACTGGATGCGGGACGTCTACACCCCCGCCGTCGCGGGCGCGCCCGACACGGTGGGCCGCGAGCGCTACCAGCGCTGGTCGCGGTACTTCAACGGCACGGATCTGGACCTGGACCAGGCGTACGCCTACGGCTGGTCGGAGTACCACCGCCTGCTCGGCGAGATGAGGACCGAGGCGGAGCGCATCCTGCCGGGCTCCGGCCCCTGGGAGGCGCTGGCCCATCTGGACGTCCACGGCACCCACATCGAGGGCGTCGAGGAGGTCCGGCTCTGGCTGCAGAACCTCATGGACGAGGCGATCGACGCGCTGGACGGCACCCACTTCGAACTGGCCGAGCGGGTCCGCCGGGTGGAGTCCCGGATCGCCCCGCCCGGCGGCGCCGCCGCGCCGTACTACACGGGCCCGTCCGAGGACTTCTCGCGCCCCGGCCGCACCTGGCTGCCCGTCGACGGCCAGACCCGTTTCCCGGTGTACGACCTGGTGTCGACCTGGTACCACGAGGGCGTCCCCGGTCACCACCTGCAGATCGCGCAGTGGGTGCACGTCGCCGACCGGCTCTCCCGCTACCAGGCGACGATCGGCGGGGTCAGCGCCAACGCCGAGGGCTGGGCGCTCTACGCCGAGCGGCTGATGGACGAGCTGGGCTTCCTCCCGGACGCCGAGCGCCGCCTGGGCTACCTGGACGCGCAGATGATGCGGGCCTGCCGGGTGATCGTCGACATCGGCATGCACCTGGAGCTGGAGATCCCCGCCGACTCGCCCTTCCACCCCGGCGAGCGGTGGACCACCGAGCTGGCTCAGGAGTTCTTCCAGCAGCACAGCAGCCGTCCGCCGGCCTTCGTCGAGAGCGAGATGACCCGCTATCTCTCCATGCCGGGCCAGGCCATCGGCTACAAGCTGGGCGAGCGGGCCTGGCTGCTGGGCCGGGCCAACGCGCAGGCGGCGCACGGCGACGCGTTCGACGCGAAGGCGTGGCACATGGCCGCTCTGTCGCAGGGGCCGCTGGGCCTCGACGACCTGGTGGACGAGATCTCCCGCCTCTGAGGAGGCCGGGCGGGCGGGGAATCCCGCCCGTGACACGGTCCGGACCGTGAGAAGTCCCCGGGCATCGCTTGATCGCCCGGGGATTCGGCTGCTATTCCTCGGTCATGACCGGATACACGCCCGACGCCACCGACTGGCGCATCCTCGATGCCCTCCAGGAGCAGGGACGGGCCAGCTTCGCCGAACTGGCCCGGGCCGTCTCCATGTCCGCGTCCGCCGTCACGGAGCGGGTGCGCCGGCTGGAGGAGACCGGGGTCATCGCCGGGTACACCGCCGTGGTCGATCCCGAGCGGCTCGGTCTGCCGATCCTCGCCTTCGTCCGGCTGCGCTACCCGCACGGCAACTACAAGCCGTTCCACGACCTGCTCGACGCGACCCCCGAGGTCCTGGAGGCGCACCACGTCACCGGCGACGACTGCTTCGTCCTCAAGGTCGCCGCCCGTTCCATGAAGCACCTGGAGGAGATCTCCGGGAAGATCATGACGCTCGGCTCGGTGACGACGAGCGTGGTGTACTCGTCGCCCCTGCCCCGGCGCGCGATCGGCCGCTGAGCCGACCCGCCCCGGCGCCCGCTCAGCGGTCGAGCGGTCCCGCTCCCCCGGCCCGGAGCCGCACGGCCGAGCCGTGCCGCTCCTTGACGACCTCCAGCTGGGCGGGGATCCGGCGGCGCAGATCGCCGACGTGGCTGACGATGCCGACGCTGCGGTCCCGCTCCCGGAGCGAGTCCAGGACGTCGAGCACCTCGTCGAGGGTCTGGTCGTCCAGGCTGCCGAAGCCCTCGTCGATGAAGAGGGTGTCGAGCCGTACGCCGCCCGCCTCCTCGGTGACGACGTCGGCGAGTCCGAGGGCGAGGGCGAGGGAGGCGAAGAAGGTCTCCCCGCCCGACAGGGTCGCCGTGTCGCGCTCGTTGCCCGTCCAGGCGTCGACGACGTGCAGCCCGAGTCCCGCCCGCCGGCCGCCGGCCCGGGCGTCGGAGTGGACGAGGGTGTAGCGGCCGGAGGACATCCGCTGGAGGCGGGCCGTGGCGGCGGCGGCGACCTGTTCGAGCCGGGCCGCCAGGACGTACGACTCCAGGCGCATCCTGCGCTCGTTCTCGGCGGAGGTGCCCGCCGTGAGGCCGGCCAGCCGGGCCACCCGCTCGTACGCGCCGCGCAGGGGGCCGAGGCGGCGCACCTCGGCGTCGGCCTGCCGGGAGAGCCCGGCCAGTTCGGCGCACCGGGCCCGCGCGGTGGCGAGGGCCGAGGCGGCGTCGCGCAGGGCCCGCTCGGCGGCGGCGTGCGCGGACTCGGCGGCCCCGGGGTCGGCCGGCGGAAGCCTGTCCGCCGCCTGGACGCCGGGGTCGGCGAGCCGGTCGGCGACGACGGCGGCCTCCGCCTGCCAGGCGTCCAACCGGTGCTGGAGGTCGCGGCGTTCGGGCGCCTCCAGGAGGGCGGCGGCGGCCTGCTCCGGGGTGTCGAACCCGGCGCGGTAGGCGGCGTCGGCGAGCCTGGCGTCGGCCTCCTTGAGCCGCTGGGCGGTGAGTTCGACGGCACGTACCGCGTCCGCGGCCTCCATGAGCAGGGCGATGCGCCGCTCCAGCCGGGTGGCGTGCTCGGCCACACTGCCCGACTCGCCCCGGCCGCGGGCCAGTTCGTCGTCGAGTGCGGCCTGCTCGCGTTCGAGCGCCTCGCGCTGCGAGGTCCGGGCGGCGACCCGGCGTTCGGCCTCCCGCTGCGCCGCGAGCCGCCCCTCGTGCTCCCGCTCGGCGCGCGCGAGCGCCTCGCGTGCCGCGTGGGTCCGGGCGGCTCGGGCGTGCGCCTCGGAGTGCAGCCCGGCCAGCTCCTCGACCTCGCGGGCGAGCTCGGAGACGGTGGGATCGCCGGGGTCCCCCGCGAAGGCGGCGGCGTCCGGCACGGTACGCGCCGCGGGCACGGCGCCGTCGCCGCGCGGCGCGGGGAGCGCGTCGGTGGCGGACGCGCGGCCCGCCAGGACCTCGGCCCGGGCGGCGGACCACGCCTCCTCGGCCACCGCGCGGGCGCGCTCCGCCGCGCCGCGGGACTCCTCGGCCGCCGTGAAGGCGGCGTAGGCCGTCTCCTCCGCGGCACGGTCGACGTGGTCGGCGCCGGTACGCGCGGMGGCCGGGTGGTCGGCGGAGCCGCAGACCTGGCAGGGGTCGCCGGGAGTCAGCGCGGCCGCGAGTTCGGCGGCGATGCCCTGCAGACGGCGGGACTTGACGTCGAGCCAGGCCTCGCGGGCGTCGTTGCGCCGCTCGCGGGCCACGGTCAGCCGGGACGCGGCCGTGCCCACGCGCTCCGCGAGCTCGTCGCGGCGGCGGGCGGCGGCCAGCCTGCGGCGAGCCGGTTCGAGACGACCCGCGAGGTGCTCGGCGCGGGCGGCGGCGTCCTGCGCCGACTCCACGTGCTCCCTGAGCTCCGCGCGGCGGGACTCCCAGCCGGCGAGCCAGCCGGACGCGTCCTGGAGGATCTCCTCGTCCTCGCGCGCCCGCCGGTCCAGTACGGCCCGTTCCCGGGCGATCTCGGCGCTGCGCCGCTCCGCCCGCCGCGCCGACTCCAGTCCGCCCAGCTCCTCGCGCAGCCGGTGCTCCCGGGCGGACAGCTCCTCCGCGCCCGCGTCGGCGAGCTCGGGCGGGAGCCCGCCGCGGGCCTGCCGGCGGGCCGCGTCGGCCGCCGCGTGCTCCCGCTCCGCGTCGGCCCGCAGGCCCAGGGCGGGCGCCACGAGGTCGGCCTTGCGGGACCGGTCGAGGGCGGCCTGCCGGCGGTCCCGCTCGGGCCGGCGTGCCGTCAGTTCCGTCTGCCGGCGGCGGGCTTCGGCGGCCTGCGCCTGCCGGTCGGCGAGGTCCCGCTCCTCGTCGCGCGCCTGCCGGGCCGCCGCCTGCCGGCTCTCGGCGGACGCGACGGCCGACTCCGCGATGTCGAGCGCCTCGCGCGCCTCGCAGCGCGCCACGGCCGCCCGGATCTGCACGGCTTCGGCGAGGCCGGGCTCGCCGGGGCGTTCCTCGACGGCCGCGCCCCCCGCGGCCTGTGCCATCCGGTGGGCGAGTGCGAGCAGCCGCTCGTCACCTTCGCGGACCTGCTGCTCGGCGCCGCGTCGCAGTTCGGCGAGGCGCTCCTCGACGGCGGCGAACCGCCGGGTGTCGAAGAGGCGGCCCAGCAGCTTCCCCCGCGCCTCCGCGTCGGCCCGCAGGAAGCGGGCGAAGTCGCCCTGCGGCAGCAGGACGACCTGGCAGAACTGTTCGCGGCTCATCCCGAGGAGCTGGGTGATCTCCTCGCCGACCTCCTGGTGGGACTTGCTGAGCCCGGTCCAGGTGCCGGTCCCGGGGTCGTAGGAGCGCAGCCGGCTCTGGGCCTTCTCGGTGGTGAAGCCGCCGCCCCGCTTCTTGGGCCGCGGCTGGGCCGGCAGCCGGGTGATCTCCAGGCGGCGGTCCCCCACGGTCAGTTCGAGGGTCACCTCGGTGGGCGTGCCGGCCGGGGCGTGGTCGCTGCGCAGCGAGGCTCCCGGCGTCTGCCGGGCGCCGGGCACGGCTCCGTAGAGCGCGTAGCAGACGGCGTCGAGGACGGAGGTCTTGCCGGCGCCGGTCGGTCCGTGGAGGAGGAACAGCCCGGCGGAGGACAGGGCGTCGAAGTCGATCTCCTGCGTGGTGCCGAAGGGCCCGAACGCGGTGACGGAGAGCCGGTGCAGCCTCACCGGGCCACCTCCCGCTCGGCCGTGTCCACGCGGACGTCGTCGAAGGCCCCGAGCAGCACCGTCCGCTCCTCGCCGTCCGGTCCCGCGCCGCCGCGTACGTGGGCCACGAAGTCCTCCGCGATCTGCTGGTCGGTGCGGTCGCGCAGCCGCTGGGCGTAGGAGGCTCCGGCGTCGCTCTCGGTGCGCTCGGGCTCGAAGACCAGGTTGAGGGTGTGGGGGAAGCGTTCGGCCAGGCGGGCCATCGGCTCCGCCGGCCGCACCGGGTCGGTGAGCGTCGCCTCGATCCAGGACTGCTCGTGGCGGGCGAGCGCGGGGTCGGCGAGCAGGTCGTCGAGACGGCCCCTGATCCGGGCGAGCGCCCGGGGCACGGGGCAGTCGACCCGCTCCTCGGCCTCGACGGCTCCGTCGGCGCCGATGTCGATCAGCCACATCGACTTGCGGTGGTCGGCCTCGGAGAAGGAGTAGGCCAGCGGCGATCCGGAGTAGCGCACCCGGGGGGTGACCCGCTGGCTGCCGTGCAGGTGGCCGAGTGCGACGTAGTCGACACCATCGAAGATCCCGGCGGGGACGGCGGAGACCCCTCCGACGGTGATGTCCCGCTCGCTGTCGCTCGGCTCGCCGCCCGCGACGAAGGCGTGGGCGAGGACCACGGACCGGGTGGACGCGGACCGCTCGGCGAGGTCGGCGCGGACCCGGTCCATGGCGGCGCCGAGCACCGCCTCGTGTCCCGCCTTCGCGGCGCCGAACTGCTCGCGTACGAGGGCGGGTTCGAGGTAGGGCAGACCGTAGAGGGCGACGTCCCCGTGGGCGTCTGCGAGGACGACGGGGGTGCCGACGCCCGCCGGGTCGGTGCGCAGGTGGATGCCGGCCCGCTCGATGAGTCCGGCACCGACGCCGAGGCGGCGCGCCGAGTCGTGGTTGCCGGAGATCATCACGGTCGGCACCCCGGCCTCGGCGAGCCGGTGCAGGGCGGTGTCGAAGAGCTCCACGGCGGGCAACGGGGGCACGGCCCGGTCGTAGACGTCGCCGGCGACGAGGACGACGTCGACCTCGCGCGCGCGGACGGTGGTGACGAGGTGGTCGAGGAAGGCGGCCTGGGCGTCGAGCAGGCCGACCCGGTGGAACGAACGCCCCAGGTGCCAGTCCGACGTGTGCAGAATTCTCAAGGTGCCGCTCCGCCCCGCATGTCGTTCCGTTCCTCCGCCCCCACCGTCACGGCACCCTCGCGGGCACCGGTGTCAGCGGCAACCACGCTAGCGCCCCTGAGCGCATGATCCACACCGCTTCGGCCACCCGCCCGGGTGTGCGTCAGGTCCGGAGCCGCTCACCGGACGGCGGGAGCGGCCTTCCGGCGCCCGTCCCGTACGGGCCCGGGGCCTCAGGCGTCGCCGTACGCCTCGCCGCCGAGTTCGAGGGACGCCGTGCCGGCCGTCACATCCGCGAGCCAGGCGCGGAACGTGTCCACGTCGGCGTCCGGAAGCCCGATCTCGATCGTGACCGCCTCGGCGTACCGCACCTCGCGCACGGCTCGCCCCGTCGCCCGCAGGTCGTTCTCCAGCTTGCCCGCGCGCTGGTGGTCGACGGTGACCTCGGCCAGCCGGAAGCGCTGCCGGGTGAGCGTGCCGAGCGCGTCCAGCGCCTCGCCGACCACGCCGCCGTACGCCCTGATCAGACCGCCGGCGCCGAGCTTCACGCCGCCGTAGTAGCGGGTGACGACGGCGGCGACGTAGCGCACCTCGCGCCGCATCAGCATCTGGAGCATCGGGACGCCCGCGGTGCCTCCGGGCTCGCCGTCGTCGGCGGCCTTCTGGACGCCTGCGTCGGCGCCGATCACGTACGCGAAGCAGTTGTGCGAGGCGGTCGGGTGCTCCTTGCGGATGCGGGCGACGAAGTCCTGCGCCTCCTGCTCGGTCGCGACGGGCGCCATCGCGCAGATGAAGCGCGAGCGGTTGATCTCGGTCTCGTGCACGCCCTCGCGGGCCAGGGTGCGGTACTGCTCCTGCATCCCGTCAGCCTAGGGGGTGTCCGGGCCCGAGGGCCGAGGGCCTCCGTGGCCGGGCCCGGGCCCGCGGGGCACCGGTGCGGGGAATCACCCCGGGCCCCGGCCCGTTCTGGTGAGACAGGAACCCAGTCACCGGAGGCAGTACATGAGCGTCGAGGCCGCGACCACCGAGTCGGAGACCGTTCGCAGGATCCTGACGGGCACGGGTGACACCTGGGCCGTCGTGGGTCTGTCGTCGAACCGGTCGCGCGCGGCGTACGGCGTCGCCGCCGTGCTGCAGCGCTTCGGCAAGCGGGTCGTCCCCGTCCACCCGAAGGCCGAGACCGTGCACGGCGAGCAGGGCTACGCCTCGCTCGCGGACATCCCGTTCCCGGTCGACGTCGTCGACGTCTTCGTGAACAGCGAGCAGGCCGGGCGGATCGCGGACGAGGCGGTGGGCGTCGGCGCGAAGGCGGTGTGGTTCCAGCTCGGCGTCGTCGACGAGGAGGCGTACGCGCGGACGCGGGAGGCGGGCCTGGACATGGTGATGGACCGGTGCCCCGCGATCGAGATCCCGCGTCTGGGCTGACGACGCGGCGTCAGCCGGCGACCGGGACGCCGAGGCCCTCCAGGACCTCCGCGCCGCGCAGTTGGGCGAAGGCCTTGCCGGGCACGATCAGCTTCCCGCGGCGCCGGCCGCTGCCGATCAGCACCCACGGGGTGTCGACGACCGCGGCGTCGACGAGGACCGGCCAGGACGCGGGCAGGCCGACGGGGGTGATCCCGCCGTACTCCATGCCGCTCTCGCCGGTCGCGGCGTCCATCGACGCGAAGGACACCCGGCGGGCGCCCAGGTGCTTGCGGAGGACCCCGTTGACGTCGACGCGCGTCGCGGAGCGCACCACGCACGCGGCCAGGCGCGCCTCTCCGCCCCGCTTGGCCGCGACGATCACGCAGTTCGCGGACGTGTCGAGGAGCTCGCGGCCGTGGTGCTCGACGAAGACGGCCGTGTCGGCGATGCCGGGGTCGGTGTCCACGTACAGGAGCTGGTCGGCCGGTACGGCTCCGGTCCAGGCGCGGACGGCGGCGGCGACCGGCTCGGTCAGCAGGTCGAGGCAGTCGGGGGCGGGCCGGGCGTCGTCGAAGTCTCCGATGGGTGCGCGCATGCCGGCACGCTAACAGCGTCTCCCGGCCCCGGGGCCGGGCGTCTCAGCGTGCGGGCGGGATGGAGACCGCCATGGTCATCTCGACCTTCTCCGCGCCGTCGTTGCGGTACGCGTGGGGCGTGTTGGCCTCGAAGACGGCGGAGGTCCCGGCCGGGAGCGTGTGTTCCTCGCCGTCGACGACCAGGGTGAGCACCCCCGTACTGACGTGGAGCAGTTCGGTGGTGCCGTCGGGGTGCGGATCGGACGCGCTGCCGTCGCCCGGCATCAGCGTCCAGGCCCAGAGTTCCAGTGGTCCGCGCGCCTCGGTGCCGACCAGGAGCGTGGTGTGGCTGCCCGTGGAGGTGGACCACATCCGGACGGCCTGGCTCGGCGGCACGAGGCGGACCTGCGGTCCCTGTTCGTAGTCGAGCAGGGTGGTGATCGAGACACCGAGGGCGTCGGCGAGCTTCACCGTGGTGCCGACGCTGGGGTTCGTGCGGGCCTGCTCGATCTGGATGATCATGCCGCGGCTGACGCCGGCCCGGGCGGCCAGCGCGTCCAGGGTGAAGCCGCGCTCGTTGCGCCATCGCTTCAGGTTGCGCGCGAGCGACTGCGTGAGCTGATCGAGGTCAGACACATTCCGTCCAATATTCTGGATGACATAGTTCAATACACTGCACTACGGTGGGGTGCACCCGAATGTTCACCGCACTGTACTGCGCGACCGCGAGGATTCCATGACCGCACTGTTCGCCCTGGCCACCAGCCTGCTGTGGGGGCTGGCCGACTTCGGTGGCGGCCTGCTCACCCGGCGGATGCCCGCCCTGACCGTGGTCGTCGCCTCCCAGGCCGTCGCCGTCGTGGTGCTGGGCGCCGTCGTGATCGCCACGGGCGGCTGGAGCGAGGCGGGTCCGCAGCTCTGGTACGCGGTCGCGGCGGGCGCGGTCGGCCCGGTGGCGATGCTCTGCTTCTACAAGGCGCTGGCCCTCGGGCCGATGGGCGTGGTCTCGCCGCTCGGCTCGCTCGGGGTCGTCGTCCCCGTGTCCGTGGGCCTGCTGATCGGCGACCGGCCGGGGCTGCTGCAGTTCGCCGGCATCGGCGTGGCGATCGCGGGCGTCGTACTGGCCGGCGGGCCGGAGCTGCGCGGCGCGCCCGTCCAGCGGCGCTCGGTACTCCTCACGCTGGTCGCGGCCTTCGGGTTCGGCTCGGTCATGGCGCTGATCGCGGAGGCGTCCTCAACCCTCACCGGGCTCTTCCTCGCCCTGTTCGTCCAGCGCGTCACCAACGTGGTGGTGGGCGGTGGCGCCCTGTACGTCTCGGTGAAGCGCGGCGGCCGGGCGCTGCCCGAGGGCGGCGGGGGGATGCGGGTCGTCTGGGCCGCCCTGCCGGCCCTCGCCTTCGTCGGCCTCGCCGACGTGGCCGCCAACGGGACGTACTCGATCGCGGCTCAGCTCGGCCCCGTCACGGTCGCGGCCGTCCTGGCGAACCTCTACCCGGTCGTGACCGCGCTGGCGGCACGCGGAGTGCTCAAGGAGCGGCTGCGCGCGGTCCAGGCGGCCGGCGCGGGCCTCGCGCTCGTCGGCACCGTCCTGCTCGCCACCGGCTGACCCGGGCCGGACACGGCCCGGGCATCCGGCGCACCGCGAGGGAGCCGGACCCCGTGCCGGTCAGGCGTCCTTCAGAGCCTCGCTCAGGTCGCCGTCCACCTCGAGTTCGAGCTGCGCCAGGGCGGCGAGCTGTTCGGGCGTCACCCCGTCCGGGATCGGCACCGGGGCCGGCGTCCGCAGCGGCGGCTGCCAGCCCTTCTCCGGGTCCCAGCTGCGCACGACACGGGCCGGGGCACCGGCCACGACCGAGTGGTCGGGCACCTCGCCGCGGACGACGGCGCCCGCGGCGACCACCACGTTCCGCCCGATCCGGGCGCCCGGCAGGATCACCGAGCCCGTGCCCAGCCAGCAGCCGGGCCCGATCTCGACGGGCTCGGAGCGCGGCCACTGCCGGCCGATCGGCTCGTGCGGATCGTCGTAGCTGTGGTTGGTCGAGGTGATGTACACGTACGGCCCGCAGTAGGTGTCCGAGCCGATGGACACGGTGGTGTCCGCGATGACGTGGCTGCCGCGCCCGAGGACGACGCCGTCGCCGAGCGTCAGGACGGTCTCCGTGCCGAGGTCGAGGCCGGGCATCATGCCGGCCGTGAGCGTGACCTGTTCGGCGATGATGCAGCACTCGCCGATCTCGATCCACGCCTCGCCGAAGACGGTGCCCTGCGGGAAGGCGAGCCGGGTGCCCGCGCCGAGCCGGCGGAAACGGAGCCGCCCGGGATGCTCGGCGGTCACGGCGCCGGCCTGCTGCGCCCAGCGCCAGCCGCCCTGCAGGGCGCGCGCGACGACACGACGCCGCCAGGCGCCGAGAGACGAGAACGCGTTTCTGTTCCTGGGCACCCGCACACGGTAGTCGCCGCCGTCGTGGCCGATCAGTGCGGTGCCCTGTGATGTCGGTCATGGGACGGCCGCCGGGCGCACCCGGGAGATCCCGACACCGCGGCGAGGCGCCGCAGCCGGCGTCGTGCGCCCGCCGGGGATCACGGGACAGCCCTTAGAGTGCCCGTGGCGTGACGCACGTGAGAGCGATCGGGAGCGAACGATGTCAGAGGCGTTGATCAAGGGTGTGGGCGGCAAGGAGCCGCGGATCGATCCGACGGCGTTCACCGCGCCGACCTCCGTCGTGCTCGGCGAGGTCACACTCGGGGCCCGGGCCAGCGTCTGGTACCACGCGGTGCTGCGTGCGGACTGCGGGCCCATCGTCGTGGGCGAGGACGCCAACATCCAGGACAACACGACGGTTCACGTGGACCCGGGCTTCCCGGTCACCATCGGGGACCGGGTGACGGTGGGGCACAACGCGACCGTGCACGGCTGCACGGTCGAGGACGACGTGCTGGTCGGCATGGGTGCGACGATCCTCAACGGCGCCACGGTCGGCGCCGGTTCGCTCGTCGCCGCGCAGGCCCTGGTGCCCCAGGGGATGCAGATCCCGCCGGGCTCCCTGGTCGCGGGCGTCCCGGCCAAGGTCCGGCGCCCGCTCACCGAGGAGGAGCAGGCCGGCATCCGCCTCAACGCGGAGATGTACCTGCACCTGGCGAAGGGCCACGCCGAGGCCTTCGCGGACTGAGCGGGCGGCCGGCCGGACCGGCCCGCACCGGACCGCCACGCGGAAGGGCGCGGCCCCCGTACCGGGTGCCGCGCCCTTCCGTCCGTCGTCGCGCGCTGTCGTCGCACGCTCCGCGCGCGCTGTCGTCGTGCGTTCCGCCGTGGGCCGCCGTCAGTCGGCGACCGGTACCGGCTCCGGCGACGCCCCGGCGGCCTGCTCCTTCGCGGCCTCGGCCCGGGCCACGGCCTTCTTCGCGCGACTCTTCAGGACCAGCATCGACGTGAGGCCGATCAGGACGGCGAGGACCAGGCCCAGCCAGGAGAAGCGCTTGAGCCACGCCTCGGCGACCACGCCGACGGAGTAGACGACGGCCGTGGTACCGCCCGCCCAGAGGATGCCCCCGAAGACGTTGGCGATGAGGAACTTCCAGTACGGCATGCGCAGGACACCGGCGAGCGGGCCGGCGAAGATGCGCAGCAGGGCGACGAACCGGCCGAAGAAGACCGCCCACATGCCCCACTTCTCGAAGGACCGCTCGGCGAGCGCGATGTTGGCCTCGCCGAAGTGCTTGGGGAACTTGCGGCCCAGCCAGGCCAGCAGCGGCCGGCCGCCCTTGCGGCCGATCGCGTAGCCGATGGAGTCGCCGACGATCGCCCCGACGGTGGCGCACGCCCCGAGGACGTACGGGTCGATGGCGCCGTGCTGCGAGGCCAGCAGCGCGGAACTCACGAGGACGATCTCGCCCGGCAGGGGGATGCCCAGGCTCTCCAGCCCGATCACCACTCCCACCAGCGCGTAGACGGCGACCGCGGGGATCGTCTCCAGCCACTCCTGGACGTGCACGCGGGGTTCCTCCCGTATCGACCGTGTCGGCCCGTGGCCGCGGCGCGCGCGGCTGCTGCGCGCCGGGGCAGCCTACCTGGTCACCCGCCGCGGACCTCGAATCGGACGGGCGGTCCCGGGGCCGCCGGGCGGGCTCCCCGGGGCCGCCGTGCGGGGCGGCCGGACGGCCCCGGAACGCGTCCGCCCCCGGACCCGGGCGACGGGTGCGGGGGCGGACGAGGCGGCGACGGGTCAGGAGTTCGGACGCAGGGTCCAGACGACCGTCATCTCGCCGGTCTCGGCGCCGTCCTCACGCGTGAGGGAGATGCGGACCGGGAACTCGGGGCGCAGCCCCTCGTCCAGCTCGGCGACGACCTCGGCGGCGGGGCGGCCCAGCGTCGCGGTGGCGGTCACGACGCCCATGGCGAGCTTCTTGTAGCCGATCTCGGCCTTGACGGCGAGCGGCACCGCGCGGCCCAACTGGTCGCCGAAGGCGGCCAGGACGATGGCGCCGCTGGCGGACTCGGCCAGCGTGAACATGGCTCCGGCGTGCGGGCCGCCGACGTGGTTGTGGTAGTCGGCCTGGTCGGGCAGCCGGACGACGGCACGCTCCGGAGTGGTCTCCTGGAACTCCAGGTTGAGGGTCCTGGCCATGGGAACCGTGGCGGCGAGCATCTCGCCGACGGACATCTGATCTGCGCTCATGAGCCGATGTTACCCACGAGTAGCAGAGAAGACCAGAGTCCGCCCTCGCACGTCCGTGCGGGGGCGGGCGTAGCCGGGGCACCGCCGCACCTCTATGGTTACTGGCCATGTGGCCAGGACAGCAGCCGCCCGGGGGCGAGCAGAACCCGCAGGAGCAGAACCAGAACCCGTACCAGCAGCCGGGTTACCAGCAGCCGAACCCGTATCAGCAGCCGGGCTACCAGCAGCAGCCCGGCCAGCAGCCGGGGCAGCCGGGGCAGCCGGGCTACGGCTATCCGCAGCCGCCGACGCAGCCGGCCTACCCGCAGGCGAACCCCTACCAGCAGACCGCGCCGCAGTACGCGGTGCCGGGTCCCCCGCAGCCGGGCGGTCCCGACGGCGGCAGGAAGAAGCAGACGACCCTCGTCGCGATCGTCGCCGCCACCGCCGTGGTGATCGCGGCCGGCGTCGCGGGCTTCCTCGTCCTCGGCAAGGACGACAAGAAGGACGCCGCGGGCGGCGACGCCAAGCCCACGGCCTCGGCACCGGGCTCCCAGTCCGCCTCGCCGTCGCCGTCGATCGACAACCCGCGCGACGACGCGGAGCAGCAGCCGACGATCCCCGGCTGGAAGGTCGTGCACAACCCCAAGTACGGCACGCTGTTCGACGTGCCGCCCGGGTGGGAGGTGGCGAAGCCCGGCGTGATCACGTACTTCGAGGACGAGAAGAAGAACGACGGCTCCCCCGTCGTCACGATGTCCTCGCCCGCGCACTTCAAGAGCAACTGGTGCTCCTTCGACACGGACAAGAACGGCACCCCGTCGACCTGGGGGCTGAGCACCGCCGGCACCAAGGGCGGCCAGGGCGCCAAGGACACCGCGGAGGCGGCGTTCAACGAGGCCGGCAACTGGGTGTGGGCGGGCTACGCCCAGCACATGCCCAAGGGCACCATCAAGATCACCAAGGCCGTGCCCTACACGACCAAGTCCGGTCTCTCGGGCAGCGTGTCGACGGCCACCGCCCCGGGGATCAAGAAGCGGAACAAGTGCGAGTCGGACGGCAAGTCCCTCGCGTTCTCCTTCAAGAACGCCAAGGGCGACTTCTCGTCGTTCGTGATCTACGCGGCCGACGGGGTCAAGGACGAGCTGCCGGACGCCACCGTCCAGCAGATCCTCACCACCGTGCGGCTCGACTCGGCGTCCTGACGAGGGCCGTCSGCCGGSCCGGCSGACGGCACCCGGTTTGGCAGTGGGGGGCGGCGGCAGGGATAGTCCCGGAGTGAGAAATTCCGCCGCCCCCCACTGC
>NZ_RDBI01000040.1:110149-126861 GCF_008042125.1 Streptomyces sp. MS191
TGGGCCGGGCGCAACTACATGCTGTTGACGGCCGCCGCGGTCGTCACCAACCTCGGCACCCACGGTGCCCTGATCGCGGCGGCGTTCGCCGTGCTGCAGTCCGGCGGCGACGGCGGGGACGTGGGCCTGGTCGCGGCGGCCCGCACGCTGCCGCTCGTGCTCTTCCTGCTCATCGGCGGCGCGATCGCCGACCGGGTGCCCCGGCACCGGGTCATGGTCGCCGCCAACGCCCTCAACTGCGTCTCGCAGGCCGTCTTCGCCTACCTGGTCCTGGCGGGCGAGCCCCAGCTGTGGCAGATGATGCTGCTGACCGCCCTGTGCGGCACGGGTCAGGCGTTCTTCAACCCGGCCGCCGAGGGCATGCTGATGTCCAGCGTCAGCGGCGAACAGGTCAGCCGCGCCTTCGCCCTCTTCCGGATGGCCATGCACGGCGCCGGCATCGGCGGCGCGGCGCTCGGCGGCGCCATGATCGCCGCCTTCGGGCCCGGCTGGGTGCTGGCGATCGACGCGGCGGCCTTCGCGGTCGCGGGCGCCCTGCGCGCGTTCCTCGACGTCGGCCACATCCGGGAGCGGGAGGCGGGCGGCGGGCTGCTCGCCGACCTGCGCGAGGGCTGGCAGGAGTTCATCGGCCGCCCCTGGCTGTGGTCGATCGTCGCCCAGTTCTCCATCGTGGTGGCGCTGGTCGGCGCGGCCGAGTCGGTGTACGGGCCGCTGGTCGCCCGGGACGAGCTGGGCGGCGCCCGGCCGTGGGGCCTCTCGCTCGCCGCGTTCGGAGTCGGCACCCTGGCCGGCGCGCTGCTGATGATGCGGTGGAAGCCGCGCCGGATGCTGCTGGCCGGTACCTTGTGCGTCTTCCCGATCGCGCTGCCCTCGGCGGCGCTGGCCGTGCCGCTCGACGTGTACGGGCTCTCCGCGGCGATGTTCGTCAGCGGCGTGGCCATCGAGGTGTTCGGCGTCTCCTGGATGACGACGCTGCACCAGGAGATCCCCGAGGAGAAGCTGTCCCGGGTATCGGCCTACGACTGGTTCGGCTCGACGGCCATGCTCCCGCTCTCCACGGCGCTCGCGGGACCGGCGGAGGGGGTCTTCGGCCGGCACGAGGCGCTGTGGGGGTCGGCGACCCTGATCGTGGTCGTCACGGCGCTGGTCCTGCTCGTCCCGGACGTCCGCAACCTGACGCGGCGGACGAAGCGGGTCGCCGCCGCCCCGCCCGCGGGTCCGGACGGGTCCGGCGCGCCGACCGCTCCGGCGCCGCCCGCCGGGCTCCCGAAGCCGATCACGCCCGCGGAGGCCGTCGGTCCGGGCGCACCGGTGGAGGCCGTCGGTCCGGGCGCGTCCGCGGTGCCCTCGGAGCCTCCGGCGGCGCGCCCGGCGGAGTGACGCGGGCGGCGGTTCGCCGCCCGGCCCGGCCGTTCGTGCGGGGGCCTGTACGGGTCCCCGCCGCGGCGGGCCGGCCCGTCAGCCCACGCTGAAGGCACCCGCCGGCGGCACCGGGGACGGCACCGCGTCCGTGTCCCCGACCGGCCGGGCGCCCGCCCTGAAGCGGTCGAGGGCGGCCCCGTGCTCCACGCGCGCGGGAAAGGCGTCGGCCGCGGCCCGCCGGGCGAGGCGGGCCGTGTCGATCTCGCGGTCGGAGGCGACGAGGACCGCGTTGCCGAAGCGCCTGCCGCGCAGGACCGCGGGTTCGGCGATCAGCGCGAGTTCGGGGAAGACCGTGGCGAAGGTCGCCAGCTGGGAGCGGAGGAAGGCGAAGGGCGCTCCGTCGGCGAGGTTGGCCGCGTAGAGACCGCCCGGCCGCAACGCCCGCCGGGCGGCCGTCGCGTACTCGGCCGACGTCAGGTGCGCCGGTACCCGCGAGCCGCCGAAGACGTCGGCGACGAGGACGTCCACGGACGCCGCCGGAGCGGCCTCCAGCCAGGCACGGGCGTCCGCGCCGTGGACGGTGACGCCCGCGTCCTCCGGCAGCGGCAGGTGCTCGGACACCAGCTCCAGGAGCCCCCGGTCGGACTCGACGACGTCCTGGCGCGAGCCGGGCCGGGTCGCCGCGACGTAGCGCGGCAGGGTGAGGGCGCCGCCGCCGAGGTGCAGGACGTCAAGGGGCGCGCCCTCGTCGGCGGCGCCGTCGAGGACGTGGGCGAGTCGGCGCGCGTACTCGAACTCGAGGTGCGTCGGCTCGTCGAGGTCGACGTACGACTGGGGCGCGTCGTCGACCGTCAGCAGCCAGGCGCGCTCGCGGTCCACGTCGGGCATGAGCCGGGCGGTGCCCCCGTCGACGTCCCGGACGACCGGTATCTGCTCGTTCACGCTCTCATTGTGCCCGCGGTCCGAGGGCCCGGGCGCACGAGCCGGCTCGGCCCGCCCGGCGCGGTGGCCGCCTCCGTGTGCCGCCCGGCGACGGGGGCCCCGTCCCGCGGGTGCGGAACGCGGGCCCCCGTCGCCTCGTGGACGCCCCGTCAGCCGACGGTGGTGACCGTGCCGGCCCCCACCGTGCGTCCGCCCTCACGGATCGCGAAGCCGAGACCCGACTCCAGGGGCACGTCCCGGCCCAGCTCGACGGTCATGGTGACCGTGTCGCCGGGGCGGGCGACCGCCGTCTCGCCGAGGTCGACGTCTCCGACGACGTCCGCGGTCCGGATGTAGAACTGCGGCCGGTAGCCGGTCGACACGGGAGTCGTCCGGCCGCCCTCCTTGGCCGACAGGACGTAGACCCGGGCGGTGAACCGGCGGCTCGGCACGACGCTGCCGGGCGCCGCCACCACGTGACCGCGGCGGACCGTGTCGCGTGGCACGCCGCGCAGCAGCAGGGCGACGTTGTCCCCGGCCTCGGCGACCTCCATGGGCTTGCCGAAGGTCTCGACGCCCGTCACGACGGTCTCCGCACCGGCGCCGAGCACCTCCACCCGGTCCCCCACTCTGACCGTGCCGCGCTCGATCGCACCGGTGACGACGGTGCCGCGGCCGGTGATGGTCAGCACGTTCTCGACCGACATCAGGAACGGCGCCTCCACGTACCGCACCGGCATGGGCACGTACGTGTCCACCGCGTCGAGCAGGGCCTCCACGGCCGCCGTCCAGCGCGGGTCGCCCTCCAGGGCGCGCAGGCCGGAGACCCGGACCACGGGCACGGTGTCGCCGCCGTAGCCGTGGGCGGTCAGCAGCTCCCGCACCTCCAGCTCCACCAGGTCGGTCAGCTCGTCGTCCCCGGCGTCGGCCTTGTTGAGGGCCACGACGATGTGGTCGACGCCGACCTGACGGGCCAGCAGGACGTGCTCGGCGGTCTGCGGCATGATCCCGTCCAGCGCGGAGACGACGAGGATGGCGCCGTCGAGCTGGGCCGCGCCCGTGACCATGTTCTTGACGTAGTCGGCGTGGCCCGGCATGTCGACGTGGGCGTAGTGCCGGGTGTCGGTCTCGTACTCGACGTGCGCGATGTTGATGGTGATCCCCCGCTGGGCCTCCTCGGGCGCGCGGTCGATGCGGTCGAACGGCACGAAGGTGCCGGTCCCGCGCTCGCTGAGGACCTTGGTGATGGCGGCGGTCAGGGTGGTCTTGCCGTGGTCGACGTGGCCCATGGTGCCGATGTTGAGGTGCGGCTTGGTGCGGACGTAAGCCGTCTTGGACATGGTTCGCTCGTTCCTTGAGCTCGAAGCGTGTGCGGGGACCCCGGGGCCGGACCGACCCTCCCCCTGCGGGGTCCGCCGGACGATCCGGGGAGGGTCAGCTTCGGGCGCCGTCGAGGACGAGGGCGGTGGCGGCTGCCGCGGCAGCTGCGGTGACGGCTTCGGCGGACGTGGTCACGCCGTGCGTGACGGCAGCCTTCGGCGCGGCCGCGACTGCGGGCCGTGCTGCGAGGAAGGCGTACCGGGACATGTCCCCGATCATCGCGGGGCGGGCGGTCGGCGTCGAGCGATTTTCGCCGGGCGGGTCCGCCAAGGGCGTGACGGGCGCCGGGACTTCGGGTCAGGGGGGCGCCCCGTGCCGTGCCGGACGGGCTCGCGGCCGGCGACGGCCGGTGCCGGACCTCGGCCCCGCGGTCCGGCGGTCCCGGTGCGGCATCCGCCGGCGGGGGCCGGCCCGGGGCCTCGGTCGCGCCCCGCGGCGGCGGCTTCCGGACGCGATGCCGTCGGAGGCGGGCGCGTTGTCGGTGGCGGGCGGCAGAATCGTCGCATGACCGACTCCACCGCCATCGCCGCCTACTGGGACGCCGCTGCCGCGTGCTTCGACGACGAGCCGGACCACGGGTTGCGGCCCCGGCCGACCCGGGACGCCTGGTCGCGGCTGCTGACCTCCTGGCTGCCCGCCACCCCCTCGGACGTGCTCGACGTGGGGTGCGGCACAGGCTCGCTCTCGGCCCTGACCGCGGCGGCGGGGCACCGGGTCACCGGAGTCGACCTGTCGTCGCGCATGGTGGCCGGGGCCCGCGAGAAGCTGCGGGCGGCCGGGCTGCCGGGCCGGTTCCTGGTGGGTGACGCGGCGGCGCCGCCCGTCGGCGAGGAGCGGTTCGACGTGGTGCTGTGCCGGCACCTGGTGTGGACGCTGCCGGACCCGCCGGCCGCCCTGCGCGCCTGGGCGGCCCTGCTGCGCCCGGGCGGCACGCTCGTGCTCGTCGAGGGCCGTTGGCGCGAGGCCGCGGAGGGCGCGGTGCCGTACGTGGCGGGCGCCGAGGCGCTGCCCTGGCACGGGGGCGTCACCGCCGCCGCCCTGGCGGACGCCGTGCGCCCGCTGGTCGGGCGGCTGCGCGTCGAGGATCTCGCGCCGCGCACCGAGCTGTGGGGCGCGGCGGTCCGCGACGAGCGCTACGCCCTCATCGCGGAGCTGCCGGCGGCGGCCGGTGAGTCCCCCGCGGGATCGCCTACAGGTTCTTGAGCGCCTCGCGCACCGAGAGCGGGGAGAGCCGGTCCCGGTTCTCCCCGACGAACACGCGCACCTCGTCGGGGTCGGTCTTGGCGTACTCGCGGAGCGACCAGCCGATCGCCTTGCGGATGAAGAAGTCGGGGTGTCCGGAGCGGCGCAGGCAGTAGGCGAAGAGCCGCTCGGTGTCGGTGGCCTGCTTGAACCGCAGCTGGTGCAGGATCGCGGTGCGCGCGACCCAGAGGTCGTCGTCCTCGATCCAGTCGTCCATCACGGCCGCGAGCGCGGGGTCCGCGGCGACGAGCCCGCCGACCACGTGGGCGGCGAGGTGGTCCACCGTGTCCCACCAGGAGACGGTGGTGACGAGCCGCCGTGCCACCGGCAGGAAGCCGGACGAGCACAGCTTCACGTGACGGCGCAGGTAGTCGACGGCGAAGTAGTGGTACTCGCGCTCGGGCAGCGCGAAGCAGCGCAGGGCGACCGCGGTGCAGTCGCCCTCGTCCGGCCGCGGAAGGCCGTCGAGGACGAGGCGGGACAGGGCGCGCCGCTCGGGGGTGCGTACGCCGAGGAAGGGGGCCACGCCCTTCATGTACGCCACCATCTCCTGCGCCCTGAACGGGTTCCCGGCTTCCGGGTACAGCCGGGTGAGCCGGGCCAGCACGGTGTCGGCGAGGGCGCTGTCGGGCCCGGTGACGGTCATGCCGTCACTGTAGGGGGGCGGTCGCGCGGGCATGACGGACGTTACGGCGATCACACGGGCTCGTCGGTTACCCTCCCCGGATGTCCGACCCCGTCGCCCGGCCGCCGGTCCCCCTCGCGCTCCGTTGCTCCCGGACCCTGCTGTCGCCCTGGTCCCGTCTGTCGCTGCTCGCCGTGCTGCTCCTGGGCGCGGCGACGACGGTGGTGCTGTACGAGCCGCAGCGGCTGCTGGCCGAGGGCTGGCCTCCCCAGGTGGCCGGCGCGGGCGCCGTGATGCTGTTCGGTCTCGCGTACGGCGTGTGCACCGCCGCGTTCGTGCCGCGGCCGATCCTGAACCTGGCGGCGGGTGCGCTGTTCGGCACCCAGGCCGGGCTGGTCGCGGCGGTGGCCGGGACGGTGCTGGGGGCGGGTATCTCGTTCACGCTCGGCCGGGTGCTGGGCCAGGACGCGCTGCGGCCCCTGTTGCGCGGCCGGTGGCTGAAGGCGGCGGACGGGGTCCTCAGCCGGCACGGCTTCCGGTCGATGCTGGCGATCCGGCTCTTCCCCGGTGTGCCCTTCGCCGCAGCCAACTACTGTGCGGCGGTGTCCCGCATGGGATACGTGCCGTTCCTGCTGGCCACGGGCCTCGGGTCGATCCCGAACACCGCCGCCTACGTGGTGGCGGGCAGCGAGGCCGGCTCGCCGACCTCGCCCGCCTTCCTGATCTCGATGGGGTTCATCGTGGTGTCCGGCCTGGCCGCGGCGGTCGTCGCCTGGCGCAAACGGCACGGCCTGCGGGCGTCGACCGCGGACGGGTCCGCGCCGGAACCGGCCAGAACCCTGGTGGGCGTCGCGGGCCCGGCCGACGGAGCCTGAGGCCTGTCGTCGACGTCTCGGCCCGCTCGCGGTGCCCGCGCCCGCTCTCTACAGCGCCTCGACGATCATCGCGTTCGCCAGGCCGCCCGCCTCGCACATGGCCTGGAGGCCGTAGCGGGCGCCCCGCGCCCGCAGTGCGTGCACCAGCGTGGTCGTCAGACGGGTGCCGCTGGCGCCGAGCGGGTGGCCCAGCGCGATCGCGCCGCCGTGGACGTTGACCTTGGCCGGGTCGGCGCCGGTCTCCTGCTGCCAGGCGAGTACGACGCTGGCGAACGCCTCGTTGATCTCGAAGAGGTCGATGTCGCCGATGTCCAGCCCCGCCCGGCGCAGCACCTTCTCGGTCGCGGGGATGACGCCGGTCAGCATGAGCAGCGGGTCGGAGCCGGTCACCGCGAAGCTGTGGAGCCGGGCCAGCGGGCGCAGTCCGAGCCGTTCCGCCGTCTCGGCCGCCATGACGAGCACGGCCGAGGCCCCGTCGTTCGTCGGGCTGCTGTTGCCGGCGGTCACCGACCACTCGATCTGGGGGAAGCGCTCGGCGAACACCGGGTCGCTGAAGGCCGGGCGGAGTCCCGCCAGGATCTCGGGCGTGGTCGCGGGCCGCACCGACTCGTCGCGGCGGACGTCGCCGTACGGCACGACCTCCGCGTCGAAGAGTCCGGCCTCCCAGCCGCGCGCCGCCTTGGCGTGCGAGGCGGCGGCGAACGCGTCCATGGCCTCGCGGCCGAGGGACCACTTCGCGGCGATGAGCTCCGCGCTGATGCCCTGCGGGACCAGGCCCTCGGGGTAGCGCTCCGCGACGCCGGGCCCGAAGGGGTCCGCGCCGGGCGGCACGTTGGACCACATCGGGACGCGGCTCATCGACTCGACCCCGCAGGCCACGGCGATGTCGTAGGCGCCCGAGATCACGCCCTGGGCGGCGAAGTGCACGGCCTGCTGGGAGGAGCCGCACTGCCGGTCGACCGTGGTGGCGGGCACGGACTCGGGCAGTCCGGCGCCGAGCCAGGCGTACCGGGTGGTGTTCATGGCCTGCTCGCCGACCTGGTCGACGGTGCCGCCGATCACGTCGTCGACGAGGGCCGGGTCGAGACCGGCGCGCTCGATCAGCGCGCCGAGGGTGTGGGAGAGGAGGGCGACGGGGTGGACGTCGGAGAGGGCTCCGCCCGCCTTGCCCTTGCCGATGGGCGTCCGGACGGCTTCGACGATGACGGCGTCTCGCATGACACGGCTCCTGAGTTGGAAAACTGGACCAACACTCGCAAGTAACATAACCGAGTGGGTTGGAATTTCAAACCCTTCCGTGGAACTGCCTTACGCTGGGCTCATGAAGGCCGCTCCCCGCCCCTGCTCCATCGCCGACGCCCTCGCCCTGGTCGGCGAGAAGTACGCGCTCCTCGTGCTGCGCGAGATCTCGCTCGGCGTGCGCCGCTTCGACCGGATCGCCCGCAACACCGGCGCCCCGCGGGACGTCCTCACCGCGCGCCTGAAGCGGCTCGTCGAGGCCGGGATCCTGGAGAAGGTGCCGTACAGCGAGCGTCCGCAGCGCTTCGAGTACCGGACGACACCGGCGGGCGAGGAGCTGCAGCCGGTGCTGCTCACCCTGATGAGCTGGGGCGACCGTCATCTGAACCAGACGGTCCGGCCGGTCCTCCTGGAGCACCGCTGCGGCGAGGTGCTCAGCCCCCGCGTCGTGTGCGCGCACTGCGGCGGCGAAGCGGACGCCGCGAGCCTCACCCCGCACGTGCAGGCGCCCGGCTGGACGACGGCGGGCCCGGTCGAGAGCTGACGGGCGGGCGGTCCGCCCCCGGGGACACCCCGTCCCGGACCTGGGAACGGGCTCGTCATCTTGGGAAGGTACGCTGCGCACCGACCGGCGGGGGATCTCCGATCCCACCGCCATGGCCGTGCGTCGTGACCTCGCGTGACCCCACGTGAGCCACGGGCACGGCCTTCGGCGTGACCGCAGCGCGACCCCCCACCGACCGCACGAGCGCATCGGGAAGGCCCCGGGGCCCTCTCGTCCGGATCAGGCCGGATCGGTGAGTGGGGCCCGGTGCGCACCGGACCCCACGAGCCCGGCAGGATCCAAAGGAGAGCCCCAGCCCCATGAGTTGGTTCGAATCGTTCATCCTCGGACTCGTCCAGGGACTGACGGAGTTCCTACCCATTTCCTCCAGCGCGCATCTGCGGCTCACCGCGGCCTTCGCGGGCTGGGAGGACCCGGGCGCCGCCTTCACCGCGATCACGCAGATCGGCACGGAGACCGCCGTCCTGATCTACTTCCGCAAGGACATCGCGCGGATCGTCACGGCCTGGTTCGCCTCGCTGCGCGACAAGTCGATGCGCGGCGACCACGACGCCCAGATGGGCTGGCTGGTCATCGTGGGCTCGATCCCCATCGGCGTCCTGGGCGTCACGTTCAAGGACCAGATCGAGGGCCCGTTCCGTGACCTGCGGCTGATCGCCACCACGCTGATCGTGATGGGCATCGTCCTCGGTGTCGCGGACCGGCTCGCCGCCCGGGACGAGATCGGCGGCCGCCACCGGGCGATCCGCGAGCGCAAGACGCTCAAGGACCTCGGTGTCCGGGACGGCCTGATCTACGGCGCCTGCCAGGCGATGGCGCTGATCCCCGGCGTCTCCCGCTCCGGAGCGACGATCTCCGGCGGCCTGCTGATGGGGTACACCCGCGAGGCGGCGGCCCGGTACTCGTTCCTGCTGGCCATCCCCGCCGTGCTGGCCTCCGGCGTCTTCGAGCTGAAGGACGCCGGCGAGGGGCACGTGTCCTGGGGGCCGACGATCTTCGCGACGCTCATCGCCTTCGTCGTGGGCTACGCGGTGATCGCGTGGTTCATGAAGTTCATCACGACCAAGAGCTTCATGCCGTTCGTGATCTACCGCATCCTGCTCGGGATCCTGCTGTTCGCGCTGGTGGGAGCAGGTGTCCTGAGCCCGCACGCGGGCGAGTCGGCCGGCTGACGCACCCGACGGCACGGCGCCGGCCGTGGGCGCACGCGAGGCGCCCGCACACGGCCGGCGGCCGTCGTGGCCACCGGCGTGCGGCCGGACCCGTGGCCCGTCCGGGCGGTGACCGGAGACCACGCCAGATCGGGACGGGTCGCCGGACTCGGGGGGTTGATCCGGCGACTCTTCTCGGTCGTGCCCACCCGGACGGACAGGACGATCCTCGCGTCCCGGCCCGCCGTCCGCGAGCGTGTGCGGCGTGCGGGTCGAGGCGTTCCGTTCACACCCCGTGCGAAGCGGCACCGCCGCGGCCGCCGGGCGGGATCCGGCCGATCGAAGCACCCTGGAACCATGGCATGGCAAGCACCCGTCGTCGTTCACCGCCCGTCCCCCGGCGGCGGCCGGCGCGTCACCGTCCGCGGGACGATCGTGGGCCTCGCGCACAACGACACCGACCTCGTCGAGTTCCTGCGCCGGGCCGGGCTCGAGGACGCCGGCATGATCCTGGACGACCCCCACCTGGTGGAGTGGCGGGGCGGGCGTCCGCACCGCTGGGAGGCCGCGTAGGGCGTGCCCGGCGGGCGAGGGCACGTCAGGGCCCCCGCCACCGGACGGGCGGGCCGGGCGACCTCCGGTCGGGCCCTACGCCTGGTACGGCACCCGGGCGAGTTCCGTGATGCCGCCCAGCGTGCCCCACTCGTTCTTGCCGAGACGGGCCAGCGGCCGCATCCGGGTGATCTCGGGGTGGCCGTCGACCATGACCGACTCCTCGACCGCCGCGTGCACCACCCGGCCGAAGACGACGGTCGAGTCGCCGATCCGCACGGTGCTGTGCAGCTCGCACTCCAGGGCGACCGGAGCGTCCGCCACCCGGGGCGGCCCGACCCGCAGGCTCGGCTCACGGCGCACGCCGCAGGCGTCGAACTCGCTCACCCCGCGCGGGAAGTCCGTCGCCGTGGCGTTGATCTGCTCGAAGAGCGGCTCCGGGGACAGGTTGACGACGAACGCGCCCGTGTCCTCGATGTTGCGCAGCGAGTCCTTGCGGCCCACCGAGGTGAACTGGACGACCGGCGGCGTCACCGAGGCGATCGTGAAGAACGAGTGCGGGGCGAGGTTGTCGGTCCCGTCCGCGGCGGTCGTGGAGATCCAGGCGATCGGCCGGGGCACCACGGTGGCGGTGAGCAACCGGTAGAAGTCGTTCCGGTCGCTGCGGTCGGGATCGAAGTCGATGCGCATGGCAGAAGTATGACCGGTATCCGCCCCTGTCCTTCGCGCACGGCTCTTGGCCCCGTGGCTCCGCTGGCCGACACTGAGCCGATGACGCAGCGCGTGGATCTCGCGACCGTGATGGACCGTCTGGCCATCGACGACGTGGTCACCGGATACGCGGTGGCCGTGGACGATTCCGACTGGACCGGCTACCGGGCGCTGTTCACCCGCGACGGCCGAGCCGACTACCGCGGTTCCGGGGGTGTGGAGGGGCCGGCGGCCGAGGTCGCCGACTGGCTCGAGGAGACGATGCGGCTCTTCCCCGTACGCCAGCACCTCATCGTGAACCGGCGTGTCCGCATCCAGGATCTCGGCGGCTATCCCGGTGACAGCGCGGAGGTCGAGGCCGACTACGTGAACCCGATGCGGTTCGAGTCCGGCGAGGACTTCGTCTGCGGCGGCCGGTACTCGTTCGCGCTGCGCCGGACGGACGCCGGATGGCGGCTGCGCTCGGTGACCGTACGGGAGAAGTGGCGGCGGTCGTAGCAGGTCCCGCGCACTCCGGTCACACTGGAGGCGACACCGGGAGGCGCGGTATGCGGGTTCCGTTCGGCCGGCGCGGGACGCGGGGCGCGGCAGACGGCGGGCCGGGGCCCGAAGCGGGTTCCGGGGACGGGCGCGCCGGGGATCCGGATGCGGCCGGGCGGGCCGCGCGACGGGTGCGCGCCGCCCGGGCCGCCGGTGCGGTCGGGGCCGGCGCCCTGCCCGCCCTCGCGTTCCCGGCTGTGGTGGTTCGCCTACGTCGCGCTCGTGCCGTGGATGCTGCTGCTGCGCACCGCCCCGACCGCGCGCCGGGCGGCGCTGGAGGGCTGGCTGGGCGGGCTGGGGTTCATGCTGGCCATGCACCACTGGTTGCTGCCGAGCCTGCACGTCTTCCTCTTCGTCCTGGCCGCGCTGCTCGGGCTGCTGTGGCTGCCCTGGGGGTGGCTCGTCCGCGTCATGCTCGGGTACGAGCCGTCCGCGGCCCGGGCCGCGGCCGCGCTCGTCGTGGTCCCCGCCGGCTGGCTGGTGATCGAACWCGCCCGCTCCTGGGAGGGTCTGGGCGGTCCCTGGGGGCTGCTCGGCGCGAGCCAGTGGCAGGTGGAGCCGGCCCTGCGGCTGGCCTCGGTCGGCGGTGTCTGGCTGGTGAGCCTGCTGGTGGTGGCGGTCAACACGGCCGCCGCGCTGCTGGTGTCGGTGGCCACCGCACGGATCACCGTGGTGGCGGCGCTCATGGTGTGCGCGCTCACGACGGGTCTGCTGTGGTGGGGTGTGGGGCCGCCGTCCGAGCGGGGCACGGTCCGGGTGGCCGTCGTCCAGCCGGGCGTGTTCGACGGCTCCGGCGGGGCGGAACGCCGATTCGCCCGGGGCGAGGACCTCACCCGCACGCTGGTGGGCCGGAACGTCGATCTGGTGGTGTGGGGGGAGAGCAGCGTCGGGGCCGACCTGACCACCCGCCCCGAGCTGGCGGCCCGGCTGACCGCGCTCTCGCGGGCGGTGGACGCCCCGATCCTGGTGAACGTGGACGCGCGCCGCTCCGACCGGCCCGGCATCTTCAAGAGCAGCGTGCTGATCGACGCCCAGGGGCCGACCGGGGACCGGTACGACAAGATGCGTCTGGTCCCGTTCGGCGAGTACGTCCCGGCCCGTGCGGTCCTGGGCTGGGCGACCTCGGTCGGCAAGGCGGCGGGCGAGGACCGGCGCCGGGGCACCGAGGCGGTGGTGATGAACCTGCCGGCCGGGGACGGCCGTCCGGGGCTGCGGATCGGTCCGCTGGTCTGCTTCGAGTCGGCCTTCCCCGACATGAGCCGGCGGCTGGCCCGGAGCGGCGCCGAGCTGCTGGTCACCCAGTCGGCGACCTCGACCTTCCAGCACAGCTGGGCGCCCGCGCAGCACGCCTCGCTGGCGGCGCTGCGCGCGGCGGAGACGGGCCGCCCGGTGGTGCACGCGACGCTGACCGGCGTCAGTGCGGTGTACGGCCCGGACGGCGCCCGCGTCGGCGCGCCGCTGGGCACCGACCGGAGCGCCGTCGCCGTCCACGAGGTCCCGCTCGCGCAGGGCTCCACCGTCTACGTCCGCTTCGGCGACTGGCCCCTGTACGGCGCGCTGGCCGTGCTGGCGGTGGCCGCCGCCGTCGAGGGCACCGGCTCGCTCAGGAGGCCTGGGTCAGAGCCTCGCGGACGACGCGCTCGCACAGCTCGTGGGTCTCCAACGCGTCGCGCGCGCTGAGGACTTCGCCCGCCCGGACGGCGTCGAGGAAGGCGAGCACGGCCTGTTCGATGCCGCGCTGGCGAGCGACGGGCACCCAGTCACCGCGCCGGCGGACGGTCGGCTGGCCCTTGTGGTCCACGACGTCCGCGAGGTTGAGGACCTGGCGCTTGGTGTCCTGGCCGGAGACCTCCAGGATCTCCTCGGTGGAGCCGTTCATCCGGTTCATCATGCCGATGGCGGTGAAGCCGTCGCCGGAGAGCTGGAGCACGACGTGGTGCATCAGGCCGTCGCGGACGCGGGCCCGCACGTCCACGTGATCGACCACGCCCGGCACCAGGAAGCGCAGGGTGTCGACGACGTGGATGAAGTCGTCCAGGACGAAGGTCCGCGGGTCCTCGGGCAGTCCGACGCGGTTCTTCTGCAGGAGGATCAACTCGCGCGGGTGGTCGGCACACTGGGCGTAACCGGGCGCGAGGCGGCGGTTGAAGCCGACCGCGAGGCCGACTCCGCGTTCCTCGGCGAGCTCCACCAGCCGCACGGAGTCCTCGTAGTCGTACGCGAGCGGCTTGTCGACGTAGGTCGGCACCCCGGCCCGCAGGAGGCGGGTGGTGATCTCGGCGTGCGCGGCGGTCGGCGCGTGGACGAACGCGGCGTCGAGGCCCGCCTCCAGCAACGAGTCGAGGTCGGTGTGCCGGCGGGCGGCCGGGACGTGGTGGGTGGCGGCGACCCGCTCCAGGGTGGCCGGAGTCCGTGTCTGGAGGTGCAGCTCGACTCCGGGAAGGGCGGCCAGGACCGGCAGATATGCCTTCTGCGCGATGTCGCCGAGTCCGATGCAGCCGACCTTCACGGGGGTTCTCCCTAGCTGTGGGTGGTACGCCGTCGCGCGTCGGCTGTGCGCCGTTCGCGCCGGTCAGCATACGCGGGCAGGTCGGCGGTGGCCGGTGGCCGCCAGTCTGCGATGCCGTCGAAGCCGCGCAGGACGAGCCCGGGCCCGAAGCGGGACACGGCGACGACGAGGGCGTTGCGCAGGGCGACGGCGGGACGGGCGGAGAGCAGGGCCAGCCGGCCGGTCCGGGCGGCCTTGCGCACGATCGCGGTGGTGCGCGGCAGCCGCTCGGCGGTGTAGGCCGCCAGCGCCTCGCCGGCCGGGAGTCCGCGGCCGGCGTGGTGGGCGAGCACGACGGCGTCCTCGATCGCCTGGTTGCCGCCCTGGCCGAGGGTGGGCTGCATGGCGTGGGCGGCGTCGCCGAGCAGTGCCACCCGGCCGCGGTGGAAGGCGGGCAGCGGTTCGGGCATGTGGTGGACGTCGTGGCGCAGGACGTCCTCGGGCGCGACCGCGGCGAGGATGTCGGGGACGGGGTGGTGCCAGTCGCCGAAGAGCCGCAGGAGTTCGGCCTTCTCGTCGTCGGGTGCGTGCGCGCCCGCCGGTGCGGCCGCCATGGCGTAGGCGTAGATCCGGCCGTCCTTGAGCGGTTGGGTTCCCCAGAGGCGGCCGGGACCCCAGGTCTCGTGCGGGGGGAAGGGCCGTTCGGGTGCGGGGACGACGACGCGCCAGGTGGTGAATCCGGAGTACCGCGGACCCGGGTACTCCGGGAAGAGGGCACGGCGGACGCCCGAGTGGATGCCGTCGGCGCCGAGGACCAGGTCGGCTTCCATGGTGCCGTCGGAGGTGCGGACGACGGCGGGGCGGTCGTCTCCGCCGTGGTCGGCCAGGGAGGCGGTGACGCCGGTCCGCACGGTCGCGTCGGGGAGGGCGGCGGCCAGCAGCTCGACGAGGGTGGCGCGGTGCAGCAGCACCAGCGGGCCGCCGAAGCGCGCGGCGGCGGCCTGCGCGCTGGTCCGGGCGAGCCAGCGGCCGTCGGGGGCGCGCATGCCGCCGTCGCCCTGCCAGGCGGAGAGCGCGCGTACGCGGTCGCCGAGCCCGAGGACGTCGAGGGCGCGCTGGGAGTTGGGGGCGAGGCCGATGCCGGCCCCGACGGGGGTGAGGGCGGCGGCACGTTCGAGGACGGTGACGTCCCAGCCCCGCCGGTGCAGGGCCACGGCGGCGGCGAGCCCGCCGATGCCCGCGCCGATGACGACGGCCCGTTGCTGGTGCATGGCTTCTCCCTCGCTACTACATCTGTAGTGACCCTGTGACCGTACTACAGGTGTAGTTGGGGCGGTAGTAGGTTGTCCCCCATGACCGCACGCACCCCCGCGCGTCCCGGCTCCCCGGGCGGCGCCCCCACCGATCCCCCGGCTCCGCACACCGTCGGGGGCCCGGCCGCCCCGCGTGCCGAGCGGATCGGCGACGCCGCCCTCGACCTGCTCGTCGAGCGGGGCATGCGCGGACTGACCCATCGCGCGGTGGACGAGCGGGCGGGACTCCCCCAGGGCTCGACCTCCAACCACGCCCGCACCCGCCAGGCCCTACTGGAGACGGCCGTGCGACGCCAGGTCGAGCGGGAGGCGGCCGTCCTGACGCCGGACGAGATGCCGGCCCGCGACGGCGGCGGAGAGGCCCTGCTGGACGCCCTCTCCCTGGCCCTGCACCGCTACCTCACCGACCACCGGGCGCTGCTCGTCTCCCGCTACGAACTGGCCCTGGAGGCGACGCGCCGCCCCGAGCTGCGCAGCTTCTTCGACACCGCCGGCTCCGCGTTCCACGGACCGGTGATCGCGATGATGACGGAGGCAGGCTCGACGGCCCCCGAGCGCCACGCGCTGTCCCTGATCGCCTGGTGCGAGGGACTGATGTTCTCCTGCGCCGCGGGCTCGTTCCACTCCGCCGTGCCGAGCCGCGCGGAACTGCGCACCGGCTTCGAGGAGTTGCTCCGCGGCATGCTGGACGGCCAGGAGTGACCCGGGAGCCCGCCCGGTCCGGCCGCACCCTGGCGCGGGGCCTCCCGCGTCGGGGACGATGCCCGTCATGACCTCTGTCGAACGCGACACCCGGATCGTCCCGCCGACCACCGCCGGAGAGCGGGAGATGCTGGAGGCCTGGCTCGACTTCCATCGCGACACGCTCGCGATGAAGTGCGCGGGTCTCGACGACTCCCAGCTGCGCACGGCCTCCGCGCCGCCCTCGGACCTCAGCCTGCTCGGCCTGGTCCGGCACATGGCCGAGGTGGAGCGCGGCTGGTTCCGCCATGTCATGGCCGGTGAGGAGCGGCGGCGGATCTTCGGCACCCGCGAGGACCCGGAACGCGCCCTCCACGTCACCGCGACGGACACCTGGGAGGAGGCCCACACGGCCTGGCGGGGCGAGATCGCCCGGGCCCGCGAGATCTCGGCCGGTCTGGGCCTGGACGACCTGGGCGCGGGCAGCCACCACAGCGGGGAGACCTTCAACCTGCGCTGGATCTACACCCACATGATCGAGGAGTACGCCCGCCACAACGGCCACGCCGATCTGCTGCGCGAGCGGATCGACGGAGCGACGGGCGACTGAGCGACGGCCCGGGCGGCGGGGCCGGGGACGGGCGGCGGGTCGGGCGGCCGGGCGGCCCGGGTCACCCTCGGCGCCGCCGTCACCCGTGCGAGGCATTCCCGGCGGGTAGGCCTGTGAAGATCACCGCCGGGGCAGCAGAGTGGCGCGGGTGCACGGAACGAGAACCACAGTGAAGATCCTGGTCGGGGTGGCCGTCGCCGCCCTCTCCGGCTGCGTGTCGGTCGAGGCGCGTCCGGTGGCCCCCGCACCGCCCGGGCCGTCGCTCAGTCGCCCGTCGCTCCGTCGATCCGCTCGCGCAGCAGATCGGCGTGGCCGTTGTGGCGGGCGTACTCCTCGATCATGTGGGTGTAGATCCAGCGCAGGTTGAAGGTCTCCCCGCTGTGGTGGCTGCCCGCGCCCAGGTCGTCCAGGCCCAGACCGGCCGAGATCTCGCGGGCCCGGGCGATCTCGCCCCGCC
>NZ_RDBI01000040.1:126961-163719 GCF_008042125.1 Streptomyces sp. MS191
CCGCCCGTCCCCGGCCCCGCACAGGAGGGGCGGGAACATCCACGGAACGCCGGAGGCCCGGCCGCACACCCCGGCAGGGGACGCGCCTCGGCGGCGCCCGAGCAGCACAGGCACCGCGACCGCCCCGCCGTGGAGCACCCGCTGCCGAAGCCGCCCCGCCACGGGGGCGACGTCTGCGACCTGGGCGAGCGGTACGGCGGCTGGCGGCCCGACAGCGCCCAGGCGAAGATCTGCCGGGGGACGTACCGGCGCTGAGGCGGCCGGTCGGTGGACCGGCCCCGGACGGCGAGGCCCCGGGCCGCGCTCACAGGGACCGGAGCCGTACCTCCAGGCGCTCGATCGCGGCGCGGACCCCGTCGCCGTACTCGTCGTCGTCCAGGGCGTGCGAGGCCGCGCGCGCCCGGTCCAGGTGGTCGCGGGCCGCGTCGGGGCGCCGCACCTTCAGGTAGTCGGCGGCCAGGTTGAGGTGGAGCGAGGGGTGGAGGGCCCGCAGGGCGACCGAGGCGTAGCCCCGGGCGGGCCCCTCGCCCCCCGGTCCCTCGGCCGCGAGCAGGGCCCGCAGGTCCCAGGCCAGCTCCGCGTCCGGGTCGTCCTGGGCGTCCGCCAGGTAGTGGGCGAGCGTGCAGCGGTGCAGCGGGTCGCCGTCCGGGCCCAGCTGGTCCCACAGCTCGCCGAGGCGGTTCCGCGCCTCTTCCCGGTCACCGCCGTGGAGCAGCATCGTCGCCTGTCCGATCCTGGTCAGGACGCCGTCGTCCGACATCTGCTGCTGCTCGGTCACTGCGGCCTCCACCTGCTGTCCGTCGGGTCGCACCGACGCTAGCCGCAGCCGCCGCCGATGCGGCACAGGCTCGGGCGGCACCGCCGGGCCTGTCAGCCGGGCGGGCTCAGCCGGGCGGGCCGCGGGCCGGACCGCCGGGCGGCCGGGCACCGGCAGCGGGTCCCGCCCGGCGGCGGCAGCGGCGGTGCGTCAGCCCAGGTTCGGGATGCGCCAGTCGATCGGCTCGTGGCCCTGCGCCGCGATGGCCTCGTCGATCTGGGTGAAGGGGCGGGAGCCGAAGAACTTCTTCGCCGACAGCGGCGAGGGGTGGGCGCCCTTCACCACGACGTGACGCTCCTCGTCGATCAGCGGGAGCTTCTTCTGCGCGTAGGCGCCCCACAGCACGAAGACGGCGGGGTCGGGCCGGGACGCGACGGCGGAGATCACCGCGTCGGTGAACTTCTCCCAGCCCTGGCCCTTGTGCGAGTTGGCCTCACCGGCGCGGACCGTGAGGACCGCGTTGAGCAGCAGGACACCCTGCTCGGCCCACGGCATGAGGTAGCCGTTGTCCGGGATCGGGTGGCCGAGCTCGGCCTGCATCTCCTTGTAGATGTTCCGCAGGGACGGCGGGGTCTTCACGCCGGGCCGGACGGAGAAGCAGAGGCCGTGGCCCTGCCCCTCGCCGTGGTAGGGGTCCTGTCCGAGGACCAGGACCTTCACCTTGTCGTACGGGGTCGCCGCGAGCGCCGCGAACACCTCGTCGCGCGGCGGGTAGACCGGCCCGCCGGCCCGCTCCTTCTCGACGAACTCGGTGAGCTGCCTGAAGTACGGCTTCTCCAGCTCATCGCCGAGGACGCCGCTCCAGGACTCGGGCAGCATGTCGGTGTCGGTCACGTCAACAACCTCCGGTAGGACAGCACTTCTACGAGAGAAGAACCTACCGGGGGCCACTGACAACGCCCTCTCCCGGGCGTCCCGGCGGAAGGACGGACGGCCGGCCCGGATGTCCGGGCCGGCCGTCCGTACTCACGGGGCTGTCTCCTACCAGCTGGTCCTGCGGCTCAGCTCCCACAGCTGCATGACCGTCTGCGGGTCGAGGGCGCGCTCGGCGCCGCCGACGTCCTCGCTGGCCGCGATGTACAGCTTGCCCTGCCACAGCGGCAGCAGCCGGACGTCCTGGGCCATGATCTCCTCGGCCGACTCGAACTCGTCCATGACCGCGCCGCGGTTGCTCTCGCGCCGGGACTTCGGGAGCAGCTCCTGCGTGATCCGCGGGCTCTCGTACGGCGTCTGGAGCACGTTGTTCTTGCCGACGAAGGGAGCGATGAAGTTGTCCGGGTCCGGGAAGTCGGGAGACCAGCCTCGGCCGAACACCGGGTACTTGCCGGTCTTGAAGCCCGCCTGGAGTTCCTTCCAGGGCTTGCCGCGCAGGGCGACCTTGAAGAGACCGGACTCCTCCAGCTGCCGCTTGAGCTCGGCGAACTCCAGGGCGGTGCCGGAGCCGTAGCGGTCGGTGGTGAACCAGAAGGTCAGCTGGACGGGCTGGGTGATCCCGGCGCTCCGCAGGATGGAGCGGGCCTTGTCGACGCTCGGCTCGCCGAAGCGGTCGAGGAACTCGGTGGTGTGACCGACGATGCCCTTGGGGATCATCGAGTACAGCGGCTCGGCCGTGCCCTGGTAGACCTTGGACACGAGCGCGTTGCGGTCGACGATCTGGGCGATGGCCTTGCGGACGGGCGCCTTGGCGACGGCCGCGTCCTTCGTGTTGAAGACGAGGTAGCGGATGTCCGAGCCGGGGGACTCGACGAGCTGCAGCCCCTCGTTCTCCGGCTTGTCGTCCTGGAGGGCGATGACCTCCTCCGAGGTCAGACCTCGGTAGGTGGCGTCGATCTCCTTCTTCTTCAGCGCGCCGACCATCGCCTCGGACTCCTTGAAGTACCGGATGGTGACGCCGCCGTTCTTGCGTTCGGCGAATCCCTTGTAGCTGGGGTTCTTCGTCAGCTCAGCCTTGCTGCCGTCCTCGTACTCGTCGAGGACGTAGGGGCCGGAGCCGACCAGCTTGCCGTCCTCGCGGATCTTGTCGGCGGAGTACTCGGCCGGGTCGACCAGCGACATGGCGGGCGTGGCGAGGACGAAGGGGAAGGTCGCGTCCGGCTTGTTCAGCTTGAAGACGACGGTGCGGTCGTCGACGGTCTCGATCTCCTCGAGCGAGCCGAGCAGGCCGTTGGGGCCGCCCTCGAAGTCGATCGTCCGGATGCGCTCGATGGAGTACTGGACCGCCTTGGCGTCCAGATTGTGTCCGTTGGAGAACTTCAGCCCCTCATGGAGGGTGCATTCGTAGACCTGGCTGGACGTGTCCTTGAATTTGCAGTCGGCGGCGTCGGGCTGTGGCGTCGTACTACCCGTCGGGAAGCTCACCAGCGTCTGGAAGACATTCCGGAAAAGCTCCCAGGAATTATCCCACGCGGCGGCTGGATCGAGGGTGGTGGGAGAACTCGTCGTACCGATGACGATTCTCTGTTCCCCGGCGGGTTCATCGCCCGAAATCAGGCTGCATCCGGACACCAGGGATATGGACGCAAGGGCTGCAGCGGCCTGCAGACTGGTCCGGTTGAACACGTGCACGCTCCTCGTTCAGCCATGGGTCGGCCGACCATACCGCAGCGCCCCGCCAGGTCAATGTTTGAGCCGGGCGGGGCACTTGAGGCATTCAGCGAACAACCGGGGCCAATCCGGTCAGGAATTCAGGAAAGTGTCCGGTTATCGGTCACTCGACACCGGCGTTGAGGAAAATCCCTCCGTCGACCACCAGAGTCTGGCCGGTGATCCAGTCCGACTGGTCGGACGTGAGGAAGGCGGCGGCGCCGCCGATGTCCTCCGGCACGCCGAGCCGGCCGAGCGGGTAGGCGGCCGCCGCCTCCGCCTCGCGGCCCTCGTAGAGCGCCTCGGCGAACTTGGTCTTCACGACGGCCGGCGCGATCGCGTTGACCCGGACGATGGGCGCGAATTCGTGCGCCAGCTGGAGGGTGAGATTGACCATGGCCGCCTTGCTCATCCCGTACGCGCCGATGAACGGCGACGGGGCGAGTCCGGCGATCGAGGCGATGTTCACGATCGCGCCGCCGTGGTTCTTCTGCCAGGCGTGCCAGGCCTGCTGCGCGAATCCGAGGGCCGAGATCACATTGGTCTCGTAGACCTTGCGGGCGACGCCGAGGTCGAGATCGGCGATCGGCCCGAAGACCGGATTCGTGCCGGCGTTGTTGACCAGGAAGTCGATCCGGCCGAACGCCTCCATCGTCGCCGCGACCGCGGCGGCCTGGTGGGCCTCGTCGTGGGCCTTGCCGGGCACCGCGATGACCCGGTCGGCACCGAGGCGCTCGACGGCCTCCTTCAGCGCCTCCTCGCCCCGCCCGGTGATGCAGACGCGGTCGCCGCGGGCGACCAGCGCCTCGGCGACGCCGTAGCCGATGCCCCGGCTGGCGCCGGTGACCAGCGCTACCTTGCCGGACAGCTCCGGCAGCTCCTTGCCGCTCATGCTCGTCTCCTTTTCCGCTCGGGCGTCAGTTGAGCGGGCCGCCGGCCACGTACATGACCTGGCCGGAGACGAAGCCGGCGTCGTCGCCCGTGAAGAAGGCGATGGCGTTCGCGATGTCCTCGGGGTAGCCGACACGCTGGACCGGGATCATGGATGCGGCGGCCGCCTGGAACTCCTCGAAGCCCATGCCGACGCGCTCGGCGGTCTGCGCGGTCATCTCGGTGACGATGAAGCCGGGGGCGACGGCGTTGGCGGTGACGCCGAACTTGCCGAGCTCCTTGGCGAGGGTCTTGGTCAGACCCTGCAGGCCGGCCTTGACCGCGGAGTAGTTGGCCTGGCCGCGGTTGCCGAGCGCCGAGGAGGACGACAGCGAGACGATCCGGCCGAAGCCCGCGTCCACCATGTGCTTCTGGCACGCCTTGGCCATCAGGAACGCACCCTTGAGGTGGACGTTCATGACGATGTCCCAGTCGGACTCGCTCATCTTGAAGAGCAGGTTGTCGCGGAGCACACCCGCGTTGTTGACGAGGATCGTCGGGGCGCCGAGCTCGGCGGCGACGCGCGCGACGGCCGCCTCCACCTGGGCGCTGTCGGAGACGTCGCAGCCGACCGCGAGGGCGGTGCCGCCCGCGGCCGTGATCTTCTCGACGGTGTCCTTGCAGGCCGCCTCGTCGAGGTCGAGTACGGCGACGGCGCGACCCTCCGCGGCCAACCGCACCGCGGTCGCGGCGCCAATGCCGCGCGCCCCGCCGGTCACGACGGCCACGCGCTGCTCGGTGGTGGACATGCTGGTTCTCCTCGCCCTTGGATCATGACTGGATGCGGCCGACCCGGTACGTCCCGCACATGAGCGACCGCTTAGTACCTTCTGTGGACGAGACGCTAGAAGCCCTGGCACCCGGTGTCAACGGCCCACCGGGTGCACCCGATCACTCTCCGCCGCGCGCCGGGGCGCGACACGGCCGGACCGGGGCCGCGTCGTGCCGATCCGGACCGATCGGCAGGACGCCTTCCCGGGGGACGCCCCTCCTTCGCGGGGGTCAGCGCACCAGCAGATCGAGGAGTCGTTCGACCTCGCCCGCGGGATCCTCGGTCAGGCCCGTGTGCACCGGACCGGGCTGGACGACCGTCGAGCGGGGCGCGATCAGCCAGCGGAAGCGCCGCCCCGCGTCGTCGCGGGCGGCCTGGCCCGCGTCGTCGCCACCCCGGCAGACCCCCTCGACCGCGTGCAGCGCGGCCCGGACGCCGATCACGTCCGCGCCCGCGTCGAGCGCCTTCAGCTTGGTCTCGTCCAGATGGGTGCGGGCGGCCACGAAGGAGCGGGCACGGCAGTAGACCACCACGCCCGCGTTGAAGAACTCGCCGCGCTCGACGCGCGGCACCACGCGCAGCAGCGCGTACTCGAAGACATCACGCTTGCTCACTGTCCGTCGCCCTCGCTCGTGCCGGTGCGGTCCTTCTTGGTGGGGTGCGGCCAGTCGGTGAGATGGTCGGTCAGCCAGCCGGGGGCCTGCGAGGCCCGGCGCTCCACGCGCGGGCCGAGGGTGATCCGCTCGTGGATCGTGGCGGCACGCGGGAGCAGCGCCTCCACGTAGGCGCGCCGCAGCGCGTCGGTGCTGTCGAAACCGGGCTCGTCGACCAGCCACTCGTCGGGCACGTCGGCGGCGACCTCGGTGAGCAGCTCCTCGGTGACCAGGGGAGCGAGTTCGGCCGCGGCGGCGGCGACGTCCGGCCCGAAGGGCGCGAGGGCGTGGTCCGAGGCGTCGTACGGCTTGGCCGCGGAGGCCTGGGCACCCGGCCAGTTGTGGTGCCAGATCATGGTGGCGCCGTGGTCGATCAGCCACAGGTCACCGTGCCAGACCAGCATGTTGGGGTTCCGCCACGAGCGGTCGACGTTGTTGATCACCGCGTCGAACCAGACGACCTTGCCCGCCTCCCGGGGGTCCACCTCGTAGGCCAGCGGGTCGAAGCCGAGGGAGCCGGGCAGGTAGTCCATCCCCAGGTTGAGGCCGCCGCTCGCCTTGAGCAGCTCCTGCACCTCCTGGTCCGGTTCGGACAGCCCGATGACCGGGTCGAGCTGGATGGAGACCAGTTCGGGTACGCGCAGGCCGAGGCGGCGGGCGAGCTGCCCGCAGACGACCTCGGCGACGAGGGTCTTGCGCCCCTGCCCGGCGCCCGTGAACTTCATGACGTACGTACCGAGATCGTCGGCCTCGACGATGCCCGGGAGCGAGCCGCCCTCACGCAGGGGCGTGACATAGCGGGTCGCCGTCACTTCTGTAAGCATTTCCCCAGGCTATCGGGAGACCTCGCCTCTTGATCGGAGAGTGCGCGGACCGCCGGGCGGGCCGGCGCGTCCGGCCGGGCCCGGGGCGGACGCCGGTTTCTTCCGAGGGGCATGAACGTTCCCGCTCCCGCCCGCGTACCTTCTGCTGACACAGTGATCAGGTCGATGCGGACGGAACGCAAGGGGAACGGTATGAGCGCAGTGGCACGCCGGACAGTCGTCTCGGCAGCGGGGGGCATGGGCGTGGTGGCGGTGCTCGCCGCCTGCGGCGGTGGCACGGACGACAAGGCGGGCGGCTCGGGCGGGACGGCGGCGACCGCGGTGCGGTTGGCCGCGGAGGGTCGCGCCGTCGCCGTACTCGACCTCGACGAGGCGGCCTGCAAGGACACCGTCGAGAAGATCACGGCCGCGGACATCCCGGTGGGCGGCGGCAAGGTGTTCGCCGACCAGGGCGTGGTGATCACCCAGCCGACGGCCGGCGAGTTCAAGGCCTTCTCCTCGAAGTGCACCCATCAGGGCTGCGCCGTCAGCGGCGTGAGCGACGGGGTCATCAGCTGCCCCTGTCACCAGAGCCTCTTCGACGCCTCGGACGGCAGCGTCAAGGGCGGCCCCGCCCCCAGCCCGCTGCCGCCGGCGCCGATCAAGGTCGAAGGGGACTCGATCACGCACGGCTGACGCGACGAGGGCTCTTCCAGCAGCGCAGCACCTCCTCGGTGGTGGTGATGGTGGAGACGAGCGCGAGCGTGTGACGGATCATCGCGGGGGTGTAGTCGGCCGGCACCCCCGCGATGGCGTCGCCGGGCACGACCACGGTGTAGCCGAGGTTGACCGCGTCGAACACGGCGTTGGGGATGGCGACGTTGGCCGAGACCCCGGTGACGACCAGGGTCCGGCAGCCGAGGTTGCGCAGCAGCGGGTCGACGTCGGTGCCGGCGAGGGGCGAGAGCCCGTGCAGCCGGCGGACGACGAGGTCCTGGTCGGCGACCTCGATGGGCTCGGCGATCCGGACGGCCGTGCTGCCGCTGTGCTGCTGCACGGGCAGGCGGGCGGCGGCCCGGAACAGCCGGGCGTTGCCGTTGGACCCGCGTCCGTCCGGCCGCCGTTCGGCGACGGCGTGCATCACCTGCACGTCGGCCTCGTGCGCCGCCCCGACCAGTCGGGCCACCCGGCTCAGGGCGCCCGACGCGCGGGCCGCGGCGGCGAGTTCGGGCAGCGCGCCGGCCCGGCCGACGACCCCTTCCTGGCATTCGACGGTGAGCAGTACCGTGGTGGCGGGGTCGAGTTGCTCCTGGAGCCGTTCCCACTGGGCGTTGCCGGTCATGGTCCTCCCCTTCTGCGCACTCCGGGCGGGCGAGGGTAACCACCCTTGCCCGCGGAGGGAAGAGCCTCCATGATTTCTGACACTCCATCAGAACTCTACGAGGGGCGGGACGATGACCGTCACGCAGCGCCGCGGACGCAGGATCATGATGACCCCGGCCGAGCTCGACACCTTCCTCACCGAACAGCGGACCTGCCGGGTCGCGACCGTCTCCGCGGACGGGCGCCCGCACGTCGGCGCGCTCTGGTACGTCTGGGACGGCACCTCGCTCTGGCTGTACTCGATCACCCGCAGCCGGCGCTGGGCCGACCTGCGGGCCGATCCGCGGATCGCCGTGGTCGTGGACGACGGGGAGGAGTACGGCGAGCTGCGCGGCGCCGAGCTGTCGGGCACCGCGGTCTTCGTCGGGGAGGCCCCGCGCACGGGTGAGCCGTGTGCCGAACTCGACGTGCCGGAAAGGCTCTTCGCGGCCAAGAACTTCGGACTGGACACGATGCCGCACGACGGCCGGCACGCCTGGCTGAAGCTGACGCCGGACGCGGTCGCCTCGTGGGACTTCCGCAAGCTGGCCGGCCTCTGAGCGACCGGAAGGCCGTCCCCCGGGGCGCCGACCCACGCCCGACCGGGCGGCACCGTCCGGGGCGCCCGCGCCGGGGACGGCCGGGGCGGCTCCGGCGTCCCTGGGGTGTCCTGTCGATCAGGCCGGGAGCCCGGCGGGATCGGCAGGACGCCTCCTGGACGTACCGAGCGCGTCGTCAGCTGTTCAGCGGTGTCCCCGCCGCCCGCAGCGCCTCGACGGCGGCCCGGATGGACGGGCGCCGGCCGGCGTCGGTGCGCCAGGTCGCGTAGATGTGCCGCTTCATCTTCTGCCGTACCGGCACGAACGCGATGCCCTCCGGGGCCGGGCCGCGGCCGAGCCGCGGGGTGACGCAGACGCCGAACCCGGCGGCGATCAGGGCCAGCTGGGTGTGGTGCTCCCCCGCGAGGTGGGCGATACGCGGTTCGATGCCCTGCGAGCGCAGGGTGAACATCAGCCAGTCGTGGCAGAACTCCCCCTCCGGCCAGGACACCCAGTCGTCGTCGCCGAAGTCCTCCAGGTCCACCACCTCGCGGCCCGCCAGCGGATGCGCCGCGGGCATCGCGACGTCCGCGGCGTCGTCGAGGAGGTGGACGCGCTCCAGGCCGCCGGGCACCGGTGCCCGCTTGTTGCTCCAGTCCAGGACGATCGCGAGGTCGGCGTCGCCCCGCAGCACCTCCCTGATGCCCCGCTCGGGCTCCAGTTCGGAGGTCCTCACGCGCAGTTCCGGGTGGGCGAGGCGCAAGGCCCCGAGCGCCCGGGGGAAGAGGCCGCGCGCGGCCGTGGGGAAGGCCGCGATCCGGACCTCGCCCACCACCTGTCCGCGCTGCGCCTCGATGTCCGCCTGGGCGAGCTCCACCTGCGAGAGGATCCGCGCCGCGTGCTCCGCGAGCAGCAGGCCGGCGTCGGTCAGGCGCACGCCCCGGCCGTTCTTGGCGAGCAGCTGCTGGCCGATCTCCCGCTCCAGCTTCGACAGCTGCTGCGAGACGGCGGAGGTGGTCACGTGCAGCCCGTCGGCCGCGCCGCTCACCGAACCGTGCCGCGCGACGGCGTCCAGGGTGCGCAGGCGCTCCAGATTCAACATGTAAGCGATACTACGGCGACGGCTCCAGGAATTCTCGCTTGTTCTAAGAGATCCGAGGAGTCACCCTGAGGAGCATGAGCTCCGCCACCCCGCCCCGGCCCCTCCTCCGCACCCCACGCGCGGCCCGCCGCCCACGCATGCTGAACTGGCGCGTCCGCTTCGGCGTCCTGGCCCTGATCTGGGGCTTCAGCTTCCTGTTCATCAAGGTCGGCACCGAGGGCTTCGCGCCCTTCCAGGTGACCTTCGGCCGGCTCCTCTTCGGCACGGTCGTGCTCGCCGTCGCCATCGCCGTCAAGCGCGAGCGCCTGCCGCGCGGCGCCCGCACCTGGGGCCATCTCGCGGTCGCCGCGTTCCTGCTCAACGCGCTGCCGTTCTCGCTCTTCGCCTACGCGGAGCTGACGATCCCCTCGACGCTCGCGGGCATCTGCAACGCCACGACCCCGCTGTGGGGGATGGTCCTGTCGATGGTCGCCCTCTCCGAGGACCGCCCGACCCGGGTGCGGGCCGCGGGACTGGGCATCGGCTTCGTCGGCGTACTGACCGTCCTCGGCGCCTGGCAGGGCTTCTCCGGCCTCGACGTCACGGGCACCGCGCTGGCCCTGCTCGCCTCCGCCAGCTACGCGGTGGGCTGGATCTACGTCCGCCGGACCCTGGCCGGCACCGGCGTCTCCCACCTGTCCCTCGCCGGCTCCCAGGTGGCGCTCGGCACCCTGCAGCTGGCCGTGGTGACCCCGTTGTTCACCTCGCTGCCGACCTCCGTCGAGCTGCTGCCCCTGCTGGCCGTGATCGCCCTCGGCGCGCTGGGCACGGGGTACGCGATGCTGCTCCAGTACGGCGTGGTCGACGAGGTGGGGCCCACGACGGCGGCGATGGTCACGTACTTCATCCCGGTCATCGCCACGGCGGCGGGCGTCGCCCTGCTGGACGAGCAGCTCACCTGGAACACTCCGGTCGGCGCGGTGATCGTGCTGGCGGGCGCGGCCCTCACCCAGACCCGGGCCTCGGGCCGGAAGCGGGACCGAACGGCCGGAGAGCCGGAAGCGGTGCCGGCGGCCGCCGCACCCCCGGCCGTCGCCGCACCCCCGGCCGCGCCGGAGCCCGTACTCGCCGCCTGCGCGCCGAGCGAGACACCGGCGAGGTAGTCGTCACCACGGGTCGGTCGGAGGGACCGGCCGCGGCGGGCGACTGCGAGGGCGGGCGCTCCGCGGCCCGCCCTCGCCGCACCCCGTCGGCGCCCGCCGCTCAGCCGTAGCTGCGCGCGGGCGCCGGGCCCGCCGCGGCGGCGACCGCGTCGGCCAGCCGGTCGATCTCGGCCGGGGCCAGCCCCGAGACGGTGAGCCGGACGGCCGGTGCGGCGTCCATCCGGAACCGGGCCCCCGGGGCCACCGCCCAGCCGGCCGCGAGCAGGCGCGTGACCGCCCCGGTCTCGTCGGAGACCGGTACCCAGACGTTCATGCCGCTGCGTCCGTGCGCCTCGATCCCGCGTCGCTCCAGGGCCCGCACGAGTCCGTCGCGCCGCTCCCCGTAAGCGCGTGCCACGGCCGGCGTGTCCACCGCTCCCGTCGTCCACAGGTGCACGACGGCGCGCTGGAGCAGCCGGCTGACCCAGCCCGGCCCGAGCCGCTGCCTCCCGCGCACCCGGTCGACGGTCAGCGGGTCGCCGGTGAAGGCGGCGATGCGCAGGTCGGGGCCGTACGCCTTGGCGACCGACCGGACCATCGCCCAGTGGTGCGTCGCCCCCGCCAGCGGATGCAGCGGGAGTCCGACGAACCCGTGCCCGTGGTCGTCCTCGACGAGCAGGACGTCCGGGTGGTCGCCGAGCACCCGGCGCAGCGCGGCCGCGCGCTCCGCGCCGATGGCCGCGCCGGTCGGGTTCTGCGCGCGGTCGGTCACGATCAAGGCCCGCGCGCCCTCCCGCAGCGCCCGGGCGACCGCCTCCGGCCGCGGCCCGTCGTCGTCGACCGCGACCGGGACGGGCCGCAGGCCGAGCGCCGGTACGAGGTCGAGCAGGCTCCCCCAGCCCGGATCCTCCACCGCGACCGCGTCGCCGGGCCTGAGGTGGACGGCGAGCACCCGCTCGATCGCGTCGAGGGAGCCGGAGGCGACGCCGACCGGCCCGTCGGGGACGCCGTCCGCGTCCATCGCGGCACGGGCGAGCCGGGCGAAGTCCGCGTCCACGGCGGCCTCCCCGTACATCCGGGGCCGCTCGGCCTCCCGCCGGGCCGCCGCGGCGAGCGCCTCGCCCAGGGGCGGCAGCAGGGCCGCGTCGGGATTGCCCTGGCTCACGTCCCGCACCCCGGCCGGGGCCTCCACCCGGATCGACCCGCGCGTCGTGGTGGCCGGCTTGGCCCGCACCCGGCTGCCGCGCCGCCCGTCCGTCTCGATGACGCCCCGCTCGCGCAGGGTCCGATACGCGGCCGCGACGGTGTTCGGGTTCACCCCGAGCGTGACCGCCAACTCCCGCATGGGCGGCAGCAGTCCGCCCGGCTCCAGCTCGCCCGTGCCGACCCCGCGCTCCACGCTCGCGGCGATCTCCGATGCACGACGCCCCTCGATCCGATACTCTCCTAGCACAAACGAGATTATGCACTAGTGCAATGGAGAACGCAATGACGGATTCCTACGCGCCGACTGAGCGGACCGTGCCCACCCGGTCCCGCCACCGCGCCTCCTACGACCGGGCGCTCGTGCACGCGATACTCGACGAGTCCTACGTCTGCCACCTCGGCTTCGTGCGTGACGGCGCCCCCGTGGTCCTGCCGACCCTCTACGGGCGGATCGGCGACCGCCTCTACGTGCACGGCTCCACCGGGTCGCGGCCGCTGCGCATGGCGGGCAGCGGCACCGAGGCCCCGGGACTGCCCGTCTGCCTGACCGTGACGCACGTCGACGGCCTGGTCCTGGCCCGGTCCGCCTTCCACCACTCGATCAACTACCGCTCGGTCGTGGTCCACGGCACGGCTCACCAGGTGACCGACCCCGAGGAGCTGCGGATCGCGCTCGACGCCCTGGTGGACCACGTCGTCCCGGGGCGCTCCCGCGACTCCCGCCCGGCCAACGCCAAGGAGCTCGCGGCCACCGCCGTCCTGCGGCTCGACCTCGACGAGGTCTCCGCCAAGCTCCGCACGGGCGGCCCGAACGACGAACCCGAGGACCTGACGCTGCCGCACTGGACCGGGGTGGTTCCCGTCGCCAGGACGTACGGCACGCCGATCCCGGCCGACGACCTCGACCCGGCCGTGGCCCTGCCCGGTTACCTTCCCGCCGGCTGAGGGCGGCGCCGTGCTCATCCACCCCTGGGACGCCGTACCGGACTCCGACGAGTGGCGGGACTGGCTGGCCCGCCACACCTTCGGGCAGCTCGCCGTCAACGGACTGACCGGCGAACCGCCGTGGGTCCAGCCGATGCACTTCCGGTACGACGCCGAACCCGGCCCGTACGGCCGGGTGCTCGCCCACCTCGCCCGGCCGAACCCCCTGTGGGCGGCCCTGGACGCCGACCCGACCGTGCTGCTGAGCGTGGTCGACGACTACGTGTTCGTCCCCGGCACCTGGGCGGCACCCGAGGGCGCCCCGGCCGCGCACGGAACGCCGACCTCGTTCTACGCCGCCGTCCAGCTGCGCTGCACGGCGCACGTCGTCGACGACCCGGCCGAGAAGGCGGAGCTGCTGAACCGGCAGGTCGCCCACTTCCAGCCCGAGGGCGGCACGGCGCGGGTCGCGCCGGACGAGGGGCCCTTCCAGCGGCTCCTGCCGGGCCTGCGGGTGCTGCGCCTGGACGTCACCGACGTGCGCGCGAAGTTCAAGTACGCCCACCACAAGCCGGTACCGGTCCAGGACCGGATCGCCGAGGGCCTCGCGGCGCGCCGCGGACCGGGCGACGAGGCCGCCCGGGCCCACCAGCTGGGACGCCGTCCCGCCACGGAATGAGGGCCCGCGCCGGGGGCGAGGCGCGCCGGCGGCGGGAGGTCCGGACCGGACCCGCGCCGGGGGACGGCGGTGCCGGCGGCCTGGCCGACGGCGGGGCGGGAGGTCCGGAAGCGCCCGGCCGCGTGCCGGAGACGCGGGCGAGCCGACGCCGCCGCGGGTGCGCGGACCGCGTCCGGCGCGTCGCGCCGGCCCACCGTGGATGGCGGGGCAGCCCTCAGGACCTGTCGGCGGACGTGAGGGCGTCCTGCGGGACGGGGTCCGAGCCCGCCACCGGTCCGGGCATCGGCGCCTTGGGCGTCGAGGACTGGGCGATGAACGCCCCGACCAGGACGATCGCCCCGCCGATGATCTGCGGGGCCGCCAGGTGCTCGCCGAGCAGCACCCAGGCCAGGACGGTCGCGACGACCGCTTCCAGGCAGGCGACGACACCGGCGACCGCGGGCGAGAGCCTGCGCACCGAGACGACCCCGGTGACGTAGGCGAGGACGGTCGCGACGAGGACGATCCAGGCCAGCAGCAGCCAGGCGGGCAGGTGGTCGCCGTTCATGTCGGCGCCGCCGGCGAGGACCGACCAGTCCATGCCCCACGGGCGGGCCACGACGGTGAGCACGACGGCGCCGACGAGCAGCCCGTACGCGATGACGCCCATGGGATCGGCGGCGTCGGACTCGTCGCCGCCGTGGTCGGAGAGGACGAAGTAGCCGACCTGGCAGCAGGCCGCGGCCAGCGCCAGGACGAGGCCGAGCAGGTCGAAGCCGAGGCCCGACCAGACCTGCACGACGCAGGCGAGTCCGCCGACGGCGAGGACGACGCCGAGCGCGGCGGCGCGCGTGACCGGGCGGCGCTGGACGAAGCGCACCCAGCCGAGGACGAGGGCCGGGGCGAGGTACTCGATGAGGAGGGCGACCCCGACGGGGATCCGGGAGATCGCGGCGAAGTAGCACGCCTGGACCCCCGCGACGGCGAGCAGGCCGAAGCCTGCGAGCAGCGCCGGCTTGCGGCGCACGAGGTCGCGGTGGCGCCAGGCCACCGGCAGCATGAGGAGGGCGGCGCCGGCCACCCTGAGCCACACCACATGGAGCGGGTCGAGTCCCGCCTCGATGAGCGGCTTCGCCGCCACACCTGAACCACCGAATGCGAAGGCCGAGGCCAGGGCGAGTCCCAGGCCGGCGCTTCTCCCCTGAGACGCGTGCATCGGGCCATCATGACAGGACGGCGTCAGGTGCGTAACCCCCGTTACACCTGTTGAGACGGCTCCCCGATCCGGGCCGCCAGCGCGGCGGCGTCGACACCCGCCCGACGGAGCACCTCGGCCGCCCGGCAGTCGGCGTCGGCGGCGATCGCGGCGAGCAGGTCGAGACCCCTGGGGCGCGCCTCGCCGCGTCGCGCCGCCCGCTCCCGTGCGGCGTCGAGCGCCGCGACAGCGGCGGGCGACCAGCCGGACGGGGCGGCCGCCGGCCGGCCCGCCAGGACGACCTCGGCCCCCGGGACGGACTCGGCACCGACCTCTTCGACGGTGCCCTGCCAGCGCAGCCCGTACCCGATCGACCGCTGGACGAGATAGCCGAGCACCCGGGCGGGCCGGCCACCGCCCTCGAAGGCGGTGCCGACGTCGGGGTCGGACTCGATGAGGGAGTGCAGCAGGTGGGCGGTGTCGATCTGGCGGTCGCCGTCGCGCAGCGCCCTGCGGCGGGCCCCCATGACCACGGTCGCGAGCGTGGGGGTCAGCCTGGCCTCGATCTCCGCGCGCCGGGCCGCGACGTAACGGGCAGCGGGCTGGCCTGCCGCGGGCTGCCAGGTCGCGGGCTGCCGGGGCACGTGAGGGACGGGACTTTGCACCCTCCCACCTCATCAGGTCACGGCGGCCACGGCGTCACCGGTGAGAAGCATGTCCGCATCCCACCGGAGTCGGGCACAGGTGCGCGGTTCCTCCTCCTTGGGGATGAGATCGCGCGGATCCGGCCTCGGGGGCGCGCGCCGCCTTGCGCCGCGCCCCGCACGCAACCACGGGCCCCTCCCGCCTCGTCTTCCCGGCATGTTCTGGATGGTCGCCCTCCTCGCTCTCGACGGGCGGCAGTACGTCTACCGCGTGTACGCGCCACGGACCGCGCTGCCGGCCGACCTCTTCTGGGCCGCGTTCCACTGTCACGACGAGGGCCGGGGCCCGCGGGCCTCGGACTGTTTCGACGCGGCGCGGATCTGGTGGATCGGGGAAGCCGAAGACCTGACGGTTCATCAGTATTGAATGTTCGCGACCGTGCGGCTACGTTCCGTCGACACCGAAGGCCCATGAGGACACGCGGACGCGTGAACGTGTGAAGGGGTGGTCGTATGGCCGAAGTCAGCGCGGAGGCACGGATCGAGGCACCGGCCGACAGGGTCTGGGCGCAGCTGACCGACTTCACCTCGTACGGGGAGTGGAACGCCACCCACACCAGCTTCCCGAACGGCGGCCCCGCCACCCTGGAGACGGGCGCCACCTTCGCGGAGAACATGAAGCTGATGGGCTTCCCGGCAGAGGTGACCTGGACCGTGGAGGAGCTGGAGTCCGTCCGCGTCCTGGCCATCAGGGGCAAGGGCCCGATGGGGGTCAACGTCGGCACGCGCTACTCGCTCGCGCCGGACGGGGAGGCCACCACCCTGCGGATCGACGGGGAGTTCACCGGTGCCGCGGTCTCGCTGATGGCGACCAAGCTCAAGGACTCGGCGACGGCGGCGCTGAACGAGTCGCTGCGCAAGTTCGCCGGCCTGGTGACCTGACGCCACCGTCCCGGACCGCCGGCCGTCGCACCGCGGCCGCCCCGGGACCGGCAGGCCGCGGCACGACGACGGGCCCCGCGGCGGATCGCCGCGGGGCCCGTCCGGCCGCCTGCGCTCAGCGCTCGTCGGCCAGGATCAGATACAGCTTCTTGCGTGCCTCGTTGATCACCTCGACGGCCTTCTGCCGCTGCTCGGCACTGCCGGTCTTCCAGACCTGCCCGAACGCCTCCATCAGACCGAAGCCGGCCTGCCGGATCTCGTTCACGGCCTCCCAGTCGACACCGCGCCCGGCCTCCTCCCAGGGGGCCTCAGGGCCGGACTCGGCCTCGGTGCGGCCGGTGTCGGTGAGCGTGAACAGCTTCTTGCCGCCCTCGCTCGCGCTGACGATCAGCCCCTCGTCCTCGAGGAGCTGGAGCGTCGGGTAGACGGAGCCGGGGCTGGGCTTCCAGGCCCCGCCGCTGCGCTCCCCGATCTCCTGGATCATCTCGTAGCCGTGCATCGGACGGTCCTTGAGCAGCGCCAGGATCGAGGCGCGCACGTCGCCGCGCCGCGCCCTCCCCCGGCCGCCGCCGCCGTGACCGCGGCCGCCGGGGAACGGTCCGCCCCGGAAAGGCCCGCCACCGAATCCCGGCCCGAAGGGGCCGAAGGCGGCGCGCCGCCCTTCGAAGTCACCGCGAGGGCCGGGTCCGCAGTAGCCATGTCCGTGTTCGTGTCCATGTGAACGCATCGCAACGCTCCTTCCGTCGGGTATGCATCGTTGATCTGTCGCGATGCGTCAACGATATATCGGAACAGTTCGTTTGCCAAGCGTCGCCGTGGCGGCACATCGGGCCAGTGACCCCGGATTGGCCTTGGTCTGCGGCTTTGCCGGCCCGGTAGCGTCCCGGACATGCGGATTCGAATCGTCGACGCCTTCACCGACCGTCCCTTCTCCGGCAACCCCGCCGGGGTCCTGCTCCTGGACTCCTTCCCGGACGACCACTGGCTCCAGAAGGTGGCCGCCGAGGTCAACCTCTCCGAGACCGCCTTCGCGCACCCGCTGCCCGCCGGCGGCGAGGCCGACTGGGCGCTGCGCTGGTTCACCCCGACCACCGAGGTCGACATGTGCGGCCACGCCACGCTCGCCACCGCGCACGTCCTCCACACGACCGGCAGGGCTACCGGGACCGTCCGTTTCGCCGCCCGCTGCGGCATCCTCAGCGCCACGGCCGGCGAGGACGGCACCGTCACGATGGACTTCCCCACCTCGGCACTGACCGCCGTCCCGACCCCGGAGGGCCTGGAGAAGGCCCTGGGCGCGGAGGTCGTCTCGGTGCACGACACCGCCGCCCACGTCGGCGACCTCGTCGTGGAACTGCGCGACGAGGCGACCGTACGGGCCCTGGCGCCGGACTTCGCGGCCCTGACCCGGCTCTCCCGGCGCGGCGTCATCGCCACCGCCGCCGCCGAACAGCCCGACCGCGGCTACGACTTCGTCTCGCGCGGCTTCTTCCCCGCCGTCGGCATCGACGAGGACCCCGTCACCGGCAGCGCGCACACCGCACTCGCCCCGTTCTGGTCCGCGCGCCTCGGCCGCGACGAGCTGACCGGCTTCCAGGGCGGCGCCCGCACCGGCATCGTGCGGACCCGTCTGCGCGGCGACCGCACCCTGCTGACCGGCCACGCCGTCACGGTCGTCGACGGCGAGCTGCACGCCTGAGGCGTTCACGAACGACGGAAGGGGCGCACGGCCGTCGCCGTACGCCCCTTCGCCGTCCCGCGGCCCGCGCCGCCGGCCGGTCCTCGGAGGACCGGCCGGACGGGACCTCCGCCCGGGCGTGGGCTATGCGGTGGGCAGCCAGCCCACCTTCCCCGCCAGCAGGCCGTATCCGACGAAGGCCACGATGTCGAGCAGCGCGTGCGCCACCACCAGCGGGCCGACGCGCCCCCAGCGCCGGTACAGCCACACGAAGACGACGCCCATCACCATGTTCCCGACGAAGCCGCCGATCCCCTGGTACAGGTGGTACGAGCCGCGCAGCACCGCGCTCGCCATCAGCGCCGCCGTCGGCGTCCAGCCCAACTGGCCGAGCCGGCGCAGCAGGTAGCCGACGACGATGACCTCCTCCAGCACCGCGTTCTGCACCGCCGACAGGATCAGCACCGGGTACTTCCACCACACGTCCGGCAGCGCCTCGGGGACGACGGTCAGGTTGAACCCGGCCGCCCGCGCCCCGAGGTAGAAGGCGAGGCCGGCGCTGCCGATCGCGGCGGCGACCAGCGCGCCCCGCCGCAGGTCGGGCCACGGCCGGGTCCGGTCGAAGCCGATCGCCCGCATCCCGGCGCCCTCGCGCATCAGCAGGTGCGCGACGAGGACGACCGGCACGAGCGCCGAGGCGATGCTGAACAACTGCCAGGCCAGGTCCAGCCAGGGCCGCCCGGGCGCGAAGGAGCCGTTGAGCGTGGCCGCCTGCTCCTTGAGACCCCCGGGCTTGGTCAGCGACCCGATGAAGCTGATGCAGGCGGACACCCCGCTGGCCCCGAGGGACAGCGCCAGCACGATGGCCGTCTCGGACCGCAGTACCTTGCGCGGCAGCCCTTCGGGGGGAAACGAATCGGCGACCACTCGTTGATCCGACACCACACCTGTCTCCACTTCCCCATCGCGTTCCGGGTACGGAGATCATGCGGGACGGCCTGCCGCGCGCGCCATTCCGGGGGGCCGGTCATCCGCGCCCGGAGCGCCGGACGCCGCCCGGCGCCCCCGCCCCGCCGCGTGTCCGGCTCAGTCGATGCCCACCGGCCAGGTGTGCACCGGCTCCCCCTCGTGCATCAGCTCGGCGTAGCGCCGGGTGGTCGCCGCCAGGGCGGCTTCGCGGTCCAGGCCCGACTCCAGCGCCTTGTGGAAGGTGTCGGCCTGCCAGGAGGCGCCGTTGACCCGCCGACGGCACCGCTCCTCGATCACGCCCAGGTAGAAGTCCCGGTCCGCCGGTTCGATGTGCCAGGCGTCCAGGCCCGCCGCGGCCATCGGCAGCAGCTCGTCCAGGACGAGCCGGACGGCAGGGACGCTCGCCACGCCGCCCGAGCGTCCCGACCGGGGCCAGCGCAGCTCGGCCTCGATGCCGTACCGGCAGGCCGCGTCGAAGTTGGCGGCCGCGTCCTCGAACGGCAGCCGCTTCCAGACCGGGCGGGTCTCCTCGGCCAGGCTCCGCACCAGGCCGTAGTAGAAGGCGGCGTTGGCGACGACGTCGGTGACGGTCGGCCCGGCCGGCAGCACCCGGTTCTCCACCCGCAGGTGCGGAACGCCGTCCACCCAGCCGTACACCGGCCTGTTCCAGCGGTACACGGTCCCGTTGTGCAGGACGAGTTCCTGCAGCCGCGGCACGCCGCCCTCGTCCAGCACCCGCAGCGGATCCTCGTCGTCGAGGATCGGCAGCAGCGGCGGGAAGTACCGCAGGTTCTCCTCGAACAGGTCGTACGCGGAGTCCACCCAGCGCTCGCCGAACCAGGTCCGCGGCCGTACGCCCTGTGCCTGGAGCTCCGGCGGCCGGGTGTCGGTGGACTGCTGGAACAGCGGAGGGCGGGACTCCCGCCACAGTTCACGGCCGAAGAGGAAGGGCGAGTTGGCCCCGACCGCCGTCTGGACCGCGGTCACGGCCTGCGCGGCGTTCCACACCGAGGAGAACCGGCCCGGGGTGACCTGCAGATGCAGCTGCACGGACGTACAGGCCGCCTCGGGCACGATCGAGGTCGACGTGCAGGTCAGCCGTTCCACCCCCTGGATGTCGAGGGCGAAGTCCTCGCCCCGGGCGGCGACGATCTGATCGTTGAGAAGCGTGTAGCGGTCCACGTCCGAGAGGTTCTCGAAGACGAGATCGCTCTGCGCGAGCGTCGGCAGAATTCCGATCATGACCACGCCGGCATCGACTTCCCGGGCTTTGCGATCGGCATATCCCAGGCCGATCCGGAGCTCCTCGGCGAGCCGGTCGAAAACCCGGCCGCCGATCCGGTGCGGGGCGATGTTCACTTCCAGGTTGAACATTCCCAGTTCCGTCTGGAAATCCGTACTCGCGATCCGGTCGAGCACGGCCGCATTGACCATGCGCGGCATACCGTCCGATCCCGCGAGATTGAGTTCGATCTCCAGGCCCATCAGATTCTGCGGCCGGTCGAACCTCTTCTCCGCCAGAAGCCTCGCGAGTCCCGCCAGACACTGCTGGAGCTTCCTGCGGTACCTCTGCCGATCGGACAGGCCGAACCCGTCTGCCACGACCTTCTCCCCCATGGAAGCGTCCCTCCTCGATTCCGGCGGCTCCGGCGACGGCCGCGCGTCACGGACGATGATGCCCCGGCCGACTGATCCATAACGTCTGTGCGACACCCCTCTTCGACGGTAGGCTGGGAGAGGCATCCGGCGGGCACATTCCGCAGGCACTCGACAATGGACATATTCCTGAGTCATGCGGGCCCGGAAGTGAGGGTCGTGAACCGGCCGTCCGCCGTGCGGGCAGCGTCGCAGGCAGGCGACGCGCACTCTTCATAGATCCTCGGAATCGCGGTAGAAATAAGGCCGGATGAAGCCTTGTCCGCAATATCGGCGACGGCTAGCGGAAACATCGCGTGAACACGTGTCGTATAAACTCCGCGAACGAGGCAGAGTGTTGGCGCCCGGCCGTGGATCCTGACTCCCCTCCGGCCCGGCAGCCGACAGCGCCGTCGTACCTGCCCACGCAACACCGTGTCTCCTGAGTGAGAGGCGACCCATCATGCTCCGACCCTCCCCGGCCCCTGCGCCGGCACTGCGCAGCGTCCTCGCCGCGCTCGGCTCCCCCACCGCCGTCCGCGAGGCGCGAACGCCCGCCCTCCGGTCCGCCCAGGGACCGCTGAGCCCCGAACTGCCCCTGCCCGTCCACGTCCTCGACGTACGGGACCAGGTCGTCCCGCCGGGGCACGCACCGCGCACCAGGCTCGTCGGCTGGCGCTTCCTGATCCGGGGACCCGAGCGGGCCGTCGCCGCGGCGGACACCATGCTCACCCCCGACGGCTGGACCTTCTCGCACTTCTTCGAAGGGCCCTACGTCGCGGCCACCGAACGCGCCCTGCTCCAGGCCGAGGCGCTGGCCACGCCGTACCAGCCGCGCCTGCTGTCGGTACCGGAGCTGTACATGCTGACGCTGTGGCTGCACGGCGACACCGCCGCGGACGGCACCTCCGCGCCCGACCCCGCGGACCTGCTCATCCCGCTCGCGCCCGCACCGCCGGGGATCGCCGCCCATCTGCCGCACCGGGTCGCCGACCTGCTGCCGGTCCTCACCCTGCGGCTCGCGCCGCCTCCGCTGTTCGGCACTCCGGCGCCGGCCTGAGCCGTCACTCCGAGAGCCCCGAGCCCCGCGACCGGTCCGCGTCGCGGGGCACTGTTCTGCGCCCGGCGCGTCGAACACAGGCGCCGAACGTACGCCTCGAACGCCTCCCCCCGGACGGACTAGCCCACCAGGGCCATACCGAACCACCCGAAGAGATGGCCCAGTTGACTTGAACCGCCCGGGCGGGTGATACGTCTTCATGCAGTAGGAAGAGCTGCCGCGAAATCCCTGCGGATCGACGTCCGTAGGGGAAGACTGGACCAACCGAACCGACCACGGGGAGCGGCCATGAGCACCGCGTCGAGCCGCAGGACACACACCACGACACAGCGAAAGAACCCATCCATGTGCCAGCACCAGCCCGCCTGCCCGACCGCCCACTCCGCCGACCGGGAGGCGGCCCGTCTGATGGCGCACCACCCCGAGCAGGGCTGGAGCCTGCTGTGCAACGGCGTCCTGCTCTTCGAGGACACCGGTGAGCTGCTGCCCGACGGGCAGATCATCGCCCCGCACCGCCCGCTGACGGCGGGCCAGGTGGCTCAGGCCGCCTGATCCCCCACACACCACCGCCGCGCACGGCACCCACCGCGCGCGAGGGCCGCGCGAGACCGCGGCCCCCGGCTCCGCCCCGTCCGGCGGCGCCCCGCACGACAAAGGGCCGGCCCGGAGAGAATCTCCGAACCGGCCCTCATTCATGCTCAGTTGTCGTACTCGTCCATCGGCGGGCAGGAGCAGACCAGGTTGCGGTCGCCGAAGGCCCCGTCGATCCGGCGGACCGGCGGCCAGTACTTGTCGGCCGCGGACACACCGGCCGGGAAGACCGCCTCGTCACGGGTGTACGCGTGGTTCCACTCGCCGCCCAGCGCGGCCGCGGTGTGCGGCGCGTTGTGCAGCGGGTTGTCGTCGGCCGGCCACGCGCCCGACGCGACCTTCTCGATCTCGCCGCGGATGGCGATCATCGTGTCGCAGAAGCGGTCGAGCTCGGTGAGGTCCTCGGACTCGGTCGGCTCGATCATCAGCGTGCCGGCTACCGGGAACGACATCGTCGGCGCGTGGAAGCCGTAGTCGATCAGGCGCTTGGCGATGTCGTCGACGCTGACACCGGTCGCCTTGGAGAGCGGACGCAGGTCGACGATGCACTCGTGGGCGACCAGACCGGCCGGGCCGGTGTAGAGCACCGGGTAGTGCGGCTCCAGGCGCTTGGCGATGTAGTTCGCCGCCAGGACGGCCACCTGCGTGGCGCGCTTGAGGCCCTCGCCGCCCATCAGGCGGACGTACGACCACGAGATCGGCAGGATGCCGGCCGAGCCCCACGGAGCGGCCGAGATCGGGCCGACGCCCGTCTCCGGGCCCGCGGTGGGCTGCAGCGGGTGGTTCGGGAGGTACGGGGCGAGGTGGGCGCGCACACCCACCGGGCCGACGCCCGGGCCGCCGCCGCCGTGCGGGATGCAGAAGGTCTTGTGCAGGTTCAGGTGCGAGACGTCGCCGCCGAACCGGCCCGGCTTCGCGAGGCCGACCAGGGCGTTGAGGTTGGCACCGTCGACGTACACCTGACCGCCGGCGTCGTGGACCTCGGCGCAGATGTCGGCGACGTGCTCCTCGAACACACCGTGGGTGGAGGGGTAGGTGATCATCAGCACGGACAGCTCGTCGCGGTACTGCGCGATCTTGGCCCGCAGGTCCGCGACGTCGACCTCGCCGTCGTCGGCGGTCTTGACGACGACGACCTTCATGCCGGCCATCACGGCGCTGGCGGCGTTGGTGCCGTGCGCGGAGGACGGGATGAGGCAGACGGTGCGCTGCAGGTCGCCGTTGGCGCGGTGGTAGGCGCGGACGGCCAGCAGGCCGGCCAGCTCGCCCTGCGACCCGGCGTTCGGCTGGATCGACACCTTGTCGTACCCGGTGACCTCGGCGAGGCGCTCCTCCAGCTCGGTGATGAGCGTGAGGTAGCCCTCCGCCTGCTCGACCGGCGCGAAGGGGTGCATCTGGCCGAACTCGGGCCAGGTCACCGACTCCATCTCGGTGGTCGCGTTCAGCTTCATGGTGCAGGAGCCGAGCGGGATCATGCCGCGGTCGAGGGCGTAGTCGCGGTCGGCGAGCTTGCGCAGGTAGCGCAGCATCGACGTCTCGGAGCGGTGCGCGTGGAAGACCGGGTGGGTCAGGTACGCGTCGGAACGGAGCAGTCCGGCGGGCAGCGCGTCCTCGGTGAGGGCGTCCAGGGCCGCGACGTCGGCGTCGACGCCGAAGGCGGACCAGACGGCGGCGAGCTGGGCGCGGCCGGTGGTCTCGTCGCAGGACATGGACACGTGGTCGGCGTCGGCGCGGTGGAGGTTGACGCCGGCCTGGCGGGCGGCGGCCACGACCTCGTCGGCCTTGCCGGGCACGCGGGCGGTGACGGTGTCGAAGAAGGTGTCGGTGACGACCTCGACGCCGCCGTCGCGGAGGCCGCGGGCCAGGATCGCGGCGTAGCGGTGGGTGCGCTCCGCGATCTGCTTCAGGCCGTCCGGACCGTGGTAGACGGCGTACATGCCGGCCATGACGGCGAGCAGGACCTGGGCCGTACAGATGTTGCTGGTGGCCTTCTCGCGGCGGATGTGCTGCTCGCGGGTCTGCAGGGCCAGGCGGTAGGCGCGGTTGCCGTCGGCGTCGACCGAGACGCCGACGAGGCGGCCGGGCAGCGAGCGGGCGTGCTTGTCCTGGACGGCCATGTAGCCGGCGTGCGGACCGCCGAAGCCCATGGGCACGCCGAAGCGCTGGGTGGTGCCGACGGCGATGTCGGCGCCGAGCTCGCCGGGCGAGGTGAGCAGGGTGAGCGCGAGCAGGTCGGCGGCGACGGTGACGATGGCGCCGAGCTCGTGGGCCTGGTCGACGACGGCCTTCAGGTCACGCACGGCGCCGGAGGCACCGGGGTACTGGAGGAGGACGCCGAAGACGCCGCGCTCGGCGATCTCGGCCGGGATGCCCTCGGCGAGGTCGGCGACGACGACCTCGACGCCGGTCGGCTCGGCGCGGGTCTCGATGACGGCGATCGTCTGCGGCATCGTGTCGGCGTCGATGAGGTAGACGCCGTTCTTGACCTTGCCGACCCGGCGGGACAGCGCCATCGCCTCGGCGGCGGCGGTTCCCTCGTCCAGGAGGGAGGCGCCGGAGGTGGGCAGACCGGTCAGGTCGGCGACCACCGTCTGGAAGTTGAGCAGCGCCTCCAGGCGGCCCTGCGAGATCTCCGGCTGGTACGGCGTGTACGCGGTGTACCAGGCGGGGTTCTCCATCACGTTCCGGAGGATCACCGGCGGCGTGAAGGTGCCGTAGTAGCCGAGGCCGATCATCGGGGCGAGGACCTGGTTGCGGTCGGCGAGGGTGCGCAGCTCGGCGAGGACCTCGGCCTCGGTGCGGGCCGACGGCAGGCCGAGCGCCTCGGCGTTCTTGATCACGTCCGGCACCGCGGCGTCGGTGAGCTCGTCGAGGGAGCCGTAGCCGACCTGCGCGAGCATCTTGGCCCGGGCTTCGGCGTCGGGCCCGATGTGCCGCTGCTCGAACGGGATGCCCTGTTCGAGCTCGGAGAGCGGAGTGCGGTTGGCGGTCATGTACGGAGGCCTCCTGGTCGTCACGACCTGCGAGGGGCACCACGGCGCGGGTACCCGGACGGCCTCCCCCTCTGTCATCTCAACCTGAGAGTTTCACCGGCATGCCGAAGGAGCGCGCCGGCTTTCACCGTCGGTGAGGGCGGATGTCGTCGGACGACTCCCGCCCTGCTTTCCAGAGTGACCTCGTCCGTGCGGTACAGGGGCCTGAGAGATTCCGGGGAGGATTTGCTCCTTCGGCGCCTCCGAAAGGTTTCTCCGGAGGACTCTCCCGCACGGGGTCAGCAGCCACAGCCAGCCTACCAGCGAGGTTCCGCTCTCCGTCGCTCAAGTGGCCGACATCCCAGATGTGCACTTTCGTAGTCCTTGTAGAGCAGTTGCGACCAGTTGGAGGGACCGTGCAGACCGACATCGATCCGCGCAGCCTGATCGGCCGCAAGGCGTTCGACCGCAACGGACACAAGATCGGCACCGTGGACGAGGTGTACCTGGACGACGCGACCGGGGTTCCCGAATGGGCGGCGGTCCGCACGGGCCTCTTCAGCCGGGACGCCTTCGTCCCCCTGGAGCCCAGCGAGCTGGTCGGCGACGGCCTCCACATCCCGTTCGAACGCGCCCTGATCAAGGACGCCCCCGACTTCGGCGTGGGCCGGCACCTCTCCCCCGAGCAGGAACTCCAGCTCTACCGCCACTACGACATCGCCCTCCCCCCGCCGCCTCCGGACCGCGACTTCGGCCGCCTGGCGGGGCAGGGCGACGTCTGACCGACCCGAAACCCACCGGGTGCGCCGCGGCAGGGGTCAGGACCCTCCGGGCCCCTGCCCCGCCGGGGCGGCCGGCGCACCCGTCGGCCCGCCCTCGACCAGGGGCAGCGGGTCCGCCGGCGCCAGCTCCGGGTCGTCGACGAGGAAGGTGCGTACCCGGCCCGGTGCGGAGCCCGGCTCCTCGAAGCGGACGGTGACCCGCCCCACGCCGCTGCCCTGCACCCAGCCGGCCCCGAACGCGGAGTGCCGTACGTCGTGACCGGGTGCCCAGCGGCGCTCGGCGGCGGACGGCTCCGGTTCCGGACCGGCCGTCTCGGCCTCCCGCGCCGCCGGTCCGCTCTCCGGACCCGTCCCCGTCGCGTCCGCCGGTTCCGGTCGCGCCCCCGTCTCCTCCGCCCGCGCCTCCGCCTGGGCGAAGAGGTCCTCCTGGGTGTAGTCCGCCAGGCCGCTCACGCCGACGCCGAGCAGCCGGATCCCGCCCGTCGTGTCCACGGACTCCAGCAGCCGTCCCGCCGCCTCCCGGACCACCACCGGGTCGTCGGTCGGTCCGCGCAGGGTCTCGGACCGCGTGAGGGTGGAGAAGTCGTACCGCCGCACCTTGAGGACGATCGTGCGCCCGGAGTGCCCGGAACCCCTCAGCCGGCCCACACAGCGCTCCGCCAGCCGCTCGACCTCGATCCGGATCCGCAGCCGGTCGTGCAGGTCCACGTCGAACGTGTCCTCGACCGAGACCGACTTCGCGTCCCGCTCGGCCACCACGGGCCGGTCGTCGTACCCCTGGGCCATCCGGTACAGGGAGGTCCCGTGCGCCCGTCCGAGCAGGCGTACGAGCTCGTCCTCGCCCGCCTCCGCGAGGTCCGACACCGTGGTCATCCCCGCCCGCCGCAGGTGCTCCCCCGTCGCCGGCCCGACGCCGGGCAGGATCCGCACGGACTTCGGGCCGAGCAGTGCCCGCTCCGTCCCCGGTTCGATGAGCACGAGCCCGTCGGGCTTCGCCTCCTCCGAGGCGATCTTCGCGATCATCTTGGAACCCGCGAGCCCCACCGACCCCGTCAGCCCCGTGGCCTCGAGGATGTCCCTGCGCAGCCGCTCACCGGCCTCCCGCGCGCTCGCGGTGTCCTCGGCCGCACCCCCGGCCTCCAGGTCCACGAAGGCCTCGTCCAGGCTCAGCGGCTCGACGAGCGGGGAGAGCCGCCCGAGCAGCTCCATGACCTGTTCGCTGATCGCGCGGTAGAAGGCGAAGCGCGGCACGAGATAGGCGGCGTTGGGCGCGAGCCGGCGGGCCTGCCGCATCGGCATCGCCGAGTGGACACCGAAACGGCGGGCTTCGTACGAACAGGTCGCGACGACGCCTCGGGGGCCGAGGCCTCCGACCACCACCGGCTTCCCGCGGAGACTCGGCTTCGCGGCCTGCTCGGCGGCGGCGAAGAAGGCATCCATGTCCAGATGCAGGATCGTCGGCGCGGCTCTCACATCTCCGATGCTCCCCTACGCCACTGACAACGGGACCCACGCGCGGGACCGGGCTCCCGCGCCCGCCCCCGGGGGCACGCGGAGCCGGGACGGACGCCCGCTCAGACGGCCCGGTCGCGGCGCCGGCGCGCGAGCTCGTCCCCCGGGTTGTGCCCGACGAGGGTCTCGCCGGTGTCGACGCGCTCCCCGTGCAGCTGCGACAGCGCGGACTCGACGTCACGCCAGACCACGCCGACCGCGATGCCGAAGACGCCCTGCCCGCCCTGGAGGAGGTCCACGACCTCGTCGGGCGAGGAGCACTCGTAGACGGTCGCCCCGTCACTCATCAGCGTCATCCGCTCCAGATCGCGGAAGCCGCGGGCGCGGAGGTGCTGGACGGCGGCACGGATGTTCTGCAGCGCGACCCCGGTGTCGAGGAAGCGCTTGACGATCTTGAGGACGACGACGTCCCGAAAGCTGTAGAGCCGTTGCGTCCCGGAGCCGTAGGCGGGACGTACGCTCGGTTCGACGAGCCCCGTCCGGGCCCAGTAGTCCAACTGGCGGTACGTGATCCCCGCCGCCGCGCACGCGGTCGGGCCGCGGTATCCCACGGTGTCCGTACCCGCACCGGCATCCGTCCCGAGGTCGCCCGCCCTGCCGTGAAGCGGATACGGACCGCTCTCCGCGGGCGCCCGCCCGAGAGAGCCCCCTGCCGTACCGTCGCCGCTGCTCATCACGCCGACCCTCCGTCCTTGACCTGCCCACACGAAGGTAGGCAGTCACTCGGGGTGCGTCAACGATCGCCACACTCGGCACGCCGAGTGATAATCACCCTGAGAGTGGTTTCCCGTGTCTCTCTTCCGGGAAAGGCTACTCGAATGCTCTGACACCACCCTGTCAACGGCAGTCGACTTCCGGCCATCGGAAGCGAGAGGCCGGCCCACCGACCGGAACCGTCGGGAACGGTCCGGATCAGCGGCCGGCCCGGCTCACTGGCTGTTGGTCCCGAAGTCCTCGGGGGAGATCTGGTCGAGGAACTCGCGGAACTTCTCCACCTCGTCCTCCTGTTCGTCCGGAATCGCGATACCGGCGTCGTCGAGCACGCCGTCGCTTCCGAAGATCGGTGTACCCGTGCGCAGAGCCAGCGCTATCGCGTCGGAAGGTCTGGCGCTCACCTCGACACCGCTGGCGAAGACCAGCTCCGCGTAGAAGACCCCTTCACGGAGATCCGTGATGCGGACCTCGGTCAGCTCCTGGCCCACGGCCTCCAGCACGTCCTTGAAGAGGTCGTGCGTCAGCGGCCTGGCAGGAGCCATGCCCTGCTGGGCGAAGGCGATCGCGGTCGCCTCCCCCGGTCCGATCCAGATGGGGAGGTACCGATCGCCTCCCACTTCACGCAGGAGCACGATCGGCTGGTTGGAGGGCATTTCCACCCGGACACCCACAACGTCGAGCTCGTTCACACAGCAACCCTAGGACGTGCTCGACCGGTTTGGGTAGTCGGGCTCCCCCAAGATCACGGCAGACGGAGCCCCAGGGCGGTCTGGACCAGGGCTGCGTGGAGCCGGACGGAGAGCCCGGCGAGCTCCTTCGCGGTGGCCTCCGCATGGGCCCTGGTCTGCGGGTTACGGTGCCGGCGCAGGGGTGCGACGACTTGTTCGACCAGCCCCGCCTCGCGGTCGGCGGCGGCCTTGACGGCCCGGAGGTGACGAGGTTCCAGACCGAATCTCCCCAGATCCGCGACAAGTCGCGCCACGGTGACCGTCTCGGCGTCGTAGCCGCCCTCGGGGCCCGGCGTGATGAGTCCGTACGACTCCCACTCCGCCAGCTCCGACTCGTCCACCTCGGCGGCGGCGAGCAGCTCGGCACGCCCCACCCGTGCGGCGGTCGGCCGGTCGGGGTCGCCGTCCCAGGCCCCGTCCAGCAGGTCCCGCTGCGGGCTGGGCGAGGGGAGCTTGACCGTCTCGCCCCGGGCGAGGGCGTCGAGATGCTCCCGGATCACCTTCAGCGGAAGATAGTGGTCCCGCTGCATCCGCAGGATGCGAGCGAGCCGCTCGACGTCCTCCGGGCTGAACTTCCGGTATCCGGAGGCCGTCCTCCGGGGCTCGACGAGCCCCTCGGCCTCCAGGAACCGGATCTTGGAGATGGTCACTTCGGGGAACTCGTCGCGCAGCTGGCTCAGCACCGTCCCGATGCTCACCAGCCGGTCTCCCGCGGCGGCGGTGCCGTGTCCGGCACCGCCCGTCGGTGTACGCAGCATGGACCTTCCCTGACGGCTTCCCCGAGGCGTCACACGCCCCGTTGGCTCGAGTAGAACACCAGCCGGTACTTGCCGATCTGCACCTCGTCGCCGTTGGACAGCACGACCGCGTCGATCGGCTCCCGGTTGACGTACGTGCCGTTGAGGCTGCCGACGTCGGCGACCACGAAGGTGCCGTCGGGCTGCCGGCGGAACTCCACGTGGCGGCGCGACACCGACGACGACTCGTCGTCGAGGAAGATGTCGCTCTGCGGGTGCCGGCCGGCCGTGGTCAGCTCGCTGTCCAGCAGGAAGCGGCTGCCGGAGTTCGGTCCCCGGCGCACCACCAGCAGGGCGGAACCCGGCGGGAGCGCCTCGACGGCGGCCAGGGCCTCGGGAGACAGCGACGGAACCGCCGTCTGACCGGTGGCCTCGGAGTCGTAGTAGGCCTCGAGGCCCGAGATGGAGATCGTCGACGTGGTCTCGGAGGGTCGCTCCGGAGCGACCCCGCCCCGCAGCGGCGCGCCGCAGTGGGAGCAGAACCGACTGTCCGCGGCATTGCGGTGACCGCACCTCGTACACACCGGCATGGACGGATCCTCCTGCCGCGGCTGACCCGCGGAGGCCTGGGTCGCGTACGGGTCGGGGGTGAACCCTCCACCCGTACTTGAGGTTGATGGTTCCCCGAAACCTATGCGGGCGGCACCGGCAGGGTCAACAGACGACGCGCCGTGTCCACCGACCTCGTCGCGGAACAGCGGGCGCTCGCCACCCTGCTCCTCACTCTGGGCATGGCGCGGAGCGCGGTGCCTGGCGTTGCCGCCGTCCTCGCTTGCGCTCTTGCCGAACAACTTCGCAAACCACTTCACGGGCGATTCCCCTTGACCGAAACAGACCCGCCCGTGGGGCAGGACGAACCCTGACTCAACACACCTGCCGACCGGGACATCTTCACAACGTCCATACCCTCCGGACAGTTTCCACCACGCACCACGCTTGTGGTGCGGCGACCCCCCGCAACGTCATCCCCATGTCGCGCGACCGCCATACGCCCCCGCCTCACTGCGAGGACGACTGAGCGTAGTCAGGCCGCTTCGCAGGTCGCAAGGCATCCACGATGATCTTCTCGGACCGGGCCACCGTGGCTGTGGCCTGCTCCTTCTCCAGCGTCTGCACGACGCCACCGGGGATGTTGAGCGCGGGCTCGAGATCCTCGGGCTTGCCGATGACCTTGAAGACGTACGGAGCGGTCACCTTCGTTCCATCGATCTGTATGTCACCGTCCCCACCGGAGAAGTAACTGTCCGCGACCACCCGCACATCGTTGACCTGGATCGCCTCGGCGCCGGCGGCCCGCAGTTCCTGGATGGCGTCGAGCAGCATGTCCGACTCGACCGCGCCTGAGCCGTCGTTGATGGTGAGCGTGATCCCCGGGCCCTCGGCGGCGACGGTGCCGGCGAGGATGCCGAGCTGGCTCTCCTTCTCCTGCGTCTGCTTGCGCGCCTCCTCGGCCTGGTCCGAGCTGGACTCCAGCTCGGAGCGCTGGCTCTCCAGGCGGGTCTTCTCGTCCTCCAGACGCTGGGTGCGGTCGTCGAGTTCGTCGAGGATACGCACCAGGTCCTCCTGGCGGGCGCCGCGCAACGCGCTGTTGTCGCTGGTCGACCGGACCTGAATGGCGAGTCCGAGGCCGAGGACGAACAGCAGCACGGCGACGATGAGTTGGGCCCGGCTGACGCGCGGCGGCCACAGCCCGGCGGCGAGCCGCTGCCGGCCCGTCATCGCCGGCCCGGACTCCTCGGGGGCGTCCTGGACCGGGTCCGCGGGAGCGGCGGGCGCTTCGGCGGCGGACTGAGCTGGCGGGAGCGGCCGGCCGACGGGACCGCCGGGGCGTGCGGAACCCTCGGAGCGGGCATCACCGTCCCCGGGCGCGGTGGCACCGCTCTCGGCGCCGGCCGAGCCCTCGGGGCCCTCCGCGACCTCGCGCCTCGTGTCCTCGTCGCCCTGCGCGTGCTTGGGGGCGGCGTGCTTGTGGGGGTGCTCGTCGCCGTGCCGGGGCGGATGACCGCCGGCGTGCTTCGGCTTGTGCTCGTCGCTGTGGTCGCTCATCGGCCTCACGCCCGGAACACGTGCCGCCGGATGGCGGCCGCGTTGGAGAAGATGCGGATGCCGAGGACGACGACCACGCCGGTCGACAGCTGAGCGCCGACGCCCAGCTTGTCGCCGAGGAACACGATCAGCGCGGCCACGACCACGTTGGAGAGGAAGGAGACGACGAAGACCTTGTCGACGAAGATCCCGTCCAGCATGGCCCGCAGACCGCCGAAGACGGCGTCGAGGGCGGCCACCACGGCGATCGGAAGATAGGGCTCGACCACCGCCGGAACCTCGGGCCGGACCAAAAGTCCGACCACCACTCCCACGATCAGGCCCAGTACGGCGATCAAGATGTGCCCTTCCCTGTGTCGGCCGTGGCCCGCCCGGTGGGCTTGGCCGCCCCGGCTCCCCTCGGCTCTGCTGTGCGTACGATCAGGCTCGGTGCTGCCGGAAGCCGCACGTCGGCCTCGGCCGAGATGCGGGTCCGGATGCCGAAGTTCTCCTGCAGCGCGTGCAGGTACTGACCGTCGGCGCTGTCCTGGAACGCGGTGCTGAGCCGCTGCCCGTCCCCCACCGCGAGCACCGTGTACGGCGGCACCAGCGGCTTGTTGTCGACCAGTATGGCGTCGCCGGCGGCCCGGATCGCCGAGAGCGACGTCAGCCGCTGCCCGTTGATCGCGACGGCCTCGGCGCCCGACTCCCACAGACCGTTGACGATCCGCTGCATGTCCCGGTCGCGCACCCGGCCCGTGTCGGAGAACCCGCTGCTCTCCCGGGGACCGCCACCACCCGAGTCGGTGCCCTTGGCGTCGTCGACGACGAGCTTCACCCCGGGACCGTGCACCGGAGTGGCGCCCGAGAGGAGGGCCACGAGCTCGGCCTGGTCGCCGCCGTGCTGCTCCAGCGCCTTGCGCTGCCGCTCCCCGACCTCGCTCCGGATCTTCTCGACGTCCTGCTCGAGCTGGTCGGCCGCGGAGGACTCGGCGTCGATCCGGTCGATGAGCTCCTGCCGCTCCTTGGCGACGACCGGTGCGGAGATCCGCGCCTCGGCGGCGCCGACCGTGACCACGGCCGCGGCCAGCACGAGGCCGGCCGCCAGACCGAGCTTGGCTCGCAGGGTCCGCGGCAGGCCGCCGCCCTCCGCCTCGCGCCGGGCGGACGCCTCCGCGTATCCGTCGTCGAGCGCGTGGTCGATCACGTTGTTCAGCAGCGACATGGAGGCGTCCGGACGCGGGGGTGGTGCTCCGGTGCTCCGAACGGGGGGCTGCTGCGACATGCCGCACATCGTCGCACGTCGCGGGTGCTACCGCCGAATGGCCCCACCAGCGGACCGGGGGTGTCACTCGGACACCACCCGGTCCACCGGCCACATCCGGCTACTGACCTGCGCTCTCGACCACGCTCGACCACTCGTCGAGCAGGGCCTGGGCCGAGGTGTCGTCGGGACCCTCCGCCCACAGATGGGTGACGGCCTCCGCCGGGTCGGGCAGCACCATCACCCAGCGCCCGTCCGCCTCCACCACCCGCACGCCGTCGGTGGTGTCCACGGACCGGTCGCCGGCGGCCTCCACCACCCGGCGCATGACGAGGCCCTTCACGGCCCACGGCGTCGCGACGTCCCGCTTGAGGACGTGCGCCCGCGGGATGCGGGCGTCGATCTGGCTCAGCGTGAGCTGGGTCCGCGCGACCAGGCCGATCAAGCGGACGAAGGCCGCCGCACCGTCGAAGACGCTGCTGAACTCGGGGATGATGAACCCGCCGCGCCCGTCCCCACCGAAGATCGTCGACTCCTCCCGGCCGACCCGGGTGAGGTCGTCCGGCGAGGTCGTCGTCCACTCCACCTGGGTCCCGTGGTACGCGGCGACCTGCTCCGCGATCCGGGTGGTCGTCACGGGCAGCGCGACCCGCCCCGAGCGCCGCTCGGCGGCGACCAGGRCGAGCATGACCAGAAGTGATCGGTCGTCCTCGATGATCCGCCCGCGTTCGTCGACGAGGGAGAGCCGCTCGCCCACCGGGTCGAACCGGACACCGAACGCCGCCCGAGCCGACGCGACGATCTCGCCGAGCCGCACGAGTCCGGCCCTGCGGGTCTCGGCCGACTCCGTGGGCCGCGACTCGTCGAGACCCGGGTTGATCGTCAGCGAGTCCACCTGGAGCCGTCCGAGCAGGCTCGGCAGAACGAGACCGGCGCTGCCGTTCGACGCGTCGACGACCACCTTGAGCCCCGCCTCGGCGATGCCGGTGGTGTCCACGTTCCGTAGCAGGGAGCCGGTGTACGAGTCGTAGACGCTCGCCGGGAAGGTGAGGTCGCCGATCTCGCCGGGGAAGGCACGCCGGTACTCCTGACGTGCAAAGACGCGGTCCAGCTTGCGCTGTCCGGCCTGCGACAGGTCGGCCCCGCGCTCGTCGAAGAACATGATGTCGACCGAGTCGGGGACGCCCGGCGAGGTCCGCAGCATGATCCCGCCCGCGCTGCCTCTCGCCGTCTGCTGCCGAGCCACCGGCAGCGGTACGTTCTCCAGGTCGCGGACGTCGATGGCGCTCGCCTGCAACGCCGAGATCACCGCGCGCTTGAGCGCACGGGCACCTCGTGAGTGGTCACGCGCCGTGGTGACCGTGGAGCCCTTCTTCAGGGTCGTCGCGTACGCGCCGGCCAGCCGTACGGCCAGTTCGGGCGTGATCTCGACGTTGAGGATGCCGGACACCCCGCGTGCGCCGAAGAGGTGCGCCTGCCCGCGGGACTCCCAGATGACCGAGGTGTTGACGAAGGCACCGGCCTCGATCGTCTTGAAGGGGTAGACGCGGACGTTCCCCTGGACGATCGACTCCTCGCCGATCAGGCATTCGTCGCCGATGACGGCGCCGTCCTCGATCCGGGCGGCCCGCATGACGTCGGTGTTCTTCCCGATCACGCATCCGCGGAGGTTGCACTGCTGACCGACGTAGACGTTGTCGTGGATCACGGCCCGGTGGAGGAAGGCACCGCTCTTGACGACCACGTTCGAGCCGATGACGGTGTGCTCGCGGATCTCGGCACCGGCCTCGACCTTGGCGTAGTCGCCGATGTAGAGCGGTCCGCGCAGGACGGCGTCGGGGTGGACCTCGGCGCCCTCCGCGACCCACACGCCCGGGGAGATCTCGAAGCCGTCGAGTTCCACCTGGACCTTGCCCTCGAGCACGTCGGCCTGAGCCTTGACGTAGCTCTCGTGGGTACCGACGTCCTCCCAGTAGCCCTCGGCGACATAGCCGTAGATGGGCTTGCCTTCCTTCATGAGCTGCGGGAAGACGTCACCGGACCAGTCGACCGGAACATCCGCTTCGACGTAGTTGAAGACCTCGGGCTCCATCACGTAGATACCCGTGTTCACGGTGTCCGAGAAGACCTGTCCCCAGGTCGGCTTCTCCAGGAAGCGTTCGACCTTTCCTTCCTCGTCCACGATCGTGATGCCGAATTCCAGTGGATTCGGTACCCGGGTCAGACAGACGGTCACCAGAGCGCCCTTCTCCTTGTGGAAGGCGATCAGGTCGGTGAGATCGAAGTCGGTGAGCGCGTCGCCCGAGATGACGACGAAGGCGTCGTCCTTCAGCGCTTCCTCGGCGTTCTTCACACTCCCCGCGGTACCGAGCGGTTTCTCCTCGTTGGCATACGTGAGCTCCATCCCGAGTTCTTCGCCGTCGCCGAAGTAGTTCTTGACGAGTGAGGCGAGAAACTGCACCGTGACAACGGTCTCGGTGAGACCGTGCCGCTTGAGCAGTCGCAGGACATGCTCCATGATCGGCCGGTTGGCCACCGGCAGAAGAGGCTTGGGCATGCTCGAGGTCATGGGGCGAAGTCGAGTTCCCTCGCCACCGGCCATCACGACGGCCTTCATGTCGGAAGCGTCCTCCTTGAAGAGACGACGGTCCGGCCGACCTCACCTGTCCGTTCGGTTGCCCTCGGACGTCCTCGTACATGCCGGCGACGCTGCACGGCACGGGACAGACGGGCTCAATCGGCCGCGGTATCCGCCTTCACGAGTCGACGGACCTGGACCACGTAGAGGATCCCTGCCCACCAATACAGAGTTGTACCCCATCCGGCGAAGGCCCACCCGAAAACTTCAGCGAGTGACGAAAGCCAGCCCGTTCCGTCACTGAGCAGGAGCAACGGGAAGGCGTACATCAGGTTGAAAGTCGCGGCTTTGCCGAGGAAGTTCACCTGCGGCGGCGGATAGCCGTGCCGGCGGAGGATTGCCACCATCACCAGGAGCATCAGCTCGCGGGCGAAAAGGGCGGCGGTCAGCCAGAGCGGCAGGATCTCGCGCCAGGTGAGCCCGATGAGGGTGGAGACGATGTACAGCCGGTCCGCGGCCGGGTCCAGGAGCCGGCCGAGGCTGCTGATCTGGTTCCAGCGGCGGGCGAGCTTCCCGTCGAGATAGTCGCTGATGCCACTCAGCATCAGGACCAGCAGGGCCCAGCCGTCGCTGTTGGGACCACCGAACACGGGTCGGAGAATCAACCACAGGAAGAGCGGCACGCCGACGAGGCGAGCCATGCTGAGGATGTTGGGGATGGTGAGGACCCGGTCCGTCTGAACGCGAGTCTCCTGGACCTCCACCCGGGGGCCTCCTGTGGGAACGTGCCGATGATGCCCCCTGACCTTACCCTCAGCCACGACGGCGACGAGCACAGGGGTAGCCACCGGTCCGGAACGCAGAAAAGCCCCGCACCATAAGGTGCGGGGCTTTCCCACAATGATTGTTCGGCGGCGTCCTACTCTCCCACAGGGTCCCCCCTGCAGTACCATCGGCGCTGAAAGGCTTAGCTTCCGGGTTCGGAATGTAACCGGGCGTTTCCCTAACGCTATGACCACCGAAACTCTATGAAATAAACAAACTCCAGCCGYCAAAGGGCGAGTTCGTTACTTCAGAACTAACACAGTGGACGCGAGCAACTGAGGACAAGCCCTCGGCCTATTAGTACCGGTCAGCTCCACCCATTACTGGGCTTCCACATCCGGCCTATCAACCCAGTCGTCTACTGGGAGCCTTACCCT
>NZ_RDBI01000040.1:163819-167020 GCF_008042125.1 Streptomyces sp. MS191
ACACAGTGGACGCGAGCAACTGAGGACAAGCCCTCGGCCTATTAGTACCGGTCAGCTCCACCCATTACTGGGCTTCCACATCCGGCCTATCAACCCAGTCGTCTACTGGGAGCCTTACCCTCTCAAGGAGGTGGGAATACTCATCTCGAAGCAGGCTTCCCGCTTAGATGCTTTCAGCGGTTATCCCTCCCGAACGTAGCCAACCAGCCATGCCCTTGGCAGGACAACTGGCACACCAGAGGTTCGTCCGTCCCGGTCCTCTCGTACTAGGGACAGCCCTTCTCAATATTCCTACGCGCACAGCGGATAGGGACCGAACTGTCTCACGACGTTCTAAACCCAGCTCGCGTACCGCTTTAATGGGCGAACAGCCCAACCCTTGGGACCGACTCCAGCCCCAGGATGCGACGAGCCGACATCGAGGTGCCAAACCATCCCGTCGATATGGACTCTTGGGGAAGATCAGCCTGTTATCCCCGGGGTACCTTTTATCCGTTGAGCGACGGCGCTTCCACAAGCCACCGCCGGATCACTAGTCCCGACTTTCGTCCCTGCTCGACCCGTCGGTCTCACAGTCAAGCTCCCTTGTGCACTTACACTCAACACCTGATTGCCAACCAGGCTGAGGGAACCTTTGGGCGCCTCCGTTACCCTTTGGGAGGCAACCGCCCCAGTTAAACTACCCATCAGACACTGTCCCTGATCCGGATCACGGACCGAGGTTAGACATCCAGCACGACCAGAGTGGTATTTCAACGGCGACTCCACCATGACTGGCGTCACGGCTTCAAAGTCTCCCACCTATCCTACACAAGCCGAACCGAACACCAATATCAAACTGTAGTAAAGGTCCCGGGGTCTTTCCGTCCTGCTGCGCGAAACGAGCATCTTTACTCGTAGTGCAATTTCACCGGGCCTATGGTTGAGACAGTCGAGAAGTCGTTACGCCATTCGTGCAGGTCGGAACTTACCCGACAAGGAATTTCGCTACCTTAGGATGGTTATAGTTACCACCGCCGTTTACTGGCGCTTAAGTTCTCAGCTTCGCAACCCCGAAAGGTCACTAACCGGTCCCCTTAACGTTCCAGCACCGGGCAGGCGTCAGTCCGTATACATCGCCTTACGGCTTCGCACGGACCTGTGTTTTTAGTAAACAGTCGCTTCTCGCTGGTCTCTGCGGCCACCCCCAGCTCACGGAGTAAATCCGATCACCAGTGATGGCCCCCCTTCTCCCGAAGTTACGGGGGCATTTTGCCGAGTTCCTTAACCATAGTTCACCCGAACGCCTCGGTATTCTCTACCTGACCACCTGAGTCGGTTTAGGGTACGGGCCGCCATGAAACTCGCTAGAGGCTTTTCTCGACAGCATAGGATCATCCACTTCACCACAATCGGCTCGGCATCAGGTCTCAGCCTTAATGTGTGACGGATTTGCCTATCACACGGCCTACACCCTTACCCCGGGACAACCACCGCCCGGGCTGGACTACCTTCCTGCGTCACCCCATCGCTTACCTACTACCACCTTGGGTCAGCGGCTCCACCACTCCCCTTTGCCCGAAGGCTCCAGGGCGGCTTCACGGCCTTAGCATTAATGGGCTCGATATTGGGCGTTTCAAAGCGGGTACCGGAATATCAACCGGTTGTCCATCGACTACGCCTGTCGGCCTCGCCTTAGGTCCCGACTTACCCTGGGCAGATCAGCTTGACCCAGGAACCCTTAGTCAATCGGCGCACACGTTTCTCACGTGTGTATCGCTACTCATGCCTGCATTCTCACTCGTGAACCGTCCACAACTCGCTTCCGCGGCTGCTTCACCCGGCACACGACGCTCCCCTACCCATCACAGCACCCGTTGGGGCTWWTTGCTGCAATGACACGACTTCGGCGGTACGCTTGAGCCCCGCTACATTGTCGGCGCGGAATCACTTGACCAGTGAGCTATTACGCACTCTTTCAAGGGTGGCTGCTTCTAAGCCAACCTCCTGGTTGTCTCTGCGACTCCACATCCTTTCCCACTTAGCGTACGCTTAGGGGCCTTAGTCGATGCTCTGGGCTGTTTCCCTCTCGACCATGGAGCTTATCCCCCACAGTCTCACTGCCGTGCTCTCACTTACCGGCATTCGGAGTTTGGCTAAGGTCAGTAACCCGGTAGGGCCCATCGCCTATCCAGTGCTCTACCTCCGGCAAGAAACACACGACGCTGCACCTAAATGCATTTCGGGGAGAACCAGCTATCACGGAGTTTGATTGGCCTTTCACCCCTAACCACAGGTCATCCCCCAGGTTTTCAACCCTGGTGGGTTCGGTCCTCCACGAAGTCTTACCTCCGCTTCAACCTGCCCATGGCTAGATCACTCCGCTTCGGGTCTAGAGCGTGCAACTCAATCGCCCTYTTCGGACTCGCTTTCGCTACGGCTTCCCCACACGGGTTAACCTCGCTACACACCGCTAACTCGCAGGCTCATTCTTCAAAAGGCACGCAGTCACGACCCATTGGGTAAACCCAATGAGCGACGCTCCCACGGCTTGTAGGCACACGGTTTCAGGTACTATTTCACTCCGCTCCCGCGGTACTTTTCACCATTCCCTCACGGTACTATCCGCTATCGGTCACCAGGGAATATTTAGGCTTAGCGGGTGGTCCCGCCAGATTCACACGGGATTTCTCGGGCCCCGTGCTACTTGGGTGTCTCTCAAGCAAGCCGTATGAATTTCAGCTACGGGGGTCTTACCCTCTACGCCGGACCTTTCGCATGTCCTTCGCCTATCCATACGGTTTCTGACTCGCCTCACAGCCGGCAGACTGTGAAAGAGAGATCCCACAACCCCGTATGCGCAACCCCTGCCGGGTATCACACGCATACGGTTTGGCCTCATCCGGTTTCGCTCGCCACTACTCCCGGAATCACGGTTGTTTTCTCTTCCTGAGGGTACTGAGATGTTTCACTTCCCCTCGTTCCCTCCACATGCCCTATGTGTTCAGGCATGGGTGACAGCCCATGACGACTGCCGGGTTTCCCCATTCGGAAACCCCCGGATCAAAGCCTGGTTGACGGCTCCCCGGGGACTATCGTGGCCTCCCACGTCCTTCATCGGTTCCTGGTGCCAAGGCATCCACCGTGCGCCCTTAAAAACTTGGCCACAGATGCTCGCGTCCACTGTGTAGTTCTCAAGCAACGACCAGCCACCCATCACCC
>NZ_RDBI01000040.1:167120-175211 GCF_008042125.1 Streptomyces sp. MS191
TTTGCCTGCAATCGGTACTGTGCTCCTTAGAAAGGAGGTGATCCAGCCGCACCTTCCGGTACGGCTACCTTGTTACGACTTCGTCCCAATCGCCAGTCCCACCTTCGACAGCTCCCTCCCACAAGGGGTTGGGCCACCGGCTTCGGGTGTTACCGACTTTCGTGACGTGACGGGCGGTGTGTACAAGGCCCGGGAACGTATTCACCGCAGCAATGCTGATCTGCGATTACTAGCAACTCCGACTTCATGGGGTCGAGTTGCAGACCCCAATCCGAACTGAGACCGGCTTTTTGAGATTCGCTCCGCCTCGCGGCATCGCAGCTCTTTGTACCGGCCATTGTAGCACGTGTGCAGCCCAAGACATAAGGGGCATGATGACTTGACGTCGTCCCCACCTTCCTCCGAGTTGACCCCGGCGGTCTCCTGTGAGTCCCCATCACCCCGAAGGGCATGCTGGCAACACAGGACAAGGGTTGCGCTCGTTGCGGGACTTAACCCAACATCTCACGACACGAGCTGACGACAGCCATGCACCACCTGTATCCAACGTTTACGGCGTGGACTACCAGGGTATCTAATCCTGTTCGCTCCCCACGCTTTCGCTCCTCAGCGTCAGTAATGGCCCAGAGATCCGCCTTCGCCACCGGTGTTCCTCCTGATATCTGCGCATTTCACCGCTACACCAGGAATTCCGATCTCCCCTACCACACTCTAGCCTGCCCGTATCGGATGCAGACCCGGGGTTAAGCCCCGGGCTTTCACACCCGACGTGACAAGCCGCCTACGAGCTCTTTACGCCCAATAATTCCGGACAACGCTTGCGCCCTACGTATTACCGCGGCTGCTGGCACGTAGTTAGCCGGCGCTTCTTCTGCAGGTACCGTCACTTTCGCTTCTTCCCTGCTGAAAGAGGTTTACAACCCGAAGGCCGTCATCCCTCACGCGGCGTCGCTGCATCAGGCTTTCGCCGGAGCTTTCAACCAGCTTCCATGCGGAAGCCGGTGTTATCCGGTATTAGACCCCGTTTCCAGGGCTTGTCCCAGAGTGAAGGGCAGATTGCCCACGTGTTACTCACCCGTTCGCCACTAATCCACCCCGAAGGGCTTCATCGTTCGACTTGCATGTGTTAAGCACGCCGCCAGCGTTCGTCCTGAGCCAGGATCAAACTCTCCGTGAATGTTTACCCGTAATCGGGTGCACACATCACGAGAGCGGAACGACCAGTCGGAATAGGACCGGTCGTTCACAGCGTCCTCGCTGTGTTTTTTTGCCTACCTGCCACAAGGGCCAGTAGGACTTCAAAGGAACCTCGACCATCCGAAGATGGACGGGGTATCAACTAATCTGGCGTTGATTTTTGGCACGCTGTTGAGTTCTCAAGGAACGGACGCTTCCTTCGTACTCACCCTCTCGGGCTTTCCTCCGGGCTTTTCCCTTCGGTCTTTCGTGTTTCCAGCTTAGCAGATCCGATTTCCGTTTCTGCCACCCGCTGGAGCGGGCTGCCTTTCGGGAATCCGCTTTCGCGCTTTCCTTTCCGGCGGTTCCGACTTTATCAGACTCATTTCGGCCGACCTAATCGGTGGCTTCATTGATTCGAATAAGGAATCGGGGTGGCTCCGTGGAATTCAAATCCCGACCGGAGCGAGAGAGATGCTACGCGTCGACCATCGAACTGTCCAGTCCGAGGCAACCCGTAAAATCTACCTCCCCACGTCCGCCGTGTCAACGGTTTTTGTGGGCGAAGAGGAGACTAGCAGGTCAGCGGGGGCGTACGCACATCAGGGATCACGCGGCGGTGGGGAGCTCCGCGCTGCGGTCGCGCTCCTCCACGTCGCCCGTGTCGCCGGCCCGGGCGGCACGGCCTCCCAGGACCCAGACATAGGCGAGGAATGCCAGTTCAGCGACCACGCCGATGCCGATGCGCGCCCAGGTCGGGAGACCGGACGGGGTGACGAAGCCTTCGATCAGGCCGGACAGGAAGAGGACCAGGGCCAGACCGATGGCCATGCCGACGGCGGCACGGCCCCGCTCGGCGAGAGCCGCGCGGCGGGTCGTGGGGCCGGGGTCGATCAGGGTCCAGCCGAGACGGAGACCGGTGCCGGCGGCGACGAAGACGGCGGTCAGCTCCAGCAGGCCGTGCGGAAGGATCAGGCCCAGGAAGACGTCGAGGCGGCCGGCCGAGGTCATCAGGCCGATGCCGACACCGAGGTTCAGCATGTTCACGAAGAGGATCCCGAGCACCGGGAGACCGAGGAACGCGCCGAGCACCAGGCACATGGCGGCGGCCTGGGCGTTGTTCGTCCAGACCTGCGCGGCGAAGGAGGCCGCGGGGTGGCTGGAGTAATAGGTCTCGTACTGGCCGCCGGGGCGCGTCATCTCGCGCAGGTCCGCCGGCGCGCCGATCGCCGACTGCACCTCCGGGTGGGTGCCGATCCACCAGCCGATGAGTACGGCGACCAGCGTGGAGAGGACCGCCGTCGGGACCCACCAGTGGCGGGAGCGATAGACGGCGGCCGGGAAACCAGCGGTCAGGAAGGCCGCCGCGTCCCGCCACGAGGAACCGCGGGTACCGGTGACCGTGGCGCGGGCGCGCGCGACGAGTTGGGTGAGCCGGGCCGTGAGCATCGGGTCCGGCGCACTGGACTGGATCAGCGAGAGATGGGTCGCCGTGCGCTGGTACAGGGCGACGAGCTCGTCGGCCTCGGCGCCGGTGAGCCTGCCGCCCCGCCGCAGGAGGTGGTCGAGGCGGTCCCACTCGGCGCGGTGGGCGGTCACGTAGACATCGAGGTCCATGATTCGGCTGCTGCTCCAGGCACTGGTGCGTACGGGTCCGTACTACTGCGGCGCGCTGCGGGTCAGCTTGGCAGACTGTCGTACCGAGGGGTCGGGAAGGCCGGAGAAGGGTGGGCACCGTGAGCGGGGTGGTGACGGGGGACGCCGTCGTGCTGGGTCTGCAGCCGGCGCGGTTGCCGAGTCGGGCGCTGGCGCTGCTCCTGGATCTGGTGGTGGTGTGGGCCGCCTACCTGCTGATCGGCGTCGGGCTCACGGTCGCGACGGCCTCGCTGGACGAGGCCGCGCAGATGGCCGTCTCCATCGCCTGCTTCCTGCTGGTCCTGGTGGGGGCGCCGATCGCGGTGGAGACCCTGTCGCACGGGCGGTCGCTCGGCAAGCTGGCCTGCGGGCTGCGGGTGGTGCGGGACGACGGCGGACCGATCCGGTTCCGGCACGCGCTGGTGCGCGGTGCGATGGGGGTCGTGGAGATCCTCATGACGTTCGGCGTCGTCGCCTGCATCGCCTCGCTCGTGTCGGCGCGAGGGCGGCGGATCGGGGATGTCTTCGCCGGGACGCTGGTCGTGCGCGAGAGACTGCCGGCCGGGCGGACCGCTGCAGTTCCGCCGCCTCCGCCGTGGTTGGTGGGGCGGTTCACGGAGCTGGACCTCTCGGCGGTGCCGGAGTCGCTGTGGCTGGAGATCCGGCAGTACCTGACGCGGATGCGGCAGCTGGACCCGGCTGTCGGGCAACGGCTCGCCGAGCGACCGCCCGTGCGACAGGGTCTCCACCGCGATCGGCGCCCCCACCAGGACCAGCAGGAAGCAGGCGATGGAGACGGCCATCTGCGCGGCCTCGTCCAGCGAGGCCGTCGCGACCGTGAGCCCGACGCCGATCAGCAGGTAGGCGGCCAGGATCAAACTCTCCGTGAATGTTTACCCGTAATCGGGTGCACACATCACGAGAGCGGAACGACCAGTCGGAATAGGACCGGTCGTTCACAGCGTCCTCGCTGTGTTTTTTGCCTACCTGCCACAAGGGCCAGTAGGACTTCAAAGGAACCTCGACCATCCGAAGATGGACGGGGTATCAACTAATCTGGCGTTGATTTTTGGCACGCTGTTGAGTTCTCAAGGAACGGACGCTTCCTTCGTACTCACCCTCTCGGGCTTTCCTCCGGGCTTTTCCCTTCGGTCTTTCGTGTTTCCAGCCTAGCAGATCCGATTTCCGTTTCTGCCACCCGCTGGAGCGGGGTTTGCCATTCAGGAATTCGCTTTCGCGCTTTCCCTTGCGGCGGGGTCAAACACTACCAGGCTTTTCCGGCCCTCCCGACCACTCCCCCTGCAGGCATGCAGAGGTGTAGACCACTGGGGTTAGGATCTGGCTTGATAGGTGCTGCGGACCCACGACTCAGAGTCGCGTTGGGGTCACGCAGGAGTACCGACAGTACATCCCACCGTCAGTAGAGGCAAATCGTTTCGGGGTAGTCGCTAGGTCCGCCAACTGGTACATCCAGGGCGGAACCTGGACTTCCCATGACATACGCTTCTGAACAGTACGCCGTCCAGGACAGGCAGTGACGGCGCCACTCCATCTCCGCCCCTGGGAGGCTTCCCATGACAACCGTGACGTCGCCACTCGCTGGACGCGCCATCGGTCTTGCCGCTGTACCCGACCCCGTCTTCTCCGGCGCCATGGTCGGTCCGGGTACCGCCATCGATCCCGTACGTGAGCCGTCGGAGGCCGTTTCCCCGGTCGACGGCGTCATCGTCTCTCTTCACCCGCACGCCTTCGTCGTCGTCGACGGTGAGGGGCACGGCGTGCTCACCCACCTCGGCATCGACACCGTCCAGCTCAACGGGCAGGGCTTCGAGCTGCTCGTGGCCAAGGGCGACACCGTGACGCGGGGACAGGCCGTCGTGCGCTGGAACCCGGCCGACGTCGAGGCCGCCGGCAAGTCCCCCATCTGCCCCGTCGTGGCCCTCGAGGCCACGGTCGACTCCCTCTCCGACGTCGTCGAGAGCGGCGACGTCAAGGCCGACGACGTCCTCTTCGGCTGGAGCTGACGCGGGCGCCGTCCACGCGACGGCCCGGAGTTCGACATTCAACGCGGCGGCCGGGTGCCGCCGCTCTATCGGAGACGGTGAGATGGAGACAACGCTGCGAGGCGTCGGCGTGAGCCACGGGGTGGCCATCGGCGAGGTACGGCACATGGGTACGGCGGTGCTCGAGCCGCCGGCCAAGCAGATTCCCGCCGAGGAGGCGGAGCGCGAACAGGGGCGCGCCCGTCAGGCCGTGGAGGCTGTGGCTGCCGATCTGATCGCGCGCGGCAACCTGGCCGGTGGCGAGGCCCAGCACGTGCTCGAGGCCCAGGCCATGATCGCCCAGGACCCGGAGCTCATCGCGGACGTGGACCGCCGGATCGCGGTGGGCAGCACCGCGGAGCGCGGCATCTACGACGCGTTCTCCCACTACCGCGAGCTGCTCGCGGGTGCCGGCGAGTACATGGCCGGACGGGTCGCCGACCTCGACGACGTGCGGAACCGTATCGTCGCCCGGTTGCTCGGCGTTCCGATGCCTGGTGTGCCGGACAGCGACGAGCCGTACGTACTGATCGCGCGTGACCTGGCTCCCGCCGACACGGCGCTGCTCGACCCGGCGCTCGTCCTGGGCTTCGTGACCGAGGAGGGCGGGCCCACCAGCCACAGCGCCATCCTCGCGCGGGCGCTGGGCGTGCCGGCCGTGGTGGCCCTTCCGGGGGCCGGCGAGATCGGTGAGGGCACGGTGATCGCGGTGGACGGCTCCACGGGCGAGATCTTCGTGAACCCCAGCGAGGACAAGAAGGCGACGCTGACCGCGGCCGCCGCCGAGCGCAAGGCCGCGCTGGCCGCGTCCAGCGGTCCGGGCGCGACCTCGGACGGGCACAAGGTGCCGCTGCTGGCCAACGTGGGTGGTCCGGCGGACGTGCCGGCCGCGGTGGAGGCCGGGGCCGAGGGCGTCGGTCTGTTCCGCACGGAATTCCTCTTCCTGGACGACAGCGCGAAGGCTCCGTCCGAGGAGAAGCAGGTCGAGGCCTACCGGAAGGTCCTGGAGGCCTTCCCCGAGGGTCGTGTCGTGGTGCGGGTGCTGGACGCGGGTGCGGACAAGCCGCTCGACTTCCTGACCCCGGCGGACGAGCCGAACCCGGCGCTGGGCGTGCGTGGTCTGCGGTCGCTGCTGGACCACCCCGAGGTGCTGCGGACCCAGCTGACCGCGCTGGCGAAGGCGGTCGAGGGGCTTCCGGTGTACCTGGAGGTCATGGCCCCGATGGTGGCCGACCGCACCGACGCCAAGGCCTTCGCCGACGCGTGCCGTGACGCGGGCCTGCGAGCGAAGTTCGGGGCGATGGTGGAGATCCCGTCGGCCGCTCTCCGGGCGCGCTCGATCCTGCAGGAGGTGGAGTTCCTGTCGCTGGGTACGAACGACCTGGCGCAGTACACCTTCGCGGCCGACCGGCAGGTCGGTGCGGTGGCGCGGCTCCAGGACCCGTGGCAGCCCGCGCTGCTCGACCTGGTGGCCCTGTCCGCCGAGGCCGCCAAGGCCGAGGGCAAGAGCTGTGGCGTGTGCGGCGAGGCCGCCTCGGATCCGCTGCTCGCGTGTGTGCTGACGGGCCTGGGTGTCACCTCGCTGTCGATGGGTGCGGCGTCGATCCCGTACGTGCGGGCGACGCTGGCGAAGTACACGCTGGCGCAGTGTGAGCGTGCCGCCGCGGCGGCGCGTGCGGCCGACACGGCCGAGGAGGCCCGTGTGGCCGCGCAGGCGGTGCTGTCCGGGGAGTGATCCCGGCCGGCCGGAGATCGAAGGGGCTTCCCGTCACGTCGTGGCGGGGAGCCCCTTCGTCGTGCGCGGGGCACTTCCTCGTCAGTGGTGGGTGGGGTGGTCGTCGTCGGGGGCGAGGGGGAAGCCGGCGCGGTAGTCGACGTGCGGCTCCGGGGAGACCGGTTCGCCGGTGCGGGCGTCGGTGCYGTAGGCGCTGAAGACCTCGGCCTCGGTGAGGGGGACGAGGGTGCCCCGGAGCAGGCGCCAGCCGTGGAGGCGGTCGCGGGTGCCGGGGCGGCTGGTGCGCAGGACGAGTCCCCCGGGGCTGTCGAGGGCGATGCCGGCGGCGAGGACGGTGACGAACTCGGCGCCTTCGCCGCTGTCGAGGCGGGCGGGTCCGTCCTCGTCGCAGACGGTGTGGAGGACGGCGAGGAGCTGCTCGTCCCGTGCGGGGACGCTGCAGACGAGGTGGTGGGTGCCGGGGCCGGCCGCTTCGAGGAGGGACATCAGGAGCCGGGAGGCGCGGTCGAAGGCGGCGTGGCCGATGTCCTCGCCGCAGTCGGCGCAGTCTCCGGTGTCGGTGAGGAGCATCGTGGCGTACTCCCAGGTGGCGCGGCGGACGGCGGCGTCGACGAGGGTGGGGACGAGGGTCGTCATCGGCTGGCCGGTGTAGGGGACGCGGATGCCGGTGGCGGCGAGTTCGGCGGTGTAGCGGCTGCGGCTGACGGGGTGGTCGGGGTCGAGTCCGGTGTCCCGGCAGTAGCCGGCGTACTCCTCGGGGTCGAAGAGGGCGACGGTGGTGTGTCCGCCCTGGCCGGCGAGGCTCCTGAGGAGGGCCTCGACCTGGGCCAGGTAGGTGCGGTGGTCGTCGAAGGTGAAGGTGCCGTACCGGCGCATCGCGGCGAAGTCGTCCTCGTCGGCGAGCAGGCCGACGGTGCTGGGTACTTCGCGGCGCAGTGCGCGGCGCATGGACGTGGTGGTGTGGCGTGTCATGTCTCCCCCTGGGCGCTGCCGATCATTACTCACTCACCGTAACCGTGGGCACTGACAGTGACGACTTGCGGAGGCCGCGGCTGACGACGCGGTGCTGTCCGCCGCACATCGCCACGAGGCCGACGCCGAGGACGGCCCAGGCCGGCGGGCCTGCCGCGATCACCCCGGTGAGCAGGAGCGGGCCGCCGAACCGCTGGGTGGCGACGGCGAGGGCGTGGACTCCGAGGTAGGCACCCTGGGCGTCGTCGGGGGCGAGGGCCACGGAGAGTTCCCACGAGGCGATGGCGTGGATCATCTCGACGAAGGTGAGGGCGAGGGCCGCCACGACGAGGGCGGTGACGGCGAGGCCGCGGCCGCCGAGGGCGGAGACGGCCAGGGCGAGGGTGCCGAGGGCGAAGAGGGCGGCGAGCGGGAGGAGGAGGCGCCGGGCCGCGTCGGTCGAGCCGCCGAAGCGGGCGAGGGGGACCTGGAAGAGGACGACGAGCACGCTGTTCATGACGAGGAGCAGCGGGGCGAGGCCGGCGGGGGCGG
>NZ_RDBI01000040.1:175311-179132 GCF_008042125.1 Streptomyces sp. MS191
GGCGGTGCGTTCGGCCTGGCGGCAGCGGCGGGCCGCCGCCCCCGCAGCTGTAGCCGCCGGCGCCGCCGATGCCGATGACGGAGTACCCGCCCCGGCTGCGCTTCGGGGGGCCGGGGCGCGTGGTGCGCCTGACGTGGAGCTCGATGAGGACGGCAGATCCCAGCGCCTGCTCCAGGGCCGCGATGAGCTGTCGGGCGTCGGTGTCCGGCGGGAGGACGGCCCGGCAGACGTCGGAGTCGTCCCGGATCAGCCGCAGGGTGAGGACGGTGGTGCCGGGGAGGGGGTCTCCGGGGTACGGCTCCTCGATCTCCTGCTCCAGGCGCAACCGGTTCGGCGCCTCGGACAGGCGCCACCGGCCGGTCCGCACGCCGCGCACCAGCCGCACCATGGGGGGATCGCCGGCCGCGGAGAACCTGATCCGGTGCACCCTGAGGCAGGCCGCGGCCAGGACGCCCGTGAAGCCCGCCGCCGCAAGCACCGACACCATCCAGAAGGCCACCACCCAGACCGTGGCCCATCCGGCGCCGGAGAGGAGCACGACCACCGCCACCGGCACGGTGAGGAAGAGCCCGAGCAAGCCTGACACGACCGCGGTCAGCAGAGCGCGCCCCAGCGAGCGCGGCACCGTGAGCCAGGAGCCGCCGCCCTCCCGCAGCACCACGTCCGTCGTCCCCGAGGCGCTGCGCTCCACACCGCCGGGCAGCCCCGGCTTCCGTGCCGTCATGGCTTCACGGTAGATCTGACGGCAGGTCACTGGCCAGATGCCGTACGGAGAACAAAACGGAGGGCATCGGCCCGCGGACCGGGCGGGGCTTTCCGGACACGAGCCGGTGGGTGGCGGATCTCCCGCCCCGCGGCCGCTCCCGCCACGGCGGCTTCCGCGCCGCGGGGCGGAAGCGCGGGTCAGGCGCGCCGGGTCCGGGCGAGCTCCTCGTAGAAGTGGAGAAGGCCCAGGTCGTCGACCGACCCCGGGTTGACGGCCTTCGCCAGCGGGGTGCCCTGGAGCAGCCGCTTGACGGGGACCTCGATGCGCTTGCCGGTCAGCGTGTGCGGGACGGCGGGCACCTCGATGATGTCGTCCGGGACGTGGCGCGGGGAGAGCTCCGTGCGGATCGTCCGCTTGATGCGGTCGATCAGGTCCTCGTCCAGCGTCGCGCCCTCGGCGAGGTGGACGAAGAGCGGCATCCAGTAGCCGCCGTCCGGTTCCTCCAGGCCGATCACCAGGGATTCGCGGATCTCGGGGAGGCGCTCCACGGCCTCGTAGATGTCCGCGCTGCCCATCCGGACGCCCTGGCGGTTCAGGGTGGAGTCGGAGCGGCCGTGGATGACGACCGAGCCGTGGTCGGTGATGGTGATCCAGTCGCCGTGCCGCCAGACGCCGGGGAACATCTCGAAGTAGCTGTCCCGGTAGCGGCTGCCGTCCGGGTCGTTCCAGAACCGGATGGGCATGGACGGCATCGGGTTGGTGACGACGAGTTCCCCGACCTCACCGGTCAGCGGCTTGCCGGACGGGTCCCAGGACTGCAGGTCCGTGCCCAGGCCGGCCGCCTGGAGCTCGCCGATGTGCACCGGCAGGGTGGGGACGGCGCCGGCGAAGCAGGAGCAGACGTCCGTGCCGCCGCTGACGGAGGCGATCCACAGGTCCTCGCGGACCTCGTCGTGCAGCCAGCGGAATCCGTCGGGCGGCAGCGGGGAGCCCGTGGTGGCCACGCACCCGATCCTCGACAGGTCGAAGTCGCGGGACGGGTGGACGCCGGCCTTCGCGCAGGCCATCACGTAGGCGGCGGAGGTGCCGTAGAGGGTGGCGCCGGTGCGTTCGGCGATCCGCCACTGGGCGCCGGTGTCGGGGTAGCCGGGGCTTCCGTCGTAGAGGACGACCGTCGTGCCCGTGAGCAGACCGGAGACGAGGAAGTTCCACATCATCCAGCCCGTGGAGGTGTACCAGAAGAACACGTCCTCCGGCCCGAGGTCGCAGTGCAGGCCCAGCTGCTTGAAGTGCTCGATCAGGATGCCGCCCTGGGACTGCACGATCGCCTTGGGCAGGCCCGTCGTGCCGGAGGAGTACAGGACCCACAGCGGGTGGGAGAAGTCCACCTGCTCGAAGACCGGCTCCACGTCGGCCGAGGTGAGGTCCGACCAGGCCAGCGCGCCTTCGGGCGTCTCGGTGCCGAGCAGCGGGATGTGGACGACGGCCCGGAGGGTGGGCAGTTCGGCGCGCAGCTCGGCGACGGTGGCGCGGCGGTCGTGCTCCTTCCCGCCGTAGCGGTAGCCGTCCACGGTGAAGAGCACGACCGGCTCCACCTGCTGGAAGCGGTCCAGGACGCTGCGCGCCCCGAAGTCCGGCGCGCACGAGGTCCACACCGCGCCGACGGCGGCGGTGGCGAGGAAGGCGGTGACGGCCTCCGGGATGTTGGGCAGGTAGCCGCTGACCCGGTCGCCGGGGCGGACGCCGAGGGCGCGCAGCTCGGCCGCGAGCGAGCCGACGCCGCGGCGCAGCTCGGCCCAGCTGATCGGTGTCGGTTCGTGGGTCTCGTCCACATGGAGCAGGGCGGCGTCGTCGGGTCGCTCGGTGGCGGCGCGCAGGGCGTGCTCGGCGTAGTTGAGGGTGGCGCCGGGGAACCAGCGGGCGCCCGGCATGGCGCGGTCGCCGAGGACGCGCTCGTACGGGGTCGAGAACCGGATGTCGAACCACTCGGCGACGGCCTGCCAGAACGTCTCCAGCTCGTCGACCGACCAGCGGTGCAGGGCCGGGTACCCGCCCTCGGCCGGAGCTCCGTGGCGCTCGGCGGCCCAGGACTGGAACCGGGTCACCGCGGCTGCGGCGACGCGCTCCTCGTCAGGCTGCCAAAGCGGCTCGAACTGCGCTGATGTCATTGGGTCGGCTCCCTGGCTGTACGCGGGGTCTGCGTGTGTCGCGCGCACGTGCTGGGGTGTGCGCGTGACGCGGCTGACAGGGACGATGCCATGTGATCGTCTTTCGCACCAGGGCTCCCCGCCCATGGTCGGGGAGCTGAATATGTGCTCCCACCACGGGTGAACGGCAGTTGAACGGACCTCGCCCGCCGTACGCCGAATGGCAGGGTGATCGTCATGGACGGTCGTGAGCTGGTGCGTTCGATGAAGGTGTTCGGATCGGTGCAGGGGTTGCGGGCGGTGCGTTCGGCCTGGCGGCAGCGGCGGGCCGACGCCCGGGGGCTGGAGCCCCGCGGGCACGAGCGGGCCCGGGTCCCGGGGCCGGTGGAGGTGGCGGAGCCCGCGCCGGGCGGCGGGGTGATCCGGTTCGCCCGGTCCCGGCTGCGGATCGCCGTGTCGGCCGGCGGGACGGTCTTCTGGGGCTGGGACGGGGCCGGGCCGTCGCCCTCGTACGCGCTGGCCGGCGACCCGCCCGAGCCGGATCCGCGGGCGGTGCTGGAGCCGGACACGGACGGCGGCTGGCGGGTGGTGTCGGAGCGCGTGACGGTCGCCGTGTCGCGGCATGGGGCGGTCGAGGTCAGGACGCCGGGCGGGGTGGTGCTGCGGCGGGACCTGCCGCCGCGCTGGTGGGAGCCGGCCGAGGGCGGTCCGGCGCGCTGGGTGCAGCGCAGCGAGGTGCCCGCGGACGCGCGGTTCTTCGGGCTCGGCGGGCGGGCCTCGGGGCCGCGGCTGCGGGACGGTGCGTACCGGCTGTGGAACACCGACCCCAAGGGGGGCTTCGCGCCGGGCGACGATCCGCTGTACATCACGATGCCCGTGCAGTTCGTCGTCTCGGACGCGGGTACCCACCTGGTCTTCCACGACAACTCCTGGGACGGGCGGGTCACCCTCGCCGAGGGGGAGGAGGG
>NZ_RDBI01000040.1:179232-186365 GCF_008042125.1 Streptomyces sp. MS191
GCACCCAGCGCGCCGGACCGCCCTCGGCCGGCTCCCACCAGCGCGGCGGCAGGTCCCGCCGCAGCACCACCCCGCCCGGCGTCCTGACCTCGACCGCCCCATGCCGCGACACGGCGACCGTCACGCGCTCCGACACCACCCGCCAGCCGCCGTCCTGGGCGCTGGGGCCGCAGCACGCGCGCTGGGGCTTCGGCAGCGAGCGCGAGGTGCGGCGGGTGGCGGACGGCTACCGGGACCGGGACCTTCCGCTGTCCGTGCTGCACCTGGACATCGACCACTACGACGCCCACCAGGTGTTCACGGTCGACCGGGAACGGTTCCCGGACCTTCCCGGGCTCGCCGCCGAGCTGCGGGAGCGGGGCGTGCGACTGGTGTCGATCGTGGATCCGGCGGTGAAGGCGGAGCCGGGGAACACGGTGTACGACAGCGGGGCGGCGGCCGGCGCCTTCGTGCGGGACGCGCGGGGCGAGGAGGTCCGCGGCGTGGTGTGGCCGGGCGACTGCGCCTATCCGGACTTCACCGATCCGGCGGTGCGGGCGTGGTGGGGCGGTCTGTACGAGGAGCGGCTGGCGCAGGGCTTCGCCGGGTTCTGGCACGACATGAACGAGCCGGTGTCGTTCACCCCGTTCGGTGATCCGACGCTGCCCCGCTCGGCCCGCCACGCGCTGGAGGGCCGTGGCGGCGRCCACCGTGAGGGCCACAACGTGTACGGGCTGGCGATGGCGCGGGCCGGGTACGAGGGGCTGCGCCGGCTGCGTCCACAGGAGCGGCCGTTCCTCTTCTCCCGTTCGGGCTGGGCGGGGATGCAGCGGTACGGGGGCACCTGGTCGGGCGACGTGTCGACCGGGTGGCCGGGGCTGCGGGCCTCGCTGTCGCTGGTCCTGGGGCTCGGACTGTGCGGGGTGCCGTACTCGGGGCCGGACGTGGGGGGCTTCGACGGGAGCCCGTCGCGGGAGCTGTTCCTGCGGTGGTTCCAGCTCGGGGCCTGGCTGCCGCTCTTCCGTACGCACGCGGCGATCGACGCGGGGCGACGGGAGCCGTGGGAGTTCGGACCGGAGGTGCTCGGCCACGCGCGTGCGGCGCTGGCCGAACGGGTCCGGATGGGGCCGTACTTCGTCACGCTGGCCCAGCTCGCGCGGCTGACCGGGGCGCCGTACGTGCGGCCGGTGTGGTGGGGTGCGCCGGAGGACCGGGCACTGCGGGACTGCGAGGACGCGTTCCTGCTGGGCGACGGTCTGCTGGTGGCGCCGGTGCTGGCGCCGGGCACGGAGCAGCGGGCGGTGCGGCTGCCGCGCGGGAGCTGGTACGACACGGCGACCGGGCGGGCGTACGAGGGACCGGGGCAGGTGCTGCTCGACGCTCCGCCGTCCCGGATCCCGGTGCTCGCGCGCGCCGGTGCGGTGATTCCGGTGCGGGGCGGGGACGGCGGGCTGGAGCTGGAGGTGTGGGCGCCACCGGCGGGGCGGACCGGCGGCGGGCTCGTCGTGCGGGACACCGGGGACGGGTGGGAGCCGGGGGTGATCGAGCGGTACACGTCCCGGCTGCGGGACGGCCGGGTGGTGGTGGCCGGGGCCCGGCGCCGAGTGCGCCGCCCCCGGATACGGCCCGGCCCCGCCCGTCAGTCGTACATCCCGGCGAACCAGCGGCGCGCGGCCTCGGTGTGGAGCGGGAAGGCCAGCTCCGCCGGGGCCGGGGCCCGGCGCCGAGTGCGCCGCCCCCGGATACGGCCCGGCCCCGCCCGTCAGTCGTACATCCCGGCGAACCAGCGGCGCGCGGCCTCGGTGTGGAGCGGGAAGGCCAGCTCCGCCGGGGCGCGCAGCAGGTGCCAGCCGGTCGTCTCGTCGGTGGGGAACGAGGCCGGCAGCGCGGCGGCCGGGCGCGCGGGCAGCAGGCCGAAGACGAGCAGATGGCCGCCCGGGGAGCTGAGGACGTCGGCGAGCCGCACCTCCCCCACCGGCGCCTCGATGCCAGTCTCCTCGCACAGTTCCCGTACGACGGCGTGCTGCCAGTCCTCGGCGTGGTCGATGAATCCGCCGGGCAGGGCGACCCCGCCGCGCTGGGGTTCGATCGTGCGGGTGATGACGACAAGTCCCTTTCCGTGCTCGTCCGTTGCCGGGAGGAGTGTCACGGCGACGGGCAGCGGGTTGCGGTAGGCGACCTGGCCGCAGGCGGGGCAGGTGCGGGGCCAGGAGGCGGTGTCGCCGTAGGGGGCGCCGCAGTGGGTGCAGTGGGAGTCCTTCACGACGCGACCGTATGCGATCACCCTTTCCCGTGCCCCGGGGAACCTGATAGACGGTGCACATGACAGGACTTGCAACCGCTTTCCGCGCCCTCGGCGCCCTGGCCGTCGCCGGACTGCTCGCCGCCACCGCCGCCGTACCGTCCGCACAGGCCCGACCGGAACCGAAGGCCCCCGAGGAGTTCGTGGCGCTGAGCTCGGTGGACCGGACGATCCTTCAGGAGATGCGCTACACGACTCCGCACAACTTCACCGGTGTGCCGATCGACGGCTACCGGCAGCCCCTGTGCATCCTCACCCGTCCCGCCGCGGAGGCACTGCACCGTGCCCAGGTCAGGCTGCGGGCGCAGGGCTACTCGCTGAAGGTCTACGACTGCTACCGCCCGCAGCGGGCCGTCGACCACTTCGTGCGCTGGGCGAAGGACCTGGACGACGAGCGCATGAAGGGCGAGTTCTATCCGCTGGTCGACAAGTCGAGGCTGTTCGCGGACGGTTACATCGCGGAGAAGTCGGGGCACAGCCGGGGTTCGACGGTGGACCTGACCGTCGTGCGGCTGCCGGCCGCGCCGACCCGCCGCTATCTGCCGGGCGAGAAGCTGGTGGAGTGCTACGCCCCACAGGCCGAGCGCTTCCCCGACAACTCGGTCGACATGGGCACCGGCTACGACTGCTTCGACACCCGCTCGCACACGGACGACCCGAGGATCCAGGGCGTGCAGCGCGCCAACCGGCAGCTGCTGAAGGGGACGCTGACCGCCGAGGGCTTCGTCAACCTGCCCGAGGAGTGGTGGCACTTCACCTTCAAGCCGGAGCCGTTCCCGACGACCTTCTTCGACTTCCCGGTCGCCCGGCGGTCGGTGGCCGGGCACTGACGTCCGGAGGGTGACGGGCGGGCGGCCGGGACCACCCCCGTGGGTCCCGGCCGCCGTTCCGGCAGGAAGGACGCAGCGGGGGCCGGAACGGTTCTCAGGTCTTCCCATCCATGGCACACTTCTGACGCTTCGTCAGATCTGGATGCTCGGGAGGGCCGCCGTGACACGGACGCGCAGACCGGTGGTGGACGGATGGTTCACCGATGACGACGGCCGCAACCGGGGGGAGGGCTTCGCGCTCCTCGGCACCCGCTGCACCGCCTGCTCCTCGGTCTTCTTCCCCCGTGAGGACTCCTGGTGCCGCAACCCCGGCTGCCCGGGCGGCGGCGAGCTGGTCGAGACCCCGCTGTCCCGGCGCGGCGTCGTCTGGTCGTACACCGACGGCCGCTACCGCCCGCCCGCGCCGTACGTCTCGGACCCCGACGCGCCCTGGGAGCCGTACACCCTGGTCGCGGTCGAGCTGGCGGACGAGGCGCTGGTGGTCCTCGGACAGGCGGCGCCCGGGGTGCGCACCGCGGACCTGGCCGTCGGCATGGAGGTCGAAGCGGTGCCGGGCGTCCTGAACGAGGACGACGCGCACATCTGGACGACCTGGCACTGGCGGCCGGTCGGCACCCGCGGGCCGGCGGCCGGCGGGACCGGGGAGGTCGGCGCGTGAACGACATCGCGGTGATCGGCGCCGGAATGCACGCCTGGGGCAAGTGGGGGCGCAGCTTCGTCGAGTACGGGACGGCCGCCGCCCGAGCGGCGCTCGCGGACGCCGGGATCGGCTGGCGGGACGTCGGCGCGGTGGTCGGCGCCGACACGGTCCGGGGCGGATATCCCGGGTACGTGGCGGGGGCCACGTTCGCGCAGGCGCTCGGGTGGCAGGGGGCGCGGGTCACCAGCGTGTACGCGGCCTGCGCCTCGGGAGCGCAGGCGGTGAACACCGCGCGGGCGCAGATCCTCGCCGGGATGGCGGACGTGGTGCTGGTGGTCGGCGCGGACGCCGCTCCGAAGGGGTTCTTCGCCCCGGCGGGCGGGGACCGGCCGGACGATCCCGACTGGCTGCGCTTCAGGGTCCTCGGGGCGACCAACCCCGCCTACTTCGGGCTCTACGCCCGGCGCCGGATGGCGCTGTACGGGGACACGGTGGAGGACTTCGCCCAGGTGAAGGTCAAGAACGCGGCGGCCGGGGCGCTCAACCCGCTGGCGCGGTACCGGACGGCGGTGAGCGCCGAGGAGGTCGCGGCCTCCGCCGTCGTCGCCGATCCGCTGCGGCTGCTGGACATCTGCGCGACCTCGGACGGGGGCGCCGCGCTGGTGCTGTCCAGCATGGACTTCGCCCGCCGGCACGGTCACCGGGAGCCGGTCCGCATCCGGGCGGTCTCCACGGTCACCCCGACCTACCCGAAGGCGGTGCTCGACCTGCCGGACATCGCCACCGACTCGGCGGCGGGCGTCGCCCCCGCCCCGGACTCGTTCCGCGCGTCGATCGCACGGGCCGCGTACGAGGAGGCCGGGCTCGGACCCGAGGACCTGTCGCTGGCCGAGGTGTACGACCTCTCCACGGCACTGGAGCTGGAGTGGTACGAGGACATCGGCCTGTGCGGGGCGGGCGAGGGGGCGAAGCTGGTGCGGGAGGGTGTCACGGCACTCGGCGGGCGGATCCCGGTGAACACCAGCGGGGGTCTCGCCTCCTTCGGGGAGGCGGTGCCGGCACAGGCGATCGCGCAGGTCTGCGAGCTGACCTGGCAGCTCAGGGGCGCGGCCGGCAGCCGTCAGGTGGCCGGCGCGCGCGCCGGGATGACCGCGAACCAGGGGCTGTTCGGGCACGGGTCGGCCGTCGTGGCGGTGCGCTGAGGACCGCGCGTCGCAGGCTGTGGCGCTCCGCCGGCACCTCGCCCGGACCCGACGCCGTCGTCGGCCCACCGCCGCCCCGGGCCGGATCGGCCTTCCTCAGCGGCTCGATCCGGTGCCGGGCCGCATCAGTGATCACTGACCGGACGGACAGGACCTGGGGGGCGTCTTGCCGATCTTGCCGGGCTCCCGGCGTCATCGACAACGCACCCCCTAGGTGATGGCCGGCTGGCGCCCCCGGTCGGCCAGGACCAGGGCGTGCTCGACGACCGCCACCAGGACGTTCTTGACGGACTCCCGGTCGCGGGCGTCGCACATCAGCAGCTCGACCTCCGGATCGAGGTCGAGCGCGCCGCGCACGCTCTCCGCCGGGAAGCGCTGCGCGCCCTCGAAGCAGTTGACCGCCACGGTGAACGGGATGCCACGCCGCTCGAAGTAGTCGATCGCGGCGAAGCTGTCCTCCAGGCGCCGGGTGTCGGCCAGGACGACCGCCCCGAGGGCGCCTTGCGCCAGCTCGTCCCACAGGAACCAGAAACGATCCTGCCCGGGGGTGCCGAAGAGGTACAGGACCAGGTCCTCGCGCAGCGTGATCCGCCCGAAGTCCATGGCGACCGTGGTGGTCGACTTGTTCTCCACCCCGTGCAGATCGTCGACGGGCCGCCCCGCCTCGCTGAGGATCTCCTCGGTGCGCAGCGGTCTGATCTCGCTGACGGCGCCGACCAGGGTCGTCTTGCCCACGCCGAATCCACCCGCGACCAGGATCTTCAGCGTCACCGGCTCGACGAGCGGCTTCTTGCGGCTAGAGCGCCCGAAGGCCATTGATCACCTCGCGGAGAATGCTCACGTCCGGCAGCTCGGCCGGCGGAACGGGGCGGGTCACATGGACGAGTTCGTCCTCGACGAGATCGCCGACCAGGACCCGGACCACCCCGACGGGGAGGTCGAGTCCGGCGGCGAGTTCGGCGATCGACTGGGGTGTCTCGGAACAGCGTTCGACGATCTCCACGTGTTCCGGGGAGAGCGTCTGGTCGCGACCGGGGTCGTCGGCGGCCGGTTCGGGCACCACGACGGCGATCAGGTCGAGTCGGTGGCGGGTGGCGGCGCTCGTCCGCCCGCGGGTCATCGCGTACGGGCGGACCACCGGCCCGGCCTCGTCGTCGAACCAGTGGTGGGTCCGGACCGGTCCCTGGGCCTGCTGGCCTGCGTCAGTCATGCCGTCCCCCCACTCATCCTCCGGCGGACAGGCCCGCGCGCGGGGCCGTGGTGAGGTGGGCGCCGACCCGCTTGACCATCAGCGTCATCTCGTAGGCGACCTGGCCGACGTCCGAGTCCGCGTCCGCGAGCACGGCGAGGCAGCTGCCATCGCCCGCCGCCGTGACGAAGAGGAAGGCGTCCTCCAGCTCCACGACCGTCTGGCGGACCCTGCCGGCCTCGAAGTGACGGCCGACGCCCTTGGCGAGGCTGTGGAAGCCCGAGGCGACGGCGGCGAGGTGCTCGCCGTCCTCGCGGGTCAGGTCCTGCGAGGCGCCGGTGGCGAGCCCGTCGCTGGAGAGCACCAGGGCCTTGCGGATGGAACCGACGCGCTGGACCAGCTCGTCGAGGAGCCAGTTCAACTCCCCGTTGCCGTTGGTGTGCGGTGCTGCGGCGTTCGGTGCGGTCATCGACCGTCCCCCTCCGGTGTGGTTCCTGGTGCTGTCGTCTCGGCGTTCTGCTGTCGTCCGCGCTGCCAGCCGCGCTGCATGGAGGCCATGCGGCGGCGTACCTCCTCGGCGTCGCGCTCGAAGTCGCCGTCGGCCGACCCGTCGGCCGGGTCGCCCCCGGTGTGCGCGGGCGGCTCGTCGGCGCGGTCGCCCGTCGCCCGCAGCTGGGGCGCGAGGCTGGCCTGGCGGACCCGGCGGGGCAGTCCGCCGAACGGGGCGGGTCCCTCCGGCGGTACGGGTACGAGGGTGGGCGGGGTGTCCCGTTCCGGGCCGGCCGGGGGCTGAGAGGCGAGCGGCCCCTCGCCTTCCCCGTCTGCACCGGAGCGGGCGGGCTCCGTCGCGTCGAGCCGGCGCCCGTGGTCGACCACGAGCGTGGGCTGCCGGCGCCGAGGCAGTGGTACGGGCGCGCCCGGCGTCGCGCGGCCGGCCTGCGGGACCGGCCCGGTCCGCGGTTCGGCGGCGCGGCCCGCGGGTGTGTCCGCC
>NZ_RDBI01000040.1:186465-195856 GCF_008042125.1 Streptomyces sp. MS191
CGTCTGGACGGCCCGATCGACGGCCCCGTGGAGCTGGAGGCACCCCTCGGCGGCGCCGCCTTCGACGACCTCGTCGACACCTCCGCGGACCTGGAGGACACCGAGAGCGAGCGAGGCGGGATCTTCCGCGCCCGCGAGCACCGTCGGCGCGGCCGTCAGCACCGGGCGCCGGGCGAGCAGTTCGGGTACGTCGCCGGTGGCCTTCTCGTGCTCGGCGCCCCGCGCGGGCTCCAGGCTCTTGCGGTCCAGGCGGAAGCCCGACCCCTGCGTCTCCGGGGCGTCGGTGAGCAGCGCGGCCGGGATGAAGACCACCGCCGTGGTGCCGCCGTAGGGCGAGGTCTGGAGCGAGACGCGGACGTTCTGGCGCTGGGCCAGCCGGCTGACCACGAACAGGCCGAGGCGGTCGGTGTCGGAGAGCTCGAACTCGGGGGTCTCGGCGAGGCGCAGGTTGGCGTCGAGCAGGGCGTCGGGGTTCATGCCGAGGCCGCGGTCGTGGATCTCCAGGGTGAAGCCGTTCGCGACCCGCTCGCCGAGCACCTGCACGGCGGTGTGCGGGGGCGAGAACACCGTGGCGTTCTCCAGGAGTTCGGCGATCAGGTGCGTGAGGTCGGCGACGGCCGGACCGCCGACGCCGAGCCGGGGCAGCCGGCGCACCTCGACGCGCTCGTAGTCCTCGACCTCGGCGACGGCCGCCCGCACGACGTCCATCAGCTGGACGGGCTTGCGCCACTGCCGGGAGGGCGCGGCGCCGGAAAGGATCACCAGGCCCTCGGCGTGGCGGCGCATGCGCGTGGTCATGTGGTCGAGCCGGAAGAGGTCGGCGAGTTCCTCGGTGTCCTCGGTGCGCCGCTCCATGCTGTCGAGGAGGGTGAGCTGGCGGTGCAGCAGCACCTGGTTGCGGCGGGCGAGGTTGACGAAGACGTCGGAGACCCCGCGCCGCATGTCGGCCTGCCGGACGGCCGCTTCGACGGCGGCGCGCTGGAGCGTGTTGAGGGCCTGGCCGACCTGGCCGACCTCGTCGTCCTCGTACCGCAGGTGGGGCACCTCGGTCTCGACGTCGACGTGCTCTCCGGCGGCGAGGCGGCGCATGACGCTCGGCAGGCGGACGCCGGAGACCTCCTGGGCCTCCTTGCGCAGCCGGCGCAGGTCGCGCACGAGTTCGCGGCCGATCCGGACGGACACGATGACGGAGACGAGCAGGGCGAGGAAGCCGAGGACACCGGCGACGCCCGCCTTCAGCAGGACGCTGTACGCGGCGGGCTGGACGCGGTCCTGGTAGCGGTCGCCGGCCGCGGTGTTGTCGCGGGCGAGGTCGTCGAGGACGGGGGTCGCCCGTTCCTCCCAGCGTTCGGGCGTGAGGGTGCGCGGGCGCTCGGTGGCGCCGGCGGCGATGAGGTCGTTCTCGGCCTTGCGCAGCGGGGCGGTGGCGGGGCTCTGCCAGTACCGCTCGAAGCGCTCGCGCTCGGACACCGGCAGGACTTCGAGGCTGACCTCGTAGAACTGGCGGCGGTTCGCCACGAGGTCCGAGATCGCGCGGATCTCCTCGGCGGTGACGCGGTCGGTGATGAGGGCCGAGAGGACCAGCGCGTCCTCGCGGGAGAGGAGTTCCCGGGCGCGGACGACACCGACGAGGGCGCGGCCCTGTTTGTCCATCTCCACGTTCTCGAGGGCGTGGAGGGTCATGAGGAAGGCGTAGCAGGGGTCGACGAGCCGGTTGTAGAACTCGAGGGCCTGGACGCGGCCGACGCTGCGGTTCTCCACGGAACGGCGCAGCGAGTCGAGGCCGTCGAGTGCCTGGAGCAGGGAGTTGAGCCGCTGCGAGGCGAGCGGGCGCATCTCCTCGCGGACACCGGAGTCCGCGGCGTTCGCCCGGATGAGGGTGATCTGCCGGTCGGTGGCCTCGCGCTGCTCGCGCAGTGCGGTGAGGGCGTCGGAGGCGCGCGGGTCGGCGAGGTAGACGAGGGACTGCCGGCGTTCCCTCTGCAGGACGCGGGCGGTGTCCTCGATGGGGTAGCCGACCTTCTCGACGATGTAGCCGACGTCGAGGAGCTGGTCCGCCTCGCGGCCGGTCAGCACCGTCGCGAAGCCCCACAGTCCGGTGAGCGAGACGAGCGGCACCAGCAGCAGCGCCACGATCTTCCGGCGGATGGACTTCCCGCGAAAGCGCATGGCCTCCCCCAGCTCGGCCTCCGCCCGGTGCGGAGGTCCTCCACAGCGACGTCCGGCGTCAACACACGGCGTCGACCTTCGATTTCAACAAACGGCGGCGCGAGCCTACTACTGCATCACGGCCAACTCGAAGGCGTGTCCGGACGATTTCCAGCCTCACGAGTGAGCGTTGATCATGAGATGTCCTGGTATTCGGGGAGTTGGCATTCTCCGGTGTGGCGCAGGACACCTGGTAGGCCGTCATTTTCTCTGGCATGGGAGATGGCTGGAAGTGTTCCTTCCGGGGAGAAAGCGGGGAAACCTTTTCCCCCTCTCGATCGTCTTTGTGTACGGGGAGCGGCATGCCCGCGTAAATCGGCGCAAGCGGGGCAGCCACCCTGAAGACGTTCAGGGTCGTGGGGAGTGACGGAGCAATGGAGTACGAGGCGCGGTCGGCGCGACAGTTGTGGGTGGAGGACGAGAAGGCCAGGCGCCGGATGCCCGATCCGGTGCGGACCGCCGCCGTACGGGCCCTGCTGCTCACGTCGGTGACGCTCATTCAGGGAATGGTGGCGTTCTTCGCCGCCGTCACGGGTTCGTGGCTCGCCTTTCCGACGCTTCTGACGTCGGTGGGCAGCACGGTCGTGGCGACCTGGAGCGTGCTCGACGTCTGGGTGACACGGCAGGTGTGGCGGCAGCGCAACGGCGTGGTGTCGGAGCCGAGCAGTACGGCACGGCAGTTGCGGCGGGAACGGCGGCAGGCCCGGAAGACCGGGCAGGTCCCGGCGGGCGAGCGGACCTCCGGGACGGTGGGGTCACGGCGTCCCGAGGCGGCGAGCGTCCCGAAGGCCGCCTGAACACCGCGTCGGCCCACCGGCCGGCGGCACGGAAACGCGGTCGGCCCGACCCCCGTCGAGGGGTCGGGCCGACCGCGTTTCCGTGCCGGGTCAGTCCGCCGCCGGCTGGGGCTCGTCGGCCTGGCTGCGGCGGAACATCCGGGTCGCCGTGATCTCGCCGTGCACCGTCTCGCCCTCCGTGCGCTGCTGGGGCAGTCCCGGGCGCAGGTGCTCCTCGACGCTGATGTACTTGAGTCCCGCTCGCAGGTCGGCGTCGTTGCGCAGCCGGATCACCAGCGGGAACTCGGCGAGCGCCGTGGTGTCGAACAGTCCGGTCGTGTAGAGCAGCTGGACGCCCAGCGCGTCCGAGACGGCGCGCTGGAGCTCCAGCAGGTACGTCGCGTTGGCGCGGCCGATCGGGTTGTCGAGGAACAGCGTGCCCGCGTGGCGGTGCTTGTCGCGGCCCCGGTCGTTGGAACGGAGCGCCGCCATCGTGCAGTACAGCGCGATCGCCGCGGTCAGGAGCTGCCCGCCGGAGAAGACGTCGCCCATCTGTCCGACCGGGACGCGCTCCGCCCGCAGGACGGCGTCCGGCTTGAGGATCTCGACCGCGACACCGCGCGGTTCGAGGGCCGCCTGGACCCCCCTGAGCAGCAGCGACATGCCGTCGCGGCGCAGGTCGGAGTTCTTCTTGAGGGCGGCCCGGGTCGCCTCGTCGACGACCTCGCCCAGCCGTTCGGTGAGCGTGGCCTGGTCCGGCTCCTCGAACCGGATGCGCAGGAACTCCTGCCCCGACCACTCGCCCAGGCCCTCGGGCAGCCGGGAGAGCCGCTGAGCGGAGCGGAGCGTGGTCAGCGCGGACTCCACCAGACCGCGGAGGCGGTCGACGATCGAGTCGCGGTTGCGTTCCAGCTGGGCCAGTTCGTCGGTGAGGACCCGCAGCCGGGGCGCGAAGGCGTCCGCCCACTTGGCGGCGTGCTCCGGGAGCGCGGCCGCGGGCAGTTCGCGGATCTGCTGCCGAGCGGGGGTGCGGACCTGCTCGTAGCGGCTGGAGTTGGCGTGCCGGACGAGGATGTCGCTCGCCTCGCGCACCGAGGCGTCGGCGCCGGCGAGCTCGGCGGCGCAGGCGCGCAGCGAGCGGCGGGACTCGGCGGCGGACTGCCGGGCCTCCTCCAGGGTGCCGGGGTACGGCTCGGGGCCCTCCTGTTCCTCCTCGGCGTGGTCGCGGAGGAGGTCGCGCAGCAGCGCGGCCGTCTCGCCGAAGCCGCCGGCGGCGTCCTCGGCGGCGCGGTGGGCGCGCAGCAGATGGGCGTGCGCGGTGCGCGCGGCCTCCAGGGCGTCGGTGCGCGAGGCGAGTTCGCCGGTGGCCGTGCGCAGCAGGCTCTGGGCCTGCTCGGCGTCGGCGGGGACCTGGTCCTCGGGCAGCTCGGTGTGCGCCTCGCCGTCCTCGGGTGCCAGCCGCTCCGCCTCGCCGCGGAGCCGGCCGAGCTTCTCGCTCGCCTCGGACGCGCGCGTCTCCAGCATCTGGACCAGGGACTCGGCCCGCGCGGCGGCGGCCTGGCGAGACGGGCCGTCGGCGCCGTCGGTGGACTCCAGGAGCTGCTCGGCGCGGGTGCGGACCTTGTTCGTGAGGCGGTCGAGCTCGGCGAGGGCGGCGGACTCGTCGCTCTCGGCCCGGGCCTGCTCGGCGCGCAGGTCGGCGCCGACGCCGACCTTCTCGTACAGCTGGGAGGCCGCGCGGTAGGCCTCGCGGAGGGTGGGGAGCGCGGTGCGCGGGGCGTCGGCGTCCGGCTCGGGGAGCTGGTCGGGAGCCCCGGCGATCTCGGCCCGCTCGGCCCGCAGGGCGCGGGCGGTGCGGTGGGCGTCGTCGGCGGTGCGCTGGGCCGCGCGGCGGTCCTCGTCGGCGGCGCGGGCCCGCTCCAGGCAGGTCTGCGCGCGGGCCTCGGACTCGGTCGCGTCGTCGGCCAGTTCGCGGAGCTTGGCCTGCCAGGCGGAGCGCTCGCGCAGCCGGAACGCCAGGCCGGCCAGGGCGTCGGCGGCGCGGCGGGCGCGCTGCGCCGCCTCCTGCCGCTCGTCCCGCACGCGAGCCGCGTCGGCGGCGGCCTCGTCGGCCTCGGCCCGTACGGCCCGGGCTTCGGCGAGCGTGACCGTGGCGGCCTCGGCCGTCTCGCGGGCGGTGGCGGCGACGGCGGAGAGCTCGGCGAGCATGCCGGGCGGGCAGTCGGCGCGCCACGAGCCGATCCGTGCGGCCAGCGAGCGGTCACCGGTGAGCCGGGCCGCCAGGACCCGGATCTCCTCGTCCCGGGCGACGGCGCGGCCGCGGAGGGCGTGGCGCTCCTCGTCGGCGGCCTGCTCGTCGTGCATGGCCGGGTTCGGCGGGACGAGGAAGACGTCGCCGCTTCCGGCGTCGCCGGGGCGGGGTACGGGCGCGAGCAGGGCGGCGGCCGTGCCGACGGCGACGGTGGAGCGCGGCAGCAGGGCCGCCGTGGCGAGCACCTCGCGGGCGCGGGCGTACGAGACGGGGTCGGTGATCACGACGCCGTCGACCAGCTCGGGGCGTGCGGCCAGGACGCCGGCGTGGTCGGCCGGGTCGACCGCCTGGGCGAGGTAGCGCCAGCCGGGAAGGGCCGGGATGCCGTGCTCGCCGAGGTACTCGACCGTGGCCAGGACGTCGGGGCCGGGCGGCAGCAGGCCGCCGTCACCGAGGGCGCCGAGGATGCGGGCGTCGTCGGCGGCGGCGGTGCGCAGGTCGAACAGCTGGCGCTCGGCGGAGGCGATGGACTGTTCGAGCAGGCGCCGCAGTTCGTCGGCGCTGCGGTCGAACTCGGTGACGGTGAGCGGGCCGTGCGGGGCGCGGCCGGCGGGAGCGCTCGGGACGCCGTCGGCGGTGTCCTGCTCCTCGTCCGGGTCCGGGCGGCCCGTGCGGTGCTGGGGGGCGGCGGGCTCCGCCGCCCGCTGGCCCGGGAACGGGGCGTGCGCGGGCGGGAGGCTCAGGAGTTCGGTCAGGCGGTCGTCGCCGGCGAGGGACTCGGCGGCGCGGCGCTCGGCGTCGTAGGCGTTCTCCGCGGCGTCGGCCGCGTCCGTGGCGCGGGCGGCGGCCAGTTCGGCGCGTGCCTCGGCGGCGGCGGCGTCCCGCGCGTGGTCGGCGGTGGAGCGGGCGGCGTCGCGGGCCGCGTCCCAGGCGGCGACCGTCGTCTTCTCGGCGTCGCTCGCCGTCAGGGCGGCCCGGGCGGGGTCGGCGTCCGGCGCGGTGTCGTCGAGCCAGCCGGCCCGGACCGCCTCGGCGGTCTCCTGTTCGACCTCGGCGAGGCGCTGGCGCAGGTGGCCGGCCTCGCTGCGGGCGCGCTGGGCCTCGGTCGCGGCGACGGTGGCGTCGCGGTGGGCGGTCTCGCCGGCCTCCTGGAGGGCGGCGGAGCGCTCCTCCTCCTCGGCGGCGTGGCGTTCCCCGTCCTCGGCCGCCGCGTGCAGGGCGCGTACGAGGGCGGCGGCGGCCGTGGCGCGGGCTGCGAGGGCGGGGGCGGCGTCGCGCTCGGCCTCGAGGATGGCGGCGGCCACGCGGCCGGAGCGGTCGCTCGCGGCGCGGTGGCGCAGCACGGCCTCTGCGGCCTGCCAGGCGGAGTGCAGGGTGCGGGCGTCGGTGAGTTCGCGGCGCTGGGAGGCGGCGCTCTTCTCGGCGACGGTGAGGGCCAGGGAGGCGTGCCGGTAGGCCAGTTCGGCGGCGATGAGGGAGCTGCGGCCGCGGGCCTGCTCGGCGTCGGAGACGGCGTGCGCGGCCTCGGTGACCTGCTGGGCCAGCTCGGCGGCGCGGCCGCGCTCGTCGGTGGCTTCGGCAACAAGCTCGGCCGCCGCGCCGAACTCACCGCCGAACGCGACTTCACGGCCGGCTCCGTCGACCTCCTCGGCCGCATCGTCGAGGCCGCCGGGACCCGGGCCCGCGCCCGCGACGTCCACGCCGGCGAGGAGCGCCGCACCCGGACGCTGGCCCGGCGCCTCTCCGCCCGCGCCACCGACGAGCGCGGCCGCGCCGCCGAGCTGGCCCAGCAGGTCACCCCCAAGAGCCCCGCCCCGTACGTACGGGCCGTCCGCCTCGCGCCCGGTGTCGCCGATGCCTCCGGATCCGCCGGGGCCGGCGCGGAACGCCGGGCCGCCGTCAGCGTCCGGCCCGTCCGCCTGCCGCTGGCCCGGCCCGCCGAGCCCACCGCACCACCGACCACCCGTACCGAGGAGCCCCAGCCGTGAGCGACCACCACGCAGATCACGCCGACGCGTGGAGCGAGCCGGAGGTCCCGCACACCCCCGCCGGACCTGCCGCGGTCACGCCCGCCGACGCCGCCGACGCGGCCCGGCTCGTCTCCTTCGGGCTCCAGCCCAAGCTGCTGCCGGCGCGCGACGCCGAGTACGCCGAACTGCTCCGGCGCTACCGCGAGGACTCCGCCTTCGCGCGTCTCGCCGACGCCGTCGCCACCGGCCTCGGGCTGATCGTCCTGGAGGTCTCGCCGCGCGCCGGTATGGCCGTCACCGCCGGCGAGGACTCCGTCTTCGCCGTCCGCATGGGCGACTACGCCCGCCGCGCCTCGACCGACTCCGCCGACCGCTTCCTGCACGGCCTCGCCCACCTCGCCGTGGCCGCCATGGCCTTCCCGCGGCCCGAGGACCTGGCCGACGACGGCTACATCGGCCGCCTCACGGTCAACGGCGTCGACGCCTTCGTCCGCCAGGCCTGCCGCCGCCTCGAAGAGCGCGCCGAGGAGCAGGGCGACAACACCGACCCCGCCACCGACGCGCCCGGCCTGGAAGCCGCCTGGCGCATCTACGCGCGCCGCAGCGCCACCGGAGCCACCAAGGACGCCCGTCGGCTGGCCGGCTCCACCACCGGCATCGTCGGCAAGGCCGTCGCCTTCCTCACCGACTCCGGCTTCCTCCAGCGCACCGGTGACGACGCGGGCGGCGCCTACCGCACCACCGCCCGCTACCAGCTCCAGGTCCGCGACATGGCCGGCAGCGCCGCCATGGCCGAACTCATCGAGCTCGGCGTCGTCCCCGTCAGCGACGGCTCGGCGACCCTGCTGCCGCCGCCCGCGGGCGACGACCTGGAGCTCGCCGCCGACGCCGGCCTGCCCTTCCACGCGTAACCGCCCCCGAAGACCACGCAGAACACAGACGACGAGAGTCCGCCGCCATGTACGAGTTGTCCCGGGTCCGCCTCTACTCCATCGGTCCCGCCGGTGCGCGCTACGCCGACACCGTCCTGGACCTGCGCGGAGTCGGCGCGCCCGTGCCCAACCCCGCCCCCACCCAGGCGGAGTGCAGGGTGCGGGCGTCGGTGAGTTCGCGGCGCTGGGAGGCGGCGCTCTTCTCGGCGACGGTGAGGGCCAGGGAGGCGTGCCGGTAGGCCAGTTCGGCGGCGATGAGGGAGCTGCGGCCGCGGGCCTGCTCGGCGTCGGAGACGGCGTGCGCGGCCTCGGTGACCTGCTGGGCCAGCTCGGCGGCGCGGCCGCGCTCGTCGGTGGCGCGGGCGGAGAGGCGCCGGGCCAGCGTCCGGGTGCGGCGCTCCTCGCCGGCGTGGACGTCGCGGGCGCGGGCCCGGGTCCCGGCGGCCTCGACGATGCGGCCGAGGAGGTCGACGGAGCCGGCCGTGAAGTCGCGTTCGGCGGTGAGTTCGGCGCGGCGGCCGAGCTTGTTGCCGAAGCCGCCGACGAGGTCGGCGAGGCCGTCGGTGTCGCGGGTGTCGGTGACGGCGCGCAGGAGGAGGTCGGTGAAGTCGGAGTCCTTCTTGACCGCGAAGAGGCCGGCGGCCTCACCCTCGTCGGCGTTCATCTCGCGCTGGTAGCGGAAGAGTTCGGGGTCCAGACCGAGGTCGCCGAGGTGCTCGTTCCAGCGGTCGTGGATCTCCTCCCAGTACACCTCCAGGTGCGGGTACGCCTTGCCGGCGTCCGTGATCGCGTCGCGGAAGCCCTTCATGGTGCGGCGGCGGCCCTGGGCGCCGGACGCGCCCTCGACGGGCGGACGCACGGAGGTGGCCTCGGCCACCGGCAGCGAGTCCAGGCTCAGTCCGGGGCCGGGGCGGAAGGAGTACCAGGCCTCGGCGAACTTCCGCGGGTCGTTGGAGACCTGGCGGCCGCGCCACTCGCTGGCCTTGCCGACGACGACGAGTTCACCGGTGAGCGTGTGCTGCCACTCCAGGGCCACGTGGCCGCAGTCGTCGGCGAGCAGGAACTTGCGCAGCACGCCGGAGCTGGCGCCGCCGAGGGTGTTGCGGTGGCCGGGGAGCATCACCGAGAAGATCAGCTTGAGGAGGACGGACTTGCCGCCGCCGTTCTCCAGGAAGAGCACACCGGCGGGCGCGGGGCGGCGCGGCGGGCCGACCGGCTCCTCCTCGAAGAACTCCGCCTGGGTGGGGGCGGGGT
>NZ_RDBI01000040.1:195956-206619 GCF_008042125.1 Streptomyces sp. MS191
CTCTCCTGGTCGTCTACGTCCGGCGCAACGTCGAGGACGCCCCTCAGGCCGCCGAGGTGCGCCGCACCGGCGCCGGACGGGGCTCCTTCACCACCGTCCTCACACCCCCTCCCACGGGCYGGCACGCCACCCCCGCGACCCCGCACGGTGCCGAGGAGGAGGCCCTGCCGTCCTCCGCCGGCCTCCGCGACGGCGCGCCCGCCGGGGGCGCGGCCGGCGCGGCCGCCCTCGATGGCGCACAGCCGCCGGCCGTCGTGCCGCCCGCTCCGCCCGCGTCGCGGACCGAGCCCCGGGCCGCTGCACTTCCGGGCGCCCCGTCCGCACATGCCGCTGCCGCCGGCCTCCCGACGCCCGCGGCGACGGGGGCCGCGCCGCAGGCGGAGGCCCTCGTCGGGCCCGTSCCGGACGTGTCGGCCCTCCTCGTGCCCGAGCCGGACGTGTCGGCCCTCGTCGTGCCCGCCCCGGACGTGTCGGCCCTCGTCGGGCCCGTGCCGGACGTGGAGGCCTTCGTCGTGCCCGCCCGTGGGAGGGGGTGTGGCGTGCGTGGTCATGAGGCCTCCGAGCGGTCCGCGGCCATGCCGGCGGCGTCGAGCAGGGCGGTGCCGACGATCAGGTCGGCGCCGCCGAACTCCGGGTCGTCGAGCTGTGTGCCGTCGTCGACCGCGAACAGCAGGCGCTCCTCGCCCTGCCGGTAGGCCGTGCCGACCGGCGGGCTCGCGGCGTGCACGGCGAGCAGCGCGACCAGGTACGGGAGGTCCGGGTCGAGGCGCCGGGCGTCGGCGAGGAGCCCGGAGAGCCGGCGCGGCGCGTCGTGCTCCAGGTCCAGCAGCCGCATCGCCTGCGCGAGCTGCTCCTCGCTGAAGCGGCTGTCGTCGGGCGTGGCGATCAGGTCGGGCTCGGGCATCTCCGCGCCGAGGTGCTCCCGCTCGACGGGCGGTGTGAGGAGCATCTCGACCAGATCGCCCACGCGCACGGACACGGGGGTGCGCAGTCCCGTGCCGCGGGCGAAGAAGGCGTCCGTGACCCTGCCGGCCTGCTCGACGGGGAGCGGCAGCAGCGGGGCGACCAGCTGCCCGTACAGGTCTATGCCGGTGTACGAGGTGGGCGCGGCGAAGGCCTGCCGGTCCTGCTCGGCGCGGAACAGCGGTCCGGCCTCCAGGAGGCGGGACTGGAGCTGCGTGTGGCGGCGGATGCAGTCCTTGACGATGTCGACGAGCTCGGCGGCACGGCGCTTGTGCTCCTGGTCCTCGGTCTCGTCACGGGCCTTGCGGATGTTGGTGAGGATCGCGTTCTCGTGGCGGTACCGGTCGGCGACGTGGTCCAGCGCCTCGGCGATCATGTCGGGGACGGCGTTGAGCCAGTCCACGGCACGGACGTTGCGCCGGGTCGCCTCCAGGGTCCTGCGGAGGGTCTCGGCGTACTGCACGGTGCGGTACCGGGCCTGCTCGGCGGCGAGCTGGGCGTCGGCGAGACGGCCCCGGCTGATCAGCACCTCCAGCTTCACCTCGGCGGCGATCTGGGCGCTGGTGACGTCGGTGTCGAGGGCGCCGACGAGGACGTTGACCGCCTCGTCGGTCGTCCGCAGGTAGACGCCGCCGCCGTACCCGGGGACCTCCTCGATCAGCTTGAAGTCGTAGTCGCGGCGGGTGTAGACGCCGTCCGCGCCGAAGGTGCCGTAGACGGCACGGAAGCCGCGGTCGACGCTGCCGACGTTGATCAGGTTCTCCAGGACCCAGCGGGCGACGCGCTCGTGCTCGGCGACGGCACGGCCGGGGGCCTGGGCGGCGACGCGGGGCAGCAGCCGGGCCACGATCTGCTCGTGGTCGGCGCCCGTGTCGAAGTCCATGTTCAGGGTGACGAGGTCGATGGCGGAGAGTGCCACCTCGGCCATCGCGTAGACCGAGTACTCCCCTGCGAGGTTCGCCTTGCGGGTGTCCAGGTCGTGCAGTGGCGCCGTGCACGCGAGCGCGCGAAGCCGCCGCGCGAGCCCTTCGTCGGCGGCCGGGCCCGGCGCGGGCCGCGGCCCCGCGCTGAGCTGGGGCGGAACGAAGTCCGTCGAGGCAGGCGAAGTCACGGAGCACAGATTAGGTCCTCGCACAGACAACGGTCGAAACGGCGCAGATGCGACCGGTCGGAGCGGGCAAGCTGGAGGGTTGCGCGTCGGCCCGCGCACGCCGGGAGGGACCCCCGGGGCCGGAGCCGCCGCCGGCCGGACCGGTCTCCTGCGGGCCGCGCGCCGTGCGTCGGGGCGTCCCCCGATCGAGGGCGACGCATCCCGGAACCGGATCGTCCGGCCCACGCCTTCGCTCGCCGGCCGCGTCCCCGCCGGCCTCAGGGCCTGTCCGGCTCCTCGACCGCCCGGGCGTAGACCTCGACGATCCGGGTGCGCGAGTCGTCGAGGTAGCGCGCGAGCAGCCGCTCCGCCGTCGCCCGCTCGCCCGCACGCAGTGCGCTCAGGATCTCCCGGTTGCGCACGAGATACGGCTCGTGCAGTCCGCGCGGGTCGTCCACGGTGTGGAAGGCGAGTCGGAGTTCGGCGAGGACGCCCCGCATCAGTTCGTCCGTGCGGGCACTGCCGGCCAGGGCGACCAGTTCGCGGTGGAAGTGGATGTTGGCGGTGGAGACGCCGTTCCAGTCCGCCGCGCCGGCCGCCTCCTCGCCCTCCCGGACGGCCTCGGCGAGGCCCTCCAGGGCGTACGGCGGCTCCCCCAGGCCACGCACGACGGCGCATTCGACGAGGCGCCGGGTGCGGTAGATGTCGGCGACGTCCTCGACGGCCAGCACCCGGACGAAGACGCCCCGGTTGAGTTCGTGGACGAGCAGCCGCTCGTGCGTGAGCAGCCGGAACGCCTCGCGCAGTGTGTTGCGCGACACTCCGAGCGCGCCGCCGATGCTGTCCTCCGACAGGCGGGTGCCCGGCGGGAAGAACCCCTCGGTGATCCGGGTGCGCAGGATGTCGGCCACCCGCTCCGCCGTGCTCGTACGCCCCAGCAGCGCCCGGTCGTCGGCCAGTTCGTCGATTCCGCCCACGGTGTTCCGTTTCCCTCCGTCGTCCGCGGCCGAGTCAATCGCACAAACGAGGACGAGACAACATGCCTCTTGTCGGATCGTTCAACAATCCTCTACGTTAGCGACACCGCACGGCTCTTCGGTACGTCACTCAGGCACGCTCCTCCCCCTCTGCGAGGTGCAGATTGAGCAGGACCCAGCCCCACGAGCAGACCCAGCAGCGGAACGACCGGCAGACTCACGACGAAAAGCCCCTCGACACAGGCGTGTTCGCCTGGCTGCGCGCCCTCGGGCCACGCGGCTGGCGCGCCTTCGCCGGCGCCTTCGGCGGATACGCCCTCGACTCCTACGACTTCTTCACGCTGCCGTTGTCGATGGTGGCCATCGCCGCCTACTTCGGCCTCGACAAGGGCCAGACCGGGCTCCTGACCACCGTCACCCTCGTCGTGTCGGCGATCGGCGGCGCGCTGGCCGGCGTTCTGGCCGACCGCATCGGCCGGGTGAAGGCCCTGATGATCACGGTCGCCACCTACGCGTTCTTCACCGTGCTCTGCGGATTCGCGCCGAACTACGAGACCCTGCTGGTCTTCCGCGCCCTCCAGGGCCTGGGCTTCGGCGGCGAGTGGGCGGTCGGCGCGATCCTGGTCGCCGAGTACGCCTCCGCGAAGCACCGCGGCCGTACCCTCGGAGGCGTCCAGAGCGCCTGGGCGGCCGGCTGGGCACTCGCGGTGATCGTCTACACGCTGGTCTTCCGGTTCGTCGACGCGGACACCGCCTGGCGGGTGATGTTCTGGACGGGGGCCCTGCCCGCTCTCCTGGTCGTCTACGTCCGGCGCAACGTCGAGGACGCCCCTCAGGCCGCCGAGGTGCGCCGCACCGGCGCCGGACGGGGCTCCTTCACCACCGTCCTCACACCCCCGCTGCTGCGCACCACCCTGTTCGCGGTGCTGCTGTCGACGGGTGTCCAGGGCGGCTACTACACCCTCGCCACCTGGGTCCCGACCTTCCTGAAGACCGAGCGGGGGCTGACCGTGGTCGGCACCGGCGGCTATCTGACCTTCCTGATCTCCGGGGCCTTCCTCGGCTATCTGACCGGAGGCCTTCTCACCGACCTGCTCGGCCGGAAGAAGAACATCGCGCTCTTCGCCGTGCTGTCCGCGGTGTGCATCCTCGTCTACACGCACGTTCCCGAGGGCGCGAACACCCTGATCCTCTTCCTGGGCTTCCCCCTGGGCTTCTGCATGTCGGCGATCTTCAGCGGCTTCGGCTCCTTCCTCGCCGAGCTGTACCCGACGGCGGTCCGGGGCACGGGGCAGGGGTTCACGTACAACACCGGGCGGGCGGTCGGCGCCATCTTCCCCACGCTCGTCGGCTTCCTCGCCGAGAGCTGGGGCGTCGGCGGCGCGCTGGTCTTCGGCGCCGTGCCACCTCCGGAACGGCCCCGCGCGGGTGCCGTCCGGGGATGACGGGACAGCCCTCAGACCAGCTCCCTCCCCCGGGTCTCGGGCAGGCCGAGCAGCGCGAGCACGGCGAGGGCGTATCCCACGGCGCCGGAACGCCCTCGCGCCGCACGATCCGCACCACCCGCACCACCCGCACCACCCGCACGACCCGCACCACCCGCACGACCCGCACCACCCGCACTGTCCGCACCGCCCGCACGACCGGCGGGCCACCACCCGCACCACCGGGGGAAGAAGGGGAACGACCCGTGATCCATGCCTCGATCGACCTCAACGCCGACCTCGGCGAGGGCTTCGGCCGCTGGACGCTGACCGACGACGAGCAGCTGCTCTCGGTGGTCACCAGCGCCAACGTGGCCTGCGGCTTCCACGCCGGGGACGCGGCCACCATGCGCCGCGTGTGCGAGCTGGCCGCGGCCCGCGGCGTGCGGATCGGCGCCCAGGTCTCCTACCGCGACCTGGCCGGCTTCGGCCGGCGTTCGATGGACGTTCCGGCGGACGAACTGGCCGCCGAAGTGGCCTACCAGATCGGCGCGCTGGAGGTCTTCGCCCGCGCGGCGGGCTCGCGGGTCTCCTACGTCAAGCCTCACGGCGCGCTCTACAACCGGGTCGTCCACGACGAGGAGCAGGCCGGGGCGGTCGCCGAGGGAGTGCTCCTCGGCGGCGGCGGCGAACCGTTGCCGGTGCTCGGCCTGCCGGGCTCCCGGCTGCACGCCGCCGCGGGGAAGGCCGGTCTGCCGGTCGTCGCGGAGGCGTTCGGCGACCGGGCGTACACGGCGGAGGGCACCCTGCTGCCACGGGGGCAGGAGGGTGCCGTCGTCACGGATCCGGCGCGGGTGGTGGAGCGTTCGGTGTCCATGGCCCGGTTCGGGGTCGTCACCTCGCACTGCGGCGAGACGGTCGAGGTCCGGGCCCGTTCCCTCTGCCTGCACGGCGACACCCCGGGCGCGGTCGGGCTGGCCCGGCGCGTCCGGGCGCGGCTGGAGGCCACCGGGGTCCGGGTGGAGGCGTTCGCATGAAGGCGCGCCGGGTGTTCCGGGTCGGCGAGCGGGCGTTGCTCGTGGAGCTGACGAGCGGGGCCGAGACCGAGGCCTTCCACGCCGAGCTGCTGCGCCGCAGGGAAGTGGGCGCGCTGCCCGCCGTACGGGAGATCGTGCCGGCCGCGCGCACGGTGCTGCTCGACGGTGTGGAGTCCCCGGACCTGCTGGCCGGGCAGCTGCGGGAGTGGACCGTTCCGCCGCTCCGGGCGCGGGTGGAGAAGGCGGTCGAGGTGCGGGTCCGGTACGACGGTCCCGACCTGGCCGAGGTCGCCGGCCTGTGGGGGGTGTCCGTGGAGACCGCGGTCCGGATCCACTCGTCCGCCGAGTTCCGCGTCGCCTTCTGCGGGTTCGCGCCGGGGTTCGGGTACCTGACGGGGCTCGGCGCGGGATACGAGGTGCCGCGGCGGGCCACGCCCCGTACCTCCGTGCCCGCCGGTTCGGTCGCGCTCGCGGGACCGTACACGGGCGTGTACCCGCGGTCGTCTCCCGGCGGATGGCGGTTGATCGGCTCGACGGACGCCGTGCTGTGGGACGCGTCCCGCGAACCGGCCGCCCTCCTCGCGCCGGGCACCCGGGTGCGCTTCGTGGCGGCGGGCCGATGAGCGATCGCGCTCTCGCGGTCGTACGGGCCGGGGCCCTGACCACCGTGCAGGACCTGGGACGGACGGGGTACGCCCAGCTGGGCGTACCCCGCTCGGGCGCGCTCGACCCGGGGGCCGCGCTGCTGGTGAACCGACTCGTCGGCAACCCGCGGGACGCGGCGGTCCTGGAGACCACGGTCGACGGATGCGCCGTGCGGCCCCGCTGCCCGGTGACGGTCGCGGTGGGCGGGGCGCCGTGCCCGGTCACCGTCGACGGGCGTCCGGCCGCGTGGGGGACGACCGTGCGGGTCGGGGCCGGTTCGGTCCTCGACGTCGGCGCGGCCGTGCGCGGCCTGCGCTCGTACGTGGCGTTCGGCGGCGGGATCGCCGTCGAACCGGTACTCGGCAGCCGCTCCACCGACCTGCTGTCCGGGCTCGGCCCGGATCCGCTGGCGGACGGGACCGTGCTGCCGCTGGGAGGGGACACGGCCGCACGGGGGTCGGTCGACACTCCCCCGTGGCCGGGCCCGCCGGACGAACTCGTCCTGCGGGTCCGGCTCGGCCCCCGCGAGGACTGGTTCACGCCGGGCGCTCTGCGCACCCTCGCCACGCGCGCCTACCGGGTCTCCGCGGCGAGCAACCGCATCGGGCTGCGGACCGAGGGCCCGCCCCTGGAGCGGGCCGTCACCGGCGAACTCCCCAGCGAGGGCATGGTGCTGGGCGCCGTCCAGGTGCCACCGGACGGCCGTCCGGTGGTCTTCCTGGCGGACCATCCGACGACGGGCGGCTATCCGGTGGTGGCGGTCGTCCGGGAAGGGGACCTGGCGGCCGCGGCCCAGGCGGTCCCGGGCACGGCGGTGCGGTTCGTCCCGGTCCGCTGAGCGGCCGGCGTCCCAGGCGCGGGCAGCCGTACCGGCCTCGGCGCGCGGCCCGGGTCACGCCTCGGGGGGTGCGCAGCCGCCTCCCGGGGACGGCTCGCCTGCGGCCGCCCCGGGCGGGCCGTATCCGCCGCCGCCCGGGGTGCGCAGCACGAGCACGTCGTCCGGGCCGACGTCGGTCGTGTCGGCGCCCCGCAGCCGGTCGACGGTGCCGTCGGCGCGCTCCACGAGGTTCTCGCCGAGGGCGCCCGGCTCGCCGCCGGCCATGCCGTACGGCGGCACCCGGCGGTGGCCGGTCAGCAGGGCCACGGTCATCGGCTCCAGGAAGCGGAGGCGGCGTTCGACGCCGGCGCCGCCGCACCAGCGGCCGCGGCCGCCGCTTCCCTCGCGGACGGTGAAGGCGTCCACCCGGACCGGGTGGCGCCACTCCAGGATCTCGGGGTCGGTGAGCCGGGAGTTGGTCATGTGGGTCTGGACGGCGTCGGCGCCGTCGAAGCCGTCGCCCGCGCCCGAGCCGCTCGCGACCGTCTCGTAGTACTGGACGCGGGAGTTGCCGAACGTCACGTTGTTCATCGTGCCCGAGCCCTCGGCCTGGACTCCGAGCGCGGCGTAGAGGGCGCCGGTGACGGCCTGGGAGGTCTCCACGTTGCCGGCGACGGTCGCGGCCGGGTGGACGGGGGCGAGCATCGAGCCGGGCGGGACGCGGACCTCCAGTGGTTCCAGGCAGCCGCTGTTGAGGGGGATGTCCTCGTCGACGAGGGTTCGGAAGACGTACAGGACGGCGGCCATGACCACGGACGTCGGCGCGTTGGTGTTGCCGGGCCGCTGCGGGGACGTGCCGGCGAAGTCGATGACGGCGGACCGCCGTTCGCGGTCGACCCGGACGGCGACCTGGATGACGGCGCCGTCGTCGGTCTCGTAGCGGTACGCGCCGTCCCGCAGCCCGTCGAGGATCCGGCGGACGGACTCCTCGGCGTTGGCCCGCACGTGCCGCATGTAGGCGTGGACCACGTCGAGGCCGAACTGGGCGACCATGCGGCGCAGTTCCTCGATGCCCTTCTCGTTGGCGGCGATCTGGGCGCGCAGGTCGGCGAGGTTGGTGTCCGGGTCGCGGGAGGGGTACGGCGCGCCGGTGAGCAGGGCCCGGGTCTCGTCCTCGCGCAGCCGCCCGTCGCGGACCAGCAGCCAGTCGTCGAAGAGGACGCCCTCCTCGTGGACGGTCCGGCTGAAGGCGGGCATGGAGCCGGGGGTGATGCCGCCGATCTCGGCGTGGTGGCCGCGGGAGGCGACGAGGAAGAGGAGCTTCTCCCCCGCGTCGTCGTGGACCGGTGTCACCACCGTGACGTCGGGGAGATGGGTCCCGCCGTGGTACGGGTCGTTGATCGCGTACACGTCGCCGGGGCGGAGCCGGTCGCCGCCCCGGCGCAGCACCTCCTTGATGGACTCGCCCATGGAGCCGAGGTGGACGGGGATGTGGGGGGCGTTGGCGATGAGGTTGCCCTCGGCGTCGAACAGGGCGCAGGAGAAGTCCAGGCGTTCCTTGATGTTGACGGAGTGGGCGGTGTTCTCCAGGCGGACGCCCATCTGCTCGGCGATCGCCATGAAGAGGTTGTTGAAGACCTCCAGCAGGACCGGGTCGACGTCCGTGCCGACGGCGACGCGGGCCGGACGGGGCCGGACGCGGGCGAGGACGAGGCGGCCGTCGTCGCCGGCCTCCGCGCGCCAGCCGGGGTCGACGACGGTGGTGGCGTCGGCCTCGGCGAGGATCGCCGGCCCGTCCACGGCGTCGCCCGGGCGCAGTTCCTCGCGCCGGTACAGCGGAGTGTCCGCGGGCTCGCCGCCGCTGTAGGCGCGGACGGTGGCCCGCGGTACCGGGGCGTCCCGCCTGTCCCCGGGATCGGCCGCCACCGGGCCGTGCGGCCCGGCGCGTCCGACGGCCTCGACCGAGACGGCCTCGACGACGAGGGGCTTGTCCATGGTGAAGGCGTAGCGCGCGCGGTGGGCCGCGGTGAACGCGGCCGTCATGTCCGCGGGCGGGCCGAGGTCCACCGGAAGGCTCGCGTCCGTCCCGGCGTAGCGCAGCAGGACGCGCGCGCGGGTGGTGATCGCGGAGTCCGGCAGCCGGTCCTCGCGCAGTTCCGCCCGGGTCCGGTCGGCGAGTCCGGCGCAGAGCTCCGCCACCCGCTCGGGGGTGCCGGGGGCGGCGAGTTCGGCCTCGACGGACTGTTCGCGCATGGCCGTGGCGTCGGCGAGGCCGATGCCGTAGGCGGACAGGACGCCGGCGAGCGGGGGGACGAGGACGGTGTCGATGCCGAGCGCGTCGGCGACGGCGCAGGCGTGCTGACCGCCGGCGCCGCCGAAGCTGGTGAGGGCGTACCGGGTGACGTCGTGGCCGCGTTCGACGGAGATCTTCTTGACGGCGTTCGCCATGTTGAGGACGGCGATCTCCAGGAAGCCGGCGGCGACCTCCTCGGGGGTGCGTCCGCCGCCGACCCGCTCGGCGAGCGCGGTGAACCTCTCCCGTACGACGTCGGGGTCGAGGGGCTGGTCACCGCGGGGACCGAACACGGCGGGGAAGTGGGCGGGCTGGACGCGGCCGAGCATCACGTTGGCGTCGGTGACGGTGAGCGGCCCGCCGCGGCGGTAGCAGGCGGGGCCGGGTACGGCGCCGGCGGAGTCGGGGCCGACGCGGTAGCGCCGCCCGTCGTAGTGGAGGACGGAGCCGCCGCCCGCGGCGACGGTGTGGATGCTCATCATGGGGGCCCGCATCCGCACCCCGGCGACCTGGGTGCCCAGTTCGCGTTCGAACGCGCCGGCGTAGTGGGACACGTCGGTGGAGGTGCCGCCCATGTCGAAGCCGATGACGCGGTCGAAGCCCGCGCGGTGCGCGGTGCGGGCCATGCCGACGACGCCGCCGGCCGGACCGGACAGGACCGCGTCCTTGCCGCGGAAGTGGGCGGCCTCCCGCAGGCCGCCGTTGGACTGCATGAACATCAGCCGTACGCCGGCGAGTTCGCCGGCCACCTGGTCGACGTAGCGTCGGAGGATCGGCGAGAGGTACGCGTCGACGACGGTGGTGTCGCCGCGCGGCACGAGCTTGATCAGCGGACTGACCTCGTGGGAGCTGCTGACCTGGGGGAAGCCGAGGGCGCGGGCGAGGGCGGCGACGCGGACCTCGTGCTCGGGGTGCCGGTAGCCGTGCAGGAGGACGACGGCGGCGGACCGGAAGCCGTCGCGGTACGCGGCCTCGAGCCCGGCGGCGACGGCGTCCTCGTCGAGCGGTCGCAGGAGACGGCCGTGGGCGTCGACGCGCTCGGGGACCTCGATCACCCGCTCGTGGACGGCCTCCGGGAGCACGATGTGGCGGTCGAAGAGCCGGGGCCGGTTCTGGTAGGCGATGCGCAGCGCGTCCCGGAAGCCCTCCGTGACGAGGAGGACGGTCGGCTCGCCCCGCCGTTCCAGAAGCGCGTTCGTGGCGACGGTCGTGCCCATCTTGACGACGTCGATCCGCTCGACGAGGACGCCGTCGCCGCCGGGCTCGAGGCCGCGTACCGCGACGGCTTCCGGTCCGCCGCCGTCGTCCTCCTGCACGGCTACCGGCACCCCGAGCACGAGGTCCGCGTCGCCGCCCTCGCCCGCGCCCTCGGCTTCCCCCAGGTCAGCAGCTCCCACGAGGTCAGTCCGCTGATCAA
>NZ_RDBI01000040.1:206719-225948 GCF_008042125.1 Streptomyces sp. MS191
CGGCTGCCCTTCACGGTCGGCGGCCCGGTCGCGGAGGAGGCGGCCGCCCGGCTCGCCGCGGCGGCCCGCCTGGTCGAGTCGGGCGCGGCGACGGGCGTCGAGCCGCCGCTGCACGCACCGGTCCCGGCCGAGGGCTGAGCGCAGGCGGGAACGGCGAGAACGACCGGAGGCCCGGCGCGGACGACCGTCCGCGCCGGGCCTCCGGCGTCACACCCCGGCGGGGGCCCGGCCCTGTCCGGGCGGGCCCCCGGCTCCCTCGCCCCTCACGCCACGAAGGCCCGCGGCGGCTCGACGCCCGTCGCCGCGCCCGACTCGACCAGGCGGGCCGCCGCGGCGAGCCGGGCGGCCGCCTCCTCCGCGACCGGGCCGCCGACCGTGAAGGGCAGCCGGACATAGCCCTCGAAGGCACCGTCCACGCCGAAGCGCGGGCCGGAGGGGACGCGGACGCCGACCCGCTCGCCGACCTCCGCGAGGCGGGAGCCGGAGAGACCGCCCGTGCGGACCCACAGCGTCAGGCCGCCGCGCGGGACGTCGAACTCCCACTCGGGAAGCCGGTCGCGCACGGCCGCGACGAGCGCGTCCCGGTTCTCCCGGGCCTGGCTGCGGCGGATGGTGACGGCCTGGTCCCAGCCGCCGGTCCGCATCAGCCAGTTGACCGCGAGCTGTTCGAGGACCGGCGTGCCGAGGTCCGCGTAGGCCCGCGCCGCCACCAGCGACCGGATCACGTCGGGCGCGGCCCGCACCCAGCCGATCCGCATGCCGGCCCAGAACGCCTTGCTCGCCGAGCCGACCGTCAGGACCGTCGATCCGGCCGGGTCGAAGGCACACACCGYGCGCGGCATCTCCAGCCCGTCTTCCAGGTACAGCTCGGACATGGTCTCGTCCACGACGAGCACGGTGCCCGCCGAACGGGCCGCGTCGACCAGTTGCCGGCGCTGGTCCTCGTCGGCCAGCGCGCCGGTCGGGTTGTGGAAGTCGGCGACCACGTACGCCAGTCGCGGGGCCGCGTCCCGCAGCACCTGCCGCCAGCGGTTCAGGTCCCAGCCCGCGAGGCCCTCGGCCATCGCCACCGGGACGAGCCGGGCGCCCGCCTCCCGCATGAGCTGGAGGATGTTGGCGTAGGAGGGGGACTCGACGGCGATCCGCTCGCCGCGCCCCGCGAAGAGATGGCAGATGGCGTCGATCGCGCCCATCGCCCCGGTGGTCACCATGATCTGCTCGGGCATGGTGGGGATGCCGCGCTCGGTGTACCGGTCGGCGAGCATCTGCCGCAGCGCGGGCAGCCCGGCCGGGTAGTCGCCGTGCGTGTGGGCGTACGGCGGCAGCTCCTCCAGGGCGCCCTGCACGCCACGGGTCAGCCAGGGCTCGGGCGCGGGCAGTGCGGCGCAGCCGAGGTCGATCATCGAACCGAGCGACTCCGGGGGCAGGGGCTCCAGCCCGCGTGCGGGCAGCGGGTTCCCGGCCGGCACGGCGGTCCAGCTGCCGGCCCCGCGCCGCGACTCCAGGAAGCCCTCCGCGCGCAGCGCCTCGTAGGCGGCGGCCACCGTCGTACGGCTGACGGTGAGCGCCACGGCCAGTTCGCGTTCGGCGGGGAGCCGGGCGGCGACCGGGACCCTGCCCTCCAGGACGAGCAGCCGGATACCGTCGGCCAGTGCGCGGTAGGCGGGCGGCTTGCGGGCGCCGGGGCCGGCGGGGCGGGGCTGCTGCGCCTGCAGCTGCCGGGCCAACTGGGCCGGTCCCACCGCCGAGGTCCACTGAGCCATGGAAATCAGTCCACCTTCGTCGAATTGGCCATGGTTGGCACACCTTCCCCCGCCACAGAGTGTCATGAGTCAGTCCACTCCCACCACACAGGGGGCATTCCTTGTCCATCGCCTCCGGCCTCCGCGGCCGGCTCACCGGCCGCCGTCTGCCCCGCCGGCTCACGCAGCTCTACACCGGGCTGGCCTTGTACGGCGTCAGCTCGGCCCTCCTGGTGCGCGGAGGACTGGGGCTGGAACCATGGGGCGTCCTCCACCAGGGTCTCGCCGAGCGGACCGGACTGACCATCGGCGTCGTGTCGATCGTCGTGGGCGCCGTCGTCCTGCTGCTGTGGATCCCGATCCGCCAGAGGCCGGGCCTGGGCACCGTGTCGAACGTCTTCGCCGTGGGTCTGGCGATGGACGGCACGCTCGCCCTGGTCCCGGCCGCCCACGGACTCGCGGCGCGGATCGCCCTGCTCGTGCTCGGCATCGTCCTGAACGGGGTGGCCACCGGCCTCTACATCGCCGCGCGCTTCGGCCCCGGCCCGCGTGACGGCCTGATGACCGGTCTGCACCGCCTCACCGGCCGCTCGATCCGCCTCGTCCGCACGGCCATCGAGGTCGCCGTGGTCGCCACCGGCTTCCTGCTGGGCGGCTCGGTCGGCGTCGGCACGGTCCTGTACGCGTTGACCATCGGCCCGCTCGCCCAGTTCTTCCTGCGCCGGTTCGCCGTCCCCGAGGACGACCGACGCAGCACCTTGGTCGCCTCCGCGACACCGGGACAGGCCATACTGCGGCCGTGACTGACGTACGCCACCCGTATCTGGACCACCCCGCCCCCATCCCGTTCGCCCACCGCGGGGGTTCGGCCGACGGACTCGAGAACACCGCCGCCGCCTTCCGGCGCGCCGCGGCGGCCGGGTACCGCTACTTCGAGACCGATGTCCACACGACCGCGGACGGGGCGCTCGTGGCCTTCCACGACGCGACGCTCGACCGGGTCACGGACGCCGCCGGACGCATACGCGACCTGCCGTGGGACGCGGTGCGCGAGGCGCGGGTGGCGGGCAAGGAGCCGCTGCCGCTCTTCGAGGACCTGCTGGAGGAGTTCCCCGAGGCCCGCTGGAACGTCGACCTCAAGGCCGAGTCCTCGCTGGTGCCGCTGGTCGAGCTGATCCGCAGGACCGGGGCCTGGGACCGGATCTGCGTGGGCTCCTTCACCGAGAGCCGGGTGGCGCGGGCGCGGCGCCTCGCGGGACCGCGGCTGGCCACCTCGTACGGCGTGAGCGGCGTCCTCGGCCTGCGGCTGCGCTCCTTCGGCATCCCGGCCGCGCTGCGGTCGGGGGCCGTCGCCGCGCAGGTACCGCAGAGCCAGGCGGGCGTCCCGGTGGTCGACCGCCGCTTCGTCCGCGCGGCCCACGCCCGCGGCCTGCAGGTCCATGTGTGGACCATCAATGATCCGGAGCGGATGAACTCTCTCCTCGACCTGGGGGTGGATGGCATCATGACCGATCATCTGGAGACGCTGCGTGCGGTGCTGACCGACCGGGGAGTGTGGGTCTGAGCGCGCGTCCCGCCATGGGCACGACCGAGGGGGCCGCGCTTTGACCGCCAACACCGCAGAGCCGGAGGAGCACGCCGTCGATCCGGCGGACCTCCGGCGCGAACAGCGCGGCTGGTACTTCTACGACTTCGCCTGCTCGGTGTACTCGACGAGCGTGGTGACCGTCTTCCTCGGGCCCTACCTCACGTCCGTGGCCAGGGCGGCGGCGGACGCGGAGGGCTTCGTCCACCCGCTGGGCATACCGGTGCGGGCGGGGTCGCTCTTCGCCTACGCCGTCTCGGCCTCGATCGTGGTGGCGGTGCTGGTGATGCCCCTGGTGGGCGCGGCGGCGGACCGGACGGGCCGGAAGAAGCCGCTGCTGGCCGCGGCGGCCTACCTCGGCGCGACGGCCACCATGGGCATGTTCTTCCTGGACGGCGACCGCTATCTGCTGGGCGCGTTCCTGCTCATCGTCGCGAACGCCTCGCTGGCGGTCTCGATGGTCCTGTACAACGCCTACCTCCCGCAGATCGCCGAGCCGGACGAGCGGGACGCCGTCTCCTCCCGCGGCTGGGCCTTCGGCTACACGTCGGGCGCCCTGGTCCTGGTGCTGAACCTGGTCGTGTACTCCGGCCACGAGAGCTTCGGGATCTCCGAGGGGACCGCGGTGCGGATCTGCCTCGCCTCGGCCGGCCTGTGGTGGGGCGCCTTCACCCTGGTACCGCTGCGGCGGCTGCGCGACCGCCGGACACCCCCGGACGCCGAGGGGCGCGCGGGGGGCGTGGGGGGCGGCTGGCGCCAGCTGATGGCGACGCTGCGGGACATGCGCCGGCATCCGCTGACGCTGTCCTTCCTGCTGGCGTACCTGATCTACAACGACGGGGTGCAGACGGTCATCTCGCAGGCGTCGGTCTTCGGCTCCGAGGAGCTGGGGCTCGACCAGACGACGCTGATCACCGCGGTCCTGCTCGTACAGGTCCTGGCGATCGCGGGCGCGCTGGGCATGGGCCGGATGGCTCGGTCGTACGGGGCCAAGCGCACGATCCTGGCGTCACTGGCCGTCTGGACCCTCATCCTGGCCGCGGGGTACTTCCTGCCGGCCGGCGCGCCGGTGGCGTTCTTCTTCCTGGCGGCTGCGATCGGCCTGGTCCTCGGCGGCAGCCAGGCGCTGTCGCGGTCGCTGTTCTCCCATCTGGTGCCGCGCGGCAAGGAGGCGGAGTACTTCTCGGCCTACGAGATGAGCGACCGCGGACTGAGCTGGCTGGGGCCACTGGTGTTCGGTCTCGCGTATCAGCTGACCGGCAGCTATCGGGATGCCATCATCTCTCTGGTGATCTTCTTCGTCGTCGGCTTCGTGCTCCTCGCGCGGGTCCCCGTGCGGGAGGCCGTGGCCGCCGCGGGCAACCCGGTTCCCGAACGGATTTAGACGCGGAAGTGAAAGGCCGGTAGTGTACGCCTTTGGCCTGCCAGGCGGACCGTTACTGCGTGCTGACTTAGTGAAGACGCTGGGTGACATCTGCTGCCAGATGTGACAAACCGGGCACTGGTGGGTAGAACAAGGGGCGGCACGACGGGCGACGCATGACCCGGAACGGGAATCTTTACCGCCGACCGGACGTTGACCGGATGACGACGACAGCGACACCTGTCCTGTGGGCGACAAGCCCGGGAGGCACGATTCATGAGTGAGCGAGCTCTTCGCGGCACGCGCCTCGTGGTGACCAGCTACGAGACCGACCGCGGCATCGATCTGGCCCCGCGCCAGGCCGTGGAGTACGCATGCGAGAAGGGCCATCGTTTTGAGATGCCCTTCTCGGTGGAAGCGGAAATTCCGCCGGAGTGGGAGTGCAAGGTCTGCGGCAGCCAGGCACTCCTCGTTGACGGGGACGGCCCCGAAGAGAAGAAGGGCAAGCCGGCGCGTACGCACTGGGACATGCTGATGGAGCGGCGCACCCGCGAGGAGCTGGAGGAGGTGCTGGCCGAGAGGCTGGCGGTCCTTCGTTCCGGCGCCATGAACATCGCGGTCCACCCGCGCGACAGCCGCAAGTCCGCCTGACGGACGGCGCGGCCCGAGCAACGCCGAGGGGCCCGGTACACCACGTGTGTACCGGGCCCCTCGGCGTCGTGCCGTGCCCCGGGGGCGGGATCCGGCCGCGTGCCGCGCGCGCCGTCCGTGGACGGCACGGGCACGCGGTCGGCGTCGGCGGCACGGGGGGCCCGGCCACGCGCCGCCCCCGACAGGCCTCAGGAAGCCGGCAGGGCCCCGCTCACGGGGTCAGCGGGGGACTGGACTCCCCGGAGCCCCGCGGCCCGGGGGACGCGTCCTCACGGATGACCTCACCCGGCACGATCTTGCCGTCCGGGCGGTGGATGCGGGCCTGCTGGAAAACGTCCTGCAGGCCGCCCGCCGACGCGACGCTCATCCGGCGCTCGACGGCCCTCTCGGTGTACCGCCCGAGGAACGAGCGGACCGGGGGCACGAGCAGCAGCAGGCCGACGACGTCGGTGATCAGGCCGGGGATCATCAGCAGCAGACCGCCGAGCATCAGGAAGCCGTTGCGGTCGTCCGCGCCCTCGCGCTCGGCGGACGGGGCCGCGCCGGTCCGCACCGCCTCCTGAGCCTGCTGGAAGGTCCGCGTGAGGTTGCCGAACGCACGCCGGCCCGCTCGCTTGATCACCACGGCGCCGAGCACGGCGCCGCCGACCAGCAGGCCGAAGACGGCGAGTCCGCCGATCGCGCCCGCCACCACGACGAGCAGCCAGATCTCGAGGACCAGCCAGACCGCGAGGGCGAGCGGGAGGAACGTGCGCGCGCGGGAGCGCTTCGGGGCGAGGGGAGGCTGTGCGCCGGTCGTCATGACCCCCAGTGTGCCTGGCGCCCCGCCAGAACGTCGTAAAGGCGGGATCAGCTCCCGGACCTGCGACCGAGGAGCTTGCCGACCTTGTTCGCGCGGGCCGTGAGACCCCAGCCGGTGACCCGCCAGAGGGCCTCGACGACGATGTTGCGGCTCATCTTGGAGTCGCCGATCTCGCGCTCCACGAAGGTGATGGGCACCTCGACGACGTGGAAGCCGGCCGCGACGGCACGGCGGGCCAGGTCGACCTGGAAGCAGTAGCCGGCCGAGGCGACGTCGTCCAGGCCGAGGCCCTCCAGGGTCTCCTTGCGGAAGGCCCGGTAGCCGCCGGTGACGTCGCGGATCGGCACGTCGAGCATCACGCGCGAGTAGAGGCTGCCGCCGCGCGAGATGAACTCGCGGGACTTGGGCCAGTTGACGATCCGGCCGCCCGGCACCCAGCGGGAGCCGAGGACCAGGTCGGCGCCCTTGAGCGCGGTGAGCAGCCGGGGCAGCTCCTCGGGCTGGTGCGAGCCGTCGGCGTCCATCTCGACGAGGACGCCGTAGCCGTTCTCGATGCCCCAGCGGAAGCCGGCCAGGTAGGCCGCGCCGAGGCCCTCCTTGCCCTTGCGGTGCAGGACGTGGACGTGGTCGTCCTCGGCGGCCAGCTCGTCGGCGAACTTGCCCGTGCCGTCGGGGCTGTTGTCGTCGGCGACGAGGACATGCGCCTCCGGTACGGCCTCCCGTACACGCGAGACGATCGGCTTGATGTTCTCCGCCTCGTTGTAGGTCGGAATGATCACCAAGGCTCTGCCGAGCGGGCCGTAACGCCTCTGGCCACCGTCGTTCACTGCTGCCCCTTCGGATACCTACGCGAACCCCCACCATAGCGAGCCGGGTCGCGGGCGCGGTCTTGGCGGGGCGGGTCGAGGATACGGGGCCGTCGCGCGGAACGCCCACGAGTGGTGCGGGATGGGGGCCCGGGGTCCTTCGGGCCGACCTGGGTCCCGCTGGCTGCGGGTCGACCGAGAGCCGTTGTCTACTGAACGTCCGGGCCCCACCCGGGTCGCACCCTCCGCCGGAGAAACCTTCCCTCGCCCCCGAGGCGCGGGCGCTGAACCTGGTTCCCGGTGCGGCGCGCCGGTGCGGCACACCGTCCCTTGACCCAGCGGCGTTCGACGACTGCGTGGAGGTTCGAAACCGGTCGGACGTCCTGTGGTGGACCCGCCGAACCTACCGGCCGGTGGCGGCTCGCTGTCAATACTCGTTTGACCTGCGGATACCGCTGATCATGCCTGGTCAGCGGGGAGGATCCGCAGGTCGCCGTCGAGCCGGTGGATCATCGATCGGCGGTACGGAGTGCCCTTACGTCACTCGTTCGGCCGTACATACACGGTTTGTCCGAACACCACCGTGCGCAGGCACACCGGCAGGTCGGCGCCGGGGGTCAGGTCCGGCAGGCCGGGCGTCCCGGAGCGGGGGTCGGTCGACCAGCGGGCGACCCGGTCGTCGGGCGCCTGGACCACCAGCTCGTCCGTGCGCCAGACGGCGTAGTCGGCCGGGGCGCCGGGCACGAGGGTGCCGGCGTCGTCGCGGCCGACCGCCCGCCAGCCGCCCCGCGTGTGGGCGGTGAAGGCGGCACGGACGGAGATCCGGTGCTCGGGGGTGCGGTGGAACGCGGCCGCGCGGACGGTGCCCCAGGGGTCGAGCGGCGTGACCGGGCTGTCCGAACCGAACGCCAGCGGCACTCCCGCGCGCAGCAGGGCGGCGTACGGGTTGAGGGTGCGGGCCCGCTCGGCGCCCAGCCGCTCCGCGTACATGCCCTCCTCGCCGCCCCAGGCCGCGTCGAAGGCGGGCTGGACGGACGCGGTGAGCCCGAGTTCGGCGAAGGCGGCGACCGTCTCGGGCGTCAGCATCTCGGCGTGCTCGACGCGGTGGCGGGCGGCGCGGATCCGGGCGAGGCCGAGCTTCTCGGCGGCGGCCCTGACCCCGTCGACGACGGCGCCGACGGCGGCGTCGCCGATCGCGTGGAAGCCGGCCTGGAGACCGGACTCGGTGCAGGCGACGACATGGCCGGCGACGATGTCGGCGTCGAGGTGCGCGACGCCGGTGTGCCCCGCGGCGGCGTGGTCGGCGTAGGGCTCGTGGAGGCACGCGGTGTGCGAGCCGAGCGAGCCGTCCGCGAAGAGGTCCCCGGCCGCGCCGACGGCGCCGAGGGCGCGGGCGCGCTCGACGTCGAGGTCGGCCCAGTAGCCGACCAGACGCGGACCGGCCTCCTCGCGGGCGAGGTCCAGGAGTCCGGTGAAGTCGGCCTCGGAGGAGATCTCGGGTCCACCGCACTCGTGCAGGGTGCCGATCCCGAGGGAGGCGGCCCGGGCACGGGCGGCACGTTGGGCCTCGGTGCGCTGGGCGGGCGAGATCGCGGCGTAGGCGGCGGCGCGGACGGCGTGGTGGGCGTCCCCGGTCAACGGCTCGCCGTCCCGGAAGCCGTCGAGCGAGCGGATCCCGGGCACCAGGTCGAGGAGGGCCGTGGTGACGACGGCGGAGTGCACGTCGATCCGGGTCAGGTACAGCGGGCGGCCGCCGGTGAGCTCGTCGAGCTCGTCGCGGCGCGGTGCCCGTCGCTCGGGCCAGCGCGAGGCGTCCCAGCCGTGGCCGATCAGGATGCGGTCCCCGGGACGGGCCGCGGCGTGGGTCCGGATGCGGTCCGCGGCCTCGGCGAGCGAGGCGGCGGTCGACAGGTCGAGGCCGGTCAGCGCGAGACCGGTGGCGGTGGTGTGCACATGGGCGTCGACGAACGCCGGGGTGACCAGCGCGCCGTCGAGGTCGACCACCTCGTCCACCCCGGAGGCGAAGGCGTCGGCCGCCCCCTCCGAGCCGACCCAGGCGACGTGGCCGCGCTCCACCACCATGGCGGTCGCGAAGGGGTCGGCGGGGCTGTGGACTTCTCCACCGCGCAACAGCACGGTGCGGTGTTCGTACTCGCTCATGCGAACAGGCTAAGGGCTGGTTTGTCGTCCCCCGGCGGGCTCCGGCAGGGCGGCCCTCAGATGCGCGGCGGCCGGGCTTCGTACGGGGTGGACAGGACGACGGTGGTCCGGCTGGAGACGCCGGCCTGCGAACGGATCCGGCTCAGCAGGTGCTCCAGCTCCAGCGGGGTCGCCACGCGCACCTTGAGGATGTAGTTCTCGTCGCCGGCCACGCTGTGGCAGGCCTCGATCTCCGGGATGTCCGCGAGCCGGTCCGGGGTGTCGTCGGGGGCGCTGGGATCGAAGGGTTTGACCGAGATGAAGGCGGTCAGCGGCAGACCGACGGCCTCCGGGTCCACGACGGCGGCATAGCCGCGGATGACCCCGCGCTGCTCGAGACGGCGGACGCGCTGATGTACGGCCGAGGTGGACAGGCCCGTGGCCTTGCCCAGGTCGGTGTAGCTCATGCGCCCGTCCTTGACGAGCAACTCAACGATCTGACGATCCAGCTCCTCCATGCGGTCAACCTATTGCCCCGGGCTGTGATCGGCACAGCCGGGTGGCGGCCCTTTGGCATGCTTTGGCCATCGCCGGGGCACCTGCGACAGGCATGTGACGAACGCCACAGGTTTGTGGCCGCGCTGAGGCGGCACCTCACGGTTATGCGGTCCGCCGTATGGGAATTGCTTGCTGTGGTCGAGGCCACAAGTACCTGGTCGACCCACCCAAGGGGGAGATTCTCCATGCAGGAGCCTGTTGATTCGGTCGAGGCGACCGACGAGCTCGACGCCTACGACACGTTCGAGATGTTCCGGGTCATCTGCCCGGACTGCGTGCAGCCGATCGGACTGCTCGCGGACGAGGACGTGCTCCCGGAGCACGCGCTGTGCCCCACGCCGTGGAACCCGTTCGTCCTGACGGTCTGCCCCGGCACCGGCCGCGCGGCCTCCGAGGCACGCCCCGCCGACGAGACCCTGGAGCTCCAGGAGCAGGACACCGCGCTCCTGCTGACGCTTCCTCAGGGACTCGACTGGCGGACGCAGCCCTTCTCGCACGTCGGCGGTCCGGGCTCGCGCCCGATCAGGGTGCCGCAGATGCGGCGCGCCGCCTGAGGCGACGCCCGCGCCCGTGGGTCACCAGTAGCTCCCCCGCACCATCGCCGCGAGCGTGGCGTGGTGCAGGATCAGACCGTCCACGTCCTCGGCGCGCTCCGGCACGCGGACCTCTCCGAAGTGCGCCTGGCGGTAGGCGACCCTGAGCATCACGATCGCGTGCCGCAGGGCCGCGTAGAGGGTGTGGAACTCCATGTCGCGCGGCGTGTGGCCGGTGAGTCCGGCGTAGCGCCGCTCGACCGCGTCCCGGCGCAGGAAGTCCGGCAGGCCGGGCTGGCCGAAGCCCACCGTCAGGTCCTGGAAGAAGCGGTGCAGGTAGACGGTCCAGCCGAGGTCGACCTCGCGCGGGGCCAGGGCCGCCATCTCCCAGTCCAGCACGGCCGCGGGCCGGAACCCGTCGTACACGATGTTGCCGATCCGGGCGTCGCCCCAGTTCAGGACGGCCGGGCCCTCGTCGTCCGGCCAGTGGTCCTCCAGCCAGGCGAAGGCGGACTCGATGAGCGGCGAGGGCGCGAGGCCGTCCACCACCCAGGCGTAGTAGGCGCGCTGGGCGTCGACATGGCGCCGCAGCGGGCTGCCCACGCCGTCCGGGAGGAGGAACTCCGCCTCCTTCGCGGGGAACTGGTCGTGCAGGCGGGCGAGTACGGAGACGGACTCGGCCTCCAGCAGGGCGCGTTCGGCGGGGGTGGCGGCGTGCAGCCAGTTGCCCTCGTACGTGTAGGGCATGACGTCCGGCGGCACGCGGCCCTCGGCGCGCTCCATCACGAAGAAGGGTGCCCCGAGCGGTCCGGGGTCGGGTTCCAGCCAGAGCACGCGCGGGACGGGGAGGTCGGTGTGCTCGCCGACCAGGCTCATCACCCGGTGCTGCCGCTCCATGTCGTACACGGGGAAGATCGTGTACGCGGAGGGGTCGGCGGCCAGCCGCAGGGCGCAGCCGCGTGCCGGGGCGTCCGGGTGGTCGAGGTCGAAGAGAAGCGTCTCGCTCGACATCCCGTTGGAGCCGGGGACGGCGAGTGCGCCGACCCGGGCGCCGGCGAGGCGGCCGTCGAGCCAGCCGGCGAGCCGGCGGCCGAGCTCCTCGGGGTCACGGGTGGTGGTGCGGGGTCGCGGCGCCGTGGCCATGGGCTGCCCCTTCCTACTGGGCGACGGAGGAGTGGTCGGCGAAGCCGCTCGGGTCGTGGCGGCCGAAGGAGCCGTGCTCGAAGATCCCGTGGCCGGTGCGGCCGTCCAGGGTGAAGCGGGCCGCGTGGTCGGTGACCCCGAAGGCGGCCATGGGGTGGGCGGCCGGGTCCGAGAGGTCGTAGACCCGCCGGTCGGTCCAGTCGCGGCCCTGCCAGGTGCCGTGCTGCCAGTCGGTGGCGGGCGGGTAACCGGCGCCGATCGCGAGCGGCGAGGAGGCGAGGATCTCGACGCCGATCTCCAGGGGCTTCCCCGCGGGGTCGGTGAGGTGGACGACGGCGCGCTCGGGGTGCCGGGTGCCGGGCCGGTAGACGATCTCGGTGCGGGGCCAGCCGAGTTGGACGTCGCGCCGCCCGTCGCGGACGAGGACCGCCTCGTTCAGGGTGCGGTAGCCGTCGGCGTCCTCCTGGGCGATCACCATCAGGAAGCGGTCCTCGAAGCGCATCGGGATCCAGAGCCAGTGGAACCCCTCGGGCCGGAACTCGTCGGCGCGGCCGGGCTCCTCGCCCGGGAGGGGCCGTACGCCCCAGCTGCGGTCGCGCGTGCCGGTCCACTCCCCCGGGGTGACGGCGAACTCCTCGCCGCCGGCCCGCACGGTGCCCGCGCAGTGGCCGGCCTGGACGAAGCGGCGGCCTTCGAGGACGAGCCGGCCGCCGCGCCGCTGGGTGTGGTGCGGCTCCCAGACGGCGGGGAAGTCGCCGGTCCAGGTGACGTCGAAGGAGAGCCCGTCGGGGTCGTCCGGGTCGGGGTCGCAGTGCAGGGTGAGGGTCCTGAGGGGTTCGTCGACGGTGATGCGCAGCGGCCCGACGGCGAGCTCCGTGCGGTCGTCGCCGAGGGCGTCGGAGGCGCGGACGGCGTGCAGCCGGTCGCCGACGCGGAGGGTCGCGTAGGCGTCGACGATCCCGGCGTTGGGATAGACGCCGAGGCCGGCGATGAGCAGGGCCCGGCCCCGGTGGTCGAAGACGTGGAAGATGCAGCGGTCGTAGGCGTTGCGGTCGCCGCTGACGTGGTGCTTCATCGAGAGCGGGGCCTGGTGCACGGGGTATTCGTCGAGCGCGACGGGCCGGTCGTCGGACACGGCGGACCTCCTGGTCGGCGAACGGGAGTTGACGGTACGTCAGAAACCGCCCGGGAGGCCAGAGCCGTGCAGGCACCGCTCCCGGGGAGCGGGCGGAGGCGGCGTGATGTCACCGGCGCGGGTGAGCCCCGCGAACTCGCGCGCGAATCCCCGCGGTGGTGACCCCTTCCCCCCGGGCCGCGTTGAGCCGGGCATGACCTCGCCGTACACCACCCCGAGCGGCTACGGACGGAGACGCCTGGTCGACCCGGGCGTCGAAGAATCGGTTCCGCAGCAGGCCGAAGCGAACTCCTCGTACGCCGACCCGCCCATCTACCGGGCGCTCGTCCGGCACTGGGCCAGCCATGGCCGGACCCTGCCCGGCCGCAGCGACCAGGAATGGAACCGGCTCGCCGCGGCGCCGGTGTGGGCGAACCGCACCGTACGCGTCAGCGGCGTCAGCGGGACTCTGGTCCGGCGAGGTGACGCGCGATGACCATCCGCTGGATCTGATTGGTGCCCTCCACGATCTGGAGCACCTTCGCCTCCCGCATGTACCGCTCGACCGGGAAGTCCGCGGTGTAGCCGTACCCGCCCAGCACCTGCACGGCGTCCGTGGTCACCTGCATCGCCGCGTCCGTGCAGAAGAGCTTCGCCATGGCCGCCTGCCGCACGAAGGGGCGGCCCGCGTCCCGCAGCCGCGCCGCCTCCAGGTACAGCGCCCGCCCGGCCGCGATCCGGGTCGCCATGTCGGCGAGCAGGAAGCGGAGCCCCTGGAAGTCCGCGATCGGCCGGCCGAACTGGCGCCTGGCCCGCGCGTACGCGACGGCCTCGTCCAGCGCCGCCTGCGCGACCCCCACGGCGCAGGCCGCGATGCCGAGACGGCCCGAGTCGAGGGCGGAGAGCGCGATCGCGAAGCCCTGGCCCTCCTCGCCGATCCTTCGCGCGTCCGGGATCCGCACGCCGTCGAAGTGCAGCTGGGCCGTGGGCGAGCCCTTCAGGCCCATCTTGCGCTCGGGAGGGGCGGCGCCGACGCCCGGTGCGTCCCCGGGCACCAGGAACGCGGTGATCCCCCGGGCCCCCTCGCCGCCCGTCCGGGCCATCACCGTGAGGAAGTCGGCGATCCCGCCGTGGGTGATCCATGCCTTGGTGCCGGTGATCACCCAGTCCTCGCCGTCCCGGACGGCCTTGGTCCGCAGCGAGGCGGCGTCCGAGCCGGAGGCCGGCTCGGAGAGGCAGTACGCGCCGAGCGACCCGCCGCCGAGCATCGCGGGGAGGTGCGCGGCCCGCTGCTCCGCGGTGCCGAAGTTCGCGAGGGCGTGGCAGGACAGGGTGTGGACGCTGACCCCGAGGCCCACGGTGAGCCGGGCGGCGGCGAGCTCCTCCAGGACCTGGAGGTACACCTCGTACGGCTGGCCACCGCCGCCGTACTCGGCGTCGTACACCAGGCCGAGCAGGCCGGACTCGGAGAGGAGCGTGAACACCTCGCGCGGGAAGCGCCCGGCTGCCTCCTCCTCGGCGGCGCGGGGGGCGATCTCCCGCGCGGCGATGTCGCGGACCAGGGCGAGCAGCTCCCCGGCCTCCTCGGTGGGCAGCAGGCGTTCCACGGTCTGTGCGGCACGGTCGGGCATGGCGGCGCACTCCTCCCTGTCGGGCGCTGCGGCGGCGCGCGCCGGGGTGGGGCGGGCGTCGCCGGTACTCGGCTCTGCCGCCGATGCTGCCCCCGACGGGTCACGGGAGGGACGGACCGGCGGCTGTGGCGCGGGGAGTATGCCCGTTCGGCGGTGCGGGTCACACGCCTGCCGGGAGCCGACCGCGGCGGSCGGCCGTCGGCAACCGCGGCGCGGAGGGCGCCGGGGCGTGGCGGACGCGGCGATGCAGGTGACCACGGACGCCGTGCAGGTGCGCGGACGCGGCGATGCAGGTGACCACGGACGCCGTGCAGGTGCGCCGGGGGGCCGCCCCGGAGGGTCACATCAGTCCGGCGCGGGTGACGAGCACGGCGAGGAGCACGACCAGGGTCCAGCCCAACACGTGTTCGAGCACCTGGGGGCCGTTGTCCTTCGGGCCACCCGTGCGGGCACGGGTGCGGGTGGCGGAGTGGGTGGTGGCGGTCATGGCCACCACCCTGCCCGAGGAGGGCGCGCGGGGGTAGAGACGTTCCTCACGGCCCCGCGCCCGCCCGCGACGCGTCAGCGGATGCCGACGGCCGCCAATGCCTTGCGCTGTGCGGGCGTCGGCCGGTCCGGGAAGTAGAGGTAGCAGACGCCCCCTGTGCCGGAGACCACTTTGCCGCTCGCGTTGTACCGCTTGGTCCGCAGCCAGATGTTCTCCCACTCGCGGCGCCGGTAGACCCGGCGCACGGCCTCGTTGCCCGGTGAGGCCGGGTCGTTGGCGATCACGTCGCCCTCCGCGGTGAAGCCGATCACGGTCATCAGGTGGCCCGAGGTGCCGTACCCGGCGCCGGTCAGCTCCTCCTTGCGGAAGGACTGCGACGTTATGGCCGGGATGCCGGCGCGGACCAGGGTCTCCAGCTCGGTCAGCGAGCCGAGGCGGGTGACGACCGCGTTCATGTCCTCGTAGGTGGCCGCGTAGGCCGCGTTGAAGGGCCAGTTCCCGCAGCCGTCGTACTGGTAGTCGAAGGTGAAGCGCGCCGCGTGGCAGACCTGGGGGTCGGCGAAGGCCGGATCGACCCAGGCCAGCGCCTCGGGGTCGGGCCCGCGCCCCCAGTACTCGATGATCATCTGCGAGGAGGTCGGGCTGCACCACGCCTCGCCGCCGTTGTCGTACTCGGGATACTGGCCGACGTGGACGTTCTGCGAGTAGCGCGGGACGGTCAGTTCACGGGCGAGGCCGGGCGCCGAGGCCGGGACCTCGAACCGGTCGGGGACGTCGGAGGCCATGGCGCCCAGCCGCCAGACCGTCGGCGTCAGGTCGGTGCCCGGGGTGCGGTACAGCGTCAGGCGCAGCCGGTAGGAGACCAGGCGCAGTCCGCTCGACGCGTCGTCGACGGAGAAGGTGTCGGTCCAGATCGAGCTGCGGCCGTCGCTCTGGCCGTCGACCGAGGTACGCCGGATGTCGGCGTCGCCCGCGGCCCAGCGGCCCATCACGAACCAGGGTGTGGCGGTCCCGTCGTGGTAGGTGCCGGACAGCTCGATCTGGATCCAGGTGCCCGCCGGTGTGTCGGCGTTCCAGGAGGCGATGACCTCGGTGGCCGGGACACGGGAGGTGTGCTCCGGGGAGGTCCAGCTCGCGTACTCCCAGGTGGAGGTCGTCCCGGTGTGCGGGTCGGCGTACTCGGTGCGGCCGGCCGGTGTGCCGATGACGAGGCCGGGGCGGTGGCCCGCAACCGCCCGGGTGCCGTGGGAGCCGCCGCAGCGCCAGTCGGTGTAGGAGGTCCAGAAGCGGTTGTCGACGAGGCGGGGCGCGGCGGTGCCGGCCGTCGGGTCCGCGGTGGCCTCCGCGTCGGCCCGGTCCGCGGCGGCGGCCGGTGTCGCGGCGGCCGCAGCGGTGCCCGCGGCCGCCGCGAGGGCGGCGGCGAGGATGGTTCTGCGCGGGGTGGAGCTGGTCATGGGCGGTGACCCCCAGTCGGAGAACGGGTGAGGCGGGCGGAGGCCGCGGCCGCCCCGTGCGGCGCGGGCGGTGCGATGCGCCGAGGGAGGAACGGCCGGGACCTGTCGGGCGGGTGGGAGCGCTGTGCGCGCTCGTGCGGTGCGTGCCGGGCGGGGACCACTATCGCGGTTTCCGGCGGGCTTCGGCCAGCGATTCGGCCCGCGTCGCCGCACCAATATTGGTCTCGACCACTGGCATTCGTACGCGGCTGACCTGCGACGACCGACCCGGAGGGCGGTCACCTACGCTTGCCTCCATGAACCACCTCGACCGCGTCGCCGACGCGCTGCGCCGCCTGCCGCCGTCCTGCGGGCCGGTACGGCTGGTCGCGGTCGACGGTCACGCCGGCTCGGGGAAGTCCACCTTCGCCGGCCGGCTCGCCCAGCTGCTGGCCGCTCCGGTCCTCCACCTCGACGACCTCGCCACCCACGCGGAGCTGTTCGCGTGGACGGCGCGGATACGGGAGCAGGTGATCGATCCCCTCTCCCGGGGCGAGGTGGCGCGCTACCACCCGTACGACTGGAATCTCCGGGCCTTCGGGCCGCCGCGCGCGCTTCCCCCGGCACCGGTCGTCCTGGTCGAGGGTGTCGGTGCCGGCCGACGGGCGCTGCGCCCGCACCTGGCGGCGCTGCTGTGGATGGAGCGGGACGCCCGGGAGTCGTGGGCCCGCGGCCGGCGACGGGACGGACCGGCCCAGTCCGGATTCTGGGACGGCTGGACGGTGGCGGAGTCGCGCCATTTCGCGGCGGACCCCTCCCGGCCCTTCGCCGACACCCTGATACGCGAGTGCCGGGAGGGCTACGAGTGGCTTCCCGGGCCCGCTGTGGCACCACACTCGGACCACTTCATCACCCACCGTGATCGTCCGCTGCCACCGGACTGACGGGCCGGAACTCGACGCCCGCAAGTGCCTCAACTCCGCTTGACCCAAGGGCCGTACAGGTCTTACGTTCTCAATGTGCGGCTTTACGGAGCCGCCGCGGACGCGAAGCCCCCGGTTGTTCCCCCGTGATCGGGGGCTTCGTTCTGCCCCGATCCGCCCCTTCTCCGTGCCGCCGCGAGCCCCGATGCTCACCCAGGGTTATCGCCGCCGGATCATGCGCTTCTCCTTCGTCGCGCCCCCTCTGCGCAGGTACGATGCCCTCGGTGCGGTCAAATCCCGTCCATGGGAACGCGGTTGTGTACGGAGTCCGGCGGGCGCCCGCCCCCCGGGACAGCTACGGGGACACGTTTTGTGGGGGACCCGATGGACATCGGCACGCAGGGCGGACACGCCCCGGCCGAGCTCGCCTGGCTGCGGGGAGTCGACGCCTACACGATGGGCGCCTACCCGCAGGCCGAGGAGGAGTTCCGGACCGCGGTACGCATCGACCCCGGCATGGCGGACGGCTGGCTCGGCCTGCACGCCCTCCGGGTGGACACCACGACGGCGCTGCTGCGGATGTACCGCAACCGCGACCGCTTCGGCGAGCAGCGCGCCCGGCACCGCCGGACCCTGAACTCCTGGTACTGGCTGGGCTGGTGGGTCCAGCCCGTCCTCGAAAGCACCCGCGACCTGCTGCTCGCGCACGCCTCGCACTGGCTCGACGGACGTCATGTCCCCGAGCTCGACCGGGCGTTGGCCGGACTGCCGCCGATCGACACCGACCCGCAGGTCCGCTTCCTGCACGCCTGCCGGTCGTACCTGGTCAAGGACTGGGACCAGCTGGTCCGCCACACCGAGCCCCTGGTGAACGACCCGCTGCTGGGCATCGAGGCCGGCCTCTTCGGCGGGATGGCCCGGGTCCGGCTGGAGATGTACGGGCAGGCCGAACCGCTGCTGTCGGCGGCGCTGATGCGCTGCCGCAGCGAGCAGCCCCAGCGCAAGGAACTGCGGTACTGGCTGGCCCGGGCGCACGAGGGCACCGGGCGCAGCGCCGCCGCGCTCCCCCTCTACCGCGCGGTGCACCGGATCGATCCGGCCTTCATGGACACGGCGGCACGCCTCGCGGCGATCACCGAGTACGACGGCTTCGGGCCGGACGAGACCGCCGGACTCGCCGCCGTCACCCTGGGCGGACTCGGCCAGGACACYGTCGAGGCGGCGCAGGGCGACGCCGAGGGACCCGCCTCCGACGGGCTGCGCCTGGGCCCGGACCCGGCGCCTCCGGCAGCCTCGGGCACACCCCCCGAGCCCCCGGACGCCGTACGGCAGAAGGCGGTGCTCCCCGCCCAGCCCGCGCCGCCGCGCTTCCCCGCGAGCCCCACGGACCCGGTCCTGCTGGCCGAGGCGCTCGCCGAGCTGGAGCGCATGGTCGGGATGGAGCCGGTGAAACGGCAGGTCAAGGCGCTGTCGGCGCAGCTGGAGATGGCCCGGTTACGGGCGGGACAGGGACTGCCGGTCCAGCCGCCGAAACGCCACTTCGTCTTCTCCGGTCCCTCCGGCACCGGGAAGACCACCGTGGCCCGGATCCTGGGCCGGGTCTTCTACGCGCTCGGCCTGCTCGGCGGCGATCATCTGGTGGAGGCCCAACGGGCTGATCTGGTCGGCGAGTTCCTCGGGCAGACCGCGGTCAAGGCGAACGAGCTGATCGACTCGGCGATCGGCGGCGTCCTCTTCGTGGACGAGGCGTACTCGCTGTCCAACACCGGCTACAGCAAGGGCGACGCCTACGGCGACGAGGCGCTCCAGGTCCTGCTCAAGCGCGCCGAGGACAACCGCGACCACCTGGTGGTGATCCTGGCCGGCTACCCGGAGGGGATGGACCGGCTGCTCGCCACCAATCCGGGACTCTCCTCACGCTTCACCACGCGGGTGGACTTCCCCTCCTACCGGCCGCTCGAACTCACCGCGATCGGCGAGGTGCTGGCGGCGGCGAACGGCGACCGCTGGGACGAGGAGGCGCTGGACGAGCTCCGCTCGATCAGCGGCCACGTCGTCGACCAGGGCTGGATCGACGAGCTGGGCAACGGCCGCTTCCTGCGCACCCTGTACGAGAAGTCCTGCGCGTACCGCGATCTTCGGCTCGCCGGCTACCCCGGCACGCCCACCCGGGACGATCTGGCCACGCTGCGGCTCGCCGACCTCATGCAGGCCTACGGCGAGGTCCTGTCGGGTCGCGGACCGTCCGCCCGGGGCCGCCAGGATCCGACGGGGACCTGACGGGGGCCGGGGCCGGCCGCGGGCGGACGGTCCGCGACC
>NZ_RDBI01000040.1:226048-254393 GCF_008042125.1 Streptomyces sp. MS191
GGTGGGCCAGATCGGAGCGGTAGCCGGTGGGGCCGCCGTTGCGCATGACCTCACGCGTGATGGTCGAGGTGGGACGGTCGAGGCGCCTCGCGATCTCGGCGTAGGGGAGGCTGTCCGCCAGCCCCAGCGCGATCTGCTGACGTTCCTGCTGAGTGAGCCTGCCTCCCGGCATCGCGGTCTCCCTGGTGCTCGTTCGTGGTGTCGCCTGGCCCCACTATAGCGTTCACTTTCAATCCATTGCAATGATCGATGGCGTTGCGTTGCATTACTGACAGGACCGTTGCAACAGATTCCCTATCTTCACCTGCAATGATGCGGATTCTACGCAACGAGCTTGTTGCCAAGAGGTGGAAAGCAACGTAGCTTTTCCAATGTCAGAAACAACGAGCGAGCACAGGAGAGCACGATGCAGAAGTTCGACACCACCGCCCCGATCTCCGCCGTCCTGGACATCCCCGCCGGCCGCGTCCGCATCGTCGCCGACGACCGGGCCGACACCACCGTCGAGGTCCTGCCCGCCGACCCCTCCAAGAGCGCGGACGTCACGAGCGCCGAGCGGACGACCGTCGGCTACGCCGACGGAGTCCTGCGGATCCACACCCCGGAGTCCGAGAAGCGGCTCGTCGGCGCCACCGGATCCCTGGAGGTCACCCTCAAGCTGCCCGCCGGCTCCCACGTCGAGGCCAAGGCCGCCGCGGCCGAGCTCGACGGCGCCGGCCGCCTCGGCGACGTCGCCTTCGAGGGCGCGTACCGCCGGATCAGGATCGACGAGGCCGCGAGCGTCCGCCTCACCGCGGTCGACGGCGACGTCGAGGTCGGCCGGCTCGGAGGCTCCTCGGAGATCACCACCGCGCGGGGCGACATCCGGATCGCCGAGGCCGTCGGCGGCACGGTCGTGCTCCGCACCGAGTCCGGCGACATCTCGGTGGCCGCCGCCGCGGGTGTGTCGGCCGCGCTGGACGCCGGCACCGGCTACGGCAGGGTCGCCAACGCCCTCAAAAGCGACGGCACCGCAGCGCTCGACATCCGCGCGACGACCTCGCACGGCGACATCACCGCGCGCAGCCTCTGAGGACGGTCCCGGCGGGGCCCGCGCGACCGGGAAACCGTCGGTCGTCGCGAGAGCCCCGGCGGTCCGTGCGCCGACGCCCCGGGCCCAGCCGGGCCGGGGCACTCCGGTGTCAGCCGGTCAGCACCTCGGCCTCGGACGGCACACCGTCCGCGGTCGACGGCCCTGCCGGCGCCCCCTCTGGTCGCCGGGCGGAGCGCTCCGGGCGCTGGACACCCACGGGCCGCACCGCGACCAGCGGATCCCCGCGGTGCGCGGGGTCGCGGACCTCGCCCACCAGCATCTCCAGGACGTCCTCCAGGGCCACCAGGCCGAGCACCCGGCCCGAGGCGTCGACCACCCGGGCGAGGTGGGTGGCGGCGCGGCGCATCACCGTCAGGGCGTCGTCGAGCGGCAGCTCGGCCCGCACGGTCGCCATCGGGCGCCAGACGTGCTGGGGCACCGCCCGCTCCCGGTCCTCCAGGTCGAGGACGTCCTTGACGTGCACGAAGCCCATGTAGCCGGCGCGTCCGCCGGCGCACACCGGGAAGCGCGAGTAGCCCGTGCGGACGGTGAGCTCCTCGATCTCCCGCGGGGTGACGGACGGCGTGACCGTGACCAGCTCCGCCGGGGCGATCAGGACGTCGGTCACCGGGCGGCTGCCCAGTTCCAGCGCGTCCTCCAGCCGCTCCTGCTCCATCGGGTCGATCAGTCCGGCCTGGCCCGCGTCCTCGACCAGACGCCCGAGCTGGGCGCTGGTGAACACCGCCTCCACCTCGTCCTTCGGCTCGACCTTGAAGGCGCGCAGCACCAGACGGGCGCAGGCGCCCAGGGCGGCGGTCACCGGCCGGCACAGCCGGGCGAAGCCCACGAGCCCCGGCCCCAGCCACAGCGCGGTCCGCTCCGGGGCCGCCATCGCCAGGTTCTTCGGCACCATCTCGCCGATGACGAGGTGCAGGAAGACCACCGCCGCGAGCGCGACGACGTACCCGAGCGGATGGATCAGGCCGTCCGGCACGCGCAGCGCGTGGAAGACGGGTTCGAGGAGCCGGGCCACGGTCGGCTCGGCCACCGCGCCCAGGGTCAGCGAGCAGACGGTGATGCCGAACTGGGCCGCCGCCATCATCTGCGGCAGGTTCTCCAGACCGTGCAGCACCTGGCGGGCCCGCTTCCCCCCGAGGGGTTCGATCTGGCTGCGGCGTACGGAGACGAGAGCGAACTCGGCGCCCACGAAGAAGCCGTTGGCGACCACCAGCAGGGCCGCGAACAGCAGTTGGAGCAGGCTCATCGCACCGCCTCCGGCACGAGGGGCCGGTCGGCCGTCCGGACGATCCGCACCCGCTCGGCTCGGAACCGGTCGACCTGCCGCACCGACAGCCGCCAGCCGGGGAGTTCGGCCCGGTCCCCGGGGGCGGGGATCCGGCCCAGGAGGTCGGCGACGAGCCCGGCGACCGTCTCGTACGGGCCGTCGGGCACGTCGAGCCCTATCCGGTGCAGGGTGTGCACCCGGCAGGAGCCGTCCGCCTCCCAGGCGGGGTTGCCGTCCTCGCCGGCGGCCACGACGGCCAGTTCCGGCCGCGCGTCGGCGGCGGTGTCGTGCTCGTCGCGGACCTCGCCGACGAGCTCCTCGACGATGTCCTCCAGGGTGACGACCCCGGCCGTGCCGCCGTACTCGTCGACGACGACGGCGATCGGCTGCTCCCGCCGCAGCCGCTCCAGGAGCGCCTGGGCCGGCAGGGTCTCGGGCACCAGCAGCGGGGCGACGGCGATCCGGCCGACGGGGGTGCGCAGCCGCTCGTGCGGGGGCACGGCGAGCGCGTCCTTGAGGTGGACCATGCCGACGATCTCGTCGATGCGCTCGCGGTAGACCGGGAAGCGGGAGAGTCCGGTGGCGCGGGTGAGGTTGACGACGTCGGCCGCGGTGGCGTCCGACTGCAGCGCGCTGACCTTCACGCGCGGGGTCATCACGTGCTGGGCGGTGAGTCCGCCCAGCGTGAGCGTCCGGACGAACAGGTCCGCGGTGTCCTGTTCGAGGGCGCCGGCCAGCGCCGAGTGGCGGGCGAGGGAGACCAGCTCGCCGGGGGTGCGTACGGAGTCGAGCTCCTCCGCGGGCTCCACGCCGAGGAGCCGGACGAGCCGGTTGGCGACCCTGTTGAGCAGCGCGATCACCGGCCGGAAGACGGCGGAGAAGACGTGCTGCGGGCCGGCCACGAAGCGGGCCACCTGGAGCGGCCGGGAGACCGCCCAGTTCTTGGGGACGAGCTCGCCGATCACCATCTGGACGGCGGAGGCGAGCAGCATGCCGATCACCACCGAGATCCCGGAGACGGCGCCCTCGGGCAGCCCGGTGGCGGTCAGGGGGCCGTCGAGGAGGCCGGCCAGCGCGGGCTCGGCGAGCATGCCGACGACGAGGGAGGTGATCGTGATGCCCAGCTGGGTGCCGGAGAGCTGGAAGGACAGCTCGCGCAGCGCCTTGACCACCGTACGGGCTCGTCGGTCGCCGTCGGCGGCGGCCCGCTCGGCCTCGGCTCGCTCGACGGTGACGAGGCCGAACTCGGCGGCCACGAAGAAGCCGTTGGCCAGGATCAGGAGGAGGGCTGCGGCGAGCAGCAGAAGAGGGATGATCATGCCGCCGCCTCCGTGGAGGGGGCGGCGCAGGTACTACCGGACGATCCGTCCATTGCCGGAGGGAGTCACTCCTCGGGTCGCAGGGTGGCCTCGCGGGCCGCGGCAGCGGCCCTGCACGTGCGAGGCGGTGGCGCCGCTCGGCACCACCGCCTCCAGAGTAGTCACGCCGACCGCCGCCTGGGCAGGGGGTCGGCCCCGTATGGGGGACTCAGCGCGCGTCGGGCCCGGTGCCGTGGCTGTCGGCCAGGGCGCGCAGCGCCCGGGCGTCGCGGATGGCCTGCTCCTTGGCGATGCCCGGCTGGATGCCGAGGGCAGGCATGCTGGTGCCGTCGCTCAGGTCCAGGAAGACCCAGGGGTCGCCGGGCCGGAGGTTGACCCGCAGGATCTCGGCCCAGGCCAGCCGGCGGGTCCGGGTGATGTTGACGACCGTGACGCCGTCGTCGTCGGCGACGACCTTGGGGCGGCTCAGCATCGCGAGGACCCCGAGGAACAGCGCCGCGGTGAGGATGAAGCTGGCCCGCTCGCCCGGCCCGAGCTTCTCCAGCATCAGCGCCACGGCGGTGATGACGGCGAACATCGCCGCGCCGACGGTCAGCAGGACCGCCCGGGTGCGGCCCGGCCGGAAGGTGACCGGGAGGGCGGGCAGGGTGGGGTCGGACATCGCTCGGTTCCTTCGCGCCGTGTTGCCTGGGGTCTGCCTGCGGCGCCCGTCAGAGGCGGCAGGCGTGGATGGCGGTCGTCAGGATGGCCCGGGCCCCGAGCTCGTACAGGTCGTCCATGATCCGCTGCGCCTCCTTGGCCGGGACCATGGCACGCACGGCGACCCAGCCCTCGTTGTGCAGGGGCGAGATCGTGGGCGACTCCAGGCCCGGGGTGAGGGCGACCGCCTGCTCCAGGTGCTCGGCGCGGCAGTCGTAGTCCATCATCACGTACGAGCGGGCGACCAGGACGCCCTGCAGGCGGCGCAGGAACTGCTGCACCTGCGGGTGGTCCTCGTCGGCGCCCTCGCGGCGGATGACGACGGCCTCGGACCGGAGGATCGGCTCGCCGATGACCTCCAGGCCCGCGTTGCGCAGCGAGGTGCCCGTCTCGACGACGTCCGCGATGATCTGGGCGACGCCCAGCTGGATCGCGGTCTCGACGGCGCCGTCGAGGTGGACGACGGAGGCGTCGATCCCCTGGTCGGCGAGGTGCTTGGCGACGATGCCCTCGTAGGAGGTGGCGATCGTCATCCCGCCGAAGTCCTCCGGGCCCTGGGCGGTGCCGGGCCGGGTGGCGTAGCGGAAGGTGGAGCGGCCGAAGTTCAGCGGGAGGATCTCGGCCGCGTTCGCGCCGGAGTCCAGGAGCAGGTCGCGGCCGGTGATGCCGATGTCGAGCTTGCCGGAGGCGACGTAGATCGCGATGTCCTTCGGCCGGAGGTAGAAGAACTCGACCTCGTTCTCCGGGTCGATGACGACGAGCTCCTTGGACTCCTTGCGCTGGCGGTAGCCGGCCTCATGGAGCATGGCCGACGCAGGTCCGGAGAGGGAACCCTTGTTGGGGACGGCGATGCGCAGCATGAGGTGGGCTTCCTTTTCTGGGAGTTGCCTGGAAGTGGTGCGGTGGGCGTCGGGGCCGGCCCCGTCAGAGGTGGGCGTAGACGTCGTCGAGCGAGATCCCGCGGGCGACCATCATCACCTGGACGTGGTACAGCAGCTGCGAGATCTCCTCGGCGGCGGCTTCCTTGCCCTCGTACTCGGCGGCCATCCAGACCTCGGCGGCCTCCTCGACGACCTTCTTGCCGATGGCATGGACTCCCTTGTCCACCAGTTCCGCGGTGCGGGAGGTGGCCGGGTCGCCGTTCTCGGCCTTGTGCTTGAGCTCGGCGAAGAGCTCTTCGAAGGTTTTGTTCGCCATGATGGTCCTAAGGGTACGGGGTGCTACCGAGCGGGCGCGCAGTGCCTCCGTCGGGTGGTGGCGGGGCTCAGCGCCAGGGTTCGCTGACCGTGCGCAGCGTCGTCGCGGTGGCGACGGCGGCGGTGACGGCCTCGTGGCCCTTGTCCTCGTTGGAACCCTCGAGGCCGGCCCGGTCCAGGGCCTGCTCCTCGGTGTCGCAGGTCAGGACGCCGAAGCCGACGGGTACGCCGGTGTCGATCGAGACCTGGGTGAGGCCGTTGGTCACGCCCTGGCACACGTACTCGAAGTGCGGGGTTCCGCCACGGATGACGACGCCGAGCGCGACGATGGCATCGTAGCCGCGACCGGCGAGTACCTTCGCCACCACGGGCAGCTCGAAGCTGCCGGGGACGCGCAGCAGGGTCGGCTCGTCGATGCCGAGCTCGCTCAGGGCGCGCAGGGCGCCGTCGACGAGGCCGTCCATGATCTTCTCGTGCCACTGCGCCGCGATGACCGCGACCCGAAGGTCGCTGCAGTTCTTCACGCTGAGGACGGGTGCGCCCTTGCCGCTCATGTCTCTCCCTGCTCGGTTTCTCTGTGCCTGGTGTGCTGTTCGGTGGTACTGCGCGCGGAGTGCTCTCCGCGGGTGGGGCGGGGTGGCTACTGGTTGCCGCAGGTGGACGCCGGGCCGGCCTCCAGCCAGGGCAGGTCGTGCCCCATCCGGTCCCGCTTGGTGCGCAGGTACCGGAGGTTGTGCTCGCCCGCCTGGACCGGCATGGGCTCGCGGCCCTCGACGTTCAGGCCGTACCGGGTGAGGGCGGCGATCTTGTCGGGGTTGTTGGTCATCAGCCGGAGGCTGCGGACACCGAGGTCGCCGAGGATCTGCGCACCGGCCGCGTAGTCGCGGGCGTCGGCGGGCAGGCCCAGCTCCAGGTTGGCGTCGAGGGTGTCGCGGCCCCGCTCCTGGAGCTCGTAGGCCCGCAGCTTGGAGAGCAGGCCGATGCCGCGGCCCTCGTGACCGCGCAGGTAGACGACGACTCCACGGCCGGCCTCGGTGATCCGGTTCATGGAGGCCTCCAGCTGGGGGCCGCAGTCGCAGCGCAGCGAGTGGAAGATGTCGCCGGTCAGGCACTCGGAGTGGACCCGGACCAGGACGTCCTCGCCCTCGCCGATCTCGCCGTGGACGAGGGCGACGTGCTCGACGCCGTCGACGGTGGAGCGGTAGCCGTACGCGGTGAACTCGCCGTGCGCGGTGGGCAGCTGGACCTCGGCCTCGCGGCGGACCGTCGGCTCGGAGGAGCGGCGGTAGGCGACGAGGTCCTCGATCGAGATGATCGTCAGGCCGTGCTTGCGGGCGAACGGGACCAGTTCGGGCAGGCGCAGCATGACGCCGTCCTCGCCGGCGATCTCGACGATGGCGCCGGCCGGGCGCAGGCCCGCGAGCCGGGCGAGGTCGACCGCGGCCTCGGTGTGGCCGTTGCGGGCCAGGACGCCGCCGGGCTTGGCGCGCAGCGGGAAGATGTGGCCGGGCCGGACGAAGTCGGACGCCTCGTGGGTGCCGCTCGCCAGCATGCGCAGGGTGGTGGCGCGGTCGGCGGCGGAGATGCCGGTGGTGACGCCGTGGGCGGTGGACGCGTCGACGGAGACGGTGAAGGCCGTGCGCATCGACTCGGTGTTGTGCGCGACCATCTGCGGGAGCTCGAGGCGCTCCAGCTCGTCGCCCTCCATGGGGGCGCAGATCAGGCCGCGGCACTCGCTCATCATGAAGGCGACGACCTCGGGGGTGGCCTTCTCGGCCGCGATGACGAGGTCGCCCTCGTTCTCGCGGTCCTCGTCGTCGACGACGACGACGGGGCGGCCCGCGGCGATGTCGCGGATGGCCTGCTCGACGGGGTCCAGGGACAGGTCGGTGGCGTCCCAGAGCGGAAGCGCGCTCATGCCGTGGCTCCTTCCAGAGCGGAGGCCGTGCGCGTCCGGAGCCACCAGTCGCGCATGCCCCAGATGACGAGGGCGAAGTAGATGACGTAGACCAGGCCGGAGAAGGCCAGGCCGCTGTTGAAGGCGAGGGGTACGCCGACCAGGTCGACCAGGAGCCAGGCGAACCAGAACTCGACCAGGCCGCGGGCCTGGGCGACCATCGCGACGAGGGTGCCGACGAAGATGTACGCGTCGGCCCAGGGGCTCCAGGAGAGCGACGGGTAGAGCGTGAACAGGCCGCCGACGGCGAGGGTGCCGAGGGCCGCTCCGGCCAGGAGCAGTCCGCGCTCCTTCCAGGTGGCGAAGCGGACGGCGATGGAGCCGTCCTGGGCCTGCTGCCGGCCACGGTTCCACTGCCACCAGCCCCAGGCGGCGACGCCGATGACCAGGAGCTGCTTGCCGACGCCGCCGCTGAGGTGGGCGGAGGCGTAGGCGCCGACCAGGATCACGCCGGAGAGCAGCTGGGCGGGCCAGGTGAGGATGGAGCGGCGCCAGCCGAGCGCGAGGGCGATCAGACCGATCGTGTTGCCGATCATGTCGGACCAGAGGATGTGCTGGTCGAGGACGGTGAACGCCTCGGAGTTGAGCCAGTTCACTTGACGTTCTCCCGTGCGTTCGGGCCGAGCAGCCGCTCGACGTACTTGGCGATGACGTCGACCTCGAGGTTGACCGGGTCACCGCTCCGCTTGATGCCGAGCGTGGTCAGGGCGAGGGTCGTGGGGATGAGGCTGATGCTGAACCAGTCGTCCGCGGCCTCGACGACGGTGAGGCTGACGCCGTCGACGGTGATCGAGCCCTTCTCGACGACGTAGCGGGAGAGGTGCGCGGGCAGGGCGATCCTGACGATCTCCCAGTTCTCCGACGGGGTCCGGTCGAGGATCGAGCCGGTGCCGTCGACGTGGCCCTGGACGATGTGCCCGCCGAGGCGGTCGCCGACGGCCATCGGTCGCTCCAGGTTGACCCGGGAGCCGACCTCGAGGGCGCCGAGCGAGGAACGCAGCAGCGTCTCGGCCATCACGTCGGCGGTGAACTCGCCGTCACCGAACTCGACGACCGTGAGACAGACACCGTTGACGGCGATGGAGTCGCCGTGCTTGGCGCCTTCCGTGACCAGGGGGCCGCGCAGGCGGAAGCGGGAGGCGTCCGCCAGCCGCTCGACGGCGGTGACCTCACCCAGTTCTTCGACGATTCCGGTGAACACGCTCAGCGCTCCTTGGCAATGGCAGGGGTGACGGGGGTGGCGGTGATCCGCAGGTCGGGTCCGATGCGCACGGTCTCGGTCACGTCGAGCCGCAACGCGTCGGCGAGGGTGGTGATTCCGGCGTCGGCGAGGGCGTTGGGGCCGGCGCCGAGCAGGACCGGGGCGAGGTAGCCGACGACCTTGTCGACGGCTCCCGCGGCGACGAAGGCGGCGGCGAGGGTCGGGCCGCCTTCGAGGAGTACGGAGCGGACGCCGCGGTCGTGGAGGGCGGCGAGCAGGGCGGGCACGGACAGGCCGCGGTCGGCCCGGGGCAGCCGCACCACGTCGGTCAGCGAGGTGTCGGCGTCCTCGGCGATCGCGATCAGGGTGGGGGCGGCGTCGTCGAGGATCCGGGCGCCGGGCCGTACGGCGCGCGCCTCGGTGTCGACGACGACCCGCAGGGGCTGGACGGCGCCCTCGACGTCGCGCACGGCCAGATGGGGGTCGTCCGCGCGGGCGGTGCCGGAGCCGACCACGACGGCGTCGGCCTCGGCGCGCAGCCGGTGGACGTCGGCGCGGGACTCGGCGGAGGAGATCCAGCGGGAGGTGCCGTCGGAGGCGGCGATCCGGCCGTCGAGGGTGGCGGCGTACTTCCACAGGACGTACGGCCGACCGCGGCGGACGGAGGTGAGCCAGGCGATGTTGCCCGCCTCGGCCTCGGCCTCCAGCAGGCCCCCGACGACCTCGACGCCGGCCGCGCGCAGGGTGTCCGCACCACCCGTGGCCTGCGGGTTCGGGTCGGCGACCGCGTACACGACGCGTTCGATCCCGGCGTCGATCAGGGCCTGGGCGCAGGGGCCGGTGCGGCCCGTGTGGTTGCAGGGTTCGAGGGTGACGTACGCGGTGCCGCCGCGGGCCAGGAAACCGGCCGCGCGCAGGGCGTGGACCTCGGCGTGGGGTCCGCCGGCGCGCTGGTGGTAGCCCTCGCCGACCTGGTGTCCGGAGGCGTCGAGGATGACGCAGCCGACGACCGGGTTGGGGCTGGTGGAGCCGAGTCCGCGGGCGGCGAGCGCGACGGCTCGGCGCATGGCGTTCACTTCGGCCTGCTCGGCCACCGGGTCCTCCTGCCTCTTCGGGCACGGACTCCGGGGCCTGTCGATGACGACAGAGAGCGGGTGGGACACCTCGTACCGGGACGCCGAGGGCGCGTACACCGATCGTCGCGATCGCCGGCGAGACCGGCTGCCGACCGGAGGATCCGGCCGTCGCGACCAGCGGAATACGGCCGACGGCCCCGTGAGGGGTCGCCCGCCGCGCACTGCCTCCCATCCGGACTTTCACCGTCGGTCCAGGAATCTCACCTGGTCAACCGGCCGCTGGCTGCGGACGGGTCGCGGACTATACCGCCGGTTCGGAATTACACCGACCCCGGAGTGCGCTGCTGCTGATACAGGGCCAGTGTGCCACGGACGATCGTCGGCCATGCGGGTGAGGCCTTGTGGCCTGGCTCACAGCATGCGGTGCGCACCCCACATCCGGTTCAAATGGTCCAGACCTATTGACGCACTGGTCTAGTCCTCTTAATCTCCGTGTCACCTCCGAGGTACGGCCCGCCGGTGTGCGCACTCCACGGGCCCAACACGACCCACCCCCTTGTTCGTTGTGTTCGGCCCACGCCCCCTACGCCCTGGGGGTGTGGTGGTACCCCCATTCAGGAGGAAACCGATCGTGTTGTCCCCCACGAAGGCGAGAGCCTCGCTGCTCGCGTCCGGCGCGGCCGTCGCCGGGCTGCTGATCAGCTCGCTCTCCGGCGGCGTCTCGTACGCGGCCGACAACGAGTCCTGTCGCCCCGACGGGCTGTACAAGACCCCCGGCGTCGACGTGCCCTACTGCTCGGTCTACGACACCGAGGGCCGCGAGAAGATGGGCGCCGACCACCAGCGCCGGGTCATCGGCTACTTCACCGGCTGGCGCACCGGCAGGAACGGCGAGCCCGCCTACCTGGCCAACAACATCCCGTGGGACAAGATCACCCACATCAACTACGCCTTCGGCCACATCGGTTCCGACAACAAGATCTCCGTCGGCACGGACGGCCCGAACAACGCGGCCACCGGGATGACCTGGCCCGGTGTCGCCGGCGCGGAGATGGACCCGGCCTTCGCCTACAAGGGCCACTTCAACCTGCTGAACAAATTCAAGAAGCAGCACCCGAACGTCAAGACGCTGATCTCGGTCGGCGGCTGGGCGGAGACCGGCGGCTACTTCGACGACAACGGCGCCCGGGTGAACTCCGGCGGCTTCTACTCGATGGCCACCAACGCCGACGGTTCGGTCAACCAGGCCGGGATCGACACGTTCGCGGACTCGGCCGTCGCCTTCATCAAGAAGTACGGCTTCAACGGCGTCGACATCGACTACGAGTACCCGACGACGATGAAGGACGCGGGCAACCCGCTGGACTGGCAGCTGGCCAACGCCCGCCGCGCCGGCCTCGTGCAGAGCTACGCGGTGCTGATGAAGTCGCTGCGCGAGAAGCTCGACCGGGCCGGCGCCGCCGACGGCAGGCACTACCTGCTGACCGTCGCCGCGCCCTCCTCCGGCTACCTGCTGCGCGGCATGGAGACCTTCCAGATGCAGAAGTATCTGGACTACGTCAACATCATGTCCTACGACCTGCACGGCGCCTGGAACGAGTACGTCGGTCCGAACGCCTCGCTCTTCGACGACGGCAAGGACGGCGAGCTGGCCGCCGCGAACGTGTACGGCTCCTCGCAGTACGGCGGCATCGGCTACCTGAACACCGACTGGGCGTACCACTACTTCCGCGGCTCGATGCCGGCCGGCCGGATCAACATCGGCCTGCCGTACTACACCCGCGGCCACAAGAACGTGCAGGGCGGCACGGACGGCCTGTGGGGCAAGGCGACCGCGACCACCTGCCCGGCCGGCTCCGGTCTGACCAAGTGCGGTGACGGTGCCGTCGGCATCGACAACCTCTGGCACGACAAGGACACCAACGGCGTGGAGTCCCCCGCGGGCTCCAACCCGATGTGGCACGCCAAGAACCTCGAGAAGGGGATCGTCGGCGACTACGTCACCCAGTACGGCTTCCCCGCGAACACCACGCTGACCGGCACCTACGCCCGCAGGTACGACGCGACGCTGGTCGCGCCGTGGCTGTGGAACGCGCAGAAGAAGGTCTTCCTCTCCACGGAGGACGAGCAGTCGATCGCCGCGAAGGCCGACTACGTGGTGAACCGCGGCATCGGCGGCACCATGATCTGGGAGATGGCCGGCGACTACGCGTGGAACGCGACCAAGGGCCAGTACGAGATGGGCTCCACGCTCACCTCGCTGATGTACGACAAGTTCAAGGCGGCCACCCCGTACGGCGCGAAGAAGTCCAACGCGACCCTGCCGACGCAGGCCGTGAACGTGGGCGTGGAGTTCACCGAGTTCAAGCTCGGCGACTCCAACTACCCGATCACCCCGAAGATCAGGATCACCAACAACACGCAGACCGCGCTGCCCGGCGGCACGGAGTTCCAGTTCGACTACGCGACCTCGTCCCCGGGCAATGCCTCCGACCAGTCCGGCTTCGGCACGAAGGTCATCAGCAGCGACCACACGGGCAGCAACGTGGGCGGCCTGAAGGGCGACTTCCACCGGGTGTCCCTGAAGCTCCCGGCCTGGCAGTCGCTGGCCCCCGGCGCGACGGTGGACCTGGCGTTCAACTACTACCTGCCGGTCTCCACGCCGTCGAACTGGACGGTGACCGTCAACGGCACCGCCTACGCGCTCGCCGGTGACCTGGCGCGCGGCACGACGACGGTGGAGCCGGGCGGCTCGACGCCGACCCCGACGCCCACCGCGCCGACCACGCCTCCCACCACCCCGCCCACCACTCCGCCGACGACGCCGCCCACGACCCCGCCGACCGGCACCTGCACGGCTCCGGCGTACGTGGCCGGCACGGTCTACAACGGCGGCACCGAGGTCTCCCACAAGGGCCACAAGTGGAAGGCCCAGTGGTGGACCCAGAACGAGGAGCCGGGCACGACCGGCGACTGGGGTGTCTGGAAGGATCTGGGCGCCTGCTGACGCCGGCCGCCCCGGTGCGCCGGTGAACGGCCGGCGCACCGGGAACCCGGCCCGCTGAAGAACGCCCGGCGGCGGTTCTCACGGCCCTTGCCGCCGCCGGGTCCTCCCCCGCGTTCGCCGCGGCCCGCGTGTGCGGGCCGCGGCGAACGCGTTCACGCTGGAGGCATGACCACGATCCTGGTGACCGGCGGGACGGGCACGCTGGGCCGCCCCGTGTGCGAGCGGCTGCGGGCGGACGGGCACGAGGTGCGCGTCCTGAGCCGCCACTCCCCTCCGTACGCCGTCGACCTGCGGCGCGGCGGCCCCCTGGTGGACCGCGCGCTCGACGGCGTCGACACCGTCGTCCACTGCACGAACATCGTGAAGGGCGACGAGGAGGCGGCACGGCAGCTCATCCAGGCCGCGCACCGGACCGGCGGCGCACCGCACCTCGTGTACATCTCGATCGTCGGGGTCGACCGGGTGCCGCTGCGCTACTACCGCGCGAAGTACGCCGTGGAGCGGATGATCCAGCAGTCCGGACTCGGCTGGACCCTCCTGCGCACGACCCAGTTCCACGACCTGATCCTCCAGCTGCTCCAGGGCCTGGCCAAGCCGCCGGTGATGCTGCTGCCCAAGGGCGTACGGGACCAGCCGCTGGAGGTCACCGAGGCCGCGGCGCGCCTCGCGGAGCTCGCGGCCGGCGGTCCGCTCGGACGCGTGGCCGACATGGGCGGCCCGGAGATCCTGAGCCTCCCGGATCTGGCGGCCGCGTACCTGAAGGCGAGCGGCCGGACCCGGCGGACGGTGGAGGTGCCGCTGGCGGGCAAGGCGTACCGGGGGCTGCGGCACGGCGGCCACCTCGCCCCCGAGTCGGCGGTCGGCCGGGTGACGTTCGACGAGTTCCTGGCCGGGCGCTTCGGCGGCGGACCGGAGAGCACCGGCGCGGACAGGTCCTAAGGAACCTCCGGCCGTCCCCGGGGCGCGAGGCGGCCCTGCCCGGCGGCGCGGTCGTGGGCCGAGGGGCCGAAGAGTTCGTCCTGGGCCGCGTCGCGGGCCGCCAGGAGGGCGCCGCGCAGCACCGCCGTGTCACCCAGCGCGGTGGGCCGTACCTCGGTGCGCAGGGGCGAGAGCCGGGCCAGGCGCTCCTCCACCCGGGCCGCGAGCGCGGTGCCGCCGGCGTGGCCGGTCTCGCCGCCGAGGACCACGCAGCCCGGATCGAGCACCGAGACGACGGCCGCGGCGCCGACGGCGAGGCGGTCCGCCAGTTCGTCGAGGAAGGGGCCGTCGCCGGAGGCCAGGGCGGTACGGGGGTCGAGGCCGTGCCGTACGGCCAGCGCGTCGACCGCCGCCACGCAGGCCAGTTCGTGGAAGCCGCCGGCGCAGTCGTCGGCCGAGGGCAGTCCCGAGGTGCCCGGCACGGGCAGGAAGCCGATCTCGCCGGCGCCGCCGGAGGCTCCCCGCCGCAGCCGTCCGTCCAGGACGACGGCCGCGCCGACGCCCTGACCGAGCCAGAGCAGGACGAAGGTGTCGCGGTCGCGCACGGCTCCCACCCGCTGCTCGGCGACGGCCGCCAGGTTGGTCTCGTTCTCGACCAGGACGGTCGCCGGCAGCCGTTCCTGGAGGGCGGGCACCAGGCGCCGGTGCCAGGCCGGCAGCCCCGAGGAGTCGTTGAGCTGGCCGGTCTCCGGGTCGATGAGCCCGGGCGCGCCGATCCCGACGCTGTGCAGGGCCTCGATGCCGGCCTCCTTGGCCGTGCGTTCGAGGAGGGCGGCCGCCAGTTCCACGGCGGGGCCCGTCGCCGTGCCGTCCCCGACCGGCAGGGACGCCTCGCCGAGCGTGTTGCCCAGCAGGTCGGCCACCACGACGGAGACGGAACGGGTGCGCACGTCGAGGGCGGCGAGATGGGCGCGGTCGGCGGCGATCCCGTACAGCTTGGCGTTGGGGCCGCGCCGGGCGGCGCCGGACTCCCCCACGACGCGGACGAGTCCGGATCCCCGCAGCCGCTCGACGAGGTCCGCGACGGTGGGCCGGGACAGTCCGGTCAGGTCCTTCAGCTGAGTCGCCGTCAGCGGCCCCTCGTCCTGGAGCAGTCGCAGGGCGAGCCGGTCGTTGATGGCCCGGGCGGTGCTCGGGGATGCGGGCATGCCGGGATCCTCTCAGACTTTCGCGCGTCGGTTCCGTCGCCGAACTATTTATCAGGCAGGGTTCCTGATAGTTTACGGCGCACCACGACGAGGGAGGGCACATGGCGGGCGAGACCGAGTTCGGTACCGAGCGGCTGCGACGCGCGCGCTTCGCCGTCGCAGCCGTCTTCTGCGTCCACGGCGCGGTCACCGGCAGCTTCGCCACCCGGGTCCCGTGGATCCAGGACCACGCCGGCGTGAGCGCGGGACAACTGGGACTCGCCCTGGCGTTCCCCGCGATCGGCGCCTCGCTCGCGATGCCGCTGGCCGGCGCGATCAGCCACCGCTTCGGTGCCCGTACCGCCCTGCGCGGCCTGCTCGCCCTGTGGACCCTGTCCCTGACCCTGCCGTCCCTCGCCCCGAACATCTACGGCCTGTGCGCCGCACTCTTCGTCTACGGCGCGACCGCGGGCATGTCCGACGTGGCGATGAACGCCCTGGGCGTCGAGGTCGAGAACCGGCTGCGCAAGTCGATCATGTCGAGCCTGCACGGCATGTGGAGCGTGGGCGCCCTGCTCGGTTCCGCGGCCGGCACGGTGGCCGCGCACCTCGGCGCGGACGCCCGGCTCCACCACCTGGTCGGGGCGATCGTCCTGACCGCCCTCGGCCTCGTCTGCTGCCAGGGGGTCCTCGACCTGCAGAGCGCGCCGGACGAGGAGCCGCCCCCGCGCTTCTCCCTGCCTCCGAAGTCGGCCCTGATCATCGGGGCGATCGGCTTCTGCGGCGTCTTCGCCGAGGGCGCCAGCCTCGACTGGTCGGCGGTGTACCTGCGCGACGAGCTGGGTTCCTCGGCGGGCGTCGCCGCCGCCTCCACCACCGCGTTCGCGCTGACCATGGCCGTCGCCCGGCTGGTCGGCGACCGGGTCGTGGACCGCTTCGGCGCCGTACGGACCGTGCGCGTCGGCGGCGCGGCGGCGACCGCCGGCGGACTGCTCGTGGTCTTCGCCCCGCACCCGGCCGTCGCGATGGCCGGCTTCGGGCTCATCGGCCTCGGGGTGGCGGTCGTCGTCCCGCTCGCCTTCGCGGCGGCGGGGCGCAGCGGCCCCAACCCGAGCCAGGCCATCGCGGGCGTCGCCACCATCACGTACACCTCGGGGCTGATCGCCCCCTCCGCGATCGGGGGCATCGCCGACGCGACCTCGCTGATGGCCTCCTTCGGCCTGGTCACCCTGCTGACCTTCGGCCTGGTGGTCGGAGCCGGGGTGCTGCGCCAGGCGTCCCGCCCCGCGTCCGGCGCCGACGTGCCGGCCGACGGCGGCCCGGCCACGGTCGGTACCCCCGTCACGGAGGGCGGCGCGAGCCGGGCGACCCGCTCGGGCCAGGCGTCGTAGGTCCCGTCCGGAGGCGACGCCGCCCGGCTCCCGGGACGCAGTGCGCCGGAACCCCGCTGACCAGCGGCGCACTACCATGTGGCTGATCATTTGCGGCCACGACACGGCCACCGGAACCGGAGAACTGGAGCCACCCCATGAACCTCGGCGTGCGCTGGACCCTGCACGGCGACGGGCGAACACCCGCTCCGGGCGCCGTCGTCCGGCCTGACGAGCGCCTCTCCTGGCCCCGTACGGCCGGCCTCGGGGCCCAGCACGTGGTCGCGATGTTCGGGGCGTCCTTCGTCGCCCCGGTCCTGATGGGGCTCGACCCCAACCTCGCGATCATGATGTCCGGCGTCGCCACGGTGATCTTCCTCCTCGCGACCCGGGGCACGGTCCCCAGCTACCTGGGCTGCTCGCTGTCGTTCGTCGGTGTCGCCGCGGCCATCCGCGCCTCCGGCGGCACGAGCGCGACGGTCACGGGCGCGGTGTTCGTGGTCGGCGGGGCGCTCTTCCTGGCCGGTCTGGCCGTACGGAAGTTCGGCGCCCGGATCATCCACGCGGCGATGCCGCCGATCGTGACCGGCGCCGTCGTCATGCTGATCGGCTTCAACCTCGCGCCGGTGACCGCCTCGACGTACTGGCCGCAGGACCAGTGGACCGCCCTGCTGGTGATGCTGTTCACCGGTCTGGCCGTCGTCTGCCTGCGGGGCTTCTGGTCCCGCATCGCCATCTTCCTCGGCCTGGTCTTCGGTTACGCGGTCTCCTGGATCTTCGACCTGGTCTTCGGCAAGATCCACTCGATGTCCGCGAGCGGCCAGGTCACCGACCACTGGCGGCTCGACCTCTCCGGTGTCTCGCAGGCCGACTGGATCGGCCTGCCGTCGTTCCACGCGCCCAGCTTCGAGTGGTCGGCGATCCTGGTCGCGCTGCCCGTGGTGATCGCGCTGATCGCGGAGAACGCCGGTCACGTCAAGGCGGTCGGCGAGATGACCGGCGACCCGCTCGACGGCAAGCTCGGCACCGCCATCGCCGCGGACGGCGCCGCCTCCATGCTCTCCACCGCGGTGGGCGGCCCGCCGAACACCACGTACTCCGAGAACATCGGCGTCATGGCGGCCACCCGGGTCTACTCCACGGCCGCCTACTGGGCCGCGGCCGGCTTCGCGCTGCTGTTCGGTATCTGCCCGAAGTTCGGAGCGGTCGTGGCCGCGATCCCCGGCGGTGTCCTCGGCGGCATCACCGTGATCCTCTACGGCATGATCGGCCTGCTCGGCGCCCAGATCTGGACCAACGCGGGGGTGGACCTGCGCAACCCGCTGAACCTCGTACCGGCCGCGGCGGGCATCATCATCGGCGTCGGCGGCGTGAAGCTGACCTTCACCGACACCTTCGAGCTCGGCGGCATCGCGCTCGGCACGATCGTGGTGATCACGGGCTACCACGTCCTGCGGGCCTTCGCCCCGGCGCACCTCAAGCAGCAGGAACCGCTGCTGGACGCCGGCACCAGCTCGTACGAGGGCGGCGGCGAGGACGCGGGCAGGCCGTAGGGGGTCAATGGCCGGGCCCCGTCCACGCCGGACCCGGCGCGGACGGGGCCCGGCCTCCGTTCGCCCGTCCCGTTCGCCCGTTCCGGTCAAGCCCGGCCCGGATTGTTCCCCCGCGGGCCCGGCTGCTGGAACGCTGCCCTCATGGCGCAGACCCAGCAGACCGGCACGGGGTACATCGGGCAGTTCACGGCGGTCGATCCCGTGGTGGACCGGATGCGGAGCTTCCGTTCGACCTGGCACCCCGCCGACGGGGTCGCGGTCTTCAACCGGGTCTATCTGACGGTGACGGAGGAGATCGGCCACGCCATCGAGGCGGGCACCTTCGCCGACCGGCGGGCCGCCGCCACCCTCGACGTCCGTTTCGCGGAGCGGTACCTGGAGGTGGTCGACGCGGTCGCCACCGGCTGCCCGGCCCCGGCCTGCTGGCGGCCGCTCTTCCAGTACCGGCGGCACCCCGGCGTCCGCCCCCTGCAGTTCGCCCTGGCCGGGATCAACGCGCACATCGGGCACGACCTGGCGCTGGCCGTGGTGGACAGCTGCCGGACGCTCGACTGCGCGCCCGCGGAGCTGGAGGACGAGTTCGACCGCGTCGGCGACATCCTCGTCCTGCTGGAGGAGCGCATCCGCGAGGAGCTGATGCCGGGCCCCGACCTGCTGGAGGTCGCGGACCCGCTGACGCACCTGCTCGGCTGCTGGAGCCTGGACCGGGCCCGGGACGGGGCCTGGCTCGCCGCCCGCTCGCTGTGGCAGCTGCGCGGACTGCCCGACCTGGCCGAGGAGTTCCGGGAACGCCTCGACCGGTCGGTGGGTCTGGTGGGGCGGATGCTGCTGACGCCGCTCGCACGGTGCGGCTGACCGCTCTCGCGGCCGCTCGCGCACCGGTACTGTCCGCCCCACTGCCCCAACGGGGTCAGTCCTCCGGAAGTTCCACCGGGGCGATCTCGTCGTACACGTCGCCCGGACCCGGGTTCGTGGCGTCCGTCTCGCCGCCGAAGTGGTGCATGACGCCCCACACGGCGTTCAGCGCGGTCTGCACGGCGCCCTCGGCCCAGCCGGCCGTCCACGAGATGTCGTCGCCTGCCAGGAAGATGCCCCGCTTGTCCTCGGGCAGCCGGTCCTGCATGAAGTGGGTGAACAGGCGCCGCTGGTAGCGGTAGTGACCGGGCAGGTTGGCCTTGAACGCACCCATGAACCAGGGCTCGTTCTCCCAGGACACGGTCACCGGGTTGCCGATGATGTGCTTGCGGATGTCGACCTTCGGGTAGATCTCGCCGAGCGACTTCAGCATGACCTCCATCCGCTCGTTCGCGGACAGCGGCAGCCACTTCAGGCTGTCGTCGCACCAGGTGTACGACAGGCAGATCACGGCCGGCTTGTCCGGACCGTCGTCCAGGAGGTACGTGCCGCGGGTCATCCGGTCGGTCAGGGTCATCGACATGACGTCGCGGCCCGTCGGGTTCCCCTCGTCGTCGACGGCCTTGTCCAGCCAGAACGGCCGGTCGACCGGCACGAAGAGCTTCGAGCTCTCCATGTAGTGGGTCCGCTCCATCGCGGTCCAGTGGTCGATCGGGAAGAGCGAGTCGTCGCAGGCGATCTTGGACAGCAGCAGCCAGGACTGCGCCGTGAAGATCGCCGCCCGGAACGTCCGGATGTCGCCGGAGGCGTCGGTGACCGTGATCCGGTTGCCGGCGGTGCGGTTCAGCCGCGTCACGGCCGGCTTCGGGTCGCCCTCGTGCAGGGACCGCAGCGAGGTGCCGGGCGCCCAGTGGACGATCTTCTCCGGCTCGCGCTCCCACAGGCGCAGCGGCAGCTGCTGGGAGCCGCCCACGATGCCGCGGTGGTGGTCGTCGGCCTCGGTGTAGACGACGCGGAGGATCTCCAGGATGGAGTTCGGGAAGTCGGTGTCCCAGCCGCCGGTGCCGAAGCCGACCTGGCCGAAGATCTCACGGTGCCGGAAGGACTTGAAGGACTCCGAGTCGCACAGGAAGCCGTAGAAGGTCTGGTTGTCGAGCTTCTCGACGAGCTTCGACCAGATCTCGCGGATGCGCGGGACGTCACGCTCGCGCATGGCCTGGTTCATGTCGGAGAAGTCGGCGCCCTCCTCCAGGCAGGCGTTCCAGGCGGCGGCGACGTCGCGGTAGACCTGGGGCAGGTCGTCGACCGTCTCCGCGTAGTGCGACTCGCCCTTGAGGTCGACCACGGTCGACGGGGTGGACTCGGCGAGCGGGTTCGGGAACGGCGAGGTCTTCAGGTCGACCAGGTCGATGTAGTGCTGGAGCGCGGTGGAGGAGGGCGGGAAGCGCATCGCGCCCATCTCGGCGGTCAGCCCGTCGGTGCCGGTGCCCTCGAAGCCGACGGTCCGCAGCCGGCCGCCGATCTGGTCGGCCTCGTAGACGACGGGCTTGAGGCCCATCTTCATCAGCTCGTACGCGGCGATGATGCCGGAGAGCCCACCGCCGATGATCGCCACCTCGGTGCCGTGCTCGGTCGCGGGTATCTGGCCGAGACCGGCCGGGTGGGCCAGGAAGTCGTCGTAGGCGTACGGGAAGTCCGGACCGAACATGGTGATCGGCGGCTGCGCGTCGGTGTGCTGGACGGCGGTGGGCACCGTGGACGTCATGGGGTACGGACTCCTTGCGGGGAAAGACTGGGGAGGGAGACGGGCGGGCGGGCCGAGGTCAGACGGCGAGGGAGCCGTAGAGGCCGGGACGGCGGTCGCTCAGGTACGGGTTGTCCGTCCGCGAGGCGGCCAGGAGTGCGGGGTCGACGTCGCCGAGCACCAGGTCGTCGCCGCGGCCGGCGCGCGCCCGGGCGGTGCCGTCGGGGCCGGCGAGTGTGGAGAGTCCGACGAACTCGAACTCGCCCTCCGTGCCGGCCCGGTTGGCGTACGCCACGTACATCTGGTTCTCGAAGGCGCGGACGGGGACGACCGATTCGGCGACGACCTCGGCGGGGTGCATGAGCGCGGTCGGCACGAGGAGGAGGTCCGTACCGGCCAGCGCCTGCGCCCGCACGTTCTCCGGGAACTCGACGTCGTAGCAGATCATCAGGCCCACCGTGAGGCCGCCGAGCTCCGCCTGGACGACGCTGTCGTCTCCGGGGGTGAACCACTGCCGCTCGAAGGCGCCGTAGAGGTGGGTCTTCCGGTAGTGCAGGAGTACCTCGCCGTCGGCACCGAGGACCTGGGCGGCGTTGTACAGGACTCCGTGCCGCTCGGTGTCCCGCTCCGGGTAGCCGTAGCCGACGGCCAGGCCGTGGCGGACGGCGATGGCGGCGACGGCACGGGCGGACGGGCCGTCCGCCGGCTCGGCCAGACGGGCCAGGTCGGCGCCGATGGCGTACCCGGTGAGGAACAGCTCGGGAGCGAGGAGGAGCCCGGCCCCGGCGGCGGCCGCGCGGGCGGCGGCCTCGTCGAGGAGCTTCAGGTTCGCGGCCACGTCACCGAGCTCACCGGAGCTCTGGAGCAGGGCGGTGCGCAGCGCGGGCATGGGCGATCCTCGGGGGTCCGGAGCGAAGGGGAAGACGTCAAAAACGGTACGGTTCCGGACTCTCCCGGGACAAGGCGCGACCGTTGCGGACCGACCGTCGATGCGTTGCGCGATCACCCGGTGCGGCGGTGATTCGTTGCGCGCCCTGGGCGCCGGGGCTCCGCCCGGGGTCGTAGGCCCTCCCCGCCGCGCGGCGGAGGCGGGACCGTTCCGCGGCCCGACGCCCCGGGGCGGTCCGGGCGGAAGAGTGGTGGCTGTCCGGTTGACCTGCCGAAAGGAACGACATGAACCGCCGTACGAAGATCGCCGCCGTCGCCGCCGCACTGCTGATCACCGCCGGGGCCGCGAACTCGGCCGTCGCGTCGGGCGACGGGAGGGGCGGCAGCCGGGAGGCCTCCGCGCTGACCGGGACCGCGAAGCTCTACCGCCCGGCCGGCGACGACATCACCTTCTCCTTCGACGCGCATCTGGCGGCGAAGGACAACAAGGATCCGGAGGCCGCCACCGGGACGATCCGGTTCAGCCACTACAAGGGCGGCAAGGGCGGCTACGCGGTGGCCGAGGTGGACTGCCTGGTCACGGGCGGCAAGGTGGCGGTCGTCACGGGCGTCGTCACCGAGACGGACGTGGACGGCTTCCGGAACAAGCGGGTCGGCGTCTCCGTCCACGACGACGGCCGGCACGACCGGCTCGGCTACAACTGGATCACCAAGGAGGAGTACAAGGAACTGCCTCCCTGCATGAGCACGGCCCCGTTCGAGAAGGTCCGGTCGGGGACCGGCGACTTCCACGTACTGCCCTGGCGGCTCGAGTACCCGACGGAGTAGGCGCGAGCCGGTCCGGAGGAGCCGGCGGGCCGGCCGGTCGACCGGGGCGGTGCGGGAACCACGGCCCGCACCCCTCCGGCGTCCGGACGGTCCGCCCGGGCAGGCTCTAGGCGGGCGAGCCGGAGGAGAAGCGCCTCAGGAGCGGCGAGAGCACCAGCACCGACTTGGTGCGCTCCACGAACGGCTCGCCCGCGATGCGTTCGAGCACCCGCTCGAAGTGGCGCATGTCCGAGGCGAAGACCTGCACGACGGCGTCCGCGTCACCGGTGACGGTCGACGCGGACACCACCTCGGGATACCGCTCCAGACCTCGCCGGATGTCGTCCGGCGAGGTGTTGTGGCGGCAGTAGATCTCGACGAACCCCTCGGTCTCCCAGCCGAGCGCCGCCGGGTCCACCCGGACGGTGAAGCCGGTGATCGCGCCCTCGGCCCGGAGCCGGTCCACGCGCCGCTTCACGGCGGGCGCGGAGAGCCCGACGAGCGAGCCGATGTCGGCGTACGAGCGACGGGCGTCCTCCGCCAGGGCGTGGACGATGCGTTCGTCGAGGTCGTTGAGTCGCACTACGGGTGGATCACTTCTCTGCGGAGGCCAGTCGGGAGCGGCGCATGCCGTACAGGAAGTAGAACACGAGGCCCACGGCCATCCAGCCACCGAAGACCTTCCAGGTGACCAGGTCGAGGGTGTACATGCTGTAGCCGCAGAAGAGGAAGCCCAGCGCCGGGAAGAGCGGCCCGAACGGGACCTTGAAGGAACGCTCCATGTCACGGCGGGTGTAGCGGAGCACCACCACGGCGACGTTGACCAGGGCGAAGGCGAAGAGCGTGCCGATGCTGGTCGCGTTGACCAGTTCACCCAGCGGGACGACCGCGGCGAGCAGGCCGCAGAAGACCGAGACGATCACGGTGTTGACGCGGGGCGTACCGGTCTTGACGTGGACCTTGCCGAAGACCTTCGGGACGAGGCCGTCGCGGGACATCGCGAAGAGGATGCGGGTCTGGCCGTAGAGCACGGTGAGCACGACACTCGCGATGGAGATGACGGCGCCGGCGGCGAGGAGGGTGCCCCAGAAGCTCTGGCCGGTCACGTCGTTCATGATCGCGGCGAGGGTGGCCTCGGAGCCGGCGAACTTCTTCCAGTCCCAGGCGCCCACCGCGACGGCGGAGACGAGGACGTACAGCGCCGTCACGATGACCAGCGAGAGCATGATCGCCCGGGGCAGGTCGCGCTTGGGGTTCTTGGCCTCCTCGCCGGCCGTGGAGGCGGCGTCGAAGCCGATGTAGGAGAAGAAGAGGATCGCACCGGCGGCGCCGACGCTGCCGGGGCCGAGCGGCATGAAGTCGCTGTAGTTGCCGGACTTGAAGCCCATGAAGCCGATGGCGCAGAAGAGGACCAGGGCCCCGATCTTCACCGCGACCATGATCGTGTTGGCGCGGGCCGACTCCTTGGCGCCGCCGAGCAGGAACACCATCGCCAGCAGGACGACGATCAGCGCCGGGAGGTTGAATATCCCGCCGTCGCCGGGGGGTGCGCTGAGCGCGGTGGGCAGCGTGACGCCGAGGGTGCCGTCGAGGAGCTCGTTCAGGTAGTCGCCCCAGCCGACGGCCACGGCCGCGATGGACACGCCGTACTCCAGGAGCAGGCACCAGCCGCACACCCAGGCGACGAGCTCACCCATCGTTGCGTACGCATACGAGTACGACGAGCCCGCGACCGGGATGGTGCCGGCCAGCTCCGCATACGACAGCGCCGAGAACAGCGCCGTGAGTCCGGCGAAGACGAAGGCCAGCGTGACGGCGGGGCCGGCCTCCGGCACGGCCTCGCCGAGCACCACGAAGATGCCGGTGCCGAGGGTCGCGCCGATGCTGATCATGGTCAGCTGCCACATCGAGAGGGACCGGCGAAGGCTGCCGCCCTCACCCTGACCACCCTCTTCGACCAGGGTTTCCACCGGCTTGCGCCGGGTGAGGGCGGAGAGCACGGTCGCCTTGGGGACGGTCGGCTCGGTGGCCGGCGGGGCTGCGCCTTGATCCAGCACTGCGGGGACTCCTTGATCGCTGCCTGTCGGGGGCGCGACGACCGCGGCGGAGCGCGGGCATGCCGGAGCAGCCCGCGAGGGGTGGAGACCGCCGAGCAGGCGGTCGCCGCCACTCCTGGTACGAAGCACGATGCTAGAGCCCAGCGCTTCGCATCCGTAATGCAGGGTTGTTGCGCATGAGTAGATGATCATTGCGCGCTGGCGGAACAGACGGGGAAACATTGCGCCCCACCGCATGAATCGACACATTGGGGGTGTGAACCCCCCGGTCCCTGTGCATTGACTCCTCATGCCCCATCACGCACTGTGCGACCCCTCGACGTCTTCCCGAACGGAGGCCTCGGTGGGCTGGCTCGACCCGGAACCCTTCCTGCGCGGCACCGCCTGGCTCGACCACGGACGCGCCGTGCGCGCCGATCCCGCGGACCTTGCCCGGCTGCCGTGGGACACCGCGGAGCGCGCCGCCCTGCCCATCGGCGTACGCGTCGAGTTCGAGGCTTCGCCCGCCACCCGGGCGGTCGAGCTGCGCTACCGCGCGGCCGTCCCCGGCCGCGGGGACGCGTTGCGCGAGCTGCGCCACTGCTTCGCCCTGTGGCAGGGCGGCGCGGCGACCCCTCGACGTCTTCCCGAACGGAGGCCTCGGTGGGCTGGCTCGACCCGGAACCCTTCCTGCGCGGCACCGCCTGGCTCGACCACGGACGCGCCGTGCGCGCCGATCCCGCGGACCTTGCCCGGCTGCCGTGGGACACCGCGGAGCGCGCCGCCCTGCCCATCGGCGTACGCGTCGAGTTCGAGGCTTCGCCCGCCACCCGGGCGGTCGAGCTGCGCTACCGCGCGGCCGTCCCCGGCCGCGGGGACGCGTTGCGCGAGCTGCGCCACTGCTTCGCCCTGTGGCAGGGCGGCGCGTGCGTCACCGAGGTCTTCACCGATCCGGCGGAGGAGTCGACCGTCACCCTCCGACTGCCCCCCGGCGGCGGCTCGTTCACCGTCCACCTGCCGGAGAGCCAGGCCCCCGTCGTCCTGGGCCTGCGGGCGGACGGCGGCTCCCTCACCCCGGGACCCCGCCGCCCCCGGTGGCTGGTGCACGGTGATTCGATCACCGAGGGCTGGTGGTCGACCCGGCCGGCGTACTCCTGGCCGGCGACGGCGGGCCGGGAACTGGGGCTGGACACGGTCAACCTCGGATTCGCGGGCGGCGCGCGCGGCGAACTGCCGCTCGCCGAGCAGCTCGCGAGCCTGCCCGGCGACCTGCTGACACTGGCCTTCGGCACCAACTGCTGGGCCGCGGTGCCGTGTTCGGCGTCGCTGCTCTACGAGACGACGCGGGCCTTCGTCACGCTGGTGCGCCAGGGGCATCCGGACACCCCGTTGCTCCTCCTCTCCCCCGTCCTGCGCCCGGCGGCCGAGACCACCGGGAACGCCCTCGGGGCCACCCTCGGGGAGCTGCGTGCCGCGATGGAGGACGCGGCCCGGGACCTGGTCGCGGACGGCGACGAGCACCTCACGCTGCTGCCCGGCCTTCCGCTGCTCACCCCGGACGACCTCGCGGACGGCCTGCACCCCAACGACCGCGGCCACGCCCGCCTGGCGTCGGCCGTGGCCGGGGCGCTGCGGCAGGCCGGCTACGTGGGCGCGTCCGGCCCGCCCCGGGCGCGACGCGAAGGCGCCTGACGGGGGCGGCGCGGGGGTCGCCCGCGCGACCGGCCGGCCGACGCCCGCGGAGCCGTCGCCGGGTGCGCGGAGGTGGCCGTCGGCGGCTGCGCCGGGTGGCCGGGCCCGGACGGGAACGGCGAGGGCCCCCGGGAGAAGCTCCCRGGGGCCCTGTGCGCTCCCGCGCGGCCCGCGACGTGCCGGGGGCCGCGCGTACGGTCACGAGCGGCGCGTACGGGCCACCGGGCCCGTCCGCGCCGCCGGTGGGTTCAGCGGTTCAGCTCCAGCTCGCGTGCAGCGGCTTGCCCTCGGCGTAGCCGGCGGCGCTCTGGATGCCGACCACGGCCTTCTCCTCGAACTCGGCCAGGGAGGCCGCACCGGCGTAGGTGCAGGAGGAGCGGACGCCCGCGATGATCGAGTCGATCAGGTCCTCGACGCCCGGGCGGGCCGGGTCGAGGAACATCCGGGAGGTCGAGATGCCCTCCTCGAAGAGTCCCTTGCGCGCGCGGTCGTACGCCGACTCCTCGCTCGTGCGGTTGCGCACGGCGCGGGCCGAGGCCATGCCGAAGGACTCCTTGTACAGGCGGCCGTGGGCGTCCTGCTGGAGGTCGCCCGGGGACTCATACGTGCCGGCGAACCAGGAGCCGATCATCACGTTGGACGCGCCGGCGGCGAGCGCCATGGCCACGTCGCGCGGGTGCCGGACACCGCCGTCGGCCCAGACGTGCTTGCCGTACTTCTTCGCCTCGGCGGCGCATTCGAGGACCGCCGAGAACTGGGGGCGGCCGACACCGGTCATCATGCGGGTGGTGCACATGGCGCCGGGGCCCACACCGACCTTGATGATGTCCGCGCCGGCCTCGATGAGGTCGCGCACGCCCTCGGCGGCGACGATGTTGCCCGCGACGATCGGCACGTGCGGGTCGAGACCCCGCACGGCCTTGATCGCGGCGATCATCGACTCCTGGTGGCCGTGCGCGGTGTCGACGACGAGGGTGTCCACACCGGCGTCGAGGAGCTGCTTGGCCTTGCCCGCAACGTCGCCGTTGATGCCGACGGCGGCGGCGATGCGCAGCTGTCCCTTGGCGTCGGTGGCCGGGGTGTAGAGGGTCGCGCGGAGCGCGCCCTTGCGGGTGAGGATGCCGACCAGGCGGCCGTCCCCGTCCACGGCCGGCGCGTAGCGGCGGTTGGCCTGGTCCAGGATGTTGAAGGCCTCGCGCGGGTCGATGTCCGCGTCGAGGAGCAGCAGGTCCTTGGACATGACCTCGGACAGCTGGGTGAAGCGGTCCACTCCGGACAGGTCGGCGTCGGTGACGACACCGATCGGGCGGCGGTCCTCGTCGACGACGACACCGGCGTCGTGCGCGCGCTTGGGCAGCAGGGAGAGCGCGTCGGCCACGGTCTGGTGCTCGGCGAGCTCGATGGCGGTGTCCAGGACGTGGTGGCGGCTCTTCACCCACGACACGACGTCGGTGACGACCTCGATCGGGATGTCCTGGGGGATGACGACGATGCCGCCGCGGCGGGCGACGGTCTCGGCCATCCGGCGGCCGGCGATCGCGGTCATGTTGGCCACGACCAGCGGGATCGTCGTGCCGGTGCCGTCGGGCGAGGCGAGGTCCACGGCCTGGCGGGAACCCACGGCCGAGCGGCTCGGCACCATGAACACATCGTCGTACGTCAGGTCGTACGGCGGCTTGACGTCATTGAGGAAACGCACGTGCTGAACATCCAGTCGTTCGGAGTGGCCCCTAGGCATTTCAGCCAGGGGAAAAAGCACGTAGTTCATTGTCCCACGGTGGTAGGCATACCAGTCCAGGGCGATTCATCCGAGGCTTCCGGCATCACTCTCGGAGGATCCTCCAAGGGCGAGCAGGACCATGAGGCCGGACGGGCTCGCGTCGACCGCCGCCGCGAAGACCTCCTCGGCGATCGACCAGTCCCGCGGGCGGGCCTCGGCGTAGTCCTGCCACCGGGTCACGACGACGGAGACCGGGCCGGGGAGATCGCCCAGGCAGTCGGCCAGGGCGTCCCAGTTCCGTCCGAACCAGGCGGGGAGGCCGAGTGCGGCGGCGCAGCGGTCCATGAAGGCGTCCTTGTCCAGGACGCCGTGGAGGTCGAGGACGACGGCGTCGCGCAGCACGTCATCGGGTGTCATCGGGCACGACCTCCCGGAAGGTCTCGTAGTGGTCGTCCGTGTAGTAGGTCTCGCCGCCCCGGCCGGTGACGAGGCGGCGGGCGCCGCGGTCGCGTTCACCGGGGGTGCGGACGGTGTACTCGCGGTAGTAGCCACGCTCGCGCCGCGGCAGGATCCGCTCGAAGTTGGCGAAGGTCGCGCCGTCCTTGCCGTACGGGAAGGGCCCGCCCCGCTCGATCAGGCGCAGGGTCGCCCGGGCCTCGGCGGGCAGTTCGCCGACCGGGACGGCAGGGAGCCCGGAGACGCGTCCGGGCGCGGTCGCGGACCGCGCCGGGGCCGGCCGGGTGGGGGTGACCCGCGGTGGGGG
>NZ_RDBI01000040.1:254493-280796 GCF_008042125.1 Streptomyces sp. MS191
GCCTCGGCCCGCGCCGTGCGCAACCGCACGAGCGAGGAGTCGGCGTACGACCGCGCGCGCAAGGGACTCTTCGAGGAGGGCATCTCGACCTCCCGGATGTTCCTCGACCCGGCCCGCCCGGGCGTCGAGGACCTGATCGACTCGATCATCGCGGCCGTCCGCGCGGCGGGCGCAGGCGGGATGCGGAGGGCCGTTCGGCTCGCCCACCGCGAAAGGAAGAACTCGCCCACCGCGAAGGAAAAAGGGGCGGGCGCCTCCCGGCCACCCGCCCCCTCCGAGCGTCAGACGCCGTCCGGGTCCTTGCGGTCCAGGGCGGGACGGGGACCCGGGGCCTCCGTCAGGAGGTGGTCCGCCGCGGCGCGGTCGGTCACCAGGCTGGTGACGAGGCCCGAGCGGAGCACCGCCCCGATCGCCGCCGCCTTGCGCTGGCCGCCGGCGATCGCCACGACCTCGGGGATCCGGCGCAGCCGGTCCGCCTCGACGGTGATGCAGCGCTCGCCCAGGTCGCGGCCGACCCGGCGCCCCTCGGTGTCGAAGAGGTGCGCGGACATCTCGGCGGCGACGCCGAGGGAGGCGTAGTGCGCGCGCTCCTCGTCCGTGAGCATGTCGTGCACGGTCGAGATGCCCGGCTCCCAGGAACCGATGGACACGCAGGCGACGGTGACCTTGTCGAAGTACTCGAAGGCCCGGGCGATGCCGGTCTGGTTGCGCAGCGCCGCGGCGGTGGCCGGGTCCGGCAGCAGCATGGGCGCGTAGATGGGGTGCGCCTCGCCGCCCGAGACCTGGGCGGCGCGCCGTACCGCCTCGACCGAGCCGCGCTCGGCCGTCCCGGCGTCGTACACCCCGGTGAGCTGCACGACCGTGCAGGGCGGCAGCCGGTCGAGCGCCGCCGCCATGTGGATGGTGGAGCGGCCCCAGGCCAGGCCCAGGACGTCGCCCTCGGTGACCAGCTCGCCGAGCAGGTCGGCCGCGACCTCGCCGAGGTTCTCCGGGTCGGGCGATTCGTCCTCGCCCTCCGCCGGGGACTCGACGACGACGGCGTGGCGGAGCCCGAAGCGGGCGCGCAGCGCGTCGGAGCGCTCGGCGTCCAGCTCCGCGGGTACGCGGATCTCGATGCGTACGAGGTCGCGTTCGAGGGCGGTCTCCAGGACCCGGGCCACCTTGAAGCGGCTGACGCCGAACTCCTCGGCGATCTGGATCTTGGACTTGCCCTCGAGGTAGAAGCGGCGGGCCATGGCCGCCGCCTGCACCAGCTCCGCGGGTCCCATCCGCAGGGCTGACCGTCCCGCTGAGATACCCGCCACCGCGATCTCCTCACTGCTGTTCACGTACCGCTGCTCACATACTGCTCACGCACGAGTGGTTCACATACTGCTGTTCACACTCTGGACTCACCGTTCATCCTGTCAGATACGGCGGTCCTTGATCAGGCCTGTCGGCGCTCCGACGGGCCGCGTTCATCTGCCCGCGGCTCAGTGGCCACACGCCCACGCCGCCGACGCGGTCGCCGACTCCGCGGCGGCCCGCAGCGAGCGCACGGCCTCCGCCGGGTCCGCCGCGCCGTAGACGGCCGAACCGGCCACGAAGACGTCGGCACCGGCCTCGGCGCAGCGTTCGATGGTGGACTCCGCGACGCCGCCGTCGACCTGGAGCCACAGCTCCAGGCCGTGCTTGGAGATCAGCTCACGGGTGCGGCGGATCTTCGGGAGCATGATGTCGAGGAAGGACTGGCCGCCGAAGCCGGGCTCGACCGTCATGATCAGCAGCATGTCGAGTTCGGGGAGCAGGTCCTCGTAGGGCTCGATCGGCGTCGCCGGCTTGAGCGCCATCGAGGCGCGCGCGCCCTTGGCCCGGATCTCCCGCGCCAGGCGTACGGGCGCGGCCGCCGCCTCGACGTGGAAGGTGACGGAGCCGGCCCCGGCCTCGACGTACTGAGGGGCCCAGCGGTCGGGGTCCTCGATCATGAGGTGACAGTCCAGCGGCGTGTCCGTGGCCCGGGCGAGCGACTCGACCACCGGCACGCCCAGCGTCAGGTTGGGCACGAAGTGGTTGTCCATCACGTCGACGTGCAGCCAGTCGGCCCCGTCGACGGCCTTCGCCTCCTCGGCGAGCCGGGCGAAGTCCGCGGACAGGATGCTGGGATTGATCTGCGCCATGTGCCAAGCCTGCCATGTCCTTGGGCACTTCTTTGCCGCGGAGGCGTTTCGTGTGCGGTTCCGTGCGATCCGACGGGACCCGCGGGCGTGACAGGCCGGGCAATCCCGGCCTTTCGCCGCCGCGCGGGGCGTCCGCCGTCAGGCCGTGCGGCGCAGGAGGGCCAGATACATGGCGTCGGTGCCGTGCAGATGCGGCCACAGCTGGACGTCGGGGCCGTCGCCGAGGGCGGGCACTCCCGGCATCAGCGGCCGGGCGTCGATCCACTCGGCCTCGACGGCCGGCCCGCCGCGGCCCTTGAGGACGTCCTCGACGACCACCCGGGTCTCCGCGAGGTGGGGCGAGCAGGTCGCGTAGCCGACGATCCCGCCGACGCGGACCGCCTGCAGTGCCTCCCGGAGCAGCCCGCGCTGGAGCGGGGCGAAGCCGTCCAGGTCCTCCGGGCGACGGCGCCAGCGGGCTTCCGGCCGGCGGCGCAGCGCGCCGAGGCCGGAGCAGGGGACGTCCATGAGGACCCGGTCGAAGGATCCGGGGCGCCACGGCGGGCGGGTGCCGTCCGCGGCGATGACCTGGTACGGGCCGGGGTTGCCGGCGAGCGCACGCTCGACCAGCCGGGCACGGTGGGGCTGCTTCTCGGAGGCCAGCAGGGCGGCCCCGCGCTCCGCGGCCAGCGCGCCGAGCAGCGCGGCCTTGCCGCCGGGACCGGCGCAGCCGTCCAGCCAGCGCTCGTCCCGCCCCTCCAGGGGCGCTGCGGCGAGCGCGAGGGCGACCAGCTGACTGCCCTCGTCCTGGACGCCCGCGCGGCCCTCCCTGACGGCCTCGATGGCGCCGGGCTCGCCGCCCTCGGCGAGGCGCACCGCGTACGGCGACCAGCGGCCCGGCAGCGTGTCCTCGCCGAGCAGCTCGTCGGTGGTGGCGCGGCCCGGCCGGGCGACCAGGGTGACCTCGGGCCGCTCGTTGTCGGCCTCCAGGAGGTCCTCGATGCCGGCCCGCCCGCCGCCGAGGGCGTCCCAGAGCGCGGAGACCACCCAGCGCGGGTGGGAGTGGACGACCGCGAGGTGGTCCTCTGCGTCCTTCTCGTAGGGCGGCGCGACCCGCTGCACCCAGGTGTCGAGGTCGTCCTGCGCGATCTTCCGCAGGACGGCGTTCACGAACTTGGCCCGGCCGTCGCCGAGCACCACCCGGGCCAGCTCCACGCTGGCCGAGACGGCGGCGTGCGACGGGATGCGCGTCCCGAGCAACTGGTGCGCGCCGAGCGCCAGCACGTCGAGCACCGGCGGGTCGACCTCGCGCAGCGGCCGGTCGATGCAGGCCGCGACGATCGCGTCGTAGGTGCCCTGGCGTCGCAGGGTCCCGTAGACCAGCTCGGTCGCCAGCGCCGCGTCCCGCCCGTCGAACTTCTCGGGCCCTTCCTTCTCGCGTGCCTTCTTGAGCAGCGGCGGGAGCACCAGGTTCGCGTACGCGTCCCGCTCGTCGACCGCCCTGAGCGCCTCGAAGGCGAGGATCCGCACGGGATCCTTCTTGGGGCGCCGGTACGGCTTGGGGGTGCGCGGGGTACGGCGCTGGGCCTGCTCGCTCAAAAGGTGCTCCGCTGACGAAGTGAGAAGGTCGAACCCTCCCAGCCTACGTCCGTGCCACCGGCCGTCCCACTCGCCTCCCGTCTGCGGGCGGCCGGTGGGGAGGCCCGGACAGGAGCCGGGCCCGGGCAGGGCCCGGGGCGGTCCGGAGCCGTCCGCCCGGAGAGCCGGGCGGGCCCCCGGACCGGCGTCAGGCGCCGACCCGCTCCCCCGCGGCGATCCGGACGCCGCGCGCCCAGTCCGCGGCGCGCATCGGCTTCTTGCCCTGCGGCTGGACCCAGAGCAGCTCGACGGCGTACGAACCGGTGCCGACGAACACGTTGTTCTTGCCGGCCGCGAGTTCGCCGGCCGCCAGGTCGGTGCGGTCCGGCACCGGGTGGGCCTGGATCAGCTTGAGGCGCTCGCCGCGGAAGAGGGTCCAGGCGCCCGGCGCCGGGGTGCAGGCCCGTACGAGCCGGTCCACCCGCAGGGCCGGGGCCTTCCAGTCCACGTGGGCGTCCTCGACCTGGATCTTGGGCGCCTGGGTGATGCCGTCGGCCGGCTGCGGCACGGCCTTCAGGCTGCCGTCCTCGATGCCGTCCATGGTCGCGGCGAGCAGTCCGGCGCCCGCGAAGGCGAGCCGGGTGAGCAGGTCGCCGCTGGTGTCGGTGGGCCGGACGTCCTCGGTGATCACGCCGTACACCGGTCCGGAGTCGAGGCCCTCCTCGATCAGGAAGGTCGAGGCGCCGGTCACCTCGTCGCCCGCCAGCACCGCGTGCTGGACCGGGGCGGCGCCGCGCCATGCCGGCAGCAGCGAGAAGTGCAGGTTGACCCAGCCGTGGGCGGGGACGTCGAGGGCGACGCGGGGCAGCAGCGCGCCGTAGGCGACGACGGGGCAGCAGTCCGGGGCGATCTCGCGGAGCCGGGCCAGGAAGTCCTCGTCCCGCGGCTTCGCCGGCTTCAGCACCTCGATCCCGGCCTCCTCCGCGCGCTGGGCGACCGGGCTGGCCACGAGGTGCCGGCCGCGGCCCGCCGGCGCGTCCGGCCGGGTGACGACGGCGGCGACCTCGTGCCGTCCGGAGGCGATCAGGGCGTCCAGGGCGGGTACGGCGACCTCGGGGGTGCCTGCGAAGACGAGCTTCATCGGTGGCTGACTGCCTGTCTGTCTCGGGGCGGAATGCGGCAACGCACCAGTCTAGGGGGTGTCRTGCCGATCAGGCCGGAGAGGTGAGCGGCGTCCCGGGGCTTCGGATCCGAGGCGGAGGTGGTGCCTCCCACGCCGCCAGGCGGTGGGGGCGAGGCATGGCGGAGCCATCCCGACCGACGACAACGCGGGAGACGGCGTTCCAGGACGCCGGGAGCCCGATCGGCAGGACACCCCCCAGGGGCTGCCCCGTCGTCCCCGGCGGGCGTACGGCGGATGACGGGACGGCCCCGCGCCTGTCGTCGAAGACCCGCCCCGGCCGGGGCGGGAGGGGGCGTACGGGCACGTGGGCGCTCCGCGCATATGCGGATACGCCCCCGCAGCGTGACCTGACCACGGGTGGCGCGTTGGTCAAGAGAGATTGACCGACACGGGCCGCTGCTCGCCGTGGCCCGCTCCCCTTGACACGCCGGTTCGAGAGGCTTGCACATGGCCGACCACGCAACCCACGACGCCCAAGCCCGGGCAAGTCTGCACCTGTTGGTGCGGGACATCGAGCGGGTCCGGCGGCAGGTGGACGCACTGCGCACGCTCACGGCCCAACTGGGCAACGTCTACCGCCCGCGCCGCTCCGGCCCGTCGACGGGCTTCGTCGTGTACGGACGGGCGCCCGCGCCGACGGTGCGGCTGGCGCAGGAACTGCGGGACAGCGTCGAGACACTGGTGACGGCGGCCGTCGACTTCGACCGTTCGCTGGGGTTCTCCTGGGACGCGGTGGGCTCGGCCCTCGGGGTCACCAAGCAGGCCGTCCACCGCCGTTACGGTGCCCGGCGCGCGCCCCAGCAGGGTGGCGGCGCCGTCGAGCAGGACCACGCGCCCGAGCCGGGCGCGACCCGCACGCTCCCGGTGGTCCCGTCGGCCCGCTCGATGCCGCCGCAGCCCACTCCCGCGACCCAGTCGCTGCGCMAGGAACCCCGCCCGCCGGCCTTCCCCGGCCCCCGCAACGGCTGACACGCGCTCTCCGGCCGCCCACGCTCCAGCGGAGCGGGGCGGCCGAGCCATGTCCGGACCCTGTCCGGTCCCCCTTACCGGAGGCGAGCCGCCGGGACCCCTCGGAGCTCAGCCGATGTCCGGCGGGTCCACCCGGATCCTGACCGGTTCGCCTCCGCCGCGGGCCAGGCGTCCGGCCTGAGCCTTCTTCAGGGCCGCCGCCAGGGCGGCGCCGTTGCCCGGGGGCACCCGGACCAGCGCCCGCTCCCACTGCTCCCCCGGCGGGGTGTCGCCGGGCCGCCGCGGGCCGCCGGGCCGGACGACGGGCAGTGCCACCGGGCCCAGCACCTCGGCGTCGTGCGGCAGTTCGGCGGCCGCGAGGAAGGACTCCACCGCTTCCGGCGGACCCGACACCGCGGCCATCCGCGACACCGGGGGGAAGCCCAGCTCCGCCCGCTCCGCCAGTTCCCGCTGGGCGTGGCCGACGGGATCCCAGCGCACCAGCGCCTGCACCGGCCGCAGGGTCGGCTCCGCGACGATCACCACGACCCCGCCGGCGCCCTCGTCCCCCTGGCCGCGCACGAGCGAGGCCGCGTCGATCCAGCGCCGCAGGGCCTCCTCGCCCGCCCGCAGGTCGGGGCGGCCGAGCATGGCCCAGCCGTCCAGCAGCAGCGCCGCGGCGTAGCCGCCCTCGGCGACGGGCTCCGCGCCCGGTGTGGAGACCACCAGCGCGGGCCGTCCCGGCACGGTGTCCAGGATGTGGTCCCGGCCGGACGTGCGGACGGGCACCGCCGGAAACGCACGGCCGAGCTCCTCGGCCGTGCGCCGCGCGCCGACGACCTGGGCGCGCAGCCGGTTCGATCCGCAGGCGACGCAGTGCCAGTCGGGAGCGCCCCGGCCGCACCATCCGCAGCGCAGTTCCTGCTGCTCCGGCGCCTCCAGCGGTCCCGCGCAGTGCCGGCAGCGCGCGGGGGTGCGGCAGCGTTCGCAGGCGAGGCGCGGTACGTATCCCCGGCGCGGCACCTGGACGAGCACGGGCCCCGTCTTGAGGCCCTCCCGTACCGCCTGCCAGGCCAGCGTGGGCAGGCGCGCGGCCCGGGCGGCCTCGTCGCGGGCCAGGTCCGTGTCCCCGACCGTGCGCACCAGCGGGGCCGCGGCCCGCACCTGGTCCCGGTTCGCGGCCAGCGGCCGGGCCCAGCCGCTCTCCACCAGCTGGGCGGCCTCGACGGTGCAGCTCGTGCCGCCCAGCAGGAAGGCGCACCCGTCGTGGGCGGCGCGCAGCAGCAGGACGTCGCGCGCGTGCGGCTGCGGGGCGTGCGGCTCGCTGTGGCTGCCGTCGCCGTCGTCCCAGATGGCGACGAGGCCGAGGTCCCGTACGGGCGCGAACATCGCGGCCCGGGTGCCCACCACCGCCCGCACCGCGCCCCGCCTGACGGCCAGCCACTGGGCGTACCGCTTCTCCGGCCCGGTCTCCGCCGTCAGGACGGCGTGCCGGCCGGCGCCCAGCACCCGCGCGAGCGCCTCGTCGACCCGGCCGACGGCCCGCCCGTCCGGGACGACGACGAGGGCACCGCGGCCGGAGGCGAGGGTGGCCGCGACCGCGCGGGCCAGCTCCTCGGCCCAGTACGGCCCGGGCAGGGCGTTCCAGACCGCCCGGGGCGCGCCGCCGCGGGCGAGGGCGTCGAGGAAGGCCGGTCCCTGTCCGTAGCGCGCCCAGGTACCGGGTTCGGGGGCCGGCGGCGGGGGCAGCGGGTCGGGCGAGGGCCTGCCCTCGGCACGGGCGCTGCGCGGCGGGACGGCCAGCTGGAGCACGTCGGCCAGGCTGCCGGCGTAGCGGTCGGCCACGGCGCGGGCGAGGCCGAGCAGCTCGGGGCTGAGGACGGGCTCCGGCGAGACGACGTCGGCGAGGGCGGCGAGCGCGCCCCGGTAGTCCGACTCCGCCCGCCGCTCGACGAGGAAGCCGTCGATGAGGCGTCCGCCCTCGCGCCGGCCCTCGCGCACCTGGTGGGCGCCGGCCCCGAAGCGCACCCGCACCCGGACGCCGGGCTGCGCGACTTCGTCCAGTTCCTCCGGGACGGCGTAGTCGAAGAACTGGTCGAGGTGGAGCACGCCCTTGTTGACCACCACCCGGGCCACGGGCAGCTCCTTGGCCAGCGCGGCGCCGCGCCAGGTCCGGGGCTTGGCCCGCGGCACCTTCGCCGTGCGCACGGTCTCCCGGATGAGCGCGAGCTGCTCGGGCGGCTCGTCGGCCGGCTCCTCGGACTTCTCGTTCTCGCTGCTCACAGCTGAATTCCTACCAGACCGCTCCGACAGGCCGGTGTGCGCCGGCGGCCGGGCCGGGGCGCCGTGGGCCGGGGGCGGATACGCGAGAGCCCGGCACCCCCTGCGGGGTACCGGGCTCTCGTTCGTGCGTCTGGCGCGTGGTCCGTCCGTTCCGGACTAGACGCCGGCGGCCTTCTTCAGCGCGTCCACGCGGTCCGTGCGCTCCCAGGTGAAGTCGGGGAGCTCGCGGCCGAAGTGGCCGTACGCCGCGGTCTGCGAGTAGATCGGGCGCAGCAGGTCGAGGTCGCGGATGATCGCGGCCGGGCGGAGGTCGAAGACCTCGCCGATGGCGTTCTCGATCTTCTCGGTCTCGATCGTGTTGGTGCCGAAGGTCTCGACGAACAGACCGACGGGCTCGGCCTTGCCGATCGCGTAGGCGACCTGGACCTCGCAGCGCGAGGCGAGGCCGGCGGCCACGACATTCTTGGCGACCCAGCGCATGGCGTAGGCGGCCGAGCGGTCGACCTTGGACGGGTCCTTGCCCGAGAAGGCGCCGCCACCGTGGCGGGCCATGCCGCCGTAGGTGTCGATGATGATCTTGCGACCGGTGAGGCCGGCGTCGCCCATCGGGCCGCCGATCTCGAAGCGGCCGGTCGGGTTGACCAGCAGGCGGTAGCCGTCGGTGTCCAGCTTGATGCCGTCCTCGAGCAGCTCCTTGAGGACGTGCTCGACGACGTACTCGCGGACGTCGGGGGCGAGCAGCGACTCGAGGTCGATGTCGGAGGCGTGCTGCGAGGAGACGACGACCGTGTCGAGGCGGACGGCCTTGTCGCCGTCGTACTCGATGGTGACCTGGGTCTTGCCGTCGGGGCGCAGGTACGGGATGGTCCCGTTCTTGCGGACCTCGGTGAGGCGGCGCGAGAGGCGGTGCGCGAGGAAGATCGGGAGCGGCATGAGCTCCGGGGTCTCGTCCGACGCGTAGCCGAACATCAGGCCCTGGTCGCCCGCGCCCTGCTTGTCGAGCTCGTCCTCGTCACCCTCGACCCGCTTCTCGTAGGCGGTGTCGACACCCTGCGCGATGTCCGGGGACTGCGACCCGATGGAGACCGAGACGCCGCAGGACGCGCCGTCGAAGCCCTTCTTCGAGGAGTCGTACCCGATCTCGAGGATCTTGTTGCGGACCAGGGTGGGGATGTCGGCCCACGCCTTGGTCGTGACCTCACCGGCGACGTGCACGAGGCCGGTGGTGATCAGCGTCTCGACGGCCACGCGCGAGGTGGGGTCCTCACGGAGGAGTGCGTCGAGGATGGTGTCGCTGATCTGGTCAGCGATCTTGTCGGGGTGACCTTCGGTCACGGACTCCGAGGTGAAGAGACGACGGGACACAACGCTCCCAATGGTTGCAGCGGCTGCTGGCTGAACAAGGTCGGACGGCAGGGGGCTGCGCCCCGCGTCGTACCGAGACCAGTCTATCGGTCACGATCGGGCATTGGGCCAGGTGTCTCGCAAGATGGGAGCCTGATCACGGCCGATTTCCGGCCCTCGCTCCTCGCGCACACCCGCCCCGTCCGCCCGGCCGTGGCCGGTTCCACCGGATTCTCAGCCACCCATGACGGTGAACTCCGGAAGAAGAGTCTCGGGAATCCTACGCGACGGCGGGACGCAGGCGGGGAACGACCAGATCCCAGATCGTCTCGGCGAGAGCTTCCTTCGGTCCATAGGGCACAGAGGTCTCCGCACCATCGGACGCGAGCACCACAGCCTCGCTCTCCTCGGATCCGAAGGTCTTGCGTTCCCCCACCTCGTTGACGACGAGCAGGTCGCAGCCCTTGCGGCGGAGTTTCCGCCGGCCGTTGGCGAGCACGTCGTCCGTCTCGGCGGCGAAGCCGACGACGACCTGGCCGGGCAGGGCGCGCTCGGCGGAGATCTCGGCCAGGATGTCCGGGTTGCGGACGAGCTCGACCGTGGGCGCCTCGACGCCGTCCTGCTTCTTGATCTTGCCGGCCGCGTAGACCGCGGGGCGGAAGTCGGCGACGGCCGCGGCCATCACCACGGCGTCGGCGTCACCGGTCGCCTTCAGGACGGCCTCGCGCAGCTGGACGGCGGTGCCGACGTGGACCACGTCGACGCCGGCGGGGTCCGGGATCCCGGTGTTCGCCTCGATGAGCGTGACCCGGGCGCCGCGGGCGGCGGCGGCCCTGGCCAGGGCGTAGCCCTGCTTGCCGGAGGACCGGTTGCCGAGGTAGCGGACGGGGTCGAGGGGCTCGCGGGTGCCTCCGGCGGTCACCAGGACGTGCCGGCCCGCCAGGTCGGGCTCGGCGGTTCCGCGCGCGAGGACGCGTCGGCAGACCTCGAAGATCTCGGCGGGGTCGGGCAGCCGGCCCTTGCCGGTGTCGACGCCGGTGAGGCGGCCGACGGCGGGCTCGATGACGACGGCGCCGCGGCGGCGCAGGGTCGCCACGTTCTCCTGGGTGGCCGGGTGCTCCCACATCTCGGTGTGCATGGCGGGCGCGAAGACGACCGGACAGCGGGCGGTGAGCAGGGTGTTCGTGAGCAGGTCGTCGGCGAGGCCGTGGGCGGCCTTGGCGAGCATGTCGGCGGTGGCCGGGGCCACCACGACGAGGTCGGCCGCCTGGCCGATCCGCACGTGCGGGACCTCGTGGACGGACTCCCAGACCCCGGTGGAGACGGGGTTGCCGGACAGGGCGGACCAGGTGGCGGCACCGACGAAGTTCAGGGCGGAGTCGGTGGGGACGACGCGCACGTCGTGGCCCGACTCGGTCAGCCGCCGCAGCAGCTCACAGGCCTTGTACGCGGCGATCCCGCCGCTGACCCCCAGGACGACCTTCGGCTTTGCCACGGCGCTCAACTTCACTCCCCGCACTCGGATGCGTACGACTCCATGAGACACCACAGGCCCGGCGGATGTTCCGCCGGGCCTGTGGTGAAAAGCGATACGTGCTTACTGCGCCGGGCCCTCGATGGCCTCGGAGGTCAGCAGACCCGCGTTGATCTCGCGCAGGGCGATCGAGAGCGGCTTCTCGTGGACGTGGGTGTCGACGAGCGGACCGACGTACTCGAGCAGACCCTCGCCGAGCTGCGAGTAGTACGCGTTGATCTGACGCGCGCGCTTGGCCGCGTAGATCACGAGGCTGTACTTCGAGTCGGTGGCCTCGAGCAGCTCGTCGATCGGCGGGTTGATGATGCCCTCGGGCGCGGTGATGGAAGAGGACACGCTCTAGCCTTCCGAAGAAACTTCTGGGTGAGCTGATCCGGAGTGATCAGGTCCAGGTGATCAGAAATCGATCAAACAACGTTCATCAAGGCTAGCAGCTCACGCGCCACGTCCTCGACGGAGGTGTTGACCAGGGTGGTGTCGAACTCGGCCTCCGCGGCCAGCTCGATCTTGGCGGCCTCCAGCCGGCGCTCGATGACCTCGGGCGACTCGGTGCCGCGGCCGGTCAGCCGGCGGACGAGTTCGTCCCAGCTCGGCGGGGCCAGGAAGACCAGCTGCGCCTCCGCCATGGAGTCCTTGACCTGGCGGGCGCCCTGGAGGTCGATCTCCAGGAGGACCGGCTCGCCGGCCTCCAGCCGGTCGAGGACGGCGCGGCGGGGCGTGCCGTAGCGGTTGCCCGCGAACTCGGCCCACTCGAGCAGCTCGCCGTTGGCGACCAGCTTGTCGAATTCGTCGTCCGTGACGAAGAAGTACTGGACGCCGTGCTTCTCGCCGGGTCGCGGCTTTCGTGTCGTGGCCGACACCGAGAGCCAGACCTCGGGGTGGACCTTGCGCATATGAGCGACGACCGTGCTCTTACCCACCCCGGAGGGGCCGGAGAGCACGGTCAGCCGCGGACGTACCTCTGCTGCCATGCAGCGATTATTCCAGCTTTACGGGAGTGCCGAGGACGGCCACCCCGGCTCAGGAACCGGTGCTGCCGAACTCGCGCTCCAGGGAGGCGATCTGGTTGGAACCGAGACCGCGCACACGCCGGCTCTCGGAGATGCCGAGCCGCTCCATGAGCTGCTTGGCACGGACCTTGCCGACGCCGGGCAGGGACTCGAGCAGGGCGGAGACCTTCATCTTGCCGATGACGTCGTTCTCCTGGCCCTGCTTGATGACCTCGTGGAGGGAGGCGCCGGAGTGCTTGAGTCGATTCTTGACCTCGGCCCGCTCCCGGCGAGCCGCGGCGGCCTTTTCGAGCGCGGCTGCGCGCTGTTCAGGGGTAAGGGGCGGAAGAGCCACGCCTACGTCACCTCGGATGTCGAACTGTCGGATACGGACCGGTGAGGAGGCTGGTCGCCCCACACCAGTGGAGCAGCGAACAACGCTTGCGCCGTTGAACGCTGACTCTGCCCCGGAGACTAGCGGCCCGCGCCTCTCCAGTCAGCGAGAACGAACGAAAAGTCCTGGTCAGCATCGACCGACCAGGACATTTCCGGCATAAGGACCGGCTTTTCGGCCAAGTTCTTACCAAGGAGTGAGACAGCTCCGACCTGCGGATTGGCCAGAAGCGGGCCGCCGCCCTCCGCCGGGCCGGCGGATCGGGTCCCGTCAGGCGCCGACGGCCTCGCGGATCTCGTCCGCGAAGCGCTCCGCCGAGGCACGCAGCGCGGACGCGTCCGGGCCGTGCCGCAGGACCCCGCGGCTGACGTTCGGGACCACGTTGCGGACCGCCGGGCCGAAGACCGCGGGAAGGTCGGCCGCGGTCGCGCCCTGGGCGCCGATGCCGGGGGCCAGGAGGGGGCCGTTGATGTCGAGGTCGAAGGACGAGAGGTCGCCGAGGGTGGCGCCGACGACCGCGCCGAAGGAGCCCATCGGGGTCTCCCCCGTGTTCTCCGCCGCCAGGTGCGCCAGCATCGTCGCGCCGATCGTCAGGCCCGCCGGGTCGTCGGTGCGTACCGCCCGCTGGACCTCCGCGCCCTCCGGGTTGGAGGTGAGGGCCAGGACGAACAGCCCCGCGCCGCTCTCGCGCGCCAGGTCCACCGCCGGCCGCAGCGAGCCGTAGCCGAGGTACGGCGAGACCGTGAGCGCGTCCGAGAAGAGGGGCGAGTCCTTGTGGAGGAAGGTCTCGGCGTAGGCCGCCATGGTGGAGCCGATGTCGCCGCGCTTGGCGTCCATGAGGACGAGCGTGCCCGCCGCCCGGGCGTCGGCCACGGTGCGCTCCAGCACGGCGATGCCCCGGGAGCCGAAGCGCTCGAAGAAGGCGGCCTGCGGCTTGAGGACGGCGACCTGGTCGGCCAGGGCCTCGACGACCGTCCGGGAGAAGCGTTCCAGGCCGTCGACGTCGTCGTTCAGGCCCCAGGAGGCGAGCAGGGCGGCGTGCGGGTCGATGCCGACGCAGAGGGGCCCTCGCTCGTCCATGGCGGAGCGGAGGCGGGTGCCGAACGTCGGGGTCCGCCCGGAGGGCGTCGATGCGGGGCGGTGGTCGGGCGACGGGAGGGAGGTCACTGCGCGGCCTTTCGGGTGTCGGCGCCGACGGCCTCGGCGAGGGTGGCGTACGGGGAGGCCGCCAGGCGGGCGGCGAGGCCCTTGTGGATCGCGCGGGCGTAGAACGGTCCCTCGTAGATGAAGGCGCTGTAGCCCTGGATCAGGGTGGCACCGGCGAGGATGCGCTGCCAGGCGTCCTCGGCGTTCTCGATGCCGCCGACGCCCACCAGGGTGATGCGGTCGCCGACGCGCGCGTGGAGGCGGCGCAGGACGGCCAGGGAGCGCTCCTTGACCGGGGCTCCGGACAGGCCGCCGGTCTCCTGGACCAGGGCCGGGTCGGACTTCAGGCCGAGGCCCTCGCGGGCGATGGTGGTGTTGGTGGCGATGATGCCGTCGAGACCGAGCTCCAGGGCCAGGTCCGCGACCGCGTCGACGTCCTCGTCGGCCAGGTCGGGGGCGATCTTGACCAGGAGCGGGACGCGACGGTCGGTGACCGTGCGGTCGGCCGCCTCGCGCACCGCGGTGAGCAGCGGGCGCAGGGACTCGGTGGCCTGGAGGTTGCGCAGGCCGGGCGTGTTCGGCGAGGAGACGTTGACGACCAGGTAGTCGGCGTGGGCGGCCAGGCGCTCGGTCGACGTGACGTAGTCGCCGGCCGCCTCGGCCTCCGGGACGACCTTGGTCTTGCCGATGTTGACGCCCACCACCGTCTTGAAGACCGGCACGCGGGCGCTCAGGCGGGCCGCGACGGCGGCGGAGCCCTCGTTGTTGAAGCCCATGCGGTTGATCAGGGCGCGGTCGGGGACCAGCCGGAAGAGCCGCTTCTTGGGGTTGCCGGGCTGCGCCTGGCCGGTGACCGTGCCGATCTCGACGTGGTCGAAGCCGAGCATGGACATGCCGTCGATGGCGACGGCGTTCTTGTCGAAGCCGGCCGCGAGACCGAAGGGGCCGTGCATCCGCAGGCCGAGGGCCTCGGTGCGCAGCTCCTTGTACCGGGGCGCGAGGACGGCGGCGACGAAGGTCCGCAGGACCGGGACGCGGGCCGCCAGGCGGATCCAGCGGAAGGCCAGGTGGTGGGCCTGCTCGGGGTCCATGCGCTTGAAGACGAGGTCGAAGAAGAACTTGTACATGTCTGTTCAGATCCAGGTCTGCTCATGAAGAGGGGGACACCGCGGGTCCTGCCGGTGTCCCCCTGCTTCGTCCGGGCTGCTAGTCGCGGGCCGCGATCAGGTGGTCCGCGTGCTCCTGGAGCGAGCGGACGCCCACGTCGCCGTGGTTCAGCGCGTCGATGCCCTGGACGGCCGCGGCGAGCGCCTGGACCGTGGTGAGGCACGGGACGCTGCGGGCCACGGCCGCCGTACGGATCTCGTAGCCGTCGAGGCGGCCACCCGTGCCGTACGGGGTGTTGACGATCAGGTCGACCTGGCCGTCGTGGATCAGCTGGACGATCGTCTTCTCGCCGTTCGGGCCCTCGCCCTCGGACTGCTTGCGCACGATCGTGGCGTTGATGCCGTTGCGCTTGAGGACCTCGGCGGTGCCGGAGGTGGCCAGCAGCTCGAAGCCGTGGGCGACCAGCTCGCGGGCCGGGAAGATCATCGAGCGCTTGTCGCGGTTGGCGACGGAGATGAAGGCACGGCCCTTGGTGGGCAGCGGGCCGTAGGCGCCGGCCTGCGACTTGGCGTAGGCGGTGCCGAAGACGGCGTCGATGCCCATGACCTCGCCGGTGGAGCGCATCTCCGGGCCGAGGACGGTGTCCACGCCGCGGCCGTGCACGTCGCGGAAGCGCGACCACGGCATCACGGCCTCCTTGACGGAGATCGGCGCGTCGAGCGGCAGGGTGCCGCCGTCGCCGTTCTTCGGGAGCAGGCCCTCCGCGCGCAGCTCGGCGATGGTGGCGCCCAGCGAGATGCGGGCGGCGGCCTTCGCCAGCGGTACGGCGGTCGCCTTCGAGGTGAAGGGGACGGTCCGCGAGGCGCGCGGGTTGGCCTCCAGGACGTAGAGGATGTCGCCGGCCATCGCGAACTGGATGTTGATCAGACCGCGCACGCCGACGCCCTTGGCGATCGCCTCGGTGGAGGCGCGCAGGCGCTTGATGTCGAAGCCGCCGAGGGTGATCGGGGGCAGGGCGCAGGCCGAGTCGCCGGAGTGGATGCCGGCCTCCTCGATGTGCTCCATGACGCCGCCGAGGTAGAGCTCGGTGCCGTCGTAGAGGGCGTCGACGTCGATCTCGATGGCGTCGTCGAGGAAGCGGTCGACCAGGACCGGCCGGGTGGGGCTGATCTCGGTGGACTCGGCGATGTACGACTCGAGGCGGGCCTCGTCGTACACGATCTCCATGCCGCGGCCGCCGAGCACGTACGACGGGCGGACGAGGACGGGGTAGCCGATCTCGTCGGCGATCGCCTTGGCGCCGGCGAAGGTGGTCGCGGTGCCGTGCTTGGGCGCCGGCAGACCGGCCTCGGCGAGCACGCGGCCGAAGGCGCCGCGGTCCTCGGCGGCGTGGATCGCCTCCGGGGAGGTGCCGACGACCGGCACGCCGTTGTCCTTGAGCGCCTGCGACAGACCCAGCGGGGTCTGGCCGCCGAGCTGGACGACGACACCGGCGACGGGGCCGGCCAGCGTCTCGGCGTGGACGATCTCCAGGACGTCCTCCAGCGTGAGCGGCTCGAAGTAGAGCCGGTCGGAGGTGTCGTAGTCGGTGGAGACGGTCTCCGGGTTGCAGTTGACCATCACGGTCTCGTAGCCCGCGTCGCTGAGCGCGAAGGAGGCGTGGACGCAGGAGTAGTCGAACTCGATGCCCTGGCCGATGCGGTTCGGGCCGGAGCCCAGGATGATCACGGCGGGCTTCTCGCGCGGGGCGACCTCGCTCTCCTCGTCGTACGAGGAGTAGAAGTACGGGGTCTTGGCGGCGAACTCGGCGGCGCAGGTGTCGACCGTCTTGTAGACCGGGCGGACGCCGAGCGCGTGCCGGACCTCGCGGACGACGTCCTCGCGCAGGCCGCGGATCTCGGCGATCTGGGCGTCGGAGAAGCCGTGGCGCTTGGCCTCGGCCAGGAGCTCGGGGTCGAGCTTCTCGGCGGCGGCCAGCTCGTCGGCGATCTCCTTGATCAGGAAGAGCTGGTCGACGAACCACGGGTCGATCTTCGTGGCGTCGAAGACCTCCTCCGGGGTGGCGCCGGCGCGGATCGCCTGCATGACGGTGTTGATCCGGCCGTCGGTGGGGCGGACCGCCTCGCGCAGCAGCTCGGCCTTGTCGCCCGGCTCGCCGGTGAAGGCGAACTGCGAGCCCTTCTTCTCCAGGGAGCGCAGGGCCTTCTGCAGCGCCTCGGTGAAGTTGCGGCCGATCGCCATGGCCTCGCCGACCGACTTCATGGTCGTGGTCAGCGTGGAGTCGGCGGAGGGGAACTTCTCGAAGGCGAAACGCGGGGCCTTGACCACGACGTAGTCGAGCGTGGGCTCGAAGGACGCCGGGGTCTTCTCCGTGATGTCGTTCGGGATCTCGTCCAGCGTGTAGCCGACGGCGAGCCGGGCGGCGATCTTGGCGATCGGGAAGCCGGTCGCCTTGGAGGCGAGGGCCGAGGAGCGGGAGACGCGCGGGTTCATCTCGATGACGATGATCCGGCCGTCTTCGGGGTCGATCGCGAACTGGATGTTGCAGCCGCCGGTGTCGACGCCGACCTCACGGATGATCGCGATACCGATGTCACGCAGACGCTGGTACTCGCGGTCGGTGAGGGTCATCGCGGGGGCGACGGTGATCGAGTCACCGGTGTGGACGCCCATCGGGTCGAAGTTCTCGATGGAGCAGACGACCACGACGTTGTCGGCCTTGTCGCGCATCAGCTCCAGCTCGTACTCCTTCCAGCCGAGGATGGACTCCTCCAGGAGCACCTCGGTGGTCGGGGAGAGCGTGAGGCCCTGGCCGGCGATGCGGCGCAGCTCGTCCTCGTCGTGGGCGAAGCCGGAGCCGGCGCCGCCCATGGTGAAGGAGGGGCGGACGACGACGGGGTAGCCGCCGAGGGTGTCGACGCCCCGCAGGACGTCCTCCATGGAGTGGCAGATGACCGAGCGGGCGGACTCGCCGTAGCCGATCTTGGCCTTCACGGCCTCGACGACGCCCTTGAAGAGGTCGCGGTCCTCGCCCTTGTTGATCGCCTCGACGTTGGCGCCGATGAGCTCGACGCCGTACTTCTCCAGCACGCCCTGCTCGTGCATGGAGATCGCGGTGTTGAGCGCGGTCTGGCCGCCCAGGGTGGGCAGGAGGGCGTCGGGGCGCTCCTTGGCGATGATCTTCTCGACGAACTCGGGGGTGATCGGCTCGACGTAGGTGGCGTCGGCGATCTCCGGGTCGGTCATGATCGTGGCCGGGTTGGAGTTGACCAGGATCACCCGCAGGCCCTCGGCCTTGAGCACGCGGCAGGCCTGGGTGCCGGAGTAGTCGAACTCGGCGGCCTGGCCGATGACGATCGGGCCGGAGCCGATGACCAGGACGGACTGGATATCGGTGCGCTTAGGCACGCTCGGCCTCCATCAGGGATACGAAACGGTCGAAGAGGTACGCGGCGTCGTGCGGGCCCGCGGCCGCCTCGGGGTGGTACTGGACGGAGAAGGCCGGCTGGTCGAGCAGCCGGAGACCTTCGACGACCTGGTCGTTCAGGCACACGTGGGAGACCTCGGCCCGCCCGTAGGGCGTGTCGGAGACCTTGTCGAGGGGCGCGTCGACGGCGAAGCCGTGGTTGTGCGCGGTGACCTCGACCTTGCCGGTGGTGCGGTCCTGCACCGGCTGGTTGATGCCGCGGTGGCCGTACTTCAGCTTGTACGTGCCGAAGCCGAGCGCGCGGCCGAGGATCTGGTTGCCGAAGCAGATGCCGAAGAGCGGCGTCCGGCGGCTGAGGACCTCGCGCATGACGGCGACGGGGCCGTCGGCGGTGGACGGGTCGCCCGGGCCGTTGGAGAAGAAGACGCCGTCGGGCCGGACGGCGTAGACGTCCTCCGCGGTGGCGGTGGCGGGCAGGACGTGGACCTCGATGCCGCGCTCGGCCATCCGGTGCGGGGTCATGCCCTTGATGCCGAGGTCGACGGCCGCCACGGTGAACCGCTTGGTGCCGATCGCCGGGACGACGTACGTCTCCTTGGTGGCGACCTCGGCGGAGAGGTCGGCGCCGCTCATCTCGGGGGCCTGGCGGACCTCGGCGAGCATGGTGCCCTCGTCGGGCAGCGCGTTGCCGGAGAAGATGCCGACGCGCATGGCGCCGCGCTCGCGCAGGTGGCGGGTGAGGGCGCGGGTGTCGATGCCGGAGATGCCGACGACGCCCTGGGCGGCCAGCTCCTCGTCCAGCGAGCGGCGGGAGCGCCAGTTGGAGGGGACCCGGGCGGGGTCGCGGACGACGTAGCCGGCGACCCAGATCCGCTGCGACTCGGGGTCCTCGTCGTTGACGCCGGTGTTGCCGACGTGCGGCGCGGTCATCACGACGACCTGCCGGTGGTAGGACGGGTCGGTGAGGGTCTCCTGGTAGCCGGTCATGCCGGTGGAGAACACGGCCTCGCCGAAGGTCTCCCCCACGGCCCCGTAGGCGCGGCCGCGGAAGATGCGGCCGTCCTCCAGGACGAGTACGGCGGGCGCGGCCTTGTGCCTCTGCGAGGCCGCTCCCTGGATGGAGGTCGTCATCGTGCGATGCCTTCCGTCGGAATGTTCTGGTTCATGGAGTTGACGGCCTCGACCCAGGCGGCGTGCTCCGCCGCGCGGTCGGACCGGAAGCCGGAGTCGAGGAGCCTGTCACCGTGCGCCCAGGTGACGATCAGCAGCCCGCCCTCGGCGAGGACCTTGCCGGCGATGCCCTTGTCGAGCCGGGCCTCGCGCAGGGCCGCCTTCGGGATGAGGAAGTCGTTCGCGCCGGGGCGCACGACCTCGATCCCGGCGTCGGTCAGACGGAGCTCGACCCGGCTGCGGACGCCGAGGCCGTGGGCGACGATCCGGTCGAGCCACTGCCCGGCCGTGGTCGAGCCGTGGTAGCGCCCGCTGAGAGTCAGTGTGGCGTCACCGGAGGTCTCCGGCACGGCGGGCAGGGCGGGGAGGTCCGACTGGAGGCTGCCGCGCCACTTCCATCCCTGGCGCATCAGCCAGTAGACGAAGGCGACGAAGAGGAGCAGTCCGGCGACCCAGCCGAGCCGCCCGGCCCAGTCGGTCACCTCCGCCGACTTCTGTTCCGCAGCGAATGCGATGAGAGGTGTCACGCCAGCTTCCCGTCCACGACCGTTGCCCGGCCCCGCAGGAAGGTGTGGGTGACGCGTCCCGGCAGCTCGCGGCCCTCGTACGGGGTGTTGCGGCTGCGGGAGGCGAAGCCCGCGGGGTCCACGGCTCCACGGTATGCCGGATCGACCAGCGTCAGGTTCGCGGGCTCACCTGCCGAGACGGGGCGTCCGTGTCCGGTGGCCCGTCCGATCAGGGCGGGCTTGACGGACATCCGGTCGGCGACGCCGGCCCAGTCGAGCAGCCCGGTCTCCACCATCGTCTGCTGGACGACCGAGAGCGCGGTCTCCAGGCCGACCATGCCCATGGCGGCGGCGGCCCACTCGCAGTCCTTGTCCTCGTGCGGGTGCGGGGCGTGGTCGGTGGCGACGATGTCGATCGTGCCGTCGGCCAGGGCCTCGCGCAGGGCGAGCACGTCACGCTCGGTGCGCAGCGGCGGGTTGACCTTGTAGACCGGGTTGTACGAGCGGACCAGCTCGTCGGTCAGCAGCAGGTGGTGCGGGGTGACCTCGGCGGTGACGTCGATGCCGCGGGACTTGGCCCAGCGGACGATCTCGACGGAGCCGGCGGTGGAGAGGTGGCAGATGTGGACGCGGGAGCCGACGTGCTCGGCGAGGAGGACGTCGCGGGCGATGATCGACTCCTCGGCGACGGCCGGCCAGCCGCCGAGCCCGAGCTCGGCCGAGACGACGCCCTCGTTCATCTGGGCCCCCTCGGTCAGGCGGGGCTCCTGGGCGTGCTGGGCGACGACGCCGCCGAAGGCCTTCACGTACTCCAGGGCGCGGCGCATGATCACGGCGTCGTCGACGCACTTGCCGTCGTCGGAGAAGACGGTGACGCCCGCGGCGGAGTCGTGCATGGCGCCGAGCTCGGCGAGCTTCTTGCCCTCCAGGCCGACGGTGACGGCGCCGATCGGCTGCACGTCGCAGTAGCCGTGCTCCTTGCCGAGGCGGTAGACCTGCTCGACGACGCCGGCCGTGTCGGCCACCGGGAAGGTGTTGGCCATGGCGAAGACGGCCGTGTAGCCGCCGGACGCGGCGGCGCGGGTGCCGGTGAGGACGGTCTCGGAGTCCTCGCGGCCGGGCTCGCGCAGGTGGGTGTGGAGGTCGACCAGCCCGGGCAGCAGGATCCGCCCCTCGGCCTCGATCACGGTCGCGCCCTCGGCCGACAGGCCGGTGCCGACCTCGGCGATCGTCTCGCCGTCGATCAGGACGTCCTGGGCCTCGCCGCCCAGCACCTTCGCACCCCGGATAAGGATCTTGCTCATGGTCACTTGCTCTCCTCGGTACGGGTGTGGGTGACGGCGGAGTCGTTTCCGCCCAGAAGCAGGTAGAGGACCGCCATGCGGATGGAGACGCCGTTGGCGACCTGCTCGACGACCGTGCAGCGGTCGGAGTCGGCGACCTCGGCGGTGATCTCCATGCCGCGGACCATGGGGCCGGGGTGCATCACGATGGCGTGCTCGGGCATCTTGGCCATCCGGTCGCCGTCCAGCCCGTACCGGCGCGAGTACTCGCGCTCGGTCGGGAAGAAGGCGGCGTTCATCCGCTCGCGCTGCACACGCAGCATCATCACCGCGTCGGACTTCGGAAGCACGCGGTCGAGGTCGTAGCTGACCTCGCAGGGCCAGGTCTCGACGCCGACCGGGACCAGGGTGGGCGGGGCCACCAGGGTGACCTCGGCGCCCAGGGTGTGCAGCAGGTCGACGTTGGAGCGGGCGACCCGGCTGTGCAGGATGTCGCCGACGAGCGTGATGCGCCGGCCGGCCAGGTCCTTGCCGAGCCCGGCATCGCGGCCGACGAGCCGGCGCCGCATGGTGAAGGCGTCCAGCAGGGCCTGGGTGGGGTGCTGGTGGGTGCCGTCGCCGGCGTTGACGACGGGGGCGTCGATCCAGCCGGAGGTGGCCAGGCGGTAGGGGGCGCCGGAGGCGCCGTGCCGGATGACGACGGCGTCGACGCCCATCGCCTCCAGGGTCTGCGCGGTGTCCTTGAGGGACTCGCCCTTGGAGACGCTGGATCCCTTGGCCGCGAAGTTGATGACGTCGGCGGAGAGGCGCTTCTCGGCGGCCTCGAAGGAGATCCGGGTGCGGGTGGAGTCCTCGAAGAAGAGGTTGCAGATCGTGCGGCCGCGCAGGGTGGGCAGCTTCTTGATCGGCCGGTCGGCCACCCGGGCCATCTCCTCGGCGGTGTCGAGGATGAGGACGGCGTCGTCGCGGGTGAGGTCGGCGGCCGAGATGAGGTGACGCATCATCGGGATGTCTCTCCGGGGTGGGGAGGTCGGGGGTCCGGGGTGGCCCCCAGAAGGTCCGTCGGACGTGCGGGTGCGCAGGGGTGTGCCCCGGGACCCGCCGGTGGTGCCGGTCGGGTCAGGCGGGCTTGCCGCCGAGCAGCACGGTGTCGCGACCGTCCTCCTCGGCGAGCTGCACCTTGACCGTCTCGCGCAGCGACGTGGGGAGGTTCTTGCCGACGTAGTCGGCGCGGATCGGCAGTTCCCGGTGGCCGCGGTCGACCAGGACCGCGAGCTGCACGGCGCGGGGTCGGCCGATGTCGCCGAGGGCGTCGAGCGCGGCGCGGATGGTGCGTCCGGAGAAGAGCACGTCGTCGACGAGGACGACCAGGCGGCCGTCGATGCCGTCGGCGGGGATCTCCGTGCGGCCGATGGCGCGGGCCGGCTTCATCCGCAGGTCGTCGCGGTACATGGTGATGTCGAGGGAACCGACCGGAATCGTGCGTCCGGTGATCCCGGCGAGCTTGTCGGCCAGCCGTCGGGCGAGGAAGACGCCGCGGGTCGGGATGCCGAGGAGGACCACGTCGTCGGCGCCCTTGGCGCGTTCGACGATCTCGTGGGCGATACGGGTCAGTACCCGTGCGATGTCGGGGCCCTCCAGAACGGGGCGGGCCTCGTCGAGAGGTTGCTGCGTGTCGTGCTGCGGTGCGTCCATATGAAACGGACCTCCTTCTCCGCCTCACGGGACGGATCTTAAAGGACGTCGGAATTGCGTCCTCGACTTTACCAGGGGCGGGCGAGTGCCCTGCTCACCACCCTGCCGACCCTCCGGGCGCCGTCCCTCGGGAGGGGCCGGTACGGACCATTCGGCTTGACGGAGCCAAGTAACGCTGCGTAACCTCACAGTGAGTTACCAGCCACGCGGCGGAGCCGCACGTTGTCACAGCGTCCGGGGAGCTATATGTCCAGCGAATACGCAAAGCAGCTCGGGGCCAAGCTCCGCGCGATCCGCACTCAGCAGGGCCTCTCCCTCCACGGTGTGGAAGAGAAGTCCCAGGGCCGCTGGAAGGCCGTCGTGGTCGGCTCGTACGAGCGCGGCGACCGTGCGGTGACCGTGCAGCGCCTCGCCGAGCTGGCGGACTTCTACGGCGTCCCGGTGCAGGAGCTCCTGCCCGGCACGACCCCCGGCGGGGCCGCCGAGCCGCCGCCGAAGCTCGTTCTCGACCTGGAGCGCCTGGCCCACGTCCCGCAGGAGAAGGCCGGCCCGCTGCAGCGTTACGCCGCGACCATCCAGTCCCAGCGCGGCGACTACAACGGCAAGGTGCTGTCGATCCGCCAGGACGACCTGCGCACGCTCGCCGTCATCTACGACCAGTCGCCGTCGGTGCTGACCGAGCAGCTCATCAGCTGGGGCGTGCTGGACGCGGACGCGCGCCGCGCCGTGGCGCACGAGGACAGCTGAACCACACCCGCCGAACGCTCAGCAGAAACGTTGCCGCCAGGGTGACGGAAGGCCCGCGGGCCTTTGGTCACCCTGGCGGTTTTTTCACGTCCGGGCCCGGCTCGGGCCCTGGCTTGCGCCACACCGGCCCCAGAAGGCCCTGGGAGCCCCGTGGACCCCAGGAGACAGCACAGACCCCCACAGCCCCGTGAGGCGGCGCGAGGGGCCCTGTCCGGGCATACGAAGGGGCCCGCAGCACCGAGTGCTGCGGGCCCCTTCGTATGCCGGGAGATCGCCTCTCAGGCGTCCCGGCGCAGGCGCGGCTTCAGGTCCTTGAAGCGGCCCAGCAGGCCGTTCACGAACGACGGGGACTCGTCGGTGGAGAACTCCTTGGCGAGCTGCACCGCCTCGTCGATCGCCACCGCGTCCGGGGTCTCGTCCAGCCAGATCAGCTCGTACGCGCCGAGCCGGACGATGTTCCGGTCGGCGACGGGCATCCGGTCCAGGTCCCAGTCCACCGCGTAGGTGGCGATGAGCTCGTCGATCCGGTTCGCGTGGTCCGCGTATCCCTCGACCAGCACCATCGTGAACTCGTTGACCGGAGGCTGGCGGTCGTCCGACCGCGCGAGCCGCACCCAGTCGGCGAGCACTTCCTGCGCGGACGCACCGCGCTGGTCGGCCTCGAACAGGATCTGGAAGGCCCGCTTACGGGCCTTGCTCCGAGCAGCCACGGTTAGCTGTTCACCCGGCCGAGGTAGTCGCTCGAGCGGGTGTCGACCTTGATCTTCTCACCGGTGGTGATGAAGAGCGGGACCTGGATCTCGTGGCCGGTCTCCAGCGTGGCGGGCTTGGTGCCACCGGTGGAGCGGTCGCCCTGGACGCCCGGGTCCGTGTGCTGGATGGTCAGCTCGACGGCGGCGGGGAGCTCGACGTAGAGCACCGAGCCCTCGTGCTGCGCGACCGAGGCGGTGAAGCCCTCGATCAGGAAGTTCGCGGCGTCGCCGACGGACTTGCGGTCGACGTGCAGCTGGTCGTAGGTCTGCATGTCCATGAAGACGAAGTAGTCGCCGTCCATGTACGAGAACTGCATGTCGCGGCGGTCGATGGTGGCCGTCTCGACCTTCACGCCGGCGTTGAACGTCTTGTCGACGACCTTGCCGGAGAGCACGTTCTTGAGCTTGGTGCGCACGAAGGCCGGGCCCTTGCCGGGCTTGACGTGCTGGAACTCGACGACGGACCAGAGCTGGTCCCCGTCGAGCTTGAGCACCATGCCGTTCTTGAGGTCGTTCGTGGAAGCCACGGTTGCGGAATCTCCTGGACTGACGTGGGACCAGAGAGGCGTACGCGCCCTAGAGCGCGAGCAGCTCCTTGGTCGTAATGGTGAGTAGCTCGGGTCCGCCGTCCGCCTCCTGGCGCACGACGAGCGTGTCATCGATCCGGACCCCGCCCCGGCCCGGGAGGTGGACCCCCGGTTCGACGGTGACCGGCACACAAGCGTCCAGTTTACCCATGGCCGAGGGTGCGAGCTGCGGGTCCTCGTCGATTTCCAGACCCACACCGTGGCCGGTGAGGGCGGGAACGGCCTCGCCGTGGCCCGCCGCGGCCAGGATCTGGCGGGCCGCGCGGTCCACGTCGCGGCACTCGGCCCCGGGGGCCAGCGCCTCGCGTCCGGCCCGCTGAGCGGCGAAGACGAGGTCGTACAGCTCGATCTGCCAGTCCGCAGGCGTCGTGCCGATGACGAACGTGCGGCCGATCTCGCAGCGGTAGCCGCGGTAGTTCGCGCCGAGGCAGACGGAGAGGAAATCGCCCTCCTCGACCCGGCGGTCGGAGGGCCGGTGGCCGCCCCGGCCCGAGTTCGGGCCGGTGGCCACGGAGGTCGGGAAGGCGGCGCCGTCGGCACCGTGGTCGACCAGCCGGCGCTCCAGCTCCAGGGCCAGATGCCGCTCGGTCCGCCCGACCAGGATCGACTCCAGGAGCTCTCCGAGCGCCTGGTCGGCGATCTCGGCGGCGATCCGCAGGCAGGCGATCTCGTCCTCGTCCTTGACGATCCGCAGCTGCTCGACGGCCCCGCCGAGGTCGGCCAGGCGCAGCCGGGGGGCGACCGAGCCCATCGCGCGGTGCCGGGCGACGGTCAGATGGTGCTCCTCGACGGCGAGGGCGTCCGCTCCGGCCTTGCGGGCGAAGTCCACCGCCGCGACGGCCGGATCGCCGCCGCCCGCGGGCAGCACGGCCTGCCGGAGCTGTTCGTCGAGCCGCCCGTCGGCGGGATCGCCGCCGGGCGGGACGGGGCAGAGCAGGACGTCCTCGTCCGGCCCTACCAGGAGGACGGACCCGAGGGGCGAACCGCCCGCGAGATAGCGGACGTTGGCGGGGCGGGAGACCAGGGCCGCCGGGCTGCCGGCCGCCGCGCACCGGTCGCGCAGCCGCACTCGACGGTCCGCATACACCTCTGACATGTTCCGAGCCTAGGACGGGCCGGACGGCCCGTCCTGCTCAGCGCCGCCGACCGGGCCACGGGCGGGGCGTCCGGCCGCCCCGCCCCCTCGGTGGGCCGGCCCCGCAGGTTCGTCCAGGATGCCCGGCCCGCGGGCGGACGGCGCCGCGGGCGGACGGCGCCGCGGGCGGACGGCGCCGCGGGCGGGTCCGGTGAGCGGTGCCGCGGGACCGCCCGGAACGCGGGACCGGCCGGCCCACCGAGGGGGCGGGGCGGCCGGACGCCCCGCCCGTGGCCCGGTCGGCGGCGCTGAGCAGGACGGGCCGTCCGGCCCGTCCTAGGCTCGGAACATGTCAGAGGTGTATGCGGACCGTCGAGTGCGGCTGCGCGACCGGTGCGCGGCGGCCGGCAGCCCGGCGGC
>NZ_RDBI01000040.1:280896-308537 GCF_008042125.1 Streptomyces sp. MS191
GACTCCACCGGGTACGTCCAGCTGCCGCCGGTCCCCATGCCGGCCGCGCCGCCCGCCGAGCCCGGCACCGGAGCCGCCATCCGGCCGTGGATGGAGGCGACCTCCTCGTCCGAGAGGCGCCGGTTGCCGCTGCGCTCGGCGTTGCGTTCCAGCACGATCTCCAGACCCGGCAGCAGCACGACCGGAAGGAGGCCGGGGCCGACGTGCCGCTTCCAGCCGCCGAGGCCGACGACGGGCCGGTCGGGGAAGACGGCGTCGTCGAGGATGCAGGAGATGCCGTTGGCGAGGAAGTTGCGCGCGGCGAAGCCGCAGGTGCGGCGGGCCAGGCGGTACTGGGCCTCGGAGTGCTCGTTCCAGCCCGACTGCGGGTCCGCGAAGCCCGAGCACACCCACTCGCGCACGTCGTCGAGGCTGATGTGCGCGGTGGGCACGCGGCGGCTGCGGGCCCAGTGGCGGGCGACGGTGGTCTTGCCCGCTCCGGCGGGGCCGATCAGCAGGACGGCCAGGGTGGCGGCTCCGGTGCCGGGCTCGGCGGGCGGCGCGGCCGGCATGGGGACCGGCGGCAGCTGGACGTACCCGGTGGAGTCCCCGGCGGGCGGGCCGGCCGGGGGCGCGGCTCCCGGGCTCCCGGCCCGCCCGAGGCCCATCCGTGCTGTTCGGGCGGTGGCAACGGAGCCCCCACGCTGTGCTGCATCCGGCGCCACTCCGTCTCGCTCCCGGCCCGCCCGAGGCCCATCCGTGCTGTTCGGGCGGTGGCAACGGAGCCCCCACGCTGTGCTGCATCCGGCGCCACTCCGTCTCGTACGGCCGATACTCCGGGGAACGTTACCGCCCCCGGCCCCGAACAAGGGAACGGGCGGGGGCGGTTCGACGTGCCCGGAGGCCGCCGTGTGGGCGTCAGGCGGTGAGTTCCTCGGCGAGCGCACGCAGCGCGAGCCGGTAGGAGCCGATGCCGAAGCCGGCGATGGTCCCGGTCGCCACGGCCGCGACGACCGAGGTGTGCCGGAACTCCTCCCGCGTGTACGGGTTCGAGATGTGCACCTCGATCAGCGGCGCGGTCCGCTGGGCGGCGGCGTCGCGCATCCCGTACGAGTAGTGCGTGAACGCGCCCGGGTTGAGGACGACCGGCACGGATCCGTCGGCAGCCTCGTGCAGCCAGCGGATCATCTCGCCCTCGTCGTTGGTCTCGCGCACGTCGACGTCGAAGCCCAGCTCCTCGCCGAGGGCCCGGCACGACTCCACCAGGCCCTTGTACGACGTGGCGCCGTAGATGTCGGGCTCACGGGAGCCGAGCCGGCCGAGGTTCGGGCCGTTGAGCACCAGGACCCGCCGGAGCTCGCTCACGCGGACACCTCGCCGTAGGCGGCGAGCAGCACGGCCGGGTCGGGGCCCTCCATCACGGTCGGCTTGCCGAGCCCGTCGAGGACGATGAAGCGGAGCAGATCGCCGCGGGACTTCTTGTCCACCTTCATCGTCTCCAGCAGCTTGGGCCACTGGTCGCCGCGGTAGGTCAGCGGCAGGCCGACCGACTCCAGGACGCTGCGGTGCCGGTCGGCGGTGGCGTCGTCGAGCCGTCCGGCCAGCCGGCCGAGCTCCGCGGCGAAGACCATGCCGACGGAGACGGCGGCGCCGTGCCGCCACTTGTAGCGCTCGTTCTTCTCGATGGCGTGCGCGAGGGTGTGGCCGTAGTTGAGGATCTCGCGGCGGCCGGACTCCTTGAGGTCGCCGGAGACGACCTCTGCCTTGACCTTGATCGAGCGGACGAGCAGCTCGGCGGTGTGGGGGCCGGCCGGGGTGCGGGCGGCCTGCGGGTCCTCCTCGATGAGGTCGAGGATCACCGGGTCGACGATGAAGCCGGCCTTGATGATCTCCGCGAGGCCGCTGACGTAGTCGTGCACGGGCAGCGAGTCCAGTGCGGCGAGGTCGCACAGCACGCCGGCGGGCGGGTGGAAAGCGCCGACGAGGTTCTTGCCCTCGGCGGTGTTGATGCCCGTCTTGCCGCCGACCGCCGCGTCGACCATGGCCAGCACGGTCGTCGGGACGGCGATCCAGCGCACGCCGCGCAGCCAGCTCGCGGCGACGAAGCCAGCCAGGTCGGTGGTCGCGCCGCCGCCCACGCCGACGATGACGTCGGTACGGGTGAAGCCGGTCTGGCCGAGCGCCTTCCAGCAGTAGGCCGCGACCTCGACGGTCTTGGCCTCCTCGGCGTTCGGCACCTGGATGGCGACGGCCTCGTAGCCCTGGTCGGCGAGGTCGGCGCGCAGGGCCTCGCCGGTCTCGGCGAGGGCCTCGGGGTGGATCACGGCGACGCGCCTGGCCTTGTCGCCGATCAGGGTGGGGAGCTCGCCGAGCAGCTGCCGGCCGACCAGCACCTCGTACGGATCCGTGCCCGCCGAACCGCCGACCTCGATGCGGGTGACTTCCTGGTCCGTCATACGTCCTTCTTCAGCTCCAGTGCGTCGAGGACCGCGCTCGCGACCTCTTCGGGGGTGCGGTCGTCGGTGGTGACGACGACGCGTGCGACTTCGGTGTAGAGGTGGCGGCGTGCCTCCATCAGCTCGCGCCACTGGCGGCGCGGGTTGACGGCGAGCAGCGGCCGCGCGGTGTTGAGGCCCACGCGGCGGACCGCCTCCTCGACGTCCATCGAGAGATAGGCGACGGGCAGGCCGCTGAGCAGTTCACGGGTCCCGGCGTCCAGGATCGCGCCGCCGCCGAGGGCGAGGACGCCCTCGTGCTCGGCGACCGCGGTGCGGACGGCCGCCCGCTCCAGGGCGCGGAAGTGCTCCTCGCCCTCCTCGACGAAGATGTCCGAGATCTCGCGGCCCTGGGCGGCGACGATGTCGGCGTCGGTGTCCCGGTAGGGCGCGCCCAGCAGCTCGGCCAGGAGCGCGCCCACCGTGGACTTGCCGGAGCCCATCGGCCCGACCAGGACGACCAGCGGTCCGTGCGGCACGGCCGCCGTCACCGGATGTGCAGGTTGTCGAGGTACGACCGGACGTTGCGGCGGGTCTCCGGGACGCTGTCGCCGCCGAACTTCTCGACGACGGCGTCCGCGAGGACGAGCGCGACCATGGCCTCGGCGACGATGCCGGCGGCGGGCACGGCGCAGACGTCGGAGCGCTGGTGGTGGGCCTGGGCGGCCTCGCCGGTGACGACGTCGACGGTGGCCAGCGCGCGCGGGACGGTGGCGATGGGCTTCATCGCCGCACGGACGCGCAGCAGCTCGCCGGTGGTCAGGCCGCCCTCTGTGCCGCCGGAGCGGCCGGAGGTGCGCCTGATGCCCTCGGGGGTCGTGACGATCTCGTCGTGCGCCTGCGATCCGGGCACCCGGGCGAGGTCGAAGCCGTCGCCGACCTCGACGCCCTTGATGGCCTGGATGCCCATGAGGGCGGCGGCCAGCCGGGCGTCCAGCCGGCGGTCCCAGTGGACGTGGGAGCCGAGGCCGACGGGCACGCCGTAGGCCAGGACCTCGACGACGCCGCCGAGGGTGTCGCCGTCCTTGTGGGCCTGGTCGATCTCCGCGACCATCGCCTTCGAGGCGTCGGCGTCGAGGCAGCGGACCGGGTCGGCGTCGAGCTTCTCCACGTCGGCGGGCGTCGGGTAGACGCCGTACGGGGCCTTGGCCGCCGCCAGCTCGACGACGTGGGAGACGATCTCGATGCCCGCGGCCTCCTTGAGGAAGGAGCGGGCGACGGCGCCGAGGGCGACGCGGGCGGCGGTCTCCCGGGCGCTGGCGCGCTCCAGGATCGGCCGGGCCTCGTCGAAGCCGTACTTCTGCATGCCGGCGAGGTCGGCGTGGCCCGGGCGGGGCCGGGTCAGGGGCGCGTTGCGGCCCGTCTCCTTGAGCTCCGCGGGGTCGACCGGGTCGGCCGACATGACCTTCTCCCACTTGGGCCACTCGGTGTTGCCGACCATCACGGCGATCGGGGAACCGAGCGAGAGCCCGTGGCGGACGCCGCCGAGGAAGGTGATCTCGTCCTGCTCGAACTTCATCCGCGCGCCGCGTCCGTAGCCGAGACGCCGCCGCGCGAGGTGGTCGGCCACCAGCTCAGTGGTGACCGGGACGCCGGCGGGAAGGCCCTCCAGCGTCGCGACCAGGGCGGGTCCGTGGGATTCCCCCGCAGTCAGCCAACGCAACCTGCTCAACGATGCTCCTCATGCTCGCGCCTGGCACTGCAACGGCACGACCGGGTGCGCGGCCCTGGCCCGCCGACCTCGATCCTCCCACGTCCGGGGCCCCGACCTGATAGCCGGTCCATTAGTCGGACGATGCGGAACGAAAAGCCCGGGCAATCGTCGGAGCGTGGCACACCGGTTCGACGGGGGCGCCGGACCGGTGTGCGGCGGGTGCCCGGGTCAGTGGGCGGAGGGCAGCGCGGCGGCGCCGGCCGCCCGCATGGCCGCCAGGGGTCCGGGCGCGCGGCCCGTCATCTGCTCCACCTGCAGGACGGCCTGGTGGACCAGGAGGTCGAGGCCGCCGACGACCGGTCCGCCGCGCTCCTCCCAGGCTGCCGCGAGCGCGGTCGGCCAGGGGTCGTAGAGCACGTCGAAGAGGGTGCCGGGCGCGTCCGGGACCCGCGCCGCGAGGGCGTCGGTGGTCCCGGCCGGGGTGGTGGCGATCACCAGCGGCGCGGCGAACGCCTCCGCGGCGTCCGCCCAGTCGGCGGTGCGGACGTCCGCTCCCAGCCGCTCGCCCCAGCCCCGCATCTCGGCCGCCCGGGCCTCGCTGCGGACGTAGGCGGTGACGGGGCCGGCGCAGATCCGGGCCAGGGCGGCCAGCGCCGAGGACGCGGTGGCTCCCGCGCCGAGGACGGCGGCGGACTCCACCTTCTCCACGCCCCGCTCGCGCAGGGCCGCGATCATGCCGGGGATGTCCGTGTTGTCGCCGAGCCGGCGGCCGTCCTCGGTGAGGACGACCGTGTTCACGGCCTCGACCGAGGCGGCCGTGTCGCTGATCCCGTCGAGCAGCGGGATGATCGCCCGCTTGAGCGGCATGGTCAGCGACAGTCCCGCCCATGAGGCGTCCAGACCGGCGACGAAGCCGGGCAGCGCCTCCTCGTCCACCTCGAAGCGGTCGTACGTCCAGTCCGTGAGCCCGAGCGCGGCATAGGCGGCCCGGTGCWGCACCGGGGACAGCGAGTGGGCGATCGGGGAGCCGAGGACGGCTGCGCGCCGTGGTGCGGGCATCAGTTGTTCCTCGACTTGTTGAACTGCTCGACCAGCTTCTGGTGCTCGGCGTTGGTCTTGGTGAACTTGGACGACTTCCCGTCGAGGGAGATGAAGTAGTACCAGCCGTCGCTCGTCGGGTTGACCACGCCCTGCATGGCCTCGGCGCCCGGGTTGCCGATCGGTCCGGGCGGCAGCCCGCGGTAGTAGTACGTGTTGTACGGGTTGTCGTACTTGCGCAGTTCCTCGAGGGAGAGGTCGAGCTTGCTCTGGTTCTTCACGTAGTTGTACGTGGAGTCGAACTCGAGCATGCCGTTGGTCTGCACGTTGCCCGGCTTCAGGCGGTTGTAGACGACCTCGCCCATCTTCCGGAAGTCGTCGTGCGAGGTCCCCTCCGCCTGGACGAGGCTCGCGATGGTGACGAGCTCCCACGGTCCCTTGACGCCGAGCTCCCTGGCCTTGGCCTCCAGGTCGAACTTCGCGTACTCCTGGTTCGCCCGCGCGACCATCTTGCGCAGCACGTCCTCGGGCTTCTGGCCCTTGGCGACCGGGTAGCTCGCGGGGAAGAGGAAGCCCTCCAGCGGGTCCTTGAGCTTGGAGTGGCCGGCGGCCCAGGTCGGCAGGCCGAGCTTCCCGGCCTGCGCCTTGGCCACACCCTGGGTGGTGCCGGGCTCGAGTTCGAGCTTCTTGTCGATCTGCTCGTAGACCCAGACGTTGCGGCGGCCCTCGGGGATGACGAAGTTGGCCTGGCTCGCCGGGTTCAGCATCAGCGAGACGGCGCTCTCCGCGGACATCTCCTTCTTCAGCGTGTACACGCCCGCCTGGATGGTGTTGCCCTTGGCGTTCTTGCCCTGGGCGGAGACGAAGGCGTCGACGCTCTTGACGACGCCGGCCCGTTTCAGGATGTTGCCGATCTCGTAGCCGCCGGCGCCCTTGGGGATCTCGACCTGGACCGAGCCGGAGCCCGCGCCCGCGAAGTCGGGTGCCGCACCGAACTGGCCCTGCCAGAACTGGTAGCCGAAATAGCCCACGCCGCCGACGCCGCCCGCGAGGACGAGCGCGACGACGAGGCAGGCGCAGCCGTTCTTGCTCTTCTTCTTGCCCTTGTCCTTGCCGCGGCGGTCACGGCCGCCGGTGCGCGAGCGGGACTCGGCCGGGTCGTCGTCGTACTCGTCGTCGCCGTCGTCCTCGCCGGTGAAGAAGGGGTGCTTCTCCTCCTCCGGGGCCTCCGCCTGCCAGTCGGTCTCCGGCTCGGGTTCGGCCGGACGGGCGGGCGGTGCCTGCCGCCGGCCGGGGGGCTGCGGCGGCGGGTACGCCTCCGGGGTGCCGTAGAGGTCCGGGCTCTGGCCCCCGTAGGGATCGGCGGGGGTGGCGCCGTACGGCATCGCCGCCTGGCCCGTCTCCCAGCTCGTGTCGTACTGCTGTGCGGGGTACCCGGGCGTGTCGTAGCCCTGGCCCTGCTGCCCCTGCTGGTGTCCGTACGCGCCCTGCTGCTGCCCGCCGTACGTCTGGTCGCCGTACGCGGGATCGGCGTACCGAGGATCGTTGTACTGGGCATCGTTGTACTGCTGATGCTGCTGGTACGCCTGCTGCTGGGGATGCTGCGGCTGCTGGTACTGGGGGTGGTAGCCCTGCCCCTGGGCCTGCCCCTGGGGCTGTCCCTGCCCCTGAGGCTGACCCTGGGCGTACGGGTCCTGCTGGCCGTACTGCGCCTGCTGCGGGTACTGCTGCTGCTGGCCTCCCCATCCCTGGTCCCCGTACAACGGGTCCTCGGGATGCCACGGTTCGGAGCCGGAGCCCCGGCCATACTCAGTCATCGATCCCCAAACAGCCGCGAGACGTCCGGACGGTCCGCCTCTACGTAGTGCGGCAGCTGTTCGAATGCCGCCGCATCGCGCGGAACGTTACCGTATCGCGATCAGGTGACCACTTCGACGCCCTCGCCGGGCGGATTACCTGATACCCGTTCGGACTCAAGAGCGTTTTGAAGGATGATCACAGCGGCGGCCTGATCGATGACGGACCGCCCCTTCTTCGACTTCACGCCGGAGGCCCGCAGCCCCTGGCTGGCCGTCACGGTCGTCATCCGCTCGTCCACCAGCCGGACGGGGACGGGGGCGATCCCGCGGGCCAGCACCTGGGCGAAGGCCCGCACCTTGGCCGCGGCCGGCCCCTCGCCCCCGGAGAGGGAGCGAGGGAGGCCGACCACGATCTCGATCGGTTCGTACTCCTCGGCGATCTGCCTGAGCCGCCGGTGGGCGGCCGGGACGTCACGTCCCGGCACGGTCTCCACCGGGGTGGCGAGGACCCCGTCGGGGTCGCACGAGGCGACCCCGATCCGGGCGTCCCCGACGTCGATCGCGAGACGGCGACCGCGGCGCATCGTCACGCCGTCTCCGTCACGAGGCGCTCGACGGCGGCGATGGCCTCGCCGACCGCCTCCGGGTTCTGGCCGCCGCCCTGGGCGACGTCCGGCTTGCCGCCGCCACCGCCGCCGAGGGTCTTGGCGGCCGTGCGGACCAGTTCGCCGGCCTTGAGACCGCGCTCACGGGCCGCCTCGTTGGTGGCGATGACCGTCAGCGGCTTGCCGTTGGCCGTGGTGAACAGGGCGACGACGGCGGGACGGCCGCCCGAGATGCGCCCGCGCACGTCGAGGACCAGCCTGCGCAGGTCGTCGGCGCCCGTGCCGTCCGGGACCTGACCGGTCACCAGGGCGACACCGCGGATGTCCTGGGCGCCCTCGACGAGACCGGCGGCGGCCTGGAGGACCTTCTCCGCGCGGAACTTCTCGATCTCCTTCTCGGCGTCCTTCAGCTTGCCGAGCATGGCGGAGATCTTCTCCGGCAGCTCCTCGGGGCGGCCCTTGACCAGCTCCTGGAGCTGGGCGACGACCGTGTGCTCCTTGGCGAGGAAGTTGTACGCGTCGACACCGACGAGGGCCTCGATCCGGCGCACGCCGGAGCCGATGGAGGACTCGCCGAGCAGCTTCACCAGACCCAGCTGGGCGGTGTTGCCGACGTGCGTGCCGCCGCACAGCTCCTTGGAGAAGTCGCCGATGGTGACGACACGCACCTTCTCGCCGTACTTCTCGCCGAACTCGGCGATGGCGCCCTGGCGCTTGGCCTCGTCGATCGGCATGACCTCGGCGTGGACCTCCAGCTCGCGCGAGAGGACCTCGTTGATCTTCTGCTCGACGTCGGTGAGGACGGCGCCGGGAACGGCGTTCGGCGAACCGAAGTCGAAGCGGAAGCGGCCGGGCTGGTTCTCGGAACCGGCCTGGGCGGCCGTCGGGCCGAGGGCGTCGCGCAGCGCCTGGTGGGTGAGGTGGGTGGCCGAGTGGGCACGGGCGATGGCCCGGCGGCGGCGCACGTCGATGGTGGCGTAGGCGGTGGAGCCCACGGTCACCTCGCCGACCTGGACGGAACCCTTGTGCACGGAGACACCGGGCACCGGCTGCTGGACGTCGCGGATCTCGATGACGGCGCCGCTGTGCAGCCTGATCCGGCCCTGGTCGGCGATCTGGCCGCCGCCCTCGGCGTAGAACGGGGTGCGGTCGAGGACGACCTCGACGTCGTCGCCCTCGGAGGCGGCCGGCGACGGGAGCCCGTTGACGAGCAGGCCGACGACGGTGCTCTCGCCCTCGGTGTTGGTGTAACCGGTGAACTGGGTGGCGCCGCTGGTGTCGGCGATCTCCCGGTAGGCGGTGACGTCGGCGTGACCGGTCTTCTTGGCCTTGGCGTCGGCCTTGGCGCGGTCCCGCTGCTCCTTCATCAGGCGGCGGAAGCCGTCCTCGTCCACGGAGAGGCCCTGCTCGGAGGCCATCTCCAGGGTGAGGTCGATCGGGAAGCCCCAGGTGTCGTGGAGCAGGAACGCCTTGTCGCCGGAGAGGACCGTGCCGCCGGCGGCCTTGGTCTCGGTCACGGCGGTGTCGAGGATGTTGGTGCCGCCCTTGAGGGCCTTGAGGAACGCGGCCTCCTCGGCGAGGGCGACGGTCTCGACGCGCTTGCGGTCGGTGACGAGCTCCGGGTACTGCTCGCCCATCGTCCCGATGACGGTGTCCACCAGGTCCTGGACGACCGGGCCGGTGGCGCCGAGCAGGCGCATGTTGCGGACGGCGCGGCGCATGATGCGGCGCAGGACGTAGCCGCGGCCCTCGTTGCCGGGGGTGACGCCGTCGCCGATGAGCATCACGGAGGTGCGCATGTGGTCGGCGACCACGCGCAGCGAGACGTCGCTCTCGTGGGACTTGCCGTAGTCGACGCCGGTCAGCTCGGTGGCCTTGTCGATGACGACCTTGAGGGTGTCCGTCTCGTACATGTTCTGGACGCCCTGGAGGATCATCGCCAGGCGCTCCAGGCCGAGGCCCGTGTCGATGTTCTTCGACGGCAGCTCGCCGAGGATCGGGAAGTCGTCCTTGCCGGAGCCCTCACCGCGCTCGTACTGCATGAAGACCAGGTTCCAGATCTCCACGTACCGCTCGTCGTTGACGGCCGGGCCGCCCTCGACGCCGAACTCGGGGCCGCGGTCGTAGTTGATCTCGGAACACGGGCCGCAGGGGCCGGGGACGCCCATCGACCAGTAGTTGTCCTTCTTGCCGAGGCGCTGGATGCGCTCGGCGGGGACGCCGACGACGTCGCGCCAGATCTGCTCGGCCTCGTCGTCCTCCTGGTAAACGGTGATCCAGAGCCGCTCCGGGTCCAGCCCGTAGCCGCCGTGCTCCACCGAGGTGGTCAGCAGCTCCCAGGCCAGCTTGATGGCGCCTTCCTTGAAGTAGTCGCCGAAGGAGAAGTTGCCGCACATCTGGAAGAACGTGCCGTGGCGGGTGGTCTTGCCGACCTCTTCGATGTCCGGCGTCCGGACGCACTTCTGCACGCTGGAGGCGCGCGAGAACGGCGGCTTGACCTCACCGAGGAAGTACGGCTTGAACGGCACCATGCCTGCGGGGACGAGCAGCAGAGTCGGGTCGTCCGCGATGAGCGACGCCGAAGGGACGACGGTGTGACCGCGCTCCTCGAAGAAGCTCAGCCAGCGGCGGCGGATTTCAGCCGACTCCATCAGTGGTCCTCATTCCGGTTGTACGGGATCGTGCGGTGGATGTGCGTGGGGTTCTGCGGGGAACGCTGCGGCGGCTCGTCGAGGGCGAAGAGACGGCGCTGCGCGGGGAGTTCCCGCCCGGGCTGTGCCTCGATGCCCAGCACCTCCTCGAGTTCGGCCTCGCGCTGGGCCATGCCCGCCCTGACGTCGAGGGCGAAGTCCTTGAGACGGTGGCCGGCCTCGACCGCCTTGTTCGCCGCCTGCGCGGCGAGGCTCTCGGGCGTCAGCTGCCGGAGCTTCCGGTTGACCTTGGTGGTGGCCCACACGCCGGCGGCTGCGCCGGCGGAGAACCAGAACGTACGGCGGAACATCGAGGCWCAGCCCTTCTGCTTCCGGCGCCGCGCCGGCGGCACCGTGCGACCGACGACGACGGCACGTGGCGAGGGCGCCTGGGGTGCCCCGTCCCGGTTCCGGCCGAGCGCCTTGCGCACGCCGTAGCCGAAGGCCGCGACCTTCACGAGCGGACCGCCGAAGGTGGAGGCGACGGTGGTCGAGAGCGCCGAGGCGTTCGAGGTGACCTCCTGGACGTCCGAGGTGATCGCGTCGACGCGGTCGAGCTGCGTCTGCGCCGACCGCACGGTCGCGGAGGCGTCGCCGAGCAGCGGCACCGCCTGTTCGGTCACGTCCGCCACCAGTCTGGTGGTCGCCTTGAGCGTCTGCGCCAGCCTCACCAGCACCACGGCGAGGAAGGAGACGAGAATCGCCCAGAACACGGCCACCAGGATCCCGGCAACCTCTCCACCGGTCACTCCGCACCACTCTCCGCCGTCGTCGGCCCTTGCCAAAAGTCGTCCTCCGACCCTATCGCGCCCGTGGTCTTGCGCCGTACCGCATTACGGCGGGCATCGCCGCTCGTGGGAGGGGGATCGCGCGATCCGATTGTACGGAGCGCGTGCGGCTGGGTACGCTCCGTGTCCCATGCGAAGGAGTAACCTCCCCGCGGAGCTGAACCGGTTCGTCGGACGGGCGGGCGAGCGGAGCGAACTGGCCCGGCTGCTCGGCGAATTCCGCCTGGTCACCGTGGTGGGCGTGGGTGGCGTCGGCAAGACGCGGCTGGCGTTCGCCGTGGCCGCCGGGACGGAGGGGCGGCACCCCGACGGGGTGCGCGTGGCCGCGCTTTCGGCGCTGCGGGATCCGGGCCTGGTGGCCCATGCCCTGGTCGAGGCGCTGGGCCTGACGGATCACACGCTGCGCGCGCCGCGCGAGTTGCTCGTCGAGCACCTGGCCGACCGCCGGCTGCTGCTGGTCGTGGACGGCTTCGAGCACCTCGTCGAGGCGTGCGCCCCGCTGCTCCGGGACCTGCTGACCGCCTGCCCCGGGCTGACCGTGCTGGCGGTGGGACGCCGTCCGCTGCGGCTGGACGGGGAGGCGGTCCTCACCCTGCCGCCGATGGGCGACGAGGACGCGGTCGCCCTGTTCGCCGAACGGGTCGCGGCGACGGGCGCCGGCGCTCCCTCGGTCGAGAACCCCGGCGCCGTACGGGAGTTGTGCCGGCGGCTCGACGGGATCCCGCTGGCCCTGGAGCTCGCGGCCGCCCGGATGCCGCTGCTCACCGTCGAGCAGATGCTGCACCGGCTCGACGACCGCTTCCGGCTGCTCTCGACCGGCACCCGCGGCGCCCTGCCCCGCCATCAGACGCTGCGGACCGCGATCGGCTGGAGCCACGAGTTGTGCACGCCCGAGGAGCGGCTGCTCTGGGCGCGGCTCTCGGTGTTCGCCGGGCCCTTCGACCTGGACGCGGTGGAGTACGTCTGCGGCGGCCCCGGTCTCCCGGCCGAGCGGGTCCTGGAGGTGCTGGGCGAACTGCTCGCGCAGTCGCTGGTGTCGCGGGTGGACACGCCCGCGGGGCCGCGCTACCGGATGCTGGGCACGGTCGCCGCGTACGGGGCGCAGTGGCTGGCGGAGCTGGGGGACGGCGAGCGGATGCGCCGACGGCACCGCGACTGGTACACGGGGCTGGCGACCTGGTGCGAGCTGGAGTGGTTCAGCCCGCGGCAGGCCGAGGTGGCGGCCTGTACCGAGGTCGCGCTGCCCGACCTCCGGGCGGCCCTGGAGCTGTGTCTGGAGGAGCCGGACGAGGCGCATCTGGCGCAGCACCTGGCGGGCACGCTCTGGTTCTACTGGGCGGGGTGCGGGCGGCTCGCGGAGGGCCGGCACTGGCTCGACCGCGCGCTGGCGTTCGACTCGGAGCACGAGGACGCCCGGCTGAAGGCCCTGTGGGTGCTCGGCTACGTGGCGATCCTGCAGGGGGACGGCACGGCGGCGGTGGCGGCGCTCCACGAGTGCGGCGAGCGGGCGCGGGCCACCGGGAACCGGGTGGCGCAGGCGTACGCCACGCACCGGATGGGCTGCCTGGCGCTGCTCTCGGACGACATGCCCCGGGCGGAGCGGCTGATCGGCGAGGCGCTGGCGGCCTACCGGGAACTGGGCGAGCTGAACAGCAACGTGCTGATGGGCCAGGTCGAGCTGGCGATGGCCCGGGTGTTCCAGGGGGACCTGGAGAGCGCGGTGGCGCTGTGCGAGGAGGTCCGGGAGATCTGCGAGGAGCGCGGCGAGCGCTGGACCCGGGCGTACGCGCTCTACGTGCTGGCCTACGCGGCCTGGACCCGGGAGGAGCAGGGCGAGGCGCGCCGGCTGCTGTCCGAGTGCATCACCATCGACCACGCCTTCCACGACCTGGTGGGGCTGGTCCTCGCGATCGAGCTGCTGGCCCTGGTCACGGCGAGCGAGGGGGACGCGGCGGAGGCCGCGGTCCTGCAGGGGGCCACGATCCCGATGTGGGACGCGGTGGGTCTGCGGCTGTTCGGCTCGGTGTCCTTCAGCGGGCCGCGCGCGCTCTGCGAGCGGGAGGCGGGCCGGCGGCTCGGCGTGGAGCGCTACGCGGCGTCCCTGCGCGAGGGGATGACCCTTCCGCTGCACGTCGCGGTGGAACGGGCGCTGCTGGAGCGACGGGATCCGGCCACGGGCGCGCGGGGGCCCGCGTACCCGCGCCCCTTCCGTACGACGGTCCCGGACACGCGGAAGCCCGCCGGCTCCCCCACCGGAAAGGGCGGGGAAGCGGCGGGCTGAAGACCGCGAAGTGCGCGGAGCTCCTACGCCTGGATCAACGGGCGTAGTACTCGACGACCAGCTGCTCGTCGCAGATGACCGGGATTTCCTTGCGGTTCGGGTCGCGGTCGAGGCGGAAGGCCAGGGCCTTCAGGTTGACCTGCAGGTAGCGCGGGGTCTCACCGTCGGCGGCGAAGCCACCCTCACGGGAGACCTGGAACAGCGGCTTCTCGCGCGAGCGCTCGCGGACCATCACGACGTCGTCGGGACGGACGCGGAACGACGGCTTGTCGACCTTGCCACCGTTGACCTGGATGTGACCGTGCACGACCATCTGGCGGGCCTGGTAGATGGTGCGGGCGATGCCCGAACGCAGGACCAGGGCGTCGAGGCGACGCTCGAGCTCGACGACCAGCGCCTCGCCCGTCTTGCCCTCGGCCTTCTTGGCGCGGTCGTAGGCGCGCGCCATCTGGCGCTCGCTGATGTCGTACTGCGCACGCAGGCGCTGCTTCTCGAGCAGACGGACCTTGTAGTCCGAGTTCTGCTTGCGGCCACGGCCGTGCTCGCCCGGCGGGTACGGACGGGCTTCGAAGTACTTGACAGCCTTCGGCGTCAGCGCAATACCGAGCGCACGCGACTTCTTGACCTTGGGACGCGACTGGTTAGGCACGTTCTCCAGACCTCCGTTGTAGGTTAGGTTAGGCTCACCTTACTCAAGGAGATCGCATGTCTCGCCCTGGGAACACCACGCGCATCACAGACAGCAGCACAAAGAACGATGCTTCATCCTTGGATGGCATCGATGTGACGGAGGTCCGATCAGCTCATGGTCAGCCGCGTCCCAGCGGGCTTGAAATCGCACGGATGCCGTCAGCAGCCGAGCGCACACGAACTCTCGTACAGAGTACATGCTCCGCGGTGCTGCTCGTCCCGGGGGCCTCGGCCGCCCGTCCCGAGCAGCTGACCCCCCAGGCCCGGGCGATCGGCCCGGACGGCGAGATCCTCCTGCTGTTCCCGGCCGACGCACCGCCGGTGCGGGCCGCGACCCACGCCCAGGACGACGAGCTGGCCGTCGTGCTGGAGCTCACGGACGTGGCACCGGTCTCCGTCCCCCACCGGATCCGCGGGCGGGCCTGGGTCTCCGGCTGGCTGACCTGCCTGCCGGGCGTCGCCGAACCCGGCAGCATGATGCTGCGCCTGGAGGTGGGCGAGGCCCGCGTGGACGACCTGTGGGGCGCCTCCCCGGTCGACGCCGAGGCGTTCGCCGCGGCGGCCCCCGACCCGCTGCACGCCCACGAGACCGAGCTCCTCCAGCACCTGCACGCGGCCCACGGCGAGCAGGTGCGCGCGCTGAGCGGCCTGCTCGGCGCGCGCTCGGCGGCGATGGCACCGACGCGCGACGTGGCGCCGCTGGCCCTGGACCGGTTCGGCCTCCGGGTCCGCTTCTCCGCCGGACCGCAGCAGTGCTTCGACGCGCGCTTCGACTTCCCCGAGCCGGTACGGGACGTCTCCGGCCTGCGCCGCGAGATGCACCGCCTCTTCGACGCGGCCCGGTCCGACCGCTGCTGACCGCCAGAGGCCGCCGGCCTTCCCGGTGGCGCCCGCCTCTCGACGGAGGCGACCCGCAGCCCGCACTCGGCCACGCCCTCGCCCGGACAGGACCTAGCCGTCGCCCTTCAGGCGCTCGCGGACCTTCTCCACGACGTCCGCGTAACGCGCCTCCGCGCCGTAGCGCGTCGGCTCGTAGTACCGCCTGCCGTGGACCGCGTCCGGGGCGTACTGCTGGGCGGCGATGCCGCCCGGCACGTCGTGCGGGTACACGTAGCCCTGCGCGTGGCCGAGCTTGGCCGCGCCCTTGTAGTGGCCGTCCCGCAGATGCGCCGGGACCGGACCGGCCAGGCCGTTCCGTACATCCGCCCGGGCCGCGAAGATCGCGGTGGTCGCCGCGTTCGACTTGGGGGCCAGGGCGAGGGCGATGGTGGCGTGGCTCAGGGTGAGCGCGGCCTCCGGGAAGCCGATCAGCGCGACGGCCTGGGCCGCGGCGACGGCCGTCGGCAGGGCCGTCGGGTCGGCGAGGCCGATGTCCTCGCTGGCCGAGATCATCAGGCGCCTGGCGATGAACCGGGGGTCCTCCCCCGCCTCGATCATCCGCGCCAGGTAGTGCAGTGCCGCGTCCACGTCCGAGCCGCGGATCGACTTGATCAGCGCGCTGGCCACGTCGTAGTGCTGGTCACCGTCCCGGTCGTACTTCACCGCGGCCCGGTCGACGGTCTCCTCGACCGTCTGGAGCGTGATCTCCTGCTCGCTCTTGGCCAGGGCCGAGCCCGCAGCCGCCTCCAGGGCGGTCAGCGCCCGCCGGGCGTCCCCTCCGGCGATCCGCAGCAGGTGCGCCTCGGCGTCCTCGGGCAGGGTGACCGCCCCGCCGAGCCCGCGCTCGTCCGTCAGGGCCCGCCGCAGCAGGTCGCGCAGGTCGTCGTCGGTGAGCGACTCCAGGGTGAGGAGCAGGGAGCGCGAGAGCAGCGGGGAGATGATCGAGAAGTAGGGGTTCTCCGTGGTCGCCGCGATCAGCGTCACCCAGCGGTTCTCCACCGCCGGGAGCAGCGAGTCCTGCTGGGCCTTGGAGAAGCGGTGGATCTCGTCCAGGAAGAGGACGGTCTCCTTGCCGTAGCCGCCGGCCGCCCGCCGCGCCCCGTCGATGACGGCGCGGACCTCCTTGACCCCGGCGGTGATCGCGGAGAGCTCCACGAAGCGCTTGTTGGTGGCCTTGGAGACCACGTACGCGAGGGTCGTCTTGCCGATGCCGGGCGGCCCCCAGAGGATCACCGACGAGGCGCCGGCCGGTCCGCCGCCGCCCTCGCCGACCAGGCGGCGGAGCGGGGATCCCGGCTTCAGCAGATGCTGCTGGCCGAGGACCTCGTCCAGGGTGCGCGGGCGCATCCGGACGGCCAGGGGGCTGCTGGACGGGTCCTTCTCCTGGCGTTCTTCGGCGGCTGCGGTAAAGAGGTCGGGCTCCACAGTGATGAAGCCTAAGTCAGGGCACCGACAACCCCGGCGGGCGGACCGCCCGGCGAGGGGGTCCGGAGGGCGGTCGCCGGGCCGGGACCCGGACCGCGCGCCCTGCGCCGAGCCGGACTCAGCTGGTCCAGAAGTCCCACCAGCGGGTCAGGATCAGCATCCCGATGATGCCGATGTGCAGCACCGGCAGCACCCAGGTGAACTCGTCGAAGAAGGTCCGCAGGCCCCGGGGAGCCGGGATGACCCCCGAGCGGACGTTCTGCGAGGTGACGTACCAGAACATGACGATGGTGGCGACCCAGGCCAGGCAGCACCACAGGCACAGCGAGTTGATCTCGTACAGCGACTGGTGCATCAGCCAGGTGCAGAACCCGACGCCGAAGAGCGTGCCGGCGTTCAGGCCGAGCCAGTACCAGCGGCGGTAGCGGGCGCCGGCGAGGAGCGCGACGCCGATCGCGACGACCATGGCGTAGGTGACGAGGCCGAGCATGGGGTTCGGGAAGCCGAACACCGACGCCTGCTCGCTCTTCATGATGTTGCCGCAGGAGACGACCGGGTTCAGGCTGCAGCCCGGCGTGAAGCTCGGGTCCTCCAGCAGCTTGAACTTGTCGATCGTGATGACCCAGGCGGCGAGCAGCCCGGCGGCGCCGGTGATCACCAGCAGCCAGGCGAAGGCCCGGCTCGCCCCGATCGTGCGACCGTCGCGCTCCCCCGACACCTGGTCCACCGCTGCGTTCGTCATATCCGCCGTTCCGTCGCTCGCTGCCTTGCCTCTGGGCACGGTCATTCTGCCGCACGGGCGCCGCTGTCCACCGTTCGGTGGACATAAGAAGGACCGGTGGACGGGCAGGGAATCCCGCATTCCGCAGGACGCTCGACCCATGACGGACACGGACACGGAATTCGCGGTACGGGTACGGGGGCTTCGCAAGCGGTACGGCGACGTCACCGCGGTGGACGGCCTCGACCTGGACATCCGCCACGGCGAGGTCTTCGGCGTCCTGGGCCCCAACGGCGCGGGCAAGAGCACCACGGTCGAGATCCTCCAGGGACACCGGTCCCGCGACGCCGGTGAGGTGTCGGTGCTCGGCGCCGACCCGGCCGAGGGGGGCGGGTCGTGGCGCGCGCGGGTCGGCATCGTCTGGCAGGACGAGTCGGCGCCGGCCGAGCTGACGGTGCGGGAGACGGTACGGCACTTCGCCCGCTACTACCCCTCGCCCCGGGACCCGGAGGAGACGATCGCCCTGGTCGGCCTGGCGGAGAAGGCGGACAGCCGGATCAAGGCGCTGTCGGGCGGCCAGCGGCGCCGGCTGGACGTGGCGCTCGGGGTGATCGGCGGGCCGGAGCTGCTGTTGCTCGACGAGCCGACGACCGGCTTCGACCCGGCGGCCCGCCGGCAGTTCTGGGAGCTGATCCGGCGGCTGGCGGCCGAGGGCACCACGATCCTGCTCACCACGCACTACCTGGAGGAGGCGGAGGCGCTCGCGGACCGGCTGGCGGTGGTCTCCGCGGGCCGGGTGGTGGCCGAGGGGCCGCCCGGGCGGCTGCGCGACGAGCACGGCTCGGGCGCGACCGTCTCCTGGACCGAGGCCGACGGCTCGCCGCGGAGCGAGGTCACGGCCACCCCCACCCGCACCGTCGCCGCGCTCATGGCGCGCTTCGACGGCGAGATCCCCGGGCTGGCGATCGGCCGGCCCACCCTCGAGGACGTCTATCTGCGCCTGACCGGGCAGGAGGTGGCCCGATGACCGCCACGACGACGGGGAAGCGCGACGCGGCGGAGGCCGCCGCGCCGGGACGGGCCGAGCGCGGCACCTGGGCGCTCGCCTGGTCCCTCGGACTGAGCCGGGGCGGGCTGGAGCTGAAGCAGTTCTTCCGGATGCGCGAGCAGGTGGTCTTCACCTTCGCCTTCCCGATCGTCTTCCTCTTCCTCTTCGCGTCGATCTTCGGCGACGAGATGGAGGGCACGGGCACCACGGCCGCCCAGCACTACGTGGCGTCGATGATCGCCGCCGGGATCATGTCGACCAGCTTCCAGTCGCTCGGGATCTCGATCGCGGTCGAGCGGGACGAGAAGCAGCTGCGCCGCCTGCGCGGCACGCCGATGCCCCCGGCCGCGTACTTCCTCGGCAAGGTGTGGCTGGTCCTGGTCACCTGCCTGCTGGAGACGGCGGTGCTGCTCGCCTTCGGCACCACGCTGTACGACGTCGAGCTGCCCGGCGACCTGACGGGCTGGCTGACCTTCGGCTGGATCTTCCTGCTCGGCCTGACGGGCTGTTCGCTGCTGGGGATCGCGATCAGCAGCGTGCCCCGGTCGGCGAAGAGCGCCACCTCGGTGGTCGTCCTGCCCTTCCTGGTCCTGCAGTTCGTGTCGGGGGTGTACATCCTCGTGGACGCGCTGCCGGACTGGATGCTGACCGTCGGCTCCGTCTTCCCGTTGAAGTGGATGGTGCAGGGGCTGCGCGGGGTGTTCCTGCCGGACGCGGCGGCGGTCCTGGAACCGGCGGGCAGCTGGGAATTCGGCCGCATCGCCCTGGTCCTGGGCGCCTGGTGCGTCGGAGGATTGCTGCTGTGCCTGCTGACATTCCGCTGGAAGAACCGCGACGACGCATGAGCGAGCCCGCCGGCGCCCGGGACTCGGACGTCCACGACCGGACGTTCCTGAACTGGGACGTGTACTTCGCCGTCGTCTGGGTGGGCACGCTGGCCTTCGCGCTCGGCGCGGAGCACCCGGCGTGGCCCGTCCGGCTGGCGGCCGCCGGCGTCTTCTCCCTGCTCGTGCCCTGGTACCTGCTGGCGGGCCGGCCGCTGATGGTGTCCGGCCGGCAGGACGACACCGCGGCCGTGCGGCGGTATCTCGCGGGGGCGCTCGCGGTGTACCTGGCGGCGGCGGTCCTGGTCGGGGAGACCCGGCTGGCCGCCTTCCTGCTGGTACCGCAGTGCTTCATGCTGCTGCGGGTCGGGGCCGCCCGGCTCGCGGTGACCGTCGTCAACCTGGTGCCGGTGCTCGGCTGGGCGCTGGTGTGGCGGCCCACGGCGGCCGACGTCTTCCTCAACTCCGTCTTCGCCGCCGTCACCTGCTGCTTCTCGGTCGTGCTCGGCACCTGGATCATCCGGGTCCTGGACCAGAGCGAGGAGCGGGGCCGGCTCATCGCGGAGCTGGACGCGAGCCGGGAGGAGGTCGCCCGCCTGTCGGCGGAGCACGGCGCCCTCGCGGAGCGGGCACGGCTGTCCCGGGAGATCCACGACACCCTCGCCCAGGGCTTCACCAGCCTGCTGATGCTGGTGCAGGCCGTGCAGTCGGAGCTGGACCGGGACCCCGACGCGGCCCGGCGCCACCTGGACCTGATGGCGGACACCGCCCGGCAGAACCTCGCCGAGGCGCGTGCCCTGGTCGCGGACGGCGCCCCGGCGGACCTCGCGGGCGGCTCGCTCGCCGAGGCCCTGCGCCGCCTGACCGGCCGTCACGAGGCGGCCGCGGCGCTGACCGTCACCGGAACGGAACGCGCCCTGCCGGCCGCCCTCGAAGTGGTCGCCCTGCGCTCCTGCCAGGAGGCGCTGTCCAACGCCCGCAAGCACGCCGGGCCTTCGGCAGCCGTCTCCGTCTCCCTGCACTACGCCGAGCGGTCGCTGCTCCTCTCCGTACGGGACGAGGGGCGCGGGTTCGATCCCGGGGCGCCGCACGCGGGGTACGGGCTGAGCGGACTGCGGGCGCGCGCGGCGGAGGTCGGCGGGGCCGCGGCCGTACACAGCGGTCCGGGCCACGGCACCACCGTCACCGTCGAACTGCCCGTCCCCGCCTGGAGTCCCGCATGACCGCGCCTGTCTCCCCCATCCGTGTCCTGCTCGCCGACGACCATCCCGTCGTGCGGGAGGGGCTGCGCGGCATGCTCGCCGCCGAACCCGGCCTCGACGTCGTCGGCGAGGCGTCCAGCGGGCCCGTCGCGGAGGCGCTGTGCGCCGAGCTCAGGCCCGACATCGTGCTGATGGACCTGCGGATGCCCGGCGGCGGGGGTGTCGACTCGATCCGGCGGATCACGGCGGCGGGACTGCCGTGCCGGGTGATCGTGCTGACCACCTACGAGACGGACGGGGACATCCTGCGGGCCGTCGAGGCGGGGGCGGCGGGGTACCTGCTGAAGGACCTGGCCCGGGGCGAGCTCGCCGACGCGATCAGGGCGGCGGCCCGGGGCGAGACGGTCCTGGCCCCGTCGGTGGCGGCCCGTCTGGTCGACCAGCTCCGGGCCAGGCCGGAGCGCCCGCGGCTGTCGGAGCGCGAGCGGGCGGTGCTCCGGCTGGTCGCGGAGGGGTGCACGAACGCCGAGATCGGGCGCCGGCTGCACATCGGGGAGTCGACGGTGAAGACCCATCTCCTGCGGGCCTTCGGCAAGCTCGGGGTGGACGACCGCACGGCGGCGGTGACGAGCGCCCTGCGGCACGGCCTGCTGGACGGCTGAGCCGGGGCGGCGCGGGCTGCGCTCCCCCGAACCGCGCGCGACGGGGGCGAGTCCCCGGGACGCCCGAGGGGCCCGGACCGTGGTCGCGGTCCGGGCCCCTCGGGCGTACGCCGTGGTCAGGCCAGCTTCGCCCGGACCGCCTCGACCAGCTCGTCGAGGGCGACCGCGCTCTGCTCGCCGGACTCCATGTCCTTGAGCTGGACGACACCGTCGGCGAGGTCGCGCTCGCCGGCGACGACCGCGTAGCGGGCGCCGGAGCGGTTGGCGTCCTTCATCGCGCCCTTCAGGCCCTTGCCGCCGAAGGAGAAGTCAGCCGCCACGCCTGCCCGGCGCAGCTCCGTGATCTTGCCGAAGAGCACCCGGCGCGCCTCGTCGCCGATGGCCACCGCGTAGACGCTGGTGGCCGCGGGGAGGGCGAGCTCGATGCCCTCCGCCTCCAGCGCGAGGACCGTGCGGTCCACGCCCAGGGCCCAGCCGACCGACGGGAGCGCGGGGCCGCCGATCATCTCGGAGAGGCCGTCGTAGCGTCCGCCACCGCCGACCGCGGACTGGGAGCCCAGACCGTCGTGGACGAACTCGAAGGTCGTGCGCGTGTAGTAGTCGAGACCGCGGACCAGCTTCTCGTCGTCCTCGAAGACCACGCCCGCGGCGCCGACCAGTCCGCGCACCTCCTCGTGGTACGCCTTGCAGGCGTCGCACAGGTAGTCGCGCAGCAGCGGCGCGCCCACCAGCTGCTTCTGCACGGACTCGCGCTTGTCGTCGAGCACCCGCAGCGGGTTGATCTCGGCGCGGCGCAGCGTCTCCTCGTCGAGGTCGAGTCCGCGCAGGAAGGACTGGAGGGCCTCGCGGTACACCGGGCGGCACTCCTTGTCGCCCAGGGAGTTCAGCAGGATGCGGAAGTTCCGCAGGCCCAGCGAACGGTAGGCCTGGTCGGCCAGGATGATCAGCTCGGCGTCCAGGGCCGGGTCCTCGGCGCCGATCGCCTCGGCGCCGACCTGCGAGAAGTGGCGGTAGCGGCCCGCCTGGGCCCGCTCGTAGCGGTAGTACGAGCCGGAGTACCAGAGCTTGACGGGCAGGTTGCCGAGCTTGTGCAGGTTGCCCTGGAGCGCGGCGCGCAGCACGGACGCGGTGCCCTCCGGCCGCAGGGCGAGCTCGTCGCCGCCCTTGGTCGTGAGGGTGTACATCTCCTTGGTCACGATGTCGGTGGACTCGCCGACGCCGCGGGAGAACAGCTTCACGTCCTCGAAGCCGGGGGTCTCGACGTAGCCGTACCCGGAGTTCCGCAGCGGAGCCGAGATCGCCTCGCGCACCGCCAGGAACGTGGCGGAGCGGGGCGGGGTCAGGTCGTACGTGCCCTTGGGGGCCTTGAAGGTGCTCACGTGGATCTTCGTCACATTCCTCGTCGGGGAGCCTTCGCGCTCCCGAGGCCGGCGGCCACGTCCCGCAGATAGGGGTTCGTGGCGCGCTCCTGGCCGATGGTCGTCTGGGGACCGTGTCCCGACAGCACCACGGTCGAGTTGTCGAGCGGCAGGCACACGCGGGCCAGCGATTCGAGCATCTCGTCCATGTCACCGCCGGGCAGGTCGGTGCGTCCGATGGAGCCGGCGAACAGCAGATCCCCGGAGAAGAACACGGAGGGGATCTCCGTGTTCTCGGGCATCCGGAAGGTCACCGACCCCTTGGTATGACCGGGCGCGTGCGCGACGGAGAACTCCAGACCGGCCAGGTCCAGCTTCGCGCCGTCGGTGAGCTCGTGCACGTCGTCCGGCTCGCCCACGGTCAGCTCGCCCATGAGCGGCATCCCGATGGAGCGGCCGAGGGCCTTCTCCGGGTCGCTCATCATGTAGCGGTCGGCGGGATGGATCCACGCGGGCACGTCATGGGCTCCGCACACCGGGACGACCGAGGCGACGTGGTCGATGTGGCCGTGCGTGAGCACGACGGCGACGGGCTTGAGCCGATGCTTCCTGAGCGTCTCCTCGACTCCCTGGGCGGCCTGGTGGCCCGGGTCGATGATCACGCACTCCTCGCCTGCGGCGGGGGCGACCAGATAGCAGTTGGTCCCCCAGGCCCCGGCGGGGAACCCGGCAATAAGCACGATCGTCCTCAGTGTGTCGTCCGACGGGAAGGCCGCCTTGTCGAAAGGCGACAGCTCAGAGCCTACCGGCGCTGCGTATTCCACAGCCAACCCGTATACGGTACGGGCACACCCGGCCCGGGCAGGAACACACGAGCGACAAGGAGCAGACCCGGTGGTCAGCAGCGATCAGCGGCGGCGGCAGCTCGCCAGGGAGAAGTACCAGCGGCAGCAGCAGCGGCGGCAGGAGGCGCAGCAGAAGGCACGGCGCCGCAACACCGTCATCGCGGCCGCGCTGGCCGTGGTCCTCGCCGCGGGCGGCGCGGTGTACGCCTCGGTGGCCCTGACGGACGACAAGGACAAGGGCGCCGACAACGCGGCGCCGAGCAACACCCCGGAGCCGACGGAGACCGAGTCGAAGGCGCCCGAGCCCAAGTTGTCCATCGATCAGAAGGCCACATACACGATGGCCCTGAAGACGAACCTGGGCGAGATCTCCTTCGCCATGGACGCGGCGAAGACCCCGCGGACGGTGAACTCGTTCAAGCACCTGGCGGACAAGAAGTACTTCGACGGGACGAAGTGCCACCGGCTCACCACGGAGGGCATCTTCGTCCTGCAGTGCGGTGACCCGAAGGGCGACGGCACGGGCGGCCCGGGCTACACCATCCCGGACGAGAACCTGGGCGCGCTGGGCAAGGCGGGCTCCGACGGCGCGGTGACCTACCCGGCCGGCACGGTGGCGATGGCCAACACCGGTCAGCCCGGCACCGGCGGCAGCCAGTTCTTCCTCGTCTACAAGGACACCAAGCTGCCGCCGAGCTACACCCCCTTCGGCACGATCGACGCCGTCGGCCTCGCGGTCGTGAAGGACGTGGCCGAGGGCGGCGTGGAAGGCGGCGCCAAGGACGGCGCGCCCAAGAAGGCCGTCACCGTCCAGAAGGCCACCGTCGTCAAGAAGTGACGCGCAGCGCGACCGTTCAATTTCGGTCGCGCTGAGAGCGGACAGCCGGGCGGCCGTTCGCCTAGATTGGCGTTGTGCAGTGCGGGCCGGGTCTCGCGCTGTGGAAGGCGGGCGAGGCCCGTCAGGAAACTGTGGACGATGCCCAGGGGGCACAACCCCCTCGTCGGCATCATGTGGAGGAGGCGCTGTGAGCAGCGACCCGTGGGGCCGCGTCGACGAGACGGGCACCGTGTACGTGCGTACCGCCGAGGGCGAGAAGGTCGTCGGATCGTGGCAGGCCGGCAGTCCCGAGGAGGCTCTGGCCTACTTCGAGCGCAAGTACGAGGGCTTGGTTGTCGAGATCGGCCTCCTCGAGAAGCGGGTGAAGACCACCGACCTCTCGGCCAAGGACGCGACCGCCGCGATCGACCACATCCGGCACCAGGTCGACGAGCACCACGTCGTGGGTGACCTCGCCGCGCTCACCACCCGGCTCGACAAGCTGGTGGAGACGGTGGAGTCGCGCCGTGAGGAGCGCAAGGTCCAGAAGGCCAAGCAGACCGACGAGGCGCGTGCCGCCAAGGAGGAGCTGGTCAAGGAGGCCGAGGAGCTCGCGCAGAGCGAGCAGTGGCGGTCCGCCGGCGAGCGGCTGCGCGCCCTCGTGGACACCTGGAAGGGCCTGCCCCGGCTCGACCGGAAGTCGGACGACGAGCTGTGGCACCGCTTCTCGCACGCGCGCTCGGCGTTCTCCAAGCGTCGCAAGGCGCACTTCGCCTCGCTGGACGCGCAGCGCGAGGACGCCCGCAAGGCCAAGGAGCGACTGGTGGCCGAGGCCGAGTCGCTGTCGAACTCCACCGACTGGGGTGGGACGGCCGCCCGCTACCGCGAGCTGATGACGGAGTGGAAGGCCGCCGGCCGTGCGCAGCGCGAGCACGAGGACGACCTGTGGAACCGCTTCCGCGGCGCCCAGGACGTCTTCTTCGCCGCGCGCGGTGAGGTCTTCGCCGAGCGGGACGCGGAGCAGACCGAGAACCTCAAGCTGAAGGAGGAGCTCGCGGTCGAGGCCGAGAAGCTGGTGCCGGTGACCGATCTGAAGGCGGCCCGCGCGGCCTTCCGTTCCGTCAACGAGCGCTGGGAGGCCATCGGCCACGTGCCGCGCGACGCCCGCCCGAAGGTCGAGGGCCGGATGCACGCGGTGGAGCGCGCGCTCCAGGAGGCCGAGGAGTCGGAGTGGCGCCGGACGAACCCGGAGGCACGCGCCCGTGCCGCGGGTCTGACGGGTCAGCTGCAGGACGCCGTGGACAAGCTGCAGAAGCAGATCGACACGGCCCGTGCGGCGGGCAACGACGCCAAGGCCGACAAGCTGGCGCGTGAGCTGGAGGGCCGCCAGGCGCTCCTCGACCAGGCGCTGAAGGGTCTGCACGAGTTCGGCGGCTGATCCCCGCCCGCTCCACGGAAAGGGGCCCCGGTACCTCGCGGAGGTACCGGGGCCCCTTTCCGTGGGGGGCGGGTCAGGGCCTGCGGGCCGAGGTGACCCGGTAGACGTCGTACACGCCTTCCACTCCGCGCACGGCCTTCAGGACGTGCCCGAGGTGCTTCGGGTCGCCCATCTCGAAGGTGAAGCGCGAGGTGGCGACGCGGTCGCGGGAGGTCTGGACGGCCGCCGACAGGATGTTGACGTGCTGGTCCGACAGGACCCGGGTGACGTCCGAGAGGAGCCGGGAGCGGTCCAGTGCCTCGACCTGGATGGCGACCAGGAAGACCGAGGACTGGGTCGGCGCCCACTCGACCTCGAGGATCCGCTCCGGCTCGCGGGAGAGCGAGTCGACGTTCACGCAGTCGCTGCGGTGAACCGATACGCCGCTGCCGCGGGTGACGAAGCCGATGATCGGGTCGCCGGGCACGGGGGTGCAGCAGCGGGCCAGCTTGACCCAGACGTCCTCGACGCCCTTGACGACCACGCCGGGGTCGGCGCTGGAGCGGCGCTTGGCACGGCTGCGCGAGGGCGGTGCGGACTCGGCGATGTCCTCGTTCGCCGCCTCCTCGCCGCCGAGGGCCTGGACGAGCTTCTGGACGATGGACTGGGCCGTGACATGGCCCTCGCCGATCGCCGCGTAGAGCGAGGAGATGTCGCTGTAGCGCATCTCGTGGGCCAGGGTGACCAGCGAGTCGCCGGTGAGGATCCGCTGGATCGGCAGGTTCTGCTTGCGCATGGCCCGCGCGATGGCGTCCTTGCCCTGCTCGATGGCCTCGTCGCGGCGCTCCTTGGAGAACCACGCCCGGATCTTGTTGCGGGCCCGGGGGGACTTGACGAAGCCGAGCCAGTCGCGGGACGGGCCGGCGCCGGCCGCCTTGGACGTGAAGACCTCGACCAGGTCGCCGTTGTCGAGGGTCGACTCGAGCGGCACGAGCCGTCCGTTGACCCGGGCTCCTATGGTGCGGTGACCGACCTCGGTGTGGACGGCGTACGAGAAGTCGACCGGGGTCGCCCCGGCGGGCAGCGCTATGACGTCGCCCTTGGGGGTGAAGACGAACACCTCGTTGCGCGAGAGGTCGAAGCGCAGGGACTCCAGGAACTCGCCGGGGTCCTCGGTCTCCTTCTGCCAGTCGAGCAGCTGGCGCAGCCACGCCATGTCGTTGAGGTGGTCGTCCTTGCCGGTCTTCTTCGGCACGTCGGCGCGCACCTTGGAGGCGCCGGCAACGGCCTCCTGCTTGTACTTCCAGTGCGCCGCGATGCCGTACTCGGCCCGGCGGTGCATGTCGAAGGTGCGGATCTGCAGCTCGACCGGCTTGCCGTTGGGGCCGATGACCGTCGTGTGCAGCGACTGGTACATGTTGAACTTCGGCATCGCGATGTAGTCCTTGAACCGGCCGGGGACCGGGTTCCATCGCGCGTGGACGGTGCCGAGCGCCGCGTAGCAGTCGCGGACGGTGTCCACGAGGACGCGGATGCCGACCAGGTCGTAGATCTCCGCGAAGTCACGGCCGCGGACGATCATCTTCTGGTAGACGCTGTAGTAGTGCTTGGGCCGGCCGGTGACGGTGGCCTTGATGCGGGCGGCGCGCAGGTCGGACTGGACCTCGTCGGTCACTATGGCGAGGTACTCGTCGCGCTTGGGCGCGCGCTCGGCGACGAGCCGCACGATCTCGTCGTACATCTTGGGGTAGAGGATCGCGAAGGCGAGGTCCTCCAGCTCCCACTTGATGGTGTTCATGCCCAGGCGGTGGGCCAGGGGCGCGTAGATCTCGAGGGTCTCGCGGGCCTTCTTCTCCTGCTTCTCCCGCTTGAGGTACCGCATGGTGCGCATGTTGTGCAGGCGGTCGGCGAGCTTGATGACCAGGACGCGCGGGTCCTTGGCCATGGCGACGACCATCTTGCGCACGGTCTCGGCCTGGGCGGCCTCGCCGAACTTGACCTTGTCCAGCTTGGTGACGCCGTCGACGAGCAGCGCGACCTGGTCGCCGAAGTCGCGGCGCAGGGTGTCGAGGCCGTACTCGGTGTCCTCGACGGTGTCGTGCAGCAGCCCGGCCATCAGCGTCGCCGGGTCCATGCCCAGCTCGGCCAGGATGGTGGTGACGGCGAGCGGGTGCGTGATGTACGGGTCGCCGCTCTTGCGCTTCTGGCCTCGGTGCCAGCGCTCGGCGACCTGGTAGGCCCGCTCGACCTGGCGCAGGGTGGCCGTCTCGATCTTCGGGTCGTTGGAGCGGACGATCCGGAGCAGCGGTTCGAGGACCGGGTTGTACGGGGAGGACCGCTGGACGCCCAGCCGGGCGAGGCGCGCGCGCACGCGGTTGGAGGAGCCGCCGGAACGGGTCGGCGGGGCCGGCGCGGGCTTGGGCG
>NZ_RDBI01000040.1:308637-350367 GCF_008042125.1 Streptomyces sp. MS191
GCCACCCTGCGCCAGGTCGAGCGGGCTTGTCCTGGGGCGTGGCGGGTCCCGCCGCGGGCTTCTCGGCCTGCTGCTCGGGCTTCGCGGCGGAGAGTGGCTGGGCCTCGTCTGGCAAGAGCGCTCCTCGTGCGGTACCGGGTCCCCGGTCAGGCCCGGAAAGCCCATGGTATCGACCCGGGAGCCGCCGTGCTCACGCGCGCGGTCCGTGAGACGCCCGCCACGTACGGGAAGGCCGCACACCGGGACGAACCGGGCGAACGACAGGGGCGCCCCGGGAGATCTCCCGGGGCGCCCCGTTCCGTACGGCGTCGCCGCCGCACGGTGTCAGACCGTGATCAGCGCCTCGAGCGGGGCACCGCGCAGGGCCGGTTCCAGCCGGGCCCGGCCGGGCAGGAAGCCGAGCTCCATGAGGACCGCGACACCCGCGACCTCGGCGCCGGCCCGCCGGATGAGCTCGATGGACGCCTCCGCCGTGCCACCGGTGGCGAGGACGTCGTCGATGACCATGACGCGGTCGCCCGCCGCCAGGTCCTCGGCGTGCACCTCGATCTCGGCGGTGCCGTACTCCAGCTCGTACGCCTGCTTCAGCGTCGCGCCCGGCAGCTTGCCGGCCTTGCGGACCGGGATGAAGCCCAGGCCCGCGCGGACGGCGACGGGCGCGGCGAGGATGAAGCCGCGTGCCTCCAGGCCGACGATCTTCGTCGCACCGTGCGTGGCGCACAGCGTGGCGAGGGTGTCGGTCAGGAGCGTGAACGCCTCCGGGTCCGCGAGCAGCGGCGTGATGTCCTTGAACAGCACACCCGGCTTCGGGTAGTCGGGGACGTCACGGATCCGGCTGAGCAGCAGTCCGGCGGTGTCCTGGAGACCGGCGGTCATCCGCGGTGCTCCGGGGCGCGGCCGCCGCGACGGGCGCGCTGGCCCACGACCGCGGCCTCGTCCTCGAAGTCGTCGCGCTCGTCGACGTCCAGGGGCTCGCCCTTGGCCGCGGCGTTCGCGCGCTTGGCGAGCACCCGCTTCTTGAGCGCCTTCATGGCCGGCTCGCGCTCCTTGAGGTCGGCGACGAGCGGGGTGGCGATGAAGATCGAGGAGTAGGCACCGGCCGCGAGGCCGACGAACAGCGACAGCGAGATGTCGTTCAGCATGCCGGCGCCCAGGACGCCGCCACCGATGAACAGCAGGCCGGCGACCGGGAGCAGGGCCACGACCGTCGTGTTGATCGAACGGACCAGGGTGCCGTTGATCGAGCGGTTCGCGATCTCGCTGTACGTCCAGCGGGTCTGCTTGGTGATCCCCTTCGTCCCCTCCTTGAGGGAGTCGAAGACGACCACCGTGTCGTAGAGCGAGTAACCGAGGATGGTCAGCAGACCGATCACCGTGCCGACCGTGACCTCGAACCCGACGAGCGAGTAGATGCCGACGGTGATGGTGATGTCGTGGATGAGCGCGACGAGCGCCGCGACCGCCATCCGCCACTCGAAGGCGATGGCGAGGTAGATCACCACGAGGATCATGAAGACCGCGAGGCCCGTCCACGCCTTGGCGGCGATCTGCTCGCCCCAGCTGGGACCGACCAGCTCCGCGGCGATCTTGTCCTCGGTGACGCCGAGGTCCTTGGCCAGCTCCGTGCGGACCTGGTCGGACTTCGCGGTGTCCAGGCCGCCGACCTGGATGCGCAGGCCGCCGTTGCCGAGTCCCTGGACGATCGCGTCGTGGCCGGAGGCCTCTTCCGCGTACTCCTGGGCCTGGGAGACCGAGACGGAGGTCTTCGGGGTGGTGAAGACCGCGCCGCCCTGGAACTCGATGCCCATGTTCAGACCGCGCACCGTCAGGCCGAGGATGGCCGTGATGGTGATCAGGATCGACAGGCCGTACCAGATCTTGCGGTTCCCGATGAAGTCGTAGCCGACCTCACCACGGTGGAGCCGGGCGCCGAGATTGCCGAGCTTCGACATCTCACGCCTCCTTCGGGTCGATGGGGGCGGAGGCACGGCGGGCGCGACGCAGCGGCGGCTTGGCGCCGAGCCGCTTCGGGTCCAGGCCGGACCACGCGTGGCCGTTGCCGAAGAACTTGGTCCGCGCCAGCAGCGTCATGACCGGCTTGGTGAACAGGAACACCACGACCACGTCGAGCAGGGTGGTCAGGCCGAGCGTGAACGCGAAGCCCTGGACCTTGCCGACGGTGACCACGAAGAGCACGGCGGCGGCGAGGAACGACACGAAGTCGGAGACCAGGATCGTGCGACGGGCACGCGGCCAGGCGCGCTCGACGGCCGGGCGGAGCGTGCGGCCCTCGCGGATCTCGTCGCGGATGCGTTCGAAGTAGACGATGAACGAGTCCGCGGTGATACCGATGGCCACGATGGCGCCGCAGACGGCCGGCAGGTTCAGCGCGAAGCCGATGGCCGGGCCGAGCAGGGCCATGATCACGTAGGTGAGGATCGCCGAGACCAGGAGGCTGAGCAGGGCGATCAGCGACAGGCCGCGGTAGTAGACCACCAGGTACAGGACGACCAGGGCCAGACCGATCGCACCGGCGATCAGACCCGCCTCGAGCTGCTCGCCACCGAGGGCGGCGGTCACGGTCGTGACGCTCTGGGTGTCGAAGGACAGCGGCAGGGCGCCGTACGACAGGATGTTGCCCAGGTCCTGGGCGGACTTCTGGGTGAAGCTGCCGGAGATCTCGGCGCTGGCGCTCAGCGTCTGGCGCACCGAGGGCGCGGAGACGACCTCGCCGTCCAGGACGATCGCGAACTGGTTCTGCGGCTCCTGCTGCTGCGAGAGCTTGCCGGTGATCTTCTGGAACTTCTTCGAGCCGCTGCTCGTGAAGTCCATGTTGACGATCCACATGCCGCGCTGCTGGTCGAAGACGCCCTTGGCGTCGTCGACGTCCTTGCCGTCCACCTCGGCCGGGCCGAGGATGTACTTCTCCCACTGGCCGGCGCTGTTCTTGCCACAGGCGACCGTGGTGTCGGTCGGCAGGACGCCCTCACCCGCGGCAGCGCGCTGCTTGGGGTCGAGGCAGTTCAGGGTCGCGAACTTCTGCTGGAGAGCCGCGGTCGCGGGGTCCGCCGGGGGCGTGGCCTCGGGGCTCGCGGAGGTCTTCGGCTTCGACGAGGCGGACCCGCTCGGCGTCGGCGTGGGGCTCGGGGCCTTGAGGGCCTCGGAGACCGCGCGGCCCTGGGTGGAGGCGCTCGACGAGGGAGTGGCGGACTTCTCGTCCTTCTTGCCGTCGTCCTTGCCCTTGTCCGCGGTCGCACCGGAAGCCGTGGGCTTCGGGGACGCGGAGGAGCTCGCGCTCGGCGCCGGCTGCTCGGACGGCGCGTAGGTCAGGACGGGCCGGAAGTACAGCTGGGCGGTGGTACCGACCTGCTCACGGGCCTGCTTCTCGTCGACACCCTTGGGGATGTTGACGATGATGTTCTCGAGGCCCTGGGTCTGGACCTCGGCCTCGGAGACGCCCAGACCGTTGACACGGCGCTCGATGATGCCGACCGCGGTGTTCATGTTGGTCTCGTTGACGGCGCTTTCCTTGCCGGGCTCCGCCTTCGCCTTGAGCGTGATCGAGGTACCGCCCGCGAGGTCGATGCCCAGACGCGGCGTGGTGTGACCCGACCAGAACATCCCGCCCGTGAGCGCGACCATGGCGATCAGGATCAGTGCCAGGGCACGCCCCGGCCTCCCCTGTCCCCCCGCCGGCCTTCGGCCCTTCTTCGGTGCTGCCACCTTGTCGTTTCTCCCTGTCCAACCGGACCGCGCCGGGTGTGCGCGGTGCGGCCACTGAGTATGTGTGGGGACCTGCCCCCGCAGACGTGGAACCGTCCCGGGGATCGCGGACGCCGGTGGGCGTTCACCGCGATCCCCGGCCGCGACTACTTCGCGTCGGTCTCGCCGTCGGCCTTGCCGTCCTTCTTGACCTCGGTGTCGGCCTCGGCCGCGTCCACCTTCTTGGTCAGGTCGGCCTTGGCGGTCTCGTCCGTGGCGGCGGCCTCGGCCGCCTCGTCGGTCTCGTCCGCCTCGGTCAGCGAGGAGGCGTCGTCCGGGACGACGGTGTCGTCGTCGCCGTGGACGATGCGGTTGTACTCCGCGTCCTCGAGGACCGCGCCGATCGCGTTCTTGGCGTAGACCGCGTGCGTGCCCGGCGCGATCTCGAGGAGGACGGTCTCGTCGCCGATCTCCTTGACGGTGGCGTACATCCCCCCGATCGTCCGTACGCCGGTGCCGGGCTGCATCTCATTGCGCATCTGCGCCGCCTGCTGCTGCTTCTTCTTCGCAGAGCGGGTCATCAGGAACATGGCCCCGATGAGGACGATGAAGGGGAGGAGGGTCACGATGCTCACGGGACGGGTTTCCTTCGCACGGTCGCGGAGAAACCGCGGCCTGATCTTCGGGGGTGGGCGCGCCGACCGGAAAGGGCGGCATCGGCGGAGTCTAGGCGAGTCCGCATCGATGGAACAACGTCCAGGATCGCACCGTGGTTCCTCCCCCGGCGAGTATGCGCGCCGTCACGCCCCGAAGAGCCCCTGTTGTCCGCTTCCCGACGCTCCCGTGCCCCCGGCCTGCGGCGGAACGAGTCCGAGATGCGCCCATGCCGCGGGAGTGGCGACCCGGCCACGGGGCGTACGCGCCAGTAGTCCCTCGCGTACGAGGAAGGGTTCGGCGACCTCCTCGACCGTCTCGCGCTCCTCCCCGACCGCGACCGCGAGGGTGGAAAGACCGACCGGTCCGCCGCCGAAGAGCTTGAGGAGTGCCTGCAGGACGGCACGGTCGAGCCGGTCGAGTCCGCGCCCGTCGACCTCGTACACGCCGAGGGCGGCGGCGGCGATCTCGCGGGTGATCACGCCGTCCGCCTTGACCTGGGCGTAGTCCCGGACGCGGCGCAGGAGCCGGTTGGCGATGCGGGGCGTTCCCCGGGAGCGGCCGGCGATCTCGGCGGCGCCGGCCGTGTCGATCTCGACGTCGAGCAGTCCGGCGGAGCGGTGGACGACCCGTTCGAGTTCGGCGGGCTCGTAGAACTCCATGTGGCCGGTGAAGCCGAAGCGGTCGCGCAGCGGGGGCGGCAGGAGGCCGGCCCGGGTGGTGGCGCCGACCAGGGTGAAGGGCGGGAGTTCCAGGGGGATGGCGGTGGCGCCGGGGCCCTTTCCGACGATCACGTCGACCCGGAAGTCCTCCATCGCCATGTAGAGCATCTCCTCGGCGGGCCGGGACATGCGGTGGATCTCGTCCAGGAAGAGGATCTCGCCCTCCTGGAGGGAGGAGAGGATCGCGGCGAGGTCGCCGGCGTGCTGGATGGCGGGGCCGGAGGTGATCCGGATCGGGGCGTTCATCTCGGCCGCGATGATCATCGACAGGGTGGTCTTGCCGAGGCCCGGGGCACCGGAGAGCAGCACATGGTCGGCGGTGGCGCCGCGCTGGCGGGCGGCCCTGAGGACCAGGTCGAGCTGCTGGCGGACCTTCTCCTGGCCGACGAACTCGTTGAGGTCCTTGGGGCGCAGAGCCGCCTCGACGGCCTGGTCGTCGCCTTCGGCCGAGGCGCCGACGATCCGGTCCTCGGCTGCCGGTGCCGTCTCGTCGTCCCAGTTCACGGTGTCTGCCTTCTCGGTGTCGTGCGGTGGTCTGTCGGCGGTCGTGGGGGCGCGCGGCGCCGCCCGTCGCGCGTTCCGCCCGGTCGGCGGGTGGCGCGGGCCGTCGAGGCTATCGGGCGCGGTTGAGCGTCTGCAGGGCCGCGCGCAGCAGCTGCGGGACGGGCGCCGACCCGGACTCGGCGAGGGCGGCCTCGGCCTGCGGGGTCACGGCCGTCACCGCCTCCTCCGCCTCGCGGGAGGCGTACCCGAGCCCGATCAGGGCGGCGGTCAGCTGTTCGGTCCACGGCGGCGGGCCGGAGGCGGCGGCCCGCTGGGTGCCGACCAGGCCGCTGCTGCCCAGCGGGGCGCCGAGCTTGTCCTTGAGCTCCAGCAGCAGCTTCTGGGCGCCCTTCTTGCCGATGCCGGGGACGGTGGTCAGCGCCTTCTCGTCGCCGGTGGCGACGGCGAGGCGGAGGGCGTCGGGGCTGTGCACGCCGAGCATGGCCTGGGCGAGGCGGGGGCCGACGCCGCTGGCTGTCTGGAGGAGTTCGAAGACCTGCCGCTCGTCGTCGTCCGCGAAGCCGTAGAGGGTGAGGGAGTCCTCGCGGACGACCAGCGAGGTGGCGAGGCGCGCCTCCTGACCGATCCTCAGCTCGGCGATGGTGTTCGGCGTGCACTGCACGGCCATGCCCACGCCGCCGACCTCGATCACGGCGGTGGTGGGGGCGAGGGCGGCCACCGGGCCGCTCACAAAGGCGATCATCGGGTGCGGCCTTTCAGTGCGGAGGCGTGCTGGGCGACCGCCTGCTGGAGGCGGTTCTGGGCGGGGGCCCGCCAGATGTGACAGATGGCCAGGGCGAGCGCGTCGGCGGCGTCGGCCGGCTTGGGCGGGGCGGAGAGCCGCAGGATGCGCGTCACCATGGCGCCGACCTGGGCCTTGTCGGCCCGTCCGCTGCCGGTGACGGCGGCCTTGACCTCGCTGGGGGTGTGCAGGGCGACCGGGATGCCGCGCCGCGAGGCGCAGAGCATCGCGACGGCGCTGGCCTGGGCCGTGCCCATGACCGTACGGACGTTGTGCTGGCTGAACACCCGCTCCACGGCCACCAGTTCGGGCGAGAAGCGGTCGAGCCACTCCTCGATGCCGCGCTCGATGCCCACCAGCCGGACGCCGATGTCCGCGTCCGCCGCGGTCCGCACCACGCCGACGCCGAGCATGGCCAGGGGCCGGCCGGCGACGCCCTCGACGACGCCGACACCGCACCGGGTCAGGCCGGGGTCCACCCCGAGAACGCGCACGCTGCCCCTCCCTGGACCCGTCTTCGCTGATCTGTTCGTGCAGGCTATCGGCTCGCACCGACAATGCCGCACGAACGGCGACGGGCCGACGGGGGTGTGTCCCCGTCGGCCCGTGGTGGCCGGCCTCCGGATCGGGCGTCGAGGCCCGGATCCGGTGTCGATCCCCGGATCAGGCGTCGACCTTCTCCATGACCTCGTCGCTGACGTCGAAGTTGGCGAAGACGTTCTGCACGTCGTCGCTGTCCTCCAGCGCGTCGATCAGCTTGAAGATCTTGCGCGCGCCCTCTTCGTCGAGCTCGACCTGCATGGTCGGGACGAAGTTGGAGTCGGCGGAGTCGTAGTCGATCCCGGCCTCCTGGAGGGCGGTGCGGACCGCGACCATGTCGGTGGCCTCGCTGATGACCTCGAAGCTCTCGCCCAGGTCGTTGACCTCCTCGGCGCCCGCGTCGAGCACGGCGCCGAGGACGTCGTCCTCGCTCAGCTCGCCCTTGGGCAGCACGATGACGCCCTTGCGGTTGAACAGGTACGAGACCGAGCCCGGGTCGGCCATGGAGCCGCCGTTGCGGGTCATGGCGACGCGGACGTCGGAGGCGGCGCGGTTGCGGTTGTCGGTGAGGCACTCGATGAGGACCGCGACACCGTTCGGGCCGTAGCCCTCGTACATGATCGTCTCGTAGTCGACGCCGCCCGCCTCGAGACCACCGCCGCGCTTGACCGCGGAGTCGATGTTCTTGTTCGGGACGGAGCTCTTCTTCGCCTTCTGGATGGCGTCGAAGAGCGTCGGGTTGCCGTCGATGTCGGCACCACCGGTACGCGCGGCGACCTCGATGTTCTTGATCAGCTTCGCGAAGAGCTTGCCGCGCTTGGCGTCGATCACGGCCTTCTTGTGCTTCGTCGTAGCCCATTTAGAGTGGCCGGACATCTGCCTGTCTCCTTCGCGTAACCCATTACTGAACGAACCCCAGAGATCCTACCGGGGCCGAGTCACCCTGCCGCGCGCACCATGTCGACGAAGAGTGCGTGAATGCGGTGATCGCCGGTGAGTTCCGGGTGGAACGAGGTCGCCAGGGCGTTGCCCTGCCGCACGGCGACGATGTGGCCGCCGTGCTCGGCGAGCACCTCGACCGTGGCGCCGACGGACTCCACCCAGGGGGCGCGGATGAACACGCCCTCGACGGGTCCGTCCTCGATCCCGGCGACGGAGACGCCGGCCTCGAAGGACTCGTTCTGCCGCCCGAAGGCGTTGCGGCGGACGATCATGTCGATGCCGCCGAAGGTCTCCTGACCCGAGCGCGGGTCGAGGATCTTGTCGGCGAGCATGATCAGGCCCGCGCAGGTGCCGTAGACCGGCATGCCGGCGGCGATGCGCTCACGCAGCGGCTCCATGAGGCCGAACAGCTCGGCCAGCTTGGAGATGGTGGTGGACTCGCCGCCCGGCAGGACGAGGCCGTCGACCTCGGCCAGCTCCTCGGGGCGCCGGACCGGCCTGGCCACGGCGTCGGCCGCGGCCAGGGCGATCAGGTGCTCCCGTACGTCGCCCTGGAGTGCCAGGACCCCGATCACGGGAGTGGTCATCACCAGCCCCGGTTGGCGTAGCGCTCGGTCTCGGGGAGGGTGTCGCAGTTGATGCCGACCATGGCCTCGCCCAGGTTGCGCGAGGCGTCCGCGATGATCTTCGGGTCGTCGTAGAAGGTGGTGGCCTTCACGATGGCGGCGGCGCGCTTGGCCGGGTCGCCCGACTTGAAGATGCCGGAGCCGACGAAGACGCCCTCGGCACCGAGCTGGCGCATCAGCGCGGCGTCGGCCGGGGTGGCGACACCACCGGCGGAGAACAGCACGACCGGCAGCTTGCCGAGCTCGGCGACCTCCTTGACGAGCTCGTACGGGGCGCGCAGCTCCTTGGCGGCGGCGTACAGCTCGTTGTTGTCGAAGCCGCGCAGCTTGGCGATCTCGTTCTTGATCTGGCGCAGGTGGCGGACGGCCTCGACGACGTTGCCGGTGCCGGCCTCGCCCTTGGAACGGATCATGGCCGCGCCCTCGGCGATGCGGCGCAGGGCCTCGCCCAGGTTGGTGGCGCCACAGACGAAGGGGGTCGTGAACGCCCACTTGTCGGAGTGGTTGACCTCGTCGGCCGGGGTGAGGACCTCGGACTCGTCGATGTAGTCGACACCGAGGGACTGCAGGACCTGGGCCTCGACGAAGTGGCCGATGCGGGACTTGGCCATGACCGGGATGGACACCGCGCCGATGATCTCTTCGATCATGTTCGGGTCGGACATGCGGGCGACGCCGCCGTCCTTGCGGATGTCGGCGGGGACGCGCTCCAGGGCCATGACGGCCACGGCGCCAGCGTCCTCGGCGATCTTCGCCTGCTCGGCGTTGACCACGTCCATGATCACGCCGCCCTTGAGCTGCTCGGCCATACCGCGCTTGACGCGCGAGGTGCCAATCGCCGAGGACTCTGCGGACTGCGGGCTGTTGGGAAGCGTGGTGGACACGACTGCGACCTCACTCGGGAAAGCGGTGCTGAGACAAGAGAGAGGAAACAGGGCGCCGGCAGTCCACAGCAAGGGCCAATATTCAGCCGGTGGATCGTTTTCCCAGGCCGGGCGGCTCAGGCGGGACGATCGGCAAGGGCCACGGGCGGTTCGTCGTCCATTTCGAAGGCCAGCGGGAACGGCGCGTGTCCCGCGAGCCGGAACCAGCGCACCTTGCGGTGGCGCCGCAGCGCCCGGGCGGCGCGCACCGCGTCGTTGTGGAACCGGCGGGCCATGGGGACCCGGCGGACCGCCGCCGCCAGTTCCCCGGCGGCCTCCTCGCCGCCGGGCGCCCGCCGTACGGCTTCGACCTGCTCGGGCTCCCCGAAGACGGCCCGCAGCGCCTGGCTCAGCTCGCTCTCGGCCACCTCGCGGTGGTCCTCCTCGGACTGGCGGGCCGCGTGCGCGGCCTCGTACAGCACGATCGAGGCGGCGGGGTCGAGCACGCCGGAGGTGGCCAGTTCCTGGGCGACCGAGGCCCGTCGCAGCAGCTGGGCGTCGAGTGCGGCGCGGGCGGCGTCGATGCGGGAGTGCAGCCGGTCGAGCCGTCCTGCGGTCCAGCTGAGGTACATGCCGATCGCGATGAGCGCGACGACGGTCCAGATCAGGGTTTCGGTCACGGGCGCACAGGCTACCGGGGCGGTGGCAGCACGCCTTCGCGGCGGGCACGGTCGTGCGCGAACAGGACGGACGCGGGCCGGCCGTCGGCGAGCTCGGCGAGCCGGTCGAGCCAGGGGTGGTGCGGGACGCCGAACTCGTGGGCGAAGTCGTACGCCTGCCCGGCGAGGACGGTCACCCGGTCGCCGTGGTCGACGAGGAGGGACTGGTGGCCCTCGGTGTGGCCGGGAGTGGGCACGATCCGGATGCCGGGCGCGATCTCGTGCTCGCCGTCGATCTCCTCGTGGTCCACGCCGTCCAGCAGCGCGTCGATGGTGTGGCCGCCGGCCCGGGCGGTCGCCAGCTCCTTGCGCTGGACGAGGACGGGCGTGCCGGCGAGGGCGGGGTTGCCGCCGATGTGGTCGAAGTGCAGGTGGCAGTTGACGACCAGGTCGACGTCACCGGGGCGCACGGGCAGCGGCCTGCGGACGGGCCGGTAGTGCGCGTCCGTCTCCGGGGATCCGGCCCCGATCCCGGTGTCGAAGAGGAGGGTGCCCCGGGCGTGGCGCACGAGATAGGCGAGCACGGGCTCCACGCGCCCGTGGGCGCCGCCCCACTCGTGCGCGGGCCGGGTGAGGTGGCCGAGGTCGAGGAGTCGCACGGTCGTCGTGGTCATGCCCCGYGCCTGCCAGGCCCGGGGGCCGGCCGCGGCCGGCCCCCGTCGTTCGCGCCCCGGCTCAGTCGCGGGCGGCCAGGCCGAACCGCGCCCGCAGGCCGGTGCGTTCGTCCGCGGCCACCGAGGCCGCGCCGTCGGTGACGGTCTCGTACACCGCCAGGATGTCCGCGCCCACGGTCGACCAGTCGAACCGCCGGACGTGCGCGCTGCCCCGCGTCCGCAGCTCCGTCCGCCGCTCCTCGTCGCCGAGCAGCCGGATCGCCGCGTCGGCCAGCGCGTCGGCGTCCTCGTTGGCGAACAGCTGGCCCGCCGCGCCCTGGTCCAGGACCTGGGCGAACGCGTCGAGGTCGGAGGCGAGGACGGGCGCGCCCGCCGACATCGCCTCGACCAGGATGATCCCGAAGCTCTCGCCGCCCGTGTTGGGCGCGACGTACACGTCGACGCTGCGCAGCAGCCGTGCCTTGTCCTCGTCGCTGACCATCCCGAGGAACTCGACCCGGGCCCGCATCTCGGCCGGCAGCGAGGCGACCGCCTCCACCTCGTCACCCCGGCCGGCGATGAGGAGCCGGGCCTCCGGCCGCTCCGTGAAGATCTTCGGAAGGGCGCGCATCAGCACCGGCAGGCCCTTGCGGGGCTCGTCGATGCGTCCGATGAACCCGAGCGTCTCGCCCTGCCACTCCTTCTTGGGTTCGGCCCGCGCGAAGAAGTCGACGTCGACGCCGTTGGGGATGACGACGGCGTCGCCTCCCAGGTGCTCGACGAGCGTGCGGCGCGCGTACTCGCTGACCGCGATCCGCGCACTGATCTTCTCCAGCGCCGGCTGGAGGATCGGGTACGCGGCGATCATCGCCCGGGAGCGCGGGTTCGAGGTGTGGAAGGTGGCCACGATCGGCCCGGACGCCGCCCAGCAGCTCAGCAGACCGAGCGAGGGGGAGGCCGGTTCGTGGATGTGGATGACGTCGAAGGTGCCGTCGTGCAGCCAGCGCCGCACCCGGGCGGCCGACAGGAAGCCGAAGTTCAGCCGGGCGACGGAGCCGTTGTACGGCACGGGCACGGCTCGGCCGGCGGAGACGACGTACGGCGGCAGCGGCGTCTCGTCGTCGGCGGGAGCGAGGACGGAGACCTCGTGCCCCAGCCGGATCAGGTGCTCGGCCAGGTCGCGGATGTGGAACTGGACGCCGCCCGGCACGTCCCAGGAGTAGGGGCAGACGATGCCGATCCTCACGCCGGTCCGTCCTCCCCGCGCGGCTCCAGGTCCGCGAGCCACAGTCGTTGCAGCATGTGCCAGTCCTCCGGGTGGTCGGCGATGCCGGTGGCGAAGGCGTCGGCCAGCGCCTGTGTCATCACGGACGTCTTCTCGGCCCGCGTCCCTGTCTCGGGGACGTCGACGGGAGCGTGGATCCGGCCCTTCATGACCGGGGAGTCGTCGTACCAGAGCGTCACGGGGAGCAGCAGCGCGCCGGTCTGCTGGGCGAGTATCGCCGGCCCCGCCGGCATGCGCGCCGTGTCGCCGAAGAAGGTGACCTCCGTGCCGTTCGCCGACAGGTCGCGGTCGGCGACCAGGCAGATCAGGCCGCCGGCCCGCAGCCGCCGGGCCAGGGTGCCGAAGGCGGAGCCCCCGGTGTGCGGCAGGACCTCCATGCCCAGGGACTCGCGGTAGGCCACGAACCGGTCGTAGAGCGTCTCCGGCTTGAGGCGCTCGGCGACGGTGGTGAAGGGCACGCCGAGCGAGCGGGTCACCCACACGCCCGCCAGGTCCCAGTTGGCCAGGTGCGGCAGCGCGAGGATGACGCCCCGGCCGGAGGCGAGACCCTCCTTGAGGTAGTGGACGTCCTTGATGTCGATGCCGTCCTCGACGCGTTCCCTGCTCCAGGTGGGGAGCCGGAAGGACTCCATCCAGTAGCGCATGTACGAACGCATGCCGGCCTGCGACAGCTCGGCCAGCCGCTCGGGCGTGGCGTCCGGCACCACGCGCGCGAGGTTGGACTCCAGGCGCAGCACGCTCTTGCCGCGCCGCTTCCAGGCGAGGTCGGCGATCCGCCGGCCGAGGCCGACCGCGACCGGTTCCGGCAGCTTCTTGACGGTCGCCCAGCCCAGCCCGTACAGACCGTCGGTCAACCGGTCCCTGATCCCGCTCATGACGTCGCCTCGCTCCCCCGGGCGGCGGCCGCGTCGGCCTCCGCGGCCTCACGCCGTACCGTCACGACACGCTGTCCCAGCGTCACCGCGGAGCCCACCGCGACGATCCACAGGGCGATCGGCAGCAGGATCTGGATCCCGGGCACGCCGAACGCGTGCAGTCCGGCGAGTCCGGCCGCCACCAGCGAGATCACGAGCCGCTCGGCCCGCTCGACGAGGCCGTTGACCGCGACGGGCAGGCCAATCGATTCGCCACGCGCCTTCGTGTACGAGACGACCTGGCCGCTGGCCAGGCAGAAGATGGAGACCGCGCACAGGATGTCGTTGTCGCCCGTTCCCGCGTACCAGAGAGCGAAGCCGCCGAAGATGGCGCCGTCGGCGACCCGGTCGAGCGTCGAGTCGAGGAACGCGCCCCAGCGGCTGGAGATCCCGGCCTGCCGGGCCATGTTGCCGTCGACGAGGTCGGAGAAGACGAAGAGGGTGATGACGATCGTGCCCCAGAAGAACTCGCCCCTGGGGAAGAAGACCAGCGCCCCCGCCATCACTCCGGCCGTGCCCACGAGCGTGACCGCGTCCGGGCTGACGCCCCTGCGGAGCAGAAACGCGGCGAACGGTGTGAGGACACGCGTGAAGAATGCACGCGCGTACTTGTTCAGCATGGCCTTCCCGAGGTTCGGTGGCCGCGCGGCCCCTATGACCACCGGCTCACCCATCGTAGCCAGGACCACCCCGCCGCACCGTCGGCACCCGCCCCGCCGCGTCGCGACCCCGCCGGACGCCCTCGCACGTACGACGTATGGACGCACCGTGACGACGGTGCAAAGCTCGAAGGACCACCGCGGGCACCGCCGGAGCCCTCCGCGACACGCCGCCGCCACTCCCCCGCGCCCGCGCCCCCACCTCACCGTGCAAGCGATCGGGAGGAACATCATGGGCGACAAGGCGAACACCCACCCCGGAGCCGCCGGCAGGGCCCCGACGGCCGACCGGCCCTCGGACGTACGGAACGTGGTACTGGTCGGCCACAGCGGATCGGGCAAGACGACGCTCGTCGAGGCACTCGCGCTGACCGCGGGAGCGGTCAACCGGGCCGGCCGCGTCGAGGACGGCGGGACGCTCTCCGACTACGACGAGATCGAGCACCGCCAGCAACGTTCCGTACAGCTCTCCCTCGTCCCGGTCGAATGGGGCGGATGCAAGATCAACATTCTCGACACACCCGGATACGCCGACTTCGTCGGCGAGCTGAGGGCCGGTCTGCGCGCCGCGGACGCGGCCCTCTTCGTCGTCTCGGCCGCGCAGGAGGCCGACGCCGTCGCCGGCGCGACCCGCATGGTCTGGGAGGAGTGCGCGGCCGTCGGCATGCCCCGCGCGATCGTGGTGACCCACCTGGACACCGCCCGGACCGACTTCGCCGAGCTCACGGCCGTCTGCGGCCGGATCTTCGGGGGCGACGACCCCGACGCCGTGCTTCCCCTCTATCTGCCCGTGCACGGTCCCGAGGCGCCCGACGGGCACACGCACACCACCGGCCTCGTGGGGCTGCTCTCGGAACGGATCTTCGACTACTCCACGGGCACCCGGCAGGAGAACCCGCCGGACGAGGCGCAGCGCCCGCTCATCGCGGAGGCCCGCGCCCGGCTCATCGAGGGGATCATCGCCGAGAGCGAGGACGAGTCCCTGATGGACCGCTACCTCGGCGGCGAGCAGATCGACGTCAAGACCCTCGTCGACGACCTCGAGAAGGCGGTCGCCCGGGGCACCTTCCATCCCGTCCTCGCCGCGGCCCCGGCCGCCGACGGCGGGAAGCAGGGCCTCGGCACCGTGGAACTCCTGGAACTGATCACCGGAGGCTTCCCCACACCCCTGGAGCGCCCGGCCCCCGCGGGCCGGGCGCTCCAGGGGTGTGGGGAAGCCTCCGGTGATCAGTTCCAGGAGTTCCACGGTGCCGAGGCCCTGCTTCCCGCCGTCACCACACCGGACGGCACCCCCCGTCCCCCGCTCACCTGCGACCCGGACGGCCCGCTCGTCGCCGAGGTCGTCAAGACCGCCTCGGACCCCTACGTCGGCCGGATCTCCCTGGTCAGGGTCTTCTCCGGCACCCTGCGTCCGGACGAGACCGTCCACGTGTCCGGGCACGGCCTCACCGACCGGGGCCACGAGGACCACGACATCGACGAACGCGTCGGCGCGCTGACCTCGCCCTTCGGCAAGCAGCAGCGCTCGCTCGGCCACTGCATCGCCGGCGACCTCGCCTGCGTCGGCAAGCTCGGTCACGCGGAGACCGGGGACACGATCTCCGCCAAGGACGATCCGCTGCTCATGGAGCCGTGGCCGATGCCCGACCCGCTGCTGCCACTGGCCATCGAGGCGCACAGCAAGGCGGACGAGGACAAGCTGTCGCAGGGCCTGGCCCGGCTGGTCGCCGAGGACCCGACCATGCGTCTCGAACAGAACCCGGACACCCACCAGGTCGTCCTGTGGTGCCTGGGCGAGGCCCACCGGGAAGTCGCCCTGGAGCGGCTGCGCAACCGCTACGGCGTCCAGGTCGACGCCGTGCCGCACAAGGTGGCGCTGCGCGAGACCTTCGGCGGGCCGTCGGCCGGGCGCGGCCGGCACGTCAAGCAGTCCGGCGGCCACGGCCAGTACGCCATCTGCGAGATCGACGTCGAACCGCTCCCGGCGGGCAGCGGCATCGAGTTCGTCGACAAGGTGGTGGGCGGTGCCGTGCCGCGCCAGTTCATCCCGTCCGTCGAGAAGGGCGTACGGGCCCAGGCGGCGCGCGGGGTTGCCGCCGGGTACCCGCTGGTCGACGTGCGGATCACGCTGCGCGACGGCAAGGCCCACTCGGTCGACTCCTCGGACGCGGCCTTCCAGACGGCGGGCGCGCTGGCCCTGCGCGAGGCGGCGGCCGAGGCGAGCATCCAGCTCCTCGAACCGGTGGCCGAGGTGCAGGTGCTGGTGCCGGACGAGTACGTGGGACCGGTGATGAGCGACCTGTCCGGCCGGCGGGGCCGGGTCGTCGGCACCGAGCAGGCCGGGCCGGGGCGCACGGTGGTCCGCGCGGAGGTGCCCGAGATCGAGATCGGCCGGTACGCGGTCGACCTGCGGTCCGTGTCGCACGGGACCGGGCGGTTCGACCGCGCGTACGCCCGGCACGAGGCCATGCCGCCGCACCTGTCGGACCGGATCCGCGAAAAGGCCGAAAAAGGATCGTAGTTGACGGACCGACAGCGACTGCCGCCCCTCGACTCCCGTTCGACGGGGCGGCATTCGGTCGTACCGTGACGCATCCACCGGTACCCGGTTACGCTGTGGTGCCCAGTTCGGAAGGTGTGCGGGGCGCGATCGTGGGGAACAGCCCGCAGAGGGACACCCGGTGACCCCGCGGGCAGGCGGCGATGGGGGCGGCAGTGAGCATCGGCAGTTTTGGACCCGGGGCGCAGATCCCCCTCCAGGGCTCGGACGGACAGACGGCGGCGACCCATGCCCTCGCCTCCGCCGCGTACCGCGACAGCCCGGTCGAGGAGATCCTCAAGGCGAACAACGAATGGCACCAGTCGAGCGTCAAGGAGGGCAAGTGGTTCTCCCTCTTCAAGCCCGACCTCGGTGAGGCCTTCTCCCGGGCCGTCCAGGTGCGGATGCTCGGCGGCGCCCGCAAGGCGCTGATCCAGTCCTTCGGCACCGAACCGCAGCCCGTCGTGGAGCACTGCCTGGCCGCCACCCGGATCCGCAAGCAGCGCGACGTCCGGCTCACCCTGATCACCCTGGTGTTCGGCCTGCTCTTCCTGCCCGGCCTGCTCCTGTGGCTCGCCGTCATCAAGCTGCGCCGCGTCCTCGCCGGCACCGACAACAGGCGCGCGAGCCTGCTGGGCACGGCACTCCTCGTCGGCGTGGGCCTCCTCGCCGTGCTCGTCCTGCTCAAGCTGCCGTTCGGCGGCTTCCTGTCGATCTACCTCCGCGCCATGATCGTCGCCCCCGTCGTGGGCTGGCTGCTGGCCAAGCGCGTCTGCGAGTCCACCGCCCGGGACCTGCGCACCCGCTGGGACTCCCTGCTCAGCGGCGGCGGCATCGGCGCCAAGATCCCCGAGGCGGTCCCGCAGGACCCGGGCCAGACGGCCGCCGAGGAGCTGCGGCAGTCCCTGGAGAAGCTCAGCGCCGAGCAGCAGTCCAACGTCGTCTTCTACGCCGGCCCCAAGGGCATACTCGGCATGGGCACCCGCTGGGGCAGCTGGACCATGGCCGAGGAGCTCGTCCCGAAGGAGGGCCGGGAGATCCACGACTTCCGCGCCTGGGACGTCGTCCGGCAGATCCACGACCAGCTGAAGCTGATCGAGCGCGGCTCGCTGAAGACCGGCTTCCCGAAGCCGACGGTCAAGCACTGGATCGTCTCCCCCGTCGGCGAGGGCGCCGACGAGGTGGCCCGCCCGGAGGGCGAGAACATCGTCGCCTTCCAGGTGAAGCCGCACGAGATACAGCGCATCTGCAACGACCAGCAGTTCGGCAGCGGAAACCGCCACTACCTGGGTGTCCAGTTCACCCTCTGGGACGGCCAGCTCGTCCTCACCATGATGATCACGGTCACCTCGCTGCTGCACACGCTGCGGGTCGAGGTCACCGGTCACGCCCTGGGCCCGGTGCACTCGCTCTTCACGACGAAGCCCAAGGCGAAGACCAGGGAGGTCTCCAAGACCGTGCGCTTCTGGGAGACGCGGGAGATCACGCTGCCGCTCCTGGAGGACGACGAGGTCGTCCGCAAGGCGCTGCGCGCGCCGCTCACGTGGTTCCCGCCGGTCCTGGACTTCCTCGGCGGCAAGCTCAACCTGCCGGAGCCCTTCGGCCTGCGGCACGCCTGGGCGGCGCAGCCCTGGCGTCACCGCTTCATGGCGGACGACGCGATCCGCGCGGCCACCCCGGTGATGCGCGCGGTCCACGCCGCCACCATCAAGGTGCTCGACGAGCACGGCGTGGACACGGAACGCTTCACCAACCGCTCGCTGATCCTGAGCGGCACCGTCCAGGAGCCGGGCCCCAAGAAGGCGGACGTCTACGACGCCTGAGCCGCCGCCCGGCCGGTGCCCTCCGACACCGGCCAGGCGTCGGCGAGCATCTTGCGGGTGTCGGCGAGCAGCTGCGGCAGCACCTTGGTGTGGCCGACGACGGGCATGAAGTTGGTGTCGCCGCCCCAGCGGGGGACGACGTGCTGGTGCAGGTGAGCGGCGATGCCGGCACCCGCGACCGTTCCCTGGTTCATGCCGATGTTGAAGCCGTGCGCTCCGGAGGCGGCCCGCAGGGCGATCATGGCGCGCTTGGTGAACGCGCCGAGCTCGGCCGTCTCGGTCTCGTCCAGCTCCGTGTAGTCGGCGACGTGGCGGTAGGGCACCACCATCAGGTGCCCGCCGTTGTACGGGTAGAGGTTCAGTACGGCGTACACGCGCTCACCGCGCGCGATCACGAGACCGTCCTCGTCCGACATCGACGGAATCGAGCAGAACGGACAGCCGTCCTCGGCCCCCGGCCCGGTGGGCTTGTTCTCGCCCTGGATGTACGCCATCCGGTGAGGCGTCCACAGGCGCTGGAACGCGTCCTGCGTCCCCACTCCGATCTGCTGCTCCGGCTCAATCGTCATGCTGTGCAGCATATTGCTTAGCCCGTTCGGATCGTGTCGCCGGGGCGCGGATCTCCTCGGTCCGGCGATGCTGATCGGATGGACGAGAAGCCGCCGGAGATGGACCGCTGGGACGAGCGGATGGAGGTGCCGCTCGCCGTCGCGTCCGCGGTCTTCCTCGGCGGGTACGCGGTCCTGATCCTGGGGTCCGGCCTCCCGCAGGGCTGGCGGGACCTCTGCCTGGCGTTCACCCTCGCCGCCTGGGCCCTCTTCGCCGTGGACTACGCGGTCCGTATATGGCTGAGCGGCCGGCGGCCGCTGCGCTTCGTCCGCACCCACCTGCTGGACACGGTGGTGCTGATCCTGCCCATGCTGCGCCCGCTCCGGGTGGTCACGGCCTACGACAAGGTGCAGCGCCGCCAGGACAAGCCCCGGCTCACGCTCTACACCCGGGTGATGGCGTACTCCGGTCTCACGTCGATCCTGCTGGGCTTCGCGGCCGCACTGACCGTGTACCAGTTCGAGCACGCGGCCCCGGGCGCCACGATCGTCACCTTCGGGGACTCGGTCTGGTGGGCGTGCTCGACGCTCTCGACGGTCGGGTACGGCGACGTGACCCCGGTGACCCCGATGGGCCGGGTCACCGCCGTCGGGCTGATGGCCTGCGGCCTGGCGCTGCTCGGAGCGGTGACCGGCTCGTTCTCGTCCTGGCTGATCCAGACGTTCCGGCGGGAGGACGAGGGCGGGCCCCCGGGTGACGACCCGGGGGCCCGCTGAGCCTGGGCGGTCAGACCTGGACGCGGCGCTCCACCACGTCGACCAGCTTCGCCAGCGCCTCGTCGCGGGCGATGCCGTTCTCCTGCGAGCCGTCGCGGTAGCGGAAGGAGACGGTGCCCGCGGCCATGTCCTCGTCACCGACGATGATCATGAACGGGACCTTCTGCTTCTGCTGGTTGCGGATCTTCTTCTGCATGCGGTCGGAGGAGGCGTCCACCTCGACCCGCAGGCCCTTCTTCTTCGCCTCGGCGGCGAACTCCTGCAGGTAGTCGACGTGCGCGTCGCCGATCGGGATGCCGACCGCCTGGACCGGGGCCAGCCACGGCGGCATGGCGCCCGCGTAGTGCTCCAGGAGCACGGCGAAGAAGCGCTCGATGGAACCGAACAGGGCGCGGTGGATCATGACCGGGCGCTGCTTGGTGCCGTCGGGGCCGGTGTACTCCAGGTCGAAGCGTTCCGGCAGGTTGAAGTCGAGCTGCACGGTCGACATCTGCCAGGTGCGGCCGATGGCGTCCCGCGCCTGCACCGAGATCTTCGGGCCGTAGAAGGCCGCGCCACCCGGGTCGGGGGTCAGCGGGAGGCCCTGCTTCTCGGCGACCTGCTGGAGGACCGCGGTGGCCTCCTCCCAGACCTCGTCCGAGCCGACGAACTTCTCCGGGTCCTTGGTGGACAGCTCCAGGTAGAAGTCGGTCAGACCGTAGTCGCGCAGCAGGTTCAGGACGAAGGTGAGGGTGCGGTCGAGCTCCTCGGCCATCTGCTCACGGGTGCAGTAGATGTGCGCGTCGTCCTGGGTGAAGCCGCGGGCCCGGGTCAGGCCGTGCACGACGCCGGACTTCTCGTACCGGTACACGGTGCCGAACTCGAACAGGCGCAGCGGCAGTTCGCGGTAGGACCGGCCGCGCGCGTCGAAGATCAGGTTGTGCATCGGGCAGTTCATGGGCTTGAGGTAGTAGTCGGTACCACCGTCGAGCTGCATGGGGGGGTACATGCCCTCCGCGTACCAGTCGAGGTGGCCGCTCTTCTCGAAGAGGGCGCCCTTGGTGGCGTGCGGGGAGTAGACGAACTCGTAGCCCTCCTCCTCGTGCCGGCGGCGCGAGTAGTCCTCCATGGTCCGGCGGATGATGCCGCCCTTGGGGTGGAAGACGGCGAGGCCGGAGCCGATCTCGTCCGGGATGGAGAAGAGGTCGAGCTCGTTGCCGAGCTTGCGGTGGTCGCGCTTCTCGGCCTCGGCGAGGAAGTCGAGGTGGGCCTTCAGCTCCTCCTTCGACGGCCACGCGGTGCCGTAGATGCGCTGGAGCATCGGGTTCTTCTCGCTGCCGCGCCAGTAGGCGGCGGCGTTGCGCATCAGCTTGAACGCGGGGATGTTCCGGGTGGTGGGCAGGTGCGGACCGCGGCAGAGGTCCTTCCAGCACAGGTCGCCGGTCTTGGCGTCCAGGTTGTCGTAGATGGTCAGCTCGGCGCCGCCCACCTCGACGTCCGCGCCGTCGTCGCTGGAGGCGGAGCCCTTGATGCCGATCAGTTCCAGCTTGTAGGGCTCGTCGGCGAGCTCCTCGCGGGCGGCCTCGTCGGTCACCACACGGCGGGAGAAGCGCTGGCCCCGCTTCTGGATCTCCTGCATCTTCTTCTCGACGGCCTTGAGGTCCTCGGGGGTGAACGGCTTCTCGACGTCGAAGTCGTAGTAGAAGCCGTCCCGGACCGGCGGGCCGATGCCGAGCTTGGCCTCGGGGAACAGTTCCTGGACCGCCTGGGCCATCACGTGCGCGGTCGAGTGGCGCAGGATGTCGAGGCCGTCCGGGGAGGAGATCTCGACGGGCTCGACGACCTCGCCGTCGGCGACGACGTAGGTGAGGTCCTTCAGCTCACCGCCGACGCGGGCGGCGATCACGGACCGGTCGTCGGCGAACAGCGCGCCGGCGGTGGTGCCCGCGCTCACCGCCCGATCCTCGGCTCCTGAGGCGGACTGGACGGTCACACGGACTTCAGACACTGGTGCTCTTCTCCATTGGGGCGCGGGCAGATACGAAGTGCCGGCGTCGACGGTGCGCGGCAGAGACGAGGTGCCGCGTCGCCGTCGATCGTACCGAGCCCGGGGGGCCGCCCGCGAAACGTGCCCGCGGTCAGTCCCCCGGCCCGCACGCCTCCTCGAAGTAGTCGAGGTTCTCGTGGAGCGACTTCATCAGCCGGTCCCGCTCGGCCTCGTCCACCTGCACCGGCACGACCGCGGAGGCCTCGGTGAGCCGCCGGAAGCCGCCCCGGCTCTCCAGCCGGCCCACGACCCGGATCGGCAGACCCACCAGGTGGGCGTGGCCGGCCGTCCGGTAGGACTCCTCGTCCAGGCTCACCCGGACGTGCGGCACCTCGGCTCCGGCCAGCACCCGCAGCCGTACGGTGCCCTCGCCGCGCGCGCCGGAGCGGCGCATCCGGACGACCGCCCCGGTGATCCGTACCGGCACGGACGGCTCGTCGGTCAGGTAGCGGGCGCCGGCCTCGCGCAGGGCGGGCAGGTCGCCGGCCGAGAACTCGACGGGCTCGGGCCGCGCCGCGCAGCCCGCCGGGGTCCCCGCGGCGGGCGCCCATTCCAGGGCGATCCGGGCCCCTTCGCTGCCGCGGACGAGAGCGACCAGGGCCTCGGTCAGCTCCCGGCTCACGCCGGCCGTCACCGCGGCGTCGAAGGCCTCCATGCCTCCGGTGGCCCGCTGGTAGTCGGCGGCCTCCCGGGCCGCGTACAGCGCGTGATAGAGGCGTACGGCGATCGACCGGCCGTTCTCCACGGGGACGAAGGCGGTCAGGCCCCGGCCGTCGGGGGCGGCGCCGACGACGACCGTCCCGAGGGACGCCTGGGCCTGCCGGCGGTGCCGGGCCCCGTAGTAGCCGGCCCGGCCGCGCACGGCGAGCGCGCCCGCGAGGAGGAGCTGGCGGGCGGCCGACCGGAACTGTTCCTGCACCGCCCAGGGGACGGCGCCCGAGGGCCCCGGCGGCACGTCGCGCCACCAGCGGATCTCGTCGCTGGGCACGGTCAGCCCGACCAGCACCTCGCGGGCCGAGGGCACGGCGCTGCGGGCGAGCGCGGTGAGGGCCTCCCCGAGGAGGTCCTCGCAGTCGGGGAAGGCGCGGCTCTCGGGCACGAGCAGGCTTCCGGTGGCGGTGGCCGGCCCGGGCGGCGTCCAGCGGCTGTAGCGGCCCGGGGCGCCGCCGCGCCGCCGCCAGCCGTGGCGCGCCAGCAGCGCGCCGAGGACGAGCGGGTCGACGCGGCCGGGGTCGGGCGGACCGCCGGCGTCGCTCCAGGGGCCGGTGGGGCGGGCCGCTCCGGCGCTCCAGGAGCCCGGGAGTTCGGCGAAGGTGGGGTGGGGCCGGAAGGACGGGGACGCCGGGCCGTGGCCCGTCCCGCCCTCCGGCTCGTCGATCGGCCGGTGCATCAAGGTCTCCCTCCCACGCCGACCCGGGCCATGATCTCGCACAGCGCCCGGTCGTCGAAGATCCGTGCCGTCGGGATGCGCACGGTGGTCCTGCGCCGTCCCGTGACCGGATGGCCGGCCAGGTTGATCCAGTAGCAGCAGTGCCGCAGGTCGAGCCCGTCGTGCCCGGCCCGCAGCCAGTCCTCCCGGGAACGCGGTACGAGCATCACGACCAGGATCTTGTGCACCGAGACCGGGGTCCGCGCGAGCTTCACCAGGTGCTCGTTGTCGAGGGTGAACGCGAACGTCGCGGACGCGGGTCCGGGCACTCTCGGCGGTAGCTGGTAGGTGCACTTGAGCTGCACCTTGATGGTCACTTCGTCGTCCACGGTGTGGTCGGCAGCGCCGTGGCTCACATGCCAGTCGATGCCGTTGTCCGGAAACGGCTGCGACAGCGAACAGCCCGCCGCCGCCGCGACCGCGTGCAGGTACCCCACCTGAAGCGTCTCCATACAGGCGGTGGTGGCGAGCGAGCCACGGAGCGGTGCTGTCCGCTGGGTCGGCAGCCCTCCCGATTCGGGCTGGGCGAGCGCCATGTCGATTTCCTTCCCCGTCATGTGTGTTGTCACCGGCCCGCGTACGGCGCAAACAGCCCGGGTATCACCGATTCGGGCAGGGGGATCGCCATCTGCCGCACAGGTGCGAGGAGTTCGGGGATGACGCACTGGTACGAGGGGCCCCTGGCCTCATTCGACACGGAAACCACAGGAGTCGACGTCGAGGAGGACCGGATCGTCTCGGCCGCCCTCGTCGTCCAGGACACGGCGGGCGGGCGGCCGCGGGTGACGCGCTGGCTCGTCAATCCGGGCGTGCCCGTGCCCGAAGGGGCCACCGCGGTGCACGGGCTGACGGACGATCATCTGCAGCGGTACGGGCGCTGGCCGGCTCCGGTGATGGAGGAGCTGGCGCGCGCCCTCGCCGAGCAGTGTGCGGCCGGCCGGCCGCTGGTGGTGATGAACGCGCCCTTCGATCTGACGATCCTGGACCGCGAGCTGCGCCGCCACCGTGCCTCGTCGCTGGGCGGGTACCTCCGGAACGCCCCGCTGTGCGTGCTGGATCCGCGGGTGCTCGACAAGCATCTGGACCGGTACCGCAAGGGCCGCCGGACGCTGACGGACCTGTGCGAGCAGTACGGGGTGGAGCTGGACGGCGCGCACGACGCGGCGGCGGACGCGACCGCCGCGCTGGACGTCGTGCGGGCGGTGGCGCGGCGCTTCGCGTCCCGGCTGGAACGGCTGTCGCCGGCGGAGCTGCACACCCTGCAGGCCGTGTGGCACGCGGCACAGGCGCGTGGGCTGCAGGCGTGGTTCGCGCGCAACGGGACGCCGGAGGCGGTGGATCCCGCCTGGCCGCTCCGTCCGGAGCTGCGGACGGCGGCGTAGGGGCCCGCCGAGGCGCGGGATCCGCGACAGGGTCCCGGCATGCGGAAGGCCGGTCCGTCTTCTGACGGACCGGCCTCTCCCGGTGGGCGATACTGGGATCGAACCAGTGACCCCTTCGGTGTGAACGAAGTGCTCTCCCGCTGAGCTAATCGCCCGGGAACGGGTTGAACCATACAGGTCCCGGCGGGTTTCGTTCAAACCGCGCGAAGCCGTGCCGCGAGACCGCGCCGTCCGCCGCGCATCATCAGGGCGTGGTTGGCCAGGAAGAGCGGCCTCCCCGGGACGGCGAACCGGCGCATCAGCGGGTTGCGGACCTCGACCTCCTGCTCGTAGACGGCCCGCGTGCCGGCCCGGTGGCCGGTCAGGGTCCAGCGGGCCCAGCCCTCCAGGTCACCGCCCAGGCCGACCTCCAGGACGCGGGCCGCGGGTTCGCGGCGCCGGGTCGCGAGGGTGACGACGAGGTCGTACGGGAGGACCGAGCGGAACCGGGCGGTGCCGGTGACCTCGTCGACGGGCACGACCTCGCGGACCTGGGGCCACCAGCGCGGGTAGCCCCCGGCGTCCTCGAGCACGGCGTAGACGGCGTCGGGCGGAGCGGCCAACTGCCAGACGCTGCGGAAGCGGTAGCGGCACCAGTCCATGCCCCCAGTGTGCCCCGCGGGTACGTACTCAGGGCCGGAGATGAGTACCCGCGCGCATGCCTCGCGGTGTGTCCGGGGACACACTCCGCATATGGAGAACGCCCTGCCACCCGCGGACGAGCTGGTGCTCGTCGACCGCGAGCTGGCCCAACTCGACACCCGACGGTCCCAGTTGCTGGCCCGCCGGGCCTGGCTGCTGCAGGTCCTCGCCGCACCCGCGGCGCCGGCCGCCGCACGGCCGGCCGGCCCGCCCGCCCCTTCGCGCCCGCTCGCGGACTCGACGCCGCGCAGTGCGCAGAACGTCCTGCTGACGCTGGGCGGCGCCCTGCTGACGATCGCGGCGGTCGCCTTCACCCTGGTGAGCTGGGGCTCGATGGGGATCGGCGGCCGGGCGGCCGTGCTCGTCGTGGTGACCTCGGCGGCGCTGGCCGCGCCGGTGGCGCTGCTGCGCCGCGGCCTGGCCTCCACGGCGGAGGCGGTGGCGGCGCTGGGGATGGCGCTGATGGTGCTCGACGCGTACGCGCTGCACCGGGTGGCGCTGGCGGACACGGACGGCGTGGGCTACGCGGCGGTGGCGTCGGCCGTGCTCGCCGGGGCGTGGGCGGCGTACGGCCGAGGGCGGCTGCGGGGTCCGCTGCCGGTGGCGGTGGCGACGGCCCAACTCCCCTTGGTGCTCGGCGTGGTGGCGGCGGGCGGCGGCCCGTCGGCGCTGGCCTGGGCGGCGCTGGCGACGGCCGCGGCGGATGTGGCGGTGGCCCTGCGGGCGACCTCGGCCGCGGTGCGGATCACGGCGGGCGCCGGTGGCGTGACCCTGGGCGGCTGGGCGCTGCTGACGGGCGGCTGGCTGTCGCTGTCGTCGCCGATCCCGGGCGGCGCGCTGCTGCTCGCCGGCGCGGCGGTGGCGCTGTACGTGGCGTGGCGGGTGGCCCCGCTCGCGGAGGCGGCGGCCGTGGTGGCCGGTCTCGCGGTGGTCGCGGCGGCCGGCGGCGTGCTGCGCGCGGTCACCCCCGAGGTCTGGACGGTGCCGGGGTACGTGCTGTGCGCGGCCGCCCTGGCGGCGGCGCTGCGGTCGGCGGCGCCGCGTGCGGTGCGGCGGGGTCTGGCGGGTGCGGGGGCGGGCGTCCTCGCCCTGGGCGTGGCCTGGGCGCTGCCCCCGGTGGTGGCGGGGCTGCTGGCACCCGCGGCACGGTCGACGGAGGTGTGGTCGGACGCGCACGCCGAGCCGGTGCTCGCCTCGTACCCGGCGACGGCCCCGCTGGTCCTGCTCATGGGCACGGCCGCCCTGGCGGCGGTGCCGCGGCTGTGGGCCCGATGCGGCGCCCTCTTCCTGGCGTGGGCCCTGCTGACGTCGCTGCCCGTCATGCCGGGGCTCCCGTACGGCGCGACGCAGGCACTCCAGCTCCTGACCACCGCGGCGGCGCTGCTCGTCGCGGTCCGCCCGGGCGCGGCGACCCGGGGGCTCCGCGCCTCGGCCCACGCGCCGGACACCACGGGCACCGCCGGTCCGGCGGGCGGGTCCGCGGACGGTACCTCCGCGGCGGGCTCTCCGGGCACGGCGGCCGGCCCTTCGGGCTCCCCGGGCACGGCGGCCGGTTCCGGCGGCGCGGGCAGCGGCCCGGAGGCGTCCCGGCCGGGCTGGGGGCCCCGCCCCGTTCCGGTGGCCACCGCGCCGGTCCCGCCGCGCGAGGTCCTCGCGTGGTCCGCGTTCTCCTGCGGCCTCGCGTCCGCGCTGAGCGCGACGGCGGCGGCGCTGGACACCCGTGCCGCGACCTTCGCCGCGCTGGGGCTCCTGACGGCGCTCTTCGCGGTCACCGCGTTCCTGGCCGAGGACGTCCGCAGGGCCGMGGCCGCCTGTGCGGCGGTCGTGACGGCGACCGGGCTCGTGGCGGCCGGTACCGCCGCCGCGGAACTGCCCGCCCACCTGGCGGCCCCGGCCCTGCTCGTGGTGCCGGCGGCCACCGCCGCCGTCGGCGCGCGGCTCCGGCGTCATCCGGTGGCCCTCCCGGTGGAGCTGACCGGCGCCCTCGCGGGGCTGCTCGCGGTCGGCCTCGCGGTCTCCCGGCCGGCGGTGCTCGCACTGGTCCTCGCGCTCGCCGGTGTGATCGCGGCGGCGACGGCGGTCCGGCCCGAGCGGCGCCCGGCGGCCTCGTGGACGGCGGCGGCGCTGTTCCTGCTCGCCACCTGGGTGCGCCTCGCGGTGTGGGACGTGACGACCCCGGAGGCCTACACGCTGCCGGTCACCGTCCCCGCCCTCGTGGTCGGCGTGCTGCGGCGGCGCCGGGACCCGGAGGCCTCCTCCTGGACGGCGTACGGACCGGGCCTGGCGGTCACGCTGGTACCGAGCCTCCTCGCCGCCTGGACGGATCCCGACTGGCCGCGTCCGCTGCTCCTCGGGGTGGCCTCGCTGGCGGTGACCCTGCTCGGAGCACGCTTCCGGCTCCAGGCGCTGCTGGTGCTCGGCGGTACGGTCCTGGCCCTCGACGGACTGCACGAGCTGGCCCCGTACGTGGTGCAGGCCGTGGGGGCGCTGCCCCGCTGGCTGCCGCCGGCGCTGGCCGGACTGCTGCTCCTGGGGGTCGGCGCGACGTACGAGCAGCGGCTGCGGGACGCCCGCCGGCTGCGGGAGCGGCTGGGCCGCATGCGGTAGCCGGGCGGGTCCCCCGAGCCCGGCCGCGGACACCGCGGCCGGGGAACGCCGAAGGCCCGGAGACGTGATTCCGTCTCCGGGCCTTCGGTCCGGGTGGTGGGCGATACTGGGTTCGAACCAGTGACCTCTTCGGTGTGAACGAAGCGCTCTCCCACTGAGCTAATCGCCCGGGCGCACCCCAAACATTACCCCATGTCAGCGGGTCCCCCGGACCAGCGTCCGGGTCACCGGTCGATCTTCCACGGCATGACGAAGCCGTACTTCCAGAGGTAGATCCCGACGAGTACGCCGATGATCACCAGGCCGATCGTCGTGAGGATGATGTTGCGCCGGCGGACCTTCGGGTCGAGGGCGCGCTGGGCGGCCTCGGTGACCTTCCGCTTCGTCCACCGCAGCACGAGCTGGGCCCAGACGAACTCGGTCGCCCAGATCGCCATGCCGCCGAAGATGACCAGCCAGCCGGGGCCGGGCAGGGGCAGCATCACGATGCCGGCGCCGACGACCGCGAGCCCCACGATGAAGACGCCGACCTGCCAGCTCAGGTGCAGGCTCCGGCGGGCCTTGATGAAGGCCGGGGCCCGGGAGCCGAGCTCGGCCTCGCCGTCGGCCGCGGGCTCCCCGGACCGCTCGTCACTCTCCGCATTCATGCCTCAAACCTACCGGATTCCGGACGGTCACCGGAATGGGGGTATTACCCGAGGTCACGGACCCCCATACGAGCTACCTGAACGATCACAAAACAGACAGAGGGGTTTACAACGGCACCGTAGGTGGCATGTCGATTTCGCCGACGTGCGAATCCCCGAGCGCACACTGAGCGAAAGGCCCTGGCGCTTATGAACACCACGGTCAGCTGCGAGCTGCACCTGCGCCTCGTTGTGTCGAGCGAGTCCTCACTGCCTGTACCCGCGGGCCTGCGGTATGACACGGCCGATCCCTATGCCGTGCACGCCACCTTCCACACCGGAGCCGAGGAGACGGTCGAGTGGGTCTTCGCCCGCGACCTTCTCGCCGAGGGGCTGCATCGGCCCACCGGCACCGGCGACGTCAGAGTCTGGCCGTCGCGCAGCCACGGTCAGGGCGTCGTCTGCATCGCGTTGAGTTCTCCCGAGGGCGAAGCCCTGCTCGAGGCCCCGGCGAGGGCCCTGGAGTCGTTCCTGAAGCGGACCGACGCCGCCGTGCCACCGGGCACCGAGCACCGTCACTTCGATCTCGACACGGAGCTCTCCCACATCCTGGCCGACAGCTGAGCCAGGCAGAGAGCCGCACGGCGCCGTCCGACTCGGGGAGACGGCGCCGCGCGGACAACCGCATACGGCAGACATCGGCGTCCTCACCGCGCAGCCGGCGCGGCGGAGGGCGCCGTTGCCGTTCCACGGGCCGTGCGCGGGCCGGGGCCGGTCCGGGGCCCCGCCCCCGCGCCGACCCCGTCCGGTTCCGGACCGCTCCCGGCAGGCCGCGGCGGAGCCGCTAGAGTCAGCGCAATTCCGCGGGCGCCCGCCCGCGGCCTGCCAGGGAGCGAATCGTGCTGATCCCCCACGACACCCGGATCGCCCTCGACACCGTCGTCGATCTGATGAACACCGCGCCGCAGGGCGACCGTGACGACGAACTCGCGGACCTCGAGGCGCTGCGGACCTTCGTGCGCGCGCACGACATCAGCGACGTGGGCGTGCTCGACGAGCGCGACCTGCGCGCCGTGCGGGACGTACGGGGCAGGTTCACCGCCGTCTTCGGAGCGCCGGACGCCCGGATCGCGGCGACGCTGATCAACCAGCTGGTCGCCGCCGCGGGCACGACCCCGCAGCTCACGGATCACGACGGCTACGACTGGCACGTGCACTACTTCGCGCCGGGCGCCTCGGTCGCCGACCACCTCGGAGCCGACTGCGGCATGGCCCTGGCCTTCATCGTGGTGGCCGGGGAGCAGGAGCGGCTGCGGCGCTGCGAGGCGCCGGACTGCGGCCGCGCCTTCGTCGACCTGTCGCGCAACCGTTCGCGCCGCTACTGCGACAGCCGCACCTGCGGCAACCGGCTGCACGTGGCCGCCTACCGGGCGCGCCGCAAGGAGGCCGCGGGCTGACCGGTCGCCGGTGCCGGACAGGGCCTAGCCGTCCCGGGGGCGTCGACGCGGTCACGTGGACCCGCCTCACAGCAGGAAGAGGTCGTGCACGGCGGCCATCAGGAGAAGACAGCCGATCACCGCCAGGAAGATCATCAACGGTGGCTGGGAGAGCGCGAACAGACAGCCGCGCGGCTCCTTCGTGGGGGCGGGGACTCGGTCCCGCGAGGTATCCGGCATCTCGGGGGGATGATGACGCAGGAGTGCGTCACAGCCCGCCGCAACACGCCCCACGAACGCGGGAGTTCATCCCATTCCGTGGATACTCCGGTCGCCCCGCCGACCGCGCGGGCGTCAGATTCCGTGCTTCTTCAGAATCGCCTCGATGTCACTGAAGTCCTCGGCGGGGGCGGCCGTCTTCGGCTTCGGGGCGGCGCCACGCTGCCCCTGACCCAGTGAGGGCGCGGACGCGGCGGGCGCGACGGGGTCCTGACGGCCCCCCTGGTCCGCGGCCTTCCGGTCACCACGGCGACGGTCGACGGCGCGGGTCGACAGGAAGAGCAGCCAGGCCGCGCCCAGCACACCGAACCCGGCCCAGGCCATCGGGCTGAAGGCGGTGTCGAAGGCCCACTGCACCGCACCGGTCATGACCAGACCGAGCGGCACCAGGGCGTAGGCGGCGATCCGGGCCGCGGCCCGGTACCGCTTGCGGTACGCCGTGATCGCGGCGATGCCCAGGCCCGCCGCGGCCACCGCGGAACAAATGGTCTCGGCAAGCATGCGATCCTCCTGGCGCGGGGGCGATACGTCCCTTCCATCCTGCACCGGGTGTGCCGTCCGGGGCCATGGCGCGGGGCCGACCTCAGGGAGATCTCCGGGTCGACCCGGGGGTGATCTCCTCCTCGGGGCCCGGTTGGGCCGGGCCGCGCGGGGCTGGGAGACTGCTCCCATGAGTGACTCCACCACCGCCTCCGCCTCCCCCGTCGTCCTGGAGGCCTGGTTCGACCTCCAGTGCCCGGACTGCTTCCAGGCGCTCGACGACGTCCGCGCGCTGCGCGAGAAGTACGGCGACCGGATCGACGTACGGCTGCGGCACTTCCCGCTGGAGAAGCACAAGCACGCGTACGCCGCCGCCCAGGCCGCCGAGGAGGCGGCCGAGCAGGGCAAGGGCTGGCCGTACGCGGAGGCGCTGCTGGCCAGGACGGCGGAGCTGGACGGGCGCGGGGAGCCGGTACTGGTCGAACTGGCCGGCGAACTCGGCCTGGACGCCGAGGAGTTCGACACCGCGCTGATCGACGGCCGGCACCTCCTGGTGGTCGACGCCGATCAGGCCGAGGGCAAGGCGATCAAGGTCACCGGCACCCCGACCTACGTGATCGACGGCGAGCGCCTGGACGGCGGCAAGAGCCAGGAGGGGCTCCGCGCCCGCATCGAGGAGATCGCGGACCGCCTGCTCGCCGGCTGATCCCCGGGACCCGCGATGCCCTGCCGGGTCCCGGCCTGATCGGCAAGACGCGCCCCAGGGCGTGTAGCGAAAGTCCCGCCTGCCCCGCCCTCCGGGCGGACGGCGCTCCTTCGCAACGCGCCCTAGAGCAGCCGCTTGAAGCCGTTGACGTGGGTCGTGCGGTAGCCGAGCGACTCGTAGAGCCGGAGGGCCGGGGTGTTGCCCGCGAAGACGTGCAGTCCGAGCAGGCTCTCCCCGGCCTCGATCGCGACCCGTTCGGCGAGCAGCATGAGGGCGCGCCCGTAGCCCCGGCCACGCTGGGCCGCGTCTACCTCGATGTCGTAGACGAAGGCCGCCATGGTCCCGGGTTCGAGGGCCATCCGGCCGGTCCAGAGGTGGCCCACGACCTGCCCGTCCCGCACGACGACGCTGATCCGGACGCCGGGGGTGGCGAGACCCCGCGGGAGATGGGTGCGGTGGCTGTCCTCGGCCTTGGCCCGCGCCTGGTCCTCCGGCACGCCCCGGTCGATCCAGCTCTGTGCGAAGCCCTCCCTGGCCCGTGCCTCCCAGACCACGTACTCGGCCTCGGTCATGGGGCGGATCTCGACGCCCTCCGGCAGCGCCGGGGGCTCGGCCGGCAGTTCCTTGACCATGTTCCGGCTGCGTTCGGTGTAGCCGAGGGCGGTGGTCATCCGCAGCGCCGCCTCGGCTACGGCGGGGACGGAGACATGGACCTGGCCGCAGCCCCAGCCGCGCAGGATCTCCTCGGCGGCCAGCGCCGCGACCGTGCCGCGGCCCCGGCGGCGGTCCGGCTCGTCGATGCCGAGGGCCGTGATCTCTCCGGCACCGGGGCCGAAGCCCGGCGCGGTGGCGAGGTGGACGGAGCCGACGCGACGGCTGTTCACACAGACGTCGTAGGTGCGGGATCGGCCGCCGTCGGGCGTCTGCTGAAGCGGCTCGACCGGCCGCAGGGTGGTGGTCATCACCGGTGTTGTACCCACCCCACGGCCGTCCGTCATCCGCTTTTACGCGAGGCGCGGGTCCCGGTCGGCGGCGGAGCGCTCGTCGAAGACGCGCATCGCCTTGGCTGTCACGGGCCCCGGGGCGCCGGCGAAGTCACGGCCGTCGACCCGGTGGACGGCCTGGAGGTCCCGCAGCGTCGAGGTCAGGAAGATCTCCTCGGCGCTCTCCAGGACGTCCAGGGGAAGGTCGGTCTCCTGCGCCCCGGTCCACTCGACGGCGAGCGCCCGGGTGATCCCGGCCAGGCAGCCGGAGGAGACCGGCGGTGTGTGGATCCGGCCGTCGATCACGACGAAGACGTTGGAGCCGGTGCCCTCACAGAGCTGCCCGACGGTGTTGGCGAACAGCGCCTCCGAGGCGCCCTGTTCGCGCGCCCTGGCCAGGGCCACGACGTTCTCGGCGTACGAGGTGGTCTTCAGGCCGGTGAGCGCGCCGCGCTCGTTGCGGGTCCACGGCACGGTGATCACGGCCGTGGAGTCGGGGCGGCGGCCGGTCTCGCCCAGCGCCACGACGAGCCCGGTCCCGGCGTCACCGCGCTCGGAGCCCAGCGGGGAGACACCGCCGGTGTACGTGATGCGGAGCCGGCCGAGCTCCATGGGGTTGGCCTCCAGGACGGCGGCGCACGCCCGCCGCACCTCGTCGAGGTCGGGGTCGGGCAGGCCCAGGCCGCGGGCGGATCGGGTCAGGCGCTCCAGGTGGAGGGTGAGAGCAAAGGTTTCGCCTCGCTCCGCCTTGACCGTTTCGAAGATCCCGTCGCCGACGGTCAGCCCGTGGTCCAGGACGGACACCCGGGCTTCCTCCACGTCGTACAGTCCGCCGTTGACCCAGAGTTTCATCGAGAGATGGCCTTTCCGCTCGCCTCGTACGTGCCAGACGCTACCGCGAGGAGCCGCTCGGCCTTGAGTTCGGTCTCCGCCCATTCGCGCTCGGGGTCGGATCCCCACGTGATCCCGGCGCCGGTGCCGAAGCGGAGCACCCCCTCGGCGCGGTCGATCCAGAAGGTGCGTATGCCGACGGCCAGCTCCCCGGTGCGCCGGTCGGCGTCGACCCAGCCGACACCTCCGCAGTAGGGGCCGCGCGGGGCGGTCTCCAGCGCCTCGATGATCCTCAGGGCGCTGGACTTGGGGGCGCCGGTGACGGAGCCGGGCGGGAAGGTGGCGTCGAGGAGCCCGCGCCAGCCGGCCCCCTCCGCGAGCTCGCCGCGGACGGTGGAGACGAGGTGGACCAGGCCGGGGTGCGCCTCGACGGCGCAGAGCTCGGGGACGGAGACCGATCCGGTGGCGCAGACCCGGCCCAGGTCGTTGCGGACGAGGTCCACGATCATCACGTTCTCGGCGTGGTCCTTCTCCAGGAGGTCCTCCGCGGTGCGACCGGTCCCCTTGATGGGGCCCGAGGTGACGACCTCACGGTCGCGGCGCAGATAGAGCTCGGGCGAGGCGGTGGCGATCTCCACGCCGTGCGCGGGCAGCCGGATCGTCCCCGCGTAGGGGGCCGGGTTGCCGCGGGCCAGAAGGGCGGTCAGGGCGTCGACGTCGGCTCCGGACGGGTCCGGAAGCGGCGCGGACAGGACGCGGCAGAGGTTCGCCTGGTAGACCTCGCCGCGCGCGATGTGGGCCCGGATCCGGCGCACGCCCTCGGTGTACGCGGCCCGGTCGAGCGAGGACGTCCAGTCGCCGGCGGCGGGGCCGCGCCAGGCGCCGGGGACCGGCGCGGGAACGGGGTCCTGGCGCACCTCGCCGAAGCGTGCGCAGGTCAGACGGCCTTCGAAGTCGGCGGAGACGGCCCAGAAGCCCCGCGAGTCCAGGGCCTCGGGGTCGCGGGTGACGTCCCGCAGATCGGTGGCGACGAGGCCGCCGAAGCGGGCCATGGGAGCGAGGGAGTGCACGGATGTGAGTCTAGGACGCCCCGGAGGAGGGTGCCGGGGTCGCGGCCGGGGGCCGCGGCGAGCCACCCGGAGGACACGGGGAGTGAACGCCGCGCGAACGCTCCCGCGCGACGGGCCGGGCGCTCACCTCCGCACGCACGTCAGCACGCTGCGGAAACGCGTTTTTGTGCTGGCCCAGGAATCCGCTAGAGTTCAACACGTCGCCGGGACGCGCAAGCGGAACGGAAACGACAAGCGGACGTGGCTCAGTTGGTAGAGCATCACCTTGCCAAGGTGAGGGTCGCGAGTTCGAATCTCGTCGTCCGCTCGATGTGGGGGATCTTCCCGACCCCCCGTATTCACTCCTGGTGGAGTGGCCGAGAGGCGAGGCAACGGCCTGCAAAGCCGTCTACACGGGTTCAAATCCCGTCTCCACCTCCAAGGACGATTAGCTCAGCGGGAGAGCGCTTCCCTGACACGGAAGAGGTCACTGGTTCAATCCCAGTATCGTCCACTGATCCGTAAGGATCTGGTCCGCAAGGATCCCCGCGCGATTAGCTCAGCGGGAGAGCGCTTCCCTGACACGGAAGAGGTCACTGGTTCAATCCCAGTATCGCGCACGCAGCAACCACCTGGTCCTGTATGGTTTGGGACCGACCCGCGCGATTAGCTCAGCGGGAGAGCGCTTCCCTGACACGGAAGAGGTCACTGGTTCAATCCCAGTATCGCCCACCGGGAGAGGCCGGTCCGTCAGAAGACGGACCGGCCTTCCGCATGCCGGGACCCTGTCGCGGATCCCGCGCCTCGGCGGGCCCCTACGCCGCCGTCCGCAGCTCCGGACGGAGCGGCCAGGCGGGATCCACCGCCTCCGGCGTCCCGTTGCGCGCGAACCACGCCTGCAGCCCACGCGCCTGTGCCGCGTGCCACACGGCCGGATCGCTCCTGCGGAACGCGCCGAGGGCCGCGGCATCGTGCTGGCCGTCACCGAGTTCCTCACCCAACGCCTCGTGGGCACCGTCCGGTTGCGCGGCACCCACTGGGACTCCAGCCGGGTCAGGGCCTCCAGCTCGCCGTAGTCCAGGAATATCCCGCGGCAGCCGCTGCACTGCTCGATCTGGACGCCGTTGCGGTTGTACGTGTGCATCGCTGCATGGCACTTGGGACACTGCATGCTCGGCTCAACTCCCTGCCGTTCGAAATGGTGCCTTCACCCTATGCGGACGCGGGCGGGGCCAACTCGGTTCGGAGGGAGCCGATTCGGGAGCAGGTGTCGATCATCACTTCCTCCACCTCGTCGAGGGGGCGGCCCTCCGCGGTGGACTTGGCCAGCGCGAGCGCCGCGGTCTGCACGGTCAGGGCGCGCGCGGGGACGTCGAGCCGGACCCAGGGGTCGTCTGCCCCGGAGGCCGGTGCGGCGACCGGCAGCGGGCCGGGTCCGGCCGGGGTGACCGCGGGGCCGCCGGCCGTGCGGTAGGCGTCCAGGAATCGGGACCAGACGTCCGGCGGCAGGATGCCCGCGGCGTACCAGGCGGCGGGGCGGGCCAGGTCCCACGCGGGGTCGCCCCGGCCGAGGTCGTCGACGTCGATCAGGAGCCAGCGTCCGGTGCCGGCGGCCCCGTCCCGGACCAGCTGGCCGAGATGGAAGTCGCCGTGGCAGAGGTGGCCGGTGTCCGCGATCGCCCCCGGCACGGTGCGCCAGGCCCGCAGGACGGCGTCGACGGCGGGAGCGGGGGCGCCGGAGCGGCGCATGCGGTCCACGGCGAGGGCGGCCTTGGCGGGCGCGCGCATCGCCGGGAGGCGCGGCGGCGGCGGGGTCAGGTGCAGCCGCGCGAGGAGCCGGGCGGCCTCCTCCCAGGGGGCCGCGTCCGGGTCCGCGGGGTCCACGGGGCTTCCGTACGGCCAGGCGGTCGGGATGCGCTCGGAGACGGCCCGGTCCGGCAGCGAGAGGGGGCGCAGCAGGATGCCGTCCGTGTCCGGGTGGGCGGCGACGTCCATCCGGGCCCGGTGCTCCGTGGGGTCGGTGCCCGGCGCGTGGGCCTTGACGACGACGGCGCCGTGCCGCACGACGGTCCCGTCGTCCCGGTCGGCGAGGACGCCGGTGGCACACGAGCAGGCACCACCGGGGCCGGCGTGGGCGGCGTCGCGGGCGAGCGCGTGGAGCAGGTCGAGGTCGTCAGGCAGCACCCGGGGAGCGTACGCCGCCGGGGGCGGCGAGGTGGCGGGCTCCCCCGGCGGCCGGGCGGGGGCCTCCGCCGTGCGCGCCGGTGCCGGAGGCGGGCCTCGGCGTGCGGCGGGTACCGGCGAGAGGGCGGGTCGGCCGGGGAGGCTCGCGGATGCCCGGGGCGCGGCGGGCACACGCGGCAGGAGAGAGGCGAGGAGCGGGCGATGCCGCGGCGGACATGCGCGATGGCCGGTCAGCTCCCCAGCTGACCGGCCACACGCTGTCGTCCGCCGCACCCCCGTCCCCACGGGGTTGTCGGCCGGATGTCCCCGACCCGGGCCGCTCTCCCGGATCCAGGGCGCCGCTCAGCGCCCCAGCATCACGCCCACGGACGACGCCTGAGTGACCACCGCGTCCCAGCCGCCGAAGACGACCACGAGCAGGGCCGCGAGCGGGAGAACCATGGCGGTCGCCACGAGGGGGTGACGGCGGCCCGAAGGACGGGTGTTCATCCGCGATGCCGTGTACGCCATGGGTCCTCTCCCGTTCGAATCCTGGGGCGGCGGGTGCGTGACCTCGGGGGACGAGTGCTGCCCCCGCCGCTTGATTCAAGACTAGGGAGCGGGAGACGCCCGGACGTCATGCCCGCGTACCGACTTCCGGGCCTCCCGGAGGATGACCCCCGCCCTCATGGCGTACTCCCCAGGGTGGAGGCGCCGGTCTAGGACTGAGGGTCTTCCCGGAGGGGTACCGGCTGCTCGACCAGGGCCAGCACGCGGCTCGCCATGAAGCGGGCGGTCCGGACGACCACTCCGGTACGCGTGACTTCGCTCACTTCCACCACCCCGCGACGGACCGCCGTCTCGACCCTTCGACCCGCCCGGCTTGCCACCACTTCGTACGTCCGTGTCGTGTCCCCCGCATCCACGACAATCTCCACGCGATCACCCTTCATCGATCCAATCCCCCTTCTGTGACCGGACATTGGGAAATCCCGCGGTCTCGACGCCCGGCGACGGCGGCGTCCTGACCACTCTTCAATTGTCCTCCTCAGCACTGACAATCGATGCGGCCGCGAGGGCGCGGCCTATGAGCGCGCGGAGGCGCCAATACGTAAGCTGTGCCACGTCGAACGGACGAGGGGACGGACATGGCGATGATGCGGCTCCGGCGCGAGGATCCGCGGATCGTCGGGTCGTTCCGGCTCCACCGGCGGCTCGGCGCCGGCGGGATGGGGGTCGTCTACCTGGGGTCCGACCGGCGCGGGCAGCGGGTGGCGCTGAAGGTGATCCGGCCCGATCTGGCCGAGGACCAGGAGTTCCGCTCGCGGTTCGCCCGCGAGGTGTCCGCCGCCCGGCGCATCCGGGGCGGCTGCACGGCCCGGCTGGTCGCCGCCGACCTGGACGCGGACCGCCCCTGGTTCGCCACCCAGTACGTGCCCGGCCCCTCGCTGCACGACCGAGTCGCCGAGGAGGGCCCGCTGCGGGCCGCCGACGTCGCCTCCATCGGGGCGGCGCTCTCGGAGGGGCTGGTCGCCGTCCACGAGGCCGGGGTCGTGCACCGGGACCTCAAGCCGTCGAACATCCTGCTCTCCCCCAAGGGCCCCCGGATCATCGACTTCGGCATCGCCTGGGCCACCGGCGCCAGCACCCTCACGCACGTGGGCACGGCCGTCGGCTCCCCCGGGTTCCTCGCGCCCGAGCAGGTACGGGGCGCCGCCGTCACCCCGGCGACGGACGTGTTCTCGCTGGGCGCCACCCTCGCGTACGCGGCGATGGCGGACTCTCCCTTCGGGCACGGCAGTTCCGAGGTCATGCTCTACCGGGTGGTGCACGAGGAGCCGCAGCTGCACGGTGTTCCCGACGCGCTGGCCCCGCTCGTGCGGGCCTGTCTGGCGAAGGATCCCGAAGAGCGGCCCAGCACCCTGCAGCTGTCCATGCGGCTGAAGGAGATCGCCGCCCGCGAGGCCCAGGGGCTGCCGGCCGCACGGCCGCCGGCGCAGCGGGAGCGGACCGAGCAGGCGGCGGAGAACCGGCCGACGGAGCGGTACACCGAACGCACCACCCAGGGCCGGACCCAGGGCCAGGGACCCGCGTCCCGGCCGTCCGCCCCGCGCACGGGCGGCGGGTCGCGTGCCGCCCAGTCCCGCACGAACGGACGGCCCGCGCCCTCCCGCCCGGGGGTACGGAGCACGTCGACGGGGCGCCGGCCGGCCAATCCCCGCCTGCTGCGCCAGCGGCTCTTCGTCTTCGTCGTGGTGACGCTGGTCGTCGCGCTGGGCATCGCGGCGGCCCAGGCGCTTCAGGGCTGATCGACCACCGACCGGGCGGTGCCCGCGCGGCCGGTGCGGGCGTACCGGCCCGGCGTGATGCCCCAGACGCGCTTGAAGTGCCGGGTGAGGTGCGCCTGGTCGTAGAAGCCGGCGGCGAGGGCCACGTCTCCCGGTGGCCGGCCGTCGAGCAGCAGCCTGCGGGCGAGGCCCACCCGGCGGGACGTCAGGTACTGATGCGGCGCGATGCCGAAGGCCGCGCCGAACGCGCGGACGAGGTGCGCGGGATGGGCGTGGAGGACAGCGGCGGCTTCCTGGAGGGTGGTCCCCTCGCGGAGGCGCGCGTCCAGCAGGTCGCGCAGGTCGTGCGCGACACCCCCGCCCCGGACAGGCCTGCCGGGCACGGAGCCGGGCCCCGGTGCGGGACGCAGGTGCGTCCGCAGGCGCTCGCCGATGAGGGCCAGCCGGCTCTCCGCCTCCAGCTCCTCGCCCGGGCGGGCGAGGGCGGTGTGCAGCTGCCCGACGCGTCGGCGCAGGACGGGGTCGACGAGGTCGGGGCTGTCGACCGCCGGCCCGATGAGGCTCTCGTCCAGCTGGGTCGTGTCGAGGTAGAGCACCCGCTTGCGGAAGCCGTGGGCGGTGGCGGGTGAGCCGTTGTGGGGCACGTACGGCGGGAGGAGGCTGACGGTGCCGTCCGGGGTGCCGCGCTCGTGGCGGTCCAGGTCGTAGCGGACCGCGCCGTCGTCGACGATCAGCAGCGTCCAGTCGTCGTGGACGTGCAGCGGGTAGGCGTGCTCGGTGAAGCGGGCGTGGAAGACCTCGGTGACGCCCGGGACCGACGGGCGCCACGCGGAGATCTCCTCCGGAGGCGTCATGCGAAGAACGTACAAGACGGCGACGGGGTGGCTCCCGCAGTCTCGAACCATGAGAACGACGGACGAGAACGAAGCGACGGCGACGGCGACGGCGACGGACGGCACGGCGGGCGCGGGCGCGCCGGTGCGCTTCGACACCAAGATCGCCGTGCTGCTGCGCGAGGACCTGGAGCCCTGGCAGCGGCTGAACGTGACCGCCTTCCTGGTCAGCGGGCTCGGTACGGCGTCACCCGAGGTGATCGGGGAGCCGTACGAGGACGCCGACGGCACCGCCTATCTGCCGATGTTCCGGCAGCCGGTGCTCGTGTTCGAGGGCACGAAGGAGGTGATCACCGCCGCGCACGCCCGCGCGCTGTCGCGCGGGCTGCCGGTGGCCGTGTTCACCGCCGACCTGTTCGGCACGGGCAACGACCGGGACAACCGGGCGGCCGTCCGGGCCGTGGGCCGGGACGCGCTGGACCTGGTGGGGACGGCCGTGTACGGACCGCGCAACGCGGTGGACAGGGTCCTCAAGGGGGCACGCATGCACCCGTGAGTCAGTCCTGGGGCCGACCGGAGGCGACCGCGTAGAAGGCGACGGCCGCCGCCGCGCCGACGTTGAGGGAGTCGACGCCGTGGGCCATCGGGATACGGACCCATTCGTCGGCGGCACGCAGCGCCTGCGCGGACAGGCCGTCGCCCTCGGCGCCGAGCATCAGCGCGGCCCGCTCCAGCCGGTGCGGGGCCGCGACGTCGATCGGGGACGCCTTCTCGTCGGGGGTGAGCGCGAGGAGCTTGAAGCCCGCCTCCCGGACGGCCTCCAGGCCGCGGGGCCAGGTCTCCAGACGGGCGTAGGGCACGGAGAAGACCGCGCCCATGGAGACCTTCACCGAGCGGCGGTACAGCGGGTCGGCGCAGTCCGGGGAGAGCAGCACCGCGTCCATGCCGAGCGCGGCGGCGCTGCGGAAGATGGCGCCGATGTTGGTGTGGTCGTTGACGGACTCCATGACGGCGACCCGGCGCGCCGTGCCGAGGAGTTCCACGGCCGTCGGCAGCGGCTTGCGCTGCATGGAGGCGAGGGCGCCCCGGTGCACGTGGTAGCCGGTGACGCGCTCGGCGAGGTCCGGCTGCACCGCGTACACGGGCGCCGGGACCTCGTCGATGACGTCGCGCATCACGTCGACCCACTTGGCGGAGAGCAGCATCGACCGCATCTCGTAGCCGGCCTGGCGGGCCCGGCGGATGACCTTCTCGCCCTCGGCGATGAACAGCCCCTCGGCGGGCTCGCGTCTGCGGCGGAGCTCCACGTCGGTCAGGCCCGTGTAGTCGCGCAGGCGCGGGTCGTCGGGATCGTCGATGGTGATGAGTTCGGCCACGAGGTGATACTGCCTTGTCCGGGGTGTGGTGCCAATGTGTGGGGCGGGGTTCGGTTACCCCTGGTTACTGCCGGAGGCTCCCGGGGCGAGCTTGCCGGGGCCCTCGCCGACCACGTCTCCGATGACGATCACGGCCGGCGGCCGGACGTCCTGCGCCACCACTGTCTCGGCGACCGTGGCCAGGGTGGCGTCCACCCGGCGCTGGGCGGCCGTGGTGCCCTCCTGGATCAGGGCGAGGGGCGTGCCGGGGTCCTTCCCGTGGGCGACGAGCGCCTCGGCGATCTTGCCGATCTTGTCGACGCCCATGAGGACGACCAGCGTGCCGGTGAGCTTGGCCATCGCGGCCCAGTCGACCAGCGAGCGCGGGTCGTCGGGCGCGACGTGGCCGCTCACCACGGTGAACTCGTGGGCCACGCCGCGGTGGGTGACCGGGATGCCGGCCGCGCCAGGCACGGAGATCGAGCTGGAGATGCCGGGGACGACGGTGCAGGCGATGCCCTCGGCGGCCAGCGCCTGGGCCTCCTCCATGCCGCGGCCGAAGACGTAGGGGTCGCCGCCCTTGAGGCGGACGACGGACCTGCCGGCCCTGGCGTGCTCGACGAGCGCGTTGTTGATGGCCTCCTGGGCCATGAACCGGCCGTACGGGATCTTCGCCGCGTCGATGACCTCGACGTGCGGGGGGAGTTCGTCGAGGAGGTCGCGCGGGCCGAGCCGGTCGGCGATCACGACGTCCGCCTCGGCGAGCAGCCGGCGTCCGCGGACGGTGATCAGGTCCGGGTCGCCGGGTCCGCCGCCGACCAGGGCGACGAAGGGCGCGCGGGAGCGGTGCTGCGGGGCCGCGATCGAACCGTCCCGCAGTCCCTCGACGATCGCGTCGCGCACGGCGGCGGAACGGCGGGGGTCGTGGCCGGTGAGCACGGCGACGGTCACGCCCTCGCTGCGGCCGGTCGCCGGGGTCCACGCGGTGGCGGCCTCGGCGTCGTCGGAGCGCACGCACCACGTCTTCGTCCGCTCGGCCTCGGCGGAGGCGGCGGCGTTGGCGACCGGGTCGCTGGTCGCGACGAGGGCGTACCAGGCGTCGGCGATGTCGCCGTCCTGGTAGCGGCGCCTGACCCAGGTGATCTCGCCGGCTTCCGCCATGGCCTCGACGGAGGGGGTGGCGGACGGGGAGACGAGGGTGATGTCGGCGCCCGAGGCGATCAGCGTGGGAAGACGGCGCTGGGCGACCTGGCCACCGCCGAAGACGACGACGCGGCGGCCGGAGAGGCGCAGGCCGACGGGGTAGGCGGGGTGCTCGACGTGCTCGGCGTGTTCGGCCATGGGCGTGCGGCTCCTCGGAGGGGCGGGGCGTGTGCGGGGGCCGC
>NZ_RDBI01000040.1:350467-361576 GCF_008042125.1 Streptomyces sp. MS191
CGCCAAGGCGCTCGGCGAGGCGTGGGAGCGGCAGAAGCGCATGACGAAGCCCGCCGGGGCGCTCGGCATGCTGGAGATCATCTCCGCCCAGCTCTCCGGGCTCTCGCGAATGTGCCCTCCCCCGAAGCTCGCGCCGCGGCAGCGGTCGACCCGGGCCCGGCGCAGCGGGTCCGGGTCGTGCCGGGTCCGAGTCCGGTGCGGACCGGACCCGGGTGGCCGTGGCGTCCCCCTACTTCTCCGTCACGCCCGCGGAGTCGAACGTCGCCACCTCGTGCATGGCGCGGGCCGCGCTCTGCACGATGGGCAGGGCCAGCAGCGCGCCCGTGCCCTCGCCGAGCCGCAGGTCGAGGTCGACCAGCGGGCGCAGGCCCAGCTTGTTGAGGGCGGCCACGTGGCCCGGCTCCGCGCTGCGGTGGCCCGCGATGCAGGCCGCCAGGGACTCGGGCGCGATCGCCCGGGCCACCAGGGCCGCCGCACCCGTCGAGACGCCGTCGAGGACGACCGGCGTACGCAGCGAGGCCGCGCCGAGGATCAGGCCGACCAGTGCCGCGTGCTCCAGGCCGCCGATCGCCGACAGGACCCCGATCGGGTCCGCCGGGTCCGGCTTGTGGAGGTCGAGCGCACGGCGGACCACGTCCACCTTCCGCGCGTGCATCTCGTCGTTGATGCCGGTGCCGCGACCGGTGACCTCGACCGGGTCGACGCCGGTGTAGACCGAGATCAGGGCGGCGGACGCGGTGGTGTTCGCGATGCCCATCTCACCGGTGAGCAGGGCCTTGTTGCCGGCCGCCACCAGGTCCCGGGCCGTCTCGATGCCCACCTCGATCGCCGCGAGCACCTCCTCGCGGGTCATCGCGAGCCCGGTCGTGAAGTCGCCGGTGCCGGTGCGGACCTTGCGGGGCAGCAGCCCCGGCGTCGCCGGCAGGTCGGTGGCGACACCGACGTCGACGACGCAGACCTCGGCGCCGACCTGGTTGGCGAAGGCGTTGCAGACCGCTCCGCCGCCGAGGAAGTTCGCGACCATCTGGCCGGTCACCTCCTGGGGCCAGGCGGTGACGCCCTGGGCGTGCACTCCGTGGTCTCCGGCGAAGATCGCGACGGCCGCGGGCTCGGGGATCGGGGGCGGGCACATTCGCGAGAGCCCGGAGAGCTGGGCGGAGATGATCTCCAGCATGCCGAGCGCCCCGGCGGGCTTCGTCATGCGCTTCTGCCGCTCCCACGCCTCGCCGAGCGCCTTGGCGTCGAGCGGGCGGATGTTGGAGATCGTTTCCTGGAGCAGGTCGTGCGGCTCCTCGCCGGGCAGGGCGCGGCGGCCGTACGTCTCCTCGTGGACGACCCAGGACAGCGGCCGGCGCTTGGACCAGCCCGCCTGCATGAGCTCGGGCTCCTCCGGGAACTCGTCGACGTAGCCCACGCAGAGGTAGGCGACGACCTCCAGGTGCTCGGGCAGGCCGAGGGCGCGCACCATCTCGCGCTCGTCGAAGAAGCTGACCCAGCCGACGCCGAGGCCCTCGGCGCGGGCGGCGAGCCAGAGGTTCTCGACGGCCAGGGCCGAGGAGTACGGCGCCATCTGCGGCTGCGTGTAGCGGCCGAGGGTGTGGCGGCCGCCGCGGGTGGGGTCCGCGGTCACGACGATGTTGACGGGAGTGTCGAGGATGGCCTCGATCTTCAGTTCCTTGAACTGCTTCGCCCGGGCCTTCGGCAGCGAGTTGGCGTAGGCCTCGCGCTGGCGCTGGGCGAGCTCGTGCATGCTCCGGCGGGTCTCCGCGGAGCGGATGACGACGAAGTCCCAGGGCTGCGAGTGGCCGACGCTGGGGGCCGTGTGGGCGGCCTCCAGGACGCGGAGCAGCACCTCGTGCGGGATCGGGTCGGAGCGGAAGCCGTTGCGGATGTCGCGGCGCTCGCGCATCACGCGGAGCACGGCCTCGCGCTCGGCGTCGTCGTATCCGGGCGCGGGGGCACCGACGGGCGCGGCCTCCGCCGTCTCGGCGCCGGCGTCGGACACCGGAGCCTCGACCGGCTCGACCTGCTCGGCCGGCGCCGCCTGCTCGGCCTCGGCGGCCGGCGTCTCGGCGGTCACCACGACGGGCTCGGGCTCGGCCTCGGGCTCGGCGAGGGGCTCCGCCTCGTCCCGCGCCGGCTCCGCCTGCTCGACCTCGGCGGCCGGCTCCGCGGGGGCCTCGGACTCGACGACCGCGGGGGCCGGCTCGGGCGTCGCGGCGGGGGCCTCGGGCTGCGCCGGGATCTCGGCGCTCTCGGCCGGGGCCTCGGGCTGCGCGGTGTCCTCGACGACGGGGACCGCCTCGACGACCGCCTCGACGACGTCCCCGGCCGGCGCCTCGGGCTCCGGGTGGACGTCGGTCGTGGCCGGCGCGTCGGCTTCGGCGGCGGGCGCGTCCGCGACGACGGCCTCGGCCGGGGCCGCCGGAACGGCGGTGGTGGGGCCGCCGTCGCGCGGGGCGGGAACGGCCGCCGGGGTGTCGGTGACGGCCGCCTCCGCCGCGGCGGGCGCCTCGGCGGCGACGGGCTGCTGCTCCGCCGACGGCTCGGCGGCCTGGACCTGCTCCGCCGGCGTCCCGGGCCCGGGGGCCTCCGCCACCGGCTCCGCGGCGGCCTCGGCCACCGGGGTCGGCGCGAGGTGCGGGGCGGTCGGCAGGGAGCCCTCGACCTGGACGAACTGGCCGACCGTTTCTGCGGCGACGGGCCGCTGCGGCTGCCGGGCCACGGGTTCCTGGGGCTGCGCGTCCCACGGCACCGCGCCCTGCGGCGCGGACTGCTCCTGGCTGTCCTGCGGGACGTCGAGGTACTCGGGACCCGTGGTGGGCGGACCCTGCACACGGGTGGGAACCGGACCGGTCGCGGTGGCGGCGACCGGGGCCGCGACGGGTGCGGGCACGGACGCGGCGGGACCGCGGTCGGCCAGCGAGCGCACGACGCCGCCGGTGCTCTCCGGGGCGATCGGGCCCAGGTGCAGCGGCCGGCGCGCGGGCGGCGGTGTCACGGACGCGGCGAGCGGCGGGACTCGGACGCCGCCGAGGTCCACCGAGCCGGAATCGCGGCCGGCGGCCTCGTGGGCGCCGGTGTCCAGGATCCCGGGCTCGTAGCCGTGGTCGGTGACGACCTGCTCCTGCGGCGCCGCGGGGACGCCGTGGGCGGGGGTGGAGGGGCCGGCGTCGGCCACCGGCACGCCGTGGGCGGGAGTGGACAGGACCGGCTCGCCCGTCGGGATCCCGTGGGCGGGGGTCGAGAGGTGACCGGCGGGCACACCGTGCGGCGGGGTCCCCGGGGACGCCTGCGCGACCTGGCCCATCGGGGCCTGGGCGGCGGCCAGCGCGTCGGCGAGCGGGCCCGCCAGCGGGTCGGTGAGCGGGTCGACCATGGGCGGTACCTGTCCGGGAACCATGCCCTGCACCGGCGCGGGGGCGTGCACGGCGACCGGCGGCGCGGGCACGACGCCCGGCTGGTGCTCGCTCCACGCGCCCTGGGCGCCCGGCATCAGAAGAAGGTCGTCGTCCTCGGCTGCGTTCTCGGAGGGGTCCAGGTAGGTGTACGCGCCCGGAGCGGGGATGCCCGGCTGCTCGACCATGCCTGCGTTCTCCGGCAGCCCCTCGCCCGGGACCTGGCCGGTGTCCGTCATGCGTACCCCTCGCCCATCGGTTGTGCTCCTTCAGACCTTCGCCCGTCAACAAGAACGAGCGTGCGCGCCGTGCGGCACGTATGACGCGCGGGCACCCCAAGCATTGTCGCGGCCTTCCGCCATCGTGGCAGGCCGATCCGCCTCGGTGCGCTGTGGACTGCGCCACGTCGCGCGTCCCCCCGCTGCTCCGCACCACATCAGCGACCGAATGCGGTCACTACTTCCCGACATTGACGAACAAAACGCCGAACGTCCCGGTGCGGTACAACAATCGGCCAGCCTACCTGGCCCTGCGAGGCCGTTCGGTCACGGGGCGCGGTCGATCCTGCGGCCGCTGAGCAGGAACACCACGGAGCGTTCGCGTTCGGTCCAGACCTCGGGGTCGAGCCCGACGGTCTGGAGCAGGACGCACTCGACGTCGTATCCGCCGGCCCCCAGTGCCGCGCCCACCGCCTCGGCCTCGTCCCGGGTGGAGGCGTGGACGACGATGCGCTCGGGCCGCCGGGCGGTGCAGGCCGTGACGACGGGGACCGAGCCGCCGCCGATCCGTACGACATCGGGTTCGGGGAGCCGTTCGAGGACGTGCGGGGCGCGGCCGGGCACGGTCTGCAGCCGGACGCCGGCCCGCTGGGCCGCGGCCTCGGTCCGCGCGCAGGCGGCTGGGTCGGCGTCGACGGCGATGACGGCGGCGCCGAAGCGGGCGGCGTCGACGGCGAAGGCGCCGCCGCCGCAGCCGATGTCCCAGACCAGGTCGCCGACCCGGGGGCCGAGGCGGGCCAGCTGGGCGGCGCGCAGCGCGGGGCCGTCGCCCCGGCCGGGGTCGTCCTCCTCCACGGGCAGCGCCCAGCCGCGTTCGGCGGGCGTCTCGTGACCCATGAGCCAGCCGCCGCCCTGGCCGCCGGTGGTGGTGCCGCCGATGACGATGACGACGTTCGGGTCGCGCCAGACGTGGTCGGCGGCCTTGTCGGAGGTGAGGACGGTGACCTGTTCGCGGTCGGTGCCGAGCGCCTCGCAGATGACGAAGGTGCGGTGGACGCCGTCGAGGAGGAGGGCGAGTTCCGCGGGGCCCGCTCCGGGGGACGTCAGGACGGCGACCTTGGGATGGGCGCGGCAGACGTTGACGGCCCGGCGCAGGTCCCGCTGGTGGGCGACGACGATCCGGGCGTCGTCCCAGGGCATGCCGGCGCGGGCGAAGGCGGCGGCGACGGAGGAGACGGCGGGGACGACCTCGACCTCCAGGCCGTGCTCAGGGGCGCGCAGGGTGCGGACGACGCCGAAGAAGCCGGGGTCGCCGTCGGCCAGGACCACCGCGGTGCCGCGGTGACCCGCGATCCGGCGGGCGGCGAGGTCGACGCTGCCGAGGCGGATGCGCTCCGCGCCGGGCGGCACCTCGGGCAGGGTGAGGTGGTGGCCCGCTCCGGCCACCAGTGTGGCGGCGGAGAGCGCGGACCGGGCCGCCGCGGTGAGGGGCGAACCGTCCCAGCCGATCACCGTGACCCGATCGGCCATCGTCGCGTGTCTCCTGAGGTATGTCGTTGCAGGTCGGGGGCGTGCAGAGCGTACCTCGGCGGGTCGCTCGCGGGGTCGGCGGGGGACGGGGCCGGCGCGGGTTCGCGGGTGCGTCGGGATCCGTCGGAGCGGCGTCCGGGAGAGGCCGTGCCGCGGGTCAGCTCCAGTCGGTGTAGGAGGAGTATCCGGCCTCGGCCATCTGGTCGGCCACCCCTTCGAGGTCCTCGGGCAGCAGGCTCCAGACGATGAGGTCGGTCCGCGTGTCGGTCCATTCCCCGGACTCGGTCTGCGTACGCGCTATCCACGCGTTGCGCAGGACGCCCTCGCTGATGCAGCCGATCTTCTGCGCCACCTGCTGGGCCGCGGTGTTGTCGGCGGGGGTGCGCAGTTCCATGCGCTCGAACTTCCGGTCGCGGAAGAGCCATTGCGCGACGGCGAGCACGGATTCGGTGGCGTAGCCCTCACCGCGGGCCCACGGCGCGGTCACGTAGGACACCTCGGTGGCGAGGGTGCGCCAGTGGGTGCCGCGCAACCGGACGGTGCCCACGAGGCGTTGGGTGAGGAACTCGGTGACGGCCAGCACGATGCCGCGGCCCTCGGCGCGTTCCGCAGGAKCGMTCCTGCGGACCCAGTCCTCGGCGTGGGAGCGGGTGTAAGGGTGTGTCACCGAGGTCCAGGCGGTGACGAGTTCGTCGTTCATCATCTCCACGAAGGCGGGGATGTCGGCCTCTTCGTACGGGCGCAGCACCAACCGATCCGTGTTGATGGAGATGTCCGGAAAGGTGGTAGTCATGCTCAGCTCCATGCCGTGGACCGTCCGAATCGACCGTGAACGCACAGCATGCAGCATGCATCGCCGTCGCGCATGGCCGGGGCCACCGCGCGACGGGTGCGACGAAGGCCCCGCGCACCGGACGGGATGCGGGGGCCTTCGTCACAAGAACTGTACTGCGGGCCTTACTTGGCGACGGCGCCGAAGGCCGGGATGACCGCACCGTTCTTGTAGGTGTCCTCGATGTACTTCTTCACCTCGGGCGAGTTCAGGAGCTTGGCGAGCTTCTGCACGCGGGCGTCCTTCTCGTTGCCCTCCTTCACGGCGAGGAAGTTGGCGTAGGGGTTGCCCTCCGCCTTCTCCAGGACCAGGGAGTCGGTGGCCGGGTTGAGCTTGGCCTCGATGGCGTAGTTGCCGTTGACGACCGCGGCGTCCACGTCGTTCAGGGCGCGGGGCACGGTGGCGGCCTCCAGCTCCTTGAACTCCAGGCCCTTCTTGTCCGTGATGTCGGACAGCTTGCCGTTCGAACCGACGCCGTCCTTCAGGGTGATGAGCCCGTTGTCGGCGAGCAGCTTGAGCGCGCGGCCGCCGTTGGTGGTGTCGTTCGGGACGGCGATCGTCTGGCCGGCCTTGATGTCCTTGAGGTCCTTGACCTTCTTGGAGTACAGGCCGAGCGGCTCCAGGTGGACGTTGACCACCGGGACGATGTGGGTCTTGTTCTTCGCGTTGAAGTCGTCGAGGTACGGCTTGTGCTGGAAGAAGTTGGCGTCGACCTGGCCGGACTCGGTGGCGGTGTTCGGCAGGACGTAGTCCGTGAACTCCTTCACCTCCAGCTTCAGGCCCTCCTTCGCGGCGAGCTTGTCCTTGACGAAGTTGAGGATGTCGGCGTGGGGCGTCGGGGACGCGGCGACGACGAGCGGCTTCGAGGCGTCGCCGGAGCCGGCCGCGTCCTTGGAGGAGGACGGGTCGGACGAGGTGCCGCAGGCGGTGAGACCCAGGGCGACGGCGGCGGTGGCGGCGAAACCGGCGGTGAGCTTGATGTTCTTGCGCACGAAGAGTGCCTCTTTCCGGTGGTGCGGTGGACGCCTGGACAACAAGTCCGGGCTGCTGTTCTTCGAAGGACGAAGTCTGTGGGGTTACGCGGTGCGTCCGCGGCGGGCGAGAAGCCGGACGGCCAGGTCGCCGATGAGCTGGACGACGGTCACGATCGCGATCAGGACGACGACGGTGACCAGCATGAACTGGGTGTCGAAGCGCTGGTATCCGTAGGTGATGGCCTTGGATCCGAGCCCTTCGCCGCCGACCGCGCCGGCCATCGCGGAGTAGCCGACGAGGACGATCACGGTGGTGGTGACGCCGGAGACCAGCGAGGGCAGTGCCTGCGGGAGCAGCACCTTGCGGATGATCGTGGGCACGGAGCCGCCCATGGACTGGACGGCCTCTACCAGCCCGTGGTCGACCTCGCGCACGGACGTCTCGACCAGGCGCGCGAAGAAGGGGATGGCGCCGATGGCGAGCGGGACGATCATGGCGGTGGGGCCGATGAAGGTGCCGACCACGAACGTGGTGAACGGGATCAGCGCGATCAGCAGGATGATGAACGGCAGCGAGCGGCCTATGTTCACGATCACGCCGACGACCTTGTTGACCACGGTGTTCTGCAGCAGGCCGCCCTTGTCCGTGAGGACGAGGAGGATGCCGAGCGGCAGGCCGCCGGCGACGGTGACCGCCGTGGCCCACAGGACCATGTAGAGGGTGTCGACGGTGCCCTGCTCCAGCAGGGGCTGCATCTCGGACCAGGTCACTTGGCACCTTCCTTGACGAGGGTCTGGGCGGGGAGGACGGAGGGCGCGGACACGATGTCCTCGTCGACGACGTCGACCTGGAGGCCCTGCTCGCGCAGGAAGCCGACGGGGACGACGTTCTCCTCGTACCGTCCGGGGAGCTCGATCCGCATCCGGCCGATCTGCCGGCCGCCGACCGTGTCCATCGCCGCCCCGAGGATCGAGATGTCGATGTTGTAGGTCCGGGACAGCTGGGAGATCACGGGCTGGGTGGCGGCCTCGCCGTGGAAGGTGACGTCGATGACCGTGCGGTCGGGGCCGGTGGCGGCGCCGCTGACCGGGAACAGTTCGGCCGCGAGCTGCGAGCCGGGGGTGGCGAGCAGTTCGCTGACGGTGCCGGACTCGACGATCCGGCCCTTCTGCATGAGTGCGGCCGAGTCGCAGATCGACTTGACGACGTCCATCTCGTGCGTGATGAGGAGGACGGTCAGGCCGAGCTGGCGGTTGAGGTCGCGCAGCAGCTGGAGGATGGAGCGGGTGGTCTCCGGGTCGAGCGCGCTGGTCGCCTCGTCGGAGAGCAGCACCTTGGGCTCGCCGGCCAGGGCGCGGGCGATGCCGACGCGCTGCTTCTGGCCTCCGGAGAGCTGGCCGGGGTACGCCTTGGCCTTGTCGGCGAGGCCGACGAGGTCGAGCAGTTCCAGGGCGCGGCGGCCGCGCTCGGCGCCGGGGACGCCGAGGATCTCCAGCGGCAGCTCGATGTTGTCCTTGACCGTGCGCGAGGACAGCAGGTTGAAGTGCTGGAAGACCATCCCGATGCTGCTGCGCGCCCGGCGCAGGTCCTTGCCGGCGCGGCGGCCGCGGGCGGCGAGGGCGGTGAGGTCGACGCCGTCGACCGTCACGGTGCCGGAGGTGGGGCGCTCCAGGAGGTTGACGCAGCGGATGAGCGAGGACTTGCCGGCGCCGCTCTGGCCGATCACGCCGAACACCTCGCCCTCACGGACGTGGAGGTCGACGCCGTCCAGAGCGGTGACCTGGCGGCCTCGCGACTCGTAGACCTTGGTCAGGCCCGAAGTGGTGATCACAGGGGTTTCCGTCACTGTCGAGTGCGCGGCGCGGGGTCCGCCGGGCACGGGGCATCGTCATTCGGACAGTCAGGCGCAGATCGGCTGGTTCGGTGGGTCACCGTGAGCAGCGCGTGCGCGGGGCAGGCACGGTCCGACACCGGGCGGTGTACGGATCGGCTCGGCCGTCAGGGTCTCGCTTCGGGGCGCGGGACTCGGGCGGGGGCCCTCAGAAGGCGCACATTCGACACATACAACGAGCACCGGGCGTCGTGATCGCCTCGGTCGCAAGGGTGCGGCTGCTCGTCGTGGTCATGGCTGCAAGTAAAGCACGCACCTGACAGGGTCGAACGGGACTGTCCGAATAGCGGACATGGCTGAGACAGTATGCGGACAGGCGGGTGTCGGCCGCCCTTCCGTCGCCGCCCCCCGCTCCCCCGTGTGCGGCCTGCGCCGACGCGGCCGCGGGGCGGGTGGACACACGGGGTGGGGCGCCCGGCCGTGGGCGCGGGTCTGTGGTCAAGGCCACGGCCGGCCGGCGCGGCGGCCGCGGCGCGGCCGCCGGGACCGGAGGGGCTTGCCGGGGTACGGCCCCGCTGCCCCCCGGAGCCCGGACACCGCGGGCCGTAGGTCCGGTGGACGGGCCCGCTCCGAGTCGGCTCCGGGCCGTGCTCCGGGTCGGTGGGGGCGCGCGCACCGGGCCTTTCGGCCCGTAATACCCTCGGGCGCATGCTTGACGTCCTGACGGTCGCGGTCTCGGTGGCCGCGCTCGCCCTCGCCGCCTGGTGCGGCTTCGCCTTCACCCGGGACCAGCCGACCAAGGACTGGCACTTCATCGGCATGGCCGTGGTGACCGTGCTCGCCCTGGTCCAGCTGGTCGTCGGCATCGTGCAGCTGACGCGCGGGGGGACGGCCGAGGAGGGCACGACGATCTTCATCGCGTACCTGCTGGGCGCCCTGTGCGCGGTGCCCGCGGCCGGTTTCATGTCGCTGGCGGAGCGGAGCCGGTGGGGCTCGGCGACCGTCGCGGCCGGCGCCGTCGTGCTGGCCGTGCTCGAAGTGCGTCTCTACGACATCTGGACGGTGGGCTGAGATGACCGCGACGGACGAGGGCACCGGCCGCGCGCCCCGCACCCGGCTGGTGCAGGGCCCCGGGATGCTGCTGGTCTGGCTGTACGGCGTGATGTCGGTCGGCGCGGTCTCGCGCTCGATCTACCAGATCGCGACCGAGTTCGACCGGGCCCCGCTGGCGTACGGCCTGTCGGCGGTGGCGGCCGTCGTCTACGCCTTCATCACCTACACCCTGGTGCGGGGCGGGGAGACCGCCCGCAGGGCGGCGCTGCTGTGCTGCGCCGCCGAGCTGGTGGGCGTGCTGACCGTCGGGACCTGGACGCTGGTCGATCCGTCGGCGTTTCCGGACGCCACCGTCTGGTCGGACTACGGGTACGGCTACATCTTCATCCCGGTGCTGCTGCCGGTGACCGGGATCTGGTGGCTGCGTCGCTCGCGCGAGACCGCCTGACCGGGGGTACGACCCCGGGTGCCGACCCGCGCCCCTCACGGCGCGGGTCGCCCCTTCTCCGGCGGTTCCGGGGGCGAGGATTCAGGCGGCCTTCTCCAGGGTCACGAGCGTGAGCCGCGGGCCGACCTGCTTCGTGGACACCTGCTCGTAGCCCCGGCTGCGGTAGAGCCGGAGGTTGCCGTCGCTGCGGTGGCCGGTGAAGAGGCGGAAGCGCTTGGCGGTCGGGGCCGGGTCCTGGGCGAAGTGCCCCTCGATGGCGTCGAGCAGGCGGCCGCCGAGGCCGTGGCGGCGCATCCGGGGATGGACGATCAGCTTGGCGATCCGTACCGTGCCGGCCTCGTCGACCCGCCCGCGTACGGAGGCCACCACCTCGTCCCCGAGGCGCGCCACGAGAGCGTGGCCCTCGGCGATCTCGGCCTTGAGCGAGTCCAGGGACTGGGTGAGCGGCTCGATCGAGTAGTCCCCGTAGAGCTCGGCTTCGCTCTGGTAACACAGGTACTGCAGCTTGAGTATGTGCTCCGCGTCCTGCGCGTCCGCCGCTGAGATGGTCACGCTCATGCCCATGTGCGCATGCCTCCCGCTCACCTGTCCGCCGATCGGTCTACCGCACCCTTCCCCGCGGGTGGGGAGCGGGAACCTCTGCCGCGAGCATTCTGCGCAGGCATCCCAGGCAACGGGAACGCATCGGCCCCAGACTGCCCTGTGAGATACCCAACTCCCCTGCGATTTCCCGGTAGGTGGGGTCGGCGGGGTCGAGCATCGCGGCCAGCAGGCGGGGGCAGCGGCCCGGGGTGCGGCGGACGGCGGCGCGCACGACGCGACGG
>NZ_RDBI01000040.1:361676-392809 GCF_008042125.1 Streptomyces sp. MS191
CGGGCATCGACGGGATCTTCGCCGACAACCCGGACACCGCCCTGCTCGCGGCGGCCGACTTCCGGGCCCGCTGACCCCGGCCGTCCCCGCCGGGACCGCCCCCGCGGGCCGGGCACGGAGGCGGACCCGCCCGGAGCGGACGGCCCCGGCGGGGACGGCCGGGGTCAGCGGGCCCGGAAGTCGGCCGCCGCGAGCAGGGCGGTGTCCGGGTTGTCGGCGAAGATCCCGTCGATGCCCGTCGCCAGGTAGGTCCGCAGCGCGCCGAAGGCGTCTCCGTACGCCGTCGGGTCGGTGCCGCGCCGGAAGTCGGCGGGCAGGAAGCTGTTCTCGTTGCGGTGGGTGTACGGGTGGAGGATCAGGCCCGCCGCGTGGGCGTCGCGCACCAGCGTGGTGGGAGTGCCGAGCCGGCCCGACGCGTCCCGGGGGACGACCAGGTCCAGGGTGGGGCCGATGCCCTGGGCGTAGGAGGAGAGGCTCCGCAGTCCCTCCGGGGTGATCAGGTCGGCGACCGTGCGCGGGTCACCTGCCTGGACGAAGTCCCAGGGGCGGGTGGTCGCTCCCGACAGCAGGACCACGCGCGGCGAGTTCACCAGCCCGGCCAGGCGCTGGATGCTGGTGGGCTCGAAGGACTGGAGGAAGACCGGGGAGTCGGCGCGGTGGCGTCCGTGGCGGCGCAGCAGTTTCGCCAGCCGCTCCTCCAGACCCAGTCCGAGCGCCCGGAAGTACGTGGGGTGCTTGGTCTCGACGTGCAGCCAGACGTCGCGGCCCCGCCGGCGGCCCTCCCGGTCCGCCCACTCCAGGACCTCCTCGAAGCTCGGGATCCGCCAGCGGCCGTCGTAGAGGGTGTTCTCCTGGCGGGTGCCGGGGATCCGCTCCTTCGCGCGCAGGGTCCTGAGCTCGGCGAGGGTGAAGTCCTCGGTGAACCAGCCGGTGAGGGACACCCCGTCCACCGACTTGGTGGTCCTGCGGGAGGCGAACTCGGGGTGGTCGGCGACGTCGGTCGTCCCGGAGATGTCGTTCTCGTGACGGCAGACGAGATGACCGTCCTTGGTGGGCACCAGGTCCTGTTCGATCACGTCGGCGCCGAGGTCGAGGGCGAGCTGGTAGGAGCCGAGGGTGTGTTCGGGGCGGTAGCCGCTGGCTCCGCGGTGGGCGATGACGGTCGGGACGGGGAGGGAGCGGAAGCCGCGGCCCTTGCCGTACGGAGCCCCGCCGACGGACCCGGCGGCCTGCGCCGGGCCCGCGGGCAGTGCCGTCGAGGCGCCGAGCACGGCCGCGCCGGCCGCTCCGAGAACCGTCCGCCGGGCCGGAGTCCGGCGCGCACCCTGTGTCATGAAAGCTCCTCCGGTGTGATGTCCCGCACCTGCCGACGGGTGCTCCGACCGTAGGCAGTCACCCCCTACCTGGGGCAGACGCTGGTCGAACATGGCGAAAACTCACGTCAACACTGCGTATCCACTCGGTGAACCCGATGTGCGCGCGACGGTGACCCGCGAGTATCGTCCTCACCTGCACCGTCACCCCGCCCGCTCGGCCCCGCTCAGGCTTCGACCGCCTCGACACCGGAGGAACCGTTGTCCCGTCTCGCGCTCATCAAGGCTGTGCTCGGACCGATCCTGCGCCTGATGTTCCGCCCACGTGTGGAGGGCGTCGAGAACATCCCGGGGACGGGTCCGGTCATCCTGGCGGGCAACCACCTCACCTTCATCGACTCGATGATCATGCCGATCTGCACGGACCGCCCGGTCTTCTTCATCGGCAAGGACGAGTACGTGACGGGCAAGGGCTTCAAGGGCCGGCTGATGGCCTGGTTCTTCACCAGCGTCGGCATGATCCCGGTGGACCGCGACGGCGGCCGGGGCGGTGTCGCGGCGCTGATGACGGGCCGCCGGGTGCTGGAGGAGGGCAAGATCTTCTCCATCTACCCGGAGGGCACCCGCTCCCCCGACGGCCGGCTGTACCGGGGTCGTACCGGCATCGCCCGTCTGACCCTGATGACCGGCGCGCCGGTCGTGCCGTTCGCGATGATCGGCACGGACAAGATCCAGCCCGGTGGCGCGGGGCTGCCGCGGCCGGGCCGGGTGACCGTCCGGTTCGGTGAGCCGATGGAGTTCTCCCGCTACGACGGCATGGACCGGGACCGCTACGTGCTGCGGGCCGTGACGGACTCGGTGATGGCCGAGGTCATGCGCCTGTCGGGCCAGGAGTACGTGGACATGTACGCCACCAAGGCGAAGGCGGCCTGACCGCCGGCCAGGACGGACCCCGGGGGCGGCGCACCGAACGGTGCGCCGCCCCCGGGGCGTTGCGGGGTCCGAAGGGCCCGCTCGGGGCCGTCCGGCCCGTCAGTGTTCGAGGCCCTCCTCCAGCTTCTGGCCCTTGAGCAGGAACCAGGCCGCGACCGCGGTCGCCAGCAGGACCGCCGCGCCGACGCCGGACGCGATGCGCAGACCGTCGACGAAGGACTCCTGGGCCGCGGAGACCAGTGCGGTCGCCGCGTCCGGGGCGAGACCGGCGGAGGCCTCGACGGCGCCGCCGAGCGACTCGTGGGCCGCAGCCGCGGTGTCCGCGGGGGTGCCCGCCGGGGCGGTGAAGCCCTGGTAGACGCCGGTCACGATGGAGCCGAGGAGCGCGATACCGAGGGCCGCGCCGAGTTCGTACGCGGTCTCGGAGACCGCGGAGGCCGAACCGGCCTGCTCCTTGGGCACGCTGGAGAGGATCACGTCGGCGGTGACGGTGAAGGAGAAGCCCGCACCCAGGCCGACGACCAGCAGGGCCGCGCCGAGCAGCGGATAGCCGGTCTCCTTGTGGACCAGGGTGATCACCGCGAGGGCCAGGCCGATGGCGCCGAGACCGCCGGTCACGACGGCGCGGACCGAGTAGCGCCGGGCGTACCGGCCCGCGATCAGACCGGTGACCACCGCGCCGATCGCGGCGGGCAGTTCGGCCAGACCGGCCTCCAGCGGCTCACGCCCCTGGACGAGCTGGAGGAACTGGGAGAGGAAGAAGACCAGTCCGGACAGTCCGAAGACGGTCAGCAGGTCGGCCAGGACCGCGCCGGAGAAGCCCCGGTGCTTGAAGAGGCGCATGTCGAGCAGCGGCGAGGCCAGCGCGTGCTGCCGCCGGACGAAGGCGTGGAGGCAGGCGGCGCCGACGACGGCGGCGGCCGCGACCTCCCAGGTCATGCCGTGCGAGGCGACTTCCTTGATCGCGTACACGACGCCGATCACACCGACCAGCGAGAGGCCGACGCTGATCAGGTCCCAGGGGCCGGCGACCGGGTTCCTGGACTCGGGCAGCAGCTTGATGCCGACGAGCACGAGGACCGCCATGACCGGCAGGTTGATGAGGAAGACCGAGCCCCAGTAGAAGTGCTGGAGCAGGGCGCCGCCGACGACGGGGCCGACGGCCGCGCCGGCCGAGGCCGTGGCACCCCAGATGCCGATGGCGAGACTCCGCTCCTTCGGGTCGTGGAAGATGTTCCGGATCAGGGCCAGGGTCGCCGGCATCAGGGTCGCGCCGGCGACGCCGAGCAGCGCCCGGGCCACGATCATCATCTCGGGGCTGGTGGCGTAGGCGTTGAGGACGGAGACGGCGCCGAAGGCGGTCGCGCCCGTCAGCAGCAGCTTCTTGCGGCCGATGCGGTCGCCGAGCGAGCCCATCGAGACCAGCAGGCCGGCGATGACGAAGGAGTAGATGTCCCCGATCCAGAGCAGCTGGGTGCCGGACGGCTTCAGGTCCTCGCTGAGAGCGGGGGTCGCCAGACCGAGTACGGTGGCGTCCACCGCGACCAGCAGGACGGCCAGGACGAGGACGGAGAGCGCGAGCCAGCGGCCGGGGCTCCTCACCTCGGTCCCCGTCGTCGGGCTCGTCAGCCGGGTCCTGCTCATTTCTCCACACTCTTTCGTGCGCCACCGAGCAGCAGCTCGGTGATCATGTATTGGAAGTCCTTGGCGGCGACGCGTCCGTCCATCACGGACCAGGCGCAGGTGCCGATGAGGCCGTAGAGGGCCTCGGTGAGCCAGGCGGGTGTCAGGTCGATCCGGAAGGTGCCCTCCTCCTGGCCGCGCCGGAAGAGCGCGCTGACCCGGGCGTCGAGCCTGGCCCATCCCTCGTTGACCTGGTCGCCCTCGAAGAGCTGGTTCTCGGTGACGAGGAAGGCCAGCAGCTGCGCGCAGGGCTCGGCCCGGGCGACGAGTCGCCGTACCGCCTCGTCGGCGGGCCCCTCGTCGAGGTCAGCCGCGTCGAGCGCGGCCTCGAACTCCTCGATCCCCAGCTCCTCCAGCGCCCTGACCAGCGCGTCCCGCCCGGCGAAGTGCCGGTGCAGGGTGGCGCGGCCGATGCCGGCGGCCCGGGCGACCTCGTCCATGGTGGCGGTCGATTTCCGGGCGAGCAGCGCGGCGGCGGCGCGGAGCATCTGGGTGCGGTCCACTGACATGAGACGACCATACACCGAATGAGACACGGATGTCTCATTCAATAAATCGATGCCTCATCCGGAGGCGAGAGGAATGCTGTGAACATGACGAAGCCACTGCTGCTGATCGACGTGGACGGAACGCTGAATCCCTACGCGGCGCAGCGCGAACGCCGCCCGGCGGGATACACGACGCATCGCATGCGCCCGACCGGCTGGTTCGAGACCAGACCGCTGCGGGTGTGGCTCAACCCGGCGCACGGGGGCGAGCTGCTCGCACTCGCCGAGGCGTACGAGCTGGTCTGGGCGACGACCTGGAAGGGCGAGGCGAACGAGTTCATCGGACCGCACATCGGCCTGCCCGAGCTGCCGTTCGTCGACTGGCCGCAGATGCACGGAAAGGCCCCTCGCGGGACCTTCTGGAAGACGCAGTACATCCTGGAGTACGCCCAGGGGCGGCCGTTCGCCTGGGTGGACGACGACATCACGCCGTACGACCACGAGTACGTGGAGCAGAACCACCTCGCCGCCGCCCTGCTGCTGCACGTCGACCCCCGGCTCGGACTCCTCCGGCCGGACTTCGACGCGCTCGCGGACTGGGCGGCGACGCTGTGACGTGCGGGGGTGCGGCTACTTCCAGGCGGTGGCCCAGGCGTGCTGGATCACCAGGTCGGCCTTGACCTCGACCAGCTGCGCGGCGACCGCCGACGGGGCCGTACCGCCCCGGCCGTCGCGGGAGGCCAGCGCGCCCGGCACGTTGAGGACCGTCCGGACCTCCGGGGTGAGGTGCTCGGAGATCTTGGCGAACTGCTCGTCCGTCAGGCCGTCCAGTTCGACTCCGTCGGCCTCGGCCGCCTTCACGCACTCGCCGGCGACCTCGTGCGCCACCCGGAACGGCACGCCCTGCTTGACCAGCCACTCGGCGATGTCGGTGGCGAGCGAGAAGCCGGCCGGCGCCAGCTCCTCCATGCGCTCCCGGTTGACCGTGAGCGTCGCCATCATGCCGGTGAAGGCGGGCAGCAGGATCTCCAGCTGGTCGCAGGAGTCGAAGACCGGCTCCTTGTCCTCCTGGAGGTCGCGGTTGTAGGCGAGCGGCAGGGCCTTGAGCGTGGCCATCAGGCCGGAGAGGTTGCCGATCAGCCGGCCGGACTTGCCCCGGGCCAGCTCGGCGATGTCCGGGTTCTTCTTCTGCGGCATGATCGACGAGCCGGTGGAGAAGGCGTCGTGCAGGGTCACGAAGGAGAACTCCTTCGTGTTCCAGATGATGACCTCCTCCGCGATGCGCGAGAGGTTCACACCGATCATCGCCGTGATGAAGGCGAACTCGGCGACGAAGTCGCGCGAGGCCGTTCCGTCGATGGAGTTGCCGACGGAGCCGCGCTCGAAGCCGAGGTCCTTGGCGACCGCCTCCGGGTCGAGGCCGAGGGAGGAGCCCGCCAGCGCTCCGGAACCGTACGGCGAGACCGCCGTACGGGTGTCCCACTGGCGCAGCCGCTCGGCGTCCCGGGACAGGGACTGGACGTGCGCGAGCACGTGGTGGGCGAAGAGCACCGGCTGCGCGTGCTGCAGATGGGTCCGGCCCGGCATGGCGACGTCCGGGTGGGCCTCGGCCAGGCCGACGAGCGCGTCCTGGAGGTCGGCGATCAGTCCGCCGATGATCCGCGCGTGGTCGCGCAGGTACATCCGGAAGAGGGTGGCGACCTGGTCGTTGCGGGACCGGCCGGCGCGCAGTTTGCCGCCGAGGTCGGGGCCGAGACGCTCCAGCAGGCCGCGCTCCAGCGCGGTGTGGACGTCCTCGTCGGCGATGGTGCCGACGAAGGAGCCGTCCGCGACGTCCGCCTCCAGCCGGTCGAGACCGGCGAGCATGCGGGTCAGCTCGTCCTCGGTGAGCAGCCCGGCCTTGTGGAGCACGCGCGCGTGGGCGCGGGAGCCGGCGATGTCGTACGGCGCCAGCCGCCAGTCGAAGTGGACCGACGCGGACAGCTTCGCCAGGGCCTCGGCGGGGCCGTCGGCGAACCGGCCGCCCCAGAGCCGGACGTCACCGTTGTTGCTGCTCACAGCTACTGCTCCTCAAGACAAGGGTGGAGATGTGGCGCCGCCTCCCTGCCGCGGACAACAGGGAGGCGGCTGTGGAACGAGTCGTGACTAGGCGAGGTCACGCTTCGCGGCGATCTTCGCGGAGAGCGCGAAGATGTCGATGAAGCCCTGGGCCTTGGACTGGTCGAACGTGTCGCCCGAGTCGTAGGTCGCGAGGTTGAAGTCGTACAGCGACTCCTCCGACCGGCGGCCGGTGACGACGGCGCGGCCGGCGTGCAGGGTCATCCGGATGTCACCGGTGACGTGCTGGTTGGCCTCGTTGATGAAGCCGTCCAGGGCACGCTTGAGCGGGGAGAACCACAGGCCGTCGTAGACCATCTCGCCCCAGCGCTGCTCGACCTGCCGCTTGTAGCGGGCCAGCTCGCGCTCGACGGTGACGTTCTCGAGCTCCTGGTGGGCGGTGATCAGGGCGATCGCACCGGGGGCCTCGTAGACCTCGCGGGACTTGATGCCGACCAGCCGGTCCTCGACCATGTCGATCCGGCCGACGCCCTGGGCGCCGGCGCGCTCGTTGAGCTGCTGGATCGCCTGGAGGACGGAGACGGGCCTGCCGTCGATGGCGACCGGGACGCCCTCCTTGAAGGAGATGACGACCTCGTCGGCCTCGCGCGGGGTGGCCGGGTTCTCGGTGTACTCGTAGATGTCCTCGATCGGCGCGTTCCAGATGTCCTCCAGGAAGCCCGTCTCGACGGCGCGACCGAAGACGTTCTGGTCGATGGAGTACGGGGACTTCTTGGTGGTCGCGATCGGCAGGTTCGCCTTCTCGGCGAAGGCGATGGCCTTGTCCCGGGTCATGGCGTAGTCACGGACCGGGGCGATGCACTTCAGGTCCGGGCCGAGGGCCTGGATACCGGCCTCGAAACGCACCTGGTCGTTGCCCTTGCCGGTGCAGCCGTGGGCGACGATGCCGGCGCCGTGCTTCTTCGCGGCGGCGACGAGGTGCTTGACGATGGTCGGCCGGGAGAGGGCCGAGACCAGCGGGTAGCGGTCCATGTAGAGGGCGTTGGCCTTGATCGCGGGGAGGCAGTACTCCTCGGCGAACTCGTCCTTGGCATCCGCGACCTCGGCCTCGACCGCACCACAGGCGAGCGCGCGCTTGCGGATGACGTCCAGGTCCTCGCCGCCCTGGCCGACGTCCACGGCGACGGCGATGACCTCGGCACCCGTCTCCTCGGCGATCCAGCCGATGGCGACGGAGGTGTCCAGGCCGCCCGAGTAGGCGAGTACGACGCGCTCGGTCACGGGTTTCTCCTTACCTTGCAATCACTGATGGGTATAACTATGCAGTCCACCGTATGTTTTGTCAAAGGCCGGGATGGCGGCCCCTGCCGGCCGCCGGACGGCCGCCCGGACCGGCCGATATTCCGGGGCAGGACCGGTCGGGGAACCCTTAGGCTCCGCGCATGCCGGACGACAGGGACGAGAGAGAAGAGGCCGTGCGCGGGCTCGCGCGCGGGCGCMGGCCCGCACGTGTCCTCAGGGCCGCGGACCCGAGGGCGTGGACGGACCTGGACGAGGACGTCCGCGAGGCCGTCGAGCGGGGCGACCTCGCCCTGCGGCCCGCACAGGACCGGTTCGCGGCCGTGGCACCCGAGCGTCCGGCCCGGTGGCGGGGCCTGCTCGGTCCGGGCGGGCCGTCCCTGACCTCGCGGCCGGGCGAGGCTGAGCTCGCCCTCGCCCTGTGCGATCCCGACGGCAGGATCCGGGAGGCGGCGCTCGGCCACGCCGGGTCCCGGCCGGGGGTGCTTCCGCTGGTCGCGATCCGCGCCACCGACTGGGCGCGGCCCGTCCGGGAGCTGGCCCTCGACGTCCTGCGGACCGCCCTGCCCACCGCGCAGCCGGGCACGCTCGCCGTCACGGCCCCCGTGATCCTGCGGATCGCCCGCCGGCAGCGCGGCGACGAGGTCAGCGCGCTTCTGACGGAGCACCTGCGGGACTGCCCCCGGGCCACGCTCACCTCCCTGCTGCTGAACCCGGACCGGGCGACCCGGCGCCTGGCCCTGCGCCTCGCCGTCGCACGCGGGCTCCTCGACGCGGAACGGCTGGCCCGGCTCGCCGCCGCCGACACCGACGTCGCGGTCCAGGACATCGCCGCGGACGCCGCCCTCACGGCGATGACCGCGGAGACGGCGGACCAGGTGCTCGCCCTCCTGCTGGCGGGCCGGACGGGGCGGGTGCGCGCGGCCGGCGTCACCGCGCTGCGCCGCGCCGGCCGGCACGCCGAGGGGGAACCCTTCCTCTACGACCGGTCGGCGATGGTGCGGGCCTGCGCCCGCTGGGTGCTGCGGCAGGACGGCACGGACCCCCTGCCGCTCTACCGCGCCCGGTGCGCGGACCCGGCCGGCACGCCGGGCCGTGCGCCGCTGGGGCTGGCGGAGTGCGGCGAGGCGGGCGTGGACACGGCCGTGCTGTGGGAACTGACGGCGCACGCCGACCCGTTGGTGCGCGCCTCCGCCGTCGCGGGACTCCGCGCCTTCGGCGTGCCGGCGCGGGAGGGGGACCGGACCCGGCTGCTGCCGCTGCTGGCCGATCCCGCGCCCGGGGTCGTGCGGGAGACCGCCCGCGGTCTCAAGGAGACGGCCTGCCTGCTGCCGCCGGACGAGCTCGTCCGCCTGATCGGCCCGGACCGGCCGCCGCACGTGCGGGCACGCGCCCTGGGACTGCTCGGCGCGCAGGGCGGGACCCTCTATACGGAGACCGTCCGGCGGCTCGTCGAGGACGCCGATCCGGTCCTGAGCCCGCCGGTCCGGCGCGCACACGGGCTTCCGCAGCCGACGCCGGCGGGGCGCCGGCGCCGGCTGTGGCGGGTCTGAAGTCCCTTGCTCCGTCCGCCCGTCGAAACGGAGGAGCGAGGGGGTCGCGCACGGCGCGAGAATGGCCCGTATGGGAAAAACGCATGACCGCATAGACGGACGGCTCCGCGACTTCATCGAGTCCCAGCCGGTCTTCTTCGCCGCCACCGCGCCGCTGGACGGCGACGGGACCGTCAACCTCTCCCCCAAGGGGCTGACCGGTTCCTTCGCCGTCGTCGACGAACGGACCGTCGCCTACCTGGACTTCGCGGGGAGCACCGCCGAGACGGTCGCCCACCTGCGGGAGAACGGGCGCATCACCCTCATGTGGTGCGCGTTCCAGGGACCGCCGAACATCGTGCGGATCCACGGCCGGGGCGAGCCCGTCTTCCGGGACGACGCGCGCTGGGACGAGCTCATGGCGCACTTCCCCGCGATCGACCCGACGCCGCACGGGCTGCGGGCGATCATCCTCGTCTCGGCCGACCTGATCCGGGACAGCTGCGGGTACGGGGTGCCGTTCATGACCTACGACGAGGACCGCGACCTGCACCGCAAGCGTTTCGCACGGGAGGACGACGCCTCCCTGAGCGCGTACTTCGCCAAGAAGGAGCACATCTCGACGAGCATCGACGGCCTGCCCGGACTGCCGCTCCCGCTGCCTCCGCTCCCCCACCCGGGTCGATAGTCCGGGCGGGAACCGCGAGCCCGGCGGGAACCGGCCCGCACGAGGACGGCCCCCCGCCCGGCGACGCCCCGCGTCCGGCGCCGCGCGCCGACCCACCGCGGATGACGGGACAGCCCTTGGGGTCGCGCCATGCGCACCCGGCTCCTCCTCGGCGCGCTCGGTGCACTCGGTGCACTCGGTGCGCTGCCGGCGTCCGCCACGCCGCCCTGGACGGACGGACGCCCGCCCGTCAGACGTGTCGCTGCCGGTCCGGGCGGATCCGGCGCGGCGACCGCGCGTCGCGGTCGGGACACGCGGGGGCCCGACGGCGGTCGATCGGTACTGACCGCCGTCGGGCCCTGACGCGCGTCGCGGGGCTCGCGGGCTCCCGCTACCGGTCGTTCTGCGCCAGCCGCAGCAGGTGGTCGGCGAGCGCCTGGCCGCCCGCCGGATCACGGGAGATCAGCAGCAAGGTGTCGTCGCCCGCGATGGTGCCGAGGATCGCGTGCAGCTCGGCCTGGTCGATGGCGGACGCGAGGAACTGGGCCGCGCCCGGCGGCGTCCGCAGCACCACCAGGTTGGCGGACGCCTCGGCGGAGATCAGCAGCTCGCCGGAGAGGCGCCGCATGCGCTCCTCCTTGGCCGACTCGCCGAGCGGCGCCTGCGGGGTGCGGAACCCGCCCTCGCTGGGCACCGCGTAGATCAGCTCGCCGCCCGTGTTGCGGATCTTCACCGCGCCGAGTTCGTCGAGGTCGCGGGAGAGCGTCGCCTGGGTGACGCTGAGCCCGTCGTCCGCGAGGAGCTTGGCCAGCTGGCTCTGCGAGCGCACCGGCTGCCGGTTGAGGATGTCGACGATCCTGCGGTGGCGTGCGGTGCGGGTCTGCGGAACGGACGGCCCGGCCCCAGACTCCGCCTGGGGGGACCCCCAGTTCCCGGTTTGCTGCGCGTCGGTCATCGTCGTCTCATTCTCCGGTTCGTCCTTCCCCGTTCACCGCTCCGTCGAGGACGGCCGGGAGCGCCTCCAGGAAGGCGTCCACCTCCGCGTCGGTGATGATCAGTGCCGGCATGAGCCGTACGACATCGGGAGCGGGCGCGTTCACCAGGAGACCGGCGTCCTGAGCCGCCTGCTGCACCTGCGCGGCGACGGGCTCGGTGAGCACGATACCCAGCAGAAGCCCCGCACCACGGACGTGGGAGACCAACGGGTGCTCCAGACCCTCGATTCCGTCGCGCAACCGCTCGCCGAGCCGCTTGACCTGGTCGAGCGTTCCGTCGGCGGCCAGCGTGTCCAGGACGGCCAGGCCGGCGGCGCAGGCGACCGGGTTCCCGCCGAAGGTCGTGCCGTGGTGGCCGGGCCGCAGCAGGTCGGCCGCCTCGCCGAAGGCCACGGTGGCGCCGAGCGGCAGCCCGCCGCCCAGGCCCTTGGCCAGCGTCACGACGTCGGGCTCCACACCGTCGTGCCCCTGGTGCTCGAACCAGTGGCCGGTCCGGCCGATGCCGGTCTGGACCTCGTCGAGGACCAGCAGCGTGCCGGTGGCGCGGGTGATCTCGCGGGCGGCCCGGAGATAGCCGACGGGCGGGACGACCACGCCGTTCTCGCCCTGGATCGGCTCGATGACGACGAACGCCGTCTCCTCGGTGACCGCCGCGCGCAACGCGTCCACGTCGCCGTACGGCACGTGGGTGACGTCGCCCGGCAGCGGCAGGAACGGCGTCTGCTTGCCCGGCTGGCCGGTGAGGGCCAGCGCGCCCATGGTCCGGCCGTGGAAGCCGCCCTGGGTGGCGACCATGTGGGTCCGGCCGGTCAGCCGGCCGATCTTGAAGGCGCCCTCGTTGGCCTCGGCGCCCGAGTTGCAGAAGAAGACCCGTCCGGGGCGGCCGAACAGCTGGAGCAGCTTCTCGGCGAGGGCGACGGGCGGCTCGGCGACGAACAGGTTGGAGACGTGGCCGAGGGTGGCGATCTGCCGGGACACGGCCTCGACGATCGCCGGGTGGCCGTGGCCGAGGGCGTTGACGGCGATGCCGCCGACGAGGTCGAGGTACTCGGTGCCGTCGGCGTCCCAGACCCGGGCTCCGGCGCCGCGCACCAGCGACAGCTTCGGCGTGCCGTAGTTGTCCATCAGCGAGCCCTGCCACCGCCGGGTCAGTTCCGTGTTGGTGCCGCTCACGATTCCCCCTGTCCGTCGGCCACGACCATGGTGCCGATGCCCTCGTCGGTGAAGATCTCCAGCAGGATCGAGTGCTGGACCCGGCCGTCGATCACGCGGGCCGTGGTGACCCCGTTGCGCACGGCGTGCAGACAGCCCTCCATCTTGGGCACCATGCCGCTGGAGAGGTCGGGCAGCAGCTTCTCCAGCTGGCTCGCGGTGAGCCGGCTGATGACCTCGTCGCTGTTCGGCCAGTCCTCGTAGAGGCCTTCGACGTCCGTCAGGACCATCAGGGTCTCGGCGCCCAGCGCCGCAGCGAGAGCCGCAGCCGCCGTATCAGCATTGACGTTGTAGACATGTCCGTCGTCCTGGGAGCGGGCGATGGAGGACACGACCGGGATCCGGCCGTCCTGCAGCAGCGCCTCGATGGCACCGGTGTCGAGGGCGGTGATCTCGCCGACGCGGCCGATGTCGACCTGCGTGCCCTCGATGACCGGCTGGTGCTTGGTGGCGGTGATGGTGTGGGCGTCCTCGCCGGTCATGCCGACGGCGAACGGGCCGTGCTGGTTGAGCAGCCCGACGAGCTCGCGCTGCACCTGTCCGGCGAGGACCATCCGTACGACGTCCATGGCCTCGGGCGTGGTGACCCGCAGACCGGCCTTGAACTCGCTGACCAGGCCCGCCTGGTCGAGCGCGGCGCTGATCTGGGGACCGCCGCCGTGCACGACGACCGGCTTGAGGCCGGCGTGGCGCAGGAAGACGACGTCCTGGGCGAAGGCGGCCTTGAGGTCGTCGTCGATCATGGCGTTGCCGCCGAACTTGATGACGACGGTCTTGCCGTGATGCCGGGTCAGCCAGGGCAGCGCCTCGATCAGGGTCTGGGCCTTGGGGAGCGCGGTGTGCTTCCGCGTGGTGCTCGTCATGACGAGTACGCGCTGTTCTCGTGGACGTAGTCGGCGGTCAGGTCGTTGGCCCAGATGACGGCCGACTCCGAGCCCGCGGCGAGGTCGGCGGTGACGGTGACCTCCCGGTAGCGCATGTCGACCAGGTCGCGGTCCTCGCCGACGGAGCCGTTCTTGCAGACCCAGACGCCGTTGATGGCGACGTTGAGCAGGTCGGGGTCGAAGGCCGCCTGCGTGGTGCCGATGGCGGACAGCACCCGGCCCCAGTTGGGGTCCTCGCCGTGGATGGCGCACTTGAGGAGGTTGTTGCGCGCGATGGAGCGGCCGACCTCCACGGCGTCGTCCTCGGTGGCGGCGTTGACCACCTCGATCCGGATGTCCTTGCTGGCGCCCTCGGCGTCGCCGATGAGCTGGCGGGCGAGGTCGTCGCAGACGGCCCGTACGGCCTCGGTGAACTCCGCGGCCTCGGGGGTCACGCCGGAGGCGCCGGAGGCCAGCAGCAGGACGGTGTCGTTGGTGGACATGCAGCCGTCGGAGTCGACCCGGTCGAAGGTGAGCCGGGTGGCGCCGCGCAGGGCGGTGTCCAGGTCCCCGGCGGCGACGTCCGCGTCGGTGGTGAGGACGACCAGCATGGTGGCGAGGCCGGGGGCGAGCATGCCCGCGCCCTTGGCCATGCCGCCGACCGTCCAGCCGGACCGGGTCACGACCGCGGTCTTGTGGACGGTGTCGGTGGTCTTGATGGCGATGGCGGCCTTCTCGCCGCCGTGCTCGGAGAGCTCCCCGGCGGCCTTCTCCACCCCGGAGAGGACCTTGTCCATCGGGAGCAGCAGGCCGATGAGGCCGGTGGAGGCGACGGCGACCTCGCCGGCACCGACGGCCGGGCCGGCCCCGCTCAGGACCTCGGCCACCTTCTCGGCGGTGGCGTGGGTGTCCTGGAAGCCCTGCGGTCCGGTACAGGCGTTGGCTCCGCCGGAGTTGAGGACGACGGCGGTCAACTCGCCGGTGGTGAGCACCTGCTGGGACCACAGGACGGGAGCGGCCTTGACGCGGTTGGAGGTGAAGACGCCCGCGGCGGCGCGGCGGGGCCCGGTGTTGACCACGAGGGCCAGGTCCGGGTTGCCGTTCTCCTTGATCCCGGCGGCGATGCCCGCCGCCGTGAATCCCTTCGCTGCGGTGACGCTCATGGAGCGACTCCAATCGTGGAAAGTCCGGTGTCCTCGGGCAGCCCGAGGGCGATGTTCATGCTCTGCACCGCGCCGCCGGCGGTGCCCTTCGTGAGGTTGTCGATGGCGCTGATGGCGATGATCCGCCCGGCGGCGCCGTCGTACGCGACCTGGATCTGAACGGCGTTGGAACCCTGGACGGACGCGGTCGCCGGCCACTGCCCCTCGGGCAGCAGGTGGACGAACGGCTCGTCGGCGAAGGCCTTCTCGTAGGCGGTCCGCACGGTCTCGGCCGTCACGCCCGGCTTCGCCTTGGCGGAGCAGGTCGCGAGGATGCCGCGGGACATCGGCGCGAGGGTCGGCGTGAACGACACGCTCACCCGCTCGCCGGCCGGGCCGCTCAGGTTCTGGATCATCTCGGGGGTGTGCCGGTGGCCGCCGCCCACGCCGTACGGGGACATGGAGCCCATCACCTCGCTGCCGAGCAGGTGCGGCTTGAGCGCCTTGCCGGCGCCGGAGGTGCCGGTGGCGGCGACGACGACGGCCTCGGGTTCGGCGAGGCCGTCCGCGTACGCGGGGAAGAGGGCGAGCGACACGGCGGTGGGGTAGCAGCCGGGCACCGCGACCCGCTTGGCCCCCTCCAGCGCGGCGCGGGCACCCGGCAGCTCCGGCAGGCCGTAGGGCCAGGTCCCGGCATGCGGGGAGCCGTAGAAGGCCTCCCAGTCGGCGGCGTCCGCGAGCCGGAAGTCGGCGCCCATGTCGATGACCAGCGTGTCGGGCCCGAGCTGCTCGGCCACGGCGGCGGACTGACCGTGCGGGAGCGCGAGGAACACCACGTCGTGCCCGGCGAGCGACTCGGCGTCGGTGGGCGCGAGGACGCGGTCGGCGAGCGGAAGGAGGTGCGGCTGGAGGCCGCCGAGCCGCTGACCGGCGTTGGAGTGGCCGGTGAGGGTGCCGACCTCCACGTCGGGGTGGGCGAGGAGGAGACGCAGGAGCTCTCCACCCGCGTACCCGCTCGCGCCTGCCACTGCTGCTCGTACCGTCATCGAAACCCTCCTCATGGATGGCATGACTATACGCATGCCCGCACTTTTATGCAAAGCCGTTCCGCGGCGGGTGCTTCTGCGTGCGTGCGCGCGGTGACGGGTGTTCCGGGCGGCCCCGTCGGGGCCGGTCCGCCCCCGTCGCGGCGCACTCGGCGCGGGGTTCACGGGGCGCGAGATTCGCGGGGCACGGGGGCGGCCGCCCCTACTTCTGCGCGGAACCCCCCGCCGGCCACATCCGGCTGAGCTTCGCCGGTGTGGCGGGCCCGACCGAGATCGCCGAAGGAGTCCGCCGCCTGCGGGCGGCGGTGGACGAACTCGCGGCGTGAGCGAGGGCGACGCCTGTGCGCAGGGCGGCGGCGTGGAGGGCGGACTCGGGGACGGTGTCGGGCAGCCGGGGCCAGAGGTGGTAGCCGCCGGAGGGGATGTGCGACAGCGTCAGCTCGGGCAGGTGCAGGGCGAGCGCGCCCGCCAGTGCGTCCCGGCGGCTCTTCAGCTCCTGGGAGACGGCGCGCAGATGGCGGCCCCAGGCGGGCGAGCCGACCAGTTCCAGGGCGGCCTCCTGGAGGGGGCGCGGGACGAAGAAGCTGTCGACGACCTGGATGGCGCGCAGGCGTTCCAGGACCGGGCCGCGCGCGGCGAGGGCCCCGACCCGCAGGCTCGCGGAGGTCGGCTTGGTGAGGGAGCAGACGTGGACGACGACCCCGTCGGGGTCGTCGGCGGCCAGCGGCGGGGGCAGGGGGGCGGCGTCCTCGTGCACCAGGCGGCGGGCGAAGTCGTCCTCGACGACGAAGGCACCGGCGGCCCGGGCGATCGCGACGACGGCCCGGCGCCGCTCGGGGCCGAGCACGGCCCCGGTCGGGTTCTGGAACAGCGGCTGGCAGACGAGGACCCGGGCGCCGGTCGCGCGGAAGGCGGCCTCCAGGAGGTCCGGCCGGACCCCGTCGGCGTCCGTCGGGACGGGCACCGGACGCAGGCCGGACGCCCGGGCCACCGCCAGCATGCCGGGATAGGTGGGCGATTCGACGAGGACGGGGGTGCCGGGCGCGGCGAGGGCGCGCAGCGCGGTCGTGATCGCGGACTGGCCGCCCGCGGTGATCAGGATGTCGGCGGCCGTGACGGAGCCGCCTATCTCCCGGGCGAACCACTCGCGGAGTTCGGGGAGGCCGTCCGTGGGCGGCCGGCCCCAGGCGCCCGGCCGGCGTCCCGCGCGGGCCAGCGCGGCGGCCAGGGCGCGTTCGGGCTGGAGCGAGGGGTGCAGGTATCCGCCGTTGAACTCGATCATGCCCGGCGGCGGCGCGGAGAGCGTGACCAGCACTCCGGAGGCGTCGACGGCCCGGGGGACGAGTTCGGTGGTGCTGTCGGCGCTGAGCGCGACCTCCTGCCAGGAGGTGTCGCCGACGGCCGGTGTGGCGGTCCGCGGCTCGGCACGGAAGGCGCCGGCTCCCGGCCGGGTCACGACCAGCCCTTCCGCGGCGAGTTGCGCGAGGGCCCGGGTGACGGTGACCGGGGAGACCCGATAGCGCTCGACGAGAGCGCGGCTCGATGGCAGTTTTCCACCTGGCGAGTAGCGGTCGAGCTCCGCTTTCAGGGATTTCGCCAGTTCAGCCACACTGCTACGCTCATGCATGACAGCACAGGATAGCGCTACTCGCCCCAGCACGATAGCGGTCGGCAGCTCCCCGCGGACCGGCGGCACCGTTCTCGCCGGTCTCGGCGTGGTCGCCTTCTCGCTCACCTTCCCCTCCACCGTCTGGGGACTGGAGAGCTTCGGCCCGTGGTCGCTGGTCGCGCTGCGCTCCACCCTCGCGGCGCTGATCGCGGGCGCGTTCCTGCTCGTCCTGCGGGTCCCGCTGCCCGAGCGGCGTCACTGGGCGGGCCTCGCCGTCGTCGCCGGTGGTGTCGTGGTCGGCTTCCCGCTGCTCACCAGCCTCGCCCTGCAGACCTCCACGACCTCGCACGCCGCGGTGGTCGTCGGCCTGCTGCCGCTCACCACGGCGACCTTCGCCGCCCTCCGCACCGGCCGCCGCCCGTCCCGCATGTTCTGGTGCGCGGCGCTCGCCGGCGCGGCCGTGGTCATCGGCTTCACGCTGGCGGAGAGCGGCGGATCCCTCTCCGCCGGAGACCTGTACCTCTTCGGCGCGCTCGTCGTCTGTGCCGCCGGCTACACCGAGGGCGGCCGGCTCGCCCGGCTCATGCCCGGCTGGCAGGTCATCGGCTGGGCGCTGATCCTCTGCCTGCCGGTCATGGTGGCCGGCTCGGCCGTGGCGCTCGCCGTGGAGCCGGCGCGCCTCACCGCCCACGGCGTGATCGGGCTGGTCTGGGTGGCCGCCGGCTCGACGTTCTTCGGCCTGTACGTCTGGTACCGCGGCATGGCGGCGATCGGCATCCCCAAGGCGAGCCAGCTCCAGCTCGCGCAGCCGCTGCTGACGCTGGTGTGGTCGGTGTCGCTGCTGGGCGAGCACCTCTCGCCCGCCGCGCCGGTCGCGGCCGGCGCCGTCCTCGTCTGCATCGCCGTCACCCAGCGGGCGCGGAGCTGACACCCCGCTCCGAGGTGACGTAGGTCACCCTCCCGGACGTAGACTGCGAAGTACGACAAGCCCGGCCGCGAGGAGGCCACCCCGATGCAAGCGAGCAAGGGCGACAAGTTGCTGGTGCACGGCCGGACCGTCGGTCACCACGACCGTACGGCCGAGGTCATGGAGGTACTGGGCGAGAACGGCACTCCCCCGTACCGCGTGCGATTCGACGACGACGGCCACGAGGCCCTGATGGCGCCGGGTCCCGACACCGTCGTACGCCACCACGAGAAGACGTGAGAGCAGCCCGGACAGTGCCCGGCGTCGGGTGACGGCGCCGGGCGCGACCGTGCGGGGCCGCACCCCGGGCGGCCGGGGACGGCGGGATCACCGTGGCGGGCGGACCCTCGTCGGGTAGTGGTCGGCCACCACGGCCGCCATCGCGCCGATCCGGTCGGTGCCGACCTCCTTCGCCGAGAAGAAGCAGTGTCCGCGCACCCCGGGGTGGCGGGCGGCCAGCGCGAGATGGCGGGACAGCTCGGCGGGGTCCTGCCAGGCCGCGGGCTGGGCGGGGTCACCGCACTTGTAGAGCGCCTCGCCGACGTAGAGGCCGACGCCGGTGTCCCGTACGACCTCGTCCCACCAGGGGAGCAGCCTGGCGTAGTCGGCGGCGGGGAAGCCGATGTTCCAGTACAGCTGGGGCGCGATGTAGTCGATCCAGCCCTCCCTGACCCACTTCCTGGTGTCGGCGTGCAGGTCGTCGTAGGTCTGGACGCCCGCGCTGGTGTCCGAGCCCTCGGGGTCGGTGGCGGCGTTGCGCCAGACCCCGAAGGGGCTCACCCCGAAGTCCACGTGCCGGTCGATCTCCTTGATCCGGGCGGCCGTCTCGGAGACCAGCAGATCGGTGTTGTTCCGTCGCCAGGCGGCCTTGTCGGGGAAGTCCGCGCCGTACGCGGCGTAGGCGGCGTCGTCGTCGAAGACCTGGCCGGCGACCGGGTACGGGTAGAAGTAGTCGTCCCAGTGGACGGCGTCGACGTCGTACCGGCGGACGGCGTCCAGCATCGCGTCCTGGACGAAGCGCCGGACCTCGGGCAGACCGGGGTTGTAGTAGAGCTTCCCGCCGTACGGCAGGACCCATCCGGGGTGCAGCCGGGCCGGATGACCGGCCACCAGGCGGGTGGGGTCCGTGTGATTCGCCACCCGGTACGGGTTGAACCAGGCGTGCAGCTCCAGGCCCCGGTCGTGGGCCTCCGCGACCGCCGTGCCCAGCGGGTCCCATCCCGGGTCGCGGCCCTGCACCCCGGTGAGGCACTGGGCCCACGGCTCGTACGGCGAGGGCCACAGGGCGTCGGCGGTCGGCCGGACCTGGAGGACGACGGCGTTGAGCCGGCGGGCGACGGCCGTGTCCAGGTGGGCGAGGAGTTCGGCCCGCTGCTCCTCGGCCGTGAGCCCGGCGCGCGAGGGCCAGTCGCGGTTGGCCACGGTCGCCAGCCACATGCCGCGGAACTCCCTGCGCCGCCGCCGTCCGCCGCCCGCCGCGGAGGCCGCGGCCGCCGGGGCGGCGCCGGTCAGTCCGGCGGCGGCGAGCGCCGCTCCGGTGGTGCCCGCCACGAACCCTCTTCTGCCGATAGGCCGCACTTTGTCACCCCTCATGTGTCGGATACGTCACAGCTACCCGGACAGCATGCCCACCCCGGGGCGATCGATCATCGGTAGATGCGGAGTAACGTCGTGGGGTCGAGGCGGACGCACCGGAATCACACGGGGCCCGCCGCCAGAGAAGAGCGAAAGGCACGAGGTGACGGACTCCATGGCCGACATTGAGCGCATCGGAGTGGTCGGCTGCGGCCAGATGGGCGCGGGCATCGCGGAGGTGTGCGCCCGCAGCGGCCTCGAGGTGAAGGTCGCCGAGACCACCGGCGAGGCGCTGGAGATCGGTCGCACGCGGCTCTACAACTCGCTGACGAAGGCCGCCGAACGCGGCAAGATCAGCGAGGAGGAGCGGGACGCGACGCTGGCGCGGCTCAGCTTCACCACCGACCTGGGCGAGTTCGCCGACCGCGACCTCGTCATCGAGGCCGTCGTGGAGAACGAGCAGGTCAAGACCGAGATCTTCCAGGTGCTCGACCAGGTGATGACGCGTCCCGACGCCATCCTGGCCTCGAACACGTCCTCCATCCCCCTGGTGAAGCTGGCCGTGGCGACCTCGCGTCCCGACCAGGTCATCGGCATCCACTTCTTCAACCCGGCCCCGGTCCAGAAGCTCGTCGAGCTGATCCCGGCCCTCACCACCTCCGAGGGCACGATCAGCCGGGCGCAGATCTTCGCGGAGAAGGTGCTGGGCAAGCACGCGATCCGCGCCCAGGACCGGTCCGGGTTCGTGGTCAACGCCCTGCTGGTGCCGTACCTGCTCTCCGCGATCCGGATGTTCGAATCGGGCATCGCGAGCCGCGAGGACATTGACAACGGCATGGAGTTCGGCTGCGCCCACCCGATGGGTCCGCTGAAGCTCTCGGACCTGATCGGCCTCGACACCATCGCCTCGATCGCCGACTCGATGTACAGCGAGTTCAAGGAGCCGCTGTACGCCGCTCCCCCGCTGCTCCAGCGCATGGTGGACGCGGGTCGCCTCGGCCGCAAGACGGGCTCGGGCTTCTACCCGTACGCCTGAGCCCCGGCGCCGGCCGCCGGTTCCGCTTCCCGCCGTGCCGGTGGGACCACTCCGGAGCCGCGCCTTCCGGCCGCACCGCGGCACCCTTCCGGACGGCCCGTTCACCCGCACAGGTACGGGCCGTCCGGCCGGTGATCCGGCGGCCCCCCGTTCGTCCACCCGGTGCTCGGACGGCCGGCCGCCCGGACCCCCGGGCGGCTCAGCCCATGCGCAGGTGGTGCAGCATCAGCAGCCCCGCGGCCATGTTGGCGGCCGGGATCTCCCCGCGGGAGATCATGTCGGGGACCAGTTTGAGCGGTATCCACTCACGGCGTGAGGACTCGAAGTCGTCCTCCGGCGGCCCGATGTACGTCGCCTCCTCCGCCCAGTAGAGGTGGTGCCGCGCGTCCGTGAGGCCGTTGGACGGCTCCACGGTGAGGAGATGGCGCAGCGGGCCGGGGCGCCAGCCCGTCTCCTCCTCCATCTCGCGGGCGGCGGCCGCCTCGACGGACTCGCCGTCCTCGACGACACCGGCGGCCAGCTCCCAGCCCCAGCTGTCGGTGATGAAGCGATGGCGCCAGAGCATCAGCACCTCGTTGGCCTCGTTGACGACGGTCGCCACGGCCACCGGGCGCAGCCGGATCAGGTAGTGGTCCAGGTGGCGGCCGTCCGGGAGTTCGACGTCCGCGAGGTTCACCCGGAACCAGCGGTTCTCATAGACAGGTTGTTCGCTAAGTTTCGTCCACTGCACGTTTCTGCCACCTTCCGATTGGTCGGTGGCAATATCGCAGCAGTCACGGGCTCACAGGGGAACGCGCAGGGCTCCGTCGATGAGTTCCGCCGCCTCGCGGGCGTCCGCGCAGTCGGTCGCCAGGAGGTGTTCCCGCACCAGGCGCAGCCGGTCACGCAGCCGTCTCGACTCCATCCCCCGCGCCTGTTCGGTCATCTCCACAGCGGTCCGCGCCGCCTCGTCGGCGTCCCCCTGCCGCAGTTCGATCTGGCACAGCATCGCCAGCCGGTGCACCCTCCCCCGGTCGTGGGCGGGTGTCCCCACGGCCGCGAGCGCGTGCTCCCGCGCGGCCGGGACGTCGCCGAGGCTGAGCAGCGCCTCGGCGACCTGCACGTTGACCAGGCCGGGCTGGACGTAGCCGGTCTCGGCCGGCTCGTGGACCGGGCTGATCCGCACGGCCTCCGACTCCGCCCGCCGGATGCACGACAACGCCGCCGTGCCGTCGCCGAGATGGGCGTACGCCTTCGCCTGCATCGCGGAGAGGTCGGCGGCCAGGGCCGGGGTGATCTCCGAACCCGCCGACCGCAGGGCGGACTCGGCGAAGGCCACCGCCTGCCGGTACTCCCCCATGAACAACGACTGGTTGACGAGCAGCGCGACCACGTAGGCCCCGAGCCCGCGGTCCCCGCTCGCCTTGGCCAGCCGCAGCGCCTGGTGGAAGTAGCGCTGCGCGAGCCCCAGCGCGTCCGAGTCGTAGGCGCAGATCCCGGCCACCGCCACCAGGCCGCCGGTGGCCCGGTGGAGCTGCCGGCCCAGGCTGTCGCTGTAGGCGCCGCGGAGCAGCGGCGCGGTCTCCGCGTTGAGGAAGCCGACGATCCGGCTGCGCGTCGCGATGCCACCGGCCTTGCGGTACATCTGCTCGTAGTGCGCGCGGGCCGCGCGGAGCATCGTGATGTCGGCCATGGAGACCCGGGTGATCCCGTCGCGGGAGACGTCGGAGTCCTCCGGTGGGTTCTCCCACTCCCACACCGGCATGACCGCGGGCGTGCCGGTGACGGCCTGAGCACCGAGTATGTGCGGCCGCTGCTGTTCGTCGGAGCGCCACAGCGCGGCGGCCCGCTCGACGAAGCCGGACAGCGAGGAGGTCTGCGACCCCGCGGGTTCGCCGGGCACGCCCAGGCCGATGTCGTCGAGGGTGACCGCCCGGTGCAGTCGTCCGGCCAGCACCTCGCAGATCAGGTCCGGGACCTGACCACGCGGCCGCTGCCCCTTCAACCAGCGCGCCACGGCGGTGTGTTCGTAGCGCAGGGCGAGTCCGCGGGAACGGCCCGCCTGGTTCACATGGGCGGCGAGGCCGGCGTTGGAGACGCCCGCTTCGCCGAGCAGGGCGTCGAGCAGGGTGTTGGGCTGCATGGCCCCTCCGAGGATCGGTGCGCACAGCGTAGTAGAGGCCGGTTTCGCACGGGGTGTGAACGAAGTACCCGTTCTTCCCCTCCGTGCACTCTGTCGCCCCGCCGTGGCCACCGGTTGACTGGCTCTCTCGCCGCAAGGCGAAGGGCCGCCGGCTCCCCCCCTTACAGTGCGGCGGCCCGCTCCGCGTCGTCCGCTCTGCCGATCTGCCCGACACTCCGTGGCAGGGCGGGCGACGCCGGCCTCAGGAAACCCGTCGCTCACAGGTGAGGGGAGGGTGCAGGCCGGGTACGGCGCAGCCCGGGTTCGGCGGGCTGCGCCGGTACCCGCGGCCGGTCGTTGCGGAGGACCAGCAGGGCCACGTCGTCCGCCGGACGTCCCTTGGTGTGACGCAGCAGCGCGCCGTGGACGCGGCGCACCAGCGAGGCGGGCGGCAGGGACSSGTCGCGGCCCGCCTCGGCCAGGACCGCTTCGAGGTCGAAGAACCGGCCGGCGCCGTCCCGGGCGTCCTGCGCGCCGTCGGTGTGCAGGACGAGCAGCTCGCCCGGCGAGAGCCGGGCGCACGGGTACGGGGAGAGGTCGGCGGGCAGCGGGAAGGCGCCCAGCGGGGGAAGGGGGTCGCCGGTGCAGACCGCCTCGACCCGGCGGCCGATCCGGTACGGGCCCGGGTGGCCGCAGTTGAGCGCGACGACCTCGTCGTCCGGCCGGATCTCCAGGAGCAGGACGGTGACGAACTCCTCCGCCGCCGGGTGCTCCGGGGCGCGGCCGGAGCGGTCGGGGTGCTCGTCGACGGCCGCCTCGCGGAGATGGCGCCCGAGGGCGCGGTCGAGACGGCGCAGCACGCCGCCGAGTTCGGGCTCGTCGTGGGCGGCCTCGCGGAAGCTGCCCAGCACGGCGACGACCGCGCCGAGGGCGGCGAGTCCGTGTCCGCGGACGTCACCGATGATCACGCGCACGCCGTAGGGGGTGGCCACCGCCTCGTAGAGATCGCCGCCGACGTCCGCGCCCCGGGAGGCCGAGAGCTGGCCCGCCGCGACGGACAGGCCGTCGATCCGGGACGGCGGGGGGCGCAGCAGCGCCCGCTGCGTGGCATGGGCGATGACGCGCATCCGTGCCAGCTCGCGGGCGAGGCCGTGCCGGATCCCCAGGACCAGTCCGGTGCCGACGCTGAGGAACACGACGCCGGTCGCGACGCGCATGGCGACCCCCGGCTGCTGGGCCGACGGACAGGCGAGTCTCCAGGTGACGGCGACCGCTCCCCAGAGGGCGGGGAGGCCGAGCGGGCCCAGCCGGCGCAGCCGTGAACCCGGGGAGAGCGACGATCGTGTACGGATCATGCACGGCCCTTCCTGAGGCCCTGCAGCGCCCGAAGGCCCTGCGGCACACAAGGCCGCCCCTGTGGCCGCGTTGATTGTGTCGAGCGCCCCGGGCGTGGCGGAACACCCCTCGGCGATCTCACCCGAAGGAGTGAGCGCCCTCGGCGCGCCGCCCCGCGCCACCGTCTCGCCACCCGAACGGGAAGCCGATGGTCGCACAGGTGCACGATGAGAATGCTGCGGGGCCGGCGCCGTCAGGCGTCTCGTCCGAGACCGCGGTCGGGGGCGCTCATGTCCCCCGTTCCGGGCGTGCCGTCGGCGAGTCCGTAGCGCAGGTAGACGGTGCCGCTGGGGCTGGCCACCGGAGGTTCGAGGAGTGTGATGTTCGTGGGCACCTCGCCTCCGTCGAACACCTTCTTGCCGACGCCGAGCACGATCGGGTGCACCCAGAGGTCGAGCCGGTCGAAGAGCTTCTCGCGCAGGAGGGTCTGCACCAGGTTCAGGCTCCCGACCACCTTCACGTGCTCGTGCCGGTCACGGATCTCGCGCACCGCGGCGGCCAGATCCGGGCCGAGCTGCGTCGATCCGGCCCAGGAGAGGTCGGGCCTGCCGCGCGAGGCCACGTACTTCGGGACGCGGTTGAAGAGCGTGGCGATCTCGTCGTCCTCGCCGCCCTCCTGGTGCGGCCAGTACGCGGCGAAGATGTCGTACGTCCGCCGGCCGAGCAGGAGGGCGTCGGTGCCCTCGTACGCGGCTCCGACCTGCGCCCCGGCGACCTCGTCCAGCAGAGGCGCCTGCCAGCCGCCGAACGGGAACCCCTCCGGGTCCTCGTCGGGGCCGCCGGGCGCCTGCCCGACGAGGTCGAGGGTGGCGAACAGCTCGATGTGAATGAGACCCATGGCGTACTCCCGATCGGTTGTCGCGGTCGGGAGGTGGACCCGCGGACGCCGCCGGACTCATCGGCGCGACGCCACGGGGCTTCGTACGCGTCGACCGCCTCACCCGGCCGTCGGTCACCACCCGGCCGGTCGGTCAGCGTGCTCGCGACGCCCGGGAGCGGGGCTCGGCAGGGAGGCCGTGCCCGGTGGCCCGGGGCCCACCCGTCCGATCCCCGGACAGCGCGGACCCGACGGAGCCCGACGGGTACGGCACGGTGCCCTGTTCTCGCCGGCGGACCGGGGACGCCGCACCGGCGCTCCCCCACGTTAGATCACCCACCGCGTCCGGCCCGGCTGACGTGCCCGCGTCGGTCGGGAGTTCCCGCATCGCATCCGCCGGCATGCCGCAGGGGGCCGGTCACGGGTGCGAACCCGGTGACCGGCCCCCTGCGGGTGCCGTGAGCGGACGCGGTCAGGCGCCGCGCAGGGTGGCGCCGGTGCGCTCGGTGGCGAGGGACACGGCCGCGTCACGCGCGGCGGTGGCCTCGTCGACCGTGAGCGTGCGGTCCGTGGCCCGGAACTTCAGGGCGTAGGCGAGGGACTTCTTGCCCTCGTCGACCTGCCCACCGGTGTAGACGTCGAACAGCCGGACGGACTCCAGCAGTTCACCGGCACCGTCGCGCAGCGCCGCCTCGACCGTGTCGGCCGGGACCGTCGCGTCGACGACCAGGGCGACGTCCTGCGTGGCGACCGGGAAGGACGAGATCCGGGGGGCCTTCAGCGGTCCCTCGCTCGCCGCCTCGACCAGGTCCAGGTTCAGCTCCATCGCGCAGGTGCGGGCCGGCAGGCCGAGCGCCTTCACCACGCGCGGGTGCAGCTCGCCCGCGTAGCCGGCCACCTGCTCCTGGCCGTCGACGGTCACGAAGAGACCGGCGCAGCGGCCCGGGTGCCAGGGACCGTACTGGTCCTGACGGATGATCAGCTCCGTGCCGGCCTCGCGGGCCACCGTGCGGGCGGCCTCGACCGCGTCCGCCCAGTCCGACGGGTGACCCTTGCCCCACCAGCCGGCCTGCTCGCGCGCACCGGCGAGGACCACGGCGGCGTGCCGCGGCTGCGCGGGCAGTGCGGCGTTGACCTCCGCGATCTCCGCGTCGGTGGGCCGGCGGTCGACGGGCAGGCGCACCGTGACGCCCGCGTTCCCGGTGGCCCGGAAGACCAGACCGGTCTCGAAGAGCGCCAGGTCGTGCGAGCCGCGGCCGTCGTTGCGGCGCAGCGCCCCGAGGAGACCCGGGAGCAGCGTCGTGCGGAGCGCGGGCTCCTCGTCGGAGAGCGGGTTGACGAGCTTGACCACGCGGCGGCAGGCGTCCTCCGCGTCCAGGCCGAGCTGGTCGAAGACCTGCTCGCCGATGAACGGGTAGTTCAGCGCCTCCACGTAGCCGGCGCCGGCCAGGGCGCGGCCCACGCGGCGGTGGGTGCGCTGGCGCTCGGTCAGACCGCGGCCGGCCGGGGGCTTCGGCAGCGTCGAGGGCAGGTTCTCGTAGCCCTCGAGCCGGATGACCTCCTCGGCGAGGTCGTTGGGCGCGTTGAGGTCGGGGCGCCACGACGGGACCGTGACGACCAGCTCGTCCTGGCCGTAGACGTCGCAGCCGACCTCCTGCAGGCGGCGGACGACGGTCTCGCGGCCGTAGGCGACGCCCGCGACGCGGTCCGGGTGGTCCGCCGGGATGGTGATCGTGCGCGGCGCGGACGGGGCGACGATCTCGGTGACCCCGGCCTCGGCCGTGCCGCCCGCGAGCAGCACGAGCAGGTCGACGGTGCGCTGCGCGGCGGCCGCCGCGGCCTGCGGGTCGACCCCGCGCTCGAAGCGCTTGGACGCCTCGGAGCCCAGCTTGTGGCGGCGGGCGGTGCGGGCGATGGAGATCGCGTCGAAGTGCGCGGCCTCGATGACGACCTCGGTGGTCGCGCCGGCCTCGTCGCCGTGGTCGGCGATCTCGGTGTTGGCGCCGCCCATGACACCGGCGATGCCGATCGGCCCGCGGTTGTCGACGATGACCAGGTCCGCGCCGTCCAGGACGCGCTGGGCGCCGTCCAGCGTGGTGATCTTCTCGCCGTGCGCGGCGCGGCGGACCCCGATGGGGCCGTCGAGCCGGGTGCGGTCGTAGGCGTGCAGCGGCTGGCCGAGCTCCAGCATCACGTAGTTGGTGATGTCGACGGCCAGCGAGATCGGGCGCATGCCCGCCTTCTGCAGGCGCCGCGCCAGCCAGATCGGGGTGCGGGCCTCCGGCTCCAGGCCGACGACGGTGCGCGCGGTGAAGCGGTCGCAGCCGATCGGGTCGACGATCTGGACCGGGTAGCCGTACGAGTTCGGCGCCGGCACGTCGAGCAGCGCCGGGTCGCGCAGCGGCAGGCCGTAGGCGATGGCCGCCTCGCGGGCGACGCCGCGCATCGAGAGGCAGTAGCCGCGGTCGGGCGTGACGGCGATGTCGAGGACCTCGTCGTACAGCTCCAGGAGCTTGGTGGCGTCGATGCCGACCTCGAGCTCGCGCGGCAGCACGATGATGCCGTGCGTGCCGTCGTCGCCCATGCCGAGCTCGTCGCCGGAGCAGATCATGCCGCGGGAGACCCGGCCGTACGTCTTGCGCTCGGCGATCCGGAAGTCACCGGGGAGCACGGCGCCGGGCAGCGCCACGACGACCTTGTCGCCCTCGGCGAAGTTCCGGGCGCCGCAGATGATCTCCTGGGGCTCGCCGGTGCCGTTGGCCTGGCCGACGTCGACGGTGCAGAAGCGGATGGGCTTCTTGAACTCCGTCAGCTCCTCGATGGTGCGGACCTGGCCGACCACGAGCGGGCCGGTCAGGCCGGCGCCGAGCTGCTCGACGCTCTCGACCTCGAGGCCTGCCGAAATGAGCTTGGCCTGGACGTCGCGTCCGGTCTCCGTCGCCGGCAGGTCGACGTACTCCCGCAGCCAAGAAAGCGGGACCCGCATCAGATCTCCATCCCGAACGGCCGGGTGAACCGGATGTCACCCTCGACCATGTCTCGCATGTCATCGACGTTGTGGCGGAACATCAGCATCCGCTCGATTCCGAACCCGAAGGCGAAACCGCTGTACTTCTCCGGGTCGACACCGCAGGCGACGAGCACCTTCGGGTTGACCATGCCGCAGCCGCCCAGCTCGATCCAGCCCTCGCTGCCGCAGGTGCGGCAGGGGCGGTCCGGGTTGCCGACGGACTCGCCGCGGCAGACGTAGCAGAGCATGTCCATCTCGGCGGACGGCTCGGTGAAGGGGAAGAAGTTCGGCCGGAGCCGGGTCTTCATGTCCGGCCCGAAGAGCGCCTGGACCATGTGGTCCAGGGTGCCCTTGAGGTCGGCCATGGTGAGGCCCTCGTCGACGGCGAGCAGCTCGATCTGGTGGAAGACCGGGGTGTGCGTGGCGTCGAGCTCGTCGGTGCGGTAGACGCGGCCGGGGCAGACGACGTAGACCGGGGGCTCCCGGTCGATGAGCGTGCGGGCCTGCACCGGGGAGGTGTGGGTGCGCAGCACGACACCGGACTCGTCGCCGGTGGTGGCCTTGCCGTCGGCGCCGGTGCCCTCGACGAAGAAGGTGTCCTGCATCTGCCGGGCCGGGTGGTCCGGGACGAAGTTCAGGGCGTCGAAGTTGAACCACTCCGCCTCGACCTCGGGTCCCTCGGCGACCTCGTACCCCATGGACACGAAGACGTCGGCGACCCGCTCCATGAGCGTGGTCAGCGGGTGGCGGGCGCCGGCCGGGACGCGGTCGTACGGAAGGGTGACGTCCACCGCCTCCTCGACGAGGACGCGGGCGTCGCGCTCGGCCTCCAGCTCGGCCTGCCGGCCGGCCAGGGCCTTGGAGACGGCGCCGCGGGCCTGGCCCACGAGCTTGCCGGCGGCGGCCTTGGCCTGCGGCGGCAGCGCGCCGATCTCCCGGTTCGCGAGCGCGAGCGGCGAGGTGCCACCGGTGTGCGCGACCTTGGCGTGCGCGAGCGCGTCGAGGTCACCCGCGGCGGCGAAGGCGGCGAGCGCCTCGTCCCGCATGCGCTCGATCTCTTCCGGTTTCAAGGCCTCGACCTCGACGGGGTCGTACGACTTATTGGGTGCGGACATCTCTTCCCGTGCTTCCGTTTGGCTGGCTGGGCGCGGCCCCGCTCGACGACAAGGGCGCAAACGTGCCAAAGGTCGAGTCTAACGGGGTGCGAGGACGCGAATGAGCCCGTGGGCTGCCCGGACGGCTCGTGATCTCGTCAGGCGAGATGGGCCGGGGTGCCGACGGGCAGGATAAATCGGAACTCGGCGCCGCCCCGGGGGCCGCGTCCGACGGTGATCGTGCCGCCGTGGGCCTCGACGATGCCCTTGACGATGTAGAGGCCCAGGCCGGTGCCACCGCGCTTGCTCCCCCGCCAGAAGCGGGTGAAGACACGGCCCATCGACTCCTCGGGGATGCCGGGGCCTTCGTCGCTCACGGTGACTGCCGTACCTTTCTCGTCGTCCTGCAGCAGGGCGGGTGCCACCTCGATGGTGACGGTTCCCTCGCCGTGCCGCACCGCATTTTCCAGCAGGTTGCCGAGCACCTGGTCGACCTTGTCCGGGTCGGCCCACAGGTCGGGCAGCCCGGGCCGCACCCGCACGAAGAACCGGTCCGGGGACTGGCCGCCCGTCGTGTGGGCCTGGATGTGCCGGCCGACGGCCGCGGCGACGTCCACGGGCTGCCGGCGCACCTCCAGCCGCCCGGAGTCGATCCGGGAGATGTCGAGCAGCTCGGCGATGAGCCGGGTGATGCGGTTGGCGTCGGCGTCGACGGTCTCGAGCATCAGCCGCTTCTGGTCGTCGGTGAAGCGTTCCCACTTGGCGAGGAGGGTCGCCGTGAAGCCCTTGACCGAGGTCAGCGGGGAGCGCAGTTCGTGGGCGACGGTGGCGATGAGCTCGGCGTGGCTGCGCTCGGTGCGGCGGCGGGCCTCGGTGCCCCGCAGGCTCACCACGACGCGGCGGACCGGTCCCGTGGGGTGCTCGCGGACGTAGCGGGCGGAGACGAGGACCTCGCGGCCGCCGGGCAGGAGGAGGTTGCGCTCGGGCTGGCCGCTGCGGGTGGCCAGGCCGCCGTACGGGTCGGTGAGGGGCCACCAGCGCCGGCCCTTCAGGTCCTCCAGGGGCAGCGCCTGCTCCAGCGGGAGGCCGAGGGCCTGACTGCGGGACACCGAGGCGATGCGGCCGGCGGCGGCGTTGAAGCAGACGATCCGGCCGGTCTCGTCGGCGACGACGAGACCGTCGGGCAGTTCGTCGGGGTCGATGCCGGGGACGCCGTGCGCGCCTCCGCCGGGCCCCTGGCCGGGGATCCCGGTCCCGTCCGGATCCGATGCCTCCGGGCGCTCCGGGTCTCCCGGGGCGCGCGGCGGGGCGCTCTGTGCCTGTGCGGGACTGTCCGTGCCGACCGTCATCCCCGTTTCCCCACCCCTTCGTGTAGCGCAGTGGGCCCCCGAGCCCGTCACCCTACTAGGTGGAGGTGTCCGAATGGACCCCCTCAGGCGGTGGTTCGGGTGCGTTGTGCACGCGCGGAGGCGTACAGGCACACCGCGGCGGCCGTCGCGAGGTTGAGGCTCTCGGCCTTGCCGTGGATCGGCACGCGCACCACGGCGTCCGCCAGCGCGCGGGTCTCCTCCGGCAGGCCCCAGGCCTCGTTGCCGAAGACCCAGGCGGTGGGGCCGCCCATGGTGCCGGCGTCCAGTTCGTCGTCGAGGTCGTCCCGGCCCGCCCCGTCCGCGGCGAGGATCCGGACGCCCGCGCCCTTCAGCCCGGCGACGGCCTGCTCGACCGGGACGCCCACGGCGACCGGGAGGTGGAAGAGCGAACCGACCGAGGCACGGACGGACTTGGGGTTGTACAGGTCGACGGAGGCGTCGGTGAGGACGACCGCGMCGGCGKCGGCGGCGTCGGCGCAGCGCAGCACGGTGCCGGCGTTGCCGGGGTCGCGGACGTGGGCGAGGACGGCCACGAGCTTGGGCCGGGCGGCGAGGATCTCCTCGAAGGGCGAGTCCAGGAAACGGCAGACGCCGACGATGCCCTGCGGGGTGACGGTCTGGGAGACCTCGGCGAGCACCGCGTCGGAGGCGTGGTGGACGCGGGCCCCGGCCGCGAGCGCGGCCTCGATGATCCCGTCGTAGCGCTCGGCGGCCTCGACCGTGGTGAAGAGCTCGACGAGGGTCGGTGCGCCGTCGCCGCCGCGGTGCGCGACGGCCTCGCGGACGGCCTGCGGGCCCTCGGCGATGAAGAGGCGGTCCTTGCCCCGGAAGTTGCGCTTGGCGAGCCGGCGGGCGGCGACGACGCGCGGCGAACGCGGGGAGATCAGCTCGGGGGTACCCATGGGGTCGGCGGCTTCTTTCGGGTTCC
>NZ_RDBI01000040.1:392909-419027 GCF_008042125.1 Streptomyces sp. MS191
CCCGTGCCACTGGCGGGGGCCGGAAGCGGCCTGGTGGTACCGCCCCGGCCCCGCACCGCGCGGGGACCGGCCGCCGTACGGCTGCGGTCTCCGGGCGCCGTACGGCCCGGGACCGGCGGCCGTCCGCGGGAGGCACGGGGGCCGGGCGCTCGTCCGAGGCCCGTGCCCGGTCCGGCCGTCACGCGGTGACGTGCTCCGAACGCGACCGGACCCGCAGGCCCGAAGGCCTGCGGGTCCGGTGCAGAAGATCTGCGGCCTGGAAGATCAGGCAGCGGCCTTCGGGGCGTTGACGTCGGACGGCAGAGCCTTCTGCGCGACCTCGACCAGCGCGGCGAACGCGTTGGCGTCGTTGACGGCCAGCTCCGCGAGGATCTTGCGGTCCACCTCGATGTTGGCGGCCTTCAGACCCTGGATGAGGCGGTTGTACGTCATGCCGTTCTGGCGGGCAGCGGCGTTGATGCGCTGGATCCACAGCTGACGGAAGTCGCCCTTGCGCTTCTTGCGGTCGTTGTAGTTGTAGACCAGGGAGTGGGTGACCTGCTCCTTGGCCTTGCGGTACAGGCGCGAGCGCTGACCGCGGTAGCCGGAGGCCGCCTCGAGGATCGCCCGGCGCTTCTTGTGGGCGTTGACTGCCCGCTTGACGCGTGCCACTTGTTAACTCCTTGTAGCGGGGCCGCGGTTGGACTCACACGACCCGGAAATGATGGGGGCCCGGACTGGGCCGGTGGTTCTCGGTCACCGAGAACCGGAGATCAGTCAGATGCCCAGCATCTTCTTGATCTTGGCCGCGTCGCCCGGGGCCATCTCCGCGTTGCCGGTGAGGCGACGCGTCAGCTTGGACGACTTGTGCTCGAGCAGGTGGCGCTTGCCGGCGCGCTCGCGCAGCACCTTGCCGGAGCCGGTGATCTTGAAGCGCTTCTTGGCACCGGAGTGCGTCTTGTTCTTCGGCATAGCGCCGTAGTCTCCTCGTCAGTGGCACTCCCCCGGTGCGGGCACCGGACAACCGGGAGCGTCAGTTCTTCGTTTGGTGGTTCCGGGCGAGGCCCGGGGCTGCCTGGAGGGCAGCCCCTCGGGTCACGCCTCGGGGTTCTCGACCGGCGCGTCGGCCGGAGCCTCGGCGGCCGGGGCCTCGACGGTCTCGGCGGTCTCGGCGTTGTCGTCGGAGGCAACGCCCTGACGCTCCGCCTTGCGTGCGGCCTGGGCCTCACGCGCCTCGGCCATGGCCTCGGTCTTCTTCTTGTGCGGGCCGAGAACCATGATCATGTTTCGGCCGTCCTGCTTCGGGTTGGACTCGATGAAGCCAAGCTCCTCGACGTCCGAAGCCAGCCGCTGCAGCAGCCGGAAACCAAGCTCGGGGCGGGACTGCTCACGACCACGGAACATGATCGTGATCTTGACCTTGTCGCCCTGCTTGAGGAACCGGACGACGTGACCCTTCTTGGTGTCGTAGTCGTGCGGGTCGATCTTCGGCCGGAGCTTCATCTCCTTGATGACCGTGTGCGCCTGGTTCTTGCGCGCCTCACGGGCCTTCATGGCCGACTCGTACTTGAACTTCCCGTAGTCCATGAGCTTGCACACGGGCGGACGGGCGTTCGCCGCGACCTCGACCAGGTCGAGGTCGTACTCCTGTGCGAGCTCCAGGGCCTTGGCAAGCGGAACAATCCCGACCTGCTCGCCGCTGGGACCGACAAGTCGCACCTCGGGAACGCGAATCCGGTCGTTGATGCGGGGCTCGGCGCTGATGGATCCTCCTCGGTAGCACCACGCGACCGCCTGGCGGACGGACGCGTAACGTCTGTTTCAGGTGACCAACCGCGCCGGTACATGAAAAATGCCCCGGACGGGACACAGGCGGGGCTCCACGGAAATACCGGAGCACCGCCGCGGTCAACCGCGGGGCGCACATCGGGCGGCTTCCATCGTCCGTACGGAACGATGGGCGCCGCCTGACCGGTGACCCGCCGCCCGTGAGAGCGGCCAGGTGGGAGATCGGAGCCTCCACTTGTGGGCCGGGCACACATGTGTCCGGCCGGTCGTTACACAAGGTTAGCACCGCTCGGAACGGTTCGCTAACCGAGGACTCACGCGACGGACGGGGACCGCCCCGGCTTATCGTGTGGGGCATGAGCGAAACGCCCCACACCGACTCCCCTGACTTCGACGACATGACCCGTGACATCGCGGAAGTCCCCGCGGTCGAGGTCATCGTGACCGTCGCGGTCAACCTGATGAGCGCCGCGGCCGTGAAGCTCGGACTGACCGAGGACGGCGAGGCCCACAAGGACCTCGACGAGGCCCGCAAGCTGGTGCACGCCCTCGCCGGCCTGCTGGACGCCGGCGCGACGGAGATCAGCTCCTTCCACGCGGCGCCGCTCCGGGACGGTCTGAAGTCCCTGCAGCTGGCCTTCCGCGAGGCCTCGATCATCCCCGACGAGCCGGGCCAGGGTCCGGGCGAGAAGTACACCGGGCCGGTCTACGGCTGACGACCCGAGCCGGGGCGGCCGGGCGCACCRCGCGYGGTGCGCCCGGCCGCCCCGGCTACTCCTTGACGTAGAAGGGCTCGCCCGGAGGCGTGGCCGAGGCCGGCAGCAGTGCCAGGTCGAGACCGCGCACCAGGCGGGCCCTCAGTGTCTCGTCGGCGGCCAGCGCGCGGGCCACCCGCTGGGCGGCCTCGGCGGGCGCGGCGTCCCCGGCCAGCACGAGGGCGAGGGTGCCGTCGGCGTCGCCCGGGCCCAGGTGCGCCCGCAGGACGGCCGGCTCGGCCGCGACGGCGGCGCGGACCGCTGCGCGGACGGCGGGGTCGTCCAGCGGGTCCGCGCTGGTACGGCCTTCCGCGAGGGCCACCAGCGCCGGCCCGGTCACCTGGTACGGCACGGGGCCGGCCAGGTCGAGGACCAGGGTGTCCGCCTTCTCGTGCGCGAGGGCCTGCAGGGCCTGGTGCAGCGGGACGGCGACCGGGCGTGCGGCCGGGTCCCACAGCGCGAGCGAGGCGATCGAGGTGAAGGCGGGCAGCGCGCGCCGGTCGCCCGCGGTGAGCGTCGGTACGGCCATGTCGCTGGACTTCTCGCTGCGCAGTCCCGTCACGGGGTCGACCTCGACCTCGCCGAGGACGGCGACGACCGGGACGAGCAGGCGGGCGGTGCCGAGCGCCTCCAGGACGGGGCCGTGGGCGGTCCGGTCCTCCGCCCACGCCGCGAGGGCCGCGGTGAGCCGGGGGTCGGCGGTGCCGTCGTCGTCGGAGAAGCCGGGGTCCGGAATGTTCTTGAGCGCCACGCGACGAGCCTAACCGGCCGGCGGCGGGGCCTCCCCCGGCGGGTGGCCGGCGGCGGGTGGCCGGCGGCGGGTGGCCGGCGCCGGACACGTGTCCGGCGCCGCCGCAGCAGAATGGTCGTGCCCGCCGGTGCGCCCGGTGGGCGGGCGCCGTGCCCGGACCGGGTGCGGGGCCGTCCGAGGCCGCCGTCCCGCCGCGGCCGCGCTTGCGGGGAGACGCCGGCAGTGACCGTACGAATGGATCTCGACGCCGTGCTCGCCGGGGCCGTGGCCCCGGTCGTCGCCGGGAGCGACGCCTCGCTCTCGGTCGCCGTGCTCGACCCGGCGAGCGGACGGACGGCCTCGTACGGCGGCGAGGGGCGGACCTACGACACCGCCAGCGTCGTCAAGGTCGACATCCTGGCCGCGCTGCTGCTGCGCGCGCAGGACGGGGGCCGGCGGCCGGCCCCGGCGGAGCTCGGGTGCGCCGCCGCCATGATCGAGCGCAGCGACAACGACTCCGCGACCACGCTGTGGCGGGCGATCGGCGGCCCCGAGGGCCTCGACGCGGCCAACGCCCGCCTCGGGCTCACGCGGACGACGGGCGCGCGGGCGTGGGGCCTGACCCAGACGACGGCGCGGGACCGGCTGGCCCTGCTGGCGGCGGTCTTCGGCACGGACTCGCCGCTGACTGCGGACTCCCGGGCGTACGTCGCCGGGCTGATGGAGCGGGTGGCCGCGGGTCAGGACTGGGGGGTCTCCGCGGCGGCGGACGGGCCGCGGGACACGGCGCTGAAGAACGGCTGGCTGCCGCGGGACGCGACCGGCCTGTGGGACGTCAACAGCATCGGGCGGATCACGGCGGGCGGACGCGTCCGGCTCGTCGCGGTGCTCTCCGACGGTCACCCGACCCGGGAGGCCGGGATCGCGCTGGTGGAGCGGGCGGCGRGGGCGGCGGTCTCGGCCCTGGTCACGACCGACGCGGCGGGCAGGACCGACGGAGCGGGCACGACCGGGGCGACGGGCGCGGACGGGGCGGTCAGCGGAACGGCTGGGGCGGGCGCGGGGCGCTGAGCCGTCCGCGCCACAGGACGACCGCGGCGGCGAGCAGCAGCGCGCCGAGGCCGCCGGCCGCCGGGGCGAGGAGCCCGATCGGCCGCCCCTCGTCGGCGGCGGGCTGCGGTCCGGGCCCGAAGTACTGCCCTCGGTAGCCGGCCGAGGCGTTCTTCGGGTCGGCCCCCTTGAGCCGGCCGCCCGCCTCGATCGCGGCGGCCGGGTCGACGGTGCCGTACCCCTTGGCGTCGCTCCGGCCGCCCTTGGGGCTGTTGCGGGCGGTGTCGACGAGCAGCTGCTTGACCTGGGCGGGCGTCAGGTCGGGGTGGGCGGAGCGGACGAGCGCGACGGCGCCGGACACGAACGCGGCGGCGGCGCTGGTCCCCCAGCCCTCGTAGTAGCGGCGGTCGGGGTCGGCGATGACGATGTCGACGCCGGGCGCGCTGACCGTGGCGTACCAGCGGCTGGTGGAGAAGGAGGCGTGGGTGCCGAAGCGGTCGACGGCGGTGACGGCGATGACGCCCGGGTAGGCGGCGGGGTACGAGACGTGGTCGCCCTTCTCGCCGCCGTTGCCGGCCGAGGCCACGACGGAGACGCCCTTGGCGAGGGCGTACTGGACGGCGGCGTCCTCCCCGGAGTCGGGGTGGGCGGACTTGGAGTCGTCGCCGAGGGACAGGTTGATGACGTCGGCCCCGTGATCGACCGCCCAGCGGATGCCTTCGGCGAGGGCGGTGCCCCGGGACTTGCGGGCCTTGTCCCGGGACTTGTCGGTGCCTTCGAGGATGACCCGGACGGGCAGGATCTTCACCTGGGGCGCGACGCCGAGGACGCCGTCCTCGCGGCCCGGGCCGTGGCCGTGACCGGCGATGATGCCGGCCATGGCGGTGCCGTGCCGGGCCCAGGCGCGGTCGCCTCGGGCGGCGCCGAAGCCGACGAGGTCGTTGCCGGGCAGGACGGAACCCTCGAGGTCGGGGTGTTCGGAGTCGACCCCGGTGTCGAGGACGGCGACGGTGACGCGCTCGCCCTGCGTGGTGCGCCAGGCCTCCTTGGTGTGCAGGGCGTCCAGGCCCCATTGGCGGGCGCGGATGGTGTCTGCGTACGCGGGGGTGGTGATCGCCGGGAGGACCGTGAAGGCGCTCGCGAGGAGCGCCGCGGAGAGGGCGCGGGTGCGGCGGCGGGTCACCGGTCGTTCTCCTTCGCCGCGGCGGTGGCCGCCTTGCGCAGCCCGCGTTCGACGCGGTCGGCGACGCCCTTGGCCTCGTGGCCGAGACCGGCCTGGGCGGGCGCGGTCGTCTGGCCGGCGGCCATGGCCTGGTCGGCGGGCTGGGGGGTGTCGACGCGGCGGCCGTCGGCGAAGCCGGAGACGGAGTAGACGACGACGGGCAGGTCGGGCAGTGCGCGCGTCCACCAGCTGGCGCGCTGTCCGTCACCGAAGCGGGCGGCGACGGTGCCCGGGCCGGCGAGCGCCGGAGGGAGGTCGGCCCCGATCCCGGAACCGAGGGCGCGCATGGCCGCGGGGTCGGCCTGGGTGAAGACCAGGCCGACGGTGATGACGCTGGAGGAGGTGGCGTCGGTGTACGTGGCGCGTACGACGCGGTCGCAGCCGACGGAGCGCAGGGAGGTGAGGACGCTCCGGGACAGCGTGGTGGTCGAGCAGGGGGCGTCCGGGGCGACCACGACCCGTGTCCAGGCGCGGGCGGCGGTGCCGGGACCCGCTCCCGGGCCCGCGAGTGTGCGGGGGAAGAGGGTGTCGACGGGGACGCTGTGCCACAGGGTCCTGGCCTCCTCGAAGCCCGTGGGCTCTTCGGGGCGGCCGGTGTCCGTGGCGGCGAGGACGGCTCCGGCGATCGCCCCGCCGATGAGCCCGACCCCGAGCACGAGGCACACCCCGGCCGCGACGATCCGCTTCGTGCGCCGCTCGCGTATGGGCCGGAGGCGCGTGGTGGTCTCGCCGGGCGTCTCGGGCGGCGCGGTGTACGGGCGGTAGGCGCCGTAGGTCCCGTAGGACTGCTCGGGATGCCGGTCGAACGGGACGGTGGAAGCGGGCCGCGGGTACGCCGTCTGCGGCGCGCCGGGCGCGGCGGAGCGTGCGTCGGCGACCGGCGCGGACCGGTCCGCCCGCGCGGGCGAGGGGGCGGGGTCGGTGTCGCGGACGGGGCGCAGCCGGGTGGTCGTCTCGACGGCGGGCGGCTCGGCCGGGCGCGGCGGGCGGCCGGGCGTGCCGGTGGCGGGCGCGGGGCCGGCGGAGCGCGGGCCGGGAGTGCGTCGGTGTCGCGGACGGGGCGCAGCCGGGTGGTCGTCTCGACGGCGGGCGGCTCGGCCGGGCGCGGCGGGCGGCCGGGCGTGCCGGTGGCGGGCGCGGGGCCGGCGGAGCGCGGGCCGGGAGTGCGGGGGAGCAGTGCGTCGGTGATGCGGGACGCGGGGTGGTGCGAGTCGGTCGTCATCCCCGTCCCCCTGGTCGTGCCGGCAATGCCCGTCACTCTACGGGCTGTTCCCCGCTGCACGGGAACCCAGGGGCTACCTCTCCGTAAACCGGTCTGGCAAGCTCGGGCCATGACTCCCCGCGCCGCCGACCGGGCCCGGTACGACCGGGCCACCGCCCACCTCGACGCGCCCGTGGCGATCGTCGACCTGGAGGCGTTCGACGCCAACGCCGACGACCTCGTCCGCCGGGCCGGAGGCAAGCCGATCCGGGTCGCGAGCAAGTCCGTGCGGTGCCGGGCGCTCCTGGAGCGGGTGCTCGCACGCGAGGGCTTCGCCGGGATCATGTCCTTCACGCTCGACGAGTCGCTGTGGCTGGCCCGGGCGGGCTTCGAGGACGTCCTCCTCGCCTACCCCTCCGCCGACCGTGCCGCCTTCGGCGCCCTGGCCGGCGACCCCAAGCTCGCCGCCGCCGTGACCGTGATGATCGACGACCCGGCGCAGCTCGACCTCGTCGACCAGGCCCGCGCGGGCGGCACCGAGGAGATCCGGGTCTGCCTGGAGCTGGACACGTCGCTCCGGATGCTGGGCGGCCGGGTACGCGTCGGGGCGCTCCGCTCCCCGCTCCGCGAGCCCGCGCAGCTGGCCGAGCTGGCCCGCTCGGTGGCGCGCCGCCCGGGCTTCCGGCTGGTCGGCCTCATGGCGTACGAGGGGCATGTCGCGGGGGTCGGGGACGCCGTCGCCGGACGGCCGCTGCGCTCCCGCGCGATCCGGCTGATGCAGTCCGCCGCCCGCAGGGAGCTCGCCGCGCGGCGGGCGGCCGTCGTCCGCGCCGTGCGGGCGGTGGCGCCGGATCTGGAGTTCGTCAACGGCGGCGGTACGGGCAGCGTGCAGCACACGGCCGCCGAGGACGCGGTGACGGAGATCGCCGCCGGTTCGGGTCTGTACGTGCCGCGGCTCTTCGACAACTACACGTCCTTCACCGGACGCCCGGCCGCCCTGTTCGCCCAGCCGGTGGTGCGCCGCCCCGGGGTCGGCGTGGTCACCGTGCTGGGCGGCGGGTACCCCGCGTCCGGGGCCGCGGGTCCGGACCGGCTGCCCGTGCCGTACCTGCCGGAGGGCCTGCGCTACGACCCGCAGGAGGGGCCGGGCGAGGTGCAGACGCCGCTCCTCGGCTCCCCCGCCGACGACCTGCTGATCGGCGACAAGGTGTGGTTCCGGCACGCGAAGGCCGGGGAGCTGTGCGAGCGCTTCGACAGCCTGCACCTGGTGGAGGGCGACCGGATCACCGCGACCGTGCCGACCTACCGGGGTGAGGGCCGCACCTTCCTCTGACACCCGGGCCCGGACCCCGGCCGGGGTCCGGGCGACCCGGACGGGTCAGGAGCGGGGGCTCATCGAGGTGCCGACGCCGCCGCTTGGGGCACTGCCGACGGGAAGGATGTTCTTCGCGATCTCGTCCATCGCGGCGAGCGGCGGACCGTCCGGGCCCGCGTCGAACGCGAAGCGCACGACGACCGGCGCCTCGCTGCCCGTCGGGGACGGGAAGACCAGCGACTGGACGTAGCCGCCGGGGCCCTTGCCGGTGGTGACCTGCCAGCGCACCAGGAAGCCGGTGCGCCCGGCGACGGCGACGGACTTGGCCGCGATCTCCTTGTGGGAGCGGATGCCGCCGTAGAGGTCGTTGCCGAGGACGTCCTCGTCGAAGGCGGCGACGGTGGCGAGCGGGATGTCCTCGCGGGCGATGGCCTCGGGCGTGGCGGCGGCGGTGCCGGTGGCCGTACGGGAGTTCACCGTGCCGTGCCGGCAGTCCTGGTCGGGCGCGCCGGGGCAGGGGTAGTCGCCGACGGTGGTGACGGTCGGGACGTCGCCGCCCCGGTACTCCGGCTTCTCCCAGCCCTGGACGATCGGCAGTGTGATGCCGTTGAGCTGGTCGGTGACGCGGGTGGCGTCCTCGGCGGTCGCGGTGGCGGACGGGGTGCCGCTCGTGGCCGGCGCCGGGGAACCGCTCGTGCTCGCCGCGGGCGGGCCGGACGTCACGGGGGCGTCCTCGTCGCCGCCGACGACGAGGACGGTGGCGACGATCGCCGCGGCCAGTACCACCGCCGCCGCCCCGAAGGCGACGGTCCGGCCACGACGGGCGGACGGCGCGGCGCCGGCCACCGGCATCGCGGTCGTCACCTGCGAGAAGCGGGTGTGCGCGGTCCAGGCCGTGCCGTCCCACCAGCGTTCGACGGTGGGCATCGCCGGATCCGGATACCAGCCTGGAGGTCCTCCCACGCCACCGGGCGTGGGAGGAGGGGTCGTCATGCTCATCCCGTCACCCTAGGGGGTGTCGTCGAAGCGGGGCCGTCCGGTTCATGAGCCGTACACGGAGTCCGTCTGGTCGGGCACGACGCTTCCGTCGGACCGCCGGACCGGTTGCGCCGTGCCGTCGGCGCCGGTGTAGCCGGTGGTGGCGCACGGATAGGGGGCGGCCTTCCGCTTCCTGGGCTCGATGAACATCGGGTTCACGATCCAGCGGCCGTCGGCGTTGTCGTAGGCGCGGCACATCAGTTCGTTCTTGTTCCGGTTGAGGACGAGCCGCAGGCCGGTCGCGTCGCGCAGGAAGGAGACGTCGGTGTCGGAGTCGCCGGCCGCGAACACCTGGCGCCGTGCGGCGGGCCCGACCCGCTCGGCGGCCGGGCCACGGACACCGAAGACCTCCTGGTTGATCCAGCAGCGTTTGCCGTCGATGTACGTGATCATCGTGTCCTCGCCGTCCCGTACTCCGCCGCAGCCGGCGAGGTGCGCGGTGAGTCTGCCGCGCTCGGTGGTGTTGCGGATGCCGAGGGTGCGCGAGGGCGCGATGCCGACGCCCTCGGCCCAGACCTCGACGACCGGTTCGGGTGAGGCGGAGGCGATCCAGACGTCGAAGCCGGCCGCCCGCAGGGTGCGGACCAGGTCGCGCTGCTGGTCGTAGTAGCGGACCCAGCCGGTGACCGTGCGGGTGCCGACCTGCCGGGTGGCGCCGACGGGAGCGGCGAGGTTCTCGGCGCGGGCGGCGCGGGCGAAGGAGGCGACCTGGTCACGGGTCCAGCCGCGCAGCAGCTGCGCGAGCCAGGCGTACTGGGGATCCGTCCGACGGTGGTCGAAGCCGGCGAACGCCGGGGCTCCCGCGGTGGTGGCGCCGTCCGCGTACACGGAGAGGATCTCGTCGGCGCAGCGGGAGTCGGTGCCGGTGGGCAGGGTGCGTGCCGGGCGGGCGGGGGCGGGACACGCCTCGGTGAGGGCGGTGGCCGCCCGCGGGGTGAGATGGCGGCTCGTGGTGGTCCAGTCCCCGTTCTCGGGCGGGCGGATGCGGCTGTTGCGGAGCAGCCAGTACATGGTGGCGTCGCCGACGTCGTTCTTGACGACCGTGTTGTCCCAGTCGAACACGGCGACGGGCCTGGTCCGTACCGTGCGGGCCCCGGCGGCGCAGTGGGTGTCGATCAGCCGCTGGAGCCGGGCGCGGTTGTCGCCGTACCAGCCCTCGGTGGTCCGCAGCGTGGGGCACGCGGCGGGCTTCGCCTGGGCCGGCAGGGCGGTGAGCAGGCCGGCGACGACGGCGGTCACGGCGGCGAGCACGGCCGGCCGGCGGATCGGATGGTTCACGAGCATGCTCCTGTTCTCTGCGGACGACATTCCGCGGACGACCTCTCCGCGCGGGACCTTTTCCGCGCGGGACCCTGCGGCGCGGGCCTCTCCGCGCACGACAGCCGGGCGCCTTGCGACGCCCGGCTGTCGTGCGCGGAGAGGCCCGCGCCGCAGGGTGCGTCCTCGCGATGTCCCGCGAGCTGGGCGTCCAGTTCGCCCGCGAGGGCATCCGGGTCAACGCGCTCTGCCCGGGGCCGGTCAACACCCCCCTCCTGCAGGAGCTGTTCGCCAAGGACCCGGAGCGGGCCGCCCGTCGCCTGGTGCACATCCCCGTCGGCCGGTTCGCCGAGGCGGAGGAGATCGCCGCCGTCGACGAGGAAGTCGGTGGCGTTGACGAACGAGGAGTCGTCGCTGGCGAGGAAGGCCACGGCGGCGGCGATCTCCTCCGCCTCGGCGAACCGGCCGACGGGGATGTGCACCAGGCGACGGGCGGCCCGCTCCGGGTCCTTGGCGAACAGCTCCTGCAGGAGGGGGGTGTTGACCGGCCCCGGGCAGAGCGCGTTGACCCGGATGCCCTCGCGGGCGAACTGGACGCCCAGCTCGCGGGACATCGCGAGGACGCCGCCCTTGGACGCGGTGTACGAGATCTGGCTGGTGGCTGCGCCCATGATGGCGACGAAGGACGCGGTGTTGATGATCGAGCCGCGGCCCTGCCGCCGCATGTAGGGAAGGGCGGCCTTGCAGCACAGGTAGACGGAGGTGAGGTTGACGTCCTGGACGCGCTTCCACGCCTCCAGGCCCGTGGTGAGGATGGAGTCGTCGTCGGGCGGCGAGATGCCGGCGTTGTTGAAGGCGATGTCGACGGAGCCGTAGGTGTCGAAGGCGGTCCTGAACAGTGCCTCGACCTGCTCGGGGTCGGTGACGTCGACCTTGACGAACGTGCCGCCGACCTCTTCGGCCGCGGCCTTGCCGGCGGTCTCGTCGATGTCGCCGCAGACGACCTGGGCGCCCTCGGAGGCCAGGCGGCGGGCGGTGGCGAGGCCGATGCCGCTGCCGGCCCCGGTGATGACGGCGGTCCGGCCGACGAGGCGGCGGCAGACGATCGAGTCGGTCATGTGATTCAGGCCTCCGTGCTTTCCGTGCTGATGAAGACGTTCTTGGTCTCGGTGAAGGCGGTCAGTGCGTCGGGACCGAGCTCCCGGCCGAGGCCGGACTGCTTGTAGCCGCCGAACGGGGTCCAGTAGCGGACGCTGGAGTGCGAGTTGACGGAGAGGTTGCCGGCGCGGACGGCGCGGGAGACCCGGAGGGCGCGTCCGACGTCACGGGTCCAGATCGAGCCGGACAGCCCGTACTCGGTGGCGTTGGCGAGCCGGACCGCGTCGGCCTCGTCGTCGAAGGGCAGGACGACCGCGACGGGGCCGAACACCTCCTCGACGGCGCACGGCGCGTCCTCGGCGACCTCGGTGAGGACGGTCGGCGGGAACCAGAAGCCGGGGCCCTCGGGTGCCTTGCCGCGGATGCCGGGGAGCGACTCGGGCACGTAGGCCCGGACGCGTTCCAGCTGGGCACGGGAGATGAGGGGACCCATCTGCGTGCGCTCGTCGGACGGGTCGCCGACGACGATCTCCTCGACGGCCGGGGTGAGCAGCTCCAGGAAGCGGTCGTACACGGACCGCTGGACGAGGATGCGGGTGCGGGCGCAGCAGTCCTGGCCGCTGTTGTCGAGGAAGGACATCGGGGCGGCGGCGGCCGCCGCCTCGATGTCGGCGTCGGCGAAGACGAGGTTGGGGCTCTTGCCGCCGAGTTCGAGGGTCACGCGCTTCACCTGGTCGGCGCACTTCGCCATGATGCTCTTCCCCACCCGGGTCGAGCCGGTGAAGACGATCTTGGCGATGCCCGGGTGCTCGACGAGCGCGTTGCCGGTGACCGCACCCTCGCCGGGCAGGACCTGGAGCAGTCCGTCCGGCAGTCCGGCCTCCCGGGCGAGTTCGGCCAGGCGCAGGGCGGTCAGCGGGGTGGTCTCCGCGGGCTTGAGGATCACCGCGTTGCCCGCCGCGAGAGCCGGGGCGAGTGCCCAGGCGGCGATCGGCATGGGGAAGTTCCAGGGCGCGATGACCCCGACGACGCCCAGGGGTTCGAGGATCGTGATGTCGAGGCCGCCGGCCACCGGGATCTGCCGGCCGTTGAGCCGCTCCACTCCCCCGGCGGCGAAGTCGAGCAGGTCGCGGACGTTGCCCGCCTCCCAGCGGGCGTTGCCGATCGTGTGGCCGGCCTCGCGGACCTCCAGCCGGGCCAGCTCCTCGACGTGGTCGTCGACCACCGCGGCGAAGCGTCGCAGGAGCCGGGCCCGGTCGGCGGGGGCGGCCGCGGCCCAGCCGCGCTGGGCGGTGGTGGCCCGGGCGACGGCTGCGTCGACGTCGGCGGGGGTGGCGGCGGGGACGGTCGCGACGACCTCTTCGGTCGCCGGATTGAGTACCTGGAGCAACTCTTTCCTCACATGCGTTCGAAGGAGCGGCGCAGCTCCCAGTCGGTCACCGCGGCGTCGTAGGCCTCGACTTCGACGCGGGCCATGTTGCGGTAGTGGGCGACGACCTCGTCGCCGAAGGCGGCCTTGGCGATCGGGCTGGTCTCCCAGAGCTCGGCGGCCTCGCGCAGGGTGGTGGGGACGTGGGCGTACTCGGCCGTGTAGGCGTTGCCGTCGCAGGCCGGGGGCAGTTCGAGGCGCTGCTCGATGCCGTACAGACCGGCCGCGACGAGTCCGGCGACGGCGAGGTGCGGGTTGACGTCTCCGCCGGGGAGGCGGTTCTCGAAGCGCATCGAGCGGCCGTGGCCGACGACGCGCAGGGAACAGGTGCGGTTGTCGACGCCCCAGGCGACGGCGGTGGGGGCGAAGGAACCGGGCTGGAAACGCTTGTACGAGTTGATGTGGGGGGCGTAGAGAAGGGAGAAGTCGCGCAGGGCGGCGAGCTGGCCGGCGAGGAAGTGCCGCATGACCTCCGACATCCCGTCCGGTCCGGCTCCGGCCATCACGTTGCGGCCGGGCTCGTCGACGGACTGGAGGGAGAGGTGGATGTGGCAGGAGTTGCCCTCGCGCTCGTTGTACTTCGCCATGAAGGTGAGCGAGACGCCCTCCTGGGCGGCGATCTCCTTGGCCCCGGTCTTGTAGACGGCGTGCTGGTCGCAGGTGACGAGGGCCTCGTCGTACTTGAACGCGATCTCGTGCTGGCCGGGGTTGCACTCGCCCTTGGCCGACTCCACGATGAGTCCGGCGCCGGCCATCTCGTTGCGGATGCGGCGCAGCAGCGGTTCGACCCGGCCGGTGCCGAGGACGGAGTAGTCGATGTTGTACTGGTTGACGGGGGTCAGGTTCCGGTAGTTCGCGTCCCAGGCCTGTTCGTAGGTGTCCTTGAAGACGATGAACTCCAGCTCCGTGCCGACGTGGGCGGTGTAGCCGTGTTCGGCGAGCCGTTCCAGCTGGCGGCGCAGGATCTGGCGGGGCGCGGCGACGACGGGCGATCCGTCGTTCCAGGCGAGGTCGGCCATGAGCATCGCCGTACCCTCGTTCCAGGGGACGCGGCGCAGGGTGGAGAGGTCGGGGTGCATGGCGAAGTCGCCGTAGCCGCGGTCCCAGGACGACATCTCGTATCCGTCGACCGTGTTCATCTCGGCGTCGACGGCCAGGAGGTAGTTGCATCCCTCGGTGCCGTGGCCGAGGACGTCGTCCAGGAAGAACGGGGCGGCGAACCGCTTGCCCTGGAGCCGGCCCTGCATGTCGGGGAAGGCCAGGACGACGGTGTCGATCTCACCGCTCGCGACGAGGGTGCGTAGCTCCTCGACGGAGAGCGGGGCTTTGCGGTCTGCCACGGGATTACTCCTCCTTCGGTCAGCCGGGAGCCATAAGGTATTGCCGAAGACCATTGCTTGGGAAGGGGAAACCGCAACGTGGCGAAGATCGGTGGCGGGACGGACGCCTGGGCGGACCTGCCGAACCTGCCGGACCGCCTGACGCCGGTGCTGAGGCCGGTGCGGGCGGGCAACGGTTTCGAGGAGGCCCTGGAGCAGATCCTCCAGGTGGTGCGGCTCGGTCTCGTGCCGGGCGGGGAGCGGCTGCCGGCGGAGCGGGAGCTCGCCGAGCGGATGGGGATCAGCCGGGTGACCCTGCGCGAGGTCCTGAAGGTGCTCCAGGAGCAGGGGCTCGTGGAGAGCCGGCGGGGCCGCTACGGCGGAACGTTCGTGCTGCACCGCCCGCAGACCGCCGACGAGGCCGAGCTGCGCCGCCGGATCGCCTCCGTCGACATGGAGGACGCGCTGCGCTTCCGCGAGGTGCTGGAGGTGGGCGCGGCCGGTCTGTGCGCGGCGCACGGGCTGACCGACGAGGGGGCGGCCCGGCTGCGGACGGCGCTCGCGGCGACGCACGACGCACCGTTGGCCGACTACCGGCGCCAGGACACGCTGCTGCACCTCACGCTCGCCGAGCTGTCCGGCTCGCCGACGCTGACCGCGCAGTACGCGGCGGTCCGGGCGACGGTGAACGACCTCCTGGACTGCATCCCGCTGCTCGTACGCAACCTGGAGCACTCGCAGCACCAGCACACCGCCCTGGTGGAGGCCGTGCTCGACGGCGACGCCGACGCGGCGCGCGAGGTGATGCGGGAGCACTGCGGGGGCACGGCGGCGCTGCTGCGCGGCTTCCTGACCTGACCGGCCCCGCGGCACCGGCACGCCGGGTCGGCGCCGTCGCGCGGGACGGGGCCGCGCGACGGGCTCCCCTCCCCCGCGTCCGCGTAACCCGAAAGTAACGCAAGGGGGTTGCGTTCCAGCCGACCCGGCGCAAAGGTATGGGACCAATCCATTGGGCCCGACGCGGGAGCTGACGCTGCCATGACGCTCGAAGACACGACCGGGAACAGCACGGGAAGCACCGCACCACCGCAGGACGACTACCTGGAGCGCCGGGCCCTGCGGCGCGGCAGCGCCGGCTGGCTGCTGCTCACCGGGCTGGGCGTCGCGTACGTCGTCTCCGGCGACTTCTCCGGCTGGAACATCGGACTGTCCAAGGCCGGCTTCGGCGGCCTGGCCGTCGCCACCGTCCTGATGGGCGCGATGTACGCGTGCCTCGTCTTCGCGCTGGCCGAGCTCTCCGCCATCCTGCCCACCGCGGGCGGCGGCTACGGCTTCGCCCGCCGGGCGCTCGGCACCTGGGGCGGCTTCCTCACCGGCACCGCCATCCTCATCGAGTACATCCTCGCCCCCGCCGCGATCTCCATCTTCATCGGCGACTACGTCGAGTCGCTCGGGCTGTTCGGCCTGGAGTCGGGCTGGCCGGTCTACCTGGCGTGCTTCGCGGTCTTCATCGGCATCCATCTGTGGGGCGTCGGCGAGGCGCTGCGCTTCAGCCTGGTCGTCACCGCGATCGCCGTCGCGGCACTCGTGATCTTCGCGCTCGGCGCGCTCACCGACTTCCACGTCGACGGGCTGAACGACATCCCGGTCGACGGCCAGGCGTTCGGCGCCAGCTCCTGGCTGCCGTTCGGGCTGCTCGGCATCTGGGCGGCGTTCCCCTTCGGCATGTGGTTCTTCCTCGGTGTCGAGGGCGTGCCGCTCGCCGCGGAGGAGGCCAAGGACCCGGTCCGCTCGATGCCGAGGGCGCTGGCCCTCTCGATGGGCATCCTGGCGCTGCTGGCCGTGGTGACCTTCTTCGCCGCGACCGGGGCGCGTGGCGCGGCGGCGATCCAGGAGGCCGGCAACCCGCTGGTGGTGGCCCTGCAGGGTGACGGGGAGCCGACCGCGCTCAGCCGGTTCGTGAACTACGCCGGGCTCGCCGGCCTGGTGGCCTCCTTCTTCTCCCTGATCTACGCCGGGTCCCGGCAGCTCTTCGCCCTGTCCCGGGCCGGCTACCTCCCCCGCTTCCTCTCGCTGACCAGCCGCCGCAAGTCCCCCTACCTGGGACTGCTGATCCCCGGCGCCATCGGCTTCGCCCTCGCCGCCGGCACCGGCGACGGCGCGCGGATGCTGAACATCGCCGTGTTCGGCGCCACCATCTCGTACGCCCTGATGGCGCTCTCCCACATCGTGCTGCGCCGGCGCGAGCCGGAGCTGCCCCGGCCGTACCGGACCCCCGGCGGCGTCGTGACCTCGTCCGTCGCCTTCGTGCTCGCGCTGGCGGCGCTGGTGGCGACCTTCCTGGTGGACAAGGACGCGGCGTTCATCGCGCTCGGGGTCTACGTGATCGCCCTGGCGTACTTCGCGTTCTACAGTCGACATCATCTGGTGGCCAAGGCGCCGGAGGAGGAGTTCGCCGCGCTGGCGGCGGCCGAGGCCGAACTCGAACGCGACTGACGCGCCCGCTCCGACCCCCGACGCTCTCTCCCCTGGAGGAACTCCCGTGACCAAGCCGCTCATCGGCGTGACGACCTACCTCGACCAGGCCCGCTGGGGGGTGTGGGACATGGCCGCCGCGCTGCTGCCTGCCCCGTACCCGCGGCTCGTCCAGGCGAGCGGCGGTCTCGCGGCGATGCTCCCGCCGGGCGACCCGGCCACGGCGGCGGAGGTGGTGGCCCGGCTGGACGGCGTGGTGGTCGCGGGAGGCGCGGACGTCGAGCCGGTACGGTACGGGGCCGCGCCCGACCCCCGCACCGGCCCGCCGGCCCGGGCCCGGGACGCGTGGGAGCTGGCTCTGATCGAGGCGGCGCTGGCCTCGGGAACCCCGCTGCTGGGCATCTGCCGCGGCATGCAGCTGCTGAACGTGGCCCTGGGCGGGACCCTGATCCAGCACCTGGACGGCCATGTGGAGGCCGTCGGCGTGATCGGCCGCCATACGGTGAAGCCGGTCCCGGGCACGCTCTACGCCTCCCTGGCGCCGGAGCTCGCCGAGGTGCCGACCTACCACCACCAGGCCGTCGACCGGCTGGGCCGCGGGCTGGTCCCGTCGGCGTACGCCGAGGACGGCACGGTGGAGGCGGTGGAACTGGCCGAGCCGGCATGGGCGCTGGGCGTCCAGTGGCACCCGGAGATGGGCGAGGACCTGCGCGTGATGGAGGGCGTGGTGCGCGCGGCCGGCGCCGCTCGCCGCTGAGGACCGCCTCCGGGGCCGGGCCGTGGCACGGCCCCGCGGGTCCGGCGTCGTACCGGCTCGGCGCGGCCGGCTCGAACCTGCGGGCTCAGCCGCGGGTCAGGGAGAGCAGGTCGCGGGCCGGACCGGTGGGCCGGTGCCCGGCGGGCCAGACCGCGCGCAGGTCGCGCCGCAGCTCCACTCCCGCGACCGGCACCTCGACCAGGCGACGGGAGGCCAGTTCCTCCGCCACGGCCAGCTCGCTCAGGACGGCGGGGCCCGCGGCGCTGACCGCCGCCGCCTTCACGGCGGTGGTGGAGGCCAGTTCGAGCAGCGGCTGTGCCAGGCCGCCGTGGGCGGCGAGCGCGGAGTCGAGGACCTGGCGGGTGCCCGAACCACGTTCCCGCAGGATCAGCGGCGTGCCCGCCAGCTCGCCGGGGTCCAGCGGCGCGCGGCGCCGGGCCCACGGATGCGACGGCGCGGTGACCACGGCGAGCCGGTCGTGGGCGACGACCGCGCCGTCCAGCCCCGCGGGGACCGCGAGACCTTCCACGAAACCCAGGTCCGCCTCGTCGCCGAGCAGCCGCGCGGCGACCGCCGCCGAGTTCCCCGCGAGCAGGGACACGGCCGTGTCGGGCCGCTGGCCGCGCAGCGCGATGAGCCAGCCGGGCAGCAGGTACTCGGCGATCGTCATGGACGCGGCCACCCGGAGCCGCGAGTCCCGCCGGCCCCGCAGGGCCTGCGCCCCCGCGTCGAAGGCCTCCGCCGCCTCCACGATCCGGCGGGCCCAGTCGGTCACCAGGGCCCCGGCGTCGGTCAGCCGCGAGCCGCGCGGCGAGCGGTCCACCAGCGCCACGCCGAGCTGCCGCTCCATGGACCGGATCCGGCTGCTCGCGGCGGGCTGGGTGATCCCCACCTCGCGGGCCGCGCGGCCCAGACTCCCGTGACGGGCGACGGCCAGCAGCAGTTCGAGCGCGCCGAGGTCCGGGACCCGGTGGGAGAGGGGTGCTGCGGACACGGAGGACGGCTCACTGCTCATAAAGCCAGCTTATGACGTCATAGCCACAAGATCCCTGGTGGGTCACCGGGATCCGGACGACGGTGGGGGCATGGCAACCCTCGCACCATCCCGCCCGGCCCTCCGCGCCACCACCCCCGGCGCACGGTCGGTCCCGGTCCGTCACCTCGGCCCCCAGTGGTACGCCCCGGTGATGGGCACCGCCATCGTCGCCAACGCGGGAGCCGCGCTCCCGGTGGACGTCCCCGGTCTGCGGACCGCCTGCACGGCGGTCTGGGCGCTCTCCCTGGCGATGCTCCTGGCCGTGCTGGCCGCCCGCGCCCTGCACTGGGCCCACCACCGCGACCAGGCCCGCGCGCACCTGCTGGACCCCGCCGTCGCGCCGTTCTACGGCTGCCTGTCGATGGCGCTGCTCGCGGTCGGCGGCGGCACGCTGCTGGTGGGCCGGGACTGGATCGGGCTGCCCGCCGCCGTGGCGGTCGACGCCGTCCTGTTCACGGCGGGTACGGCGATCGGCCTGGCGGCCGCCGTGGGGATCCCGTACCTCATGATCGTGCACTACCGGATCGAGGGCGCGGCCCCGGTCTGGCTCCTGCCGGTGGTGGCGCCGATGGTCTCGGCGGCGCTCGGACCGCTGCTGCTTCCGCACCTGCCCGCCGGGCAGGCCCAGCAGTCGCTGCTGATCGCCTGCCACGCCCTGTTCGGCTTGAGCCTGCTCGCCACCCTCGTCATGCTCCCGCTGGTGTTCGGCCGGCTCGTCACGGGCGGGCCGCTGCCCCTCGCGCTCACCCCCACGCTGTTCCTGGTCCTCGGCCCGCTGGGCCAGTCGACCACCGCCGCGAACAAGTTCGCCGACGCGGCCCCCGGAGTCCTGCCCGAGCCCTACGCCCACGGCTACGCGGCCTTCGCCGTCCTGTACGGCGTCCCGGTGACGGGCTTCGCGCTGCTGTGGCTCGCGCTCGCCGGCGCGATGGTGGTGCGGGCGCGGCGCCGGGGCATGGGATTCGCGATGACCTGGTGGGCCTTCACCTTCCCGGTCGGTACCTGCGTGACGGGCGCCGAGGGCCTGGCCGGGCACACCGGGCTGGCGGGGCTGCGGTGGCTCGCGGTCGGCCTGTACGTGTTCCTGCTCGCGGCCTGGCTGGTGGCCGCCCGTCACACGGTGCGCGGGCTGGTCAGCGGCGCGCTGCTCGCAGCGCCCGCCGCAGCTCGCCCGGAGCCTCGGCCAGCGACGGCCCGTACCAGGTGAGCAGACGGCCGTCCACGAGCGCGGCGGCGGTCCCGGGGAACGCCTCGGGACCGTCGTCGGCCGTGAAGCGGTAGGGCTCGTCGGGCAGGACGACGAGATCGGCACCGGCGGCGCCGAGTTCGTCGAGGGAGACGCGGGGGTAGCGCTCGGCGTGATCGGCGTACAGGTGGCGGACCCCGAGCCGGGCGAGCAGGTCGCCGGCGAAGGTGTCGCGGCCGAGCACCATCCAGGGGCGCCGCCAGATCGGCACGATCGCGGTCACCGGCGGGCCGTCCGGTTCCACGGCGGCCCAGGCCTCCTCGGCCCGGTCGAGCCAGCCGGGCCTCGACGGCACGCCGCACGCCCGCAGGACCCGGTCCAGCTCGCGGAACGCCTGGTCCAGCGTGCGCACCTCGGTCACCAGGACGTCGACGCCGGCCGCGCGCAGGGCGGCCAGGTCGGGAGCGCGGTTCTCCTCCTCGTTGGCGATCACGAGGTCGGGCCGCAGGGCCGTGATCGCGGCGACGTCCGGGTTCTTGGTGCCCCCGATCCGGGCCGCGTCGAGGCCGGCCGGGTGGGTGCACCAGTCGGTGACCCCCACCAGCAGGCCGGGGGCGGTGACGGCGACGGCCTCGGTCAGCGACGGGACGAGGGAGACGACCCTCATGCGTCACCGGCCACGATGTGCTCGGCGACCGCGACGACCAGGAGGCGGGTGCCCGGCTCGGTGGCGCGCCACCGGTGGCGTACGCCGCCGGAGAGGAACAGCGTGTCGCCGCGTTCGAGCCGGTACGCGCGTCCCTCGGCCTCGACCTCGGCGGAGCCGTCGGCGACGTACAGCAACTCGTCGTTGCGGTGCACGAATTCACGGCCGGCGTCGCGCTCGCCGGTGAACTCCCGGGCGTGCAGCTGGTGCCGGCCGCGCACCAGGGGGCGTACCCCGGCGGGCCGGATCCCGGGCTCGTCCTCCAGCGCGTCGTCCAGGACCTCCTCGGCGCGCACGACGTCGACGGTGCGGGCGGACTCGGCGGACGCGAGCAGTTCGGCGGCCGTCGTCTCCAGCGCCTCCGCGACGAGCTGGAGCGACCGCATGCTGGGGCGGGCCCGCTCGTTCTCGACCTGACTGAGGAAGGGCACGGACAGGCCGCTGCGCGAGGCGACGACGGCCAGGGTGAGGTGGAGGGCTCTGCGGCGCCTCTTGACGGCCGCGCCCACGCGGAGTGATTCCTTGTCGTCCATGACCGCTCCTCCCCGTGTCGCGTGCGTCGGGCGTACTGATCGGTTACCTGAACCTTACGCAGCTTTGGGGCAGGGTTTCGCGTCGTGGCGAAAAGGGGCGGTCGCCGAACACTTTCGGCGACCGCCCCTTCTCGGTGCGGAGTCGGATCGGAGGCGGACCGGAGCCGGCAACTCTCCGTCCGCGCCCCGTCACTGAGGCGTGAGCTTCTCCGCGAGGCCGGGGTTCTTCGCCAGCCAGCCGCGGACGGCCTCCTGCTCCTTGCCCTTGCCGCCCTGCTGGATGGCGGCCTCCAGGTCGGTGAGCTGCTTCTCGGTCATCCTGAAGTCCTTGAGCCAGGCGCCGACCTCGGGGTTGTCGGCGGCGAAGCCCTTGCGGGCCAGGGTGTGGACGCCGTCGCCCTTGCCCCAACTGCCCTTCGGGTCCTTCAGCTTCTTCAGGTCGTAGGCGGAGTACGCCCAGTGCGGCGACCACAGCGTGACGACGACCGGTTCCTTCTTGTCGTACGCGCGCTTCAACTCGGCGAGCATGCCCGGCGTGGAGCCGTCGACGACCTTGTACTCGCCCTTGAGGCCGTAGTCGTTCAGGACCTTGTCCTTGAGGATGCCCATCATGCCGGCGCTGGGCTCGATGCCGACGATGCGGCCCTTGAACTGTCCGGCCTTGCCCTTCAGGTCGTCGAGCGAGTCGACCCCCTTCATGTAGGAGGGCACGGACAGTTCGAGCGAGGTCGGCCCGTACCAGGAGCCGAGGTCCTCGAGCTTGTTGCGGTACTTCTCCCAGTACTGGGCGTGGGTGACCGGGAGCCAGGAGTCGGTCTGGAAGTCGATCTGGCCGCCGGCGAGACCGGTGTAGAGGGCTCCGGCCTCCAGTTGCTGGGTCTCGACCTCGAAGCCGCGCCGCTCCAGGAGTTCCTTCCACAGGAAGGTGGAGGCGATGCCCTCGTCCCAGGGGATGTAGCCGAGGCTGACCTTCTTGCCCTGGCCGATGTCCTTGCCGCCGTCGGCGGTGGGACCGGACTGCTTGCCGGCGCCCAGGAAGCCCATGCCGCCCGCGACGAGCGCCAGGACGACCACGCCGACCAGCGCGGTGACCGGCTGCGGACGGTGGCTCCAGATCTTCGCGCCGGCCCGGGCGGCGACCGCGGCGCGAGCCTTGGCGAGCGCCCGGCGGCCGAGCGGCGAGACCTGACGCCCCAGGGCGCCGGTGATCCGGTCCAGGTACATGGCGAGGATGACGATCGAGATGCCCGCCTCGAAGCCGAGGCCGATGTCGACGTTGCCGATGGCGCGGTAGACCGCGCCGCCCAGCCCGCCGCCGCCGACCATGCCGGCGATGACGACCATGGACAGGCCCAGCATGATGACCTGGTTGATGCCGGCCATGATCGTCGGCACGGCGAGGGGCAGCTGGACGCGCAGCAGGGTGGCCCGGGGGGTGGTGCCGAACGCCTCGGCCGCCTCGACGAGTTCGCCGTCGACCTGGCGGATGCCGAGCTCGGTCATCCGCACGCCCGGGGGCAGGGAGAAGACGATGGTGGCGATGATGCCGGGCACCACGCCGACGCCGAAGAAGATGATGCCGGGGATGAGGTAGACCATCGCCGGCATGGTCTGCATGAAGTCCAGCACGGGGCGCAGCACGGCGCTGACCGTCTTGGAGCGGGCCGCCCAGATGCCGAGCGGGACCGCGATCACCAGCGTGACCAGGGTCGCGACGAGGACGAGGGAGAGGGTCGACATGGCGTCGTCCCACAGCTCGATGGAGTCGACCAGCGCGAAGCCGACGAAGGCGAGCGCGCCCGCCGTCAGGCCGCGCAGCCACCAGGCGACGACGGCGAGGATGCCGGCGAAGAGGAGCGGCTCGGGCGCGGAGAGGACCGCGTCGATGCCGTCGTAGAGACCGGTGACCACCGTGGTCACGGCGTCGAAGAGCCAGGAGAGCTGGGCCTGGAGCCAGTCGACGGCGCCGTCGACCCACTGGCCGAGGGGGATCCTAGGCATGGGCCGGCTCCTTGTCCGCGCCGGGGGCGTCGCAGGCGGCGGGCGGCCGCTCCTCGTCGCCGATGACACCGATCAGACGGGACTGCGGCACGACGCCCAGGAGGGTGCCGTCGGCGTCCTTCACGGCCACCGGGTGCGGGACGCGGGCGCTGACGGCGCAGAGGTCGGCGACGAGGGTGTCGGGGCCGACGGTCTCGCAGCCGCAGGCGTCCGCGTCGCCGGGGCGGTCGGCGTCCGTCATGACGGCGGAGGCCGTGAGCACACGGGTGCGGTCGACGTCCTGGATGAAGGAGGCGACGTAGTCGTTGGCGGGGCGGACGAGGATGTCCTCGGCGCTGCCGAGCTGGACGATCCGGCCGTCGCGCATGACCGCGATCCGGTCGCCCAGCCGCATGGCCTCGTTGAGGTCGTGGGTGATGAAGACGATGGTCTTCTTCAGCCGCTTCTGCAGCTCCAGCAGCTGGTCCTGCATGTCGCGGCGGATCAGCGGGTCGAGCGCGCTGAAGGACTCGTCCATGAGGAGCAGGTCGGCGTCGGTGGCGAGCGCGCGGGCCAGGCCCACGCGCTGCTGCATGCCGCCGGACAGCTCGTCCGGCCAGGACTTCTCCCAGCCGGCCAGGCCGCACAGCTCCAGGGCCTCGGCGGCGCGGGCCTCGCGCTCGGCGCGCGGGACCCCCTGGACCTCCAGGCCGTAGGCGGCGTTCTCCAGGACGCTGCGGTGCGGGAAGAGCGCGAAGTGCTGGAAGACCATGCTGATCTTCGTGGACCGCACGGTGCGCAGGTCGCGGGGGCTCAGCGCGGTGAGGTCCCTGCCGTCGAACAGCACCCGGCCCGCGGTGGGCTCGAGGAGGCCGTTGAGCATGCGCAGGAGGGTGGACTTGCCGGATCCGGACAGACCCATCACGACGAAGATCTGGCCGGGGTCGACGACGAACGACGCGTCGATCACCGCGGCGGTCGTCCCCTCGGCACGCAGCTCGTCTCGGTCGGCGCCGTCGGCGAGCTTCCGGACGGCGTCGTCGGGTCGTCTGCCGAACACCTTGAACAGGTGGTCGGCCTGGAGCCTGGACACATACACCTCACGCGTTGGAACGAGAAACGGCCCGCCACCCCCGCAGCCGGGCCGTGGAGCGGGGCGGGTTCGGCCCGCTTCTCTCCCGCGCACGGCGATCCGTTCGTCGAATCGCGTACCGGGGTCCGCTCCGGGCTCGCGCCTGCCCGGGCCCCGGGAGGGCAAACGCGAAGGTGACCGGGGTCACGCCCGGAGTGCGGAACCGTCGTTCGGGCCCGGTGTCCGTGGGGTGCGGCATGATCGGGGTGTGACCCGACGCCTGATGCTCCTCGACACCGCTTCCCTCTACTTCCGCGCGTACTTCGGCGTGCCGGATTCGGTACGGGCCCCGGACGGCACCCCGGTGAACGCCGTGCGGGGGCTGCTGGACTTCATCACCCGGCTCGTCCAGGACCACGGCCCGGACGATCTGGTGGCCTGCATGGACGCCGACTGGCGCCCGCAGTGGCGGGTGGACCTGATCCCCTCGTACAAGGCCCACCGGGTGGCCGAGGAGACGGAGGTCGGACCGGACGAGGAGGAGGTCCCCGACACGCTGGCCCCGCAGGTGCCGATCATCGAGGACGTCCTGGACGCGCTCGGCATCGCCCGGGTGGGGGTCGCCCCGTACGAGGCGGACGACGTCATCGGGACGCTCGCCGGGCGGTCGGCCGGGCCGGTGGACATCGTCACCGGGGACCGCGACCTCTTCCAGCTGGTGGACGACGCGCGCGGGGTGCGCGTGCTCTACCCGCGCAAGGGCGTGGGCGACTGCGACCTCGTCGACGGCGAGCTGATCCGGACCAAGTACGGGGTGCGGGCCGACCAGTACGCCGACTTCGCGGCCCTGCGCGGCGACGCCAGCGACGGGCTGCCCGGGGTCAAGGGGATCGGCGAGAAGACCGCCGCGCAGCTGATCACGGAGTACGGGGACCTCGCGGGTGTCCGCGCGGCGGCCGAGGACCGCACGTCGCGACTGACCCCGGCCAAGCGGCGGGGCATCGTGGAGGCCGCCGCGTATCTCGACGTGGCCCCCAAGGTCGTCCGGGTCGCCGGCGACGTCCCGCTGCCCGCCTTCGACCCGGCGCTGCCGGGCGGTCCGCGGGATCCGGCGGCGCTGGAGGAGCTGGTGGCCCGCTGGGGCCTGGGCGGTGCGGTGGGGCGGCTCCTCACCGTCCTCACCCGTTGAGGTGCTAGCTTAGGTAAACCTAAGTTCTCGAAGTCAGGGGAGACCGTCGTGGCAGAGCAGCCGGCGCGCAAGGCACCGAAGGCCCACGAGGCGCGGGTGGTGCGCACGGAGCGGATCACCCCGCACATGGTGCGTGTGGTGCTGGGCGGGGACGGGCTCGACGCCTTCACCGTCGGCGAGCACACGGACCACTACGTGAAGCTGCTCTTCGCGCCGGAGGGAGTGAGCTATCCGGAGCCGTTCTCGATGGAGCGGATCCGCGAGGAGTTCCCGCGCGAGCAGTGGCCGACGACGCGGACCTACACGGTGCGCGCCTGGGACCCGGTCCACCGCGAGCTGACCGTCGACTTCGTGGTCCACGGCGACGAGGGCCTGGCGGGACCGTGGGCGGCGGGGGCGCGGGCCGGCGACGTCATGCGCTTCCTCGGTCCGGGCGGCGGCTACGCGCCGGACCCGGCCGCGGACTGGCACCTGCTCGTGGGCGACGAGAGCGCTCTGCCGGCCATCGCGGTCGCGCTGGAGCGCCTGCCCGAGGGGGCCGTGGTCCACGCGTTCGTGGAGGTCGCCGACGCCGGCGAGGAGCAGAAGTTCGCGACGGCGGCGGGCGTCGAGGTGACCTGGCTCCACCGGGGCTCGCGCCCGGCCGGCGAGGCCCTGCTGGAGGCGGTCCGGAACCTGGACTTCCCGCCCGGCGACGTCCACGCCTTCGTGCACGGCGAGGCGGGCTTCGTGAAGGACCTCCGCAAGCATCTGCGCCTGGAGCGCGAGGTGGCCCGGGACCGGCTGTCCATCTCGGGTTACTGGCGCGCGGGCAAGACCGACGAGGCCTGGCGCGCGATCAAGCGCGAGTGGAACGACCAGGTGGAGCGCGAACAGGAGTCCTGAGCGGACGGCGCCGCGCGGCGGGTGGCCGTGGCCACCGGGGGAGGCGCCTGCGCCGGCGGGCGCACCGGACCCGCCGCCTCCGGCCCTCGCCCTGCCCGGCCGCCCCCGGCCCTGGCCC
>NZ_RDBI01000040.1:419127-495592 GCF_008042125.1 Streptomyces sp. MS191
GTCCTGGCCCGCCGCTTCCACCTCGACCTCGACCCCGGCGAGATACGCCCGGTGCCCAGCCTCACGCTCCAGCCGGACCGCGACGTCCTCGCCACCGTGCGGGCGAGGCCCGGCCGACCCGCCCGACGGGACTGGAACCCCGGACCTAGCCGGCCGCCGGCGCCTCTCGGGCTCCCGGAGCCTCACCGGACGTCGCGGCCCCACCGGCCCCACCGGCCCCACCGGACGTCGCGGTCTCGTCGGCCGACAGGGTCTCGCCTGCCGCCCCGGTCGCCCCGGCCGGCGCCGCCTCGGCGGACCCGGCCACGCCCGGATCCGCGCCCGGATCCGCGCCCGGATCCGCGCCCGGATCCGCGTCCTCGCCCGTCGGTCGGCCGGGCCTCGCCCGCACGGTGGCGAGGACGTCGCGGTCCGGCTGGAGCGTGAGGCTGGGCACCGGGCGTATCTCGCCGGGGTCGAGGTCGAGGTGGAAGCGGCGGGCCAGGACGGCGAGCACCAGGACGGCCTCGACCATGGCGAACCGCGTTCCGAGGCAGACCCGCGGGCCGCCACCGAACGGGAACCAGGCGTACTCCGGTATCTCCTCGGCGCCCTTGCCCTCGGCGCTCCCCCCGTCGGTCGCGCCGTCCTCCCCCGAGGCGCCGGGTGCCGCGGTGCCCCAGCGCTCCGGGCGGAACTCCTCGGGGTCGCCGAACCAGCGCGCGTCGCGGTGGGTCGCCCACTGGCTGCTCCAGACCCGCGTGCCGGGCGGAACGGGCCGGCCGCCGAGCACCGCACCCTCCTTGGCGATGCCGGTCAGAAGCCAGATGGTCGGGTAGAGCCGGAGGGTCTCCTTCACCACCGCCTGGGTATAGGGCAGCCGGGCGTAGTCCTCGAAGCCGGGCTCGCGGTCGCCGAGCACCCGGTCCAGCTCCTCGGCGAGGGCAGCCCGCACCCTCGGGTTGTGCGAGAGCAGGTGCCAGGCCCACACGAGGGTCGAGCTGGTGGTCTCGTGTCCGCCGATGTAGAGGGTGACGGTCTCGTCGCGGATCTCCTCGTCGGAGAGATGGGCGCCGGTCTCGTCCTGCGCCGCGAGCAGGCGGCTGAGCAGGTCGGGCCGCTCGGTGTCGCCGTCGCGGTGACGGGCGACGACCCGGCCGACCTCGGCGTCGATGACGGCGGCGGCCTTCTTGATGCGGGCGCGGCCGGGCGTGGGCACCCAGTCGGGCAGGATGGCTCCGATGCCGCTGAACTCGGCCCCGATCTCCTTCTGGGCGACGTCCATGGCCCGCCCGATGACTTCGGCGTCCGCCGCCGTGTCGACGCCGAAGATGGTGCGGACGGCGATGAGCTGGGTGAGCGCCGCCATCTCCTTCTTGACGTCAACGCGCTGTCCGTCGCTCCAGCGGTCGGCGAGGGCGACCGCGCACTCGGCCATGGTGGCGGCGTACGAACGGACCTGCTTGGGCCGGACGGACGGCTGGACGAGCGAGCGCTTGCGGCGCCAGTCGGCGCCCTTGGCGACGACCACGCCGTTGCCCAGGAGCGTGCGGAAGGCGATGCCGAGGTCAGGCTGGTCGAAGGTCCGCTCGATCTCGGTGAGGAGTTCGCCGATGGTGTCGGGGTGGGCGATGAAGAGGGCGGGACTCGGTCCGAACTGCCAGCTGACGAAGTCGCCACGCTCACGCAGCCGCTCGAAGAAGGCGAGCGGGTCCTTGCCGAACTCCGGCATGTTCCCGAGCAGGGGCACTCCCCGGGGCCCCGGCACGATCCTCTGTCCGTCGGACGCCTCGACGGCAGCCCGCGGACCCGCTTGCGTGGTCAAGTTCTCTTCCTCTCAACGGTGTTGAATCGTGTACGACTCCATGGAATCGGAAGGGTGTGCCACTCCGCCACCCCTGTGGACAACGGGCTGTGGACAACGAGCCACCACCGAAGGGGAGAAGACGCCCCGCCGCGTGCACCGCGGGCCGGGGCGCCGCGGCCGGGAGGAAGCGGGCCCGCCCGACACTGTGACGGAAGACCTCGACGGGCCCGTGGCGAAGGAAGAACCGGGGCACCCGAAAGGCCCGCGGCGACGAAAGGCCCCGGGGGCAAGCCGAAGGGGCCCGTGGCGACGGCCACGGGCCCCTTCGGGTGACTTCGGTGCGCTGTCCGACGGCCGTCCGGCCGTCAGCCCACCGAGCTGTAGGCGACGACCCCCCTGAGCAGCGAGTCGACGGCCTTGCGGGCGTTCTTCGCGACCGTGCTGTTCTCCTTGGGCGCGGCGGCGGCGATCTGACCGAGGACGTCGATGACCTGCTTGCACCAGCGGACGAAGTCGCCGGCCGGCATCTCGGCCTCGCGCAGCACCTCGTCGAGGCTCTTGTCCGAAGCCCACTGGTAGGCCGCGTAGGCGAAGCCCAGGTCGGGCTCGCGCTGGCCGACCCCCTCCGCCTGGTTGATCTTGAACTCCTCCTCCAGGGCGTCGAGCCGGCCCCAGATCCGCACCATCTCGCCGAGCGCGGCCTTCGCGTTGCCGGTCGGCAGCTTGGGCGCCACGGCGTCGTCGGCCTGCCGCGCCTCGAAGACCAGCGCCGATACGCAGGCGGCCAGTTCGGGCGGCGTGAGGCCCTCCCAGACGCCGTCGCGCAGGCATTCGCTGGCCAGCAGGTCGAGTTCGCCGTACAGCCGGGCGAGCCTCTTGCCGTTCTCGGTGACGGAGTCGCCCCGCAGGTAGTCGAGTTCGGTGAGGAGCGCGACGATGCGGTCGAAGGTGCGGGCGATGGTGTTGGTACGGCCCTCGATGCGCCGCTCCAGCTGCCGGGTGTCCCGCTGCAGCCGGTGGTAGCGCTCGGCCCAGCGGGCGTGGTCCTCGCGCTCGTCACAGCCGTGGCAGGGGTGGGCGCGCAGTTCCGTGCGCAGCCGGGCGATCTCGCGGTCGTCCGCGGCGGCCGAGCGGTCCTTGCGGTGCCGGTCGGGGTTGATGTGCCCCGCCTTCGTACGCAGGGCGGACGCGAGGTCGCGCCGGGACTGCGGCGAGCGCGGGTTGAAGGACCTGGGGATCCTCATCCGTTCCAGGGCTTCGACGGGGACCGGGAAGTCGATCGAGGCCAGGCGCTTGACCTGCCGTTCCGCGGTGAGCACGAGCGGACGCGGCCCGTCGTGCTGCTCGAAGCCCCGGTGGCCGTTGGTGCGGCCGGCGGGGATGCCCGGGTCGAGGACGAGGGCGAGGCCGGCGAACTTGCCGGTGGGCACGTGGATGACGTCTCCGGCTTTGAGCCGCTCCAGCGAGGCCGCCGCCTGGGCACGGCGCTGGGCGGCACCCTGCTTGGCCAGCTCGGTCTCGCGGTCCTTGAGGTCGCGGCGCAGCTGCGCGTACTCCTCGAAGTCGCCGAGGTGGCAGGTCATGCCCTCGCGGTAGCCCTCGAGGCCCTCCTCGTTCCGCTGGACCTGGCGGGAGATGCCGACGACGGACCGGTCGGCCTGGAACTGCGCGAAGGACGTCTCGAGCAGTTCGCGGGAGCGGTGCCGGCCGAACTGGTCGACGAGGTTGACGGCCATGTTGTACGACGGCTTGAAGCTGGAGCGCAGCGGGTAGGTCCGGGTGCCGGCGAGCCCGGCGAGGTGGCCGGGGTCGAGCCCGCGCTGCCACAGCACGACGGCGTGCCCCTCGACGTCGATGCCGCGCCTGCCGGCGCGGCCGGTGAGCTGCGTGTACTCGCCCGGGGTGATGTCGGCGTGCTGCTCGCCGTTCCACTTGACGAGCTTCTCCAGGACGACGGACCGGGCGGGCATGTTGATGCCCAGGGCCAGTGTCTCGGTGGCGAAGACGGCCTTGACGAGGCCGCGGACGAAGAGCTCCTCGACGACCTCCTTGAAGGTCGGGAGCATGCCGGCGTGGTGGGCCGCGATGCCGCGCTCCAGCGCTTCGAGCCACTCGTAGTAGCCGAGGACGTGCAGGTCCTCGTCGGGGATCGAGGCGGTGCGCGCCTCGACGATCTCGCGGACCCGGAGGCGCGCCTCGTCGTTGTTGAGGCGCAGCCCGGCGTACAGGCACTGCTGGACGGCGGCCTCGCAGCCGGCCCGGCTGAAGATGAAGGTGATGGCGGGCAGGAGCCCCTCGGCGTCGAGCCGTTCGATGACCTCGGGCCGGCCCGGCGTCCAGATGCGGGAGCGCTGGCGCCGCTCGCGCTCGCGGTCGGCCTCGCGGACCATCTTGCCGCGGCGGCGCTCGCGCGGGTTGTACGTGCGGGTGTTCTCGGTGCGGGCGAGGCGCATCAGGTCGGGGTTGACCTCGCGGCGGGAGGCGGCGCGTCCGCCGTGGTCGCTCTCCTCCTCGAAGAGGTCGTACATCCGGCGCCCGGCGAGGACGTGCTGCCAGAGCGGCACGGGGCGGCTCTCGGAGACGATGACCTCGGTGTCGCCGCGCACGGTGTCGAGCCAGTCGCCGAACTCCTCGGCGTTCGACACGGTGGCGGAGAGTGACACGAGGGTCACGGACTCCGGGAGGTGGATGATCACTTCCTCCCAGACGGCGCCGCGGAAGCGGTCCGAGAGGTAGTGCACCTCGTCCATGACGACGTACCCGAGACCGCTGAGGGTCTGCGAGCCCGCGTACAGCATGTTGCGCAGGACCTCGGTCGTCATGACGACGACGGGCGCCTCGGAGTTGACGCTGTTGTCGCCGGTGAGGAGGCCGACCTTGTCGGCTCCGTAACGCTTCACGAGGTCGGCGTACTTCTGGTTCGACAGTGCCTTGATCGGCGTCGTGTAGAAGCACTTGCGCCCCTGGCGCAGGGCGAGGTGGACGGCGAACTCGCCGACGATGGTCTTGCCCGAGCCGGTGGGGGCGGCGACGAGCACGCCCTTACCCGCTTCGAGGGCCTGGCAGGCCTCGATCTGGAACGGGTCCAGACCGAACTCGTACATCTCGCGGAAGGGGGCCAGCGCCGTGGCCTGCTCGGCGTTGCGTGCCCGGGCTGCTGCGTACGCTTCGGCTGGTGTGAGGTCCTCTGTCATCTTGTTGTCGAGCCTACCCGCCGACTCGGACAGTGACGCGATCTTTAAATGACCGCCGCGGGAGAACCGCCGGACGGCGCGAACCGGCCGTGGGACGGCCCCGGGACACGGCCGGCGGCGACGGCTACGACGTCCGTCCGGTCCCGCGCCCAGGCTCGAGCTCGAGCTCGGGCTCGGGCTCGGGCCCGGGCCCGGGCTCGGGCGCCAGGATCCGGAGCGCGCCGGGCACGCAGTGCGCCGTGAGCGGCAGCGGGCCGAGCGGCTCGCCGTCGGCGTAGCCGGTGACACCGGGCGCTTCGAGGGTGACGGCGCGCGCCCGGTGGACGGAGACCACCGGGTGGTCGAGGTGGGTGCCCCGGTAGACCCGCGGGAAGACCTTGAGGAGGGTGGTGCGGGAGCAGTCGCCGACGACGGTCACGTCGAGGAGGCCGTCGTCCATGCGGGCGTCTGCGCAGATGCGCATTCCCCCGCCGTAGGAGGTGCCGTTGCCCACGGCGACGAGCGTGGCGTCGATCAGCCGCTCGCTGCCGTCGTCGAGGGTGAGCCGGTACGGGACGGGCTGGAAGGCGGCGAGTTCGGCGATCATGGCGAGGTCGTACTTGAACCGGCCGGCGGGCAGGCGCATGCGGTTGCCGCGGTCGTTGACGCGGGAGTCGAACCCGGAGGCGAGGACCGTCCCGAACCAGCGGTCGCCGACCCTGCCGAGGTCGATGCGCCGGCCGCCGCCCGGGAGCAGTCCGGCGGCCAGCCGGGCGGCCGCCGCGGGTTCGCGCAGGGGGAGGCCGACGGCGCGGGCGAAGTCGTTCCCGGTGCCGACGGCGACGACGCCGAGCGGGGTGGAGGTGCCGGCGACGGCCTGGAGGGCGAGGGAGACCATGCCGTCGCCGCCGACGGCGACGAGCGCGCCGGTCCCCCGGGCCACGGCCTCACGCGCGCGCCGCAGGGCGTCCGGGGCGTCGGTTCCCTGGACGGTGCGGACCGTGAGGCCGGCGTCCTGGAACGCGCGAGCGGCCGGCAGCGCGGCGTCCGCGCCCCGGCCGCGTCCCGCGGTGGGATTGACGAACAGGGTGATCTCGCTGGTCATGGGTCCCCCCGGGACGGAGTCTGCGGGGGACCCTACAAGATCAGGTGATGTCGTCGTAACCGCCCTGGCGAAGTGCGCGGGCGCCTTCGGCGTCGCCGGTGGCCTGCTCGGGCAGGGCCCGGACGGCGCTGACGGGTTCGACGGCTCCGACGGCCTCGGGGGTGTGGTCCAGGGTCGACGCCTCGTCGTCGTCGAGCTCGGCGTCCGGGTCACGACGGGCGCGGCGCCGGTCGTTCAGGAGCGAGAAGGCGACGGCGGCGAGGTACAGCACGGTGATGGGGCCGGCCAGGGCCAGCATGCCGACCGGGTCCGTGGTGGGGGTGATGACGGCGCCGAAGACGAAGACGCCCATGATCACGCCGCGCCACCAGCCGGCCATCCGGCGGCCGGTCAGGATGCCGGTCAGGTTGAGCATGACCAGGACGAGGGGGAGCTCGAAGGCGAGGCCGAAGACGAGCACCATGCGCAGGGTGAAGTCGAGGACGTCACCGAGGGACAGGATGTTCGCCGAGCCGCCGGGCGTGAGGCTGATGAGGACCTTCACGCTGATGGGAAGAATGAGGTACGCGAGGTAGGCGCCGGCGGTGAACAGCGGCACCGCGGCGCCGACGAAGGCGTACGTGTACTTCTTCTCGTTCTTGTGCAGGCCCGGGGCGATGAAGGCCCACAGCTGGTAGAGCCAGATCGGGCTCGCGACGACGAGGCCGGTCACGAGGCTGACCTGGATCGTCGTGCTGAACGGGGCGATCAGCGTGTTGAAGGAGACGATCGCGCAGTTGCCGCCGTCGCTGGTCACGCCGGGGGCGCACTTGGGCACCGACTTCGTCAGGAACTGCATCAGGTCCTCGCTGTACACGAGGGCCACGATGGTGACCGCGGCGATGGCCAGGAGGCCCTTCGCCATGCGGTTGCGGAGCTCACGCAGGTGTTCCACGAGGGGCATGCGGCCCTCGGGATCCTTCACCTGCTTGCGGGCAGACTTCAGCAACCCACGTCCTCATCTCGTGCGGCAGACCGCCGCTCGGTGCGGCGGACTGCGGCGGACCGGGTCAGCGCTTGGTGGTGTCCGAGGGCTCGGTCACGGGGCGCGCGCTGGTCACGTCCCCGGGCGAGGCCTGGATGGTGCGCGGGGCGGCCTGGTCCGCGGCGCCGGGGTGCGGCGGGTCGGCGGGGGCGGGCTGCTGGTCGTCCGACTTCATCGCCTTGGCCTCGCTCTTGAGGATGCGGGCCGACTTGCCGAGGGAACGGGCCATGTCCGGGAGCTTCTTGGCGCCGAACAGCAGGATGATGACGACGAGGATCAGAATGATCTCGGTGGGGCCGAGCCTACCCATAGCTGTTTACCTTCTTCACCGAGGCGACATGGAGTGCGTGTGCCCGGCGGGTCGGACATGCGTCCGGCCACCGCGCTGTCTGCGATCGTAACCCGCAGGAGTAAACGCAGGGCAATGCCCATGCATACTCACGATTGCCGACCGGGCGGCCGGGACGGGGCCCCGCGTCGCAGGGTGCGGCAGGGGATCAGCGCAGGCCCTCGCCGCTGCGGGCCAGGTCTCCGGCCGCCCTTTCGAGGTCTTCGGCAGCGCGATTGATGCGGGCCGTGGTATCCGCGACCTGGCGGCCGAGCCGCTGGGCCTCGACGAAGACCTTGATGCCGAGGACGCCGAGGACGGCGATGCCGAGGAATCCGAGAGCGATGGCGAGCATGGGCCAGAACATGTGCCGAGCCTAGACGCTGCGCGGACCGCGACGCGTCAGACGGTGGGGTGCAGGCGCAGGGTGCGGACACCGCCGCCGGTGAGGAGTTCGACGATCCGCTCCCCCGCGGGCTTGCGGACGGCGCTGCCGCACTCGGGGCACGTGAAGGAGTAGAAGGTGGTGCGGCGGCTCGCTCCGATGGCGAGGCGCAGGGCGCTCGCGGCGAGTTCGAAACGGGAGCGGCAGTCGGGGCAGGCGGCCTTGAAGAACACCGGCGCGATCGATGCCGTCATTCCGTGCATCACGGACATTTCCTCATCCCTCTCGACTCCCCGCACACGCGCGCTCGCGCGATCCGATCGGTTCCACAGACAACAGCGCCCACCGCACGGGGAATGTCACCTTCCCCTTTCCCCGCCCGCAGGCGGGGAACCCGTCACCCGCCGTCCCCGTAGGCGGCGAGGGCGTCCGCGGCGGCCTGCCGGGCGCTGTCGGCGAGGTCCTGCGGGGCCACGATCCGCCCGTCGCTGCCGAGCCGCAGCGCGAGCCTGCGCAGCGAGGCCGGTGCGGGCGTGCGCAGGGTGATGCGCAGTCCCCCGTCGGCCAGCTCCTCGGCCCGGTCGTGCGGGTAGTACTCGGCGACCCAGCGACCGCCGGGCCCGACCTCCACGACGACCTCGGGGTCCTCGGCCGAGGGCTGGACGAGCCCTTCGGACAGGTCGCGCAGCTCGATCTCCGGCGGTGCGGACTGCTCGTCCAGGATCCGGATCTCGGCGACGCGGTCGAGACGGAAGGTGCGGCGCGCCTCGGAGAGCCGGCACCACGCCTCCATGTAGGTGTGGCCGACGGCGAAGAGGCGGATCGGGTCGACCTCGCGCTCGGTCAGTTCGTCGCGGGCGGGCGAGTAGTACCGCACCCACAGCCGGCGACGCTCCGAGATCGCCCGGTCGACCTCGGCGAAGACGCCGCCCTCGGACTCGAAGGTGACCGAGAGCCGGGCGCTGGCGCCGGCGGTCTCACCGGCCGCCGTCTCCAGCTTGGCGGTCGCGCGCAGCAGCGCCTCCCGGTCGCTCTCGCGCAGTCCGGGCAGGGTGGCGACGGCCCGGGCGGCGACCAGCAGCGCGGTCGCCTCGTCGGCGGCCAGTCGCAGCGGCTCGGCGACGTCGTCGGGGTTGTGCCACCAGATGCGGTCGCCGTCGGTGTCGATGTCGAGGAGGTCGCCGCCGCGGAAGCTGGTGCCGCACATCGGCAGCACGTCGAGGTCGGAGATCAGCTCGTCCTCGGTGATGCCGAAGGCGCGGGCGACGTCGGCGACGTGGGCGCCGGGCCGCTCGCGGAGGTAGGTGACGAGGGAGAGCATCCGCCTCGTCTGGTCGATCGCGTTCGCTGCCATGCCGTTCGTCCCCTCAGCCCTTGGCCACGGCGCGCAGCCGGTCCATCACGTCGGCCCGCAGGTCGGCGGGCTCCAGTACGACGACGTCCGGGCCGAACTCGACGAGCCAGGCGTCCAGGCCGTGTCCGTACGGGATCTCGAGCTCGTCCCAGCCGTCCGCGCCCTCGCTCACCGAGCGGGCACGCGCCCGCAGCGGGTAGCCGCAGCCGACACGCAGCCGGATCCGGGCCGAGCGGGTGGCGATCTCGCCGGACCAGCGCTCGACGGTCTCCCGGACGGTGACGACATCGGGCACGGGCGCGGTGAAGGCGCCGGCCCGGGAGCGGACCTTGCCGGTGATGCGGGAGAGACGGAAGACGCGCTCGGCGCCGCGGTCGCGGTCCCAGCCGGCCAGGTACCAGTGGCCGCGCACGCACTCGAGCGTCCAGGGCTCGACCTGGCGGGTCTCGGGGCGGGCGGCGGTGGCCTTGCGGTAGTCGAAGACGACGGGGCGACGGTCGCGGCAGGCGAGCATCAGGGGCTCGAACGCGGCCTCGTGCACGGGGATGCGCGGCTCCAGCGCGCTGTGCTGCGCCTCGTACGAGTCCTCGGCCTCGGGCATCCCGGCGGCGCGGAGCTTCTGCAGGGCGCCGCTGGCGGCCCCGGCGAGACGGGCCTGCTGCCAGACCTTCGCGGCCAGGCCGAGGGCGGCGGCCTCCTCGGCGTCCAGCGTGATGGGCGGAAGGCGGTTGGAGTCGCGCCGGGCGAGGTAGCCGGTCTCGCCCTCCAGGTTCTCGACGGTCGCGATGACCAGGCCGAGCTCGCGCAGATCGTCCTTGTCGCGCTCGAACATCCGGTTGAACGAGTCGTCCGTGCTCGCTTCCATGTACGCCTCGATGGAGCCGCGGAGCTCACGCTTGGAGAGCGGCCGCCGGGTCCCGAGCAGACAGAGCGCCAGATTCATCAGCCGCTCGGCCTTGGCAATCGCCATCGACGCCCTGCACCTCTTCTGCCGGATTGACTTCTCGGACGTCCGACCGTACCGCCCCGGGGTGTCCGGGCAAAAGCCGAGGGCCCATGCCGGACGGCATGGGCCCTCGTCATGACCGTTTACGGTCGGATGCGACCGATCAGACGGCGACCAGGTCGCAGACGAAGATCAGCGTCTCGCCCGGGGCGATCTTGCCGCCGGCGCCGCGGTCTCCGTACGCGAGGTGCGCGGGGATGATCAGCTGGCGGCGGCCGCCGACCTTCATGCCCTGAACGCCCTTGTCCCAGCCCTGGATGACCTGGCCCACACCGAGCTGGAACTGCAGCGGGGTGCCGCGGTTCCAGGAGGAGTCGAACTCCTCGCCGGTGGAGAAGGAGACGCCCACGTAGTGGACGGAGACGGTGGCGCCGGCCTTGGCCTCCGGACCGTCACCCTCCCAGATGTCCTTGATCTCCAGGTCCTTCGGCGGCTCGCCGCCCGGGAAGTCGACCTCGGGCTTCTCGATGCTCACTGCACTGCTCCTCATACCGGTGTACTGCGTCGGGACAGTCTTACACCTTCGCCAGGATGTCCAGGGCGAACACCAGGGTGGATCCCTTCGGGATTCCCTGCTTCTCCTCGTTCCCGAACGCCTCGGACGGCGGGGCGACGATCAGGATGCGACTGCCCACCTTCTTGCCGGTGATGCCGTCCTTGAGGCCCTTCAGGGTCAGCTGGGCGAGCGGGAAGTTCTCGGTCTTGCCCCGCGCGTAGGTGGAGTCGAAGACCTTGCCGTCCTTCCACAGCGCCGCGACGTAGTTCACGACGACCGTGTCGGTGTTCTTGACGACGTCGCCCTTGGACTCGAGGACGTAGTTCGAGACGAGCTTGGTCGGCGGGTCGACCTTGGGGACGGTCAGCGAGGGCGCCTTGCCGTCGGTGTTGGTACCGACCTTCGGCAGGTCCTTGTTGTCCTGGGCGACCGCGGTGCCCGTGGCGGACTTGGGGATCGTGGTCGCCTTGAGGATGTCCACGACGAAGACGAGGGTGGCGTTGGGCTTGATGTCGCCCTGGCCCTGCGCGCCGTAGCCGAGGTCCGGCGGGATGCCGAGTTCGACCCGGCTTCCGACGGTCTGGCCCTCCAGGCCCTGGTCCCAGCCCTTGATGACCTGACCGGCGCCCAGCGTCAGGTCGAACGGCTGGCCGCGGTCGAAGCTGTTGTCGAAGGGGGTGGTGGAGTCCCACGCCTGACCCAGGTAGTTCACCTGGATCGCGTCGCCCTTCTTCGTGACCGCGCCGTCGCCCTTGCTGATCACATTGACCTTGAGCTCCTTGGGCGGATCCCCCTCTCCCTTCGCGAGGGTGGGCTTCTCTCCGAACTTCTCGCCCGCGGTGATGGCGGGCAGCCCGTTCTTCATCGAGGCGGAATCGGAGCCCTTGTCGTCGCTGCCGCAGGCCGCTGTCGAGAGCAGCAGCAGCGGGACGACCAGTAGGCCGGCAAGTCGGCGCACGTGTTCCTCAGATCTCAGACGGCACAGTAGTTGCTCGACACTCTAGGGGGTGCCACGCCGATCAGGCCGGATCGGTGAGCGGGGCCCGGTGCGTGCGATCGCAAGGCGGAGGAGGGAGCCCATGCGGAGCATCGGCGACCGACGACAACGCGGCGAGCGTGCGTGCCAGGGCACGCGAGCCCGGCCTGCTCGGTGAGGCATCCCCCAGGGGGGTGCCGCGCCGATCAGGCCGGATCGGTGAGCGGGGCCTGGTGCGTGCGATCGCAAGGCGGAGGAGGGAGCCCATGCGGAGCATCGGCGACCGACGACGCACGTCAGGCCCCGCACGTGGGACGTGCGGGGCCTGACGTGTCGTGAGGTCGGGGCTACATTCCGGCGATCAGCTTCTCCACCCGGTCGTCGACCGACCGGAAGGGGTCCTTGCACAACACGGTGCGCTGGGCCTGGTCGTTGAGCTTGAGGTGGACCCAGTCGACGGTGAAGTCCCGTCGCTGCTCCTGCGCGCGGCGGATGAAGTCGCCGCGCAGTCGCGCCCTGGTGGTCTGCGGGGGCACGGACTTGCCCTCGAAGATCTTCATGTCGTTGCAGATCCGGGCCGCCTGCCCCTTCCTCTCCAGGAGGTAGTAGAGCCCTCGGCGGCGGTGGATGTCGTGGTAGGCGAGGTCTATCTGCGCGACCCGGGGGTGCGACATGGTCATGTTGTTCTTCGCCCGGTACCGCTCGATGAGCTTGTACTTCATGACCCAGTCGATCTCGGTGCCGATGCGGTCGAGGTCCTCGGCCTCGATGGCGTCGAGGGTGCGCCCCCACAGCTCCAGCACCTGGGCGACCGTGCCGGTGCGGATGCCGCGGCGGTCGACGAAGTCCGCGGCCTTCTCGTAGTACTCGCGCTGGACCTCCAGGGCGGAGGCCTCGCGCCCGCTGGCGAGTCGGACCTTGCGCTGGCCGGTGATGTCGTGACTGACCTCGCGGATGGCCCGGATGGGGTTCTCCAGCGTCAGGTCGCGCATCACGGTGCCCGCCTCGATCATGCGCAGCACCAGGTCGGTGGCGCCGACCTTGAGCAGCATGGTCGTCTCGGACATGTTGGAGTCGCCGACGATGACGTGGAGACGGCGGTAGCGCTCCGCGTCCGCGTGCGGTTCGTCCCGGGTGTTGATGATGGGCCGGGAGCGGGTCGTCGCGGAGCTGACGCCCTCCCAGATGTGCTCCGCCCGCTGGGAGACGCAGTAGACGGCGCCGCGCGGGGTCTGGAGGACCTTTCCGGCCCCGCAGATGAGCTGCCGGGTGACGAGGAAGGGAATGAGGATGTCCGCGAGCCGGGAGAACTCTCCGTGGCGGGCGACGAGATAGTTCTCGTGGCAGCCGTAGGAGTTTCCCGCCGAATCGGTGTTGTTCTTGAAGAGATAGACGTCGCCGGCGATTCCCTCCTCGTGCAGGCGGCGTTCGGCGTCGACGAGCAGACCTTCGAGAATGCGCTCGCCGGCCTTGTCGTGGGTGACCAGTTCGGTCACGTTGTCGCATTCCGGTGTTGCGTATTCCGGATGCGAACCCACGTCGAGGTACAGGCGGGCGCCGTTCCGCAGGAAGACATTGCTGCTGCGGCCCCATGACACGACACGGCGGAAGAGGTAGCGCGCCACTTCGTCAGGAGACAGTCGGCGCTGTCCCCTGAACGTGCACGTGACGCCGTACTCGTTCTCCAGCCCGAAAATGCGGCGGTCCATGACTGAACATTACGCCTGATGCCCTGCGCTGAAACCGGGTTCGACGGCCCCGTTTCGATCATTTTCCGATGGGTCGGTGTTCTTTTCGGCGTGTCCGGGGTTCCCGCCGCCGGCGGCCACGGCGTGTCGTGTCCGGTGACCGGGCGTCCGGAGGACGCGGCCGGTGGCCAGGAGGACCAGGAGCGCCGCGAAGCCTCCGGCGCCGGCGACACCGAAGCCCGCGGTGGTTCCGGAGAGTTCGACGACGGGTCCGGCGACGGCCGAGCCGAGGGCGGCCCCGACACCGAAGGTGGTGACGAGCCAGGAGAAGGCCTCGGTGACCGTGCCGGTCGGCGCGTGCCGGTCGACGACGATGAAGCCGCACGCGAGGGCGGGGGCGAGGAAGACGCCGGAGAGCGCGGCGAGCGCGGTCATCGGCACGACCCCGGGCGTGAGCATCAGGGGCAGGTAGCCGAGGGCCAGCAGGCCGACGATGACGCGGAGCCGCCGCTCGGGGGCGCTGGACCAGTGGCGGGCACCGTAGGCGACACCGCCGATGAGGGCTCCGAGGCCGAGCGCGGCCATCAGCCAGCCGTAGGCCGCCTCGTTGCCCTGGTCGTCGGCGTACGCGAGGCCGGCGACGGTGATGGAGCCGAGGGCGAGGCCGACGAAGAAGAACGAGCCGAGCAGGGCGAGCAGTCCGGGCGAGCGCAGGGCGCCGAGCCAGTGGGCCTCGCGGGGTTCGGAGCGCCAGACGCGGGAGGGCTCGGAGACGACGACGGAGAGCGCGCCGAGGACGCCGAGGACGTTGATGACGACGAGGGCGGCGGCGGGCGACCAGAGGGCGACGAGGAGGGTCAGCAGCAGCGGGCCGACGGTGAACATGACCTCCTGGGCGACGGCGTCCAGGGCGTAGGCGCGGTGGACCCGGTCCTCGCGCCCCAGCACGCTCGGCCACAGGGCACGCAGGCCGCCTTCGAGGGGCGGGGTGAGGAGTCCGGCGACGACCACGGCCGCGTAGGCGAGGGGGAGGTGGCCGATGCCGGCCAGGGCCAGGACGATCATGCCGAGGGCGGAGACGAGCGCGGCCGGGAGCTGGACGCGCGGCTGTCCCTTGAGGTCGACGGCCCGGCCCAGGAGGGGCTGTCCGACGGCGGTGGCGATGCCGTAGGCGGCGGTGAGGCCGCCGGCGAGGCTGTAGCTGCCGCCCTCGGCGCGGGTGAAGAGCACGATCGCGATGGGGCCGGTCCCGTTGGGGAGCCGGCCCACGAGGGTCCCGGTGAGCAGCCGCAGGGCGTGCGGCGCCCCGAGGATGTCGCGATAGCCGCCCGTCGTCCTGGCCTCGGTGGCCATGTCGGTCTCCTCTCCCCCGGTGCCCACCCCCGAGGTTTTACGTATAACTTCTTGCGTCATACGTACCATGGCGACATCCCGTGGGTCCAGCCCACGGGTCGGCAGCAGGCAGGGACCGTAGATCGCGGAGGCATGTGTGCAGACCCCGGAACCGCTCGGCGGACCGCGGCCGACCAGTCGTGACGTCGCCAGGGCCGCTGGGGTGTCCCAGGCCACCGTCTCGCTGGTGCTGGGCGACAAATGGCGCGGCCGGGTCTCGGAGCGGACGGCGGAGTCGGTACGGGAGGCCGCGCGCGGGCTCGGGTACCGGCCGAACCTCGCGGCGCGCAACCTGCGCCTCGGCCGGACCAGGACCGCCCTCCTCGTGGTCCCGGCGCTGACCAACGAGTTCTTCGCCCGCGTCTACACCGGCGCCGCCACGGTCGCCGCCCGCCACGGCTTCGGGGTGGTGCTCTACCCCTCCCCCGACGGCGTCGGACCCGCCCGGGACCCCTTCGCCTCGGCCCGCGCCGCGCTCGACGGCGTCATCGCCTCGTCCATGGCCTCCGACGCCCTGGAGGCGTTCCGGGGGACGGATCTGCCGCTGGTGATGCTGGACAGCGACCCCGCCGACACCGCGGCGGCGGCGCACGTGAACCTCGACGTCGCGGACGGCATGCGGCAGATCACCGGGCATCTGCTGGGCCTCGGCCACCGCAGCTTCGTCCACCTCGCCTCCGCCGTGCCGTCCTGGACCTTCGACGTGCGGGCGACGGCGCTGCGGGAGGCCCTGCGGGACGTGTCCGTACGCACCGTCCGCGCCCCGCTGGACGTCGACGGCGCCCGGGCCGCCGCCGAGCTGGCCCTCACCGGCCCGGGCCCCCGGCCGACGGCGTTGATCTGCGACGACGACATCCTGGCGGCCGGCGCCTGCAAAGCGGTCCGGCGGCTGGGGCTGCGGGTGCCCGAGGACGTCTCGGTCACCGGCTTCGACGACCTGGCGCTCGCGACCGCGCTGGAGCCCGAGCTCACCACGATCCGGCTGCCCGCCGAGACCATCGGGGAGCGGGGCATGGCCGCGCTCCTCGCCGTTCTGGCGGGCGAGCCGCCGCAGGCCGGCGATCTGCCGGTGACCCTGAAGCCCCGCGGCTCCTCGGGCCCGCCGCCCGCGGTCTGACGTCATCGCCCGCCCCGCGGCGCCCCGGCCGGGGACCGGGTACGCCGTCGGCCCCGGTCCGCTGGGCGGGCCGGGGCCGACGTGACTGCCTGCGGGGACCTACTCCGCCGACTCGTCCGGAATCTCGTCCGACGGGTCGTCCGTCTTCGCGATCGCCGCGTTGTCCGCCTCCATCAGACGCACCAGCTGGCGTCCGATGATCCGCTTGAACTTGCGCTGCTGCGGACGCGTGCGGTCCAGCACGGCCACCTCCAGGCGCTCGGCGGGGATCTCCCGCTCGCTGCCGTTGGTGTCGCGCGAGAGCGCCTGGACGGCGAGCTTCAGCGCCTCCGCCAGGGACATCCCGTCGCGGTGCCGCTGGTCCAGGAAGCTGCTGATCTGCTCGGCGTTGCCGCCGACCGCGACCGAGCCGTGCTCGTCCACGATCGACCCGTCGTGCGGCAGCCGGTAGATCTGGTCGCCCTCGGGCTCGGCGCCCACCTCGGCGACGACCAGCTCCACCTCGTAGGGCTTCTCGCCCGCGCTGGAGAAGATCGTGCCGAGCGTCTGGGCGTAGACGTTGGCCAGGCCGCGCGCGGTCACGTCGTCGCGGTCGTAGGTGTAGCCCCGCAGGTCGGCGTAGCGGACGCCGCCGATGCGGAGGTTCTCGTACTCGTTGTACTTGCCGGCCGCGGCGAAGCCGATCCGGTCGTAGATCTCACTGAACTTGTGCAGTGCGCGGGACGGGTTCTCGCCCACGAAGACGATGCCGTCGGTGTACTGGAGGACGACGAGACTGCGGCCCCGGGCGATGCCCTTGCGGGCGTACTCGGCCCGGTCGGCCATGGCCTGCTGGGGTGAGACGTAGAACGGAGTCGACACCGGTGGTCCGTCCCTTTCTTCTGGGCGCTGGGGATGCCCCGGACGCGGTCCGGGAGAGGGCGACGGTGGGTCAGAGCAGGGCGGCGCGCGGGCCGTCGGGCTGCTCCAGTCGCCGATCGGTGACCGAGCGGGCGAGCGCCGAGGACTCCTCCTCGGTGAGCCGCCGGAAGCCCTCGTCGGTGATGACGGTGACGATCGGGTAGATGTGCCGGTAGAGGTCCGGTCCACCGGTCGCCGAGTCGTCGTCGGCCGCGTCGTACAGCGCCTGCACGACCAGCGTGGTGGCCTGTTCCTCCGTCAGGTCGGGACGGTAGAGCTTCTTCATCGAGCCGCGGGCGAAGATCGAACCGGAGCCCGTGGCGGCGAAGCCGTGCTCCTCGGAGCGGCCGCCGGTCACGTCGTAGGAGAAGATCCGGCCCTTCTCCTTGCCCTCGTCCCAGCCGGCGAAGAGCGGGACCACCGCGAGGCCCTGCATGGCCATGCCGAGGTTGCCGCGGATCATGGTGGAGAGGCGGTTCGCCTTGCCCTCCAGGGAGAGGGTCGCCCCCTCCACCTTCTCGAAGTGCTCCAGCTCCAGCTGGAACAGCTTGACCATCTCCACGGCGAGGCCGGCGGTGCCGGCGATGCCCACGGCCGAGTACTCGTCGGCCGGGAAGACCTTCTCGATGTCGCGCTGGGCGATCATGTTGCCCATGGTCGCGCGGCGGTCACCGGCGAGGACGACTCCGCCGGGGAACGTCACGGCCACGATCGTGGTGCCGTGCGGTGCCTCGACGATCCCCTCGGGAAGCTTCCGGTTGCCGGGGAGCAGCTCCGGCGAGTGGTCGGAGAGGAAGTCCAGGAACGAGGACGACCCCGGCGTCAGGAAGGCAGCTGGTAGACGCCCGGTGCTACGAGTGTTGGCTTCCACGCGTGTCCCTCCAGGTATGAGTCGGCCCGACGCATCGTGTCGGGATCCTCTCCCAACGAGCCGGTGCCCGTATTGCAGTTGCTGCACGTTGTGCCACGGACCCTACCCGTCCCGTGGCGGTGATCCACATGTACTGCGCGAGCAGTACGGCGGATCGTCGTGGATGCCTCCCGGGTCCGCCSGGCGGACGGCCGGGCGGTGCTGCGGATGCGCGGCGGAGCACGGCGCGGGTGCGCCCGGCGCCCGCCGGCGCCGTGACGGGGAGGACGTGCGCGGCCGGGTCACCACCCCACCGCGCACGCCGCTCCTCAGTCCTGGCTCGGGGCGCGCGCCCCGCTCTCGGCCTTCGAAGCGAAGGCAGCGGTGGCTACTGGCCACCCTTCTGCACGAACGATCGCACGAAGTCCTCGGCGTTCTCCTCCAGGACGTCGTCGATCTCGTCCAGGACGGAGTCGACGTCGTCGCTCAGCTTCTCCTGGCGTTCCTGGAGGTCGGAGCTCGCCTCCGCGGTCGTCTCCTCGACCTCTTCCGTGGAACGCGTCGCCTTCTGCTGTCCGCCGCCGGTGTCCTTGGTCGCCATATCCCTCACCCCGCTCGAATCGGCCCGCTCGGTTGGGTCTCTCAAGATCAGACCCTACAAGCCAGGTCTGACATCGGCCCCGCAAATCGGTACAACGCCCGGGCACTAGTCCCATGATTCCCAATGCCCGGGCATTTCAGGCGTCAGGCGCCCGACAGGACGCGGACCAGTTCCTCGGCCGTCCGGCACCGGTCCAGCAGCTCCTTGACGTGGTTCCTGGTGCCCCGCAGGGGCTCCAGGGTCGGCACGCGCTGGAGCGAGTCCCGCCCCGGCAGGTCGAAGATGACCGAGTCCCAGGAGGCCGCGGCGACGTCGTCCGCGTACTGCTCCAGGCAGCGGCCCCGGAAATAGGCCCTGGTGTCCTCCGGAGGCTTCGTCTCGGCCCGTACGACCTCGGTCTCGTCCAGGAGCCGCTTCATGCGCCCACGGGCCGCCAGGCGGTTGTACAGGCCCTTCTCGGGGCGCACGTCGGCGTACTGGAGGTCGACCAGGTGCAGCCGGGCCGCGTCCCAGTCCAGGCCGTCCCGGCGCCGGTAGCCCTCCATCAGCTCGCGCTTGGCGATCCAGTCCAGCTCGCCCGCCAGGCTCATCGGATCGTTCTCGAGCCGGTTGAGCGTGTCCTCCCAGCGGCTGAGGACGTCCTTGGTCTGCTCGTCCGCGTCGACGCCGTAGCGCTCGTCCACGTACTTCCTGGCCAGCTCGAAGTACTCCATCTGGAGCTGCACCGCGGTGAGTGTCCGGCCGCTGCGGAGCGTGACCAGGTGCTGGAGGGTCGGGTCGTGCGAGACCTGGTGCAGGGTGCGCACCGGCTGGTCCACGGCCAGGTCCACGTTGACGAAGGAGTCCTCGATCATCGACAGGACCAGGGCGGTGGTGCCGAGCTTGAGGTAGGTCGAGATCTCGGAGAGGTTGGCGTCACCGATGATCACGTGGAGCCGGCGGTACTTCTCGGCGTCGGCGTGCGGCTCGTCCCGGGTGTTGATGATCGGGCGCTTCAGCGTGGTCTCCAGCCCCACCTCGACCTCGAAGTAGTCGGCGCGCTGGCTGATCTGGAAACCGTGGTCGCGGCCGTCCTGGCCGATGCCGACCCGGCCGGCGCCGGTGACGACCTGCCGCGAGACGAAGAACGGGGTCAGGTGGCGCACGATGTCCGAGAACGGGGTCTCCCGCTTCATCAGGTAGTTCTCGTGCGTCCCGTAGGAGGCGCCCTTGTTGTCGGTGTTGTTCTTGTAGAGGTGGATCGGCTGGGCACCGGGCAGCTGGGCGGCCCGCTCGGCGGCCTCGGCCATGATCCGCTCGCCCGCCTTGTCCCAGAGCACGGCGTCGCGGGGGTTGGTGACCTCGGGGGCGCTGTACTCGGGGTGGGCGTGGTCGACGTAGAGGCGGGCACCGTTGGTGAGGATCACGTTGGCCAGGCCGATGTCCTCGTCGGTCAGCTGGCTCGAGTCGGCGGCCTCGCGGGCGAGGTCGAAGCCGCGGGCGTCCCGCAGCGGATTCTCCTCCTCGAAGTCCCAGCGGGCGCGGCGCGCCCGGTGCATCGCCGCCGCGTAGGCGTTGACGATCTGGGACGAGGTGAGCATGGCATTGGCGTTCGGGTGTCCCGGGACGGAGATCCCGTACTCCGTCTCGATGCCCATTACTCGCCGTACGGTCATGCGGCCCTCCTTGCCCGGCGGCGCTCCCCTTCGGGTGCGGCGCTCAAGTACCGCTCTCTGCCGATGCGTGTGCGGTGCCCGTCCCCGCACTGCGCGCCTCGGCGGTACCGAAGAGCCTAGAGCGACTCCGCGCCGGTGGGGAGATCGATTACGTCTTTGCTGCGGGGGAAAAGCGGCCGGCTGCGGATGCCCGTGGTCCGGACATCCGCAGCCGGTGTGCGATCTACAGGTACTGACCGGTGTTCGCCACCGTGTCGATGGAGCGTCCCGTGTCCGCGCCCTGCTTTCCGGTGACGAGGGTGCGGATGAAGACGATCCGCTCGCCCTTCTTTCCGGAGATCCGGGCCCAGTCGTCGGGGTTGGTGGTGTTGGGCAGGTCCTCGTTCTCCTTGAACTCGTCCACGCAGGCCTGGAGGAGATGGGAGACGCGGATGCCCTTCTGGTTGTGGTCGAGGAAAGCCTTGATGGCCATCTTCTTCGCCCGGTCGACGATGTTCTGGATCATCGCTCCGGAGTTGAAGTCCTTGAAATACAGGACTTCCTTGTCGCCGTTGGCGTACGTGACCTCCAGGAAGCGGTTCTCCTCGGATTCCGCGTACATCTGCTCCACGACGGACTGGATCATTCCGTGCGCGGCGGCCTCCTTCGAGCCCTGGTGCTCGGACAGGTCGTCCGAGTGCAGGGGCAGGGTCGGAGTGAGGTACTTCGCGAAGATGTCCTTCGCGGCCTCCGCGTCCGGACGCTCGATCTTGATCTTGACGTCGAGCCGGCCGGGCCGCAGGATCGCGGGGTCGATCATGTCCTCGCGGTTGGAGGCGCCGATGACGATGACGTTCTCCAGCCCCTCCACGCCGTCGATCTCGGCGAGCAGCTGCGGGACGATGGTGTTCTCCACGTCCGAGCTGACACCGGATCCACGGGTGCGGAAGAGGGATTCCATCTCGTCGAAGAAGACGATGACGGGGGTGCCCTCGCTCGCCTTCTCCCGAGCACGCTGGAAGACGAGGCGGATGTGCCGCTCGGTCTCGCCGACGTACTTGTTGAGGAGCTCGGGGCCCTTGATGTTCAGGAAGTACGACTTCCCGGCGGGCTGACCGGTCACCTCGGCGACCTTCTTGGCAAGGGAGTTGGCCACCGCCTTGGCGATGAGCGTCTTGCCGCATCCGGGCGGTCCGTAGAGCAGGATGCCCTTCGGCGGACGCAGTTCGTGCTCCTTGAAGAGATCCGGGTGGAGGTACGGGAGCTCGACCGCGTCGCGGATCATCTCGATCTGGCCGCCCAGACCGCCGATCTTGTCGTAGTCGACGTCGGGGACCTCTTCGAGGACGAGCTCTTCGACCTCGCTCTTGGGGATCACTTCGTAGACGTAGCCGGACCTGGGTTCGAGCAGCAGGGCGTCGCCGGGTCGGATGGTGGTGTCCAGCAGCGTCTCGGCGAGCCTCACCACCCTCTCCTCGTCGGTGTGCCCGACCACCAGGGCACGCTCGCCGTCCTCGAGGACCTCCTTGAGGGTGACGATGTCCCCGGCCCGCTCGAACGCCATGGCCTCGACCACGTTGAGCGCTTCGTTGAGCATGACCTCCTGGCCGCGCCGGAGCTCGTCGAGCTCGACGCTGGGGCTGACGTTCACCCGGAGCTTGCGGCCCCCGGTGAAGATGTCGCAGGTGCCGTCCTCGTTCGTCTGCAGGAAGACACCGAAGCCGGCCGGCGGCTGTGCGAGCCGGTCGACCTCCTCCTTGAGGGCCACGATCTGGTCGCGGGCCTCACGGAGGGTATTGGCGAGTCGCTCGTTCTGCGCGGACACGCCGGCCAGGTTTGTCTGCAGCTCGACGATCCGCTCTTCGAGAATCCTCGTATGGCGCGGAGAGTCGGCGAGCTTGCGGCGCAGGACGGCGATTTCCTGCTCGAGATAGGCAACCTGGCCGGCGGGGTCTTCAGACCCCCGCCCCGGCCGGATGCCGCGGTTGATGTCGTCGTCGTGGGCTGCCACGGTCCTCACCTCCTCCAAGGGGAGCTGGACGCTTCCTGACCCTACCTGCGTGGGTGGTGATTGAAACCCCTAGATCACAAAGACTGTCGGGGTGTGTCCGATCTTCACCCTTGCGCTTCCCCTCACGCCAGGTGAATACCCACCCATCAACATCGGAAAGCCGGCGGTTGTATCGTCGTCAGTGGTCAACACCCGTCAGGCTTGACCGGACTTACGAACCAGACGCAGAAACGGCAGGAATCATGACCGTGCAGCACGAGGCCCCGACGACGGGCGCCGGCGAGGCGCTGGAGGTCTGGATCGACCAGGACCTCTGCACCGGAGACGGGATCTGCGTGCAGTACGCGCCCGAGGTCTTCGAGCTCGACATCGACGGCCTGGCGTACGTGAAGAGCGCCGACGACGAGCTGCTGCAGGACGCGGGCGCCACGACGCCGGTGCCGCTGCCGCTGCTCCAGGACGTGGTGGACTCCGCGAAGGAGTGCCCCGGCGACTGCATCCACGTACGCCGGGTCGCGGACCGGGTCGAGGTCTACGGTCCTGACGCGGAGTGACGATTCGGGTGCGTGATGCTCACGCTCCGTCGCCGGCGGCCGGGTTCCCGGCGGCGGCGACGGAGCGGTGAAGTCCTTCAGAGGGCGCGGGCGTCGTCCTGGCCGCTGCGGACGAACGCGCCGCCCCGCCAGCGCCACTTGACCTTCTCCTGCTCGTCGGGGCAGCAGCTGGGCACGTCCGGGGACGAGTAGCCGAGCAGGGTGGCGGTGACCGCCCCGTCGCGCACGGTCAGGTCCGCGACGTTCTTCTGCTGCGCCGGCTCCACGAGGGTGGCCACCACACGCGCGGCGCCCTTCTCTCCCCGGGTGAGGACGTAGATCCCGCTGGGCGGGGTGCCCGATCCGGCTTCGCAGTGCACGACTGCGACGGTCTCGGGGTTTCCGTCCCCGTCGAGATCCCCCTGCGCCTGCCGGGCGACCTTGCTCGGCCCTCCCCCGCACTGCAGCGGGTAGTCGGCTCCGGCGGCGTCCGGGGCGGGCGCGGCCGCGGGCGCGGCGGCCGGGGCGGTCTTCGGTCCGGCCTCGGTGGTGGCGGTCGCCGCACCGGGCTGCAGCAGGCCGGCCGCGGCGACGACGGCGGCCATCGCGGTCGCGGTGGCCAGCCAGTGCACCGGCCGGGCGTGGGTGTGCGCGAGGTCCGGGACGGCGGAGGGCTGCACGCGAGACGTCTCCTGTGAGGGTGGTGCGGAAGGAGTTCCGGGCATCGTGCCACACGTCACAGGCGGGCGGAACAGCCGGGGTACGGGGATCCCGGCGGGCCGGGCGGTGAAATGCCGAAAGCAAACGCGAACGTGCCCGAACGTGAAGGTGCCGCCGTCGAGTTCCCGCGGCGGGGCGGGAACTCGACAGCGGCGCGCTGTGGTTGTCGGGACGTCAGGCCCGGGGGACGTCAGCCCTTGTTGGGGCCTTCGTAGTCCTCGCCGTAGGCGCCCTTGGCGGGCCGGCGGCGGCGCATCGGGGGCTCGACGCCGTCGGCGAGACGGCGGGCGGTGACGAGGAAGCCGGTGTGGCCGATCATCCGGTGGTCCGGGCGGACGGCCAGGCCCTCGACGTGCCAGTTGCGGATCATGGACTCCCACGGCTGCGGCTCGGCGTAGCAGCCGAACTCGCGGATGGACTCCACGGTGCGCGCGAGCTGGGTGGTGGTCGCCACGTAGCAGCAGAGGATGCCGCCGGGGACGAGCGCCTTGGAGACGGCCTCCAGGCACTCCCAGGGAGCGAGCATGTCCAGGATGACGCGGTCGACGTCCGTGTCGGACAGGTTGTCCTGGAGGTCGCCGACGGTCAGCTGCCAGGCCGGGTGCGGGCCGCCGAAGTAGCGCTCGACGTTGCCCTTGGCGATCTCGGCGAAGTCCTCACGGCGCTCGTACGAGTGCAGCATGCCGCTGTCGCCGATGGCGCGGAGCAGGAAGCTGCTGAGCGAGCCCGAGCCGACCCCGGCCTCCACGACGCGTGCGCCGGGGAAGATGTCGGCGAAGGCCAGGATCTGCCCCGCGTCCTTGGGGTAGACCACGGCGGCGCCGCGGGGCATGGACAGGACGTAGTCGGGGAGCAGGGGGCGCAGCGCAAGGTAGGCGACGTTTCCCGTGGTACGGACAACACTGCCCTCGGGAGCACCGATCAGCTCGTCGTGGGGGAAGGAACCCTTGTGGGTGTGGAAGTTCTTCCCGGCCTCGAGCGTGAACGTGTAGTGGCGTCCCTTGGGGTCGGTGAGCTGGACCTGGTCCCCGACCTTGAAGGGCCCGCGACGGCGGGCGGCACCGGTCGGTTCGGACATGTGACCAGAGTACCGGGGTTACGAGGAGGGTCTTGCCATGGCCCGGACGAAGGCGCGTTCCACGTCGGCCGCGGACAGGACTCCGTAGATCTCGCCGCCGTCCTCGACGACGAGGTACTCGGAGGCGGGGCTGGCCCGCAGGTGGTCGAGGAGCGGCTGGCCCGTGAGTTCGGCCGGGACCCGCATGCCGTCGGTGAGGTCCTGGGAGAGGGTGCTGACGGCGACCCAGGGGCGGCGGTGCTGCGGGACACCGGCGATGGCGGTCTCGCGGACCAGGCCGGTGGGGGCGCCCTGGCCGTCGACGACGACGAGGGCGCGGGCTCCGGCCTCGTTGGCGCGGCGCAGCGCCTCGGAGAGCGGGGTGGCCGGCTCGACCGGGATGGCGCGGCGGGTGAGGCTGCGGGCGCGCAGGTCGGGGAGGTGTTCGCGCAGGCGGGCCATGCGCAGGCTGTTGCCGGCGCCGGTCCAGATGATGGCGGCGAGGATCGCGGCGAGCAGGGCGTCGGTGACGGTTTCCATGCCACTGATGTCGTCGGTCTCGTTGCCGAGGAGGCCGGTGCGGGTGAGCAGTGGCAGGCCGATGAGGACGGTGACGGCCAGGGCGCGGCCGACCCACGCGGCGGCGACGGTGCCGCTCATGGGCTTGCCGGTGATCTTCCAGATGACCGCGCGCAGCATCCGGCCGCCGTCGAGCGGGAGCCCGGGGAGCAGGTTGAAGACCGCGACGATCAGGTTGGAGATCATCAGCCCGCCGAGCAGGACGCCGGGGACGGTGCCGGGCTCGACGGCGTACAGGGTGAGGTAGAAGAGGCCGGCGAGGACGAGGGAGAGCAGCGGGCCGACGAAGGCGAGGACGAACTCGCGGCCCGGGGTCTCGGTCTCCTTCTCGATCTCGGAGACGCCGCCGAAGAACTGGAGCTGGATGCGGCGCACCGGGAGCTTGAAGCGGAGGGCGGCGATCGTGTGGGCCAGTTCGTGGACCAGCACGGAGGCGTAGAAGGCGACGGCGAAGAAGAGCGAGACGAGGTAGCGGGCCGCACCGAGGTCGGGCAGCACGCGCTCGATCTGGTCGCCGAAGACCCAGGTGATGAGGGCGGCGACGAGGAACCAGCTGGGCGCGACGTAGACGGGCACCCCGAAGGGGCGGCCCATGAGGATGCCGCCGCCGGGGTCCTCGGACCGTCGCGGTTTGCCTCCGCCGCCGTCGCCGGCGGGGCCTCCGGTCGGCTGCGGCGTCGCGGGCCCGGGTTCCGATGCGCCGGATCGCGGCCGGTGGTCCTCGCCGCGCTCGTCGTCCTGGTTCACGGGATCCTTTCGTGGCCGAGCTGCGTGATCCGCTTCGTCGCGGCACTGCGTCACGTTTCGATCATGCAGTGTGAGGGGGTCTGTCGTCGATGGTATTCCGCTCGCTGTCGGTGGCGGGTCGTAGGGTCTTGGTCATGAGTACGAGCGAGCAGCCGCCGGCGGGGCCCCGAGCCCCCGTGTCGCTGTCGCCCTCGCGGGCGAGCGACTTCATGCAGTGTCCTCTGCTGTACCGGTTCCGGGTGATCGACAGGCTGCCGGAGAAGCCGAGCGAGGCCGCGACCCGGGGCACGCTGGTGCACGCGGTGCTGGAGCGGCTCTTCGACGCGCCGGCGGTGGAGCGGACGGCGCCGCGGGCGAAGTCGCTGATCCCGGGTCAGTGGGACCGGTTGCTCGAGTCGAAGCCGGAGCTGGCCGGGCTGTTCGCCGAGGACGCGGAGGGCGAGCGGCTGGCGCAGTGGCTGGGCGAGGCGGAGCGGCTGGTCGAGCGGTGGTTCACGCTGGAGGACCCGACACGGCTGGAGCCGGCGGAGCGGGAGCTGTTCGTCGAGACGGAGCTGGACTCGGGGCTCCGGCTGCGGGGCGTGATCGACCGGATCGACGTGGCGCCGACGGGCGAGGTGCGGATCGTCGACTACAAGACGGGCAAGGCGCCGCGGCCGGAGTACAGCGAGGGCGCGCTGTTCCAGATGAAGTTCTACGCGCTGGTGATCTGGCGGCTGAAGCGGGTCGTGCCCCGGCGGCTCCAGCTGGTCTACCTGGGCAGCGGGGACGTGCTGACGTACGACCCGGTGGAGGCGGACCTGCTGCGCGTGGAGCGCAAGCTGCTGGCCTTGTGGGAGGCGATCCGGCTGGCGACCGAGACGGGCGAGTGGCGGCCCCGTCCGACGAAACTGTGCGGCTGGTGCGACCACCAGGAGGTGTGCCCCGAGTTCGGCGGCACGCCCCCGGTGTACCCGCTGGAGATCGTTTCCGCGCGCCCGCCGGAGTCGGGCGAATCGGGTCAGGGCAGAATGGGGCCGGTCCCGCCCGCCCCGTAGAGGAGTTCCTGTGGCTATCCGCGTCCTACTGGTCGACGACCAGCCGCTGCTGCGCACCGGCTTCCGGATGATTCTGGAGGCGGAGCAGGACCTCGCGGTCGTCGGTGAGGCCGGGGACGGCCTCCAGGCCCTGGAGCAGGTCCGGGCGCTGCAGCCCGACGTGGTGCTGATGGACATCCGGATGCCGCGGATGGACGGGGTCGAGGCCACGCGCCAGATCACCGGTCCCGGCCGGGACGGTCCGGCGAAGGTCCTGGTGCTGACCACGTTCGACCTGGACGAGTACGTGGTGGAGGCGCTGCGCGCGGGGGCGAGCGGCTTCCTGCTGAAGGACGCGCCGGCCAACGAGCTGGTGCAGGCGATCCGGGTGGTCGCGGCCGGCGAGGCGATGCTGGCCCCGTCGATCACGCGGCGGCTGCTCGACAAGTACTCGGCGCACCTGCCGTCGGGTGAGGAGCAGGTGCCGGACACGCTGAACACGCTGACCGAGCGCGAGGTCGAGGTGCTGAAGCTGGTGGCGCGCGGCCTGTCGAACGCGGAGATCGCGGCGGACCTCTTCGTCAGCGAGACGACGGTGAAGACGCACGTGGGGCACGTGCTGACGAAGCTGGGGCTGCGCGACCGGGTGCAGGCGGCGGTGTACGCCTACGAGAGCGGTCTGGTGCGGCCGGGCGCGCAGTAGCGCCGTCCCCGGACGTACGGGAGGGGCCCGGCGCGCTGGTCGCGCGCCGGGCCCCTCGCCGTGTCGCCTTCGTGCCGCCCGCGAGGGGCGGCGTCCGGGCGGGTCAGCTCTTCTTGAGCTCCCAGAAGCGGAAGACCGTGGAGGCGTCCAGGGTCCACTCCAGGCCCGTGACGTTGTCGCGGGCGACCGCGTACTGCTTGCCCTGCCACAGCGGGAGGATCGGCAGCTCGTCGGCGACCAGGTCCTGGAGCTTCCCGTAGTCCGCGTCGGTGGCGCCGCGGTCGGCGGCGGCCGAGGTCCTCGGAAGGAGGGTGCCGGTGATCGTGTCGTTCTCGTAGTTGTTGCCGAGGACGTTGTCCTCGCCGAAGAACGGGGCGGTGAAGTTGTCGGCGTCGGGGTAGTCGGGGACCCAGCCCTTGACGTAGACGCCGTACTTGCCGGCCGCGATGTCCTTCTCGTACTGCTCGAAGGCAACGGACTGGACGTCGGCGTCGAACAGGCCGCTGGCGTTGAGCTGCTCGGCTATCGCCTTGAGCTCCTGGTCGGTGGAGGGACCGTAGCGGCTGGGGGTGGACCAGAGCGTGAGCTTCACCTTGTCGGTGATGCCGGCCTTGCGGAGCGCCTTCTTGGCCTTGGCGACGTCGGGGCTGCCGTAGGTGTCGTAGAAGGCGGTGTTGTGTCCGGCGACGCCGGCCGGGACGATCGAGTACAGCGGGGTGGCCGTGGACTTGAGGACGTCCTGGACGAGGGCCTCGCGGTCCACGAGGTGGGCGATCGCCCGGCGGACGCCGAGCTTGCCGACGACCGGGTCCTTGACGTTGAACACCAGGTGCTGGACCTCGGCGCTGGTGCCCTGGACGACCTCGATGCCACGGTCGTCGGTCGTCTCGGAGTTCTCCAGGGCGGCGATGTCGTCGGCGGCGAGGCCACGGTAGGCGACGTCGACGTCCTGGTCGGCGATCGCCTTCGAGAGGGCCTCGCGGTCTCCGTCGTACAGCTTGAGGGTGATGCCGCCGTTCTTCGGCTGGGCACTGCCCCGGTAGGAGGAGTTGACGGAGAAGACGGCCTCGGTGTCGCTGATGGACTCGAGCTTGTACGGACCGGAACCGACCGCCTTGCCGTCGGTGCGCAGCGCGTCGGCGGCGTACTCGCGGTGGTCGACGATCGAGCCGGCGCCCGAGGCGATCTTGCTCGGGAAGGTGGCGTCCGGCACCTTCAGCCGGAACACGACGGTCCGGTCGTCCGGGGTCTCGATGGTGTCGATCGAGGACAGCAGCGGGCCCGGGCCGGACGGGTCGTTGATCTCGAGCGCGCGCTCGAAGGAGAACTTGACGTCCTCGGCGGTCAGGGCGTTGCCGTTGGAGAACGTGAGGCCCTCGCGCAGGGTGCAGCGGTAGACCTTGCTGCCCGACTCGAAGCCGCACTTCTCGGCGGCCTCCGGCTCGGGCGTGGAGGTGCCCTTGGGGAAGCTCAGCAGGGACTGGAAGACGTTGTTGAACAGCAGCCAGGAGCCGGGGTCGTAACCGGCGGCGGGATCGGTGGCCAGGACCTCGTCCGACATCCCGACCCGGATGTTGGCCCCCGAGCCGGCGGAACCCCCGCCCTGCTCCGCGCCGCAGCCGCTGAGCAGGGCGGCGGACAGGCCCGCGGCGAGCGGGGCCGTCAGCCACTTGTTGTGCTTCACAGAACTTGCCTCTTGATCTCTTGCCAGGCCGGCCGCGCCCCGTGCGCGGCCGGTGTCACCGAGCTGGTGGAGCGGTCAGGCGCTGCCCCGGCCGAACTCCCACAGGAGCAGGTCCGAGGACGTGTTCAGAGCCCATTCGACGCCGGTCACGTCGTCGCGGGCGGCGACGTACTGCTTGCCCTGCCAGAGCGGCAGCAGCGGCACGTCCTTGGCCACGGTCTCCTGGATCTCGCCGAAGACCGGGCTGACTGCGGTGCGGTCGGCCGAGCGGCGCGACTGCGGGATGAGCTGCTCGCGGACGGCCTTGTTCACGTAGGGCGTGTTGAGGAAGTTGTCCGCGTCGAGGAACGGGGCGACGTAGTTGTCCGGGTCCGGGAAGTCGGGGAACCAGCCGAGGCCGTAGACCGCGTAGTCGCCGCGCTTCTGCGCCGGGCGGAACTTGGCCCACTCGGTGCCCTCGACGGTGGCCTGGAAGAGTCCCGTGGAGTTCAGCTGCCGCTGCAGCGTCTCGAACTCCTTCTTCGTGCCGGAGCCGTAGTGGTCGGTGGTGTAGTGGAGCGTGAGCTTCACCGGGGTCTTGACGCCGGCGTCGCGCAGGATGCCGCGGGCCTTGGTGGCGCTGGGCTCTCCGTAGATGTCGAAGAAGTCGGTGGAGTGCCCGGTGATGCTGGAGGGGATCAGCGAGTAGAGCGGCTGGGCGGTCTCGCCGTAGACCGAGCTGACGAGCGCGCCGCGGTCGACCACGGAGGCCATGGCCTGCCGGACGGCCTTGTCCTTGACGGCGGGGGCCTCGGTGTTGAAGGCGAGGTAGCGGATCTCCAGGCCGGGGACCTCGGTGAGCTCGATGCCCGCCTGCGGGGTCTCCGTGAACTTCTTGATCTGGTCGAGCGACATCGAGCGGGTCATGATGTCGATCTGGCGGTCCTCGAGGGCCTTGCCCATGGCGTCCGCGTCGGCGAAGGAGCGCAGTTCGACCTTGTCGTTGCGCAGGGTGATGTCGCCCTTGTACTTCGGGTTCTTGGTGAAGACGGCCTTGGCGATGCGGTCGCCGTCGCGCTCGACCTTCATCGTGTACGGGCCGGAGCCGTCGACCTCGAAGCCCTCGCGGAGCTCCTTGGCGCCGTACTTGTTCTTGCTCAGGATGCCGGCGACCGGGGTGGACAGCTTGTACGGGAAGGTCGCGTCGGGCGTCTTGAGGTGGAAGACGATCTCGCGGTCGCCCTTGGTCTCGATGGCGTCGATGTTCGCGAGGAGCGCCGCGGTGCCGTTGTCGGACTTGATGTTCAGCACGCGCTCGACGGAGAACTTGACGTCCTCGGCGGTGACGGGCGAGCCGTCGGAGAAGGTGAGGCCCTCCCGCAGCTTGCAGCGGTAGCTCTCGCTGGCCTTGTCGCTGAACGCGCAGCTCTCGGCGGCCTCGGGGACGGGCTCGCCGCCGCCGCGGGGCGCGTGCATCAGCGTCTGCACGGTCTGGCGCAGGATGTTCCAGGCGCCCGTGTCGTACGCGAAGGCGGGGTCGAGGGGCGCCGGGGCCTCGCTGGTGGCGAGGAACTGGTCCGTGGTGCCGACGACGATGGCTCTGCTTTCGTCCGAGCCGCCGCAGGCGACGAGCAGCGGGGCGAGCAGGCCGGCCACGGCCGGCAGCACCAAGGTCTTGCGGTTCATCCTGGACAGTCTCCTCATCCGGCACTGTTTGAGCGGGGGGGGTACGAACACTCCGCCGCTGCCGCCCGGTCAGGGCGGGCGATCGGGCCGGGATGGTGTGCGATCGGTCCTGTGTTCGCGGCGACTGGGGTATGCGCCGGGGGCACGCGGATATGCGGCGAAGTACTCGCGAAAGATTAGTGGGCGACGCCGGTATTACCGGCCTCCGATCACCTCACCGGGTAATCGCATAGTGATCATGAATGCGAGAGGTCCGATAGTCATGCGGAGGCATGTTTCGTGCATCACTTGATGAATCAGGACACATGGGCGGGGTCGAACCAGGGCGATCCGGACACCGGACGCACGAAGGCCACCCGCCGGTCCGCACGCTGCGTGACCAAGGTCACGCCGGTGCCATTTCGGCGGGTGGCCGGAGAATTCCGCACGCTCTCCCGCGGACCTTCGCGTCGCGGTCACGGAAAATGCACGATCAGGTGCTGAGCGTTCCCTTCCGCACCTGCGGGGAAATGGAAGCTCAGGCAAAGCTCAAATGATCAGACCCCACTGATCAAGGTGCGGAGAAACGGTACGTCGACCTCTTCCAGGGAGCGGACGACGACCCGGCCCTCCGACGCCGGGATGGGCGCCACCGAGGGCACCGCGACCACCCGGCAGCCGGCCGCCTCGGCCGATGCCACGCCCGTCGCCGTGTCCTCGATGACCGCGCAGAGCCCGGGCTCGGCCCCGACGCCGCTGGCGGCCGTCAGATAGGGCTCCGGGTGCGGCTTGGTACGGATCACCTCGTCACCGGCCACGGTGAGGGTGAAGCGGTCGCGCCCCAGCGAGGCGAGGATCCGGTCGATGATCCGCCGGTGCGAGGCGGAGACCAGGGCCGTCGGGATGTTGTGCAGCGCCAGTTCGGCCAGCAGTCGCTCGGCTCCCGGCATCAGCGGCACGCCGCGGTCGATGCGCTGCTCGAACTTGTCGTTCAGCAGGACCGTCAGCTCGGCCAGCGTGATGTCGGCGCCGGTGGCGTCGATGAGGTAGCCCGCGCTGCGGGTCATGGGGCCGCCGACGACGATGTCGCGCCAGGACTCGTCCAGCCGGTGCCCGAGGTCCTGGAAGACCTCGACCTCCGCGTCCCACCAGAAGCCCTCGGTGTCGACGAGGGTGCCGTCCATGTCGAGGAAGACCGCCTGCAGGGCGGAGCTTCCGTTGGTACGGAACAAGGACGCGGGGACCGTACTGGTCATCCGGCACACCTCCATGGAGGGACGAGAAGGCCGGTCCCCCTCCCGGTACGGGGAGGGGGACCGGCCTGCACTGGACCGACAAGTGTACGTCTCGATCACCGGAAACGCAGAGATTTACGCCCTGACGTGCGCCGTCGTGTCGCCGGGCGCGCGCGAGGGCGTGCCCGGCGGGTGCCTGCGGGGCTCCGCGGAGCCGCGGGGCCGGGCCGGGCGGCCCCGCCCCTGCGGGCTCAGCGGGCGTTGAAGTACTTCGCCTCGGGGTGGTGGATGACGATCGCGTCCGTGGACTGCTCGGGGTGGAGCTGGAACTCCTCGGACAGCTGCACGCCGATGCGCTCGGGCTGCAGCAGCTCGGCGATCTTCGCCCGGTCCTCCAGGTCGGGGCAGGCCCCGTAGCCGAGCGAGAAGCGGGCGCCGCGGTACTTCAGCGCGAACATGTCCTCCACGTCCGCCGGGTCCTCGCCCGCGAAGCCGAGCTCCGCGCGCACCCGGGCGTGCCAGTACTCGGCGAGCGCCTCGGCCAGCTGCACGGAGAGGCCGTGCAGCTCCAGGTAGTCGCGGTAGGAGTCGGACTCGAAGAGCTTGGCGGTGGCCTCGCCGATCCTGGAGCCGACGGTGACGACCTGCAGGCCCACCACGTCCGTCTCGCCGGACTCCTCCGGGCGGAAGAAGTCGGCCAGGCACAGGCGGCGGCCGCGACGCTGGCGCGGGAAGGTGAAGCGGGTCCGCTCGTTGCCCTGCTCGTCCAGGATGATCAGGTCGTCGCCCTTGGAGACGCAGGGGAAGTAGCCGTGGACGACGGCCGCCTCCAGCAGGTTCTCCGTGTGCAGGCGCTCCAGCCAGCCGCGCAGCCGCGGCCGGCCCTCGCTCTCGACGAGCTCCTCGTAGCTGGGGCCGTCGCCGGCCCGGTTCTGCTTGAGACCCCACTGGCCCTTGAAGAGGGCGCCCTCGTCGAGCCAGCTCGCGTACTCCTTGAGCTGGATGCCCTTGACCACCCGGGTGCCCCAGAACGGCGGGGTCGGGACCGGGTTGTCGACGGCGACGTCCGAACGGCCGCCCGCCTCGGGCTCGTCGACCTGGAGCGCGGTGGCCCGCTGGGCGACCCGGCGCTGCTTGAGCTCCGGCAGGGCGGCCCCCGGCACGCCGCGCTTCACCGCGATCAGGGCGTCCATCAGGCGCAGGCCCTCGAAGGCGTCGCGGGCGTAGCGGACCTCGCCCTCGTAGATCTCGTGGAGGTCCTGCTCGACGTACGCGCGGGTCAGCGCGGCGCCGCCCAGGATGACCGGGAAGTCGGCCGCGAGGCCGCGCTGGTTCAGCTCCTCCAGGTTCTCCTTCATGATCACCGTGGACTTGACCAGCAGGCCGGACATGCCGATGACGTCCGCCTTGTGCTCCTCGGCGGCCTCCAGGATCGCGGCGACGGGCTGCTTGATGCCCAGGTTCACCACGTTGTAGCCGTTGTTGGAGAGGATGATGTCGACGAGGTTCTTGCCGATGTCGTGGACGTCGCCGCGGACGGTGGCGAGCACGATGGTGCCCTTGCCCTCGGCGTCCGACTTCTCCATGTGCGGCTCCAGGTAGGCCACCGCGTTCTTCATGACCTCGGCGGACTGGAGCACGAACGGCAGCTGCATCTGGCCGGAGCCGAAGAGCTCGCCGACGACCTTCATGCCGTCGAGCAGGGTGTCGTTGACGATCTCCAGGGCGGGCCGGGTCTGCAGCGCCTCGTCGAGGTCGGCCTCCAGGCCGTTCTTCTCGCCGTCGATGATGCGGCGCTTGAGGCGCTCCTCCAGCGGCAGGGCGAGGAGCTCCTCGGTCTTGCCGGCCTTCATCGACTTGGTGTTGACGCCCTCGAAGAGCGCCATCAGCTTCTGCAGCGGGTCGTAGCCCTCGGCCCGCCGGTCGTAGATCAGGTCGAGGGCGGTGTTCACCTGCTCGTCGTCGAAGCGGGCGATCGGGAGGATCTTGGACGCGTGCACGATCGCCGAGTCGAGGCCCGCCTTGACGCACTCGTCGAGGAAGACGGAGTTGAGCAGGATGCGGGCGGCCGGGTTGAGGCCGAAGGAGATGTTCGACAGGCCGAGCGTGGTCTGCACGTCCGGGTGCAGGCGCTTGAGCTCGCGGATCGCCTCGATGGTGGCGATGCCGTCCTTGCGGGACTCCTCCTGACCGGTACAGATGGTGAAGGTCAGGGTGTCGATCAGGATGTCCGACTCGTGGATGCCCCAGTTGCCGGTCAGGTCGTCGATGAGGCGTTCGGCGATGGCGACCTTGGTCTCGACGGTGCGGGCCTGGCCCTCCTCGTCGATGGTCAGCGCGATGAGAGCGGCGCCGTGCTCCTGGGCCAGCCGGGTGACCTTGGCGAAGCGGGACTCGGGACCGTCGCCGTCCTCGTAGTTGACGGAGTTGATGACGGCCCGGCCGCCGAGCTTCTCCAGGCCCGCCTGGAGGACGTCGACCTCGGTGGAGTCCAGGACGATCGGCAGCGTGGAGGCGGTGGCGAAGCGGCCGGCCAGCTCCGCCATGTCGGCGACGCCGTCGCGGCCGACGTAGTCGACGCAGAGGTCGAGCATGTGCGCGCCCTCGCGGATCTGGTCGCGCGCCATCTCGACGCAGTCGTCCCAGCGGGCTTCCAGCATGGCCTCGCGGAACTTCTTGGAGCCGTTGGCGTTGGTCCGCTCGCCGATCGCCATGTAGGAGGTGTCCTGGCGGAAGGAGACCGTCTGGTAGAGCGAGGCGGCGCCCGGCTCGGGGCGCGGCTCGCGGGTGCCCGGGGTGAGGTCGCGGACGCGCTCGACGACCTGGCGCAGGTGCTCCGGGGTCGTACCGCAGCAGCCGCCGATCAGGGAGAGTCCGTACTCGCGGACGAAGTTCTCCTGGGCGTCGGCGAGCTCGGCCGGGGACAGCGGGTAGTGCGCGCCGTCCTTGCCGAGGACGGGCAGGCCCGCGTTCGGCATGCAGGACAGCGGGATGCGGGAGTGGCGCGCCAGGTAGCGGAGGTGCTCGCTCATCTCGGCGGGGCCGGTGGCGCAGTTCAGGCCGATCATGTCGATGCCCAGCGGCTCCAGGGCCGTGAGCGCGGCGCCGATCTCGGAGCCCAGCAGCATGGTGCCGGTGGTCTCGACGGTCACGGAGCAGATCAGCGGGACGTCGGCGCCGAGCGCGTCGAGGGCGCGGCGGGCGCCGATGACGGACGCCTTGGTCTGCAGGAGGTCCTGGGTCGTCTCCACGAGCAGCGCGTCGGCGCCGCCCGCGAGCAGGCCCTCGGCGTTCTGCTGGTAGGCGTCGCGCAGGGCGGTGTACGGGGCGTGGCCGAGGGTCGGCAGCTTGGTGCCCGGGCCCATGGAGCCCAGCACCCAGCGCTGCTGTCCGGTGGAGGCGGTGAACTCGTCGGCCACCTCGCGGGCGATCCGCGCTCCCGCCTCGGAGAGCTCGTGGACGCGCTCGGGGATGTCGTACTCGCCCAGTGCGGCGAGGTTGGCGCCGAAGGTGTTGGTCTCGACGCAGTCGACACCGGCGGAGAAGTACTCCTGGTGCACCGAGCGGACGATGTCCGGGCGGGTGACGTTGAGGATCTCGTTGCAGCCCTCGAGGTCCTGGAAGTCCTCCATCGAGGGGTCCTGCGCCTGGAGCATGGTGCCCATCGCTCCGTCCGCCACGACCACCCGGGTCGCGAGTGCCTCGCGAAGGGCTGCGGCGCGGTCGGTGCTACCTGCGGACGGGGTCGGCGACGAGGCCATGGATGAGCTCCCTGGGATGCGACGGCTGTCGGCTTCACACCCTCGGTGGAGGGTGTACGGGGCCAGAGTAACCGTGCGGATGCCGGGGTGGGCAGGGTGTTCCACGGGGCGGACGGCATCCTGTGTCGGGGGACTCCCGGTCGGACCCGTTCGTGAACGACACTGTCAGGGTAACGAGCGGTCGACATCGACCGATAGTGTTCAGCATTGCCGAACAGCATGATCCACGAGATCCTACTCCGTAAGATCCACGAAACTCCGCGATCAGGAGACAGGGAGAAGGGCCGGGCGATGGCGAAGAACATCCAGTCGCTTGAACGGGCGGCGGCGATGCTGCGACTGCTCGCGGGCGGCGAGCGCCGGCTCGGCCTGTCCGACATCGCCTCGTCCCTGGGCCTGGCGAAGGGCACGGCACACGGCATCCTGCGCACGCTGCAGGCCGAGGGCTTCGTCGAGCAGGACGCGGCCTCGCGCTATCAGCTGGGCGCGGAGCTGCTGCGCCTCGGCAACAGCTACCTGGACGTGCACGAGCTGCGGGCCCGGGCCCTGGTGTGGACGGACGACCTGGCGCGGTCCAGCGGCGAGAGCGTCCATCTGGGCGTACTGCACCAGCAGGGCGTCCTGATCGTGCACCACGTCTTCCGGCCGGACGACAGCCGGCAGGTCCTGGAGGTGGGGGCCATGCAGCCGCTGCACTCCACCGCGCTGGGCAAGGTGCTCTCGGCCTACGACCCGGTGGCGCACAGCGAGGTCCTGGAGCTGGAGCGCGAGCCGTTCACACCCCGCACGATCACCGAGACCACGGCCTTCGAGACGCTGCTCGACACCACCCGCGCGCGGGGATGGGCGGCGGACGTGGAGGAGACCTGGGACGGCGTGGCCGCGGTGGCCGCGCCGATCCACGACCGGCGCCGGATGCCGGTCGGCGCGGTGGCCATCACGGGTGCCGTGGAGCGGGTCTGCGACGGGGGCGAACTGCGCTCGGAGCTGATCGCCGCGGTGCGCGACTGCGCCCGCGCCGTCTCCCGCGACCTGGGTGCCGGACGCTTCTGAGCCCTCTCCGGACCACGGCCCCGGCACTTCGGGGGCCGCCCGGCACACCCGCCCGCCACCGGCACATCCGCCCGCCGCCCGACCCCGCACACCCGGCCCGGCCGTCCTCGGACGGCCGGGCCTCGGCGTTTCCCGGGACCGGCCGCCCCGCTCGGGGTGCCGTCGCGGAACCGTCCGGTAACGATCGCGTTATGCGCGTGGTTCGCGGGCAAGAACCCTTGACGCGCTGTTAACCCGGGGGCAAAACTTCCGTTCACCGGTCGACATTGTCGAACGCCTAACGGCAATACGCGCTAAGGTGTGACAGTGCCAAGGGCCGGCCAACGCCCTCACACGAGGGCGCGGACCACCGGCGGGACCCGTGGTTCGCCTTCCCCTGGACGAAGGACAAAGGAGTCGCGGGTGTCCAGCTCCGACATCTTCATCGGCGAGACCATCGGTACCGCCGTGCTCATCCTGCTCGGCGGTGGCGTCGTCGCCGCCGTCGTGCTCAAGCGCTCGAAGGCGCAGAACGCCGGCTGGCTGGCCATCACCTTCGGGTGGGGCTTCGCGGTCATGACGGCCGTCTACATGACGGCCTCGCTGTCCGGCGCCCACCTCAACCCGGCCGTCACGGTCGGCATCGCGATCAAGGACGGGGACTGGAGCAACGTCCCGGTCTACTTCGCCGGGCAGATGCTCGGCGCCATGATCGGTGCCGCCCTGGTCTGGATCGCCTACTACGGACAGTTCCAGGCCCACCTCACGGACCCGGAGATCATCGCCGCGCCGCCGCACGAGGAGGGCATGGTCGACCAGAAGGCCTCCCCCAAGGCCGGTCCGGTGCTCGGCGTCTTCTCCACCGGCCCCGAGGTCCGCAACGTCTGGCAGAACCTCGCCACCGAGATCATCGGCACCGTCGTGCTCGTCCTCGCGGTGCTGACGCAGGGTCTCAACGACAGCGGCAAGGGCCTGGGCGTCATAGGCGCCCTCATCACCGCCTTCGTGGTCGTCTCCATCGGCCTCTCGCTCGGTGGCCCGACCGGCTACGCCATCAACCCGGCCCGTGACCTCGGTCCGCGCATCGTGCACGCCCTGCTCCCGCTGCCGAACAAGGGCGGCTCCGACTGGAGCTACGCCTGGATCCCGATCGCCGGTCCGCTGATCGGTGGCGCCCTCGCGGCGGGTATCTACAACCTCGCGTTCGCCTGAGCCGTACAGCAGTAGTCGAAGCCGACCCCTGAGACCTCCTGGGAGCACCCCGTGACCGACGCACACACCAGCGGCCCCTTCATCGCCGCCATCGACCAGGGCACGACCTCGTCCCGCTGCATCGTCTTCGACAAGGACGGCCGGATCGTCTCGGTCGACCAGAAGGAGCACGAGCAGATCTTCCCCAAGCCCGGCTGGGTGGAGCACGACGCCGCCGAGATCTGGACCAACGTCCGGGAAGTGGTCGCCGGCGCGATCGAGAAGGGCGGCATCTCCGCCGCCGACGTCAAGGCCATCGGCATCACCAACCAGCGCGAGACCACGCTGCTGTGGGACAAGAACACCGGCGAGCCGGTCCACAACGCGCTGGTCTGGCAGGACACCCGCACCGACGGGCTCTGCAAGGAACTCGGCCGCAACGTCGGCCAGGACCGCTTCCGCCGCGAGACCGGCCTGCCGCTCGCGAGCTACTTCTCCGGCCCGAAGGTCCGCTGGCTGCTCGACAACGTCGAGGGCCTGCGCGAGCGCGCCGAGCGCGGCGACATCCTCTTCGGGACCATGGACTCCTGGGTCATCTGGAACCTGACCGGCGGCGTCGACGGCGGCCACCACGTCACCGACGTGACCAACGCGTCGCGCACCATGCTGATGAACCTCCACACCATGGAGTGGGACGACAAGATCCTCCAGTCCATGGACATCCCGGCCGCCCTGCTGCCGGAGATCCGCTCCTCCGCCGAGGTCTACGGCCACGTCAAGGGCGGCGTCCTGGACGGCATCCCGGTCGCCTCCGCGCTCGGCGACCAGCAGGCCGCCCTGTTCGGCCAGACCTGTTTCGCCGAGGGCGAGGCCAAGTCCACCTACGGCACCGGCACCTTCATGCTGATGAACACCGGTGACAAGATCATCAACTCCTACAGCGGGCTGCTGACCACCGTCGGCTACCAGATCGGCGAGGAGAAGCCGGTCTACGCCCTGGAGGGCTCGATCGCCGTCACCGGTTCGCTGGTGCAGTGGATGCGCGACCAGATGGGCCTGATCAAGTCCGCGGCCGAGATCGAGACCCTCGCGTCCTCGGTCGAGGACAACGGCGGCGCCTACTTCGTGCCGGCCTTCTCCGGCCTGTTCGCCCCGTACTGGCGCTCCGACGCCCGCGGTGTGATCGCCGGCCTCACCCGGTACGTCACCAAGGCGCACATCGCCCGCGCCGTGCTGGAGGCCACCGCCTGGCAGACCCGCGAGATCACCGACGCCATGACGAAGGACTCCGGCGTCGAGCTGACGGCGCTCAAGGTCGACGGCGGCATGACCTCCAACAACCTGCTGATGCAGACCCTCTCGGACTTCCTCGACGCGCCGGTCGTGCGCCCGATGGTCGCCGAGACCACCTGCCTCGGTGCCGCCTACGCCGCCGGCCTGGCCGTCGGCTTCTGGCCGGACACCGACGCCCTGCGCGCCAACTGGCGCCGCGCGGCGGAATGGACCCCTCGCATGGACGCCGACAAGCGTGACGGCGAGTACAAGAACTGGCTCAAGGCCGTGGAGCGCTCCATGGGCTGGCTCGACGAGGAAAACTGACGAGGAGTAGATCGACATGACCACCCTGCAGAGCGTCCCCGCCCTCGGGACGCGACCGGCCGCCGGTTCCCAGCCGAGCCGCGCCGAGACTCGGGAGCAGCTTTCCAAGGCGACGTACGACCTCCTGGTGATCGGCGGCGGCATCCTGGGCATCTCCACCGCCTGGCACGCCGCGCAGTCGGGCCTGCGGGTGGCCCTGGTGGACGCCGGCGACTTCGCCGGCGCCACCTCCTCCGCCTCCTCCAAGCTCCTCCACGGCGGCCTGCGCTACCTGCAGACCGGCGCGGTGAAGCTGGTCGCGGAGAACCACTTCGAGCGACGTGCGGTGTCGCGCCAGGTGGCACCGCACCTCGCCAACCCCCTCACCTTCTACCTGCCCGTCTACAAGGGCGGCCCGCACGGCGCGGCCAAGCTCGGCGCCGGTGTCTTCGCCTACTCCGCCCTGTCGGCGTTCGGTGACGGCGTCGGGCACCTGCTCTCCCCGGCCAAGGCCGCGCAGGACGTGCCGGAGCTGCGCACCGACAACCTCAAGGCCGTGGCCGTGTACGGCGACGACCAGATGAACGACGCCCGGATGGCGCTGATGACGGTCCGCGCCGCGGTCGCCGCCGGCGCCACCGTCCTCAACCACGCCGAGGTCACCGGGCTGCGCTTCACCCGGGGCCGTGTCACCGGCGCCGAGCTCCGGGACCGCACCAGCGGCGACGAGTTCGGCGTCTCCGCCCGGCTCGTCCTCAACGCCACCGGTCCGTGGGTCGACCACCTGCGCCGGATGGAGGACCCCAACGCGGCCCCCTCCATCCGCCTTTCCAAGGGCGCGCACCTGGTCCTCAAGCGCACCTCTCCGTGGAAGGCCGCGCTGGCCACGCCGATCGACAAGTACCGCATCACCTTCGCCCTCCCCTGGGAGGACATGCTGCTCCTCGGCACCACCGACGAGGAGTACGAGGGCGACCCCGGCCAGGTCGAGGTCACCGAGAAGGACACCGCCCAGATCCTGGACGAGGCCGCCTTCTCCATCCGTGACCAGCAGTTGTCGCGCGACCTGATCACCTACGCCTTCGCCGGTCTGCGGGTGCTGCCGGGCGGGCCGGGCGACACCTCCAAGGCCAAGCGCGAGACAGTCGTCACCGAGGGCCGCGGCGGCATGCTCTCCGTGGCCGGCGGCAAGTGGACGACCTTCCGTCACATCGGCCGTACGGTGATGAAGAAGCTGGAGGCCCTGCCCGGTCACCCGCTGGGCGAGGACTACGAGCCGGTCTCCACGCTGCCGAAGCGGCTGCCGCTGCCCGGCATAGCCAACCCCAACGCGGTGGCCCACCGGCTGCTCGTGGACGGCCCGGCCCCCGGTCCGCGGATGGCCGCCGACACGGCCAGGCACCTGGCCACGCACTACGGTTCGCTCTCCTTCGACATCGCCCGGATGGCGAACGAGAACCCGGAGCTGGCGGAGCGCATCCACCCGGACGCCCCGGAGATCTGGGCGCAGGTCGCCTACGCCCGCGACCACGAGTGGGCCGAGACGGCGGACGACGTGCTGCGCCGCCGCACCACGCTGACGATCCGCGGCCTTGCCACGGACGAGATCCGCGGCAAGGTCGAGGATCTGCTCGGCAGGAAGGCCTGACACACCGGGCCGGTTCTCGGGGGCGGTCCGTTCACGGACCGCCCCCGAGGCGCGTCCCGGGCCGGCCCGGGACGCGCGCCACACGGCCGCCACACCACCGCAACAGTGGCCCGGGAGAGTTGGACCATGAAGTTCCAGGTGCTCTCCCTCATCGGCCATGCCCCCCATCCCCTCACCGGCGAACTGCCCACCGCGGCGGACCGGTTGGAGCAGGTTCTCGCGGTCGGCGAGGCCGCCGAGCGGCTCGGCTTCGACGCGTACGCCCTCGGCGAGCGGCACGCGGGGCCGTTCCTCTCCTCCAGCCCGACGGCGGTGCTGGGCGCGCTGGCCGCCCGCACCTCCCGGATCCGGCTGCTCACCGGTGTCACGGTCGTCGCGATCCTCGACCCGGTGCGGGTCGCCGAGGACTACGCCACGCTCGACCAGCTCTCCCGCGGCCGGGTCGAGCTCGTCATCGGCAAGGGCGCCGAGGCCGGCCACTTCGACCTCTTCGGCCTGGACGAGAGCCGGCAGTGGGACCTCCAGCGGGAGAAGTACGAGCTGCTGCGCCGGCTGTGGAGCGAGGAGGGGGTGGACTGGGAGGGCGAGTTCCGTCCGCCGCTGAAGGGCGTGACCACGGTCCCCCGGCCGTACGACGGCGTGCCGCGCGTGTGGCACGGCTCGGCCACCAGCCGCAACTCCCCCGAACTCGCGGCGAGGCACGGCGACCCGCTGTTCACCGCCAACGCGATCCAGCCCCGGGCGGCCTACGCGAGGCTCATCGCGCACTACCGCGAGAGGTTCGAGGAGCACGGGCACGACCCGGCGCACGCGCGCGTGGCGGCCGGATCCGGCGGACTGCTGATCGCCGACACGCCCCGTGAGGCGGTCGTCCGCTACAAGGACCTCTACGAGGCACGCGTACGGCAGAACTTCAGGCCCCACCTGGAGGGGAAGGCCGGGTACAACACCCCGTTCCGCACGATCGAGGAGGCCATCGCCGACGGGCCGCAGCTGATCGGCTCCCCGCAGCAGATCATCGACAAGATCCTCGGATACCACGAGGTCTACGGCCACGACCTCCAGTCGATCACCGTCGACGGGTTCGGCCAGTCCACGGCCGAACAGACCGAGACTCTGCAGCGCTTCGCCGAGGAGATCGCGCCCGTCGTCCGCAAGGAGGCGCCCAGCACGCTGTGGGAGGACTGAGCCCGCCGTGTGCCGACTCGTGTTCCTGGGTAGTCGATCACGGGAACGAGGGCCCCCGGGAGGCTGCGGGGGCTGCGGCCGGACCGCCGGAAAGCCGTAAGGTTGGTCCGTACGGCAGGAACGTCGAAAAGGAGGCACTGGGTGATCGAGCTCGAGGGGGTTCCCGAGCTGATCGACCCGGTCATGGTGGCCGCGTTCGAGGGCTGGAACGACGCCGGCGACGCCGCCTCCACCGCGGTCGCCCACCTGGACCGGGAATGGAAGGGCGAGGTGTTCGCGGCGCTCGACGCCGAGGACTACTACGACTTCCAGGTCAACCGGCCGACGGTGTGGCTCGACAACGGGGTCCGGAAGATCACCTGGCCGACGACCCGGCTCTCCGTGGTCAGGATCCGCGGCGAGAAGCCCCGTGACCTGGTCCTGGTCCGCGGGATCGAGCCGTCGATGCGGTGGCGTTCGTTCTGCAACGAGATCCTGGGCTTCGCCCACGAACTCGGCGTGGAGATGGTGGTGATCCTGGGCGCGCTGCTCGGCGACACCCCGCACACCCGGCCGGTCCCGGTCAGCGGCGTCACGTCCGATCCGGACCTGGCGCGGACGATGGACCTGGAGGAGACGCGCTACGAGGGCCCCACGGGCATCGTCGGCATCCTCCAGGAGGCCTGTACGCACGCGGGGGTGCCGGCGGTGAGCCTCTGGGCGGCCGTGCCGCACTACGTCTCGCAGCCGCCGAACCCGAAGGCGACGCTGGCGCTGCTGAACCGGCTCGAGGACCTGATCGACCTGCGCATCCCGCTCGGCGAGCTGCCCGAGGACGCGCGGGCCTGGCAGGTGGGGGTGGACCAGTTGGCCTCCGAGGACAGCGAAGTCGCCGAGTACGTGCAGACGTTGGAGGAGGCCCGGGACACCGCGGAGCTTCCGGAGGCCTCCGGCGATGCGATCGCCCGGGAGTTCGAGCGGTACCTGCGGCGGCGCGAGCCCGGTCAGGGACCGGGGCAGGGCCCGGGTCTGGCCACCGACAGCGGTGACACCTCGTATCTGAGGGACCCGTCCAGCGGGCGCACCCGGCCGCCGAAGCCGGAGCAGCCGGGCCCCGAGGCGCCGCCGGAGCCGGGCGGACCGGAGCAGCCGCCGGCACCCCGCGAGGACGCCGACGACGACACGGACCAGACCGGCGGCACCGGCGAGGACGGCGGCCGGGACGGCGACGGCTGAGGCGGGTACGCGCCCGTGACGCGCGGGGGCCGCGCCGGAGTTCCGGCGCGGCCCCTTCTCGTCCGACCGTCAGGCGCACGCGAAGCGCGCCGCGGCCCAGTCGCCGTGGTCACCGCTCTTCGAGCCGTTCGTGTCGGTGATCCGGAGGCGGACATGCCGGGCGCCGGTGACGTCGACGTCCACCGGGAGCGTCGCCGAGGCGCCGGTCAGCCGGGGGGAGGTCCACAGGACCTTGCCGTCGGCCTCCACCGAGAACGCCACGTCCCCGTAGCCGTCGATCTCGTCGTCGATGCCGACGTCGGCGGTGAAGGCGGTGCAGCGTCCGCCGAGGTAGACCTCGATGTCGGAGTCGGCGTGGGCACCGACGCCCTTCTCGTACGTCCTGCCCGCCAGCGTGAGCGGGTGGCCGTCGGTCGCGCCCGACTCGCCGTTGGACCGGTCGCGCTCGGGCGGCCCCCAGCCGTTCGTGGACCTCAGCCAGACCAGGTCGCTCGCCCAGGCGTCGGCGGAGGGCGGCTGCGGCATCACCCCGACCGCGAAGCGCTGGACGGCGGTGCGGTCCTGTCCGGCGGACCGGTGGCGGACGGTCGCGGTGAGGGTGGCCTCGCCGGGGGTGGCGGACCCGGGCGGGGTCACGGCGACCTCGACCCGCCGGGTGGTGCCGGCCGGGACGCGCGCGATCGGGGCGGCCGGGGTGACCTGCCAGCCCGCCGGGACGTCGAGGGAGACCTCGACGCCCGTGGCGTCCCGGTCCCCCGCGGTGACGTCGACCGCGACCGTGCCCGGGGTGCCGGCGCCCAGTTCCTGTCCGGCCGGCGCGGCGAGCCTGGCGGCCGCGCCCGGGACGGCTCCGCCGACCGCGCTGGTGTCCTTCAGTTCCAGCGTGAACGCGCGGTCGGTGCGCAGGGCGGCGGTCTTGACCTTCACCACTCCCCCGCGGTCGTCCCGGTCGTACCACCAGCCCTGCGACGCGGCCTCGTAGGCGGCGCGCGAGGTGAACCGGGGCAGGGTCCCGCCGAGTTCGACGGCCGACGGCGCGTCGCCGGTGTGGACGGTGAACTGGTAGGGCCGAGCGGCGGACTTGCCGGCGAAGGTGCCCTGGCTCGCACCGATCCGGACGGTCACGTCTCCCGCGCCGCGCCGCGGGGCCACGACGTCCGCGCGCTGGGTGGCGTACCGGCCGGCCCGGTGCTCGCGGGTGACGCCGTCGTCCTCGTAGAGCGTGAAGGAGGACGTGCCCTGCGGGTAGACGTCCCAGGCGAGCGGGGAACCGGCGGTGCGGTCGGCGTAGGAGCGGATGCCGCCGGGCCACATGGGGACCGTCGCCCCGGCGCGGACGAACAGGGGCAGGGTGTCCAGCGGGGCGCTGTAGTCGTCGACCGTGACCGGGCCCTCGTAGGTGCGCCCGCTCCAGTAGTCGATCCAGGTGCCCGCGGGCAGGTAGATCCCGTCGCGCTCGACGGCGTCCTGGTACACGGGGGCGACGAGGAAGTCCTCACCGCTGAGGAACTCGTACTTGGCCGCGTCGCCGGCCGCCTTCGGGTCGTCCGGGTACTCCAGGACGAGCGGCCGGGCGAGGCCGACGCCGGTCGTGGTGGCGCGGTGGGCGTGCGAGTAGATGTAGGGGAGCAGGGCCTCGTGGAGCTTGAGGGAGGCGCGGTTGATCGAGGTGTACGGCTCGCCGTAGCGGAAGGGCTGCTTGTCGTTCGCGGCCCAGCCGTCCATGGTCATGGTGACCGGCAGGAACGTCTTCCACTGGAGGTCGCGGGTGTAGGTCTTGGCGCTGCCGCCGAAGATGCCGTCGACGTCGCCGGTGGTGTAGGCGAGTCCGGACATGGAGGCGCCGGCGTAGGTGGGGATCTGCCAGCGGATGTACTCCCAGCTGCCGGACTGGTCGCCGGACCACTGCACACCGCAGCGCTGGGCGCCGGACCAGCTCTCGGGGGCCCAGGTGAAGCCGCGGGCGCCGCTGTTGGCCTCGATCCCGGCGTAGGCGTCCTTGCAGCCGTCGAGGGCGAACTTGTAGCCCTCGCCCACCCAGGCGACGTCCAGCTTGGCGACGCGCTGGCCGGCCTTGACCTGTTCGCCGAGCCGGTCGATGCCGTCCTCGGTCCACAGGCCGAGCTGCATCTTGCGCTGCTGGAGGCCCTGGGCGGTCTCGGCGAGGTTCTCGTAGCCGCAGCCGTAGCCGTCGTTGACGAGCATCCAGCCGTTGGGCATGTCGTTGGCGACGTAGCCGTCGGCGATCTTCAGGGCGTCGAGGGTGTGGCGCTCGCCGCGGTTGGCGTTGTGGAGGTAGCAGTCGGCGTCGCCGATCTCCAGGCCGTAGACGGGCGGCAGGAAGGGTTTGCCGGTGAGGCTCGTGTACCGGCCGATGACGTCCTTGGCCGCGTCGGAGCCGTCGCCCGCGAAGTAGTAGGCGTCGAAACGCCGTTCGCGGGCGGTGGTGGTGACGGGCTCGCCGAAGACGTAGGTGTTCGGGGCGTAGGTGTTGCGGTAGACGCCGTAGCCGGCCGAGGAGAGGTAGAACGGGACGGAGTTGGGGTGCCCGCCGTCGTTCCAGTTGTAGTCGACGCCGACCTCGACGGTCTTGCCGCGGTGCGAGGTGTTGCCGCGGCCGTTCTGCATGCCGGCGCCGTAGAACTGCTCGCCGGCGCCCCGGGCGAGGGACTGGGTGGTCCGGTCCTGGTCCCACGTCAGGCCCTGGGTCTCGGACCACAGGGGGGTGCCGTCGGCGCGGAAGGCGGCGAAGCGGAGCGGCGCCTTGTAGGCGCGCAGGGTCACCTTCGCGGAGGTGAGTTCGTAGCGGTCGCCGCGGTCGTACCAGCGGGTGGCGGGCGGCGGGCCCTGCGGCAGGACGACGTCCTGGCCGGTGGGGTCGGTGAACTTCCCGTCGGGGGACAGTTCGATGCGGAAGGTCTCCGGGGTGACGAAGCTGACGCGGGCCTCGGCCGGGCCGGCGCTCAGGCGGTAGACGGAGCCTTCGGCGGCGAAGCCGGTGACGTCCCCGACCGTGGTGGGGGCCGGTTCGGCTGACTGGGCGCTGCCGGATCCCGCGAAGGTCGCGAGGAGTCCGAGCATGGCGCCTGCGAATGCAGTCTTCATGCGCAATGTTGATTGCATGGACGGTATTTAGCGCAGAAACGAGCAAGGAGCCAGGACAAAACGGAACCGCCCTCGGACTTCGGCTGGAAGTCCAAGGGCGGTTGCGTGAAAGGGAGTTGCTTGGAGGTGCTCGTTACAGGGCGACACCGAGCAGTGCGTCGACCGAGCGGGAGACGAGGCCGGGCGCGGACTCGTCCGTGCCGCCCTCGGCCGTCTGGGCCGCCACCCAGCGGTCGACCGCGGCGAGCGCGGCCGGGGCGTCGAGGTCGTCGGCGAGCGCGTCGCGGATCTCCTCGACGAGCGCGTCGGCCGGCAGGCCGTCGGGGCGGGAGACGGCGGCGCGCCACCGCTCCAGGCGGTCCACGGCGTCCTGGAGGACCTGGTCGGTCCACTCCCAGTCCGCGCGGTAGTGGTGCGAGAGGAGGGCGAGGCGGATGGCCGCCGGGTCGACGCCGTCACGGCGGAGCGCCGAGACGAAGACCAGGTTGCCCTTCGACTTCGACATCTTCTCGCCGTCGAGCGCGACCATGCCGGCGTGGACGTACGCCCGCGCCATGGGGAACTCGCCGGTGAGCGCCTGGGCGTGCGAGGCGCCCATCTCGTGGTGCGGGAAGATCAGGTCGGAGCCGCCGCCCTGCACGTCGAAGCCCATGCCCAGGTGGTCGAGGGCGATGGCGACGCACTCGATGTGCCAGCCGGGCCGTCCGGGGCCGAGGCTGCCGCCGTCCCAGCTCGGCTCGCCCTCACGGGCCGCCATCCAGAGCATCGGGTCGAGGGGGTTCTTCTTGCCGGGGCGGTCCGGGTCGCCGCCGCGCTCGGCGGAGAGGTGCCGCATCAGCTCGGTGCCGTAGTTCGACACCTGGCCGAAGTGCGGGTCGGCCTCGACCGAGAAGTAGACGTCGCCGTCCAGCTCGTAGGCGGCCCCGGAGTCCCGGAGCCGTTCGACCAGCGGCACGATGCCGGGTATGGCCTCGACGGCGCCGATGTAGTGCTGGGGCGGCAGCATCCGCAGCGCGGTCATGTCCTCGCGGAACAGGGCGGTCTCGCGCTCGGCGAGGCCGACCCAGTCGATGCCGTCGCGGATCGCCCGCTCCAGGAGGGGGTCGTCGACGTCGGTGACGTTCTGGACGTAGTGGACCTGCCGCTTGGTGTCGAGCCACACGCGCTGAACGAGGTCGAACGCGTTGTAGGTCGCCGCGTGACCCATGTGGGTCGCGTCGTACGGCGTGATGCCGCATACGTAGATACGGGCGACGGGGCCGGGGGCGAGGGTCACTCGTCCGCCGGTCGCGGTGTCGTGGATCCGGAGGTCGCGGCCCTTGCCGGGCAGGGCGGGGACCTCAGAAGCGGGCCAGGCATGCATGACCTGAGCGTAACCGGACACCTGTTCCGGATACGAACCGGATCCGGGATCTTGACCGATTACGCGGTCTTGCGGGTCAGAGCCGTTCGTGCATACCCCTGGGGGGTCCCGCCCGGTCGGACGTGGTGTGGCCGGATCCGATCGGTCAGACGGGGGGCCAGGGGATGGCGGGCCACTGGCCCGACGGCTCCGGGTGCCGGCGGGTCCGGCGCAGGACCTCGACGCGGGCCCGCAGGGCGTCCACCTCCGCCGCGGTGAGCAGTTCCGCCAGACGGGTGGCGAGCGGCGTGCCGGGCGCGAGGGCGCCGCCGAGGCCGGCGAGGACCTCGACGGCCTCGGCGGGCAGTTCCTCGCCCGCCCAGCCCCAGAGGAGGGTGCGGAGCTTGTCCTCCACGTTGAAGGTCACGCCGTGGTCGATGGCGTACAGCCGGCCGTCCGGCGCCGGCAGCAGGTGACCGCCCTTGCGGTCGCCGTTGTTGATGACCGCGTCGAGGACGGCGAGACGGCGCAGCGCCGGGCTGTCCGCGTGCACGAGGAGCGCGGTGCCGCCGTCACCGACCTGGGCGGGCCCGACGGCCTTCCAGCCCTCCCCCGCCTCCTCGTCCTCGGTCAGGGCGAGCAGGTTCGCGCCGGGGTCCGCCTCGATCCACAGCTGGACCATGCCCTCGCCGTACGGGCCGTCGCGCAGCACGGTCGGCGGCACGAGGCCCCAGCCGGTCGCCTCGGAGAGCTCGTACGCGGCGACCTCCCGCTGGGCGAGGGTGCCGTCGGGGAAGTCCCACAGGGGCCGCTCGCCGGCCACGGGCTTGTAGACGCAGTCGGCCTCCCGGCCCTGATGCGCGACCGTGCAGAACAGCACCGCGTTGGAGGCCTCGCGGACCTGGCCGCGGACGGTCAGTTCACCGTGGGCGAGCAGTTCGACGTCCGCGGCGGCGGAGGGGCCGGGCGGGACCCCACCGGACCCCCGGCCCCGGCGGCGCCGGCACACCGGGCGACGCCGGGGCCGGGGGTCCGGTGGGGTCGCCGGGCGCGGCGGGCACGTCGGGCGTGTCGGCGTACGTCATGCGCCGCGCCGGTATCCGTTCTGGCGCGGGCACACGTGGCCCTCGGGGTCGAGCGGCAGGCTGCAGAGCGGGCACGGCGGACGGCCGGCGTTGACGACGTCGAGGGCGCGCTTGGCGAAGGACCGGGCCTGGGCGCCGGTGAGCCGGACGCGCAGCATCGGCGGGCCGTTCTCCTCGTCCTGGAGCAGTCGCTCCTCGGCCTCGGCGAGATCCTCGTCCGACTCGGCGTCGAGCTCGACGAGCGCCTGCGCCTCGACGATCATGCGCTGTTCCTCGCCGTCCCAGGCCAGCGCCATCGTGCCGACCCGGAACTCCTCCTCGACCGGGGCGTCCAGCGGGGCGGTGTCCGCGATGTCGGCGGGCGCGACGGCCGGGACGGGGGCGTTGCCGCCGGTGCGGCGCACGACCTCGTCGAGGAGTTCGTCGATGCGCTCGGCGAGCGCGGCGACCTGGGTCTTCTCCAGGGCCACGCTGGTGACCCGGCCCGCCGCGGACGCCTGCAGGAAGAACGTACGGCGGCCAGGCAGCCCGACCGTGCCGGCCACGAAACGCTCCGGTGGGTCGTAGAGGAACACCTGACGGGACACGTCCCTGACTCCCTTGAGTCTCGACAGTGGTGAAGGCCCGCGCTACAGCGGCCCGTCCACCCTACTGCGCGGATGGATCACGGTGCGCCCGCGCCGCCCCCGACCTCGGCCGTCCCCTGCGTGTCACGCGCCTCACGGGGGGCGAGACCGGCGAGGTCCCCGGTGTCCCCGAGGCGGAGGAGGAAGGGGCGCAGCCGGGTGTAGCGGATGACGGTGACCGAGCAGGGGTCGACGTGGATGCGCTGGAAGAGGTCGAGGTGCATCCCGAGCGCGTCCGCGACGATCGACTTGATGATGTCGCCGTGCGAGCACATCGCGTAGACGGCGTCCTCGCCGTGCTCGGCCTCGATCCGGGCGTTCCAGTCCCGTACGGCGTCGACGGCCCGGGCCTGCATGGCACGCATCGACTCGCCGCCGGGGAAGGCCGCGGCGGAGGCGTGCGCCTGGACGACCTCCATCAGGGGCTCGTCGTTGAGCTCGGCGAGCTTGCGCCCCGACCAGTCGCCGTAGTCGCACTCGCTGATCCGCTCGTCGGTGTGCAGCGGCAGGCCGGGGCGGGCCTCCAGGAGCGGTACGAGGGTCTCCCGGCACCGCTGCAGCGGGCTGCTGACGGCGGCGGCCAGCGGCAGGCCGGCCAGGCGCCCGGGCAGGGCGGCGGCCTGCGCGGCGCCCCGCTCGTCGAGCGCGACCCCGGGCGTCCGCCCGGCGAGGACCCCGGAGGTGTTGGCGGTGGAGCGTCCGTGGCGGACGAGGATCAACGTGGCCATGGCGGCAAGGGTAGGGCCACGCCCGCGCGCGTGGGGCGGCGGCTTCCTGCGCGGCCGCTCGCCGGGGCCGGGGCACCGGACGGGGCACCCGACCCGGGCTCGCGCGCCGGGCCGGAGCCGGGACGGGAGGACGGGTGCGAGAAGCGGCGGAGCGGGGAACAATGACCGGATGATCGTCGACTCTGCCCTCTACAAGGCCGGTGCCCGTGCCGAAGGCCCCGCCGACCTGTCCGACGCGCTGGCGGAGGCACGGGCGAGCGGCGACGCCTTCCTCTGGGTCGGCCTCTACGAGCCCACCGAGGCGGAGTTCGATCACGTGGCGGCCGAGTTCGCGCTGCACCCCCTGGCCGTCGAGGACGCGCTGAAGGCCCATCAGCGGCCCAAGCTGGAGGTCTACGAGGACTCGCTCTTCGTCGTCCTCAAACCGGTGCTGTACGAGCCGAAGAGCGACCGGGTCTCCACGGGCGAGCTGATGGTGTTCCTGGGCGACTCGTTCGTGGTCACCGTCCGGCACGGCGAGGGAGCCCCGCTCGCGGCGGTCCGCAAACGGCTGGAGGCCGAACCTGAGGTGCTGCGGCACGGGCCGACGGCCGTCCTGTACGCGATCAGCGACGCCGTGGTGGACCACTACATCGACGTGGCCGGCGAGCTCCAGGTCGACCTGGAGGAGCTGGAGGCCGACGTGTTCGCGCCGGTCGGCGGCAAGCCGGGCAACACGGCGGCGCGGATCTACACCGCCAAGCGCCAGGTGCTCGAGTTCCGCCGGGCGAGCAGCCCGCTGACGGTGCCGATGCAGCGGCTGGCGGCCGCGTCGGTGCCCTTCGTGCACGAGCACTCGATGCCCTTCTTCCGGGACGTCGTCGACCACCTGACCCGGGCCAACGAGCAGGTGGAGGGCCTGGACCGGCTCCTCTCGGACGTGCTGTCGGCGCATCTGGCGCAGATGGGCGTGCGGCAGAACGACGACATGCGGAAGATCTCGGCGTGGGCGGCCATGGCCGCGGTCCCCACGATGGTCGCGGGCATCTACGGCATGAACTTCGAGCACATGCCCGAACTGGGCTGGGAGTGGTCGTACCCGGCGGTCGTCCTGCTGATGGCCGGAATCGTGACGGGCCTGTACCGGCTGTTCAAGCGCCGCGGCTGGATGTAGGCCCGGTCCGGCGATCTTCGAGGACCGGCCGGACAGGGCCTGGCCGCGGCGCTGGTCCCGCGGGGTCAGAAGGCCGGCGCGGGGACGGCGGGCCCGCCGAGCGCGTCGCGCCGCTCGGGCATCCTCAGGTCGACCATCTTGTGCCAGCCGGCGAACCGCTCCCAGGCGTGCATGCCGTGGATGCCGGCCGTGAGCGCGGCCGCCTTGGCCCGCGGCCACTCCAGGATGCGGCCCATGTGGCTCATCACGGCCAGGCTGACGTCGCGGTAGACCTGGATCTCGGCGAGGGCGGACTCCCGCAGCGTGCGCTGGATGAGGCGGCCGTGGCCGGCCTGCGCGAGGCGCAGCAGTTCCTCGTGGCAGTAGGCGAGGTGGTTGTCCTCGTCGTTGCAGATCATGTGGATGGCCCTGCCGAGCTCGGGGTGGTCCCCGAAGTACGTGACCAGCATGTCCATCTGGTCGGCCGCCCGCTGCTCCGTGACCCTGCTGTGGGCGAGGTAGACGACGACGTCCTCCTCGCTCAGCGGTTGGTCGCGGCGCAGCTTGTCGTGGGCGAGACCGATCCCGCGCTGTTCGAGGAGCATCGTGTAGTCGGTCTCCGGGGGGACCGGTACGGGCTCCAGACCGCGCTTCTTCATCAGCGCGTTGAAGATCCGGCCGTGCTTGTCCTCGTCGGCGCCGTGCCGGGTGATCTTGGGGGTCAGGTCCCGCATGCCGGGGGCGACGAGCGCCGCGATACGCGCGTTCTCCCAGCCTCCCTGCGCCTCGCCGCTGGCGGCGATCGAACAGAAGAGCCGGAAGGACTCGTCGTTGTCGATGATCTCCTGGAAAAGGCTCCTGGCCGTGAGCATTGCTGCCACCTCCATCCGGGCGTCCGCACACCGCACGTCCGCAGACATCGAGTCAAATGCGCCGCGGGAGAGTGGGCAACACGAGGGCCGGGCGACTCGGCCGAAAGAAGGAGCCCCGCGCTCGTAACCGGGGGGTGGGGTGGAGCGTTGTTCAGCGTGACGGCCGTGGCGGGGAAGACCCCCGAGCCCCCACCACGGCCGCAGACTTCCTCCCGCTACGCCAGGCCCGCCCGCTCCAGGGCCTCCGTGCCCGCGCGCAGGGCGGCGAGGCGCTCGTCCAGGGTGAAGCCGGCCGGGGCCAGGGTCAGCGTGTTGACACCGGCCGCGGCGTAGGCCTTCATGCGGTCGGCGATCCGCTCGACGGAGCCCAGCAGGGTGGTCTGGTCGATCAGCTGCCGCGGTACGGCGGCGGCGGCACCGGTCTTGTCGCCGGCCAGGTACTTGTCCTGGATCTCGGCGGCCTCCTTCTCGTACCCCATCCGCTGGGCGAGCTGGTTGTAGAAGTTCTGCTTGCGGCTGCCCATGCCGCCGACGTACAGGGCGGTGTACGGGCGGAAGATGTCCGCCAGGGCGTCGATGTCGTCGCCGAGGGCCAGCGGCAGGGTCGGGTGGACGTCGAAGCCGTCCATCGTCAGTCCCGCCTTCTCGCGGCCCGCGCGCAGGTGGCGCAGCGCGGTCTCCTCCAGGTGCTCGGCGGAGGGGAAGATCAGCAGGGCGCCGTCGGCGATCTCGCCGGTCTGCTCCAGGTTCTTGGGGCCGATCGCGGCGATGTAGAGCGGGATGTGCTCGCGCTCCGGGTGGACGGTGAGCTTGATGGGCTTGCCGGGGCCGTCCGGCAGCGGGAGCGTCCAGTGGGCGCCCTCGTAGGTGAGCCGCTCGCGGGACATGGCCTTGCGGACGATCTCGACGTACTCGCGGGTGCGGGCGAGCGGCTTGTCGAACTTGACGCCGTACCAACCCTCGGACACCTGCGGTCCGGACACGCCGAGGCCCAGGCGGAAGCGGCCCCCGGAGAGCGAGTCGAGGGTGGCCGCGGTCATCGCCGTCATGGCCGGCTGGCGCGCGGGGATCTGCATGATCGCGGAGCCGACGTCGATCCGTTCGGTCTTGGCGGCCACCCAGGAGAGCACGGTGGGCGCGTCGGAGCCGTAGGCCTCGGCCGCCCAGCACACGTCGTATCCGAGGCGGTCCGCCTCCTGGGCGACGGCGAGGTTGTCGCCGTCCATACCGGCGCCCCAGTAGCCGAGGTTGATGCCGAGCCGCATATCCGCACCCTCTTTACTGATCAGTAACGTCCCTTGCGCGGGACTCTAGCGCGCGGGCGCGGCATCCGTCAGGAGGAGCTTGTCCACAGGGTCTCTCCGCGTGGGGCCGTGGCCAGTAATCTCGCGCCCATGGAGCAGAGGCATCTCGGACGTACCGGCCTGCGCGTGTCCCGGCTCGGGCTCGGCACCCTCACCTGGGGCCGGGACACCGACGAGCACGACGCGGCCGACCAGTTGAAGGCGTTCTGGGACGCCGGCGGCACGCTCGTGGACACGGCGGACGTCTACGGCGGCGGCGAGGCCGAATACCTGCTCGGGCAGCTCATGGAGCGGCTGGTGCCGCGGCGGGACCTGGTCGTGTCGACGAAGGCGGGCAGCGTGCCCGACCCGGACCGGCGGATGGACGGCTCCCGGGGACATCTGCTGGCCGCGCTGGACGCCTCCCTGGCGCGGCTGGGCACCGACCACGTCGACCTGTGGCAGCTGCACGCGTTCGATCCCCACACGCCGCTGGAGGAGTCCCTCCAGGCACTGGACATCGCCGTGAGCAGCGGGCGGGCGCGGTACGTGGGGGTGTCGAACTTCTGCGGGTGGCAGCTGGCGAAGGCCGGGACCTGGCAGCTCGGCTCGGCGGCCGGCGTACGGACCCGCCTCGCGGCGACGCAGATGGAGTACTCGCTGCTGCAGCGGGGCGTCGAGCGCGAGGTGCTGCCGGCCGCGCTCGATCTGGGCATAGGCCTGCTGCCCTCCTCACCCCTCGGCCGCGGCGTGCTGACGGGCAAGTACCGGCACGGCACGCCCTCGGACTCGCGGGGCGGCTCGGAGACGATGTCGCCGTTCGTGGAGCCGTACCTCGACGACGCGGCGAGCCGGATCGTGGACGCGGTCGCGACGGCGGCGGACGGCCTGGCGGTCACACCGCTGCAGGTCGCCCTCGCGTGGGTGCGCGACCGGCCGGGGGTGACCGCGCCCATCGTCGGCGCGCGCAACGCGCAGCAGCTCGCGGCCGCTCTGTCAGTGGAGAGCCTTAGTCTTCCTGACGAGATCTGTCGGGCTCTCGACGACGTGTCGGCGCCCGTGCACCGCTACCCGGACCAGGACTGGAGCACCTTGTGACCGAGCCTTCCCGCGAGACCACTCCCGAGGCCGAGCACGACGAGGCGGTCGTGGGATCGGCCGCGGAGGACTCGGCGCCGGAGAGCGCCGCACCGGCCGCCGACGTCCCCGACGACGCGGAGGGGCCGGACGAGGACGGCACGGAGGACGCGGCCCCGGAGGCGGCGGACGGCGACGGCTCCGAGGACGCGGATCCCGAGGCGGCGGAAGCGGGCGACGCGGCCGGCGGCGAGGGCGGCACGGCGGACGGTGCCGGAACGGCGGCTGAGGTGTCCGAGGCGCAGGCGGAACTGGCCGCGCAGCGCGAGCTGCGGGCCAGGATCGAGCAGCGCAAGGCCGACAAGGAGGGCCCCGTCGACGCCGGTGCCAAGCTCAGCGGCAAGGCGGCCGACCTGCTGGCCGCCGTACGGGCCGTGGAGAGCGGGACGAAGACGGACACCGACCTCTTCGAGACGCCGGCCCCCGCGCCCCGGCGGGCCGCCCCGGAGCCGGCGCCCGCGCCCCTCGTGCGGCCCGCGGCCGAGGTGCTGTCGGCCGCGCCCGGGACCGTGGCGGCGGTGCGGGAGATCCTCGCCCGCGGCGGGGCTCCCGAGTCGCTGGCGGAGCCGGTCGCGCCGCTGTTGGGCGAGGGCGCCGCCCAGGTGCTGGGCGAGGATCCCTGGCAGCTGCTCTCGGTCCCGGGTGTGCAGCCCGAGCAGGCGGACGGTTTCGCCCGCGCGCTGCTCGGCGACGCGTGCGGGCCGGGCGATCCGCGCCGCGGGGCGGCGCTGGTGGGCTGGCTGCTGGAACGGGCCGCGCTCAAGGGGCACACCGCCCTGGAGATCGGGGACGTGCGGGCGGGGCTGGCCAAGCTGTCGGTGCCGGACCCGGACGAGGCCGTCCGGCAGGCGGTGTCCGAGGCCACGGTGCTCGTCTTCCAGGAGGAGGAGCCGGCCGCGGACGGGTTCGACGGCGGCGACGACGCCGACGCCGACGACGCGGCGGAGCAGGCCGCGCCGGCGGCCGAGCCGGCCCCGGAGCTGCCCGTGCTGCTCGGCCTCGACCGGTACGCCCTCGCCGAGGAGAGCCTGGCCGACGGCCTGGCCCGGCTGGTCAAGACGGTGACGCCCGAGGTGTGGGACGGCCCCGAGCTGGTCCGCGCCGCAGGGGCGCACGGCCTGGTGCTGCACACCGGCGGCGAGGCGGCCCGCAGCGAGCCGGTCGCGCTCGCCGAGGGCGCGCGCGAGCGGGGTCTGCGCGTCGCGGTCGCGGTCCACAGCGAGAACGGCCGCGGCCGCCTGGACACGGCCGCGACCACCGTCGCCACCCTGCTGTCGGGGGCGGACGGGCCGGGACGGGACGAGGACGGCGCGCTCGCCCTGGACCTGCTGGTGGTGCTGGACGCGCCGCAGCTCGACGTCGAGGACGCCGCGATGCTGGTCGAGTCCCTGCCCGACGGCTGCCGGCTGGTGCTCGGGGGCGACCCCGGCGTGCTGGGTTCGGCGGGCGCGGGCCGGGTCTTCGGCGATCTCCTGGCGGCCCGGGTGTGCCCGCAGATCGCGTCCCGGACGCCCGACCCCGGCCCGCTCGGCGAGCTGGTCTCCGGCATCGGCATCGGCGAGCTGAACCAGGTGGAGGCCCCCGGCAAGGAGGTCGTGATCGTGCCGGTCAGGGACGCCGGCGAGGCCGTCCACCGCACGGTGCAGCTGGTCGCCGACTCCATTCCGCGAGCCCTCGGCGTGCCGGCCGGGCAGACCCGGGTGATCACGGTGGGCCACGGCGGTTCGGCGGGTACGCGGGCGCTCAACACGGCGCTGAAGCAGCGGCTCAACCCCGGCCCCGGCCGGTTCGGCGGCTACGACCCGGGCGACGCGGTGGCCTACGCGCCCGCGCCCGGCAGGACGGTCACGGGGACGGTCGTCTCGGCGGACGCCGAGGGGCTGCACCTGGAGTGCGAGGACGCGAAGGTCGTCGTACCGAAGGAGCGGGTGGAGCGGACGCTGCGGCACGGCTGGGCGCTCACCGCGCACCAGGCGGCCGGGATGCGCTGGCCGGCCGCCGTGGTGGTGCTGCCGGGCGACGCCGCGGGCGGGCTGAGCCGCGCCTGGGTCTACACCGCGTTCGGTCGCGCCGAGCGCCATCTGTCGGTCGTCCACGGCGTGGACCAGGCGCTGCCCCGGGCGGTGGCGGAGGGCGTCACCCCCGACCGTACGACCCGGCTGCGCCCCCTCCTGGAAGCACTGCTGGCGACCCCGGAGGACTGAGGGGCCCGGGGGCCCGAGGAGACGGAGGAGGGCGGGGCCGCCGCCAGGCCGCCCCGCCCTCCTCCGTCGTGCCACCGGCCGCGGTGCGGCCGGCCTCGGTCACGGCTCCCGGTCCTCCGGGTCCTCGTCCGACTCGTCGTCGAAGACGGCGCTCACGTCGAACCGGCAGACGATCCGCTCGGGGTCGGCCTGCTCGAAGGGCGCGCCGAGCCACTCCCCCGGCTCGGGCAGCTCGTCGGTGGCCGACACCCAGAGGGTGGAGTCGCCCTCCTCGAGACCGAATTCCTTGTGCCGCGAGGCGATTTCGTCCGGTTCGTACTCTCCGAACAGCACACCGAGCGCCGCGTGGGCGCTGGCGCCGACGGCGGCGGGTACCTCCGAGCCGTCCTCGTTCTCCAGGTCGGCGATGCGCTGCGCCTGGGCGAGCAGCCGCTTCGGCTCCACCACCGCGTAGTCACGGCGGATGAGCACGCTCAGCGCGTGCGGTTCCTCGGGCCCGGCGTACGGCGGCAGGGAGTCGTCGGCGCCGGGGATCTCGAAGGGGGTGACCTCGTCGTACCGGTCGTAGAGCCGCTCGTCGTACGCCTCCGCCGCCGCGGCGAGGGCGTTGAAGGCTTCGTAGACGGCCGGGTCGTCGTCCCCCGTGCGGCGTTCGACCGCCTCGAGGTGACGGTCCAGTGCGGCTTTGACCGCCTCGGCGGCGGCACGTACCTCGGCAGCGGTGGGCTGCGCAGCATCAGACATGGGACAGACGCTATCCGTACGGGGCCCGTGCCCGCACAATAGATGCGATGCCGGAATACGAATTTGTCGACCTGTACGTGCCGCGGGGCGTCTCCCGCAAGGAGGCGACGCGGCTCCTCACCGATCATGCCGAGTACCAGCACTGGGAGTTGGACCGGTTGACCCTGCACCGGGACGGGAGCCGCAGGGTGCGGCTTCGGCGGCGCATCATCCGTCAGGTCCGCGCCACCTGGTGACATGACAAGGGGCCCCGCCGTGCGGGGCCCCTGCGCGTTCCTCGGGTCGCCCGAGAGGACCCGGGTCTCCTCGGGTCGCCCGAGAGGACCTAGGCGGACCGGCGGGCGCGGCGGTAGAGCACGGAGCCGGCCAGCAGCAGACCCGCGCCGGCGGGGATGGTCATCCCGAGCGGTGCGGCGCCGGTCTGGGCGAGCTCCTCGGCGCCCTGCGGCGGGGTGAGGACGTTCGTACCGGGCGTGTTCGGTCCGGTCGGCGTGCCCGGCTCTCCGGGGTTGCCGGGCGTACCGGGGTTGCCCGGGGTACCCGGGTTGCCAGGCGTACCCGGGTTGCCAGGCGTACCGGGATTCCCCGGATTGCCCGGGTTTCCGGGGTTGCCCGGGTTACCGGGGTTGCCCGGGTTTCCGGGGTTGCCCGGGTTACCGGGGTTGCCCGGGTTACCGGGGTGCCCCGGGTGCGTCGGCTCGATGCCGGTGGCGCAGTCGTTGCCCATCGCCGGGTTGAGACCGCCGATACCCGTGACGCTGTTCCCGCAGAGGTTCACCGGGATGTCGATCGGCACCTGGACGGAGTTGCCGGACGCGACGCCCGGCGAGTGACTCGCGTGGCCCCCGGCCGAGGCGCCGCCGCCGCGCTTGGAGACGTTGGCGCACTTGTTGCCCGCCGCCGGGTTCAGCAACCCGACCACGTTGACCGTGTTCCCGCACACGTTGACCGGCGCGTGCACCGGGACCTGGACGGAGTTGCCGGACGCGACGCCCGGCGAGTTCGTGGCCGCGCCGCCCGCACCCGCGGAGGCTTGGGCGTATCCACCACCGAGGGCGATGACGCCTCCGGCTGCCGCAACGGTGATCAGACCCTTGCGCGTGACCTGTCGCATAGCTTGTTCCCTGCTTCTCGGCTTCTGCCTTCTGCACCGCAGAAGGAGCCTCCGGGCCGCACGGCCCGGGGCGGAAATGGCCACCGGCCCCGGAGTGCATGGCACGCACTCCAGGGCCGGCCTGGCTCAGACCCCCAGGGGTCGAGGCACAACGTCAGGCGTTGACGCAGGTGTTGCCGAAGGCGGGGTTCAGCAGCCCGATCACGGAGACCGTGTTGCCGCACACGTTCACCGGGATGTGAACCGGCACCTGGACGACGTTGCCCGAGAGCACGCCGGGGGAACCGATGGCGGCACCCTGGGCACCCGAGTCGGCAACGGCCATGCCCGCACCCGCGAGAACGAGACCGCCCGTGGCAGCCGCAGCAGCGACGACCTTCTTGATCATTATTCCTCCTTGTTGGCAAATGCGATCCCAACCTCGGACCGCATCACCTGTAACGAGGGGGAGATGGGCGGGCTACGAGCCCATGCGTGCATTCACTCTTTCCGGTCACATGCGCACGCGCGGGCGAATAGCCGGAAAGAGTGGGCTCAGGAGGCGTCGATGAACCGGTCGAGCACCCGGACGCCGAACCGGAGACCGTCGACCGGCACCCGCTCGTCGACGCCGTGGAACATCCCGGCGAAGTCCAGCTCCGGCGGCAGCTTCAGCGGGGCGAAGCCGAAGCAGCGGATGCCGAGGTCGTCGAAGGACTTGGCGTCGGTGCCGCCGGAGAGCATGTACGGCACGGCGCGGGCGATCGGGTCCTCGGCCCTCAGGGCGAGCTGCATGGCGTCGACGAGGTCGCCGTCGAAGCCGGTCTCCAGGGCCTTGTCCCCGTGCACGTCCTCCCGCTTGACCCGCGGGCCCAGGATCCGGTCGAGGTCGGCGAGGAACTCCTCCTCGTAGCCGGGCAGGAACCGCCCGTCGACGTGGGCGGTGGCCTGGCCGGGGATCACGTTGACCTTGTAGCCGGCGCCGAGCATGGTCGGGGCCGCGGAGTTGCGCAGCGTGGCGCCGATCATCTTGGCGATGCCGCCGAGCTTGGCGAGCGTGGCCTCCATGTCCTCCGGGTCCAGCGGGGTGCCGAGCGCGTCGGAGAGCTCGTCCAGGAAGGACCGGACGGTCTTGGTCATCCGCACCGGCCACTGGTGCCGGCCCAGCCGGCCGACCGCCTCGCACAGCTCGGTGATGGCGTTGTCGTTGTTGGTCATCGAACCGTGGCCGGCGGTGCCCTCGACGGTCAGCCGCATCCAGTGCATGCCCTTCTGGGCCGTCTCGACCAGGTAGAGCCGCAGGTTCTCGTTGACCGTGAAGGAGAAGCCGCCGACCTCGCCGATGGCCTCGGTGACGCCGTCGAAGAGGTCCCGGTGGTGGTCCACGAGGTGCCGGGCGCCGTACGTGCCGCCCGCCTCCTCGTCCGCGAGGAAGGCGAGGACGATGTCCCGCGGGGGCTTGCGGCCGCTGCGCATCCGGTCGCGCACGACCGCCAGGGTCATCGCGTCCATGTCCTTCATGTCGACCGCGCCCCGGCCCCAGACGCAGCCGTCGGCGACCTCGCCGGAGAAGGGGTGGTGCGTCCAGTCCTCGGCGTTCGCCGGGACGACGTCGGTGTGGCCGTGGATGAGCAGGGCCGGCCGCGAGGGGTCCTCGCCCTCGATGCGGGCGACGGTCGAGGCGCGCCCCTTGTGCGATTCGATGATCTTCGGCTCGAGTCCGACCTCCGCGAGCTTCTCGGCGACGTACTCCGCCGCCAGCCGCTCGCCGGGGCCGGAGTGGTCGCCGTAGTTGCTGGTGTCGATGCGGATGAGGTCGCGACAGAGGTCGACGACCTCGTCCTCGCCCGAGATCCTCCGTGCCGCCGTGTTCGACTCGCTCACGCTGCTTCCTCCCACTACGTGCCCCACGTGATTGCCGGTGGTACTCCCCCATCCTCCCGCGCCCGGCCCTCCGGGCCCAAGGGCGGCAGCCGGCCGACATGCGGCTGTCACACGACCCGCGGTTTGGGCCCGGGGCGGCCCGGGAAGGGGGTGGTGATCGACCACCCCGAATGTTTGCTATGGTTTTCCACGTCGGAACGGCCCAGCGGGCCGGGAGGACAGACACCTTGTCCGGGTGGCGGAATGGCAGACGCGCTAGCTTGAGGTGCTAGTGCCCTTTATCGGGCGTGGGGGTTCAAGTCCCCCCTCGGACACCACACGAAGTGCCCGTCGAGTTGATCTCGACGGGCACTTCGGCGTGAGGCGCGCGTTCCGTGGGCCGACGGGCCCGGTCAGCCGTTCTCGATCGAGGGCCGGGCCGCCGGGATGCGCGGCCGGTACGTGGACGCGGGGCGGCCGGCCCGCTCCAGCAGCCGGGCGAGGGCGGCACCGAACTCCGGGTCGTCGTCCGCCAACTCCTGGACGTGGTCCTCGACGGCGCAGCGCCGGTTGGTGTTCTCGGGCTGGTCACGCAGCCGCCGCAGGGCGCCTTCCGCCACCGGGTCGCCCCGGAAGCGCGCGGCGACGGCGTCCCACAGGCCGCCGAGGCGTTCGGTGACGTCGGGGTCGGGCGGGCCCGCGGCGAGGTGTTCGGCGTAGCGGGCGATGAGCGCGGCGACCGCGCCCGCGGCGAGTGGTTCCATCCGGTACCCCTTTGCGTCAGCGGGAGTGTGCCCGTCCCGTGACGCGCGACGCCTTGTGGGGCGAAGCCGGGCCCGCTCTACGGCGTTCGGTGGAGTGCGTGAGGGCACGGCCGTCGTAGGGCGCGTCGTGCGGGTCGTTACCGTGGGACGGTGAGACGCAGAACGAGGACCCCCGCCGCCCCGCTGCCGCAGCGGGACGGGATCGATCCGGCGCGGGTGCGGCTGCCCGAGGATCCCGAGGGGGCGTGGCCGACGGTCGGGGATCATCTCCGGGCGCGGTTCGGGGGCGCGATCGGGGTCGGGCGGGTCGACGAGATGCTGCGCGACGGCCGCTTCGTGGGGGTGGACGGGCCGGTCACCGGTGACGAGGTGTACGAGGCGGGCCGGTGCCTGTGGTTCCACCGGGACTTCCCCGCGGAGGAGCGGGTGCCCTTCGAGATCGGGGTGGTGCACCGCGACGAGCGGCTCGTGGTCGTGGACAAGCCGCACTTCCTGGCCACGATGCCGCGGGGCCGGCACGTGACCGAGACGGCGCTCGCACGGCTGCGGCGGGATCTGGGTCTGCCGGCGCTCCAGCCGGCGCACCGGCTCGACCGGCTCACGGCGGGGCTGGTGCTCTTCGTCGTGCGCCCCGGGGACCGGGGCGCGTACCAGACGCTGTTCCGGGACCGGTCGGTGGTCAAGGAGTACGAGGCGGTGGCGCCGTACCTGCCGGGGCTCGCGCTGCCGGTGACGGTGCGCAGCCGGATCGTCAAGGAGCGCGGGGTGCTGGCCGCCCGGGAGGAGCCGGGCGAGCCGAACAGCGAGAGCCGGATCGAGCTGGTCGAGCACCGCGGCGGGCTCGCCCGGTACCGGCTGCTGCCGGCCACCGGGCGCACCCACCAGCTGCGGGTGCACATGAACGCGCTGGGGGTGCCGATCCTCCACGATCCGATCTATCCCGTGGTGCACCCGGACGGGCCGGAGGACTACACGCGGCCGCTGCAACTGCTGGCGCGGACACTGGAGTTCACCGACCCGCTCACGGGTGTGCCGAGGAGGTTCGAGAGCCGGCTGAGGCTCAGTGGCCTCGGCTGATCCACTCGTCGAGCGCGGGCGCCTCGGCGCCGATCGTGGTCGACTCGCCGTGTCCGGTCCGTACGACCGTCTCGGGCGGGAGGGTGAGCAGCCGCTCGCGGATGGACTCGACGATGGTCGGGAAGTGGGAGAAGGACCGGCCCGTCGCGCCGGGACCGCCCTGGAAGAGGGTGTCGCCGGTGAAGACGGTGCCCAGGTCGGGGGCGTACAGGCAGACCGCGCCGGGGGCGTGGCCGGGGGTGTGCAGGACCTGGAGGTCGGTGCCGGCGATGGTCAGGACCTGACCGTCGACGAGGTCGCCGTCGGGGCTGTGGTCGGGGTGGGTCTGCTTCCAGAGCGGCTGGTCGTCGGGGTGCAGCAGGATCCGGGCGCCGGTGGCGGCGGCGAGGGCCGGGGCCGCGTCGATGTGGTCGTTGTGCGCGTGGGTGCAGACGATCGCGCGGAGCGTGCGGCCGTCGAGGGCGGCGAGGATCGCGGAGGCGTCGTGGGCGGCGTCGATGACGATCGCCTCGGTGTCGTCGCCGACGATCCAGACGTTGTTGTCGACGTCCCAGGTGCCGCCGTCGAGGGAGAAGGTGCCGGAGGTGACCAGGTGGTCGATGCGGGTGGCCATCAGAGGATCACCACCGAGCGCAGGACGTCGCCCTCGTGCATCCGGGCGAACGCCTTCTCGACGTCGCCGAGGCCGATGGTCTCGGTGACGAAGGCGCCGAGGTCGATGCGGCCCTGCTGGTGCAGGTCGATGAGCATCGGGAAGTCGCGGGAGGGCAGGCAGTCGCCGTACCAGGAGGACTTCAGGGAGCCGCCGCGGCCGAAGACGTCGAGGAGTGGGAGTTCGAGCTTCATCTCGGGGGTGGGGACGCCGACGAGGACGACGGTGCCGGCGAGGTCGCGGGCGTAGAACGCCTGCCGGTAGGTCTCGGGGCGGCCGACGGCCTCGATGACGACGTCGGCGCCGAAGCCTCCGGTCAGCTCGCGGATCGCCTCGACGGCGTCGGTGGAGCGGGAGTTGACGGTGTCGGTCGCGCCCATCTCCCTCGCCTTCGCCAGCTTGCGGTCGTCGATGTCGACGGCGATAATCCTGGCCGCTCCGGCGAGGCGGGCCCCGACGACCGCCGCGTCGCCGACGCCGCCGCAGCCGATGACGGCGACCGTGTCGCCGCGGCCGACGTTGCCGGTGTTGATCGCCGCGCCGATGCCGGCCATGACGCCGCAGCCGAGCAGGCCGGCGACCTCGGGTGCCACCGCGGGGTCGACCTTGGTGCACTGGCCGGCGGCCACCAGGGTCTTCTCGGCGAAGGCGCCGATGCCGAGGGCCGGGGAGAGTGCCGTGCCGTCGAGCAGGGTCATCCTCTGCTGGGCGTTGTGGGTGGCGAAGCAGTACCAGGGGCGGCCGCGCAGGCAGGCCCGGCAGGTGCCGCACACGGCTCGCCAGTTGAGGACGACGAAGTCGCCGGGGGCCACGTCGGTGACGCCGGCGCCGACGGACTCGACGACACCGGCGGCCTCGTGACCGAGGAGGAAGGGGAAGTCGTCGTTGATGCCGCCCTGCTTGTAGTGCAGGTCGGTGTGACAGACCCCGCACGCCTGGATCTTCACCACGGCCTCACCTGGTCCGGGATCGGGGACGACGATCGTCTCCACCCGTACGGACTCGTTCCTGCCGGGGGCGACGACTCCCTGGACCTGCTGCGCCATCGTGCACTTCCCTTCCTCGGTAAGGCTCTTGGCTACCACTATCCCCTGACGAAGGGCGAGACCCCCGCAGGTCGCACCTGCGGGGGTCTTCCTCACCCGTGGGGGATGTACGTGGGGAGACGTACCGGGTGGGTGTCAGTCCTCGAGCGTGACCGCGGTGGAGCGGACCCGCTTGCGGACGAGGAACCAGCCACCGACGAGCAGCGCCGCGATGAGCGGCAGGCAGGCGACGGTGGTGCGGCCGATGCCGCCGTCCATCCACATCAGGACGAGGACGGAGGCGAGGAAGCCGAGCGTGACGATCTGGGTGTACGGGGCCCAGGGCAGGTGGTACGAGGGGCGGGTGACCCGGCCCTCCCTGGAGCGGCGGTGGAAGAGCAGCGAGCAGACCATGATCATGGCCCAGGTGCCGAGGATGCCGACGGAGGCGAAGTTCAGCACCAGTTCGAAGGCGTCGCCGGGCATCACGAAGTTGAGGACGACGCCGAGGACGCCGAAGCCGGCCGTGAGCAGGATGCCGCCGTAGGGGACGCCGCCCTTGTTCATGACGCCGGTGAACTTCGGCGCGGAGCCGGACAGCGACATGGAGCGCAGGATGCGGCCGGTGGAGTACAGGCCCGAGTTGAGGCTGGACAGGGCGGCCGTGAGGACGACCAGGTTCATGACCCCGGCGCCGCCGGGGATGCCGAGCTTCTCGAAGACGGTGACGAAGGGGCTCTGGTCGCCGGAGTACGCGGTGTACGGCAGGAGCAGCGCCAGCAGGACGACGGAGCCGACGTAGAACAGGCCCACGCGCCACATGATCGAGTTGATCGCCTTCGGCATGATCTTCTCGGGGTGCTCGGTCTCGCCGGCGGCGACGCCGCAGAGCTCGACGGACGCGTAGGCGAAGACGACGCCCTGGACGAGGAGCAGCATGGGCATCACGCCGCTGGGGAAGATGCCGCCGTTGTCGGTGATGGTGGCCAGGCCCGGCGTGTGGCCGCCGATCTCGTGCTGGGTGGCGACGAGGAAGATGCCGATCAGCATGAAGGCGACCAGGGCGCCCACCTTGACGATCGCGAACCAGAACTCCATCTCGCCGAAGTACTTCACCGAGATCAGGTTGGCGGCGAGGACGACGGCGAGGGCCACCAGGGCGAGGATCCACTGCGGGACGTCGCTGAACATCGCCCAGAAGTGGGCGTACGTGGCGGCGGCCGTGATGTCGGCGATGGCGGTGGTCGACCAGTTGAGGAAGTAGAGCCAGCCGGCCGTGTAGGCGCCCTTCTCGCCCATGAACTCACGGGCGTAGGAGACGAAGGCGCCGGAGGAGGGGCGGTAGAGGACCAGTTCGCCGAGGGCCCGGACCACGAAGAAGGCGAAGACGCCGCAGACCGCGTAGGCGATGAAGAGCGACGGGCCCGCGTTGGCCATGCGGCCGCCGGCGCCGAGGAACAGGCCGGTGCCGATCGCGCCGCCGATGGCGATCATGTTGATGTGGCGGGACTTCAGGTCCTTGCGGTAGCCGGCGTCGCCCGCGTCGACGTGGGGGGAGGCGGGAGTCGCGGACGCCGGTGGCGTGGCGGACAGCGTGTCGGCCGCAGGGGACATGCGGTCACTCATGGAGTTGTTCGCCTTCGTGAGGGGGAGGTGCGGTACCCGGCCACGCGTGGGGGGGGTGTCCCCGACGCGGCCAGCGCACATCGTCACGGCTGGGTGGGGTCGTCGGCAGTGGCCAATGTCACTGAACGCCCTTATTTGAGCTACTTCTGAGCTTGCGCGAGGAGGTACGGGCGTTGTGCGCCGATTTCGCGCCGGGAGGGGCGTGACCTGCCGGAACCCGGGGGTGCGCCGGGGACCCCGCCGGTGCCGCACCCGCCGGCAGCCTGGCCGGTCTACGGCGCGAGGACGTCCAGCTCCCGGAGGGCGCCGACGGCGATCTGCCGGGTGAGCTCCTCCGCGCGGACCGCGTCCTTCCCCCGTACCGCCTCGGCGACCTGGACGTGGAGGGTGACGGCCGCCGGGTCGGGGTCCTCGAACATCACCTGGTGGCGGGTGCGGCCGGTGAGCACCTCGGCGACCACGTCGCCGAGCCGGGCGAACATCTCGTTCCCGGAGGCGTTCAGGACGACCCGGTGAAAGGCGACGTCGTGGACCAGGTACGCCTCCAGCTGCCGGCCGCGCGAGGTGGCGACCATGCCGAGTGCCTGCTCGGTCAGTTCGCGGCACTGCTCGGGAGTGGCGTGGAGGGCGGCGAGCCCGGCCGCGACGGGTTCGACCGCCGAGCGCAGGACGGTGAGGGAGCGCAGCTGGCGGGGGCGGTCCGCGCCGACCAGGCGCCAGCGGATGACCTGCGGGTCGTAGACGTTCCACCGCTCGGTCGGCAGCACGATCACACCGACCCGGCGCCGGGACTCGACCAGGTGCATCGACTCGAGGACCCGCACCACCTCACGCACCACGGTGCGCGAGACGTCGAAGCGCTGGGCGAGCTCGTCGCTGCGCAGCACGCTGCCGGGCGGGTACTCCCCCGCGGTGATCGCGAGACCCAGGGCGGCGAGGACGTGCGGATGGAGCCCCTGGGCCGGTGTCGTCATGGGCTCAGCCTATGCGGGTCCGGAAGCCGGGACTAAAGGTATGACTTTTATGTCACACGCTCTTGAATACGTCGTACTCAATGGGTTTCATGAGCGGCGACGGACATCTGTCGAAGTAGACAGCGAGGCACACCCCATGAGCACCACTCCCCGGACGACCCCTCAGGTCGTCGTCGTGATGGGCGTCGCCGGCACCGGCAAGACCACCATCGGTCCGCTGGTCGCCGAGGCGCTCGGCATCCCCTATGCCGAGGGCGACGACTTCCACCCGGCGGCGAACGTGGCCAAGATGTCGGCCGGCGTGCCGCTGGACGACACCGACCGCGGCCCCTGGCTGGACGCGATCGGCGCGTGGGCGCACGACCGGGCCGGGCTCGGCGGTGTGGTGAGCAGCTCCGCCCTGAAGCGGATCTACCGGGACCGGCTGCGCGCCGCCGCCCCGGGTGTCGTCTTCCTCCATCTGACCGGCGACCGGGCGCTGATCGAGCGGCGGATGGGTGCCCGCACGGGCCACTTCATGCCCACCGCGCTGCTCGACTCGCAGTTCGCCACCCTGCAGCCGCTGCAGGACGACGAGGCCGGTGTCTCCGTCGACGTGTCCGGCTCCCCCGCGGAGATCACCGCACGGGCCGTCGCCGCCCTGCGCCGGCTCGCCGGCTGAGGTCCGTCACCCCTCCCGCCGGTCCGTCGGGACACGCGGCCGCCGTCCCGGACCGCCGCACTCCCGTCCCCCTCCTGTCCCCCTCCTCCAAGGAACAACCGTGACCAGTCTCAGCGTCGAGGTGCTGGCAGCGGACGCCGTCGAGCCCATCACCTCGGCCGGCAACGCCCAGCTCGGCATCGCCGTGCTCGCGGGCATCGCCGTCATCGTCCTGCTCATCACCAGGTTCAAGCTGCACGCCTTCCTCGCCCTGACCATCGGGTCGCTGGCCCTGGGCGTGTTCGCCGGCGCTCCTCTCGCGGCGACGATCGACTCCTTCACCGCCGGCCTCGGCAAGACCGTCGCCAGCGTGGGCGTGCTGATCGCCCTCGGCGCCATCCTCGGCAAGCTGCTCGCCGACTCCGGCGGCGCGGACCAGATCGTCGACACGATCCTGGCGAAGGCGAGCCGCCGGTCCATGCCGTGGGCGATGGTCCTGATCGCCTCCGTGATCGGTCTGCCGCTCTTCTTCGAGGTCGGCATCGTGCTGCTGATCCCCGTCGTCCTGCTCGTCGCCAAGCGCGGCGACTTCTCGCTCATGCGCATCGGCATCCCGGCCCTCGCCGGGCTGTCCGTGATGCACGGTCTGATCCCGCCGCACCCCGGTCCGCTGGTCGCCATCGACGCGCTCGGGGCGAACCTCGGCGTCACGCTCGCGCTCGGCGTCGTCGTCGCGATCCCGACCGTGATCATCGCCGGTCCCGTCTTCTCCCGGTACGCCGCCCGTTGGGTGGACATCCCGGCTCCCGAGAACATGATCCCGACCCGGCCCTCGGAGGAGCTGGAGAAGCGCCCCGGCTTCGCCGCGACGGTCGCGACCGTGCTGCTGCCGGTCGTCCTGATGCTGGTGAAGGCACTGGTCGACATCGTCGTGGGCGACCCGGACAACGGCCTGCAGAGGGTCACCGACGTCATGGGCTCGCCGCTGATCGCGCTGCTCACGGCCGTCATCGTGGGTCTGTTCACGCTGGGCCGCGCGGCCGGCTTCAGCAAGCAGCGGCTCTCCACGACCGTCGACAAGTCCCTCGCCCCGATCGCGGGTGTCCTGATGATCGTCGGCGCGGGCGGCGGCTTCAAGCAGACCCTCATCGACGCCGGCGTGGGCCAGATGATCCTGGAGTTCTCCAAGAACTGGTCGATCCCGGCGCTGCTGCTCGCCTGGCTGATCGCGGTGGCGATACGCCTCGCGACCGGTTCGGCGACGGTGGCGACGATCTCGGCCGCCGGTCTGGTGGCCCCGCTCGCCGAGGGCATGGGCACCAGCGAGACCGCCCTGCTCGTCCTCGCGATCGGAGCGGGTTCGCTCTTCTTCAGCCATGTCAACGACGCGGGCTTCTGGCTGGTCAAGGAGTACTTCGGGATGGACGTCGGCCAGACGGTGAAGACCTGGTCGGTGATGGAGACGATCATCTCGGTCTTCGGCATCGTCTTCGTCCTGCTGCTGTCGCTGGTGTTGTGACCCGACCGCCGGCCCGGGTGGGGCGACCCGCACGGTGAACGGGCGGCCAGGGGGGTCCCGTCGATCGGGCCGGGCACGGCGGGATCGGCCGGGATCCCCCTGGGGCCGGTCATGGCTGACAGACTGTCGGCCATGACCGGCCCTCACGCGCTCAAGCCCTTCCTGCTCGCCTTCCCCGGTCCGCTGCGCGACCGCCTGGTCGCCGCGGTGCTCTCCGGCGAGAAGGTCTCCACGACCGGGCTGCTCGCCGAGTGGGCGGTGGAGGACGAGGAACTCCCCGAGGTGGGCGAGCGCTCGGCCCTCGTCGACTCCGACGGCCGCGAGGTCGCGGTCGTGGAGGTGACGGAGGTACGGGTGCTGCCGCTCGGCGAGGTCGACCTGCGGCACGCGGTCGACGAGGGCGAGGGGTACACCTCGGTCGCGGCCTGGCGGGAGGCGCACGAACGCTTCTGGCACTCGGACGAGATGCGGGAGGGCCTGGGCGACCCCGGGTTCACCGTCGACGACGCGACGCTGCTCGTCGCGGAGCGCTTCCGGGTGGTGGAGCGGCTCGTCTGAGTCGCTCCCCTCCCGAACGGCACGGCCCCCGGGCGGGAACGCCCGGCAGCCGCTGCCCGAAGGGTAGCCCGGCCGTCAGCCCACCGCCTCGGCGGCCGCCCGGCCCGCCGCGCGCCCGGAGAAGATGCAGCCGCCGAGGAACGTGCCCTCCAGGGAGCGGTATCCGTGGACGCCGCCTCCGCCGAATCCGGCCGCCTCACCCGCCGCGTACACCCCCGGGAGCGGCTCGCCGCTCTCGGTGAGCACCCGCGAGGAGAGGTCCGTCTCCAGGCCGCCGAGCGACTTGCGGGTGAGGATGTTCAGCCGTACGGCGATCAGCGGACCCGCCTCGGGGTCCAGGATCCGGTGCGGAGCGGCCGTACGGATCAGCTTGTCGCCCAGATACGCGCGGGCGCCCCGGATGGCCGTGACCTGGAGGTCCTTGGTGAAGGGGTTGGCGATCTCGCGGTCCCGTGCGGTGATCTCGCGCCGCAGCTCGGCCTCGTCGATCAGGGGCTCGTCGGTCAGCGCGTTCATCCCGCGGACCAGGGCCCCGAGGTCGCGTTCCACCACGAAGTCCACGCCGTTGTCCATGAAGGCCTTCACCGGGCCGGGCACGTCGGCCCGGGCACGCCCGATGACGTCGCGGATCGACTTGCCGGTCAGGTCGGGGTTCTGCTCCGAGCCCGAGAGCGCGAACTCCTTGCCGATGATCCGCTGGTCGAGCACGAACCAGGTGTGGTCGTGGCCGGTGCGCATGATGTGTTCGAGCGTGCCGAGGGTGTCGAAGCCGGGGAAGAGCGGCACGGGCAGGCGCCGGCCGCGCGCGTCGAGCCAGAGCGAGGAGGGGCCGGGCAGGATGCGGATGCCGTGCCGGGCCCAGATCGGGTTCCAGTTCTCGATGCCCTCGGTGTAGTGCCACATCCGGTCGCGGTTGATGTGGTGCGCGCCGGCGTCCTCCGCGATCCCCAGCATCAGTCCGTCGACGTGGGCGGGTACGCCGGACAGCAGTTTCGCCGGGGGCGTGCCGAGCCGCTCGGGCCACTGCTTGCGCACGAGGTCATGGTTGCCGCCGATGCCGCCCGAGGTGACGATCACGGCCTGGGCGCGGTAGGCGAAGGACCCGGTGACCTCTCGGCTGCTCGCGGTGCCCCGCTCGGCGTCCGACGGTTCCAGGATCTCGCCGCTGACGGTGTCCACCGCCCCGGCGGTCCGGCCGAGGCCGGTGACCCGGTGCCGGAAGCGGAGCTGGACGCGGCCGGCGGCGACCCCCTCGCGGACGCGGCGTTCGAAGGGGGCGACGAGGCCCGGTCCGGTCCCCCAGGTGATGTGGAAGCGGGGCACCGAGTTGCCGTGCCCGTTCGCGTCGTAACCGCCGCGCTCGGCCCAGCCGACCACCGGGAAGAAGCGCACGCCGCGGCTGTGGAGCCAGCTGCGCTTCTCGCCCGCCGCGAAGTCGACGTACGCCTCGGCCCACCGGCGCGGCCAGTGGTCCTCGGCGCGGTCGAAGCCGGCCGATCCGTGCCAGTCCTGGAGGGCCAGCTCGGGGCTGTCCTTGATCCGCATCCGGCGTTGCTCGGGCGAGTCGACGAGGAAGAGGCCGCCGAAGGACCAGTGCGCCTGGCCGCCGAGCGACTGCTCGGGTTCCTGGTCGAGGAGGATCACGCTCCGCCCGGCGTCGACCAGCTCGGCGGTGGCGACGAGCCCGGCGAGCCCGGCTCCGATGACGATCACATCAGCGTCGTACGACATGGACCGAATCTTGGATACACGAATGTATCCAGTCAACCGCCCGGGCCCCTCCCGTTTCCTAATGTCGAGCATTAATATGAGGGTATGGCCAGGACATCGGGACCGGAGACCCGGGAGAAGCTGATCCGCGCGGCGGAGGAGGTCTTCTCCGCCCAGGGCGTCGACGGCGCCCAGCTGCGCGACATCGTCACCCGGGCCGGACAGGGCAATCCCTCCGCGGTGCAGTACCACTTCGGCTCGCGGGGCGGGCTGCTCGACGCGGTGATGGCGGGACGCCAGCTGCGCACGGAGCAGGTGCTCGCTCCCCTGCTCGCGGCGGCCCCCGACGAGCTGAACGCCCTGATCACCGCACTGGTCACCGCCGAGGCGAGCGAGCTGCGCACCGACCGCGGCCGGCGCTGCCTGCGGATCTCCGCGCAGCTCAGCCACGAGAGCGGGGTACGCAGCCGCCCCCCCCATCCCACGCTCGCCGGCACCGGCTACTGGCGCCTGATCGAACGCGTCGAGGGCTGTCTGGCCGCTCTGCCCGAGCCCCTGCGCCTGGAGCGCCTGGACCTGGCGCTCACCGTCGTCGGCGCGGCGATGGCCGACCGCGCCCGGCAGTACCTCGACGGCTCCGAACCCCTCACCGGCGAGGCCCTGTTCCTGGCCGACCTCGCCGCGACCACCACGGCGCTCCTCTCCGCCGCGCCGCCCCCGGGCGGCGCCGACCCCGTTCCACGTCCTGAAGGGACCCCATGAACGACCTCACCGGCAAGACCGTCCTCATCACCGGCGGCGCCCGCGGACTGGGCGCCGAGGCCGCCCGCCAGGCGGTCGCCGCCGGCGCGAACGTCGTCCTCACCGACGTCCTGGACGAGGAGGGCGAGGCGACCGCGGCCGCGCTCGGCGACCGGGCGCGCTTCCGCCGTCACGACGTGACCTCGGAGGAGGGGTGGGCCGACGCCGTCGCCTTCGCGGTCGCGGAGTTCGGCGGGCTGCACGGGCTGGTGAACAACGCCGGCATATCGACCGGCGCCTTCCTGGAGACCGAGTCCGTCGAGCACTTCCGCAAGGTCCTCGACATCAACCTGACCGGCGTCTTCATCGGCATGAAGGCCGCGATCCCGGCGATGAGGAAGGCCGGCGGCGGCTCGATCGTCAACATCTCGTCGGCGGCCGGCCTGATGGGCCTGGCGCTGACCGCGGGCTACGGCGCCTCGAAGTGGGGGGTGCGCGGTCTGACGAAGATCGGCGCGGTGGAGCTCGGCACGGCCGGGATCCGCGTCAACTCGGTCCACCCGGGCATGACGTACACGCCGATGACGGCCTCCGTGGGGATCGAGCGGGGCGCGGGCAAGTACCCGAACACCCCGATGGGCCGGGTCGGCGAGGCCCCCGAGATCGCGGGCGCGGTCGTCTTCCTCCTGTCGGACGCGGCGTCGTACGTGACGGGCGCCGAACTGGCCGTGGACGGCGGCTGGACGACCGGTCCGACGGTGCAGTACGTCATGGGCCGGTAGGCCGGGCCGGGGCGTCCGTGGAGCTGCTTGGATGACCGTATGAGCGCCACTGACGAAATCATCGACGTCGTCGACGAGGACGACCGGGTCATCGGCCGGGCCCCGCGTGGAGAGGCCTACGCGCGGGGTCTGATCCACCGCTGCGCGTTCATCCTGGTGCGCGACGCCGAGGACCGGATCTTCGTGCACCGCCGCACTCCGACGAAGCTCGTCTACCCGTCCCTGTACGACATGTTCGTGGGCGGTGTCGTCGGCGCCGGCGAGTCCTACGACGAGGCGGCGCTGCGTGAGGCGGAGGAGGAACTCGGCGTGTCCGGACTCCCCCGCCCCGAGCCGCTGTTCCGTTTCCTGCACGACTCCGAGGGCGTCGCCGGGAAGTGGTGGTCGGCCGTGTACCAGGTGCGGTGCACGCTGCCGGTGCGTCCGCAGATCGAGGAGGTCGCCTGGCACGCCTTCCTGCCGGAGGAGGAACTGACGCGCAGGCTGGGCAGCTGGGAATGGGTCCCGGACGGCAGGGCGGCGTGGGAGCGGCTGCTCGCGTACCGGGCGACCGGCGGACCGGGCCTATAAAGTGCCCGCGTGAGCGACTTCGTACAGAGCCTGCGGCTGTGGTTCGCCCCGCAGCGGATCAGCGAGGAGGGGGAGACTCCGGACTACCGGTTCTCCCTCGCCAACGAACGCACCTTCCTCGCCTGGATCCGGACGGCTCTGGCGCTCGTCGGCGGCGGCTTCGCGGTCGACCAGTTCCTCCCGGACCTGCGCTGGGGGGTGCGGGTCGGGCTCGCGCTGGCACTGCTCGCGGCGGGCGTGCTGTGCGCCCTGCGGGCGGTGAACCACTGGGTGCGCTGCGAGCGCGCCATGCGCCGCGGCGAGGACCTACCGGTGTCGCGCTTCCCGACCCTGCTGAGCCTGGCGGTGGCCGTCGTGGCGCTGGCCATGGTGGTGGTCGTCCTCTTCGGCTGGGCCGGACGGTGACCGCGGGCCGCGATCCCGGACTGCAGCCCGAGCGGACCCGGCTGGCGTGGCGACGCACGACGCTGACCTGCACGATCGTGGCGGTACTCGCGGCGAAGGCGGCCATCCACGACGAGATCACCGCCGCCGGGCTGGCCGGAGCGGCAGGGGTGGCGCTGGTCTGGGTGGCCTTCCTGGCGGTGGCCCACCGGCGGATCCAGCACCTGGACGCCCCGGCCCCGCGGGCGCTCTCGCACCGCGCGGCGCTGCTCGCGACGACGTGCACGGCGGCGCTGGCGGTGTTCGCCGTGGCCGTGGTGCTCTAGGCGTGTCTTGCCGATCTTGCGGGCTCCCGGCGTCCTGAGGCTCCGCCGCCCGGGAAGGCGCGACCGTGGTCTCAGTCCGGCCAGGCGACCGTGACGACGACCTTGCCGTTCAGGCCGCCCTCCATGTTGGCGCGCTGGGCGTCGGCCGCCTCCTCCAGGGGGAAGCTGCGGGCCACCCGTACCGTCAGGACGCCCTCGTCGACGAGCTCGGCGAGGGCGGCGAGGTCCTCGGGGTCGGGGCGGACCCAGAAGTACCGGCCGCCGAGGGCCAGCACCTCGCCGTCGGCGATCGATGCGAGGCGGCCCTCCGGCGCGAGGACGTCCGGGGTCAGCTTGAGGAAGGGACCCCCGATGGTGTCGAGCGCGGCGTCCACGCCGTCCGGGGCGAGGGCGCGGATCTGCTCGGTGAAGGTCCGCTCGTCGTACAGCACCGGCTCGGCGCCCAGCTCACGGACGCGGTCCTGGCCCGCCTCGCGGGCCGCGCCGAGGACGCGGCAGCCGAGGTGCCGGGCGATCTGGACGGCCAGGGAGCCGACCCCGCCGGCCGCCGCGTGCACCAGGACGGTCTCGCCCGAGCGCACCGCCAGGGCATGGTGGAGCGACTGGTAGGCGGTGAGTCCGACGAGCGGCAGTGCGGCCGCCTCCTCGAAGCCGACGGTGCGCGGCTTGCGGGCGAGGGTGCGGACGGGGGCGGCGACGTACTCGGCGAAGGTGCCGCGCGCGAGGAAGTCCTCCCGGACGTAGCCCATGACCTCGTCGCCGACGGCGAACTCGGTGACGGACACGCCGGGCTGGACGACGACGCCCGAGACGTCCCAGCCGGGGACGACGGGGAAGACCGCGTCGATCATGCCGTCCAGGTAGCCGGCCTGGGCCTTCCAGTCGACCGGGTTGACGGCGGCGGCGCGCACCTTGACCAGCACCGCGTCCGGTCCGACCTTCGGGTCGGGCCGCTCGCCGTACTCCAGCACCTCGGGTCCGCCGTACCGGCTGTAGCTGATCGCCTTCATACCCCGAACGATCGACGCGGCCCCGGCCACCCGCAAGCCGGGGTCCCCCGGCCGGGGGCGGCGGCCGGGCGGCGCGTCGGCCGGACCGGGGTGCGGACGACGAGGGGGGACACCGCGCCACTCCGGAGCCGAAAAGGGGATCATACGGGCATCACGGACTAGCCTGGAGCGGTCACCCACCCCCTCATCACCGAGGCGACACCATGACCGCTCTCCATCCCGAGCACCCCACGCACGAGCACGCCCACGGGCCGGCCTGCGGGCACCCGGCCATCGAGCACGAGGGCCATGTCGACTACGCCCACGACGGACACCTGCACCGCGAGCACGCCGGACACTGGGACGAGTGCGAGCGGGAGGGGCACGTGGCGCACGACGGGCACGCGCACGAGCACGGACCCGGCTGCGGGCACCCGGCGGTCACCCACGGCGACCACCAGGACTACGTCCACGACGGGCACCGCCACGCGGCACACGACGGGCACTGGGACGACCACTGACACCGTCCGCGCCCAGCGACGGCCGAACTTCCCCCCGGACGGATCCGACTGGCAGGCTGCCCCTGTCGTCCGACCATGCGTCAGTTTCCTTCCGGGGGGATCTTCTTGCCTGCCACCGATCCGTACGTCGTCACGCTCGCCCCGTCCGTGCACGCCTTCGTCCAGCCCGACGGCGGCTGGTGCCTGAACAACGCCGGGTTCCTCGGCAGCGGCGGCGAGACGCTGCTGGTGGACACGGCGGCCACGGAGCGGCGCGCGCGGCTGCTGCGCGAGGCGGTGCTCGCCGAGGGCCTGCCGCTGCCGCGGACCGTCGTCTCCACCCACCACCACGGTGATCACACCTACGGCAACGGGGTGTTCCTGCCCGAGGCGCGGATCGTGGCGCACGAGAACTGCCGGTCCGAGCAGCTGGCCGCCGGCCGCCAGCTGCACCTGCTCTGGCCGCAGACCGACTTCGGGCACATCGAGGTGGCGCCGCCGTCCCTCACGTACAGCGAGCGGCTGACGCTGCACGTCGGCGAGACGGAGGTGCGGGTGCTGCACCCGGGGCCCGCCCACACCACGGGCGACTCGATCGTGCACCTTCCCGGGCACGGCATCGTCTTCACCGGGGACCTGGTCTTCCACGGTGGGACGCCGTTCCTGCCGATGGGTTCGCTCGCCGGCTCGCTGCGCGCCCTGGACCTGCTCCGTTCGCTGGACGCCCCGACGGTCGTGCCGGGCCACGGCCGGGTCACCGACCCGTCGGCGTACGACGCCACGGAGCGCTACCTGCGCTGGGTCGCCGAGCTGGCCGGCGAGGGGCACGCCAAGGGGGCCACCCCGCTGGAGACGGCCCGGCAGGCGGATCTCGGGGAGTTCGCGGCGTGGCGGGAGAGCGAGCGCCTGGTGGCGAACCTGCACCGGGCGTACGCGGAGCTGGACGGGCTGCCGGAGGGCTCTCCACTGGACCCGGCGGCGGTCTTCGGCGACATGGCGGCGATGAACGGGGGCGTGCCGGTGGCCTGCCACGCGTGACGGCCGGGCGGCGGGCGGG
>NZ_RDBI01000040.1:495692-506755 GCF_008042125.1 Streptomyces sp. MS191
CCGTCGTCCACGGCGACTACCGCCTGGACAACGTGCTGATCGGCGAGGACGACCGCATCAAGGCGGTCCTCGACTGGGAGATGTCGACGCTCGGCGACCCGCTGACGGACCTCGGCCTGCTGGTGATGTACAGCGCGAAGCTGGACCTTCCCCACTCCCCCGTCAGCACCACCGCGGCCGCCGCGGGACACCCCGATCCCGCCGAGCTGATCGAGCGCTACGCCGCCCGCTCCGGCCGGGACACCTCCGCCATCTCCTGGTACACGGCCTTCGCCTGGTTCAAGCTCGCCGTGATCCTGGAGGGCATCCACTACCGCTACACCCTCGGGCAGACCGTCGGCGCCGGCTTCGACCGGATCGGCGACCTGGTCCCCGTCTTCATCGAGCACGGCCTCACCACCCTCCAGGAAGGCTGATCCGCCATGGACTTCGCGTTCGACGCCCGCACCGAGGAACTGCGGGCGAACCTGCTCGCCTTCATGGACGAGCACGTCTACCCGGCCGAGCGGGTCGAGCACGAGCAGCGGGCGCTGCTCTCCTCGCCCTGGGACACCCCGGACGTCGTGGAGGACCTCAAGGCCGAGGCGAAGCGCCAGGGCCTGTGGAACCTCTTCCTGCCCGACGCGGAGTACGGGGCGGGGCTGACCAACCTCCAGTACGCGCCGCTCGCCGAGATCACCGGCCGCAGCCCCCACCTGGCGCCGACCGCCCTCAACTGCGCCGCCCCGGACACCGGGAACATGGAGGTGCTGGCCCAGTTCGGCGACGAGGCGCAGCGCAAGCAGTGGCTGGAGCCGCTGCTCGCCGGGGAGATCCGCTCGGCGTTCGCGATGACCGAGCCCGAGGTGGCCTCGTCGGACGCGACGAACATCGAGACCCGGATCGAGCGCCGGGGCGACGAGTACGTCGTCAACGGCCGCAAGTGGTACATCTCCGGGGCGATGAACCCGAACTGCCGGATCTTCATCGTGATGGGCAAGACGGACCCCGAGGGCTCGGACGTCCGCCGCCAGCAGTCGATGATCCTCGTACCGCGCGACACCCCCGGGGTCGAGGTGCGGCGCGCGATGCAGGTGTACGGCTACGAGGACCACTCCCACGGCGGTCACGCCGAGGTGCTCTTCCACGACGTCCGCGTCCCGGCGTCGAACCTGATCGGCGAGGAGGGCGGCGGCTTCGCCATCGCCCAGGCGCGGCTCGGCCCGGGCCGCATCCACCACTGCATGCGGCTGATCGGCATGGCCGAGCGGGCCATCGAGCTGATGTGCCGGCGGTCCGTGTCCCGCACGGCCTTCGGCAAGCCGATCGCCCAGCAGGGCGTGGTGCAGAACTGGATCGCGGACGCGCGGGTGTCTGTGGAGCAGCTGCGGCTGCTGGTCCTCAAGACCGCCTGGCTGATGGACACGGTCGGCAACCGCGGCGCGCACACGGAGATCCAGGCGATCAAGATCGCGACCCCGCGTGCGGTGGTGGACATCATCGACAAGGCGGTCCAGGTGCACGGCGCGGGCGGTGTCTCGCAGGACTTCCCGCTGGCCGAACTCTGGGCCGCGGCGCGGACGCTGAAGCTGGCGGACGGGCCGGACGAGGTGCACCAGCGTTCGCTGGCGCGCCGCGAGATCAAGAAGTACCTGTAGCGGCAGCCGCGTTCAGGGCAGCCTGAGGCAGATCACGCCGGTGGCGGTGTGGACGGCGAGCCGCTCGTCGTCCACCCACTCCAGGTCGCGCACCGCGCAGCCGAGCGGGATCCGGTGCAGGACCTCGGGCTGCTCGTCGYCCGCCGCGGCGGCGAAGAGCGTGACGTACCCGTCGGCGGTGGCCGTCAGGACGGTCGGCCGCCCGTGCCGGGTCTGGAGCCGGAGGACCGAGATCCGGGCGGAGTCGGGCCGCGTCACGGGCTCGGGCGGGTGACGGTCCCGGCTCCTCGTCCCCGGGGGGAGGAAGCGGGTGCGGACGACCAGGCGTCCGTCCGCCGTGACGTACCCGACGACCGGGCCTCCGGGCCACACGCCCACGTCGTGCACGAGGTCCCGGGAGTACACCTCCTCCCAGTGGTGGACGGCATGGCCCGGCAGCGAGCGGACCGCGAGCATGTAGATCTCCGGACCGAAGTCGAACGCTCCCTGGTCGTTGCCGCCGCTGCTCGGAAGAGCGCCGGCCACGGCCATGAGGACGTACGACCCGGCGGAAACGGCGCGCAGGGGCCCGACTCGCACGAGCCCCGCCCCTTCCGCCCACACGGTGGCGCCGGTCGGCTTTCGCAGCACCAGGTACTTCTCGCCCAGGCCGCCGAAGTCCTTGACCAGCGCCACGTGCGGGACCTCGCCCAGGAGGACGGGCCGCAGGTCGTCCACGGTGCCGCGGCGGTCGACGGCCTCGCCGTCCGCACCGCCCCACAGCTCCGTGACGGCCCGCTTCCCGGGGCGCAGCCGCATCAGGGGCGCCCCCGAAGTGCCCGCGACGAAGCCGGTGTCGATGGCGTCGGCGCGCAGTTCGGCACCGGTCTCCGGATCCAGCAGGCGCACCCGTGGCCCGCGGCGGCTCGCGACCACGGGGCGGCCGTCGCTCGTCCCGACCGCCATGGACGTGTCCACGGCGTCCTCGGCGTCGTGGGCGCCACCGGGGGCGAGCGTCCAGGACTTGGCGGACGCGGCGTCGGGGGCCAGCGAGACCAGCCACAGGCCCTGCGGCCCGCGACCGGCCGCCAGGAGGTGCCGCACCGGGGCGTCGACCGGGGTCGCGGCAGCCGCCTCGCCCCGCTCGTCGAAGGCGAACACCGTGCCCCCCGCTTCGTAGAGCGACCACAGCCCCGTGCCGTCCGGCGCACCCGGGCAGACGCGCAGGGCGGGAAGATGACGCCGGCCCCCGGCCCACTCGACGACCCTCAGTCCGCGCACTTCCCGCGCGAGGGAGCGGCCCCCGCGCGGGGGGAGCCAGGCACGCCTCGTCGCCACGGCCACGGTCGCGCCGTGGACGGCGAGGGCGGAGACCCGGCGTCCGCGCAGCACGCGGGTCCATGTCCGGGCCGGCCGCCCGGCGTCCGGACCGGTCTCCCAGACCGTCAGCCGGGCCCGGCGGAACGAGAGCTCGTCCTGATGCCACTCGACGACGGTCGCGACACGGAACCCGCCGTCCCCCGTGGGTCCCGCCGCCAGCCGGACCGCCTGCCACGGTCTGCGCCGCCGTCCCTCGCGCAGCCGGGCGAGGACGCGGTCCCGCGTCAGGTCGTGCAGGACGACCTCGCCCCTCGCGTCGAGGGTCACCAGCACGCACCGGCCGTCCAGGGCGAGCACCGCGCAGTCGACGAGCGCGGCACGGCCCTCGTGCTCGATCGCTCCGATCAGGTCCCGGCTCTCCACGTCCCAGACCCAGACGTGGGTCCTGGTCCGCAGGGCCGCCCACGGGTGCCCGTCGCGGCCGTGGACCCCGGTCACCCGGCCGACGTCACCCGGCAGCAGTCCCAGCGGCCGGCCGTCGGCGCAGTCCCAGACCGATACCGGGCCGCCGGTCTCGGCCGTCACGAGGACCGGCCGGCCGTGCGCGGTCACGACGGCGGCGCCGCCGACCGGCGCGGAGAGGGTGCCGAGCGTGGTGTACGGGACGGGAGCGACGTCGGCCCAGAGGGTGTCCCAGGGGAGGTCGGGGTGATGGTCGCGGACGGCCCGGYCGAGGGGTCCGGCGCCGGACTGGAGGGCGGACAGTCTCAGGCGTGCGGCGCGGGTGGGCGGGTCCGCGGTGGTCCGGAGGAGGGCCGCCCCGTGGTTCAGGGTGCGGGCCGTGTCGTGGGCCGGGCCCGACGGGGCGCGGTCCAGGACGCGTCGGAGGGCGTCGGTGTCGACGGTGAGCAGGTAGGCGGGGTCGAGGGCGAGGACGTCGAGGAGGTCGGTTCCCTCGGCGTGCTCGGCGAGGTGGCGCAGCACGTACGCGGGCGCGGCGGGCCAGTCCCGCACCCGGTCGACGCGAGGAACGAGGGCGTACAGGGCCCGGGCCACCCGGTCCCTGGCGGCCGGGGTGATGTCGGCGGCGAGGGCGTCGGCGTAGGACTGGTGGTAGAGCCGGTAGACGGACCGGCCGGACTCGTCGAGGTCCTCCACGAGGTGCTCGCCCGCGGCCCGGACGATCCACTCGACGTCCTCCCAGGAGTACGACCGCCGGCCCAGTGCTCCGGCGGCGGCGCGCCACACCTCGTCGGGTGGCAGGCCGCGGCCCTGGGCGAGGGCGAGCGCCCCCAGCAGGGGGAGGCCGCGGGCCCGTTGCGCGCCGAGCCGGTGCCGCAGGACCCGCAGGAACGTCTCGCCCGGCGCCTCCCCCACCACCGGGACCCCGGCGCGCCAGCCCGGGTCGGTCAGGTCGATCGAGCCGGGCATGCGGCCGAGGTAGCGGGCGGCGATCCGCGCGGAGAGGAAGCTGCCCCCGGCCCGGTCGGCGATCTCCTCGGCGACGGCGACGGCGGTGGGGTCGTCGTAGGGCCCGGTGCTGCCGGGCCCGTCGGGAGCCTGGAGCAGCCGTCGGGCGTACCGTGCGACGTCGTCCCGGCTGGCGGCGAGCCGGTCGTCGAGGTCCAGCACCGACAGCTCGCCGCGCAGTGCGTCCAGGACGTGCCGCCGCGTGCCGACCAGGAGCCGTACGCAGGGAATGCGCGACAGCGGCGCCAGGAGCAGGGTGGCGACGCGCCGGGCCTCGGCGTCGTCGGCGCCGGCCTCGCCCGCCTCGTCGAGGGCGTCGACGAGGACGGCGAGCGGTTCCCGGCGCGAGGCGAGGCCCACCAGCAGCGTCTGGACGGTGGTCGCGCCGTCGAGGCCGGCCGCGTCCGCGATGCCGGCGACGATGTCCTCCAGGAAGCGGTGGCGGGCGTGGATCGCCGTGGGGACGGGGGTCGCCGAGGCGGGGGACGCGGCGCGCAGGAGCAGCCGGCCGAGCAGCGCGGACTTGCCGACGCCGGGGCCCCCGGTGACCACCACTCCCCTGCCCCACCCGCCGTCTCCGCCTCCCAGCCACGTGGTGAGGCGGTCGAGTTCGGCGGTGCGGCCCATGAAGTACGAGGCCCGGCCGGCCGCGCCGCCGTCCTCGAAACCGCGGGCCCGGGGGACGAAGTGGTTCTCCAGCTCGGCGCGGCGGCGGCGCCCCTCGGGGCTCAGGCGGACGGTGAGTTCGGCGAGATCGCAGTCGTCGTAGAGCGCTTCGGGGCGGTAGCCGGAGTTCTCGAAGGAGAAGAAGGCGTACCCCTCGGTCTCGACGTGCGCGTGGGCGGTCTGATGCATGCCGAGGCCGCGGTAGATGTCGTTGACGGTGTGGACCACCTGCTCCACGGACAGGTACTGCTGCTTGTGGGAGAGCGAGAGCCGGGCGAGCGCGGTCTCCAGGGCGCCGGCGAAGACCATCGGCGCGGCCGGTTCCCCGGCGCGGGCCACGGCGATGACGGAGAAGTCCGTCAGGCCGCCGCCGCGGCCCGCGCCGTCCCGGAGCGAGCGGTGCAGCGTGTCGGCGATCCGCGCGGCGTCCGCGCCCGCCCCGCCCGCGTAGCAGGTGTCGACGACGAGCAGGACGCGTTCGGCGCCCGCGTCCAGGACGAGGCGGGTGAGGTCCTCGGCGGCCAGCGCGGTGCCGTTCAGACGTTGTCCGTGGCTGTCCCGGCACAGCAGGTAGTGCCGGTCGGGCCCCTGGGCGCCGTGGCCCGTGCAGTAGACGACGACGGCCTCGCCGGTGTGGTCGCAGCGGGATGCCCAGTCCGCCAGACGGGACCGGAGCTCCGCGGCGGTGACCTCCTCGATCCGCTCGTCGAGGCGGTAGCCGAGGCCGCCGAAGAGCCGGATGGCTGCCTTCAACTCCTCGCGCACGAGAGGCAGTTCGTCTTCGTGGTCGTAGCCACCGGTGCCGGCGACGACGAGCCTTCGGTCGACCTCCACCCGGAAGTTATACCTTCCGCGCCCGCTCGGGGACCGGGGAACCCGAAAGGCGGTGACGCGGGTGCGCAGGAGGGTGGGGTGCGGCCTCGGAGGGGGCGCGGGTCACAGGCTCACGAACGGCCGGTGGTCGGCCAGGGCCAGCTCGCGGACGAACGCGGTCACCCGCAGGGCACCGCGGGCGAGCAGGCGGGTGAGCGGGGCGCGCGACGGTCCGTAGGCCGCGCTCCACAGCCGTGGTACGCGGTTGCTCATGTCTCCAGCGTGGACCTGCGCGGGCGCCCGGTCCACCGGGGGCGCCGCGGGCCGGGCCCGGCCCGTCGCGCCCCGGCGACGTCAGGGCCGCAGCGCCCGCAGCAGCAGCCCGGCCAGCTGGTCGGCGACCTGCTGCGGGGTGAGCGGGCCGTCCGGCCGGTACCAGGTGGACAGGTGGTGGACGGACCCGAAGTGGTAGTCGACCACCAGGTCCGCGGGGGTCTCGGTGGTGAACACGCCGGCCTGCTGGCCTTCCTCGATCAGCGCCCGGAACCGCTCGTGGTACCGCCGCCGCTCGGACCGCACCTGCTTGTTCTTCTCCGGGCTGAGGTGGTGCATCGAGCGGAAGAAGATCGAGGCGTCGTCGAGGTTCTCGATGGTGGTGACGACCACGTCCGCGGCGGCGGCGCGCAGCCGCTGCTCGACGGGGGCGTCGGCGCCCGCGAAGGCGTCGAGCCGTTCCTGCTGGAGCCTCAGCACCCGGGAGTAGACCTCCTGCAGGAGGTCCTCCTTGGATCCGAAGTAGTGGTAGAGCGCGCCCTTGGTGACCCCCGCCGCCTCGACGATCTCCTGCACGGAGGTCCGGTCGTAGCCCTGCTCGGCGAAGAGCCGGGTGGCGGCGGCCAGCAGCCTCTGGGGGACGGGGGTACCGCTCCCGTCCGTCGTCCTGGCCATGCGCCGCCGCCTCTCTCTCGTCATCGTCGTCACGGGCGGGAACGGAGTTCCCGCCTGAGGATCTTCCCACTTGTCGTCTTGGGCAGCTCCGCCAGGATCTCGACCTCGCGCGGATACTTGTACACGGCCAGGCGCTGCTCGCAGTGGGCGGACAGTTCCTCGGGCCTCGCCTCGGCTCCTGGGCGCAGGCTGACGTAGGCCTTGACGGTCTCTCCCCGGTAGGCGTCGGGCACCCCGACGACCGCGGCCTCCCGGACGGCCGGGTGGGTGTAGAGCACGTCCTCGACCTCCCGGGGCCACACCTTGAAGCCGGAGGCGTTGATCATGTCCTTCTTGCGGTCGACGACGTAGAGCCAGCCGTCCGCGTCCATGAAGCCGATGTCGCCGGTGCGCAGCTCCCCGTCGGGGAAGGTCGCGGCGGTGGCCTCGGGCATCCCCCAGTAGCCGGGCACGACCTGGGGGCCGCGGACCGCGATCTCGCCCTGCTCCCCGAAGGGCACCTCGGCACCCGTCTCGTCCAGGATGCGCACGAGGGTGTCGGGTCCGGGGACGCCGACCGACAGGGTCCCGGACACGGGGTCCACCGGTGCCTCCTTCTCCGGCGGCACGGCGGCGCAGGGCGCGGTGCACTCGGTGAGGCCGTAGCCGTTCCGGATGTACGGGCCGAAGCCGGCGCGGAACCTCTCGACCAGCGCGGGCGGCACGGGGGCGCCGCCCGAGGAGACGACCAGGAACGAGGAGAAGTGGTCGGGGGTGGCGGCGGGGTGGGCGCCGAGGGCCATGAAGGCGGTGGAGGGTCCGYCCGTGTAGGCGGGCCGGTGCTCCAGGAAGGCGTCGAGCACGACCCCGGCCTCGAAGCGGTAGGCGAGGACGAGGGTCCCGGCGTTGACGAAGCAGGCGCCGAGCTCGCAGACGAGGCCGGTGATGTGGAAGAGCGGCGCGAGGGCGAAGTAGCCGGCGCCCGCGGGGACGGGGTGACCGGTGCGCTGGCGTTCGGCGTTGTGGACGACGCCGCGGTGGAGGTTGAGGGCGCCCTTGGGGGTTCCGCTGGTGCCGGAGGTGTAGCTGATCAGGGCCACGTCGTCGGCGCCGGGGTCGCGGTCCGCGGGGGCGGGGTGACCGGCGCGGGCGACCTCGACCAGGTCGTCGGTCTCGGTGGGGACCCGCTCGAAGGAGAGCACCCGGGGGTCGTCGCGGGTCTGCAGGTCACGCTCGCAGGCGGTGAGCGTGACGCCGACGGAGGCCGCGGCCGCGGTGTCGCGCAGATGGCTCTCCCAGGCGCGGTCGGAGCAGATCAGGGCGGTGGCGCCGGAGTCGCGCAGGGCGTGGCCGACCTCGCCCGACTTGTACATGGGGTTGAGCGGGACGACGGTGGCGCCCGCCTTCCAGGCGCCGAGCAGGGCCAGCACGAAGTGGGGGCTGTTCTGGAGCATGATCGCGACCCGGTCGCCGCGGGCCACGCCCCGGGCGGCGAGGTGCCCGGCGACCGAGTCGGAGAGCGCGTCCGTCTCGCGGTAGGTCAGACGGCCGTCGAAGTAGGCGAGGGCGGGGTGGTCASGGGTGCGGGCGGCGGCGGCGCGGAAGGCGTGCAGCACGGTGGGCGGCGGCGATATCGGGGCGCGCTGCGCCTCGCTGAGCTGGGCCACCCAGGGCATCGCGGCGTAGATCGAGGTCACGCGCCGGCCCCTTCCCACTTCTGCTGGAGGTGGTTCATGTTCCCGAGCCAGCGTTCGGGGTCGGTCGCGCGGGCCTGGTAGTAGCCGGCGACCTCGGCGTGCGGCAGGACCAGGAAGCGGTCGGTGTCGATGGCGTCGAAGAGGGAGTCGGCGACGTCCTCGGGCTCGATGGCGGTGGGGGCGAGCACGAGTTCGCCGGCCGATCCGGCGGCCGTGAGCATGTCCGTGCGGACGCCCTGCGGACAGATCGCGTGGACCTTGACCCCGCGGTGCCGGTAGGTCAGCGAGAGCCATTCGGCGAAGGCGTACGCGCCGTGCTTGGAGACGCTGTACGGCGCGGCGCCGACCATGGTGAGCAGGCCGGCGGCGGAGACGGTGGAGACGAAGCGGCCGCTGCCGCGCTCCAGCCACTCGGGCAGCAGGGCACGTGCCGCGCGGACGTGCGCCATCACGTTGACGTCCCAGGCGGCGGCCCAGACGGCCTCGTCGGCGAAGGCGTCGCCGGGGGACGCCAGCCCCGCGTTGGCGCACCACACGTCGATGGAGCCGGGGCCGCCGAGGGCGTCGCGGGCCTCCTCGACGATGGCGGAGGCGTCGCCCGCGATCGCCAGGCCGCCGATCTCCTCGGCGACGGCCTTGGTGCGGCCGGGATCGAGGTCGTTGACGACGACCCGGGCGCCCTCGGCGGCGAACCGGCGTGCCAGCGCCGCGCCGATCCCGCCTCCCGCACCCGTGACGACCACTCCAGCGCCCTGCACCGTACTCATCGGGACCCGCCTCTCCGTTGCGACAGTGACAGCAGACTAACCAGTCGGTATGTCGGGACGGAAGCCCTCTTCGGCGGCACCTCGCACCGCACGCCTCGTTCCGCGCGGCCGGTGCAGGCGCTAGCGTGCGTGCCCATGTCAGGGAAGGCGATCAAGGAGGTTTCCGCATGAGCCTGTCCAGACGGGGTCTGCTCGCCGCCGGCGGCGCCCTGGGCGCGGGGGCCGTGGCCGCCCCCGCGGCCGCCGCGCACGAGGGCGGGCGCCGGGTGCGCACCGGGTTCGACCGGCTCGCCGCCGACGACTACGCGCTCCTCGCCGGAGAGCGGGTCGGCATCGTCACCAACCCGACCGGGATCACCGCCGACGCCCGGCACATCGTGGACGTCATGCACGCCGACGACCGGGTGGACCTGACGGCCGTCTTCGGCCCCGAGCACGGCTTCCGGGGGACCGCGCAGGCGGGCGGCTCGGAGGGCCGCCACGACGACCCGGCGACCGGACTGCCCGTCTACGACACGTACCTGAAGAGCGGTCAGCCGCTCGCCGACGTGTTCACCGCCTCGGGCGTGGACACCGTCGTCTTCGACATCCAGGACGCGGGCGCGCGCTTCTACACGTACATCTGGACGCTGTACGACTGCATGGTGGCCGCCGCGCTGGCCGGCAAGCGCTTCGTCGTCCTCGACCGACCGAACCCGGTCACCGGGCGGGCGGCCCTCGGCCCGGTCCTGGACCGGGCCTTCGCGACCTTCGTGGGACGCGAACCGATCGCCCAGGCGCACGGGATGACCGTGGCGGAACTGGCCCTGCTGTTCAACGCCGAGTTCCTGACGACGCCGGTCCGGCTGGAGACCGTGACGATGTCGGGGTGGCGGCGCCGGGACTTCTTCGACACGACCGGGCTGCCCTGGGTGCCGCCGAGCCCGAACATGCCGACGCCGGACACCGCGCTCGTCTACTCCGGGACCTGCCTCTTCGAGGGCACCAACCTCTCGGAGGGGCGCGGCACGACCCGCCCCTTCGAACTGCTGGGCGCGGAGGGGATCGACCGGCGCTGGGCGGAGGAGGCGAACGCCCTGGAGCTGCCCGGGGTCCGATTCCGGGAGGCGTACTTCGCCCCGACCTTCTCCAAGTTCCAGGGGAAGACGGTCGGCGGCGTCCAGCTCCACGTGCACGACCGCGACGTCTTCGACCCGGTACGCACCGGCATCGGGCTGCTGGTCAGCGCGAAGCGGTCGTGGAGCGGGTTCGCCTGGCGTCCGGACAACTGGATCGACAAGCTGACCGGCTCCACCCGGGTGCGGACCCTCGTCGACGCGGGCGCGGACACGGACGAGGTGGTCGGCGCCTGGGCCGCGGACCTGGCGGCCTTCCGCGCCGTGCGCCGGGAGCACCTGCTCTACCGCTGAGAACGCGCTGACATCGGGGTGCGGCGGCGGTTCCGGCAGCCGGGGGCGCCGGCCGGGCGAGTCCCGCCCGGCCAGGTCGCCGGGCCACGGCCCGTCCGTGGCCCGGCCGCCCCGTACGGCCTGTTGCCGCACTTCCCGGTGGTCTCCGCGGCGCGTCCGCGCCGAAACCCTGGCCGTCCTCCCGTGCGCGCAGGATGCTGTCGCGGGAGGGACCCTCGGGCTCCTCCCGCGACAGTGTCCTCGACACGGAGGGGCGGACCGCCCATGGCCGGGATGAGTGTGGAGCCGTACCGGGAGATCACCTTCGACAAGGACGGCGACGGCGCGGCCGGGCAGCACGAGGCGCTGTCGGCGCTCGCCGCGCGCGGGGCCACGGAC
>NZ_RDBI01000040.1:506855-526264 GCF_008042125.1 Streptomyces sp. MS191
GTCCGTGGCCACCCGCATGTACGCGGCCTTCTTCGCCTCCTTCCCGGGCGTGGTGCGACCGGGCGCGCGGATGGCGTACGCCGGGCTGGTGTGGCCGTCGACGATGTTCACGGACGAGCCGATCCCCGACTTCGAGTCCGTGGCGGCGGTGCATCCCGGCAAGGAGGCCGTGGTGGAACGGCTCTCCGTGCTGCTGCGCGAACAGCCGGAGGACGAGGCCGCCTTCACCGAGTTCGGCGACCTGCTCAGGGAGCTCACCGACACCGGTTCGGCCTCGCGGTCCCTCGCCGAGGGGCCGCCTCCGCCCGACTTCCTGCTGGGGGATCCGGTGGCGGTCTGCGCGATGTTCGCGGACGCGCTGGACGAGGCGGCCGGGCCCGGGGCGGTACCGACGCCGCGCGAGGCCTTCGGGGGCCGGCTCGGACGGTACTGGAAGGGCGCCCGGGAGGCGCTCCGCCAGGCCACGTACTACACGATGAAGCGCCGGGCCGGCACGGTCGGCGAGCGGGGGCTCGGGCCGCTGCTCGGCCGGCTCGCCCGCTCCGCCCCCGGCCTGCGGATCCACCTCGTCGGCCACAGCATGGGCGCCCGGCTCGTCGCGTACGCGCTGCGCGGCCTGCCCGACGGCGTGCGCACCGTCCGGTCCGTGACCCTGCTTCAGGGGTCCTTCTCGCACTACGCCTTCGCGCCGAGCCTGCCGCACGAGCCCGGCCGGGGCGGGGCCCTGCGGGACATGCAGCGGCAGGTCGACGGTCCGGTGGTGGCCTGCTACTCCCGGCACGACACGGCCCTCGGCGTGATCTACCCGCTGGCCGCGCGGCTGGCCCGGGACGCCGAGTCGATCCTCGGCAGCGACCGCCGCTGGTGGGCGATCGGCCACGACGGCATCCAGGCGGTGCCGGGCACGGTCTCCCTGACCCTGGCCACGGCGCTGCGCGACGGCGTGCCGTCCTCGGGCTGCGTGAGCGTGGACGCGGCGGCGGTGGTGAAGGACGGCGGGCCTCCCGGCGGCGCGCACAGCGACATCATCCACGTGGAGCTGGCACGGGTGATCGCGTCGGCGGGCCGGTTCGGAGGCTGAGCGAACGTCGACCGGGGATCCGGCGGGCAGGCGGCCCCGACGGGCCCGTCGTCGAGGCCGTCGCGGATCGCGGTCCGGTCGGGCGGCGAGTTCTCGCCAGACCTCGGGAGGGGTGACACCGCCGATCACGGCGTCCCGGAGGGCGTCCGGCCCGCCCCCGGGACCTCGGGCCGTGGCGCCTCGCCGGACCGGAGCGGCACGTCGGCGCGCTCCGGGGTGCCCCGCGCCCCAGGGCTCCTGAACTGCGAGGACGCCGGTTCGTCACGGCCGGCGAGCCCGTGCGTGGGCTCCTCGTCGCCGGCCTCGGCGAGCCGGTCGAACGCCCCCTCCGGGAGGGCCGGACCGTCCGCGAGCCCGTGTGTCGCGTCGGGTGCCGAACGTCCCCCGTACGCCGTTCACGGGCCGCTTCGGATTTTCGATGGAACAGGACGGGGCACTCGTTCGTCCATCCCATAACGTCCTTGACGCCGAAGTACCAGCGACGGAGGTGCGGAGCGATGGCCGGTTTCCGGAGTCTTGCGAGACAGGTGCGTGATCCGGGGTGCGACACGGCGCTGCGGCGGTACTCGCTGCGCAAGTGCCTGGAGCGGTTCGCCCCCTACGGGCACCGAGCGACCTGGGCCCACCTGTGCCGGAGGCACGGGTTCGGGCCCGAGGACCGGGAGCTCGATCCGGGGCGGCTGGTGGCCGCACTGGACGAACTGGAGGAGGCGCGGGCCGTGTGGCTCGCCTACGAGGAGGAGTTCGCCGAGCGGCGGCGGCGCGAGAAGCACGACGGGCTGCGCCGGCCGGGCGCGCTCGACGACTGGCACCGGAGGACCTGGGGCGGCAACGGGGTGGCGCGGTGCGACGATCCCGCCGTGCATCCCTCGGAGCCGCTGGCCGAGGTGCTGCGACGACTGATAGCCGCCCTGCGATCGGGCCCGGGCGAGGCCTGCCCGGTGTGCGCGGGGCCCCGGATCGAGTGGCGTCCGGAACTGCGCGAGGAACCGTGGTTCGGCCCGGTGTGCGGGAACTGCGGGGTGGTCGTACCGCAGGCGGTCCTCACGGCGGGGGCGCTGGCGCGGGCGCGGGGCGAGTCCCTGCCGCGGCTGGTGTCCGCGGCCTGACCGGCGGAGCGGTAACGGGTGATCCGGGTCCGACCGGACGGCACGCGCGGCCGGTGGCACCGCGGCCGTGCCGATGTCGCCCGGCGGCCGTGGCCGCCGGGGCGGTGCGGGCGGTCCCGGCCGGGGCGGTGGACGGGCCGGTCCGTCCCAGGACGCCCGTGCGGTGACGACACGCTCTCGCCGCGGGCGCCGGCGGCGGCCGCCGCCTCGCCCTGCACCGCGTCCGAGGCCGTGCGCCCGGTCACCGCGGACGACGGGGAGCGTCCGGTCCGGACGATGCCGCAGGGTCCTCGCCAACTCGTGGTCACGCGGGGGCAGGTGGAAAAAAGTGACGCTACCAGGCGGTAAATCGGTGGCCCAGCGCTATTCGCGTGCCGCAGTGTGTCCGGCGATGACGACACCCTGAATCCACCGGAGAACCGCCATGTCGACGCTGCGCGTCACCGCCGAAGTGCTGACCGTCCACGCCCATCCGAACGCCGACGCGCTCGAGCTGGCCCAGGTGGGCCTCTATCGCGCCGTCGTCGCCAAGGGCGCGTACCGCACGGGCGACATGGCGATCTACATCCCGGAGCAGGCGGTGCTCCCGCTCGCCCTGGTCGACGAGCTCGGACTGACCGGGCGGCTCGCCGGAAAGGCCTCGGACCGCGTCAAGGCGGTGCGCCTGCGGGGCGAGTTGTCGCAGGGGCTCGTGTGCCGGCCGAAGGCGCTCGCGGACGTCGATCTGGCCGAGGCGGTCGCCGCGGAGACCGACTTCGCCGAACTGCTCGGGATCAGCAAGTGGACACCACCGATCCCGCCGACGATGTCCGGGGACGTGGAGGCCGCGCCCGACCTGCTGCCCTGGTGCGACATCGAGAACCTCCAGCGCTATCCGGGGATCTTCGAGCCCGGCGAGCCGGTGGTCCTCACGGAGAAGCTGCACGGATCGGCCTGCCTGCTCACGTACTTCGCGGAGGACGGGCGGGTCCAGGTGTCCTCGAAGGGGTTCGGGGCGAAGGGCCTGGCCCTCCGGGAGGACCCGCGCAACCTGTACTGGCGGGCGGTCCTGGGGCACGACGCACCGGCGGTCGCGGCACGGCTCGCCGAGCGGCTGGGCGCGCGCCGGATCGGCCTGTTCGGCGAGGTGTACGGCGCCGGGGTGCAGGACCTCGCCTATGGTGCCGACGCCCGTCGCGAGAAGCTCGGTTACGCGGTCTTCGACGTGTCGGCCGAGATCGACGGCGAGGTGCGCCGGCTGGACCCGGCCGAGGTCCTGGAGCCGGGTGAACTGCCGCTCGTGCCGCGGCTGTACACGGGTCCGTACGACCTCGGCACCGTGCTGGAGCTGGCGACCGGCCGCGAGACCGTGTCCGGGCGCGAGCTGCACCTGCGGGAGGGCGTCGTGATCCGTCCGGTGACGGAGCGGTACAGCCCGGTGGTCGGCGGGCGGGCCATCGCCAAGGCCGTCAGCCCCGCGTACCTGACGCGCAAGGGCGGCACCGAGTACGAGTAGGGCGGGGTGCCGCCCTCCGAGAACAGCAGGGGTCCGACCACGGGGGTGTCGGGCCCCTGCGCCGTGTCCGGCGCGGGGGCGTCGCGGCCCGGACGGGACTCAGGTCCTGTCCGGCGCCGCGCGCCGCCGTTCCGGCAGCAGGCGCGAGCCGGTCATGCGCTCACCGACGACGTCGTCCGGGTTGGACAGCACGCAGTTCTCCAGCGAGAGGCAGCCGCAGCCGATGCAGTCCGTGAGGTGGTCGCGCAGCCGTCCGAGCTGGTTGATCCGCTCGTCCAGCTCGGCGCGCCAGGCCTCCGAGAGCCGCGCCCAGTCCTCGTTGGTGGGGGTGCGCTCCTCGGGGAGTTCGGCGAGCGCCTCGCGGATGGTGGCCAGCGGGATGCCGACGCGCTGGGCGGCGCGGATGAAGGCGACGCGACGCAGGGTGTCCCGGACGTAGCGGCGCTGGTTGCCGCTCGTACGGCGGCTGCTGATCAGGCCCTTGGTCTCGTAGAAGTGCAGGGCGGACACGGCGGCGCCGCTGCGCGCGGACAGCTGGCCGACGGTGAGCTCGTGGACCTTCTCCGGAATCTGGGGCACTCCTCGAACCCTACTGGTTCGGTCCGGGCGACCCGTTGACAGCGCACCCCGATGACGCCAGACTAAGCAGTCGCTTAGATGTGGGACCGACCGCGTGAGAGGCAGGGAACAGGGACATGGCTGAGCCGAGGATCTTCACGTCCGCCGAGGAGCTGCGCGCCGGAGTGGGCGAGCAGCTGGGGCAGAGCGACTGGCTGGAGATCGACCAGAAGCGGATCGACCTGTTCGCCGACGCGACCGGCGACCACCAGTGGATCCACGTGGACCCGGAGCGGGCCGCCGCCGGGCCCTTCGGCCGGACCATCGCGCACGGCTATCTGACGCTGTCGCTGCTGCCGGCGCTCGTACCGCAGATCATGCGCGTCGAGGGCATGAAGATGGGCATCAACTACGGCACCGACAAGGTCCGCTTCCCCTCCCCCGTGCCCGTGGGTTCGCGGCTGCGCGCGAGCGCCGTCCTGACCGAGGTGACGGACGCCGGCGGCGGCGTGCAGGTGACCGCCACCGTCACCGTCGAGCGCGAGGGCGGCGACAAGCCGGTGTGCGTCGCCCAGTCGGTCTCCCGCTACTACTTCTGAGCGCCGACCATCCGCAGCACGAGGTCGGCGTAGAGCGCGCCGACCTCGTCGGCCGTCCGGCGGCCCTCCGTGTTGAACCAGCGGGACACGTCGATGCACAGCGAGAGCACCGCGACCGTCGTGCCGGCCACGTCCGGCACGTCGAACTCCCCGGCCGCCACACCCTCGTTGACGATCCGGCGCACGACGGCGTCGGACTCGCGGCGCAGCGCCACGATCTCGGTGCGGTGCTCGGGTCCGAGCGCGTCGAGCTCGTACTGGACGACCCGCGCGGTGGTGTGCCGCTCGGCGTGCCAGCGGACGAAGGACCGTACGGCGTCGGCGAGCCGCTCCCCGGCCGTGCCCTCGCCGTCGGCCGCGACCCGGAGGATCTCCAGCGCCTTGTCGTGACCGATGCGGCTGATCCGGTGGAGCAGCTCCTCTTTCGTCTTGTAGTGGATGTAGAGGGCGGCCGGACTCATGCCCGCGCGGCCCGCGATGTCGCGGGTCGTGGTGGCGTGGTAGCCGCGCTCGGCGAACGCCTCGACGGCCGCGACCAGCAGACGCCGGGCGGCCTCGGGCGTGACCTCGCCCCACGGCACGTCCTCGCCGCCGGGCGTCTCCTCCGCCACGCTCATCGTTCGCCCCTTCTTCATTCGTCAAGGAACGAACACCATACAACGAAGCTGAGCAAGCGCTTAGAGCCGCGGTCGCCGAACCGTCAGAGCTTCTGGCCGTCAGAGCTTCTGGAAGGGGTCGTGCTCGGCGAGGAGCTTCTCCAGGCGGGCCTGGTCGACCCGGCTGACGATCTGGCCGACCTCCTGGCGGTCGCGGACGACCTTGGCGAGCGTGAAGGCCGAGGTCGTCAGGTAGAGGACCGCGATGGCGAGGAAGGACCTCACCCAGGCGTCCGCCTCGAGCTTGTAGATCCCGACGGCCACCGCCGTGAGGGCGAGTCCGAAGGAGATGACGGCCTGCATGTGGTAGGCGGCCGTGTTCTGCTGCTTGACCGGTGTCTCACTCATGTCCGACAGCATCCGGCGGATGTGCCGGGGGCCACATCCGCTCGGCTACTCATCCCGGTACTCAGAAGGCGGAGACCCCCGTCAGCGCCCGCCCGATGATCAGCTTCTGGATCTGGCTGGTGCCCTCGTAGAGCGTCATCACCCGGGCGTCCCGCAGGAGCTTCCCGACCGGGTACTCGTCGATGTAGCCGTAGCCGCCGAAGACCTGGAGAGCGTTGTTGGCGCAGCGCACGGCGGCCTCCGAGGCGTACAGCTTCGCCTTCGACGCGGCCGTGGCGAACTCCTCGCCCCGGTCGACCAGGTCGGCGACCCGCCAGGTCAGCAGCCGGGCCGCGTCGACGTCCACGGCGATGTCGCTGATCAGCTCCTGCACCAGCTGGTAGGAGGCGATGGGCTTGCCGAACTGCTCGCGCTCCCCCGCGTAGCGGACGGCGGCGTCGAGCGCCGCCTGCGCGATGCCGACACAGCCCGCCGCGACCGACATCCGGCCCTTGGCGAGGGCGGACATGGCGAGGGAGAAGCCCTTGCCCTCGGGTCCCAGCATGGCCGCGGCCGGGACGCGGACGTCCTCCAGGACCAGTTCGGCGGTGGCCTGGCCGCGCAGACCGAGCTTGCCGTGGATGGTGCGCCGGGTGAGGCCGGGGGTGTCCGTGGGGACGAGGAAGGCGGAGACGCCCTTGTGACCGGGGGTGTCGTCGGTCCGGGCGAATAGCAGTACGACGTCGGCCCAGGTGCCGTTGGTGATGAACATCTTCGTGCCGTTGACGACGTAGCCGTCCCCGTCGCGGACCGCCCTGGTCGCCAGGTTGCCGGCGTCGGACCCCGTGCCGGGCTCGGTGAGGCCGAAGCAGCCGATGGCGTCGCCCGAGGCGAGCGGGGGCAGCCAGCGGCGCTTCTGCTCCTCGTCGCCCCAGGCGGCGATCGTCTTGGCGACCAGGCCGAGGGAGACCGAGACGATGCCGCGCACGGAGGAGTCGCCCCGCCCGAGCTCCTCGGTGACCAGGCAGTACGAGAAGTGGTCGCCGCCGGAGCCGCCGTACTCCTCCGGGATCGTGAGCCCGAGGAAGCCGACGGCGCCCAGCTTCTTCACGATCGAGCGGTCGACGCTCTCGGCGCGGTCCCAGGCGACGACGTGCGGGGCGACCTCGCGTGCGACGAAGTCCTCGGCGAGCCGCCGGACGGCTTCCTGCTCCTCGCTGAGCTCCAGGTTCACTGCGGCACCGACCTTCGATCGCGGGCTTTAATTAGCACTGCTAGTTTCTGGTGTACGGGCCTACTATGTGGGCCATGGCCCGACCGCGCAAGCCCCTCCTCAGCAGAGACCGGATCGTCGAGACGGCGGGCGCCCTCGTGGACGCGGAGGGTCTCGCCGCCGTCTCCACCCGGCGGCTCGCGGCCGAACTGGGCGTGAGCGGCCCCTCGCTCTACAACCACTTCCGCACGAAGGACGAGATCCTCGACGCCGTCGCCGACGCGGTCAGCGCGAAGATCGACCTGTCGATGTTCGACGAGGACGACGGCCGCGACTGGCGGACCGCGCTCTACGACTGGGCCGGCTCCTACCGGGCCGCCCTGGCCGACCACCCGCACATCGTCCCCGTGCTCGCGCAGGGCCCGGGCCGCCGCCCGGCGGGCCTGCGGGTGGCCGACGCGGTCTTCGGCGCCATGGTCCGGGCCGGCTGGCCGCCGGCCCAGGCGACCTCCATCGGCGCGCTGATGCGGTACTTCGTCACCGGCTCGGCGCTCGGCTCCTTCGCCCGTGGCTTCGTCGACGACGAGACGGCGTACGACCCGGCCGACTATCCGCACCTCGGCCAGGCCCACCTGCTGGCCGAGCACCGCCAGAAGGTCGACGAGGGGGCGTTCGAGACCGGGCTGCGCGCGCTGCTCGACGGGCTGGCGATCCAGTACGAGGCAGGGATCCGCGGCGCCTGGGCGGCCCGCGGGGGCTGAGGCCGGGCCCGCCCGCGCGGCGCGGGAGAGTGGGACGGGCGCCCGCGCGACGCGGGACGGGGTGCCCGGGCGGCCCGACCGTTCGGCCGGGGCCGAAGCGTCCGTGCGGGACCCTGACTCCATGGCTCCCAGAGACCTCGCCGCCCTCGCGGCCCTGATCGCCGACGAGACCCGCGCCGCCTTCCTGCTCGCCCTGCTCGACGGACGGGCCCGGACGGCGGGCGAGCTCGCCCGCCACGCGGGCGTGGCCGCCTCCACCACCAGCGAACACCTGGGCAGGCTCGTCGCGGGCGGGGTCCTCGCGGAGGAGAGGCAGGGCCGACACCGGTACGTACGCCTCGCCGATCCGGGCATCGCCCACCTCGTGGAGGACCTCGCGGCCCGCGCGGAACCCGCCGCCCCTGATCCGCCGCGGACGCTGCGGGCCGCGAGCGCGGGGCGGGCCATGGCCCGGGGCCGTACCTGCTACGACCATCTCGCGGGGCGGCTCGGGATCGTCGTCACCGAGGCGATGACCGCGCGCGGGCTGCTCCGGCAGGACACCGGATTCGCGCTCACCGACCGCGGCTTGACGTGGTTCGCGGATCTGGGGATCCCGCTCGCCACCACGGGACGCCGGCCCGTCGCACGCGGCTGCCTCGACCTGACCGAGCGGCGACCGCATCTGGCGGGGCTCGCGGGCGCGGCGCTCTGCCGGCACGCGCTGGACCGCGGCTGGTGCGTGCGGATCGGGTCCGAACGGGCCGTGAAGGTGACGCCCGAGGGCGAGGATGCGCTCCAACAGGCCCTGGGAGTAAGCCCCTTGGAAATTAGGTGAAGACCGAACCGTTCACGGCCTACGGTCACCCCATGACGAACTCCCGCACCACCTCCCGGTCGGCCCTCGCCGCCGCCGGCGTCTCCGTCGCCCTGTGGGCCTCCGCCTTCGTCTCCATCCGCAGCGCCGGAGCCGCGTACTCCCCCGGCGCCCTCGCGCTCGGCCGGCTCGTCGCCGGTTCGCTCGTCCTCGTTCTCGTCCTGCTGGTCCGGCGGGAGGGACTGCCGTCCCGAGGGGCCTGGCCGGGAATCCTCGTCTCGGGACTGCTCTGGTTCGGCGGCTACATGGTGGCGCTCAACTGGGGCGAGCAGGAGGTGGACGCGGGCACGGCCGCGATGGTCGTCAACATCGGCCCCCTGCTGATCGCCCTGCTCGGCGCCCGTTTCCTCGGCGAGAAGCTGCCGCCCCGGCTGATCGCGGGCATGGGCGTGTCCTTCGCGGGCGCGGTGGCCGTGGGTCTGTCGATGTCGGGCAAGGGGCACGCCTCGGTGCTCGGCGTCGTGCTCTGCCTGATCGCAGCCGTCGCGTACGCCTCCGGCGTCGTCGCCCAGAAGCCGGCGCTGGCGCACGCCACCGCCCTGCAGGTCACGACGTTCGGCTGCCTCATCGGCACGGTGGTGTGCCTGCCCTTCTCCTGGCAGCTGATCGGCGAGCTGGGCGAGGCCCCGGTGTCGGCCACCCTGAACATGGTCTATCTCGGCGTCTTCCCGACCGCACTGGCCTTCACGACCTGGGCGTACGCCCTGGCCCGCACCACGGCGGGGCGGATGGGCGCGACGACGTACGCGGTGCCGGCGCTGGTGGTCGTCATGGCGTGGGCGCTCCTGGGCGAGCTGCCGGGACTCCTGACCCTCGCGGGCGGCGTGCTGTGCCTGGCGGGTGTGGCCGTCTCGCGCTCCCGCCCGAAGACGGCGGACGCCGCGCCCGCGGTGGAGGTCACGGGCACGGTGGACGCACCGGGCGCGGTGGACACCGTGGAGCCCGCCTCGTCCGCCACCCCCGTGGGCGACGAGTCCGGCAAGGGCGCGGCGGGGTCGGCTCGTTAATCGCTCGACGCCCCCGGCGAGCCGCGGGACACTCCCCTCGATGACTCAACGAACCGATACGCCGCCCAGCTGGGACGAGCGCACGCAGCTGTCCACCTTCCTCGACTACGCCCGTGACACCGCACGAGCCAAATGCGAGGGGGTGTCCGCGGAGGACGCCCGCAAGGCCCCGCTCCCGGGCTCACCGCTGATGACGCTCAGCGGGTTGATCAGCCATCTGCGGTGGGTCGAGCACCACTGGATCCAGGTGGTGTTCCTCGGGGAGGAGCCCGCGGGACCGCTCACGGAGGCGACCGACGACGACCCCGACCCCGAGATGCGGACCGCGGTCGACATCCCGTTGCCCCGGCTCCTCGCCGAGTACGAGGAGCAGAGCGCCCGTTACCGTCGCCTGCTGGCCGACCACGACCTGGACGCGAAGGCCCAGCGCCCCCTCCGGGACGGCCGCCACGTGGACCTCCGCTGGGTGATCCTCCACCTCGTCGAGGAGACCTCCCGTCACAACGGCCACCTCGACATCGTGCGCGAGCTCGTCGACGGCCGGACGGGCGTCTGAGGTCCGTCCGGTCGCAGGCCCGTGGACCGCGCCGTCTTCCCGGCGCGCTCCACGGGACCCGGGCGGGGCCCGGACAGGACCTGGTGCGGGTGGCGAGAGTCCCGCCTGCCCCCCTGGGCGGACGGCGCTCCTTTCGCCGCACGCCCTAGAAGACGACCAGCGCCCGGCCGCCCTTGCCCGCCACCATGTTCGCGAAGGCGCCCGGGATGCCGTCCAGCGTGATCCGCTCGGTGACGAGCGCGGACAGGTCGAACCGGCCGGCCCGGATGTGCTCGGCGAGGACCGGCAGGTCCTCGGCCGGGTTGGAGTTGCCGTAGACGCAGCCGGACAGCGTTCGGCCCCAGTGGAAGATCTCCAGGGCGTGGAACGTCACCTGCTGGTCCTTGCCGCCGATGCCGACGACGGTGGTGCGCCCGCCCCGCCGCGTGGAGTCCCAGGCGGTACGGATGGTGACGGCACGGCCCACGCACTCGACGGCCACGTCCGCCCCCTGGCCCCCCGTCAGCTTGCGGACCTCCCGGGCCGTCGTGTCCGAGGCGACCAGGTAGTCGGTGGCCCCGGCGGCCCGGGCGAGGTCCTCCTTCTCGGGCGACACGTCGACCGCGATGATCGGCCCGGCACCGGCGATCCGGGCGGCCTGCAGCGTGGCCAGGCCCACGCCGCCGACGCCGAAGACGACGACGGACTCCCCCTGCCGGACCCGCGCCGAGTGGTGGATCGCGCCCCAGCCGGTGAGGACGGCGCAGCCGAGGAGGGCCGCCTCCGTGAGGGGGACGCCGTCGGGCGCCGGCAGCACGCAGTTGGCGGGCACCACGGTCTCCTCCGCGAAGGCCGCGACGTTGAGCCCGGGATGCAGGGTGGTGCCGTCCTCGGCGACCGCGTGCACCGCGCCCGAGCCCTTGAGGGCGTCGGCGCAGAGCCAGACCTCGCCGATCGAGCAGTGGTGGCAGGCCCCGCAGGACGGGGCCCAGTTGAGGACCACGTGGTCGCCGACGGCGACATGGGCGACACCCTCGCCGACGGCGACGACGGTGCCGGCGCCCTCGTGGCCGAGTACCGCCGGGACGGGCACCTTCATGGTGCCGTTCGACAGGGACAGGTCGGAGTGGCACACCCCGGCCGCGGCCAGGCGCACCTTCACCCGGCCGGGGCCGGGTTCGGGGAGTTCGATGCCGGTGATCTCCAGGGGAGAGCCGACGGCGGTCAGGACGGCGGCGCGGATCACGCTCTTGGCTCCTCGGGGTTCAGAACTGGAGGGACTTGGTCTGGAGGTACTCGGCGAGGCCGTGCGCACCCAGCTCGCGCCCGACGCCCGACTGCTTGTAACCGCCGAAGGGGGCCAGCGGGTTGAAGCGTCCGCCGTTGATGTCGACCTGGCCGGTGTCCATGCGCCGCGCGAAGGCCACGGCGGCCTCCTGGTCGCCCCAGACGGCGCCCGCGAGGCCGTAGACGGTGCCGTTGGCGATGGCGAGGGCCTCCTCCTCGTCCTCGTAGCGCAGGATCGAGACGACGGGGCCGAAGATCTCCTCCTGGGCGATGGTCATCTGCGGCGTGACGTCGGCGAACACGGTCGGGGAGACGTAGTAGCCGGTCTCCTTCGGGGCCTCGGGGCCGCCGGCGACGATCCTGGCCCCTTCGGCCACGCCCTTCTCGATGTAGCCCCGGACGCGCTGCTGCTGCTTGGCGTTGACGAGGGGGCCGACGCGCTCGCCCGGCAGGTACTTGGCGACGGCCTCGGCGGCGAGCGCCACGGCCTCGTCGTACCGGTCGGTGTGCACCAGCATGCGGGTCCAGGCGCTGCAGGTCTGGCCGGAGTTGGACATGACGTTGGCGATGCCGACGGCGACGGCCTTGCCCAGGTCGGCGGAGGGCAGGATGACGTTGGCGGACTTGCCGCCGAGCTCCAGGGCGACCCGCTTGACGGCCCCTCCCGCGGTGGCGCCGATCTGCCGGCCGACGGCGGTGGAGCCGGTGAACGAGACCAGGTCCACGTCGGGGTGTTCGGCGAGTGCCTGTCCCGCGACCGGGCCGAGGCCCGTGACCAGGTTGAAGACTCCGGCCGGCAGCCCCGCCTCGTGGACGGCCTCGGCGAAGAGCTGGGCGGTCAGCGGGGTGTCCTCGGCGGGCTTGAGCACGACGGTGCAGCCGGCGGCGAGGGCGGGCGCGACCTTGGCGACGATCTGGTGGAGCGGGTAGTTCCACGGGGTGATCGCGCCGACCACGCCGACGGGCTCGGCGTAGACCGTGGAGTTGCCGACCTTCTCCTCGAAGGGGTGGGTGGCGGCGAGTTCGGCGAACGAGCCGGCGACGGCGATCGGCAGCCCGGTGTGGACGGCGGCCGCGAGCTGGGGCGGGGCGCCGAGCTCGGCGGTGACCGTGGCGGCGATCTCCTCCGCGCGGGCCGCGAGTGCGTCGCGCAGGGCCGCGATGCCGGCCGCGCGCTCGGCGGGCGCGGTGGCGGCCCAGCCGGGGAAGGCGGCGCGGGCGGCCCGTACGGCGGTGTCCACGTCCTCGGCGGTCCCGGCCGGGACGTGCCCGATGACCTGCTCGTCCGCCGGGTTGATCACCGGGATGGTGTCGGAGGAGGCGGCTGCGCGCCATGCTCCGCCGATGTACATCGCGTCGTGGGCCTTCATCGAGTGTCTCCTTGGGGCCGGCCGGTTGGTCATCCGGACCCAAACTAGCGCTGTTAGTTTTCTGGCGCCAGGGTCGACCGTGCCCGCTGTCACGCATCCCACACCGGCCGCCTCCGGGTACGGCGGGCCCGGCGGGCTCGCGCCGCGTGGGCGCGGGCCCGCCGGGCGGGGACGGCCCGCCGGGTGGTCCGGAGGAACTCCGTCGCGGTGCCGCCTCCGGTCAGATCCGGCGGGCGACGTCGGTGAGGTGGGCGAAGACGACGATGTTCGCCTCGTACCCGGTCTTGGGCGAGAACGCTCCCCCGCAGGTGAGCAGCCGGAGTTCCGGGCGGCCCGTGGAGCCGTACACCTCCGTGTCGGGGAACGCGGCCTTGCTGTAGGTGCGGACCTTGTCGACCGTGAAGACGGCGACACGGCCGTCCGCCCGGGCGACCCGGACGGTGTGGCCGGCGGTCAGCGAGTCGAGGTTGAGGAAGATGGCGGGCCCCGTCAGGGTGTCGCGGTGCCCGACGAAGATGGCCGTGCCGCGCTCCCCCGGCGTGGCACCGCGGGCGTACCAGCCGACGACGCGCGGGTTGTCGACCGGCGGGGACCCGAGCCTTCCCGACCGGTCCACGCCGATGCCGCGCACCGGCGCCTCGATCGTGATCGCCGGAATGGCCAGACGGGTCGCGCGCGAAGCGGGCAGCGGCGCGGGGGACGGCCGGGCCGGGCGCGGTGGGCGCGCCGGCGGCTTCGGTGCCGGCTCCGGCCGGACGGCGGGTCCGGCCGGCGGGCCGGGGCGGGCCGCCGGCGCGTCGCCCGCGCGCTGTCCGTCCACGGCAGGGGCGGCGCTCGCCGACGGGTCGGGCGGTTCCCCGCCCTGCGCCCACCAGACCCCGCCGACGGCCAGGGACAGGGCCCCCACGACGGTCCGCAGGAGCCGGAGGAGGCGCCGTCGCCTGCGCGCGGAGCGGGATCTACGCGGTGCCATCGGTGCGGCGCCGCGACCGGCGGACGAGGATCAGCACGGCCGTACCCGCGAGCCCGGCGGCGAGGGCCGACCCGGCGCCGAACGCGGAGCCGTCGTCCGCGGCGACCTCGGCACTGCCACCGCCGCCGGCGCCGACCGGACCGTTGGGCGGGCGGGCGTCGCCGCGGTCGGCACGCGGGGCCGCGCCGACCGCCTCGTCGGCTCCGCCCTCCCGGGCGCCGTCACCTCCTCCGGCACCCGCGTCCGCTTCCGCACCCCTCTCACCGCCGTCTCCGGCGCCGTCCGGCTCGGCGCCTCTCTCGCCACCACCGTCACTGCCGCCACCACCGTCACTGCCGTCACCAGTCCAGGCATTGCCGTTCGCGCCCGGTGCGCCGGCGGCTTCGCCGCCTCCGGCGTCGGCGGGCCGAGGGTCGGCCAGGTATCCCGCGCAGTCGACCCGGAAGGCCTTCTCCCTGCCGGTCTCGACGGCGCCGTCGAAGGTCCAGGTGAGCTGGTACCGGCCCTCGGGCAGGGCCAGGTCGGCGGTGTGTCCCATGCCGCCGCGGAGCGTGATGCGCCCGCCGGAGGTCGCCGCGCCGACCCGGGGCTGGGGTGCGATCTCCCAGTCGATCTCGCGGAGCGTCTCGAAGTCGAAGGCGGAGAGGTGGAACTGGCAGACCCGGGTGTGGTCGGCGCGGCTGTCGGGGTCCGTGCCCGCGCGTTGGATCTTGAGGTCACCGCGGTCCCCGACGACGGCGTCGGCGGTGGGAGCGCCGGTCCACAGCACGCCGCCGGCGGCGAGGGCGGCGAGGGCGGTGGACAGCAGCGGACGGACGGTCAGGACGGTCATGAAGGGGCTCCTCCGGTCGCGACGATGCCAGACAATTCAACAGATAATCTGACTATCTGTGGCAACGGGGAGACGGAGGGTGGCGGCAGCGCCGCATCACCCCCCGATCTTCACCCCATCGGTCCTGGGACCGCCCGGCCGCCGCGGCGCCGCGGGGCCCGCCCTCCGGGCGGACGGCGCTCCTTTCGCAACCCGCCCTAGACGATCCCGAAGAGGAGCGCCGCGGCCAGCACGACGAGGGAGGTGAGGGCGGCCCACTTGACCGTGAAGCGGGTGTGGTCGCCGAACTCGACCTTCGCCATGCCGACCAGGACGTACACCGCCGGAACGAGCGGGCTCGACATGTGCAGGGCCTGGCCGACGAGCGAGGCGCGGGCGATCTCCAGCGGGGAGACCCCGTGCGCGGCGCCCGCCTCGGCCAGCACCGGCAGGACGCCGAAGTAGAAGCCGTCGTTCGACATGAAGTAGGTGAGCGGAAGGCTGAGGACGCCCGTGACCAGGGCCATGTGCGGCCCCATCCCCTCCGGGATGGCCCCGACGAGCCAGTCGGCCATGTGCCCGACCATGCCGGTGCCGGTGAGGACACCGGTGAACACGGCGGCGGCGAAGACCATGCCGGCGACGTTGAGGACGTTGTCGGCGTGCGCGGCGAGCCGGGCCTTCTGGGCCGCGGGCCGCGGATAGTTGACCGAGAGCGCCAGGGCGGCGCCGAGCAGGAACAGGACCGGGATCGGCAGCAGTTCGAGGATCATCGCGGTGAGCAGGCCGACGGTGAGCGCGGCGTTGAACCAGTACAGCCGAGGGCGCAGGGTCGGCCGGTTCGGGTCCAGGCCGCGGAAGGCCTCCTCGTCGTCCGCGGCCGCGTCGGAGCCGCCGGTCAGGGGATCGGYACCGGCACCCGTTCCCGCACCCGCACCCTCACCACCGACGGACTTCGAGGTACCGGCGCCCTCCGCGGTGCCGCCGCCGCCCGCCGCGACGAGCTCGGTCTCGGACTCGGGGGCGAGAGCCTCGTCCAGCGTGAGGTAGCCGATCCGGCTGCGCTCGCGGCGGCCGAGGACGTACGCCAGCACCAGGACGAAGAGCAGGCCGGCGCCGAGCGCCGGGATCATCGGGACGAAGATGTCGGCGGCGTCGAGCTTCAGGGCTGTGGCGGCGCGGGCGGTGGGGCCGCCCCAGGGGAGCGTGTTCATGACGCCGTTGGCCGTCGCCGCGACGCCGGTCATGACGACCATGCTCATGCCGAGCCGCTTGTAGAGCGGGTACATCGCCGAGACGGTGATCATGAAGGTCGTGGAGCCGTCGCCGTCGAGCGAGACGATCGCGGCCAGCACCGCCGTACCGACGACGACGCGCACCGGGTCGGCCTTGCAGAAGCGCAGGATGCCCCGGACGATCGGGTCGAAGAGCCCGACGTCGATCATCACGCCGAAGTAGACGATGGCGAACATCAGCATCGCGGCCGTCGGCGCGAGTTTGCCGACGCCGTCGATGACGTAGTCGCCGAGCTGGGCCCCCTGCCCGACGAGGACGCAGAAGAGCGCCGGTATCAGGACGAGCGCCGCGATCGGCGACATCTTCTTCATCATGATCAGGACCAGGAAGGTCGCGATCATGGCGAAGCCGAGGATGGTCAGCATCGAGGGCACCTCACGTTCACCGTTGAACTCGCACCGGGGAGGGTCCGCCGGAGCGGCGGTCGCGATGACGTTAGGTGCCCTCTTCAGCGGCCGACAAGGTCTTGACGCGTGAGCAATACGAGCAAAAGAACCAGGTCGGAGCGGGGGTCCGGCAGAGGCGGCAGGGCCGCCGGGGCCGAGCGCGGCCCCGGCGGGGCCGGGAGGTCACGGCAGGGGCCGGGAGGTCACGGCAGGGGCGCCACGTCCACGGGGAAGCCGTTGAGCACGGCGGTGCCCGAGAGCGGGTCCAGCCGGGAGCCGTCGAGCAGTTGGTTCACGTTCACGCCGGGGCGACCGGCCGCGACCGTGAGCCGGGTGCCCGGGCGGTCGTGTCCCCAGCCGTGCGGCAGGCTCACCACCCCGTGCCGCACCGCGTCCGTGACCTCCACCTCGACGTCCAGCGCGCCTCCCGCGGAGGAGATCCGGGCGGGCTTGCCGTCCGCGAGGCCCAGACGGTCGGCATCGGCCGGGTGGACCTGGAGGGTGCACCGGTTCGAGCCGCCGTTGAGGGACGGGACGTTGTGCAGCCAGCTGTTGTTGGACCGCAGGTGACGGCGGCCCACCAGGACGAGCGCGTCCCGGCCGGCGTCCAGGGCGGCCCGCAGCCGGGGCAGGTCGGCGGCGATCGGCGCGGGCAGCAGCTCGATCCGCCCGCTGCGGGTCTTGAGGACCTGCGGGACCCGCGGCTCCAGCGGGCCGAGGTCGACGCCGTGCGGCGCCGCACGGAGATCGTCGAGGCCGAGGTCGTACGGGCCGAGGCGGAGCATCAGGTCGAGGCGGCGCTCGGGGCCGCTGCCGCCCGACAGCAGCCGCGCCTGCTCGGCGGGATCGGCCCCGTACAGCGGGGAGTGCTGCTGGGTGACGGCCTTGGCGAGCGCGGTGTCGACGGCGAGGTCGTCGACGGCCGACGGCGGGGCGCCGTGCATGCCGGAGACGGCGAGGATGAGGCGGGCGTGGATCTCGCACTCATCCATGCGGCCCTCGTCCAGCGGGACGGCGGCAGGCGTGAAGCGGGCCTGGTTGCGGACGGCCAACCCGTTGAAGGCGAAGTCGAAGTGGGCGCTCTGCGACGGCGGCGGCGGGGGCAGCACCACGTCGGCGTGCCGCGTGGTCTCGTTGAGGTACGGGTCGACGGCGACCATGAAGTCGAGGGAGTCCAGGGCCCCGTCGAGGCGCCGCCCGTCGGGCGCGGACAGCACCGGGTTGGCGGCGACCGTGATCACGGCACGGATGCGGCCCTCGCCCGGGGTCTCGATCTCCTCGGCGAGCGCGGCCGTGGGGAGTTCGCCCTTCGCCTCGGGGTGTCCGGAGACCCGGCTGCTCCAGCGGCCGAGGGCGAAACCCCGGCCGGGGCCGGCGGGGCGGGGCGCGGGCGCGGTCGCGGAGAGCGGGAAGAGGGCGCCGCCGGCGCGGTCGAGGTTGCCGGTGAGGACGTTGAGTACGTCGACGAGCCAGTTGGCGAGGGTGCCGTACTCCACGGTGGAGCTGCCCATCCGTCCGTAGACGGCGGCCGAGGGGGCGGCGGCGAGTTCACGGGCGACCTCGCGGATCGTGGCGGGATCGAGGTCGCAGGCGTCGGCGACGGCCTCGGGGGTGAACTCCCGTACCGCCGCGCGCACCTCGTCCACACCCTCGACGTGGGCGGCGAGGGTGCCGAGGTCGGTGAGGTCCTCCTCGAACAGGGTGTGGGCGAGCGCGGCGAGGAAGAGCGCGTCGGCCCCGGGCCGGATCGCGACGTGCCGGTCGGCGAGCGCGGCGGTTCGGGTACGGCGCGGGTCGACCACGGTGAGGGTGCCCCCGCGCCTGCGCAGCGCCTTGAGCCGGCCGGGGAAGTCGGGGGCGGTGCACAGGCTGCCGTTGGAGTCGAGCGGGTTGGCGCCCAGCATGAGCAGGTGCGCGGTCCGGTCCAGGTCGGGCACGGGGATGGCGAAGGGGTCGCCGAAGAGCAGCCCGCTGGAGACGTGCTTGGGCATCTGGTCGAGCGTGGAGGCCGTGAAGAGGTTGCGGGTGCGCAGGGCGCCGATCAGCAGGGGCGGGTAGAGCGCGCCGGCCATGGTGTGCACGTTCGGGTTGCCCAGAACGATGCCCACGGAGTCCGGTCCGTACTCCTCGACGAGGGGGCGGACGCGTGCGGCGATGAGGTCGAAGGCCTCGGTCCAGGTGGCCTCCCGCAGGACGCCGTCGATGCGGACGAGCGGGGCCCTGAGCCGGTCCGGGTCCGCGTCGACCTCGCCGAAGGAAGCGCCCTTGGGGCAGATGAAGCCCTGGCTGAACACGTCGTCGCGGTCGCCTCGGGCGCCGGTGACCCGGGTGCCGGACAGGGTGAGGGTCAGCCCGCAGGTGGCTTCGCACAGCGGACAGATGCGCAGGGCGGTGGATGTGGCGTCGGACCTGGCGTCGGGCATGACGGTCTCCCCTGGGGCGGGCGGCGACGGGCTGCGCCGAGCATACCGACCGGTAGGGATGAGGGGGAGGGTCTGGCGACGGACAGCGGACATCGGCCCGGCCGGAGGTCTCGGGGGGCACATCGCCGATCGGGCCGGATCGGCAGGAGCCCGGCCGGATACCTCAGGACAGGGCGGGCGCCAGGTAGGCGTGGAGGAGGGCGCGGGTCTCGGCGATGAGCGCGGGATCGCCGGACGGGTCGGTGCGGAAGGCGAGTTGGAGCAGCGCGTCGGTGGCCTCGACGCCGACGAGGATCTTGCGGCGCAGGACCTCGTCGTCGGCGCGGCCGAGCGGGGCGGCCAGCAGTTCGCAGAGCCGGCCGGCGACCAGGTGGTTCGGGTCGTCGTCGCCGGCCTCGCCCGGTGCCGGAACCCCGAAGTCGACCAGGGCGAAGCCGGGCACGGTCCGCTTCATGGCGATGTACTCGTCGAGCACGGTGTCGATGGCCCGGCGGGCGTCGATCGTGGGGAGCGCGGCGAACCGGGCGGTGATCCGCTCGGCGTAGCGGTCGAGGTTGCGGTGGGCGAGGGCGGCGGCCAGGGCGCGCTTGTTGCCGAAGAAGCGGTAGACGGAGCCGATGGGGACGCCCGCCCGGACGGCGACGGCCCGGGTGCTGAGCTGTTCGT
>NZ_RDBI01000040.1:526364-548669 GCF_008042125.1 Streptomyces sp. MS191
GCGCTCCGGCACGATCAGCAGCTCGCCGTCGGCGTCGCTGAACACCCGGTCCATGGACGCGTTGGCGTGGTAGAGGTGCACGGCCATGCCGGTCCGCTGGGTCGTGTCCCCGTTGCCGCCCAGTGTCCACAGGCCGGCCAGGAAGTCGGTGCCGGGCGCGGGATTGCGGTCGGGGTCGTCGGGACCGAGAAGGAGGTGCAGCAGGACGGTGACGGCGGCGGCGAGGCCGAGGACGCGCAGGGCGACGCGGGTGGCCCGGGCGTCGGCGACGCGCTGGACGGCGGCGGGCAGGGGGCGGCCGGCGTCCGCCCCCCGGAAACGGGAGGCGGACCAGAGCAGGCCGAGGGCGAGGAAGGAGACGAAGAGCGCGGCGAAGGCGCCGGCGTAGGCGTAGAAGGGTGAGAGCGGGAGGTCGTGCCGGGAGCCGACGCCGTGGGCGAGCGGCAGGAAGGGGACGGGGGTGGCGGCGGTCACCGGACGACGAGTTGGGTCAGGACGAGTCCGGACTCGTGGGTCTCGACGTCGAAGAGGCCGGTGCGGTCGACGGTGAGGCTGATCGTGCCCGGGCGGCCCGGCTGGAGGGCGAGTTCGCGGTCGTAACCGTGGACGTGCAGGGTGTCGGCGCGGTCGGCGGTGACACGGAGGGTGAGGAGGTCGCCCTTCCTCAGCTCGATGCGGGAGGGGCGGGGTTGGACGGAGGTGCCCGTGACGGTGATGGCGACGGTACGGCCGGGGTCAGCGCTCGGAGAGGGGGACGGCGCCGAGGACGCCGCCGTCGGCGTGGGGGCGCCTGGGGCGCCCAGGCGGAGGGTGCCCTCCACGGGCTTCCCGGCGACGGCCCAGACGGTGTGGTCGTCCGCGTGGAGGCGGACGGTCAGGGTGCGGGCACCGGCGGGGACGTGGTGCCAGGGGCCGTAGAGGCGGGCGGTCTCGCGTCCGTCGACGAGGAGCCGGGCGTGCCCCCGGCCCGGGATGGCGGCGCCGCCGACGCTCTCCGGGGTGAAGCGGAACCTCTCCACGGTGAGGTGGATGTTCCAGCCGCCCTCGGAGTCGGGTCGCGCCTCGACCCGCACGGCGGGGGCACCGGCGGCCGGCACCTCCCGCAGCCGGTGCCCGGACTCGTCCTTCGCCGCGAGCAGCGTGCCGCTGCTCCCGGTCGCCTCCTGATGGGTGGTCCCCGGCTTGTGGTGGGTCGTGGCCCGCCCACCGCAGCCGCCGGCGAGGAGGGCGGTCAGGACGACAGCGAGGACGACGGCCACGGAGGCGACGGGGCGGCGCGACGCCGCGCCCCGGGTGGCGACGGGGCACGGCGCCGTGCGGTCGCCGGGCCGGGCCCGCCGCGCGCCCCCGGCACGCCTGCCGGGCCGGGTGGACCCGGTGGACCCGGTGGGCCCGGTGCGGTCGCCGAGCCGGGTGCGCCGCGCGTCGCGGACGGACTCGGCGTCGCGGACGGAGTCGGCCGCGTGGGCGCCGCGGGCGGTGCCGGCGTCCCGGACAGAGTCGGCCGCGTGGGCGGAGTCGGCGTCGCGGACGGACTCGGCGTCGAGACCGGAGTCGGCCGCGTGGGCGCCGCAGGCCGTGCCGGGCGTGTCGGCGCCGCAGGCCGTGCCGGGCGTGTCGGCGCCGCGGGCGGAGCCGGAGCCGCTGCCTGCGCCTGGCGTCGTTCCGGCGCTCACGCCGAACCCCCGGCCGGGAGATCCGTGCCCGGCTGCTCGGGGGGCTCGGTGGCGGGGTGCGCCGCGGTGGCCTGCGCGGAGCCCGGCGAGGTGGGTGTCGCCGCGCCGGGCCGTGCGGAGTCCGCCGTGTCGGCTGCCGCGGCACCCGAGACCACTGCGCCCGAGACCACTGCGCCCGGAACCGTCGCGTCCGCTGCCACCGTGTCCGCCGCCGCGGCGGCCCGCGCCCTGCCGGCGTCGGGGGCCGTACCGTCGTCCGGGGCGGGGCTCGTGGTGCGGCCCGCCGCGATCACGGCCCAGAGCACCCACACCACCGCGAGGAGCGCACGCAGCCAGGCCGGGCTCAGGGGGATCCAGGGGATCATCAGGACGGCCTTGTCGAAGGCGTCGAGGAGCGTGAGGGCGCCGAGGGCGAGCGTGGTCCAGGCGAACGCCGGGCGCGTGGGGCGCAGCGCGAGGCCCACGCCGACCCACCAGGCACCGATCAGGAGCAGCGCCAGCGCGGGCAGCGGGCCGGGGGCGAGCCGCAGGGTCGACCCGGCCACGTCCAGGACCAGGCCCGCGAGCCCCAGCAGGGTCGCCACGCCGGCGAGCCGGCTGCCGCGCAGCCGGCGCCACCACAGGATGCCGCCCACCAGCGCCAGGACGAGCGAACAGGCCAGGGCCAGCTGGGTCTCGACGCGCTGGACGCCGCGGGCGCCGTACCAGTCGCAGCCGGCCGGCAGCCGCCGCGCCTGGACGTTGTAGTCGGCGCAGACCAGGAGCTGGGCGATCTTGACCGGTTCGCCGACCAGCCGGTCGGTGTCGCCGGAGACCTCGCCCCAGCGCGCTCCGCACTCGGGCAGCGAGCCCGGGGTGGAGACCTCCGCGTCGGCCTGCCAGCAGTTGCCGCCGCCCTGGCCGTCCCACCACACGTCCGTGCGGTTGGGGCGGGAGGCGCCCGACGGGTCGACGCCCAGGCGGTTCCCGGCGTAGCGGTTGTGGTGGGAGGTGTCGGTCTGCTTGCCCCACGCCGACTCGCCGCGGATGAAGGCGGGGACGGCGCTGAGGAAGAAGGCGGCGCGCTGGTGCCCGTACACCCAGTTGTTCTCGTAGAGGTTCCAGTTGCCGCCCGCGGTGATGATGCCGGTGCCGGGCGGCATGGAGATCTGCGGGCAGACGATTCCCTGTTCGTAGCCGCGCTCCACGGGCGGCTTGGCGCAGGTGCCGTCGGCGACGTACCGGTAGTAGTTCTGGTTGTTGTCGTGGATCACGTTGCGCTCGAAGCGGGCGTGGTTCTGCGGGAGTCCGGGGTGGCCGGGGAAGGCGGAGTCCATCGAGGCGCCGCCCATGTTGTGGTCGAACTCGTTGTCGTGGACGTAGACGGAGTCCCCGGCCGTGCCGGAGTAGCCGACCATGTTGTGGTGGCTGCGGCAGCCGGTGATCTCGATCGAGTGGCGCGGGACGTCGTAGCCGCGGCCGTCGTTGATGTCGGAGGCCGAGCCGGGGTAGATGCCGGAGTCGCCGTTGCCGTAGGACTCGCAGTTCTTGTACAGGCCGTGGTCGGAGGCGAACGTCAGGAAGCCGTACTCGTCGTTCCACCGGGTCAGGACGTCGTCGATGACGAAGCCGTCGCCCGCGAGCACGTACAGGGAGTTGAAGGTCGTGCGCTGCGCGGTGAAGTTGCGGAAGTAGATCCCGTCCGACTCGTCGGCCCGGATGGCGTTGAGCTTGGCGTACTTCGCGTCCACGACGACGTCGAGGCGGGACGCTCCGGTGCCTTCGATCTGGAGGTTCTTCTTGCCGAGGATCGCGACCAGGTTCTGGTTGTGCGGGCACTGCTTCTGCTGCTCGTACGACAGGATCTGGTAGCCGAGCGACGACTTGGGCGCCTTCAGCGTGGCGCAGGCGCCGGCCGGCGGGGCGAGGGAGGGCTCCTCCTCGTAGAGGCCGGGCAGGACGGCGATCGTCATGCCGGGGCGGTCGACGGCGTCGACGGCCTGCTGGAGATGGCGGTATCCGGTGCGGGCGCAGCGTTCGAAGAGGGCCTGGTTCCGGGCCCTGAGATCGGCCGGGAAGCCGGCCGTCCGCCGTGCGAAGTCGGCCCGGTCGGTCTTGCAGACCAGGAGATCGGGCTCCCCCGTACGCAGCACCGGCACGCTGCCGGAGCCGTCGGGGAAGGTGACGGGCCGCTCCTCGTGGGCCAGGGCCCCGGGGGCGGTGACGAGCGCGGCGGCGAGCGCCGCGAGAACGACCGAGAGCGCGACAAGGAGCCTGCGGGTCCACGACATGGGCGTGAGAGTAGAGCAATGTTCATCTTTTGGAACCCCCCGTGCACGCATCACGTCGAATCGAGACCTGCCGGGACCCCGTTGACGCGAGCGGTCGCGGAATCCTACGGTCATCCATAGGATTCCCTTGCGGGCTCAGGACAGGAGCGGGCGATGACCACGGAGACCACCGCGCAGGCGAGAAAGACGGCCGAGTCGCTGGCGTACAGCACCGGTTTCGGCAACGAGCACGGCTCGGAGGCGGTACCGGGCGCACTGCCGCACGGGCGGAACTCGCCGCAGCGCGCGCCGCTGGGCCTGTACGCCGAGCAGCTGAGCGGCAGCGCGTTCACCGAGCCGCGCGCCCACAACCGCCGCTCGTGGCTGTACCGGATCCGCCCGTCGGCCGCGCACCCGCCGTTCACCCGGACCGACAACGGCGCGCTGCGGTCCGCCCCCTTCACGGAGGCCGTCCCCGACCCCAACCGGCTGCGCTGGAACCCGCTGCCCGACCCCGCGCCCGGCACCGACTTCCTGGCCGGCCTGTGGACACTGGGCGGCAACGGGGACACGACCCAGCGGACCGGCATGGCCGTGCACCTCTACCACGCCAACGCGTCCATGGACCGGGTGTTCAGCGACGCCGACGGCGAGCTGCTGATCGTGCCGGAGCGCGGCGGCCTCCTCCTGCGCACCGAGCTGGGGCTGCTCGCCGTCCGCCCGGGAGAGATCGCGCTGATCCCGCGCGGCGTCCGCTTCCGCGTCGACCTGCTCGACGAGAGCGCCCGCGGCTACGTCTGCGAGAACTACGGAGCCCCCTTCCAGCTCCCCGACCTCGGCCCGATCGGCGCCAACGGCCTCGCCAACGCCCGCGACTTCCGCGCGCCGGTCGCCGCCTACGAGGACGTCGAGGGCCCGGTCGAGGTCGTCAACAAGTACTGCGGCAACCTCTGGTCGGCGACCTACACCCACTCCCCGCTGGACGTCGTCGCCTGGCACGGCAACCACACGCCGTACGTCTACGACCTGCACCGTTTCAACGTCATCGGCACGATCTCGTACGACCACCCGGACCCGTCGATCTTCACGGTGCTCACCTCGCCGTCCGACACCCCCGGCCTGGCGGGCGTCGACTTCGTGGTCTTCGCCCCGCGCTGGCTGGTGGGCGAGGACACCTTCCGCCCGCCGTACTTCCACCGCAACGTCATGAGCGAGTACATGGGCCTGATCGAGGGCGCCTACGACGCGAAGGCGGAGGGCTTCGTGCCCGGCGGCGGTTCGCTGCACAACATGATGTCCGCGCACGGCCCGGACCGGGAGACCTTCGACCGGGCGAGCGCCGCCGAGCTGAAGCCGCAGAAGATCGACGACGGCCTTGCCTTCATGTTCGAGACCCGCTGGCCCGTCACGGCCACCGCGCAGGCGGCGAACGCCGACCATCTGCAGAAGGGGTACGACGACGTGTGGCAGGGTCTTGAGCGCCACTTCCGGTCGTAGTACGCCGTAGTACGGAGAACGCCGTGACCGCCTTCGCCCCCGACTCGCTGGTCCTGAACCGCAAGCTGCCCCTCTGGTACCAGGTCTCGCAGTCCCTGCGCGCGTCCATACTCGGCCGCACGCCCGACGCCTCCCTGCGGCTGCCCACCGAGGAGCAGCTCGCCACCCACTACGGCGTCAGCGTGCTGACCATGCGCCAGGCCCTCAAGGAGCTGGAGGAGGAGGGGCTGATCAGCCGGCACCGGCGGCGCGGCACCTTCATCGAGCCGGGCGCCCGTCGTTCGAGCCCTCGCCGGCTGCTCGGCTCGATCGACGCGATCGTGGCCCAGCAGTCCGGCGAGCGGACGACGGTGCTCGGTCACGGCACCGAGCCGGTGCCGGGAGAGCTGGCCGAGTACTTCCCGGACCTGCCGGAGGTGGTCGCGTACCGGCGGCTGCGCTGCGACGGCGAGAGCGGCGAGCCCACCAACTGGGCCGAGAACGCCGTGCGGCCGGAGCTGGCGGCCGCGGTGGATCCGGCGGATCTGGAACGCTGGCCGATGACGAAGGTGCTGCGGGACGTGGTGGGCGTCCGGATCAGCCGCATCACGGACACGGTCGAGGCCCGGCTCGCGGACCCGGAGACGGCGGCGCTGCTCCAGGTGCCGCTGCTGTCGCCGATCCTGCACTACACGGGCGTGACGTACGACGAGGACGGCCGGGTGGTGGACGTGGCCCGGATCCGCTACCGCGGCGACCGCTTCTCCTTCACCGTCACGGTCGAGGCCCGGCACTGAGGGCCGGGCGCACCGGAAGGCGGAGGTGGGGGCACCTCCCTCGCTGCCGGGCCGTGGGGGCGGAGCCATGCCGACCGCCGGCGACGCGGGAGACGGCGTTCCAGGACGCCGGGAGCCCGGCGGGATCGGCACGGCACCCCCTCGGGGGTGTCTTGTCGATCAGGCCGGACGAGCGAGCGGCGTCATGGGGCTTCGGATCCAAGGCGGAGGACAGAGGCATGGCGGAGCCATGCCGACCGACGACAACGCGGGAGACGGCGTTCCAGGACGCCGGGAGCCCGGCGGGATCGGCAAGACACCCCCTAGCATGCGGGGCGTGACCGAAGACCCGCGGCTCGACGACATGCCGCTGCTCGACGAGCTCATGCCCTGGTCCGTGGCACCGCTGCGGCTCGGGCGGTCCTGGATCGTGGCGCCCGACGTCCGCACGCTGCGGGCCCGCTGGGAGCGGCTGGTGGCCGCCCGCGGGGACGAGCGGGAGGCGTTGTTCCGCCCCAGCAGGGCGCGCACGACGGCGAGTTCGGTGGCCGCGCTGCCGGGTCAGCGCACCGGTACCGGCCGGTTCGCCCGCGAGGACGGCCCCTGCCCCGCACCCGTGCGCCTCGCCCACGGGCCCTTCGACGAACAGTGGCTGCTCCCCGACCACCGGCTGATCGACACCGCCCGGCCCGAGCTGTGGCGGGTCGCCGACGACTCCCAGCTGTTCGTCGTCGAGCAGGGCCATGTGCCGGGGGCCGCCGGACCCGCGCTGCTGGTGACCGCCGCGGTGCCCGACGGCCGCTCGCCGGCCGGACGGCCGGGCCGGATCCGCCCGCTGTTCCGCCGCCCCGGCGGCCGGGAGCCCAACATCGCGCCCGGCCTGCTGCCCCTGCTGTGCGAGCGGTACGGGCAGCCCGTCGCACCCGCGGACCTGTCGGCCTGGGTGGTCGCGGCGGCGCTCCCCTCCCCCGCCGGGTGCCGGGTGCCGCTGCCGTACGACGCCGAGGTCTGGCGTTCGGGTGTGGAGCTCGGCCGGCGTCTCACCGGCATCCAGCTGCGCGGCGCGCACGGCGGCGAGAAGCCGCGGCTGCCGGGCGGGCGTCGGCCCTACGTGCGGGTGCCCGTCCCGGCCCGGCCGGCGACGGTGGCGTACGACGCGGGCGAGGAGACCCTGGAGCTGGGCGAGGGCCGGATCTCCCCCGTGCCCGCCGAGGCGTGGGACTTCCACGTGTCGGGCGCGCGGATGCTGGAGCAGTGGTTCACGCACCGTACGGCCCCGGCCGAGCCGGGCAGCCTGGAGGCGATGGGCCCGGTGGCCTGGCCCCAGGAGTGGACCTCGGAGCTGCTGGAGCTGATCACGGTTCTCGCGCTGCTGGCCCAGCGGGAGCCGGAGCGGGCGGCGCTCGCCGCGCACCCGGGACCGACCCGCGCGGAGCTCCGGGCGGCCGGGGTGCTTCCGGTACCGGCGGCGGCGCGCCGCCCGGCGTCCGTCCTGGACCACCAGGAGGAAGGCCCGGAGGGCCAGTTCGCCCTGCTCTGAGGACCGGGTCGGGCCGTCAGGGCAGGGGCTTCGGCCCGGTCTCGTGTCCGGCGAGGCAGAGCCTCAGCCGGCAGTGGTCCTCGGCCTCGACGGTCACCCGCTGCCCCCAGTGGGCGGTGAGGCGCTGTGCGACGTCGACCAGGCGGCGGCGGTCCTCGCGGGTGTGGGCCGGGTAGCGGACCCAGCCCTTGTCGGCGATCTCGTTGCCGAGTTCGCTGAACAGCAGAGCCCGGTAGCGCCGTTCCTCCTCGTCGGTGAGGGGGGTCGTCGCGTCCTCCGCGGGCCGCGTCCGGACGTTGTGGAGGTCTCGTATCGCCGTCACCGTGTCGCTCCGTGCCTTCCCGTGGGTCGTGCCGGAAGGCTACCGGCCCGCGCCGGACCCGAGCCGCCCCTCAGCCGTGTCGACAACGCCGCGGGTCAAGACGCCCCCTCACCCGTCACGAAGGAGTCGAGCGCCCGCCCCAGCGTCCGTTCGAAGATCTCCTCGGGGTCGAGCGGCGCGCCGCCGGACTCGCTCAGGACGGCGGCCAGCCGCGGGTGGCCGCCCTCGGCGAGGCGTCCCATCAGGTAGGCGCCGCGCACGGCCTGTTCCTGTTCCTCCGACCAGGGGAGCCCCCGGGCCCGTTCGGCGAGGGCGAGTTCGTTGGCGACGATCGTCATCACGGTGCCGTTGACCGTCGCGATCAGCTCCATCTTGGTGCCGCCGGGGAGGTCGAGCCCGTCCAGGCAGGCCAGGCACCCTTCCAGGAAGCGCAGGGCCTGGGGGCCGAAGGCGTACGCGGTCGTCATCAGCCGGATCACCCAGGGGTGGCGGCGCAGGATCGCCCGGGCCTGGCGGCCCACGGCGAGCATGTCGGCCCGCCAGTCGCCGCTCGGCGGGTCGGGCAGTTCGTACTCCGCGCTGACGGCGTCGACCATCAGCTCGTACAGATCCTCCTTGCGCGGCACGTAGTTGTAGAGCGACATCGTGCCGCAGCCGACCTCGGCCGCGATCCGGCGCATCGAGACCGCGTCGATGCCGTCGGCGTCGGCGATGCGCACCGCCGCGGCCACGATGTCGGCACGGCTGTACGCCGGTCTGGGGCCGCGACCCGCGCGCTCGGGGCGCGCCCAGATCACTTCGGGTTCGGCCGCTCGGCCCGCCATGGATCATCACCTCGCCTCCATCGTAGTTACGTACGCCGTACGTAGTGGGGTATGGTCGGGCCATGACTACTACGTACGCCGTACTTAGTGAAGGTCTGCAGAAGCGCTACGGGGAGGTCCATGCCCTGCGCGGGCTCGATCTCGCCGTCCCGGAAGGCACGGTCTGCGGCGTCCTCGGCCCGAACGGCGCGGGCAAGTCCACCGCCGTACGGGTGTTGACCACCCTGGCCGCCCCCGACGGGGGCAGCGCGCGGGTCGCCGGGCACGACGTCGTCCGGGACCCGGCGGGAGTGCGCCGGCGCATCGCGGTCACCGGCCAGCACGTCTCGGTCGACGGCGACCTCACGGGCGCCGAGAATCTGCGGCTCTTCGCCCGGCTGCTGCGCGCCCCGCGCGCCCGCGCCGACGAGCTCCTGGAGCGGTTCGGCCTGGCCGAGGCCGCCGGACGGCCGGCCCGGACCTACTCGGGCGGCATGCGCCGCCGGCTGGACCTGGCCGCGAGCCTCCTCGTGCCGCCCCGGGTCCTCTTCCTCGACGAGCCCACCACCGGGCTCGACCCGCACAGCCGGAACGGGATCTGGGACGCCGTACGGGGGTTGGCGTCCCAGGGCACGACCGTGCTGCTCACCACCCAGTACCTGGAGGAGGCCGACCAGCTCGCCGACGACATCGTGCTGATCGACGAGGGCCGGGCCGCCCATCGCGGCACCCCGGCCGAACTGAAGGCCGCGATCGGCAACCGCGCGGAGGTGGTGGTCGCCGACCCCGCCCTGCTCACCGCCGCGGCCGCCGTCCTCGACCAGCTCACCGGCTCCGCGCCGGTGCTGGACGCCGAGCGCCGCACGGTCGGCGTGGTGACCACCGACGCCACGCTCACCCTGCCGCGACTGGTCCGCGCGGTGGACGCGGCCGGCGTCGGGATCGTCGACGCGAGCCTGCGTCCGCCCACCCTCGACGAGGTGTTCCTGCGCCTCACGCACCGGAAGGAGCTCGCGGCATGAGCGCATGGGTCCAGGGCGGGACGGAGGCGCCGTCCGCGCGGGCGGCGCTGGCCGACGGGTGGGCGATGCTCGGCCGGCACCTGCGGCGGGTCCGGCACGCCCCGGCGATCGTCGTCCTCACCCAGACGATGCCGATCGTCTTCCTCCTGTTCTTCGGGTACGTCTTCGGCAGCGCGCTCGCGATGCCCGGCGCCGACTACCGCGCCTTCCTGGTGCCGGGCCTGCTCGTCGCGACGGCGGCCGGCGGTCTCATGACCGGCATGATGCAGGCCGCGCAGGACGCCCACCGGGGGGTGATGGACCGGTTCCGGACGCTTCCGATGAGCCGGACCGCGGTGCCGCTCGGCCAGGCGCTCGCGGACGTGCTCGTCAGCGCGGTCGGCATGGTGCCCCTGCTGCTGACCGGGCTGGCGATGGGCTGGCGGATCGAGGGCACGGCACCGCAGGCGCTCGGCGCCTTCGGGCTGCTGCTCCTCTTCCGCTTCGCGACGACCTGGGTGGGCATCCTGCTGGGCCTCGCCTCGCGCAGCGAGGAGGCCGCCGGCCAGCTCGGCAGCGCCTCGTTCATGCTGCCGCTGCTGTCCAACGCGTACATCCCGACCGAGGGTCTGCCGGGATGGCTGCGCACGGTGGCCGAGTGGAACCCGATCTCGGCGGTGACGACGGCGGTGCGCGAGCTCTTCGGCAACGCGTCCGCACCCGCGGACGCCGCCTGGCCGGTGGCGCATCCGGTCGCCGGGGCGGTGCTCTGGTCCCTGCTCCTGATCGCCCTCTTCGCGCCGCCCGCCGTTCGCCGGTACGCGCGCGGGTGACGGGTGCGGGGCGACCGCCGCCGGTGCCGCGGGCGGCCGTCCGCGCCGGGTGACCGAGGAGCGGTCGGCAGGTGACAACGGCGGTGCCCGCAGGGTAGGCAGGGCTTCCATGAGCACTCAGCCACTCCCCCTGGAGGGGATCACGGTCGTCGCGGTCGAACAGGCCGTGGCCGCCCCCTTCGCCACCCGCCAGCTGGCCGACCTCGGCGCCCGGGTCGTCAAGATCGAGCGCCCGGACGGCGGCGACTTCGCCCGCGGGTACGACACGGCGGCCGGCGGGCTCGCCTCGCACTTCGTCTGGTGCAACCGGGGCAAGGAGTCGGTAGCGGTCGACCTCAAGGACCCCCGGGGGCTCGCCCTGGTCCGGCGGCTGGTCGCGGGGGCCGACGTGTTCGTGCAGAACCTGGCCCAGGGGGCGGCGGCCCGGCTCGGCCTGGACGCCGCCACCCTGTGCGCCGCGCATCCGCGGCTGATCGCGGTCGACGTCTCGGGGTACGGGCCGGGCGGGCCCTACGCGGACAAGCGGGCCTACGACATGCTGGTCCAGTGCGAGGCGGGGCTCGTGTCGGTGACCGGGACGCCGGACCAGCCGGTCAAGTCGGGTGTCCCGGCGGCCGACATCGCGGCCGGGATGTACGCGTACACGGGCGTCCTCGCCGCGCTGGTCCGGCGCGGCACCACCGGACGCGGCGGCCCGGTGGAGGTCTCGCTGCTGGACGCGCTGGCCGAGTGGATGGGTCACCCTCTGCACCATGTGATGCACGGGGGCACGGCACCGGCGCGCACGGGTCTGGCGCACGCCGTCATCGCGCCGTACGACGCCTACCCGACCGCGGACGGGGACCTGGTGCTGCTGTCCGTGCAGAACGACCGCGAATGGCGGCGTCTGGCCGAACGGGTGCTGGAGCGGCCGGAGCTCGCGGAGGACCCCGGGTTCGCCACGAACACGGCGCGGGTGGCCGGCCGCGGCAGGACCGACGAGGCTGTCGCGGCGGCACTGGCGCCGCTCGACGCGGCGGAGGCGTTGGCTCGGCTGGAGGCGGCGGGCATCGCCTGCGCGCGGCTCAACACCGTCGCGGACCTGGCGGAACACCCGCAGCTCGCGGCCCGGGACCGCTGGCGGTCCGTGGACTCGCCGGTCGGGTCACTGCGTGCGCTGCTCCCGCCGGTGACGTTCCCGGACGGGCCGGAGCCGCGCATGGGCCGCGTCCCGGCACTGGGCGAGGACACCGCGAAGGTGCTCGGGGAGCTGGGGGTCGCCGAGGACGAGCTGCGGGAGCTGCGCGAGCGGGGCGTGGTGGCCTGACGGTCGCCGGGGGAGGCGGCGCCGTCGGGTGCGTTCATCTGTTCCGCGGGGTTCCCGGTGGGACCCGGGGCGGAACAGATGCCCACGATCGTGCTGATGAGGCGGAGGCCGGCGGTCGGGCCGAGCGGGGAGCGGGCGGGGTGCGCGTGCGAGGAGCACACGGCGTCCCGGTCCGACCGGTCCGGCCCGTCAGCCGTGGTTGCCGAAGAGCGAGCGGCGCAGGCGGCGCAGCGGGGCGAAGAGCGAGACGCGCGCGCTCTTGCTGCCACGGCTGCGCGTGCGGTCGCGCGCGGTCAGTTCGCGCATCAGTAGCGTCGCCTCGGCCGCCTCGCGCTGCGGCACGGCGGGGCCGCCGAGCACCGCGAGATGACGGTCGAGCCGCGAACTGGTCGCGCTGCTACCGCAGGTGATGGCAGGCACTCGCGGCCTGCTGCGCATTGCTATCTGTTCCATGTCACTCCCCACCCTAACGAGGGCACCCGGCCCGGGCAGGTTAACCCTATCGCCCCGCTGTGACACCCGTGTATCCCGACGACGCGATTCACCACACTCGTACGGGGGTTGACGGTCACTCTCCGAATCCGTGTGATTCCAGGGCGAGTTGGACAGCGATCGAACAGCTGCCGAACCGTCACGAACCATCCTGCACTCAAGGTCGTCACTCCTGATCACCTGACGGTGTGTGATCTCCACCACCAAGATCAACGCGAACCCGGCCGGGTGAGTTCGAAGTACCCCGCCCGGGGGCAGATATGCCCCACTGCACCCATCGCCGGACAAGGGACGCGCCATGACCGTGATCGCAGGGCGGTACCGGCTCCTGGACGTCCTCGGCGAGGGCGGCATGGGGACCGTCTGGCGGGCCCGGGACGAGGCCCTGGCCCGTGACGTCGCCGTCAAGGAGGTCCGCGCGCCGGCCGGGCTCCCCACCGACGACCGGCGCCGGCTGTACGCCCGCCTGGAGCGGGAGGCGTGGGCCTCGGCCCGGATCTCGCACCGCAACGTCGTGACGGTCTACGACGTCGCCACCGAGGACGACCGTCCGTGGATCGTGATGGAGCTGGTCCGCGGGCTCACCCTCGCCGAGGTCCTGGACGCGGAGGGCCCGATGCCCCCGCAACGCGCCGCCCACGTCGGCGCCGAGGTGCTGGCGGCCCTGCGCGCAGCGCACGAGGCGGGGGTCCTGCACCGGGACGTGAAGCCGGGCAACGTCCTCATGGCCAACGACGGCCGGGTCGTGCTGACCGACTTCGGCATCGCGACCGTGGCGGGGACCTCCCCGCTGACGATGACCGGAGAGCTCGTCGGGTCGCCCGAGTACCTGGCTCCGGAGCGGGCGCTCGGGCGCACCCCGGGTCCCGCCTCGGACCTGTGGTCGCTCGGGGTGCTGCTGTACCGGGCCGTGGAGGGCCGTCCGCCGTTCCGGGGGGACTCGGCGCTCGACACCCTGCGGGCCGTGGTGGACGAGGAGCCGACGCCGCCGCTCCGGGCGGGCGCGCTGGCCCCGGTGATCGAGGGGCTGCTGCGCAAGGACCCGGAGGAGCGCCCGCCGGCCGCCGAGGCCGAGCGGCAGCTGCGGCTGGTGGGGGCCGGCGGGACGCCGCGTTCGGGGCCGGTGCGGGCGGAACCGGCGGGCGCGGCGCCGGTCGTCGGCTCGGCCGAGGGGGGTGCGCCCACCCCTCCGCCGACGCCGGCCCGCGCACCCGGGAGCGGGTCGCCGACGGTCGTGCGGCCCGGGGAGGACGAACAACGCCGGAGGCGCGCCGCCGTGGTGCTCGCCGTCGCGATCGCCCTCCTGCTGCTGGCCGTGGGCGGGCTGGCGTACGTGCTGCTGCGGGACGACGAGCCCGGCGGTACGTCTCCGGGCGGCGGGAACACGACGGGCGCGCCCGCCACGACCACCGCCCCCACGAGCGCCTCGTCGACCCCGTCGAAGGAGACGCCCTCGACGAGCCCGACGCCGAGCCCCACGACGAGCGGTCCGACGAGCGGGAGCCCCACGCCGCCGGCTCAGACGGTGCAGGTGTTCGTGACCGCCGTACGCGCGCGGTACGCCGGCCCGTGCCCGCCGCCGCAGGACGCCGCGCCCGCCTTCACGGCGGCCGTGGCGGTGGGGCGGACACCCGCCTCGGTCGAGTACCACTGGGTCACGGAGAGCGGCGACGGGTCCGACTCCGACTGGCGGAAGCTGGAGTTCCCCGAAGGTGGCCCGTCCTCGCGTCAGCTGGACCACACGGAGACGGCGGAACGGGGTGCCGGCGCGCATCGCGACCGGGTCCGGCTGGAGGTCCGCGCACCGGCCCGGACCGAGTCGGACTGGGAGGCGTTCTCGGTGACCTGCGAGCCGGCGACCCCGACGGACGGGGCCACCGGCGCGGGGGGTGCGGTTACGCCGCGCTCCTGAAGGAGGGCAGGTAGCCGCCGGACTGCCCGGAGGCGGTGGGGTGGTAGGACTCGCCGATGTTGAGCCAGTTGACGCTGTGCAGCCAGGCCGAGCCGGAGCAGATCTCGTGTCCGGTGAAGGCGGGGACGACGCTCGTGAAGGTGTAGCCGTGGTCGGCCGCGCGCTTGGCGGTGGCCGCGTTGAGGTAGTCGGCGGCGTTGTTGATGGCGGTCCGCTCGTTCTCGCTCAGCCCGGCGATGCAGCCGCCGCCCAGCTTGTAGAAGCGGGGGTAGCCGAGGACGACGACCCGGGCGGCGGGGGCCTTGGCCCTGATCGCCGAGTACACCGCGTCGAGCTTCCCGGGCAGGGTGCTGTCGACGTAACCCTTGGCTTGATTGACGCGGTTGACGCAGGTGGATTCGGACTGGAGGACACAGGTCGTCATGACGTCCGCGAAGCCGGCGTCGTTGCCGCCGATGGTGATCGAGACGAGGTCGGTGGCGGCGGACAGGGGACCGAGCTGGCTGCTCGTCACATCACCCGTTCGGGCGCCCGAGCAGGCGGTGAAGGCGAAGGAGGAGGGGGAGTTCGCGTTCGCCCAGAGAACCGGGAAGGCGCGCGTGGAGCGCTTGCAGTCGCCGCTGGCGCTGTCGTAACTCCCGGCCCCCACACCGGAGGAGTAGGAGTCACCGAGGGCCACGTAGTCGAGTGCGGCGGTCTCGGCGGCCTGGGCGGCCCCCGCGCCGGTGGTGAGGGCGAGGACGGCGCCGAGCAGGAGTGAGGACGTGAACGCCGTGATGCGCGACAGTTTCATGAAACCTCCCTGTAGCAGGATCTCTGCGTTACTAGGTAGTAGCAGCGGACCCGACGGTCTGGAAGTGTCCATGCCAAGAACATTTGGAAAGCGCTCACTGAGACTCCGTCACGCACCTGCCCCCGAAGCCGCTTCGACCGTGGGCGACGGCCCTGACGGAGTGGCTCGAAACCCCTGGATGGAGCAGCGGGTTCAAGCCGGTGACGTGGTCCGATGCGACGCGTGGAGCGTCCCGTTCAAAACACCGTGCGCGAAATGCCCGGTTGCCGGATCATGGGCGCCATGTCTGCCACTTCGCCCGTACCGTCCGGGCCGCCGGGACCGTCGGAACCGTCCGACCCGCGGCAGGCGCTGCCGATCCGGCTCAACGTCGACGACAGCGACTCCCCCGCCGACGTCGTCGACGCGCTGTTCCTCGGCCGCTTCGCGACCGGCGAGCAGCCGCACTCCCACAGCACCACCCTCGACCGGGTGAAGCCGGCCGCGACCCTGCTGCCGGCCGGCGCCCACGTGCTGCGCGCCGCCAAGGACGACGACCGCCGCGCCGTACTCGCCGAGGGCGACGGCTGGACGCTGCTCGTCTCGCGCTGGAACCGGGGCGCGGACGTCACCGTCACCGCGAGGGACGCCGACCTCGCGGAGAAGATCCTGCGGGAGGCGACGGACGGGGCGAAGGACGATCCCGAACCGCAGCCCGAGAACGTGACGATGGGCTTCTGGTACGTCTCGCCCCGGCGCGGCCCGCACCGCACGACCCGTCAGATCAGCGCCGGCACCTGGGAGGAGATCCGCCCCAACTACACGGCGCCGGTCGCCGACGCGATGGACCGGCTGATGAAGGTCACCCCGGACGACATCGCGGGGCGGCTGCTGCTCCTGCACGGGCCGCCGGGGACCGGCAAGACCTCGGCGCTGCGCACCCTCGCCCGCTCCTGGCGGGACTGGTGCCAGGTGGACTGCGTCCTGGACCCCGAGCGGCTCTTCAACGACGTCGGCTACCTGATGGACATCGCGATCGGCGAGGACGAGGGCACGGCCAAGGGGCGGTGGCGGCTGCTGCTCCTGGAGGACTGCGACGAGCTGATCCGCGGCGAGGCGAAGCACACCGCCGGCCAGGCGCTGTCCCGGCTGCTCAACCTGACGGACGGCCTCCTCGGGCAGGGGCGCAACGTCCTCGTCGGCGTCACGACCAACGAGGACCTGGAGCGGCTGCACCCGGCGGTCGTCCGCCCGGGCCGGTGCCTGGCGCGGGTCGAGGTGGGCGCCCTGACGCACCACGAGGCGGTCAACTGGCTCGGCACCGAGGAAGGCGTCGGGCGCGAGGGCGCCACGCTCGCGGAGCTGTTCGCACTGCGCCGCGGCACCCCCGCGGCCGGCGTCCCCGGCTCCCGCGCCCCGGAGGCCGGCCTCTACCTGTGAGCCCGGCGGCCGGCGCCTCCGGAACGGGGTCCGGGAGGGGGATCGGGAAGGGCCGGCACCGACCGGCGCCCCGAACGGTTCGGGCCCCCGGTGCGCGGTCGGCCGGTCTTCCCTGACCTCCTCCCGGACCCGCGCCGGACCCCGCGCCGGGCTGTCGGACCTCGCGCCGGACCCCGCGCCGGGCTGGGGCCGGGCCCCGCCCGCGATCAGCCGCCGTAGGCCGCGCGCAGCGCGTCCTCGACCGCCGCCCGGGCCGCCTCCCGGGTCAGCCCCAGCCGCCTGGCCTCCTCCGCGTAGCCGGCCGCGGCGGCCGCCGCCAGCCGGTCCGCCGCGTCGCCCGCCGCCGCCACGAACGTGCCGTGCCGGCCGCGCGTCTCGATCACCCCGTCGGCCTCCAGCGCCTTGTACGCCTTGGCGACCGTGTTCGCCGCCAGGCCCAGGTCCTCGGCGAGGCCGCGCACCGTCGGCAGTTTGTAGCCCACGGGCAGCGCCCCGGAGCGGGCGCGCTCCGAGATCTGGGCGCGGAGTTGTTCGTACGGAGCGGTGGTGGCGCCGGTGTCCACGGCGATTCGCAAGGTCACGGCCCGATTCTGCCCCCGATCCGGGAAAAATTGGGAGGCGACCGTCCTCTGCCTGCGCGTACCTTCGGGCCATGACTGTGATCGTCCGCGATGTCCGGCCGGAGGACGCCGAGGGCTTCGCCCGCGTCCGGCGCGCCGCACTCCCCTTCATGCTCGCCACCGCCGAGCAGGTGGCCTTCGACTGGGCGCACGCCCACCCCGACGCCCACGAACGTCCGCTGGTGGCCACGAACGCCGAAGGCGAGATCATCGGCAGCGCGCAGATCCGGCTCGCCCACGACGCACCGGAACCGCACGTCGGTTCCCTCAACATCTACGTCCATCCGGAGCACCAGGGCCTCGGCGCCGGCACCCTGCTCGCCCGGGCCGCCGAGGAGCACCTGACGGAACGCGGCGCGACCACGCTGTACAGCTGGGTCCTCGACGCCCCGGCGAACCGGGCCTTCGCCGAACGGCACGGCTACACCTCCCGCCGTTCCGCCCACTTCCTCCGTCTCGACCTGGCCGGTGCCGCGCTCCCGCCCCTCGCCGAGCCGCCCGCGGAGGTCGAACTGCGCCCGGCCTCGGCGTACGCGGACGACCCCCGGCCGCTGTTCACGCTGGACGCGCTGACGACCGCGGACGAGCCGGGTGACGTGGGGGCCGAGCTCACGGACTACGCGCACTGGCTGGCCACCACCTGGAACCACCCCCTCTTCGACGCCGAGCTGACGACGGTCGCCGTCGTCGACGGCCGGCCGGCGGCGTTCAGCGCCGCCCAGAACGACGGCCTGGGCCGCTACAACTCGGGGATGACCGGCACGGATCCGGCCTTCCGGGGCCGCGGCCTGGCCAAGCTGGCGAAGAACCACTCGCTGCACCGGGCCCGGGCCGCCGGCTGCACCGAGGCCTTCACCGGCAACGACGCGGGCAACGGGCCGATGCTCGCGATCAACAAGTGGTTCGGCTACGAGATCTGCGCGACGGAGGTGCGCCATGTCCGCACGGTCGGTTGAGGTGGTGCTGACGAAGGCGGGCCGGACGAAGATCCGGTATCCCGCCGACGTCGTGTCCGACGACGGTCACCGGCTGACGGTCCGCGCCCCCTGGGCGGCCGAGGGGGTACGGGACTTCGGCTTCGTGCGCTTCGAGCCGGGGGACGTCTTCGTCGAGCACTACTGGCGCGACCGCTGGTACGCGGTCAAGGAGGTCCGCTCCGCCGACGGCACGCTCAAGGGCTGGTACTGCGACGTCACCCGGCCGGCCGCGATCGACGGCGACGAGGTCGTGGTCGAGGACCTGGACCTGGACCTGTGGGTGTCGGCCGACGGCAGCGAGGTGCTGCGGCTGGACGAGGACGAGTTCGCGGCGAGCGGTCTGACCGCCGCCGACCCCGAGGCGGCGGCCTGCGCCGTCGTCGCCCTGGACGAGCTGGAGGTCCTCGGCCGCGAGGGTCTGGTCGACCTGCTGGGCGTCGGCCCGTCCCGCTGACCGGGCCCGGTGTACGCCGGTCAGGCGGGCGGCGGGCGGTCCGCCGCGCGCCACGCTCGCCGGTCAGGCTGGCCGGGGCCCGGTCCGGCGTGGCGCTCACCGGTCAGGCACGCGGGCCCAGTTCGACGTCCGCCTCCTCGGTGGCGCGCACGCCGGGCACCGGGAGGCCCATGGGCCCCGGCACGAGCTGCATCAGCGCGGCCCGCACATGGGCGGCCCCCGCACGCCGGAGGGGCTCCTCCACGACACCCGAGTGGGACCAGGCGCGCACCCGGCCGTCGCAGACGGCGCGGGTGCCGCCGATGCCGGTGGAACGGTCCTGCCGGACGAGCGAGCTGCTCACGAAGACCGTCCCGGCGCTGTCGTCGACACAGCGGTAGGTGCCGGAGAGGGTGACCGTCCCGTCCGACGCGACCGTTCCGGTCCCGTCGACGGCGATCCCGTCGGCGAGGAGGGCTCCGGCCCTGTCGAGGGGACGGGCCGGCGCGGCGGTCGCGGCGGTCGGGGTGGCGGCGAGCAGCAGGGTGCCGAGGGCGAGGGCGAGCCGGAGACGCATGGGAGGGTCCTTCGGTGGGGGGGTGATGTCGCCCGCCAGGGATACCGGATCACGCCGCTCCGACACCGAAACTCACCCGATCGGGGGCGAGTTGAGCAGTTTTCGGTAGTGAATACGGTCGTACGGTCCGTCCGCCCGCCGCTCGACGGCCTCGTACCCGTACCGCTCGTACAGCTTCTGGTTCTCCCACATCATCGCGTTGGTGAGCAGGCGGACCTCGGGCAGGCCGAGCTCGCGGGCCCGCGCCTCGACCCATGCCATGAGGGTGCGGCCGAGTCCGGTGCCCTGGGCCGCGGGGGCGACGGCGATCGTGTCGAGGTAGAGGTGGTCGTCCTCGGGGACGACGACCACGAGGCCCCGGACGGGATCGCCGAGGACGAACACCCGCCCCGCCGCCACGTTCGACGCGTGGTCCGCCCGCATCGGGGCGGGTACGAGACCGATCCGCTCGACGTAGTGCCCGAAGGCCGCGTCGATCAGGGCCTTGACGGCCGGCACGTCGGTGGCGACGGCGGGGCGGGGCAGCGCGTGTGTCATACCGTCACGTTACGACGGCGCGTGATCACCTTCCTCAGCAGCGGCCGGCCCAGCAGCAGCACGACGACGGCGTAGACGGTGAGCGAGAAGGGCGTGTCGACCAGTCCGGCCGGCGACCCGTCACTGATCTGCAGGGCGCGCCGCAGCTGCTGTTCGGCGGCCGGGCCGAGGATGACGCCGATGACGGCGGGCAGGACGGGGAGTCCGTAGCGCCGCATGCCGAAGCCGATCAGCCCGATGACGAGCAGGACGACCAGGTCGAGCGCCTCACCGCCCGCCCGGCTCGCGCGAACTCCCCGAGGGCCTCGCCGCCCCGACCGCGGAACTGGTCGACGGCATCCTGCGCGCGCTTCCGGAGGGCCTGTCGGCCACGGAGTGCGCACGGGAGGGCGCCCTGTCCCGGGGGAGCGCCCGGCGCTACCTGGAGTACTTCACGGAGACGGGCCGCGCGGAGATCACCCTGCGGGACGGCGGGACGGGGCGCCCGGAGCGGCGCCACCGCCGACCGGGCTGAACCGAACGAGGGGCGCCGGCGCCTGTTCCTGAGCCGCCGCTTACGAGCCCCTTAAAGCGACCATAAGGATCACCGTCGCCCCGTCCGGGCAGCCGGATTCGGCGATCGCAGGGGCTAGCTTGCTGAGCGCCGGAGCAGGCGGGTCCGTGGACCGCGGCTGTTCCGCGGCCCCACTTCCCCCCTCGAAGGAGTTGCCCCGTCATGACCTCTCGTCGTCGTACGGTCGCCACCGTTCTCACGCTCGGCATCGCGCCCCTCGCGCTCGCCGGGATCGGCGCCGCGCCGGCCGTCGCGCACGGGTCGATGACCGATCCGGTGAGCCGGGTGTCCGCCTGCTACGCGGAGGGGCCGGAGAGCCCGAAGTCCGCCGCGTGCAAGGCGGCGGTGGCGGCGAGCGGGACGCAGGCGTTCTACGACTGGAACGCGGTGAACATCGCCAACGCGGCCGGCAAGCACCGTGAGCTGATCCCGGACGGCAAGCTGTGCAGCGCGGGCAACGACAAGTACCGCGGGCTGGACCTCGCGCGCGGCGACTGGCCGGCCAGCAGCCTCGCCTCGGGCAAGCACACGTTCCGCTACAAGGGCACCGCCCCGCACAAGGGGTCGTTCGCGCTGTACGTCACCAAGGACGGCTACGACCCCACCAAGCCGCTGAAGTGGTCGGACCTGGAGGAGAAGCCGTTCGCGACGGTGACCGACCCGCGGATGGAGAACGGCGACTACGTCTTCGACGGGACCGTGCCGAACAAGTCCGGCCGGCACCTGATCTACTCGGTCTGGCAGCGCTCCGACTCCCCCGAGGCGTTCTACACCTGCTCCGACGTCGTCTTCGGCAAGGACAACGGCAGCGCGGGCGGTGCCCCGGCGCCGACGGCGAGCGCGCCGACGGACGAGCAGATCGAGGACGGCACGGACGAGTCCTCGGTCGAGCACGGCGGGCACGGGGACGCCGACGCCGGGACGGGAGCGAAGGAGACCGCCGCGGCCCCGGCCGCCACGACGGACGCGGACGGCACGGAGGCCGGGACGGACCCGGCCGCCCCGGCCTCCGAGGAGCCCGCCGCGCCCAACGAGCCCGCCGCCGCCGGCTCCGGCGAGAACCTCGCCGAGACCGGAGGCGACTCGTCGACCCCGTACCTGGCGGCCGGTGGCGCCACGGTGCTGGCGCTGGGCGCGGCGCTGCTCTTCACCACGGTCCGCCGCAGGTCGCTGCCGGCGGGCCGACACAGCCGCTAGGGGCATCGCTCGCCGACGGCTGGTCGCCAGGAGCTGCCGGGGTCTAGCCGATCACGGACAGACAGGTGGTCGGGGTCGCGTGGGCCGGGTCGAGGGCGTTGGTCACCTCGTGGAAGGTCACCCGGTCCACCGTCCCGATCGCCACGTGCTCGGAGAGGTCGAGGGCGCACTTGTCCTGGATGACGACGTTGGTGACGTTCGGGCCGGAGAGGAACCCGGAGCGGTACGGCGTGACGACCTCGTCGTACTGGGTCGCGATGACCGTGTAGCGGACGCCCGGCACGGTGTCCCCGCCCGCGTTGAGGCGGGTGATGAACGGCGAGCCGGCCACCTGGTCGGCGAGCCCCGGGGTCTTGGCGTTGAGGAGGTCCTCCGCGCCGGGGAAGTACGGCAGCAGCTTGGTCAGGCCGAGCAGCGTGGTGCCGTGGTTGTCGGGGGCGATGCCGACGAGCGCGTTGACCTTGTCGGCGCCGCCGAGGAACTTCAGGTAGTAGCGCGGCATCATGCCGCCCTGCGAGTGGCCGACGAGGTCGGCCTCGGCGGCGCCGGTGGCGGCGAGGACCCGGTCCACGTACGTGTCGAGCTGTTCGGCCGACTTGTCGATCGGGCCGAGCCCGTTGAAGAAGGGCACGCCCGGCAGTTGGCCGTAGTCGAGCGAGAAGACGCAGTACCCGCGGTTGACCAGGTACGGGGCGAGGGCCAGCCAGTTGTCGACGGAGTTGCCGAACGTGCCGTGGACGAGGACGACCGGGCGGGGGTGGTCGGCGGAGGGCTTGCAGGCGAAGTCGTTCCAGCCCCGGCTGGGGGCGGCGG
>NZ_RDBI01000040.1:548769-568162 GCF_008042125.1 Streptomyces sp. MS191
GCCTGGGACCTCGCCGAGCTGGTCGAACTGCGGGCGGCGGCGGCCTGGGCAGAAGCGGTGGGGGCGAGGGTGGCGGCGGCGGTCAGCAGCAGGACGGAGAAGGCTCTGAGCGCGTGCTTCCAGGGCAGCATCGGGTGATCTCCTTGCGGCTCAAGGGGAGTGATGGATGCGTGGAGCCCTGCGGTCCGGACCACAAGTGGGGATGCTCTGCACTCAACAAGCTACGGACGGGTAGCCTTCACTGGGAAGTTACGCGTCGGTAAAAACTGACCTGTCGTCAAGACGGCCGAACGCGCCGCCGTGGAGGCCGGTCCGCCCTCGTCGCGCGGATGGCCCTCAGGCCGCCAGCGAGCCCGGCAGAACAGCTCTCGGGCCGAACTTCGCCCGGGCCCGGTCCGCCACCGCCTCGATCCGCCGGGCCTTCTCGTCCGCCGGGTCGAAGGYGAGCTGACGGGCCGTCTTCTCCGCCGCCGAAAGCCCCTCCGCCCGGAGCGTGATCCCCCGGACCCGGGCGCGCTGCAGCCCGAACGACGCGTGCACCGTATAGGCGAGGGCGGTGAGCGCCACCGAGTGCGCGGTCGGCTCGGACAGCGTCCGGGTCCGGCTGGTGACGGACCGGTCCGCGTAGCGCACCGTGACCGTCAGGGACCGGCACACCTGCCCCTCGGCCCGCATCCGGGCGCCCAGCTCATCGGCGAGCGAGAGCAGCGCCCTGCGGTGGGCGGCGTGGTCCAGCTCGTCGTGCGGGAAGGACCGTTCGGCCGCAGTCGAGCGGGAGACCGCGTTCGGGACGACGGGTGTGCGGTCGATGCCCCGCGCCCGCTCGGACAGGTCACGGCCGGCCTTCGCCCCGACGAGCCGCTGGAGGACGGCGAGCGGTGCGTCCGCGACCCGGCCGACGGAGTCGAGACCGTAGCCGCAGAGCGTACGGGCGAGGGCACGGCCGACCCCGTCGAGCGCGACGACCGGGCGGTCCCGGAGGAAGGCGGCCGGGTCCTCGACGACCGGGGTGGTGCCGGGCAGGGCCTCGCGGGCCGCCATCCGGGCCAGCATCGGGTTCGGCCCGACCCCGACGGCGCAGTCGACCCCGTACAGGGCGAGCGCCCTGACCCGCACCACCGAGGCCAGTTCCGTCGGGGTCCAGCCGAAGTAGCGCAGCGCGCCGCGCACGTCGGCGAGCAGGGTGTCGGGCGGGGCGGCCTCGACGACGGGGGTGAACTCGCCGAGCAGCGCGACCAGTCGGGGCAGCAGCGCCTCGTGCATCGGCTCGAGCCGGAACCGTACGCAGAGGATCATCCCGCGCTCCCCTGACTCTGGTGCCACAGCTTCCTCAGCTTCCTCGCCGCGGGCTGCGCGCCCTCGCCGGCCGGTCTCAGGTCCGCCCAGGGGTTCATCTCGTATCCGGTCGCCATCGTGATCCGGCGACCGTTGTCACCGGAGCCGGAGCCGGCGGTGGCGGTGGGCACGGGCTCCGCGAGCCGTGCGCCCACCGCCTCCAGGCCGCCCGCCGCCCGCAGTTCGACCAGCTCGGCGAGGTCCCAGGCCGCGGCCCCGACCACGCTCAGGCTGCGCGGGCCGCGGCGCTGCACCACGCCCCGGACGAGCAGCAGCCAGGAGTGGAAGACGGTGTGCGCGCAGGCCTCGTGGGCGTCGTCGAAGAAGGCGAGGTCGACCAGGCCCGTCCCGTCGTCGAGCGTGCTGAAGATGACGCGCCTGCCGGAGCGGATCGGCGGGGTCTGGGTGGCCGCCTTGGCGCCCGCGACGAGCACGGTGGCGCCGTGCGGGGTCTCGCGCAGCCGCCGGGCGGAGACGACGCCGAGTTCGCGCAGGAAGGCGTCGTGGTCGCCCATCAGATGACGTGAGGCGTCCATGCCGAGCACGCCCAGCTCGGCGCTGAGGCGCTCGGACTCGTCGAGGTCGGGCAGGCCGACGGGGGCGGTCCTGCGGCCTTGGGCGAGCGGGAGCTGGCCGCCGTAGGAGGCGGCTCCGCGCTGGGTGCGGTGGAGTTCGGTCAGGTGCAGCAGCAGGTCGCGGCGGTTGGCGCCGAAGGCGTCCAGCGCGCCGACCTGCGCGAGCCGTTCGGCGACCGGCTTGCGGGGGCGGGCCCGCTCCCAGAAGTCGAGCAGCGAGGCGTAGGGCTGTTCCGCCGCGATCCGGGCGCTCTCCGCCTCGCTGATGCCGTGGACGTCGGCGAGCGCGAGCCGGAGCCCCCACACCTCAGGCACCTCGGACACCAGTTCGATCCGATGAGTGGCCGCGGACCGGTTCACGTCCAGCGGCAGTACCGGCACCCCGCGCCGGCGGGCGTCCGCGAGCAGCAGCCGCTTCGGGTACATCCCCGGGTCGTGCGTGAGCAGCCCGGCGTAGAAGGCGGCCGGGTGGTGCGCCTTGAGCCAGGCGGACTGGTACGTCGGTACGGCGAAGGCCACCGCGTGCGCCTTGCAGAAGCCGTACGAGCCGAAGGCCTCCACGATCTCCCAGGTACGGGCGACGACGTCGTCCTCGTACCCGCGCAGCGCGGCCTGCCGGGCGAACCAGAGCTTGATCCGGCCCTGCGACTCGGGGTGCGAGAGACCGCGTCGCACCTGGTCGGCCTCGCCGCGGCCGCAGCCGGTCATGATCCGCACGATCTCGATGATCTGCTCGTGGAAGACGACGACGCCGTACGTCTCCTTCAGCGCCCCCTCCAGGTCCGGGTGCGGGTAGCGGACGGGTGCCCGGCCGTGGCGGGCCTCGATGAACGGGCGGACCATGTCGGCGGCGACCGGGCCGGGCCGGAAGAGCGAGATGTCGACGACGAGGTCGTGGAAGGTGGCGGGCTGGAGCCGGCCGACCAGGTCACGTTGGCCGGGCGACTCGATCTGGAAGCAGCCGAGGGTCTCGGTGGACTGGATGAGCCGGTAGGTGGCCGGGTCCCCCGGCGGCACCCGCTCCGGGTCGTCGAGGTCGACCCGGGCGCCCGTCGCCCGCTCGACCTCGGCGACGGCGTGCGCCATCGCCGACTGCATCCGCACTCCGAGCACGTCGAGCTTGAGCAGCCCGAGGTCCTCGACGTCCTCCTTGTCGAACAGCGACATGGGGAACCCCTCGCCGCTGGTGGGGACGACGGGGGTACGGGTGAGCAGCGAGGCGTCCGAGAGCAGCACCCCGCACGGGTGCATGGCGATGCCGCGCGGCAGGGCGTCGAGGYCCTCGACCAGCTGCCAGAACCTCTCGTACCTCTCGCCGCCCCGCCGGACCTCCCCCGCGAGTTCGCGCAGCTCGGGGAGTTCGTCGAGGGCGGCGAGCGCGTCGAGGGCGCGGATGTGCGGAAACGCCTTGGCGATCCGGTCGGTCTCGGCCGGGTCCATGGACAGGGCGGCGCCCACGTCCCGTACGGCGTGACGCACCCGGTAGGTCTCGGGCATGGAGACGGTGGCGACGCGCTCGGCGCCGAAGCGGTCGATGATCGCGCGGTAGACCTCCAGCCGGCGGGCGGACTCGACGTCGATGTCGATGTCGGGCAGGGCGGTGCGGTTCTTGGACAGGAAGCGCTCCATCAGCAGACCGTGCTCGACCGGGTCGGCGTGGGCGATGCCGAGGAGGTGGTTGACGAGGGAGCCGGCTCCGGACCCGCGGGCGGCGACCCGGATTCCCATCCGGCGCACGTCGTCGACGACCTGGGAGACCGTCAGGAAGTAGGTGGCGAAGCCGTGGTGGGCGATGATGTCGAGCTCGTGGTGCATCCGGTCCCAGTAGACCCGGTGGTCGCGGCGCCGGTCGTAGCCCCGCAGCACCATCCCGGCGGCGGCCCGGGAGGCGAGGACGCGCTGGGCGGTGCGGTGACCGGCACCGACGAGCCGGGGCTCGGGGAAGTGGGCGGATCCCATGCCGAGGTCGTCCCGGGGGTCGAGCAGGCACGCCTCGGCGACCGTCCGGGTCTGTTCGAGCAGTCGGTACGCGGTGTCCCGGCGGAAACCGGCGGCCTCGACGATCCGCTCGGCGTCGGCCAGCATGTCGTCGGCGCCCTTGAGCCAGGACCGGCCGCTGTCGAGCTGCTTGCGGGGGTCGATGGGGACGAGCCGGCGGGCGGAGTCGAGGACGTCGGCGACGGGGCCCTGGCCGGGGTCGGCGTAGCGGACGGCGTTGGCGAGGACCGGGCGGACGCCCTGCTCGGCGGCGAAGCCGAGCGTACGGGCGGCGAGCCGCAGCGAGCCGGGGCCCGTGCCGGCGCGGTCGTGGTGGACGACCTCCAGCCGCAGCGCGTCGCCGTACCGCTCGCGCCAGGGGGCGAGCTGCCGGGCGGCCCGGTCGGGGCGGCCGGCGGCGAGGGCCCGGCCGACGTCGGAGTCGGGGCCGAGGAGCGCGAACAGGCCGTCGCCGTGGTTGGCGTCCCAGGGCAGCAGGGGCTGCCCGCCCCCGGCGTGGGCGGCGGTGATCATCCGGCAGAGGGCGGCCCAGCCCTCCCGGGAGCGGGCGAGCAGGACGGCCCGGGCCGCGGACTCGTCCACGAAGGCCCCGCCTCGTACGGGCACCCGCCGCGCGGAGGTCCGCGCCTCCCCGGACCCGGGCCACCGCACGCCTTCGGACGCTCCCGTGCCGGACGGGCCGCGCCCGGCGCCGGACCGGGCGGAGCCGCCGTGGCGACCGGACCGGCTGGAGTCGTCGTGGTCGCCGGAGGGGGCGGTGGCGTCCTCGGAGCCGTTCCGGCCGCGGGTGCCGGCCGCCGGCGCGGAGGCGGCCGGGTCCGCGCCGGCGACGGCGGCGCCACGACGGGCCGGGGAGGACGAGGGGAACCCGGACGAGGAGGGCGGGAGCGCGGGTGACGCGACCGCGAGGTCGGCGCCGAACAGGGGACGGATGCCCGCCTTCTCGCAGGCCTTCGCGAAGCGCACCACGCCCGCGACCGTGTCCCGGTCCGTGAGGGCGAGGGCGTCCATGCCGCGCTCCGCGGCCCGCTCGGCCAGCCTCTCGGGGTGCGAGGCGCCGTACCGCAGGGAGAAGCCCGACGCGGTGTGCAGATGCGTGAACCCCGGCATGCGCACCTCCCGCATCGATTCGTACGTTTGTTCCCACCCCCCTCTTCTTCACCCTAGCTCATTTCGAACGCGCGTACGATACTGCGCGCACGTCAGCCATCCGGCCCCACCCCACCTGCGCGGACATCCCTCGCCCCGGAGCGTGGGGGCATGACTTTCGCCGATGAGCTGAAGAGCGCCGTCACCCCCCGAGCAGCCCTGCTCGTCGTCGGCGTCCTCGCCCTCCAGCTGCTGTTCATCGCCTCCTACGTCGGGGCGCTGCACGACCCGAAGCCGCGGGACGTGCCCTTCGGCGTGGTCGCGCCGCAGCAGGTCTCGACCCAGCTCGTCGGGCGGCTGGAGCAGCTCCCCGGCGAGCCGCTGGACCCCCGGGCGGTCTCCGACGCGGACGAGGCCAGGCGCCAGATCATGAACCGGGAGATCGACGGGGCCCTGCTGGTGAACCCGGCCGGGACCACCGACACCCTGCTCGTCGCCTCCGGCGGCGGCACCGTGCTGTCCTCCACCCTGAAGTCGCTCTTCACCACCGTCGAGGCGGCGAACCGGCGCACGGTCCGCACCGTCGACGTGGCCCCGGCATCCCCCCGGGACTTCGACGGCCTGTCGGCCTTCTACCTGGTCGTCGGCTGGTGCGTCGGCGGCTACATCTGCGCCGCGATCCTGGCCATCAGCGCGGGCTCCCGGCCCGCGAACACCACCCGCGCGGTCATCCGGCTCGGCACGCTCGCGGTCTACTCGGTGCTCGGCGGACTCGGCGGCGCGATCATCGTCGGCCCGATCCTGGGCGCCCTGCCGGGCAGTGTCGCGGCCCTGTGGGGCCTGGGCGCGCTGGTCGTCTTCGCCGTCGGGGCGGCGACCCTGGCCCTGCAGTCCGTCTTCGGCATCGTGGGCATCGGCCTGGCGATCCTGCTGATCGTGGTCGCGGGCAACCCGAGTGCGGGCGGCGCCTTCCCGCTGCCGATGCTGCCTCCCTTCTGGAACGCGATCGGCCCGGCCCTGCCACCGGGCGCGGGCACCTGGGTGGCCCGCTCGATCGCGTACTTCCAGGGCAACGACGTCACCGGCCCGCTGCTGGTCCTCTCCGCATGGGCGGTCGCCGGCACCGCGATCACGCTCGTGACGGCCTCGCTGAAGCGGAAGCCGCAGGCGGAGCCGATCGCGCGGGAGGCGGGCGCGCGGGAGGCGGGCGCGTAGGTCCCGGTCGGCCGGCGCCCGGGAGACGACCGAGCCCCGGCCACCCGAAGGGGTGGCCGGGGCTCGGTCACGGCAGACGGTCACCGTCCGCCCGGCGTCATCCGAAGGACTTGATGCCGCTCCAGTTGACCGACAGGACGGTCTTGACCGCCGCGTTGGTGTTGGTGGTGGACGGGTAGTACACCTTCATCGTGCCGTCCGAGGCGTAACGGACCCACAGGTCGGGGATCCGGTCGCCGTTGACGTCGGGGATGCCGACGATCGCCGAGATGTTGGCCTCGGTCCAGTTCGTGCCGTACGAGACGTCGACGCCTCCGCGCGAGTTGGCCGCGACCATCAGCGAGTTGATGTCGACGCTGCCCGCCACGGGACCCGGCTTCCCGTACCGCAGGTAGATCGTGCCGGAGTCCAGGCTGCGCCAGAGCAGGTCCGGCGTGCTGTCCAGGTCGATGTCCGCGACGTTGACGATCTCGCGGCGCTCCCACACGTCGGCGTTCATCAGGGTCGCCGTCTGGAAGGTGGCGCCGGTGTAGCCGGACAGCGTCCAGAAGGCCGTGCCGGCCCGCAGGACCACGTCGGGCAGCTTGTCGCCGGTGATGTCGCCGACGGCCTTCATCTGCGTCCAGGTCGAGGGCGCCGGCGCGTTCGCGGGCAGCCGGATCCTGATCCGGTCGTCGACGTTGAAGGTGCCGTAGCCGTCACCCGGGTACAGCCAGAAGCCGCCGTCCGGGGTGCGGGCGAACACGTCGGTCGTGCCGTCGCCGGGGTAGACGTCGCCGTACTTGCTGATCAGCGCCGCCTTGGCGGTGGCCGGGTCGTACCAGTGGCCCGTGGGGTGGAGCTTGCCGCCGGTGCTGTACGAGCCGGCCAGGCCGGCGTACAGCTCGCCGCCCGGGTAGCCGGGGTACGAGAACAGGTTGCCGTTGGCGTCGATGACGAGCAGGTCGGCGATGCCGTCGCCACCCACGTCACCGGGGCCGTCGGCGGTGTCGCGCGGCGGGACGTAGAAGTTGTAGTCCGTCCGCGCGCTGACGTTGCCGAGCGCGTCGAGGGCGAAGACGTGCAGCCAGTTCGGGCCGGCGTGCGGAGGGGTCAGGTCGGTCTTCGTGTACTCGCCGTTGACGGCGTTGACGTCGACGTAGTTGATGCCCTCGAAGCCGAAGCGGAACTTGGCCGCACCCGCCGACTTGAAGGTGATCGCACCGGTGCCGCCGAACTTGACCGTCGCCCAGGTCGCGCCGTCGGACGTGGCCTTCTTGAACACGTCGCTGGTGACGTCGGGCTGCGGCGGCGCGGTCGCGTCGATGGTGAGCCGGCAGGGCTCGGTGCCCGGCGGGAAGAAGGTGGAGACGGCGCCGGTCGAGTCCTCGGCCCGCACGTCCCACGAGTACATCGTCTTGTCGTCCAGCGGGAAGGTGGCGGGGATCGTCACCGTGGCCGTACCGGAAGCGTTCGGGGTCGCCAGGTACTCGGTCGGCGTGCCGCCGGTCTTCAGGAAGCGGAAGCGCAGCTTGGACAGGTTGCCGTCGGGGTCCTTGGCGTTCGCCGACAGGGTGATGTTGGTCTTGGCGACCGTCAGACCCCCGCCGGGGCCGGGCACGCAGTCGCCACCGGGCGACGTCGTGCCGGCCGTGGGCTCGGACGGCTTGGTGTTGTAGTCGACCTCGAGCGTCGCCGACGTGGCGCGGAACTTGCGCCAGGTCTGGGTGTCGGACTCGGAGGTCGCCCGCATGCCGAAGGTGATGTTCGACCAGCCGTTGTCGGCGGCCGTCTGGGCGGCGGCCTTCACGCTGGCGTTGTCGAAGACCTCGTAGTCGTCCGGGCAGGAGCTGGAGGACCAGCCGTGCGCGAAGGACTTCTTCTGGAGCTGCGTGGTCCAGCTCGGCTGCGCGTTCCAGGTGGTGCCGGAGGAGATCGCGCCGGTCAGATAGAACTGGAACTCACGCGTGGTGCAGGACCACGAGTGGTTGTTGAGGACCTTGTACGAGGCCCTGGTGATCGTGGCGCCCTTGATGCTGCTGGAGAAGCCCATGCGCCAGAAGGAGCGGCCGAGGCCGCCGGTGTCCGACTCGTAGCCGACGCGGGCGTCGGAGGTGCCGGAGGAGAAGTTGGTGCCGTTCCAGAAGCTGCTGCTGGGGTACGGGCGGTAGGCGGTCGTCCACGCCTGCCAGCCCGAGTTCATGGTCGGGTCGACGAAGAGCGGGAACGTGACGCCCTTGTCGTCGAGCAGCTTGGTGGCAGCCACGTTCAGCGCGAGGCGGGCGGCACCGGTCTTGTCACCGTCGAGCCGAACCGGAAGCTGAGCGGACTTGGCGCCCGGCTCGATACCGGTCAGACCGGACAGCTTCAGCACGTCGGCCGACGTGGCCGTGGCGGTGCGGTTGACGGTGCCCTCGGGCAGCTCGGGGTCACGACCGCTGGAATCCCAGGCGAACGGCGTCGGGATCGAGCCGACCTCCTTGCCGCCCTTGTCCAGCACCAGGACACGGTCGGACTTGGTGTCGTGCCGGAAGGTCGCGGTGGCGGAGCGCAGCCCGTACGAGACGGACTTGAGCGCCTCCTGCTTCGCGGCCTGGCGGTTCTTGACGATGAGAGCCTGGGCGAAGCCGCCCTCCTCACGTGCCACGAGCAGCAGGTCGACGCCGGGCATGACCTCGGAGTAGAGGGCGCGGGGGCCGTCGAGGACGGGCTCGGGCAGGGTGCCGGGCCAGGTGTAGGCGATGGTGTGGCCGCCGAGGTCGACCTCGGCCAGCGTCGTCTCGCCGGGTTGCGGTGCGCGTGCGAACGAGCGGTCGGCCCGGGTCGCGTCGTTGCTGCCGCTGGAGAAGCGCACCGGGACGGCCGGGTTGGCCGGTGTGATGCCGAGGCCGCGGGGGGCCTTCTTCGTCCGGGTCAGCTTGTTGTCGATCGGGGCCCACTGGCCCTTGGCGTTCTTCGCCCGCTGGGGCAGCGCGTGGATCCGGGTGCGCAGCTGCCCGTTCGGCAGCGCCCAGGTGAGCTCGGTGGCGGTGGTCGCCGTGTCGACGAGCACCTGCTTACGGGTGCGCCGGGCCTCGGCCCTGGCGGCGGTCGCGTCGCGCGGGCCGGTCGAGGCCGGCTTCGCTTCGGTCGCCGAACCGCCGCGGGCGGTGGGCGGGGCGTCGGGTTGCCACCACGGCAGCAACGAGGCGGTCAGAGCGGCCAGAACAAGGCCGAAAGTGCAGATCAGCCTGGTGCGCGTGCGCACGAAGGGGCTGAGAAAACGAGGCAGCGCAGTCACTGCGGTCTACTCCCGTGTGAACCAGGCGGATTGAGGACAGCACAGACAGCCCCGAACGGCAGGCCGCGGGGCAGAGGGCGGGCACACGATCACACACTCGCCACATGCCGTCCATACATGAGGATTTTATGAATCCGTTACTTGCAGGTGGGGTGGTCTTGACGTGCGATCAGCAATGCGCTCAGCTGGGGCATTTGCCCGGCCGCCATGACGCGGTTGCAACGGAATGACCGATACGCACTGAAGATCACTCGTGGGGTCCTCTGGCCTGAACTCGGCCGTGATCCAACTCACTCCACCCCCTCTGACCTCGGCTTTCTCCGTTTGTCATGCGAGGCGTTCATGACAGAGAGTGCGCACGCACGCGCCTGAGACAGGTGCGTGCTCTTTGGTGTTTCCGCACCTCGTCCGATGATCGATCTGCCTGGGTGGGAGTCAACGCGTATGCGTGCTTCAGGTCCACTGTCATGGCTGGGGCGGGGACGCCTAGCCATGACGGAGTCACAACGACGGCGCCGGCGGCGAAGCCGCGCGGCGATCGTCCTACTGCTGTCCTCGACGCTGACCGTGACGAGCCTGGGCGGGCAGGCGCTCGCCATCCCCGGCCCGGGCATGAGCCGCGAGCAGGAGAACGCGCAGGTCGACCTGCCGGACCTGCCCGAGGCCACGGAGGCCGACGGGGACTCGACCGCCGAGAAGGCGCTGACCCTGGCGCCCGAGGTCCCGGTCGACCCGTACGACCCCAAGAACACCACCCCGTGGACGCAGGGAACGGGATCCGCCGACCTGAGCACGGTGCCGGCGGGTGAGACGGTTCCCGTCTCCAACGGTCTGCCGGTCGCCCTCGGAGTTCCCCAGGGAACGGACCCGGCCGCTCTCGCCGGACAGTGGACCGTCGACCTCACCGCCCCCGAGACGTCCCAGGACGCGGGCGTCTCCGGCCTGATCATGAAGGTCACGCCGCCGGCGACGGTCGACCCGGCCGCGCAGGTCTCGCTGAGCGTCGACACCACGGCCTTCGCCGACCTCTACGGACCGCAGGCCGCCGACCGCTTCGGCCTGGTCCTGCTGCCCGAATGCGTCATCTCCTCCCCCGACACCGGCGACTGCGCCGTCGAAGAGGGCGTGGAGACCATGTCGGGCAAGGACGACACGGAGTCGTTCGAGCGCCTGCGCAGCTCGGTCAAGGTGGTGGCGCCCAAGGACGCGCCCACCAGGACCACCGCGGCGAAGAACGCCAAGACCCGCAAGATCCTCACCGGCTCCGTTCCGGTCGCCGACCTCCTCGGCGGAGAGACCGGCTCGACGGTCTCCGGCGCCTCGGCCCGCACCGCGGCGTTCTCCGCCGCGGACACCTCGGGCTCGCAGGTCATCGGCGCGATGGACACCGGCTCGTCCGTGCAGGGTGACTTCACCGCGTCGCCGCTGCTCTCCTCGGGTTCGTGGTCGGCGGGATCCTCGTCGGGTGCGTTCACGTACTCGTACCAGGTGCAGAGCCCGGAGACCGCCGGCGGTCTGATGCCGAAGGTCGCGCTGTCGTACTCCTCGCAGTCCGTGGACGGCCGCACCTCGTCGACGAACAACCAGGCCTCCTGGATCGGTGACGGCTGGGACTACAACGCGGGCTCCATCACGCGTACGTATGTCAACTGCCGTCAGGACTCCAAGAAGGCCGGCTCCAACAACGCCACGCACCGCACCGCTGACCTCTGCTACGGCTCGGAGAACGCCACCCTCTCGCTCGGCGGCATGACCACCGAGCTGGTCTGGGACGAGTCCAAGGGCAAGTGGTTCACCGGCAACGGCGACGGCTCGAAGATCGAGCGGGTCAAGGACACCTCCACCGACCCGCGTTCGGGCATGAAGGACGCGGACGGCGAGTACTGGGTCGTCACGACCAAGGACGGCACGAGGTACCACTTCGGCCTGAACAAGCTGCCGCGGCATGGGCGACACGGTGTCCGTGAAGGACATCACCGGCGCCGAGATCGCCAAGGACAAGGAACCCTTCGCCGGCCGCGTGGCCGAGGAGCTCACCTACACCAACGCGACCGACGCCGACTCCAACTGGCTGACGCGCAGCATCACCAAGCTGGACGCGACCGAACTCGCCAAACGCGACCGCGACGACGGCCTCGACCCGCTGAAGGCCTGGCGCGTCACGGAGCCCGAGGAAATCGCGTACACGAAGTCCTCGGGAACGAACACGGACGACCCGCGCACGCTGCGCGAGGTCCGTACGAACACCACCTACGACGCCACGTACGGCCTGCCGACGCAGGTGGAGTCGCTCGGTGACATGGGCAAGACCGGTGACGAGTCCTGCACCAAGCTGGAGTACCTGCACCAGACCACGGCGAACCTCATCGGTCTGACCAAGCAGGTCCTGAACTCACCCACGACGTGCGCGAACGCCAACTGGGCGGACCTCACCACCCTGAGCGGCGCGACACGCACGGCCTTCGACGGCACCGCCTACGGCACCGCGCTCGGCGCCTCGACCCGCGGTCTGGCCACCGAGTCCTGGTCGCTCAAGGGCGACGGCACCGACTTCCAGACCAACGGCACCACCGGCTTCGACGCCATCGGCCGTGTCACGCGGCAGACCGACCCGGACCAGAAGTCCTCGACGATCGCCTTCGACCCGCCCACCGGGCAGGTCTTCAAGGTCACCCAGACCAACGCGCTCGGTCACAGCCAGGTCCAGGAGCTGGAGCCGGGTCGCGCGGTCACACTGAAGACCACGGATGTCAACGGCCAGGTCAGCGAAGCCAAGTTCGACCCGCTCGGCCGTCTTGCCGAAGCCTGGGCCCCCGGGCGGACCCCTGCCTCAGGTGTTGTGCCGGACTTCCAAGCTGTCTACACCGTCCCGGCCGAGGAGACCGACCCGGAGGACGCCAACCGCAAGATCCGCAAGCCTCCCTACGTCACCACGTACGCGCGGGGTTACGAGGACCGGGTCGAAACGGCCGTCACCCTCTACGACGGCCTCGGTCGCGAGCGCCAGTCGATGGAGGAGGCGGACGGTGACTCCGGCTGGCTTGTGACAGACACGCTCTACAACACCTCCGGCGAGGTCTTCCAGACCAACAACGCCTACCTCACCCAGGAGGCCAAGCCCGGCGAGCTGTTCGTCCCGCTCTCCGACACGGCCATCCCCAACATCACCCGCTACACCTACGACGGCCTCGGCCGCGTGCTGCAGGAAACCCCGTACATGAAGTACGTGGACCCCGTCACCAAGGAGTCGACCTCCAAGGCCTACGAGGACCGCGCCACCAAGTACGAGTACGGCCAGGACTGGTCAAAGATCATCAACCCGCAGGGCGCCTCGTCCTACCGCGTCTACACCGACGCCCTCGGTCGTACGTCCCGCACGGACACCTTCAACCCGGCGGCTCCCGGCGGCATCACGTCAACCAGCTACCAGTACGACACCAGCGGGCAGATGGCGAAGGCCACGCAGTCGGCTGATCCGTCGCACCCGTGGTCGTGGACCTACGACCACCGCGGTCGCATGGAATCGGCGACCGACCCGGACTCCGGTACCACGCGGACCACGTACGACCACCGCGACCGCGTCCTGACCATCACCAACGCCCGTGGCATCAAACTCTGGAACGGCTACGACGACCTGTCGCGGCCGAAGCAGCAGCGGCTCAACGACGCCAACGGCACGCTCCTGGCCGACTACACGTACGACACCGCCCCCGGCGGCAAGGGCATGCCCGCCACCGCCGTTCGCTACACCGACGGTCTGGCGTACACCCAGAAGGTCAACGGCTACACGAAGGACTACCAGCCGACCTCGACCACGCTCTCGCTGCCGCAGACCATCGCGGACACCTGGGGTCTGGCCAAGGACTACACCTACGGCTACTCCTACTCGGACACCGGTGCCCTTGAGGAGACCACTCTCCCCGCAGTCGGCAAGTTCGCCGCCGAGAAGATGGTCGTCCGCTACAACAAGGACGGCAAGCCGCTCTCCATCTCCGGCAAGGACTGGTACGGCGCGGAGACCGTCTACTCGCCGTACGGCCAGGTGATGCGTTCGACGCTGGGTGCGCAGCCGTACCGGGTGTGGACGCAGAACTCGTTCGACGAGGGAAGCGGTGAGCTGAAGGACCAGCTCGTCTTCCGTGAGAAGTCGGGTACCGGCGCGGACACGTCCGTGGTCGGCGGGAACCTGGTCTCCAACCGGTCGTACACCTACGACCCGGCCGGTAACGTCACCTCGATCCGCGAGCAGTCGGTGGGCATCGAGGAGCGTCAGTGCTTCAGCTACGACCCGCTCGGTCAGCTGAAGACGGCCTGGACCTCCAAGGACCAGGCAACCTGTGCCACGACACCGACCAGTGCAGACGTCAAGTCGGGTACGGACGCATCCGGCTACTGGCAGGAGTACGAGTACGACCTCCTCGGCAACCGCAAGAAGCTGACCGAGAAGGACCTGACAGGCGCCACCGCCAAGGACGCCACGACGGACTACGCGTACGGCAAGGCTGATGGTTCCCAGCCCCGCACGCTGACCAAGGTGACGAAGAAGTTCACCACCCCGGCCGGTGCGCAGGTGACCGCCGAGGCGCAGCGTCTCTATGAGCTCACGGGCGATACGAAGTCGATCACCTCGCTCCAGAGTGGTGACAAGCAGGACCTGACCTGGACGTATGACGGTCAGGTCGACCGGATCACCGGTCAGGGCAGCAATGGCAAGACGCCGTACGTGGGCCTCGGTCAGAAGTGCCTGGACCTGAAGTCGGGTCTGCCGGTGGCCGGTCAGCCGATCCAGCTCTACGGCTGCAACGCGACCGCGGCACAGAACTTCCGGTTCACCCCGACCCCTGGTCAGGCGGACCCGAATCTGGGCACCCTGGCCGTCGCCGAGAACTGGTGCTTCCAGCCGGCGGCCAACACGGCCGGCTCCGCGGTCCAGGTCCAGAAGTGCAACGGTTCGGCTGCCCAGCAGCTGAAGCGGAACACCGCCGGCCAGCTCACCCACGTGGCCTCCGGGCTGTGCGTGGCGGTGCAGGGTGCGGCGAACGTCAGCGGCACGGCCATCGTGCTCGCCACCTGCGACGGCGCTTCCGCGGCCCAGTTGTGGGCGCCGCAGAACGACACCCGTCACATCTACGGTCCGGATGGCAGTCGTCTTCTGACGATCCAGGGCAAGCAGGCAACCCTCCACCTGGGCGAGGCCGAGGTCACCGTCCAGCAGGGCGGCGTCCTGGTCAACACCCAGCGCACCTACTCCGCCCCCGGCGGAGCGGTCATGCGCTACGCCTACGGCACCGGCGCGGAGACCCTGGTCGCCCAGACCGCGGATCACCAGGGCAGTGCGTACACCGAGGTCGCCCTCTACGGCGGCATGTCGGTCCGCATCCGCAAGCAGGACGCCTTCGGCAACGAGCGCGGCACGGCCAACGCCAACCTGCAGAACCACAAGGGATTCCTCGGCAAGACGAAGGACGACGCCTCCGGCTACCAGCCGCTCGGAGCTCGTCTCTACGACCCGGTGGTCGGACGCTTCCTGTCCGCCGACCCGGTACTCGACCTGAACGATCCCCTGCAGTCCAACGGGTACACCTACGCGCACAACAACCCGGTCACGTACTCCGACCCGACTGGTCTGTCCATCAGTCTCACGGCCTCCGAGCGGGCCGCGGCCCTCGCGGGCGCGGGTCTGTCGGCGGCACAGGTCGCCCAGGCCGAGGCGATGCAGGGCAAGTCCCTCAGCTCCGTCATCCTCGCCATCGCGTGGGAGACGCTGAAGGACTTCATCGGCATCAACGACGCCATGGCCTGCTTCGGCGGCGACATGTGGTCCTGCGCCGGTCTGATCCTGGACGCCATCCCGTGGGGCAAGATCGGCAAGATCCCGGCCGTCCTCAAGGCGATCGACCGCACCATCAACGCCATCCAGGCCTTCAAGGCAGCGAAGAAGGCAGCCGAGATCGTCCTCAAGGCCGCCAAGGCCGCCGAGGAAGCGGCACTCAGAGCCAAAAAGGCGGCCATCGAGAAGGCCAAGAAGGAAGCTGCACAGAGAGCGAAGAAGAAGGCAGCCGAACAAGCCAAGAGAACAGCCGACAGAGCAGCTGCCGCCAAGAAGAAGACCGGAAATCCGGTCCAGAAGAAGGCACAGGCCAAGGCTGCACCCAAGTCCTCCTCTCAGGCTGCCGGAAAGGGCAGTGGAGGAAAGGGTGGCGGTAAGTCTGGTGGTAACACCGGCGGATCCTCTCGAAGCAAGGGAGGCAGCAGCGGCAGCGGTGATTCCGGCAAGGCCGAAGGGGGCTCGACCTGCAACAGCTTCGTGCCGGGCACGAAGGTGCTAATGGCCGACGGCTCCACCAAGCCGATCGAGAAGGTCAAGACCGGCGACAAGGTCCTCGCAACCGACCCGAAGACCGGTGAGACCCGGATCGAGACCGTCACCGCCGAGATCAAGGGCCAGGGTCTCAAGCACCTGGTCAAGGTCACGATCGATACCGACGGCAAGAACGGCACGAAGACGGCCCAGGTCACCGCGACCGACGGCCACCCCTTCTGGGTCCCCGAACTCGGCAAGTGGATCGACGCCGGCAACCTGAAGTCCGGCCAGTGGCTCCGGACCAGTGCCGGCACCGATGTGCAGGTCTCGGCGATCGAGCACTGGACCTCTCCTGCGGCAACTGTCCACAACCTGACCGTCAGCGAACTCCACACGTACTACACGCTGGCAGACGAATCTCCGATCCTCGTTCACAACAGTTCCTTCTCTCGTTGCGACATCATGAACGAGGTCGAGAATCTCGACCGGCAGGCACAAGCCGAAGAGCCTGATCGGGATACCCCGCGAACCGTCGGAATTCTCGACGTAGGCAACGAACTGCTCCCCTTCATCAGTGGTTCCCACGATGGCGAAGGAAGCAACGGACGTGCGCCTGGCACCGCGAACGGATTCAGCACACACGTAGAGGCGAAGGTGGCTGCCTTCCTTCATCAGAATCCGCATATCCGGGTAGCTGTTCTCTACGTTAGCTACGCGGGCGGCGCCTGCAGCACCTGCGCCCGAACTCTGCCAGCCATGCTGCCCACAGGCGTGACCTTGCACGTGTACGGGCCGAACAGGCGCGGCGGGGGGTGGAGCAGCCTGCCCTACGTGGGGAACTAGCAGACGATCGACTCGGGTTTCGAGTCGGAACGGCCGTCGCAAGGTGGGGTTGTGGATCGCAACCCCACCTTGCGTATGATGCGCGCGGGAGTGTTTTCACAAGAACGGTCGCGCAGCTATGAACAGTGATTCGGTCTACGGACTGTCCGACTTTCTCTTCGCCTGGTACGGGAAAATTCAGAGAGTAAAACCGCCGGCGGTCGATCCTTCCGTAACACTGCCACCCATCCTGGCGGAATGGTATGAATTCTCCTTGGGGTCCGAGCACCCTCTGACTTTTGATACTCGATGCCTTGCGCCGACCAGACTGCGGGAGGAATCGGGGCATACCAAGTTCTGGGTGGAGTCACAGGGATGCTGGGAGTGGGCATTCAGGCGAGACTCCCCAGATTTTCCCGTCTACTTCCGCGACCCCGGAGATAGGTACTGGAAGCCGGCAGGCGTACCGCTCGCGGGCTTCCTGATCGCCATGGCAGTCCATGAGGCCGTTCAAGGGGCGCCCTGTGTGGCCTACTCCTCCTCGGTCACAGCCGCCGATCTGCAGAGAATTCTCGCTTTCGTCGCACAACCCGGCATCTCTGCCCCGGAGCCTTACGGTACGGCCATCTACCTCTCCGACGGGCTCCTCGCGGAGGTCGAGATCTTCGATCCCGGAGATTTCGGCCCACCGCTCACGGAAGATCGATACATGGTCACTCTGGCGTCCCGCAATCCACAGGTCCTAGGCGAAGCGACTGCTGTCGCTCCGAACGCAAAGTGGCGTTTGGACACCAACGAATAGTCGAGGCAGGACCGTCTTCTGGGTCACACTCGGGCTGTGTGCGTCTGGCGCCCCCACCCTCTCGGTCCCCCGTCCGCGTCCGGCCGGGGGACCTTTTCACGCGCCGGGTCGCGGCTACCGCACGGAGGCAGGGCCTCCGTGCGGTACCGCTCACCGGGTACCCGGGGTCAGAACACCGAGACCCCGTACGCGCTCAGTGCCTCCGTGACCGGCTGGAAGAACGTCGTGCCGCCCGAGGAGCAGTTGCCGCTGCCGCCCGAGGTGAGGCCGATCGCGCGGCTGCCGGAGTAGAGCGGGCCGCCGGAGTCGCCGGGCTCGGCGCACACGTTCGTGCGGATCATGCCGTAGACGATGTCGCCGCCGCCGTAGTTGACCGTGGCGTTCAGGCCGGTCACCGAGCCGCTGTGGATGCCGGTGGTGGAGCCGCGGCGGGTCACGGACATGCCGACGGTGGCGTTGGCGGCGCTGGTGATGTCGACGCTGCCGACCGTGCCGGACTTGGTGACGGAGCTGTTGGTGTAGCGGACGATGCCGTAGTCGTTGTTCGGGAAGCTGGATCCCGACGTGGTGCCGAGCACGGTGGTCCGGCCCGAGTTGGAGTACCAGGTGCCGGCGCCGTCGGTGCAGTGCCCGGCGGTCAGGAAGTAGTAGTTGCCCGCGCCGTCACGGACGTTGAAGCCGAGGGAGCAGCGCCAGCTGGTGGCGTAGATGGCGTCGCCGCCGGAGATCAGTTTGCTGAACGTGCCGGGGGTGCGTTCGACGCGGATCGCTCCGGCGTTGGCGCCCGCCTGCTGCTTGATTCTGGCTATCTCGGCCTGCGACACGGTGGAGTCGGCCGTGACGACCAGCTTGTTGGTGGCCTGGTCGACGTGCCAGGCGGTTCCGGCCACGTCGGCGGTCAGTACGGCCTGGCCCGCGGCGGAGAGCTGGCTCGTGCTGAAGGTCTGGGTGGTGTCGGCGTTCGCGGTGGGGACGGCGAGTGCCGCCGCGGCGACGAGACCGGTGGTGACGGCGGCGAGACGGAGCCGCTTCGTGGCTCCGCGGGGGGTGGTGGGGGTGGTGCGCTTGATCCTCACTTCGCGTTCCTCCAGAGGGGAATCGGGGGCCCGCAGTGGGGTGTCGGGCCCGTGAGGCGCGGCCAGGGGCCGGCGCTGTGGGGGAGTCTCGGCCCGCCCGGGGCCGCGCCGCAAGGGCGCCTTTCGGCCGTACGACGCTCAACTACCGGGCGGGCCACAGGACATGACGGATCGATCAGTAGAGGCTGACCTTGTACTTGGCGAGGGCCTCGGGCACCGGCTGGTAGAAGGTGGTACCGCCGGTGGAGCAGTTTCCGCTGCCGCCGGAGGTGATGCCGAGGGCCTTGGTGCCGTCGTAGAGCGCGCCGCCGGAGTCGCCGGGTTCGGCGCACACGTTGGTCTGGATCATGCCGCGCACGGTGCCGCCGCCGGAGTAGTGGACGGTGGCGTCGAGGCCGGTGACGGTGCCGCTGCGGGTGCCGGTGGTGGAGCCGGAGCGCTTGACGGACTCGCCGACGTAGGCGTCGGCCGCGGTGAAGCCGCCGGGGTGGCTGAGCGCGGCGTTGTCGTAGCGGACCAGGGCGTAGTCGTTCCCCGGGAAGCTGGAGCCCACCGTGGGTCCGATCAGCGTGGACTGGGCGGAGTTGGCGTACCAGGTCTTCGCGACGTTGCCGCAGTGGCCGGCGGTGAGGAAGTAGTACGTGCTGCCGCTGCGCACGTTGAAGCCGAGGGAGCAGCGGTATCCGCTGCCGTAGATGGCGTCTCCGGCGGCGAGGAGGGGCGTGAACACTCCGGGGGTGCGGGTGAAGGTGAGTGCGATGGCGTCGGCTCCGGCGGTACCACCTTCTACCAGCCGGTGCCCGAGGCCCTCGCCAAGTACAAGGTCAGCCTCTACTGATCGATCCGTCATGTCCTGTGGCCCGCCCGGTAGTTGAGCGTCGTACGGCCGAAAGGCGCCCTTGCGGCGCGGCCCCGGGC
>NZ_RDBI01000040.1:568262-603885 GCF_008042125.1 Streptomyces sp. MS191
CGTCGGCGGTGAGGACGGCGGCGTCGGCGCGGGAGAGTTGGGCGGCCGAGGCGGGGGCCGGGGTGGGGGCCGCCTGGGCGCCGGGCAGTGCGACGGCCGTGGCGGCCACGAGGCCGGTCACGACGGCGAGCAGTCGGGTGCGTCTGTTCCTCACTGGTCCTCCTGGGGAAAGCGGAGGGGCCCGAGGGTGGCGGGCCCGCGAGGCGCCATCAGAATGTTGTGTACCTGACATGCACCGACAGTGATGGTGGCCTCCCGGGGCCGGGTGCACAAGACCGCGCACCGGAAAGGGCGCCGGCGGCCGCGCAGCCGCCGGCGCCCGGAGCGCCTGCCCGAGGAGGGAACCCCCTGGTCAGCCGTTGATCACCCGCCGCTCCCCCGCCGGCACCGCCGTGTCGAGGGTGTTGCCGGGCGGCGGGAAGGGGCAGATGAAGTGGTCCACGAAGGCGCACGGCGGCAGCAGGGCGCGGTTGAAGTCGACCGTCACCGAGCCGTCCTCCGCCGGGGCCTCCGGACGCAGGAAGCGGAAGCGGTAGCTGTCCCGGCCACCGGTGGCGTCGGCGAAGACCGCCCAGAGCGTGCCGTCGTCCTCGACCGCGACCTGGAGCGTGTGCTCGGCTCCGTGCAGGTCGAAGGAGAGGACACCGGCGAGACCGAGGCCGCGCTCCTTGCCGTCCGCGTTCTCCACCCGCACGCTGCGGGCGGCCTCGTACGGCCGGTAGGTGCCCGGCACGACCCACCGCTCGTCGTACGGCGTCGCCTCGATGCCCTGGAAGGCGCGGCGCGCGGCGGACTCGGGGTCGAAGTCGCGTACCGCCCACAAGCCCTCGCGACGCAGCACCACCAGGCGCCGCCCGGCCGACTCGACGCGGGACTCGTGGATCGGGGCGTGGTCGGCGGCCACCCGGACGCTGCCGATCAGGGGCTTCCCGTCGACGGTGATCGCGTCCTCGGCGTCGGCGGTCAGCAGCACCTCGTCGCCCTCTTCGCGCCACCGCCCGGGAACGGCCGGAATTCGACCCTCCGAGTGGTCGGAGAGCCAGTAGGTGCCGGTGAGGGAGAGCGGACCGTACGACGAGGAGACCGCCGCCGTGCGCTGCTCGTGCCAGTGCCGCCAGTCCTGCGCCGCGTCCCGCGCGTCCTGGCGCGCGTCCTGCTCGGGATCCGTGCTCATGGTGTTCCACCCTTCCATACGGGCTCCGCGAGCCCGAGGTGCGACCGCAGCGTCGTGCCGGAGTACTCCGTACGGAACGCGCCGCGTTCCTGGAGGAGGGGGACGACACGGTCGACGAAGTCGTCGAGGCCGGACGGGGTCAGGTGCGGGACGAGGATGAAGCCGTCCGCCGCGCCCGCGGCGACGAAGGACTCCAGGGCCGCGGCCACGGCCTGCGGGGACCCGACGAAGGACTGCCTGCCGGTGGACTCGACGACCGTCTGGCGGATCGAGAGTCCCTTGGCCTCGGACAGGGCCCGCCACTTCGCGGCGACGGCGAGGGGGTCGGCGACCCGTACCCGGCCCTGCACGAGGGCGGAGTCCGGGTCGGGGTCGATCCCGGGGAGCGGCCCGTCGGGGTCGTACGCCGACAGGTCGCGGCCCCAGACCTGCTCCAGGGCGAGGATCGCGTTCTGCGGCGAGATCTGCTGCCGGCGGATCTCGGCCGCCTTCTCCTGGGCGTCGGCGTCGGTGTCGCCGAGGACGTAGGTCACGCCCGGCATGACCTTGAGGTCGTCCGGTCGCCTTCCGTACCGGGCGAGCCGGCGGTGCAGGTCGGCGCGGAAGGCCTGGCCCGCCTCCAGGGTCGAGTGCCGGGTGAAGATCACGTCGGCGGTGGCCGCGGCGAACTCCCGGCCCTCGTCGGAGTCCCCCGCCTGGATGACGACGGGATGGCCCTGCGGGGAGCGGGGGACGGTGAACTCGCCCTCCACGGTGAACTGCGGACCGCTGTGGGCGAACGGCTGCGCCACGCCGCCCGGGGTCCAGGAGTCCCACAGGGTGCGGGCCGCGGCGACGAACTCGGCGGCCCGGTGGTAGCGGTCGGACCGGTCCAGATAGCCGCCGCGCCGGAAGTTCTCGCCGGTGAACGCGTCGGAGGAGGTGACCACGTTCCAGGCCGCGCGCCCGCCGCTGAGGTGGTCGAGCGAGGCGAACCGCCGGGCCAGCTCGTACGGCTCGTTGAAGGTGGCGTTGACGGTGCCGGCCAGTCCGATCCGCTCGGTGACGGCGGCGAGCGCGTTGAGGACCGTGATCGACTCGGGGCGGCCGACCACGTCGAGGTCGTGGATGCGCCCGTTGTGCTCGCGCAGCCGCAGGCCCTCGGCGAGGAAGAAGAAGTCGAACAGGCCGCGCTCCGCGGTCCGGGCCAGATGCTCGAAGGAGGAGAAGTCGATCTGCGAGCCGGAGCGCGGATCGGCCCAGACGGTCGTCGAGTTGACCCCCGGGAAGTGGGCGGCGAGGTGGAGGGGCTTCGTGCGGCGGTCGCCGCCCGCCGCGCTCACGCCGTCTCCCCGAGGCGGGCGTACCGGCTCGCGGGGCGGGCGAGCCCCAGGTGCTCGCGGAGCGTCGTGCCCGTGTACGAGGTGGGGAACAGGCCCCGGTCGGCGAGGAGCGGCACGGTCCCGCGCACGAAGCGCTCCAGGTCCCGCTCGGGCACGGCGGGCACGAGGTGGAAGCCGTCGACCGCGCCGCCGCCGTGCCAGCCGGCGATCAGCCCGGCGAGGGCCCCGTCCCCTCCTTCGTGGGTGTCGAAGTCGACGGTGAGCGAGAGCAGGACGCGCAGCTGCTCCGGGTCGCGGCCGTGGGCCCGGGCCTGCTCGTGGAGGGCGGCGCGCAGCGCGGCGGCCTCCTCGGCGGACGTGGCGCGGACCAGGGCGACGTCGGCGTACCGGGCGGCGGTGTCCCGGGCGGCCGGCCGGGTCGCGTCGACGACGGTCACCGGGTGGCCCTGCGGGGGCCGGGGCACGATCGAGGGGCCCTTCACGGAGAAGGCGGAGCCCTCGAAGTCGACGTAGTGCAGCTTGTCGCGGTCGATGAAGCGCCCTGTCGACACGTCGCGTATCTCGGCGTCGTCCTCCCAGCTGTCCCAGAGTCTGCGGGAGACGTCGGCGACCTCGCCCGCCTCGTGCCAGACGGCGCCGAGCGGGGCGGCCGGGCGGCGGCCGAAGAGGCGTGCCTCGGCGTCCCCGGTCGACACCGCGACCCGCCAGCCGGCCCGGCCGCGGCTGACCCAGTCGAGGGTGGCGACGGCGGCCTGGACGTGGAAGGGCTCGGTGTGGGTGGTGGTGACGGTCGGGACGAGACCGGTGCGGGTGGTCTCGGGGGCGACCCGGGCGAGGACCGCCAGGGCGTCGAGGCCCGGCCGGGTGAAGGAGTCGTCGAGGGTGACGAAGTCGAGCCGGCCCTCCTCGGSGAGKCGGGCGAGGGCCACCGGGCGGGTGGCGTCGGTGAAGGGGGTGGCGCCCACCCCGCCGCCGAGTTCGGCGGCGAGGTGGAGCGGTCGGATGGCGGGCATGCGGCCTCTTTCGGGGCGGTCGGGGCCGGTCGGTTCCCGGGGGTGTCCGATCGATCGGACCGGATCCGGCGAGCGGTGTCCGGTGCCGTGGATCCCACGGCGGAGGAAGCAGTCCGTGCGGAGCGTCGACGGCAGCGCCGCGAGGCGCGGCACCGGACACCGGGAGCCCGGCCCCCTGGGTACGGGGAAGGCCGGGGTCAGTTCTTGGTGCGGGGCAGGCCGGGCGGGTTGATCTCCGACTTCTTCACGGCCTCGCTGTTCAGCCCCCACCGCTTGAGGACCTGGCCGTACGTGCCGTTCTCGACGATGTGGTCGAGCGCGGCGGCGTAGGCGGCGACGAGGCCGCTGTCCTTCTTGGTGGTGGCGGCGATCTTGCCCTGGATCGAGGCCCCGCCGCCGGAGAACTTCCCGATGACCTCGGTCTGCCCGGCGGACGCCACGTGGTAGGCGGCGGTCGGGTTCGGGCCGAGGTAGGCGTCGATGCGGCCGGACTGGAGCGCCAGGTAGTAGTCGGAGACGTTCTGGAAGTACTTGATGTCGACGGGCTTGCGGCCGGCCTTCTCGTTCTCCTTCGACCAGTCGACGAGGATCTTCTCCTGGTTGGTGCCGGAGCCGACCGCGATCGTCTTCCCGGCGACGTCCTGGGGCGCCTTGACGGTCCAGCCGGAGCCCTTCTTCGCCTCGAAGGCGAGGTCGTCGAGGCGGTAGGTGGCGAAGTCGTACTTGTCCTTGCGCTCCTCGGTCACGGTGACGTTGGAGAAGACGCCGTCGAACTTGCCGCTGTCGAGGCCGACGAAGAGGTTCTCCCAGGACACGGCGTTGAACTCGGGCTTCAGGCCCAGGGTGTCGGCGACCAGGGTGGCGAGATCGACCTCGACGCCGATCAGTGTCTTGTCGTCGGTGGCGTAGAAGGCGAGCGGGGGCGCGCTGCCGGTGGAGACGCCGAGGGTCAGGGTGCCGCGCTTGCGCACGGCTTCGGGGACCTGGGCCGCGATGGCGTCGACCTTGGCGGTGTGGACGCGCTTCTGGTCGGGGCCGAGGTTGATCCCGGTGTCCTGCTGCCCCTTGGGCCGGATCTCGTCGGTGGCGGCGTCGCTGGTGCCGCAGGCGGTGAGCAGACCGAGGGAGGTGAGGGCGGCGAGGGCGACGGCGAGCGGGCGGCGGAGGGACATGGTGCGGGCTCCTTGCTGGCGGGACGGTGAGGGAGTGGAGTCGATGGCCGGAGACGGCCGGAGACGGGCGGACGGGGCTGGTCAGAGGACCTTGGAGAGGAAGGCGCGGGTGCGCGCGTGGCGGGGGCTGTCGAGGACTTCGGCGGGTGGGCCCTGCTCGACGATCCGGCCCTCGTCCATGAAGACGACGGTGTCGGCGACCTCGCGTGCGAAGCCGATCTCGTGCGTGACGACGATCATGGTGGTTCCGGAGGCGGCCAGGTCCTTGATGACGTCGAGCACCTCCCCGACCAGTTCGGGGTCGAGCGCGGAGGTCGGCTCGTCGAAGAGCAGCAGGGTGGGTTCGAGGGCGAGGGCGCGGGCGATGGCGACCCGTTGCTGCTGGCCGCCGGACAGCTGCCGGGGGTACGCGGTCGCCTTGTCGGCGAGTCCGACGCGGGCGAGCAGCTTCTCCGCGGCGGCGACGGCGTCCTTGCGGGGGCGCTTGAGGGCCGACACCGGGGCCTCGACGATGTTCTCGAGGACGGTGAGGTGCGGGAAGAGGTGGAAGTTCTGGAAGACGAAGCCGATCCGGGTCCGCTGCTTGAGGATCTCTCGCTCGCGCAGCTCGTAGAGCTTGTCGCCGGAGCGGCGGTAGCCGATCAGGGTGCCGTCGACGCTGATCCAGCCGCTGTCGACCTTCTCCAGGTGGTTGATGGTCCGCAACAGGGTGGACTTGCCCGAGCCCGAAGGTCCGAGGACGACGGTGACCTCGCCGGCCCGGACGTCGAGGTCGATGCCGCGGAGTACCTCCAGCGGCCCGAAGTTCTTGTGGACGGAGCGGACTTCGACCATGGACGGGGTGGGGGCGCTCATCGCACGGCTCCCTTGGCGTAGTGGCGTTCGACGTAGTGCTGGAGGACGGAGAGCACGGTGGTCAGCAGGACGTACCAGGCGGTGGCGACCATCAGGAGCGGGACGACGCGCCCGTTGCGGCCGTAGACCACCTGGACCTGGTAGAAGAGTTCGCCGATCGCCATCACGGAGACGATCGAGGTGCCCTTGAAGAGCGAGATGATCTCGTTGGCGGCGTTGGGCAGGATCGAGCGCATCGCCTGCGGCAGGACGATCCTGCGCAGCTGGCGCAGGCGCGGGATGCCGAGGGCGGCGGCGGCCTCCAGTTGCCCGGGGTCCACGGCCAGGACGCCGCCGCGGACGATCTCCGCCGCGTAGGCGGCCTGGTGCAGGGCGAGACCGAGGACGGCCGCGCTCATGGCGCCGACCAGGCCCATCGTGTCGAAGGAGTAGAAGGACGGCCCGAAGGGGATGCCGAGGCTCAGCTCCTTGTAGAGGTAGGCCAGGTTGAACCAGAAGAGCAGCTGGACGATCAGCGGGATCGAGCGGAACGCCCAGATGTAGGCGAAGGCCACGGCCTTCAGGAACGGGCTGGCCGACAGGCGCATGAAGGCGAGCACGATGCCGAGGGCGAAGCCGAGGGCCGTGCCGTAGAAGGTCAGCTGGAGGGTGACCCAGACGGCGTGGAGGATCGTCTCGGTGCTGAAGAAGCGGGCGAAGACGTCCCACTCCCAGCCCGGGTTGGTGACCAGGCCGTGGGCGAACTGCAGCAGCAGCACGGCGGTGACGACGACGGCGACCCAGCGCCAGGGGTGGCGGACGGGGACGACCCTGAGCTCCGCTCCGTCCGGGACGGCCGGGGGTTTCGCCACGTCGAGGGGTGGATCGCTGGTGAGGGCCATGACGGTTTCCTTGGGAAGGGGTACGGAGGCGGGGCCGCGCCCTCGGGAGCGGGCGGGCCAAGGGGTCGTCGACCGTGGCCTTCGGGGCGGTTGCGCCCCGGGGCCACGGGACCGCGGGTCACGGGACCGCGGGCTACGGGCAGGCGGGCTACGGGCAGGCGGGCTACGGGCAGGTGGGCGCCCGCCGGGGGCGGGGGCCGGAGCTGCCGTACGTCACGCGCTCGCGCTCAGGGGAGCGGGACAGGAGAGGTCCCGCAGGAACGCGAGCGCGGTGCGCGCCGTCGCGTCGTTCTGCCGGAAGGCGACCCCGCCGGTGCGCGGCCGGGTGAAGGCGCCGCCGGCCCGGGCGGTGGTGGGCGGACCGAGCGCGAAGCGCCGCGGGTGGGGCCGGCCGTCCTGGCCCAGGATCCGGCCGTCGGCGGGGTCGACGGCCAGCAGTCCGGCGTCAGTGGCCCGCGCGCCCTCCTCGTGGAGGGCGCGCAGCAGCGGGCTGCCGGTGAGTTCGACGGTGGCGTCGGGGAGCCGGGCCTCCACCAGGGCGCGGGCCTCGGTCCACTCCCCCGGCACGCTGGCGGAGGTGGCCCGGAAGACGCCGCGTTCCTCGTCGGCCTCGACCGTCGTGCCGGCGCCGAGGAAACGGACGATCCCGGCGCGCGACAGGGCCAGGAGCTGCCGGAGCCGGGGGCCGGGGGGCCCGGAGGCGAGGAAGCTGAAGAACCCGTGCCACCAGTTGTCCGGGTCGCCGGTGTCGCCGAGCCGGATGAGCTGGCCGTAGACCGACAGGAGCGCGCCGAAGACGGCCAGGTCCGGGCTGTGCCCGGGGTCGTGGCGCCGCTCCAGGTCGTCGCCGATGTGCCGGCGCAGCGCGTCCTGGAGCGCGTCGCCCGACGCGAAGCGCACCCCGTCCAGCGGATGGTCGAGGGCGTCGAGGTCGAGCCGGTCGGCGGGGTCGGGCACGGCGGCGGCGACGACCGCGGCGAGTTCGGCCGAGCCGGGCGCGGCCGCCGCGTACGCCTCCTCGAAGGCGGACCGGTCGACGGCGGTCCGTTCGGGGTGCGCGGTGAGGAGCCGGTGGTAGTGGGCCCAGCCGAGCTCCTTGTCGATCAGGGGCAGGACGTCGCGCCGGAAGTCGGCGGGGCCGGGCCGGCGCAGCAGTTCGTCGACCTCCGCCGGGCCGAAGAAGCGTGGCAGCGGCGGCCGTTCGCCTTCCAGGGTGTAGCCGATCTTGGAGTGGTACGGGACACCTCGCCGCGATCCGACGTGGAGCAGCGGCTCCTTGCCGGAGGGCACGTACTCCCCGTTCTCGTACCGTCCGCCGCGGCCCTCGGTGAGCAGCACCATCAGGTCGACGAAGGCCAGCCCGAAGCCGCGCACGAGGACGGGTTCGCCGGCGGGGATCGCCGAAAGGTCGGTGTCGGCGGTGAAGTCGGGCGGCAGGTGGAGCAGTCCGTGACGGGCCGCGAAGTCCGCCAGTTCCCGCTGGTCCTTGCCGGGTTCGGCGTCGAGATGGCCGATGGTGAGGACGACGAGGTCGGCGAGGAGGGGGGTGGACCGGTCCGCCAGCCAGACGCGCTGGCGGCCCTCGCGCGGGCCGCTCACCCGGACCGCGCTGGTGCGGTGTTCGTGGACGGTGACGGAAGCCGGCAGCGCGGCGCGGGCCTCCTCGTACACCCAGCGCAGATAGGCGCCCTGCTGGGGCCGGCTGGGGAAGGTGTGCCCGTCGAGGTCCGCCCACTCGGCGAGCGTGGGTCCCGGCCGGACGGGCCCGGCGATCTCCACGGTCTCGTCGGTGAACATGGTGACGTCCTCGGCCTGCGAGTTCATCCAGAGCAGCGGGGACTGCCCGGTGCGCCAGATGCGCCCGCCGCCTGCCGGGTGGGGGTCGACGAGGTGGACGTCCAGCGGCCGGTCGCCGTACAGCTCGGGCAGGTTGGCGGCGACGCGCTCCAGGAGTCCGGTCCCCCGCGGCCCGGCTCCCACGATCACGAGGGCGGCTCGCGGCGTCATCGCGCACCCGCCGTGCCGCGCGCGTAGTGCCGCTCCACGTAGTGCTGTCCGATGCCGAGGACCGAGGTGACCGCGACGTACCAGATCGTGGCGACCAGGAGCAGCGGCACGACCTGGTAGGTGCGGTGGTAGACGAGCTGGACGGAGTAGAGCAGGTCCTGCACGGCGATCACGGAGACGATGGAGGTGCCCTTGAGGGTGCCGATCAGCATGTTCCCGGCGGGCGGGACGATCGAGCGCATCGCCTGGGGCAGCACGATCCGGGAGAACCGGCGCAGTCGGCCGAGGCCGAGGGACTGCGCGGCCTCGATCTGGCCGCGGTCGACGGAGAGGATGCCGCCGCGCACCACCTCGGCGGCGTACGCGGCCTCGTGCAGGGTCAGTCCGATGACGGCGACGGCGACCGGGCCGAGCAGGTTGACCGTGTGGATGCCGAGGATCTGCGGGTAGAGGGCGCCGATGTTGAACCAGAAGAGCAGCTGGACCAGGATCGGTGTGGAACGGAAGAACCAGACGTAGCCCCAGCTGACGGCCTTCAGGACCGGGTTGGCGGAGAGTCTGAACACGGCGAGCAGGGTGCCCAGCGCGAAGCCCAGGAGCATGACGAGGGCGGTCAGCCAGAGGGTGAGGCCGAGTCCGCGCAGGACGGCGGCCGAGGTGAAGTAGGCGCCGACGACGTCCCATTGGAAGGCCTCGTTGCGGACGACCGAGAGGAGTCCGAGCGCGAGGAGGACGAGGACGGCGGCGGCCGCGGTCCACTGGCCGGTGCGGCGGGCGGGGACGATGCGGGGTGGATCGGCGGCCGGGGTGCGGCCGGCCGCTTTGGTGAGGGTCGCGGACATGCGAAGGCTCCGTGGATACGTCGATCGAACACGGGAGTGCGCCTGCACACGGAGACGAGCGCGGATCCGAGCCCCTCAGCTCGATCCGCCCTTCGAGGCTATGCGGTCAACACCGTTCGCTGTCAAGGGTGTCCGAACTGTGAGCTGTACGTCTCACCTGGTTGACGGGGAAACGGATGCCTGTTCCACTTGGGCCATGCATTCGCAGCAATGGCTGGTCACGCGCTCCCACATCGACTTCGGTCGCGTGTGGTCCTCCTCCTGTTGAGCCGACCCCCTGCGTTTCGCCTGCCCGCGCTCTCTTCCGCGGCGTCTCCACCTGTGTAGTCGAGCTCTTCCTCCCCTCGCTCCGCCCTGCCTCGGCCTGGCCTGATCTGCCCTGATCCGGCCGGTCCCGGCTCTCCTCGCCCTGCCCGGGCGGGACTTCGCCGCGTCTCGGCGTCCGCCGTCCCGCCCCGCCTCGCCCCTGCCCGTCCCTCTCCGTCCTGCCCGGGTCCGACGTCGTCGTGCCCCGGACTCCCCTGCCCGCTCCGCGGCCCGAAGGACACCCATGACCTTCACCCCCAGCCCGGCGTCCGCGCTCTCCGTGCGCCGGACCACGGTCGACGACCCCTTGGCCCGCCCGCTCCTCGACGAGCTGGCGTACGAGTACAACCTGCGCTACGGCTCCGCCGACGACCTCGACCGCTATCCGCCCGAGGAGTTCGCGGCGCCCGGGGGCGCGTTCCTGCTCCTGCTCGAACAGGGCCGGCCCGTCGCCGGCGGCGCCTACCGCCGCTACGACGACGGGACCGCCGAGCTGAAGCGGATCTGGACCCACTCGGCGCACCGCCGGCGCGGCCTCGCCCGGCGGATGCTGACCGTCCTCGAACGAGAGGCGGCCGACGCCGGCTACACCCGCATCTTCCTGACCACCGGACCGCGCCAGCCCGAGGCCAAGGGCCTCTACCTGGCCGCCGGATACCGCCCGCTCTTCGACGTGTCGGCGGATCCGGAATCGATCGGCCCGCTGCCGTTCGAGAAACACTTGGAGACCCCGAAGCCATGAGCCCCACCAGCACCCGGCCCACCAGCACGCGACAGCCCGCCGGCACGCGCTCCGAGGCCGCGCGACCCACCGACACCCGACCCGCCGACGCGCCCTCCGCGGGCGCGCGGTCCACCGCCCCGCGGAACACCGCGGCGCGCCCCGGCGGCGTACGGCGCCACACCGCCCTCTTCGCCCTGATCACCACCGCCGCGCTCACCCTCACCGCGTGCGGTTCGGGCGACCCGGCGACCACGCCCGCCGGCGCGGCGGGCGCGAAGAAGGGCGCGATCCCGACGGCCGACGTGGTCTCGGCCGTGACCAAGGACGAGGCGGCGGCCGCGCTGCTGCCGGCCGAGGTCCGGCAGCGGGGCACCGTCTCGGTGGCCTCGTCGACGGGCAGCCTGCCCGGCGCCGCTTACCTGCCGGACGGCCGCACGCTGGTCGGCGGGGACGTGGACCTGACGGACGCGGTGGCGAAGGTCCTCGGGCTCCGGCTCACGCGTGAGGTGGTGAGCTGGGAGGCGATCCTGCCGGCCCTGGGCAGCGGCAAGTACGACTTCGGCACCGGGAACTTCGGCGTGACGGAGGAGCGGCGCCGGACCATCGACTTCGTCACGTACATCAACGACGGGCAGGGGTTCGCGGCGCGTGCGGACAGCCCGCTGAAGAAGGTCACCGACCTCACCCAGCTGTGCGGTCTGAACGTGGCCACGGGAGGCGGGACGACCTTCGAGGCGACGTTGGAGCGGAACAAGGCCCGGTGCTCCGCGGCGGGCAGGAAGCCGTACACGATCCAGAGCTTCTCCGATCAGGGCGCCCAGTGGATGTCGCTCCAGCAGGGGCGCAGCGACGTCCTGATGAGCACGGTCAACGGCCTGCGCTACGCGGTGACCCAGCAGGAGAACGTGAGGTTCCTCAACGAGTACCGGCGCCTCGACGTCGGCTTCGCCTTCAAGAAGGGGACGCCGCTGGCCCCGGCCTTCCAGGCGGCGGTGAACCGGCTGAAGAAGGACGGCACGTACGACCGGATCCTGCGGAAGTGGGGGCTGACGGACTCGGCCATCGCCGAGTCCCGCATCTCGCCCCCGGAGATCCCGGCGCCGACGAAGTAGCGACGCCCGTACGGGGCGGGGTGCCGCGCGGCGCCCCGCTCCCCGGTCCCGGGGGCCGCCGGGCGGTCGGCCAGGCCGTCAGCAGTCGCAACCGCAGTCACAGCCGTCGCAGCAGCCTCCGTCACCGCCGTCGCCCTCGCCGCCACAGCAGTTGCAGCAATTGCAGCAGTCGCCACAGCCGCTGCAGTCGCAGTTGCTGCACAGGCTCTCCTTGCGCTCCCGGCTCCAGGGGTCCTCGTAGGTGCCGCAGCACAACTGGCAGCTGCAGGCCAGTCCCATCCAGACGGCGCAGCCGGCGATCAGCCCCCGGCGACGGTTCGGCGGCTCCGGGGGAAAGGGCCCGCCGCCGCCGGGTCCCCCCGGCCCGGGCGCGTACGGATTGCCGGGCACCGGTCCCGGGGCGTGGGGGCCCGGCTGGTACGGGCCGGGCTGGTGGGCGCCCGTCGGGTGCGGCGCCGCGTCCCCGGCCTGCCCCGCCGTGCCGGTGCGGTGCGCGCAGGCGGTCGTGCCGAAGGCGCGGTCCACGGAGTTGCGCAGTTCGTGCGCGAGCAGCACGTGGGCCAGCCGGCCGTTGACGAACTCCGCGTCCCGCAGCGCCAGCCGGATGCCGTGCAGCGCGTCGTCCGCGAGCCGCCGTGCCTCGTCGAGCGAGGTCCCGGTCGCGGTCAGCGGGTTCCACGCCCCGGTCGCGGCGTCGGCCTCCCGGTCCTCGACGGCGTCGAGCAGGTGGGCGAGCCGGCCGAAGAGCCGGCCGGCCTCGGCGAGCGGCTCCACGTTCCCTGGCCGCCCGGCGAGTACCGCGGTGTGGGCGAAGGCCGCGGCCGTCGCCGTCTCCGTCGGCTCGGTCACGACCAGCAGCGGCGTACCCGGGCCGGCCAGCGCCTCGATCCCGGTCTGCCGGTCCACCGCGTCGACCAGGACGGCCGTGTCGAAGCCGAGTTCCCGGCCGGTCCGCGCGCCCGCCCGGTCCCAGGACCTGGCGACCCGGCGGGCCGCGGCGGCGACCGGCCGGCGGGCCAGCAGGCCGTCCCGGTCGGCGACGTGGTCGCGGACCTTGGCGGAGGCGAGCACCAGCGAGACCGCCGCGGCGAGCCGGGCCCCCTCGCCCTGGGCGACCGGGGCGCTCTTCATCTGGCGCAGCGGGCACGGACCCGCCGTGCGGCGCCCGCCCGCCACCGCGCCGGTGCGGGTGCCGGTCTGAGCCTCCGTCAGGACCGAGACGATCAGGCCGTCGTAGTTGGTGACCACGCGGGCGAACTGCCCGTGGTCGGCACGGAGTGCGAGACAGAGGCCGCAGAGATGGGCCATCCACTCCGTCTTGAGGCCGTCACCGAGGCGGTGGGTGCAGGGCCTGACGATTCCGAACAAGTGATCCCCCGTGCTTCGCGCGCCTGTGCGTCCGGCATCGTACCGAGCCCGCTCGTTCACCCGTACGCCCCCGTCGTCACCCTTCTGGCCCGACTTTCATATTTTGAGTTGCACACCCCCATCCAATCCTCTGTCAGGCCCCGCATACCGCAAGATTCCTGACTGATCGCCAGAAATCGGGCCTCACGTTCTGCACCAGTACCGTTACGAAACTCTCGCGCGCCGACTATCCACTTGGCGCGCAATCCGCATCATGGACGACGATAGGGATTGCGGAACCACAAGTGACCGCGCTGAAAGGAGGCGTCCATGGGATCGGTGCGCAAGGCGAGTGCATGGCTGGGACTCGTCGAGGACAACGACGAGCGTTACTACGACGACGAGTACGCCGAAGGTGCCGAGAGCGGCGACGCCTGGGTGACGGACCCCCGGGTCCGGGTGGCGTCCGACTCGGCGCAGGAGCAGGGCCGCCGGATCGCGACCGTCTCCCCGGACGGGTTCCGGGACGCCCGGGGCATCGGTGAGCTCTTCCGGGACGGGGTCCCGGTCATCGTGAACCTCACGGCCATGGAGCCCTCCGACGCCAAGCGCGTGGTGGACTTCGCCGCCGGCCTCGCCTTCGGCCTGCGCGGATCCATCGAGCGCGTGGCGACGCGGGTCTTCCTGCTGACCCCCGCCGACACGCAGATCGTCAGCGGGGACCCCGCGTCCCGCGCGCAGGACGGTTTCTTCAACCAGAGCTGAGGGCAGGGCCGCTCACCGGAGGGCCTTCCGCGCCGCCGCCTACCGGAAGGCGTCCAGGCCGGTGAGCGCCTTGCCCAGGACCAGCTGGTGCATCTCGACCGTGCCCTCGTAGGTGAGGACGGACTCGAGGTTGGTGGCGTGCCGCATCACGGGGTACTCCAGCGAGATGCCGTTGGCACCGAGGATGGTGCGCGAGGTACGGCAGATCTCGATGGCCTCCCGCACGTTGTTGAGCTTGCCGAAGCTGACCTGCTCGGGGCGGAGCCTTCCGGCGTCGAGCCGCCGCCCGAGGTGGTGGGCGAGCAGGATGCCCTTGTGCAGCTCCACCGCCATGTCGGCGAGCTTGCCCTGGGTGAGCTGGAAGCCGCCGATCGGCCTGCCGAACTGCTCACGCGTCCGCGCGTACGACAACGCCGTCTCGAACGAGGACCGCGCCGCCCCCATCGCGCCCCAGACGATGCCGTAGCGGGCGTGCGAGAGGCAGCTGAGCGGCCCCTTCAGGCCGACGACCTCCGGGAGGACGGCGTCGGCCGGCAGGCGCACGTCGTCCATGACCAGTTCGCTGGTGACGCTGGCCCGCAGCGACCACTTGTGCCGGATCTCGGGCGCCGAGAACCCGGCCGCGTCGGTCGGGACCACGAAGCCGCGGATGCCCTCGTCGGTCTGCGCCCAGACGACGGCCACGCCCGCCACCGAGCCGTTGGTGATCCACATCTTGCGGCCGTTGAGCACCCAGTCGTCGCCGTCCCGCTTCGCGTGGGTGCGCATGCCGGCCGGGTCGGAGCCGTGGTCGGGCTCGGTGAGGCCGAAGCAGCCGATGATCTCGCCCGCCGCCATGCCGGGCAGCCACTGGCGCTTCTGCTCCTCGGAGCCGAACTTCCAGATCGCGTACATGGCGAGCGAACCCTGCACGGACACGAGCGAGCGGATGCCCGAGTCGGCGGCCTCCAGCTCCAGGCAGGCCAGGCCGTACTGGACGTGGGTCGCGCCCGCGCAGCCGTAGCCGGTCAGGGACATGCCCAGGGCGCCGATCGAGCCGAGCTCACGGGCCAGCTCGCGGATCGCGGGCAGCTCGCCCTGCTCGTACCACTCGGCGATGTGCGGCAGGACCCGGTCGGCGGCCCAGCCGCGGACCGTCTCCCGCACGGCGAGGTCCTCGGGGTCGAGGAGGTCGTCGAGGCCGAGCGGGTCGGCCGGGTCGAAGGGCGGCAGCTTCGAGGGTGCGGACATGCGAGGGGCCTCCGGCGGATCGCGCGCTGACCAGGGGGTGTCCGGTCAGGAACCGGCGCCGACGTTACGGGTCAGTGTGCCGTGCGTCCAGAGCCGGCCGACTCGACGGGCTCGCGCGTGGCGGGAACCCGCAGGGGCTCGCCGGACCCGCCGCGGCCCGCGGTGCGGGCCTGCCCGGACCTCTCGCCCGGGCCCTCCGGACCGGCCGCGGCCCGACGGTCGCCGGCGCCGGAGGCGACGTCCGCCCCGGCCGCCCGGGTGCGGTCCGCCAGATCCTCGGGATCGACCGTGCACTCCATCACCCGGGGCAGCCGCAGCGCCATGAGCGCGCCGAGCAGCAGCAGCCCGGCGCTGACGAACAGCGTCACGTGCAGGCCGTGCACGAAGGCGTGCCGGGCCGCGCGGTGCAGCGCTTCGCCCGCCGGCCCGCCGAGGCCGTCGGCCACCTGGTAGGCCTCGCCCAGCGAGTTGGCGGCGGCCCGGCTCACGCCGTCCGGCACCCCCGGGACGCCGGAGAGCCCGGGACCGTAGGCGGCGTTCATCACGCTGCCGAGCAGCGCGATGCCCATGCCCGCGCCGAGCTGGTAGGAGGTCTCCCCGATGGCGGCCGCGCCGCCCGCGCTCTCCGGCGGGGCCTCGCTCAGCATCGACTCGTACGCGGAGAAGAGAGTGGTCTGCAGGCCGAAACCGAGCAGCACGAAGCCGACGGTGAGCAGCAGGGGCCGGTCGTGCTGCCCCATGAGGACCAGCAGCAGCACGGCGGCGGCGGTGAGCACGAAGCCCCAGCCGACCATCCGGCGCGGTCCGATCCTGCGCAGGGTGTACGTGCCGGTGGCACCGGCCGCCATGGCCGCGAAGGTGAGCGGCAGCAGCCGCAGCCCGGTCTCCAGGGGGCTGAGCCCGAGGACCAGCTGGAGGTACTGGACCGCGATGAGCTCCAGGCCGACCAGCGCGAGCATGGCGAGCACGATGCAGCCGACGGAGGTGGTGAACGCGGCCCGGGAGAAGAGCCGCATGTCGATCAGCGGATGCCGGCGCCGCTTCTGCCGCCGCACGAAGACGACGAGCAGCGCCGCCCCGACGAGGAGCGGTGCGGCGGTCGGGAAGGCCGACAGGCTCTCGCCCGCGCCGAGCCGCTTGACCCCGAGGACCACGCCCAGCACGCCGGCGGCGGCCATCAGCGCGCCGAGGACGTCCCAGGGGCCGTCGGCGGCGCCCCGCGACTCGGGCAGCAGCCAGCGGCCCAGCGGCAGGATGAAGGCCATCAGCGGGATGTTGATCAGGAAGACCGAACCCCACCAGAAGTGCTCGACCAGGAAGCCGCCGAGCACCGGACCGGTGGCGGCGCCGACCGCGGCGACCGCCGTCCAGATCCCGATCGCGGTGGCCCGCTCGCGCCGGTCGGGGAAGACCGCCCGGAGGATCGAGAGGGTGGCGGGCATGATCATCGCGCCGCCGACGCCCAGCAGGGCGCGGGCCGCGATCAGCACCTCGGGGGCGGTGGCGAGCGCGGCGACCGCCGAGGCGACGCCGAACAGCGCGTAACCGATGAGCAGCACCCGGCGCCGGCCGACCCGGTCACCCAGCGTGCCGAAGAGGATGAGCAGCGACGCGCAGATCAGCGGATAGGCGTCGACGATCCACAGCAGGGCGGTGGAGCTGGGGCGCAGGTCCTCGGTGACCGAGGGGACCGCGACGTGAAGGATGGTCGCATCCAGGGCGACCAGCAGAAGGCTGACGCAGAGGACGACGAGGACGACCCAGCGGTTGGCACCGCCCGCGGCGGCACGGAGCCGTGTTCGGGCCGTGATCGTCCGCTGCATGTACGTACCTCCCAGTGATTCCCTCGCGCTCGGCGGGCTCCGGCCGGGGCGCTTGTCCTCGGGGCGGCCCGGCATCGACGGGCGAGTGAGCCGTCAGCGTACGCGAGTTCAGGGCCCGAGCGCGTGGTCCAGCTCTCACCCCGGCGGGCCGCCGAGTGTGGCGTACGCCACTCCGTCCGGTCGTCGCGTCGCACGGAATTCCGTTCGGACAACCGTGTGAAGCAATTCCACGGCATACAAACAGACTTCCGGAAACACCCCCGCCGACAATAGGGCAGAAGGTCATCGGATTAGCCGACCGCGGATGGTGATATTCGCCGCGTTGAGACCTACTCCACATCACATCGTCATCACGAAGGCACGGGATCGCCCTGTCTCGCTACTCACTCCCTGTAACGTCGATTGGGTGCGTACCGACATCTTTGCCCGGCTGGACCGGGAGCCGGAACCGCCGAAGATAGAGGTCCCGCGGATGACCCGCACGCGTCTCGCCCTCTTCGGCGGGACGTTGGCGTTCTATCTCGCGATCGTCGTCGCCGTACTGCTCTCCACCGGGCTGGTGACCCTCGACTGGAAGATCATGCTCTTCCGGCCGTACCAGCAGMGGSCGGAGATCCACGGTTTTCTCGACTACTACGTCGTCCTCGGTCAACGCGGCCCGACGGCCGTGATGGTGGCGGCCTGGCTGGGCTGGCGCTCCTGGCGCCAGCACACCCTCCGCCCCCTGCTGGCACTCGGCGCGGCGCTGCTGCTGCTCAATGTCACAGTCGGCGCGGTCAAGCTCGGACTCGGCCGTCTCGGCCCCCACTACGCGACGCAGATCGGCTCCGCCGAGCTCTTCGCCGGCGGCGATATATTTCCGTCCGGACACACCGCCAACGCGGTCGTGACCTGGGGAATCCTGGCCTATCTGGCGACCACGCCGCGGGCCCGGCGCTATCTGTCGGCACTGTCCGCCGTGGTCGCGCTGGGTGTCGGCCTCACCACCGTCTACCTCGGCACGCACTGGCTGAGCGACGTGGTGCTCGGCTGGGCCGCCGGCCTGCTGATCCTGCTCGCGCTGCCCTGGTGCGAGCCGGTGATCGCCCGGGCGGAGGAGATGATCCTGGCGCTGCGCGACCGGCTCCGCGAGCGACTGCGCGCCCGTCGCCGGCTGGTGCCGTCGCTGCCCGTCGCGACCGGTGGGCCGCGCCCCTCGCTCTTCCCGCCGCGCGCGTCGGGGGCCGAGGAGCCGGTACGGGAGATCATCGGCGTGCGCGGTGGCCGTGCCGGACGCGGGGAGGGGCGGCTGGCTCCGCCGCTCAGCACGCCCCGGACCCACGCCGTGCGCTCCGAGCGGACCCCGGTCACTCCGGCCGGCAGCCGCCGCCCGGGCCACTCGCGGCCCCTCACGGGCGGCTGAGCGCCCGCCACGACCGCAGGGAGAAGGGCCCCGGCTCCGGCCGGGGCCCTTCTCGCGTCCCGGAGGTCCTGTCCCGGACCTCCGAAACGCTTCCCCGGGCGTACGGGGCGCTCGCGGGCCCGACGGGTGCCGTCGGGGTCAGCCGAGCCAGCAGCGGGTGACCGTCCCGCCGTCCACCTCGAAGTTGATGCGTCCCTCCAGGTACTCCATGGTGATGATCGATCCGGGCGGCAGCGAGCGCACGACGTTCCAGCCGCGACGGCCCGCGAGCTGTTCGGCGCGCTCCGCGTCCAGCCCCACGTAGGAGTCCGGGGAGCCGTCTTCGTTCGGTTCGTGAGAGGTCGGCTTCGGTGTCATGCGCCTCACGTTAGGCGGCGCCGGACCGTGACGGAAGCGCAGCCGGCGAGAGATGTCCCAGCAAGCCCGTGCACCACGGCGGTCACGCTTGTGTCACAGGTTCTCGACATATGTTTGACACGGGCCTCGTCACTCGTTCGGGCAGTTTCCGGCCGCTTCTCCGGCAATTCCCGGCCTCTTCCGCCACTTCGCGCGGGGGTTCACGGAATTCCGTCTCCCCGCCCGGCCAGCGAAATTGACGGGCTCATCCCAGGGATCCGGCATTCACGATTTCCTTACACGGTCCGCACACCGTCCGCCGTCCGGACCATCCCGCGCACTCCGCCTCCGTCGATCCCTCCCCCGGTGCGCGCATCATGTCCGGACGACCGGACCAGCGGAGGCAGCGATGGTGGGCACCGAGACCGCGAGCGCGGCCGTCGAATCGGCGCCACAACGTCATGGGCGGGTCCTGATCGACTGGCTCACCACCACCGATCACAAGAAGATCGGCCACCTTTATCTGATCACCGCGTTCCTGTTCTTCCTGGCCGCAGGGCTGATGGCGATGGTGATGCGCGCCGAGCTGGCCCGGCCCGGCCTCCAGCTCGTGGACAACCAGCAGTTCAACCAGGCGTTCACCCTGCACGGCACGATCATGCTGCTGCTCTTCGCGACGCCGACCTTCGCCGGCTTCGCCAACGAACTGGTTCCGTTGCAGATCGGCTCCCCGGACGTCGCCTTCCCGCGGCTGAACATGTTCTCGTACTGGCTGTTCCTGCTGGGCGGCCTCATGGTCGTCGGCTCCCTGCTCGTGCCGTCCGGGCCGCCCGCCTTCGGATGGACGGCCTACGCCCCGCTGAACGGCCTGGAACGGTCCCCCGGCATCGGCGCCGACCTGTGGATCATGGGGCTGGCGCTCTCCGGCTTCGGCACCATCCTCACCTCGGTGAACTTCCTGGCGACGATCGTCGGGATGCGGGCCCCAGGCATGACCATGTTCCGGATGCCGATCTTCACCTGGAACGTCCTGTTCACCGCGATCCTGGTGCTCCTGGCGTTCCCGGTCCTCGCGGCGGCGCTGCTGGTGCTGGAGGCCGACCGGCGCTTCGGCTCGGTGGTCTTCGACGCGGCGAACGGCGGCGCGCTGCTGTGGCAGCACCTCTTCTGGTTCTTCGGCCATCCCGAGGTCTACATCATCGCCCTGCCGTTCTTCGGCATCATCAGCGAGATCATCCCGGTCTTCTCCCGGAAGCCGATCTTCGGCTACGCGACGCTGATCGGCGCCACCATGACGATCACCGGTCTCTCGGTGGTGGTGTGGGCGCACCACATGTTCGTCACGGGGGCGGTGCTGCTGCCCTTCTTCTCGCTGCTGTCCTTCCTCATCGCCGTACCGACGGGCGTGAAGTTCTTCAACTGGACCGGCACGATGCTGCGGGGCTCGCTCTCGTTCGAGACGCCGATGCTGTGGTCGGTGGGGTTCCTGGTGTCCTTCCTCTTCGGCGGGCTCACCGGGATCATCCTGGCCTCGCCGCCGATGGACTTCGCGGTCACCGACTCGTACTTCGTCGTCGCGCACTTCCACTACACCGTCTTCGGCACGGTCGTCTTCGCGACCTTCGCCGGCTTCCACTTCTGGTGGCCCAAGTTCACCGGCAGGATGCTGGACGAGCAGCTGGGCCGGATCCACTTCTGGACGCTCTTCGTCGGCTTCCACATGACGTTCCTGGTGCAGCACTGGCTGGGCGCCGAGGGCATGCCCCGGCGTTACGCGGACTACCTCTACGCCGACGGCTTCACCACGCTGAACACGATCTCGACCATCGGCGCGTTCCTGCTCGGCATCTCCACGCTGCCGTTCCTGTACAACGTCTGGCGGACCGCCAGGTACGGCACGAAGATCGACGTCGACGACCCGTGGGGCTTCGGCCGCTCGCTGGAGTGGGCGACGTCCTGCCCGCCGCCCCGCCACAACTTCGAGTCCGTGCCGCGGATCCGGTCCGAGTCGCCGGCGTTCGACCTGCACCACCCGGAGTTCGCGGCCCTCGAACGCGGCCCGGTCAGTCCGCCGGCCGCTCCCCTGCCCGGTCCAGGGCCCGGGACATCCGGTCCCTGATCACACGGATGCGCTCGTCGAGCTCCCGCGGCTCGACCACCTCGAACTCGAGGCCCATCAGGGTCACGTGGAAGACCAGGTAGTCGAGACTGCCCGCGCCGGTGCGCAGCAGGCAGGCGTCGTCACCGTCGGCCTCCAGGACGCCGTCCATCGGCCCGACGGTCCGGGCCGCCTCGGCCAGCGGCACATGGAGCCGGATCGTCGCCTCGGCGGCGTACGCCGAGGTGGAGACGCCCTTCGAGACGTAGGCGGCGAGGTCCTCCGCCGGGGGTTCGCGCGGCGGGAAGCGCGGGCCGTGCGGCGGCCGCGGGTCGATGCGGTCGGCCCGGAACGTGCGCCAGTCGTCACGGTCCACGTCCCAGGCGACCAGGTACCAGCGGCGTTCGGTGCACACCAGGCGGTGCGGTTCGACGGTGCGGCGGGTGGTGGCACCGGTGTGGTCGCGGTACTCGAAGCGCAGCCGTTCGCCGTCCCGGCAGGCATGGGCGAGATCGGTGAGGACGGCCGGGTCGACCTGGGTCCGCGGGGTGCGCAGCATCGGCACGGTGAAGGCGTTCAGCGCGCCGACCCTGCGGCGCAGCCGGGCCGGCAGGACCTGCTCCAGCTTGGCCAGGGCGCGTACGGAGGTCTCGCCGATGCCCTCGATGCCCTGTCCGGCGGCGGTGCGCAGCCCGACGGCGACGGCGACGGCCTCCTCGTCGTCGAGGAGCAGCGGCGGGAGCTCGGCCCCGGCGCCGAGCTGGTACCCGCCGCCGGTGCCGGGACTGGCGTTGACCGGGTAGCCGAGCTCGCGCAGCCGGTCGACGTCGCGTCGCACGGTCCGCGGGGTGACCCCGAGCCGGTCGGCCAGATCGGCGCCCGACCACTCGCGGTGGGCCTGGAGCAGCGAGAGCAGGCGGAGCAGTCGTGCGGAGGTCTCCAACATGGGGTCGAGTCTGCCAGCGATCGCGGACAGCTACGGTCCGCGATCCGGGGCCGGGTGTTCAGCGGAAGCGGCGGACCAGTCGGCCGATCCTCGCCTTCAGCGAGTAGCCGGCGTCGATCACGCCGCCGGCCGCGCGGTGCAGCGCGTCGCCGAGGCGGCCGTGGGCGCGCCCCGCGTGGCCCCGGGTGACCAGCTCCGTCCAGATCTCCTCGTGCCGGGTGGCGATCCGGGCGGGGTCGAAGCGTTCCGACGACGTGCGCGCCGCCCGCGCCGCCTTCTCCCGCAGTCCGTCGTCGTCGATGAGGGCGAGCAGGGCCCCGGCGATCGCGGGCACGTCGTCGACCGGCACCAGGCGGCCGTCGACTCCGTCCTCGATGATCTCGCGGGGTCCGTGGGGGCAGTCGGTGGAGACGACCGGAAGGCCGCAGCGCATCGCCTCGACGATGGTCATGCCGAAGGACTCGCGCTGCGAGGTGACGGCGGCGATCGAGCCCTTGGCCCACTCCGGTTCCATCGGGTTGGCGGTGCCCATCAGGAAGACGTGCTCGCCCAGCCCCCGGCGCTCGATCTGGCGGGCGAGCGCCTTCCTCAGGTTGTCGGAGGCGTCGCCGGTGCCGTAGATCCGCAGCTTCCAGTCCGGGCGGGCCGCGGCGACCTCGGCGAAGGCGTCGATGAGCACGTCGTAGCGTTTGACCGGGATCAGGCGTCCCGCCGCCACGACGACCTTGGCGGCCGGGTCGGCGGGCGGCACGCTCGGCGCGGGGACGCTGTTGGGCACGGCGTCGATCCGTACGCCCGGGAGCCGCAGCCTGTTCCGGTAGGCGCGGGCGTCGGCCTCGGTGACCGTGGTGAGGGCGTCCAGGAGGGCGTACTGGTGGCCGATCTCGCGGCGCAGGCGGTAGGTGTGTCCGTCGAGGATCAGGTGCTCCTGGCCGACCAGGACCGGGCCGCCGGGCCGGGCCTCCTTGGCGAGGTGGACGTTGAGCCCGGGGCGGGTGCCGACGACGACGTCCGCCTCGACCGCGCGCAGATGATCCCCGATCCGGGCGTCGGTGAGGGCGCTGTACTGCTTCCAGCGGCCGTCGCCGCGCGGGAAGACCTTGGCCGGCCGGGCGAAGTCGGGGTGCCCGCCGTCGTATCCGGGGCTCTTCCTCCGCAGGTCGACGAGATGACGCAGAGTCACCCCCTCGGGCACGTCCAGGATCGGTGCGTCGCGGTGCCGGAAGACCGAGACGATCTCGACCTCGTGACGTGCCGCCAGCTCCTGGGCGAGGGTGAACGTCGTCCGGATGGTGCCGCCGATGTGGTAGCCGTTGTGGAGCAGAAAGGAGATGCGCATCGTGCTACCGGTTCCCCCCGGTGAAGTGTGTGGTCGCAGGCGACTGTACTGAACTCCCCCTGCGGGCTTCACGGTCGGTAGCCGAGCTGGGGGACGGTGGCGCAGTCGTCGTCCATGTCCCCCTGGGTGACCCAGCCCCGGTCGTCCTGCCAACGGGCCACGGAGAGGCAGGTGTGACGGGTCTTCGGCGGCTCCGGCAGTTTCTCGAAGCGCACCGGAAGCAGCAGGCCACGGGCGGTGTACGGCTCCGCCCGGTTGACGTAGCGCTCGACGCAGGCACGGGTGAGGGAGCCCTCGGCGAGGCACGCGCGCGCCGCGTCGGTGAACCACATCGCGGCCGCCCAGCCCTCCAACTGCCATTGGGAGAGCGGCCCTTGACCCATCGCCTCGCGGAACTCCCTGACCGCGGGGTGGTTTTCCTCCGCGTAGTTGCGGCTGGAGCCCGTCACCCACAGGGCGTTCCGGCACACGGGTGACTTCGCGTAGTCGCGGGACACCGTGGAGGACCAGTTCTGCACGTTGGTCACCTTCGCCGCGACGCGGACGCCGACCTCGTCCATGGCCTCGCAGAGCCGGGTGTTGCCGTGCGTGTCCAGGGCGTCGAAGACGAGGTCGGCGCCCTGTGCCTTGAGGTCGGCGGCCACCGCGCGGAAGTTGGGCAGCGCGAAGTCGACCTGCTCGTCGACGACCCGGTAGCCCTCGGCCCGGAGGCCCTGGGTGACCAGGCGCGCGTAGGCGGCCGACGCGGCCTGGTTGTAGGAGACGACGGCGGCGGTGCGCGCGCCCGTCTCCCGCTTGAACCAGCGGTAGACCTCGGTGCCGCCGTACAGCTCCCCGTTCCAGCCGGGCGCCGCCCCGGTGCGGGGGGCGGAGCTGCCGTAGATCCCGTACAGGTGCGGGTAGGTGTCGTAGGCGGGGGTGAGCGGCTGGCCGCCGATGTCGGGGACCCCGGCCCGGGAGACGAGCGGGGCCCCGGCGTAGTCGAACGCGGTCGTGGCGACCAGGGCGAACACCTTCCGCTCGTCGATCAGCCGGTGCACGCACTCGTTGTTGCCGACGCCGCTGCCGCCGTCGTCGCAGGTGACGACCTCGACCCGGCGGCCGTCCAGACCGCCGCGGGCGTTCAGGGCGTCGAACCAGGCGCGGGCGCCGTCGCGCGGCCCGGTGAAGGCGTCGCCGCCGACGGGGCTGGTGGCGCTGCTGATGATCCCGATGCGGAGCGGCTCACCGCCGGAGGGGGAGGTGGCGGTGGGCCGCGTCCCGAACGCGCTCTCCGGCAGCCGGCTGCCGCAGGCGGTGGCCAGGGCGAGCAGCGCGGCCATGAGGAGCGCCGCCGCCGTCTCAGCAGCCCGGAACGTTCGCACCGCTGAGCTCGACCAGACCGCAGAGGGTCTTCACGGAGACCTTCCAGACGTCGTTCTGCTGGACGGCGGTGCCCTTGGTGTCGGGGAGGGCGGGGGTGCCGCCGACGACGAGGTCGTAGGTGACGTTCGCGCCGGTGGGCGAGGTGAACTCGACGGTCTTCACGGTGGCCGAGGTCATCGCCGCGTTCCGGTCGCCCGCGAAGGCGGCCAGGACCGGCATCATCTCGGCGCCGTTCTCCAGCAGCTTCGCCTTCTCGTTCACCGGGGTCTTCGGGTCGAAGAACGCCTTCCAGTTCCGGGTGATCTCCGCCTTGGCCGCCGCCGGGTCGGCCGGCCCGTCGCTCGCCGCGGGCGGGACGGACGCGGCGGGCGGGGACGTCGTCGAGGGCGAGCCCTCGTCGTCGCCGCATCCCGCGAGCACCGGGCCGAGCACCAGCGCGGCGACCGCGGCGAGTGCCGCGACGCGCGAGCGTCCGCCGAGATCCCTGAGAACCATCTGGCTCACCACCGGATGTCCGTGCAGGCCGTGCGGCCTGATGATTCCAGGGTGTGCCGGTTCGGGGCATAGTGCAAGGAAGAGGGCGTCCGGGGACGAGTCGAGGGAGGCCCCCGTGCCGACATCCCGGGTACTGCTGTGGGGCGGCCTCGTGGCGGCCGCCGCGGGTGCGGTGCTGTGCGTCCTGGGCTGGTACGGCGTCTCCGGGGAGCGGTTCGCCGAGCGCCAGCTGCCCTATCTGGCCTCGTGCACGGTGCCGGGGGCGGCGCTGATCGTGGCGGGCGCGGTCCTGGTCACCGCGGCCGGCCGCGTCCCGGCGCGCCCGCGCCCCGCTCCGTACGCACCCGAGGACGTGCCCGCGCCCTCGTCCGACGCACCGCCGGTACGCGTCCCGGACGGGACGCTCGCGCACCGCCCGGACTGCCCGCTGGTGGCAGGCAGGGCGGAGGCGGAGCCGGTGGGGGACGCGGAGCTCGATCCCTGCCCGGTGTGTGAGCCGTGGCCTCGCTGACCTACGACCTCACCCTCGCCGGTCTCGCAATCGGAGCCGCGGCCGCGCTCACGGGCATCGGACTGATCGTCACGTACCGGGCGACCGGTGTGCTCAACCTGGCGCACGGCGCGATCGCCATGGTCTGCGCCTACGTACTGCGCCTGCTGGTGGTGGAGTGGGGCTGGCCGCTGCCGCCGGCGGCGCTGGTGACGCTGCTCGTGGTGGGGCCGGGCATCGGCCTGGTGCTGGACCGGGCGGTGTTCCGCCCGCTCGCGCGGGCCGGCTCGCCGCCGGCGCAGACCCTGGTGGCCTCCATCGGTGTCTTCGTGCTCCTCGTGGGCGCGGCCGCGCTGGTCTGGGGGACGGGGGCCCGGTCGGACGCGCCGGTGCTGCTCGGGGACGATCCGTGGGCGCAGCTCGCGGTGGTCGTGGCGCTGGCCGCGGCGGTGGGCGCGGTGACCCGGTGGACCCGCTTCGGGCGGGAGCTGCGGGCGGTGGTCGACAACCGGCCGCTGGCGGTGCTCGGCGGGATCGACGCGGACCGGGTGGCGGCGGTGGGCTGGGCGTTCGGCGCGTTCACCGCCGGTCTGACGGGGGTGCTGCTGGCCCCGTACGTGCGCCTCGATCCCTACGGGCTGCCGTTGCTGGTCGTCGAGGTGATCGCGGTCGCGGTGGTGGCCCGGATGCGGAGTCTGCCGGTGGCGATCGTGACGGCGCTCGCGCTGGGCGTGGCGCAGGCGCAGCTGACCCGGCTCCATCCGGAGGGCTGGGCCGGACCGCTGGTGCAGGCGGTGGGGGCGAACCTGTTCGTGGTCGCGCTGCTGGTGGCGGCGCTGGTCCTGCCGGGGGTCGGGGGCCGCGGGCAGGACGTCCTGCCGGTCGCCTCCCGGCCGTCCGGGAGCGTGCCGCGCGGGGTGTGGCTGGTGGCGGGGGTCCTGTTCCTGCTGCCGCTCGGGTTCGCGGGCACGGACCTGCACACGGCGATCCAGGTCCCGGCGCTGGCCGTGATCCTCCTGTCGCTGGTGGTGGTGACGGGGCGCGGCGGGCAGATCGCGCTCGGGCAGACCGCGTACGCCGGCCTGGGCGCCCTGTTCACGGCGCTGCTCGCGGCCGGGGGCCTGCCGGAGCTGCCGGCCCTGGGGCTGGCGGTGCTGCTCGTCGCCCCCCTCGGGCTGGTCACGGGGTGGCCGGCGATCCGGCGGCACGGGCTGGCCCTGGCGCTGGCGACGCTGGCGGTCGGGGTGGCGGTGAGCCGCTTCGTCTTCGCGCAGCCGTACGCGACGTCCGGCCTGGAACTGGGACGTCCGGCGGGCTTCGAGGAGGACCGCCGGTACTACGTCCTGGAGCTCGTGGTCCTCGCCGGCTGCCTCGCGGCCGTGGCGGCGCTGCGCCGGGGCCGGACGGGCCGGGCGCTTGCGGCGCTGCGGGACCACGAGGCGGGCGCGGAGGCGTCGGGGGTGCCGGTGGCCGGGCTCAAGCTGCTGGCCTTCGTCCTGGGCGCGGCCCTGGCGGCCCTGGGCGGCGGGCTGCTGGGCATGGGGCTGCGCGCCTTCGACCCGGAGGCGTACGACCCGGTCCGCGGCCTGCTGTGGTTCGCCGCGATCGTGGTCCTGGGGGCGGACGGTCTCGTGTCGCCCCTGGCGGGCGCCGCCTTGCTGGTCGCCCTGGACGCGGGTACCCGCGGGGGCGTGGCGGCGGCCGTGGTGGGTGTCCTCGCCGCGATGGTGGGCCGCGTGCCGCCGCTGACCTCCTGGCTGCCGGCCCGCCGGGCGGTGCCGGGCCGCGCGCGCGGGAGCCCGGGCCGGGCGGTGTCCGGAAGCCCGGCGCGACACCCCGCGGGTCCTGACCGGGCCCGCGCCGAAGCCGTCCCCGAGGGCCACGCGAGGCCGCCGCGCGCCACCCGCCCCACGGCCGCGCCGCGCGCCACCCGCCAGGTGGCGCCGCCCGGTCCGGCGGCCCGGGCCGCCGCCCCGGCCCGTTCACCGGCCCGGGCCGCGGCTCCTCGGCTGCGCGCCCACGATGTGTGCTTCAGCCATCCGGGTGGCGTCCGCGCCCTGTCCGGGGTGTCCCTCGCCCTCGCGCCCGCCCGGATCACCGCCCTCGTCGGCCCCAACGGCGCGGGGAAGAGCACCCTCTTCGACTGCCTCGCCGGCACGCTCCGCCCCGACGGCGGGCGCGTCACGCTCGACGGGGCCGACATCACCGCGCGCGCCGCCCACGCCCGTACCAGACTGGGCATCGCCCGGACCTTCCAGCAGCTCGCGGTCTTCCCCACCCTCACGGTCGAGGAGAACGTCCTGCTCGGCGCCGAGCAGGCCCGCCGCCGCGGCGACGTCGAGCGGAGCCTGCGGCTGCTCGGACTCGCGGGAGCCGTCCGCCACCGTCAGGCCGCCGGGCTGCCCACCGGCGTCCTGCGGCGGGTGGAACTCGCCCGCGCCCTGGCCGGCGGCCCGCACACGCTCCTCCTGGACGAGCCCGCCGCCGGGCTGGACGCCGCCGAGACCGACGCCCTGGCCCGGATCCTCGCGGCCCTGGCCGCCGAGGGCCTCACCGTCCTCGTCGTCGAGCACGATCCGGACCTCGTCGCCGGCATCGCCCACGTCACGCACACCATGGAGGGGGGCCGGATCGTGTCATGAGCGTCGAGATCGCCCTGCGCCGCGCCCGGGTCCGCCACGGCCCCCTGGAGGCCCTGCACGGGCTCGACCTCCTCGTCCCCCGGGCCACCGTCACCGTGCTGACCGGCCGGAACGGCGCCGGCCGCACGACCACCCTGTGCGCGCTCGCCGGGACCGTCCCCCTCGCCTCCGGCCGGGTCCTGTGGCGCGGCGCCGACGTCACCGGGCTGCACGCCCACGCCCGGGCCCGCCGCGGCCTGTGCTTCGTGCCGGACCTGCGGGGCGTGTACCCGTCGCTGACCGTCGCCGAGAACCTCGGACTGGCGCCCGGCGATCCCGCCGCGGCGCTGGCCGCCTACCCCGAACTCGGGCCGCTGCTGGCCCGCCCCGCCGGCACCCTCTCCGGCGGGGAGCGGCGGATGCTGGAGGTCTCCCGGGCGCTGCTGACCCCCGCCACGGTGGTCCTGGTCGACGAACCCGCCCTCGGCATGTCGCCCGCGGTGGCCGCCCGTACCTACCGGCTGCTCGCCGCCCTCGCCCGGGAGGGCGGCGCCGCGGTCGTGCTCGCCGAGCAGCGGCTCCCGGCCGGGCTGCCCGACGGCACCCTGGTGCACGAACTGCGGCGCGGCTCGCTGGTGTCCAGCCGGGAGGCCGCGGAGCTCACCGGGCGGTGAGGGGCGCGAAGCGCAGCATCGTCCCGACCACGAGCCGGTTCGGATCCGCCCCGATCAGGGCGCGGTTCGCCGTGTACAGCGCCTTCCAGCCGCCCTTGACCCCGAAGCGGCGGGCGATCGAGCTGAGCGTGTCGCCCGGCTGGACGGTGTGGACCCGCCCGCTCAGGCCGTACCGCTTCGAGCAGACCGGCCAGGCACCCCATCCCTGGGTCCGCAGCACCTCCTCGGCGACCCTGATCTGCTGCTGACGGGTCGCCAGGTCGGCGCGCCGGGCGTAGCGCAGCCCGCCGTGCTCCTCCCAGGTGGGCTGCCAGAACTGGAGGCCGCCGTAGTAGCCGTTGCCGGTGTTGGTGTTCCAGCGGCCACCGCTCTCGCACTCGGCGACGCAGCCCCACGGCCACTGGTCCTTGGCGCAGGCGCCCGCCGGGGCCGCCCCGGCGGGCGCCGCTGCCAGGCCCGGAAGGAGGTCCAGGGCCATCAGTACGGCGGAACAGGCACCGGCCGTCCACCATCGGATCGTCGACATCGGGGCAGGCTAGGCAAGGGCGCCCGGCGCCCGGGCCGTGCCGCGCGGGACGGGCCGCGCACCCCACCCGGTCGGAGTCACGGCCGGGCGGGCCACGGTACGGACGCCGCCCCGTCCATGACCGGCCGCCGCCCGCCGTCTCCCCCGCCGGCCGCCGGAGGGGGTGCGGACGGGGTGCGGACGGCGGTCGAAACGGTGTCACGAGCGGGAGTCGCGCAAGTTGTCGTACGCCGACGCGTGACCCCGGCCGAGCCTCTCCCGTTGAACTCGGCATGAGACGAGCCGGGAAACCGCCCGGTGTCGCACGCAACGACTCCAGGGAGCACCCCGTGCCGCGCATGCTCGACGTCAGCGAGGACGTACGCGCCGAGATCGGCGACGAAGAAGCCGACCGGCTGGTCGCCGGCGACAACGCCCCGGGCAGCTACGACTGCACCTCCTGCCGCACGCCGGGCGACTCCGAGCAGGAGCGCACGAGCACCGTGCTGTTCGTCGGCGAGGAGACCGCCGTCCTGGCGTTCGCCCACGCCAGCTGCATTCCGTCCCAGGTCGTCCAGGTCGCCGAGGAGCAGCTCCAGGGCGCCGTCCGTTCCATCACCGCCACGGACGCGGCGGACGCGCTGGGCGCGGCCCACCCGGAGCAGGCCGTCCTGGGCGTCACCAGCGGCCTCGTCCTGATCGAGGGCGAACTGCACCCGGCGCTGGTCGTCGAGCCGACGGCCCCGGTCGCCCGCCCGGGTTCGGACGGCGACAGCGACGAGTTCCTGCCGCTCCTGATCGAGCAGGGCTTCCTGCCGATGGCCGACCTGAACCAGCGGCCGGGGACGCTGCCGGGCTGGTCCGTGCTGGTCGCCATGGGTCAGCTGCACTCCGTGCTCCAGCCGGGCACGGGCGGCAGCGGCCAGGCCGCGTGGTGGCAGGCCCACCAGCCGCTCCAGGTCACCGAGGGCTGGCGCGCCGCGGCGAACAAGTCGCACACGGTGCTGGTGTTCGCGGCTCCGGTGGGCTCGATCGGCCAGCAGCCGCGCGAGGACCTGCTGCGCGACGCGCTGGAGAAGGCGGCGGCCAACGGCCGTCTGGTGGCTGCCGCGATGCCGCTGGCCGGCACGTGACCGAGGGCGGCCGACGCAGGTCGGGGCGGGCGTACGTCCCCGGGGTTCCGACGGTTCCGCACCCCCGGCACGCGGCCCTTTCCGCGGGCCGCCCGCATCCGACGGGCGACGGGGTCGTTGGCACATACGTGCACGCCTACGAACCCTTCCGCCCGCCGTCGAGCCAGATCCCCTCCATGCGCCCGGCGCAGGACGTGATGCCCGACGGTCAGTCGGCCACGCCGATCTACGACGCCCTGTACTCGGAGTACCGCCGGTCGTTCCGCACCCTGCCGGGTGATCGCAGCGGCGAGGAGGATCTGGCGTTCCGGGCCTTCGGGACCCCGGTGGGCACCGGGCTGCACAGGCAGGGGCACGCTCCCCGGCACGCGGCCCACCCGGTGGCCTGGTCGGCGCAGCACCACCATGTTCCGGCGGCACTGCCGCCCGGCCCCCGCAGAGGGCTGTAGGTCCGAGGACCACGAACGACGGCCGAGGGGCCGGGGCGATCAGCCCCGGCCCCTCGGCCGTGTGCGTGGTCCTCCGCCGGGCCTACTTCTTGCGGCCCCGCTTCTCGCGCACCCGGACCGAGATGTGGATCGGGGTGCCCTCGAAGCCGAACTCCTCGCGCAGCCGGCGCTCGACGAAGCGGCGGTAGCCGGCCTCGAGGAAGCCGGAGGCGAAGAGGACGAAGCGCGGCGGCTTGGTGCCGGCCTGCGTGCCGAACAGGATGCGGGGCTGCTTGCCGCCGCGGATCGGGTGCGGGTGGGCGGCGACCAGCTCGCCCAGGAAGGCGTTCAGGCGGCCGGTGGGGACACGGGTCTCCCAGCCGGCGAGCGCGGTCTCGATCGCCGGGACGAGCTTCTCCATGTGGCGGCCGGTGCGGGCGGAGACGTTGACGCGGGGCGCCCAGGCGACCTGCTGCATCTCGGTCTCGATCTCGCGCTCGAGGTAGTAGCGACGCTCCTCGTCGAGGGTGTCCCACTTGTTGTAGGCGATGACGAGCGCGCGGCCGGCCTCGACGGCCATGGTGATGATGCGCTGGTCCTGCACCGAGATGGACTCCCCGGTGTCGATCAGGACGACGGCGACCTCGGCCTTCTCGACGGCGGCGGCCGTCCGCAGGGAGGCGTAGTAGTCCGCTCCCTCCTGGAGGTGGACGCGGCGGCGGATGCCGGCGGTGTCCACGAACTTCCAGGTCGTGCCGCCGAGCTTGATCAGCTCGTCGACCGGGTCGCGGGTGGTGCCCGCGAGCTCGTTGACGACGACGCGGTCCTCGCCGGCGACCTTGTTCAGGAGCGAGGACTTGCCGACGTTCGGGCGGCCGATGAGGGCGATGCGGCGGGGGCCGCCGACCGCGGTGCCGAAGGTCTGGGCGGGCGCCTCGGGGAGGGCCTCCAGGACGGCGTCGAGCATGTCGCCGGTGCCGCGGCCGTGCAGCGAGGAGACCGGGTGCGGCATGCCGAGACCGAGGGACCACAGGGCGGTGGCGTCCGCCTCGCCGCTCTGGCCGTCGACCTTGTTGGCGCACAGCACGACGGGCTTGCCGGCCTTGCGCAGCAGGCGGACGACGGCCTCGTCGGTGTCGGTCGCGCCCACCGTGGAGTCGACCACGAAGACGACCGCGTCCGCGGTCTCGATCGCGTACTCGGCCTGCGCGGCCACGGAGGCGTCGAGGCCGAGGACGTCCTGCTCCCAGCCACCGGTGTCGACGACCTTGAAGCGGCGGCCGGCCCATTCTGCCTCGTAGGTGACGCGGTCGCGGGTGACGCCCGGCTTGTCCTGGACGACGGCCTCGCGGCGGCCGATGATCCGGTTCACCAGGGTCGACTTGCCGACATTGGGGCGGCCGACGACGGCGAGCACGGGGAGCGGGCCGTGGCCCGCCTCCTCGATCGCCGACTCGACGTCCTCGATGTCGAAGCCCTCTTCCGCGGCGAGCTCCATGAACTCCGCGTACTCGGCGTCGCCAAGTGCCCCGTGGTCGTGCTGGTCGTTCATGAAGTCCGTTCCTTGATCATTCGTGGTCGGTGGGTGCTGACCCACTACTCAGAGTCTCACTCAGCGCCCGGTGAGGCGCCTGGCGTTCTTCAGGTGGCCGGTGAGCCGCTCCTGAATGCGTACGGTGGCCTCGTCCAGCGCCTTGCGGGTGCGCCGGCCGGTGCCGTCGCCCGCCTCGAAGGCGTCGCCGAAGACGACGTCGACGCTGCTGCGCAACGGCGGCAGCGCCTTGACCAACCGCCCGGGGCGGTCGGTGCTTCCCAGCACGGCGACCGGGACGATCGGCGCGCCGCTGCGGACGGCGAAGTAGGCCAGGCCGGCCCGCAGGGAGGCGAAGTCCCCCTCGCCCCGGGTGCCCTCGGGGAAGATCCCGAGGACGCCGCCCTGCTCCAGCACGCCCAGGGCGTTGGATATGGCGGTCCGGTCGGCACTCGACCGGTCCACCTTGAGCTGGCCGATGCCTTCCAGGAAACGTCCGAGGGGGCCGACGAAGGCCTCCTGCTTGATCAGGAAGTGCACGGGCCGGGGTGCGGTGCCCATGAGCATGGGTCCGTCGATGTTGTGCGCGTGGTTGACGGCGAGGATGACCGGGCCGGCGGCCGGCACCCGCCAGGCGCCGAGGACGCGCGGCTTCCACAGGCCGTACATCAGGCCGATGCCGATGCCGCGCCCGACGGCGGCGCCCTTCGCGGAGGGCAGGGTCACTTGACGGCCGCCCTCGTCTCCTCGACCAGGGTGACGACGCATTCGATGACCTGGTCCAGGGTGAGCTCGCTGGTGTCGACCTCGACGGCGTCGTCGGCCTTGGCCAGCGGGGACGTCTTGCGGCTGGAGTCGGCCGCGTCGCGCTTGATCAGGGCCTGCCGGGTGGCGGCCACGTCGGCGCCCTTGAGCTCGCCGGAGCGGCGGGCGGCACGGGCCTCGGGCGAGGCCGTGAGGAAGATCTTGAGGTCGGCGTCCGGCAGGACGGTGGTGCCGATGTCCCGGCCCTCGACGACGATGCCCTGCTCGGCACCCCGGGCGATGCTGCGCTGCAGCTCGGTGATGAGGGCCCGCACCTCGGGCACGGCGCTGACCGCGCTGACCTTGGAGGTGACCTCCTCGGTCCGGATCGGCCCGGCGGCGTCGACGCCGTCCACGGTGATCGTGGGACGGCCCGGGTCGGTGCCGGAGACGATGACGGGCTTGGAGGAGGCGTTGGCCACGGCGTCCGCGTCGTCGACGTCGACCCCGTTGGAGATCATCCACCAGGTGATCGCCCGGTACTGCGCACCGGTGTCCAGGTAGCTCAGCCCCAGCTTGGCGGCAACCGCCTTCGAGGTGCTCGACTTGCCCGTGCCAGAGGGGCCGTCGATGGCGACGATCACGGTTTCCACGGTGGGGGACACCTTCCTGGGTACGCGGTGAGCCCCGGCGGACATGCAAGGGACCCCCACAAGGTTACCGACTGGCGGCCACCCGTTCGGCCCCACCGGTGCGGGAGCCTGCTTCCGGGCCGGATCGGGCCGGGAGTGACCGGGGGGACGGACACCCTCCGGGGGCCGCGCGGCCCCGCCCGGGACGGCCCCGGGCGGCCCCGGCGTGGGTCGGCCCGGGCCCCGCCCCACGCCTCCGGCGGTCGCGTCGCGTCACTTCGACGGCAGGGCCCCCGGACGACAGCCCTCAGCCCGCGCGCAGCGACCAGCCGCGTTCCTGCAGCGCCGCGCCCAGCACCGGGGCAGCCGAGGGCTCCACCATGAGCTGGACCAGACCGGCCTGCTGGCCGGTCGCGTGCTCGATGCGGACGTCCTCGATGTTGACGCCCGCCCGGCCCGCGTCCGCGAAGATGCGGGCCAGCTCGCCCGGCTGGTCGCTGATGAGCACGGCGACCGTCTCGTACTGCGCCGGAGCCGCGCCGTGCTTGCCCGGGACCCTGGCCCGGCCCGCGTTGCCGCGGCGCAGGACGTCCTCGACGCCGGTGGCACCGTCACGGCGCTTCGCCTCGTCGGAGGACTGGAGCGAGCGCAGGGCCCGCACCGTCTCGTCCAGGTCGGCCGCGACGCCCGCGAGGACGTCGGCCACCGGTCCGGGGTTGGCGGTCAGGATCTCCACCCACATGCGGGGGTCGGAGGCCGCGATCCGGGTGACGTCGCGGATGCCCTGCCCGCACAGCCGCACCGCCGTCTCGTCCGCCTCCTCCAGCCGCGCCGCGACCATCGAGGAGACCAGCTGGGGGGTGTGCGAGACGAGCGCGACGGCACGGTCGTGGGCGTCCGCGTCCATCACGACGGGGACGGCCCGGCACAGCGCGACCAGCTCGAGGGCCAGGTTCAGGACCTCGGTGTCGGTGTCCCGGGTGGGGGTGAGCACCCACGGCCGGCCCTCGAAGAGGTCCGCGGTGCCCGCCAGCGGGCCCGAGCGCTCCTTCCCGGACATCGGGTGCGTCCCGATGTAGGCGCGGAGGTCGAGGCCCAGCTCGGCGAGCTCCCGCTTCGGCCCTCCCTTGACGCTCGCCACGTCCAGGTAGCCGCGGGCCAGCCCGTCCCGCATGGCAGCGGCGAGGGTGGCGGCCACGTGGGCCGGCGGTACGGCGACGATCGCGAGGTCCACGGGCCCCTCGGGGGCCTCGTCCGTGCCCGCGCCGAGCGCGGCGGCGGTCCGGGCGCGCGCCGGATCGTGGTCGCGCAGATGGACGGTGACGCCGCGGCCGGCGAGCGCGAGCGCCGCGGAGGTGCCGATGAGGCCGGTTCCGATGACGAGTGCGGTCCTCACCGGGCGACGCCCTCGCTCGGGCGCGGGCCAGGCGAGACTCTCCGGACACGGTCCGGGACCGCTCGTACCGCCACGTCCTCACTCCTTCGACAAAAGCGACAGTGCTCCGAACAGCCTAGTCAGCCGCCCGGGCGCGGTACCGCGGCGACCGCCCTCCGAGACGCCGCGGGTGCCGGGAGCCCGGCGGTCGGGGTCGGAACGACCGCTGCCGGGTGAGGTCCTCCGGCGAGGCGCCCTGCGGGCCTTCGGGCGTGAGCCTGTCCACGGAGCCATGGTTCCGCCTTTCGTCGGGTGCGCGCCTGCGGGTGCGAACCCGCCCAATGTCACCCGGACCGACCACCGGCGCCACCGGGTGTCACCGGTGCGGGCCGGACACCCGGGGTACAACTGTCGGCATGCTGCTGCACGTCGTACCGCTGGACGAATGGTCCGCCGATCCCTCGCTCCCCTACGCCCCGCCCTCGCTCGCGTCCGAGGGCTTCGTGCACTGCTCGCCGGACGAGCCGACGGCACTGACCATCGCCGACGCGCACTACCGGGACGCCGTCGGGCCCCTGCTGGTGCTCGTGGTCGACGAGTCCCGGCTGTCCGGCGAGGTCCGCTGGGAGGGGTCGGAGGACACGCTCTTCCCCCACGTCTACGGGCCGATCGAGCGGGAGGCCGTCACCGCCGTCCTGGAGGTACGCCGGGACCCGGACGGCCGGGCGAGGGAGCTGACCCCCTGGGTCTGAGCCCCTACGGGCGTGTTGCCGCCGCCCGGGCGCGGGACGCCAGCAAGCTGTCCGGTATGACTCCAGACGCCACGACCCGCCGGACCGTGCTGACGGCCGGTGCGGGCGCAGCCGCCGCCCTCACCACCGGCTGCGGTTCGGACGGCGGCTCGGACGCCGGTGCGACGACCGCCCCGGCCACGAG
>NZ_RDBI01000040.1:603985-626355 GCF_008042125.1 Streptomyces sp. MS191
CCACTCCTTCGGCCAGGCCCCGGCCCCCAGGTGCGCCCCCGCGAACGCCCCCGTCAGGCAGGCGATCGAGTCCGAGTCGCCCTTGGTGCAGGCGGCCCGGCGCAGGGCCGTGACCGGCTCGTCCGGGAAGAGCAGGAAGCTGAGCAGCCCGGTGCCGAGCGCCTCCTCGGCGATCCAGCCGTCTCCGGTGTACTCGCACGGGTCGATCTCCGGGTCGGCGGTGCGCAGCACGCCCGCCAGCCGCTCCAGGACGGCCAGGCACTCGTCCCAGCCGCGCTCGATGAAGTGTGTGGGGGTCGGGTCCTGGGAGTACGTCCAGAGGTCGCCCAGCCAGCCGGTGTGGTAGCGGGAGCGGTTCTCGTAGGCGTACGAGCGGAGCTGGCCGACCAGGCCGAGCGGTTCGGCGCCCTGGGCGAGCAGGTACACCGCGCGGGCCGTCAGGTCCGAGGCCGCCAGCGCCGTCGGGTGGCCGTGGGTGAGCGCGGACTGGAGCTGGGCCGCGCCCGCGCGCTGCTCCTCGCTGAGCCCGGGGACGAGGCCGACCGGCGCGACCCGCATGTTGGCGCCGCAGCCCTTGGAGCCGATCTGGCTGGCCTGCTGCCAGGGCCGGTCGCCGTCGAGGAGCATGCAGGCCCGCATGCAGGTGCGTCCGGGGGCGCGGTTGTTGTCCGGGGAGTGGTACCAGTCGACGAACTCCTCTCGGACGGGCCGGGCCATCCGCAGCGGGGCGAGGACGCCGCGGTCCATGGCGGTCCGGATGCCGCGGCCGAGCGCGAGCGTCATCTGGGTGTCGTCGCTGACGTGCGCCGTCGCGGGGCCCTGGAGTTCGAGCCGCCGCCAGGGGCCGAACTTCGCGAGGATGGCGGGGACGTCGTTGAACTCGGTGGGGAAGCCGAGGGCGTCCCCGAGGGCGAGTCCGATCAGGGAACCGGTGGCGGCCTGCTTCGTCACCGTGCGGGTGAGGGTCACGTGGATCTTCCTTCCGGTCGCAGCAGCGGCGGGTGGAGGGCCGTGGCCTCGCCCGCCCGGTAGAGAGCGGCCGGTTTCCCCCGTCCGCCGGTGAGACGCGGCGGCCCCTCCACGGCCCGGACGAATCCGGGCGTGGCGAGGACCTTGCGTCGGAAGTTGGGGCGGTCCAGCTCGACGCCCCAGACGGTCTCGTACACCTGCCGCAGCTCGCCGAGGGTGAACTCGGGCGGGCAGAAGGCGGTGGCGAGACAGGTGTACTCGAGCTTGGCGCCGACCCGTTCGTGCGCGTCGGCGAGGATCCGGTCGTGGTCGAAGGCGAGCGGGCCGTGGGTCCCGTAGGGGACCCAGCGGGCCTGGGCGGCGTCGCCGCCGCCGCGCGGCTCGGGCGGGTCGGGGACGAGCGCGGTGTAGGCGACCGAGACCACCCGCATCCTCGGGTCGCGGTCGGGCTCGCTGTAGGTGCGCAGCTGTTCGAGGTGGAGTCCGGCGACGGTGTCCGCGGACAGGCCGGTCTCCTCGGCGAGTTCACGGCGGGCGGCCTGCCCGGCGGACTCGCGGGGCAGCACGAAGCCGCCGGGCAGGGCCCAGGATCCGGCGTACGGCTCCTGGGCCCGCTCGACGAGGAGCACGTGCAGGCGCTCGTCCCGCAGCGTGAGGACGGCGAGGTCGACGGTGACGGCGAAGGGCTCGAAGGCGTGCGGGTCGTAGCCCTCGGGGGCACGGGGACCGGTCATCGGCGCTCCGGAAGGGGGTCGGCGAGGTGGCTGCCCTCGGCGAGCAGGGCGTCCACGGCGGCGACCGCCGCCGCGAGCCGCTCCTCGTGCGGGCCGGTGAGGACGGCGGTCCTGCGGCCGGTGCGGGCGAGCTGGGTGAGGAAGCGGGCGGTCATCCACGGGCGCAGGTGCTCGCCGTCGCGGAGCCCGTCGTCCTCGAAGTCGACGCCGCGGTGGTCGGTGAGCAGCCAGAGGTGCTGCCGGCCGCGTGCGGCGACCTGGCCGGTGGCGGTGCTCGTGGTGCCCATGTAGCGCTCGTGCCAGATGGTGGTGGCGAAGGCGTCGGTGTCGCAGAAGAGGACGGGCGAGCCGGTCCGCGCGGCCTCCTCCTCCAGCTCGGCCTGGCGCTGGGCGATGACGGGGAAGTCGCCGGACCGGAAGGTGACGTCCTGCCAGGTGGCGCCGGGGCGCCGGGCGCGCAGTTCGGCGAGCTTGAGCTCGCTGTACTCGCGTCCGTACTCCGGGACGTACCGGGTGGCGGCCCAGATGCCGCCGCGCCGCCGGTAGTGGTCGGCCAGCGCGAGGGCCATGGTGGTGGTGCCGGTGGACTCGGCGCCGAGGACGACGACCCGGCGGGTCAGGGCGGCCCGTACGGGCGCCTCCAGGAACTCCCAGCAGCCGGTGAGGTCCTTGCGGACGGCGGTGCCGGAGACCGGGAAGCGCGTACGGTCCGGGTCGACGCACACGGCGTCGGCACCGAAGCGGCGGCCGAGTTCCTCCCCGTACGGCTCCGAGGTGAAGACGGCGTCGACGGACTCGGGCACCGCGGCCCGGAAGACGGCCATGTGCGCGGCCCACACGTCCGGGTCGTGGAGGTCCACGGGGATGTCGTCGACCGCGCCGACGACGAGGACGTCGGGGTGGATCTCGCGCATCCAGGCGACCCGGTCCTCGAGGGACAGGCTCTCCACGGAGGAGGCGCAGACCAGCACCGTGAGGCGCTCGCAGCGGTCGCGGGCGGTGCGGACGAGATGGTGGTGGCCGGCGTGCGGTGGGTAGAACTTGCCGAGGACCAGGCCGTGTCCGTAGCGCTTCACGCCGCCGCCTCCACCGGGACCGCGCGCACGGTGGCCAGGTCCCTGGTCCAGCTGCGCAGGCCGAGGACGCAGAGCGTCATGAAGCCGACGTACAGCAGCGAGGTCAGGTAGAGGTCCTTGTAGGCGTAGAGCGGCACGTAGACCACGTCGGCGGCGATCCACAGCCACCAGGACTCCAGCCGCTTGCGGCACTGGCCGTAGGTGGCCATGAGGGAGAGCGCGGTCGTCAGCGCGTCCCAGAAGGGGACCGTGGAGTCGGTGGCACGGTCGAGCAGCAGCGTGAGCGCGAGGGTCCCCACCGCCCCCGCCGCGAGCAGCCATGTCCACTCGGTGCGCGAGGTGCGGCGCACCGGGAGGGCGTCGGAGCCTGGTCCACCCCCGTGGGTCCAGGTCCACCAGCCGTACGCGGCGAGGGCGATGAAGACGAGTTGGAGGCCGGCGTCGGCGTAGAGGCCGGCCTGGGTGAACAGCAGGACGAAGAAGAGGTTGTTGGCGATGCCGACCGGCCAGTTGGCCAGGTGCTGGCGGGCGACCAGCCAGACACAGAGCGCGCCGCTGCCGAAGCCGAGGACCTCGGTCCAGGCGACCGGGGTGTCCAGGACGGTGAAGAGCGGCTGCTGCAGGGGTTCGAGAACGTTCGCGAGGCTCACGCCCGCCTCCTTAAGAGTCATGTTGACTATAAAGGGTGGCGGGCCACGCCCACAAGGCCGAATCGACGGGCGGCGCGGGGCCGGGGCCGGGGAACACGAAGGCCCGTGACCGCCGGGTGGCGGTCACGGGCCCTCACGGGGTGCGGCGGGCGCTACATGCCGACTTCCTTCATCAGCATGCCGACCTCGGTGTTGGTCAGACGGCGCAGCCAGCCCGACTTCTGGTCACCGAGGGAGATCGGGCCGAAGGCGGTGCGGACCAGCTTCTCGACCGGGAAGCCCGCCTCGGCGAGCATCCGGCGCACGATGTGCTTGCGGCCCTCGTGCAGGGTGACCTCGACCAGGTAGTTCTTGCCGGTCTGCTCGACGACCCGGAAGTGGTCGGCGCGGGCGTAGCCGTCCTCAAGCTGGATGCCGTCCTTCAGGCGCCGGCCGACCTCGCGCGGCAGCGGGCCCGTGATGGCGGCCAGGTACGTCTTCTTCACGCCGTACTTCGGGTGCGTGAGGCGGTGGGCCAGCTCACCGTGGTTGGTGAGCAGGATGATGCCCTCGGTCTCGGTGTCGAGCCGGCCGACGTGGAAGAGACGGGTCTCGCGGTTGGTGACGTAGTCGCCGAGGCACTGGCGGCCGTCCGGGTCCTCCATGGTGGAGACGACGCCGGCCGGCTTGTTCAGCGCGAAGAAGAGGTGCGACTGGGTGGCGACGGTGAGGCCGTCCACCTTGATCTCGTCCTTCTCCGGGTCGACCCGCATGCCCTGCTCGATCACGACCTGGCCGTTGACCTCGACCCGGCCCATGTCGATCAGCTCTTCGCAGGCCCGCCGCGATCCCATGCCGGCCCGCGCGAGCACCTTCTGCAGCCGCTCGCCCTCCTGCTCGGCGCCGGGGAAGGTCTTGGGGGTCTTCACCTGCGGCTTGTCGGCGTACCGCTCCCGGTTGCGCTCCTCGGCGCGAGCGTCGTACTCACGCGAGCGGGCCGGCGCCGTACGGCCGCCACCGCGCTGCGGGGACTGCCGGGGGCCGCCCTTGGCACCACCGCGGGCGGCGGAGCCACGACCGCGCTTGGGGCCGTCGGAGGGGCCGCCGACCTCGTAGCTGCGCTCCTCGGGGCGCGGCTTGCGCGGCTTGCCGCCGCCCTGCCGGTCGTCGCGACCGTTGCCGGCGCCGCGGTAGTTGCCGCGACCACCGCCGCCACCACCGCTGCTGCCGCCGCGGCCGCCGCTGTTGCCACCACGGCTCCCGCCGTTGTTTCCGCTGCTGTTCCTGCCGCTGCTGCTTCGCATCAAATGTCCGTCTTGTCGTCTGCGTCCTCGGAACCCGGTGCCTCTGGCGCGTCCGGGTCGAACGACGGCACCCCCTCCAGCGTCTCCGCCTCGATCGCGTCCGCCTCGGGGAGGAAGGGCGCGAGCTCGGGGAGTTCGTCCAGGCCGCGCAGGCCCATCCGCTCCAGGAAGTAGTTCGTCGTCCTGTACAGGATCGCACCTGTTTCGGGTTCCGCGCCCGCCTCCTCCACGAGACCGCGCTGGAGGAGGGTCCGCATGACCCCGTCACAGTTCACTCCGCGCACGGCCGAGACCCGGGAACGGCTGACCGGCTGGCGGTACGCGACGACCGCCAGGGTCTCCAGGGCCGCCTGGGTGAGCCGGGCCTGCTGGCCGTCGAGGACGAAGCGCTCGACGGCCGCGGCGTGCTCCGGCCGGGTGTAGAACCGCCAGCCGCCCGCGACGAGCCGCAGCTCGAAGCCGCGGCCCTGGACGGTGTACTCGTCGGCGAGCTCGCGCAGCGCGTCGCCGACCTCGCGCCGGGTGCGCTCGAGGACCTTGGCGAGGTGCTCCTCGGTCGCGGGCTCGTCGACGACCATGAGGACGGCTTCGAGGGCGGGCTTGAGGTCGCTCATGCCGTGTCCTTCGTGACGGGTGCGGTCTGGTCGAACTCGTCGGTGACCCGGGTCTCGCCGTCCCCGCCGGTCCAGGTGACGGTGAGGTCCCCGAGAGCGTCCTCCTGGTCGAGGGCGACGGCCTTCTCCCGGTAGAGCTCCAGCAGGGCGAGGAACCGGGCGACGACGGTCAGGGTGTCCTCGGCGCTCGCGGCGAGCTCCCGGAAGCTCAGGGTGCCGCGCTCSCGGAGGAGGGCGACGACGAGCCCGGCCTGTTCGCGGACGCTGACGAGCGGGGCGTGGATGTGGTCGACGTAGACCTGCGGCTTGGCGCGCGGCTGCATGGCCTTGACCGCCAGCCTGGCGAAGCCCTCGGCCCCGATGCTGATCACGACCTCGGGCAGCAGCTCGGCGTGGTGCGGTTCGAGGCCGACGGTACGGGGGAAGCGCCGCCCCTCCGCCTCCCACCGCTCGTGGAAGATCTCGGCGATCCGCTTGTACGCGCGGTACTGGAGCAGCCGCGCGAAGAGCAGGTCCCGCGCCTCCAGGAGGGCCAGGTCGGCCTCGTCCTCGACCTCGGCGGCGGGCAGCAGGCGGGCCGCCTTGAGGTCGAGCAGGGTGGCGGCGACGACGAGGAACTCGGTGGTCTGGTCGAGGTCCCAGTCGGGTCCCATGGCGCGGATGTGCGCCATGAACTCGTCGGTGACCTGCGAGAGGGCGACCTCGGTGACGTCGAGCCGGTGCTTCGAGATCAGCTGGAGCAGGAGGTCGAAGGGCCCTTCGAAGTTCGCCAGSCGCACGGTGAAGCGCCCGTCGTCGACGGGGGTGCCGTCGGGGGCGGGGTCCGCGGCCGGCCGGCCGGACGGCGCGTCCGGCCGGGGGGCGCGGTACCGGGCCGAAGCGGGAGAGCGGCAGGCCCGCAGGCTACCCTCAGCGGCCCCGCAGCCGTCGTACGAGGATGCTCGCGTCGCCCCGGGACTCCAGGTCCGCCAGGACCACCGCCACCGCCTCGCGGACGATGCGGCCGCGGTCCACGGCGAGGCCGTGTTCCCCCCGGAGCACCAGACGCGCGTGCTCCAGGTCCATCAGTTCCTCGGCGGAGACGTAGACCGTGATCTTCTCGTCGTGCCGCTCACGGCCGCTGGGCCGCCGGTTCGGCGACCTGCCCCGCCGTCGCGCCGGTGCCGGCGTGGCGGCGGCCGGTGCGGCGGGCTCCGCCGTCCGGGCCCGCGGTTCCGCCGGCGGGTCCGACTCCGCCGCCGCGTGCTCCGCGGACGCCGAGCCCTCCGCCGCCTCCGTGTCGCTCTCGCCCGCGGGTGCCGGCACGCGGGCCTCGCCCCGCCGCGGCGACGACGCCTGCAGCGCCATCCCCCCGGTCGTACGGAAGAGTTCGTCGGCGCCGGGCAGACTCACTCGGCGTGACACCGGGCGAGCACCTCCCTGGCGAGCTGGCGGTAGGCGGCGGCGCCCACGGAGTTGGAGGCGTACGTCGTGATGGGCTCACCGGCGACCGTGGTCTCCGGGAAGCGCACGGTCCGGCCGATCACCGTGTGGTAGACGTGGTCGTCGAATGCCTCGACGACGCGCGCCAGCACCTCACGGCTGTGCACGGTCCGGGAGTCGTACATCGTGGCGAGGATGCCGTCGAGCTCCAGGTCGGGGTTGAGCCGCTCCTGGACCTTCTCGATCGTCTCGGTCAGCAGGGCCACACCGCGCAGCGCGAAGAACTCGCACTCCAGCGGGACGATGACCTTGTGAGCCGCCGTCAGGGCGTTCACGGTCAGCAGGCCGAGCGAGGGCTGACAGTCGATCACGATGTAGTCGTAGTCGTTCATCAGCGGCTTGAGGGCGCGCTGGAGCGTCGACTCGCGCGCGACCTCGCTGACCAGCTGCACCTCGGCGGCCGAGAGGTCGATGTTGCTCGGCAGCAGGTCCATGTTGGGCACGGCGGTCTTGAGCAGCACCTCGTCCGCCGACATGCCCCGCTCCATGAGCAGGTTGTAGACGGTGAGGTCCAGCTCCATCGGGTTCACACCGAGACCGACCGACAGGGCTCCCTGCGGGTCGAAGTCGACGAGCAGCACCCGCCGCCCGTACTCCGCGAGCGCGGCACCCAGGTTGATGGTCGACGTGGTCTTGCCGACGCCGCCCTTCTGGTTGCACATCGCGATGATCTTCGCGGGTCCGTGATCGGTCAGCGGGCCCGGGATCGGGAAGTACGGCAGGGGCCGTCCGGTGGGGCCGATCCGCTCGCGGCGCTGCCGGGCAGCGTCGGGTGCGAGGGTGGCCGCGTACTCCGGGTCGGGCTCGTACTCGGCGTCGGGGTCGTAGAAGTGCCCCTCGGGCATCTCGTCGTAGGCGGCGAAGTGGGTGGACTCTCGGCCACTCTCGTTGCCGGCCGTGGCGTTCACGTGTAGGCCGTCCATCATCTTCATCGTGTGGGCTGTCGTCATGGGCTGATTGGCCGCGTTGGTCGCGAAGGTTCGGACAGCGACGGAGCCGACAGGGATTCCTGGCTGTCCACCCCCGGGAGTAAATGTCGACTCATTCACAAGTCGTCTTACCTCCTTGGATGTGACCAGGAACATTTATCGATAGGTCAGCGTGGCACCATGCCGACGGTTGGCGACTCTATGGCGTGTCACCGGTCCGCAGCAACACAATCCGCCGGACCCGGCACGATGTGTCGGCAACCGAACACCCCTCTGTCAAGGGTGCGCAGCCATGCATCCGCACGTTTCGGGGGTGTGCGAAACGGTTAAAGGGTTACGTTCGAGGCGAGTTGAACAAGGCACGCGAAGTGGCCGGATACACATCCGGCCGGACCTTGCTCGACAAGGTCCGGCCGGATGCGTGAGGTTGACGGCGCGCATTGACGCCCCGCCTGCGGGGGTCAGCCCAGGAGGGTGCTCAGCTCGACGTGCTCGAGACCGTGCGCCTCGGCGACCTCCTTGTAAACCACCTTGCCGTCATGGGTGTTGAGACCCAGGGCCAGGGAGGCGTCGCGGCGCAGCGCCTCGGCCCAGCCGTTGTTCGCGAGCGACACGATGTAGGGCAGCGTGGCGTTGGTGAGCGCGTAGGTGGAGGTGTTCGGCACCGCGCCCGGCATGTTGGCGACGCAGTAGAAGACCGAGTTGTGGACCTGGAAGGTCGGCTCGGCGTGGGTGGTCGGGTGGGAGTCCTCGAAGCAGCCGCCCTGGTCGATGGCGATGTCGACAAGGACACTTCCGGGCTTCATCTTGGCGACGAGCTCGTTGGTGACCAGCTTCGGGGCCTTCGCTCCGGGGATGAGGACGGCGCCGATGACGAGGTCGGCCTCGACGACGGCCTTCTCCAGTTCGAAGGCGTTGGAGACGACCGTCTTCACCTTCGTGCCGAAGATCTTGTCGGCCTCGCGGAGCTTGTTGATGTCGCGGTCGAGCAGCGTCACGTGGAAGCCCATGCCGACGGCGATCTGGGTGGCGTTCCAACCGGAGACGCCGCCGCCGATGACGACGGCCTCGCCGGCGTGGGTGCCGGGGACGCCGCCGGGCAGCACGCCGCGGCCGCCGACCGAGCGCATCAGGTGGTAGGCGCCGACCTGCGGGGCCAGGCGGCCCGCGACCTCGGACATCGGGGCGAGCAGCGGGAGCGCGCGGTTCGCGGTCTCGACCGTCTCGTAGGCGATGGCGGTGGTGCCGGACTCGAGGAGGGCGTCCGTGCACTCGCGGGAGGCGGCGAGGTGCAGGTAGGTGAAGAGGGTCTGGTCCTTGCGGAGGCGGTGGTACTCCTCGGCGATGGGCTCCTTGACCTTGAGCAGCAGGTCGGCGATGGCCCAGACCTCGTCGGCGGTGGGCAGGATCTGCGCACCGGCGGAGACGTACTCCTCGTCCGTGATCGAGGAGCCGAGACCGGCGTTCCGCTCGACGAAGACCTGGTGGCCGTGGCGGACGAGCTCGTGGACACCGGCGGGGGTGATGGCCACGCGGAACTCGTTGTTCTTGACCTCGCGGGGGATGCCGACCTTCATCGTCGATCACGGTCCTTGAATCAGGGGGAAACTGGGGGCAAAGCGATACATACCCGGATGCACGACGGCGCACCGGGACAGACCGCGTTCGATTGCGGCTCAACCAGTCTAATGAAGGAGTTCCCGCTGTCTAGCCTTGCAAAGCATTAATCTTCGACAGAAGCACTGCGGATTTCGCAGGCGGATGGGTCGGTTCCCAGGAGTCTTTCCGCAGCGGAGCGGTGCAGCCGGGCCGCAGCGGGGTCGCCGAGCCGGTCGAGGGTGTCGGCCAGCCTGAGCTGCAGCGCCGCCTGGAGCCGCGTGTCCTTCGCCCGCCGCGCCCACTCGACCGCCTCCTCGCACGTCCGCAGGGACTCCTGGGGTCGTCCGGCGTACTCCTGCACCCGCGCGGCCTCGCTCAACGCCCGTGCGTAGCCGGGCAGATCGGCCTGGCGGCGGTAGCCGGCCGCGGCGGCCCGCCAGTTCCGCAGCGCCTCCCCGTAGCGGCCGGCGTAGGTCTGCACCGCGCCGAGCCGTGCGTAGAGCCGGGCCTGGTCGGCCCGCTCGTCGCGGGCGAGGCGCTGGGCGAGGGCGCGGCCGTACCAGTCGCCGGCCCGCTGCCAGTCCCCCAGCTCCTGGTAGGAACCGCCTACGGATTCCATCGCCCGGCCGACCGCGTACGGGTCGTTCGCCGCGCGTCCGGCGTCGAGCGCGGTCCGGTAGCGGGCCAGGGCCTCCCGGGTCCGGCCGCTGCCGGCGTCCAGGTCGGCGAGGTTCAGCAGGGCGGCGGCCCGCTCCCGGTGCAGCCCGCGCCGCTCGGCCACGTCCAGGACGAGCCGGTGCAGGCCGTACAGCTCGGGCGCCGCGGCCTGCGCGCCGCGGTGCGCGGTGAGGGCCCTGACCAGGGCGGCGACCAGCCGGCGGGCCAGGGTGTCGAGCTCGCCGTCGGCGACGGCGAGCCGGGCGGAGGCGAGCAGGACGGGCAGCCGGCTGTCGAGCCATTCGGCGGCGGCCGGGGCGGTGGGGAAGCGCAGGGCGCGGGGCAGCCCGGCGAGCTTCCGCTGCGCGGGCGCCCCCTCGGGCTCGGTCACCGCGCGGCAGGACTGGAGGAGCCGTACGGTCCGCTCCAGCATCCGGGCCCGGGCGAGCTGGACCTCGGCGGGGCGGTCGCGCTCCTCCAGTTCGGCCCGCAGCAGGGGGACGAGGTGTCCGGGGACCTCGTACTGGCCGTCCTCCGCCTCCGTCACGAGGTTCAGGGCGACGAAGCCCTCGAGGGTGCCGGCCGCCGCGGAGACCGAGCAGCCGGCCAGCGCGGAGGTGGTGTGGGCGTCGACGCGGCCGAGCGGGGCGAGCGCGAGATGGCGCAGCGTCCGGGCGGCCGGCGCGGCGAGGGAGTCGTGGACCAGCCGGAACGCCCTGGTCAGCGGGTCGCCGGACAGGGCGCGCAGCCGCTTGGCGAGGTCGGCGACCGAGGCCTTGGGGCGGGCGGCGAGCCAGGCGCCCGCGAGCACGACGGCCGCGGGCTGGCCACCGCACTCCTCGGCGAGGGTCTCGGCGGCCTGCGGGTCGACCGTGACGCGGACCGAGCCGGTGAAGGTGGTGAGCAGTTCGATGGCGGACTTCGGGTCGATGCCGCCGAGGGTGCACGGACGGACGTCGGGGATCCCGGTGAGCGGGCCGCGGGCGACGGCGAGGACCAGGGCGTCGGGGTTGTCCGGGATCAGCGGATCGACCTGCTCCGCGTCGACGGCGTCGTCGAGGAGGAGGACGGTGCGGCGGTCGGCCAGGGCCGCGCGGACCAGTTCGGTCAGTTCGTCCTCGCCGGCGCCCGGGGGTTCGCCGACGCCGAGGTCCCGGAGGAGCGCCTGGGCGACCCGGGCGGTGGGGACGGGGGTGCCGCCGGGCTCGGTGAGCCGGCCGCGGTACACCCCGTCGGGGTACTGCCCGGCGAGTCCGGCCACGAGCTCCTCGGCGAGCGCCGTCCGGCCCGATCCGGGGCGACCGGCGATGAGCAGGACGCGGGCGCGGGGGGCCTTGCGGCCGGCGAGGGTGTCGAGACCGGTCCGTTCGATGTCGGCGCGCAGGGCCTTCAGTTCCCGCTGCCGGCCGAAGAACTGCCGTACCCCGCCCGCTGCCACCGCCTGATCCGTCACGGGCCACGCTCCCGTCCACCTGCGCACGAGCCGATCCCGCGGGGGGCTCCGCACGGGTGATCCCGAGCGTAGTTCAGGGCGCGGGCACGACCCGGCGGAGCACGGCGGACGGTTCCCTCGATCGGATCAACAGATCGTCATACCGCAACCCTCACGGGTGTCCTACGACTCGAACGGGCGCGCCGGCCAGGGCGAGTCGGCCGGGCGCAGCGCGTCCACGCCGTCCCCGGTCCGCGCGGCCATCAGGGAAAGCACACCGACCACCAGGCAGTTGTTGTGCACGTCCCCCGCGAGCACCCGGCGCACCAGTTCGGTGAGCGGAACGCGCGCCAGCTCCATATCGGCCTCCTCCTCGGAGACCTCGAAGCGCTCGCCCTCCGCTTCGGAGAGATCGCGCGCCAGGAAGATCCGTACCGCCTCGTCGCAGCCGCCGGGCGTCGTGTAGACGTCCGTGAGGACCTTCCAGTCCGCGGCCTTGACGTGCGCCTCCTCGTACAGCTCGCGCTCCGCGGCGTGCAGCGGGTTCTCGCCCGGGACGTCGAGGAGCCCGGCCGGGATCTCCCAGAGCTTCTGCCGCACCGGGTGCCGGTACTGCTTGAGCAGCAGCACCCGGTCCTCGTCGTCCAGGGCGACGATCGCCACCGAGCCCGGGTGGACCTGGTAGTCGCGGCGCGCGACCGTGCCGTCCGGCATGACGACGTCGTCCGTGCGCACGCTCGTCTTGTTCCCCTGGAAGGGGGTCGTCGTCGCGACGACCCGCCACTCCTCGGGGGTGTCCCTCAGCTCCATCTGCGTCCTCCCACGACACACGTCCGCACACACGAAAACCGGGGTACCGGTCCCGGCAGGACCCGTACCCCGGCAACGTTAACTCCTGTGACTACTTGCCCGTCTTGCGCTCGACGGCGGCCTTGACCAGGCCCGCGAACAGCGGGTGGGGGCGCGTCGGACGCGAGCGCAGCTCCGGGTGGGCCTGGGTGGCGACGAGGTAGGGGTGCACGTCGCGCGGGTACTCGACGTACTCGACGAGCTTGTTGTCCGGGGACGTGCCCGAGAAGACGAGGCCCGCCTTCTTCTCCAGCTCCGCGCGGTAGGCGTTGTTCACCTCGTAGCGGTGACGGTGGCGCTCCTCGACGTACGGCTGGTCGTCGTAGACCTCGCGGACGATCGAGCCCTCGGCGAGCTTCGCCGGGTACAGGCCCAGGCGCATCGTTCCGCCCAGGTCGCCGGCGCCCTCGACGTACGCGAGCTGCTCCTCCATGGTCGAGATGACCGGGTGGGCGGTCGCGGCGTCGAACTCGGTGGAGTTGGCGTCCGGGATGTCGGCCAGGTTCCGGGCGGCCTCGATCACGATGCACTGGAGGCCCAGGCAGATGCCGAGCAGCGGCACCTTGTTCTCACGGGCGTACTGGATCGCGCCGATCTTGCCGTTGACACCGCGGTCGCCGAAGCCGCCGGGGATCAGGATCGCGTCGACGTCGCCGAGCTGCTTCTTCGCGCCCGCGGCGGTCTTGCACTCGTCGGAGGTGACCCACTTCACCTTGACCCGCGCCTTGTTGGCGAAGCCGCCGGCGCGCATGGCCTCGGTGATCGACAGGTACGCGTCGGGCAGGTCGATGTACTTGCCGACGAGCGCGACCGTGACCTCGTGCTCCGGGTTGTGGACGCGGTCCAGCAGGTCGTCCCAGGTGGACCAGTCCACGTCACGGAACGGCAGGTCGAGCTTGCGCACGACGTAGGCGTCCAGGCCCTCGGTGTGCAGCACCTTCGGGATGTCGTAGATCGACTTGGCGTCGATGGCGGCGACCACGGCGGCCTCGTCCACGTCGCACATCAGCGAGATCTTGCGCTTGATGGCGGTGGGGACCTCGCGGTCGGCGCGCAGCACGATCGCGTCGGGCTGGATGCCGATGTTGCGCAGGGCCGCGACCGAGTGCTGGGTGGGCTTGGTCTTCAGCTCGCCGGAGGGGCCGATGTACGGCAGCAGCGAGATGTGGACGACGAAGACGTTGTCGCGGCCGACCTCGTGGCGGACCTGCCGGACGGTCTCCAGGAACGGCAGCGACTCGATGTCGCCGACCGTGCCGCCGACCTCGGTGATGACCACGTCGACGTCCTCGGTCGCCATGCGGCGGATCCGGGACTTGATCTCGTTGGTGATGTGCGGGATGACCTGGACGGTGTCGCCGAGGTACTCGCCGCGCCGCTCCTTGGCGATGACCTGCGAGTAGACCTGGCCGGTGGTGACGTTGGCCGAACCGTCGAGGTCGACGTCGAGGAAGCGCTCGTAGTGGCCGATGTCCAGGTCCGTCTCGGCGCCGTCGTTCGTGACGAAGACCTCACCGTGCTGGAAGGGGTTCATCGTGCCGGGGTCGACGTTCAGGTACGGGTCGAGCTTCTGCATCGTGACCCGCAGGCCCCGCGCCTTGAGGAGCGCACCCAGGCTGGAGGCGGTCAGGCCCTTGCCGAGGGAGGAGGCGACACCCCCGGTGACGAAGATGTGCTTGGTCGTCGTGGTTTTGGGCGGCATCGCCAAGAGGGGGCTCCCGTGGTCGCGTTCTGGAGGTGCGTTCCGGCGTGCCCTCCGGGAGAATCGGGGGGGTGCCGTCGCTGCGGTTTCGGGGGTCTCGGCTCTCGCCGTTTCCCACCGGTCCACGGGGTACCAGGGTATCAGCGACAACGGGAGACCGCTTCCGGCCACACGGGGCAGTCGGGTGCACACGGACGGCGACACGCCCTCCGGCGCACGCGCCACGCCGCGGGAATCGCGGCGTCAAGCCCTCCTCGCCCGAAAGGAGTACCCGCGTTACACAGGCGACACTGCAGCCCCTGGGGGTGCGTCGTATCCTGCTCGGACACTCGCTGCCGATCGTCAACGATCAGTTGACCGCTGACTTGTAGTAAGCGCCCCGAGGGGCGGACGTGGCCGTTCGACTGGAGATTGCACGTGGCCGGGCGCATCGAGGATTACGCACTCATCGGAGACATGCAGACCGCAGCCCTGGTCTGCCGGGACGGCAGTGTCGACTGGCTCTGCCTGCCACGCTTCGACTCGCATGCCGTCTTCGCGGGACTCCTCGGTACCGAGGAGCACGGGTTCTGGCGGGTCGGCCCGGCCGGCCCCGACGGCTCCACCCCGCCGCCGGCCGACCGGCGGCGCTATCGCGGCGACTCGCTCGTACTGGAGTCCGAATGGGACACCCCGCACGGCACGGTCCGGGTCACCGACTTCATGCCGCCGCGTGACGGCGCGCCGCAGCTGATCCGGATCGTGGAAGGCGTGTCGGGCCGGGTCCACATGCGCTCCGCGCTGCGGATGCGCTTCAGCTACGGCCGGGTCGTGCCCTGGGTCCACAAGGTCGGGGACCGCACCGTCGCCGTCGCGGGACCGGACTCGGTGTGGCTGGACACCGACGCCGAGACGCACGGCGAGGACCTGACGACGTACTCGGACTTCACCGTCTCGCCGGGCGACCGGATCACCTTCACGATCAGCTGGCAGCCCTCGCACCGGGAGCCGCCCGCCCTGCCGGACCCGGAGGGCTCGCTGGAGGCGACCGAGGACTTCTGGCGGGAGTGGGTCGAGCACTGCACGTACCACGGCCCGTACCGCGAGGCCGTCGTCCGCTCGCTGATCACGCTGAAGGCCCTGACCTACGCGCCCACCGGCGGCATCGTCGCCGCGCCGACCACCTCCCTGCCGGAGGAGATCGGCGGCGTGCGGAACTGGGACTACCGCTACACCTGGCTCCGCGACGCGGCGATCACCCTCTCCTCGATGCTGCGCACCGGCTACCGCGAGGAGGCCCGTGCCTGGCGGGACTGGCTGCTGCGCGCGGTCGCCGGCGACCCGGAGAACCTGCAGATCATGTACGGCATCGCGGGCGAGCGCGAGCTCGGCGAGGCGGAGCTGGACTGGCTGCCCGGGTACGAGAACTCCGGCCCGGTCCGGGTCGGCAACGGCGCCGCCAACCAGCTCCAGCTCGACGTGTACGGCGAGGTCACCGAGGCCCTGCACCTGGCCCACATGACGGGCCTGTCGCGCAACGACTACGCCTCGCTGCTCCAGCTCAAGCTGATCAGGTACCTGGAGACGCACTGGGACCAGCCCGACGAGGGCATCTGGGAGGTGCGCGGCCCGCGCCGCCACTTCGTGCACTCCAAGGTGATGGCCTGGGTGGCGGTGGACCGCACCATCAAGCTCATCGAGTCCGGGGACGCTGACGGCCCGCTGGAGCGCTGGCGCGAGCTGCGCGACGACATCCACCGCGACGTCTGCGAGAAGGGCTACGACAAGGAGCGGAACACCTTCACGCAGTCCTACGGCTCGAAGGAACTGGACGCCTCGCTGCTGCTGATCCCGCAGATGGGCTTCCTGCCTCCGGACGACAAGCGGGTCATCGGCACGATCGAGGCGATCCAGCGGGAGCTGTCCACCGAGGACGGCTTCGTGCTGCGCTACCCGACGGCCGGCGAGGAGGCCGGGGTCGACGGGCTGGAGGGCGACGAGGGCGCCTTCCTCGCGTGCTCGTTCTGGCTCGCCGACGACCTGGCGATGATCGGGCGGGTGGACGAGGCCCGCCGGCTCTTCGAGCGGCTCCTGTCGCTCCGCAACGACCTCGGCCTGCTCGCGGAGGAGTGGGACCCCCGTCTCCAGCGGCAGGTGGGCAACTTCCCGCAGGCCTTCAGCCACGTGCCGCTGATCGACACGGCGCTGCGGCTGACGGCGAGCGGGGCGTACGGAGGTTGAGGGGCGGGGGACCGGCCACCGACCTACGATGAAGGTGTCCTGTCCCCCCACCGAAAGGGGGGCATCCCATGGCTCCCCACACCACCGTCCCCGACAGCGCCCTTGCCGGACTCCGCGAGGATCTGGCGGGAGACGTGTTCGTACCGGGCGATCCCGGATACGACGAGGCCCGGATCGTCTTCAACGGGATGATCGACCGCCGGCCCGCCGTGATCGCCCAGTGCGAGACCCAGGACGACGTCTCCAACGCGGTGCTCTTCGGCCGGGAGGCCGGCCTCCCCATCGCCGTGCGCGGCGGCGGGCACAGCGTCGCCGGCCTGGCGCTCAACGACGGCGGTCTCGTGGTCGACCTGCGCAGGATGCACACGGTCGTCGCCGATCCGGAGAACATGACCGTACGGCTCGGCGGCGGCTCCACGATGAGCCACCTGGACCGGGCGTGCCAGCCGTTCCACGTCGCGGTGACCGGCGGGCGGGCGTCCACGACCGGCGTCGGCGGGTTCACGCTGGGCGGCGGATCGGGCTGGCTGGAGCGGAAGTTCGGGCTCGCCTGCGACAGCCTGCTGGGTGCGGAGCTGATCACGGCCGAGGGCAAGCACGTGCACGCCGACGCGGAGCACGGCTCCGAGCTGTTCTGGGCACTGCACGGCGGTGGCGGGAACTTCGGGGTGGTGACGTCGCTGACGCTGCGGGTGCATCCGCTGCCGCGGTTCAGCATCGTCCTCCTGTTCTTCCACCGCGACGCCGGGCCCGACGTGGTCCGCGCCTACCGGGACCTGCTCGCCGACGCGCCGGACGAGGCCGGCGGCGGCGTCATCTACCTCACCGCGCCACCCGAGCCCTTCATGCCGGAGGAGCTCGTGGGCGGCCTGGTCAGCGGGGCGCTGGTGACCTGGGCGGGGCCGGTGGACGAGGCCCGGGCCTTCGCCGCGCCGCTGTTCGCGCTGGGGCCGCGGGCGGAGGTCGTCATGGACCTGCCGTACGCCGACTTCCAGTGCATGCTCGACGACCCGCCGGGGATGCGGAACTACTGGTCCGCCGAGTACCTGGCCGACCTGCCCGACGAGGCCGTGGCGGCCTTCTGCGCCCGTGCCGACGACATGATCGTGCCCTCGGGAACCCAGCACGTGCTGTTCCCGATGGGCGGGCAGGTCGCCCGGGGCCCGGCGGACTACCCGGTTCCGTGGCGCGACGCGCCGTGGGCCGTTCACCCCTTCGGGGTGTGGGAGGACCCGGCGGACGACGAGCGCGCGGTCCGCTGGGTCCGGGACGTGCGGGCCGACGCGAAGCCCTGGTCGACCGGGGCGGTGTACCTGAACTTCATCGGGTCCGAGGGCGAGCAGCGGGTCGTCTCGGGCTTCGGCGCCGAGAACTACCGTCGGCTCGCGGCGGTGAAGGCCGAGTACGACCCGGAGAACGTGTTCCGGTTCAACCACAACATCGCGCCGGCCGGCTGAGCTTCACCGCAGCGCGTCGATCACCTCCCGGGCCGCCCGCTCGCCCTCCGTGGCGCCGCCTTCCATGAAGCCCTGGAAGTCGTAGCTGCAGTGTTCGCCACCGATGTGGATCCGGCCCTGGGCGGTCCCCTCGTACCCCGCGTACCGGTGCAGGTAGCCGACCGGCCAGCAGGAGTACGCGCCGAGCGTGTACGGATCGCGATGCCAGGCGGAGAGCTGCGCGCGGCCCGTGTACGCCTTCGACGTGCCGGGGAAGAAGGCGTCGACGCCCTGGAGGCGGCGGGTCACGAGGCCGCGCACGTACGGGTCGGCCTCCGTGGAGAACGGACCGGCGGGGCTGAGGGATTCGGCGAGGCCGCCGCCGCCGTACTGGAGCAGGATGCCGCCGGTGCCGCCCTGGATCTTGGTGGTGTCCCAGGTCTGCTGGACCTCGGTGTCGGTGAAGCAGTCGCCCGCCGAGACGCCGGGCCAGGGGCCGGTGCCGCGCCAGGGGCGGGTGGCGAACTGCATGTTGAGCTTGGTGCAGTACCCCATCCGCGCGTCCCGCAGGAGGTTCCTCATGAGCGGGTCGAACCCGGCCCGGGTGAGGTCGAGCCGCTGGAGGACCGGCAGGGGCAGGCACAGGATCGTGTGGTCGGCCGTGACGGTCCGGGTGGCGCCGGCCTCGGTGAAGGTCAGCGTCTGGGTGCCGTCCGTCTCGGCCCGCACCGCGGTCAGGGACCAGCCGTGGCGCAGGGTGCCGGGGGCGAGCGCCCCGGCGACGGCGTTCGGGAGCCGGTCGTTGCCGCCGACGACGTGGTACCGCTCGTCGGACAGACCCCAGACGTTGAAGTGGCCCGGATTGGTCTGATAGCCCATCAGCAGGACCAGGGCCAGCGAGGACTGCTCGGTGGTGTCGGCGCCGTACTCGACGTTGTAGGCCACGTCGATGAATCGACCCAGCGGCGAGTCGTGGCCGCCCGGGACCCGGGACTCGATCCACGTGTGTATCGACATGTCGTCGAGGGCGGTGCCGGCGTGCGTCGTCCGGTTCCACCGGACCTCCCCCGCTTCGGACAGGTCGCGCCGCAGGGCCTGGTACACGGCTTTGAAGTCCTCGTCGGCCTGGGCACGCGGGTAGTACGCGCCGTCGAACCAGAGGACCTCCTCGGCTCCGTTGGGCCCGCCGCCGAGGAAGTCCTCCACGGGCAGGTCGAAGCGGCGGCAGAGCTCCAGGATCTTCTTGTGGCCGGTGTCGATCAGTTCGCCGCCGATCTCCGAGGTCTGCCCGTACGCCCAGTGGGCGCGCTGGGTCCACATCCGGCCGCCGACGCGCGAGGGGTTCGCCTCGTAGAGCACCGGCCTCAGGCCGGCGTCCTGGAGGGTGAGGGCGGCGGTGAGGCCGGAGATCCCGGCGCCGACGACCGCGATCCGGGCCGTGTCCTTGGCGCCGGGTGCGGGGGTGGCGGCCCGGGCGGGCGCGGGCCGGGACGCGGCCGCGCCCGTGCCGGCGGCGATGCCGGCCGCGGCGGCGTACGTGAGCAGGGAGCGGCGGCCGAGCGGGTCGGACCGCATGTCGCGGAGTTCGGCGACGGGGAGGCCGAGCCGTCGGGCGTCGGCGTGCTCGGCGGCGAGGCGGTTCAGGAGGTGCATCGGATTCGTGCGTGCCATGGGGCGCTCCTGGGGGATGCGGGGTCAGCTCTGGGGTACGGGCGCGGGCGCGGGGCTGTCGTCGTCGGTGCGCTCGGCCGCGTCCTCCAGGACGATCCGGCCGATGATCTCGTAGCGCTCGGGGCGGCGGTGCTTGAGATGGAGACCGAGGGCGAGGCCCCCGAAGAAGACCGCGCCGACGATCCACGGGATCGCCTCGAAGAAGAGCGAGTCGGCGGCCAGCCCCGCCGCGGTCTCCATGTTCATGATCAGCAGGACGACGACGGCGATCATCCCGACACCGCCCAGCAGCGGGGCGGTGAAGGTCCTGAACCAGTGCCGGTCCTCGGGGTGGTTCCTGCGGAAGTAGCCGATGACCGCGAAGGAGCACAGGGTCTGGACGATGAGGATGGCCATGGTGCCGAGGATCGCGAGCAGTGTGTAGAGGTGGATGTAGGGGTCCTGCCCGGTGAGCCAGAAGGCGCCGACCAGGACGACGGCGATGGCGCTCTGGACGTAGGAGGCGATGTACGGGGAGCCGTGCCGTGCGTGGGTGCGGCCGAGGGCCGGGTGCAGGAAGCCCTCGCGGCCGATGGCGTAGAGGTAGCGCGAGGCGCACTGGTGGAAGGCCATGCCGCAGGCGAACGAACCGGTGAGCAGCAGCCACTGGAAGGCGTCGACGGCCCAGGCGCCGATGAAGGACTGGGTGGGGGCGAAGAAGAGGTCGAGGGGCGAGCTGGAGGAGGAGAGTGCCACCGAGCCGGTGAGGCCGTTCCCGGCGATCGTCATCCAGGAGACGTAGATGTAGAAGAGGCCGACGCCGATGACGGAGACCAGGGTGGCGCGCGGGATGACCCTCTTGGGGTCGCGGGACTCCTCGCCGTACATCGCGGTCGACTCGAAGCCCACCCACGACCAGAAGGCGAAGAAGAGGCCGAGGCCGGCGGAGGCGCCGGTGAACGCGTTCTTCGGGTTGACGGGCTCGAAGGGGATGCCGTCCGGCCCGCCGCCGGCGATCAGGACGGCGGTGGCGACGGCGAACAGGACCGCGATCTCGGCGACGAGCATCACGCCGAGCGCCTTGGCCGTGAGGTTGATGTCGAAGTACGCCAGGACGGCGGTGACCGCGAGCATCGCCGCCGCGTAGACGATCCACGGCAGGTCCACGCCGAGCTGGTCGGCGACCGTGGTCCGGGTGAAGTAGGCGAACACACCGACGATCGAGGCCTCGAAGACCACGTACGCGAGGACCGCGAGCATGCCGGAGGCCATGCCCGCGATCCGGCCGAGGCCGTGCGAGATGTAGCCGTAGAAGGCGCCGGCGGCGGTGATCCGCTTCGCCATGGCGACGTAGCCGACCGAGAAGACGGTCAGGACGACCGTCGCGAAGAGATAGCCGGCGGGCGCGCCGGTGCCGTTGCCGAAGCCGACGGCGATGGGGAGGTTTCCGGTCATCGCCGTGATCGGGGCGGCGGTCGCGACGGCCATGAACACGACGCCGACGAGGCCGACCGAGTTCGCCTTGAGCCGCTGCACCGCTGGGGTGGGGTTCTCTGCCATGGCGGGAGAGCATCCTCCCGGGTGATGTACGCCACAATCGACATGCGGTCGCGCAAATACCGTTCAGGGGCGACGAGTTGTCGCCCCGATGGCCCAACCGTCCGGCCCTGTGACCGCCAGGTGATGTTGCCGCAACACCGGCGGAGGTAGCGTCCCGGCCCATGGACAATCAGGGCGGGATCACCGTGCAGCGGGCGCTGGAGCTGCCCGGACTCCGCAGCGGGCTCCCGGAGGTCGTCGTGGGTGCCGACCGGCTGCACCGCCGGGTGCGCTGGGTGCACGCGGGCGAGGTGCCGAACATCGCGTCGCTGCTCAAGGGCGGTGAACTGCTGCTGACCACCGGACTGGGCCTGGGCACCCGCCCGGCGGAGCAGCGCGCGTTCGTACGCCGGCTCGCGGACCGGGGAATCGCCGCGCTGGTGGTGGAGCTGGGACCGCGCTTCTCGCGGCTGCCCGCGGCGATCGTGGAGGCCGCGCGGTCGGCGAACCTGCCGCTCGTGCAGCTGCACCGCGAGGTGCCGTTCGTCACCGTCACCGAGGAGATCCACACCGAGATCGTCAACGGGCACTACGCGCTGCTGCGGCAGGCGGAGGAGGTGCACCGGCAGTGCACGGAGGCACTGCTCGGCGGTGGCGGCGTACCGCAGGTGCTGCGGATCCTGGCCGACTTCACGGCCAATCCGGTCTTCCTGGAGACCCCGGACGGCCAGCTGCTCTACGCGGCGGGCGCCGAGTCCGCCCCGGCGGACCCGCTGCAGGTGTGGGACGGACTGCGCGGCCAGCGGGCGGCACGCGAGTCCGGGCCGCCGACCGGCGCGGTACTCGTGGACGTGCCGGGCGGCGGTCCGGGTACGGGTTCGGTCCGTGCCCGCCTGGTACTGCTGGCGGTCTCCGCTCCCCTGTCCCCGGTCCACCGCATGGCGGCCGAGCGGGCGGCGGGCATCCTGGCGGTCGTGCTCATGCAGGCGCGGCAGGAGGAGGAGCTGGCGGCCCGCGGCCGGGGCGACTTCCTGACGGACCTCGCGGAGGGCCGGATCACGCCGGAGGACGCGCCCGCCCAGGCGCGGGTCCTCGGCTTCAAGCCGGGGGACGGCCCGCTGCTCCCGGTGGTGATGCGGCTGGCGTCGGAGCTGTCCCCGTCGGGGAACTGGGCTCTCCTCGCGCGCGCGGTCCTGGAGGAGCTGTCCTCGGTCGGCGTGCCGGTCCTGCTGGGTGTGCGCCCGGTGGAGGGCCGGGTGCCGCTGCTGCTGGGCCTGCGGTCGGAGTCCGAGCGCACGGCGGTGGCCGACCGGGTGGCGGCGGCGGACGTCGCGGTGCTCCCGTCGCGCTGGGAGGCCCGGTCCCTGCTGGCGCAGGAGGCGTTGCGGCTGGGTGTGCCGCTGGTCGCGACGGCGGTGGGCGGTGTGCCCGAACTGGTCGGTGACGCGGCGGAGCTGGTCCCGTGGGGTGACGCGCGGGCGCTCGCGGAGGCGGTGCGCCGCCTGCTGGAGGACGTGGACCGCCGGATGGACCTGGCGGCGGCGGGCCG
>NZ_RDBI01000040.1:626455-651481 GCF_008042125.1 Streptomyces sp. MS191
CCCCCGGTCGTCGTGGTCGGCGTCGCGGGCGGCTGGGCGGCCGCGTCGGCCTCGCTGCGGCACGCCGGGGAGACGGCGACGGCGGCGCAGGGGCTGACCGACCGGCCCTGGTACGACGCGCGACGCCTGGACATCGACCTGCTGCTGTGGCGACTGCGGGACCACCCGGACCTGGCGGCCTTCGTGGACCGCGCGATCGGGCCGCTGCGGGACCACGACCGCACCTCGCGCCCGCCGCTGCTGCCCACCCTGGAGACCTATCTGGCGCACGCGGGACGGAAGGCGGAGACCGCCCGGGAGCTCCATCTCAACCGACAGACGCTGTACAACCGCCTGGCCCGCATCTCCGAGCTGCTGGGCACGGACCTGGACGACCCGCAGACGGTCCTCGCCCTCTCCCTGGCCCTGCGGGCGCGGCGGCACACGACGTAACGGGGCGCGGACGGGCGGCGGGCGCGGGACGGGCAGCCGGCGCGGGACGGGCGGCGGGCGCGGCCCGCCGCCGGCTACCGGCCAGCGAGCTCGTCGTACACGCTCAGGACGTGCGCGATCGTCTCGTCCTCCGTGGGCCAGGTGCCCGCCTGGACCCGGCCCGCCGCCGCCAGGTCCATCCGGCGGTCCACGTCCTCCAGCAGGCGGCGCACCGCCTCCGCGAGCGCCCGCGCGTCACCCCACGGGACCAGCTCCGCCGCGTCACCGACCAGTTCGGGCACACCGCCCACCGCCGTCGCGACCAGCGGCACACCCAGCCGCAACGCCTCCTGCGCCAGCAGGGACCGGGCCTCCCAGCGCGACGGGAGCACCGCGACGTCCGCCGCCGCCAGCAGCTCCGCCACGTCGTCGCGGCGGCCGATCAGCCGGACCGCGAGTCCTTCGACCTCGATCCGCCGCTGCAGCAGGGCCCGTTCACGTCCCTCGCCCGCGATGACCAGCAGCGGCTGCGGGTCGAGGTCCCGCCACTCCCGCGCCGCGTCCAGCAGCATCCCGTAGCCCCGCTCGGGCACCAGCGCGCCGACCGCCATCAGCAACGGGCGGTCCACCGCGCCCAGTTCCGCCCGCGCCTTGCCGTCATGCAGGCAGACAGGCGCGCGGGAGGCGGGCACGGTGACCGGTGTGAGCCGGGCGTCGCGCGCCCCGCGCCGGCGAGCCCGGTCCACCAGTTCCGAAGAGGTGCCGAGCACGACGGCGGCCGTCCGCGCCGTCCTGCGTTCGAGCAGCCGCAGGAGTCCGCCGCGCGCGCCGTCCACATGGTTGCGGGTGTGCCAGGTCGTCACGAGCGACGGCGTCCGCGCCCCGCCGGACAGCGCCAGCGTCGCCCGGACCGAGGCGTGCAGCCCGTGCGCGTGCACGACGTCCGCGCCGACGCACGCGTTGCGCAGCACGGCGACCGTCGCGGGGTCGTTGCGGCGCGGCACCGGCACGAAGTGCGCGCCGGCGCCGATGAAGTCGTAGGCGCGGTCGAGTTCGACCGGGGCGCACACGGTCACGCGTACGCCCCTCGCCACGAGCCCCGCGGCAAGTGATCGGACGTGAGCGCTGCTGCCCGCGCTGCCGCCGCCCAGCACTTGGACCGTACGGAGCTGTGTCACACGCCCAAGGATGCCAGCCCGCACGCACGTTCCGGCACCGAAGTCGCCTCGTTCCCGCCCGTCGCGTCCCAACTCCCCCGCCGGTATCACTCACACGGGTGAGCGCGCCAACTCGCTGATCCGGTTCCCGCACGCCGCGGCGGCGACCAGCCCGGCCGCGTGCACGGCCAGTCCGAAGCGTCCGTTCCCGGCGGCGATCGCGCCGCCGACCGCCGCGCCCAGGGCGTGCGCGCCGGTGTCCCCCAGCATGGTGCGCTCGCCGAGGTCGTCGCCGAGCACGGCGAGCGCCGCCCCCAGCGGGGCGGCGGCGAGCGTGCCCCGCAGGAGCCCCGGCGCCGCGATCCCGAGCACGGCGAGCGAGGCCCGCCCGGGCGCCACGTCCACGAGGTTGACGAGATGAGCCGTCCCCGCGATCACCACGCCCGCCAGGATCCGGTCGACCGGCCGCTCCTTCAGCAGCGCCCCGGCGGCCAGCCCGGCGGCACCGATCCCGAACAGCTTCACGGCCCCGCTGGTCACCTCGCCGTCCCGCAGCGCCCCGAGGTGCGCCCGGAATCCGCGCCGCCCGTCACCGGCGCCCACCACGTCGTCGTAGGCCCCGCAGGCGCCGGAGACCAGCACGGCGAACGCGACCGGCCCGTTCCCGGCCCCGAGCGCACCCGCCGCCGCGCCGAGCGCGGTCGCCGGCCCGGCGTACAGGTCGACACCCCGCCCCGCGTGATTGGTCCGCCGCAACCGCTCGCCCGGGCGCCGCCGGCGCAGTCCGGCGTACACGGCACGGGTCACCCCGGCCGCCGCACCGAACGCCACGGCCGTCCCGGCCAGTCTCCCGATCATGCGGGCCAGCCTAAGGGCTGTCCCGTGATCCCCGGCGGGCGCACGGAGGAGGGCGGGACAGCCTCGAGGACCGTCTCCGCGGACGTCGCGGGGACCGTCGGCCGTCGAGCCGTCAGCCGTCGGCGCGTGCCGTCGCGAGCAGTTCCTCCGCGTGCGCCCGGGCCGTCTCGGAGTCCTCCTGGCCGGCGAGCATCCTGGACAGCTCGCGCACCCGGTCCTCGCCCTCCAGCACGGTCACGCCGGAGCGGGTCACGGACCCGTCGTTCGTCTTCTCCACCAGCAGCTGCCGGTCGGCGAAGGCCGCGACCTGCGGGAGGTGGGTGACGACGACGACCTGCGCCGACTTGGCGAGCTTGGCGAGACGGCGGCCGATCTCGACGGCCGCCTTGCCGCCGACACCGGCGTCGACCTCGTCGAAGAGGTACGTCGGCACCGGGTCGGTGCCCGCGAAGACGACCTCGACCGCGAGCATGACGCGCGACAGCTCACCCCCGGAGGCACCCTTGGCGATCGGCCGCGGCGGGGCGCCCGGGTGCGGGGCGAGCAGCAGCTCGACCTCGTCGGCGCCGGAGGGTCCGTAGAGCACGGACCGTCCGCCGACCTCGACGCCCGCGGCCTCGTCGGTGGTCTCCGTCTGACGGATGTCGAAGGACACCCGCGCGTGCGGCATGGCGAGCGAGGCGAGTTCGGCCGTGACGGCCTCGGCGAACCGCGCCGCCGCCTCCGTGCGGGCGTCCGTGAGGGCCTGCGCGAGGGCCGAGAGGCCGGTGCGCAGCTCGTCGCGTTCGGCCGTCAGCTCGCCGATGCGCTCGTCGTCGCCGTCCAGCTCGGTGAGCCGGGAGGCGCTCTCCTCCGCCCAGGCCAGTACGCCGGCGACGTCGGCCCCGTACTTGCGGGTGAGCTGGGTCAGCGCCGCACGGCGCTCCTCGACGGCGGCGAGCCGCCGCGGGTCGGCGTCCAGGTCGTCGGCGTACCCGGCGAGCTCCCCGGCCACGTCGGACAGCAGGATGGAGATCTCGCCCATGCGGTCCGCGAGCCCGGCGAGCGCCTGGTCGTGCGACCGTACGGCCTCCAGCGCGCGCCCCGCCCCCGCGACCAGGGTCGTCGCGTCCACGCCCTCGGGATCCTCCGGGTTGCCGGCCAGCGCGCCGTGCGCGAGGGCGGCGGCGGAGGCGAGGGCCTCGGCGTGCCCGAGCCGCTCGGCCTCGGCGGCCAGTTCGACGTCCTCGCCGGGGCGCGGCTCGACGGCCTCGATCTCGGCGAGGCCGAAGCGCAGCAGATCGGCCTCCTGGGCGCGTTCGCGGGCGCGGGTGGTGATCTCGTCGAGTTCGGTGGCGACGGCGCGCAGCCGCCGGTACGCCTCTCCGTACGCGGCCAGCGGCACGGCGACGGCGTCGCCCGCGTACCGGTCGAGGGCACCACGCTGCCGGGCCGGCTTGAGCAGGCCCTGCTGGTCGGTCTGGCCGTGCACGGCGACGAGTTCGTCGGCGAGCTCGGCGAGCAGGCCGACGGGCACGGAGCGCCCGCCGAGGTGGGCCCGGGAGCGCCCCTCGGCCGAGACGGTCCGGCTGACGAGCAGCACGCCGTCGTCCAGCTCGGCGCCCGCCTCCTCGGCCCGTACGGCGGCGGCCGCGCCCGCGGGCACGCTGATCCGCCCCTCGACGACGGCGGACGCCGCGCCGATCCGCACCAGGGCAGGGTCGGCACGCCCGCCGAGCAGCAGCCCCAGGCTGGTCACGACCATGGTCTTGCCCGCACCGGTCTCGCCCGTCACCGCGGTGAAACCGGGTGACAGCTCGACCACCGCGTCGTCGATGACCCCGAGCGACCGTATCCGCATCTCCTCCAACACGGGGAAGACCTTACGAGGTCCAGGCCCCGCTGTGCGACGGACCCTGCCGGAACACGGCGAATCCGCAGGTCAAAGGCGTGGCTGTCACCCGTGGGAGTGGGGACGGGCGGCGCGGCCGGGCAGGGAGCGGCCCCGGCGGGCGCGCCGGCCGGGCCGGGAACGGGCCCCGGCCCCGGCCGGACGGGGACCGGGCCGGCCCTGCCCAGGGCGTGATGCGAAAGTCCCGCCRGCCCCGCGAGGGCGCGTGCCAGGCGTCGCGGGGCAGGCGGGACTTTCGCCGACACGCCCTAGTGCGGTGCGCCTCGCCAGCCCGAGACCGGAAGGGCGAACTTGGCCACCAGCCGGTCCGTGAACGACGCGTGGTGCAGGCGCGCGAGCCGTACCGGCACGGCTCCCCGCCGGACCTCCACCCGGGCCCCGGCCGGGAGTTCCACGGTCCGGCGCCCGTCGCACCACAGGACGCCGTGCGGGGTGTGCGGCTCGACCTCCACGGCGAGCACCGACTCCGGCGTCGTCACCAGCGGCTTGGCGAAGAGCGCGTGCGCCCCGATGGGGACCATCAGCAGCGCCTCGACCTCGGGCCAGATCACCGGGCCGCCCGCCGAGAACGCGTACGCCGTCGAGCCGGTCGGCGTCGCGCAGATGACGCCGTCGCAGCCGAACCCGGTCACCGGCCGCCCGTCGATCGCGAACACGACCTCGAGCATCCGCTCCGGCGAGACCTTCTGCACGGCCGCCTCGTTGAGCGCCCAGTCGCGGTGCAGCACGTCGCCGTTCTCGTACACGACGACGTCGAGGGTCATCCGCTCCTCGACCTCGTACGCCTTGGTGACGACCCGGTCCACGACCTTGTCGAGGTCGTCGCGCTCGGCCTCGGCGAGGAAGCCGACCCGGCCCAGGTTGACGCCGAGCATCGGTACGCCCGAGGCCCGGGAGAACTCGGCGCCGCGCAGCAGCGTCCCGTCCCCTCCGAGCACGACGAGCAGCTCGCAGCCCTCCAGGGCGTCGGAGCACGCCTCCGGGACCGACTCCACGGACGGCGGCAGCGGCAGGTCGGCCGCCTCCGCCTCCAGGACGCGGACGCCGATCCCGCTGCGCAGCAGCCCGAGCACGACGAGCTCGGCGCTGCGCACGGCGGCCGGCCGGCCTGTGTGTGCGAGCAGGAAGACGGTACGAGTGTCAGATGGTGCGGTCGCTGAGCTCAACGAGGTCCTTCCGCCACGGCGCGGTCGACATCCGCCGGATCAAGTGCGGGCGCCCCTGCCCGCAGCCACAGAAAGTACTCGACGTTGCCCGAAGGGCCGGGCAGCGGGCTGGCCGTGACGCCCAGGACCCCGAGTCCCAACCCGGCCGCCTGCCGCGCCACGTTCCGGACGGCGTCGGCACGCAGCTCCGGGCTGCGCACGACACCGCCGGTGCCGAGACGCTCCTTGCCCACCTCGAACTGGGGCTTCACCATCAGGACGAGATCGGCGTCCGGGGCGGTGCAGCCTGCCAGCGCGGGCAGGACGAGGCCGAGCGGGATGAAGGAGAGATCCCCGACGACCAGGTCGACGGGCTTGCCGTCGATCAGGTCGAGCGTCAACTCGCGCACGTTAGTACGGTCCTTCACGACGACGCGTTCATCGCTCTGCAGCGACCAGGCGAGTTGGCCGTAGCCGACGTCCACGGCGACGACCTCGGCCGCGCCCGCCCGCAGCAGGACGTCGGTGAAGCCGCCGGTCGAGGCGCCCGCGTCGAGGGCCSGCSGGCCCTCGATCGCCAGTCCCAGGGGCACGAAGGCGGCGAAGGCGCCGGCCAGCTTGTGGCCCCCGCGCGAGACGTAGTCGGGGTCGTTGTCGTCCTTGGCGACGACGATGGCCGCCGCGGTCTCGACCTGGGTGGCGGGCTTGGTCGCGACGGTCTTGCCGACGGTCACCCGCCCGGCGGCGATCAGCTGGCCGGCGTGCTCGCGCGAGCGCGCCAGCTTGCGGCGTACCAGCTCGGCGTCGAGACGGCGGCGTGCCACTCCTGCCACGTTCGGTTCAGCTCCTGTGGTTGTGCGGGTCGGGTGCGGGGCCGGGCCCCGGGCGGACGGCGTCGAGCGAGGTCAGCTCGTCGCGCAGCCCACGGTGTACATCCTCGTACACCTCCAGGTGTCCGTCCGCCGCGAGGTGGTCGGCGTCCCCGAGCCGGTCGAGGAGGGGGTCGACCCGCGGGTGTCCGGTGGGCACCCGCACCACCCCGAGGGGCGCGGGGGCGGCGGGCTCGAAGGCCGCGTCCTGTCCGGGTCCGGACGGCTCCTCGGGCCGGCCCGCCTCCGTGGCGGCGGGCGCGGGACGATCCCGACCGGGGTCGGTGTTCCCGGGGGCCTGCCCGGTGTTCCCGGGGACCTGCCCGGTGTTCCCGGGGGCCTGCCCGGTGTTCCCGGGGACCTGGCCGGTGTCCTCCGGACCGGTTCCGCTGCCCTCCGGGTCCGGTGTCACGTCGCTCATGCCCCGACGCTATCGCGAAGCCCTGCGGTACGGTCGAGCGCGATGGCGACGATCACGGAGTGCCGCAGCGCGCTCGACAGACTTTCGGACAACCTGGCGCGGGCGGACGGCGAGGTGCGCGGCGCGGCCGCGTTCGACCGCACCCTGAGCTGCCACATCACGGACCTGGACACGACCTTCACCGGCCGTCTGGCGGACGGCCGGATCGAGGTCCAGGACACGGTGGCGGGCCCGCCGCGATCCAAGGCGCAGATCCGGCTGGCCATGACGGGGGACGACCTCGTGGCGATGGTCGGCGGAGAGCTGAACTTCGCGAAGGCGTGGGCTTCGGGCCGGGTCAAGCTGGAGGCCGGCTTCCGCGACCTGCTACGGCTGCGCTCGCTCCTGTAGCTCCGGTCGCTCCTGTAGCTCCGCTCGCTCCTGTAGCTCCGCTCGCTCCTGTAGGTCCGGTCGCTCCTGTAGGTCCGGTCGCTCCTGTAGCTCCGGTTGCTCCGGGAAGCGCACCCGGGTCACGGCCGCGGCCCGGTCCACCGTCGCGTCCACGAGAGGCCGGGGGCGCCGATGGGCAGGCCCGGAGGACCGGCCGCGGCACCCCGGCCGCCCGCGGTGGCCGTCACTTCCGCAGCGCCGGTTCCGGTACCGGCGCGCCGGTCGGCCCGGGCTGCCGCGCGCGGGCCTTGCGGCCCGCCGGAACGACCAGCGGCGTGCCCGTCTCCGGGTCCTCGATGACCTGGCAGCGCAGCCCGAATACCCGCTCGACGAGTTCGGCCGTCACGACCTCCGAGGGCGGCCCCTCGGCCACCACCTCGCCGTCGCGGACGGCTATGAGGTGGGTGGCGTACCGGGCGGCCTGGTTCAGGTCGTGCAGCACGGCGACGAGGGTCCGGCCCTGGGTCTCGTGCAGTTCGGCGCACAGGTCGAGGATGTCGATCTGGTGCTGGATGTCGAGGAAGGTCGTCGGCTCGTCGAGCAGGAGCAGCGGGGTCTGCTGGGCGAGCGCCATCGCGATCCACACGCGCTGGCGCTGACCGCCGGAGAGCTCGTCGACGTACCGGTCGGCCAGCTCGGCGACGCCGGTCGCCGCCATCGCCTCCTCGACGACCCGCTGGTCCTCCGCGGACCACTGCCGGAGCAGGCCCTGGTGCGGGTAGCGCCCACGGCCGACCAGGTCGGCGACCGTGATGCCGTCGGGCGCGACGGACGACTGGGGAAGCAGGCCGAGGGTCCTGGCGACCTTCTTGGCCGGCAGGGAGTGGATGGACTGGCCGTCGAGCAGGACGCGTCCCTCGGACAGCTTGAGCATCCGGGACAGGGCGCGCAGCAGCGTCGACTTGCCGCAGGCGTTGGGGCCGACGATGACCGTGAAGGAGTTGTCGGGGATCGCCACGGACAGGTCGCGGGCGATGGTCCGCCGGTCGTACGCGAGGGTGACCGCGTCCGCGCTGAGCCGCTGAGGCTGACCGTTCATGCCCGTACTCCCGACGTTCTTCTCGGCTTGTTCTCGGCGGCGTTCTCGGCGGCGTTCTCGGCGGTGTTCTCGGCGTTCCCGTCGGCCGCGTGCCCGGTCGCGCCCACCACCAGCGTGGTTAGGTTAGCCTACCCTCCCATTTTCGGCCGGACGCGTGTGCGCCCCTCCGCTTCCTCAGTACCGGAAGGGAAGGGGCGCTTCGGCATCCCGGTCAGAGTCCCAGCCGCTCCAGCGCCTTCCCCGCGTCCAGGCCGCACGCCCCCGCGCCCGCGTCGGTCCAGGCCGCCGCGCACAGCGCCCGTACGCCGTCCAGCGCGTCGCCGCCGCCCTCCAGGACGAGCGCTCCGCCGCTCACGGAGGCCGTCCAGCCCCCGCACGCGAACCCGTCCCCGTCCGCGTCGACCTCGGGCTGCCCGGTCAGCAGCCCGCGCAGGTCCGCGTCGACGTACGTCGGCCGGTGCTCGGGCACCGCCGCGAGCAGCTGGGCCACGTCCGTCACCCCGGTCAGCACCAGCAAGGAGTCCACGCCGCCGTTGAACGCGCCCTCGATGTCGGTGTCCAGCCGGTCCCCCACCACGAGCGGGCGCTCGGCGCCGGTCCGCAGCACCGTCTCACGGTGCATGGGAGGCAGGGGCTTGCCCGCCACCTTCGGCTCGGCCCCGGTGGCGATCCGCACGACCTCCACCGCCGCCCCGTTGCCCGGCCCGATCCCGCGCGCCCCGGGAATCGTCAGGTCCGTGTTCGAGGCGTACCACGGCACACCACGCGCCACCGCGTAGCTCGCCTCCGCGAACCGCCCCCACGGCAGCTCGGGACCGCCGTAGCCCTGCACCACCGCCGCCGGATCGTCGTCCGCCGACTCCACCGGCTCCAGGCCGCGCTCGCGCAGCGCCACCCGCAGCCCCTCCCCGCCGATCACCAGCACGCGCGAGCCCGCCGGCACCTCGTCGGCGATCAGCCGGGCCACCGCCTGGGCCGACGTGATGACGTCCGCGCCCACGGCGGGCACACCCAGCTCCGTCAGGTGCGCCGCCACGGCGTCCGGCGTCCGCAGCGCGTTGTTGGTGACGTACGCCAGATGCATCCCGCCGGTCCGCGCCGCGCCCAGCGCCTCGACCGCGTACGGGATGGCCTCCCCGCCCGCGTACACCACCCCGTCCAGATCCAGCAGCGCCGTGTCGTACGCCTCGCTCAGCGCCCGCGCGCTGCCGCCCGTCCGCTCCCTGCCCTGCCGAACCCGGCCGACGTCACCCATGACCTCGTACTCCTCACATCACCACGCTGGTACCCCGCCGCCCCCGATCATCGCTCATTGCCACCCCGCACTTACGATTGCGTAATGAACACCTCAGGTCCCGCGGCCGATGACGTCCGCGCCGACGGTCTGCGTCTCGTCCCGTTCCGGGGGCTCCGCTACGTGCCCGAACGGGTCGGCAGCCTGGCCGCCGTGACCTCCCCGCCGTACGACGTCGTCGTGCGGCCCGACGGGCTGCACCACCTGGAGTCGGCCGATCCGCACAACATCGTCCGGCTGATCCTTCCGCAGGCCATCACCGCCGGCACCCGTCACCGCAAGGCCGCCGTCACCCTGGACCGCTGGATCGCCGACGGCGTCCTGGCCCCGGACCCCGAACCCGCGCTGTACGTGTACGAGCAGAGCGGTGACGGCATCCTCCAGCGCGGTGTCATCGGCGCCCTGGAGCTGTCCACTCCGGACGAGGGCCTCGTGCTCCCGCACGAGGACGTGATGCCGCACGTCGTCGAGGACCGGGCCGCGCTGATGCGGACCACGGCCGCCAATCTGGAGCCGCTCCTCCTCACCTACCGCGGCAACGGCGACGCGGCCGCCGAGGTCATCGAGCGGGTCGTCCGCGGCGAGCCCCTGCTCGCCACGACCACCGAGGACGGCTTCAGCCACCGCCTCTGGTCCATCACCGACCCGGCCGAGCTGGCGGCGGTCTCCGCGGGCCTCGCCGGTCACCAGGCCCTGATCGCCGACGGCCACCACCGCTGGGCCACGTACCTGCGACTGCGCGAGGAGCACGTCTCCCCCAGCCCGTGGAACTACGGCCTCGTCCTCCTCATCGACACCGCGCGGTACCCACTCCGGGTCCGCGCCATCCACCGCCTCCTCAACCGCCTTCCCGTCGCCGACGCGCTGGCCGCCCTCGGCGACGACTTCCGGGTCCGGCGGCTCGACGGACCGCTGTCCACCGCCGTGGAGTCCCTGGCGGCCGCCGCGGCCGACGGCAACGCCTTCCTGCTGGCCGGTGACGGGGCCTTCCACCTCGTCGACCGGCCGGCACCCGAGCTGCTCGCCCGGACGGTCCGCACCGACCGTCCCGAGGCCTGGCGGACCCTGGACGCGACGGTGCTGCACGCCACGCTCCTGGACCACGTGTGGCGCATCCCGGACGCCCCCGAGGACATCAGCTACATCCACGACACCGAGGCGGCCGTCGCCCAGGCCGAGCGACGCGGAGGCACGGCGGTGCTCATGCACCCGGTCCGCGAGGAGGTCGTACGCGACCTGGCGCGGCAGGGCGTCACCATGCCCCGCAAGTCGACCTCCTTCGGCCCCAAGCCGGCGACGGGCCTGGTCCTCAGGAGCCTGGCACTGGACTAGCTCCTGTCCGGACGGACCCCTCCCTGCACCCGGTCGCCGGACGCGGTCTCCGGACACGGTCTCCGGACACGACGAAGGGCGGCACCCCCGAGGGGGTGCCGCCCTTCGTCACACGACGTCAGCTCTTGCGGTCCGCGTCGTCCTCGCGGTCGTCGTCGGCGTCCCGGTCGTCGTCCTGGTCGTCCGCGTCGCGGTACTCGTCCAGGTCGTCGGCGTCGCGCTCGTCGGCGAGAACCTCCTCGTCGAGGCCCTCCTCGTCGAGGTCGTCGGCCTGCTCGACCTCGTCGGCCTCATCGGCCTCATCGAGGTCGAGGTCGTCGATCCCGACGACATCCTCGGACGAGTCCAGCTCGTCGATGGCGTCGACGAACTCGACACCGTCCATCTCGGCGAGGCGGTCGGAGGCGTCCGTGGCACCGTCCTTGTCGGACTCGAGCGCCTTGGCGAACCACTCACGCGCCTCGTTCTCACGCCCGGCCGCCAGCAGCGCGTCGGCGTAGGCGTACCGCAGCCGCGCGGTCCACGGGTGGACGGCGCTGGAGGCGAGCTCGGAGCTCTGCAGGGTCACGATGGCGGCGTCGAGCTGGGAACCACTCACGCGCCTCGTTCTCACGCCCGGCCGCCAGCAGCGCGTCGGCGTAGGCGTACCGCAGCCGCGCGGTCCACGGGTGGACGGCGCTGGAGGCGAGCTCGGAGCTCTGCAGGGTCACGATGGCGGCGTCGAGCTGCCCCATGTCCCGGCGGGCACCGGCGGCCACCAGCCGCATCTCGACCTGCCCGGCCTTGTCCAGCTTCTGCACCTCGGGCTCACCGGCCATCGCCAGCGCCCGCTCGGGACGGCCCATGCCGCGCTCGCAGTCGGCCATGACGGGCCACAGCTCGACGCTGCCGGACATCCGCCGCGCGGCCCGGAACTCGGCCAGCGCCTCGGAGTACTTCTGCGTCGCGTAGGCGGCGAAGCCGGCGGCCTCGCGGACGGCGGCGACACGGGAGGCGAGCCGCAGGGCGATGCGGGAGTACTCGTACGCCTGCTCGGGGTCCTCGTCGATCAGGTTGGCGACCATGACGAGGTTGCGGGCGACGTCCTCGGCAAGGCCCTTGGGCAGGCTCAGCAGCTCCTGCCGCACGTCCTGGTCGATCTCCTCACCGGTGACCTCCGCGGGAATCGGCAGCCGCTTGATCGGCGCGCGCTCCGGACGGTCCCGGTCGCGGTCGTCACGGCGCCCGTAGCCACCCCGGTCGTCGCGGCCGCGGTAGCCGCCACCACGGCTGTCATCGCGGCGGTCGTCACGCCCGCGGAAGCCACCGCCACGGCTGTCGTCACGGCGGGGGCCGCGGGGGCGGTCGTCACGGCGGTCGTCGCGGGGGTACGACGGACGGTCGTCCCGACGGAAGCCACCGCCACGGTTGTCGTCGCGGCGGTCGTCACGGGGACGGTCATCGCGGCGGAACGACGGGCGCTCGTCCCGACGGTCGTCACGAGGACGGTCATCGCGACGGAAACCGCCGCCACGGTTGTCGTCACGGCGCTCGTCACGACGGAACGACGGACGGTCGTCCCGACGGTCGTCGCGGGGACGGTCATCGCGACGGAAACCGCCACCGCGGTTGTCGTCACGGCGCTCGTCACGGGGGAAGGACGGACGGTCGTCCCGACGGTCGTCGCGGGGACGGTCGTCACGGCGGAAACCGCCGCCACGGTTGTCGTCACGGCGCTCGTCACGACGGAACGACGGACGGTCGTCCCGACGGTCGTCGCGGGGACGGTCGTCACGGCGGAAACCGCCACCGCGGTTGTCGTCCCGACGGTCCTCGCGGCGGAAGCCACCACCGCGGTTGTCGTCGCGGCGGTCGTCACGGGGGAACGACGGACGGTCGTCCCGACGGAAACCGCCGCCACGGTTGTCGTCACGGCGCTCGTCGCGACGGAACGACGGACGGTCGTCACGGCGCTCGTCACGGGGGAAGGACGGACGGTCATCGCGACGGAAACCGCCACCGCTACCACCGCGGCTGTCGTCACGACGGAAACCACCGCCACTGCCACCACGGCTGTCGTCACGACGGTCATCGCGACGGAAACCGCCGCCGCTACCACCACGGCTGTCGTCACGACGGAAGCCACCGCCGCTACCACCACGGCTGTCGTCACGACGGAAACCGCCGCCACTGCCACCACGGCTGTCGTCACGACGGAAGCCACCGCCGCTACCACCACGGCTGTCGTCACGACGGAAGCCACCGCCGCTACCACCACGGCTGTCATCGCGACGGAAACCGCCACCGCTACCACCACGGCTGTCATCGCGACGGAAACCGCCACCGCTACCACCACGGCTGTCATCGCGACGGAAACCGCCACCGCTACCACCGCGGCTGTCATCGCGACGGAAACCGCCACCGCTACCACCGCGGTTGTCATCACGACGGTCATCGCGACGGAACGACGGACGGTCGTCACGACGGTCATCACGGCGGTCGTCGCGGGGTCGGTCGTCACGGCGGAAGCCGCCACCGCTACCACCGCGGCTGTCGTCACGACGGTCGTCACGGCGGAAACCGCCCCGCTCGCCACCGTCCCTACGACGCGGCTCGCGCTCCGGACGATCGTCGGGAGAGTTGGTGGACATCGACGTGACTCCTGTCTTCGGGTACTGCAGTCATTCTCGCGCAGCCGGCACACCGACGCGCTTCGAGAAATTCAAGGCAAAAACAAAAAGGACCCTTGGTCCCAGCGTMKACGCTGGGACCAAGGGTCCTGAAAGATTGTTCGGCGGCGTCCTACTCTCCCACAGGGTCCCCCCTGCAGTACCATCGGCGCTGAAAGGCTTAGCTTCCGGGTTCGGAATGTAACCGGGCGTTTCCCTAACGCTATGACCACCGAAACCCTATCGGGTTCTAGCGAACAAGCACACTCTTCAATTAAGTAGTGAAACTGGTTCAACCGGTGCGACTGTTCGCAACCCGGGAACCACACAGTGGACGCGAGCAACTGAGGACAAGCCCTCGGCCTATTAGTACCGGTCAGCTCCACCCATTACTGGGCTTCCACATCCGGCCTATCAACCCAGTCGTCTACTGGGAGCCTTACCCTCTCAAGGAGGTGGGAATACTCATCTCGAAGCAGGCTTCCCGCTTAGATGCTTTCAGCGGTTATCCCTCCCGAACGTAGCCAACCAGCCATGCCCTTGGCAGGACAACTGGCACACCAGAGGTTCGTCCGTCCCGGTCCTCTCGTACTAGGGACAGCCCTTCTCAATATTCCTACGCGCTAGGACCGGTCGTTCACAGCGTCCTCGCTGTGTTTTTTGCCTACCTGCCACAAGGGCCAGTAGGACTTCAAAGGAACCTCGACCATCCGAAGATGGACGGGGTATCAACTAATCTGGCGTTGATTTTTGGCACGCTGTTGAGTTCTCAAGGAACGGACGCTTCCTTCGTACTCACCCTCTCGGGCTTTCCTCCGGGCTTTTCCCTTCGGTCTTGCGTTTCCGACTCTATCAGATCTTTCCGACCCGATTTCCTCGGTGCTTTCCGGTCCCATTCGCTTTCGCTCCGGGCCCTTCCGGCGTGTTCACTACTTTAGCCGAATTCCCCGGCGACTCATAATCGAGCCATTCGAATCCGATTTCGGCATGCCGAAATAGGCCCCGTCGGGGTTCGTCGTAGGTAGTGGATGGCCGCTCCGGAGTGCTCTGACAAGCACGATCCGTCTCAAGCGGCTCGGGCTACGTTAGGCGTCCGCAGCATCCAAGTCAAGTTGAGTCAAGACCTTCTCTGGCGGGGCGTGTGGGCGCGGTACGGACTGACCGTCGGGTCGTCGTCGATCCAGAACCGCCAGGGGTGCGGGGCCCCGTCGCCGCCGACGCCCGTCCGGGGGCCGCTGCGTACCTGGTCGGAGGCGGGCGGGGTGCCGGCACGCAGGGAGAGGGGTGCCTCGGGGCCGGCGCAGACGTCGGCGCCGTTCAGGGACAGGGCCACGTCGAGGGCGGTGGCGAGTCGGGCCGGGCCTTTGGCGAGTTCCTTGTCGTGGCGGGCCGAGAGTCGACGGCGGCGGGCCTCGTCGGCGCCGACGAGGATCTCCCCCGCCCGGAGCAGTACGCCCCCGGCGTGGCCCTCGGGTCCGCACACCAGGTTGAGGCAGTGCCACATGCCGTAGGTGAAGTAGACGTACGCGTGTCCGGGTGGACCGAACATGACCGCGTTGCGGGCGGTGCGGCCCCGGAAGGCGTGGGAGCCGGGGTCGATGGCGCCGGCGTACGCCTCCACCTCCGTGAGCCGCAGCTCGATCCGGCTCGCGCCCGCCGTCCGTACGAGGGTGCGACCGAGCAGGTCGGGGGCGACCTCCAGGACGGGGCGGTCGAAGAAGGCCCTCGGGAGCGGCGTACGGTCGGGGCTCTCGCTCATGGCGCCCGAGCCTAGTAGGGGTGCCCGGCGGGCCCGCGGGAACCGGCTACGGTCGTCGCGCGTATGTAGGGGTCAGGACCAAGAAGGAGTGGACATGGGATTCAAGAAGCTGCTCGCGAGCCTGGGCGCCGGCGGCGCGTCCGTGGAGACGGTGCTCACCGAGGAGAACGTCGTCCCCGGCGGAGTCGTCCAGGGCGAGGTGCGGATCCAGGGTGGTTCGGTCGACCAGCAGATCGAGGGGCTGTCCGTCGGGCTGCAGGCCCGGGTCGAGGTCGAGGGCGGTGACCAGGAGCTCAAGCAGGACATCGAGTTCGTCAAGGTCCGGCTCGGCGGTGCCTTCGAGGTGAAGGCCGGTGCGGTGCACGTCGTGCCGTTCGGGCTGGAGATCCCCTGGGAGACCCCGGTCACGGCGATCGCGGGGCAGCAGCTGCGCGGCATGAACATCGGTGTCACCACCGAGCTGGAGATCGCGCGCGCGGTGGACTCCGGTGACCTGGACCCGATCAACGTGCACCCGCTGCCGGCGCAGCAGGCGATCCTCGACGCGTTCATCCAGCTGGGCTTCCGCTTCAAGAGCGCGGACATGGAGCGCGGGCACATCCGCGGGACCCGGCAGCGGCTGCCGTTCTACCAGGAGATCGAGTTCTTCCCGCCGCAGCAGTACCGGGGGCTGAACCAGGTCGAGGTCAGCTTCGTCGCGGACGACCGCGAGATGGACGTCGTGCTGGAGATGGACAAGAAGCCGGGGCTGTTCAGCGAGGGCAGCGACTCGTTCCGCTCGTTCAAGGTGGGTCTGCAGGACTTCCACACCACCGACTGGGCCGCGTACCTGAACCAGTGGCTGGCCGACGTCGGCGGCAAGCGCAACTGGCTGTAGGGATCGCCCGGCCGGGGGTCGGGGCCCCGGGTGGGGCCGGCGGACCGCCGAGACCCGCAGGACACCGCCTAGGCTCGGCCCGTACGGAACGTACGCAGTCGATACGGAGGTTCAGACGTGGCCGAGGGGAAGAGGGCGCCGCTCCCTCACGACTTCCATCCGCCGGTGCCGGCGTTCACCGTGGTGAGCGACGACATCGTGCCGGGCGGGGTGCTGAAGGACGCTCAGGTGTACGCGGAGGGGAACCTCTCGCCGCAGCTGAGCTGGGAGGGCTTCCCGGCGGGGACGAAGAGCTTCGCCGTCACCTGCTTCGACCCGGACGCGCCGACCGGCAGCGGTTTCTGGCACTGGGTGGTGTTCGACATCCCGGCGTCCGTCACCGAGCTGCCCGCGGGTGCGGGCTCGGGGTCGTTCGAGGGGCTGCCCGCGGGCGCGGTGCAGGTCCGCAACGACTACGGGTCGAAGGACTTCGGCGGGGCCGCGCCGCCGGCCGGCGAGAACCACCGCTACGTGTTCACGGTGTACGCGGTGGATCAGGAGAGGCTCGGCCCGGACGCGGACGCGTCGGCCGCGGCGGTGGGCTTCAACCTGCGGTTCCACTCGTTGGGGCGGGCCCAGTTGCTGGCCGAGTACACCGCTCCCGCGGGGAGCTGAGCGTTCGTTTGTTGTTTGCCCGCTTCTGGTCTTGGAGAGATCAGAAGCGGGCATCTTTTCGTTCCGCACGGATATTGCGTTGTCCAACCCGGCGCGCCCGGCCAGAGTTGATCCAAGCCCGGAAGCCCTGCCACGGGGGCTGGGCCGGCACACGGGAGGTGGGCACAATGCGGGACACGCTGGTTCTGAACGCGAGCTTCGAGCCGCTTTCTACGGTCACACTCAACCGTGCGGTGGTGCTTGTCCTGCAGGACAAGGCCGTCGTCGAGCAGGAGCATCCCGGTCTGCGCATGCGGGGTGCCGCCGTCGATCTGCCGGTGCCCCGGGTGATCAGGCTGTGCCGGTACGTGCGGGTGCCCTTCCGAAGACAGGCTCCGTGGTCGAGGCGGGGTGTCCTGGTACGGGACCAGCACCGGTGCGCGTACTGCGGGAAGCGGGCGACGACCGTGGACCACGTGGTGCCGCGGGCGCAGGGGGGCGGGGACAGCTGGCTGAACACGGTCGCGTCCTGCGCCGAGGACAACCACCGCAAGGCGGACCGGACGCCGGAGCAGGCGGGGATGCCGCTGCTGCACGAGCCGTTCGTGCCGACGCCGGCCGACGCGATGCTGCTGGCGTTGCGGGCCGGTGAGCGGTCCGAGCTGCCGCAGTGGCTGTCGGCCGCGGCTTCGGCGGCCTGACGGCCGGGTGCGATGGAGGTGTGTGGGCCCGCTTCCCTTCGGGGAGACGGGCCCTCGTCGTGCGCAGGCCGGTGCGGGAACCCTCAGCGCAGCAGGAGTTGCACGATGGCGACCGTGCCGACGGCGACGATGAACCCGCGCAGGGCGGCGGGCGGCAGGCGGCGTCCGACCTTGGCTCCTATCTGGCCGCCGATGGCGGAGCCGACGGCGATGAGGACGACGGCGGTCCAGTCGAATGCGGCGACGAAGAGGAAGAAGAGCGCGGCGATGCTGTTGACGATCGCGGCGAGGACGTTCTTGACGGCGTTCAGTCGCTGGAGGGTGTCCGCGAGGAGCATGCCCATCAGGGAGAGGTAGATGATCCCCTGGGCCGCGGTGAAGTAGCCGCCGTAGACGCTGGCGAGGAGGAGTCCGGTCAGCAGCAGGGGGCCGCCGTCGGGGTCGCCGGGGCTGCCGGTGCGTTCGCGGCGGGCCTGGACGGCCCGGGAGAGCCGTGGTTGGAGGATGACGAGGACCAGGGCGAGGGCGACGAGGACGGGGACGATCGTCTCGAAGGCCCGGGGCGGCAGCATGAGCAGGAGGACGGCGCCGGCGAGTCCGCCGATCGCGGCGACGCCGCCGAGGCGCAGGATCCGGCGGCGCTGGCCCTTGAGTTCCGCGCGATAGCCGATGGCGCCGCTGATGGAGCCGGGGATCAGGCCGAGGGCGTTGGAGACGGTGGCCGTCACCGGGGGGAGTCCGGTGAGGAGCAGGACGGGGAACGTGATCAGCGTTCCCGATCCGACGATCGTGTTGATGGTGCCGGCTCCGACGCCGGCCGCGAAGACTGCCAGGATCTCCCAGATGGACAACGCCATCTCCTTACATGGTCAGTGAGTCGCCTCCCCGCCCGTGAGGGTCGAGGGGCTCGCACCGATCATGCACGACTGCGTGTATGTGTCAGTCAACCGGGGGCTGTTCGCGGCGTTCGGTCTCGGTGCCGGTGCGGCTGCCGGGCACGGCACCGGTGTTGAAGCCGGGTGCGCCGCCGCCGAGGTTGCCGAAGGCACCCGAGAGGCCCTTGAGGGCGTCGCCGATCTCGCTGGGGACGATCCAGAGCTTGTTGGCGTCGCCTTCGGCGATCTTCGGGAGCATCTGGAGGTACTGGTAGGAGAGCAGCTTCTGGTCGGGGTCGCCGGCGTGGATCGCCTCGAAGACCGTGCGGACGGCCTGGGCCTCGCCCTCGGCGCGCAGGGCGGCGGCCTTGGCCTCACCCTCGGCGCGGAGGATCGCGGACTGCTTCTCGCCCTCGGCGGTGAGGATCTGGGACTGGCGGATGCCCTCGGCGGTGAGGATCGCGGCGCGCTTGTCGCGGTCGGCGCGCATCTGCTTCTCCATCGAGTCCTGGATGGAGGTCGGGGGCTCGATCGCCTTGAGCTCGACGCGGTTGACGCGGATGCCCCACTTGCCGGTGGCCTCGTCGAGGACACCGCGCAGGGCCGCGTTGATCTCCTCGCGGGAGGTGAGGGTCCGCTCCAGGTCCATGCCGCCGATGATGTTGCGGAGGGTGGTGACGGTGAGCTGCTCGATGGCCTGGATGTAGCTGGCGACCTCGTAGGTCGCGGCGCGGGCGTCGGTCACCTGGTAGTAGATGACGGTGTCGATGTTGACGACCAGGTTGTCCTGGGTGATCACCGGCTGCGGCGGGAAGGGGACGACCTGTTCACGCAGGTCGATCCGGTTGCGGATCGAGTCGATGAACGGGACGACGATGTTCAGTCCGGCGTTGAGCGTGCGGGTGTAGCGTCCGAAGCGCTCCACGATGGCGGCGCTCGCCTGCGGGATGACCTGGATCGTCTTGATCAGGGCGATGAAGACAAGCACCACCAGAATGATCAGGACGATGATGACTGCTGACATCGTGTTCCCCGTGCCCTTCGCTGCCGGTTGACTGCCGGTTTGGTTCCGATGATCGAGTTTCCCAGACCACGCGCCGTCGCGTGGGGGGTTCGGTCACATGACCACGGCGGTCGCCCCGTCGATGTCGACGACGTCGACCTGTTCACCGGCCTCGAAGGCCTGTCCGGCGTCGAGCGTCCGGGCGGACCAGACCTCGCCGGCGAGCTTGATGCGGCCGCCGCTGCCGTCGACCCGTTCCAGGACGACGGCCTGACGGCCCTTCAGGGCGTCGATGCCGCTGGCGTGCCCCGGTGGCCCGTTGCGGTGGCGGGCCGCGATGGGGCGGACGACCGCGAGGAGCGCCACCGACACGGCGACGAAGACGATCACCTGCGCGACGATGCCGAAGCCGAGACCGGCGGTCACGGCTCCGGCGATCGCGCCGACGGAGAACATGCCGAATTCGGGCATCGCGGTCAGGACGAGCGGAATGCCCAGTCCCACCGCGCCGATCAGCCACCAGACCCACGCGTCGATGTCCACGTGGTCATGGTAGGGCGGCGGGAGGGCCGGGGACAGGGCGCGGCGCTGTGCGGGGACGCGACGCCCGGTTCAACCGGCTGCCGGGAGGGGCTACTTGAGGGGGAGGCCCTGGGCGGTGTAGCGGTCTCCGACGTGCTCGACGACGAGCGGCAGACCGAAGCAGAGCGAGAGGTTGCGCGAGGTCAGCTCGGTCTCCATCGGGCCGGCGGCGAGCACCTTGCCCTGACGGATCATCAGGACGTGGGTGAAGCCGGGCGCGATCTCCTCGACATGGTGGGTGACCATGATCATGGAGGGCGCGTACGGGTCCCGGGCCAGGCGGCCGAGGCGGCGGACCAGGTCCTCGCGGCCGCCGAGGTCGAGGCCGGCGGCGGGCTCGTCCAGGAGGAGGAGCTCGGGGTCGGTCATCATGGCGCGGGCGATGAGGGTGCGCTTGCGCTCGCCCTCGGACAGGGTGCCGAACCTGCGGTCGAGGTACTCGGTCATGCCGAGGCGGTCGAGGAAGGCGCGGGCGCGCTCCTCGTCGACGGCGTCGTAGTCCTCGTGCCAGGTGGCGGTCATGCCGTAGGCGGCGGTGAGGACGGTCTGCAGAACGGTCTGGCGCTTGGGGAGCTTCTCCGCCATGGCGATGCCGGCCATGCCGATCCGGGGGCGGAGGTCGAAGACGTCCGTGCCGACGCCGCCGAGCTGCTCGCCCAGGACCCGGACGGTGCCGGTGGACGGGAAGAGGTAGCTGGAGGCGATGTTGAGCAGGGTGGTCTTGCCGGCGCCGTTGGGGCCGAGGATGACCCAGCGCTCACCCTCCTTGACCGACCAGGAGACCTCGTCCACCAGAGCCCGTCCGTCGCGGACCACGGATACGTCCACCAGCTCCAGTACATCGCTCATGAGCGCGTTGTCTCCCCTTGCGGTCGAGTCGTGTCGTCGCCTTGCGCCTGCGGGCGCGGCGTCCAGGGAAAACCTACGCCACTGACGGAGCGGGGCGGTCCTCAGGTCGTCTCTTGGGTCCGGCGGCCCCCCTTGTTCCGGTGCGGGGCGGCGCGAGGCGCGGTGCCGGACGCCGTGGGCCCCGCGACGGCCGGCCTCTAATCTGGGGGCATGCTTTCGGAACCACGCTCAGGACGTCTGGCCGCCTGGGGCAATGCCCTGTCGGCCGGGGCGGTGTCGCCGGACGAGGCGGCGCTGGCCATTGTCGGGGAGGACGCGGTGCACCGCGTCGAGGGGCTGCCGGGTGAGGCGGGGCCGGTCGGGCTGACGCTGGCGCTGGGACGGCTGCGGGTGCTCGGGGTGACCGGGTGGCGGGTGGCGCTGCCCGCGCCGGGCCATCCCCTGGGGCTGAGCGGACCGCCGGAGTTCAACGCGCGGGCGCTGGAGGCGGAGGAGGCGGCGGTCGGTTTCGGGGCGCCGTACGGTCTGGTGCCGGAGGTCACGGAGGCGGGCCCGGCGGGGGACGTGCACGTGGAGGTCGTGTGGCACTGCCTGACCGTGCGGGAGGCGCCGCCCGCGGACGTGCCGTCCCTGAGTGAGGCGGAGCGCGAGCTGGCGGYGGCGCTGCGCGACGCGACGGCGGTGCTGACGAAACTGGACGTGGCGGCCTCCGGTCCGGTGGCGGACGCGGCGCGGGAGGCGTACCGGGCGCGCGCGGAGGCGGGCCGGGAGGTCCTTGCCCCCGGCTATCCGCCGCGTGCGGTGCGGGTCCTGGAGCTGGCGCAGCGGATCGGCCTGCTGGTCGGCCTGGCGTACGGCGGGGGGCACGGGGGCGCGGTGAGCGCTTCGGAGATGGCCGCGCGGGGTGCCGCGCTCCGGCCGGTGGAGCGGGTCGCGCGCCGGGCGCAGGTCGCGGCGTACAACGCGTACGTGGAGGAACGGGAACGGGAGCTCTGAGGCGCGGGGGCCGGGCGGCTCGACTCCTCGACGGTGAGCGCGGGTGCCCGGTCCCGGCCTGGCGGGCGCCCGGGGGCGGTCGTGCCGGGGCACGGTGAAGCCCGGCCTCCGGGGGGATCGTCCGGGGGCCGGGCCGTTTCGGGTGGCGTCAGCCGTTGAGGGCGCTGTTGCCGAAGGCCGGGTTGAGCAGGCCGATCACGTTGATCGTGTTGCCCGAGACGTTCACGGGGACGTGGACCGGGACCTGCACCAGGTTGCCGGAGGCGACGCCCGGCGAGTTGAGGGCCTGGCCGTGGGCGTCCGCGTCGGCGGAGGCCACACCCGCACCGGCGGCGACGATGCCGCCGGCGACCATGGTCAGGGCTGCGGCCTTCTTGAGCTTGTTCACTTTCGGGATCCTCCTGGTATTCGCTGCGACCGGGCCGTCGCAGCACGCCATGGAGAACGCCGTCACCCCCGCCGGGTTGCGCCGAACGGGGGACATACACCCGACGGTATGAAGAAGGGAACGGAAGTACCTCTCCCCCTCTCCGTTCCCTCCCCCGCGGGTCAGGTGGTGAGTCCGTGCCGGACCGCCCACAGCGCGGCCTGGGTCCGGTCCGCCAGATCGAGCTTCATGAGGATGTTCGAGACGTGCGTCTTGACCGTCTTCTCGGAGAGGACCAGGGCCCGCGCGATCTCCCGGTTGGACCTGCCGTCCGCGATCAGGCCGAGCACCTCCCGCTCGCGTTCCGTGAGGGTCGACCCGCGGCCCGTACCGCTCGGCGCCTCGTCCTGCGAGAGCAGCGCCCCCGCCACCTCGGGCTGCAGCAGCACGTGCCCGGCGTGCACGGAGCGGATGGCGCCGGCCAGTGCGTCGGGGTCCACGTCCTTGTAGACGTATCCCGAGGCGCCCGCGCGCAGCGCGGGGATCACCGTGCGCTGCTCGGTGAAGCTGGTGACGATCAGCACGCGGGCCGGGTTGGCCAGCTCGCGCAGCTTCCGCAGGGCCTCGATGCCGTCCATGCCGGGCATCTTGACGTCCATCAGGACGACGTCGGGCCGCAGCTCCTCCGCCCGTGCGACGCCCTCGGCGCCGTCGGCGGCCTCGCCGACGACCTCTATGTCGTCCTGGACCTCCAGGAAGGTCCGCAGGCCGCGGCGGACGACCTGGTGGTCGTCGACCAGCAGGACGCGAATGGTCTTGTCAGCCACCGGGGACCTCCATCTCGATCGTGGTGCCTCGGCCGGGCGCCGATGTCACGGTGAGCCGGCCGCCGACACCACCGGCGCGGTCCCGCATGGAGACCAGTCCGAGGTGCCGCCCGGCGCTGCGGACCGTGCGGGGGTCGAAGCCCTTGCCGTCGTCGCGGACGGTGAGCAGCGCGCCCGGGCCCCGCCGGACGAGGGTGACCGTGACGGCGGCGGGCTCGGCGTGCCGCAGCGCGTTGTGCAGGGCCTCCTGCGCGACCCGGAGGACGGCCTCCTCCTGGGCGGCGGGCAGGGCCCGCATGCCGGGGCTGTCGAAGGTGACCCGCGCGCTGTGGGCCCGGTCCAGGACCTGGATCTGCGTCCGCAGGGTGTGCACGAGGCCGTCCTCGTCCAGCGCGGCGGGGCGCAGCTCCACGACGGCGGCGCGCAGCTCGTCGGCGGCCTCGGCGGCGAGCTCGGCGACCTGCTGGAGCTCGCCCTTGGCGCGGGCCGGGTCGCGGTCGACGAGGGCGGCGGCGGCCTGGGCGGTGAGCCGGAGCGAGAAGAGCTTCTGGCTGACGGCGTCGTGCAGCTCGTGGGCCAGGCGCGAGCGCTCCTCGGCGATGGTGAGTTCGCGGCTGCGTTCGTACAGGCGGGCGTTGGTCAGGGCGATGGCGGCGTGCTGGGCGAGGATCGAGAGCAGTGCCTCGTCGTCCGCGGTGAAGCCGCAGCCGCCGTCGCCCTCGGGGGCGGCCCCGCGGCAGCGCTTGTTCGCCAGGAAGAGGGCGCCGATCGTCTCCTCGCCGTCCTGGATGGGCAGGCCGAGGAAGTCGGACATCTCGGGGTGCGCGGCCGGCCAGCCCTCGAAGCGCGGGTCCTCGCGGACGTCGGCGAGCCGCTCGGGCTCGGCCTTGTGGAGCATGGCGGCGAGGATGCCGTGCTGGCGGGGCAGCGGGCCGATGGCCCGCCACTGCTCGTCGCTGACGCCGTCGACCACGAACTGGGCGAAGCCGCCGTGGTCGTCCGGCACGCCCAGGGCCGCGTACTCGGCGTCGAGGAGCTCGCGCGCGGAGGCGACGATCGTCTTGAGGACGTCGCGCACCTCCAGGTGGCGGCTCATCGCCAGCAGCGCGGTGCTCACGGCGGCGAGGCCGGAGCCGGGTCGGTGACTCATGGACTCACCGTACCGGTGAGGTGTGACGGTGCGTATCCGTCCGGGGACGGCTCCGGCCCCCGACCACCGGACTAGGTCCTGTCCGGGCGGTCTCCTCGGGCCCGCGAGGAACGCCCGCACAGGACCTAGGTCGAAGTGCCGTGCCCGGTCCGGGCCCGCGGACGAGGCGGCGGACGGCGGCCCGGGCGGAGGCTGGGGGCATCGAGGCGGAAGCCGGTACCCGAGGGGATGGACGTCATGACTGTCGCGATCGTTACGGGAGCGTCGAAGGGGCTGGGGCGGGCGCTGGCCGGCGCGCTGGCCGAGCGGGGCTGGGACCTGGTGCTGGACGCCCGGACGGCACAGGTGCTGGAGGAGAGCGCCCGGGCGGCCCGGGCGCGGGGAGGCCGGGTGGTGGCGCTGGCCGGGGACGTCACGGACCCGGCGCACCGCCGGGAGCTGGTGGCGGCGGCCCGGGAGCTGGGCGGTCTCGACCTGCTGGTGAGCAACGCGAGCGCGCTGGGCGCGGAGCCGCTGGTGCGGCTGGCGGAGCAGCCGCTGGACGGACTGCGGGTGGCGCTGGAGACGAACGTGGTGGCGGCGCTGGGTCTCGTGCAGGAGGGCTTGCCGCTGCTGCGGGCGAGCGGGGCCGGGGCGGTGGTCGCGGTCGGTTCGGACGCGGCGGTGGAGGCGTACGAGACGTGGGGCGGGTACGGGGCCTCGAAGGCGGCGCTTGAGCGGCTGGCGGCGGTGCTGGCGGTGGAGGAGCCGGCGCTGCGGGTGTGGGCGGTGGACCCGGGGGACATGGCCACGGACCTGTACGCGGCGGCGGTGCCGGACGACACGGACGCGCGGCCGGACCCGGAGTCGGTGGTGCCCGCCCTCCTCTCTCTTCTGGAGCGCAGGCCGCCGAGCGGGCGGTACGTCGCGGGCG
>NZ_RDBI01000040.1:651581-672831 GCF_008042125.1 Streptomyces sp. MS191
GGGCCGGGGTGGTGCGGGCCGCGGCGGGGTGGACGGACCTGGTGGTGACCCCGGCGCGCGGGGTGCGGGCGGTGGACGGACTGCTGACCGGACTGCACGAGCCGGCGGCCTCGCATCTGCTGATGCTGGAGGCGGTCGCGGGGCGGCCCGCACTGCTGCGGGCCTATGCCCAGGCGCTGCAAGGGCGCTACCTCTGGCACGAGTTCGGGGACCTGCACCTCATCCTCCCGGCGGACGCCACTCACCGTGCGCATTGCGACAGCAACGCCTGGTGAGGTTGTTACAGGGCCGATGTGAGCCCGCGCATAGGACCCAGGTCACTTACTAAGGGTCGTAGTGGATACATAAGGGACAGAACAGGACGGTAAAAACGGGCATTGGAGGGGTTTCGGGGCGTCCGGCCGGCGCCCTTGATCCACTACCCGGGTTCGTACGTCACACCTTTGCCAGAGGATTTTGCTGGCGCTAAGAATTGCAGCCGTCGCCGCCGAGGAAGGCGCAGCGCCGCCCCCGGCCTGAGCGACCCCCTGCTATTCGAAGAGGTAGTCCTGCATGTCTGCGAACACTTCTCGCCGCCGTCTGACCAAGACCCACAAGGCCTCGATCGCCGGTGTCGCCACTCTTGGCGCCGCAGCTCTCGCCTTCTCTCTCGTCCCGGGCAACGCCGCCGCTGAGGTCGAGCCTCAGGCGCTGGCCAACACCCAGCAGGCCGCTTGGGCGTACAACGCCGACAGCGCCCAGGCCAAGGCGCTGCACTCGAGCCTTACCGAGCAGCACACGGCGCTCGGCCTCAAGGCCAAGCAGCAGGCCGAGGCCGCCGCCAAGGCCAAGGCGAACGCCGTCGCCGCCGCCAAGGCCAAGGCCGACGCAGCAGCCAAGGCCAAGGCGAAGGCCGCTGCCGCCGCCGCGAAGGCGAAGGCCGAGGCCAAGAAGCGCGCCGCCGTGAAGGCCGCCGCGAGCCGTGCCGCCGCCCGCAAGCCCGTCTTCGCGAACAACCTCGACGGCTGGATCCGCGAGGCGCTGTTCATCATGGACAAGCACAACATTCCGGGCAGCTACAACGGCCTGCACAAGAACATCATGCGTGAGTCCAGCGGTAACCCGCGGGCCATCAACAACTGGGACATCAACGCCATCAACGGCGTCCCGTCCAAGGGTCTGCTGCAGGTCATCTACCCGACCTTCAAGGCCTACCACGTGCCCGGCACCGCGTTCGACCAGTACGACCCGGTCGCCAACATCGTCGCCGCCGCCAACTACGCGGCCGACCGCTACGGCTCGATCGACAACGTCAACAGCGCCTACTGATCGCGCTGAGGCAGCAACGCCGGAGGGCGGCACCCCGTGGGGTGCCGCCCTCGGCGTCGTCCGGCGCGTGTGACGCCGGTCGCTTCCGCTACTTCCGCATGACCTCGGGCTCGTGGCGCCGCAGCAGGCGCGCCACGGCGAAGCCGCAGACGATGCCGATGATCAGCAGGACCGAGAGGTTGAAGCCCCACTGGCCGACCGTGTGGTCCCACAGCGGGTCCAGGTTGGTCGGGTCCTTGTGGTCCCACGGCGGCATCAGGTGCGCGAGGTCGAGGGTCGAACCCGCGGCGGCGATGGCCCAGCGCGAGGGCATCAGCCAGGCGAACTGCTCCAGGCCCGGCGAGCCGTACACCTGGAAGAGGATGCCGGTGAAGACGACCTGGACGATCGCGAACATGACGAGCAGCGGCATCGTCTTCTCGGCGGTCTTCACCAGCGAGGAGATGACCAGGCCGAACATCATCGAGGTGAAGCCGAGCGCGATGATCGTGACGCACAGCTCGACGGCCGGCGGCAGGACCAGGCCCTCCGCGGGCAGCTCGCGGGTGGCGAAGCCGATGCCGCAGATGATGACGCCCTGGATGGCGGTGATCACGCCGAGGACGATGACCTTGGACATCAGGTACGCCGAGCGGGACAGGCCGGTGGCCCGCTCCCGTTCGTAGATGACCCGCTCCTTGATCAGCTCACGGACCGAGTTGGCGGCGCCCGAGAAGCACATGCCGACCGCGAGGATCAGCATGATCGTGCCGGCGTCGCCGTTGAAGCGGGACGGCGGCTTCGGCGGCGCGAGGCCGAAGTCGGCCGGGATGACGACCGAGACCACGCCGAGGACGGCCGGCAGGATCACCATCAGGCCCATGAAGCCCTTGTCGGACGCGATCACCGACGAGTAGCGGCGGATCAGGGTCCAGAGCTGGGAGCCCCAGCCCTGCGGCTTGGGCGGCCGGGCCATCGCCTGCTGCGGCATCTGCACCGGCTGCGCGGCGACGGCGTCGATGTCCGCGGCGTACATCTGGTAGTGCTGCGAGCCCTTCCAGCGGCCCGCCCAGTCGTAGTCGCGGTAGTTCTCGAAGGCGGAGAAGACGTCGGCCCAGGTGCTGTAGCCGAAGAAGTTCAGCGCCTCCTCCGGCGGACCGAAGTACGCCACCGAACCGCCGGGCGCCATCACCAGGAGCTTGTCGCACAGGCCCAGCTCGGCGACGGAGTGGGTGACGACCAGGACGGTGCGGCCGTCGTCGGCGAGGCCGCGGAGCAGCTGCATGACGTCGCGGTCCATGCCCGGGTCGAGGCCGGAGGTCGGCTCGTCCAGGAAGATCAGCGACGGCTTGGTGAGGAGCTCCAGGGCGACGGAGACGCGCTTGCGCTGACCACCGGAGAGGGAGGTGACCTTCTTCTCCTTGTGGATGTCGAGCTTGAGCTCGCGCAGCACCTCGTCGATCCGGGCCTCGCGCTCGGCCGGGGCGGTGTCGCCGGGGAAGCGGAGCTTGGCCGCGTAGCGCAGCGCCTTCTGGACGGTCAGCTCCTTGTGCAGGATGTCGTCCTGCGGGACCAGACCGATGCGCTGGCGCAGCTCGGCGAACTGCTTGTAGAGGCTCCGGTTGTCGTAGAGGACGTCGCCCTCGTTGGCCGGGCGGTAGCCGGTGAGCGCCTTGAGCAGCGTCGACTTTCCGGAACCGGACGGGCCGATGACGCCGATCAGCGACTTCTCCGGGACGCCGAACGAGACGTCCTTGAGGATCTGCTTGCCGCCGTCGACGGTCACGGTGAGGTGGCGGGCCGAGAAGGAGACCTCGCCGGTGTCGACGAACTCCTCCAGCTGACCGCCGACGATCCGGAAGGTCGAGTGGCCGACACCGACGATGTCGTTGGGTCCGATGAAGACCGAGCCGCTCTTGGCGATCGGCTGGCCGTTGACGTACGTGCCGTTGTGGGAGCCGAGGTCCTTGATCTGGAAACGCCCGTCGGGCGTCGCGTGGAACTCGGCGTGGTGGCGCGAGACCTGGAGGTCGGAGACCACCAGTTCGTTCTCGAGCGCACGGCCGATCCGCATCACGTGGCCGAGGGCCAGCTGGTAGAACGTCGTGGGGCTGCGGTCCCCGTAGACCGGCGGCGCCCCCGCGGCGCCACCGCCCTGGCCCGGCACGTTCTGTGCCGACTGCGCGGCCTGGCCGCCCTGTTGCTGCGGGAACTGCGGCTGCCCGGCGGGCTGTTGCCAGCCCTGCTGCGGCGGCGGGGCCTGATTCGTCGCCCAGTCGGCCTGCGCGCCGGCCTGGTGCTGGGCGGGCTGCTGCGCCTGCGCCGCGGCCTGGTGGGCCGGGGCGCCGGTGGCGGCGAGGTTCAGCCGCGGGCCGTCGGTGGCGTTGCCGAGGTTCACGGCGGAGCCCGGGCCGATCTCCACCTGGTGGATCCGCTGCCCCTGCACGAACGTGCCGTTGGTGGAGCCGTGGTCCTCGATGACCCAACTCCGGCCGCCCCAGCTGATGGTGGCGTGGCGCCACGAGACCCTGGCGTCGTCGATCACCAGGTCGCCCTGCGGATCACGTCCGAGGGTGTACGACCTGGACGGATCGAGAGTCCAGGTCCTTCCGTTCAATTCCAGTACGAGTTCTGGCACTCCATGCCCCACTACTTGTCCCCCGATGTACCCCCGTCGCAGGGAGTCTAGGGATGGCGAACATCGGGGGGAACTATTTCAGGCCCGGTCCCCGATCCGAAAGTCGGGCGGTGTGAAGACCCGGCGCAGGCGTGCTCCGGGCGCCCTCCGATGCTCCGTGCACGGGCCGTTGACGGAAGGAGAAAACAGCCCGGAGAGTGGTAAGCGCCCATGAGTGCGTACGGATCATGCATGAATGGGGCAACTCGGCACGAATCAGGGGGGTCTGATGGAGGCGAGGGGCGACCGCGGGCGCATGTCCCCGACCGATGTGATCCTGACCTCGATCGCGGCCGTGGGCTGGGCGCTGGTGGGGATGGCGGGGGCCGCCGCGCTCGGGCTCCATCTCCTCGGCGCGGACGCGGCGGGCGGCCTCGGCCCGATGACGGCGGCCGTGGTGGTGCTGGCCGTGGGCGGGTCGGTGACACCGACGGGTGACGTGTCGGCGTACGGACTGGAGGGGGCGGCGGCACGGACCGCCGTCGACTTCGCGCCACTCGGGGTCGCCCTGGTGGGGGCGCTGCTCCTCGGGTACCTCTTCCTGCGCTCGCTGCGGGGCGCCGGGCCGTACCTCTCGGCGCGGGACCTCGCCTGCCGGGTGGCGGCCCTGGTGACGGTCTTCGTGGCCGCGGTGGGCGGGCTGGCCTGGGCCGGGCACGACGTGGTGACGATCGACGGCGACGCCCTGGGCATCGAAGGGGTGCCGGGCGCCGGCGGGGACGGCGGGCTGCGCGTGCCGGGCCTCGGGGATCTCGGGGACCTCGGCGGGCTGCTGCCGGACCGACTCGGTGACCTGGCGGAGGCGAAGGCGTCGGTGGGCTTCTCGGTGGACACCGTGGACTCGCTGGCGGGCGCGGCGCTCTGGGCGCTCGGGGTCGTGGTGCTCGCCTTGCTCGCCTCACGGCGGGCTCCGCTGCCGCCGGGACGGTTCGGGGACGGTGTGCGGCGGGTGGTGCGGCCCGCGGCCTCGGCGCTGGTGGCGGTGGGGCTGGTGGCGGTGGCCGCCGGATACGCGGCGGCGGGGTACGCGGCCGTCGGCGACGACCGTCCCCGCCGGGTGCTGGGCGCCGCGCTGCTCGGGACGCCGAACGGGGTGGGCGTCGGGGTGCCCCTCGGACTGTTCGTGCCGTGGACCGGTGGTGCGCGGGGTTCGCTGGCGGAGGTGCTGCCCGATCCGCTGGACGCGCTGCTGGGCGGTGCGGCGACGGACCGGCCGGTGACGGTGGCCCGGCTCGCCGAGCTGGACCGGGCGGTGTGGCTGCTCGCGGTGGCCGCGGCCGTGATGATGCTGGGCGCCGGGGTGCTGGCGGCGTCCCGGACGCCCCGTGACGGGCTCGGGCGGGTGGCGTTCGCGGCGCGGTGCGGGCTGCGGCTGGGTGCGGTGACGGCGCCGGCGCTGGCCCTGTCGGTGGTGCTCGCCGGGGTGTCGGTGGACGCCTCGCTCGTGTCGGCGCGAGGGCGGCGGATCGGGGATGTCTTCGCCGGGACGCTGGTCGTGCGCGAGAGACTGCCGGCCGGGCGGACCGCTGCAGTTCCGCCGCCTCCGCCGTGGTTGGTGGGGCGGTTCACGGAGCGCCTGGAGCTTCAGCGACTCCGCCCAGCTGTGCACGGTGGCGCGCAGCTCGCCCTGCGAGGCGACGGTCGGCTCGGTGACGAGCGCGCACAGGACGAGGCGGCCGCGGGACACGACCTGCTCGATGTCCACGACGTCGACGGAGTAGGCGGCGAGGGTGTCGAAGAGTCCGGCACTCGGGACGGGGGAGCTGGTGGCACCCGGTGCCCGATACGGTGGAAGCACCATGAGCGCATCGCAGACCTCAGACGTTCCCACTCTTCTCGTCAAGATCTTCGGGAAGGACCGTCCCGGGATCACCGCCGGACTCTTCGACACCCTCGCCGCCTACTCCGTCGACGTCGTGGACATCGAGCAGGTCGTGTCCCGCGGCCGCCTCGTCCTGTGCGCGCTCGTCACCGAGCCGACCGTCGCCTCGCAGGGCGAGCTGCGCGCCACCGTGCACAGCTGGGCGGAGTCGCTGAAGCTCCAGGCCGAGATCATCTCCGGCACCGGAGACAACCGTCCGCGTGGCAGCGGCCGTTCGCACGTGACCGTCCTCGGGCACCCGCTGACCGCCGAGTCGACGGCGGCCATAGCGGCGAAGATCACCGGAACCGGCGGCAACATCGACCGCATCTTCCGCCTCGCGAAGTACCCGGTGACGGCTGTCGAGTTCGCCGTCTCGGGCTGCGAGACCGAGCCGCTGCGGACCGCGCTGGCCCCCTCGGCCTCGGAGATCGGCGTGGACGTGGCGGTCGTCTCCGCCGGACTGCACCGCCGCGCGCAGCGGCTGGTGGTCATGGACGTCGACTCGACGCTCATCCAGGACGAGGTCATCGAGCTGTTCGCCGGCCACGCCGGCTGCGAGCGCGAGGTCGCCGAGGTCACCGCGGCGGCGATGCGCGGGGAGCTGGACTTCGAGCAGTCGCTGCACGCCCGGGTGGCGCTGCTCGCCGGGCTCGACGCCTCCGTGGTGGACAAGGTCCGCGCCGAGGTGCGCCTCACCCCCGGCGCCCGCACCCTGATCCGGACCCTGAAGCGGCTCGGCTACCAGGTCGGTGTCGTCTCGGGCGGCTTCACCCAGGTCACGGACGACCTGCAGGAGAAGCTGGGCCTGGACTTCGCCTCGGCCAACACCCTGGAGATCGTCGACGGCCGGCTCACCGGCCGGGTCACCGGCGAGATCGTGGACCGGGCCGGCAAGGCGCGGCTGCTGCGCCGCTTCGCCACCGAGGCGGGGGTGCCGCTGGCCCAGACCGTGGCGATTGGCGACGGCGCCAACGACCTCGACATGCTGAACACCGCCGGGCTCGGCGTGGCCTTCAACGCCAAGCCGGTCGTGCGCGAGGCCGCGCACACCGCGGTGAACGTCCCCTTCCTCGACGCCGTCCTCTACCTGCTCGGGATCACCCGCGAGGAGGTCGAGGCCGCGGACGGCGGCGAGGACCTGCTGCACTGACGGACATCGCGAGGCCCGGCCACCGAGAGCGGTGGCCGGGCCTTCCGTCATGGGCGCGCGGGCGGCTCAGTCGTGCGGGGCCCAGTAGTCGAGCAGTGTGCCCACACCGTGCTCCACCGACTTCCACGAGCCGTTGAACCCGATGACGGAGAAGGCGGCCGTCGGGAAGCCGCCGCGGTTCATCCGGGTCAGCGTGTCGCCCTCGGCCGAGCCCGCGAGGGCGTCGGAGAGCGCGTGCATGCCGGGGTTGTGGCCGATCACGAGAAGGTCGGCCACCTCGTCGGAGGTCTCGTTGAGGAGGGCGATGAGCTCGCCGAGCGAGGCCTCGTACAGTCGATCCTCGTACACGGTCCTGGGGCGGTGCGGCAGCTCCTGCACGGCCAGTTTCCAGGTCTCACGCGTCCTGGCGGCGGTCGAGCAGAGGGCCAGATCGAAGGTGATCCCGGTGTCGGCGAGCTTGCGGCCGGCCACGGGCGCGTCCGTCCGGCCTCGCTCGGCGAGCGGACGCTCGTGGTCGGACACCTGGGGCCAGTCGGCCTTGGCATGCCGGAGCAGCACGATCCTGCGGGGTGTATCGACGCTCATGGGTTCCAGCTTCGCATGAAACCGCCCGTCAGGCGCAGGGTGTTGAGTCAGTGGGGCAGCGTCTGGCGGATCTGCTCCAGGAGCCGGCCGACCCCCGGGTCGCCACCGGCCGCCTGCGCCCCGCCGGGCGCCGTGACGAGCACGAAGAGGGCGACGAAGGCGGCCACCGGAAGGGCGAGCGCCCACCAGGGCAGCCGGGCGTCCACACCTCTGACGGACGGGGCAGGGGTCCGGGTGTGCGTGTGGGCCGCCATGGCCGCCTCCGTGGGATGGGTGATCCGGCGCGTGGTCTCCAACGTACGGAGCACGGGCCGGCGGGCCCATCCGGAGATCCACCCACTTCACCCTGACACTCGCCCCCTAGGGGACGCGGGGGCTACCCCCACCCCGGGGCGGCGCGGGTCACCGGGGCGCGGGCCGCCGGTGTGCCGGGGTCACCGGCTCACGGAGAGGCGATCGTGGCGATGACGGCGATGACGACCGAGATCCCGAGCATCGCGCCGAGCACGAGCAGGAGCTTCTTCTGGCCGTTCTGAGGGTTCGGATCGAGCACTGGCATGGCACCAGTCTCGCATCTCAGCATTCGTCCTCGACCGTCCGGGCCCTGCCCGCGAGGGTTCCGACGATCATCTGGGGCACCATCAGCCCCGCCATCAGCGCGATGGGCAGGCCCCAGCCGCCGCTGTGCTGGTACAGGACGCCGACCAGGAGCGGTCCGGGGATGGAGATGAGGTAGCCGACGCTCTGCGCGAAGGCGGAGAGCCGGACCACGCCGGCACCGGTGCGCGAGCGCATGCCGATCATGGTGAGGGCGAGCGGGAAGGCGCAGTTCGAGACGCCCAGGAGCAGCGCCCAGGCCCAGGCGCCGTCGGCGGGGGCGAAGTAGAGGCCGGTGTAGCCGGCGAGTCCGCAGAGGCCGAGGACGACGGCGATCGGGCCCTGGTTCCGCAGGCGGGTGGCGAGGCGCGGGATGACGAAGGCGAGCGGCACACCCATCACCATGGTGACGGCGAGGAGCACTCCGGCGGTACCGGCCGGGACGCCGGCGTCCCGGAAGATCTGCGGCATCCAGCCCATGGTGATGTAGGCGCCGGTGGCCTGGAGGCCGAAGAAGCAGCCGAGCGCCCAGGCCGTGCGGCTGCGGGTGATCCGCAGCGGGGCGGCCTGCGGGGACGCGGCTGCGTCCCGGACGGGTCCGGCCGTCCCGCGGGCCCCGCGGTCGCGGACCAGCGGGATCCAGGGCAGCACGGCGAGGGCGGCGAGGACCGCCCAGACGCCGAGCCCGGTGCGCCAACCTCCGCCCATGGCCTCGGCCATGGGCACGGTCGCGGCCGCGGCGAGCGAGGTGCCGAGGGCCAGCGCCATGGAGTAGAGGCCGGTCATGGTGCCGATGCGGTCGGGGAAGTACCGCTTGACGATGACGGGCATGAGGACGTTGCTGACGGCGATGCCCATCAGGGCGAGGGCGCTGGCCGCGAGGAAGCCGACGGTGCCGGAGGCGAAGGGCCGTACGGCCAGGCCCGCGAAGATCGCGGCCATGCCGGCGCAGACGACGGCGGCGGGGCCGAAGCGGCGGGCGAGGCGCGGGGCGGTGATGCCGAAGACCGCGAAGCAGAGGGGCGGCACGGAGGTGAGGACGCCGGCCACACTGCCGCTCATGTGGAGGCCGTCGCGGACCTCCTCGAGGAGGGCGCCCAGGCTGGTGATGGCGGGGCGGAGGTTGAGCGCGGCGAGCACGATCCCGAGGACGACGAGCCGGACGACCCAGACGCCGTGGCGACCCGGTGCGGAGGAATCGGCCGCGGGGGCGCCGGCCGGTTCGGTACGGGTACGGGCGGCCGGCGGGGCGGCGGGTTCGAGGGTCTGCGGCTCGTCAGGCATGGCGCCATCATAGAATCATGGGATGATTGGTTGTCCAATCCGGAACCAACGAGAAGGGTGGACCATGGCGCTCGGCACTCCCCGGCGTTCCGGGCTCTCCGATCAGGTGATCAGCGAGCTGCGGAACCAGATCACCTCAGGCGAGTGGCCGGTCGGCTCACGGATCCCGACGGAGCCGGAGCTGGTCGAGCAGCTGGGCGTGGCCCGCAACACCGTGCGCGAGGCGGTGCGCGCGCTCGCGCACAACGGCCTGCTGGACATCCGGCAGGGCTCGGGCACGTACGTCCTGGCGACGAGCGAGCTGGCGGGCGTGATGCACCGGCGGTTCGCGCACTCCGACCCCCGGCACGTGGCGGAGCTGCGCTCCACGCTGGAGTCATCGGCCGCACGGCTCGCGGCGCTGCGGCGCAGCGAACGGGACCTCAAGCAGCTGGAGACGCTGCTCGACCGGCGCGAGGAGGCGTGGGAGACGGGCGACGCGGAGCGCTTCGTGACCGCGGACGCGGCGTTCCACCACGCGGTGGTGGCGGCGTCCGGGAACGAGGTGCTGACCGAGGTGTACGCGGACCTGGGAGATCTGCTGCGGGACTGGCTGCGCGACGACGTGGGCCAGGAGCTGCGGCCGGAGCACCACATGGACCACGCGCGGCTGGTGGACGCGATCCGGGCCGGGGACGCGGAGACGGCGGCGGCCGAGGCGGCCGGCTACCCGTTCCTGTGCCTCAGGAGCCCCGAGGCTCCCGAGGCGCGGCAGCCCTGAGACCCCGGCCTCAGGAGCCCTGGGCGGACGGGTCCGAGCCTGCCGGCTGGTGGGTGATCCAGGCGGTGCGGACCTCTTTCCAGCAGCGGCCGGTCACCTGGGCGTAGGCGGTCGGGTCGACGTCGACGGGGGCGCTGTCGGTGTCCACGTCCCACCAACGGGCGCATTCGACGTGCAGGCTGACCCGGTCGGTGTCGGGGTAGGGGTTGTGGCAGTAGGCGGTGACGCGGGAGCCCTCGACGACGGTGCGGCAGGAGGCACCGAAGTCATCGGGCTGTTCGGCGGCGGTGGCCGGGGACGGGACGTCCTCGGCGGGAGCGGGAGCGGCGCGCACCTCGGCGGCGACGGCGATCCCGGCGAAGAGAGCGGCGGTCGAGGCCAGAGCGGCGAACCTGCGGTGGAGCGCACGCATGCCCGTACCTCCTCCCCATCAGTAGCCGGAATGTCACGCTCCGACCAGTCTGGGGTGATTCGCCAGACTTTTCGACTCGGGAGGGTGCCGGCACGGCGAAGGCCGGGTCCCGCCCCTGTTCGGGGGCGGCCACCCGGCCTTCGCCGTACGGTGCGCGCCGGGGCGCGACGCGTGGGCGCGTGCTTACGCGCCGATCGCGTGCAGACCGCCGTCGACGTGGACGATCTCGCCCGTCGTCTTCGGGAACCAGTCGCTCAGGAGGGCCACGACGCCACGGCCGGCCGGCTCCGGGTCGGCGAGGTTCCACTCCAGCGGGGAACGGCTGTCCCAGACCGCCGCCAGCTCGGAGAAGCCGGGGATGGACTTCGCGGCCATCGAACCGATCGGGCCCGCCGAGATCAGGTTGCAGCGGATGTCGTGCTTGCCCAGGTCACGGGCCATGTAGCGGTTGGTGGCCTCCAGGGCCGCCTTCGCCGGGCCCATCCAGTCGTACTGCGGCCACGCGAACTGCGCGTCGAAGGTCAGGCCGACGACCGAGCCGCCCTCCGTCATCAGCGGGAGCAGCGCCATCGTCAGGGACTTCAGCGAGAAGGCCGAGACGTGCATCGCCGTGGCGACGGACTCGAAGGGCGTGTTGAGGAAGTTGCCGCCGAGGGCGTCCTGCGGGGCGAAACCGATCGAGTGCACGACGCCGTCGAGACGGTCGCCCAGGTGCTCGCGGACCTGGCCCTCCAGGCGGGCGAGGTGCGTGTCGTCGGAGACGTCGAGCTCCAGGACCTTGACCTTCTCGGGCCGGGGCAGCTTCTTGGCGATGCGCTCGGTCAGCGACGGCCGCGGCCACGCGGTGAGGATGATCTCCGCGCCCTGCTCCTGGGCCAGCTTCGCGGTGTGGAAGGCGATGGAGGACTCCATCAGCACACCGGTGATCAGGATGCGCTTGCCCTCGAGAATTCCGCCAGTGTTAGTCATCGTGCTCAGTGACCCATGCCCAATCCGCCGTCAACCGGGATGACGGCTCCAGTGATGTACGAGGCGTCGTCCGAAGCCAGGAACCGCACCGTGGCGGCGATCTCCTCCGGCTGCGCGTACCGGCCCAGAGGCACCTGGGACACGATGCCCTTGCGCTGCTCCTCGGTGAGCACCTTGGTCATGTCGGTGTCGACAAAACCGGGCGCGACGACATTGAACGTGATGTTGCGCGAACCGAGCTCGCGGGCGAGGGACCGGGCGAAGCCGACCAGGCCGGCCTTGGAGGCGGCGTAGTTGGCCTGACCGGCCGAGCCGAGGAGGCCGACGACGGAGGAGATCAGGACGACGCGGCCCTTCTTGGCCCGCAGCATGCCGCGGTTGGCGCGCTTGACGACCCGGAAGGTGCCCGTGAGGTTGGTGTCGAGGACGGCGGTGAAGTCCTCCTCGGACATCCGCATGAGCAGCTGGTCCTTGGTGACACCGGCGTTGGCGACCAGCACCTCGACGGGACCGTGCTTCTCCTCGATCTCCTTGTACGCCTGCTCCACCTGCTCGGCGTCGGTGATGTCGCACTTGACGGCGAGGAAGCCGGCCGGCGGCTCACCGGACCGGTAGGTGACGGCGACCTTGTCGCCGGCGTCGACGAACGCCTGGGCGATGGCGAGGCCGATGCCCCGGTTTCCTCCGGTGACGAGAACCGAGCGGCTCAACGGATCACCCTTTCGATAGCGGTCTTGGTTACCGAAAACCTAYCGGTCCGGTCCCTCGGCCGGGGAATCGACCCCTGACAGTGGCGTACGGATGTCACTGTCGGGTCCCTACAGAAAGACGTGGGCATCGCGGCCGAAAGCGCGACATGATCGGGGGCGACCGGTCTCACACGACAGGAGACAGCTGTGCCATCTGGCATCCATACCCTCGACGAAGCCTTCACGGCGCTGCCGCTGCGGGCGCTCGCCGACGCGGCGCTCGCACGCGCGCGGGCGCTCGGCTCCGAGCACGCCGACTTCCGCCTGGAACGGGTCCGCAGCGCCTCCTGGCGGCTCCGGGACGCCAAGCCCTCCGGGTCCTCGGACACCACGGACCTCGGATACGCGGTGCGGGTGGTGCACGGCGGGGCCTGGGGCTTCGCCTCCGGCGTCGACCTGACCATGGACGGCGCCGCCCGGGTCGCCGCGCAGGCGGTCGCCATGGCCAAGCTGTCCGCGAAGGTCATCGCGGCGGCCGGGTCCGACGAGCGGGTGGAGCTCGCCGACGAGCCGGTGCACGCCGACAGGACGTGGATCTCCTCGTACGAGATCAACCCCTTCGACATCCCCGCCGCCGAGAAGAGCGCGCTGCTCGCGGACTGGAGTGCGCGGCTGCTGCGGGCCGAGGGCGTGGCGCACGTGGACGCCTCCCTGATGACCGTCCAGGAGAACAAGTTCTACGCGGACACGGCGGGCACCGTCACCACCCAGCAGCGGGTCCGGCTGCACCCGCAGCTGACCGCCGTCGCGGTCGACGAGACGACCGGCGAGTTCGACTCGATGCGGACGATCGCGCCGCCGGTCGGACGGGGCTGGGAGTACCTGACCGGCACCGGCTGGGACTGGGACGCCGAGCTGGAGCGGATCCCCGGGCTGCTGGCCGAGAAGATGCGGGCACCCAGCGTGGAGGCGGGGACGTACGACCTGGTCGTCGACCCGTCGAACCTGTGGCTGACGATCCACGAGTCGATCGGCCACGCGACCGAGCTGGACCGGGCCCTGGGTTACGAGGCCGCGTACGCGGGGACCTCCTTCGCCACCTTCGACCAGCTGGGGAAGCTGACCTACGGTTCGTCGATCATGAACGTGACCGGCGACCGCACCGCCGAGCACGGCCTGGCGACCGTCGGGTACGACGACGAGGGCGTCGAGGGCCAGAGCTGGGACCTGGTGAAGGACGGCACGCTGGTCGGCTACCAGCTGGACCGCCGGATCGCGAAGCTCACCGGGCTCGGCCGGTCCAACGGCTGCGCGTTCGCGGACTCGCCGGGTCACGTGCCGGTGCAGCGGATGGCGAACGTCTCCCTGCGGCCCGACCCGGGCGGGCTCTCGACCGAGGACCTGATCGGCGGCGTGGAGCGCGGCATCTACGTGGTCGGCGACCGGTCCTGGTCGATCGACATGCAGCGCTACAACTTCCAGTTCACCGGTCAGCGCTTTTTCCGCATCGAGAACGGCCGGCTCGCCGGGCAGCTGCGCGACGTCGCGTACCAGGCGACGACCACCGACTTCTGGGGCTCGATGGAGCAGGTGGGCGGCCCGCAGACCTACGTCCTGGGGGGCGCGTTCAACTGCGGCAAGGCCCAGCCGGGCCAGGTCGCGGCGGTCTCCCACGGCTGCCCCTCCGCCCTCTTCCGGGGCGTCAACATCCTCAACACGACGCAGGAGGCCGGTCGATGAGCCGCGTCAGCAAGCCGTACGAGATCGTCGAGCGGGCCCTGGAGCTGTCCCGTGCGGACGGGTGCGTCGTCATCGCCGACGAGGAGTCCTCCGCCAACCTGCGCTGGGCCGGGAACGCGCTGACCACGAACGGCGTCACCCGCGGCCGGACCCTCACCGTCATCGCGACCGTCGACGGCGCGCAGGGCACCGCCTCCGGTGTCGTCTCGCGGTCCGCGGTGACCGCCGACGACCTGGAGCCGCTGGTCCGGGCCGCCGAGGAGGCCGCGCGGGCCGCCGGCCCGGCCGAGGACGCACAGCCGCTGGTCGAGGGCATCGACCCCTCCCCCGACTTCACGGACGCCCCCGCCGAGACCTCGTCCGCCGTCTTCACGGACTTCGCGCCTGCGCTCGGCGAGGCCTTCGCCCGCGCCCGGGCCGGCGGGCGGGAGCTGTACGGCTTCGCCCACCACCAGCTGACCTCGACCTACCTCGGCACGTCCACGGGCCTGCGGCTGCGGCACGACCAGCCCACCGGCACGCTGGAGCTGAACGCCAAGTCGCCCGACCGCTCCCGCTCCGCGTGGGCCGGACGCTCCACCCGCGACTTCAAGGACGTCGACCCGGCGGCCCTGGACGCCGACCTGGCCCGGCGGCTGGGCTGGGCGGAGCGGCGGATCGACCTGCCCGCCGGGCGCTACGAGACGCTGCTGCCGCCGACCGCCGTGGCCGACCTGCTGATCTACCAGCTGTGGTCCTCGGCCGCCCGGGACGCGGTGGAGGGCCGGACGGTCTTCTCCAAGCCGGGCGGCGGGACGCGGCTGGGCGAGACGCTCTCCCCCCTGCCGCTGAACCTGCGCAGCGACCCGAACGAGCCGGGCCTGGAGTCCGCCCCGTTCGTCGTCGCGCACTCCTCGGGCGACGACTCGTCGGTCTTCGACAACGGCCTGCCGCTGCCCCCGGTCGACTGGATGCGCGAGGGCAGGCTGGAGCACCTGGTCACCACCCGGCACACCGCGGCGCTCACGCGCCTGCCGGTGGCCCCCGCCGCGGGGAACCTGATCCTGGACGCCGGCGGCGAGCGCTCGCTGGAGGAGATGGTGGCGTCCACGCGGCGCGGCCTGCTGCTGACGTGCCTCTGGTACATCCGCGAGGTCGACCCGGCGACGCTGCTGCTGACCGGGCTGACCCGGGACGGCGTCTACCTCGTCGAGGACGGCGAGGTGGTCGGCGAGGTGAACAACTTCCGGTTCAACGAGTCGCCGGTGGACCTGCTGTCGCGGGCGTCGGAGGCGGGGCGGACCGAGAAGACGCTGCCGCGCGAGTGGAGCGACTGGTTCACCAGGGCCGCGATGCCCGCGCTGCGGGTGCCGGACTTCAACATGAGCTCGGTCAGCAAGGGCGTGTGACCCGCCTAGACTGAGCAACGGCGTGACGACCATCGATCAAGGAGACCGGACACCGTGACGGACATCGTCGACGAGCTGCAGTGGCGGGGACTCTTCTCCCAGTCCACCGACGAGGACGCCTTGCGCAAGGCCCTCGCGGACGGTCCCGTCACGTTCTATTGCGGCTTCGACCCGACCGCGGCCAGTCTCCACGTCGGTCACCTGGTCCAGGTGCTCACCGTCCGCCGGCTCCAGCAGGCCGGGCACCGGCCGCTGGCGCTGGTCGGCGGGGCCACCGGGCAGATCGGCGACCCGCGCCCGAGCGCCGAGCGCACCCTGAACGACCCGGAGACGGTCGCGAACTGGGTGAACCGGCTGCGGACGCAGATCGAGCCGTTCCTCTCCTTCGAGGGGGAGAACGCGGCGGTCATGGTGAACAACCTGGACTGGACCGCGGGCCTGTCGGCGATCGAGTTCCTGCGTGACATCGGCAAGCACTTCCGGGTCAACAAGATGCTGACCAAGGACTCGGTGGCCCGGCGGCTGGAGTCCGAGCAGGGCATCAGCTACACGGAGTTCAGCTACCAGCTCCTGCAGGGCATGGACTTCCTGGAGCTGTACCGCCGGTACGGCTGCACGCTCCAGCAGGGCGGATCCGACCAGTGGGGCAACCTGGTGGCCGGTCTCGACCTGATCCACCGCCTGGAGCCGGGCGCGGAGGTGCACGCGCTGGCGACGCCGCTGATGGTCAAGGCGGACGGCACGAAGTTCGGCAAGACCGAGGGCGGGGCCGTCTGGCTCGACCCGGAGATGACCACGCCGTACGCGTTCTACCAGTTCTGGCTGAACGTGGACGACCGGGACATCTCGACGTACATGCGGATCCTCTCCTTCAGGTCCCGCGAGGAGCTGGAGGAGCTGGAGCGGCAGACCGCCGAGCGGCCGCAGGCCCGGGCCGCCCAGCGGGCGCTGGCCGAGGAGCTGACGACGCTGGTGCACGGCGCCGACCAGTGCGCGGCGGTCGTCGAGGCCTCGAAGGCGCTGTTCGGCCAGGGCGACCTGGCGGACCTGGACGCGGCCACGCTGGCGGCGGCGCTCTCCGAGCTGCCGCACGCCCGGGTGCGGGAGCTCGGCCAGGTCGTGGACCTGTTCACCGAGGTCGGCCTCGCGCCGAGCAAGTCGGCCGCGCGCCGCACGGTGAAGGAGGGCGGGGCGTACGTGAACAACGTGAAGGTCACCGCCGAGGACGCGACGGTGTCGGCGGACGAGCTGCTGCACGGCCGCTGGCTGGTGCTGCGCCGGGGCAAGAAGAACCTCGCGGCGATCGAGTTCGACGCGGAGGGCTGACCCTCCCGGCCCCGGACACCGGGGCCGGACATGCCGGAGGCCCGGGGTGCGCACGACGCGCGCCCCGGGCCTCCGGCATGTCCGGGCCGGCTTTTCACGCCCGTTGCCGGTTGCCCCTGATCGAGGTCCACAGCATGTCGCCCACGCCGACCACAGCGATCGCACCGATGAGTTGGAGCAGGTGGCGGGTCCAGTCGATGCCCTTGGTGTCGTTGACCCCGATCCAGGTCGCGACGGCATTGCCGAGAACACTGCCGAGAATTCCGAATACGGTCGTCAGCCACAGCGGGATTTGCTGCTTGCCCGGCAGGATCGCTTTGGCGATCAGGCCCAGCACAAATCCCACGATGATTGCCCACAACCAACTCATGGTCGCCTCCTCATGCGGCGCGATCTGCGCATGTGGGCCCAGTCTCGGCCCACCCGCCATACGGCGCATGTCGGACGGCTCCATACGTGCCCCGGTCTCGTCCGGCTCGGACGTCGGGCGTACCGTGGAAGGAGGTCCGGACCAGGGAGGGTCCGGCGGCGACACCGGGTGGTGGAACGTGATGCGGAAGCAGGGCACGACCGAGGTCTTCCGGATCACCGGAGCCCGGCAGGGTCTCACTGACGACGTGCGGGGCCGGCAGCGCCGGTACGTGATCTCCATGACGGTGCGGACGCTGTCCGTCATCGCGGCGGCGGTGCTGTGGAACGTCGAGAGGCATGTGGCCTTCGTGGCGCTCGCCCTGGGCCTGCTGCTCCCCTATGTCGCCGTGGTCATCGCGAACGCGGGACGCGAGAACGCCCCGTCCCTCCCCTCCACGTTCGTACCGCCGCCCGTACGCCCGGCGCTGGGGGCCGGCGACGACCCGGCACGGGAGCGCACGGAGGCGCGCACGGAAGCACCTCCGGAAGCACACACGGAGGGTTCGTAGCGGCGTCGACGGTGGCGTACGCAAGCCCCGGGGCGATCACCAATGGTTTTCAAAAGCTCAAGAAAAGCTCAGATCAATCATGAAGTTCCGGTGCACCACACCCCATTCCCCGTGACATACTTCCTACGCGCTCCGCATCCCCCGTCGGAGCGACGGACCGATGCCGGGCAGCTCCCCCCGTGGCTGCTCGGCATCGCCATTGTTGGACAATGATCCGGTGATCAATCCGGTGAGCGAAGAGTCCCCGATCTGTTCCGCCAAGGGCTGCCGCGCCGACGCGGTCTGGGTCCTCGCCTGGAACAACCCCAAGCTGCACACGCCCGAGCGCCGTAAGACGTGGCTCGCCTGCGAGGAGCACCGCGAGCACCTGTCGCAGTTCCTGGGGGTGCGCGGCTTCCTCAAGGACGTCGTGCCGCTGGCGGACTGGGAGGAGTCAGCCGCCGATCGCTGACATCGGGCGCTCCGGCTGCAGGAAGGCCGGGTCGTCCAGCCCCGAACCGGCCTTCTTGCCCCACATCGCGACCTTCCAGATCCGGGCGATCTCCTCGTCCGGCGCCTCGGAGCGCAGCGCGGCCCGCAGGTCGGTCTCCTCGGTGGCGAACAGGCAGGTACGCACCTGGCCGTCCGCGGTCAGCCGGGTCCGGTCGCAGGCCCGGCAGAACGGGCGGGTGACGGAGGCGATGACCCCGACCGTGTGGGGCCCGCCGTCGACGACCCAGCGCTCGGCGGGTGCCGAGCCGCGCTCCTCGTCGCCCTCGGGGGTGAGGGTGAAGCGGGTGCGCAGCGATTCGAGGATGTCCCCGGCGGTGATCATGCCGTCGCGCTTCCAGCCGTGCTGGGCGTCGAGGGGCATCTGCTCGATGAAGCGCAGCTCGTACGCGTTCTCCACGGCCCAGGCCAGCAGGTCGGGGGCCTCGTCGTCGTTGAGTCCGGGCATCAGGACCGCGTTGACCTTGACGGGGGTGAGGCCGGCGTCGCGGGCGGCGGCCATGCCCTCCAGGACGTCGTGGTGACGGTCGCGGCGGGTCAGGGTCTTGAAGACGTCGGGTCGCAGGGTGTCGAGGGAGACGTTGACCCGGTCCAGGCCGGCGGCCTTCAGCGCGGCGGCCGTCCGCTTGAGTCCGATGCCGTTCGTGGTCAGGGACATCCGGGGGCGGGGCTCCAGGGCCGCGCACCGCTCGACGATGCCCACCAGGCCGGGGCGGAGCAGCGGCTCGCCGCCGGTGAAGCGGACCTCGGTGACGCCCAGCTCGGTGACCGCGATCCGGACCAACCGGACGATCTCGTCGTCGGTCAGCAGATCGGGCTTGGCGAGCCACTGCAGTCCCTCTTCCGGCATGCAGTACGTGCACCGCAGGTTGCACCGGTCCGTGAGTGAAACACGCAGGTCAGTGGCCACTCGGCCGTAGGTGTCGATCAGCACTGCGGGCCTCCTCCCCGTCGTCCGGATCCCTCTGCTGCGAGCCTACGCGAGCGGGCCGGGCCCGGGCACGGCCCGATTGTCACGAGGACGGGAACGGTCCCGTCGTAGAACTCTACGACGGGACCGCCGGGCGACTGCGCGCCGTATACGATTCAGTGCGCTCCGACACCGGTGAGGGACTTGACCTCCAGTTCCGCGTACTTGCCCTTGTCCGGCTCCTCCTTGGAGAGCAGCGAGCCGAGCCAGCCGAGCAGGAAGCCGAGCGGGATCGAGACGAGGCCCGGGTTCTCCAGCGGGAACCAGTAGAAGTCGACGGTCTTGAACATCGAGGTGGGCTTGCCGGAGACGACCGGCGAGAAGAGCACCAGGACGACCGAGGAGACCAGGCCGCCGTAGATCGACCAGAGCGCGCCCCGGGTCGTGAACCTCTTCCAGAACAGGCTGTAGAGGATCGTCGGCAGATTGGCCGAGGCGGCGACGGCGAAGGCGAGGGCCACCAGGCCGGCGACGTTGAGGTCGCGGGCGAGCGCGCCGAGGGCGATCGAGACGATGCCGATGAGGACGGTCGCCCAGCGGGCCGCGCGGACCTCCTCCTTCTCGGTGGCCTTGCCGCGCCGGATGACGTTGGCGTAGATGTCGTGCGCGAACGAGGACGACGAGGCCAGGGTCAGTCCGGCGACCACGGCGAGGATGGTGGCGAAGGCGACGGCCGAGATCACCGCGAGCAGGATCGCGCCGCCGGTCGAGCCGGCGCCGCCGCCGATCTCCAGCGCCGCGAGCGGCGCGGCCGTGTTGCCGGCCTTGTTGGAGGCGATGATGTCGCTGTTCTTGAGCAGGGCCGCGGCGCCGAAGCCGAGCACGATCGTCATCAGGTAGAAGGCGCCGATGATGCCGATGGCCCAGTTCACGGACTTACGGGCGGCCTTGGCGGTCGGCACCGTGTAGAAGCGGATCAGGATGTGCGGCAGGCCGGCGGTGCCCAGGACGAGCGCGATGCCGAGCGAGATGAAGTCGAGCTTCGAGACGCCGGTGGCGCCGTACTTGAGACCGGGCTCCAGGAACGCCGAGCCCTTGCCGCTGTTGGTGGCGGCGGCGCCGAGCAGGTCGGAGAGGTTGAAGTCGAACTTCAGCAGGATGAGGAAGGTGATCAGGAGCGTGCCGGCGATGAGCAGGACCGCCTTGACCATCTGCACCCAGGTGGTGCCCTTCATGCCGCCGATGGTGACGTACACGATCATGAGCACGCCGACCAGGGCGACGATCGCGATCTTGCCGCCGTCGCTGGTGATGCCGAGCAGCAGCGAGACGAGCACGCCCGCGCCGGCCATCTGAGCCAGCAGGTAGAAGATCGAGACGACGATGGTGGAGGTGCCGGCGGCGGTACGGACGGGGCGCTGGCGCATCCGGTAGGCGAGGACGTCGCCCATGGTGAAGCGGCCTGAGTTGCGCAGCGGCTCGGCGACCAGGAGCAGGGCGACCAGCCAGGCGACCAGGAAGCCGATCGAGTAGAGGAAGCCGTCGTAGCCGAAGAGGGCGATGGCACCGGCGATGCCGAGGAAGGACGCGGCCGACATGTAGTCGCCGGAGATCGCGAGGCCGTTCTGGAAGCCGGTGAACTGGCGGCCGCCGGCGTAGAAGTCGGCGGCGCTCTTGGTCTGGCGTCCCGCCCACACGGTGATGACGAGTGTGGCGACGACGAAGACGCCGAAGAGGCTGATGATCAGCGTCCGGTGCTCGCTGGTGGCGTTCTCGGCCGCCAGCTGGACGGCCTGGAAGGTGCTGCTCACGCGTCGGCCTCCATACGGGACTTGATGGCCTCGGCCTTCGGGTCGAGGCGCTCGGCCGCGTGCCGCGAGTAGAGCCAGGCGATGAGGAAGGTGGTCAGGAACTGGCCCAGGCCGAGGACGAGGGCGACGTTGATGTTGCCGAAGAGCTTGGTTCCCATGAAGCCGCCCGCGTAGTTGGAGAGCAGCACGTAGAGCAGGTACCAGGCGATGAAGCCGATGGTCAGCGGGAAGGCGAAGGAGCGGTAGGTGCGGCGCAGTTCGCCGAATTCCGCACTCTCCTGCACCTCGACGAAGGCCTCCGTCGTGGGCTGGACGGGGCCGGGGGCGGCTTCCGTGCCGCTCTGGGGCGGCGGCGGTGCTTCGGTGGCCACGGAATCTCCTCGGGACGCGGG
>NZ_RDBI01000040.1:672931-690814 GCF_008042125.1 Streptomyces sp. MS191
GACAAGGGGGCCGACAAGGGGGCCTCGCTGAGGGGTGGGGAAGGAGACTCCGGGCGGAGTCCCACCCCTGCACAACGGCACGGCGGACGAGGCGACGCGGTTCACCGCCGACGTTTTTCTTCTGTGGGATCTCCATCAAGTCCTCTCAACTCATTGAAGGGTCGGGAAGATCAGCGATAACTTCACTCGTCATGCACCTGACTGCGCGCAACCGGCGTGCGGTCAGTACATACGGATGATGTGGAGAACCCATGGCTCATCTGGGATCGAGACGCGGCCGAGTACTCGCTCTGCCCGCCGGACTCGCGCTCACGGCATCGCTCGGCTTCCTGCCCGCGGGCGCCGCCAACGCGGCGGAGCTGAGCGACGCGCCGGCCGCGTCCGTCGTCTCGACCGACGGCCCGAAGCTGTCGTACGTCGTCAACGTCGAGGGTGGCCGCTGGACGGCCGCGTCGGTGAAGAAGGCGATCGCGGCGGCCGGCGGCACGGTGGTCATCTCCTATGACCAGATAGGCGTGATAGTCGTCCACTCGCAGAACCCCGAGTTCGCGAAGACGATCCGCAAGGCCCGCGGTGTGGTGTCGGCCGGTTCGACGCGCACCGCCCCCCTCTCCGTCCAGTCGGACGACGCCGTCGGCGAGGGCGACCAGGCACTGAGCCCCGCCGAGGCCGCCGCGGCGGCGGCGCGGGCCACCGACGAGCAGGACGCGCTCGAGCCCCTGCAGTGGGACCTGCCGGCCATCAAGGCGGACAAGGCCCACCGCAAGACCCTCGGAAGCAGCCGCGTGACCGTCGGCGTCATCGACACCGGCGTCGACGACACCCACCCGGACCTGGCGCCGAACTTCGACACCAAGGCCTCGGCGAACTGCGTGTCCGGCGTCCCGGACACCACCCCCGGCTCGTGGCGCCCCAACCCGGGCGAGAGCGACCACGGCACGCACGTCGCCGGCACCATCGCCGCCGCCAAGAACGGCATCGGCGTCACCGGTGTCGCCCCGGGCGTGAAGGTCTCGGGCATCAAGGTCTCCACCCCGGACGGCTTCTTCTACACCGAGGCCGTGGTCTGCGGCTTCGTGTGGGCGGCCGAGCACGGCGTCGACATCACGAACAACAGCTACTACACCGACCCGTGGATGTTCGCCTGCAAGAACGACGAGGACCAGAAGGCCCTCATCGAGGCGGTCTCCCGCGCGACCCGTTACGCGGAGCACCGTGGGACGGTCAACGTCGCGGCGGCCGGCAACTCGAAGTTCGACCTCGCCGCGGACTCGATCCTGGACAACAGCAGCCCGAACGACACCACTCCGGGCGACCGCGTCATCGACCCGAAGGTCTGCCTCGACTACCCGGCGATGCTGCCGGGCGTGGTCACGGTCTCCGCGACCGGCGCCAAGGGCCTGAAGGCCTCGTACTCCAACTACGGTCTCGGCGTCATCGACGTCTCCGCCCCGGGCGGCGACCGCACCGAGTACCAGACCCCGGACGCCCCGGCGGTCAACGGCCGCATCCTGTCGACCACGGTCAACGGCGGCTACAACTACAAGGCCGGCACGTCGATGGCCTCGCCGCACACGGCGGGCGTGCTCGCGCTCCTGAAGTCGACCCACCCGCACGCGAGCCCGGCGGCGCTCAAGGCCCTGCTGTACGCGCAGGCCGACGACCGCGCCTGCACGAACCCCTACGACATCGAGGGCGACGGCACCGTCGACGCGGTGTGCGAGGGCGGCAAGAGCAAGAACGGCTTCTACGGCGCCGGACTGATCGACGCCCTGGACGCGGTGCGCAAGTAGTTCACCGAGGGCCCCGGTGTGGTGATCCACACCGGGGCCCTTTGCATGGCACCGAGTGCCATCATGCGTGCATGGACGAATACGTGGACAGCACGGTGCGCGGTGCTACGGAGTCGTTGTGGTCGGCCCTGGGCGGTGACCCCGCCCTGCTCGACCGTGTGTCGTACGGCGGCCCCTCCGGACTCCTGGCCGCCCGGCTGCCGGTGATGGACCTGGCGCGGGCGACGGTCGCGGTCGCGGGTCTCGCCGCCGTGGAGCGGCAGGGCGGGGCGGCACGGGTGCGCGTGGACGACGCGGCCGTCGCCACCGCCTTCGTGAGCGAACGTCATCTCCGGGTCGACGGACGGGCGCCGGTCTCCTTCGCGCCGCTGTCCCGCTTCTGGCGCGCCGCGGACGGCTGGGTCCGCACGCACGCCAACTATCCGCACCACCGGGCGGCGCTCCTCGCCGCGCTCGGGGTGGACGGGGAGTCGGCGGAGGCCGTGGCGGCGGCGATCGCCGAGCGGCCGGCGGTCGAGGTCGAGACGGCGGTGTACGCCGCCGGGGGCCTGGCCGTGGCCCTGCGCACCCCGCGGGAGTGGGCGGCGCACCCCCAGGGGCGGGAGGTGGCCGCGCGGCCGTTGCTGACGGCCGAGCGTCTGGACGACGCGGCGCCCGTCCGGGACCGGCGGGACGGGCGTCCGCTGCGGGTGCTGGACCTGACGCGGGTCATCGCGGGACCGGTGGCCACCCGGACGCTCGCCCTGCTCGGCGCGGACGTGCTGCGGATCGACCCGCCGCACCGTCCCGAGCTGCCGGACCAGCACACGGACACCGACATCGGGAAGCGGACGGCGGCGCTCGACCTGGCACGTCCGTCGGACCGCCGCACCCTCGACGAACTCCTCGACTCCGCCGACGTCCTGGTCACCGGCTACCGGCCGGGCGCGCTGGAGCGCTTCGGCCTGCACCGCCCCGGTCTCGTCGTCGCCCGGCTCTCGGCGTGGGGCGACTACGGCCCCTGGGGCGAACGGCGCGGCTTCGACAGCCTCGTCCAGGTGGCGAGCGGGATCGCGGTCACGGAGGGGTCGCCCGAGCAGCCGGGCGCCCTGCCGGCGCAGGCCCTGGACCACGGCTCGGGCTATCTGCTGGCGGCGGCGGTGCTCCGCTCGCTGACCGAGCAGGACCGGGACGGCGGCACCCGGCTCGTGCGGCTGGCGCTGGCGCAGACGGGCCACTGGCTGTCGACCGCGCTCCCCCGCTACGAGCCGGAGCGCCACCTCGCCGAACGGGACAGCCCGCTGGGGCGGCTGCGGTACGCGCTGTCCCCGGTGGCGTACGACGGGGGCCCGGCGGACTGGTCGCGTCCGCCGGGCCTCGCGGGGGCCGACGCACCGGAGTGGCTCGGGTCCTGAGCGGGTGCCGCCGGGGCGGCTTCGCGGCCGGTGCCGCGACCGCGCCGGCGGCCGCGGCTACGGCTTGACGAGGACCTTGAGGGCGGTGCGCTCGTCCATCGCCTTGTAGCCGCCCGGGACGCCGTCGAGGCCGACGGTCAGGTCGAAGACCGGCGACGGGTCGATCGTGCCGTCGAGGACGTCGGGGAGCAGCTCCGGGATGTAGGCGCGGACCGGGGCGACTCCGCCGCGCAGCGCGATGTTCCGGTCGAACATGACGGACAGGTCCAGGCCGGTGCCGCTCCCGTGCGGGACGCCGACGTAGCCGACGGAGCCGCCGTCGCGGGCGATCGCCACGGCGGTGCGCATCGACTGCTCGGTACCGACCGCCTCGATGACGCCGTGGGCACCCTGTCCGCCGGTGAGCTCGCGGACGGCGGCCTCGGCGGCCTCGCCGCGCTCGGCGACGACGTCCGTGGCGCCGAAGGTGCGGGCGATGTCGGTGCGGGCGGTGTGGCGGCCGAGCGCGATGATGCGCTCGGCGCCGAGGCGCTTGGCGGCGAGCACGCCGCACAGGCCGACCGCGCCGTCGCCCACGACCGCGACGGTCGAGCCGGGCTTCACACCGGCGCCGAGGGCGGCGTGGTGGCCGGTGCCGAGGACGTCGGAGAGCGCGAGGAGGGCGGTCAGCAGCCGGTCGTCGGAGGCGGCCTCGGCGGGGAGGCGGACGAGCGTGCCGTCGGCGAAGGGGACGCGGACCGCCTCGCCCTGACCGCCGTCGGAGCCCGCGGAGCCCCAGAACCCGCCCTGCGGGCAGGAGGTCTGCAGGCCCTCGGCGCAGTACGCGCAGCTGCCGTCGGACCAGACGAAGGGGGCCACCACCAGGTCGCCGGGCGCGAAGCCGGTGACGTCCGCGCCGGCCTCCTCCACGACGCCGAGGAACTCGTGTCCGATCCGCTGACCGGGCTGCCGGGCGGACTCGCCCCGGTAGGCCCACAGGTCGCTGCCGCAGATGCAGGCGCGCAGCACCCGCAGGACGACGTCCGTGGAGTCCTTGATCACCGGGTCGGGCACCTCCTCCACTCGCATGTCGAACGGAGCGTGGATGGTGGTGGCGCGCATGGGGGGTGGTCCTCGCTGTCAGACGGTCGTACGACGTTCACCGTACTCCGCTCGCGCCGGGCCCGCCGCCGACGGGCCCGGGGCACGGCGGGCGGGGCCCGGCGCCGGGCGTTCCGACGTCCCGGACTACACCCCCGCCGCCCCCAGCAGGGAGCCAGCCGCGTACGTCACCGCCATCGCCAGCGCGCCTCCTCCCATGTTCCGCAGCACCGCGCGGCCCGCCGGGGCCGCGCCGAGGCGGGCGCTCCACCAGCCGGCGAGGGCGAGTGCGGCCAGGACCGAGAGGACGGTGACCCAGAGCCGGAGCGGGGCCGGGGGAAGGACGATCGCGAGCAGCGGGAGCAGGGCGCCGACGGTGAAGGCGAGGAAGCTGGCGCCGGCCGCGTGCCAGGGATTGGTGAGCTGGTCGGGGTCGATGCCCAGCTCGACGCGCGCGTGGGCGCGCAGGGCGTCGCGGGCGGTGAGCTGCTCGGCGGCCTCGCGGGCGACCTCCGGGGAGAGGCCCCGGTCGGACAGCATTCCGGTCAGCTCGTCGAGTTCCGCCTCGGGCTGCTCCCGCAGTTCGCGCTTCTCCTGGGCCAGGGCCGCCCGTTCGGAGTCGCGCTGGGTGGAGACCGAGACGTACTCGCCCGCCGCCATCGACATCGATCCGGCCAGCAGGCCGGCGAGTCCGGCGGTCAGGAGCGCGGACCGGGAGGCCGTCGCGCCGGCGACGCCCACGACGAGGCCCGCGGTGGAGACGACTCCGTCGTTGGCTCCGAGCACGGCGGCCCGGAGCCAGTTGAGACGGGTGCCGAGGCCGCCGCCGTGGGCTTCGTCATGGTCGGTCTCACGGGTCTCGTCGGTCACAACCGGGAGTATTCCCGCGGTTCCTCACCACACGCGGACCGACCCGCCCGGGGCGAAGGCGGGACTGGTGGCGCCCGCCGGGATCTCCTTGAGGGGCTCGGCGATCTCGGCCACCGTCGGCCCGTGGAGCGCGGCCAGCGGTGCCAGCACGGCGAGGTCGAAGCCGTAGACCCGGGCCGCGTTGCCGCCCACCATCGCCGCGACCTCCTCCGGCGGCAGCCCGGCGTAGGCGATCCGGAGCCCTTCGCGGGAGTACGGCGCGGTGCCCTCGTCGTGCGGGTAGTCGCTCCCCCACATGATCTTGTCGAGGCCGATCCGGTGGCGCAGCGGGACCTCGTGGGGGCGCATGAAGCTGGCGCCCACGAAGCAGTTGTCGCGCCAGACCTCGCCGGGGCCCTTGCCCATGGACGCGGCCAGCCCCGCGCCGAACCGGGACTCGGCGGTCACCGCCCGGGAGGCCGCGGCGACCAGACGGGCGTGGTAGTAGTCCAGCATCTCGACCACCCCGGGGATCCAGCCCGATCCCTGCTCGGTCAGGACGAGCCTGAGCTCCGGGTGCCGGCGGAACGCGCCGCCGAACACCAGGTGCCACAGGGCCCGGTGCGAGAACCAGGTCGTCTCGACCATGAACACCGCGCGCGCCGCCGGCTCGTCGCCGAGCGGCGGCGAGGCCGAGCCGCCGTGGTGGTTGACGGGCACGTCCAGTTCCGCGCAGACCGCCCAGATCGGGTCGTACGCCGTCGAGTAGAGCTCCGGGATCCCGCTGCCGGGCGGGGCGCCGGGCAGCAGGATGCCGCCGGTGAGGCCCGCCTCCCTGGCGCGGCGGATCTCCCGCACGGCCTCGTCGACGTCGTTGAGGAGGATCTGCGCCACGCCCGCCCGGCGGCCCGGCGCGTCCGCGCAGAAGTCGGCGAGCCAGCGGTTGTGGGCCCGCAGGCCCGCCCAGCGCTGCTCGTACTCCTGCCGGGTGGGTGCCGGGGCCATCAGCGAGGCGGAGGGGAAGAACGGCGGGATGGTGTTGGGGAAGACGACCTCGGCGACGATGCCGTCGGCCTCCAGTTCGCGCAGCCGGCGCGCGGAGTTCCAGTTGCGGTCGGCGGTGTCGGCCAGCAGGTCCTCGTACGGGTTGACGTAGCCGGCCGCCCAGGCGTCGAAGTCGTCGTGGTGGCGCTTCTCCAGGTAGGGCCGGTAGTCGAGCAGGTCGGCGCCGGCGTGGCAGTCGGCCGAGATGACGGTGTACCGGTCCTCGCTCACGGTGCCACCCCCAGCGCGGGGAAGTCGTGGTCCGTCAGCCAGTGCCGGCCGACCTCGCGGGAACGGGACCAGGTCGCCTCCACCGCCGTCTGGTCGGCCGGCTGCCCGAGTTCGGCCGGGGTGGGCCCGATCCGGCGGGCGATCGGTTCCAGTCGCGCGACGTCGAAGCCGAAGACCTCGGCCGCGGCCAGGCCCAGCATGCGCCGGGTCTCGGTCACCGGGATGTCGTGGAAGGTCTGCCGGAGCCATGTGCGGGTGGCCGGCCAGGTCCCCTCCGGGTGCGGGAAGTCGGAGCCCCACAGGATGTTGTCGACGCCGATCTCGTACCGCTGGGCCAGTTCGCGCCGCTTGGTGTTGGTGGCGCAGACGAAGACCTGCCGGTCCAGGTACTCGCTCGGGGGACGCCGCAGCTCGGCGAACGGAGAGAGCTTCTTGCCGCCGTGGGCGCCCAGGTAGAGCCGGTCCATGAACCACAGCAGGTTCGGCAGCCACCAGCAGCCGGACTCGGCGACGCCGAACCGCAGCCCGGGGTGCCGCTCGAAGACCCCGGACCAGAGCAGGAACCAGAGCGGCCTGGCGGGCCACCAGGTGACCTCGCTGACGTAGATGCCGAGGTGGTCGCCGTACTCCTCGCGGGGCGCCGCCCCGGAGTGCGTGACCAGCGGCATCCCGGTCTCGGCCGCCGCCGCCCACACCGGGTCGTAGCGCCGGTCGTGGTAGGGCTCCTTGTCCACCCACATCGAGGGGATCATGAGCGCGCCGAGCCCCGACTCCTTGGCACGGTGGATCTCGGCGACGACCTTGCCGGTGTCCGCGGTCACCGGCAGCAGCGCCACCCCGCAGTGGCGTTCGGGATTCCGGCCCACGAACTCGGCCAGCCAGCGGTTGTGCGCCTGCGCGCCCGCCATGCCGAGCTCCGGGTCCTGGTCGCCGGAGAGGCCGAGGCCGACGCCGAAGGGCGCGGCCGTCCGGCTGTCCACGGCGTCCGCGTCGGGGAAGACGACCTCGGCCGCGACGCCGTCGCCGTCGAGTTCCTTGAGCCGCTGGGCGGCGTCCCAGCCGCCGCGCAGCCCTTCCTCGTTGTCGGTGAACCACTTGTTCGCGAAGGTCTCGTTGCGTACGCCGAGCCGGGTCATGGCCTCGCGGCGGGCGTCGCGGCCGGCGAGGAACTCGTCGAAGGCGCGGTGGAACCGGGAGTCGAGGTAGGGCCGGTACCGCTCGGTCGGCAGCCCGGCGTGACAGTCGGAGGAGATGATCAGATACGGATCCTCATAGCTCATGGCGAAGCCCCTCAGTCGAGGATGAAGCTCTCCAGATAGGTCGGGTTGGCGCGGTCGAGCATGGACTGCGAGCGCGCCCTGATCTGGCGGTCGCTGTGCTCGCCGGCCGGCAGCATCCAGAAGCGGTCGGCGCGGATGCCGTCGACGACGTGTCCGGCCACCTCCTCGACGGGGGTGAAGGCGACCTCGTGCCCGGCCTCCTTCATCGCCGCCTCCCACTGGTCGAGGCTGCGGTACGGGGTCCGGCGCGGGCGCTGCTTGGCGTACCGCTCGGGCCGGTTGCGGTGCGACTCCCACAGGCCGGTGCGCAGCATGTGCGGGCCGGGGAAGAGGACGGAGGCGCCCACGGGCGCGCCCCGGGCCTTCAACTGCGCGTACAGCGACTCGGTCAGGGTGACCACGGCCGACTTCGTGACGGCGTAGACGGAGGCGGTGGGCAGCGGGGCGATCCCGCCGTCCCCGGAGGAGGTGTTGACGACGTGCCCGGGGCCGCCGCCGGCGATCATGCGCGGGACGAAGGCCTGGACGCCGTGGAAGACGCCCCACACGTTGACGGCGAAGGCCCATTTCCAGTCGTTGGGCTCGTGCTCCCACATCGGGCCCTCGGCGCCGGAGCCGACGCCCGCGTTGTTGCACAGCACGTGCACCGCGCCGAAGGTGTCGTACGCGGCGTCCGCGAGGGCCGCCACGGACGCGGGGTCGGTGACGTCGACCGTGTGGGCGAGGACCCGGGCGCCCTCCTCGGACAGCTCCGCGGCCGCCCGGCCGAGCGCGGGCTCCTCCACGTCCCCGAGGACGACGGCCAGTCCCTCGGCGGCGAAGCGGCGCGCCATCGCGAGCCCGATGCCGCCCGCCGCACCGGTGACGACGGCGACCTGTCCTGCGCGCAGTTCCATCACACGCTCCCCTCGGGCGGGCCGTCCAGGACCTGCTGCGGATCGTCGTAGCGCTGGTGGATGTACGGCGCGAGGCTCTCGGCGCTCACCCGCTCGGCCACCCGGCCCTTCTGGTCGGTGGTCTTCTCGCCGACGGTGATCTCGACGATCCGGCGGACGGGGAGGTCCGCGACCGGGTCGTACATGGACTCGCGCAGGACGACGTCGCCCGTGACGCGCTCCAGCCTGCGGACCTTCTCGTGGCGGACGCAGTGGACGAGGACGGGATCGTCCTCGAAGCCGGAACCGTCCACCGCGGGGAGGAACTTGAAGTAGAAGTCCGTCTTCTCCACGGGCTCGGGCAGCGGCAGGGGGCCGGACACCGCGCCGCGCACCTCGACGAAGGCGATGCCGTGCCGGGCGAGTGCGGCCCGTACGACCATCCCCTCCCGCTCGACCGTCACCTCGCCGAGCTTCTTGGGCTCGCCGAAGACCTCGCGGCCGCCGACCAGGGCGCGCTCGTGGGTCATCGGCATGACCAGGGGGTACCAGCCCTCCCGGTCGCCGTGGGCGGCGGCGACGGCGACCGAGCCGGCGCCGAGGGGGTAGCCGGGCAGGTCGACCCGGGAGATGGCGGCCCGGACGAGGGGGCGTCCGACGGGTTTCAGCGGAGGTGGCAGGACTGCCGCGACCACGTCGGGGTCGGTCTCCCAGACGGCGACCACGCCGGTGGACCAGATGTCGGGAAGCGAGGAGCTCCGCGCGCGGGCCGCCGCGATCTCGGCGTCGGTGCGCGCGCCGTACCGTACTCGTGCCATGAGGTACCGCCCTTCGGGGAACCGTCAGCGTGTAACACAGTTACACCCAGCGCGATGAAGGGTAAATACCCGTGCGAACACGTGACTTGGGGAGACCATGGCTCGCTCCGCGCTGACCCGCGAGGAGGTCCTGCGCGCCGCCGCGGCGCTGGTGAGGCAGCACGGTCCGGACGCGCTCACGATGCGCAGGCTGGCGGCCGAGCTGGGCACCGCGGTCACCTCGATCTACTGGCACGTGGGCAACCGCGAGTCCCTGCTGGACGCGCTCGTGGAGCGGACCGTGGCCGATCTCGCCGCGATCACCCCGCACGGCCGCACCCCCGTCGAGCGGATCGTGTCCGTGGCCGGCACGCTCCGGCGCGACCTGCGCGAGCGCCCGCACCTGGTGGCGATGGTCCACGAGCGGGGCCTGACGGAACGGATGTTCCTGCCCGCCCAGCGCGCCCTGGCCCGCGAGGTGCACGCGGCGGGGCTGCGGGGCGCGCGGGCCGCGCAGGTGGTCCGCGCCGTGCAGTTCCAGGTCGTCGGCTACGTCCTGGTGGAGCGCAACCGGGAACGGGCGCCGGTCCAGTCGCCGGGCGAGGAGGACCTCTGGGACGCCGAGGGCGACACGGCTCCCGACCCGGCCCTGGCCCGCGCGCTGACCCGCCCGGTGGACACCGAGCGCCTCTTCGCCGTGTCCGTGCGGGCCCTGGTGGAGGGCCTGTTGGCGGTTCCCGGCCGGACGGGGGAGGCGGCCGGCTAGGGCGTGTCGCGAAGGTCCCGCCTGCCCCGCGACGCCTGGCACGCGCCCCGGCCCGGCGCCCCGTCCGCGCGGCCGGCACGCCGTGGCCCTCACGCGCCCGCGGGATGGCCGGATCCGGGCGCCCGGATCCGGCACCGGGGACCACGGTGTCGGCGGCGGCCCGTATTCTCAGTGACCATGCTCGACGACCGTACGACAGCAGCGATGTGGCCGGCCGCCTACCCACAGGGGTACGCGGTCGTCGACGTGGAGACCACCGGCCTCGCACGCGACGACCGGATAGTGTCGGCTGCCGTCTACCGGCTGGACGCCCAGGGCAACGTCGAGGACCACTGGTACACGCTCGTCAATCCGGAGCGGGATCCGGGGCCGGTCTGGATCCACGGACTGACCAGCGACGTCCTGGAGGGCGCGCCGCTCTTCCCGGAGATCGCGGCCGAGTTCTCCGCGCGGCTCGACGGCCGGGTCCTGGTGGCGCACAACGCCATGTTCGACTGGTCGATGATCGCCCGGGAGTACGCGCGCGCCGAGCGGACCGCGCCGGTGCGTCAACGGCTCTGCACCATCGCGCTCTCCAAGGAGCTCTCGCTCCCGCTGCCCAACCACAAGCTGGAGTCGCTGGCCGCGCACTACGGCGTCGTGCAGCAGCGCGCGCACAACGCGCTGGACGACGCGCGGGTCCTCGCCGAGGCGTTCCGGCCGAGTCTGCACACGGCGGCGGAGCGGGGCGTGCGGCTGCCGCTGCTGGAGTGCCGGCCGCTGACGGAGTGGGCCGCCTCCCCGGTCGCGCCGCGGATCGGCCACCAGGCCTCGTACCACGCGAACAGCTGGCGTCCCTCGCGGAAGCGCCCGGCGTGCCCGTACCCGAACCCCGGGCGTTACGAAGCGGACAAACCACTCAAGCAGGGCATGCGGGTGGCGTTCTCCGGCGACACCTCGATCGACCGGGAGCTCCTGGAGGACCGGGCGACCGACGCCGGGCTGCACGTGGCGAGCAGCGTGTCCCGCCTGACGAGCCTGCTGGTGACGAACGATCCGGACGCGGCCACGTCCAAGACGGTGAAGGCGAAGTCCTTCGGCACCCCGATCGTCGACGAGGCCGCCTTCACCCAACTGCTGCGGGACGTCGACGCGGCAGACGGGTGACGCGCCGGGCGTGCGTCCCACCCTTCCGCCGCCGGGAGCCCCACCCTGTGGCGCATGGCACGTTGCGAGGTATGCGGAAACGATTACGGCATGTCCTTCGAGGTGCACGCGCAGGGCGCGGTGCACGTCTTCGACTGCTTCTCCTGCGCCATTCACCGCATGGCGCCCATCTGTGACCACTGTCGGGCCCAGATCATCGGCCAGGGCGTCGAGGTGGAGGGCAGCTGGTACTGCGGCGCCCACTGCGCCCGCTCGGAGGGGAAGGTGGGCATCGTCGACAAAGTCTGAGGACCCGGCCGTCCCGAGCGACCGGAACCCCCCTGCGTGCACCCCATGACCACGGTTGTACCGTCATGGGGTGTACCGCTTCCTGTTGTCCCGGCAGTGGGTGATCCTCACCCTCGTCGCCCTCGTCCTCATGCCGACGATGATCGAGCTGGGCTTCTGGCAGTTCCACCGGCACGAACGCCGGGTCGCCCAGAACTCCCTGATCGCGGACAACCTCCGGGCCGAGCCGGTCCCGGTGGAGGAGCTGACCTCCGTCGGGCACACCGTTCCGCGCGCCGACTACTGGCGCCGGGTGACCGCCATCGGCACCTTCGACACCGCGCACGAGGTCGTCGTCCGCCGCCGGACGTCCGCGGACGACCGGGTCGGCATGCACGTGCTGACCCCGCTGGTGCTCCGGGACGGCCGGGTCCTCAGACTTTGTCGACGATGCCCACCTTCCCCTCCGAGCGGGCGCAGTCCAGCAGCGGCAGCCGCACGCCCCGCTCCGCCGCCGTCTGAGGGCCCGTGGGAAGACGTCCCCGGCGCCCGGCCGGGACCTCATCGGCCGGCGGGCGTTCCCCAGGTCACACGCGGACTCCGCCGTCCCGCTGATTGACCGTCGCCGCTTTCGGGAACACGCCAGAGCGTGACGCAACGTATCGACGACTACGCCCTCATCGGCGATCTGCAGACCGCCGCGCTCGTCGGACGCGACGGATCGATCGACTGGCTGTGCCTGCCGCGCTTCGACTCGGCCGCCTGCTTCGCCGCGATCCTCGGAGACGAGGACAACGGGCACTGGCGGATCGCACCCAAGGGCGCGAAGAACTGCTCCCGGCGGGGCTACGCCGGGGACACCCTGGTCCTGGAGACCTACTGGGAGACCCGGACCGGCACCGTCAAGGTCGTCGACTTCATGCCGCAGCGGGACACCATGCCCGATCTCATGCGGATCGTGGAGGGCGTCAGCGGCTCGGTCGAGATGAGCTCCGTGCTGCGGCTGCGCTTCGACTACGGCTCGATCGTGCCGTGGGTGCGGCGCGCCGACGGCCACCGGGTGGCCGTCGCGGGGCCCGACTCGGTCTGGCTGCGCAGCGAGCCCGAGGTGAAGACCTGGGGCCAGCAGTTCTCCACCTGCTCGTCGTTCACGGTCGACGCCGGCCAGAAGGTGGCCTTCGTCCTGACCTGGCACCCCTCGCACCAGCCGCGCCCGGACCTGATCGACCCGTTCACGGCCCTCGAACAGTGCCTGGTCGACTGGCGCGACTGGGCCTCGCGGTGCACCTACGAAGGACCGTACCGCCGGGCCGTGCTGCGTTCGCTCATCACCCTGAAGGCGCTGACCTACGCCCCGACCGGCGGCATCGTCGCCGCACCCACCACCTCCCTGCCGGAGGAGCTCGGCGGCGTGCGGAACTGGGACTACCGCTCCTGCTGGCTGCGCGACTCGACCCTCACCCTCGGCGCGCTCCTCACCGCCGGCTACGTCGAGGAGGCGGCGGCCTGGCGGGACTGGCTGCTGCGCGCGGTCGCGGGCGATCCGGCCGACCTGCAGATCATGTACGGCCCGGGCGGCGAACGCAGACTCCCCGAGACGACCCTGCCCTGGCTGCGCGGCCACGCGGACTCCGCGCCGGTGCGGATCGGGAACGCGGCCGTGGACCAGTTCCAGCTGGACGTGTACGGGGAGGTCATGGACTCGCTGTACCGGGCCCGGGAGTCGGGCATCCCGGCGGAACGGCACGCCTGGAACCTCCAGCTGAGCCTGCTCGGCTTCCTGGAGTCGACCTGGCGGCAGCCGGACGAGGGCCTCTGGGAGGTACGCGGCCGCCGCCGCCACTTCGTGCACTCGAAGGTGATGGCCTGGGTGGCCGCCGACCGCGCCGTGCGGATGCTGGAGGCCGACCCCTCGCTGCACGGGGATCCGGCGCGCTGGCGGGCGATGCGGGAGGAGATCCACGCCGAGGTCTGCGACAAGGGCTTCGACCCCGAGCGCAACACCTTCACCCAGTCGTACGGCTCGCGGGAGCTGGACGCGGCGACGCTGCTGATCCCCCAGGTCGGTTTCCTCCCCCCGGACGACCCCCGCGTGGTGGGCACGGTCGAGGCGGTGCAGGCGGAGCTGCTGCACCAGGGCTACGTGCTCCGCTACAGCACCGACGGCGAATCGGTCGACGGGCTGCCGGGGCAGGAGGGGACCTTCCTGGTCTGCTCCTTCTGGCTGGCGGACGCGCTGCGCCTGATCGGGCGGACGGAGGAGGCGCGGGAGCTGTTCGAGCGGCTGGTGGCGCTGCGCAACGACGTGGGACTGCTGGCGGAGGAGTACGACCCGGTGACTGCTCGGCAGCTGGGCAACTTCCCGCAGGCCTTCAGCCACATCGGCCTGGTGAACACCGCCCTCGCCCTGCCGTGGGACGAGACGGCAGGATAGGGCCATGGATCTTGGACTGAAGGACCGTGTGTACGTGGTGACCGGCGCGACGCGGGGGCTCGGCCGGGCATCGGCCGAGGCTCTCCTCGCGGAGGGCGCGAAGGTGGTGGTCACCGGGCGCGAGGAGAAGTCGGTCGCGGAGGCGGTCGCCGAACTCGGTGCGGGGGCGGTCGGCGTCGCCGCCGACAACGCCGACCCGGAGGCCGCCGGGCGGCTGATCGCGGAGGCGCGGTCCCGCTTCGGGCGCTTCGACGGCATCCTGATCAGCGTGGGCGGGCCGGCGCCTGGCTTCGGCGCGGACAACACCGACGAGCAGTGGGCCTCGGCATTCGACACGGTCTTCCTCGGCGCGGTGCGGATGGCCCGGGCCGCCGCCGAGACGCTGACCGAGGGCGGCGTCATCGGCTTCGTCCTGTCGGGCTCGGTCCACGAACCGATCCAGGGCCTGACGATCTCGAACGGTCTGCGTCCCGGGCTCGCCGGCTTCGCCAAGTCGCTCGCGGCCGACCTGGGTCCCCGCGGCATCCGGGTCGTCGGCCTGCTGCCGAGCCGGATCGACACCGACCGGGTGCGCTCCCTGGACGCCCTGTCGGGCGACGCGGACGCGGCCCGCGCGGCCAACGAGTCCCGCATCCCGCTGCGCCGCTACGGCACGCCGGAGGAGTTCGGCAACACCGCCGCCTTCCTGCTGTCGCCGGCGGCCTCGTACCTCACCGGGGTCATGCTGCCGGTGGACGGCGGCGCCCGGCACGGCTTCTGACCCGAGGCGCGGCGCCGGGCTCCGGGCACGAGGCCCGGCGGGCCGTCCGGGGTCAGTTCACCCGGCTCGCGCGGTGCTTGACCGCGCGGAGGCGGGCCTCCGCCGGCAGGGACGCGAGTCCGGTCGAGGTGCGGGCGTGCGCGAGGGCGTCGTGGGTGAGGGCGTGCAGGGTCTCGCCCGGCGCGGCCTGCGGCTCCAGACGCAGGGCGACGCGGGCGCGGGGCGCGGTGCGACGGCCCGTCAGGGCGACGCGGACGTCGGCCACGCCGTGCTGCGCCGCCGCGTCCGCGACCAGGACGCTCGTCAGGGCCCGGCCCCGGATCACCGCGGCGTCCCCGTCGCCGGTGTCGATCACGACCTCCCGCAGCCGGGCACGGCGGAACTGGGCCAGCAGCCACCACAGGAACAGCAGGACGAGGATGCCGAGCGCGGCGATGACCACCGGCCACCACCAGCCCTCGTCGCGCCACCGCTGCCGGTCGGCCCGGCTCAGCAGGATGTCGGACGGGCCCGACCACAGCCACCAGGACGGCACGGACAGGTCGAGGGCCGCCGCGAGCACCGCCCCGCCGGCGACGACGAGCAGCAGGCCCACGAGGGCGAGCACGATCCGGTTGACGCGCCGGAGGACGACCGTCATCCCTCATCCCTTCTTCGGCGGGCGCGCCACCCGGACGGTCGGCGCGGGCGGGTGGGCGAGCCCCAGTTCGTCGATGGCGGTGGCCGTGACGGTGTCCAGGTCGGCCCGGACGTCGCCCAGTTCGCGGAAGTGCGAGACGGCCCGCACCTTCACCTTGCGCCGCCCTGCCCGGACCCGGACCGACTGCACGCCCGAGACCTCCATGGCGCGGTCCCGCAGGATCAGCGCCGCGGCGTCGCGGTCGAGCCCGGCCCGTACGTCGGCGTGCCGGCGCCGCATCGGCAGGACCGCCCGCAGGCCGGGCGTGAGGGCCAGGACCAGGAGCCAGAGGCCGAGCACCACGGCGACGGCCGCCCCGGTCAGCACCCAGACGTCGTCGAGGGGCCGGGTGGCCAGTTCGTCGGCGAGGTCGCGCCGCCACTGCATGGCCGTGCGGTCGGCCCGTACCGCCGCGACGTCGTAGAGCAGCAGGCCCGTGCCGCCGAGCAGGACGAGCGCGACCAGGGCGGCGGGGATGCGCCGCACGGCCCAGAACCGGCGGGCCGGGGCCTCGTCCGGCCGGTCCGCCGGCGACGGCGCGGGCGGCGCCGCGGTGTCGGGTTCGGTGCTCATCGCAGCCTCCCCCGCGCGGACCCGCTCGCCGTGCGCGCGGAGTGCAGCCGCTCGACGTGGACGGACACTTCCGGCACCTCCAGTCCCACCAGTTCCTTGACCCGTCGCATCACCCGGCTGCGGACGTCGCCGCACTGGCGGCCGAGGTCGGCCGGGTAGTCGAGTTCCAGGCTCACCGAGACCCGGGCCGAGTCACGGTGCACGACGACCGAGGCGTGCGGCGCCGAACCCTCCGCGGGCACGGAGACGAGTGCCTCCCGTGCCGCCTGGGCGGCGATCTTCGCGACCACCCGGTCGGCGATGGTGGTCGCCCCGCGGCCGGCGGCTCCGACCGGACCGGCTGTCACCCCCGGTCACCGCCGCCGGTCGCCGCGTTCGCGACCCCGGAAGAAGTCTCCGGGTTCGAGGTCTCCCTCGAGGAAGCGCCCGACGACGAACCCGATCGCGCCCAAGGCCGCGACCAGGACGAACGCCCCGAACCCGCCGAAGTATCCGGCGAATCCGAGGGCCATGCCGGCCACCAGGCCGACCAAAGCCATGCTCATGCCGATCCCCTTCCGCCCGGCCACCGCGGCTACTGGAGCCGCTGCTCCGGTTCTTCGTCCTCTTCGTCCGGCAGCTTCACGTCGCTCACCGCGATGTTGACCTCGACGACCTCCAGGCCGGTCATCCGTTCGACGGCCGCGACGACGTTCTCGCGGACCTCCGCGGCCACGCCGCCGATCGAGACGCCGTACTCGACGACGATCTCCAGGTCGAGAGCCGTCTGGACCTCACCGACCTCGGCCTTCACGCCCCGGGTGGCGCTGGACTTGGCGCCGCCGCCCGGGACCCGGTCGCGTACGGCGCCGAGCGTGCGGGAGAACCCGCTGCCCATGGCATGGACGCCGACGACGTCACGCGTCGCCATGCCGGCGATCTTCTCGACGACGCCGTCGGCGATCGTGGTACGGCCGCGGGTGGCGGGCGCGCCGCCGCCCCGCTTGGTCACGGACGGTCCGTCGGAGTGTGTGCTCTCGCTCATCGCCGTTCGCCCCTTCCGAGAAGGCGTGGGAAACACGGGTCACATTCGGACCCTTTGCCCACATTAAGTGCGCTTCCCCGACCGCGCGCCGGGAATGCGGCAGGCTGGGGTGATGACGACGAGTGCGGAAGCGGGACGGGCGGCGACGATGCGCGGCCGGCGGCCCTGATCCCCAGCTGCGTCGCCGCCGCGGCGAACAGCGCGGCGCGCAGCTCGTCCGACACCCCCGGCAGCGGCCGGTCACCCGCCGCCGCGAACTCCGCCGTGACCCGCAGAGGCCCCGGCGGCAGGCCGCCCGGCGGCACGGGCAGCGGCGGCTCCGGCGCCGCCCCGCCCTCCGTCTCCAGGAGGTTCACCCGCAGGGCCCCCGGGACCACTCCGGGCACCCGGCCGGCGGCCCGCAGCAGCACGGCCCGCGCCGCGCTCTCCGTCAGCCACGCGCCGTCCTCCGCGTCACCCAGCGGCAGGAGCAGGCCTGGCCCCCGCCGCCCGCGCATCGTCGCCGCCCGTCCCGCTTCCGCACTCGTCGTCATCACCCCAGCCTGCCGCATTCCCGGCGCGCGGTCGGGGAAGCGCACTTAATGTGGGCAAAGGGTCCGAATGTGACCCGTGTTTCCCACGCCTTCTCGGAAGGGGCGAACGGCGATGAGCGAGAGCACACACTCCGACGGACSGTCCGTGACCAAGCGGGGCGGCGGCGCGCCCGCCACCATCACCCCAGCCTGCCGCATTCCCGGCGCGCGGTCGGGGAAGCGCACTTAATGTGGGCAAAGGGTCCGAATGTGACCCGTGTTTCCCACGCCTTCTCGGAAGGGGCGAACGGCGATGAGCGAGAGCACACACTCCGACGGACCGTCCGTGACCAAGCGGGGCGGCGGCGCGCCCGCCACC
>NZ_RDBI01000040.1:690914-738133 GCF_008042125.1 Streptomyces sp. MS191
GACGTGCAGTTCGCCATGCGCGAGACCAGCCTGGGCCTCGTCCCGGACCTCACCGGGACGCACCCGCTCGTCTCGCTGGTCGGCTACGCCCGCGCGCTCGAGATCTGCGCCACGGGCCGGCTGCGGGTGGAGGTGGCGGTGACCGCCGGCCGCCGCCCGCTGGACGTGGCCAGGGCGGTGCGCGCGACCGTGACCGCGGTGGCCCCGGAGGGGACCGCGGTCACGGTGCTGGTGTCGGATCTGCGCTGACGGCGCGGTCGCGCGTCAGTCGCCGAGGCCCGCAAGGTCGCGGAGACGGCGGGCCTGCGCGGCCCGCTCGGCGACGCGCTGCTCCTCGTAGGAACGGCCGGAGACGCCCTGGAGCAGCGCCTTGGTCTCGATCACGGCGTCCCGCGGGGCGCCCAGCAGGGCGGCGCTCAGGTCCCGTACGGCCGCGTCGAGTTCGGCGGCGGGCACGGCGATGTTGGCGAGGCCGATGCGCTCGGCCTCGTCGGCGTGGACGAAGCGGCCCGTGGCGCAGATCTCGAGCGCGCGGGCGTAGCCGACCAGCGAGACGAGCGGGTGCGTCCCGGTGAGGTCCGGGACGAGGCCCAGGCTGGTCTCGCGCATGGCGAACTGCACGTCCTCGGCGACGACCCGCAGGTCGCAGGCGAGGGCGAGCTGGAACCCGGCGCCGATGGCGTGCCCCTGGACTGCCGCGATCGACACGATGTCGCTGCGGCGCCACCAGGTGAACGCCTCCTGGTACTCGGCGATGACCGCGTCGAGGTCCGCGTCGGACCCGCGCGCCAGGTCGAGGAAGGACGGCTCCCCGTCGAAGCCCTCGGGCGTGAACGCCTGCCGGTCGAGGCCCGCGGAGAAGGACTGGCCCTCACCGCGCAGGACCACCACCCGCACGCTGCCCGGCAACGACCGGCCGGCTTCCACCAACGCCCGCCACAGAGCGGGAGACTGGGCGTTGCGCTTCGCCGGATTGGTCAGGGTCACCGTGGCAACGGCGTCCTCGACGGTGAGCCGTACACCGTCCTTGTCGAACACGAGCACAGAGTCGAGCGAAGTCATGGGGCGCCTCCGGTTCCGGTGCAGCACTGCAGCGATCGCTCAGTGACCTCTTCGGCCACTAAGTGACTGCACAGTAACCACCCGGTCGACCGCTCGGCCGACCGGGTGGCCACCCCAAGAACCGGTGGACCCGACGAACCGCGCCCCGAGTCAGGCCGAGGCCGTCTTCTTGCCTCGTGTCGCTCCGCCGCGTCCACGCAGCGTGACTCCGGATTCACTGAGCATCCGATGGACGAATCCGTAGGAGCGGCCGGTTTCCTCGGCCAGCGCCCGGATGCTCGCACCGGAGTCGTACTTCTTCTTCAGGTCTGCCGCGAGCTTGTCGCGCGCGGCGCCGGTCACCCGGCTGCCCTTCTTCAGAGTCTCGGCCACCCGTGCCTCCTCATGGGAAGTGCGCTCTGGACTTCTCATGATCACCCCTTCCGGACGTCCTGGCCACCCATTCGACAAGGTCCGTGCCGCCGGGTTCGCTCCCGGACAAGGTGCCGCCACGACCGGAATACTCCATTCCGCTGGGTGCCGGACCCGCCGGAGAGCCGCCGCGGAAGGGAAGTACCAGGTCAGCGGCATCCTGCCGGTACGAGGACGGCGCGGCCCTGACGGAAGGATTCCGCAGGGTGCCGCGCCGGGGGGATGAGACGCACTCACTCAGATGAAGGATCACCCATGAGCCGAATGATCCATACGGGGATGATCAGAGGCCGGGCCGGCGGGCTGGTACGGACGCCGTGCCCGCCGTCCGGCCACCCGGCCCGTCCGCCTCGCCCGCTGGTCAGGCCAGGGCCACGAGGTCCTTGTAGTCCGGCCCCCACAGGTCCTCGACGCCGTCCGGCAGCAGGATGATCCGCTCCGGCTCCAGGGCGTCGACGGCGCCCTCGTCGTGGGTGACCAGCACGACCGCGCCCTTGTAGGTGCGCAGCGCGCCGAGGATCTCCTCGCGGCTGGCCGGGTCCAGGTTGTTGGTCGGCTCGTCCAGGAGCAGCACGTTCGCGGACGAGACGACGAGGGTGGCCAGCGCCAGACGGGTCTTCTCGCCGCCGGAGAGCACCCCGGCCGGCTTGTCGACGTCGTCACCGGAGAACAGGAAGGAGCCGAGCGTCTTGCGCACCTCGACGAGGTCGAGGTCGGGCGCGGAGGAGCGCATGTTCTCCAGGACCGTGCGCTCCGGGTCGAGGGTCTCGTGCTCCTGGGCGTAGTAGCCGAGCTTGAGACCGTGGCCCGGGGTGACCTCGCCGGTGTCCGCCGTCTCGGCGCCCGCGAGCAGGCGCAGCAGCGTGGTCTTGCCCGCGCCGTTGAGGCCGAGGATGACGACGCGCGAGCCCTTGTCGATGGCCAGGTTCACATCGGTGAAGATTTCGAGGGAGCCGTAGGACTTGGACAGACCCTCGGCCGTGAGCGGGGTCTTGCCGCACGGGGCGGGCTCCGGGAAGCGCAGCTTGGCGACCTTGTCGGAGACGCGGACCGCCTCCAGACCCGACAGCAGCCGCTCGGCGCGCTTGGCCATGTTCTGCGCGGCGACGGTCTTGGTGGCCTTGGCGCGCATCTTGTCGGCCTGCGAGTTGAGGGCGGCGGCCTTCTTCTCGGCGTTCTGGCGCTCGCGCTTGCGGCGCTTCTCGTCGGCCTCGCGCTGCTGCTGGTAGAGCTTCCAGCCCATGTTGTAGACGTCGATCGTCGAGCGGTTGGCGTCCAGGTAGAAGACCTTGTTCACGACGGTCTCGACCAGGTCGACGTCGTGGGAGATGACGATGAAGCCGCCGCGGTAGGTCTTGAGGTAGTCGCGCAGCCAGACGATGGAGTCGGCGTCGAGGTGGTTCGTGGGCTCGTCGAGGAGCAGGGTGTCGGCGTCCGAGAAGAGGATCCGGGCGAGCTCCACGCGGCGGCGCTGACCACCGGAGAGGGTGTGCAGCGGCTGGCCGAGCACCCGGTCGGGCAGCCCGAGGGCCGCCGCGATGGTGGAGGCCTCGGCCTCGGCGGCGTAGCCGCCCTTGGTGAGGAACTCGGTCTCCTGGCGCTCGTACTGCTTCATCGCCTTGTCACGGGTGGCGCCGGTGCCGTTGGCGATGCGCTCCTCGTTCATGCGCATCTTGCGGATCAGCACGTCCAGGCCGCGGGCGGACAGGATGCGGTCGCGGGCCAGGACGTCGAGGTCGCCGGTGCGCGGGTCCTGCGGGAGGTAGCCGACCTCGCCGGAGCGGGCGATGGTGCCGCCGGCGGGCTGACCCTCGCCCGCGAGGCACTTGGTGAGGGTGGTCTTGCCCGCTCCGTTGCGGCCGACCAGGCCGATGCGGTCGCCCTTGGCGATGCGGAAGGAAGCGGACTCGATGAGGATGCGGGCGCCGGCGCGCAGCTCGATGCCGGAAGCGGTGATCACGGACAGACTCCAGTGCGGGGGTGGACGGCGGAAGGGCTCTGGCGGGTTCGACGCCTCTACGCGTACGCAAGGAGAATGGCCATGCGGCCAGTCTAACGGGCGCTTGCAACTGCTTTTCGGACATGCTGCCGCGGGGTGACATACCTCTCCTTCCGCCTGTTGTCCGGCAAAAGGGGCGACTCATGGCGGAGTGATCGATACTCGGCCGGGAGGCGGCGGCCCCTGCCGCGGCACGACGCGGAGGGCGGTGGCCCATGCAGTTCGACGACGACGCCGACCTGGACACCTCGGAGGTGCGCGACGTCCGCGGCAGCCGCATCCCGGGTGGCAGGGCCACCGTCGGCGGCGGCATCGTCGGCCTCATCGCCCTGGTCCTGGGTGTCCTCTTCGGGGTGGGCCCCGAGCAGCTGGGGCTGTCGTCCGGCGGCGAGGATCCGGCCGCGTCCGCCTCGTCCGCGACCCAGGTGCAGCAGACCTGCCGGACCGGCGCCGACGCGAACGCCCGGCAGGACTGCCGGATCGTGGCGGTGGTCAACAGCCTGCAGGACTTCTGGCGGGCGGAGTACGCCCGGCGGGGCGGCCGGTACGGGGACGCGCGCACGGTGATGTTCACCGACCGGGTCGGGACGGCCTGCGGCTCGGCCACCTCGGCGGTCGGCCCGTTCTACTGCCCCGGCGACCGCCAGGTCTACCTGGACCTGGGCTTCTTCGACGAGCTGCGGACCAGGTTCGGGTCGACCGGGGGCCCCTTCGCGCAGGCCTACGTGGTGGCCCACGAGTACGGCCACCACGTCCAGAACCAGATGGGCACGCTCGCCCGCGCCCAGGACGGGCGCACCGGTGCCGCGTCCAACACCGTGCGGGTCGAGCTCCAGGCGGACTGCTACGCGGGCGTGTGGGCCCGCCACGCGACGTCCACGCCGGACGAGCGGACGGGACGGCCGCTGATCACGCGGCTGACGGAGGCGGACATCCGGGACGGCATGGACGCGGCGGCCGCGGTGGGCGACGACCGGATCCAGGAGAGGTTCCAGGGCCGGGTGACGCCGGAGAACTGGACGCACGGCTCGGCGGCGCAGCGTCGGCAGTGGTTCTCCACGGGCTTCAGGACCGGCGACATGGCCCGGTGCGACACCTTCCGCTGATCGTCGGCGGCGACTGCGAGACTGAGACCCGGGTCACATCCGACCGAGCGAGAAGGAGCGAGCGCGATGGGCGAGTCACCCGACATCTGTCCGACCCTCACCTACGAGGACGCGAAGGCCGCGATCAAGCTGCTCACCGAGGCGTTCGGCTTCACCGGGACGGTCGTGTACGAGGACGAGGACGGCAAGGTCGCGCACGCCGAGCTCTCGCACGGCAACGGCATGGTGATGCTGGGCAGCAAGGGCACCGGCAGCGAGTTCGACAAGCTGATGGCCGGCGGGGGCCCGGTCGGGGTGTACGTCCGCGTGGACGACGTGGACGCGCACCACGCCCGGGCCGTGGAGCACGGCGTCGAGATCCTGATGCCGCCCACCGACCAGGACTACGGCTCGCGGGACTACATGGCCCGCGACGCCGAGGGCAACGTCTGGTCCTTCGGCACGTACGCGCCGGGGGCCGCCCCCTAGGGGCCGTCCCGTCGGGGTGCCCCGGGCGCGTGGCCCGGGGCGGGCTCAGGAGCCCCCGGTGTGGACCTGGAAGGCCGCCCGGCGCACGGCCTTGGCGAGGGCCGGATCGGGGTGCGCGGCGGCGAGTGCGACGAGGACCTGGACCGTGCGCGGGTGCCCGACGGCCCGGACCTCGTCGAGCAGGGCCGGGACGGTCCCCTGGACCGCGGAGTCGAGGTGGCGGACGAGCAGCGTGCTCTCGCCGTGGTCGGCGACGGCCGCGGCGGTGTCGACCCAGAGCCAGGTCGCCTCCTCGCGGGTGAGCACCTCCTGGGCGTCGTCGGGGTCGGCGCCGTCGTACTCGGCGAGCCAGAGCAGCGCGTACGGGCGGAGCGGGGCCTCCTGGGCCGCGGCCCGGACCTCGGCCTCGGCCGGGGCGCCGACGACCCGCAGGGCCTCGAACGCGAGGCCGCGCAGCAGGGCGTCCTCGCCCCGGGCGACCGCCAGCAGTTCGGTGACAGCGCTGGACAGGGTGCGGGCGGCGAGCCAGGCGCGGTACTCGTCGCGGGCCGGGCCGGGGGTGAGCCGGGCGCAGCCGCGGAGCATGTCCTCGGCGGACTGCTCGATGTTCCCCGCCGGGCTCTGGGCCGCGACGCAGATCTGCTCCAGCTTGACCCACACCGCCCAGTTGCCGAGCGGGGTCAGGGTGGCCTGGCCCGGGCCGAGCGTGAGGGCGCCGACGGCCGCGAGACCCTCCAGGGCCCAGTCGAGCAGCGCGGAGAGCCCGTCCGTGTCGGCCGCCCGGGGGGAGCTCGCGGCGGCCTCCGGCTCGGCCTGCGGGTCGGGGACCTCGCAGCGCTCCTCGCGCAGTTCCTCGACCCGCTGACCGAGCAGGTCGAGGAGCGACGGGACCACGACGGGGCCGGCGGACAGCTGGAGGAGCGAGAGCACCTGGGGAAGGGCCTCGACGACCTCGGCGACGGCGCCGGGCGCCACGCCCTCGGGGGCCGGGTGGACCAGGGACCAGGCGTCGAAGAGGGCGACCCAGCCGCGCAGGACCGCGGAGTCGTCGCGGTCCCAGGCGTGCAGGCGCCAGCCCGGGCGGGCGGTGTCCCCGTGGATCTCGACGAGTCCGGCGAGGCGCGCCCGGTCCCAGCCGGCCCGGATCTGGCCGGGGGTCAGGTCCAGCGCCGCGGCGGCCCTTTCCTGGGCGGAGGCCGCGTCGGGGCCGGTCGACGGACCGAGTTCGGCCGCGCGGTCGACGGCGGCCCAGCGGGCGATCCGCACGGCGTCGGCCAGGACGATCCGTGCCTGGCGGGCCAGTTCCGCGCGGGGCGGAGTGCCCTCCGGCGGACGCGGCGCCGGCCGCGTACGACGGGTCGTCACGGCCCGTCGGGCGGTCGCAAGTGCCCGCGGACGGACGAGTCGGAGTCTGGAGTTGCGCGCCAAATGCTCATCAGGCTGTCGAGACGTCACGGGGGCAGTCTTCCCGCTGACGGCCCGAAAGCCCAATCGGAATCCGGATCGCCGTCGAAAGACGCCGGGAACGGCCCCGAACCGGGCCCCGGACCGGCTCCGGAAGGAGGGCGGACGGAGCCCGGAACGGAGCCGTGCGGCGGGGCGCCTCGAAGATCGCCGGGCCGGCACCCCTGGGGCGCGTTGCGAAAGGAGCGCCGTCCGCACGGAGGGCGGGCCGCGGGGCAGGCGGGACTTTCGCCACACGCCCTAGAGCAGTGGGGTCAGGAAGCGGCGCAGTGCTTCCTCGTAGCGGACCGGGTCGGCGTTCCACATCGAGGCGTGCGGGGCCTGCCGGACCGTCTGCAGCGTGACGAGTTCCGGGCGGCGGGCGGCCAGCCGGAGGGACGGTTCCCAGGGCGCGAGCGTGTCGTCCGGGCCGTGGAAGACCAGGGTCGGGATCCGCAGGGCGGCCGGATCGGCGGCGTCCTGGAGCCGGGCGCCGTCCAGCGCGGCCCGGGTCGTCGCGGCGCGGACGGCGAGCGGGAGCAGCGGGGCCGGGACGTGGCGGGCCGCGACGAGGGCGCGCAGGGTGGCCTCCCGGTCGAGTACCGGGCTGTCGAGGACGAGACCGCGGACCGCGTCCCGGACGCCGGAGTCGGCCGCGACGTGCAGGGCCATGGTCGCGCCGGTCCCCCAGCCGTACAGGACGACGTGCTGGGCCCCTCGGCGCACGGCGTAGCGGACGGCGGCGTCGGCGTCGCGCCATTCGGACTCGCCGAGGTGGCTCAGGCCGTCCGGGGACGGCGGCGCGCCCTCGTCGCCGCGGTACGCGGGGATGAGGACGGGGATCTGGCGGCGGCTGAGGAAGGGGACGACGTTGAGCGGCTGCAGCCGGGTGGTGCCGATGCCGTGCAGCGCGACGACCCAGGTGGGCCGGGGGCCGGGGACGAGCCAGCCGGGCAGGGGGCCGAGTTCGCCGGGGATCTCGACGTCCTCGTGGTCGACGCCGAGGGCCGACAGCGGGGTGCCGGTGTGCAGCACGGGGGTGAGGCGGACGCGGGTGCCCGGTTCGAGGGTGCCGTGCTCGACCCGTTCGAGACGGCGGACGACGGTGTCGGCGGAGTGCGGGACCCGGTCCAGCACGGGTCCGACGACAGCGTGCACGTCGGGGCCGTCCAGACCGTAGGTGCCGGGACGCAGTGAGGCGAGGCTCCGGGTGAGGGTGACCCGGCCGTGTTCCGTGGCGTGCACGGTGAGCCGTGGGTCGCCGGGCAGCGGTCGTCCGGACGGCGCCCGGAGGGCGACGTCGCTGGCGTACCGGCCGGCCGCGATCGCGGCCGCGCCGACACCGATCAGAGTGGTGACGGCCGCTGCCGTCGCTGTAGCCGGGCGCACGTTCCCAGTGTCGGCAGGGTGCGGACGGGGTGCCACCGGACCGCGGCCCTTCGGGCGCCCGCCGGTCCGCCCCGGTGGTCCTCGGCGCCTCCCCCGCGCCGTCTCCGCGCACTCGACCGAGTGACCTGGGTCACTTCACGGGGGTCCCTCGGCCGGGTGATCTTGTCCGTGAGACGAGAGTGACTGGCGGGGCGGAAGTCAACGGAAGTCTGTTCCGTCCCGCTACGGCACGGCTTACCCGGGGTTGCACGGGGACCACATCGTGGACGGTTCGACGTCCGGAGCGCTAAGCGGAATGACCGGACACCGATTCGGGACACCACACCGCCCGGCCCAGTTCACCTTCCGTTCACCCAGGTTGCTTACGTTCGTCGAGCCACTGACGTCAAACGATTGCCTGGGTAAATGGAACACATCACGCTGCTGCTCGCCATTGTGGTCGTGACAGCTCTCGTGTTCGATTTCACGAACGGTTTCCACGACACCGCCAACGCGATGGCGACGACCATCTCGACCGGTGCCCTCAAGCCCAAGACCGCGGTGGCCATGTCCGCCGCGCTCAACCTGGTCGGTGCGTTCCTGTCCGTGGAGGTCGCCAAGACGATCTCCGGCGGGATCATCAACGAACAGGGCATTCGTACCGAAGTGATCTTCGCGGCGCTCGTCGGCGCCATCCTCTGGAATCTGCTGACCTGGCTGCTCGGACTCCCGTCCAGCTCCTCCCACGCCCTCTTCGGCGGCCTCATCGGTGCGGCGGTCATGTCCGCCGGCTGGTCGGCGGTCAACGGCGGCACCATCGTCACCAAGGTCCTGCTCCCCGCGATCGCCGCYCCGATCGTCGCCGGCCTCGCCGCCACGGTGGCCACCAGGCTCACCTACCGGATCGGCGCCAAGACCGACGAGAAGTCCACGGCCAAGGGCTACCGGGCCGGACAGATCGCCTCCGCCGGTCTGGTCTCCCTCGCCCACGGCACCAACGACGCCCAGAAGACGATGGGTGTCATCACCCTCGCCCTGGTCACCGGTGGCGTCCTCGCCCCCGGCTCCAACCCTCCGATGTGGGTCATCGTCTCGGCCGGTCTGGCCATCGCGATGGGCACCTACCTCGGCGGCTGGCGCATCATCCGCACGATGGGCAAGGGCCTGACCGACCTGCGCCCGCCGCAGGGCTTCGCGGCCCAGACGAGCGCGGCCACGGTCATCCTGGCCTCCTCGCACCTCGGCTTCTCCCTCTCCACCACCCAGTCCTGCTCCGGCGCCGTGATGGGCGCGGGCCTCGGCCGCAAGGGCGGCGTCGTCCGCTGGTCGACCGCGACCCGGATGTTCGTCGCCTGGGGCCTGACCCTGCCCGCCGCGGGCCTGGTCGGCGCCGGCGCCGAGTTCCTCACCAAGCAGGGCACCTGGGGCATCGTCGCCGTCGCGATCCTGCTGGTCGCCGGTTCCGGTGTCATCTGGGCCCTGTCGCGCCGCAAGCCGGTCGACCACCACAACGTCACCTCGGACGACCTCGACGCCGAGCCCGCGGGCGTCGTGACCACCGCGATCGCGGCCGTCAGCCCGCCGCCCGCCGGGACCGTCGCCGCCGTCGCGGACGAGGACCTCAAGACCACCATCCCCTCGCCGGCCCCCACGGACCCGGCAGCCCCCGCGGCCCCGGCCGCGGCGGTCTAAGGAACCAAGGGACACGCACGCATGAAGATCGACTGGGCAGCTCTCGGCTCCGTCTTCGGAGTCAGCCTCGTGGCGACCGTCGCCCTCGTGGGCCTGTTCACCCTCGGCATCGTCGGCCTCTCCAAGCAGGAGCAGGCCACGGCCCAGGGAGGCTCCGCCACCCTCGCGCGCACCGGCGCGTACGCCTGCTTCGCCCTGTGCGCGGCGGCCGTCGCGTACGGGATCTATCTGATCGTCGTCTGACGCGGGACGACCCCACCGGCCGGGCGGGCCGCACCCTCGGGTGCGGCCCGCCCGGCCGTCGTGGTGTGGGGCTCCGCACACTGTCCCACCGCAGGTCAAGGGTGAGTTGACGGGTGTTCGCACAGCGTGGTGCACTTCCGGGGCCATTACGGCGGCAGAAGAGGAAGCCCGGTGCGATTCCGGCGCGGTCCCGCCACTGTGACCGGGGAGAGCCTCCCCGGGAGTCAGGAACTCTCACCGCCGGTCACGTCGAGCCAGGGCGCGGACCCTGAGTGAGGACACAGCGCCATGCCCGGCCGCAGTGCAGCCACAGGTGTATTCGCGTACGGCGCCGCCGCCGGTCTGGCGGCGGACCTGCTCGTCGGCGACCCCCGCCGCGGCCATCCGGTCGCCGCGTTCGGGCGGGCCGCGGGCGCCGTCGAACGGCTTCTCTGGCACGACCACCGCGGCTGGGGCGCCCTGCACACCGCCGTCTGCGCCGGTGGCGCGACCGCGGCCGGCGCACTGGCCGCGCGGGCCGTACGGGACCGGCGCCCCGCCTCCGTCGCCCTGACCGCCGCCGCCGTGTGGGCCGTCGTCGGCGGCACCACCCTGGGCCGGGAGGCCCGTGCCATCGGCGGGGCGCTGGCCGCCGGGGACCTGGACGTGGCCCGCGAGCGGCTGCCCCATCTGTGCGGGCGGGACCCGCAGTCCCTCGACGGCCCCGCGATGGCCCGCGCCGTCGTCGAGTCGGTCGCCGAGAACACCTCCGACGCGGTCGTGGGAGCGCTCGTCTGGGGCGCCGTCGCCGGGGTGCCGGGACTGGTCGGCTTCCGCGCGGTGAACACGCTCGACGCCATGGTCGGCCACAAGTCCCCGCGCCACCGGCGCTTCGGCTGGGCCTCGGCCCGGCTCGACGACCTGGCGGGCTGGCCGGGCGCCCGGCTGACCGCCGCGCTGGCCACGGTGGCGGGCGGTGACCCGCGCGGCGCCGCCCGCGCCTGGAGGGCCGACGCCGGCCGCCACCCGAGCCCCAACGCGGGCCCGGTGGAGGCCTCGTTCGCCGGCGCCCTCGGCGTCCGGCTCGGCGGGACGCTCTCGTACGGCGGCCGGGTCGAACACCGGCCGGTGCTCAACGGGGCGGGGCGGGACGTGGAGGTCGCGGACATCGAGCGGGCCGTGCGGCTCTCGCGGCGCGTGACGGGACTGACGCTGGCGGCCTGCGTGGGCGGCCGGCTGATCATGGGTGCGATCAAGCGGAGGCGGATATGAGGGGCGGACTGCTGGTCGCCGGGACCACGTCCGACGCGGGGAAGAGCGTCGTCACGGCCGGCATCTGCCGCTGGCTGGTCCGCCAGGGGGTGAAGGTGGCCCCGTTCAAGGGCCAGAACATGTCCCTGAACTCCTTCGTGACCCGCGAGGGCGCGGAGATCGGCCGGGCTCAGGCCATGCAGGCGCAGGCGGCCAGGGTGGAGCCGACCGCCCTGATGAACCCGGTGCTGCTGAAGCCGGGCAGCGACCGCTCCAGCCAGGTCGTCCTGATGGGCCGGCCGGTGGGCGAGCTGAGCGCGCGCGGCTACCACGGAGGGCGGCAGCGGGAGCTCTTCGAGCCGGTGCTGGCGTGCCTGGAGGAGTTGCGGGGCACGTATGACGCCGTGATCTGCGAGGGGGCGGGCAGTCCGGCCGAGATCAACCTGCGGCGCACGGACATCGTGAACATGGGCATCGCGCGGGCCGCACGGCTGCCGGTGCTCGTGGTCGGCGACATCGACCGGGGCGGGGTCTTCGCCCAGTTCTTCGGGACGACGGCGCTGCTCGCCCCGGAGGACCAGGAGCTGATCGCGGGCTATCTCGTGAACAAGTTCCGCGGCGACGTGACGCTGCTGGAGCCCGGTCTCGACATGCTGCACGGGCTGACCGGCCGGCGGACCTTCGGCGTCCTGCCGTACGCCCACGGGCTCGGCATCGACGAGGAGGACGGGCTGCGGGTCTCGATGCGCGGCGCGGTCCGGGAGTCGGTCGTGGCGCCGCCGGTCGGCGAGGACGTGCTGCGGGTCGCGGTCTGCGCGGTGCCGCTGATGTCCAACTTCACGGACGTGGACGCGCTGGCGGCCGAGCCGGGCGTGGTGGTGCGCTTCGTGGACCGTGCGGAGGAGCTCGTCGACGCGGACCTCGTCATCGTGCCGGGCACCCGCGGGACGGTGAAGGCGCTCGCCTGGCTGCGCGAGCGCGGCCTGGCCGACGCGCTCGCGCGCCGGGCCGCGGAGGGCCGTCCGGTCCTCGGCGTCTGCGGTGGTTTCCAGGCGCTCGGGATGCGGATCGAGGACGAGGTCGAGTCGAAGGCCGGGACCGTGGACGGGCTCGGCCTGCTGCCGGTCCGGGTCCGGTTCGCGGCCGACAAGACGCTGGCCCGGCCGGTCGGCGAGGCGCTCGGCGAGCGCGTGGAGGGCTACGAGATCCACCACGGCGTCGCCGAGGTGCTGGGCGGGGAGCCGTTCCTGGACGGCTGCCGGGTCGGCGCCGTCTGGGGAACGCACTGGCACGGCTCGTTGGAGAGCGACGGCTTCCGCCGGGCGTTCCTGCGCGAGGTGGCGGCGGCGGCCGGGCGGCGGTTCGTCCCCGCGCCGGACACGTCGTTCGGCGCTCTGCGCGAGGAGCAGCTGGACCGGCTGGGCGACCTGATCGAGGAGCACGCGGACACGGACGCGCTGCTGCGGCTGATCGAGAGCGGTCCGCCGGCCGGGCTGCCGTTCATCCCGCCGGGCGCCCCGTGAGCGCCGCCGGCACCCGGACCGGCACCACCCGCGGACCCGCCGGCGCCCACGCGCGCACCCCCGTCGGCACGCGCCGCCCGCCCACGCGCGAGACGCGTGCGCCCCGGGACACCCACAGCGAACGCGAAGGAAGGATCGACCGATGAGCACCCGGTACCCGTTCACCGCCGTCGTCGGCATGGACGACCTGCGACTGGCGCTGTTGCTGAACGCCGTCAGCCCGGCGGTGGGCGGTGTCCTCGTCCGCGGCGAGAAGGGCACCGCCAAGAGCACGGCCGTCCGCGCGCTCGCGGACCTGCTGCCGGAGGTCCCGGTGGTGGCGGGCTGCCGGTTCAGCTGCGACCCGGCCACCCCCGATCCGGCGTGCCCGGACGGGCCGCACGAGGCCGGCGCGCCGGCCGCCCGCGCCGCGCGCATGGTGGAACTGCCGGTCGGTGCCTCCGAGGACCGGCTGGTCGGCGCCCTCGACATCGAGCGGGCCCTCGCCGAGGGCGTGAAGGCCTTCGAGCCGGGGCTCCTCGCCGACGCGCACCGCGGGATCCTCTACGTGGACGAGGTCAACCTCCTCCACGACCACCTGATCGACCTGCTGCTCGACGCCGCCGCCATGGGCTCCTCGTACGTGGAGCGCGAGGGCGTCTCGGTACGGCACGCGGCCCGCTTCCTGCTGGTCGGGACGATGAACCCCGAAGAGGGCGAGCTGCGGCCGCAGTTGCTGGACCGTTTCGGGCTGACCGTCGAGGTCGCCGCGTCCCGGGAGCCCGAGCAGCGGGTCGAGGTCGTGCGGCGCCGCTTGGCGTACGACGACGATCCGGCGGCCTTCGCGGCACGCTGGGCCGACGAGGAGCGCACGCTGCGGGACCGGATCGTGGCGGCCCGGGCGCTGCTGCCCGCCGTGGTCCTCGGCGACACCGCACTGCTCCGGATCGCCGCGACCTGCGCCGCGTTCGAGGTCGACGGCATGCGCGCGGACATCGTGATGGCCCGCACCGCCACCGCGCTGGCCGCGTGGGACGGGCGGACGGACGTCACCGCCGAGGACGTGCGGCAGGCTGCCCTGCTCGCGCTCCCGCACCGCAGGCGGCGCAATCCCTTCGACGCGCCCGGCCTCGACGAGGACAAGCTCGACGAGACGCTGGACCGGTTCCGGGACACGGACGACGACGATCCGGATCCGGGCCCGGGCGACGGCGGCCCCGGCGGAGGCGGGGGCGTACCGCCGCAGGGCGAGGGGCCGGAGGCGGCTCCGGAGAGCACCGGTACGGACGAGGGTCCGGCGCCCGCACCCGCGCCGGGCGGGCCGGGGGCGGGCGAGCGAGCGGCCGTCAAGGCCGCCGAGCCCTTCCGGACGAAGATGCTCAGCGTGCCCGGGCTCGGCGAGGGCGCGGCCGGGCGCCGCTCCCGCGCGCGTACCGAGCACGGCAGGACGACCGGCGCCGTGCGCCCCCGGGGCGCGTTGACGAAGCTGCACCTGTCGGCGACCGTGCGGGCCGCCGCGCCGCACCAGAAGGCCCGCGGGCGCACCGGCGCCGGGCTGGTCGTCCGCCGGGACGACCTGCGGCAGGCGACCCGCGAGGGCCGCGAGGGCAACCTGGTGCTGTTCGCCGTGGACGCGTCCGGTTCGATGGCGGCCCGGCAGCGGATGAGCGCCGTCAAGGGGGCCGTGCTCTCCCTGCTCCTGGACGCCTACCAGCGGCGCGACAAGGTCGGTCTGATCACCTTCCGCGGCCGGGACGCCGAGGTGGCGCTGCCGCCGACCTCGTCGGTGGACGCGGCGGCCGCACGTCTCGAACAGCTGCCGACCGGCGGCCGTACGCCGCTGTCGGCCGGGCTCCTCAAGGCGCACGACGTGCTGCGCGTCGAGCGGCTGCGCGACCCCTCGCGCCGTCCGCTGCTCGTCGTCGTCACCGACGGCCGGGCGACCGGTGGCCAGGACCCGGTCGCGCTGGCCGCCCGGGCCGCGCGGCTGCACGCCGCGGAGGGCACGGCGGCCGTCGTCGTGGACTGCGAGACGGGGCCGGTGCGCCTCGGGCTCGCCGGGGACCTCGCCCGTGAACTGGGCGGCAGCGCAGTGACCCTGGACGAGCTGCGCGCCGACTCGATCGCCGGACTCGTCAGGGACGTACAAGCCGGACACGCGACCAGGAGGGCCGCTTGATGCCACAGGGACAGCCGACCGTCGTTCCCGACGACGGTCTGACCACCCGCCAGCGCCGCAACCGTGCGCTGGTGATGGTGCACACCGGCGTCGGCAAGGGGAAGTCGACCGCCGCCTTCGGCATGGCGCTGCGCGCCTGGAACCAGGGCTGGCCGATCGGGGTGTTCCAGTTCGTCAAGTCCGCCAAGTGGCGGGTCGGCGAGGAGAACGCCCTCAAGGCGCTCGGTGAGACGGGCAAGGGCGGCACCGTCACCTGGAACAAGATGGGTGAGGGCTGGTCCTGGATCCAGCGCGAGGTCGCCGAGGGCGAGCAGTCGCACGAGGACAAGGCCCGCGAGGGCTGGGAGCAGGTCAAGCGGGACCTGGCCGCCGAGGCGTACAAGTTCTACGTCCTCGACGAGTTCGCCTACCTGCTGCACTGGGGCTGGATCGACACCGCCGAGGTGGTCGAGGTGCTGCGCGACCGGCCGGGGCAGCAGCACGTGGTGATCACCGGCCGCAACGCGCCCCAGGAACTGCTGGACTTCGCGGACCTCGTCACCGACATGTCGAAGGTGAAGCACCCGATGGACGCGGGTCAGAAGGGCCAGCGGGGCATCGAGTGGTAGCACGTCTCGTCATCGCCGCGCCGTCCTCCGGCGCGGGCAAGACCACGGTCGCGACCGGTCTGATGGCCGCGTTCGCGGGACGTGGTCTGGCGGTGTCCCCGCACAAGGTGGGCCCGGACTACATCGATCCGGGCTACCACGCCCTGGCCACCGGCCGGCCGGGCCGCAACCTCGACGCGTACATGTGCGGTACGGGCCTGGTCGCGCCGCTCTTCGCGCACGGGTCGCGCGGCTGCGACCTGGCGGTGGTCGAAGGGGTGATGGGGCTGTACGACGGCGCCGCCGACCAGGGCGAGCTGGCCTCGACCGCGCAGGTCTCGAAGCTGCTGAAGGCACCCGTGGTGCTGGTCGTGGACGCCTCGTCCCAGTCGCGGTCGGTGGCCGCCCTGGTGCACGGCTTCGCGTCCTGGGACCCGGAGGTGCGGATCGGCGGGGTGATCCTCAACAAGGTCGCCACCGACCGGCACGAACACCTGCTGCGCGAGGCGCTCGGGGAGTCGGGCGTGCCGGTGCTCGGCGTCCTGCGCCGGGCTCCGGCGGTCGCGACGCCGTCGCGGCACCTGGGCCTGGTGCCGGTCGCGGAGCGGCAGGCGGCCGCCGTGGAGGCGGTGGCGGCGCAGGCGGAGCAGGTGCGCGCGGGCTGCGACCTGGACGCGCTGCTGGCGCTCGCGCGCAGCGCCCCCGACCTCCGCACCGAGGCGTGGGACCCGAACGGTCCGTGGGCCGGGACTCCGGGCCGGACGGCCGAGCCGTCGCGGCGGCCGGTCGTGGCCGTCGCCGGCGGGGCCGCGTTCACCTTCTCGTACGCCGAGCACGCCGAGCTGCTGACGGCCGCCGGCGCCGAGGTCGTCACCTTCGACCCGCTGCGGGACGAGAGCCTGCCCGAGGGGACGTCCGGGCTCGTCATAGGCGGCGGCTTCCCGGAGATGTACGGCCCGGAGCTGTCCGCCAACGAGCCGCTGCGCAAGGCCGTGGCGGAACTGGCGCGCTCCGGCGCCCCGGTCGCCGCGGAGTGCGCGGGGCTGCTCTACCTCGCGCGGTCCCTCGACGGGACGCCCATGTGCGGGGTCCTGGACGCCGACGCGCGGATGTCGGAGCGGCTCACCCTCGGGTACCGGGACGCCGTGGCCGTGAGCGACAGTCCGCTCGCCGCCGCCGGCGCCCGGGGGTGCCGGGCGGGCAGCGCGCGGGCGAGGAGGACGAACGCCTCCGCCGCGCCCGCCGTGAGCAGCACCCGCCGGGCCGGCAGGTCGTGCCGCTCGGCGACGGCCGCCCGGGCGGAGCGGCCGTCCGGATAGGCCGCGAGCCCGGTCAGCGAGTCCGCGATCTGCGGCACCACGGTGACGCGGAGGTACGGGACGAGAAGCTGATCGACCTCGCGGTGAACGTCCGGACGAACACTCCCCCGGACTGGCTGCGGGAGCGGATCGCGGACTCGCTGACCGGGCTCGCGGCCTATCCGGACGGCCGCTCCGCCCGGGCGGCCGTCGCCGAGCGGCACGACCTGCCGGCCCGGCGGGTGCTGCTCACGGCGGGCGCGGCGGAGGCGTTCGTCCTCCTCGCCCGCGCGCTGCCCGCCCGGCACCCGGTGGTGGTGCACCCGCAGTTCACCGAGCCCGAGGCGGCGCTGCGCGACGCCGGGCACGAGGTGGGGCGGGTGCTGCTGCGCGCGGAGGACGGCTTCCGGCTGGATCCGGGGCTGGTTCCCGAGGACGCGGACCTGGTGGTGATCGGGAACCCGACGAACCCGACGTCCGTGCTGCACCCGGCGGAGACGATCGTGTCGCTGGCGCGGCCGGGACGGACGCTGGTGGTGGACGAGGCGTTCATGGACGCGGTGCCGGGCGAGCGTGAGTCGCTGGCCGGGCGGACGGACGTGCCGGGTCTGGTGGTGTTGCGGAGCCTGACGAAGACCTGGGGGCTCGCGGGGCTGCGGATCGGCTACGTCCTCGCGGACCAGGAGACGATCGCCACGCTGGAGCGGGCCCAGCCGCTGTGGCCGGTGTCCACGCCGGCGCTGGTCGCCGCGGAGGCGTGCATGTCCCGGGCGGCGCTCGCGGAGGCGGAGCACGCGGCGTACCGGATCGGGGTCGAGCGGGCCCATCTGCTCGCCGGGCTGGCGGAGTTCGACGAGGTTCGGGCGGTGGCCGCGGCGGAGGGTCCGTTCGTGCTGGTGCGGATCGACCGGGCGGACGCGGTACGCGAGCGGCTGCGGGCCCTGGGCTTCGCGGCGCGCCGCGGCGACACCTTCCCGGGCCTCGACCGGAACTGGCTGCGGCTCGCGGTGCGGGACCGGGTGACGACGAACCGTTTCCTGCAGGCCCTGGACCAGGCGCTGCTCATCGCGGGCTGACGACGGCGCGCGGCCGGCGGCACCCGGGTGCGCCGCGGGGAGGGCGGTGCCGTCGGCCTCGCCCTCCCCGCGGTGTGCCACGGGCCCGACACGCCTCGGTCCGCGGCGGGCGGCACGGACCCCCCGGCGCTCCCCGGCACCGATCCGCGCGCCCTCGCTCGTGTCGGCCGGGACCTCGGAGTCCCCCCTCGACCCCTTCGGTCCCGGTCCGACGTCCCCGACGAACACCCGACCCTCCGCCGCGGCCACCGCCCGAACCTCGTCGAACTCCGCCAGCCCGGCGAGCAGCACGACGGCGCCGCCCGCCAGGTACGGGGTCATGGAGCCGCCGCCGGTCTCGGCGAGGTTCTGGCCGGTCGGGTTCGAGCCGCCGTTCTGGGTGGTCACACCGCTCCCGCCGGTCTGCTCGGCGGACGGCTGCCCGGTGGGCTGTTCGGTCGGCTGCTCGGTCGGCTGCCGCGTCGGCTCCTCGGTGGGACGCGTGCCCTTCGGCGTCGCGCAGGTCGCCTCGGCCAGCGTCACCACGCCCTTGACCCTGGCCACTCCGAGTTCCAGCGGGTTGACCTCCACCTTGAGCTCCAGGGCGGTGGCGGCGGCCGTGCGCGAGGTCGTCGAGGTACGGGACAGGTCGAGGGTCACCTTGCCGACGCCCGGCACGACGACCTTGGTCTGCCCGCCCGTCGACAGGGTCGTCTTCTTGCCGAAGACGGTCACGTGCCCGAGGACGTTGGCCTCGGCGACCGGCCGCTCGCCCGTCTCGCACAGCGCCTTGGCGGTGACCTTCTCGATCTCGATCAGGGACAGCAGGGGCAGACCCGGCACGTGCACCCGGGCCTTGACCAGGTTCACGTACCCCTCGGCCTTCTTCTCGTCCACGGTCGCCCTGGACGTGGCGACATCGGCCCGCAGGATGTCGATCGGCCGGCCCTTCTCGGCCCCCTTGACCTTGACCGTGAGGGCCGTCCTGTTCTCCGTCTCGGGCGCCTTGACCTCGTTGAGGGAGGTGCGCAGCGGCACGTCCACGGTCTTGTCGAGCAGGGAGACGTCGAGTCCGGTCCGCAGGACGACGGCGGTGGCACGCCCTTCGCCGCCCGTGGCGTGCGCCGCGGGGGCCGCCAGGACCACGGGGCCGACGGCCAGCGCGGCGACGGTCGCGGCAGCGGCGGTACGGCGTACGGGCAGACGGAAGGTGTTGCTGTTCACGGTGGCGGAACCCCCACGGAAGACGAAAGGCGTCGCCGGCCGCACACCGCGGGGACACGCGGCCCGTGCGGCGTCGGCGACTTGGGACACCGGAATCTTTACGCACGGAGAGTGAACCGGCAGACACCTGACGTGAGTTCACTCCAAAGGGGGGTTTCCGTGTCCATATTCGATTCTTTCGGCACACCCGTTCCCGCGAGTCCCGCGCGTCGCATGCCGCGCGGGCGCACGCGGAAAGGATTCAACGACGCGCGCCCGCTCCGGGTAACGGAAAGTCAACCCGACGCCGCAGGTGGCGGCTTCGGGCCGGCCGGCCGCGACGCGCTCAGGAGGCGCGCCAGTAGCCGAGGGCGTGCACCCGCTCCTTGGGCAGCGACAGGTCCTTGCGCAGGTACGCGCCGAGGGTGCGGGTCGTGGCCGTGTCGCAGGCGACCCAGACGTACGGGTCCTCGCCGGCCAGGTCCGGAAGCTCGGCCCTCACGCGCTCGACGAGGGCGGCGCCGCCGTCCGCGCGCGGGACGCGGCGCAGGTCGTGCCGGTCCGGGTCGAGCCGTACGGGGAGCTGCTCGTCGGAGTCGTGCACGGTCTCGAACCACAGCGTGGCCGGCACGCCGGGCATCGCGTCGAGCAGCGAGTTGACCGCGGGCAGGGACGCGGCGTCGCCGATCACGAACAGGCGCTCGGGGCGCGGCTCGGGGACGGTGAAGCCGGTTCCCTGGAGGGTGGCCGCCACGGTGTCGCCGGGCTTGCAGGTGCGGGCCCAGTGGCTGGCGAGCCCGTCGTGCAGGGCGAACTCCAGGCTGAAGGTGCCGGCCTCCGGGTCCGGGTCGACCAGGGTGTAGGCGCGCTGGTGCGGCTTGCCGCCGCCCTCGAACCAGATCCTGACCCACATCGTCGGGTGGACTCCCGCGGCGGCGAGCAGCCCTCCGTCCGTGACGTGCACGCGGCGGTAGTGCTCGGTGACCTGCTCGGCCCCGGTCACCGTGAACGTGAAGTCCTTGCCGCGCATCAGCTTGAGGACCACCCCCTCCCAGCCGTGCCCCATCGCGCTCTCCTCCCCTTGGGCCCGGGATTGCTTCCCGGACGACCGTCACATAGGTTAGGGCAGCCTAACCTAAGAGAGATCGGGAACAGAGTGACATTCGAGGTCTTCCGGGACGCCTGGGGGATTCCGCATCTGCGGGCCGCCGGTCCGCGCGAACTCGCCTTCGCGCAGGGGCGCGTGACCGCCGCGGACCGGGCCTGGCAACTGGAGGTCGAACGCCACCGGGCGCAGGGCACGACGGCGGCGTTCCTCGGAGCCGGCGAGATCACCTGGGACACCTTCGCACGGCGGGCGCGGCTCGCCGACACCGCCCGCCGCTGCTTCGACCGGCTCGACGCCGAGACGGCCTCCTGGGTACGCGCGTACGTGGACGGGGTCAACGACGGCCTGCCGGAAGGGGCCGGACGGGCACCGGAGTTCGCCGCGACCGGCCTCGTCGCCGGCCGGTGGGAGCCGTGGACGCCGCTGGCGGTCTGGCTGACCACCCACATCCTGTTCGCCGGCTTCCCGACCAAGCTCTGGCGCGAGGAGGTCGCCGCCCGGCTCGGTGAGGAGTGGACCGAGCTGTTCGCCACCGACGGGCCGGGCACCGCGGGCTCCAACGGCTGGGTCGTGTCCGGCGGGCGGACCGCGAGCGGCGCCGCGATCGTGGCCGGCGACCCGCACCGCTTCATCGAGGCGCCCGGTGTCTACCAGCAGATCCGGCTCGCCTGCCCCGCCTACGACGTGGTGGGCCTCGCGGTCCCGGGCGTCCCCGGCCTGCCGCACTTCGGCCACACCGGACACGTGGCCTGGGCGATCACCAACGCGATGGCGGACTACCAGGACCTGTACCGGGAACGGCTGCGCCGCGACCCGGCCGGAGACGTGCGGGCGCTCGGCCCCGACGGCTGGCGTCCGGCGGCCGTCCACACGGAGACGATCGAGGTCGCGGACGCCGATCCGGTCGAGGTCGAGGTCGTCGAGACGGACCGCGGTCCGGTGATCACCGGACCGCTGCCGCCGGCGGCGGAGGCGGGCGCCGCCTCCGGCCAGGCCGCCGCGGCGGCCTGGGAGGCCGTCAGCCTGCGGTACCTGCCCCGGGTGACCGGCGAGCTGGGCTTCGGCGTGCTGGGCGAGCTGCTCGCCGCCCGTACGGTCGCGGACGTGGACCGCGCCGTCGACGGATGGATCGAGCCGGTCAACGTCGTCCAGGCCGCCGACGTCGAGGGCGGCCTGCTGCACCGGGTCGCCGGGCGGGTGCCCGTCCGGGACCGGGTCAACTCCCTGCGGGTGGTACCCGCCTGGGAGGCGCGCCACGCCTGGCAGGACGCCGCCGCTCCGCTGCCGCGGGCCGACGTCGAGGGCCACGCGGTCATGGCCAACGCCCGGGGTCTCGCGGCCCCGCTCGGCGTGGAGTTCGCGCCGGCCCACCGGGCCGCCCGGATCGACACCCTGCTCGCCGCGTCGACCGCCTGGACCCCCGGGGCGATGACCTCGGTCCACACGGACACCGACAACCCGTCCGCCGCGCGCCTCCTGGCGGCCGTACGGGCGACGGACCCGGCCCCGGGGCACGAGGCCGACGCGGCCCTCTCCCCCGCCGCCGCGCGGGTGCGGGAACGCCTCCTCGCCTGGGACCGGCGGATGGAGGCCGACAGCACCGAGGCCGGGCTGTACGCCGCCGTCCGCGGCGCCGTGGTGCGCCGGCTCGCCGGGCACGCCGTCTTCGCGCCGCTGCGCGAACGCGCGCCGTACCCCGACGTCTTCCAGCCCTGGCTCGCGCTCGGACCTCGGGTGGCCTACGCCCTGGAGACGCTGCTCGTCACCGGTCCCGTACCCGCGGCCGAGGTGGCGCGGATCGTCCGCGAGGCACTCGAGGAGGTCGCCGCCGGGCCCGAGCCCCTGGCCTGGGGCGCGACGCACCGGCTCGCCCCCTGGCAGGCGCTGGCGGACGCCGACGACGCGCAGTGGCCCGGTCTCGCCGGGGACCACGACTGCGTGCTGTCCACGTCCAGCGTCCCCGGCTACACCGACCGCAGCGCCCGGAGCTCGGCCGCCCGGTACGTGTGGGACCTCGCGGACCGCGACGCCAGCCTCTGGGTCGTGCCGTTCGGGGCCTCGGGCGTCGCCGGCGACCCGCACCACCGCGACCAGCTGCCGCTCTGGCTGCGCGGGGACCTCGCCCCCGTCACCACCGACTGGAACCACCTCTCCAAGGAGCTCCCCCATGACGACCACTGAGCCCGCGCACCTGCAGACCGTCGAGGGGTTCGGCACCGTGCGCGTCGACCGCATCGACCCCGACGCCGACGCGGCCCTCATCCACGGCTGGGTCAACGAGGAGCGGGCCCGGTTCTGGGGCATGGGAGGCACCACCGTCGAGCAGGTGCGGGACATCTACGCGCACCTCGACTCCCTCACCACCCACCACGGCTACCTGGCCCGCCGCGACGGTGAGCCGGTGGCGATCTTCCAGACCTACGACCCCGCCGCCGACCGCGTCGGCGAGTGCTACGACGTACGGCCCGGCGACATCGGGGTGCACCTCTTCCTTGCACCGGCCTCGCGCCCCGAGCCCGGCTTCTCCGGCGGCCTGCTCAAGGCGCTGACCGACTTCGCGCTGACCGGCCGCACCCGCGCCGTCGCCGAGCCGGACGCCGACAACGAGAAGGCGATCGCCCGGCTGGTGCGCGCCGGCTTCGTCATGGGCCCGGAGGTCGTCCTGCCGGAGGTGGACCTTCCGGAGGTCTTCATCCCGGAGAAGAAGGCCCGCCTGGCGTTCATGACCCGCTGACCGGCCGTCCGCGAGACCCCTGGGGCGCCGGGACCCCAGGGATGCCCGGCCGATCGGGGCGGATCAGCCGATCACCCGTCCGTCGACGACGACCCGCCGCGGCGCCGCGAGAGCGCGGACGTCCGCGCGCGGGTCCTCGTCGTAGACGACGAGGTCCGCCGGGGCCCCTTCCTCCAGGGCGGGCCGGCCCAGCCAGGAGCGCGCTCCCCAGGTCGTCGCCGAGAGCGCCTCGACCGGCGGGATGCCCGCCTTGACCAGCTCCTCGACCTCCGCCGCGACCAGGCCGTGGGCGAGCGAGCCGCCCGCGTCGGTGCCGACGAAGACCGGGACACCGGCGTCGTAGGCGGACCGGACGGTGTCGTAGCGGCGCTCGTACAGCCTCCGCATGTGCGCCGACCAGCGCGGGAACTTGCTCTCGCCACCGTCCGCGAGCCGCGGGAAGGTCGCGATGTTCACGAGCGTCGGCACGATGGCGACACCCCGCTCGGCGAAGAGCGGGATCGTGTCCTCGGTCAGGCCGGTGGCGTGCTCGACGCAGTCGATCCCGGCCTCCACCAGGTCCCGCAGCGAGTCCTCGGCGAAGCAGTGCGCGGTGACCCGGGCCCCGAGCCGGTGGGCCTCCGCGATCGCCGCCTCGACCTCCGCCCGCGGCCAGCAGGCAGTCAGGTCCCCCGCCTCCCGGTCGATCCAGTCGCCGACGAGCTTGACCCAGCCGTCGCCCCGTCGCGCCTCCCGCGCCACGTACTCCACCAGCTCCGGCGGCTCGATCTCGTGGGCGTAGTTGCGGATGTAGCGGCGGGTCCGGGCGATGTGGCGACCGGCGCGGATGATCTTCGGCAGGTCCTCACGGTCGTCGATCCAGCGGGTGTCCGAGGGAGAGCCGGCGTCGCGGATCAGCAGCGTGCCCGCGTCGCGGTCGGTCAGCGCCTGCTTCTCGCTCGTGGCGTCGTCGACGGGCCCGTGCCCGTCGAGGCCGACGTGGCAGTGCGCGTCGACCAGGCCGGGCAGGACCCAGCCCCGCACCTCCAGGGCCTCACCGGACGGCCGGGTGAAGGTGATCCGCCCGTCGACGCACCACAGTTCGTCCCGTACGTCCTCCGGGCCGACGAGCACCCGCCCCTTCACATGCACCACCACGTGATCGCTCATGTCTGCACTGTACGAGGGACGGCCGCCCGGCCGGACCCCCGGKCGCCGGGGCGGGCGTCCGGGGGTCCGGGGGTCCGGACAGGGCCTACTCGTCGATCGCCGCCCCGAAGCGGGCGTCCGCGGCGGGCGCCCCGAACGTCGCGGCCGAGAACGTCCGCGAACCCACGGGCGTCACCCCGCCCGCCGGGGCCGGGAACAGCCAGACGCAACCGTCCGCGGTGTCCTCGCCCGGTGCCGAGACGAGCAGCTCGAAGCGGCCGTCGGCGTTCGGGTCGACGAAGCGGACCTGGCCGCCGAAGGCGTCACCCTTCTCGATCACGCCCGGTACGGAGGTCGTGCTCTGCGTCCAGGACACGGCGCGGGCGGCCGTCGGCCCCCGGGGCGAGCCGCGCAGCACCGTGATCATGCCCGCGTCGGCGGCCGTACCGATGTCCTCGCCGGGTGCGCCGATCGCGAGGTCCGCGTACCCGTCGCCGTCGGTGTCGCCGACGGACAGGTCGGCGCCCCAGCCGTCGCCGCGCTCCGAGGTGCCGGGGACGCCGGTGGTGTTCTGGGTCCACCACTGGGGCGGGGTGCCGACGCCCGAGGCCCCCTCGGGTCCCTGCGGGCCGCCGCGGTAGACGCCGACCATGCCGCCGGTCGTGCTCTCGCCGCCGTCGTCGGGGCTGTGCGGCTCGCCGGTGACCAGATCGTCGTAACCGTCTCCGTCGAGGTCGCCGGAGGCGGCGACCGGCCCGCCGCGCAGGGAGCGTTCGAAGACGAGGGCGTCGCTGCCGCCCGCGAGGTACCAGGACCAGCCGTGGCCGGGCTCGGCGCCGGTGCTCACTCCGCTGACCACCACGTCGGCGAAGCCGTTGCGGTCGTAGTCGCCGGTGGTGACGGACCGGGCGACGATGTCGCGCAGGGGCTCGTCCGCCCTGGCGGCGGTCCGCGGGCGCGGCACGGCGCGGACGTCGTGCCGGCGCGTCGCCTCCGCCGCGGGGGCGGACCCGAAGACGTGCCACTCGACCCGGCCGCGGTCGAGGGCGATGAGCTGGTCGCCGGTGGTCTCCGCGGTGAACCGGCCGGCGGCGAAGGCCGAGCCGAAACGTGCCCCGGCGGTGGCCCCGAGCAGGCTGCCGAGCCACTCGCTCCCGCTGCCCAGCAGGCCGTACCGGCTGCCCCACAGGACGACGGCGCCACCCGCGTCCGCGGTACGGCCGATGTCCTCGCCGGGGGCGCCGACCACGGCGTCGTCGTAGCCGTCGCCGTCGAGGTCCCCGGTGGCCACGGCGGTCCCGAAGCCGTCGCCGGCCTCGGCCGTGCCGGGCACCCCGGCGGTGTCCTGGCTGAGGACGGTGGCGCGGGCGGTGTCCAGGCCGCGGGCCGTGCCGTACTGGACGGTGACGAGGCCGGCGCCACGCCTGCCGCCGACGCTCGCGCCCGGGGCGCCGATGAGGACGTCGTCACGGCCGTCGCCGTTGAAGTCGGTGTTGCGGTCGTCCGCGCGGGTCCCGCCGGGGACTCCGGCGTGGGCGGCGGGTGCGGCCACGAGCCCCGCGCCCGTGACGAGGAGAAGGGTGGCCGCGGCGAGGGCGGCGGAACGGTGCTTGCGCATGGAGCGGCTCCTGGAATCGGAACGATCCGGGCTGCGTCGGGGGTGTGGCCGGACGGGCCCGTCCCGTCTCCGGCACAGGGTTCGACTCGGAGGGGGCGGCGAGGGTTGTACGGCGGCCGGGAGTTCGGGCGGCGGGTGCCGTACGGGCGGTCCGCGGGGGTGTGCGCCGCGGCGCGGACGGCGGTCGGCGCCCGGGCGCTTGCACGGGCCGCGGATGCCGTCTCGGTACCCTGAACCGGAGCTCCACCCGCACCGAACCGAGTCGAAGAAGGCACCGCCGTGACCGTCACACACCCGCTCCTGGACCTGGCCCCGCTGACCGCCGCGCAGTTCGCGTCGATCGAGCGCCGGGTGGCCGCGCTGCTCAGCACCGAGCAGGACGTGGTGATCACGCAGGGCGAGGCGCTGCTGCCTCTGGAGGGGTGCATCCGCAGCGGGGCGCGGCCGGGCTCGACCGCGCTGAACATCGTCACCGGCCCGTACGGGCAGACCTTCGGCAACTGGCTGCGGGACTGCGGCGCGACGGTGGTGGACCTGGAGGTGCCCTTCCACACCGCGGTGACGGCCGCTCAGGTCGAGCGGGCGCTGGCCGAGCACCCGGCGATCGACTTCGTGTCGCTGGTCCACGCGGAGGCGGCGACCGGCAACACCAACCCGGTGGCGGAGATCGGCGAGGTCGTGCGGGCGCACGGCGCGCTGTTCTACCTCGACGCGGTGGCGTCGATCGGCGCCGAGCCGGTGCTGCCGGACGCGTGGGGCGTGGACATGTGCATCATCGGCGCGCAGAAGGCGATGGGCGGACCTGCCGGCGTCTCGGCGGTGTCGGTCAGCGCGCGGGCCTGGGAGCGGTTCGCCGCCAACCCGGCCGCGCCGCGGCGTTCGTACCTCTCGCTGCTGGACTGGAAGGAGCGCTGGATCGACGGGGGGCGCAAGACGCTGCTGCACGCGCCGGCGCAGCTGGAGATGCTGGCCCTGGAGGCGTGCGTGGAGCGGATCGAGGCGGAGGGCCTGGACGCGGTGATGGCCCGTCACGCCTCGGCGGCCGCCGCGACCCGGGCGGGCGTGCTGGCGCTGGGCGGTGGTCTGGAACCGTACGTGCACGAGGCGCGGGACGCGGCCCCGGTCGCGACGACGCTGCGCTCCCCGGCGGGCGTGGACGCCTCCGAACTGGTCGCGCGGGCCCTGGCGGCCGACCCGTCGCTGCCGCTGATCGCGGGCGGCGGCGTGCTGGCCAAGGAGATGATCCGGGTCAACCACTACGGGGTGGACGCCACGCCGGGCACGGTGCGGTCCTCGCTGGCGGCGCTGGGCGCGGCGCTCGGCGAGTCGGGCCGGACGGTGGACCTCGAAGCCGCGCGGCGCGCGGTCACCGAGGCCTGGGGCAGCTAGGTCCTGACCGGGCGGGTTTCGAAAGCAGCGCCGTCCGCCCGGTCCAGCGCGAGCCGTCGTCGTCGGCGCGCAGCACCGCGTCGTACGACGGCCGGTGCGGTGTCGGCGCCTCGCGCGACGCCCCGGCGGCCGGGCGCCGGGAGGGGGCTCTCGGACGGCGCCGGCCGGGCGGCGGCCACGAGGTCGGCCGGGGCCGCCGGGCCGGCGTGGGACCGCGCCGCGGCCGCCTGCGGGACGAGCGGCAGGACGGCCGCGAGGGCCGGCGACGACACCCGTCCGTACCCGTACCTGAGAGAGGTCATGACAGGCACGCCGGAACGCGCGTGCGCGGACGGGCGGGTTCCGGCGCGTCTCCGTCCCCCCTCACCGGCGGAGGCCGCCGCCGGCCGGGCAGGCGGTCACAGCGCGGGGTAGTCGGTGTATCCGCGGTGGTCGCCGCCGTAGAAGGAGGCGCGATCCGGGGTGTTGTACGGGCCGTCGGCGCGCAGCCGGGCCGGCAGGTCCGGGTTGGCGATGAAGAGGGTGCCGTACGCGACGATGTCGGCGGTCCCGTCCTCGATCAGGGCCAGCGAGGAGGCGGCGGTCGGGCCCTCCGTCGCCGGGTTGAGGACGAGGGTGCCGGTGAACTGCTTGCGCAGGGCGAGGGTCAGTTCGCGGACGGCCGGCGTGGCCTCCAGGACGTGCAGGTACGCGAGGCCGAGCGGCTCGACCGCGGCGACGAGGGCCGCGTAGGTCTCCTCGGACTCGGTCTCGACGATGTCGTTGTAGGGGTTGGCCGGGGAGATCCGCAGGGCGGTGCGCTCGGCGCCGATCTCGGCGGCGACGGCCCGGACGACCTCGACGGCGAAGCGGATCCGGTTCTCCACGGAGCCGCCCCACTCGTCGGTGCGCCGGTTGGAGCCGGTGGCGAGGAACTGGTGGACCAGGTAGCCGTTCGCGCCGTGGATCTCGACACCGTCGAAGCCGGCGTCCACGGCGTTGCGCGCCGCGGCGGCGAACTCGGCGATGGTGGACCGCACTTCGTCGCCGGTCAGCTCGCGGGGGGTGACGAAGTCCTTGGGCCCTTCGAAGGTGAAGACCTGGCCGGCGGCGGCGACGGCGGAGGGGCCGACCGGGTGGAGGTCGCCGTCGAGGAGGTCGGGGTGGCCGATCCGGCCGGTGTGCATCAGCTGGACGAAGATCGTGCCGCCGCGCGCGTGGACGGCGTCGGTGACCTCGCGCCAGGCGGCGGTCTGCTCGGCGCTGTGCAGCCCGGGGGTGCCGGGGTAGCCCTGGCCGACGGCGCTGGGCTGGGTGCCTTCGGTGATGATCAGGCCGGCCGTGGCCCGCTGGGCGTAGTACTCGGCGACGAGCGGAGTGGGCGTGCGCTCCTGGGCGTCGGCGCGGCTGCGGGTCATCGGGGCCATGGCGATGCGGTTGGAGAGCCGCGCGCCGGCCAGGTCGATCGGGTCGAAAGCGGTGGTCATGGCTGTCCTCCAAAATTTATGTGGTCGGCCAAATATGTGGCCCGTCGCCACTGTAACGCATTACTTGGCCGGCCAAGGTAATCTGGGGACATCACCCCCGCGAGGAGCAGAGCGATGTCCGAGAGCACCACCGCACCCCCGTCCGAGCCCGTCTGTACCGAGCCGCTGCCCTCCGCGGCTCAGGGTGGGCCGGTGAGCCACGGGCTGTCCCGGGTCGCCCGGCTGCATCGGATCGCGGCGGGCCGGCTGCTGAAGGACGTCGGGCTCTTCCCGGGCCAGGAGTTCCTGATGATGTGCCTGTGGGACTGCGGACCGGTCCGGCAGTCGGAGCTGATCAAGGCGATGGGGCTGGACCCCTCGACGGTCACGAAGATGCTCCAGCGCCTGGAACAGAGCGGCCATGTGCGCCGCAGCCCGGACCCCGCCGACCGGCGCGCGGTGCTGGTCGAGGCGACGGAGGAGGCGCGCGGACTGCGCGCGGACGTGGCGGAGGTCTGGACGGGCCTGGAGCGGTACACGCTGGCCGGCCTCACGCCGGACGAGCGCGGTGAACTGGCCCGCCTGCTGGCCAAGGTCGAACGGAACCTCTGCGTCGAGATGGCGGACTGCCCCGAACTCCGGGCACCCCGCCCCGCCGGCGCGAGCTGAACCGGCACCCCGGCTGCCGCGGCCGGCCCCCGGTGTCCGCAGCGGCCGGCCCCGAAGCCCCCGGACTCCGGGGCCGGCCGCGACGGAGGACGGTCAGCCGCCCAGGACGGCCAACGCGTGGTCCACGTCCGCGGCGGAGTTGTACAGGTGGAAGGACGCGCGCAGGTTGCCCGCGCGAGCCGAGAGCAGGATGCCGGCCTCCCGCAGGTCGGCCTGGCGCCCGCCGAGGCCGGGGACGCCGACGATGCCCGAGACGTCCGGCACCGGCGCGTACCCCAGCGCGGTGAGCCCCTCCCGGAAACGCGCCGCGAGCGCCTTGTTGTGCGCCTCGATCCGCTCGATGCCGACCTCCTCCAGGAGGGCCAGCGAGCGGGCCGCGCCGTGGTACGAGAGGAAGGCCGGCGGCTCGTCGAACCGCCGCGCGGAACGGGCGAGTTCACGCACCGGGCCGTAGCTGTTGACCCACAGGTCCTCGCCCGTGACCCAGCCCGCGTGGATCGGGAGCAGCGAGTCCTGCGCCTCCTCCGTGACGGTGAGGAAGGAGGCGCCGCGCGGGCAGAGCAGGAACTTGTAGCCGCCGGCCACCGTGTAGTCCCACTCCCCCGCCCGCAGCGGCAGCCAGCCGGCCGACTGCGTGGCGTCCAGGAGCGTCCGGGCCCCGTGCGCCGCCGCCGCGGCCCGCACCGCCGCGAAGTCCGCGGTCCGGCCGTCCGCCGACTGGACGCCGGAGAAGGCGACGAGCGCGGTCTCGGGCCGGACGGACTCGGCGAGGAGTTCCAGCGGGACGAAGCGGGTCTTGAGGTCGCCGCGGACGGTGAACGGGGTGATGACCGAGCTGAAGTCCCCCTCGGGGAAGAGGATCTCGGACCCCGCGGGCATCGACTGGGCGATCATGCCGATGTGGACGGAGACCGAGCTGCCGACGGCGACCCGGTCCGGGTGGACGTCGACGAGCCGGGCGTACGTCGCGCGGGCCTCGGCCACGATGTCGAAGCTGCCGGCACCCTCCGGCCGGCCGTCCGCCGTCTCCTCGGCGAGGAGCGTGACCGCCTCGATGGTCCGGCGGGGCAGCAACCCGCAGGCGGAGGTGTTGAGGTAGGTGTACCGGGGCGCGAACTCGGCTCCGCCGAGGGGGTCCATGACATCCATGTCCCCAGGTTGGATTCCCCCCGACCATACGTCAATTGCGTATGATCACGGGGAATCCCCAAGCAGGACTTATACGTCGCAGGTGCCGTCCACGTCACAGGCGCCCGCGCCGCCGTCCGCGGCCACGGCGACCGGCTGGAGCGTCCGGCTCTCCCACGCCTGCTCCAGTGCCTGCGTGAAGACCTCGGCGGGCTGGCCGCCGGAGATCCCGTAGCGGCGGTCCAGGACGAAGAACGGCACGCCGTTCGCGCCCAGCTCGGCCGCCTCGCGCTCATCGGCGCGGACGGCCTCGGCGTACGCCGTCTCGTCGGCGAGCACCGTCCGGACCTCGGTCTCGTCCAGGCCCGCCTCCACAGCCAGCGTCACGAGCGTCTCGGCGTCGAAGACGGAGCGCTCCTCGGCGAAGTTGGCCCGGTAGGCGAGGTCGAGGAGCTGGTCCTGCCGGCCGCGCTCCTTCGCCAGGTGCAGCAGCCGGTGGATGTCGAAGGTGTTGCCGTGGTCGCGGCCCTCGGTGCGGTAACCCAGACCCTCGGAGTGCGCGTTGGAGGCGACGTGGGCCTCCATGGAGCGGGCCTCGTCGAGGGTGCGGCCGTACTTGCGGGCCAGCATCTCGATCACCGGGGCGGTGTCGCCCTTGGCGCGGTTCGGGTCGAGCTCGAAGGAGCGGTGGACGACCTCGATCTCGTCGCGGTGACCGAAGGCCGCGAGCCCCTTCTCGAAGCGCGCCTTCCCGATGTAGCACCAGGGGCAGGCGATGTCGCTCCAGATCTCGACGCGCATGTTCTCGGCTTCTCTCCGGTCTCGGGGGTGGGTCCGTGGTCGGGAACACCCCCGGACGCCGGATTCATTCCGCCGGGGACCTCACTGTGAGACGAAGCACGAGGTGGGAGCCGTCGCGGGGCTGGTCGGGGTCGGGGATCCAGCCGTGCGCGGCGTAGAAGGCCCGGGCCCGCTCGTTCTTGTCGAAGACCTCCAGACGGGCGGTGGTCACGCCCGCGGCCCGCCAGGCGTCGAGACAGGCGGCGTGCAGCTCGCCGCCGACCCCGAGGCGCCAGCGGTCCGGCCGGACGTGGAGCTGGGTGAGCGTCATGATCCCGTCGATCACGCGGGAGGCGGCGATGCCCGCGAGCTCGCCGCCGCGCTCGGCGCACAGCACGGCGCCGCCCTCCACGGCCCGGGCCCAGGCGGCCCGCGTACGGGACAGCTCCTCGGGGCCCTCGAACTCGACGTCGGGTATGTGTCCGCGGTAGTAGGTGGCCCGGGCCGCGAGGTGCAGGGCGGCGATGGCGTCGAGGTCGTCGGCGTTCGCGGTTCTGATCATGGAGGAGGGGACGCGGACCGCCGCGTCCGCGGTTGCGGTCCGGGTGGAGGGGAATCGGCCCGCGAGGTGACACGGACGACCACGCCGGTCCCGCCCGGTGTTCCGTGCCGTCGAGGCCGCCGATCGCGGCGGCGTCCAGCGGGGCCGGTGCGGCCGCGATCCGGGCCGCGTCGCGGACCGGCGCTGTCGCGCGCGCTCCCCGGCGGGCGGCGGGTGCCGGCCCGCCGGGGGAGACGGGATCGGGACCCCCCGGCCCCGGCCCGGTTCAGCGCCTCGGCAGCCCCAGCGGGTTGCCGTCCTGCAGCTCCGGCGGCAGGAGCCGGCCGGGCGTCGACTGGTACGTGACCGGGCGCAGCCAGCGCTCGATCGCGGTGGCGCCGACCGAGGTGGACGTGGACGTGGTGGCCGGGTAGGGCCCGCCGTGGTGCTGGGCGCCCGCCACGGCCACGCCGGTCGGCCAGCCGTTGACGAGGACGCGGCCCGCCAGCGGGGTGAGCTCGGCCAGGATCCCGGGGGCCTGCGGGTCCTCGTCGGCGAGGTGGAGGGTGGCGGTGAGGTTGCCGGGGAGCAGCGCGAGGAGCCTGCTGATCTCGTCCCGGGAGCCGTAGCGCACGACCACCGTCACCGGCCCGAAGCACTCCTCCAGGAGGAGTTCGTGCCCGCCCTTCAGCAGGGTCGCGGCGTCGACGGTCAGGAAGCCGGCGCTGACGGTGTGCTCGCCGCCCGCCCCCGGGGTGACCGGCGCGGACACACCGGGCAGTGCGGCGCGCTCCGTGACACCCGAGACGAAGGCCGCCCGCATCCGGTGGTCGAGCATGACACCGGGCTCGGTCTGGCTGACGGCGGTGGTCAGGGCGGCCACGAAGCGGTCGCCCGGCTCTCCGGCCGGCGCGAGGACGAAACCGGGCTTGGTGCAGAACTGCCCCTCGCCCAGGGTCATCGAGCCGGCGAGGCCGGTGCCGATCTCGGCGGCCCGCTCCGCGGCGGCGGCGGCGGTGATCACGACCGGGTTGAGCGAGCCGAGTTCGCCGTGGAAGGGGATCGGGGCCGGGCGGGCGGCCGCCGCGTCGAAGAGCGCGCGCCCGCCGCGTACCGACCCGGTGAAGCCGGCGGCGGCGACCAGCGGGTGACGGACCAGCGCGACGCCCGCGTCGAATCCGTGGACCAGGACGACCACGTCCTCGGGGAGGCCCGCCTTCGCCGCGGCCCGGCGCAGCAGGGAGGCACAGAGCTCGGAGGTGGCCGGGTGGTCCGGATGCGCCTTGACCACGACCGGGCAGCCGGCGGCGAGCGCGCTGGCGGTGTCGCCGCCGGGAACGGAGAAGGCGAGCGGGAAGTTGCTGGCCGCGTAGACGGCGACGACGCCGAGCGGGATCTTCCAGCGGCGCAGGTCCGGGGTGGGCGGCGTGGTCGTCGGGTCGGGCAGGTCGATCCGCACGTCGAGGAAGGCGCCCTCGTCGACGACGTCGGCGAAGGACCGCAACTGCGCGGTGGTACGCGCGAGTTCACCGGTGAGCCGGACCGGGCCGAGCGCGGTCTCGGCGTCGGCGGCCTCGATGACGTGCGCGGCGGCCTCGTCGAGCAGGTCGGCCGCGGTGCGCAGCAGGGCGGCCCGCGCCGTGCGGTCGGCGAGCGCGTCACGGGTGGCGTGCGCGGCCCGTACGGCCTGGTCGATCTCCTCGGCTGTGGCCTCCACCGCAACCTGCTCCCGCGGCTTCCCCGTCCTGGGGTCCACACTCCACACTGGTTCAGCTGCCACCGCCACGCCCCTCTTCACGCCATGTTCGCTATTCTGAACATGGTTCCTGTAGGTGAACAGGACTCTATTGACGGGCGCGCCGTCTCCACAAGGGGCGGCGGCAAGAGGGGCGAGGGCGATGTCGACTGCCGACACGGGTGGGGCACAGGTCAAGTCCGCTGTGCGCACGGTGGAACTGCTGGAGTACTTCGCCGGACGCCCCGGCATGCACTCGCTCGCCGCCGTCCAGGAGGCCGTCGGCTACCCCAAGTCCAGCCTCTACATGCTGCTGCGCACCCTGGTGGAGCTCGGCTGGGTCGAGACCGACGCGACGGGCACCCGGTACGGCATCGGCGTCCGCGCCCTGCTGGTCGGCACCTCGTACATCGACGGCGACGAGGTGGTGGCCGCCGCCCGGCCCACGCTCGACCGGCTCTCCGACGACACCACGGAGACGATCCACCTGGCGCGGCTCGACGGCACCAACGTGGTCTACCTGGCGACCCGTCAGTCCCAGCACTATCTGCGGCCGTTCACCCGGGTCGGCCGCCGCCTGCCGGCCCACTCGACGTCGCTGGGCAAGGCCCTGCTCGCCACCCACAGCGACGAGCAGGTCCGCAAGCTGCTCCCGGAGACGCTGCCGGCGCTGACCGAGCACACGATCACGGACCGCGAGCGGCTCATCGAGGAACTGCACGCGATCCGCGAGCAGGGGTACGCCGTGGACCGCGAGGAGAACACCCTCGGGCTCCGCTGCTTCGGCATCGCGATCCCCTACCGGACCCCGGCCCGGGACGCGATCAGCTGCTCGGTGCCGGTGGCCCGGCTCACCCCCGGGCACGAGCAGATGATCAAGGACGCGCTGTTCGACGCGCGCGACCGGCTGACCCTGGCGACCCGCAGGCTCTGAGGCCCTGAGAGGCGGTCTGAAGTCCCCCACGACGCGGGGGACTTCCGCCCGCCTTTCGAGGCCCCGCGGCGGCCCCGCCGGAGGGCCGGGTCCGGATCAGCCCCGCTCGGCGAGCACCTGCTGCCAGACCGGGCTGTCGACGTAGTGGTTGTCGAAGCGCTCGGAGGACTCCTTGATCTCCGCGAAACTCGCCTCTCCCCGCATGACCCGGCCGAGCAGCCGCAGGTAGTCGAAGCGCGCCATGCCCGGCGTGAAGACGAAGAGCACGTCGGCCTCGGCGCCCGGGGCGGCGGCGAAGGCGTGCGGGGTGTGCGGCGGGACGAGCAGGAAGTCGCCCTCCTCCAGCACCGTGAGCTCCTCGCCGACCAGCACCTGGAGCGAGCCGCCGAGCACGAAGAACATCTCCGACGCCTTGGTGTGGAAGTGCGCCGGGGCGCCGACCGCGCCCTTCGCGAAGGACGAGCGGTAACTGGTCAGCAGCCCGCCGGTGGTGTCCGAGTCGGCGAGGAGGGTCATCACGCTGCTGGGGTCTGCGGTCGTCTCGGCGTCGGCGGCACGGGTGAGGAGCGGAGCGAAGGTCTTCGGCGCGGTGATCTCGTTCATGAAGATCACCCTAGGCGTCCGGGTGACCGGCCATCAGGTGCATTTCACCAGCAAAATCATGGGTCAATTCTCCTTCGCGGAGGACTCCTCCTCCGCCGCCCGGCGGAGACGGTCCGCCCTCGGGAGGGACGTGCGACGGGCCTCCCGGGCGAAAGCGTGGGGCCATGACACGGACCCTGGCCCGCCCCACGCCGACACCCCCGCCCGCCGACCGCACCCGCCGGGTGCTGCGCACCCTCGTCGAGATCGCCTGCCTGCCCTACATCGGCCTCAAGGTCGCCTGGGTGGCCGGCAGCGACCTCGGCATCCCGGCCGGCAGCCCGCTCCTGGAACACCGGACCCTGCTGATCGTCGCCAACTCGGTCTCCGTGGTGGCGGACGCCCTGGTCGTGGTCCTCGCGCTGCTGCTCACCCAGCCGTGGGGGCTGCGCGTCCGGCCCTGGCTGCTGGCGTTCCCGATGTGGGCCGCGACCGGCCTGCTCGCCCCGATCATGATCGGGTTCCCGGCCCAGCTCGTGACCGCCCTGTTCACCGGACCGAGCAAACCGACCAGCGAGGGCGAGCCGTTCCTCGACTCGTGGGTGTTCGGCGTCGTCTACGGCGGCTTCATCGTCCAGGGCCTCACCCTGGGCACGCTCTTCGTGCTCTACACCCGGGACCGCTGGGGCCACCTCTGGCGCGGCACGGTCGGCGACGTCCCCGCCCGCCTCCTCGGCACCGGCGCGCGCGCCACGGCGGTCGTCGCCTCGCTGCTGGCCCTGGCCCCCGCCGCCGTCCGGCTGGCCTGGGCCCTCGGTGCGGACCGGGGCCTGTCGGCCGGGCAGATCGGCGACCGCACGGCCGACTTCCACGTCCTCCAGTGGGCGCAGCTGCTCCTGATCGGCGCCGCCGTCACCGGTGTCCTGCTGCTCGCGTTCCGCCGCTGCCGTGCGCTGCCGGTCCGCTCCGTCATGGCCGTGGCCTGGGTCGGCTCGGGCGCGGTCGGCTGCTGGGGCGCGTACATGAGCCTGGTGGCGGCCCTGCCGGACGGTGATCCGGCCAGAACCTTCACCGACGTCGCGCGGCTGACCTACGCTGGCGAGATGATCACGGGGGTGCTGCTCGCCGCTGTCACGGCCGTCTTCCTGCGACGCCGGAACGCGAGCGCGTGAGACGGGCGGGCGTCCTGCTGCTGGGACAGCGGGCCAGACTGCGCTGGGTCCATCTCATCCTGGGCGGCGCCCTGTTCATGCCGTTCTGGCTGGTCGGCACGGTCCTCGTGGCGCCTTTCGACGAGGGGCGGTCGGCGTTCGGGGGCGACCTGGGCGCGCAGTTCGCCGCGTACGCCGTCGGACTGCCGCTCGCCGCGGTCGTCTCGCTCTTCCCGCTCACCCGGCCGATGTCGGTGGCGGCGGCACGGGCGCTGTGCGGGGTCGCGGCGGACCGGTTCGCCGAGGGTCCGGCCCGCGGCCGGTCCGACCGGGCCAGGACGGCGGGCTGGTTCGTCCTGCACCTCGGGGCCGGGACGCTGGTGAGCGGGGCGACGCTGGCGCTCCCGCCGTTCGCGGTCTCGCTGCTGCTCCTGCCCTTCTGGGCCGGGTTGCGCACCTCGGCCGCGGCCCGGTTCTGGGCGCTGGACCGGCCGTGGGTGCAGTGGGCCTGCCTTCCGGCGGGACTGCTCCTGCTGCTGGGCCTCGCGGCCGTGGCAGCGGCGACGGGCGCCTTCCTGGCCGGCCGGGCACCGGCGCTGCTCGGACCGAGTCCGGCGGACCGGCTCGTGGCGGCCGAACGGCGCGCCGCCGAACTGGCCGTGCGCAACCGGCTCGCCCGTGAACTGCACGACTCGGTGGGCCACGCGCTGAGCGCCGTCACCCTCCAGGCGAGCGCCGCCCGCAGGGTGCTGGACAGCGGCTCGGCGCGCGACCGGGAGTTCGTACGGGAGGCGCTCGCCGCGATCGAGGAGACGACCCGGCGCACGGTCGGCGAGCTGGACTCGGTCCTCGGCCTGCTGCGCCGGGGCGACGACGAGGCGGAGCTCGCGGGCCCGGGGCTCGGCGCACTGGACGCCCTCGTGCGGGGCGCGGGGCCGCGGGTGGCGCTCACGGTCACCGGAGACCCCGAGCGGGTGCCGGAGGCGGTGTCCCGGGAGGCGTACCGGATCGTCCAGGAGGGACTGACGAACGCGGCACGGTACGCCGGCGGGGCCCGCGTCACCGCACGGCTCGCGCTGCACGAAGAGGAACTGGAGATCACCATGGAGAACCCGCTGACCGGCGGTGCGCCGGTGGCACGGCCGGACGGAGGCCGCGGTCTGCTCGGCATGGGCGAACGCGCGCGGCTGCTGGGCGGCACGGTCCAGGCCGGCCCCGCCGGGGACGTCTGGCGGCTCGCCGTCCGGCTGCCCCTGGCGGGCGGCCCGGCCCGGAAGGGGGGCGCCCGGTGATCCGGATCGTCCTCGCCGACGACGAGCGGATGGTGCGCACCGCCCTGCGGGTCATCCTGGACGCCGAGCCGGACCTGGAGGTCGTCGGCGAGGCCTCGACCGGCGCGGAGGCGGTGTCGGTGGTGCGCGACCTGCGGCCGGACGTGGTGCTGATGGACGTACGGATGCCGCTTCTCGACGGGATCCGGGCGACCGGGCGGATCCTCGCGGACCTGGCCGAGCCGCCCCGGATCGTGGTGGTCACCACCTTCGAGAACGACTCCTACGTGTACGACGCGCTCCGGGCCGGCGCGGCCGGTTTCCTGCTGAAGCGGGTCGCCGCCGACGAGCTGGTGGGCGCGGTCCGGCTGGTGGCCCGCAGCGACTCGCTGCTGTACCCGGCCGCGGTGCGGGCCCTGGCGGCCGAGCACGCCCGCCGAGGTCCTGCGCAGGCACCGCCGTGGGTGGCCCGGCTGACCGAGCGGGAGGCCGAGGTCCTGCGGCTGATGGCGTCGGGGCTGACCAACGCGGAGATAGCCGGCCGGATCGGGGTGGGCCCGGCGACGGCCAAGACCCACGTGGCGGCGGTCCTGTCGAAGACCGGCACCAGGGACCGCACCCAGGCGGTGGTCGCGGCGTACGAGTCGGGGTTCGTCACGCCCGGCTGAGCGGCGCGGCCCCCGCCGGCGAGGGTGTGACCGCGCTCTCACCTCCCCCTCGCGCGGATGAGGGTTCCCTGAGAAACCGGACACATCCGGAACGACCGCCCCCGTTCCGTTCGTCCCTCCATGGGATGAACAAGACGATCAGGCGCGCTTCGGTCTTCTCGCTGCTCCTGGTCCTCGCCCTGCTGGGGCGGGCGACCTGGGTGCAGGCGTACGAAGGCAAGGCGCTCGCGGACGACAAGACCAACCGGCGGAAGATCATGGCGCAGTACGCGCAGCCGCTCGGGAACATCGTCGTGGCCGGAGAATCGGTCACGGGTTCGAAGAGGACGGAGGGTGGCGATCTCGCCTACAAGCGCAGCTACACCGACGGCGAGCTCTACGCCGCGGTCACCGGCTACAGCTCCCAGGCCTACGGCGCCACGCAGCTGGAGGGCATCTACTCCGACGTCCTGGACGGTACCGACACCCGCCTGAAGAACCCGCTGGACGCCCTCACGGGCAAGCAGCAGGAGCCCGGCGACGTGCTCACCACCATCGACCCGGACGTGCAGAAGGCCGGCTACCGGGCCCTCGGCGACAAGAAGGGAGCGGCCGTCGCCATCGACCCGAAGACCGGCCGGATCCTCGGCATGGTGTCCACCCCCTCGTACGATCCCTCGAAGATCGCCGGGCTCACGGACGGCTCCGCGTGGCAGGATCTGACCACCGACGAGGACAAGCCGCTGGTCAACCGGGCGCTGCGGCAGCCGCTGCCGCCGGGCTCGACCTTCAAGCTGGTCGTCGCGGCGGCGGCCCTGGAGGACGGCAGGTACGCCTCGGTGGACACGCCGACCGACAGCCCGAACCCGTACACGCTGCCGAACACCCGGACCGTGCTGAAGAACGAGAACGCCTCGGCGCCCTGCGAGGACGCCAGCCTGCGCACCGCGCTGCGCTACTCCTGCAACAACGTCTTCGCCAAGCTGGCCGTCGACCTCGGCCAGGACAAGGTCAAGGTCATGGCGGAGAAGTTCGGCTTCGACGACACCGAGCGTGACGTCCCGGTCCGCGCCTACCCGAGCGTGTACCCGTCCGGCATGGACAAGGCGCAGACGGCGCTGAGCGGTATCGGCCAGTTCGACGTGACGGCCACCCCGCTGCAGATGGCGATGGTGTCCGCGGCGATCGCGAACGACGGACTCCTCGCCTCCCCGCACATGGTCTCGAAGGTGGTCGACTCCGACGGGGACGCCCTCCGGTCCTACGACGACGGGGACACCCGGCGGGTCGTCTCGTCCGAGACGGCGCGGCAGCTGCGCAGCGCGATGGTGACGGTGGTCGAGCAGGGCACCGGCACCAACGCGGCGATCGGCGGTGCCGAGGTCGGCGGCAAGACCGGAACGGCCCAGCACGGCGAGAACAACAGCAAGACGCCGTACGCCTGGTTCACGTCCTACGCCAAGGACGCGGACACCGGGAAGGAGGTCGCGGTCGCCGTCATGATCGAGGACTCGGGCGCGGCCCGCTCGGAGGTCAGCGGCAACGGGCTGGCGGCTCCGGTGGCCCAGAAGATGATGAAGGCGGCGCTGAGGTGACACCGGGGCCCGGACGGCCGGGACGCCGCGCGGACGCGGCCCCGGACCGGGCTCAGGGGACGTCCGGGGCACGGCTCGGAAGCCGTGTACGGGCCGCGGCTCAGGGGACGTCCGGGGCACGGCTCGGAAGCCGTGTACGGGCCGCGGCTCAGGTGAGGGGCCTGGCCATGAAGAGGGCGGTCTCGCCCTCGGACGCGGTGCCGGTGTAGAGGGTGGTGTCCAGGCCGCAGAGCCGGAAGCCCATGCGCCGGTAGGCCCGGACCGCCGGCACGTTGACGCTGGTGACCTCCAGCCAGGCGGTACGGGCGCCCACCGCCCGCCCGTGGGCCAGCGCCCGGCGCATCAGCTCGCCTCCGATGCCGCGGCCGCGGTGGGCGGAGTCGACCGTGATCCGCCGGATGACCAGGCGCCGGTTCCACCGCTCGTGGGCGACCGCGACGAAACCGCGGAGCGCGCCGTCGGAGTCCACCGCGACGATCTCGTGCGCACCTGACCCGTCCGGCCCGGTGCCGGTGTCGTACGCGGCCCCGGCTTTCCCGACGCTCCCGGCGTCGTCCGCACCGGTCGCGGCATCCCCCGCGTCCCCGTCGTCGGGGTAGACCTTGACCAGCGGCGGGTCGACGGGGACGAGCCGGAGCCCGAACCCGATGTCGCCCGCGGCGACTTCGTAGACGTAGTCCGTCGTGAAGGAGTCGTCGAGCCCGGCGAGGGCGGATTGGTCGGAAGGCCCCGCGACACGGTATGCAAGGTCACTCATGATCCGAGCATAGATTCGATCTCGTGGAGGACCGCCGTGCGGCTGCCCCGTTCCCTCTCCGGCTGGACCATGGCGGTGTTCGGGCTGCTCGCCGCGACCATGGGGGTGGTGGGGCTGGTCGCCCCGGACCTCCTGCTCACGGCGATGGGCTTCGATCCGGTGCCCGACGCCGCCCGGGCCGACGGCGACCACACCCCGGTCTTCCTGACCGCCTCCTCCATGGCCGCGCTCAACATGGGCGTCTACTACGTGCTGGCCGCCCTGGCCGACTGGAAGGCCTTCTTCCGCTGGACGGTGCCCTTCCGGCTGCTGACCTGCGCCGTGTTCACCCTCGCGGTCGTCACGGGCCGCGCCCCCGCCGGGTTCCTCGGCGTAGGGCTGTGGGAGGGCGTGGGCGCGGTGGTGACGGGCGCCGCGCTGCGCCACGAGGGCCGGGCGGCCCGGAGGAACGCCGTGGCGTGACCCCCGCCCGCCCGGGGGCATAGGGCGGATGACCGATCCGCGGGGCCCACCTCAGACGCCACGCTGAGCGGCATGAGACGAACCGCGGGCCTCTATCTGGCCGGTGTCCTGGTGTCGGGCTTCGGGTCCACCGCGTTGTGGCTGGTCTCGGGGATCTGGGTCAAGTCCCTCACCGGCTCGGACGCGCTGGCGGCCCTGACCGCCTTCGCCCTGTGGGCGCCGGCCCTGTGCGGCCCGCTGCTCGGCACCCTGGCGGACCGGGTGCGGCGGCGACCGCTGATGGTGGGCGCGGACCTGGCGATGGCGGCGCTGCTGCCGGTGCTGCTCCGGGTGGACTCCGCGGACCGGATCTGGCTGCTGTTCGCGGTGCTGGTGGTGTACGGGGTCCAAGGCGTCGTCCACGAGGCGGCGGAGGTCGCGCTGGCCGCGAGCGTGCTCGACCGGCGGCTGCTCGGGGAGTTCAACGGGCTGCGGACCACGGTGGGCGAGGGCATGAAGCTGGTCGCCCCGCTCGTGGCGGCCGGTCTCTTCGCGCGCTACGGCGGCGGGCCGGTGGCACTGCTCGACGCGGCGACGTTCGCCCTGGCGGCGGGGGCGTTCGCGCTGCTGCGGGTGCGGGAGGAGCCGCCGCCGCGCCGGGAGTCGGCCCACTGGCTGCGGGACACGGCCGAGGGGCTGCGGGTGATCCGCTCCTCGGCGACGCTGCGGCCGCTGGTCCTCGGCGGCTCCTTCACGATGCTGCTGGCGGGTCTGAACGGCGCCGCGGTCTACGCGGTGGTGGACCGGGGACTCGGCCACGCCCCGGCGTACGCGGGCGTGCTGTACGCGGCGCAGGGGGTGGGTTCGGTCGTCGCCGGGCTCGTGGCGGGACGCCTGCTGCGCCGGGTGCCGGAGCGGCTGTTCGCCGCGGCGGGGCTCGGGCTCTTCGCTCTGGCGGTGGCCGCCCGCGCCCTGCCGTACGACGCGGCGGCGCTGGCGGCCGGTGCGGCGATCGGCCTCGGTCTGCCCGCGGTGCTGATCGCCGCGGTGACGGCCGTCCAGCGGGAGGCCCCCGCGGAGGCGGTCGGCCGTGTGGCGGCCACCGCCCACACACTGGTCTTCGTCCCGAACGCGCTCGCCCTGGCGCTCGGCGCGGGCCTGGTCGCCGTCCTCGACGTCCGCGTCCTGCTGCCGGTCGTGGGCGCGGCGGGGCTGGCCGGGGCGGGTGTGCTGGCGGCGCCGCCGTGGGCGGGCTTCCGCCGCGGCCGGAAGCCGCGGCCCGTGCCGGAGCCACGGGCCGCGCGCTGAGCCGGGACGGGCGGGTCAGCTCAGCGTCCGCAGGGCCTCCCGGACCGCCGCCAGGTCGGCGTCCGAGGCCAGACCCGCGTGGTAGAGCCGGAGTTCGCCCGCACCGGCCTCGGCCGCCCGCTTCGCGTCGTCGGCCAGGGTGCGCGGGGAGCCCCCCATGCCCGCGACCACGGGGAGGTTGGCGGCCAGGACGGTCGCGGCCCCCGCGTGCGCCGCGAAGGGGGCCACGGAGGCGGCCGGCGTGACGACGCCGTCCGCCAGCCCGAGGACGTGCGCCGGATCCACGCCCGCGTTGGCGCCGCAGCGAGCGGGGTCCGGGTCGGCGTGGAGCAGGACGCGGAAGCCGGGCGGGGCGGCCGCCCGGACCGCCCGCACGACGTCCTCCTGGAGGCTCCGCGCGGTCCGGGTGCGCCAGGACAGGACGGCGTCCTCGAAGCGGTCGAGGGGCCGCGCGGACCCGCCGCCGGACCAGACCGGCGCCAGCGCGCCGCGTACCGACGCCGCCAGCTCGTCGGGGTCGGCGCCCTCGGCCGCGTACCCCTCGCGGCAGGACGGGCAGAAGCACAGGGACATCAGGTACTGCTCGCGGTCCCCGAGCGGCACGCCCGCCGTCTTGTCGTGCGCGTGGAGGTGGGCCAGGCCGTACCAGCCGCAGGACTCCAGCTCGGTGCCGGCCGCGCCCGGCCGGACCGCCGCCTCGGCCGCGAGCTCCACGAGGTGGGCGCGCACGGCGGGCCGGGCGATGCAGGGCGCCCAGGGGTAGCGGTCGCCGTAGGCGTTGACGACGGAGGTCGCCGGGTGCTCGCCGCCGAGGCGGGAGCTGTGGGCGAGGACGACCCAGCTGTGCACCTCCAGGCCCGCGTCGGCGAGGGCCCGCGCGGCCTCGCCGTAGCTGTCGCCCGGCGCCCACTCCCCCGCCGGGTACGGCCGCAGGGTGTGGCCGGACCAGCGGTCCGGGTCCGGCGGGTAGAGCACGGCGGCGTGCTCGGCGGTGACGATCCGGTGCGCCGGGTGCCGGGGGGTCAGCGCGCGCGTGGAGTGGTACGCGGACGCCAGTGTGACGGTCTCGACGCCGAGGCCGGCGAGCAGCCCGGGCGCCGCCGGGTCGCCCACGACGTCCCAGGGGTAGACGAAGGTCCCGGCCCTCATGCGCCGGCCGCCAGCAGTGCGCGGCCGCGCTCGATGATCGCGAGGAGTTCCTTCAGGTGCTCGGGCGCGGGTTCGCTCAGCGGCGGGCGGACCTCGCCGACGTCCCGGCCCGCGCTGCGCACGGCCGCCTTGACGAGCGAGACGGCGTATCCCCGGCCCTGTGCGCGCAGTTCGACCAGCGGGCGGTAGAAGCCGTCGATGAGCAGGTTCACGGTCGCGTCGTCGCCGGAGGCGAGGGCGGCGTGGAAGGCGAGGGCGATGTCGGGGGCGAAGCAGAAGACGGCGGAGGAGTAGAGGGTGACGCCGATGCCGCGGTAGGCGAGTCCGGTGAGTTCGGCGGTGGGCAGGCCGTTGAAGTAGAGCAGGTCGAGGCCCTCGGCGCGGACGGCGCTGACGATCCGCTGCATGAGGTCGAGGTCGCCGAGGCCGTCCTTCAGGCCGATGACGCCTTCGACGCGGGCCAGGGCGACGACGGTCTCGGGGGTGAGGACGGCGTTGTCGCGCTGGTAGACGATGACGTCGAGGGCGGTCGCGGCGGCGAGTTCGGTGTAGTGGCGCAGCAGCCCCGCCTGGTCGGCGACGACGAGGTAGGGAGGCATGGCGAGGAGGCCGTCGGCGCCGGCGTCCTCGGCGAGCTTCGCGTAGTGGACGGCGAGCGCGGTGCCGTATCCGGCGCCGGCCACCACGGGCACGCGGCCGGCGGCCTCCTCGACGGCTGCGCGGACGCAGGCGTGGAACTCCTCGGGGGTGAGTGCGTGGAACTCACCGGTGCCGCAGCAGGCGAACACGGCGGCGGCGCCCGCGTCGATGCCGTCGCGCACGTGGGCGCGGAAGGTGTCGAGGTCGACGGCGCCGTCCGGGCCGAAGGCGGTGACGGGAAAGAACAGCAGGCCGTCGAGCCGGTCGGCGAGCGAGGCTGAGGTCACGGGCGCTCCCAGGGAAGTCCGTCGTGCAGCAGCGTGCACAATTCTGATTGCCGTCCATATTCTTGAACATCTTCACGCTAGAACAGCCGTGAAGCGCCGGTCAAGGCGCAAACAACCCTCCGACCCGCACTCTTGACGGCCTCTACACCACTCCCTAGCGTGTCCACGTTTGTGAACCTGATCTACGGACGGAGATCCTGGCTATGTCTTCAGCGGCTTCTGCGGCTTCAGCGGCTTCAGCCGCCCCGGCGGCCTCGGCGCCCCGCACCGTCCTGCTCACCGGCGCGGCCGGTGGCGTCGGCACCCTGATGCGGGACCTGCTGCCCGCGTACGGCTACCGGCTGCGGCTCCTCGACGTCGTCCCCGTCGACGGCGCGCCGGACGCGATCGTCGCCGACCTCGCCGACCGGGAGGCGCTGCGGGAGGCCGTCCGCGGCGTCGACGCCGTCGTCCATCTCGCCGGGATCTCCCTGGAGTCCACCTTCGAGAAGGTGATGGCCGCCAACGTCACGGGCCTGCACCACCTGTACGAGGCGGCCCGCGAGGAGGGGGTGGGGCGGGTCGTCCTCGCCTCCAGCAACCACGCGGTCGGCTTCACCCCGCGCCCCCGCGCGGGCGACCCGGTGATCCCCGTCGACACCCCGCACCGGCCGGACACCTTCTACGGCCTCTCCAAGTGCTTCGGCGAGGACATGGCGCAGTTCTACTGGGACAAGCACGGGCTGGAGACGGTCTCCGTGCGGATCGGCTCCTGCTTCCCCGAGCCGACCTCGGTCCGGATGCTGTCCATGTGGCTGAGCCCGGCCGACTGCGCCCGGCTGCTGCACGCCGCCCTCACCGCGCGGGGTGTGGGCCACACCGTCGTCTACGGCTCCTCGGCCAACACCAGGCTCTGGTGGGACCTCGCCTCGGCCCGGGCCCTGGGCTACGAGCCGCAGGACGACTCGGAGCCCTACGCGGAGAAGCTCCTCGCCGCACAGGGGGAGCCGGCCGACGACGACCCGGCGAACGCGCACCTGGGCGGCCACTTCTGCACCTCGCCGCCGCGCTGGCCGCACTGACACGGCCCCGACGGAGGGGATGCACGGGCCCGGCCGGACTGATGCGGGGGAGCGCCGGCCGGGGCCCGGGTCACGGCATGCGCTGGCACACGCGACACCCGAACACTAGGCCGGGGCGGGCCGGCACCGCGATCCGCCGAACGCGGCCGCTGTCCGGATAACGCGGCGGGACCGGACACCGGCGTCCCCGTACCGGACGGGCCCGGGGCGGGGCCCGGCCGCACCCGCGCAGTGCGTGCTCAGCCCGCCCCGCGCAGTGTCTGCGAGGGCGACTCGCCGAACCGTGCCCGGTACTGCGCGGCGAACCGGCCCTGATGGGTGAAGCCCCACCGCCAGGCCGCCTCGCTCACCCCGAGCTCGCCGGGCTCGGCGGCCCGCAGCTCCTCGTGGACCCGGTCGAGGCGGACCTCCCGGACGAACGCCATCGGCGCCATCCCCACGTACTCGCGGAACGACTCCTGGAGCCGTCGCACGCTGACCTTGGCCAGCGCGGCGAGCTCGGTGGTGGTGAAGGGGTGCTCCGGCCGGGCCCGTACGGCGTCCATCGCCCGCTTCACCGGCGCTGGGCGCAGCGGCTCCCCGGGGTGCGCGAGCTCCTCGCGCCAGGGGTGCTCGGCGGCCAGCAGCAACCCGTTGAGCAGGGCTTCCTGGAGCGGGCGGGCGACCAGCTCGTGGTGGGCCAGGCTCTCCCCCGCGAGCGCCTCCGCCGCCACCCGCCGGGCCAGCCGCACCCAGGCGAGCCCCGGCCCGCGGGAGATGTCCAGACGCGGTTCGAAGCCGAGCCGGCCACGGGGCGGGCGTCCGAGCAACCGGGTGAGCTGGTCGTGCAGGGCCGTCGCGTCGATCTTGACGGAGAGCGCCCGGCAGTCCCCGCTCCAGCGGTCCAGGGAGGTGTCGCCGAAGGGGTCGAGCAGCAGTGCCTCGGCCGCGGTCGCCAGCATCGGGGACCCGCCGCCCTGCCGCAGCTCCATCGTGCCGCTCATCGGCGCGTTCACGTGGAACGCGCCCAGCTCGCCGAAGCGCATCCGCACGTCGGCACCGCAGGACAGATCGCCGATGACCAGCGGCCCGAGCGCGAAGGTGTCGAACCGGGCGGCGAAGGGACGTTCCTGCCGCTCGATGACGTCCATGAAGTTCGCGTAGTACCGCGCGTCTATCTCAAGCCGCGCCTCGTCGACGTCCCGCGTACGGAAGCTGCTCCCACCCACACCCGAAGAATATTCACATGACGGGCCCCTCCCCGACCGCGAGGATGTCGCCATGCCTCGCCCTCATGGATTCAGCTACGACCGACGCGCGGACGGCACCGTGGTCCTCACCCACCAGGGGCGCCCCGCGGGCACCCTGCGCGGGAGCCGCGCGGAGAAGTTCCTGGCGGAGGTGGTGTCGGGGGACGCCCAGCTGGTGATGGCCCGCTGGACCGGCTCGTACAAGTTCGGCAACGAGCGCACGGCCCGCAGCCACCCGCGTCACCAGGGTGGCCGAAGGTAAGGGAACGGCAAAGCCGCCTCGCTCGTTACCCCTGGCATGACCGCTATGACCCCCGGCTCGAACATCCCTCTCTCCGTCGCGCGCGTGGCGGTGGACGTCGCCGCCCCGGTGCGGCTCGACGTCTCGGGCCTCCTGCTCAACGCCGACGGCAAGGTGCGCTCCGACGACGACTTCATCTTCTACAACCAGCCGGCCGGCCCCGGTGTGACCTACCGCTCCGGCGGCGGCACGGCGCCGGACGCGATCGTCGTGGACACCGGGGCGCTGCCCGCCGGCATCGAGAAGATCGTCGTCACGGCCAGCCCCGACGCGGCGGGCCAGACCTTCCAGGGCGTCGAGCCCACGGCGACCATCCGGAGTGCCGACGACGGCAGCGTGCTCGCCACCTTCACCCCGCCGCAGCTCGGCACGGAGACGGCGCTGGTGGTCGTGGAGATCTACCTCCGCAACGGCGCGTGGAAGGCCCGCGCGGTGGGCCAGGGGTACGCGAACGGGCTGGCCGGCATCGCCACCGACTTCGGCGTCCGTCGTGGTCGGCGACTCGCCCGTCGTGCCGCTGAGGACGAGGCCGTCGCAGCCCTCGGAGACGAGACGGACGGCGAGGTCGCCGGCCCGGTCGAGATCGAGGGCGCCGGCGGGGGTGAAAGGAGTGATCATCGCGCACAGCGCGCGGCCGAAGGGGCGGAGACGAGACGGACGGCGAGGTCGCCGGCCCGGTCGAGATCGAGGGCGCCGGCGGGGGTGAAAGGAGTGATCATCGCGCACAGCGCGCGGCCGAAGGGGCG
>NZ_RDBI01000040.1:738233-763307 GCF_008042125.1 Streptomyces sp. MS191
GCCACAACGCGGTGGACCCGAAGCCCGACACCAGGACACCGGCCAGATAGAGGCCCGCGGTTCGTCTCATGCCGCTCAGCGTGGCGTCTGAGGTGGGCCCCGCGGATCGGTCATCCGCCCTATGCCCCCGGGCGGGCGGGGGTCACGCCACGGCCCCCTCGATGCCGGCCGCTCCCCCGGCGGCGCCGTCSGCGCCGCCGGCGACCGGCAAGATCAACCTCGACAAGGGCCGGGTCAACCTCCAGAAGAACCAGACGGTCTCCCTGGTCAAGGGCGGCCGGCCGCTGCTCTCCCAGGTCAAGATGGGTCTCGGCTGGGAGCCCGCCTACCGCGGCAAGGACATCGACCTGGACGCCTCGGTCATCGCCTACGGCCCCCAGCGCAACCACCTGGACAGCTGCTACTTCGGCAAGCTGTCCATCCTGAACGGCTCCGTCAAGCACTCCGGCGACAACCTGACCGGTGAGGGCGCGGGGGACGACGAGGTGATCGTCGTCGACCTCGGCAGGCTCCCGGCCGAGGCCACCGGCCTCGTCTTCACGGTGAACTCCTTCTCCGGGCAGAAGTTCACCGAGGTGGCCAAGGCCTACTGCCGGCTGCTCGACGCCGCGACCGGCGAGGAGCTGGTCCGCTTCGACCTGACGACCGCCGAGCCGCAGACGGGCGTCATGATGGCCAAGCTCATCAAGCAGTTCTCCGGCGAGTGGGAGATGACGGCGATGGGCGATTTCGTGAAGTCCCGTACGGTCCGCGGCATGGTGAAGCCGGCGGCGCAGGCGCTGTAGCCCTCTGGCACGAAGGAGCCCGCCGGTGCGACCGGCGGGCTCCCTCAGGTGTGCCGGAGGCCGTCGAGGAGCCGACGGCCCTCCGGCCGGTCCGCGGTCAGCCGCGGGGCTGACGGCGCCAGGGGCCGGTCACGGCGACCATGATCCCCGGGTCCTGGATGTTGGCGTAGAGCGTGTCGCCGTCGGGCGAGAAGACGACACCGGTGAACTCGCTGTCGTTCAGGTCGTTGCGGGCGATCGGATACGTGCGGCCCCGCTCGGTGGCGCCGAACAGGTGCGAGACGCCCTCGCCGTCCTCGGCGATGACCAGGCCGCCGTAGGGGGAGAGGGTGATGTTGTCCGGGCCGTCGAAGGCGCCGTCCTGCGACGGGTCCGGGTTCACGCCCAGCAGCACCTGGAGGGTGAGGGTGCGGCGCTTCGGGTCGTAGAACCAGACCTGGCCGTCGTGCGGGGTGCCGGGGCTCTCGTCACGGGCGTACGAGGAGACGACGTACGCGCCCCCGTCGGCCCACCACATGCCCTCCAGCTTGCGCGCGCGGGTGACCTCGCCGGCGGCGAACTGCTCGCGCACGGCGACGGTGCGGGCGTCGCGGTCGGGGACGTCCACCCAGTCGACGCCGTAGACCGTGCCGATCCGGGTGGCCCGCGAGAGGTCGTCCACGAACCGGCCCGCGGCGTCGAAGCACCGGGGCGCCTGGAGGACGCCCGCGTCGTCGGCGAGGGTGGCCAGCCGGCCGCGGCCGTGCCGGAAGCCCTTCGGCGGGACCCAGCGGAAGAGGAGGCCGTTGGGCTTGGCCGCGTCCTCGGTGAGGTAGGCGTGGCCGTGCCGGGGGTCGATGACGACGGCCTCGTGGTCGTAGCGGCCGAAGGCCTTGATCGGCTGCGGGTCGCGGTTGGCGCCGCGGTCGTGCGGATCGACCTCGAAGACGTAGCCGTGGTCCTTGGTCATGCCGTTCTGGCCGGCCCGGTCGGAGTTCTCCTCGCAGGTGAGCCAGGTCCCCCAGGGAGTACGGCCGCCGGCGCAGTTGGTGGAGGTGCCGGCGATCCCGACCCACTCGGCGACGCTGCCGTCACGGTGCACCTCGACGACCGTGCAGCCGCCGGCCGCGGCGGGGTCGTAGACGAGGCCCTCGGTGAGCGGGACGGGGTACGTCCACTTGGAGCGGGGCCCCTTGAGCTCGTGGTTGTTGACGAGCAGGGTGACGCCGCGACGGCCTTCGAAGGTCGCGGTCCCGTCGTGGTTGGACGGGGTCGGCTCACCCGACTCCAGCTTCGTGACACCGCTGCGGGTGATGACGCGGTAGGTGAAGCCGGCGGGCAGCGCGAGAATGCCCTGCGGATCGTCGACGAGCTCCCCGTAGCCGAGCCGGTGCCCGTGGCCGCGGCCGTGACCGTGCCGGTCGTCGTCCTCGGCGGCGAGCGCCTCGGGCGCGGTGGCCAGCGCGCCGACGGCGCCGGTGAGGGCCAGACCCGCGCCGGTGGCGGCGGACTTCCTGGCGAATTCTCTACGGTTGAGGGGCATGGCGATTTCGTCTCCCTGGGTCGCCCGGTGTCGGGGCACACGGTCCCGCCCGCGTATAAACGGGGGTTGAACAGAGAGGCGACCACACATGAACCTGCCCCCTTCCGGCCGGCGCGTCCTCGTCAGCGGGGCGTCCCGGGGACTCGGCCGCGCCGTGGCACGGGCCTTCGCGGCCAACGGCGACCGGGTCGCCGTCCACTTCGGTTCCCGGGCGGACGAGGCCCGCGAGACCCTCGACTCCCTGGAGGGCACCGGTCACGTCCTGACCGGCGGGGACCTCGCCGACCCGGCGGGCGCCGCCGCCGTGGCGGACGCGGCGGCGGAGGCGCTCGGCGGCATCGACGTGCTGGTGAACAACGCCGCCGTGAACATCCGTCATCCGCTGCCGGAGACCCCGTACGAGGAGTGGGTCGAGCTCTGGCAGCGGCACGTGGCCGTGAACCTGCTGGCCACGGCGAATCTCAGCCACCTGGCGGCACGGCGCATGATCGACCGGGGGACGGGCGGACGGATCGTCAACATCGGCTCCCGCGGCGCCTTCCGGGGCGAGCCGGACCACCCGGCCTACGGCGCGACGAAGGCCGCCGTCCACGCGCTGGGCCAGTCGCTCGCGGTCTCCCTGGCCCCGTACGGCATCGGCGTCGCCTCGGTGGCCCCCGGCTTCTTCGCCACGGAACGCGTCGCCGACCGCCTCACGGGCCCGGAAGGGCCGGGCATCCTCGCGCAGAGCCCGTTCCGACGCGTCGGCACGGCCGAGGAGATCGCCGCGGCGGTCCTCTGGCTGGCCTCGCCCGAGGCGGAATGGTCCTCCGGCACGATCCTCGACCTCAACGGCGCCTCGCACCTGCGGACCTGAGGCCCGCACCGGAGCGGGGGCCTGGGGGGTGTCCTGTCGATCAGGCCGGGAGCCCGGCAAGATCGGCAAGACACCCCCGAGGACGCGACGCCAATGGACGGACGGTGGATCCGGCCCGGAGCGGCGGACGGCGGTCCGTACCGTCGCGGCCTCGCCCCGGTCGCCGCCCGGTACGCGGCGCCGTCCCGCCCGGAGGGCCCGGCGCAGGCGCCCGGAGGGGCCCGGTGTCAGGCCCCCGAGCGGGACCGCGCCTTGAAGGCGGCCTTCCGGGCCTCCTTCGCCGCGCGCTTGTCGCGGTGCAGGCGGCCCATCGCCTCCAGGACCTCCGCCGTCGCCGGGTGGTCGACCCGCCACGCCGCCTCGAAGAAGCCGCTGTGCCGGCCCGTCAGACCCTCGATCAGGTCCTGGAGCTCCTCCAGGTCGCCGTCCGCGTCGAGTTGCGCCGCGATCGTGTCGACGGCCAGCCAGAAGATCATCGACTCCGGCGGCGCCGGGATGTCCGCAGCGCCGCGCTCCGCCAGCCAGACCCTCGCCAGGCCCCCGAGCCGGGCGTCGTCCAGCACCTCGCGCACCGCCGGCTCCGCGTCGGGCCCGACCAGGGCCAGCGCCTGCTGGCAGTGCAGCCGGCGCAGCGGCGAGCCGGCGTCGGCGCCGCGGGCCGCGTCGAGCAGTTCGCGCGCCGCCGTCACCGGGTCCCGGCCGTCCAGCCAGAGCAGGGTCTCGGCGCGGGCCGCCGGCTCGGGGTAGAAGGCGAGCCCGTCGAGCAGGACGTCCGCGCCCTTGTCCGTCAGGTCGCCCACCGCCGGCGCGTCCACACCGGCCTCCAGCATCCGGGCCCGCACGCCGTAGAGGCCGAGCGGCGTCAGCCGGACCATGCCGTAACGGGTGACGTCCTCGTCGTCCACCGCCGGCGCGGGCTCCTCGCCCTCCTCCGCCATCAGCGCCTCGTCGACGGGCTGGTACGCGACCAGGCCGATGGGTTCGAGCAGCCGGAACTGGTCGTCGAGGCGCATCATCGCCTCCGAGACCTGCTCAAGGACGTCGTCCGTCGGCTCCCCCATGTCGTCCGGGACGATCATCGATGCGGCCAGCGCCGGCAGCGGCACGGCGCCCTCGCCCACCCCGCCCTCGCTGACGGTCAGCAGGTAGAGGTTGCCGAGCACGCCCTCCAGGAACTCCGCCTCCGCCTCCGGGTTCCAGTCGAGCAGCTCGAAGTCGATCCGGCCGTCCTCGCCGACGACCTCCGCCAGGTCGTCGAGCACGGGCGCGGTGGCGTCGGCGAACACCGCGTCCAGGCCGTCCAGCCAGATGCCGAGGATGTCGCGCGGCGTCCCGCCGGTGACGAGCGCGAGGTTCTCGCCCGTGGACACCGCGCCGGGCTCGTCGTCGTCCTCGCCGTCCTCGACCTCCACGAGTCCGGTGTCGACCGCGACGCGCCAGGCCTCGCTCGCGTAGGCCTCGCCGTCCTCGTCCGCCGTGAGCCCCAGTGCCTCCGCGGCCGCGGGCAGTTGCTCGTCGACGAGTTCGCCGCCCGCGCCGACCCGGGTCCCGGGCCCGGCCCAGCGGGCGAGCCGCACGGCCCGGGCGAGGAGAGGGGTGACCAGGGCGTCCCGCGCCAGCTCCGCGTCCGAATGCAGCCGAACCGGGGGCAGGGTGGGGCGATCCGATGCCATCTGKGGTCTTCTCCTAGGAAACATACGTGGGGCCAGGGCGGGTTTCAGCGTAGACGTATTTGGGCCGGGGCCAGGCGGTTCACCGATCCGTCAGCCTTCGTACACCCGTCGACTCTTGACAAGTCCACCGCTCTCACAAGAGATTGACGCGCGTAGATACCATCGACCGATCCTCCAAGCGCCTCCGGAGAACCTTGATGCCTTCCTCCATACCGAGATCGGCGGCCGTGGCCGCCGTCGTGTCCGCCGCACTCGCCGCCGGCCTGCTCGCCGGCGCGGGCGGCGCAGCCGCCGAGGACAGTGCCACCGCCGCCGGCGTCCGCATCCACGACATCCAGGGCACCACCCGCGTCTCGCCCCTCGTGGGCCAGCAGGTCACGGGCGTCACGGGCGTCGTCACCGGCGTCCGTACCTACGGCTCGCGCGGCTTCTGGATCCAGGACCCGCAGGCCGACGACGACCCGGCCACCAGCGAGGGCCTCTTCGTCTTCACCAGCTCCGTCCCGACCGTCGCCGTCGGCGACGCGGTGAGCGTGAACGGCACCGTCGGGGAGTACGTGCCCGGCGGCCTGAGCTCGGGCAACCAGTCCCTCACCCAGCTGGCGAAGCCGGCCGTCACCGTGGTCTCCTCCGGCAACCCGGTCCCGGCCCCGGTCACCATCTCCGCCTTCTCCGTCCCGGACGCGTACGTCCCCGAGGGCGACCCGGCCGCGGGCGGTTCCGTCAACGGCCTGACGCTCGACCCGGAGACGTACGCCCTGGACTACTACGAGTCCCTGGAGGGCACCAACGTCCGGGTCGGCACCTCGCGGGTGGTCGGTGCCACCGACCCGTACTCCGAGCTCTGGGTGACCGTGAAGCCCTGGGAGAACGCCAACCGCCGCGGCGGCACGGTCTACGGCGCGTACGACGCCCAGAACGGCGGCCGCCTCCAGATCCAGTCGCTGACCCCGGTCGCGCAGCAGCCCTTCCCGAAGGCGAACGTCGGCGACGTGCTCGCCGGGACCACCGAGGGACCGCTGGACTTCAACCAGTTCGGCGGCTACACGCTGACCGCCCGCACCCTGGGCACGGTCGTCGACCGCGGCCTGGAGCCCGAGACCACGGACCGCCAGCACAAGAACGAGCTGGCCGTGGCGACGTACAACGTCGAGAACCTGGACCCGTCCGACCCGCAGGAGAAGTTCGACGCCCTGGCCGCGGCCGTGGTGGAGAACCTCGCCTCGCCCGACATCGTCGCCCTGGAGGAGATCCAGGACGACAACGGCGCCAAGAACGACGGCACGGTCTCGGCCGAGCAGACGCTGAAGAAGTTCACGGACGCCATCGTCGCGGCCGGCGGACCGGCGTACGCGTGGCGTTCGATCGACCCGGAGAACAACAAGGACGGCGGCGAGCCCGGCGGCAACATCCGTCAGGTCTTCCTCTTCAACCCCGAGCGGGTCTCCTTCACCGACCGCGCGGGCGGCGACGCGACCACCGCCACCGCCGTGGCCCGCGGCGAGAAGGGCCGCGCCGCGCTGACCCTCTCGCCCGGCCGGATCGACCCGGCGAACACCGCCTGGGAGGCCAGTCGCAAGCCGCTCGCGGGCGAGTTCACCTTCCGCGGCCGCACGGTCTTCGTGATCGCCAACCACTTCGGGTCCAAGGGCGGCGACGAGGGCATCACCTCGCACCACCAGCCGCCCGTCCGCTCCTCCGAGGCCAAGCGCCTCCTCCAGGCGCAGGCCGTCAACGCCTTCGTCAAGGACGTCCTCGCGGTCGACAAGCAGGCCGACGTGCTGGTCCTCGGCGACATCAACGACTTCGAGTTCTCCGGGACCACGACGGCGCTGACGGACGGCGGGGCGCTCTTCCCCGCGGTGAAGTCGCTCCCGCGCAGCGAGCGTTACTCGTACGTCTACCAGGGCAACAGCCAGGTTCTCGACCAGATCCTGACGAGCCCCGGGGTGCACCACTTCGAGTACGACAGCGTCCACATCAACGCGGAGTTCGCGGACCAGAACAGCGACCACGACCCGCAGGTGCTGCGCTTCCGCCCGTAGGCCCTGTCGCCGAAGCCCCGCCCGGCCCGCGCCGCACGACACCGGACACCGCGAGCCGAGCGGGCGCTGCTTCGACGCCGGACCCGGTCACCCTCCGCCACCCGCCCGGCCCCGCCCGGGCGGGTGGCGGCGTGTCCGGGGGGCCGGCGCCCGTTCCGGGACCGGGCGCCGGGCCCCCGCGGCCCGTCGTGGCAGACTCCGGGCCATGCTCCTACGCCCCGCCACGCGCGCCGAACTGCCCGCCGTCCTCGCCCTGCTGGCCGACGAGGAGAAGGTTTCCGACCCCGGCGCGGTGGTCGTCACCGAGGCGTACGAGCGGGCGTTCGCCGACATCGATGCCGACCCGCGCAACGAGGTGCTGGTGCTCGTGGACGAGGGCGGGACGGTCATGGGCTGCCTGCAGGCCACCTACATCCCGGGGCTCGGCAAGGGCGGTGCCGAACGGGCCCTGATCGAGGCGGTCCGGATCAGGGCCGACCGGCGGGGCGGCGGCCTGGGGCGGGAGCTGATGGAGCGAGCGGTGGACCGGGCCCGCGCCCGCGGCTGCGCGCTCGTACAGCTGACCAGCTCCAAACGGCGGACGGATGCCCACCGGTTCTACGCCTCCCTCGGCTTCGCGCGCAGCCACGACGGGTTCAAGCTGTCCCTGTAGGCGGGCCGCGGACGGCCTGCGCCGGCACACTTCAGAGCTGCTGGCGTCTCACCCCAAGCAGATCTAAGTGGACCTTCGCGGCCGGCTCCGCCCAGACTTCCCGGATGAGCACTGAACGCCCCTTCGGCCGCGCGCTGTGCGCGATGATCACTCCTTTCACCCCCGCCGGCGCCCTCGATCTCGACCGGGCCGGCGACCTCGCCGTCCGTCTCGTCTCCGAGGGCTGCGACGGCCTCGTCCTCAGCGGCACGACGGGCGAGTCGCCGACCACGACGGACGCCGAGAAGGCGGCGCTGGTCCGGGCCGTCCGCGCGGCCGTGGGACCGGGGCCCTCGGTCGTCGCGGGGGTCGGCACCGCCGACACCCGGCACACCGTCGCGCTGGCCGAGCAGGCCGCGGAGGCGGGCGCGGACGGACTGCTGGTCGTCACCCCCTACTACAGCCGTCCCCCGCAGGCCGCGGTGGAGGCGCACTTCCTCAAGGTGGCGGACGCGACGGAACTGCCGGTCATGCTCTACGACATCCCGGGCCGCACCGGTACCCGCATCGAGCCGGAGACCCTCACGCGTCTGTCCGGCCACCCGAGGATCGTCGCCGTCAAGGACTGCGCCGACGATCTGGGGGCCTCCGCCCGGATCATCGCGAGCACCTCGCTCGCCTACTACTCGGGGAGCGAGGAGCTGAACCTGCCGCTGTACGCGGTGGGGGGCGCGGGGTACGTCAGCACCGTGGCCAACGTGGTGCCGGGCCCGATGCGGGCGGTGCTCGACGCCTTCGACAAGGGCGACACGGCGGAGGCGGCACGGCTCAACGCCCGCACGCTGCCGTTGGTCACCCTGATGATGGCCGCCGGTCTGCCGGGCACGGTGACGGCGAAGGCGCTGCTCGGAGACCACGTCCGGGAACCGCTGCAGCCCGCCGACCGGGAGGCGGTCGACGGGCTGCGGGCGGCGTACGAGGAGCTGGTTCAGTCGTGGACGTAGGTGGTGCCGAGGACGGCCACGTGCTCCAGGACGTCCTCCAGGGGGTCGTCGATCTGGCCGGTGGAGACCAGCGAGACCCTCGGGGCGTTGTGCGCGTTCGTGTGGGTCTCGTCCGCCGCGGCGACTGCCGCCGACTGCAGTACGACCGCCGCGGCCAGCACTCCGGCGGCCCCGGCCGCACGGGCCGCTCCGACCACGGTGGGCCTCGTCCTCATGTCCGGCTCCTCGCCTCGTCCGCTCGTGCGACGCCGTGACTCCGCGTCGCGTTGCTAACGCGGAGTCACTGGTATCGGTCACGCTCAGTTGTTCTGATCTCGATGCTGGCCAGGGGGTCAACTTGCCCCGTGGGCTGTATCGGGGCCTTTCTTCGGTGCTCACGCAGCACCGTCACCAGCTTCCCGAAGGCGCGCGTACTCAGCCCGGAGAACGGGGCTATCCAGGACGGCTCCGACGCCGTAATCACACAGCCACATCGAGATCATCTCGCCCCATGCGACCACTTCTGCTCAGGCCGGTGGCCGAGAATCCTGCCATGAGCGAAGGTGACCGCCACGAGGCATCCACACGTACATTTCTTGCATGCGCAGCCGACGTGGCCCGCCTGCTAGACCTTGAGGCCGCGACCGACGTGCCTGAAGACCGACGTGCGCGGCACCTGGCCGGAGCCGCACGAAGGCCACTGCTGGAACGCGCCACCCTGTCTGAGGAGTTCTTCGATCCGCTGATGGCCGCTGCTGTCTACGACCCGGACCCAAGCTTCTGCCTCTGGTTCGTCGAGCCGGCGCTCTACGCATTCGGGCGTCGCAGGGTCATGACAGCACTGCTCGGCTACCTCCGAACGGGCACGACCGCAGAGATAGCCGGTGCCCGCCGGGCCTGGTACTGCGCACATCTGCCACTACGTGCTGACCGGTCACCGGCCTACGCGCCCAGCGGAAGTCGCGATCCTGCCCTGGATGAAGTGGACGACGTGGTGGACCAGTGGCGGAAGTCGTCCAGCACCCAGCAGCGTGATCACTGTGCCTCAGCGAGCCACGACCAAGCCTGAGACCCTCGTGGCCAAAGCGCCGTGGTGCAACTCCTCGGGTTCACGGGACAACCCTTAGCGTCCACCCACCGCAGTGACGAAGGAAGTGGGACACCGTGCAGATTGCAGGCGTCGACCTGTACATCAATCATCCGCGCGTGGCTCTGGGGTCTCCGGACTGGATTCCGGATGATCTGGACCTGGACGGGAAGCCAGCCACATCCTCGGATACACACGTGATCCTCCGAGCGCAGGCTCAGACTGTCTTGATCAAGGTGCGACTCTTCCGCGACCACGGCGAGGGTGTCGCGACAGACTCCTCGTTCACCACGGTGCTTGATCAGACTCTCTACTTGGCGGATAGGAGATTCGCAGTGGGAGACGTCCTGGGGGAGAGCCGCTTCGTGAAGTACATCGGAGGACCCCAGCGCTGGCACGCACGCATCTCGGTCGATGACCCTGACGGTTACGCCCACGCCATCGATGTGGTCCTGCGGCCTGAGAGTTAGGAGGTCACAGCCGTGCCCCTTACGTGCCCGTTCACGCGGTATCCCAAGGGGAACTGCAGTGAAGAGCGGATCCGGGAAACGAATCGACCCTGACCGTTCGTGCTGGTCAGGGTTCATTCACCTGCGCGGTGGGTGTCGGATTTGAACCCACGGCGACTCGCGCCACGACGGCTTTTAGGTTGCTCAAAAGGGCGAGCTTTCCACTGAAGCTTCATCGACCTATTCACCCGAGGGGCAGGCTCGCACCTCAATAGATGGAAAGCGGTGGCACCTCTACCCTCAAACCTGAATCGCGCAGTTTCTGCTGCCAGTTCCTCTCTATCTCTGCAAGGCCTCGACGAAGCTCTCCCCACCCTTCGATGGAATTCGGCAAGTCTTCTCCCCTAGCCCAAGCCCCCATCAACATCCGCATCTCACTCCTGGAAAGGAAACCCACTTCTGCGGCCGAGTATCCACATACGTCTCCATCCGTGGAAATATCGAGGAAATAGCATATCTCGGCAACGCGTTGACGCAGCTCGGCGTTGAGGATGAAGGACTGCTCGAAACCCAAGACCAAGCATATTTTGGTGACACTCAGCACGGTCTCCTCGCTGGGCTGATCAACGAGTCGGATGGGGTTTTCGAGATAGGCGGATAGAATGTTCTCTACGGCCGTTCTCTCTCTGGCCTCCTTTCCCCTCCTGCTGTCATCCTCAATGGCCTGGCTTCGAGCCTTACTTGCATCCTCCAGGGCCTCCTGTCGGGCTATCTGCGCTTGACGGCGAGCCCCCATCCTTCCGACAGTTTCACCACTTAACCCAATGAGTCCGCCAAGAAGGACAGTCACAATTGTCCCCCATTCCATATTCCCTCCCTGCTCAAGAAGTGCATCCCGCAAGGATGCCCGTCGATATCCGCACTCCCAAGTGTGGCCAGTGCAGTGCACGCCCCTCAGTGAAGAGCAGGCCCTCGGCTAACCATCCCCACACGCGAGAGCCGGCATGCATCCTCGTCTGCGATAGTCTCCCACCGCTCTCGTAGCCATAGCCGGCGGATAGCACAACAACACGGCGATCGACGGACGGCGCCAGATCGCCTCGGCTCCTTCGCTAGAGCCCCCTGAAGCCTCAGCAGGGTCGGTATGACCGCTGCTGACAGACCCGGCCAGAGCTACTGGTTCAGGTGTTGTCACCGGTTCGCAGCTCTGCCTTTCGCCAGCGGGCATAGCCGTCGAGGTGTCGCTTGTTGGCCATAATCTCCTCCACGCGGATTCGGATCGGCCCACAGTGCAGGGCATCGCACGAGCGCGGGAAGCTGCCTTCGACGAGCGAGATAGCGCTGAGCACGACACCTGCCAACTCATCAACCGCGGCATACAAGCAACGAGCAGTGCTCATAGCGGTCGCCCACCCGGATGCCGTTCGGACTCGTGCCACATCCGTGCCAGATCGTGCGGGGAACCACGGGGAACGAGGGACGTTGTCGAGGTCTGGGTGTCGATCAGCTCCCGCAACGCCTGTGCAGGTCAGACGTGGCCCCGCCCTCCCGCTCTCCAAAGCGGTGGCGTTCAGTAAGCGGCGACGGCACTGTGTATCCGTGCTGGCTGAAGACGACTACTTGCTTCGCGTAGGCCGCCTCTCCTACCTGGTCACCTATCTGGAGTGACATGTTCTAGGGGACCTCCCGCACATCCCAGGCCTTCCTGCGGAATTGGAAGTACGGAAGCTGGTCGGCATGACCACCGGACGCCCTGGCGCAGACCTTCCAGAGCCAGGAGGTCCGGTAGCCGGGTTGCCATCGTTTAGCAGCCCCCTCGGGTGGCAGCGGCCGCTGGGCTCGTCCGTGCAGCAGCGCGATACCGCAACCCCAGCGACCGCCGCCACTCGGTGGCGCCCCTCGGGCACCGCGTAGCGGCCGGAATAGGTGTTGCTGACCGACCCCGCTAGAGCTACGGATCAGAAGGTCGATGGTGCGGAGAGTCGGCCGGCGGAGTACGGTCCGCTCATGTCGTCCGGCTCCCCTCCCCGATGCCCTCAGTGCAGTCAGCCAATGAAGTTCGGCGGATTCGCCCTCTGCGATCGTGGTGGTGAACGCGTTTGCCGAGGCGTATGGGCCTGTTTGCAGCGCCACATCTGGTGGCAGTGGGCGGATCGGCCGGAGACCTCACCAGAACGCTGCCCTCACCCGGAACTGTTCGTTGGCTGACCGCCAGTGCAAGAGTGAGTATCCAACCGCGTGACAACGCCGACGAACAGCGGCGGAAGAGCGCGGACGTCTGCGGACCATCAGTACAGGGAGAGACCCGCCGCCCCAGGGCAGCTCTCACCCAGTTGCTTCGAGACGAAGAGGTCCCCCTGCCGCAGCCGTGCCACATCAGGCGGTCAACCATGGTCAACGACGGCTCACCATGGTCGAGATGCGCCGTCCACCTGGTCTGCTGCCACAGCCGGAACAACCTGGGGAACTCCGCAGCCGGCCACGTCCGTCCTTACAAGGCTGTGGTATCCCATCGGCAACCGAGCTCCGGGTAGTTAGCCTGCGGCCACCAGCCGTTGCCGACCTTGGAGGATCCGTGGCCCACGCTGCTCTCACCGAACCGGATCGGCTGTGGTCGGCGCAGGAGGTCTTGTCGCGTCCCAGCCCGGTGCCGGCGGCGGCCGGGGTCTATGGGTGGTACTTCGAGAAGGCTCCCAGTACAGACCTCGCGGCTGGGCACCTGCTCTACGTCGGCATAGCCCCGCGGTACATGGCGAACCGGACCAGTACGCAGAACCTGCGCAAGCGCGTTCGGTACCACTACCGGGGCAACGCGGCCGGATCTACGCTTCGCCTCACGCTCGGTTGCCTGCTCGGGATCGAGCTGCGTCGCGTAGGCAGGAGCGGGACGCGCATGACCTTCGGCAAGGCCGGGGAAGCGGCCCTCAGCCAGTGGATGGCGGAGAACGCAGAAGTGTGCTGGACCGAGCACGACGAACCGTGGACCCTGGAGTCGGAGCTCATCTCTCGACTCGACCTGCCGCTGAACCTCGACCAGAACCGCCACAACCCGTTCCACAGCCGCCTCAAGGAACTGAGGTCCCAAGCCCGGCAGCGTGCACGAGAGCTGCCCGTCAGCGCATAGACCATCCATCGGTCTGACATCGGCAACTGACATCAACGGCAGCGAACGAGGCTGCACCACAGCATCCGGAGTCGGACTCGGGAGCGACCGATGAGCCCGGTTCTGGCACACCGCACAGCGCTGCGATCGAACTTGCCCGGCGGATGTCCCCCTCAACGCACGAGCGCCCTCCCGGGCCGTCCTGGGGCCGTGGAAGGGCGCTCGATGGTGACCAACGTCGACAGCTGCCGACAGCTCAGCAGCAGGTCAGAGCGGTGATCGATTGAGTGGCCGCAGGTGACGGCCACCGTCGATCAGTTGTGGCTGTGCAGGACCTCGTTGAGCCCGCCCCAGACCGCGTTGTTCGGGCGGGCCTCGACGGCGCCGGTCACCGAGTTGCGGCGGAAGAGGATGTTCGAGGCGCCGGACAGGTCACGGGCCTTGACGACCTCGCCGTCGGGCATGGTGACGCGGGTGCCGGCGGTGACGTAGAGGCCGGCCTCGACGACGCACTCGTCGCCGAGGGCGATGCCGACGCCCGCCTCGGCGCCGATCAGGCAGCGCTCGCCGATGGAGATGACGACGTTGCCGCCGCCGGACAGCGTGCCCATGGTGGAGGCGCCGCCGCCGATGTCGGAACCGTCGCCGACGACGACGCCGGCGGAGATCCGGCCCTCGACCATCGAGGTGCCCAGGGTGCCGGCGTTGAAGTTGACGAAGCCCTCGTGCATGACGGTGGTGCCGGCGGCGAGGTGCGCGCCGAGACGGACGCGGTCGGCGTCGGCGATGCGGACGCCGGCGGGCGCGACGTAGTCGGTCATCCGCGGGAACTTGTCGATGGAGGTCACCTGGAGGTGCAGGCCCTCGGCGCGGGCGTTCAGCCGGACCTTCTCGACGTCGTCCACGGCGACCGGGCCGAGCGAGGTCCAGGCGACGTTGGCGAGGAGGCCGAAGACGCCGTCGAGGCTCTGGCCGTGCGGCTTGACCAGCCGGTGGCTGAGCAGGTGCAGACGCAGGTAGGCGTCGTGGGCGTCGAGCGGCTTCTCGTCGAGCGAGGAGATGACGGTGCGGACGGCGACCACCTCGACGCCACGGCGGGCGTCCACCCCGAGGGCCTTGGCGGCGCCCTCGCCGAGGGCGTCGACGGCGGCGTCGGGGGTGAGTCGCTCGGTGCCGGCGGGGCCGGGCGCGTCGGTCAGCTCGGGGGCCGGGAACCAGGTGTCGAGAACGGTGCCGTCACCGGCGATGGTGGCGAGGCCGGCGGCGACGGCGCCGGTGGTGCGAGGAGCAGTGGTCATGCGGAAAACCTAACGGTCGGCCCCCTGCCCGGGCCAACCGGTCTCAGGTGTCGGTCGGGCCTCCTGGCGGAAACACCGAGGCCGCGGGGTCGGTCTCGGCGGGTTCTCCGACGGCGGCGGCGGGCGTCCCCTGCCGGGCGACCGGGGGGTTCGGTTGGCGGCGGCGGGCCGTCAGTGCGCGCCGCCCAGGTTCAGGACCACGACCCCCGCGACGATCAGGGCGATCCCCGCCAGCTTGGCGGCGCTGACCGACTCGTTCATGAAGAGGATGCCGATCGCGGCGACGGCGGCGGTGCCCACACCCGACCAGATCGCGTACGCGGTGCCGATCTGGAGGGTCTTGAGGGTCCGTGCCAGCAGGCCGAAGGCCACCAGGTACCCCACGACCGTGATCACCGAGGGCCAGAACCGGGAGAAGCCCTCGCTGTACTTCATCGCCGTCGTCCCGACGATCTCGGCCGCGATGGCCCCCGCGAGCAGTCCGTATCCCATGGACCGAAAGGTATCCAAACTCGTGTGCGACCGTGCGCCCCGGCTGCCGCTACCGTGTCCCGCATGACGCACTACTCGGGGCCGTACGGATACGGCTACCCTCCGCCGCCTCCGCCGCCGAAACCCGGCGTGATACCCCTGGCACCGCTCCGCTTCGGCGAGATCCTGACCGGCGCCTTCACCACCTTCGGCCGCTACTGGAAGCCCCTGACCGGCGTCGCGGTGGCCGCCTTCGGCGCCGCCACGGTGCTGGTCGTCGCCGCCCTCGGCATCGCCTACGCGGCCGTCGGCGACCACCTGACCCGGATCATCGACCTCCCGTCCGGACAGGACCCGTCCTGGGACGACGGCCGGCCGCTGCTCGTGGCGTTCGGCTGCGTCTGGCTCTTCGCCATGGTGGTCCTGGTCGTGGCGAGCGGCGTCGTCCACGCGGCCTGCCCGGCCGTGCTCCAGGAGGCGGTCCTGGGCCGTCCCACGACCTTCGGCCGGGTCTGGGGCCGCGCCTGGTCGCGGATGCCGGCCGTGCTGGGGACCGTCTTCCTGACCATGCTGCTCATGCTGGTCCCCTTCGCCCTCTTCGCGCTGGCGATGGTGGGCCTGGTCCTCGCGTTCGTCGCCGCGGCGACGGAGTCGGGCGACGCCTCCTTCGCCCTGCCCCTGGTCGCCCTGCTCGCCCTGCTGGCGCTCGCCCCGCTCACGACCTGGCTGTGGGTGAAGCTCAGCCTGGCGCCGGCGGCCGCGGTCTTCGAGGACCAGCGCGCGACGGCCGCGATGCGCCGCTCGTGGCAGCTGGTGACCGGTTCCTGGTGGCGGATCTTCGGCGCCCTGCTGGTGGCGGGGATCATCTCCTCGGTCGTCAACTTCGCGCTGCAGCAGGTGTTCGGCGCGATCGCCTCGATCCCGACGGCGTTCCCCGCCGGTGACGGCACCGGCCCGGAGTCCGTCACCGAGGTGCTCGCGCTGTTGGGCCCCGGCCTGGTGATCGCGGCGATCGGGTCGCTGGCCGGGCAGATCCTCTCGTCGGTGCTGCCGCCGCTGGTGGCGGGGCTGGTCTACGTCGACCAGCGCATCCGCAAGGAGAACCTCGCCCCGGCCCTCGTCCAGGCCGCCGGGGCACCGCCGTTCAGTCCGTGAGCGACCGCTTCGGCCGCAGCACGCAGAACTCGTTGCCCTCCGGGTCGGCGAGGACGACCCAGGTCGCGTCCTCGCCCTGCCCGACGTCGATCCGCCGCGCCCCGAGCGCGACGATCCGCTCGACCTCCGCGTCCCGGTCGTCGGGCGAGAGATCGAGGTGCAGACGGTTCTTGACGGTCTTGGGCTCCGGCACCGGCAGGAAGCACATCCCCGGGAAGGTGTGCTCGTCGGCGCCGATGACGATCTCGTCCTCCGCCTCGAAGAGCACCTTCCAGTCCAGCACCGCGGCCCAGAAGCGGGCCTGAGCCGGAAGATCGTGCGCGTCGACGGCGAGGTGGTACATGCGAACGGCCATGCCCGCCAGTGTGCCTGGTGAGCATGGCCGTAAGCGAGCGAATCGCGGGGCGCGACCTCGCGTCAGACGTTGAAGCCGAGCGCGCGCAGCTGCTCGCGGCCGTCGTCCGTGATCTTGTCCGGACCCCACGGCGGCATCCAGACCCAGTTGATCTTCAGCTCGCTGGCGAGGCCGTCGGTGGCGGCCTTCGCCTGGTCCTCGATCACGTCGGTCAGCGGGCAGGCCGCCGACGTCAGCGTCATGTCCAGCGTGACGACGTTGGTGTCGTCGATGTGGATGCCGTAGATCAGGCCGAGGTTGACCACGTCGATGCCCAGCTCGGGGTCGACGACGTCGTACAGCGCCTCGCGGATCTCTTCCTCGGAGGCCGGCTTCATCGTGGCCCCAGCGTTCTCGGTCATGCCGACTTCCTCGCAGACTCTTGTTCCGCTCCGGCCATCGCCTGCGCCGTCGCGTCCTTCCACGCCATCCAGCTGAGCAGCGCGCACTTGACCCGGGCGGGGTACTTGGAGACGCCCGCGAACGCGATCGCGTCCTCCAGGACCTCCTCCATCGCGTCGTCCGGCTCGATCTGGCCCTTGGACTGCATCAGCTCCAGGAAGGTGCCCTGGATCTTCTGCGCCTCGGCCAGCTCCTTGCCGACGAGCAGCTCGTTCAGCACCGAGGCCGAGGCCTGGCTGATCGAGCAGCCCTGGCCCTCGTACGAGACGTCCTCGATGCGCGAACCGTCGTACTTCACCCGGAGCGTGATCTCGTCACCGCACGTCGGGTTGACGTGGTGCACCTCGGCGTCGCCGTCCCGCAAGCCCCGGCCGTGCGGGTGCTTGTAGTGGTCCAGGATGACGTCCTGGTACATCGAATCCAGCTTCACGACCAACCCCTACCCGAAGAAGTTCCGTACGTGCTCCAGACCCGCGACGAGGGCGTCGACCTCTGCCGGCGTGGAGTACAGATAGAACGACGCCCGCGTGGTCGCAGGAATTCCGTAGCGCAGGCAGACCGGCCGGGCGCAGTGGTGACCGACCCGGACCGCGATGCCCTCCTCGTCGAGGACCTGGCCCACGTCGTGCGGGTGGATGTCGCCGAGCACGAAGGAGATCGCCGCGCCGCGGTCCTCGGCCGTGGTGGGGCCGATGATCCGCAGGTCCGGGACCTCCTGGAGGCGGCGGACGGCGTACTCGGTGATCGCGTGCTCGTGGCGCGCGATGTTCTCCATGCCGATCGCCGAGAGGTAGTCCACGGCCGCGCCGAGGCCGACGGCCTGGGCGATCGGGGGCGTACCCGCCTCGAACTTGTGCGGAGCCGGCGCGTAGGTCGAGGAGTGCATCGAGACGGTCTCGATCATCTCGCCGCCGCCGAGGAACGGAGGCAGGTCCTCCAGGAGCTCCTGCCGTCCCCACAGCACACCGATGCCGGTCGGGCCGACCATCTTGTGACCGGTGAAGGCCACGAAGTCGGCCTGCAGCGCCTGCACGTCGAGCACCATGTGCGGGGCCGCCTGCGAGGCGTCGATGCAGACCAGCGCACCGACCTCCTGCGCACGCCGGATGATCGTCTCCACCGGGTTGATCGTGCCCAGCAGGTTCGAGACCAGCGTGAACGAGACGATCTTGGTCTTCTCGGTGATGACCTCTTCGATGTTCGAGAGGTCGAGACGGCCGTCGTCGGTGAGGCCGAACCACTTCAGCTTCGCGCCGGTGCGCTGCGAGAGCAGCTGCCACGGCACGATGTTCGAGTGGTGCTCCATCTCCGTGATGGCGATCTCGGTCTCGTGGTCCACGCGGTAGGGCTCGTCGGCCCAGCCCAGCATGTTGGCCACGAGGTTGAGCGACTCGGAGGCGTTCTTGGTGAAGATCACCTCGTCGCGGCTCGGCGCGTTGATGAACGCCGCGACCTTGTCACGGGCGCCCTCGTACAGCGCCGTCGCCTCCTCGGCGACCGTGTAGACGCCGCGGTGGACGTTGGCGTTGTGACGCTCGTAGTACGCGTTGAGCGCGTCGAGGACCTGCCGCGGCTTCTGCGACGTCGCCGCGGAGTCGAGGTACACGATCTTCTTGCCGTCGTGGACCACGCGATCCAGGAGCGGGAAGTCCTTGCGGATCGCCTCGGTGTCGAGGAGGCCGGAGAGCCCCTGATGGGCAGAAGTCACGCGGACGCGCCACCCTTCACGTACTTGTCGTAGCCCTCGTTCTCCAGCTGGTCGGCGAGCTCGGCGCCGCCGGACTCGGCGATGCGACCGTTCGCGAAGACGTGCACGAAGTCGGGCTTGATGTAGCGGAGGATCCGCGTGTAGTGCGTGATCAGCAGCGTGCCGACCTCGCCGGTCTCGCGGACGCGGTTGACGCCCTCGGAGACGATGCGCAGCGCGTCGACGTCCAGGCCGGAGTCGGTCTCGTCGAGGATCGCGATCTTCGGCTTGAGCAGCTCGAGCTGGAGGATCTCGTGGCGCTTCTTCTCGCCGCCGGAGAAGCCCTCGTTGACGTTGCGCTCGGCGAAGGCGGGGTCCATCTGAAGCTGCTCCATGGCCCCCTTCACCTCCTTCACCCAGGTGCGCAGCTTGGGGGCCTCGCCGCGGACGGCGGTGGCGGAGGTGCGCAGGAAGTTGGAGACCGAGACACCGGGGACCTCGACCGGGTACTGCATGGCCAGGAACACACCGGCGCGGGCGCGCTCGTCGACCGACATCTCCAGGACGTCCTCACCGTCGAGGGTGACGGTGCCGCCGGTGATCGTGTACTTCGGGTGGCCGGCGAGGGAGTACGCCAGGGTCGACTTGCCGGAGCCGTTGGGGCCCATGACGGCGTGGGTCTCGCCCTGCTTGATGGTCAGGTCGACGCCCTTGAGGATCTCGCGGGGGCCGTTCTCCGCCTCGACGGAGACGTGCAGGTCGTGGATTTCAAGCGTTGCCATGGGTGACTCAGGACTCCTGGGTGACGGAGACGAGCACATCGTCCCCTTCGATCTTTACGGGGTATACGGGGACGGGGCGCGTCGCGGGAAGGCCGGACGGCTTGCCGGTGCGGAGGTCGAAGCTGGAGCCGTGCAGCCAGCACTCGATGGCGCAGTCCTCGACCTCGCCCTCCGAGAGGGAGACGTTCGCGTGCGAGCAGATGTCGTTGATCGCGAACACCTCGCCCTCGGTCCGCACGACCGACACCGGCGTGCCGTCGACCTCGACCCGCTTCGGGGTGTCGGCCTCGAGCTCGCTCAGTGCGCAGACTCGGACGAAGGCCATCAGACGGAAGCCTCCAGCTCGGCCTCGATCTTCGCGATCAGGCGCTCCTGGACGTCGGGCAGGCCGATCTGCTGGACCAGCTCGGCGAAGAAGCCACGGACGACGAGGCGGCGGGCCTCGGACTCCGGGATGCCGCGGGCCATCAGGTAGAAGAGCTGCTCGTCGTCGAAGCGGCCGGTGGCCGAGGCGTGGCCGGCGCCGGTGATCTCGCCGGTCTCGATCTCCAGGTTCGGCACCGAGTCGACCCGGGCGCCGTCCGTCAGGACCAGGTTCCGGTTCAGCTCGTAGGTGTCGGTGCCCTCGGCCGCGGCCTGGATGAGCACGTCGCCGATCCAGACGGCGTGCGCGTCCTGGCCCTGCAGCGCGCCCTTGTAGGCCACGTTGGACTTGCAGTGCGGAGTGTTGTGGTCGACCAGCAGGCGGTGCTCCTGGTGCTGGCCGGCGTCGGTGAAGTACAGGCCGAAGAGCTCGGCCTCGCCGCCGGGGGCGGCGTACTGGACACGCGGGTGGATCCGGACGACGTCGCCGCCGAAGGTGACGACGACGGACTTGAAGGAGGCGTCCCGGCCGACCAGCGCGTTGTGCTGGGCGACGTGGACGGCCTTCTCGTCCCAGTCCTGCACGGAGACGACGGTCAGCTTGGCGCCGTCGCCGAGGAGGTAGTCGACGTTGGCGGCGAGGACCGCGTCACCGGTGTGGTCGATGACCACGACCGCCTCGGCGAAGGCGCCGAGCTCGATCACCTGGTGGCCGAAGGCGGTGCCGCCCTGGCCGTGCACGGAGATCCGGATGGGCTCGGTGAGGACGGCCTCCTTGGCGACGGTGACGACCGAGGCCTTCTCGAAGGAGGAGAACGCCTGGGCGGCGACCCGGTCGACCGGCGTGCCGGCCTTGCCCAGGCGCGCGTCGTCACGGCCGACGGTCTCCACGGTGACGCCCTCGGGGGCCTCGATCTCGACCTTGACGCCCTCGCCGTTCGCGGTCGCGGTGCCGTCGTGCAGACCCCGCAGGCGCTCCAGCGGGGTGAACCGCCACTCCTCCTCACGGCCGTGCGGGACGGGGAAGTCCGCGACGTCGAAGGACGGGGGCGCGCTCATGCGCGTGGCGACGGTGGACTCGGCGGCCACCGCGATCGAGCCGGCGGTGGTGGAGCCCGCCGGGATGTTCTGAGCCTCAGCCATGGCTGTCGTCTTGCTCTCTTCCTGCCTCGTCGTACGCGCCCGCCGGGTGCGGGCGGCCGGTCCGGCCGGACACCCTGAGGTGCCGGCCGGGAACCTGCCGCCGTGCGGCGGGCTCGCGGGGCTCAGCGACTGAGCCCGGGTCGTTTGGTGTGGTCCGCGGGGGCGTCAGCCCACCGCGCCTTCCATCTGGAGCTCGATCAGCCGGTTGAGCTCGAGGGCGTACTCCATCGGCAGCTCCTTGGCGATGGGCTCGACGAAGCCGCGCACGATCATCGCCATCGCCTCGAACTCGGTCAGTCCGCGGCTCATCAGGTAGAAGAGCTGGTCCTCGGAGACCTTGGAGACGGTGGCCTCGTGCCCCATGGAGACGTCGTCCTCGCGGACGTCGACGTAGGGGTACGTGTCCGAGCGGGAGATCGTGTCGACGAGCAGCGCGTCGCACAGCACGTTCGACTTGGCGCCGGGGGCGCCCTCGCCGATCTCGATGAGACCGCGGTAGGAGGTGCGGCCGCCGCCTCGCGCCACCGACTTGGAGACGATGTTCGACGAGGTGTTCGGGGCCATGTGGACCATCTTGGCGCCGGCGTCCTGGTGCTGGCCCTCGCCCGCGAAGGCGATGGACAGCGTCTCGCCCTTGGCGTGCTCACCCATCAGGTAGACGGCCGGGTACTTCATGGTGACCTTGGAGCCGATGTTGCCGTCGACCCACTCCATGGTCGCGCCCTCGTAGGCCACGGCGCGCTTGGTGACCAGGTTGTAGACGTTGTTCGACCAGTTCTGGATCGTCGTGTAGCGGCAGCGGCCGCCCTTCTTCACGATGATCTCGACGACCGCGGAGTGCAGCGAGTCGGAGGAGTAGATCGGGGCGGTGCAGCCCTCGACGTAGTGGACGTAGGCGTCCTCGTCGACGACGATCAGCGTCCGCTCGAACTGGCCCATGTTCTCCGTGTTGATGCGGAAGTAGGCCTGCAGCGGGATCTCGACGTGCACGCCCTTCGGCACGTAGATGAACGAGCCGCCGGACCACACGGCCGTGTTCAGCGAGGCGAACTTGTTGTCGCCGACCGGGATGACCGTGCCGAAGTACTCCTTGAAGAGCTCCTCGTGCTCCTTCAGCGCGGTGTCGGTGTCGACGAAGACGACGCCCTGCTCCTCCAGGTCCTCGCGGATCTGGTGGTAGACGACCTCGGACTCGTACTGGGCGGCGACACCGGCGACGAGGCGCTGCTTCTCCGCCTCGGGGATGCCGAGCTTGTCGTACGTGTTCTTGATGTCCTCCGGCAGGTCCTCCCAGGACTCCGCCTGCTTCTCGGTGGACCGGACGAAGTACTTGATGTTGTCGAAGTCGATGCCCGACAGGTCGGAGCCCCAGCTCGGCATGGGCTTCTTGTCGAAGAGGCGCAGACCCTTCAGCCGCAGCTTCAGCATCCACTCCGGCTCGTTCTTCTTCTCGGAGATGTCGCGGACGACGGCCTCGGAGAGGCCGCGCTTGGCGACGGCACCGGCCGCGTCCGAGTCGGCCCAGCCGTACTCGTACCGACCCAGGCCCTCGAGCTCGGGGTGGCTGATCTCGGTGGTCATGCGGGGTTCCTCCCGGCCGTACTTGCGGATGCTGATGATGGGTTGGTCTGTGGGGCGCCGTGCGGGATGAACGTCGTGCAGACGCCGTCACCATGCGCGATGGTGGCCAGACGCTGGACGTGCGTTCCCAGGAGGCGGGAGAAGATCTCCGTCTCCGCCTCGCACAGCTGGGGGTACTGCTCGGCGACATGGGCGACCGGGCAGTGGTGCTGGCAGAGCTGCTCGCCGACCGGCGCGTTCCGCGCAGTGGCAGCGTACCCGTCCGCACTCAGGGCCTTGGCAAGAGCCTCGGCGCGCTCGGCGGGCTCCGCCGACTCGACGGCCTCGCGGTAGGCCTCGGCCTGCGCCTCGAAGCGGTCCCGGGCGAAGGCGGCGACGGCCGCCTCTCCCCCGGCGTTCCGCTCGATCCAGCGGAGGGCCTCGACGGCCAGGGTGTCGTAGGACTGGTCGAAGGCGTCCCGGCCGCAGTCGGTGAGGGCGAAGACCTTCGCCGGGCGGCCCCGGGTCCGGGCGCCGTAGACCCGCTTCTCGCGTGCTTCCACGACGTTGTCGCCGACCAGTGAGTCCAGGTGGCGGCGTACGGCGGCCTGGGTGAGGCCGAGCCGCTGCGCCAGGTCGGCGACGGTGGAGGGCCCGTGGTCCAGGATGGAGCGCGCGACCCGGTTGCGCGTGGACCGCTCACCGGTCGCGAGTTCCTCCGCTGGGGCCTCGCCGACGTATTTCACAACGCCATTGTTGCGTAATTCCTCGGAGAGTGACAAGCGACGTCCACGACGGAGGCGGTGCCGTGCATCACTCAGGTAAGGCTTACCTGACCTGCGTAAACGATCATTCGTAGGACGAATGAGGCGCCCGGTGGACGGAGCGCCCGCCACCCCTCTCTAGACTTCCGGCATGCGATACGAGTCCGTCGTCCAGGTCAGGGGCCTGGTCAAGCGGTACGGAACCAAGACCGCCGTCGACGGCCTCGACCTCGACGTCCGGGCGGGCACCGTGACCGCCGTCCTCGGGCCCAACGGGGCCGGCAAGACCACCACGATCGAGACCTGCGAGGGCTACCGGAGGGCCGACGCCGGCACCGTCCGCGTCCTCGGCCTCGACCCGGTCGCCGACGCCGCCGAGCTGCGCCCCCGGATCGGGGTCATGCTCCAGTCCGGCGGCGTCTACTCCGGCGCCCGCGCCGACGAGATGCTGCGCCACATGGCCCGGCTCCACGCCCGTCCACTGGACGTGGACGCCCTGATCGAGCGCCTCGGCCTCGGTTCCTGCGGCCGGACCGCCTACCGGCGGCTCTCCGGCGGCCAGCAGCAGCGTCTGGCGCTCGCCATCGCCGTCGTCGGGCGCCCCGAGCTGGTCTTCCTGGACGAGCCCACCGCCGGCCTCGACCCGCAGGCCCGCCGGGCCACCTGGGAACTCGTCCGCGAGCTGCGCGCCGACGGCGTCACGGTCGTCCTCACCACGCACTTCATGGACGAGGCCGAGGAACTCGCCGACGACGTCGCCATCGTCGACGCCGGCAGGGTGGCCGCCCAGGGCAGCCCCGAGCAGCTGTGCCGCGGCGGCGCCGAGAACACCCTGCGCTTCACCGGACGCGCCGGCCTCGACCTCGGCTCGCTCCTCAAGGCCCTGCCCGACGGCACGGCCGCGGCCGAGCTGACGCCCGGGGCGTACCGCATCAGCGGCGCCGTCGACCCGCAGCTGCTCGCCACGGTCACGACCTGGTGCGCCCAGCACGGAGTGATGCCCAGCGGCATCTCGGTCGAGCGCCACACCCTCGAAGACGTCTTTCTGGAGCTGACGGGCAAGGAGCTGCGGTCATGAGCACGGGAACCTACGCCCCCCGGCCCGGGGCCGCGCCCGTCGGCCGGATGATCGCGGCCCAGACGGCGCTCGAGACGCGGATGCTGCTGCGCAACGGCGAGCAGCTGCTGCTGACCGTGATCATCCCCTCGCTGCTGCTGGTGCTGTTCTCCACCGTCGACGTCGTCGACACGGGCACCGAAGCGGCCGTCGACTTCCTCGCGCCGGGCGTCCTCGCCCTCGCCGTGATGTCCACCGCCTTCACCGGCCAGGCCATCGCGACCGGCTTCGAGCGCCGCTACGGCGTACTCAAGCTGCTCGGGGCGTCCCCGCTGCCGCGCTGGGCGCTGATGACCTCCAAGACGCTGTCCGTCCTGGTCACCGAGGTGCTCCAGGTCGTGCTGCTGACCGCGATCGCGCTGGCGCTCGGCTGGTCACCGCAGGGCGGTCCGCTCTCCGTGCTCCTGCTGCTGGTGCTGGGCACGGCGGCCTTCTCGGGCCTGGGCCTGCTGATGGCGGGCACGCTGCGCGCCGAGGCCACCCTGGCGGCCGCGAACCTGGTGTTCCTGCTGCTCCTGGTGGGCGGCGGGGTGATCGTGCCGCTGGACCGGTTCCCCGACGCGGCCCGGGCCGTCCTGGAGCTGCTGCCGAACTCGATCGCTCCGTGGAAGCCCTGCTCGGGCGTGACGAAGAGGCTGTCGTCGGTGCACTTGGGCCAGGTGTCGCAGCCGAGCCCGGATCCGGTCAGCCGGACCGCGCCACCGGTGACGATGATGACGACGCTCATCACGACGGCGGAGAGCGCGGCGCGCCGGAGCGTCCGGGGGGACGGGGTCCAGCGCCTGGCGATGAAGGCGAGGGGGG
>NZ_RDBI01000040.1:763407-792939 GCF_008042125.1 Streptomyces sp. MS191
GGCGTGGACGTGCGGGAAGGCGCCGGTGAGCCGTGCCGTGTGGCGGTGGTCGGGGTAGCCGTGCAGCAGCACGAGGTCGGTACCGAGCCCGGCGGTGCGGGCGGCGAAGCCGGCGAGGGCGGCCGGGTCCCCCGTCCCGGCGTGGAGCTGGAGGGGCTTTCCGGTGGCCACGGCGATCCACAGCAGATGGCGCAGCAGGACGGGGTCGTCGAGCCGGCCTCCCGCCGGGCGGCACGCCAGCCAGCGTCCGGCGGCTCCGCGGACCTCTCCGGGCCCGGGCGGCTCGGTCGCGTACGCGAGGCCGCGGCGCACCGCCGCGTCGGAGCCGAAGGCGACGGCCGTCGCGGCGGCGCCGTGGACGGCCTCGGCGAGGTTGGCCAGCAGGCCCTCGACGGTTCCCGAGGTGTCGGCGACCTGCTCGGCGAGGGGCTCCAGCCGGACGATCTCGTGGGCCTCGGCCGCGCCCGTGGCGGCGATCTCCGCGGGACCGGTCAGGTCGCCGGGCAGTCCGGTGTCCACCAGGTAGGTGGAGATGCCCGAGGCGCGCAGCAGGCGCCGCCCGGTCTCCAGGACGCCCAGCTCCCGGCGGCGGGCGAGGTAGCGCGCCGGCGGGCAGTGCGGCTCCAGGCCGAGCAGCGGCGGGCACCAGCGGCGCACCGCGAAGCCGGTCTGGGTGTCGAAGAACGTGGTGCCGGGCCCGGGCGGCCCGGCCGCCGGGGCGAGGTGGGCCTCGAAGGTCCCGAGGCCGAGCTCCGTCCGGAGCACGCCGTGGCAGTGCTGGTCCACCAGGCTCGGCGTCTCGATCATTCGGGGGCTCCCTGTGTGGACGTGCTTCCACACGTCCTAACGGGTGAGCCCCGCGCGAGGTTGTTGCCTGGGACGACCGGCCTTACCGGTTGGCGGGGCCGCCGATCTGGATCCCGGCCATCCGGGTCCACTCGTACGGGCCGGTGACGACCTTGGCGGCGAACTCGCCGTCGAACTCGTCGTGCAGCGTGAGACCGGCCTTCTCGGCCGCCTGCTGGGCGACGGGGTACGAGGGGGCCACCAGGTCGCCCCAGCCGCCGTCCTCGCCCACGAGGACGATCCGGGTGCCCATCTGGCCGATGTAGGCGAGCTGCCCCTCGGCGCCGCCGTGCTTCTTGGAGAACGCCTGGATCTGCTGGGCGAGCTTGGCCGCCTTGCGCTCTGCCTGCTTGGTGTCTGCCATGGAAATGATGCTACCGAGCGGTAGATCCACTGGCGACGGCCGGGGCGTGTGGGGTGTCCCACGCGCCCCGGCCGTTGTCCCGGGTCCTGGAGGAGGGGTCGCGGCGCGACCGCGTCCGCTACCTCAGGAAGGGGTCCACCGCGACCGCCACGAAGAGCAGCGAGACATAGGTGATGGACCAGTGGAAGAGGCGCATCTCCTTGAGCTTGGCGCCGGTCGCGCCGGCCTTGGCGCGGTTCAGCAGGCCGTGGGCCTCCCAGAGCCACCAGCCGCCGGTCAGCAGCGCCACGGCGGTGTAGAACCAGCCGGTGTAGCCGAGCGGGGTCAGCAGCAGCGAGACGGCGACCATCACCCAGCTGTACGCCACGATCTGCCGGGCGACGACCTTGTTGGACGCCAGGACCGGGAGCATGGGGACACCGGCGCGCGCGTAGTCGTCCTTCACCTTCATCGACAGCGGCCAGTAGTGCGGCGGCGTCCAGAAGAAGATGACGAGGAAGAGGATGACGGCGGCCCAGGACATCGAGTTCGTGACCGCGGACCAGCCGATGAGCACGGGCAGGCAGCCGGCGATGCCGCCCCAGACGATGTTCTGGGTGGTGCGCCGCTTGAGGATCATCGTGTAGACGACGACGTAGAAGAGGAGCGCACCGAGCGAGAGCGCGGCGGAGAGCCAGTTGACCAGCAGGCCGAACCACAGGGTCGAGACCACAGCGAGGGTGAGGCCGAAGACCAGGCCCTCGCGCGGGGTGAGGACACCGGTGACCAGGGGACGCTGGGAGGTGCGGTCCATCAGCGCGTCGATGTCGCGGTCGATGTACATGTTCAGCGCGTTGGCGCCGCCCGCGGACAGGTAGCCGCCGAAGCAGGTGGCGAGCACCAGCCACAGGTCCGGCACGCCCTGCTCGGCGAGGAACATCACCGGGACGGTGGTGATGAGCAGCAGCTCGATGATCCGCGGCTTGGTCAGCGCCACGAATGCCTTGACGCGAGCCCCGAACGGCCGATGGCCCCCCGGGCTGGGAGTCAAGACGACCCCTGCGGGTCGGGACTCGACGGCCGTCACGCACACCCCTGACAGAGAAATTTCCCAGCAAGCTCCCCGTGAGGACGGGGTGAAGACTTGCGCGTACCACGCCACTCTAGACGTTGCCCAGACGCCGATCTTCGCGGGGGTGGGGTCGTGTTGAGGGGGCTTGTCCCGAGGCGTGGACAAGCCTTCGGGAGGCGAACGGGCACAGTCGGCGGCAGTCTGGCCCTGTCCGCTCATTTGAGGGGCCTGCAGCCGAAAAGAGGGCGTTCCTTCGGGGGTAGGCTCGACACCGCCGGTACACCCTCAGTCACCGGCCTGTAGACCATGTGGAGAGGAGCCCTGACCCAGGGTGAGCACTAAGCCGACCACCACAGACCTCGAGTGGACCGAGTTGGACCAGCGGGCCGTAGACACCGCCCGCATCCTGGCCGCGGACGCCGTACAGAAGGTCGGCAACGGCCATCCCGGTACGGCCATGAGCCTCGCGCCCGCCGCGTACACCCTCTTCCAGAAGGTGATGCGCCACGATCCGGCCGAGCCGGAATGGGTCGGGCGCGACCGCTTCGTGCTGTCCGCCGGCCACTCGTCCCTGACCCTGTACACCCAGCTGTTCCTGGGTGGCTTCGGTCTCGAGCTGGACGACCTCAAGGCCTTCCGCACCTGGGGTTCGAAGACCCCGGGCCACCCGGAGTACGGCCACACCGCGGGCGTGGAGACGACGACCGGCCCGCTGGGCCAGGGTGTCGCCAACGCCGTGGGCATGGCGATGGCCGCCCGCTTCGAGCGCGGCCTGTTCGACCCGGAGGCGGCCCCCGGCACCTCCCCGTTCGACCACCGCGTGTACGCGATCGCCGGTGACGGCTGCCTGCAGGAGGGCATCTCCGCCGAGGCGTCCTCGCTGGCCGGCCACCAGAAGCTGGGCAACCTGATCCTGCTGTGGGACGACAACCACATCTCGATCGAGGGCGACACCGAGACGGCCGTGTCCGAGGACACGATGAAGCGGTACGAGGCCTACGGCTGGCACGTCCAGCGGGTCGAGCCGCAGGCCAACGGCGACCTGGACCCGGCCGCGCTGTACGCGGCGATCCGGGCGGCCGAGGCCGAGACGGAGCGTCCGTCCTTCATCGCGATGCGCTCGATCATCGCCTGGCCCGCCCCGAACGCGCAGAACACCGAGGCCGCGCACGGCTCGGCGCTGGGCGACGAGGAGATCGCGGCCACCAAGCGGATCCTCGGCTTCGACCCGGAGCAGGCCTTCGAGGTCGCCGACGAGGTCATCGCCCACACCCGCGCGCTCGGCGACCGCGGCCGCGAGGCCCGCGGCGAGTGGGAGAAGTCCCTGGCCGAGTGGCGCACCGCCAACCCGGGCCGCGCCGCCGAGTTCGACCGGATCCAGGCCAACGAGCTGCCCGGCGGCTGGGAGTCCAAGGTCCCGGTCTTCCAGGCGGGCCAGGGTGTCGCCACCCGCGCCGCGTCCGGCAAGGTCCTGCAGGCGCTGGGCGCGGTCATCCCCGAGCTCTGGGGCGGCTCCGCCGACCTGGCCGGCTCGAACAACACCACGATCGACAAGTCGTCCTCGTTCCTCCCCGTGGGCAACCCGCTGCCGGAGGCCGACCCGTACGGCCGGACCATCCACTTCGGCATCCGCGAGCACTCGATGGCCGCCGAGATGAACGGCATCGCGCTCCACGGCAACACCCGCATCTACGGCGGCACCTTCCTGGTGTTCTCCGACTACATGCGCAACGCGGTGCGACTGTCCGCGCTGATGCACCTGCCGGTCACCTACGTCTGGACCCACGACTCCATCGGTCTGGGCGAGGACGGCCCGACGCACCAGCCGGTCGAGCACCTCGCCTCGCTGCGCGCGATCCCGGGTCTGAACGTCGTGCGCCCGGCGGACGCCAACGAGACCGCGATCGCCTGGCGCGAGATCATGAAGCGGCACACCCGCGTGTTCGGCAAGGGCGCCCCGCACGGCCTCGCGCTGACCCGTCAGGGCGTGCCGACGTACGAGCCCAACGAGGACGCGGCCAAGGGCGGCTACGTCCTGCTCGACGCCGAGGGCGGCGAGCCGCAGGTCGTGCTGATCGGCACCGGCTCCGAGGTGCACCTGGCCGTCGAGGCCCGCGAGCAGCTCCAGGCCGCCGGCGTCCCGACCCGGGTGGTCTCGATGCCGTGCGTGGAGTGGTTCGAGGAGCAGGACCAGGACTACAAGGAGTCCGTCCTGCCGTCGTCGGTCAAGGCCCGTGTGGCGGTCGAGGCCGGTATCGGTCTGACCTGGCACAAGTACGTCGGGGACGCCGGCCGGATCGTGTCGCTGGAGCACTTCGGCGCTTCCGCGGACGCCAAGGTCCTGTTCCGCGAGTTCGGCTTCACGCCCGAGGCGATCGCCGCCGCGGCCCGGGAATCTCTGGCCGCCGCGGCGCGCTGACGCCCATACGTACGACTTAATGGAGATGCAACTCTCATGACAGACGCACTCAAGCGCCTCTCCGACGAAGGCGTCGCGATCTGGCTGGACGACCTCTCGCGCAAGCGGATCACGTCCGGCAACCTGGCCGAGCTCATCGACCAGCAGCACGTGGTCGGTGTCACCACGAACCCGTCCATCTTCCAGAAGGCCATCTCCTCGGGCGACGGGTACGAGCAGCAGCTCGCCGACCTGGCGTCCCGCAAGGTGACCGTGGACGAGGCGATCCGCATGATCACGACGGCTGACGTGAGGGACGCCGCCGACATCCTGCGGCCGGTCTTCGACGCCACCGACGGTCAGGACGGCCGGGTGTCCATCGAGGTCGACCCCCGTCTGGCGCACCACACCACGGCCACGATCGCCGAGGCCAAGCAGCTGGCCTGGCTCGTGGACCGCCCGAACACGCTCATCAAGATCCCGGCCACCAAGGCGGGTCTGCCGGCGATCACCGAGGTCATCGGCCTCGGCATCAGCGTGAACGTGACGCTGATCTTCTCGCTGGAGCGCTACCGCGCGGTCATGGACGCCTACCTGGCCGGTCTGGAGAAGGCCCGCGAGCGCGGCCTGGACCTCTCCAAGATCCACTCCGTGGCGTCGTTCTTCGTCTCCCGGGTGGACTCGGAGATCGACAAGCGTCTGGACGCCATCGGCACGGACGAGGCGGCCTCCCTCAAGGGCAAGGCGGCGCTCGCCAACGCCCGTCTGGCCTACGAGGCGTACGAGGAGGTCTTCTCCTCCGAGCGCTGGGCCGCGCTGGACAAGGCCCAGGGCAACAAGCAGCGTCCGCTGTGGGCCTCGACCGGCGTCAAGGACCCCGCGTACAAGGACACCCTGTACGTGGTGGACCTGGTGGCGCCCGGCACGGTGAACACCATGCCGGAGGCCACGATGGAGGCCACCGCCGACCACGGCGAGGTCGCCGGCGACACCGTGCGCGGCACGTACGAGCAGTCCCGCGCCGAGCTGGACGCCGTCGAGAAGCTCGGCATCTCGTACGACGACGTGGTACAGCTGCTGGAAGACGAGGGCGTCGAGAAGTTCGAGGCGTCCTGGAACGACCTGCTCAAGTCCACCGAGGCGGAGCTCCAGCGCCTCGCACCTTCGGAGGCGTAACACCTTGAGCGCAGTCCACGGAGCCAACCCGCTCCGTGACGCCGCAGACCGACGGCTCCCGCGTATCGCGGGGCCGTCGGGTCTGGTGATCTTCGGTGTCACGGGCGATTTGTCCCGTAAGAAGCTGATGCCTGCCGTCTACGACCTCGCCAACCGCGGCCTGCTGCCGCCGGGCTTCTCGCTGATCGGCTTCGCCCGCCGCGAATGGCAGGACGAGGACTTCGCGCAGGAGGTCCACGACGCCGTCGAGCAGCACGCGCGCACACCGTTCCGCGAGGAGGTGTGGCAGCAGCTGATCCAGGGGATGCGCTTCGTCCAGGGCGACTTCGACGACGACGACGCCTTCGACCAGCTGAAGAACACCATCGAGGAGCTGGACAAGGCGCAGGGCACCGGAGGCAACTTCGCCTTCTACCTGTCCGTGCCGCCGAAGTTCTTCCCCAAGGTCGTCCAGCAGCTGAAGAAGCACGGCCTGGCCGACCAGAAGGACGGCTCCTGGCGCCGCGCGGTCATCGAGAAGCCCTTCGGGCACGACCTGGCCTCCGCCAAGGAGCTCAACGAGGTCGTCCACGAGGTCTTCCCGCCGAACGAGGTCTTCCGGATCGACCACTACCTCGGCAAGGAGACCGTCCAGAACATCCTGGCGCTCCGCTTCGCCAACACCCTCTTCGAGCCGATCTGGAACCGGTCCTACGTCGACCACGTCCAGATCACCATGGCCGAGGACATCGGCATCGGCGGCCGTGCCGGCTACTACGACGGCATCGGCGCCGCCCGTGACGTCATCCAGAACCACCTGCTCCAGCTCCTCGCGCTGACCGCGATGGAGGAGCCCGCGGCCTTCGACCCGGACGCGCTCGCGGCCGAGAAGACCAAGGTGCTCGGCGCGGTGCGGCTGCCGAAGGACCTGGGCGCCAGCACCGTGCGCGGCCAGTACGCGGCCGGGTGGCAGGGCGGCGCGCAGGCCGTCGGCTACCTCCAGGAAGACGGCATCGACCCCAAGTCGAAGACCGACACCTTCGCGGCCATCAAGCTGGAGATCGACAACCGCCGCTGGGCGGGCGTCCCCTTCTATCTCCGGACCGGCAAGCGCCTCGGCCGCCGCGTCACCGAGATCGCGGTCGTCTTCCAGCGCGCCCCGCACTCCCCCTTCGACCAGACCGCGACGGAGGAGCTGGGCCAGAACGCCCTGGTCATCCGGGTCCAGCCGGACGAGGGCGTGACCATGCGGTTCGGCTCCAAGGTGCCGGGCACCTCGATGGAGGTCCGGGACGTGTCGATGGACTTCGCCTACGGCGAGTCCTTCACGGAGTCCAGCCCCGAGGCGTACGAGCGGCTCATCCTCGACGTCCTGCTCGGCGACTCGAACCTGTTCCCGCGGCTCGAGGAGGTCGAGCTGTCCTGGAAGATCCTCGACCCGATCGAGCAGTACTGGGACAAGCACGGCAAGCCCGCGCAGTACCAGTCCGGGACCTGGGGTCCGGTCGAGGCGGACGAAATGCTCGCACGAGACGGACGGAGCTGGCGGCGGCCATGAAGACCGACCTGACGGACACCACGTCCAGCAAGATCAACAAGGCGCTGGTGCTCGGGCGGCGGGCCATCGGCACGCCGGCTGTCGGCATGGTGCTCACCCTCGTCATCGTCACCGACGAGGAGAACGCCTACGACGCGTTGAAGGCCGCCAACGACGCGTCCCGCGAGCACCCCTCGCGGACGCTGGTGGTCATCAAGCGGGTCTCGCGCTCGCCGCGCGACCGGGCCAAGGCACGGCTCGACGCCGAGGTCCGCCTCGGCGCCGACGCCAGCACCGGCGAAACGGTTGTCCTGCGGCTGTACGGCGAGGTCGTCGACCACGCCCAGTCGGTGGTCCTGCCGCTGCTGCTGCCGGACGCGCCCGTCGTCGTCTGGTGGGCGGTCAACGCGCCGGCCGACCCGGCGAACGACCCGCTGGGCGCGCMCGCCCAGCGCCGGGTCACCGACACCTACGCCGCCGAGCAGCCGATCCACGAGCTGACCGGGCGCGCGGAGACCTACACCCCGGGCGACACGGACCTCGCGTGGACCCGGATCACCCCGTGGCGTTCGATGCTGGCCGCCGCGCTCGACCAGGTCGCCTGCGAGGTCACCTCGGCCGAGGTGGAGGGCGAGGAGTACAACCCGAGCGTGGAGCTGCTGGCCATGTGGCTGGCGGACCGGCTGAAGGTCCCGGTGCGCCGGTCCGCGTCGGCGGGTCCCGGTCTCACCTCCGTACGGCTGGCGACCAGCCGCGGCCCGATCGTGCTCGACCGGCCCGACGGCTCGCTGGCGACGCTCTCCATCCAGGGGCAGCCGGACCGTGCCGTGGCGCTCAAGCGCCGCGAGACGGCCGAGCTGATCGCTGAGGAGCTGCGGCGCCTCGATCCGGACGACACCTACGCCTCGGCGCTGCGCTACGGGGTCGACCGGCTGGACGAGGTGGCCGGCAAGACGGCTCCCGCCCAGGACCCCGAGGCCGCCGCGGATCCGGCTCCGGCCCCCGCGGCGAAGAAGGCGCCGGCCAAGAAGGCGGCGGCCAAGTGAGCGCTCCGCAGCTGGTGGTCCACCGGGACAAGGAGCTGATGGCCCAGGCCGCGGCGGCCCGGCTGATCACCCGGATCGTGGACGCCCAGGCCGCGCGCGGCTCGGCGTCCGTGGTCCTGACGGGCGGGCGCAACGGCAACGGGCTGCTCGCGGCCCTCGGCACGGCGCCCGCCCGGGACGCGGTCGACTGGTCGCGGCTCGACCTCTGGTGGGGCGACGAGCGGTTCCTGCCGGACGGGCATCCCGACCGGAACGTCACGCAGGCCCGCGAGGCCCTGCTGGACGCCGTACCGCTGGATCCGGCCCGGGTGCACGCGATGCCCGCCTCGGACGGTCCGTCCGGCGGCGACGTCGACGCCGCCGCCGAGGCGTACGCGGCCGAACTGGCCGCGGCGGCGGGTCCGGAGCACTACCGGCCCGTGGAGGGCGGCGCGCCCGTCGCCGTCCCGGCCTTCGACGTGCTGATGCTGGGCGTCGGTCCGGACACCCATGTGGCCTCGCTGTTCCCGGAGCTTCCGGCGGTGCGCGAGACCGAGCGGACGGTCGTGGGTGTGCGGGGCGCCCCGAAGCCCCCGCCGGTCCGTGTCTCGCTGACCCTGCCGGCGATCCGCGCCGCGCGGGAGGTCTGGCTGCTCGCGGCGGGCGAGGACAAGGCGAAGGCGGCGGCCATGGCGCTGTCGGGGGCGGGCGAGGTCCAGGCCCCGGCGGCGGGCGCCTACGGGCGCTCGCGCACCCTCTGGCTGCTCGACGCCGCGGCGGCCTCCGGGCTTCCGCGCGACCTGTACCCGCCGGCCTCGGCCTGACGGAGATTCAGGAAGGCCCGGTCCACCCGTCGGTGGGCCGGGCCTTCGTCGTCGGCACGGGCTCCAGGAACGGGGCGAGGACGCCCGGGACCGCCTCGGCGGCGAAGGCGAGCCCCTCGCTCTCGTCGGCGTCGATCACGGCGTAGGCCCCGTCGCCCGCGGCGGTCGTGGCGGTCAGGGTGAGGAGGCCCGCGCGTCGCTGGAAGTACGTCTGCCGCACCGTCCAGCCGATGACACCGTCCCGCTGGAGGGCGACGGTGCCGCGGCGCAGGGTTCCCGAACGGGTCACCAGGTAGGCCCCGCTGATGCCGTGTCCGAGACCGCGGTACGCGTCGAGCGCGAGCAGCACACCTCCGGGGAGCGCCACGAGCAGCCAGCCCGCGGCGGCGTACGGCAGCACGTCGGTGAGCGGCCCGCCGAGCACGCCGGGCAGCCCCAGGACCGCGGCCGGGACGAGCGCGCCCCACAGGGCCCGGCGCAGCCGCCGCGTGCGGGCGGCCCGCGGGTGCGCGGTGAGCGGTCGGCCGGTGGGGGCCTCGGGCTCCTTCAGCACCTGCGCCGCGACCCGGTCGGCGACCGCCCGGGGCACGGGCGGCAGCAGGGTCCTGTGCTCGGCGTGCCGGTCCTCGTCGTCGTGGGCGAGGCCGGTGGCGACGGCGTCGACGCGTGCGGCGCGGAGCATCCGCACGCCCAGCGGCTCGACCAGTTCGACGCCCCGCAGGCGCCGCTCCTCGATGGAGATCGAGCGGGTGGTGAACAGTCCGCGGCGCACCCGCAGGGTGCCTCCCGGCTCGCGCTCCAGCCGGTGGTTCCACCACATCTCGATCCACAGGCCGAGCGCGCCGACCGTACCGGCGAGGGTGGCGAGCAGGACGAGCACGCCGAGCGTCCAGGCGATCGGGGTGTCCCGGAAGCGCCGCCCTGCCCACTCGACGACCTCGGCCTGGACGCCGAACCACTCGCTGACCTGCATCAGGCCGCCGGCCGCGGCGGCGCCGAGGAGCGGGACGACGAAGGAGACCGGCGCGTAGCGGATCCAGCGCGGGTCGAGGGTCGCCAGCGTGCCGTCGTGGCGGTGGTCGGCGGCGGCGGAGCGGACGGTGTGGGCGAGGAGTTCGCGGCGGAGCCGTTCGCCCTCGGCCCGGGTGACCGGGTCCAGTTCGAGGGTGGAGTCGCCGCCCGTGGTGCTCTCCCCGGTGCCGATGCGGACCTGGACCAGGCCGAGGACACGCAGCAGCGGGTGGGCGGTGAGGTCGACGCTGCGGATGCGTTCACGGGCCAGCGAGCGGCGCTTGACCAGCAGGAGTCCGGAGTGGAGCTCGGCGCGCTCGGCGCCGACGCGGTACCGGGTGCGGCGCCAGCGGACGTAGTCGGCGGCCGAGCCGCCGGCGACGAGCAGCGCGCCGCCGGCCAGGACCCAGCCGACCGCCTGCCACAGCGGCATGGAGGCGGCCAGGCCGAGTACGGCGGGCAGCGCGCCGCCGGCGGTGACGCCGGTGACGACGGCGGCGGTCACCAGGACCGTACGGCGGTCCAGCCGCCGCCACTCGGCGCCGTCCGGTGCGGTGTCCTGGCCGACGCCCTCGTCGAGCGCGGTCACGTGGCGTCCCCGGGGGTGTCCCGGGTGATGCGGGTGAGGCGTTCACCGAGTTCGGCGGCGAGTTCGTGGTCGAGACCCCCGATCCGCAGCGCGCCCTTGGCGGAGGCGGTGGTCACCGTCACCGTGGCGAGCCGGAAGACCTGCTCCAGCGGCCCGCGCACGGTGTCGACGGTCTGGATCCGGGACATGGGGGCGATCCGCCATTCCTGCCGGAAGGCCCCCGTACGGACGTAGACGGCGTCGTCGGTGACCTCCCAGCGATGGACCGCGAACCACCAGCGGGGGAAGAACGCGGTGCCCGCCAGGCCGAGCACCGCCAGGATCCCGGCCCCGAGCAGGAGCCAGGACCTGGCGGGCCCGATCGAGGCGGCCAGGGCCACCAGGACCGCCACGGGCGCGGCGGTCGCCAGGAGGCACCGGGTGCGCCACCAGGCGACGGCCCGCCGGTTCAGGGTGTTGCGTGGCGGCCGCAGCCGTATCGCGCCGGGTACCGCGTCCTCCCCCGTCGTCATCGGACTACCGGCCGCGCAGCGACCGGTAGGCGGCGACGAGCGCGGCGGTGGAGCCGTCGAGCTGCTCGACGCCCTCGCCCTCGGTCAGCACCGGCTCGATCCGCTTGGCGAGGACCTTGCCGAGCTCGACGCCCCACTGGTCGAAGGAGTCGATGTTCCAGACCGCGCCCTGGACGAACACCTTGTGCTCGTACAGCGCGACGAGCTGGCCGAGGACGAAGGGGGTGAGCGCCTTCGCCAGGACGGTGGTCGTGGGGTGGTTGCCGCGGAAGGTCTTGTGCGGCACCAGCTCCTCGGGCACGCCCTCGGCCCTGACCTCCTCGGGCGTCTTGCCGAAGGCCAGTGCCTGGGTCTGGGCGAAGAAGTTGGCCATCAGCAGGTCGTGCTGGGCGACGAGGCCCGGCAGCAGGTCGGCGACCGGCTCCGCGAAGCCGATGAAGTCGGCCGGGATGAGCTTGGTGCCCTGGTGGATCAACTGGTAGTACGCGTGCTGCCCGTTGGTGCCGGGGGTGCCCCAGACCACCGGACCCGTCTGCCAGTCGACCGGCCGGCCGTCGCGGTCCACGGACTTGCCGTTGGACTCCATGTCGAGCTGCTGGAGGTACGCGGTGAACTTCGACAGGTAGTGCGAGTAGGGCAGGACGGCGTGCGACTGGGCGTCGAAGAAGGCGCCGTACCAGACCCCGAGCAGGCCGAGCAGCAGCGGCACGTTCTCCTCGGCGGGGGCGGTGCGGAAGTGCTCGTCGACGAGGTGGAAGCCGTCGAGCATCTCGCGGAAGCGGTCCGGGCCGATGGCGATCATCAGGGACAGGCCGATGGCCGAGTCGTACGAGTAGCGTCCGCCGACCCAGTCCCAGAACTCGAACATGTTGGCCGTGTCGATGCCGAAGTCCTCGACCTTCTCGGCGTTGGTCGACAGGGCCACGAAGTGGCGTGCGACGGCCTCCTGGCCGGCCTGCAGACCGGTGAGCAGCCAGTTCCTGGCGGAGGTCGCGTTGGTGATCGTCTCGATGGTGGTGAAGGTCTTCGAGGCGACGATGAAGAGGGTCTCGGCCGGGTCGAGGTCGCGGACGGCCTCGTGGAGGTCGGCGCCGTCGACGTTGGAGACGAAACGGAAGGTCAGGTCCCGCTGTGTGAAGGAGCGCAGGACCTCGTAGGCCATGGCGGGACCGAGGTCGGAGCCGCCGATGCCGATGTTGACGACGTTCCTGATCGGACGGCCGGTGTGGCCGGTCCACTCGCCCGCCCGCACCTTGTCGGCGAACGCGGCCATCTTGTCCAGCACGGCGTGCACGTCGGGGACGACGTTCTCGCCGTCGACCTCGATCACCGCTCCGCGCGGGGCGCGCAGCGCGGTGTGCAGGACGGCGCGGTCCTCGGTGGTGTTGATCTTCTCGCCGCGGAACATGGCGTCGCGGAGCTCGGCGACCCCCGTCGCGACGGCCAACTCGCGCAGCAGCGCGAGCGTCTCGTCGGTCACCAGGTTCTTCGAGTAGTCCAGATACAGGTCGCCGACCCGCAGGGTGTACGCGCCCCCGCGCTCGGGGTCGGCCGCGAACAGGTCGCGCAGATGGGTGTCGCCCAGCTGCTCACGGTGCTTGCCGAGGGCGGCCCACTCCGGCGTCTGGTTGAGCCTGGTACGGCCTTCGGTCTTCATCTCGGACATCGCCCACTTCTTCTCTTGCTCTGCTGCCCCGCTGCCCGTCCAACCTAGTTGATCGGGACGGCCGACGAGGCGACGGCGACGGCGTGCCCACGCCGTCGTACCGAGCACGTCCGGCCGAAGTCCCCCCGTGCGGCCGCCGGGACACCGGCGCCGTGAAGCCGTCGCCGGGATCAGTGGCCGCCGCGGTGCAGCCGTCCCGCGTAGCGGGCCTCCAGGACGGCGTTGCGCTCGTGGCCGCCCGGCAGGTTGGCGGAGACGTAGACCGGCGGTTCGTGGCCCTCGGCGAGGAGCAGGGCGACCGCCTCGGCGACGACCGCCTGCACCAGGAGGGAGGAGGTGAGGGTGGAGATGCCGCAGAGCGCGCCGCCGCCGGGGAGCGGCAGCAGGGCGTCGCCGGTGGGGGCGCAGTTGTCGAGGACGGCGTCGGCCAGGTCGGCGAGTCGCCGGCCGCTCGGGTGGAGGGCCGGGACCGCGTGGGTGTGCTCCAGGGAGGTGAGGGCGACCAGCGGGTGGCCGGCTCCGGTCACCTTCAGGGCGAGGTCGACGATCGAGTTGTTGACGCCCGAGTTGGAGATGATCACGAACAGGTCCTGCGGGCGCGGGGTGGCCAGGGCGTAGAGCCGGTCGGCCAGGCCCGGGGAGCGCTCCAGGAGGGGGTCGGCCAGGACGGACGGGTCCTCGCCGCCGCGCAGGACGAGGTCGGCGAGGGCGATCCGGCTGGTGGGGACGAGCCCTCCGGCGCGGCCCGCGATCTCCAGGGCGGCGGCCTGGGAGTGGCCGGTGCCGAAGGCGTGGATCACCCCGTCGGCGGCGACGCAGTCGGCGAAGAGGCGTGCGGTGGCGAGGACGGAGTCCTTGTTGGCGGCGACGGCCCGCTCGACGGCGGTGCGCGCGTGGTCGGCGAACAGGTCGGCGCCGAGGGAGGGTTGGGTCATGGCACGAGCCTCCGATGGTTCAGTGAACCCAATATTGGCGAGCGAGCTGAATCAATGAACCAGCGCGCGGCGCGGCGCGTCAAGGGGGCCACGAGGGAGGACCGCGCGCGCCCCGCCCTCGCCGGGAGCGGGCCGCCGGACGCCCGGTCCGCCGCCGGGGGAAGGCGGCGGTCCGCGGGTCGCCCGCGGACCCGGCTCCCCGCCCCACCGCTCCCGGCGCTCAGCGCAGCAGCAGCCGCGCCAGGGACACCGCACCGGCCACCCCGTCGGGCACCGGGGAGGGGACGAGCCCCCGGACCGCGACGCGCTCGGCCAGCCGGCCCAGCAGCGGACCGCCCGGACCGATCAGTCCACCCGTGACCACCAGGGGCTCGGCCGGACGGGGCGCCAACGCCGCGACGGTGGCGGCCAGTTCGTCCGCGGCGCGGTCGAGGAGCGCCCGGGCCACCTCGTCCCCGCCGTCCGCCGCCTCGACCACGAGCGGGCTCAGCGCCGCGAGCCGGACGGGGTGGCCCGCGTACGCGTACCCGACGAGGGCCTCCCGGCTCGCACCGCCGCACACCTCCCCCACCGGCCCGGCCAGCGCCGTACCCGGCCCCCGGCCGTCGAGCGACCGCAGCACGGCCCCCAGCGCCCGCAGGACCTGTTCGTGATCATCTCCAACTCGGGCGTCAACAACTCGATCGTCGACCTCGCCCTGAAGGTGACCGGAGCCGGCCACCCGCTGGTCGCCCTCACCTCCCTGGAGCACACCCACGCGGTCCGACCTGTTCGCCGACCACGCGCGCACCGCCGTCGAGCGGGCCGTCGCCGCCAACAAGGACTCCGTCCTCGCCACCGCACGCCTCTTCGCCGACTGCGTCGCCGCCGACGGGGTGATCCACGCCTTCGGCACCGGCCACTCCCAGGCCGCCGCCCTGGAGATCGCGGGCCGCGCCGGAGGGCTCGTCCCCACCAGCCGGATCGCCCTCGCCGACCTCGTCCTGCGCGGCGSCGGCCAGGGCCAGGGCCAGGTTCCGGACGMSSKCGTCCGGGGCGACGCTGAGCGCGTTGCCGGGGCCCGCCGCGCCCTCCGAGAGCACCGCCCCGGTCGCCGCGTCGGCGAGCCGGGCCCTGATCCGCGTCCCGCCCGCGTCGATGCCGACGACGAGCCCCGCCTCCGCCTGAATCCCGGATTCGTTCATCAGCCCGCATGGTGGTTGATAGATTCACGCCGCGACAAGACCCCGCACAGCGCCGGACCGGAGTGAGGCCGCCATGATCACCGCCCTGATCCGCTCCGAGCTGCCCCGGATGTCGGAGTCGCTGCGGAAGGTCGGCGCCTGGGTGCTCGACGACCCGCGCCGCGTGGGCGGCGTCTCCGCGGCCGAGCTGGGCCGGCGCACGGGCACCTCGCAGGCCACCGTGACCCGCTTCTGCCAGACTCTCGGCCTGGACTCCTACCAGGGGCTGCTGCTCGCCCTGGCCCAGGAGCAGGGCGAGCACGACCGGAGCGGGGAGGAGCGGCCCCTCGGCCCGGACATCGGTCCGGACGATCCGCTCGACCAGGTGGTCGCCGCCGTCGTGCGGGCCGACCTGCAGGCGCTCCGCCGGACCGCGGAGTCGCTGGATCCCGACGCCCTGGAGCGGGCCGCCCGGGCCGTCGCCGAGGCCCGCCGGACGGACGTCTACGGCGTCGGCGCCTCCGGCGTGGTGGCCCTGGAGACCGAGGCCCGGCTCTTCGGCATCGGCCTCGACGCCCGGAGCTGGACGGAGGTCCACGCCGCGGAGACCTCCGCGGCACTCCTGACCTCCGCGGACGCGGTCGTGGCGCTCTCCCACTCGGGGGCCACCCGCGAGGTCCTCGGGCCGCTGCGACTGGCGGCCGAGCGGGGCGCCGCCACGATCGCGGTGACCGGCGACCCCCGCTCCCCGGTCGCCCGGGCCGCGGACGTCCACCTCACCTCGACCTCGGCCGAGACGGGATTCCGGCACGGCGGCTTCGGGACGCGGCACTCGGTGCTGCTGATCCTGGACTGCCTCTACGCGCGCGTGGCGCAGCTGACCTATCCGCGGGCGACGGCCGCGCTGGCACTGACCGCGCATATCGCCGGAAAGCACCGCCGATGAGGCTGAAAACAGACGAACGGGCCTTGCCCGCGAATCGAGTTCGCGGGCAAGGCCCGTTCGTCACATCGTCACACCACGCTCAGATCTCGCCGCGCAGTTTGGCGAGCGCCTCGGCGAGGATCGCCTCGCCGTCGGCGTCGCTGCGCCGCTCACGCACGTACGCGAGGTGCGTCTTGTACGGCTCGGTGCGCGGCGGGTCCGGCGGGTTGTCCCGGTCCTGACCTGCCGGGAAGCCGCAGCGCGGACAGTCCCACGTGTCCGGGACCTGCGCGTCACTGGCGAAGCTCGGCTGCGTCTCGTGCCCGTTCGAGCACCAGAAGGAGATGCGGAGGCGCGGTGCCGACTCGCCCCGCTCGGCCTCCCCCATCGGCCCCGCTCCGACCCGGCTTCCCCGGATCGCGTTGCCACTTGCCACGGTCGTAACTCCCTGCGTGATGGTGCTCGAAGATGCCCCAGTCTACGTAAGGCCCAACGCGCGTCCAGTGATTGGAGTTACAAAGTCCGCCCCTCAGGCATTCGCCTTCATCAGCAGGGCGAGTACGACAATGCACGCGAACCACAGCAGACCGACCACCACGGTGATCCGGTCCAGGTTGCGCTCGGCGACCGAGGAACCACCGACGGACGACTGCATGCCGCCGCCGAACATGTCGGAGAGGCCGCCGCCCTTCCCCTTGTGCATCAGCACGAGCAGCATCAGCAGCGCGCTGAAGACGATCAGGGCGATCGAGAACCCCATAACCACGGCTGGACCCTACTTCCTGGCAATTCCCGGACGGAGACGAACTACGGGGGCCGACAGGCGCTGCACGCCTGCTCGGCCCCCGCAAGGGTACGACGGATCGCCGCTACGGCATACTCACTGGTCGCGGAAGCGGACGATCTTGACGAACTCGTCGGCGTCCAGCGCGGCGCCGCCGACCAGGGCGCCGTCGACGTCCGGCTGCGCCATGATCGCGGCCACGTTGCCCGCCTTGACCGAGCCGCCGTACTGGATGCGGACCTTGTCGGCCAGCTCCTGGGAGTACAGCTCCGCGAGACGGCCGCGGATCGCGCCGCAGACCTCCTGCGCGTCCTCGGGGGTGGCCACCTCCCCGGTGCCGATGGCCCACACCGGCTCGTAGGCGATCACGATGGACTCGGCCTGCTCGGCCGGCACGTCCTTCAGGCCGCCGTCGATCTGGCGCAGCGTGTGGGGGACCTGCTCGCCCGCCTTGCGGACGTCCAGTCCCTCGCCCACGCACAGGATCGGGGTCAGGCCGTGGTTGAAGGCGGCCTTGACCTTGGCGTTGCAGACCTCGTCGGACTCGGCGTGGTACTGCCGGCGCTCGGAGTGGCCCACGGCGACGTAGGCGCACTTCAGCTTGGACAGCATCAGGCCCGAGATCTCACCGGTGTAGGCGCCGGAGTCCTGCGCCGAGATGTCCTGGGCGCCGTACTTGATCTTGAGCTTGTCGCCGTCGACCAGGGTCTGGACGGACCGCAGGTCGGTGAAGGGCGGCAGGACCGCGACCTCGACGGCGTCGTAGTCCTTCTCGGTGAGGGCGAAGGCGAGCTTCTGGACGTGTGCGATGGCCTCGAGGTGGTTGAGGTTCATCTTCCAGTTGCCCGCCATCAGCGGGGTACGCGAACTCACTTTTTCTCAGTCCTCCAGTGCGGCGAGGCCGGGGAGCGTCTTGCCCTCGAGGTATTCGAGGGAGGCGCCGCCGCCGGTCGAAATGTGGCCGAATGCGTTCTCGTCGAAGCCCAGGATGCGGACCGCGGCGGCGCTGTCGCCACCGCCGACGACGGTGTAGGCGCTGCTGTCGACGAGGGCCTGGGCGACGGCGGCGGTGCCGCCGGCGTAGTCGGGGTGCTCGAAGACACCGAGCGGACCGTTCCAGAAGACGGTCTCGGCGTCGGCGATCTTGGACGCGTAGAGCTCGCGCGTCCGCGGGCCGATGTCGAGGCCCTCCTTCGTGGACGGGATCTTGTCGGCGTCGACGACCTCGAAGTCGGCCGGGGCCTTGGTCTTCAGGTCGGGGAACTCCGTGGAGACCAGCACGTCGACCGGGAGCACGAGCTCGACGCCGTTGTCCTCGGCGCGCTTCATGTACTCCGTGACGACCTCGACCTGGTCCTTCTGGAGCAGCGAGATGCCCACCTCGTAGCCCTTGGCGTAGAGGAAGGTGTACGCCATGCCGCCGCCGATCAGCAGGCGGTCCGCCTTGCCGAGCAGCTCGTCGATGACGGCGAGCTTGTCGGAGACCTTGGCGCCGCCGAGGACGACCACGTACGGCCGCTTGACCTCGGAGGTGAGCTTCTTCAGGACGCCGACCTCGGTGGCGATGAGGTAGCCCGCGGCGTGCGGCAGGCGGGCCGGGAGGTCGAAGACCGAGGCGTGCTTGCGGTGCACGGCGCCGAAGCCGTCACCGACGTAGACGTCGGCGAGGGCGGCCAGCCGGTCGGCGAAGGCGCCGCGCTCGGCGTCGTCCTTGGAGGTCTCGCCGGCGTTGAACCGGAGGTTCTCCAGCACGGCGACCCCGCCGTCGGCGAGGCCCCCGACGGTGGCGGTGGCGGACTCGCCGACCGTGTCGGTCGCGAACGCGACGTCGGCACCGAGGAGTTCACCCAGACGGGCGGCGGCCGGGGCGAGCGAGAACGCCGGGTCCGGGGCGCCCTTGGGTCGGCCGAGGTGCGAGGCCACCACGACGCGGGCGCCGGCACCGGCGAGCGCCTCGATCGTGGGGAGGACGGCGCGGATGCGGCCGTCGTCGGTGATGGTGGTGCCGTCGAGCGGCACGTTGAGGTCGGCGCGGACGAATACCCGCTTGCCGGCGACGCCTTCGGCGAGAAGCTCGTCGATCGTCTTCATCTTGTACTGACTCCTTGGAACGCGGTGGAGCACACGACACAGGGCTCGCACAGCGCGACGTTACGCTGTCCGAGCCCTGCGCTCACATCAAGGGGTGGCTGCCCTGGGGATCAGAGCTGGCCGCCGACGAAGACGGTGAGGTCGACGAGGCGGTTGGAGTAGCCCCACTCGTTGTCGTACCAGCCGAGGATCTTCACCGTGTTGCCCTCCTGGACCATGGTCAGGGAGGAGTCGAAGGTGCAGGAGGCCGGGTCGCTGACGATGTCCGAGGACACGATCTGGTCCTCGGTGTAGTACAGGATGCCCTTGAGGTCGCCGTCGTCGGCGGCCTTCTTGAAGGCGGCGTTGACCTCGTCCTTGGTGACCTCGCGCTGGAGGGTCACGACCAGGTCGGTGGCGGAGCCGGTGGGCACGGGAACGCGCATGGCGATGCCGTCCAGCTTGCCCTTGAGCTGCGGGAGGACCAGGGCGGTGGCCTTCGCGGCACCGGTCGTGGTCGGGATGATGTTCTCCGCGGCGGCGCGGGCGCGGCGCAGGTCGGAGTGCGGGAAGTCCAGGATGCGCTGGTCGTTGGTGTACGCGTGGACCGTCGTCATCAGGCCCTTGACGATGCCGAAGTTCTCGTCCAGGACCTTGGCCATCGGCGCCACGCAGTTGGTGGTGCAGGAGGCGTTGGAGATGACGTGGTGCTGCGCCGGGTCGTACTTGTCCTGGTTGACACCCATGACGATCGTGATGTCCTCGTCCTTGGCCGGAGCCGAGATGAGGACCTTCTTCGCGCCGCCGGCGATGTGCTTCTCGGCGTCGGCCTTCTTGGTGAAGATGCCGGTCGACTCGATGACGATGTCGACGCCCAGCTCACCCCAGGGGATGTCGGCCGGGTTGCGCTCCGAGAGCACCTTGATGGTGTGGCCGTCGACCGTGATGGTGTCGGCGGTGTGGGTGACCTCTGCCTTGAGGCGGCCCAGGATGGTGTCGTACTTCAGCAGATGCGCGGTGGTCGCGGTGTCACCCAGATCGTTGACAGCCACGATCTCGATGTCAGCACCCTGCTCCAGCAGCGCGCGGAAGTAGTTACGACCGATGCGGCCAAAGCCGTTGATGCCTACGCGGATCGTCACGAAACCGATCTCCTCGTTGGTACGCCGGTTTTCGACGCCGGCGAGTTTTATTTGGGATGTCCCCGACCGCTTACGACCCTACCCCCCCGAAAGGCGGGGGGTGACATTGAGCGCACCGCCGCTCATAAGGGAACGGCGGCGGCCCGAACCTACTCACTGGTACGGGCCGCCCGGGGTCGTATGACCCGATGTGTTCCCGGTCAGCGGCGCAGGGTCGTGAGCGCCTTTCCGATGATCTGCCTGCGCTCCGCCGCGCTTTCCACGTGCTCCAGACCGAAGCCGAGGAGCACGGTGTCGCGCGTGGTCACGGCCGCCTGGGAGTGGAAGAGCCCTGTCGAGCGCGCCCAGTCGCTGCCGTTCCCGGGGCTGCCGGCCGGCGGGCCCGCCACGGACCAGGCGCCCAGCGCCGTCTCGAACCCCTCGCCACCGCTCGGCGTGCCGCCGACGACGAGCGCGGTGTCGTCGACGAAGGCGCCCATCTCGCCCGTGCCGGGGTCGGAGATGTAGGAGATCGACAGCTCGACCTGCTTGCCCGCGTAGGCGCTCAGGTCGACCGACGCCTGCCGCCAGCCGTTGGACGGGCCGGTGAAGGCGTGCCAGGAACCGGTGGTGCCGGTGGTGGCGCAGCCGTCCTCGCCCACGGTCAGGTAGTGGCCGAGGAAGGGGTGGCCGGCGACGTAGAAGCCCTCGCCGCAGTCGGCCGGTGCGGCGTCGGACGTGCCGCCGTTGGCGTCGGGCAGCGTCGTCCAGTCGTCCTGGCCCACGGTGTGCGCCTCGACGACGAGGTGGTCGTAGTCCCTCTCGGTGTCGTAGCTGACCTGGAACCGCATGGTCGGCGCGGCGGCGGCCGTGACGCCGGTGAGGTCGACGGTCCGGCTGAGCCGGGTCCAGGTGTCGTCGGAGTGGCGCACGGCGGCGAAGTACCCGCCCTCGTAGGGCTCGAAGGGGGTGCGGATGCCCGGGTAGTCGCCCGCGGAGGAGCTGCGGAACTGCGGGAACTGCGCCGGCTTCAGCGTGTCCGAGGTGACGGTGTACGCCCCGGCGTTGTCCAGCGGGTTGTCCGCGGAGGCTCCGAGCGTCGCCCGGGTCCCCCCGAATCCGCCGGATCCGGCGAAGGCGGGCGGGCTCTGTAGCCCGGCGCGGTGGTAGGCGCCGAGGTAGTACTGGGCGAAGTCGTTGGACTCGGCGCGGCCGATGTCGACGAACCCGCCGGACTTCTCGCCCGCGTCGATCAGCTTGCCGCCCTCGTTGAGGTAGTCGCGCACGGCGAGCATGCTCGGTCCGGACGGCTGCTCGGCGCCGGTGTACCAGACGACCGTGCGGAAGTGGCTCAGCACGCCGAGCGGGTGGGGCGCGCCCTGGGTGGCGACGTCCCAGACGGCGGCGCGGTGGCCGTTGTCGGCGAGCGCCTTCACGTAGGCGGCGGTGTGCCGCGCGGCGGCCGTACCGCCCTCCTCGGCGAGGACGAGGACGTCACCGCGGGGGCGCTCGGCCACCTTGTACGTGAACGGGGCGGACGAGGCCGCCTTCCCGTCACGCGTGCGGGCCGTGAACCAGACCTCGACGGTGTCGCCCGGTGCGGCGCCCTCGACCTCGGCCCGGTACTGGTCGAAGTAGAGGTTGTCCTCGCCGCCGTAGGTCTCGCCGCCCTTCCACGCCCGCAGTCCCTCGGTGTGGGTGCGGCCGCCGTTGACGCGGTACCTGAGCTGCTTGCCCTTCAGGGACCGGCGGGCGGTGACGGAGACCTCCTGGTCGCCGCCGCGGGCGTAGGAGGTGGTGAAGGCGTTCGGGGTGAAGTCGGGGGCGTCGAGACCGGTGACCGAGACGGGCCGGTCCGGATGGGCGGCGGTCTCGGCGACGGCCAGCGCGAAGGGCACGTTCTTGGCGAACTCCGCCTGGATCAGCTTCTCGTCGTCCGGGAAGGTGAAGACGGAGGCGCAGTCGGCGGCCTCCCAGGCGTCGTTCGGGTCGACGCGCGCCGCGGTGGCACAGGTCGACATCTCCGGGGTGAACATCTGCATCCCGTTGACGTTGGCCGCGTGTCCGTCGGCCTCGCCGTTGGTGGTGTAGAGCTCGGAGGAGACCTGCGGCCGGTAGCCGGGGACGGCCGACTTCTGCGGGGTGCCGGCGAGCGCCTTGAGGGCGACGTCGTCGGGGGTGTCCGTGGCCACCTGCCAGCCCACGCCGTAGAGCAGGAGCTGGGCGGCCGAGTGGTAGTTGATCCCGTACCGGAAGCCGATGCGCTTCTGGAAGGCGTCGAGCGCCTTCGTCTCGGGCTCGGACATCGGGCCGGTCCCGCGGAAGGTCTCGTCGGCCGGATCGGGCGACGAACCCTCGTTGTCGTAGCCCCACTTGTAGGCGAAGTTGCGGTTGAGGTCGACGCCGTCGCCGGCCCCGAAGCGGCCGTCGCCGTCGTTGTCGCGCAGGTTCTTGCGCCACTGGCGGTTCGCGGGGTCCGCGTGGGTGTAGTCGTAGCCGTCCGGGTTGGCGGAGAGCACGAACCACAGCTCGGTGGTGTCCACGATCCTGGTGACGCGGGCGTCCTTGCCGTAGCCGTCGAGGTAGTGGTGCATCAGCCGCCGGGTCATCTCGGGGGTGATCCACTCACGGGCGTGCTGGTTGGACATGTAGAGCGTGGCGGGACGGGATCCGTCCTTGGTCTTCCTGGCACCCCGGCTGAGCTTGAGGGCGAGGATGTCCTGGCCCTTGACCGTCTTGCCGATGGAGACGACCTTGGTGAGGTCCGGGTGGGCCTGGGCGGTGGCCAGGATCTCCCGCTTGAGGCCGTTCTCGCCTCCGTACGGCCGGAAGACCCCGTCGCCCGCGGCGGCCACCCGCCGCTCGGCCCCGGCGGAGAGCGTGTGCTCGGCGAGTTCGACCCCCTTGGCCCGCAGCTGTCCGGCCTGGCGTTCGGTGAGCTGGAGCTCCAGCGTGGCGGAGCCCTTCTCCGGCACCTGCTCGGTCAGCTCGTGGGCGTCGGTGCCCGCTTCGAGGAGCAGCGGCACCTGCTCCTTGCGGATCTCGGCCCGCCACACGGAGAGGGCGTCGCCGTCGGCGCCGTGCGAGAGGTCGTTCGGTTCCGCCCCGGCGACGGGTGCCATCGCCAGTCCGGCCATCAGCAGTGAAGCCGCGGCGAGGATCGATCCCGCTCTGCGTCTCATAAGCCCCCCTTGCTGTCGTCTGCCACGAAAATGAACAGACGACAGGCTCTTGGGAGCCCATGGCCATGTCAAGAGCGCGTACGGCGCGTCGCGCGAAGGCGGCGGAAAGCCGCTGCCGGTACCTCAGAAAGGCACCGGCAGCGGCGAGTTGGGCGATGGCCGGGCGTGGACGGACGGCCGGGCGCGGACGGACGGCCGGGCGCGGACGGGCGGCCCGACGGGGCGGCCGCCCGGTGGGCGCGCGCACAGGCGCGCGCGCGGACCGGACGGGCGGCCCGGAGGCGCGGACGGCCGACGGGCGGCGCCGGGCGGCGAGGTCCCCCCGCCGCCGGGCCTCAGCCGACCAGGCTGTCGTCGAGCTCCTCGCTGAGGTTGGACTCGGTCCCGGGGATGCCCAGGTCCTGGGCCCGCTTGTCGGCCATGGCGAGCAGGCGGCGGATCCGGCCGGCGACCGCGTCCTTGGTCAGCGGCGGGTCGGCGAGCGCGCCCAGCTCCTCCAGGGAGGCCTGCTTGTGCTCCATCCGCAGCCGGCCCGCGGCGGCGAGGTGCTCGGGCACCTCGTCCGCCAGGATCTCCAGCGCACGCTGCACCCGGGCCCCGGCGGCGACGGCCGCGCGGGCCGAGCGGCGCAGGTTGGCGTCGTCGAAGTTGGCCAGGCGGTTGGCGGTGGCGCGGACCTCGCGGCGCATGCGCCGCTCCTCCCAGGCCAGCACCGACTCGTGGGCGCCGAGCCGGGTCAGCAGGGCGCCGATCGCGTCCCCGTCCCGGACGACGACCCGGTCCACACCGCGCACCTCACGGGCCTTCGCGGCGATGCTCAGCCGGCGCGCGGCGCCGACCAGGGCGAGCGCGGCCTCCGGACCGGGGCAGGTGACCTCCAGGGAGGACGAGCGTCCCGGCTCGGTCAGCGAGCCGTGGGCGAGGAAGGCACCGCGCCACGCCGCCTCGGCGTCGCAGGTGGCGCCGGAGACGACCTGCGGGGGCAGCCCCCGGATCGGCCGGCCGCGGCCGTCGACGAGACCGGTCTGCCGGGCCAGCTGATCGCCGCCCGCGACCACGCGGACGACGAACCGGGAGCCGCGCCGCAGCCCGCCGGGGGCCATCACGATCAGCTCCGAGCTGTGCCCGAAGATCTCCAGGATGTCCCGCTTGAGGCGGCGGGCCGCCATCGCGGTGTCCAGCTCCGCCTCGATCACGATCCGGCCGCTCACCAGGTGCAGCCCGCCCGCGAACCGCAGGATCGACGAGACCTCTGCCTTCCTGCAGCAGGTCCGGGTGACGGGGAGCCGGGAGATCTCGTCCTTCACCGCTGCCGTCATCGCCATGGGCCGATCCTTCCATGCATCCGAAAAATACGGTCGTACGCGGCGGCCAACAGCTCCGGATCGTGCTTCGGGAGCCCGTCGGCGCGGGCGACCGGCGCCAGCTCGACCGCGGCGCCGAACCGCTTGGCGGCGTCGGCGAGGGATTCGCGGTCGGGCACGGCGGCCTCGTCGGCCAGCACCACGTCCAACGCGAGTTTAGGGGCGTGTCGTCCCAAAACCTCCAAATGACGCTGCGGAGAGAACCCCTCGGTTTCTCCCGGCTGCGGCGCGAGGTTGAGCGAGAGCACCCGGCGGGCCTTGGTCTCCGTCAGGGCGTCGAGCAGTTCGGGGACGAGCAGGTGCGGTATCACCGAGGAGAACCAGGAGCCCGGCCCCAGGACCACCCAGTCCGCGTCGAGGACGGCGGCGACCGCCTCGGGCACGGCGGGCGGGTCGTTCGGGACGAGGTGGACCGACTGCACCTCGCCCGGGGTGAGCGCCACGGTCGCCTGGCCACGCACCGTGTCCACGTCGTCCGGGCGCGCCGGATCGTGCCCCCTGACCAGGGCCTGGAGCTCGAGCGGGACCGCGGACATGGGCAGCACCCGGCCGTGCGCGCCGAGCAGCTTGCCGACCAGGTCCAGGGCCTGGACGTGGTCGCCCAGCTGCTCCCACAGGGCGACGATCAGCAGGTTGCCGACCGCGTGCTCGTGCAGGTCGCCCTTGGACTGGAAGCGGTGCTGGATGACCCGGGCCCAGGTCTGGCCCCAGTCGTCGTCGCCGCACAGCGCCGCGAGCGCCTTGCGCAGGTCGCCGGGCGGCAGCACGCCCAGCTCCTCACGGAGCCGGCCGCTGGAGCCGCCGTCGTCGGCGACGGTGACCACGGCGGTGAGGTCACCGGTGATCCGGCGCAGGGCGGCGAGGGAGGCCGACAGGCCCATGCCCCCGCCGAGGGCGACGACCTTCGGCTGGGCGCCGCGCCTGCGGAGCGTACGCACCGAAAGGGTGGACGTACGCCGGCGGTAGGGCTTCACTCGCGCCCCATGTCCCGGTGGACGACGACGGTCTCGACCCCTTCCGCGGCAAGGCGGGCGGCGAGCTTCTCGGACGTGGCGACGGAGCGGTGCTTGCCGCCCGTGCAGCCGACGGCGATCGTCACGTACCGCTTGCCCTCGCGGCGGTAGCCGGCGGCGATCAGCTGGAGGAGCTCGGTGTAGCGGTCGAGGAACTCCTTCGCGCCCGGCTGGTTGAAGACGTAGGCCGACACCTCCTCGTTGAGGCCGGTGAAGGGCCGCAGCTCGGGGACCCAGTGCGGGTTGGGGAGGAAGCGCATGTCGACGACGAGGTCGGCGTCGACGGGCAGCCCGTACTTGAATCCGAACGACATGACCGTGGCCCGCAGCTCCGGCTCCTCGTCGCCGGCGAACTGGGCGTCCATCTTGGCGCGCAGTTCGTGGACGTTGAGGCTGGAGGTGTCGATGACCAGGTCGGCGTCGCCGCGCAGCTCGCGCAGCAGGTCGCGCTCGGCGGCGATGCCGTCGGTGATCCGGCCGTCGCCCTGGAGGGGGTGGGGCCTGCGGACCGACTCGAAGCGCCGTACCAGGGCCTCGTCGGAGGACTCCAGGAAGACGATCCGGCGGGTGACCTGCTGGGCGTCGAGGGCGGCGAGGGACTCCCGCAGGGCGTCGAAGAACTGCCGGCCGCGGACGTCCACGACGACGGCGATCCGGGCGACGTTGCCCTGGGAGCGTGCGCCGAGCTCCACCATGGTGGGGATCAGTGCGGGCGGCAGGTTGTCGACGACGAACCAGCCGAGGTCCTCCAGGCACTTGGCCGCGGTGGACCGGCCGGCGCCGGACATGCCGGAGATGATGACCAGCTCGGGGATGGCCGCGTCGGCGGTCTCGCCGGCCTCCTTCGTGCTCGTACTCACGTGTCCTGCTCCGTCTTCTCGGTCGTGCGTGTCGTGCTCGTCGTGCGGATCGTGCGCGTCGTGTTCATCGTGCCGGTCGTGCGTGGTCATGCGGTCGTGCCCCCGTCGTCTTCAATGATCTCTCCTGTTGCCGTATTCACGGCAGGTGCGGCCGGGGCCGCCTGCGCGAGGGCCACCGCCACGGCCTCGGCCGTCTTGCGGCCCATGCCGGGGACCTCGCAGATCTGCTCGATTGTCGCCTGTCGCAGCCGCTTCACCGAGCCGAAATGCTTGATCAACGCCTGTTTGCGGGTGTCTCCGAGGCCGGGGACGGCGTCCAGGGGGCTGGTCCTGACGCGCTTGTTCCGCTTCGAGCGCTGGTAGCGGATGGCGAAGTCGTGAGCCGTGTCACGTACCCGCTGAAGGAGGTACAGGCCCTCGCTGGAGCGGGGAAGCACGACCGGGTCGTCGTCGCCCGGCAGCCAGACCTCCTCCAGGCGCTTGGCGAGCCCGCAGACGGCGATGTCGTCGATGCCGAGCTCGTCGAGGGCGCGCCGGGCCGCCGCGACCTGGGGCTGCCCGCCGTCGACGACGACGAGCTGGGGCGGGTAGGCGAAGCGCTTGGGGCGGCCGTCGTCGGCGGGGACCTCGCCCGTGGCGCCGAGGTCGGCGCCGTTCGTCCGGCGCGGTCCGCCGTCGGCCGTGGCCTCGCCGGCCCCGGCCGGGACCGTGACGTCCGCACCGTCGGGAGCGGCGCTCTCGTCCTCGGTGACCCCCTCGGGCCCCCACTCCCCCGTCCTCTCCTTCTCGGCGAGGTAGCGCTTGAAGCGGCGGCTGATCACTTCGTGCATGGAGCGGACGTCGTCCTGCCCCTCGAAGCCCTTGATCTGGAAGCGGCGGTACTCGCTCTTACGGGGCAGCCCGTCCTCGAAGACGACCATGGAGGCCACGACGTCGTCGCCCTGGAGGTGCGAGATGTCGAAGCACTCGATCCGCAGCGGCGCCGAGTCCAGGTCCAGCGCCTCGGCGATCTCCTCCAGGGCCCGCGAGCGGGTGGTGAGGTCGCTGGCCCGCTTGGTCTTGTGCAGTACGAGGGCCTGCTGGGCGTTGCGCGCCACGGTCTCCATCAGGTCCTTCTTGTCGCCGCGCTGCGGGACGCGCAGCGAGACTCCGGACCCCCTGCGGCCGGCGAGCCACAGGGTGACGGCCTCCGCGTCCTCGGGCAGGGCCGGGACGAGGACCTCCTTGGGGACCGCGTCGCCGCTCTCCTCCCCGTACAGCTGCTGGAGGGCGTGCTCGACGAGCCCGGCCGTGGAGACGGCCTCGACCTTGTCGGTGACCCAGCCGCGCTGCCCGCGCACCCGTCCGCCGCGTACGTGGAAGATCTGGACGGCGGCCTCCAGCTCGTCCTCGGCGAGCGCGATCAGGTCGGCGTCGGTGGCGTCGGCGAGGACGACGGCGTTCTTCTCCATCGCCCGGCGCAGGGCCCCTATGTCGTCCCGCAGGCGCCCCGCCCTCTCGTACTCCATCTCCTCGGCCGCCGCCATCATCTGCTTCTCCAGGCGGCGGATGTAGGTGCCGGTGCGGCCGGCCATGAAGTCGCAGAACTCCTCGGCCAGTTCGCGGTGCTCCTCGGGCGTCGTACGGCCGACGCAGGGGGCGGAGCACTTGCCGATGTAGCCGAGGAGGCAGGGCCTGCCGGCGGAGGCGGCGTTGCGGAAGACGCCGGCGGAGCAGGTGCGGACGGGGAAGACGCGGAGCATCAGGTCGACGGTCTCGCGGATCGCCCAGGCGTGCGCGTACGGCCCGAAGTAGCGCACGCCCTTCTTCTTGTGGCCCCGCATGACCTGGACCCGCGGGAACTCCTCGTTCAGGGTCACCGCGAGGTACGGGTAGCTCTTGTCGTCCCGGTACTTGACGTTGAACCGGGGGTCGAACTCCTTGATCCAGGAGTACTCCAGCTGCAGCGCCTCGACCTCGGTCGAGACGACCGTCCACTCCACCGAGGCGGCGGTGGTCACCATGGTGGCCGTGCGCGGGTGCAGGCTCGCGAGCGGCTGGAAGTAGTTGGCCAGCCGCTGCCGCAGGGACTTCGCCTTCCCGACGTAGATCACCCGGCGGTGCTCGTCGCGGAACTTGTAGACCCCCGGCGAGTCGGGGATCTGTCCCGGCTTCGGGCGGTAGCTGGAGGGGTCGGCCATGCTCCCCACCCTACTGGCGGGAACCGACACTCAGGGCGGGCACGCTCGTTGGCGGAACATGACGGACAGGATGCCGGGACGGCTGACGGACCAGGTGTGTGTGATCACGGGCGCGGCGAGCGGGATCGGGCGCGCGACGGCGCTGCGGTTCCTCCGGGAGGGGGCGCGGGTCGTCGCCGCGGACGTGGACGCGGGCAGGCTCGCGGACCTCGTCGAGGAGGCCGCGAGCACCGGGGCGGGTGGGCCGGACGGCCTGGTGACGGTGACCGGGGACGTCTCGCGGGACGAGGACGCGCGGCGGATGATCTCCACGGCCGTGGAGCGCTTCGGTCGGATCGACGTCCTGGTGGCGAACGCGGGGGTGATCCCGCTGATGGACGTCACGGAGGCGACGGCGGACGACTGGGACCGGGTGATGGCGGTCGACGGCAGGGGCATGTTCCTCACCTGCAAGTACGCGATCGACGCGATGGCCGCGCAGGGGGGCGGCGCGATCGTGTGCACGTCGTCGGTCTCGGGCGAGGCGGGGCAGGCGCGGCAGGCGGTCTACGGCCCGGCGAAGTTCGTGGCCAGCGGTCTGACCAAGCACCTGGCGGTGGAATGGGCGTCGCGGGGGATCCGGGTGAACGCGGTGGCGCCGGGCACGATCGCGACGGAGCGGGTCGCGGCGGTACGGGACGAGCCGGGCGGCGCCGCGTATCTGGAGGAGGTCCTGCGCATGCACCCGATGGCCCGGCTCGGCGAGCCGGCGGAGGTGGCGGCGGCGATCCTCTTCCTCGCGTCGCCCGAGGCCTCGTTCGTCACGGGCGCGGTCCTGCCGGTGGACGGCGGCTACCTGGCCCAGTGACGGCCCCGCGGGGCGGCGCGGGGACCCGTCCGGCCCCGGTGGACGGGGCCCGGTGGACGGGGCCCGGTGGACGGCGCGACGCCGGAGGCCCGGCGGACGGCACGACTCCG
>NZ_RDBI01000040.1:793039-815083 GCF_008042125.1 Streptomyces sp. MS191
GATGTGGGGGTGTGGGGGGTGGAGGAGCGCGTCCGGACGCTGCTGAGGAGCATCGAGCGTTGTCGGAAACGGGTCAACACGCTTCAATGCGGGGTGACGGCGGCCTGTGAACGGTGTGACTCGTGTGTGAACGCGTGCCCGCATGCCACCAGCGGCCCCGTCACCGGCGGTGCGGTGGCCCGCCCCTGGCGCGTGAACGTTCACTGAGGAGTCCCCGTGGGGCACACCGAGGCCGATCTGGTGCAGTTGCTGCACACCGGACCGTTCCACCTGGCGCTGCGCACGGCCTTCGCGGTGCGCGGCCTGCCGCTCCAGCGGGTGCAGCACCACCTCGCGCACCGGGGCGTCAAGGTCGGCGTGACCAGCCTCAGTTACTGGCAGCAGGGCGCCCGGCGGCCCCAGCGGCCGGAGTCGATGAAGGCCGTCCGCGCCCTGGAGGAGGTGCTCCAGCTGCCGGTGAACTCGCTGATCCGGCTGCTGCACGAGGACGCCGGCGGACGCGGTGAGGTCGACCGGCCCGCGAGTCGCCCGTACCGCTCCCTGGTGGAGGCCTCGGGCGTGGTCGAGGAGCTGTTCGCGGAGCTGGAGTCACCGGTGGACGGCGGGCTGCACACGGTGGGGCACCACGAACGCGTGCGGATCGGGGCGGGGCGGGAGCTGGTCGGCCGCGACTCGCAGCACGTGGTGCGGGCGCACCGGGACGGGGTCGACCGCTATCTGGCCATCCACCACGGGGATCCGGGGTGCGACCCGTCCCGGGTGGAGGTACGGGCGGCGGAGAACTGCCGGCCCGGCCGGGTGCGCTGGCACGCGGACACCGGCGTGCTGATCGCGGAGCTGCTCTTCGACGCGCGGCTGCGGGCCGGTGAGACGTATCTCTTCGGCTACGGCTTCGAGGACGGGACGGCGGGCCCGAGCGGGGAGTACGTGCGCGGCTTCCGCTACGCGGGCGGGCAGTACGCGCTCCAGGTCCGCTTCGACGAGACGGCGCTGCCGGTGCGGTGCCGGCGCTTCGCCCAGGCCTCGGCCGGGGCGCCGCGCACCGGCCGCGCCGAGCTGACGCTGAGCGGGCGGCACCGCACGGTGCATCTCGTGGAGCAGGGGGTACGGCCGGGGATCCTGGGGATCGACTGGGACTGGGTCTGAGCCTGCCCGGAGGCCGGCCCGGCCGGTGGCGGCCAGGGTGGCGCCCGCGGACCGGGCCGCGAGCCCGGCACGGTGCGCGGGCCCCGCTACGCCTCCGGGCCGGCGACCAGCTTGCCGTTCTCGACGCGGACCGGGACCGCGGGCAGCGGGACGGTCGCCGGGCCCTGGATCGCCTTGCCGGTGGTGACGTCGAAGCGGCTGCCGTGGCAGGGGCAGTTGCCCTCGTTGTCCTCGATCTTGTCGAGGACGCAGCCCGCGTGGGTGCACTGGGCGCTGAACGCCTTGTACTGCCCCTTGGCCGGGCAGCTCACCAGGACCCGCTGCTCGCGGTAGAGCTTGGCGCCGCCGACCGGCACCTCCTCGGGCGCGCCGAGGGTGACCGGTGCGGTCGGGGTCGGGACCTGGGCGTGGCCCAGCTTCGACTCGGTGGAGCATGCGGCGACTCCCAGCCCGGCGGCACCGGCGAGCGCGGCGCCCTTCAGTACGGTGCGGCGGCTGGACTGGCCGGACATGAGCGCTCCACGGTGGGATCGGGGCATGGGGTGACGGAACCGACGATACCGGCGCGGTTCGGCCGGCCTTCCACGGGGCTGTCGTGGCCGGTGGGACATGGGTTACGTTCACGGCGTGATCGTCGTCGCCGGTGAGTCCCTGATCGACCTGGTCCCGGACGGGGCGTCCGGCCCCTTGTCCCCCTTGGTGCCGAGACCCGGGGGCGGCCCGTACAACACGGCCGTGGCGCTGGGGCGGCTCGGCTCGGACGTCGCCTTCTGCTCCCGGGTGTCGACGGACGCCTTCGGCGAGGCGCTGCTCGGCGGACTGCGGGCGGCGGGTGTCTCCGAGGGTCTGGTCCAGCGGGGACAGGAGCCGACGACGCTGGCCGTGGCCTCCGTCGCGCCGGACGGTTCGGCGCGGTACGGCTTCTACGTCGAGGGGACGGCGGACCGTCTCTTCGCCCTGCCGGAGCGTCTTCCGGACGGCGTGCGGGCCCTGGCCTTCGGCACCTGCTCGCTGGTCCTGGAGCCGGGGGCGAGCGCGTACGAGGCGCTGCTGCGGCGCGAGTCGGAGGGCGGTGCGACGGTGCTGCTCGATCCGAACATCCGGCCGGGGCTCATCGCCGACCCGGACGCCTACCGCGAGCGGTTCGCGGCCTGGCTGCCGTACGTCACGCTGCTGAAGCTCTCCGAGGAGGACGCCGCCTGGCTGGGCGGCGCACCGGCCTCGTGGCGGGGGCGCGGGCCCTCCGCCGTGGTGCTGACCCGGGGCGCGGCGGGTCTGACGGCGTTCACGGCGGCCGGCGAGGTCTCCGTCCCGGCGGTCGGCGTGGAGGTCGTGGACACCATCGGCGCCGGCGACACGGTGAACGCGGCGCTGCTGCACGGCCTGGCGGACCGCTCCGTGGAGTCCCTGGGCGTCGACGACTGGCGCGAACTCCTGACGTACGCGGCGGGGGCGGCGGCCGTGACCTGCTCGCGGCCGGGCGCGGAGCCCCCGTACCCGGACGAGCTGGCCCCGCTCCGACGGACGGACGGCGGCCTCCCCGTGCGGGGGAGGCCGCCGTCCGTCCGGTGACCCGGTCGGCCGGGCCTTCGGTCAGGCCTTGCGTGCCCGGCTCGTGGCCGTCTTCTTGGCGGCGGCCTTCTTCGCCGGCACGGCGGCCCCGGACGCCGTCTTCCGGGCCGTCGCCTTCTTGGCGGGCGCCTTCTTCGCGGTCCTCGAAGCGCCGCGCGCGGCCGGGACCGTCGCGTCGCTGACGCGGTCCGCGCCGAGGATCTCGCGGAGGAACTTGCCGGTGTGGCTCGCCGGCACGGACGCGACCTCTTCCGGGGTGCCCTCGGCGATCACCAGACCGCCGCCGCTGCCGCCCTCGGGACCCATGTCGACGACCCAGTCCGCGGTCTTGATGACATCGAGGTTGTGCTCGATGACGATCACCGAGTTGCCCTTGTCGACCAGCCCGGACAGGACCTTGATCAGCTTCGAGATGTCCTCGAAGTGCAGACCGGTGGTCGGCTCGTCCAGGACGTAGACCGTGCGACCGGTCGACCGCTTCTGGAGCTCGGAGGCGAGCTTCACGCGCTGCGCCTCGCCGCCGGAGAGCGTCGGCGCGGACTGCCCGAGACGGACGTATCCGAGCCCCACCTCGTTGAGCGTGCGCAGGTGGCGGGCGATGGTCGGGACGGCCTCGAAGAAGTCCAGGGCCTCCTCGATCGGCATGTCGAGGACCTCGGCGATGGACTTGCCCTTGTAGTGGACCTCCAGCGTCTCCCGGTTGTACCGGTCGCCGTGGCAGACCTCGCACGGGACGTAGACGTCCGGCAGGAAGTTCATCTCGATCTTGATCGTGCCGTCGCCGGAGCAGTTCTCGCAGCGGCCGCCCTTGACGTTGAAGGAGAACCGGCCCGGCAGGTAGCCGCGGACCTTGGCCTCCATCGTCTCGGCGAAGAGCTTGCGCACGTGGTCGAAGACGCCGGTGTACGTCGCCGGGTTGGACCGCGGGGTGCGGCCGATGGGCGACTGGTCGACGTGGACGACCTTGTCGACGAGGTCGTCGCCGTCCACGCGGGTGTGCCGGCCGGGCACCGACTTGGCGCCGTTCAGCTCGCGCGCCAGGTGGGTGTACAGGATGTCGTTGACCAGGGTCGACTTGCCGGAGCCGGAGACTCCGGTGACGGCCGTCAGCACGCCCAGCGGGAAGGAGACGTCGATGTCCTGCAGGTTGTTCTCACGGGCGCCGTGCACCGTGAGCCGGCGCGAGGGGTCCACGGGGCGGCGGATGTCCGGCGTCCCGATGGCCCGGCGGCCGGAGAGGTACTGCCCGGTCATCGACTCGTCGTTGGCGAGGAGTTCGGCCAGGGGCCCGGAGTGCACGACCTTGCCGCCGTGCTCGCCGGCGCCGGGGCCGATGTCGACGACCCAGTCGGCGACCTTGATGGTGTCCTCGTCGTGCTCGACGACGATGAGCGTGTTGCCCATGTCGCGCAGCCGGACCAGGGTCTCGATGAGCCGGTGGTTGTCGCGCTGGTGCAGGCCGATGGACGGCTCGTCGAGCACGTAGAGCACGCCGACCAGGCCGGAGCCGATCTGGGTCGCGAGCCGGATGCGCTGGGCCTCGCCGCCGGAGAGGGTGCCGGCCGCGCGGTTGAGCGAGAGGTAGTCCAGGCCGACGTCGACGAGGAAACGCAGTCGCTCGTTGACCTCCTTCAGGACCCGCTCGGCGATCTTCTTGTCCCGGGCGTTGAGCTTCAGCCGGCCGAGGAAGTCCGCGCACTCGCTGATCGACATCGCGGCGACCTCGGCGATGGAACGCTCCATCACCGTCACCGCGAGGACGATCGGCTTGAGCCGGGTGCCCTGGCAGGTGGGGCAGGGCACCTCGCGCATGTAGCCCTCGAAGCGCTCACGGCTGGAGTCGCTCTCGGCCTCGCTGTGCCGCCGCTTCACGAACGACACCGCGCCCTCGAAGGCCGGCGTGGTGTAGGCGCGCTCGCGGCCGTAGCGGTTGCGGTAGCGGACCTCGACCTGGGTCTTGTGGCCGTGCATGAGGGCCTTCTTGGCCCGCTGCGGGAGGGCGGCGTACGGCAGGTCGGTGCGGAAGCCGAGCGCCTGGGAGAGTCCGCCGATGAGCCGGCCGAAGTACTCCTTGGTGTGGCCGTGCGACCAGGGGTGGATGGCGCCCTCGTCGAGGGACTTGTCCTCGTCCGGGACGATCAGCTCGGGGTCGACCTCCATGCGGGTGCCGATGCCGGTGCAGTCCGGGCAGGCGCCGAAGGGCGAGTTGAAGGAGAAGGAGCGCGGCTCCAGCTCCTCGAAGGACAGGTCGTCGTACGGGCAGTAGAGGTGCTCCGAGTACATCCGCTCGCGCTCGGGGTCGTCCTCGGCGAGGTCGACGAAGTCGAGCACGACCATGCCGCCGGAGAGGCCGAGCGCGGTCTCGACGGAGTCGGTGAGCCGGCGCTTCGCGCTGTCCTTCACGGTGAGACGGTCGACGACCACCTCGATCGTGTGCTTCTCCTGCTTTTTCAGCGTGGGCGGTTCGCTCAGCTGGATCGTCTCGCCGTCGACCCGGGCACGGCTGTAGCCCTTGGTCTGCAGGTCGGAGAAGAGGTCGACGAACTCGCCCTTGCGCTCGCGCACCAGCGGCGAGAGCACCTGGAAGCGGCTGCCCTCGGGAAGTTCCAGCACCTTGTCGACGATGGCCTGCGGCGACTGCCGGGAGATCGGCCGGCGGCACTCGGGACAGTGCGGCTTGCCGATGCGGGCGAAGAGCAGGCGGAGGTAGTCGTAGACCTCCGTGATGGTGCCGACCGTCGAACGCGGGTTGCGCGAGGTCGACTTCTGGTCGATGGAGACGGCGGGCGAGAGACCTTCGATGAAGTCGACGTCCGGCTTGTCCATCTGGCCGAGGAACTGCCGGGCGTACGACGAGAGCGACTCGACGTACCGGCGCTGGCCCTCGGCGAAGATCGTGTCGAACGCGAGGGAGGACTTGCCCGACCCGGACAGCCCGGTGAAGACGATGAGCGAGTCACGCGGGAGGTCGAGCGAGACGTTCTTGAGGTTGTGCTCGCGAGCGCCACGAACGATGAGACGGTCGGCCACGCCGGTCCGCACCTTTCTTGAGAGAGCGGAGGCACAGGAGTGCGGGTCGCAGATATGCCTGGATGTGTCGCATTACCCAACAACCAAGGATGCCGGATGCTTCCACCGAGCCTATAGCACGCACATTCGATTTACGGCCTCGCTTCCACCGCTTCACCCGAACGAGTGGTGGCGCTAGGGTCGGCGCCATGATCGATCATGTGCGTGACCTGGCATCTGTACGTGAAGCGACCGAGCGACTCCTCGACGCGGCCGCTTCCTGGGACAACGCGGCACTGGCCGAGGCGTCACGGCTTCCGGGCTGGACCCGTGGACATCTGCTGGCCCACATCGCCCGAAACGCCGACGCGCTGGTGAACGTCCTCGAAGGGCGTCCCATGTACGCGGACGCCGCCACCCGCGACCGTGACATCGAGCGGGACGCCTCCCGTCCCCTCGACGTGCAGCTCGCCGACGTGCGCGAGAGCGCCGAGCGCTTCCAGGCCGTGGGCCGGGCGCCCGCCGACTGGGACCGCGTCGTGGAGCTCCGCAACGGCGTCACGGACCGGGCGGCCCGCGTCCCCTTCCGCCGCTGGGTGGAGGTCGCGCTCCATCACGTCGACCTGGGGGTCGGCTACGAGCTGGCGGACCTGCCCGAGGAGTTCGTCCTGCGGGAGATCGACTTCCTGGCCGACCGCTGGTCGGGACGCCCGGAGGTCCCGCCGGTGACGCTCCGGCTCGGCTACGAGGAGAACAGCCCCTCCTGGCACACGGGCGGCGACAAGGGCGACCCCGTCGTCCTGGGCGGCACCCGTGCCGAGCTGCTCGGCTGGCTCTCCGGCCGCGGCGACAAGGGCGCCCACCTCGTCCTCCTCGAGGGCGACGACCTCCCGCAGCTCCCGCCGCTGTAGCCCCCGCTGTTGGGGCCACGCCCGTCGACGCCCGGAGATAGGCTGAGCCCATGACCTACAGCGGAGTGGTGAAGGTCGGCGGACCGGCCGATGTGCACGAGCTGACGGACCTGATGATCTCCAAGGTCTCGGTCGGCCCGATGGACAACAACGCGTATCTGCTGCGCTGCCGGGCGACCGGCGAGCAGCTGCTGATCGACGCGGCGAACGAGGCCGGCACGCTCCTCACGCTGATCGGTGACGACGGCATCGCGTCCGTCGTCACCACCCACCGCCACGGGGACCACTGGCAGGCGCTCGCCGAGGTGGTCGCCGCGACCGGCGCGCGGACGTACGCCGGGGCGTACGACGCCGAGGGCATCCCCGTCCCGACCGACGTGCCGGTCGAGGACGGCGACACGATCACGGTCGGCCGGGTCGAGCTGACCGCGCGCCGGCTGGTCGGGCACACCCCCGGCTCGATCGCCCTGGTCTACGACGACCCGCACGGGCACCCGCACGTCTTCACGGGCGACTGCCTCTTCCCGGGCGGCGTGGGCAACACCTGGAAGGACCCCGAGGCCTTCGCCAGCCTGATCCACGACGTGGAGACCAAGCTGTTCGGGGTCCTGCCCGACGAGACCTGGATCTACCCCGGGCACGGCAAGGACACCACCCTCGGCGACGAGCGTCCGCACCTCGCGGACTGGCGCGCACGCGGCTGGTGAGCCCGGCGGGGGCGGACGGCGCACGGCCACGTGCCGTGCGCTCGCGCACGCCCCCGTAACCGCGGACCGGACCGGACGGTTGGCGCGGCATGCGCCACAGTCAGCCCCCGACCCCGCCGCCGGCCCCCGCCATGGGGCGGCTCGCCGCCGCGTCCCTCGCCGGCACGGCCGTCGAGTTCTTCGACTTCTTCGTCTACGGGACCGCCGCCGCCCTCGTCCTCGGGCCGCTCTTCTTCCCCACCTTCTCCCCGCTCGCCGGGACGCTCGCCGCCTTCGGCACCTTCGCCGTCGGGTTCGTCGCCCGCCCCCTCGGCTCGGTCCTCTTCGGCCACGTCGGCGACCGCCACGGGCGGCGCCCCGTCATGTTCGCGTCGCTGCTGCTGACCGGCTGCGCCACGGTCGCCGTCGGCTGCGTGCCGTCGTACGCGACGCTCGGCATCGCCGCCCCCGTCCTCCTGCTCGTCCTGCGCTTCCTGCAGGGCCTGGGGCTCGGCGGCGAATGGGGCGGGGCGGTGCTGCTCACGGCCGAGCACGCGCCCGAGCGGCGGCGTGCGCTGTGGGCGAGCTTCCCGCAGATCGGGCCGGCAGTCGGCTTCCTGCTGGCGAACGGGGTGATGCTGGCACTGTCGGCGACGCTCACCGACGCGCAGTTCCGGGCGTGGGGGTGGCGGGTTCCGTTCTGGGCCGCCGGAGTGCTCGCCGCCGGCGGGCTGCTGCTGCGCTCCTCGCTCGCCGAGACCCCGCAGTTCCGGGAGCTGTCCGAGGCCGGGCTCCGGGCGAGCGCACCGCTGACGGAGGTGGCGCGGGAGCACTGGCGGCTGGTGCTGCTGACGGCCGGGGCGCTGGCCGTCGGCTACGCCGTCTTCTACACGGTCTCCACCTGGACCCTGGCCTACGGCACGGAGCGCCTCGGGGTCGACCGCACGGTGATGCTGGCCTGCGTCATGGCGGCGGTGGCGGTGAAGGGCGCGGTGACGCCGTTCGTGGCGATGCTCGGCGACCGCTACGGTCGCCGGCCGCTGTGCCTGGCGGGGTGCGCCGCCTCCGCGGTCTGGGCGTTCCCGATGGTGGGGCTGCTGCACACCGGGCGGCCGTCGCTGATGTTCCTCGGCTTCCTGGGCTCGCTGCTGGCGTTCATCACCATGTTCGCGGTGGTCGCCGCCTACCTGCCGGAGCTGTACGAGCCGAGGGTGCGCTGCACGGGCGCGGCGGTCGGCTACAACCTCGCCGSGGTGCTGGGCGGGGCCCTGACGCCGATCGCGGCGACGGCGCTGTCGGAGGGCGGCGGCTCGGGGCCGCCCTGGGGCGTGGCGGCGTATCTGACCGTGGTGGCGCTGGTGAGCCTGGGCTGCTTCGCGCTGCTGCCGGAGACGCTGCCGGACGCCGTCCGGTCCGAGGCGCCGCAGGCGGCGCCCGCCTGACCACGCACCGCGGCCGGTGCGGGCGGTGGTGTGCCGCCCGCACCGGCCGCGGTGCGTTCTCGTGTCGGGGCGGTCAGGCGCCGACGCTGTCCTTCTCCGTCTCGCCGGCCTCCGCCGCGGGAGCCTCGGCCGCCTCGCGCTCGGCCTGCCTCTTGGAGGCGATCAGGCTGGTGATCGTGGTGATGATCAGAACACCGCAGATGAACGCGAGCGAGAACGGGATGGAGATCTCGGGGACGTGCAGCCCGGACTCGTGCAAGGCGTGCAGCACCAGCTTCACGCCGATGAAGCCGAGGATCACCGACAGGCCGTAGCTGAGGTGGACCAGCTTCTTGAGCAGGCCGCCGATCAGGAAGTACAGCTGCCGCAGACCCATCAGGGCGAAGGCGTTGGCGGTGAAGACGATGTACGGGTCCTGGGTCAGGCCGAAGATCGCCGGGATCGAGTCGAGGGCGAACAGGATGTCGGTGGTGCCGATCGCCAGCATGACGACCATCAGCGGGGTCAGCACCCGCTTGCCGTTCACCCGGATGAAGAGCTTCGTGCCGTGGTACCTGTCGGCGACGCCGAACCGCTTCTCGATCGACTTGAGGAGACGGTTCTCCTCGAACTCGTCCTCGTCCTCGTCCTTGCGCGCCTCCTGGATGAGCTTCCAGGCGGTGAAGATCAGGAACGCGCCGAAGATGTAGAACACCCAGGAGAAGCTGGCGATGATCGCGGCGCCGGCGGCGATGAAGATCGCCCGCAGGACCAGGGCGATCAGGACGCCCACCAGCAGTACGCGCTGCTGGAGGTGCGAGGGCACCGCGAACTTCGCCATGATCAGGACGAAGACGAAGAGGTTGTCGACGCTCAGCGACTTCTCGGTGATGAAGCCCGCGAAGAACTCGCCGGACGCCTGGCTGTCGCCGAACACGAGCAGGCCGAGCCCGAAGAGCGCGGCCAGCGCGATCCAGACGATCGACCAGATCCCGGCTTCCTTGACCGACACGTCATGGGGTTTGCGCCCGATGAAGAAGTCGATGGCAATCAGGGCGGACAGACCGAGAATGGTCAGCACCCACAGGGTCATTGAAACGTCCACTGCGCCTCCGGCGTCGTACGGCTACTGATCAGCGTCGTCGCTGCCGGAGGTCTCTTCCACCCGGGCCGGTACGCGACCGGCCGGGCCGACGCCCCGGGATCGGGCCACTGGGGCCTGTCCGTATTGACGGGAACGCCGCGCACTGGGGAGTACTCCCCTCCGCGCCGAGAAGACTACCCGAAACACCAAGGGAAGGTAAAGGGGAGGGTAAAGAGCCACCAAAAGGCCAGGTCAGTGCCACCCCTGGCGACGGGCCTCGGCGACCTGGGCCAGCACCTGACGCAGCACCGCGCTGCCCGCCGGAATCCGCGGCGGTTCGTACGTCCAGGCGTGCCCGACCCACGGATCGGCCAGGTGGTCGTCGGCGACGGGGGTCACCCGCAGCAGCGACCGCCACAGCGGATCCAGCAGCGGCCCGTACGCCGAGGCGTCCTCACGGTCGGCGACCATCAGCAGGTGGACGCCGACCCGCGGGCCCTCGTCCGCCAGGTAGCGCAGCTGGGTCACGGCCCGGTCGTCGAAACCGTGCGGGAAGTCGTGGACGATCAGCAGCTGCTCGGCGGTGTCCATGCCGGGCGGCAGCGCGTCGGCGGCGCCGGCCCGCACCGCCATCTGGACCAGGTCGACGCGCTCGGTGAGCTGCGCCAGGACGGCGGAGACCCCGGCCGCGCCGGCGGCCGGCGGGGCGGCCAGGACGCCCGACTCCACGAGCGGCGCGAGGGACGCGGCGCCCGAGCCCGCCGGGTCGAGGACATGGACCGTGAAGTCGCCGGCGGGATAGACGGCGAGCAGCCGGGCCGCGTGCGCCACGGCGGTGTCCAGGGCGAGCCGGCGCAGCTCGGCCTCGTCGAGGAGCGCGGAGGCCTCGGACCGCCCGCGCCCGCTGTCGACCCACAGCCCGCGCTCCAGCGGGAGGCGGATCAGCATGGGGATGTGCAGGTCGGTCCGCTCGGGAAGGTGGAGGTCACCCAGGCGCAGGGCCATGGGGGTCTCCATGGGGACGCGGTAGCCGTGCCAGACGGGGCTGTCCCAGCGGGCGAAGGCCGTGGGCAGCGCGGGTTCGACGACCTCGGACTCGGCGACGAGCTGGGCGAGGTCGCGGTCCAGGGCCTCCTGGGCACGGGCGGTGAGCTCGTCGTGCTTGGCCCTGGCCTCCGCACGGGCGGCGTCGCCGGTGCCGCCGATGCGGCTGCGCGGGTCGGAGAGGACGCGGTCGAGCTCCTGGTCGAGACGGGACTCGGCGAAGTCGCAGGCGCTGCGGTACGCGGCGGTGGTGCGGGCCAGGTCCTCGAACATGCCCCAGACCTGGTTGTACAGCCGCTCGTCCATGGACCAGCCGGCGGCGTCACCGGCGACGGGGACGGGCGGGGACTGCTGCGGCTCCGGCTGGCAGATGACCGCCCTGGGCAACCCGGCCAACGGCCGGACCTTCCAGGACCTGATGCCGGCGATCCTGCCGCACCTGTAGGCGCTCCCGCCCGCGCATCCCACAGCTCCCGGAGGCAGTCGGCCGCCGGGAGCTGGCCGCCCCGCCGGCCGCCGGCGCGGCCGGGGTCTCCGCCGTCCTGGCGCAGCTCACCGAGCGCGTCGACCTGGTCCAGATGGCGGCACCGAGCGCGTCGACCTGGTCCAGATGGCGGTGCGTGGACACCGCCGTGGCGCACGCGGCCCGGCTGCTCGCCGTCTATCCCGCCGGCGACTTCACGGTCCATGTCCTCGACCCGGCGGGCTCGGGCGCCGCGTCCCTCGCGCCGCTCGTGGAGTCGGGCGTCCTGGCCGCCCCGCCGGCCGCCGGCGCGGGCGGCGGCGTCACGGGCACGGTCGGGGCCGTGTCCGCCGCGGCCGCCGGGGCGGAGTGGCGCACCCGCTCCGCGTCGGGGACGCGCGGGGGCGGGGCGGCCACCGACCGCGCCATGCCCCGCACGACGGCTTCCAGGATGGCGGCGGCCAGTTCGGCGGGGTTCTCCAGGCCCTGGTCGCCGAGCATGGCCGCCAGGCCGCCCTCGTACCCCTGGCCCACGGCACGGACCTTCCAGACCCCCTGGCGGCGGTACAGCTCAAGGGCCACGACGGCGGACTCGCTGTCGAGGCCGGTGATCGTGTAGCTCGCGATCTCCGTGCCGTCGAGGGCGGTCACGGCGACGAAGGGCGCTGCGGCGGCGCCGAAGCGGGACGGGCCGCCGGCGCCGACGGGCAGCGCGAGGAGGACCGAGACGCGGTGGACGGAGTCCGGGACCGCCTCCAGGTCGACGGCCAGGCGGTGGTCGGCCGCGGCCTGCTGGGAGACCTCGATCCCCGGCAGGGACGGCGAGCCGGGGTGGGCGATCCATTCGACGCCGGCGACCCTCCCCCGCTCGTCGCCGAGGGTGGTTCCGGCGACGACGGGATGGCCGGCCGACACCCGGATCTCCAGTCGGGTGTCGGGCAGGGGGTGGTTCTGCCCCCGGACCAGCTCGGCCGTCATCGGCTCTGTCCCCTCGAATGCTGCGATCGCTCGGATCGGGTCGTGATCGTCTCGGTCATGCGGGACAGCTCCCGGCGGCCGACTGCCTCCGGGAGCTGTGGGATGCGCGGGCGGGAGCGCCTACAGGTGCGGCAGGATCGCCGGCATCAGGTCCTGGAAGGTCCGGCCGTTGGCCGGGTTGCCCAGGGCGGTCATCTGCCAGCCGGAGCCGGCCCGGTGCACCTTCGCCATGATCTGCGCGGTGTACTGGCCGCCGCCGTCCAGGGTGTAGCGGGCCAGCTCCTGGCCGTTGGTCTCGTCGACGATCCGGCAGAAGGCGTTCTGCACCTCCTGGAACGTCTGGCCGGTGAAGGAGTTCACCGTGAAGACGATCTGGTCGATGTGGACCGGGACGCGCTGGAGGTCCACGAGGATGGACTCGTCGTCGCCGCCCTGGCCCGCGCCGCCGACCAGGTTGTCACCGGTGTGGCGCACGGAGCCGTCGTCGCTGACCAGGTGGCGGAAGAAGACCACGTCCACCGGCTGCTTGTCGGCGAAGAGCACCGCCGACGCGTCCAGGTCGATCTCCCGGGTGCGCGAGCCGAACAGCCCGCGCCGGGGCGCCGCCTGCCATCCGAGGCCCATCCGCACCGCGGTCAGGGCGCCTCCGCCCTGCTTCTCCAGGCTGATGGCCTGACCCTTGGTCATGTTGACCGTCACGCGCGTCCCCTCTCGTTGTGCCATCCCCGCGGCAGTCCATGCCGAACGTGCGGTTGTGCAGCACCCTACGCAGTGTCACCGACAGCGCAGCAGGCGCGGTCCGGTTTTGTGTCGGTCTTGCAACACACCGGACCCGCGCCCGGACCGGCCCGGGAGCCCGGCCGCTCAGGCCAGACCCGCCTCCTTCATCTGGCGCAACTCCTTCTTCAGCTCTCCCACTTCGTCCCGCAGCCGGGCGGCCACCTCGAACTGGAGCTCCGCCGCCGCGGCGCGCATCCGGTCGGTCATCTCCTCGATGATCGCGGCCAGTTCGCTGGCGGGCCGGTCGCCGAGCTCGACCGTGGAGCCGGCCCTGGCGGCCTTGGCCCTGCCCTTCGCGCCGTGCCCGGCGAGCGCGGGCACGGGTGCCTTGGCGTCCTTCCCCTGGCGGTAGCCGGTGCCGAGGAGCTCCTCGGTGTCGACCTCCTCGCGCGCGATCGTGGCGACGATGTCGTTGATCTTCTTGCGGAGCGGCTGGGGGTCGATGCCGTGGGCGGTGTTGTAGGCGTTCTGCTTCTCGCGGCGCCGGTTGGTCTCGTCGATGGCCTTCTCCATCGCGGGCGTGATCTTGTCCGCGTACATGTGGACCTGTCCGGAGACGTTGCGCGCGGCGCGGCCGATGGTCTGGATCAGCGAGGTGCCCGAGCGGAGGAAGCCCTGCTTGTCGGCGTCGAGGATGGCCACGAGGGAGACCTCGGGGAGGTCGAGGCCCTCGCGGAGCAGGTTGATGCCGACCAGGACGTCGTACTCGCCGGCCCGCAGCTCGCGCAGCAGCTCGATGCGGCGCAGGGTGTCGACGTCGCTGTGGAGGTAGCGGACCTGGATGCCCAGCTCCAGGAAGTAGTCGGTGAGGTCCTCGGCCATCTTCTTGGTGAGGGTGGTGACGAGGACCCGCTCGTCCTTCTCGGTGCGCAGCCGGATCTCGTGGACCAGGTCGTCGATCTGGCCCTCGGTGGGCTTGACGACGACCTCGGGGTCGACCAGGCCGGTGGGGCGGATGATCTGCTCCACGAAGCCGTCTCCGCGGGACAGCTCGTACGTCCCGGGGGTGGCGGAGAGGTAGACGGTCTGGCCGATCCGCTCCTGGAACTCCTCCCACTTCAGCGGGCGGTTGTCGAGGGCCGAGGGGAGCCGGAAGCCGTGGTCGACCAGGGTCCGCTTGCGCGAGGCGTCGCCCTCGTACATGGCACCGATCTGCGGCACGGTGACGTGCGACTCGTCGATGACGAGCAGGAAGTCCTCGGGGAAGTAGTCGAGGAGGGTGTTCGGGGCGGAGCCCGGCTCGCGGTCGTCGAAGTGCATCGAGTAGTTCTCGATGCCGGAGCAGGAGCCGATCTGGCGCATCATCTCGATGTCGTACGTGGTGCGCATGCGCAGCCGCTGCGACTCCAGCATCTTGCCCTGCTTGTCGAGCTCGGCGAGGCGGCTCTCGAGCTCGCGCTCGATGCCGTCGACCGCGCGCTGCATGCGCTCGGGGCCGGCGACGTAGTGGCTGGCGGGGAAGACGTACAGTTCGCGGTCCTCGCTGATGACCTCGCCGGTGAGCGGGTGCAGCGTGGAGAGCGCCTCGATCTCGTCGCCGAACATCTCGATGCGGACGGCGAGCTCCTCGTAGACCGGGAAGATCTCGATGGTGTCGCCGCGGACCCGGAAGGTGCCGCGGGTGAACGCCAGGTCGTTGCGCGTGTACTGGATGTCGACGAAACGGCGGAGGAGCTGGTCCCGGTCGAACTCCTCGCCGACCTTGAGCGGGACCATCCGGTCCACGTACTCCTGCGGCGTGCCGAGGCCGTAGATGCAGGAGACGGAGGCGACCACCACGACGTCCCGGCGGGTGAGCAGGGAGTTCGTCGCGGAGTGGCGCAGCCGCTCGACCTCCTCGTTGATCGAGGAGTCCTTCTCGATGTAGGTGTCCGACTGCGGGACGTAGGCCTCGGGCTGGTAGTAGTCGTAGTACGAGACGAAGTACTCGACGGCGTTGTTCGGCAGGAGCTCGCGGAACTCGTTCGCCAGCTGGGCCGCCAGGGTCTTGTTCGGGGCCATGACCAGCGTGGGCCGCTGCAGCTTCTCGATCATCCACGCGGTGGTCGCCGACTTGCCGGTGCCGGTGGCACCGAGCAGCACGACGTCCTTCTCGCCGGCGCGGATGCGCCGCTCGAGGTCGGCGATGGCCGTCGGCTGGTCGCCGCTGGGCTGGAAGGGACTGACGACCTCGAAGGGCGCCACCGAACGTTCGATCTTGGAAACGGGCCGCATGCACCCACCGTACGACCCCCCACCGACAGTCGGGCGGTGAACGCCCGGGCGGGTGGCGGCGACCCCCGCCTCACCAGTCCTGGGAGCGGTGCGCGCCCCGGGGGACGCCCTTGCGCGCGGCCCGTCCGGAGGCCGGGCGGGCCGACCAGTTGGCGGGCTCCCCGTACGCGGAGGGGCGGCGCGGCGCGGGCACGCCGGCCCGCACGGCCCTCGGCGAGGAGGGCTTCTGCCAGTCCGGGTCGCCCATGACGAGCAGCGGGTCGAACATGACGACGACGGCGGCCAGCAGCAGGAAGACCGCCGGGCCGATCAGCATCGGAAGGAGGAGGGAGGTGGCGGAGTCGCCGCCGCCCGCGGGGGCGCCGTCGCCGTGCAGGTGGACGTTGACCGCCGCCATGGCGGTGTAGTGCATACCAGTGACGGCGAGTCCCATCACCATGCTCGCGCCGATGCTGGCCAGAAACCCGTGTACCGAGACGGCCGCCCAGAGCGCCGCAGTGGCCGCCACGACGGCGATCGCGACGGAGAGCGCCACGGTGACCGTGTCGTACTCGATGCGGCCCTGGAGCCGCATGCCCGCCATGCCGAGGTAGTGCATGGTCGCGACCCCGAGGCCGGTGATGGTGCCGCCGGTGACCAGGGTGAGCGTCGTCGCGCCGCGGTAGCCGACGATGAAGATGCCGACGCCGACCATCAGGACGGCCACGCCCAGGCTGGCGAAGGTGAGCGGCCGGTCGTAGGTGATCGGGGCCTGCCGGACGGAGAAGCCGATCATGCCGATGAAGTGCATGGTCCAGATGCCGGTGCCGATCGAGGTGGCGCCCAGCGCCAGCCAGCCGGCTTTGAAGGTGTCACGGTTGCGGAGCGACCTGGTGGTGCAGCGCAGTCCCAGGGCGCCACCGAGGCAGGCCATGAGAAAGGCCGCCACCGGCGTGACGACGCCGTGACTGAATCCGTCGACCGTGCCCTGCATGAGCGTGTGACCTCCACCCGTGGTGCAACGTCGTCCGAAAACAGTCGGTACCGCTGAGTAGTGCTACCGGGGCGAGATTATGGCGCGCCGGGAGCCGCGCGACCACGTGGTCCGGGAAAAGGCCGGGGGGAGATCGGGGCGATACCCCGCCGCGATGTCGGTGCCGGGTCGTACGGTGATCGGTATGGACAGCGAGACGACCTCGCCGCGGGGGCACGCGGAGCGGCTGGAATGGGCGGTCGTGGACAGCGCCGTCGGCCCGCTGCTGCTGGCGGCGACCGCCCGCGGCCTGGTGAGCGTGGTCTTCCACGCCGAGGAGGGGGTGCGCGAGCGGACCCTGGACCGGATCGCGGGCCGGCTCGGCGCGGAGCCGGTGCACGACGCGTCGGGGCTCCTCGCCGAGCCCGTGCGGCAGCTCGCGGAGTACTTCGACGGCGGGCTGAGGGAGTTCGTCGTCGCCCTGGACTGGTCCCTGACGGCCGGGTTCAACCGGGTGGTGCTGCGCGAGCTGGCGATCGGGGTGCCGTACGGAACGGTGGTCGGGTACGGGGACCTGGCGAAGCGGGTCGGCGACCCGCGCGCCGCGCAGGCGGTCGGGGTGGCGATGGGCTCCAATCCGCTGCCGATCGTCGTGCCGTGCCACCGGGTGGTGGAGAGCGACGGCGGGCTCGGCGGGTTCGGGGGCGGTCTGGAGACGAAGCGGAGACTGCTGGAGCTGGAGGGTGTCCTGCCGCAGCCGCTGTTCTGAACGCGGCCCCCGGCGGCCGGCCGCGCCGCTCCCGGAGATGTGAGCAAGGAGGCGTTCCCACGGGGTGGGCCGGCTGGCACACTGCCGTAAGTGACCAACACCCCCGACGCCCCTGACGCCCTTCTTTCGGCGGAGATACCCCCTCCCGTCACGGCCCTCGACCTCCCCGCGCTGCGGCGGCGGATCCAGGCCGTGCTGATCACCAGCCAGATCCTCGGCGGGCTCGGCATCGCCATCGGGGTCGCCCTGGCCGCCGTGCTCGCCAAGGACGTCAGCGGCACCGAGGCGCTGTCGGGGCTGGCCTCGACGGCCACCGTGGCCGGCCCGGCCCTGCTCGCGATGCCGCTGGCCGCCCTGATGTCCAACCGGGGGCGGCGTGCGGGACTCGTGCTCGCCTATCTGGTGGGGGCGCTGGGCGCCTGCGTGGTGGTCCTCGGCGCGGTCGTCGACAGCTTCCCCCTCCTGCTGCTGGGTCTGGTCGGCTTCGGGGCAGGCTCCTCGGCCAACCTCGCGGCCCGCTTCGCCGCCGCCGACCTCGCCGAGCCGGAGCGCCGGGCGCGGGCTATCTCGACCGTGGTCTGGGCGACGACGATCGGGGCGGTCCTCGGCCCGAACATCGCCGCGCCGGCCGGGCGGAGCGTGGCCGGGCTCGGCATCCCGGCGACGGCCGGGCCCTTCGTCTGGGCGGCCGGCGTGTTCCTGCTCGCCGCGGCGCTGATGGCGGTGCTGCTGCGCCCCGACCCCCTCCTGACGGCCCGTGCGCTGGCCGGTCCCGCGGACCGGGAGGAGGCCGACGGGCGTTCCCTGCGGGCGGGCATGCGCGCCGTCCGGGAGTCCTCGCGGGCCCGGCTGGCCCTGGTCACCGTGGCCGCCTCGCACACGGCGATGGTCTCGATCATGTCGATGACGCCGGTGGCACTGAGCCACCACGGCGCCGGGATCGAGCTGATCGGCCTGGTCATCAGCGGGCACATCGCGGGCATGTACGCCTTCTCGCCGGTGATGGGCTGGCTGTCGGACCGGCTGGGCCGGCTGTCGGTGATCGGCCTGGCGGTCGGGCTCCTGTCCGTCGCGGCGCTGCTGGCGGGCACGGCGGGGCCGAGCCACGGGCGGACCGCCGTGGGCCTGTTCGTGCTGGGCCTGGGCTGGTCGGCGGGGCTCGTGTCGGGCTCCGCACTCCTGACGGACTCGGTGCCGCAGGCCGCCCGCGCGGCGGTCCAGGGCCTGTCCGACTTCACCATGAACACCGCGGCGGGCATCGGCGGGCTGATGGCGGGACTGGTCGTGGCCGAGGCGGGCTACGGCTGGCTGAACGTGGTGGGCGCCTGTCTGCTGCTGCCGATGGCCGCGCTGGCCGTCCGGGGTGCGGTCCGCCGCGCCTGACCCGGCGGACGGAGCCGCCGCGGCCGGCGTGCCCCGCGCGCCCGTCAGCGTGGCACCACGGGCGACGAGGCGCCGGGGACCAGCGGGCGGACCCGTCCGGAACCGTCGGCCGGGACCGTCCACAGCCCGCCCTCGTGGCCGTACGCCAGTGTGCGGTCGTCGGTCCAGGCCGCCTGGTCGTCGATGCTGCGGTGGTCGGCGACCGGGTGCTCGCGCATGCTTCGGAGATCGAGGACGTACAGGCGCCAGGGCGCCTTCGGATCCTTTGAGACCTTCTTCTTGAAGGCGACCCTGGTGTCGTCGGGCGACAGCGACGGGCACTCGGCGTTCTCCCGCACGGCCCGCGCCGACCAGGCCCGGAGGTCGCCCTCGACCAGGTGGGTACGGCCGTCCGTCGCGACGGTGGCGTAGAAGCGGTTGTCGTCGCGGGCGAAGGTGACGCCCCAATAGTTGACGTCGGGCGCGTGGTACCGCCGGCCGCCGAGTGTGAGCGGGATCTGTTCCATGTTCTTGACGAGGTAGCCGGTGCGCAGGTCGAGGATCGAGGTCCGGGTCGAGAAGGCGGAGGTCGCGTAGGAGTCGCCGGTGGCGAACATGGTCCAGGACAGCACCTGTCCCGAGGCCGACACGCGGGCCCGGCTGGGGATGCCCGGCAGCGCGATCCGCCGCAGTTCGCGCAGGTTCCGGTCGAGCACGAGGGCGTACGAACGCGGTGGTACGCCCGGGCGCCGCCGGAGGCAGAGGGCGGTGGGCCCGGCGGCGTGGAAGCGGTCGCACACCGGGCCGCCGGCCACCCGCCCGCCCGGGGCCGCCGGGTCCCGGCGGGCGACGCGGCCGGTCGCCGTGTCACGGAAGTACAGGCGCCCGGCCGGGCCCTCGAGGGTGAAGCCGGGGGCCGCCTCGGTCGGGATCCGGCCGGCCGTCGCGTGCTCGGCCGCGCGGAGCGTGTAGGCGGTGGCTCCGCCGGCGAGCAGGACGACGGCCAGGACGAGGAGCCACAGACGGGTCCGGGCGGGACGGCCGGTGCCGGTCATGAAGGGGACCTTTCGGGAGGCGGCGGGGCGGGCAGCAGACGCAGGGCGCAGCAGAGGGCCGCCGCGAGCCCCGCGCAGGCGAGCAGGAGCGCGGCCCGGGGGCCCCACGCCGTCCAGGCGGCCCCGAAGCCGGCCGCCGCGACGAGCCGGGCCAGGGCCTGGACGGTCTGGACGAGCGCGAGTCCGCCCGCCCGGCGCCGGGCGGGGAGGAGCGGCCCGGTCAGCGCCATCAGGACCCCGTCGGTGGAGGCGTAGAAGATCCCGAGGAGCGCGGGGACGAGCCCGAGGAGGAGGGGGGCGGGACCGGGGGCGAGGAGCGCCGCGTACGCGAGGAGCAGGGCACCGTGCCCGTACAGGAAGGGGCGGCGGCGTCCGATCCGGTCGGCGAGCCGGCCGGCCGGGACGGCGAGCAGCAGATAGCAGGCCGCCGCGCCGAGCGGCAGGAAGGGGAACCACGTGACGGCCAGGTCGAGGCGCCGCTGGAGCAGCAGGTAGACGAACGCGTCGCCGACGGTGGCCGCCCCGAGGAGCGCGGTGCAGACGACGATCCGGCGGTAGGCCGGTGTGCGCAGCGGCGCGAACGGGGCGCGGGGCGTCCGCGGCCGGGGCGGCACGGGGGACGCCGGCACCGGAAGGGCGGCGGGCGCGTTCGGCACGAGCACCACCAGGAGGAGCACGCCGGCGACCCCGGTGCAGAAGCTGACGACGAACACCGCGTCGTAGGCGTCGGCCGTCGCCCAGAGCAGGGCAAACGCGGCGAGCGGCCCGAGCAGGGCGCCGGTGGTGTCCATCGCCCGGTGGACGCCGAAGGCGCGGCCGAGGCCGTCCGGCGGGCTGCTGAGGGTGATCAGCGCGTCCCGCGGTGCGGTGCGGATGCCCTTGCCGAGCCGGTCGGCGGCGAGCGACGCCGCGATCGGGCCGGCCGCGCCGCCCGCGAGGAGCAGGCCGAGCCGGGAGCAGGCGGACAGCGCGTACCCGATCCCCGCGACGCGTTTGTGGCGGCCGCCGCGGTCGGCCGCGTGGCCGCCGAGGAGCCGTACGAGCGCGGTGGCGCCGTTGAGGAGGCCGTCCAGGAAGCCGAACTGGAGCGGGGAGAGGCCGAGTCCGAGGACCAGGTAGAGCGGCAGCACGGCGGTCACCATCTCCGAGGAGACGTCGGTGACCAGGCTGACCGCGCCCAGCGCGAGGACGGTGCCGGAGACGCGCCGCCGGACCCCGGGGAGGGGCGGCGGCGCGTCCGGGCGACCGGTGGTCGCGAGGTACATCAGTGGCAGGTGTAGGTCGGGCCGGAGTCCTTGACCTGGCCGTCGGTGCCGACGTACTGCCAGGTGTACGTCGTGTCGGTGAGGTCGAGCTTCAGCACGCCGTAGGGCCCGCTGATCCGCTTCTGGCTGTTGGGCTGGACGGTCTCGATCGGGTAGGGCTCGGCTCCGCCCATGCCGCCGACGATCTCGACGATGCCGGCGGCCGTGGCCCGCCCGGCCGGGTCCTGCGGGGCGAACCGCTCGTAGTGGTGGTCGTGGCCGTTGAGGACGAGGTCGGCCCCGGCGCCGTAGAGGATCTGCCAGACGGGCTTGGAGACCGGGTCGTTGCCGTGGCCTCCCGAGGAGTACAGCGGGTGGTGGAAGTAGGCGGCGACGCAGCCCTTGGTGGTCCGGGCGAGGTCGTCCTTGAGCCACTGGATCTGGGCCGCGTCGTCGAAGGAGTTGGAGTCGAGGGCGACGAAGTGCCAGTTGCCCTCGTCGAAGCTGTAGTACGGCTTGCCCTGGGGGTAGGCGATCGCGCCGAAGTAGGACTTGTAGCCGGCGAGCGGTCCGGCCGGGTCGTACGTCTCGTGGTTGCCGGGGACGGGCCTGGTCCTGGCCTTGAAGGCGCCCCAGGTCTTGTCGTAGTAGGCGCGGAAGTCGGAGAGCAGGGCGTCGTCGTACTGGTTGTCGCCCATCGTCAGGTAGAACTTCGGGTCGATGCGCTGGGCCAGGGCCGCGGTCTTCGGGTGGGCGCAGGAGCTGCTGGAGGCGGTGCACTGGGCGGCGATGTCACCGGCGGCCACCACGGTGAAGGCCCCTCCCGGGGGCGGGGTGCCGCCGTCGGTGGTGCCGTACACCTCCAGTTCGTAGAGGGAGTAGCCGTACGGGGTGCCGCGGGCTGTGCCGTGGACGCGAACGTACCGGCCCTTGCCGCTCAGCGCGGTCCAGTCGTCGGTGCCGCCGTTGCCGGCGGTCTCGGTGGCGAGGCGCGTCCAGGCCGCGCCGTCGGCCGAGACCTCGATCCGGTACGCCTTGGCGTACGCGGCCTCCCAGTTCAGGCGGACCCGGGAGACGGTGGCGGTCGCGCCGAGGTCGACGCGGATCCACTGCGGGTCGGAGCCCTCGGCGCTGGCCCAGCGGGTGGCAGGGTCGCCGTCGACGGCCTTCTCCGGGCCGAAGGTGGAGTCCTCCACGGAGGAGGACGTGGCGGGCTTGCCGCGGGAGAGGAGGGGGGCGGCGGCCGCCCCGGCGCGGCCGGGTGCGGCGAGCAGCAGACCGCCGACGAGCAGCAGGACGGCGGTGAGCACGAGGGTCGGGGTAGCAGGACGGCGGTGAGCACGAGGGTCGGGGT
>NZ_RDBI01000040.1:815183-825444 GCF_008042125.1 Streptomyces sp. MS191
GTGTCGAGCCAGCGGCGGTACGCGTGGGCCACGCAGGCGGTCTCACCACCGCCGATCCCCTTGGCGGTCGACCGCACGTGCGCCCTGATCAGGCCCTCGACCGTGAAGAGGGTCATCTGGGTGTCGTCGGTGATCCGTCCGACCACCCCGTCCGCGTCCGGCACCGGGCCGGTGACGCCCCGGTCCCCGTACGCCCGCCGGATCGCGCCGAGCGACTGGAACTCCACCGGGCCGCCGAGCGCGTCCCCGACGGCGCCGGCCAGCAGGGAGCCTCGCACCCGGGACCGTCGGACCGCGGTTTCCCACCACCCCTGACCGTTCACACGCCCCCCTCGCGGGTAGATCCCCAGTAGGCACCGGCAGGAGGTGCGAGCGCCATGCGTACGGGGAGTGAGCCGACGACCGCGCGCAGTCCGCTGCGCATGCGGTTCTGGCTGAGTCTATGGGGGCTGCTCTGGGCGGCCTTCGGCACCACGGTGTTCGCCCTGGTCGGGCGGCCGGGCTGGGCGGCGGCCTGCGGCGTGCTCTTCCTGGTGGTCGTGGTCGACCTGGTCATGGTCGTGCGGCACCTGCGTCAGGGGCCGCACTGGCAGCCCGGCCGGGACATCCCGCCGTACGAGCCCGATCACGGCGGCACGCGGCCGCGCCGCTGACCCGACCGGTTCAGTCGTCGGCGCCGCCGAGGCCCTGCGTGCCCCCGAAGCGGGCCGCTTCGAGGTACTCGGGCTTCGGGTCGAGCGCCGCCGCCAGCCGGAAGTGCCGGGTGGCCTGCTCGGGGCGGCCGGAGCGCTGGAAGGTGCGGGCCAGTGCGAAGTGGGCGAAGGCGTTGTCCGGCTCGCGCTCCAGCACGAGTTCGAACTCCAGCTCCGCCGGTCGCAGTTGGGCGGCCGCGAAGAAGGCACGGGCGCGCAGCAGCCGCGCGGCCGTGTTCTCGGGGTGGGCGGCGATCACCGAGTCGAGCAGTTTCACGGCACCGCGCGGGTCCCGCGCTGCCAGCAGCTGCTCGGCGGCGCGGAAGTCGATGACGTGGGTCTCCGGGTTCCTTTCGGCCACGGTGGCATCCTTCCCCTAGCTCCGGCGGTTCAACATCGCGTACGGCGGTCGTATTCCGCACCGGGACACGCTCCGGTCGCCGTCCCCGCGATCCCTACCCAGCCAGGGGCGCCGTCGATCGGCGGCGCCCGCACGGCTTTCGCCGCCGGGCGGCCGGGGACTCCCCGCGGAGGCCGTGCGTCACCCCGTGCGCCGGCTACCGCTTCTGGTCGGCCGCCCGCCGCGCCAGTTCCTCCCAGACCTTCCGCACCTGGGGCTCCAGCGCCTCCAGCGGTCCGTCGTTGTCGATCAGGAGGTCCGCGACGGCGCGCCGCTGCGCGCGCGTGGCCTGGGCGGCCATCCGGGCCCGCGCCTCGGGCTCGGCCATGCCCCGCCGCGCCACGAGGCGGTCGAGCTGGGTCTCGGGGGACGCGTCGACCACGACGACGAGGTCGTAGAGCGGGGCGAGGCCGTTCTCCGTGAGCAGGGGGACGTCGTGGACGACGACGTCGTCCGGGCCGGCCGCCTGCTCCAGGTCGGCGGACCGGGCGCCGACCAGGGGGTGGACGATGGAGTTCAGGGTGGCCAGGCGGTCCGCGTCGGCGAAGACGATCGCGCCGAGCTTGGGCCGGTCCAGGGTTCCCTCGGCCGTCAGGATGTCCGCCCCGAAGGCGTCCACGACGGCCGCGAGCCCGGGCGTTCCGGGCTCGACGACCTCGCGGGCGATCTTGTCGGCGTCGATCAGCACCGCCCCGAGGGAGACGAGCAGCCGCGACACTTCACTCTTGCCGGCGCCGATTCCGCCGGTCAGGCCCACCTTCAGCATGAGCGGCAGCTTAGGACCCCGGCCGGGCGGGCGCCCGCGCGGGGCCCGCGGCCGGGTCAGGCATCGCCCTCGCGCTCGGCCAGGAAGCGCTCGAACTCGCGCCCCAGCTCGTCCGCCGAGGGCAGCTCCACGGGCTCCGCGACCAGGCTGCCCCGGGTCTCGGCTCCGGCGGCCGCGTCGTACTGGTGCTCAAGGCCCTGGACCAGCGCCACGAGTTCCTCGTCGCCCTCGCCGATCTGGCGCTCTATCTCGGTCTGGGTGCGCCGGGCCTCCGTGCGCAGCGCGTGCGCGACGGCGGGCAGGACCAGTCCGGTGGCCGCCGTGATGGCCTCGAGGGCGGTCAGCGCCGCGTCCGGGTAGGAGGAGCGGGCGACGTAGTGCGGGACGTGGGCGGCGACACCGAGGGTGTCGTGGCCGGCCTCGGTGAGCCGGTACTCGACGAGGGACTCGGCGCTTCCGGGCACCTGCGCCTCGTCGAAGGGGCTGCGGTGGCCGGGCATGAGGTCGACGCGGTTTCCGTGGGGGGTGAGGCCCACGGGACGCGTGTGCGGGACGCCCATCGGGATGCCGTGGAAGTTCACCGTGAGCCGGACACCGAGCCGTTCGACGATCTGGCGGACGGCGGCTGCGAACCGCTCCCACTCCACGTCCGGCTCGGGACCGGACAGCAGCAGGAAGGGGGCGCCGGTCGCGTCCTGGACCAGCCGGACCTCGATCGCGGGCGTCTCGTAGGCCGTCCAGCGGTCGCGCCGGAAGCTGAGCAGCGGGCGGCGGGCACGGTAGTCCACGAGGCGGTCGTGGTCGAAGCGGGCGACCACCTGGTGCGGAAGCGTCTCGAGCAGACCGTCGACGATCTGCTCGCCGGTCTCTCCCGCGTCGATGTAGCCGTCGAAGTGGTAGAGCATGACCAGCCCGGCCGACTCCTGCGCCAGCGCCACGTCCACCACGGCAAGGCCCTGCCGGTCCCATTCGTACAAATCCTGGGGATCAAGCACGATTTCCGCTCCTCCTCTGTTCCTAGGGGGAACACCTTCCGCGCCATGCCCATTCCCCCACGGGCCCGGAGTTGCGCCCCCGCTCCGGGGGGCCATTGGTCCAGACCTTGACATGCCCATGAGCGATCCCTACCGTCACGAAGCAGCGTCGTGTTCAGTATTTCGTTCACCATCCACATACAAGAACACCGTCTCACGGGAAGGCACCCCCATGCGCACCCGAACGCTGCTCCTCCCGCTGCTTCCGGCCCTCCTCGCCGTGCCGCTCGCAGCGCCGCCGGCCTCGGCGGCGACGATCGAGGTCACCACCGCGGCCCAGCTCAAGACGGCTCTCGCCGGCGCCCGGCCGGGCGACACGATCCACCTCGCCGACGGCACCTACACGGGCAACTTCAAGGCCACCGTGCCCGGGACCTCCGCCGCCCGCCATCCACCTCCGCAACTCCAGCCGCGACGGCGTGATCAGGAACTCGCGGATCTACGACACCGGGAACGACGGCCGCGGCATGGGCGAGGGCGTCTACGTCGGCTCGGCGGGCGGACTCTCCGACCGGAGCGACAACGCGCAGATCCTGGGCAACACCATCGGCCCCGGCGTCGGCGGCGAGGCCGTCGACATCAAGGAGGGCACCACGGGGGCGAGGGTCGTCGGCAACACCTTCGACGGGCAGGGCCTCACCGGGGCCAACTTCGACGACTCGTGGGTCGACGTGAAGGGGAACGGCGTCCTGGTCGAGAACAACACCGGGCGCAACACCACCAACAACGGCTTCGAGACCCACACCCAGCAGAGCGGCTGGGGCTGCGGAACGGTCTTCCGCGACAACCGCTCCGACCTGACGGGCGCGGCGGGCGCCCAGCAGCTGGCGATCAACGTGACCAACCTGAGCGGCAGCTGCCCGACGACGGTCCACTCGTCCAACTCCGTCACCGGCGGAAAAGGGCTGACGAACATCCCCGTCACCCCGTGAAACGGCACGAGGCCCGCTCCCCCGAGGGGGAGCGGGCCTCGTGACCTCAGCTGTTCAGCTGGTGGTCAGAGCTTCAGCTCTGGCCGCCGGCCAGCTTCTCGCGCAGGGCCGCCAGGGCCTCGTCCGACGCCAGGGCGCCGGAGTTGTCGTCCGACTCCGAGGAGTACGAACCACCCGAGACGCCCGCCGGGGCACCGGCCGGAGCGGCGGCGCCACCCTCGGCAGCGGCGGCCTCGTCGGCCTCGCGGGACTTGATGACCTGAGCCTGGTGCTGCTCGAAGCGCTGCTGCGCCTCGGCGTACTGGGTCTCCCAGGCCTCGCGCTGGGTCTCGTAGCCCTCGAGCCAGTCGTTGGTCTCGGGGTCGAAGCCCTCGGGGTAGATGTAGTTGCCCTGGTCGTCGTAGGACGCGGCCATGCCGTACAGGGTCGGGTCGAACTCGACCGAGGCCGGGTCGGCACCGAAGGACTCGTTGGCCTGCTTCAGCGAGAGGCTGATGCGACGACGCTCGAGGTCGATGTCGATGACCTTGACGAAGATCTCGTCGTTGACCTGGACGACCTGCTCCGGGATCTCCACGTGGCGCTCGGCCAGCTCGGAGATGTGGACCAGACCCTCGATGCCCTCGTCCACGCGGACGAACGCACCGAACGGAACCAGCTTGGTGACCTTGCCGGGAACGACCTGGCCGATCTGGTGCGTCCGGGCGAACTGCTGCCACGGGTCCTCCTGCGTCGCCTTCAGCGACAGGGAGACACGCTCGCGGTCCATGTCCACGTCGAGAACCTCGACGGTGACCTCCTGGCCGACCTCGACAACCTCGGAGGGGTGGTCGATGTGCTTCCAGGACAGCTCGGAGACGTGCACGAGGCCGTCGACGCCACCCAGGTCCACGAAGGCACCGAAGTTGACGATCGAGGACACGACGCCGGAGCGGACCTGACCCTTCTGGAGGGTCGTGAGGAAGGTCTGGCGGACCTCGGACTGGGTCTGCTCCAGCCAGGCGCGGCGGGACAGGACCACGTTGTTGCGGTTCTTGTCCAGCTCGATGATCTTGGCCTCGAGCTCCTTGCCCACGTAGGGCTGGAGGTCGCGGACACGACGCATCTCGACCAGGGAGGCCGGGAGGAAGCCGCGGAGGCCGATGTCGAGGATGAGACCACCCTTGACGACCTCGATGACGGTACCGGTGACGATGCCGTCCTCTTCCTTGATCTTCTCGATGGTGCCCCAGGCACGCTCGTACTGGGCACGCTTCTTCGAGAGGATCAGGCGGCCTTCCTTGTCCTCCTTCTGAAGGACAAGGGCCTCGATCTCGTCGCCGACCTTGACGACCTCGTTCGGGTCGACGTCGTGCTTGATCGAGAGCTCGCGGCTCGGGATGACACCTTCGGTCTTGTAACCGATGTCGAGCAGGACCTCGTCCCGGTCGACCTTCACGATGACGCCGTCGACGATGTCGCCGTCGTTGAAGTACTTGATCGTCTCGTCGATCGCGGCGAGGAAGGCTTCCTCGTTACCGATGTCGTTGACCGCAACCTGCGGGGTGGTGGCGGTGGTCTCGGTGCTGCTCGTCATGTGGGAAAGGGCTCCGGTTACGGACAGAAAGTCGTAGGTACTGCTACGCCGAGAGCCCGTATCGCACCAAGAAGCCGGACAGCCAATGAAGCGCCGATTCCGCGAACGGAAGGGGCGCCCCGAAAACCGAGGGGACATACAACAGGTACGAGCGCGGCCTGCTCCGTCTGAGGCGCGCAGGCCCGCAGCGCAACCTTTAGCATACGGGGGCAGCCGGACAGGGTCAATGCGCGAAGCGCGCACCCGGGGCGGATCGCCTCATAACCGGCACAACTCGAGTCGCCCCAGGCCATACGGCCGCGGGTCAGGACAGCCGCGCTGAGCGCAAACTACATCGACGGGCGAGATGAACCAAGAGTACGGACGCGAAGACGAGGACGACTTCGAGCCGGAGGCGACCCGGCGTGACGCGGGGGACGCGGAGAGCAGCCGGGCGAGCCGTGGCTGGTGGGACAGGAACGCCGACGAGTACCAGAGCGACCACGGAGCGTTCCTCGGGGACGCCCGGTTCGTCTGGGGCCCCGAGGGTCTCGACGAGGCGGACGCGGAGCTGCTCGGACCGGCCGCAGCGCTGAAGGGGCTCGACGTCCTGGAGATCGGCGCGGGCGCGGCGCAGTGCTCGCGCTGGCTGGCGGCGCAGGGCGCGCGGCCCGTGGCGCTCGACCTCTCCCACCGGCAGCTCCAGCACGCCCTGCGGATCGGCGACGACGTCCCGCTCGTCGAGGCGGACGCGGGCGCGCTGCCCTTCCGGGACGGCTCCTTCGACCTGGCCTGCTCGGCGTACGGGGCGGTGCCCTTCGTGGCGGACCCGGTGCAGGTGTTCCGGGAGGTGCGCCGGGTGCTGCGGCCGGGCGGCCGCTGGGTCTTCTCGGTGACGCACCCGATCCGCTGGGCGTTCCCGGACGAGCCGGGACCCGAGGGCCTGTCGGTCTCCGCCTCCTACTTCGACCGCACCCCCTACGTGGAGCAGGACGAGCGGGGACGGGCCGTCTACGTGGAGCACCACCGGACGATCGGCGACCGGGTACGGGACGTGGTGGCCGGCGGGTTCCGGCTGCTCGACCTGGTCGAGCCGGAGTGGCCCGAGTGGAACAGCCAGGAGTGGGGCGGCTGGTCCCCGCTGCGGGGGAACCTGATCCCGGGCACGGCGATCTTCGTCTGCGAGCGGGGCGGGACGGCGTAGCCCGCGGCGCCTGGCGGGTCCCGACCGAGTACCAGTCCTATGAAATGACCGGCCCTGTGGACGACGCGGCCCACCGCTTCGCACGAGGACCGAGACTGAGTGCGTGATCCGAAACGACGCACTCGACCGTCTCCCCGTCCGCCATGCCGTCCCCGAGCTGCTGACCGCGCTCGAGGAGCGCGGCACCGCGGTGCTGGCCGCGCCTCCCGGCACCGGCAAGACCACCCTCGTGCCGCTGGCGCTGGCCGGACTCATAGGGGACGGTCCGCGGCGGCGGGTGCTGGTGGCCGAGCCCCGCAGGATGGCGGTGCGGGCGGCGGCACGCCGGATGGCGTGGCTGCTCGGGCAGGAGGTGGGAGGGGCCGTCGGCTTCTCCGTCCGCGGGGAGCGCCGGACCGGCCCCGCGACCCGGGTGGAGGTCGTCACCACGGGTGTCCTGCTCCAGCGGCTCCAGCGCGATCCGGAGCTGCCGGGCGTGGACGTGGTGCTCCTGGACGAGTGCCACGAGCGCCAGCTGGACGCGGACACGGCGATGGCGTTCCTGGTCGACGTGCGGGCGACGGTGCGACCCGACCTGTGTCTGATCGCGGCCTCGGCGACCGGCGACACCGGGGCGTGGGCCGACCTGCTCACGGTCCTCGACTCCACGGGCCCGGCACCGGTCGTCCGGGCCACCGGCGAGGGGCACGGGTGCCGTGTCCTGTTCGCGGCTCCGCCGCCCGGGGTCCGGCCGGCGCACGGCACCCGGGTCGATCCCGCCCTGCTGCGCCATGTGGCCGCGACCGTGCGGCTCGCCCTCGAACGGCACGAGGGCGACCTCCTCTGCTTCCTCCCCGGGACGGGCGAGATCGCGCGGACGGCGGGGATGCTGGCGGACCTCGACGCGGAGGTGCTGCAGCTGCACGGCCGGGCCCCGGCGGCGGTGCAGGACGCGGTACTGAAGGGGAGAGGGCCCGGGGACGCGCGCCGGGTGGTGCTGACGACGTCCGTGGCCGAGTCGAGCCTGACGGTGCCGGGCGTGCGGATCGTCGTGGACTCGGGACTGGCCCGGGAGCCGCGGACGGACCATGCCCGGGGGCTCGGGTCCCTGGCGACGGTGCCGGTGTCGGCCGCGGTCGCCACCCAGCGGGCCGGTCGGGCGGGTCGCGAGGGCTTCGGGACGGTGTACCGCTGCTGGTCGGAGATCGACGACGCCCGGCAGGCACGCTTCCCGTCGCCGGAGATCCGGGTCGCGAACCTGACGGCGTTCGCCCTGCGGGCGGCGTGCTGGGGCGACCCGGAGGCGGCCGGCCTCGCCCTCCTCGACAGCCCGCCGGCCGGGGCGATGGCGGCGGCGCGGTCCGTGCTGACGGCGATCGGCGCGGTCGGGGAGGACGGCCGGGTGTCGGAGCGGGGCGTGCGGATGTCCCGGATCGGCGTGCACCCGCGGCTCGCGCGGGCTCTGCTGGACGGCGCGCCGGAGGTCGGCGCCCGGCGGGCGGCCGAGGTGGTGGCGCTGCTCAGCGAGGAGCCGCCACGGGTGTACGGCGACGACCTGGCGGCGGCCTGGCGGGCGGCGCGCCGGGGCGGCGACGGGTACGGCGCCCGCTGGAAGTCCGAGGCGCGCCGGCTGGAGCGGTCGGCCGCGGAGGCGGACCTGGGATCCGGGACCGGTGCCGGCACTGGAGCCGGCACTGGAGCCGGGGCCGCCCGMGGGGCCTCGGGCGGGGCCGGGCGGGCGGACGACGCCGTGGCCGGGCTCGTGACCGCGCTGGCCTTCCCGGAGCGGGTGGCGCGGGCCCGTGAGGGCAGCGGATTCCTGATGGTGTCGGGGACGGGGGCCGCGCTCGCCGAGGGTTCGGCACTGCGCGAGGCCTCCTGGCTGGCCGTCGCCGTGGCCGACCGGACGGCGCAGAACGCCACGGCGCGGGTGCGGCTGGCGGCCGTGGTGGACGAGGACGTGGCACGTGCGGCGGCCGGGCACCTCCTCTCCTCGGGCGAGGAGGTGCGTTGGGAGGACGGCGACGTGGTGGCGCGGTCGGTGTCCCGGCTCGGTGCCGTCGAGCTCGCGGTACGCCCGCTGCGGGAGGATGCCGACCCGGGTCTCGTCCGCGCGGCGCTGCTCGACGGGCTGGGCCGTGAGGGGCTCGGGCTGCTGCGGTGGAGCCGGGAGGCCTCGGAACTGCGGCAGCGGCTGGGCTTCCTCCACCGGGTGCTGGGCGCGCCGTGGCCGGACGTGGCGGACGGGCCCCTGCTGGACCGGGCGGAGGAGTGGCTGGAGCCCGAGCTGTCGCGGGCACGCCGGCGGGCCGATCTGGGCCGGCTCGACGCGGGGCAGGCGCTCGGCCGGCTGCTGCCCTGGGCGACGGGCGAGGCGGCCCGGCTGGACGAGCTGGCCCCGGAGCGGATCGAGGTGCCGAGCGGCTCCCGGATACGGGTCGACTACGGCGGCGAGCAGCCCGTCCTGGCGGTGAAGCTCCAGGAGATGTTCGGCCTGGCCGAGACGCCGCGGGTGGCGGGCGTGCCAGTGCTCGTCCACCTCCTCTCCCCCGCCGGCCGCCCCGCCGCGGTCACGGCCGACCTGGCGTCGTTCTGGCGGAGCGGCTATCCCTCGGTGCGGGCGGAGCTGAGAGGGCGCTATCCCAAGCACCCGTGGCCGGAGGATCCGGGAGCGGCGGAGCCGACCCGGCACACCAGCGCGCGGCTCAGGAGGGGGTGACCGGTTCCGGGGCGGGACGCCGGTTCCGGGCTTCGGTCCAGAGCGCGAGGGCGAGGAGGACGAGGGAGAGCCCGGCGAAGGTCCAGGGCAGATAGGAGGTCAGCAGCAGGACGTAGGTGCGGTTGGTCCTGACCAGTTCGCCGGTGCTGCGGAGGTAGTCCTCGCGCATCTTCACATGGCCGGCGAAGGCGGTGACGGTGTCCTGGCCCATGAGCTTGCGGGCGTTGCGGAGCTCCTCCTGGTGGATCTCCTCGCCGTTGACGGGAGCCCCGGTGACGGGGTCGACCCAGAACATGCGCTTGGTGGTGTACCAGCGGGTGATGCCGGTCTGGGCGAGGAACTCGGGGGTGATGCCCTTGATCGGCATCGACTTGGGCATGGGGACCCGGGTCCAGGGGATGGTCTGCTCGAAGTAGTAGACCTCCATGCCCCTGAAGTCCCGGACACCCTTGTAGTGGATGGGGGCCGAGGTGCGCGCCTGGGCGTCGAAGTACTGGTAGTCCCGCTTCTCGGTGAGGAAGGGCCACTTGAACTCGATGCCCTCGCGCCGGACGGCGTCGCCGTCGACCATCTCGCCGGTCGCGTGGACGGGGTCCTGGGTGTGGGCGTCGAAGATGTAGCGCTCGGGGATCTGGGAGACCATCTTGCCGTCGGGGCCGGCGACGTGGGAGAGGGAGTCCCAGACGACGACGTCGCGGCCGGCGTCCTTCTCGATCCGCTTCGACTCCGCCACGTTGCCCTTGAGGGTCTGGATGATCGTGATCTTGTCGACCTGCTCGGCCTTGAGCGTCGAGTAGTTGAGCAGTGTCGCGGGCTTCGCCTCCAGGATCGTCACCTGGTACTGGTTCGGCGGGATCTTCACCGCACGGGGGAAGACGTACCAGCGCAGGGTGGGGGCCATCGAGGCGAAGCAGACGGCGAGGGAGAGCAGGACGAGACTCGCCAGGCGGCGCATGGGCGCTCCTCCTACGGGTGGGGGC
>NZ_RDBI01000040.1:825544-831398 GCF_008042125.1 Streptomyces sp. MS191
GTCCGGGGCACATGCGAAAGCCCGGGCCCGCGACGCCGTTGGCGTCGCGGGCCCGGGCTCGTCCGGTCAGTGCGCCGCCGACTCCCAGTCCGGGCCGACGCCCACCGAGACGTCGAGCGGGGCGCGCAGGGTGACCGCGGAGGACATCTCCCGGCGCACCAGGGCCTCGACCTGCTCCCGCTCTCCCGGGACCACTTCCAGCACGATTTCGTCGTGGACCTGGAGGAGCATCCGGGAGGTGAGGGAGGCCTCGGTCAGCGCGCGGTCGACGTTCAGCATCGCGACCTTCACGATGTCGGCCGCCGTGCCCTGGATCGGGGCGTTCAGCGCCATCCGCTCGGCGGCCTCGCGGCGCTGGCGGTTGTCGCTGTTCAGGTCCGGGAGATAGCGCCGGCGGCCCAGCATCGTCTCGGTGTACCCCGTGGCGCGGGCCTCGTCGACGACGCGGCGCAGGTAGTCCCGCACTCCGCCGAACCGCTCGAAGTACGTGTCCATCAGGGCACGCGCCTCGCCCGCCTCGATGTTGAGCTGCTGGGAGAGACCGAAGGCGGACAGGCCGTACGCCAGGCCGTAGGACATGGCCTTGATCTTGCGTCGCATCTCGGCGTCGACGGCGGACCGCTCGACCCCGAAGACCTGCGAGGCCACCGTGGTGTGCAGGTCCTCGCCGGAGGCGAACGCCTCGATGAGGCCCTCGTCCTCGGAGAGGTGGGCCATGACCCGCAGTTCGATCTGGCTGTAGTCCGCGGTCATCAGGGACTCGTAGCCCTCGCCCACGACGAAGCCGTGGCGGATCGCCCGGCCCTCGTCGGTGCGGACCGGCACGTTCTGCAGGTTGGGGTCCGTGGAGGACAGGCGCCCGGTGGCGGCCACCGTCTGGCTGAAGGTGGTGTGGATGCGGCCGTCCGCGGCGATCGTCTTGATCAGCCCCTCGACCGTGGAGCGCAGCCGGGCCTGCTCGCGGTGGCGGAGCATGATCACCGGCAGTTCGTGCTCGGTCTGCCCGGCGAGCCAGGCGAGCGCGTCCGCGTCCGTGGTGTAGCCCGTCTTGGTCTTCTTCGTCTTCGGCAGGTTCAGCTCGCCGAAGAAGACCTCCTGGAGCTGCTTGGGCGAGCCGAGGTTGAACTCGTGGCCCACCGAGGCGTGCGCCTCCTTCACGGCCTGCTGCACGGCGCCCGCGAACTGCTGCTCCATGGCCTCCAGATGGGCCCGGTCGGCCGCGATGCCGTGCCGCTCCAGCCGGGCGAGGAGGGCGGAGGTGGGCAGCTCGACGTCGTGCAGGAGCTCGCGCGCGCCCACCTCGCCGAGCTTCTCCTCGAAGGCCGTGCCGAGGTCGAGCACGGCCCGCGCCTGCGTCATCAGGGCCTCGGCCTCGGCCGTGTCGTCGGCGCCGAAGGCGAGCTGCCCGTCGGCGGCCGCGGCCGGCGCGAGCTCCCGGTGGAGGTACTCCACGGAGAGCGCGTCGAGCGCGAAGGAACGGCGGCCCGGCTTCACCAGGTACGCGGCGAGCGCGGTGTCCATCGTGACCCCGGCGACGGTCCAGCCGTGCTCGGGGAAGACGCGCATGACGCCCTTGGCGTTGTGCAGCACCTTGGGCCGGGCCGGGTCGGCGAGCCACGCGGAGAAGGCCCGCTCGTCGTCCTCGTCGAGCTGCGTGGGGTCGAACCAGGCGGCGGCGCCGTCCGCGGCGGCCAGGGCGATCTCGGCGACGCTCCCGGTGCCGAGCGCCCAGCTGTCGACCGTGGCCACACCGAGCGGCTGGTCGGCGTGCCCGGCCAGCCAGGGGGCCAGCTCTCCGGAGCCGAGGACCGAGCCGTCCAGCTCGACGCCCGCGGCGGGGGCGGGCGGCTGCTCCTCGTCGGCGCCCGGGTCGACGGCCAGCAGGCGCTCGCGCAGCGAGGGGTTGCGGATCTCCAGGGTGTCGAGGACCAGCGCGAGCGCCGTGCGGTCGTACGGCGCGCGCTCCAGGTCGCGGACGGTCCGGGGCAGCTCGACGTCCCGCACCATCTCGGTGAGCACGCGGTTGAGCTTCACGGCCTCCAGGTGGTCCCGGAGGTTCTGCCCGGCCTTGCCCTTGACCTCCTCGGCGCGCTCGACCAGTTCGGCGAACGACCCGAACTGGTTGATCCACTTCGCCGCGGTCTTCTCGCCGACGCCGGGGATGCCGGGGAGGTTGTCGGACGGGTCGCCGCGCAGGGCGGCGAAGTCCGGGTACTGCCGGGGCGTGAGGCCGTACTTCTCCTCCACCTTCTCCGGGGTGAAGCGGGTCAGCTCGGAGACGCCCTTGGTCGGGTACAGCACCGTCACGTGGTCCGTGATCAGCTGGAAGGAGTCGCGGTCGCCGGTGACGATCAGGACCTCGAAGCCCTCGGCCTCGGCCTGCGTGGCGAGCGTGGCGATCACGTCGTCCGCCTCGAACCCGTCGACGGCGAAGCGCTCCGCGTGCATGGCGTCGAGCAGCTCGCCGATCAGCTCGACCTGCCCCTTGAACTCGTCCGGCGTCTTGGAGCGGTTCGCCTTGTACTCGGGGAACTCCTCGGAGCGCCACGTCTTGCGGGACACGTCGAACGCGACCGCGAAGTGCGTGGGCGCCTCGTCGCGGAGCGTGTTCGCCAGCATCGACGCGAAGCCGTAGATGGCGTTGGTCGGCTGTCCCGTCGCGGTCGTGAAGTTCTCCGCGGGAAGCGCGAAGAACGCCCGGTACGCGAGGGAGTGCCCGTCCATGAGGAGCAGGCGGGGACGGGGGTCTGCGGTCTTCTTCGATGCTGTCTCGGCCACGGAACGATCCTGCCACGGACCGCTGACAATCCCCTCCACACCGACCTTACGTGGAGCTTTGTCGGTACCGCGTGACAGGATCGGGGGGTACGCGACGGAACCGACGCTCAAGGGAGAGCGCGATGGTCAGCAAGCCGCCCGCCGGCGATCCGGTCCAGGACGCGCCGCAGGTGGCGGAGCCGCAGCACGCCGCTGCCGGCCTGCCCGCCATCGGCCACACCCTGCGGATCGCCCAGGCGCAGATGGGCGTGCGGCGCACCGCGCGGACCCTGCTCAAGGTCAACCAGAAGGACGGCTTCGACTGCCCGGGGTGCGCCTGGCCCGAGGGTGACAAGCGGCACGTGGCGGAGTTCTGCGAGAACGGGGCGAAGGCCGTCGCCGAGGAGGCGACCCTGCGCCGGGTCACCCCCGACTTCTTCGCCGCGCACCCGCTGTCCGACCTGGCCGGCCGCAGCGGCTACTGGCTGGGCCAGCAGGGCCGGATCACCCAGCCGATGTACCTGCCCGCGGGCGCGGACCGGTACGAGGCGGTGACCTGGGAGCGGGCGTTCGCGATCATCGCGGAGGAGCTGCGGGCCCTGGCCTCCCCCGACGAGGCGCTCTTCTACACCTCGGGCCGCACCAGCAACGAGGCCGCGTTCCTGCTCCAGCTCTTCGCCCGCGAGTTCGGCACCAACAACCTGCCGGACTGCTCCAACATGTGCCACGAGTCGTCCGGCTCCGCGCTCACCGAGACGATCGGCATCGGCAAGGGCAGCGTCTCGCTGGAGGACCTCCACCAGGCCGACCTGATCATCGTGGCCGGCCAGAACCCGGGCACGAACCATCCGCGGATGCTGTCGGCGCTGGAGAAGGCCAAGGCCGCCGGTGCCCGGATCATCTCGGTGAACCCGCTGCCCGAGGCGGGCCTGGAGAAGTTCAAGAACCCGCAGACGCCGCGGGGCATGCTGCGGGGCGCCGCCCTCACCGACCTCTTCCTGCAGATCCGCATCGGCGGCGACCAGGCGCTCTTCCGGCTGCTCAACCGGCTGGTCCTGGAGGCCGACGGAGCGGTCGACGAGGAGTTCGTCCGCGCCCACACCCACGGGTACGAGGAGTTCGCGGCCGCCGCCCGCACGGCGGACTGGGACGAGACGCTGACGGCGACCGGTCTGGACCGCGACGAGATCGAGCGGGCCCTGGAGATGGTGCTCGCCTCGCGCCGGACGATCGTCTGTTGGGCGATGGGACTCACCCAGCACAAGCACGCGGTGGCCACGATCCGCGAGGTGGTCAACCTCCTCCTGCTGCGCGGCGCCATCGGGCGTCCGGGCGCCGGGGTGTGCCCGGTGCGCGGCCACTCCAACGTCCAGGGCGACCGCACGATGGGCATCTTCGAGCGGCCCGCGCCCGCCTTCCTGGACGCCCTGGACAAGGAGTTCGGGATCGTCTCGCCGCGCCACCACGGCTTCGACGTGGTCCGCTCGATCCAGGCGCTGCGCGACGGCGAGGCGAAGGTGTTCTTCGCGATGGGCGGCAACTTCGTGGGGGCCACGCCCGACACGGAGGTCACCGAGGCGGCGATGCGGCGGGCCCGGCTCACCGTGCACGTCTCCACCAAGCTGAACCGCTCGCACGCGGTCACCGGCACGCACGCGCTGATCCTGCCCACGCTGGGGCGCACCGACAAGGACGTGCAGCGTGGCGGCCGGCAGTTCGTGACGGTCGAGGACTCGATGGGGCTGGTGCACGCCTCCCGCGGCAACCTGCCGCCGGCCGGCCCCCACCTGCTGTCCGAGCCGGCGATCGTGGCCCGGATGGCGCGGGCAGTGCTCGGCGCCGCGTCGGCGACGCCGTGGGAGGAGTTCGAGCAGGACTACGCCACGATCCGCGACCGCATCGCACGCGTCGTACCGGGCTTCACCGACTTCAACGCGCGGCTCGCGCGGAACCCCGGCGGCTTCGCGCTGCCGCACGCCCCGCGGGACGAGCGCCGCTTCCCCACGGCCACCGGCAAAGCCAACTTCACCGCCGCGCCGGTGGAGTACCCGAAGGTGCCCGAGGGCCGGCTGCTGCTGCAGACCCTGCGCTCGCACGACCAGTACAACACCACGATCTACGGTCTCGACGACCGCTACCGCGGCATCAAGGGCGGCCGACGGGTTGTCCTGGTGCACCCGGAGGACGCGGCGGCGCTCGGGCTGGCCGACGGGGCGTACGCGGATCTCGTCGGCGAGTGGACGGACGGCAGCGAGCGGCGGGCGCCCGGTTTCCGGGTCGTGCACTACCCGACGGCCCGGGGGTGCGCGGCGGCGTACTACCCGGAGACGAACGTCCTGGTGCCGCTGGAGTCGACGGCGGACGTCAGCAACACCCCCGCCAGCAAGTCCGTGATCGTGCGTCTGGAACAATCGCAGTCCGCCTAAGCGTTTGCTCAGGCGGGCCAGCTGGAGAGCAGCTGGATCAGCAGCCGTACGAAGACGAACGGAGCCGGGCCGATGGGTGAGCAGCAGCACGTGAAGTTCCCGCAGGAGGTCCTCGACGAGTACGCCGCACTCGGCGTCGACCTGCCGGCCCTCTTCTCGGCCGGGCACCTCGGCAACCGGATGGGTGTCCAGATCGTCGAGGCGTCCGCCGAGCGGGTCGTCGGCACGATGCCGGTGGAGGGGAACACCCAGCCCTACGGTCTGCTGCACGGCGGCGCCTCGGCGGTGCTCGCCGAGACGCTGGGCTCCATCGGTTCGATGCTGCACGGCGGAGTCTCCAAGATCGCCGTGGGGGTGGACCTGAACTGCACCCACCACCGAGGGGTCCGCAGCGGCCTGGTCACGGGCGTCGCCACCCCGGTCCACCGCGGGCGCTCCACGGCGACCTACGACATCGTGATCACCGACGAGCAGGACAAGCGGGTCTGCTCGGCGCGGCTGACCTGCATGCTGCGCGAGGTCACGGCCAAGGACGCGGCCACCGTCGCGGACGTCGCCGCGTCCGGCGGCACGGCCTGACCGAGGGGGCGTCCTGTCGTTCCCGGCGGGCTCCCGACACCCCGTGAGTCCGCTCGCCGATCCGGCATGATCGACAAGACACCCCCCGAGCC
>NZ_RDBI01000040.1:831498-845581 GCF_008042125.1 Streptomyces sp. MS191
CACTCGGCGTCGACCTGCCGGCCCTCTTCTCGGCCGGGCACCTCGGCAACCGGATGGGTGTCCAGATCGTCGAGGCGTCCGCCGAGCGGGTCGTCGGCACGATGCCGGTGGAGGGGAACACCCAGCCCTACGGTCTGCTGCACGGCCCAGTACCACCAGTCACCCCAGTACGGCCCGGCCACTCACAAACGGCACCTCCAGCTACACAGCTTCACGGCACCGCCTCAGCTCGAGGGGGCCGCGCCAGGGAAAGGATTCATCGTGCGACGTCGTTCCTTGCTCATCCTCACCACCGTGATCACCACGGGGGCCCTCACCCTTTCCGCCTGCGGTTCGCGCGACGACAAGGGCGGCAGCAACAACGACTCGAAGGGCACCACGACCGTCGTCATCGGCGTCGACGCGCCGCTCACGGGTTCGCTGTCCGCGCTGGGCCAGGGCATCAAGAACTCCGTGGACCTGGCGGTCCAGACCGCCAACAAGAACAACGAGGTCCCCGGGGTCACCTTCAAGATCGAGGCCCTCGACGACCAGGCCGTCCCGGCCTCCGGTCAGGCCAACGCCACCAAGCTCGTCGGCAAGAAGGACGTCCTCGGCGTCGTCGGCCCGCTGAACTCCGGCGTCTCCCAGCAGATGCAGGGTGTCTTCGCGGCGGCCAACCTCGCGCAGGTCTCCCCCGCCAACACGAACCCCTCGCTCAGCCAGGGCGACAACTGGGGCAAGGGCGAGTTCAAGCGCCCCTTCCCGACCTACTTCCGCACCGCCGCCACCGACGTGGTCCAGGGCAAGTTCGCCGCCCAGTACCTCTTCAAGGACGCCGGCAAGAAGAAGGTCTTCGTCGTCGACGACAAGCAGACCTACGGCGCCGGCCTCGCGGCCATCTTCTCCGCCGAGTTCACCCGCCTCGGCGGCAAGGTCGTCGGCACCGACCACGTCACCGTGAAGGAGACCGACTTCTCCTCCACCGCCGACAAGGTCAAGGCCTCCGGCGCCGACTCCGTCTACTTCGGCGGCCAGTACCCCGAGGGCGGCCTGCTCTCCGACCAGATCAAGAAGACCGGCGCCAAGATCCCCACCATGGGTGGCGACGGCATCTACGACCCGGCCTTCATCGCCGCGTCCGCCGAGGCCAACGACGGTGACCTCGCCACCTCGATCGGCTACCCGGTCGAGAAGCTCGACACCGCCAAGAAGTTCATCGCCGACTACAAGGCGGCCGGCTACAAGGACGCGTACGCGGCCTACGGCGGCTACTCCTACGACGCCGGCTGGGCGATCATCCAGGCCGTCAAGGCCGTCGTCGCCGCCAACGACGGCAAGGTCCCGGCCGACGCCCGCGCCAAGGTCACCGAGGCGCTCGGCAAGGTCTCGTTCGACGGTGTGACCGGCAAGGTCTCCTTCGACGAGTTCGGCGACACCACCAACAAGCAGCTCACGGTCTACAAGGTCGAGGGCGGCAAGTGGATCGACGTCAAGAGCGACACCTTCAACCAGTAGTCCTCACGCTCTGACCTCGTCCTGACCAAATGAACCAAGCCGCGCGAGGGCGCAAACAGCGCCCTCGCGCGGAGTCTTATCCGACACGCTCATCGGAGGCCCTGCGGTGAACGAACTGCCGCAACAGCTGGCCAACGGCCTTGCCCTCGGTGCCCTTTATGGCCTCATCGCCATCGGGTACACCATGGTCTACGGCATCGTCCAGCTCATCAACTTCGCCCACGGCGAGATCTTCATGATCGGCGGCTTTGGCGCCCTCACCACCTACACCGCTCTCCCAAGCGGCACCTCCCTGCTGGTGGCGATCCCGCTCATGATCCTCGGTGGCGCGATCGCCTCCGTGGCCGTCGCCACCGCAGCCGAACGGTTCGCGTACCGACCGCTGCGCAGCGCACCACGGCTCGCCCCCCTCATCACCGCCATCGGCCTGTCCATCGCGCTCCAGCAGCTCGTCTGGCAGTTCTACCCGGACGCCAAGAAGGCCGTCAGCTTCCCCGAGTTCCAGGGTGACGCCTTCAAGCTCACCGAGAGCCTCTCCATCCAGCGCGCCGACGCCTTCGTGCTCGTGCTCGCCCCGCTCTGCATGCTCGCCCTCGGCGTCTTCGTCTCCAAGAGCCGCAGCGGCCGCGCCATGCAGGCCACCGCGCAGGACCCCGACACGGCCAAGCTGATGGGCATCAACACCGACCGCATCATCGTCATGGCCTTCGCCATCGGTGCCGCGTTCGCCGCCGTCGCCGCCGTCGCCTACGGCCTCGACAAGGGCCAGATCAACTTCGAGATGGGCTTCATCCTCGGCCTCAAGGCGTTCACCGCGGCCGTCCTCGGCGGCATCGGCAACATCTACGGAGCCATGGTCGGCGGCGTCGTCCTCGGCCTCGCCGAGTCGCTCTCGATCGCCTACATCGAGGACATCCCCGGCATGCAGCAGCTCGGCGGTGGAGCCTGGTCCAACGTCTGGGCGTTCGTACTCCTCATCGTCGTCCTCCTCGTCAGGCCCCAAGGCCTGCTCGGCGAGCGCGTCGCGGATCGGGCGTGAGAACCATGACCACAGACACCACGGCCCAGACCCTCGCCCCGGCGAAGCAGAGCACCACCTCCGCCGGCCTGCTCTACACGATCCTCGGCGGCTCCGTCGCCACCATCGTCAGCGCCTTCCTCGCCTGGACGTGGACCACCGACTTCCCCGGTGACCTCACGATCTACGGCTACCCGGCGCCGCTCCAGCTCCTCACCCTCGTCGGAGGCGTCCTCACCGCCGTCCACGCGCTCGCCGCGCTCGGCGTCAAGGGCTTCGGCTGGCTCACCCCCACCGGCTCCCGCAAGGCCCTGTGGATCCTGGCCCTCGGCACCTTCGCCACCACCCTGTTCACGACGATCTCCATCGTCTGGGAACTCGGCGCCCTGGTGGACCTCGAGCCCGGCGCCGGCTTCGCCGTCGTCGCCGCCGCCATCCCGGCCGTCGCCGCGTACAAGCTGCCCGACGACACCCGCCGGGCCGCCCCCGCCAAGGCACTGCCCTCCTGGGCCGAAATCCTGATCATCGCCGCCGTGTTCGCACTCGGCCTCTACGTGATCACCTTCGGCATCGACACCGAGGACAGCGAGCCCCAGCTCTTCATCGCGTACCTGATCATCGTCGGATTCGCCTCGACCGCCCTCCTCAAGTCCGGGCTCGTCGCACGCGTCTCCGCGATCACCGCGAACAACCGCCAGGTCACGATCATCGCCACGATGGCCGCCGCGATCGCCTTCCCGTTCATCCAGCAGAGCGGCGACACCTACACCCTGATCGCGGTCAACATCCTCATCTTCGCGACCGTCGCCCTCGGCCTGAACGTCGTCGTCGGCCTCGCCGGCCTGCTCGACCTCGGCTACGTCGCCTTCCTCGGCGTCGGCGCCTACACGGCCGCCCTGGTCTCCGGAGCCACCTCCTCCGCCTTCGGGGTCCAGTTCCCCTTCTGGGCCGCGGTCCTCACCGGCGCGCTCGCCTCGCTCGTCTTCGGCGTCATCATCGGCGCCCCGACACTCCGCCTGCGCGGCGACTACCTCGCCATCGTCACCCTCGGCTTCGGAGAGATCTTCCGCATCGCCATGGGCAACCTCGACGGCGTCTCCGGCCCGCAGATCACCAACGGCCCGAACGGCATCCCGAACATCCCGCAGCTGGAGTTCTTCGGCTACAACTTCGGGGAGTCCCACACCGTCCTGGGCGTCGAACTCGGTGCCTACGCCAACTACTACCTGCTCATGCTGCTGGTGATGGCGCTGGTCATCGTGATCTTCTCGCGAGCCGCCAACAGCCGCATCGGCCGCTCCTGGGTCGCCATCCGCGAGGACGAGACCGCCGCGACCGCCATGGGCATCAACGGCTTCCGGGTCAAGCTCATCGCCTTCGCCCTCGGCGCCACCCTCGCCGGCCTCGCCGGCACCATCCAGGCACACGTCAACACCACGGTCGTCCCCGAGAACTACGTCTTCGCCGGCCCCGTGCCGCCGAACTCCGCGTTCCTCCTCGCGGCCGTCATCCTGGGCGGCATGGGCACCGTCCGCGGCCCGATCCTCGGCGCGGCACTGCTCTTCCTGATCCCGGCCAAGCTGTCCTTCCTCCAGGACTACCAGCTGCTCGGCTTCGGCATCGCCCTCATCCTCCTCATGCGCTTCCGCCCCGAAGGCCTCATCGCCAACAAGCGGGCGCAGCTGGAATTCCACGAGAACGACGAACAGCCCGACGTGCCCGAACAGCGGCAATCCGCCGAGTCCGGCGTCGGCACCGCGAAGGCGGGGGCGTGAACGCCATGACGACCACCACCACGACCACCACGGCCACAGCCGCCACGGTCCTGGACGCCAGCGGCGTCACGATGCGCTTCGGCGGCCTCACCGCCGTCCGCGGCGTCGACCTCACCGTCCGCGAGGGCGAGATCGTCGGCCTGATCGGCCCCAACGGCGCCGGCAAGACGACCTTCTTCAACTGCCTGACCGGCCTGTACGTCCCCACCGAGGGACAGGTCAGCTACAAGGGCACCGTGCTGCCGCCCAAGCCGCACCTGGTCACCAAGGCCGGCATCGCCCGCACCTTCCAGAACATCCGCCTCTTCTCCAACATGACGGTCCTGGAGAACGTCCTCGTCGGACGCCACACCCGGACCAAGGAGGGCCTCTGGTCCGCGCTCCTGCGCGGCCCCGGCTTCAAGAAGGCGGAAGCCGCCTCCCGCGAGCGAGCCATGGAACTCCTCGAGTTCGTCGGCCTCGCCGACAAGGCCGAACACCTCGCCCGCAACCTGCCCTACGGCGAGCAGCGCAAGCTCGAGATCGCCCGCGCCCTCGCGAGCGACCCCGGCCTGCTCCTCCTCGACGAGCCCACCGCCGGCATGAACCAGAACGAGACCCGCACCACCGAGGAACTCGTCTTCGCCATCCGCGACAAGGGCATCGCCGTCCTCGTCATCGAGCACGACATGAAGTTCATCTTCAACCTGTGCGACCGGGTGGCCGTCCTGGTCCAGGGCGAGAAGCTCGTCGAAGGCACCTCCGAGGTCGTCCAGGGCGACGAGCGCGTCGTCGCCGCCTACCTGGGCGAGCCCTTCGAAGGCGCCCCCGGCGCCGCCGAGGCCGCCGAGGTCGAGGCCGCCGAAGCCCACGCCGAGACCGCCGGCGCAGCGGCCGAGCCGGAGACCTCCACCGAGGCCACCGACGACACCGCCACGGACGAGACCCCCGAGGACGAGGCCCCCGAAGCCCCGGCCGACGAGGCCCCGGCCGACACTCCGGACACCACCCCGGAGACCTCGTCCGACGACGCGGACAGCACCAAGAAGGAAGGAGACTCCAAGTGACCGCACTCCTCGAGGTCGAGGACCTCCGGGTCGCCTACGGCAAGATCGAGGCCGTCAAGGGCATCTCCTTCTCCGTCGAAGCCGGCCAGGTCGTCAGCCTCATCGGCACCAACGGCGCGGGCAAGACCACCACCCTGCGCACCCTCTCCGGGCTCATCAAGCCCACCAGCGGCAAGATCACCTTCGACGGCCAGGAGCTCAACGGCATCCCGGCCCACAAGGTCGTCTCCCTCGGCATGGCCCACTCCCCCGAGGGGCGGCACATCTTCCCGCGCCTCACCATCGCCGAGAACCTCCAGCTCGGAGCCTTCCTCCGCAAGGACAAGGACGGCATCGAGAAGGACGTCGAGCGCGCCTACGACCTCTTCCCGATCCTGGGAGAGCGCCGCAAGCAGGCCGCCGGCACCCTCTCCGGCGGCGAGCAGCAGATGCTCGCCATGGGCCGCGCCCTGATGTCCCAGCCCAAGCTGCTCATGCTCGACGAGCCCTCCATGGGCCTCTCCCCGATCATGATGCAGAAGATCATGTCGACCATCGCCACGCTCAAGGCCGAGGGCATGACCATCCTGCTCATCGAGCAGAACGCCCAGGCGGCGCTCTCGCTCGCGGACTACGGCTACGTGCTGGAGGTCGGCAAGATCAAGCTGTCCGGCACCGGCCAGGACCTGCTCCACGACGACGACGTCCGCAAGACGTACCTCGGCGAGGAGTAGGCCACCCGGCCCACACGAACGGAAGGCCCGCCCCACAACGTTGTGGGGCGGGCCTTCCTCGCGTCGCGGACACGCGCGACGCACACGTTCCTACTGCTGGCCCTTCGCGGCCTTCTTCTCCTCGGCGTCCTCGATGACCGCCTCGGCGACCTGCTGCATGGACATCCGGCGGTCCATCGACGTCTTCTGGATCCACCGGAACGCCGCCGGCTCCGTCAGGCCGTACTGCGTCTGCAGCACGCTCTTGGCACGGTCCACCAGCTTCCGCGTCTCCAGACGCTGCGAGAGGTCCGCGACCTCCTGCTCCAGCGCCTTCAGCTCCGAGAAGCGCGACACCGCCATCTCGATCGCCGGCACCACGTCGCTCTTGCTGAACGGCTTCACCAGGTACGCCATCGCGCCGGCGTCCCGCGCCCGCTCGACGAGGTCGCGCTGGGAGAACGCGGTGAGCATCAGGACCGGGGCGATGGACTCGCCGGCGATCTTCTCGGCCGCCGAGATGCCGTCCAGGACGGGCATCTTGACGTCGAGGATCACCAGATCGGGCCGGTGCTCCCGGGCGAGCTCGACGGCCCGGGCACCGTCGCCGGCCTCGCCGACCACCGAGTAGCCGTAGTCCGCGAGCGAGAGCGCCGCCTGGGCGTTCTGCTCGATGAGCAGGATGGTCATGCCCTCGGCCTTGAGCGTGGCGATGGTCGACATGATCTTCTGCATCATGATCGGGGAGAGGCCCATGGAGGGCTCGTCGAGCATGAGCAGCTTGGGCTGGGACATCACTCGGGGGCGGTCACGGGGGCTCCTCGTTGCGGGCAGGTACTGCTCCCCTGAGCCTACCTAGCTCCTGTAAAGTGGTGATCCGCAGGGCCTCCGTGGTCCTGCGTTTCCAAGGCCCCAGTACTCCAACTGGTCAGAGAGGCCGCTCTCAAACAGCGGACAGTGTGGGTTCGAATCCCACCTGGGGCACTTTTCCTTCGAATCCAAGGTTGCCGCCCGCTGGGCCGGCCCTTCACTCACATCGGTGAACGCCTCCTGACGGGGCACCGGGCGAGGCCGTCGTCGGCCAGGCTCGCAACCGTGTACGACCTCGAGACGCGCAAGCGGGCCCTGGCCCTGATCGCCGCCGGACACAGTCTCAACGCGGTGAGCCGGCAGACCGGCATCTCCCGCCAGGCCGTGCGCGCCTGGCGCGAGCGGCTCGAACCCCTCCCGCGGATCGGCGCGCAGGCAGAACCGTGCCCGAGATGCCGCCCGTCACCGGGACCACCGGACGACCCCGCCGCCTACTCCTACCTCCTGGGGCTCTACCTCGGCGACGGCTGCATCAGCGACCATCCCCGGGGCGGCCACCACCTCCGCATCGCCTGCGCGGACGCCTGGCCCGGACTGATCGAGGCGTGCCGCGAGGCGATCCTGTCGGTCCGGCCCCGAGGCAGCGTCTGCGTCCTGCGGAAGCAGGGGTGCGTGATGGTCACCAGCTACGGCCGGCACTGGACGTGCCTCTTCCCCCAGCACGGCCCGGGCCGGAAGCACGAGCGGCGGATCGTGCTCGACGGCTGGCAGCGGGAGATCGTCGACGCGCATCCGTGGGCGTTCGTCCGCGGCCTCGTCCACTCCGACGGGTGCCGGGTCACCAACTGGACGACCCGGCTCGTCGCCGGCCGGCCCAAGCGCTACGAGTACCCCCGGTACCTGTTCACCAACAGGTCGCACGACATCCGCGGCCTGTTCTGCGACGCGCTCGACCGTGTGGGCGTGCGGTGGACGACCCTCACCCGCGACGGTGAACCGCTCAACGTCTCCGTCGCCCGCAAGGCCTCCGTCGCCCTCATGGACCGGCACGTGGGCCCCAAGTACTGACGACGGGGCCCGCGACCGGATCCAGGGCGTGTTGCGAGGGTCCCGCCGGCCCCGCGACGCCTGGCACGCGCCCTAGTGCGGCGTCCCCAGGTAGGGGAAGTGCGGCAGCAGGTCCGTGTGGGGGCCGATGTGGTCCGTGGGGATGCGGCCGTTCGAGATCATCGCGAGGCGCGCGGACGTCACGTCGTCCGCGAGGGCGCGGCCGTTGGGGTAGGCGGCGGGGTGGGTGCGGTCGAAGCGGAGGATGTCTGGGAGGACGGTGCGCAGGGCTTCCTCGGCAGCTTCGGGGGTGTAGCCGCCGGTGTGGGCGAGGGCCGCCTTCCAGGGGGTGAGGTAGGTGGCCCGGTCGTCGGCGGGTTCGCCGGCGTTGTAGGCGGCCTTGGCGTCGTCGGCGTTGAGGTAGGCGGTGAGGGAGGGGTGGGCGCCGCGGTCGACGGAGACGAGGTCGCCGTCCTGGTGGACGCTGACGCGGGCCCAGACGCCGATCTCGGGGTCGTCGCCGAGTTCGGAGTCGGGCATTTCCAGGGCGATGCCGAAGACGTTCTTGTCGGCTCCCCAGTCGGTGCCGGTCCACCGGAAGTCGGCGAGGATGCCGTCCAGGTCGGCGAAGAAGGGGTCGCTGCGCAGGCCGGCGGAGACCTTGTAGTTGAAGGCCTCGCTGACGGAGAGTTCGCGGCCGAAGGAGACGGGGGCGTCGATGAAGAGGGGGGTCCCGGCGGCCTCGTGGGCGCGGGCTTCGGGGCCGGTGGCGCGGTGGACGGTGAGGGTCTGTTCACCGTCGTCGGCGGGGGTGGAGAAGGTGAAGCTGAAGGCGATGTCCGCGTGGTCGTCGCCGTCGGTGTCGACGTTGATGCGGTAGACGGCGTCGGGGTGGAAGGCGGTGCCCCCGCTGGGTGCGAGGGGGTTGACGTTCATGATGAGGGCGGTGCGCCCGCCGGGGACCGTGAAGGCGAAGAGGTCCGTGAGGTCCAGGCGGGCGTCGTCCAGGGGGGAGCGCAGGTGGGGTCCGCTGAGGTGGTGTGACATGGCGTCACCTTGGCGGCCCGGCGGGGGTGTCGTGCGGCGACGGGGCCGCGGGCGTCACTCCTTCGGGCTGTCGTCCTCGCCGATGTGGTGGACGCGGACGAGGTTGGTGGAGCCGGGGACGCCGGGCGGGGAGCCGGCGGTGATGACGACGATGTCGCCCTTGTTGCAGCGGCCGATCCGGAGGAGTTGTTCGTCGACCTGGGCGACCATGGCGTCGGTGGAGTCGACGTGCGGGCCGAGGAAGGTCTCGACGCCCCAGGTGAGGTTGAGCTGGGAGCGGGTGGCCGGGTCGGGGGTGAAGGCGAGGAGGGGGATGGGCGAGCGGTAGCGGGAGAGGCGCTTGACGGTGTCGCCGGACTGGGTGAAGGCGACGAGGAAGCGGGCGCCGAGGAAGTCGCCCATCTCGGCGGCGGCGCGGGCGACGGCGCCGCCCTGGGTGCGGGGCTTGTTCCGTTCGGTGAGCGGGGGGAGGCCCTTGGCGAGGACGTCCTCCTCGGCCGCTTCGACGATGCGGCTCATGGTGCGGACGGTCTCGATGGGGTATTTGCCGACGCTGGTCTCGCCGGAGAGCATGACGGCGTCGGTGCCGTCGATGACGGCGTTGGCGACGTCGGAGGCCTCGGCGCGGGTGGGGCGGGAGTTGTCGATCATCGAGTCGAGCATCTGGGTGGCGACGATGACGGGTTTGGCGTTGCGCTTGGCGAGTTTGACGGCGCGCTTCTGGACGATCGGCACCTGTTCGAGGGGCATTTCGACGCCGAGGTCGCCGCGGGCGACCATGATGCCGTCGAAGGCGGCGACGATCTCCTCGATGTTCTCGACGGCCTGCGGCTTCTCGATCTTGGCGATGACGGGGAGGCGGCGGCCTTCCTCGTCCATGATGCGGTGGACGTCGTCGATGTCGCGTGCGCTGCGGACGAAGGAGAGGGCGATGACGTCGGCGCCGGTGCGGAGGGCCCAGCGGAGGTCGTCGATGTCCTTCTCGGAGAGGGCCGGGACGGAGACGGCGACTCCGGGGAGGTTGAGTCCCTTGTGGTCGGAGACCATGCCGCCTTCGATGACGCGGGTGTGGACGCGGGGGCCGTCGACGGAGGTGACTTCGAGGGTGACGCGGCCGTCGTCGACGAGGATGCGTTCGCCGGTGGTGACGTCGGTGGCGAGTCCGTCGTAGGTGGTGCCGCAGGTGTGGCGGTCGCCTTCGTGGGGTTCGACGGTGATGGTGAAATCGTCGCCGCGTTCAAGGAGTACGGGGCCTTCGCGGAATCGTCCGAGGCGGATCTTCGGGCCTTGAAGGTCGGCAAGGACGCCGACGCTGCGGCCGGATTCGTCGGAGGCTTTGCGTACGCGCTGGTAGCGCTCCTCGTGTTCGGCGTAGGTGCCGTGGCTGAGGTTGAACCGGGCTACGTCCATTCCGGCGTCGACCAGTGCCTTGATCTGGTCGTACGTGTCGGTGGCGGGTCCCAGGGTGCAGACGATTTTGGCTCGGCGCATGGTTCGAGCCTAGGGCTTACCGGTGGGTAGTGAGCGGGCTCGGCATGACTGTCCAACAACCTTTGCGTGAAAGGTTGTTGACAAGTCTTGAATATGTGCGGGCGGGTGCTCCGATGAGCGTTCCGCGGGGTGGGAAGAGGGGCCGCCTTGCGGGGTTCAGAGCTTCGGCGGGTTCATCGTGAAGCGGGCCGCAACCTCGGCGGTGACGGTCTGGCGCTGGGGTTCGAGGTCCATGGGGGGCGGGGTGTCCACGGTTTCGGCCGCGAACGACATGCGCGCCCCGCCCATGGACGCGGCGGGCGGGACGAGTCCGGTGTCGGAGAGTTCGAGGAGTGCGGCGAGTCCGGTGCCGAGGGCTTCGGCGTAGGCGCGGGCACGCAGGACGGCCTCCCCCACGGCCTGGCGGCGGGCCTCGGCGTGTTGCGGGGAGTCGGGGCGCAGGGCCCACCACGGGCCGTCGATCCGGGTCTGGTCGAGGTCGGCGAGGCGGGTGGTGAGTTCGCCGAGGGCGGTGAAGTCGTTGAGCTCGGCGGTGAGGTGGACGCGGCCCTGGTAGGCGCGGACGCGTTCGCCCCGGCCGTGGCGGGCGGGCTCGGGTGCGAGGGAGAGGGCGCCGGTCTCCAGTTTCTCGACGGCGTCGCCGTAGGACCTGACGAGGGCGAGGGCCTCGCCGTTGCGGCGGGTGAGGTCGGCGAGGGTGGCGGCGCGGTCCGTGCCGCGGGCGCTGACGGTGATCCCGATGCGGGCGATCTCGGGGTCGACCTCCAGGCGTGCCTCTCCGCGGACCGTCACCTGCGGTGCTTCCGGGGTCGGGTGGTGTGCGGTCGTCACGGGGGCTCCCTGCTGCGGTCGGCGGCTCGGCTTCCGAACACTTTCCCACTCCGTAACCCGGGAGGTCTGTTGCCGACGTGCGGTCTGAGCCAGAATCTACGCGCGTTGTGCACCACTGAACCAAGGAGAACACATGCCGCTGAACCGTCGGACGTTCCTGGAGACCTCCGCCGTCGTCGGGGCCGGAGCCGCCCTGTCCGCGGGGGTCGCCGCCCCCGCCCAGGCCCACGGACATCGCCCGAAGCCGGCCAAGCGGTACTCCTTCACCGTGATGGGCACCACCGACCTGCACGGCAACGTCTTCAACTGGGACTACTTCACGGACAAGGAGTTCGACGACAAGGCGCACAACGACGTCGGCCTCGCCAAGATCTCGACGCTGGTCGACCAGGTGCGTGCGCTCAAGGGCCGCCGCAACACGCTGCTCATCGACGCGGGTGACACCATCCAGGGCACCCAGCTGTCGTACTACTACGCCAAGGTCGACCCGATCACGCGCAAGGGCGGGCCGGTCCACCCGATGGCGCAGGCCATGAACGCCATCGGCTACGACGCCGCGGCCCTGGGCAACCACGAGTTCAACTACGGCATCCCGGTGCTGCGCAAGTTCGAGGAGCAGTGCGACTTCCCGCTGCTGGGGGCCAACGCGCTGGACGCGAAGACGCTCCGGCCGGCGTTCCCGCCGTACAGCATGCACCGGCTGTGCACGCCGCACGGCCGGGACGTGACGGTGGCGATACTGGGCCTGACCAACCCCGGTATCGCGATCTGGGACAAGGCCAACGTCACCGGGAAGATGGTGTTCCCGGGGCTGGAGGAGCAGGCGGCGAAGTGGGTGCCGAAGCTGCGTTCGATGGGTGCGGACGTGGTCGTGGTGTCGGCGCACTCCGGTTCCAGCGGGACGTCCTCGTACGGTGACCAGCTCCCGCACGTCGAGAACGCGGCCGGTCTCGTCGCCGAGCAGGTGCCGGGCATCGACGCGATCCTCGTCGGGCACGCGCACACCGAGATCCCCGAGTACCGGGTGAGGAACAAGGAGACCGGCAAGGACGTCGTGCTGTCCGAGCCGCTGAAGTGGGGGCAGCGGCTGACGCTGTTCGACTTCGACCTGGTGTGGGAGAAGGGCCGCTGGACGGTCGAGAAGGTGGCCGCGCAGGTCCTGAACTCCAACACGGTGGCGGAGGACCCGGAGATCACGGGGCTGCTGGCGGACGAGCACAAGAAGGTCGTGGCGTACGTCAACCAGGTCATCGGCGCGTCGACCGCGGCCATGACCACGGTCGAGGCTCCGTGGAAGGACGAGCCGATCATCGACCTGATCAACCACGTCCAGGCGGAGACGGTGAAGGAGGCGCTGGCGGGTGGCGCGTACGCCGGGCTGCCGGTGCTGTCCCAGGCGTCGTGCTTCTCCCGTACGGCGGCCATCCCGGCCGGTCAGGTGACGATCCGGGACGCGGCGGGGCTGTACGTCTTCGAGAACACGCTGGAGGCGCGTCTGATGACGGGCGCCCAGGTGAAGGACTACCTGGAGTTCTCGGCGCGCTACTACGTCCAGACGCCGGCCGGCGCGCCGGTGGACACGGCGAAGCTGACGAACGCCGACGGAACGCCGGACTACAACTACGACGCCGTGTACGGGGTGACGTACGAGATCGACATCGCCAAGCCGGTGGGGTCGCGGATCGTGAACCTGTCCTTCGGCGGGAAGGCGATCGACCCGGCGGCGGAGTTCGTGCTGGCGGTGAACAACTACCGGGCCAGTGGTGGCGGTGCGTTCCCGCACGTGGCGAACGCGAAGCAGCTGTGGGCGAACTCGGACGAGATCCGCAACACGATCATCCAGTGGGTGAAGGCGAAGGGGACGGTCGACCCGGGCCAGTTCGCTTCGGTGGACTGGAAGCTGACCCGGGACGGTGTGCCGGTCTTCTAGGCATGTGATCGGCGCGGCGCGGTGCCGCGCGCCGCGCGGTCAGTTCTGTGTGAGAGGCGTCAGCGCCTGGCCCTGGGCCGGGATGCGTGGCGCCTCTCGCCGTTCCAGGCCGAAGCTGGTGAAGGCGGTGCGGCGCGGGAGCGGGTAGGGGTCCTTGCCGGTGAGGGAGTTGAGGATGGTCGCGCTGCGCCAGGCGGCGAGTCCGAGGTCGGGGGCGCCGACGCCGTGGGTGTGCTTCTCTGCGTTCTGTACGTAGACGGAGCCGGTGACGGAGTCGTCGAGGACGAGCCGGTACTGCTCGTCGATCCTGGCGCGTCCGGCCGAGTCGTGGCGGAGGTAGGGGTCGAGTCCGGCGAGCATGCGGTCGACGGGGCGTTCGCGGTAGCCGGTGGCGAGGACGACGGCGTCGGTGGTGAGGCGGGAGCGGGCGGACTGCTGCAGGTGTTCGAGGTGGAGTTCGACCTTGGTGGTGGCGACGCGGCCGGCGGTGCGGACGCGGACGCCGGGGGTGAGGACGGCGTCGGGCCAGCCGCCGTCGAGGGTGCGGCGGTAGAGCTCGTCGTGGATGGCGGCGATGGTCTCGGCGTCGATGCCCTTGTGGAGTTGCCACTGGCGGGGGACGAGTTCGTTGCGGACGGGCTCGGGGAGGGCGTGGAAGTAGCGGGTGTAGTCGGGGGTGAAGTGTTCCAGGCCGAGCTTGGAGTACTCCATGGGCGCGAAGGCGTCGGTGCGGGTGATCCAGTGGATCTTCTCGGCGCCGGCGGGGCGGGCGCGCAGCAGGTCGAGGAAGATCTCGGCGCCGGACTGGCCGGAGCCGATGACGGTGACGTGTTCGGCGGCGAGGAGCCGTGTGCGGTGGTCGAGGTAGTCGGCCGAGTGGATGACGGGGACGCCGGGGG
>NZ_RDBI01000040.1:845681-850798 GCF_008042125.1 Streptomyces sp. MS191
GGGACGTGGGGCTGGGGGGACGTGGGGCTGGGTGCCGACGCCGAGGGCGATGTGCCGGGTGTAGGCGCGGCCGAGTGCCTCGGCCTCGCCGTCGCCGTCGAGTTGGGTGAAGTCGACTTCGAAGAGGGCGCGTTCGGGGTTCCAGCGGACGGCGTCGACCTGGTGTCCGAAGTGCAGGCCGGGGAGCTGGCTGCTGACCCAGCGGCAGTAGGCGTCGTACTCGGCTCGCTGGATGTGGAACTTCTCGGCGAAGTAGAAGGGGAAGAGCCGGTCGCGGGAGCGGAGGTAGCTGAGGAAGGACCAGGGGCTGGCGGGGTCGGCGAGGGTGACCAGGTCGGCGAGGAAGGGGACCTGGAGGGTGGCTCCTTCGATGAGGAGGCCGGGGTGCCAGTGGAAGGCGGGGTTCTGTTCGAAGAAGGTGGTCGCGAGGCCGCCGGGGATGCCGTGGGCGAGGGCGGCGAGGGAGAGGTTGAACGGGCCGATGCCGATGCCCACCAGGTCGTAGGGCCGGTCGAGGTCGTGCTGCGGGTGGGGGGTGCTGCCGGTCATCGGTCGGTGCTGCCTTCCACGAGGGTGAGGATCTGTTCCAGGTCGCCGGAGGTGGCGTGCGGGTTGAGGAGGGTGGCCTTGAGCCAGAGCCGGCCGTCCTCGTGGGCCCGGCCGAGGACGGCGCGGCCTTCGGTGAGGAGGGTGCGGCGGATGGTGGCGACCGTGGCGTCGGCGGCGTCCCGGGGCCGGAACAGGACGGTGGTCAGGGTGGGGCGCTCGTAGAGCTCCAGGCCGGGTGTCTTGTCGACGAGGTCGGCGAGTTCCCTGGCCAGGGCGCAGCAGGTGTCGACGAGGTCGCCGAGGCCGGTGCGGCCGAGGGTGCGGAGGGTGACGGCGATCTTGAGGATGTCGGGGCGCCGGGTGGTGCGCAGGGAGCGGCCGAGGAGGCTGGGGAGGCCGGCTTCGGTGTCGTCGTCGGCGTTGAGGTAGTCGGCGGTGTGGCTCAGTGCGGCCAGGTCGGCGGTGTCGCGGACGGCGAGGAGTCCGGCGGCGGCCGGCTGCCAGCCGAGTTTGTGCAGGTCGAGGGCGACGGACCGGGCGCGGTCGAGGCCGGCGAGCAGGGGGCGGTGGGTGGTGCTGAAGAGGGCGGCGCCGCCGTAGGCCGCGTCGATGTGGAGTTCGGCGCCGTGGGCTTCGCAGAGGTCGGCGATCTGGGGCAGGGGGTCGATGCGGCCGGTGTCGGTGGTGTCCGGAGTGTCGGCCGGGGCCTCGTCGGCCGGGGCTTCGGGTGCCTCGTCCTCGGGGGTCTCGTCCGTGGCGGTGTCGTCGGTGGCCTCGGTGGAGGTCTCCGGCTCGGCCGCTGCGCCGGCGGTCTCGGCGCGTCACCTTCCGCGAGGAATACGTCTTCCGCTCCGCCGTCACCATCACCGAGCGGCAGACCCGCGCCAACGTCATCGCCCACGAGATGGCCCACATGTGGTTCGGCGACCTCGTCACCCTGCGCTGGTGGGACGACATCTGGCTGAACGAGTCCTTCGCCGAGTACATGGGCTACCAGACCGTCAACGAAGCCTGTTCCGACCTCTTCCCCGACACCTGGATCGAGTTCGAGGCGTTCGCGCAGGACGAGCCGCTTGCTGTCGACGAGGTCGCGGTCGTAGACGCCGACGGCGATGCGGTGCGGGCGGCTGCCGTCGTTGCGGACGGTGAGGGTGGTGTGGGTGGCGTCGCCGCCGAGTTCGGGGGTGAGGGCGTCGACGCCGGTGGTGCGCAGCCACTGCTCGGCCCAGCCGTGGACGTCGCGGTCGGTGGCGGAGGCGAGGTTGTCGATGAAGTCGGCGAGGGTGGCGTTGCCGAACCTGTGGCGCGCGAAGTGGGTGTTGATGCCGGCGAGGAAGTCCTTCTCGCCCATCCACGTCACCAGCTGGCGCAGGGCGGCGGCGCCCTTGGCGTAGGAGATGCCGTCGAAGTTGAGCAGGGCGGAGGCGGTGTCGGGGACGGCCTCCGGGTCGGGGGCGACGGCGTGGGTGGAGGGCCGCTGGTCGGCGTCGGAGCCCCAGGCCTTGCGTCCGATGCCGAACTCGATCCAGGTGTCGGGGAAGAGGTCGGAACAGGCTTCGTTGACGGTCTGGTAGCCCATGTACTCGGCGAAGGACTCGTTCAGCCAGATGTCGTCCCACCAGCGCAGGGTGACGAGGTCGCCGAACCACATGTGGGCCATCTCGTGGGCGATGACGTTGGCGCGGGTCTGCCGCTCGGTGATGGTGACGGCGGAGCGGAAGACGTATTCCTCGCGGAAGGTGACGAGGCCGGGGTTCTCCATCGCGCCGGCGTTGAACTCGGGGACGAAGGCCTGGTCGTAGGAGTCGAAGGGGTAGGGCTCCTCGAACTTCTCGTGGTAGCGGTCGAAGCAGGCCTTGGTGACGGCGAGGATCTCGTCGGCGTCGGCGTCGAGGTGGGGGGCGAGGGAACGGCGGCAGTGCAGGCCGAAGGGGAGGCCGGCGTGCTCGGCGCGCACGGAGTGCCAGGGGCCGGCGGCGACGCAGACGAAGTACGTGGAGAGCAGAGGGGTGGTGGCGGCGGTCCAGCGGCCGTCGGGGCCCTGTGCGGTGATGCCGTTGGACAGGACGGTCCAGCCCTGGGGGGCCTGGACGGAGACGTCGAAGACGGCCTTGAGGTCGGGCTGGTCGAAGGCGGCGAAGACCCGCTGGACGTCTTCCATGAAGAGCTGGGTGTAGACGTACGACTCGCCGTCGGCGGGGTCGGTGAAGCGGTGCATGCCCTCGCCGGTGCGCGAGTACCGCATGGTGGCGGCGATCTCCAGGGTGTGCTCGCCCTCGGCGAGGTCCAGGGGGAGCCGGTTGCCGTCGAGGGCGGCGGGGTCGAGGGGCGTGCCGTCGAGCAGGGCGGAGTGGAGGGTCTCGGGCTTCAGCTCGACGAAGGTGTCCCCGGCCGTGCGGGCGGTGAACCGGATGGTGCTCCTGGACCGGAAGGTGTCGTCACCGGTGGTCAGGTCGAGCTCGACCTCGTAGTGGTGGACGTCGAGGAGCCGGGCACGGGTCTGCGCTTCGTCGCGCGTCAGTACGGACATGGGCTCCATGCTGCCTGATGGGGGCGGGGCGGGAACGGGGTTCCGCCCTCGGCTCACGCCAGGCCGGTGCCGGTGAGGTGGGTGAAGGCCGCGGTGATGCGGGGGCGGTCGTATCCGGCCTCGCCGGCCGCTCCGCTGGAGAGCAGGGTGTGCAGGAGGAGGCGGGCCTTGACGGGGTCCAGGGGCCCGGCGGGGATGAGGCCGCGGTGCAGGACGTCGTACTCGGAGCCGGGGCCCCGGTAGGTGTGGGACAGGGTGGTGCCGGCGCCGGTGCGGGAGGCGAGGACGACCGGGATGCGGCGCGCGAGCTCTTCGAGGGGTTCGACCAGCCAGGTCGGGACGTGGCCGGCGCCGAAGGCGGCGACGACGAGGCCGTCGTAGCGGGAGTCGACGGCGTCGAGGAGTTCGCCGCGGTCGCCGAGGGAGAGGGTGAGCAGGGCGACCCGGATCTCGGGGTCGAGTCGCAGGGAGCAGACCGCCGAGGGGGTGGCCGGGCGGAGCAGGATCCGCGCCTCGCCCTCGACGACCGAGCCGATCGGGCCGGCGCCGGGCGAGGCGAAGGTGGCCACGGAGGTGGTGTGGGTCTTGCGGACGTGGCGGGCGGCGTGGATCTCGTCGGCGAGGACGACGAGGACGCCGAGGTCGCGGCAGGCCGGGTCGGAGGCGACCGCGACGGCGGCGGCGAGGTTGGCGGGGCCGTCGGCGCCGGGCAGGTCGGGGCGCCGCATGGCGCCGGTGACGACGACCGGCTCGGTGGTCGGGCAGAGCAGGTCGAGGAGGAAGGCGGTCTCCTCCAGGGTGTCGGTGCCCTGGACGACGACGACGCCGGAGCCGGCCGCGACCGTCGCGCGCACCTCGTCGGCGAGGGCGGCGACGTCCTCCAGGGACAGCGAGGAGCTGGGCAGCCGGCGGAAGTCGCGGAGCTCCGCCTCGGTGCCGACGGCACCGAGCCCGGCGAGGACCTCGGTGCCCGTGAGGCGCGCCGCGTCCCCGCCCCGGGCGGAGATCGTCCCTCCCAGGGTGAAGACCGTGACGCGGCCCATCAGCGTGCTCCGTCCGCAATCGTCTCGTGGTGCCGGATGACCTCCGCGATGATGAAGTTCAGCAGTTTCTCCGCGAACGCCGGGTCCAGTTTCGCGCTCTCGGCCAGTTCCCGCAGCCGGGCGATCTGGCGGGACTCGCGCTCGGGGTCGGCGGGCGGCAGCTGGTGCTTGGCCTTGAGGACGCCGACCTGCTGGGTGCATTTGAAGCGTTCGGCGAGCATGTGGACGACCGCCGCGTCGATGTTGTCGATGCTGTCGCGCAGTCGGGACAGTTCCTCTTGTACGGACTCGTCGATGTCGCTCATGGGCAGCGAGCTTAGACGGAGCGCCCGACGATCGTCGGAGGGTGTTCGGGATCCGGAACGCGGTCGCTCCAGCCGCCGGGTACGGCACGTCCTTGCTGGTCGCGGAAGCGGACGGGTGCGGTGCCGACACGGCGCGTGAACAGCCGGGAGAAGTAGGCCGGGTCGTCGTAGCCGACGCGGCGGGCGACCGCGGCGACGGGCAGCTCGGTCGCGGCGAGGAGTTCCTTGGCGCGTCCGAGGCGGATGGAGAGGAGGTAGTCCTTCGGGCTGCAGCCGGCGGCGCGGCGGACGGCGGTGCGCAACTCGGCCGCGCTCATGCCGTGCCGGGCGGCGTGCTCGGCGACGGAGAGCGGCTGGAAGGCGTCGCGGGCGAGTGCGGAGAGGACGGGGTCGCCGTCGGCGTTGGTGTCGGCGCGGGCGCGGCGCAGGGCGACGAGGAGTTCGTGGACGGCGGCGCCGGTCTCGACCTCCAGGAGGGGGTTGCCGCGGCGGGCGGCGCGGGCGATGCGGCCGATGGCGGCGCGGGGGCCGGCGGCGTCGGCGAGCGGGACGACGGGCCGGTCGGGTTCGATGTAGCCGAGTTCGGTGTAGGTGGCGGTGGCGGGGCCGCCGAAGTCGACGAAGCTCTCGTCCCAGCCGGTGGCGGGGTCGGCGGCGTAGTGGTGGGGCACGCCGGGGGTGAGCCAGATG
>NZ_RDBI01000040.1:850898-853039 GCF_008042125.1 Streptomyces sp. MS191
CTCCCCAAGGAGCCGCGCCCGTGACACCTCCCGCAAAGACCCCCGACTACGTCCCCGGACACGGCCTGCTCGCCGGCCGCACCGCTGTCGTGACCGCCGCCGCCGGGGCGGGCATCGGCGGCGCCACCGCCCGCCGCCTCCTGGAGGAGGGTGCGCGGGCCGACGGTGGGCAGGGTGCCGTGCTGGAGTCCGACGCCGAGGCAGACCAGGCCGAGGCGGTGGTGGACGGGGCTGGGCGTGAAGTAGCGCATCCAGGTGTGGTACATCGTCGGCACGCGCCCTTCCGGTCGTCTCCTTACGTCCAAACAGCGACGATCTTTGTCCATGGACCGGCCCGCCGCCAGAGGGCGAGGGTGAGCGCATGAGCACGTTCGCTGTGGGTGACGAGGATTTCCTCCTGGACGGGCGGCCGGTGCGGCTGCTGTCGGGGGCGCTGCACTACTTCCGGGTGCACGAGGAGCAGTGGGGGCACCGTCTGGGGATGCTGCGGGCGATGGGGCTCAACTGTGTGGAGACCTACGTCCCGTGGAACCTGTACGAGCCGGAGCCGGGGCGGTACGGGGACGTGGCGGCGCTGGGCCGGTTCCTGGACGCGGTGGGGCGGGCCGGGATGTGGGCGATCGTGCGGCCGGGTCCGTACATCTGCGCCGAGTGGGAGAACGGGGGGCTGCCGCACTGGCTGACGGGTCCGCTGGGGCGGCGGGTGCGGACGGACGACGACGCGTTCCTGGCTCCGGTGGACCGCTGGTTCCGTGTGCTGCTGCCGCAGGTCGTGGCGCGGCAGATCGACCGGGGCGGGCCGGTGGTCATGGTGCAGCTGGAGAACGAGTACGGCAGCTACGGCTCGGACCTGGGTTATCTGCGGCGGGTCGAGGAGCTGTTGCGGGATTGCGGGGTGGGGGTGCCGCTGTTCACCTCGGACGGGCCGGAGGACCACATGCTGACGGGCGGGTCGGTGCCGGGGGTGCTCGCGACGGCGAACTTCGGGTCGGGGGCGCGGGAGGCGTTCGAGGTGCTGCGGCGGCACCGGCCGGCGGGGCCTCTGATGTGCATGGAGTTCTGGTGCGGCTGGTTCGACCACTGGGGCACGGAGCACGCGGTGCGGGACGCGGCGGACGCGGCGGGGACGCTGCGGGAGATCCTGGAGTGCGGGGCGTCGGTGAACCTGTACATGGCGCACGGCGGGACGAACTTCGCCGGCTGGGCGGGGGCGAACCGGGCCGGTGAGCTGCACGAGGGCGAGCTGCGGCCGACGGTGACCTCGTACGACTACGACGCGCCGGTGGACGAGGCGGGGCTGCCGACGGAGAAGTTCTGGCGTTTCCGCGAGGTGCTGGGCGCGTTCGCGGAGGGGCCGCTGCCGGAGGTGCCGGAGCCGCCGCGGCGGATCGCCGGGCCGGCGGCCGCGGAGCCGGTGGCGTGGGCGCCGCTCGGGGAGGTCCTGGAGGTCCTGGGGGACGCGGAGGCGATGGCGCCGGTGCCGCCGACGTTCGAGGAGCTGGGGGTGGACCGCGGGCTGGTGCGCTACCGGCTGGAGATCCCCGGGCCGCGGCGGCCGTATCCGCTGTCGGTGTCGGGGCTGCGCGACCGCGCGGTGGTGTATGTGGACGGGGTGCGGGCGGGGGTGCTGGCGTCGGAGGACGCGGTGCTGCCGGAGCCGGTGGCGGGGCCCGCGGTGGTGGAGCTGTGGGTGGAGTCCCTGGGCCGGGTCAACTACGGCCCTCGGCAGGCGGAGGCGAAGGGGATCACGGGCGGGGTCCGGCACGAGCGGCAGTACGTGCACGGGGTACGGGCCCGGGGTCTGCGGCTGGCCGCCTTCGGGACGGAGGCGGTGCGGAGGCTGCCGCTGCGGCCGACGGGTGGGGCGGAGCCGGCGGGGCCGGGGCTGTACCGCGCGGTGGTGACGGTCTCGGGGGAGCCCGGGGACGCGGCCCTGTCGCTGCCGGGGTGGACCCGCGGCTTCGTCTGGGTCAACGGCTTCTGTCTGGGCCGGTACTGGGCGGCGGGGCCGCAGGAGTCCCTGTTCGTGCCGGGTCCGGTGCTGCGCGAGGGCGGCAACGAGGTGTGGGTCCTGGAGCTGGAGGGCGGGGCGGGCGCCGGGGTCGAGCTGGCGTAGGACGAGGCCCGGGGCGGTCCGTGGA
>NZ_RDBI01000040.1:853139-862239 GCF_008042125.1 Streptomyces sp. MS191
GATCCGTGGACGGGGGCGGGGCCCCGCCCCCGTCCACGGATCGGTGGGGCGGTGGTTCAGGAGGCCGGGGTCACAGGGTGGCCGCGGCCGACTTGATGGCGGCGGCGAACGTCGAGACCTCGGTGTAGACGCCCGGGTAGCCGGGCCGTGCGCAGCCCTCGCCCCAGCTCACGATGCCGACCTGGATCCAGGCGCCGGCGTTGTCCTTGCGGAACATCGGGCCGCCCGAGTCGCCCTGGCAGGTGTCGACGCCGCCTTCGTTGAACCCGGCGCAGATCTCCTCGCCGGGCACCAGGCTGGAGCCGTAGGCCGCCTGGCAGGCGGAGTCCGAGACGAACGGGACGGTCGCCTTGCGGAGGTAGCGCTGCTGGGCGCCGCCCTCGCGCGTGGCGCCCCAGCCGGCGACGGTGAACGTGCCGCTGTTGTACGCGGTGGTGTCGGCGATCTTGAGGGTGGGCAGCGAGTTGATCGGCGAGGCCAGCTTGATCAGGGCCCAGTCCTTGCCGGTGCCGTTGTAGCCGGGCGCCTGGAGGACCTTGGTCGAGCGGACCTTGATGGCGCTGCCGCTCTGGAGGTCGACGACGCCGGCGGTGGCGGTGATGCTGGTGTTGTTGCCGGAGCCGTTCACGCAGTGGGCGGCGGTGAGCACGATCTGCGGGGTCAGCAGCGAGCCGCCGCAGCCCATGGAGAGCCTGACCATCCAGGGGAACTCGCCCTGGGCCGCCCGGGTGCCGCCCACGACGGGCGTGGGCGCGGCGGAGGCGGTGGAGGGCTGGAGGCTGACGGCGGCGAGGACGACGGCGCCGGCGGCGGCGATTCTCTGAAGGGCGCGGACGAACCTGTTCTTCTTCAAGTGTCTGCCTTTCATGGGGGGTTGAGCCCTAATGGCATGTATCCGTCAAGGCTTGGTCCGGATTATGGACAGGGCTCACAGGGGGTCACAAGACTGCGTTTTCGGCCAGGGCACAGCGCTCCGACGCGGTCGTACAGTGGAGGGAAGGGGGTTCCGGCGTGCCGAACGGAAGTGCAGGAGACGCGGTCGTCCACGGGTTCCCGCACCTCGACACGGTCCGGGCCTCGCTCACCGCGCTGTACCGGAGACTGTCCGCCGACGGCGTACGTCGGTTCGACACGAGCGTGCGCGCGGCCGACGTGGCCTTCACCGACGAGGACGAACTCCACCTCGGTGCCCAGCGGGTGGCCGGGGCGCTCGTCCGGCACCTGCGGCTCCCGCAGGCCCGGATGATCGTGAGCTTCCGGGCGATGACCCACGCGGCGAGCGTGGAGCTGGCCGCGGGACCCGAGTACTTCATCGAGCTGAACGACCGCTTCCGGCGGCATCGCAGGGACGTGGGGGCGGCGCTGGCCCACGAGATCACGCATGTACTGCTCCACCGACTCGACCTCGGGTTCCCGGACACCGGGGACAACGAGATCCTCACGGATGTGGTGACCGCCTATCTGGGGGCGGGCTGGCTGTTGCTGGACGCCTACCGGGAGGACGCAGTGTCGAGCCAGAAGCTCGGGTACCTGACCCCGGAGGAGTTCGGATACGTGCTGGCCAAGCGGGCGGAGGTGTTCGGGGAGGACCCGTCGCCGTGGTTCACCAGCCCCCAGGCCTACGACGCCTGGGCACGGGGCCGGGCGGAGGCGGCACGCGACGGGCTGCGGCCGCCGCTGGCCGGCGCGGGCTGGGCGGCCCGGCACCGGTACACGAAGGACCGCCGGCAGGGGCACGCGGCGGCCGGCGCGCCGTACGCCTTCGAGGGGGCGGGCCCGTCACTGCGGGTCTCCTTCCCCTGTCCCGTCTGCCACCAGCGGCTGCGGGTGCCGGCGGCCCGGCGGCTGAAGGCGCGCTGCGGGGTGTGCGAGTCGGTCCTGGAGTGCGAGGGCTGAACACGTCCCGGGGGCGGTGCCCGTGGGGTCCCGCCGGGCGCGACGGGTGGGAACCGACAAGTGATTTGCGCCGGTTGCGGTCGCCGGGCGATGGTCGACGGATGAGCACGTTGTTCGAGGACATTCTGGGCGGGGACGACGACGCCGTCGTCCGCGCCCTGCGGGCCGGCGCGTCCCCCGAGGCGACCGACGAGGGCGAGACCGCGCTGTACCGGGCCGCCGTCGCGAACGAGGCCGGAATCGTCCGGGTGCTGCTGGCCGCCGGCGCCGACCCCGGGCGGGGCAGCGGCGAGGGGGCGGGCGACCTGCCGCTGTGCGGAGCCGCCTGCGGCGGGCACGGCGAGGTGGTGCGGGCCCTGCTCGGGGCCGGGGCGAGGCCGGACCAGGAGGAGTCCTACGGCTTCACGGCGATGGACTGGGCGGTGCGGCTGGGCCACGCCGAGACCGTGCGGATCCTGCTCGAACACGGCGCGGACCCGCAGCGCCCCGGCCCCGACGGCCTGGTGCCCCTCGTCGCCGCGGCCCGGCGCGGCTCGACCCCGAGCGTGCGGGCGCTCCTGGAGTACGGCGCCGGCCCGCTTCCCGACGCGCTGGCCGAGGCCCGCCGGTGGGTCGGCGTGGACATCGCGGCGGAGCTGCGGCGCGGGCTGCTCGACGGGGCCGAGGGCGACGGGACGTACGAGTGCGTCGTCCGCCGGGTCCCCGAGGACGGCGGCGTGACCGTGGTCGTCGAACTGCTGAGGGAGGACGGCGCCCCCGGTCGCGGGAACGAGCGGCAGACCGGTCATGCGGCGATCGTCACCCTGCTGGAGGCCGAACTCGGCGTGCGCGCCCCGCACGAGGAGCTCGCGGCGCGGGCCCTGCGCTGCGGGGACCGTGACCAGGACGACTGGAGGGAGGCGGTCGCGGCCCTCGCCCGGTATCCCGACGAGGAGACCTTCCGTACGGCCGCGGCCTGGTGCGCCGGCGACGAACCGCTGCGGCGGGCGCTCGGCGCCCAGGTCCTGGGGGCTGCCCTGTCGACCGGGCCGGACCACCGGGCGCACGGGCGGGGGCGGCCGGACCCGGCGGGACCGAGGAGGCACTCCCCGGGCGCCGGCGGGGACCTCACGGCCGAGGGCGTCGCGATCCTGCGGCGCCTGGCGGCCGACACCCGGCGGGGCGGGGTGTCGCCGGTGGCGGCGGACGCGGATCCGGGACGTCCGGGCGCGGACCGGGAGCCCGCGCTCGCCGTGGTCGCCGCGCTCGGGGCCGTGGGCGACGCGTCGGCGCTGCCCGAACTGCTGCCCTTCGCCTCGCATCCCGACGGCGAGGTGCGGCGGGCCCTCGGGTGCGCGCTCACCGGACTCGTGCCGGCCGGGCGGCCGGAGGCCGTCGACACCCTGGTGCGACTGAGCCGGGACCACGACGCGGGGGTGCGGGACTGGGCGACGCTGGCCCTCGCCGAGCTTCCCGAGGACACCCCTCTGCTTCGCGAAGTCCTCGCCGCCCGCCTCCAAGACACCGATCCGGACACCGTCGCCGAGGCGGCCCGCGGCCTGGCGATGCGTCAGGATCCGCGCGCCACCGAGGTGCTGGCGTCGATCCTGGCGGACGGGGACCCGGAGGGTTCGGCCCGCGACACGGCCCTGGCGGCGCTGGAGCACATCGGGAACGAGCGGGTCAGGACGCGCCTGGAGTGGACGGTTCCGCGCTGCCGCTGAGCTGCGCCAGGCCGGCCTCGGCGGTGTCGAGACGGTCAGCCGGAGACGGACCGCGCCGGCAGCCGCAGGCTCAGGAGCGCCGCCGCCCCGTAGGCGGCGATCACCCACGGCATGGCCGCGTCGATCGAGAGGTCCGCGAAGAAGGCCGTGCCGACGACCGCCGCGCCCAGGGCCCCGCCGAACTGCTGGGCGGTGGAGAAGACTCCCGACGCCCCGCCCGCCAGCTCGTCCGGGACCGCGGACAGGACGATGTTGACGAGCGGCACCACCAGGAAGCCGAGTCCGGCGCCGGCGACGGCCAGCCCGGGGACCAGCGGCCAGGCGGCGGTGTGCACGGGGGCCGCCTGGTCCATCGCGTACCAGACCCAGGCGTAGCCGGCGGCCATCAGCACCGCGCCCGCCGCCGGGACCAGGCGGCCGAGCCTGACGGCGAGGGGGTCGGCCGCCGGGGCGGTGAGGAAGCCGCCGGCCGAGAAGGCGACCATGAGGACGCCCGCCTGCATCGGCGCGTAGCCCTGACCGCCCTGCAGCCAGAGGGCGAGGACCAGGAAGAAGCCCTGCATGCCGAGGGCGAAGAGCAGTTGGACGGCGAGGCCGTAGGAGAAGGCCGGGACACGGAAGGTCCGCCCCGGCAGGACCGAGCCGCGGACGCCGAGGCCCGCCACCGCGAGGACGCCGCCGCCGAGCAGCACCCAGCCCCAGGCGGGCCAGCCGTTGCCCTGGCCCTGGACGAGCGGCAGCACGATGGCGACGAGGCCGGCCGCCAGGACGAGGCTGCCGAGCACGGGCGGGCGGGCCGCCGCGTGTTCGCGGGTGGCGGGGACGAGGACGACGGCGGCCGCCAGGGTCAGCACGGCGATCGGCACGTTGACCAGGAAGACGCTGCGCCAGCCGAGGCCGAAGAGGTCCGCGTCGGTGAGCACGCCGCCGAGCAGCAGTCCGGTCGCGGAGGCGAAGCCGGCCACCGCCCCGTACATCCCGAAGACCTTGCCGCGGTCCTTGCCCTGGAAGAGGCTGTGGAAGGAGCCGAGGACCTGGGGCATCAGCACGGCCGCCGTCACGCCCTGCACGGCGCGGGCGGCGATCAGCTGACCCGGCGTCTGGGCGATGCCGCAGGCCAGACTGGCGAGGCCGAATCCGGCCGTCCCGACGAGGAAGAGCGCCTTGCGGCCGTACCGGTCGCCGAGCCGTCCGGCGACGATCAGCGTGGCCGCGAAGCCCAGCAGGTACGCCGAGACGATCCACTGCAGGGCGCTCTCGGAGGCGCCCAGCCCGCGCCCGATGGAGGGCAGGGCGACGTTGACGACGGTGACGTCGACGAGGTCCATGAGGGCGGCGACCATCATCACGACGGCGGCGGCCCAGCGGCGCGGATGGACGGCGGTGGGCGAGGCCCCGCCGGTGCTGGTCAGGGTGGTGGTCATGCCGGCTCCCGTTTTATTTCGTTCGACCTAACGAAATAAAACGTGACACGGGACCGGACGTGATCGCAAGTCTTTCGTTCGACCGAACTAAATATTTTGCTAGGCTGCCCCCATGAGCACGAGCGAGCGGCCCGCACGGGACGAGGGGGCGCGGCGCGCCGAGGTCATCGCCGCCCTCACCGCCGCCGGCCGCGACTCCAGCGCCGCCTCGGTGGCCTTCCACACGGCGGTCGCGGCCCGGCAGGACCTGGGGGCGACCGAGACCAAGACGCTCGACCTGCTGGAACGCCACGGCGCCCTGACGGCCAAGGAGCTCGCCGAGCGCTCCGGGCTCGCACCGGCCTCCGTGACCGGCCTCGTCGACCGCCTGGAGCGCAAGGGCTTCGTCCGCCGGGTGAAGCACCCGACGGACAAGCGCCGGGTGCTCGTCGAGCCCCGCCCCGAGAAGCTGGCCGAGATCGCCCCCCTCTTCGACGACTGGGCACGTGAAGTGCACGAGCTCTACGAGGAGTTCAGCACCGAGGAGCTGCTCGTGATCACCCGCTTCCTCGCCGGCTCGACCACCCGCCAGCGCGAGGCGACCCGACGCCTGACCGGCTGAGGGCCGCCCGGGCGACGGGCCCCGCGCACCGGCCGCCGCAACCCTTCGCCTCCGCCGCCCCGTCAGGCCCCGTACACCGGTCGCGGCTCCTCGGCGCCCGCCAGCAGCTTGCGCGCGGCCTCGCCCGCCTCGGCCGGGGTCCAGCGCGCCCCCTTGTCCGCCGTCGGGCCGGGCCGCCAGCCCTCCATGACGGTGATGCGGCCGCCCTCGGCCTCGAAGACGCGGCCGGTCACGCCCTCCGAGGCCGCCGAGCCGAGCCACACCACCAGCGGTGAGACGTCCTCCGGCAGGCCCTCCAGACCGGCGAAGGTCCGCTCGGTCATGCGGGTCCTGGCGGCCGGGGCGATCGCGTTGACGTGGACCCCGTAGCGCGCCGCCTCCGCAGCCGCGACCAGCGTCAGACCGACGATCCCCGCCTTCGCCGCCGCGTAGTTGCCCTGCCCCACGCTGCCCAGCAGCCCCGCGCCCGAGGTGGTGTTCACGACCCGGGCCGCCACCGGGCGCCCCGCCTTGGCCTCGGCCCGCCAGTGCGCCGCCGCGTGCCGCAGGGGCAGGAAGTGGCCCTTCACGTGCACCCGCATGACGGCGTCCCAGTCGTCCTCGCCGAGGTTGACGAGCATCCGGTCGCGCAGGAAGCCCGCGTTGTTGACCAGGGTGTCGAGCCGCCCGTACGTGTCGAGCGCGGCGGCCACCAGGGAGGCGGCGCCCTCCTCCGTGGCGACGTCGCCGCCGTGCGCGACGGCCTCGCCGCCCGCCTCCCGGATCTCCCGCACCACCTGGCGCGCCGGGGACTCCGCCGAGGCGGCCCCGTCGAGCCCGACGCCCAGGTCGTTGACCACGACCCGGGCGCCCTCGGCGGCGAAGGCCAGGGCGTGGGCCCGGCCCAGCCCCCGCCCGCCGCCCGTCACGATCACGACCCGGCCCTCGCACAGTCCCGTCGGCGTCATCTCAGCTCTCCTTGTCCGCGTTCGCGGCATCGAGGAAGGCGGGGCGTTCCCCGCCCCCGTGCACCAGGAGCGAGGCCCCCGTGACGTATCCGGCGCGCTCGGAGGCGAGGAACACCGCCGCCTCCCCGGCCTCCTCGGGTTCGGCGAGCCGGCCGAGCGGGACGGTCCGGCCGACGGCCGCGATCCCGTCCGCGTCCCCGTAGTGGAGGTGGGACAGCTCGGTGCGGACCATGCCGAGGACGAGGGTGTTCACCCGGACGCGGGGGGCCCACTCCACGGCCATCGACCGGGCCAGGTTCTCCAGACCGGCCTTCGCCGCGCCGTAGGCGGCCGTGCCCGGCGAGGGCCGGGTGCCGCTGACGCTGCCGATCATGACGACCGAGCCGCGCGCCGCGCGCAGCGACTCGTACGCGGCGAGGGTCACGGTGAGCGGGACGGTCAGGTTCAGCGCGACGACCCGGGCGTGCCGTTCCGCGTCGCCCTCGCCGAGCAGCCGGTAGGGCGTCCCGCCCGCGTTGTTGACGAGGACGTCGAGCCGCCCGTACGCCTGCGCGACGTCCTCGAAGAACGCCTCGACGGCCACGGGGTCGCGCAGGTCGAGGGGCGCGAACACGGCCGTCCGGCCCGCTTCTTCCAGCGGCGCGTCCGGTGGCCGGCGGGCACAGACGATCACGTGCGCGCCGGCGCGCAGAAAGGCCCGGGTGATGCCCGCGCCCACGCCCCGCGTGCCGCCGGTGACGACGGCGACCCTCCCGTCCAGCTCCATCGGCTGCTACCTTCCTCACCAAGCAGTCGCCTAACAAACGTTTGGTGGAAAGGTAGCTGATCCGTTCATGGGTGTCTCCACCTCACGCCCGGACAAGGGCGTCGCCCTCGTCACCGTCGACTTCCCACCCGTCAACGCCCTGCCCGTACAGGGCTGGTACGACCTCGCCGACGCGGTCCGCGCGGCCGGCCGCGACCAGGAGGTCCGCTGCGTGGTCCTCGCCGCCGAAGGCCGCGGCTTCAACGCCGGCGTCGACATCAAGGAGATGCAGCGCGAGCACGGCACCGGCCACCGGGCCCTCATCGGCGCCAACCACGGGTGCGCGGAAGCCTTCTCCGCGGTGTACACGTGCGAGGTGCCGGTGGTGGCGGCCGTCGCCGGCTTCTGCCTGGGCGGCGGCATCGGACTGGTCGGCAACGCCGACGTGATCGTCGCCTCGGAGGACGCCTCCTTCGGACTGCCCGAACTGGACCGCGGCGCCCTCGGCGCCGCCACCCATCTCGCCCGGCTCGTCCCGCAACACCTGATGCGGGCCCTGTACTACACCTCCCGGACCGTCACCGCCGACGAACTGCACGCCCACGGCTCGGTCTGGAAGGTCGTCCCACGCGCCGGACTGCGCGACGCCGCGCTCGCCGTGGCCCGGGAGATCGCCGCCAAGGACGGCTCGCTGATCCGGCTCGCCAAGGCCGCCATCAACGGCATCGACCCCGTGGACGTGCACCGCAGCTACCGCTTCGAGCAGGGCTTCACCTTCGAGGCCAACCTCAGCGGCGTCGCCGACCGCGTCCGCGACGGTTTCGGCAGGAAGGGCTCCTCGTGACCGGACACCCGCACGACAGGACGATGACCCCCGACGAGGTCGTCGGCCGCCTGCGCAGCGGCATGACGATCGGCATCGGCGGCTGGGGATCGCGGCGGAAGCCGATGGCGCTGGTCCGCGCGCTCCTCCGGTCCGAGATCACCGATCTCACCGTGATCTGCTACGGCGGCCCCGACGTCGGACTGCTCGCCGCGGCAGGCCGGATCCGCCGGCTCGTCGCCCCCTTCGCCACGCTCGACTCCATCCCCCTCGAACCCCACTTCCGCGCCGCCCGCGAGCGGGGCGCCTTCGAACTGACGGAGCTGGACGAGGCCATGTTCATGTGGGGGCTGCACGCCGCCGCCAACCGGCTGCCGTTCCTTCCGGTCCGGGCCGGTCTCGGCTCCGACGTCATGCGGGTCAACCCCGGGCTGCGGACGGTCCGCTCCCCCTACGAGGACGGCGAGGAACTGGTCGCCGTGCCCGCACTCCGGATGGACGCGGCCCTCGTCCACCTCAACCGCGCCGACCGGTCCGGCAACGGCCAGTACCTCGGCCCCGACCCCTACTTCGACGACCTGTTCTGCGAGGCCGCCGACACGGCGTACCTCTCCTGCGAGCGGCTCGTCGACACCGCCGACCTCGGCACCGCGCCCCCGCAGACCCTGCTCGTCGGACGGCACAGCGTCACCGGAGTCGTCGAGGCACCCAACGGCGCCCACTTCACCTCCTGCGCCCCCGACTACGAACGCGACGAGGCGTTCCAGCGGCTGTACGCGACCACGCCCTGGGCCGAGTTCGCCCAGCGCTTCCTCTCCGGCAAGAGCGAGGACGACTACCAGCAGGCCGTACGCACCTGGCACGAGGAGCAGAGTTGAGCAGCCACGCGCCCCAGCCCCCACCCTGACCACCGTCCTGTTCCGGCCCCGGGACGCCGCCGACGCCACGGTCGCCACCATCC
>NZ_RDBI01000040.1:862339-889389 GCF_008042125.1 Streptomyces sp. MS191
GAGTACTGCGTCGTCGCGTGCGCCGAGGCCTGGCGCGACGCCGGCGAGGTGCTCGCCGCCGCCATGGCCCCCGTCTCGTCGTTCGGCGCGCGGCTCGCCCGGCGCACCTTCGCCCCCGAGCTGCTGCTGACCGACGGCGAGGCGATGCTGGTCGGCCTCGACGGGGAGGTCGAGGGCTGGCTGCCGTACCGGCGGCACCTGACCATGGTCACCGGCGGCAGACGGCACGTCATGATGGGCGCAAGCCAGATCGACCGGTACGGCAACCAGAACATCTCCTGCGTCGGCGACTGGTCCCGGCCCACCCGCCAGCTCCTCGGCGTCCGCGGCGCCCCCGTCAACACGCTGAACAACCCGGTGAGTTACTGGATCCCCCGGCACTCGCCCCGGGTCTTCGTCGAGCGCGTGGACATGGTCAGCGGAGTCGGCTACGACCGGGCCGCCGAGGCCGGGGTCACCCGCTACCACCGGATCCCCCGCGTCGTGTCCGACCTCGGCGTCTTCGACTTCGAGACCCCCGACCGCTCGATGCGGCTGGCCTCCCTGCACCCGGGCGTGACCGTGGCGCAGGTCCGGGAGGCCACCGGCTTCGCGCTGCCGGCCGGTGACGACGTCCCCTTCACCCGTGAACCGACCGCCGCGGAACTCCGGCTGATCCGGGAGGTCATCGACCCGCGGGGGCTGCGCGACCGCGAGGTGCCGGCCCGGTGACGGCCTCCTTCGACACCGCGCTCACGAGGCTCACCGGCGTCCGGTACCCGATCGTGCAGACCGGCATGGGCTGGGTCGCCGGGCCCCGGCTGGTCACCGCCTCCGCCGAGGCCGGCGCGCTCGGCATCCTCGCCTCGGCGACGATGAGCACGGAGCAGCTCCGCTCGGCGGTCCGCGAGGTGCGGTCCCGCACGGACCGGCCGTTCGGCGTGAACCTGCGCGCCGACGCGGGCGACGCCCGCGAACGGGTGCGGATCATCATCGACGAAGGGGTGCGGGTCGCCTCCTTCGCCCTCGCGCCCTCACGGGACCTGATCGCGGAGCTGAAGGACGCCGGGGTGGTCGTGATCCCCTCGATCGGGGCCCGGCGGCACGCCGAGAAGGTCGCGGCCTGGGGCGCGGACGCGGTGATCGTGCAGGGCGGCGAGGGCGGCGGGCACACCGGCGAGGTGGCGACGACCGTGCTGCTGCCGCAGGTGGTGGACGCGGTCGGCATCCCGGTCGTCGCGGCCGGCGGCTTCCACGACGGCCGCGGCCTGGTCGCCGCGCTCGCCTACGGGGCCGCGGGGATCGCCATGGGGACCCGCTTCCTCCTCACCTCCGACTCGACCGTGCCCGACGCGGTGAAGGCGCGCTACCTGGCCGCGACGGTCAAGGACGTCACGGTCACCACGGCCGTCGACGGGCTGCCGCACCGGATGCTGCGCACGGAGATGGTCGCCGCCCTGGAACGGGCGGGCCGGGTCCGGGCGCTGGCGCAGACCGTGCGCCGCGCGGCCGGGTTCCGGAAGCTGTCGGGCCTGTCGTGGCCGCGGATGATCCGCGACGGGCTCGCGATGCGTCACGGCAAGGACCTGTCCTGGAGCCAGGTCCTGCTCGCCGCGAACACCCCCGTGCTCCTGCGGGCATCCATGGTCGAGGGCCGCACCGACCTCGGCGTCATGGCCTCCGGACAGGTCGCCGGGCTGATCGAGGACCTCCCGAGCTGTGAGGAACTCGTCCAGCGGATCCTGTCCGAGGCCGCGCACGCGCTCCGCGCCCTGCCATCACCAGGGTGAACCCTCGCTCCCCCAGGGAGTCCGGCCAAGGGAGTCCGGCCCATGCCACTGTCCCGACGCGCACTGCTGAGCACCGCCGCGGCCACCGGCGCGGGAAGCCTTCTCGCCCCCGTGACGGCGGTCGCGGCGCCCCGTCCGCGGGCGGCCGTCCCGCGGCAGATCCCGCTCCAGGGCGCGGTCAACGTCCGTGACCTCGGCGGATACGTCACCTACGGAGGGGGCCGGGTCCGCAAGGGCCTGGTCTACCGGGCCGACGCCCTGTCGAAGCTCACCGACACCGACCTGACGACACTGGCCGGGCTGCGGCTGGGCCGGGTCGTGGACTTCCGGATCCCGCTGGAGGTCCGGTACGACGGGGCGGACCGGCTGCCCGCCCCGCTCACGGCGCTCTCCCGCCCGGTCACCGACAACGGGCTGTACGGGCAGCTGCTGGCCGCGATCGGCTCGCGCGACCCGGTCCGGCAGGAGGAGATGCTCGGCGGCGGACGGGCCGCCGCCTTCATGCGCGAGGTGTACCGCACCTTCGTCACGAGCCCGGACAACCGGGCGCGGTTCGCGGCGACCCTCCGCGACCTGGCGGAGCCGGGCGGCGGGCCCCTGCTCTACCACTGCACCTCGGGCAAGGACCGTACGGGCTGGACGAGTCACCTGCTGCTGACGGTCCTGGGCGTGCCGGCGAGCACGGCCCTGGGCGACTACCTCGCGTCCAACACGCTGCGGGCGGCGTACGACGCGCAGGTGCGGGAAGGGCTCGGACAGGGCGGTCTCATGCAGAACCCGGACCTGATCGTCCCGCTCCAGGAGGTGCGGACGGAGTACCTCGACGCGGCGTCGGCCGAGGTCCGCTCCGGGTACGGCGGCCTGTTGCGCTACCTGACCGTCGGCCTGGGCCTGGAGCTGCGCACACTGGCGGCGCTCCAGGCCCGGCTGGTCGACCGGGGCGTGTTCTAGACGGAACCCCGGCGGCCGCGGCCGGCACCGGCGGTGCCGCCGCTGCGGCCGCGGGAGCGCGGGGCGCCCGCGCCGGTCCCGGCGCCGGTGCGGGTGGCGGAGCCGTTGCCTCCCGTCCGGGCGGACGAGCCGCTGCCGACCGCGCGGCCGGTGGCGCCGTTGCCGGCGGTGCGGTTCCCGGAGCCACCTGCCGAGCCGGCCGTGGCCGTACGGGCGGAGCCGGCCGCGCCGCGGGCACGGCCGCCGCCGGAGCCGCCGCGGCGCGAGCGTCGGCCGCCGCCCGCCGACGGAGCGGGCTGGGCCGGCTGCGGGACCTCGATGACGACCGGTATGCCGGAAGGCTCCCGGGCACCGGTGAGGCGGGTCAGCTCGTCGTCGCTGGACTTGATCTGCGCGGTGCGGGGCGCGATGCCCGCGTTCGCCATCAGCCGGCTCATGTCCCGCTTCTGCTCGGGCAGGACGAGGGTGACGACCGAGCCGGACTCGCCGGCGCGGGCCGTGCGGCCGCCGCGGTGCAGGTAGTCCTTGTGGTCGATCGGCGGGTCGACGTTGACGACCAGGTCGAGGTCGTCGACGTGGATGCCCCGGGCCGCCACGTTCGTCGCGACCAGCACGTTGACCTGGCCGGTCTTGAACTGGTCCAGGGTGCGGTTGCGCTGCGGCTGGGAACGGCCGCCGTGCAGGCCGGAGGCCCGGACGCCGCTCGCGAGGAGCCGCTTGACGAGCCGGTCCACCGCCCGCTTGGTGTCGAGGAAGAGGATCGTCCGGCCGTCGCGGGCCGCGATCTTCAGGGTGACGGCCTTCTTGTCGGTCTCGTCGGCGATGTGGAGCAGGTGGTGCTCCATCGTGGTGACCGCGCCGGCCGAGGGGTCGACGGAGTGGACGACCGGGTCGGTGAGGAACATCTTCACCAGACGGTCGATGTTCTGGTCGAGCGTGGCGGAGAACAGCATCCGCTGGCCGTCCGGCTCGACCTGCTTGAGCAGCGCCGTGACCTGCGGCATGAAGCCCATGTCGGCCATCTGGTCGGCCTCGTCGAGGACCGTGATCGCGACCTGGTCGAGCCGGCAGTCGCCGCGCTCGATGAGGTCCTTGAGCCGGCCGGGCGTGGCGACGAGCACCTCGGCGCCGCGGCGCAGCGCGTTCGCCTGCTTGGTGATCGACAGGCCGCCGACGACGGTGGCGAGCCGCAGCTGCACGGAGGTGGCGTACGGCGCGAGGGCGTCCGTCACCTGCTGGGCGAGCTCGCGGGTGGGCACGAGGACCATGGCCAGCGGCGCCTGGGGCTCGGCGCGGCGGCCGGCGGTGCGGGCGAGCAGGGCGAGGCCGAAGGCGAGCGTCTTGCCGGAGCCGGTGYGGCCGCGGCCGAGGATGTCCCGGCCGGCGAGCGAGTTCGGCAGGGTGGCGCCCTGGATGGGGAACGGCTCGGTCACGCCCTGGGCGGCGAGCGTCTTGACGAGCGCCGCGGGCATGTCGAGGGCGTCGAAGGACTCGACGGAGGGCAGCGCGGGCGTCAGCGTCTCGGGGAGCGTGAACTCACGCGGCGGCGGGGGCGAGGCCGGGGTGCGCCCGGCGCCCTTGCCTCGGCCACGGGCGGAGCCGGTGGCGCCGGAGCCCGAGCCGCGTCGCTGGCCGGAGCCGCGCGCGGGACGGCCCGAGGCATTTCCGGACGGGGTTCCGGAGGTGGAGTCCGCGGCCCGACGGGGCCGCTTTTCGGAGCGAGTCATGGGGAAATGCCTTCCTGGCCTGAGCACAGCGCGAGCCGGGACCCGCACCTGCGCGGTGCGGGTCCCGGCTGCGAGAAACGCGGTACGGCGATCAGGCGGGGAGGATGTTCTCCGCCTGCGGGCCCTTCTGGCCCTGCGTGACGTCGAAGGTGACCTTCTGGCCTTCCTGCAGCTCACGGAAGCCGGAGGTCGCGATGTTGGAGTAGTGGGCGAAGACGTCGGCGCCGCCGCCGTCCTGCTCGATGAAGCCGAAGCCCTTTTCCGAGTTGAACCACTTCACGGTTCCAGTAGCCATGTGAATTCTCCTGAACAGGTAAGGGCCCCATCCGGAGAATGCCGGGAAAACAAAATTGCGCCTGAAGGAACATTCCCGTCAGGCGCACATAAAGTTCATGGGTACCAAAACTAGCAACACGGAGACACTAGCACGCCGTCCCGCCGTGAAGGGCGGGACAGCGACGAGCGTCACACCTCCTACAGCCGTTCGATGATCGTGACGTTGGCCTGGCCGCCGCCCTCGCACATCGTCTGGAGGCCGAACCGGCCCCCGGTGCGCTCCAGTTCGTGCAGCAGGGTGGTCATCAGCCGCACCCCGGTCGCGCCCAGCGGGTGGCCGAGGGCGATCGCCCCGCCGTTGACGTTGACGCGCTCCGGGTCGGCGCCCGTCTCCTTGAGCCAGGCCAGCACGACCGGCGCGAAGGCCTCGTTGATCTCGATCAGGTCCATGTCGTCGATCGACAGGCCGGTCTTCCGCAGGGCGTACGCGGTCGCCGGGATCGGGGCGGAGAGCATCCGGATCGGGTCCTCGCCGCGGACCGAGAGGTGGTGGATCCGGGCGCGCGGGGTCAGGCCGTGGTCGCGTACGGCGCGCTCGCCGGCCAGCAGCATCGCCGCGGCGCCGTCGGAGACCTGGGAGGAGCAGGCCGCGGTGATCGTGCCGCCCGCGACGACCGGGTTCAGTCCGGCCATCTTCTCCAGGGTGGTGTCCCGGCGCGGCCCCTCGTCCGCGGTGACGTCCCCGTACGGCACGGTCTCGCGTGCGAAGCGGCCCTCGTCGAGTGCCCGCAGCGCCCGCTGGTGCGAGCGCAGGGCGTACTCCTCCTGGTCGCGGCGGGTGATGTGCCACTTCGCGGCGATCAGTTCCGCGCCGTGGAACTGGTTGACGGGCGCGTCGCCGTACCGGGCGCGCCAGCCCTCCGAGCCGGCGTAGGGCCCTTCGGTCAGGCCCAGCGGTTCGGCCGCCTGCCGGGAGGCGAAGGCGATGGGGATCATCGACATGTTCTGCGTGCCGCCCGCGACCACCAGGTCCTGGGTGCCGGACAGGACGCCCTGGGCCGCGAAGTGGACGGCCTGCTGGGACGAGCCGCACTGGCGGTCGACGGTGACGCCGGGGACCTCCTCGGGCAGGCCGGCCGCGAGCCAGGCCGTGCGGGCGATGTCGCCGGCCTGCGGTCCGACGGTGTCGAGGCAGCCGAAGACGACGTCCTCGACCGCGGCCGGGTCGATGCCGGAGCGCCGGACGAGGGCCTTCAGCACATGGGCGCCGAGGTCCGCCGGATGGACGGCGGCGAGGCCGCCCCGGCGGCGGCCCACCGGGGTGCGTACCGCTTCGACGATGTAGGCCTCGGCCATGGCGACTCCTCCAGCTGGGTCAGGTGCGTACGGCGATCCCGTCCAGGACCATCGACAGGTACTGACGGGCGATCTCGTCCGGGCTGTGCTGTCCGCCCGGCCGGTACCAGGACGCGGCGACCCAGACGGTGTCGCGCACGAACCGGTAGGTGAGCCTGATGTCGAGGTCGGCGCGGAACACGCGGGCCTCGACCCCGCGTTCCAGCGTCCCGAGCCACGCCTTCTCGAACTTCTGCTGCGAGTCGGAGAGGTAGTGGAAGCGGGGCTGAGTGGTCAGGTGCCGGGACTCCTTCTGGTAGATGGCGACGGCGGCGTGGTGCCGGTCGATCTCCCGGAAGGACTCGGTGACGAGGGCCTCGATGGTCTCCCTGGGGCCGAGCCCGGCGGCGAGGACGGCGTCGTAGCCCTCCCACAGTTCGGTCAGGAAGGTGGAGAGGATCTCGTCGAGCATCGACTCCTTGGAATCGAAGTGGTAGTAGAGGCTGCCGGCGAGCATGCCGGCGGCGTCCGCGATCTTGCGGACGGTGGTGGCGTTGTACCCCTGGGCGGCGAACACCTCGGCCGCGGTGTCCAGGAGTTCGCGGCGGCGCTCGGGGGTCGCGGTCACCTGGGTCTTCTTCTTGGTGGTCGGCACCCGTCCATTGTGGTCCCCGGCCCCGGGACGCCGTTCACCGCGGTGCGGGGACCGGACCCGGGGCGGGTGGCGGAGGGAGCGCCGTCCGCCCGGAGGGCGGGCCCCGCGGCGCCCGGTGCGTGCGATCGCCAAGCGGAGGATCGCCCTCGTACCGGGTGCACTCGGGCGACTCCGACAACGCCGCGAGGGGCCGCAGCCGTCGTCGCGGGCCGGGCCAGATCGGCAGGACATTCCCTAGGCATGCTGGCTGCTGACGGCCACGACCTCGCCCGTCATGTAGGAGGAGTAGCCGCTGGCGAGGAAGACGATCACGTTGGCGACCTCCCAGGGCTCGGCGTAGCGGCCGAACGCCTCGCGGGCGGTGAGTTCCTCCAGGAGTTCCGCCGAGGTGACCTTGACCAGGTGCGGGTGCATCGCGAGCGAGGGCGCGACCGCGTTGACGCGGACGCCGTACGGGGCCGCCTCGACGGCCGCGCAGCGGGTGAGCGCCATGACGCCGGCCTTGGCGGCGGCGTAGTGGGCCTGGCCGGCCTGGGCGCGCCAGCCCACGACGGAGGCGTTGTTGACGATGACTCCGGGGCGGCCGGCGTCCCGGAAGCGGCGCAGGGCGGCGCGGGTGCAGCGGAAGGTGCCGTTCAGGGTGACGTCGAGGACGCGGTTCCACTGGTCGTCGGTCATCTCGGCGAGGGTGGCGGTGCCGCCGAGACCGGCGTTGTTGACGACGATGTCGAGTCCGCCGTGCAGCTGTTCGGCGGTGTCGAGGAGCGCCCGCACCTGGCTCTCGTCGGTGACGTCGCAGGGCAGGGCGGCGACGGCGCCGGCGCCGAACTCGGCGGCGAGGGCGGCCTCGGTCTCCTTGAGGCGGCGGGCGTGGGCGTCGCTGACCAGGACCCGCGCACCCTCCTCCAGGAGGCGGCGGGCGGTGGCGCCGCCGATGCCCGCCCCGGCGGCGGCGGTCACGACAGCGGTGCGGCCGGCGAGCAGGCCGTGTCCGGGGACGTAGTCGGGGGTCTTTGCGGGAGGTGTCACGGGCGCGGCTCCTTGGGGAGGCCGAGCACCCGCTCGGCGATGATGTTCCGCTGGATCTCGCTGGATCCGGCGTAGACGGTGTCGGCGCGGGAGAAGAGGAAGAGCCGCTGCCAGGGGTCGAGCCCGTGGGGGTCGCCGGCCGTGACGGTGGCGGCGGGGCCGCGGACGGCCATGGCGAGTTCGCCGAGGTCGCGGTGCCAGTGGGACCAGTAGAGCTTGGCGGCCGAGGGTTCCGTGCCGCGCAGGGCGCCTGCCCGCATGGCCTCCAGGCCGCTCCACGCGCGGACCAGCCGGTCGCGGATCAGCGGGTCGGCGAGTGCTCCGTTGCTCCGCGCGAGGGCGATCAGCGCCTCCAGTTCGCGGCGGAACCCGACCTGCTGGCCGAGGGTCGAGACGCCGCGCTCGAAGCCGAGGGTGGCCATCGCGATCCGCCAGCCGTCGCCGGGTGCGCCGACGACGTGCGCGGCGTCGGTGCGCGCTCCGTCGAAGAAGACCTCGTTGAACTCGCTGGTGCCGGTGAGCTGTGTGATCGGCCGGACGTCGACGCCCTCCTGCTCCATCGGGACCAGGAGGTAGGAGAGTCCGGCGTGGCGCCGGGAGCCGGGTTCGGTGCGGGCGAGGACGAAGCACCACTGGGACTCGTGGGCGAGGGAGGTCCAGATCTTCTGCCCGTGCACGACCCAGGCGTCGCCGTCGAGGGTCGCGCGGGTGCGGACGCCCGCGAGGTCGGAGCCGGCGCCGGGTTCGCTGTAGCCCTGGCACCAGAGTTCCGTCACGGCGCGGATCGGGGGCAGGAAGCGGGCCTTCTGCTCGGGGGTGCCGTGGGCGACGAGGGTGGGGCCGAGGAGCTGTTCGCCGATGTGGTTGACGCGGGCGGGGGCGTCGGCGAGGGCGTACTCCTCGTGGAAGGCGATCTGTTCCTCGATGCTCGCGCCGCGGCCGCCGTACTCCTCCGGCCAGCCGACGCAGGTCCAGCCGTGGGCGGCCATGTGGCGTTCCCAGGCGAGGCGTTCGGCGAAGGCCTCGTGTTCCCGGCCCGGGCCGCCGCGGCCCCGCAGCGCGGCGAACGCGCCGCCGAGGTGCTCCTCCAGCCAGTCGCGTACCTCGGTGCGGAAGTCCTCGACGCTGCTCGTGGCGCTGCCCATGGCCGTACGTTAACCTACCAAACACTTGTTAGGGAAGGAGCGGGTGTCCGATGGACCTCTCGTACACGGCCGACGAGGAGAACTTCCGGGCGGAGGCGCGCGCGTGGCTCCGCGCCCATGTGCCCGACGCTCCCCTGCCGTCCCTGGAGACCGAGGACGGCTTCGCCGCCCACCGCGCCTGGGAGGCGGAACTCGCCGCCGCCCGCTGGTCGGTGGTCTCCTGGCCGGAGCGGTACGGCGGCCGGGACGCCGGCATCTTCCGCTGGCTGGCCTTCGAGGAGGAGTACTACGCGGCCGGGGCGCCGGGCCGGGTCTCGCAGAACGGCATCAACCTGCTCGCCCCCACGCTCTTCGACCACGGCACCGAGGAGCAGCGGGCCCGCGTCCTGCCCTCGATGGCGACGGGCGAGACGGTCTGGGCCCAGGCGTGGTCCGAACCGGAGGCCGGCTCGGACCTGGCCTCGCTGACCTCCCGGGCGGTGCGGACCGACGGGGGCTGGCTGCTGTCCGGACAGAAGACCTGGTCCTCACGGGCCGCCTTCGCGGACCGGGCCTTCGGCATCTTCCGCACCGACCCGGCGGCCGACCGGCCGCACCGTGGGCTCACGTATCTGATGTTCGACCTGCGCGCGCCGGGCGTGACCGTCCGGCCCATCGGCCGCCTCGACGGGAAGCCGGCCTTCGCCGAGCTCTTCCTCGACGAGGTCTTCGTCCCCGACGCCGACGTGATCGGGGAGCCCGGCCAGGGCTGGCGGATCGCGATGTCGACGACCGGCAACGAGCGGGGCCTGATGCTGCGCTCCCCCGGCCGCTTCCTGGCGGCCGCCGACCGGCTCGTACGGCTGTGGCGGGCGACGGGCGAGGACCCGGCCGTCCGCGACCGGGTCGCCGACGCGGTGATCGGGGCACGGGCCTACCAGCTGTTCACGGCCGGCGGGGCGGCGCGCTTCGCGGCCGGCGGGACGATCGGAGCCGAGTCGAGCCTGAACAAGGTCTTCTGGTCGCGGTACGACATCGCGCTGCACGAGACCGCGCTCGACCTGCTGGGCGCCGAGGGCGAGCTGGACGGGGACGGCGAGTGGGGCGAGGGGTACGTCTTCTCGCTCGCGGGGCCGATCTACGCCGGGACCAACGAGATCCAGCGTGGCGGGCGACGGGCGAGGACCCGGCCGTCCGCGACCGGGTCGCCGACGCGGTGATCGGGGCACGGGCCTACCAGCTGTTCACGGCCGGCGGGGCGGCGCGCTTCGCGGCCGGCGGGACGATCGGAGCCGAGTCGAGCCTGAACAAGGTCTTCTGGTCGCGGTACGACATCGCGCTGCACGAGACCGCGCTCGACCTGCTGGGCGCCGAGGGCGAGCTGGACGGGGACGGCGAGTGGGGCGAGGGGTACGTCTTCTCGCTCGCGGGGCCGATCTACGCCGGGWCCAACGAGATCCAGCGCGACATCYTCGCCGAGCGGCTGCTCGGCCTTCCGAAAGGACGCCGCTGATGCCGTTCCTGCCGACCGGGGAGCAACAGGCCTTCGGCCGCTCGCTGGACGCGCTGCTGACCGCCGCGGACACCCCCGCGGTGATCCGCGCCTGGGCCGCCGGCGACCCCGCCCCCGGGCTCGCCCTGTGGACCCGGCTGGCCGCGACCGGGGTGTTCGCCCTCGCGGTCCCCGAAGCCTACGAAGGCGTGGGCCCGCTGCCCGTCGAACTGGCCCTGGCCTGCGTGGAGCTGGGCCGGCACGGTGTCCCCGGCCCGCTCGTGGAGACGGTGGCCGCCGCGGCGCTGCTGACGGAGCTGGCCCGGCTCGGCGAGGACGGCCCGGCGAAACGGCTGCTGCCGGGCCTGGCCGCGGGCGAGACGGTGGCGACGCTGGCGATGGTGCCGGGCGGCGACGCCACCGACGGTGCCTCCGACGACGGCCGCGCGCTGCCCCGCCCGTCCCCGTACGCCCTCGACGCGGACACCGCCGCCGTCACGCTGGTCGTGCGGGGCGGCGAACTGCGGCTCGCGGCCGGGCACGGGCCGGTCAGGGTGTCCGCCGATCCCGCGCGCCGGCTCGCACCGCCCCTGCCGGGCGGGGAACTGCTGGCCGCCGGTCCGGCGGTGACGGCCGCGGCCGGACGGGCGGTGGAGTGGGCGCTGCTGGCGACGGCCGCGCAGTCGCTGGGCGTCGGGCTCGCCCTGCTCGACCGTACGGTCGCGTACGCGCGGCAACGCACCCAGTTCGGCGCCGCGATCGGCTCCTTCCAGGCGGTGAAGCACCGCCTGGCGGACACGCTCATCGGGCTCGAGTTCGCCCGGCCGCTGGTCTTCGGGGCGGCGCTCACCTTCGACGGTGCCGACCTGGCCGCGGCGAAGGCGGCGGCCGGCGAGGCGGCGTACGCCGCGGCCCGCAGCGCCCTGCAGGTCCACGGCGCCGTCGGGTACACCGAGGAACTGGACCTCTCGCTCTGGCTGCGCAAGGCCCGGCCGCTGCGGGACGCCTGGGGCACACCGGCCTGGTGCCGCGCCCGGGTCCTGGCGACCACGCGGACGGGGTACGGTCCCGCCTCTCCGGCCCCCGACGATAGGTTGACGTGAGTCGATCAATACGCCAGGGGGAGGGTTCGCGTGGACGAGGACGAGATCAGACGTGCGGTGGCGCGGGGGATCAGGGACCACCAGAGGGCGCAGCCCAAGCCCAAGGGCGTCATCGACGAAGCGTCCGGCGCCACCTGCGGCTGCATCGTGATGTTCGTGGTGGCCCTGGTCGTCATCGGGATCGTCGTGGCGTACAACAGCTGAGGGCCGTCCCGACCGGGCGATCTTCGAGGACCGGGCGCCAGGGGGTGCCGTCGAGGTCCCGCCCGGCCGGCGGCGCCACGTCGTAGGCCTTCAGGGGGCGTCCACGGTCGCCGGCGCGTCGTCGTTGCCCCGCCGGATCGTGCGGACCGGCCGCCCCGGCGACCAGGTGCGGATCACCAGCTCGTCGTCCTCCACGGTGGTGCGGACGACCTCGGCCGGCTCCACCAGGAAGAGGTGGAACGGCAGCGGCGCCCCGGCGTCCGCCGCGAACCGGTCGATCGTCTCCGGGTCGGTGACCTCGGTCGCCCGCCCGGAGATCCGGACGTCGCCGCCGTCCATGTCGGTGCCGGCGCCCGGGTTGGCGAGCAGCGAGAAGCGAGGGTCGCGGCGCAGGTCGAGCGCCTTGCGCGAGTTCGGCATCATGGCGAGCCACAGCTCGTCCAGGCGGAAGTTCACCCTCCAGGCCGGTCAGGCGCGGCGAGCCGTCCTTCCGTACCGTCGCGAGGACGTGGTGGGTGTGGCGGCCGAACCGCTCCCGCACGGTGCCGGCGAGTGCCGGCTCGGCGGCGGCGAAGGCGGACCAGGTGTATCCGGTGTTTCCCATGACTCCAGGGAACACCGGATACCCGACACCTTCTGTCCGGATTACTCCGCGCGCTCGGCGGCGGAGCGCTCCACGCAGAACTCGTTGCCCTCCGGGTCGGCCAGCGTCACCCAGCCCTTGCCGTCCTCCCGCCGGTGGTCGCCGACCAGCGTCGCGCCCAGTTCCAGCAGGCGCTCGACCTCCTGGTCGCGGGTGCGGTCCTGCGGCTGGAGGTCGAGGTGGACCCGGTTCTTGGCCGACTTCCGCTCGGGCACGGTCACGAAGAGGAGGGCAGCGCCGGCCGTCTCGACAAGGGCCTCCGGGTCGCCCGGCAGGTCGTCGTCGCCGATCTTGGAGTCCAGTACCGCGGCCCAGAACGTGGCCAGCGTGTACGCGTCCGAGCAGTCGACCGTCACATGTCTCACCAAAGATGCCATGCGCTCACTCTTTCGCAGGAACACGCCCCGCGGCCAACCGAATTCTCAGGTGTGCACGATCCGCTGGGCGCGGGCCGCCGCGAGCCAGACCGGGAACTCGGCGACGAGCCGGTCGTACAGCTCCGCGTCCGCGACCGTCCGCGGATCCCTCCCCGCGTGGAAGAAGCCGGCGTTGTCCACCGGCCGCTTCGCCGGGACCGCCAGCTCGTCGAGCTTGCGCAGGAACTCGAACTGCCGGCTGTCCGGGTCGCCGAAGCCGACGAACTGCCAGAAGATCGGCAGCTTGGCCGCCTTGCACAGGTAGCGCTCGGCGGCGAGCTTGTTGATGGGGCCGCCGTCCGTCTGGAAGACCACGAGCGCCGGGGCGGTGGCACCGCTGTCCAGGTAGTGGTCGATGACCGCGTCCATGGCCAGGTGGTAGCTGGTCTTGCCCATGTGCCCGAGCCCGGCCACGATCCGGTCGATCCTGCCCCGGTGGTCGGCGAGCTCGATGTCGGTCTCGGCGTCGACGTCGGTGGAGAAGAAGACCACCGGAACCCGGCCGTCGTCGTCCAGGTGGGCCGAGAGCCCCAGCACCCGGTCGGCCAGGGCCTGGACGGTGCCGTCGCGGTAGTACGGCTTCATGGAGCCGGAGTAGTCCACCACCAGGTAGACCGCCACGCGCTGGCCGTGCAGCCCGTGCTTCTCCAGCGAGTTCCCCGCCGACTTGTAGAGGCTCACCAGCGCGGGCGCGGCCTCCTCGACCTTGCGCAGACTCAGGGCCATGGACGGCCCCCCTCCCTCGTCCCGTACGGACTGCCGAGCGTACGGGATCGCCCCCGCTCCGGGGTCCTCGGCGACGGCCGGCCGAGGACCCCGGATGGGCCCGAACGGTCTGTCATCATGGGGCTGTTCATGCCGAGGGGGAGGTCGGGAACGATGAGTGCCGGTGACTCGTACGACGAGGACGTCACCTATGCGATCACCGCGCCGGCCACGGACTTCCTGTGGGAGTTCCGTCCAGAGGGCGAGGGGCGGTACGAGGCGACCGGCACGTGCCCCCGGTGCCGGTGCGCGATGACCAAGGTGTGGCCGCTGGGCCAGTACGGCACGGTCAAGGGGAAGCTCCGGCCGCGCCGGAGGTCCGCGGACGGCGGGCCGTGGTTCACCCGGTGCACGTGCGCCTCCGCGCACGCCGACCGCCCGGCCGCCGAGAGCCACGGCTGCGGGGCCGGCCTGTGGATCGCCTTCCCGCCGAACGGCCTCCCCTCGTGAGCGAGTTCAGCACCGAGGAGCTGCGGGACGCCGACCGCCGGGCCGCCCGGATGGCCTCCCCGCCGCAGCAGCTCCAGGCCGCGGTGCAGCAGGCCGAGGGGTACCGGAACTTCCTGACGACGCTGACGGGGCTGCTCACCACGGTCTTCGTGCTCAAGGGCCAGGAGAACCTGGCCAAGCTGCCCGACGGCGCGAGGTGGACGGTGATCGGGTTGCTGAGCGGGGCGTTCCTGCTGCTCATCACGGCCTCGTGGATGACGGTCTCGGCGGTCCACGGCCGGCCGGGCGCGACGCTGCCGCTGGGCGCGGTCCAGATCCTGCGCCACGAGCGGGCCCGCGCACGGACGATCTGGCGGCTGACGGGCTGGGCCCGCTGGCTCGGCCTGGTGGGCGTGCTGGCCGTGACGGCGGCGGTCCTGGTCACCTGGCTGGCCCCGGCCGCCCCCTGACGGGCGGCGCGGGGGCGCCGCCGGGACCACGCGCCGGGACTCCGCTCCCGCCGTCGGGCCGCCGCGCGCGGGTGTGCGAATCTGTTCGCCGTGTCTCTCCTCAGGCGTCTGCATCCACTGGACTGGCTGGCGGCCGGGCTCCTCGTCCTGGGGTTGCTCTGCGTCGCCACGGGTCTGCTGCCCACCGGGCCGGCCGGGGAGGTGATGGAGCGCATCGGCCCCCTGGTGGCGTTCCTCGCCACGGTCATCGTCCTCGCGGAGCTGACCGGCAAGGCGGAGGTGTTCGACGTGGTCGCCACCTGGGTGGCCCGCACCGGGCGCGGCAGCTACCCCCTGCTCTTCCTCCTGTGCGTCCTGTTCGCCTCGGTCACCACCATCACGCTCAACCTGGACACCACGGCGGTGCTGCTCACCCCGGTGATGCTGGCGCTGGCGGGCCGGGTGGGGATCGCGGCCGTGCCGCTGGCCATGACGACGGTCTGGCTCGCGAACACGGCGAGCCTGCTGCTCCCGGTGTCGAACCTGACCAACCTGCTGGCGGCGGACCGGGTGGCGCTGACGCCCTCCGAGATGGCCGCGACGATGTGGGCGCCGCAGCTGGCCGCCATCGCCGTCACGATGGCCTGCCTGTGGGGCTTCTACTGGCGCCGGGGCCGGCGCGGGGCGCCGCGCTACGAGCCGCCGGTGCCCTCGCGCCCGGTGGACCCCGTGCTGTTCCGGGTCTGCGCGGTGGCCTGCGCGGGCTTCCTGCTGGCCCTGCTGCTCGCGGACGTGCCGCTGTGGTCGGCGTCGGCGGTGGCCGCGCTCGTCGTGGTGGTGGCCTTCGCGGTGCGCCGCCGGGAGGCGCTCCGTCTCTCGCTGGTGCCGTGGCGGCTGCTCGTCCTGGTGCCGGGCATGTTCCTGGTCGTGGAGACCGTCGACGCGCGCGGGCTGCACGACCTGCTGACGGCGGCGATGGGGTCCGACGACGGTCTCGTCGGGATGCTGCGGTCCGCCGCCGTGGGGGCGGGCGTCTCCAACGCGCTGAACAACCTCCCGGTCTATCTGGCGGGCGAGGCGGCGATCCCGGTGGAGAACAGCGACCAGCTGCTCGCGCTGCTCGTCGGCGTGAACGTGGGTCCGGTGGTCACGCCGTGGGCGTCGCTGGCCACCCTGCTGTGGTTCGAGCGGTGCCGGTGGCACGGCACGAGGATCGGGATGGGCCGCTTCCTGGGTACGGGGCTGGTACTGGCGGTGACGGGCACGCTGGCGGCGACGCTGGCCCTGGCGGCCACCGTGTAGCGGGCGCCCCTGGCGGCGCCACCGGAGCGCTTCCGGCGCCCGTCGCCCCCGCGCCGGGGGCCGCCGCCGGGGCGGGGACGCGCCGCGGCGCCCGCCCAGTCGTCCGGTCGGGGACATTCGGGCAGGCGCCGCGCTCAGTTCCGTACTCCGTTGTACGGGACGTGTGGGTGGGGGCGTCGCCCCCTGGAGGGTCAGACCGTCAGGGCGCGGTCCGTCGGGCGGATCGGGGCCGGCAGGTCGCTGGCTCCGGTCAGGAAGCGGTCCACGCCGCGCGCCGCGGAGCGGCCCTCGGCGATCGCCCAGACGATCAGCGACTGGCCGCGGCCGGCGTCACCGGCGACGAAGACGCCGCCGACGTTCGTCGCGAAGTCCGCGTCCCGCGCGATGTTGCCGCGCTCGTCCAGGTCCAGGCCGAACTGGGACACCAGGCCGTTCTCGACGTCCGTGCCGGTGAAGCCCATCGCGAGCGTGACGAGCTGGGCGGGGATCTTCCGCTCCGTGCCCGGCTTCTGGGTCAGCCGGCCCTCGACGAACTCGACCTCGACCAGGTGCAGGAACTGGACGTTGCCGTCCTCGTCGCCCTCGAAGTGGGTGGTGGAGACGGAGTAGACCCGCTCGCCGCCCTCCTCGTGCGCCGAGGTGACCTTGTAGAGCATCGGGAAGGTCGGCCAGGGCTGGCCGGCCGCCCGCTCGTCGCCCGGGCGCGGCATGATCTCCAGCTGCGTGACCGAGAGCGCGCCCTGGCGGTGGGCGGTGCCCACGCAGTCCGCGCCGGTGTCACCGCCGCCGATGACGACGACGTGCTTGCCCTCCGCGGTGATCGGCGGGGCCACGAAGTCGCCCTCGACGACCTTGTTGGAGAGCGGCAGGTACTCCATCGCCTGGTGGATGCCGGCCAGCTCACGGCCCGGGACGGGCAGGTCGCGGGCGGTGGTGGCGCCGGCGGCGACGACGACCGCGTCGTACCGCTTGCGCAGGTCCTTGGCGGTGATGTCGCGGCCGATCTCGACACCGGTGCGGAACTTGGTGCCCTCCGCGCGCATCTGCTCGATGCGGCGGTTGATGTGCCGCTTCTCCATCTTGAACTCGGGGATGCCGTAGCGCAGCAGGCCGCCGATGCGGTCCGCACGCTCGAACACCGCGACCGTGTGGCCCGCCCGGGTCAGCTGCTGGGCGGCGGCGAGACCCGCCGGGCCCGAGCCGATGACGGCGACGGTCTTGCCGGACAGCCGCTCGGGCGCCTGCGGCCGGACGTCGTTGGCGTCCCACGCCTTGTCGATGATGGAGACTTCGACGTTCTTGATGGTGACGGCCGGCTGGTTGATGCCGAGCACGCAGGCCGCCTCGCACGGAGCCGGGCACAGGCGGCCGGTGAACTCCGGGAAGTTGTTGGTCGCGTGCAGCCGCTCCGACGCCGCCGCCCAGTCCTCGCGGTAGGCGTAGTCGTTCCACTCGGGGATGAGGTTCCCGAGCGGGCAGCCGTTGTGGCAGAACGGGATGCCGCAGTCCATGCAGCGGCCGGCCTGCTTGCTGATGATCGGCAGCAGGGAGCCGGGGACGTAGACCTCGTTGAAGTCCTTGACTCGCTCGCCCACCGGACGGGTCTTGGCGACCTCGCGCCCGGTGGTCAGGAAGCCCTTGGGGTCAGCCATGGGTCGCCGCCTCCATCATCTTCTCGGTGGTCTCCTGCTCGGAGAGACCGGCGAGCTCAGCGGCGTCCTTGGCGGCGAGCACTGCCTTGTACGTGGTCGGGATGATCTTGCTGAAGCGGTTCACGTTCACGGACCAGTGGGCGAGGAGCTTCTCCGCGACGGTCGAGCCGGTCTCCTCCTGGTGGCGGCGCACGACATCGTGCAGCCACGTCCGGTCGGCGTTCGACAGGGTCTCGACCGCTTCCAGGTTGCCCGGGTTGACGTTGTCCCGGTCGAGGTCGACGACGTAGGCGACACCGCCCGACATGCCGGCCGCGAAGTTGCGGCCCGTCTCGCCGAGGACGACCGCCGTGCCACCGGTCATGTACTCGCAGCCGTGGTCGCCCACGCCCTCGGAGACGACCAGGGCGCCGGAGTTGCGGACGCAGAAGCGCTCGCCGGTGCGGCCCCGGAGGAACAGCTCGCCGCCCGTCGCGCCGTACGCGATGGTGTTGCCGGCGATGGTCGAGTACTCGGCGAGGTGGTCGGCGCCGCGGTCCGGGCGGACGACGATCCGGCCGCCGGAGAGGCCCTTGCCGACGTAGTCGTTGGCGTCGCCCTCCAGGCGGAGGGTGACACCGCTCGGCAGGAAGGCGCCGAAGGACTGGCCGGCGGAACCGGTGAAGGTGATGTCGACGGTGTCGGCGGGCAGACCCGCGCCGCCGAACTTCTTCGTCACCTGGTGGCCGAGCATGGTGCCGACCGTGCGGTTGATGTTGCGGATCGCGACCTGGGCGCGGACCGGCTGGGCCTCCTCGGCGGTGGCCGCGTTCAGCGCCTCGGCGGCGAGCTCGATCAGCTCGTTGTCGAGGGCCTTCTCCAGGCCGTGGTCCTGCTCGATCAGGGCGTGGCGGACCGCGCCCTCGGGCAGCTCCGGCACGAAGAAGAGCGGGGCCAGGTCCAGGCCCTGCGCCTTCCAGTGCGTCACGGCGCGGCTGGTGTCCAGCAGCTCCGCGTGGCCGACGGCCTCCTCGACGGTGCGGAAGCCCAGCTCGGCGAGGATCTCGCGGACCTCCTCGGCGATGAACTCGAAGAAGTTGACGACGAACTCGGCCTTGCCGGAGAAGCGGTCGCGCAGGACCGGGTTCTGGGTGGCGATGCCGACCGGGCAGGTGTCCAGGTGGCAGACGCGCATCATGACGCAGCCGGAGACGACGAGCGGCGCGGTCGCGAAACCGAACTCCTCGGCGCCCAGGAGGGCGGCGATGACGACGTCGCGGCCGGTCTTGAGCTGGCCGTCGGTCTGGACGACGATCCGGTCGCGCAGGCCGTTGAGCAGCAGGGTCTGCTGGGTCTCGGCGAGGCCGAGCTCCCAGGGACCGCCGGCGTGCTTCAGCGACGTGAGCGGCGAGGCGCCCGTTCCGCCGTCGTGGCCGGAGATGAGGACGACGTCCGCGTGGGCCTTGGAGACACCGGCGGCGACCGTGCCGACACCGACCTCGGAGACCAGCTTCACGTGGATGCGGGCCGCCGGGTTGGCGTTCTTGAGGTCGTGGATCAGCTGAGCCAGGTCCTCGATGGAGTAGATGTCGTGGTGCGGCGGCGGGGAGATCAGGCCGACGCCCGGGGTGGAGTGCCGGGTCTTGGCGACCCACGGGTAGACCTTGTGGCCGGGCAGCTGGCCGCCCTCGCCGGGCTTGGCGCCCTGCGCCATCTTGATCTGGATGTCGTCCGCGTTGACCAGGTACTCCGAGGTCACGCCGAAGCGGCCGGAGGCGACCTGCTTGATGGACGAGCGGCGCGCCGGGTCGTACAGGCGCTCCGGGTCCTCGCCGCCCTCACCGGTGTTGGACTTGCCGCCCAGCTGGTTCATGGCGATGGCGAGCGTCTCGTGCGCCTCGCGGGAGATGGAGCCGTACGACATGGCGCCGGTGGAGAAGCGCTTGACGATCTCGGAGACCGGCTCGACCTCGTCGAGGGGGATCGACGGGCGCTCGGAGGTGAAGCCGAACAGGCCGCGGAGCGTCATCAGCCGCTCGGACTGCTCGTTCACCCGCTCGGTGTACTTCTTGAAGATGTCGTACCGCTTGTTGCGCGTGGCGTGCTGCAGGCGGAAGACGGTCTCCGGGTCGAACAGGTGCGGCTCGCCCTCGCGGCGCCACTGGTACTCGCCGCCGATGTCCAGCGCGCGGTGCGCGGAGGGGACGCCGGAGGCGGGGTACGCCTTGGCGTGGCGGGCGGCCACCTCCTTGGCGACGACGGCCAGGCCGGCGCCGCCGATCTTGGTGGCGGTGCCGTTGAAGTACTTCTCGACGAAGGCGTCCTCGAGGCCGACGGCCTCGAAGACCTGGGCGCCGCGGTAGGAGGCGACGGTCGAGATGCCCATCTTCGACATGACCTTGAGGACGCCCTTGCCGAGCGCGTAGATCAGGTTGCGGATGGCCTGCTCGGGCTCCATGCCCTCGATGAACGTGCCGGCGCGGACCAGGTCCTCGACCGACTCCATCGCGAGGTACGGGTTGACGGCGGCGGCGCCGTAGCCGATGAGGAGCGCGACGTGGTGGACCTCGCGGACGTCGCCGGCCTCGACCAGCAGACCCACCTGGGTGCGCTGCTTGGTGCGGATGAGGTGGTGGTGGACGGCGGCGGTGAGCAGCAGCGAGGGGATCGGCGCGTGCTCGGCGTCGGAGTGCCGGTCGGACAGCACGATCAGGCGGGCGCCGCCCTCGATCGCGGCGTCGGCCTCGGCGCAGATCGCGTCGATGCGGGCGGCGAGCGCGTCGCCGCCGCCGGAGACCCGGTAGAGGCCGGAGAGCGTCGCGGCCTTCATGCCGGGCATGTCGCCGTCGGCGTTGATGTGGACGAGCTTGGCCAGCTCGTCGTTGTCGATCACCGGGAAGGGCAGCGTGACGCTGCGACAGGAGGCCGAGGTCGGCTCCAGCAGGTTGCCCTGCGGGCCCAGCGAGGAGCGCAGCGAGGTGACGAGCTCCTCGCGGATGGCGTCCAGCGGCGGGTTGGTGACCTGCGCGAAGAGCTGGGTGAAGTAGTCGAAGAGCAGCCGGGGGCGCTCGGAGAGGGCCGCGATCGGCGAGTCCGTGCCCATGGAGCCGAGCGGCTCGCCGCCGGTGCGGGCCATCGGCGCGAGGATGACGCGGAGCTCTTCCTCGGTGTAGCCGAAGGTCTGCTGGCGGCGGGTGACCGACTTGTGCGTGTGCACGATGTGCTCGCGCTCGGGGAGGTCGGAGAGCTCGATCTCCCCGGTCTCCAGCCACTCCTCGTAGGGGTGCTCGGCGGCCAGGGCGGCCTTGATCTCGTCGTCCTCGACGATCCGGTGCTCGGCGGTGTCGACGAGGAACATCTTGCCGGGCTGCAGGCGGCCCTTGCGGACGACCTTGGCCGGGTCGATGTCGAGCACGCCGACCTCGGAGGACAGCACGACGAGGCCCTCGTCGGTGACCCAGTAGCGGCCGGGGCGCAGACCGTTGCGGTCGAGGACCGCGCCGACCTGGACGCCGTCGGTGAAGGTGACGCAGGCCGGGCCGTCCCAGGGCTCCATCATCGTGGAGTGGTACTGGTAGAAGGCGCGCCGGGCCGGGTCCATGGAGTCGTGGTTCTCCCACGCCTCCGGGACCATCATCAGGACCGAGTGCGGCAGCGAGCGGCCGCCGAGGTGGAGCAGCTCCAGGACCTCGTCGAAGGAGGCGGAGTCGGAGGCGTCCGGGGTGCAGACCGGGAAGATCCGGTCGATCGCGGCGTCGCCGAAGAGGTCGGAGGCGAGCTGGGACTCGCGGGCCACCATCCAGTTGCGGTTGCCCTTGACCGTGTTGATCTCGCCGTTGTGCGCGACGAAACGGTACGGGTGGGCCAGCGGCCAGCTCGGGAAGGTGTTGGTGGAGAAGCGGGAGTGGACCAGGGCCACGGCGGTGGCGCAGCGGCGGTCCGACAGGTCCGGGAAGAAGGGCTCCAGCTGGCCGGTGGTCAGCATGCCCTTGTAGACGATCGTGCGGGCGGACAGCGACGGGAAGTACGTCGCGGCCTGGCGCTCGGCGCGCTTGCGCAGCGCGAACGCCTTGCGGTCCAGGACGATGCCCGTGCTCTCGCCGTCGGCGACGAAGATCTGGCGGAAGACCGGCATCGTGGCGCGGGCCGAGGCACCGAGGAGCTCGGGGGCGACGGGGACCTCGCGCCAGCCGAGGACGGTCAGGCCCTCTTCGGCGGCGATCGTCTCGATCTGCGAGACGGCCTGTGCGGAGCCGTCGGCAGGGAGGAAGGCGATGCCGACGGCGTACGCGCCGGCCTCGGGGAGCTCGAAGTCGGTCACCTCGCGCAGGAAGGCGTCGGGGACCTGGAGGAGGATGCCGGCGCCGTCTCCGGAGTCGGGCTCGGAGCCGGTGGCGCCTCGGTGCTCGAGGTTGCGCAGTACGGTCAGCGCCTGCTCGACCAGCGCATGGCTGGCAACACCGGTGAGGGTGGCCACGAACCCGACACCGCAGGCGTCGTGTTCGTTACGGGGGTCGTACATTCCCTGCGGAGCAGGGCGACCGTCCATGGGCGACCAGGCGTCGGAACGCATCGGCTCTCCCGTCGTCGTCGTGGCATATGCAGCAGCCGAGGGACGACGTTGGCCCTCCGCGAAATTTCGTGCAGGTTACATGATGGCTGGCTTCTCGAAAAGTGGATAGCGCGTTCCAACATGCGGACACCGCGGATACGGAGCGGTGGCTTTGGTTCACCTGTGGGGCAGTGAGGGCTACGTTCCTCACGGGGGACGGATCGATGGGTCCGGGGGATCTCCGGCGACCCGTCGCAGAGCGGGCTTCGTTGCCCGCGGCGCTTACGCCTCATGCCCGGTGGTTAAGGGCTCGAAACCGCCGGGTAACGGCTAGGTATGTAGCGCTGTGCATAGTGTCTCACCGGTTCCCCGGATCCGCTCAGGGAGATACGTCACAGCGCATGCGCCGGGACCCCCGTCCCAGGTGGGACGGGGGTCCGGTGGTGCGCGCCCTCGCGGCGCCGCCGGAGTCGCCCGAGTACACCCGGTACGAGGCTCCGTCTTGCGATGCGCCACGTCCGACGCCGCGGGCCGATCCTCGAAGATCGCCCGGACAGGACCTAGAGCGCGGCGCCGAAGAGCATGCCGAGTCCGTACGTGAGGGCCGCCGCGGCACCGCCCAGGACCAGCTGGCGCAGCCCGCTGAACCACCAGCTGCGGGCCGTCACCCGGGCCACCAGGGCGCCGCAGGCGAAGAGCCCGAGGAGCGCGAGCAGCACGGCGGGCCACAGCGCGGTCGCGCCGAGCAGGTAGGGCAGCACCGGCAGCAGCGCGCCGAGCGCGAAGGAGCCGAAGGAGGAGACGGCGGCGACCGTCGGCGACGGCAGGTCGTCGGGGTCGATGCCCAGTTCCTCGCGGGCGTGGATCTCCAGCGCCTGCTCGGGGTCCCGGGAGAGCTGCATCGCGACCTCGCGGGCCAGCGCGGGCTCGACGCCCCGGGACACGTACAGGGCGGCGAGCTCCTCCATCTCGTCGACCGGGTGCTTGCGCAGCTGACGGCGCTCGACGTCGAGTTCGGCCTGCACGAGCTCCCGCTGCGAGGCGACCGAGGTGTACTCGCCCGCGGCCATCGAGAAGGCGCCGGCCGCGAGCCCGGCGAGGCCGGTGATCACGATGGTCTGCTGCGAGACCGCGCCTCCCGCGACACCGGTCATCAGGGCGAGGTTGGAGACCAGGCCGTCCATCGCGCCGAAGACCGCCGGACGCAGCCAGCCGCCGTTCACATCGCGGTGCGTGTGGTTGTCGCGGTGGGCCTCGTGGAGCGTTGCCTCGGTTTCGATGATGGACATGCCTCTCCCCTGTCTTCTCGGCGGGTCGGGCCGACCCCGCCGCCCCTCAACACCTCGAAAATACGCGCGATGTAAGGGGCCCGCCAGCAAGGCAGGCCGTACTTACTAAGGCTCACCTCAGTGTTCGCCGACCGGACTTCGGCGTCGGGACGGGGCGGGAGGGAGCCCGCCCGGGTCTGCCGCGGGTGTTCACCGGTGGTGTCAGGCGGGTGACAGAGACGTTTCACCGTCTCCTCCCGCCCCGTACGTGGCACAGATTCAGGAACCGTGAAAGGGGAGTGGCATGGCGAGCGAGACGACGGCGACGGCCGCGACGACGGGGTGCGACGCGCGCGAGCGGGCCCGGGGCGCGCTGCTCGGCCTCGCGGTCGGCGACGCGCTCGGCGCGCCCGCCGAGAACATGCGCCCCTCGGAGATCCGCAGCCGCTGGGGCCGGATCGAGGGCTTCGTGACGGACCGTCCGGCCGGCACGGACGACACGGAGTACGCCATCTTCTCCGGTCTGCTGCTCGCCCGGCACGGCTCGGCCCTGACGGTCCGGCAGGCGGAGCACGCCTGGCACCAGTGGATCGCCGACCAGGACGAGGGCCCCTTCCGCGGCGCCGGCTTCAGCGAACGCGGCACCCTGGAGAACCTCCGGCGCGGGCTGGCCGCGCCGATCTCCGCGCAGCACCGGCACGCCTGGTCGGACGGTCTGGCCATGCGCGCCGCCCCCTTCGGCGTCTTCGCGGCGGGCCGCCCGGCGGAGGCCGCCCGGCTCGTCGCCGTCGACGGCAGCGTCAGTCACGACGGCGAGGGGATCTACGGCGGCCAGGCCGTCGCGGCGGGCGTGGCGGCGGCGATGGGGGGCGCCTCGGTGACCTCGGTGATCGCGGCGGCGCTCTCCGTCGTCCCGATGGACTCCTGGACGGCCCGATCGCTGCGCCGCGCGGTGGTCGCCGCCCAGCGCGTCCAGCCCGACGCGCTGACCCGGGAGCGCACGGTCCGCTCGGCGGTCGTGATCGGCGGCTACCCGTGGACCGACCTGGCGCCGGAGGCGGTCGGGCTGGCGTTCGGGGCGTTCGCCGCGGCCCGCGGCGACTTCCGCACCTCCGTCCTGACCGCGGTCAACATGGGCCGCGACGCGGACACCACGGCGGCCGTCGCCGGCGCCCTCGCCGGGGCCTCGGCGGGCGTGTCGGCCATCCCGGAGGAATGGGCGACGGCGATCGGCCCGGTGACGGGCAGCTGCCTGCCCTCGATGCGGGGCTACCACGTCCTCGACATCGCGGACCTGCTGACGACGGYCGAGGAGGTCGCTCCGTGACCACTGTGGACAACCGACCCGACCCGGCCCGCCCCGCGGGGCCGGAGGACCTTCCCGTCCTCGGCTCCGAGGCGATCGGCCTGCTCACCGCGGAGCCGMGCACCCCGGTGCCCCGGCACCGCATCGAGGGACTGCTCCTCGGCCTCGCCGCCGGTGACGCGGCGGGCTGGCCCGCGGCCCGGCATCGCGCGGCCCGCATGCCCGAGTGGACCCGCCGCCTCACCCGCGAGCTCGACACCTTCGCGGAGCAGAACGCCACCACCACGCTCCCCGTGCCCATCGCCCTGAACCAGCCTCCCGAGCCCCTGCGCCTCGGCCCCTCCGACGACGCCGAGTGGGCCGTCTTCACCGCCGAGGCCCTCCTCGCCTCCGCCGGTCCGCTCTTCGCCTCGCTCCCGCCCGAGCGGCGGATCCGCGCCGCCGTCGACCTCGCCTGGAACGCGCTGGCCTGCCAGATCGCCGCAGCGGCCGACCGCGCCCCCGAGGTCGAGTCGGCCGTGCTCCCGCTGCGTGCCCGGATCTCCGTGCGCGCCGGACTGGGCAACCTCGCCACCGGACTGCGCCCGCCCGCGACCGGCCACGACAATCCGCACTACTTCGACGACGCCGCCTGCGTGCGCGCCACGGTGCTCGCCCTGGTGCACCCCGGGGACCCGGCGGCCGCCGCCGAACTGGCCGAGTTCGACGCCCGCTACACACAGGACGGCGACGGGGTCCACGGCGCCCGCGCGATGGCCGCGGCCGTCTCCGTCGCCCTCGCCGGGGCATCGGTCCACGACGCCGTGGCCGCGGCGCTCGACCAGCTGCCCCCGGCCACCGAGATCGGCCGCAACGCCCGGCAGGCCGTGGCGATGGCCGAGGAGGCGACCAGCGCCTTCGCGCTCGTGCCGCTGCTCGAGCACCAGATCGTCGACCACGTCTACAGCTACGGCATCGCCGCCGCCGAGACGGTCCCCGTCGCCCTCGCCCTGGCCGCGGCCGCGCGCGGCGAAGCGGCCTCCGCCGTGCCGGCGGCGGCCTGCCTCTCCCGGGTCGCCGACTCCGCCCCCGCCCTGGCGGGCGCGCTCACCGGCGCGCTCGGCGGCGGCGCCTCCCTCCCCGCCAGTTGGCGCGACGCCTGCCGCACCCTGGCCGGCTGCGCGCTCCCCCGGCTCGCGGGCACGGACCTCGTCGAACTCGCCGGGTCGCTCGGAGACACGGAACTGGCCACCCCGGGTGGACAATTCCGACATGACACCCACACTGGATGACCGGATCACCGGAAGTCTCCTCGGTGCGGCCGTCGGCGACGCGCTCGGCGGCCCGGTCGAGGGCTACACCCCCGAACAGATCCTGGAGCGTCACGGCGGCCGGGTCACCGGCATCGTCGGCCCCTGGAACGGCGACGCCTGGCGCACCGCGCGGCCCATCGCCCCGTACCACAAGGGCGACGGGCACGTCACCGACGACACCCTGATGACGCACGCGCTGATCCGGGTGTACGAGAAGGTCCGCGACCACCTCGACGCGTACGCCGTCGCCGACCACCTGGTCCCGGACCTCGTCGGCAACCCCGTCTGGATCCCGGAGCTGGAGGCCGAGGCCCTCCCCCTGCAGCGGATCTTCCTCGCCGAGAAGTGGATCGTGGCCCGCATCCACTACGGCCACGTGGACCCGCGCGAGGCGGGCAGCGGGAACATCGTCAACTGCGGTGCGGCGATGTACATGGCGCCGGTCGGCCTGGTCAACGCGGCGCATCCGGCGCGGGCGTACGCGGAGGCGCTCGACGTCGCCGGCGCCCACCAGTCCTCGTACGGCAGGGAGGCGGCCGGGGTGTTCGCGGCGTCGGTGGCCGCCGCGTGCGCGCCGGGCGCCACGCCGGAGTCGGTGGTCGACACCGCGCTCGCCCTCGCCAAGGACGGCACCCGGGCGGCGATCGAGGCCGTGTGCGAGGTCGCGGCCCGCCACGACGACGTCGAGTCCGCGCTGATCCCGCTGCGCGACGCGGTCGCCCCCTTCGACACGGTGGGCCCGGACTACCGCGCCCCCTCGCTGGGCGCGCGCCGCCCGTCCCGGCTCCACTCGATCGAGGAACTCCCGGTCGCGCTGGGGATGCTCCTGGCCGGCGCGGGCGACTACCGCCGCACGGTGCTCGGCGCGGTCAACTACGGCCGTGACTGCGACTCGATCGCCACGATGGCCGGGGCGATCGTCGGCGCGCTCCGCGGCGAGCCGGCCGTGCCCTCCGACTGGGTGAAGCAGGTGGCGGAGGCCAGCCGGCTGGACCTGCACGCCCCCGCCACCGCCCTGGCGGCGGTCGCCCACGAGGTCTTCGCCCGCGACACGGCCCGGCGGCGCGAGCACGAGGCGGCGTACACGGCGCTGACGAGCGCGGCCCGATGAACCTGCGCGTCACCTGGGTCCAGCCGGAGGACCTGGTCGGCCACGAGCTGCGCCAGGCCGCGGAGGACGGTCGCGACGCCACCGCGCTCGCCGCCCGCTGGTCCGCCGCGGGCGGCCGCCCCGCGCCGGCGGCGGCCGGCGCCTCGCCCGGACCCCGTCCGGATCTGCGTCCCCTGGCGGAGCGCCTCCTCGACGAGCTGGCCGCCCTGCCCTCCCCGCTG
>NZ_RDBI01000040.1:889489-899564 GCF_008042125.1 Streptomyces sp. MS191
TGCGCGGCGGTCTCCGGCGGCTGGGACACCGACTCCAACGGCGCCACCGCCGGTTCCGTGGCCGGCCTGCTGGCCGGCCACCCCGACCGGCTGCGCGACGCCCTGCACGCCGCCTGGCTGGGCCGCGCCGCCGGATGCCTGCTCGGGAAGCCCGTCGAGAAGCTGCCGCTGGCCACGATCCGCGCGCTGGCCCGGGCCACCGGCAACTGGCCCCTCTCCTCCTGGTTCACCGCCCGCGGCGTCCCGCCCGCGCTGCTGGCCGCCCACCCCTGGAACCGTCGCTCCGCGGCCACCTCCCTCGCCGAGAACATCGACGGGATGCCGGAGGACGACGACCTCAACTACCCCTTGCTGAACCTGCTCCTCCTCCAGCGGTACGGGCGCGACTTCACCACCGCCGATGTCGCCCGGCTCTGGCTCGACGAACTCCCCGCCGGCCGCACCTTCACCGCCGAGCGCGTCGCCTACCGCAACCTCCTCGACGGCGTCGAGCCGCCGCTGACCGCCGCCTACCGCAACCCCTTCCGCGAGTGGATCGGCGCCCAGATCCGGGCCGACGTGCACGGCTGGACCCACCCGGGCGACCCGGCCGCCGCCGCGGCCCAGGCGTACCGGGACGCGGCGCTCACCCACACCGGCAACGGGATCTACGGCGCCATGTTCGTCGCCGCCACCCTGGCCGCCGCCGCGACGGGCACCGCCGACGTGCACCGGTCGCTGGCCTGCGGGCTCGGCGTGATCCCGCCGGGCTCCCGGCTGGCCGCCGCCGTCCGCCTCGGCATCGACAGCGCCCGTGCCACCCCCGACTTCGACGCGGTCGTGGACCGACTCCACGACGCCCTCGGCGGGTACCACTGGGTCCATGCCGTGCCGAACGCCGCCGTGCTCGCCGCCGCGCTCACCCATGCCGACGGGGACTTCTCCCGCTCCGTCTGCGCGGCGGTCTCCGGCGGCTGGGACACCGACTCCAACGGCGCCACCGCCGGTTCCGTGGCCGGCCTGCTGGCCGGCCACCCCGACCGGCTGCCCGAGCGCTGGACCTCCCCCCTCAAGAACCGGCTGTCGACGTCGGTCCCGTCCTTCGACGGCATCGGCTTCGACACCCTCGCCGCTATGACGCATCTGGAGGCAGTACGCCCATGACCAGCATCGTGGTGCTCGGCAGCACCAACATGGACCTCGTCGCCTTCGTCCCGCGGGCCCCCGCGCGCGGGGAGACGGTCACGGGGCGGGAGTTCCGGACGATCCCCGGCGGCAAGGGCGCCAACCAGGCCGTCGCGGCCGCCCGGGCCGGGGCCGAGACGGCGATGATCGGCGCGGTCGGAGCGGACGAGTTCGGCCTGCGGCTGCGGGCCGCGCTGGAGGCCTCCTCGGTCGACACCGACCTGCTGCGCACCGCCGAGGGCCCTTCCGGCACCGCGCACATCGTGGTCGACGACGACGGCGGCAACGCCATCGTCGTCGTCCCCGGCGCCAACGGCACCGTCGTCTCCCTCGACCACGGCGACGAGGCGCTCATCGCCACCGCCGACGCCCTCCTCCTCCAGCTCGAACTCCCCCTGTCCGCCGTGACCGAGGGCGCCGTCACCGCCCGCCGGCTGGGCGTCCGCACGATCCTCACGCCGGCCCCGGCACAGCCGCTGCCGCCCGAACTCCTCGCCGCCACCGACCTCCTGGTCCCCAACGAGCACGAGGCGGCCGCGCTCACCGGCATCGCCGACCCGCGCGGCGCCGCCGAGGCGCTGCTCCGGTCCGTGCCCGAGGTGGTCATCACCCTCGGCGCGGCCGGCTGCCTGCACGCGGCCCGGGGTTCCGAGCCCCTCGCCGTCGCCGCCCCGCGGGTGAAGGCCGTGGACACCACCGCCGCCGGGGACACCTTCGTCGGCGCGCTGGCCGTCGCCCTCGCCGAGGGCCGGCCCGTCCCCCGGGCGCTGGCCTGGGCGGCGACCGCCGCCGCGCTGTCGGTGCAGCGGGTGGGCGCCTCGTCCTCGATGCCGTACCGCGCCGAGATCGACGCGGCCCGCGACTCCCTCGACGGCCTGGAGGTCGACGCCGTATGACCCGTACCGGAAGCGAGACCGCCCCTCCCCTCCAGGGCCTGCGCGTCCTCGATCTCGCCACACTCTTCGCCGGCCCGCTGGCGGCCATGATGCTCGGCGACTTCGGAGCCGACGTGGTCAAGATCGAGCACCCCCGCAGACCCGACCCGTCCCGCGGCCACGGCCCCGCCAAGGACGGGGTCGGACTGTGGTGGAAGGTCCTGGGCCGGAACAAGCGGACGATCACCCTCGACCTCTCCACCCACGGCGGCCGTGACACCCTGCTGCGGCTGGCGGCGGAGGCCGACGTGATCGTCGAGAACTTCCGCCCGGGCACCCTGGAACGCTGGGGTCTGGGCTGGGAGGAGCTGTCCGCCGCCAATCCCGGCCTGGTGCTGGCCAGGGTCACCGGCTTCGGCCAGTTCGGCCCGTACTCCCACCGCCCCGGCTTCGGCACCCTCGCCGAGGCGATGAGCGGCTTCGCCGCGATCACCGGCGAGCCGGACGGACCGCCGACGCTCCCCCCGTTCGGCCTGGCCGACTCGATCGCCGCCCTGGCAACGGCGTACGCGGTGATGACCGCGCTCACCGCCAGGACCGCCACCGGCCGCGGCCAGGTCGTGGACATGGCGATCATCGAGCCGATGCTCTCCGTCATCGGGCCGCACGCCACCTGGTACGACCAGCTCGGCTACGTCCAGCCCCGTACCGGCAACCGCTCCCGGAACAACGCCCCCCGCAACACCTACCGGACCGCCGACGACTCCTGGGTGGCCGTCTCCACCTCGGCGCAGTCCATCGCCGAGCGCGTGCTGCGCCTGGTCGGCCGCCCCGAGCTGATCGACGAGCCGTGGTTCGCCGACGGCGCGGGCCGGGCGGCGCACGCGGACGTCCTCGACGAGGCGGTGGGCTCCTGGATCGCCCGCCACACCCGGGACGAGGCGATGGCGGCCTTCGACAAGGCCGAGGCGGCCATCGCCCCCGTCTACGACGTCCGTGACGTGCTGGACGATCCGCAGTACCAGGCCCTGGACACCATCACCGAGGTCGCGGACCCCGAGCTGGGCCCGCTGCGGATGCAGAACGTCCTCTTCCGGCTCTCCGAGACGCCCGGCGCGATCCGCTGGGCCGGCCGGCCGCACGGAGCCGACACCGCGGAGGTCCTCGCCGAGCTCGGACTCACCCCTGGCGAGATCACCGCGCTGCGCGGCGAAGGAGCCGTATGAGCTTCCCCCTGACCTGGCTGTACGCCCCCGGGGACCGGCCCGCCGTCGTCCGGAAGGCACTGGTCTCGGGCGCGGACGTGGTGATCGTCGATCTGGAGGACGCGGTGGCCCCGGACCGCAAGGCGTACGCCCTGGCCGCCACCGCGGACCTGCTCGCCGACCCGCACCCCGTCCCGGTCCACGTCCGCGTCCACGCGCCGCGCGACATCCCCCCGCTGGCCGCCCTGCCCGGTCTGCGGGGCTTCCGCCTCCCCAAGGTCACCCACGCCACCGACATCCAGCGGATCGCCGACGAGTTCCCCGGCATCCCGCTCTACCCGCTGCTGGAGAACGCCCTGGCCGTCGAGCACGCCTACGCGATCGCCTCCGCCCACCCATCCGTGCACGGGGTCGGGCTCGGCGAGGCGGACCTCCGCGCGGATCTGGGGGTACGGGACGACCGCGGGCTGGACTGGGCCCGCGGGCGGATCGTGGTCGCCGCCCGGGCGGCGGCGCTGCCGCCCCCCGCCCAGTCGGTCCACCCCGACATCCGCGACCTGGACACGCTGGCGGCCAGCTGCGCCCGGGGCCGCCTGATGGGATTCCTCGGCCGCGCCGCGATCCACCCGCGCCAGCTCCCGGTCATCGAGCAGGCGTACCTCCCCACTCCCGACGAGATCGCCGCCGCCGAGGAGGTCGTCAAGGCGGCGCAGACGGAGGAGGGCGCCCTGGCCCTCCCGGACGGCCGTTTCGTCGACGCGGCGGTGGTGGAGGGCGCGCGGCGGATCCTGACGCTCGCGGCCCGCGTCTGACCGGCCGCCGCGGTCCGCGGGCATACGGCAGGGGCCGCCCTCCGGACCTCTCGGTCCCGGGGGCGGCCCCTGGTCGTACGGTGTCGTCGGTCAGCCCTTGCCGGCCGCACCCGCTCCGTTGCCCGCGCCGTTCCCGGCCGGCTCGTCGTCGTGCGTCGGCGGGGCGTCCGCGGCCTCGGCGTCCACGGTGCCCGTGGTATCCGCCGTGTCCGTGGCCTCCGCCGCGTTCTCGTCCGGTCCGGACGTCTTGTCCGCTGCCGCGCCGGCACCGGGCTTCGCCGGCCTCTCCGGCTCCACGATCTCCTCGCGGCCGGGGCGGATCCGGGACGAGACCACGATGTAGGTCACGGCCAGGACGAAGACGACGATCGCGGTCCAGACGTTCAGCCGCAGGCCCAGGACGTGGTGGGCCTCGTCGACGCGCATGTACTCGATCCACCCGCGGCCCGCGCAGTAGGCGGCGACGTAGAGCGCGAAGGCGCGTCCGTGCCCGAGCTTGAAGCGGCGGTCGGCCCAGATGACGAGCAGCGCGACGCCGATGCACCACAGCGACTCGTACAGGAAGGTCGGGTGGTAGATCCCGGCCTCGCGGTTCGCACTGGCGGTGATCTTCAGGCCCCACGGCAGCTCCGTCGGGCGGCCGTACAGCTCCTGGTTGAACCAGTTGCCCCAGCGGCCGATCGCCTGGGCGAGCGCGATGCCCGGCGCGATGGCGTCCGCGTAGGCCGGCAGCGGGATGCCGCGGCGGCGGCAGCCGATCCAGGCACCCACGGCGCCGAGCGCGATGGCGCCCCAGATGCCGAGGCCGCCCTCCCAGATCTTGAAGGCGTCGACCCAGTTCTCACCCTCGCTGAAGTACAGCTGGTAGTCGGTGATCACGTGGTAGAGCCGGCCGCCGACGAGGCCGAAGGGCACCGCCCAGACGGCGATGTCGGCCACGGTGCCGGCTTTGCCGCCCCGGGCGATCCAGCGCTTGTTGCCGAGCCAGACGGCGACGAAGACACCGATGATGATGCAGAAGGCATAGCCGCGCAGCGGAACCGGTCCGAGGTGGAGCACACCGGTCGACGGGCTGGGAATGTAGGCAAGGTCCATGGCAGGTCCGACGCTACCCTGCCGGGCGGGCAGGACGGCAGCCCACCCGGCAACGTCTGAGTAACTAAGAGTCCGCTCGCGCGCTCACGGGGCGGACGGGGAGGCCGTGCCGGGCTTCTTGCCCTTGTTCGCCTCGGCGACCCACTTCTTCAGGTTCGCCGGGGAGATCTGCTCGCCGCCCTTGGTCGGGAAGATCGATTCTCCGTTCAGCAGCACCGACGGCGTGCCGCTGAAGTTGCCGCTCTTGAAGGCCGCGTGCGACTCGCCGATCCAGCTGTCGTGGGTGCCGCCCTCGACACAGCTGCGGAACGCCGGCGTGTCGAGCCCGGGCACCTTGGCCGCGAGCTCCAGGAGCTTCGCGTTGTCCGCGAAGGCGTCGTCCGTCTCCTCGGGCTGGTTGACGTAGAGCACGTCGTGGTACGGCGTGAACTTCCCGGCGTCCTGGGCGCACGCGGCGGCGTTCGCCGCCCGCAGGGAGCCGCTGCCGCCCATGTTGCCGTCGATGAGGGTGGCCAGGTGGTACTCGGTCTTGAGCGCGCCCGCCGCCTCCAGCTCGTGGATCGTGTCCCGGAACGCGTTCTCGAAGGACGCGCACGCCGGGCAGCGGAAGTCCTCCCAGACCGTGAGCGTGGAGGGCGCGTCCGCCTTGCCCGTCGGGATCGCCGGCTGGTCGCCGCCGGTGGCCCCGGTCGGGGCGACGACCGGACCCGCCTTGTCGGAGCCGCTGTCGTTGTCACCGCTGTTGGCCGCGATCACCCCGACGACCGCGGCCAGGCCGAGGACGCCGACGACCGCGGCCGACACGATCAGGACGCGTCGCTGCCTCTCCCGCGCCCGGTCTCGCTCGCGCTGCTGCTGGAGGCGCTCCCGGGCGCTTCGGTTCCCGTCACTGTTCTTCTCGCTCACGCTCCGGGCAACGAACCGGGGAGGCACTTCCGCGCCTCCCCGGTCCCAGATCCACCCATACGGGCTACGAAGCCCGGCGCACGCCCTCGGCGAGTTCGGCCGCCAGTTCCCTTACGGCCACGAGGCCGGCCGCCTCGTCGTCGGCGTCGAGCATCCGCTTGACGAACGCCGAGCCGACGATCACGCCGTCGGCGAAGCCGGCGACCTCCTTCGCCTGCGCGGCGTTGGAGACACCGAGGCCGACGCAGACCGGGAGCTCCCGGCCGTCCGTGGCGGCCCGGGTGCGGCCGACGAGGTCGGCGGCCTCCCGGCCGACGGACTCGCGGGTTCCGGTGACGCCCATCAGCGAGGCGGCGTAGACGAAGCCCGAGCCGACGGCCGTGATGGTGGCCAGGCGCTCGTCCCGGCTGCTCGGCGCGACGACGAAGACGGTCGCGAGACCGTGCTTGTCGGCGTGCTCCCGCCAGGTCGCCGACTCCTGGACCGGCAGGTCGGGCAGGATGCAGCCGGCGCCGCCGGCCGCGGCCAGCTCCTCGGTGAAGCGCTCGATGCCGTAGCGGTCGATCGGGTTCCAGTAGGTCATGACCAGCACCGGCTTGCCGGTGGCGGCGTGCGCCTCGCGGACCGTCCGCATCACGTCCGCGATCCGGACCCCGCCGCGCAGGGCGATGTCGTCGGCCGTCTGGATGACGGGGCCGTCCAGGACGGGGTCGCTGTGCGGCAGACCGACCTCGACGATGTCGGCGCCGCCGTCGAAGGCCGCCTTGACGGCCTCGATGCCGCCGTCCACGGTCGGGAAGCCGGCCGGGAGGTAGGCGATGAGGGCGGCGCGGTTCTCCGCCTTCGCCTCGGCCAGGGTGTCGCTCAGCAGCTGGATGTTCCCGCTCACCGCGAGCCCTCCCCGTCGTAGAGCCCGAAGTAGCGGGCGGCGGTGTCCATGTCCTTGTCGCCGCGCCCGGAGAGGTTGACGACGAGCAGTCCGTCCTTGCCGAGCTCCTTGCCGACCTCCAGCGCGCCGGCCAGCGCGTGCGCCGACTCGATGGCCGGGATGATGCCCTCCGTGCGGGAGAGCAGGCGCAGGGACTGCATCGCCTCGTCGTCGGTGACGGCGCGGTACTCACCGCGGCCGATGTCCTTGAGGTAGGAGTGCTCGGGGCCGATGCCGGGGTAGTCCAGACCCGCCGAGATCGAGTAGGGCTCGGTGATCTGGCCCTCGTCGTCCTGGAGGACGTAGCTGCGCGAGCCGTGCAGGATGCCGGGCTCGCCCGCCGTGAGGGTGGCGGCGTGCTCTCCGGTCGCCACGCCGTGGCCGGCCGGCTCGCAGCCGATCAGCCGGACGCCGGAGTCCGGGATGAAGGCGTGGAAGAGGCCGATCGCGTTGGATCCGCCGCCGACGCAGGCGACGGCCGCGTCGGGGAGGCGGCCGGCGCGCTCCAGGATCTGGCGCCGGGCCTCGACTCCGATGACCCGGTGGAAGTCGCGGACCATGGCCGGGAAGGGGTGCGGTCCGGCGACGGTGCCGAAGAGGTAGTGCGTGCGGTCCACGTTGGCGACCCAGTCGCGGAACGCCTCGTTGATCGCGTCCTTGAGGGTGCGGCTGCCGGAGGTCACCGGGATGACCTCGGCACCGAGCATGCGCATCCGGGCGACGTTCAGCGCCTGGCGCTGGGTGTCGATCTCGCCCATGTAGATCGTGCACTCGAGGCCGAACAGGGCGCAGGCGGTCGCGGTGGCGACGCCGTGCTGGCCGGCGCCGGTCTCGGCGATGACCCGGGTCTTGCCCATGCGCTTGGTGAGGAGCGCCTGGCCGAGCACGTTGTTGATCTTGTGCGAGCCGGTGTGGTTGAGGTCCTCCCGCTTGAGGAAGACGCGCGCGCCGCCGGCGTGCTCGGCGAACCGCGGCACCTCGGTGAGGGCGCTGGGCCGGCCGGTGTAGTTGACCATGAGATCGCCGAGCTCGCGGGCGAACTCGGGATCGGCCTTGGCCTTGTCGTACTCGACGGCGACCTCGTCCACGGCGGCCACGAGGGCCTCCGGGATGAACTTGCCGCCGTAGGGGCCGAAGTAGCCCTCGGCGGAGGGAACCTGTCCCTCGGGGTCGGGAATGAAGAACTCGCTGGACATGCGACTGCTCCTCGCGGGGCGAAGGGCCCCGGATGACGTGCTGACGATGGTCACGTTATGCGCGCGAGTCCGCGGTGCGCCGCAGCGGCGCCGGGTCCGCCGAGGGCGGTCCGGGCGGGCGGGCCGGCGGCCGTACGCGTGTACGGCGGTGCCGGGAGCCGGGAACGGCCGTCGGTGGCCGGGTGCGTACGGCGGGTCGCCGTACGGAACCGAGCGTCCGCTAGCGGTGGTGGGTGCGCGCGGGGCGCGGGCGCCATCGCATGCCGTTGACCTGGCCGGGCTCGTCGCCGATCACGTACCGCACACGGCGGCCGTGGACCCGGCGGGCGGGCGCCCGGCAGCCGCGCGGGCGGCAGCCCCGGGCCAGCGGGGCGTGGGCCGCCACGGGCGCGGCGGCGGTACGGAGCCGTCCGCTGCGGCCCGGTGCGGCGGGCGGGACCGCCGCGGCCGCGCGCACGCCGTGGGCGCCCCGGGCGGTGCCCGGGACGGTCGGCGCGGCGTGGCTCGCGGTCATGATCGGGTCAGCTCCGGCCGTGGCGGAGCGCCGGGTGGGCGCCGGCGGCGACGAGGTCGGCGACGGCGGCCTTCGGGTCGCGGCCGGTCACGAGGGACTCGCCGACCAGGACCGCGTCGGCGCCGGCGTTGGCGTACGCGATGAGGTCGTGGGGCCCGCGGACACCGGACTCGGCGACCTTGACGATCCCCGCGGGGATCTCCGGGACGACCCGGTCGAAGGTGGAGCGGTCGACCTTGAGGGTCTTGAGGTTCCGCGCGTTCACGCCGATCACCCGGGCGCCGGCCTCGACCGCGCGCTCCGCCTCCTCCTCGTCGTGCACCTCGACCAGCGGCGTCAGGCCGATGGACTCGGCGCGCTCGATCAGGGAGACCAGGGCCTCCTGCTCCAGCGCGGCGACGATCAGCAGCGCGAGGTCGGCGCCGTAGGCACGGGCCTCCCACAGCTGGTAGGCGGTGACGATGAAGTCCTTGCGCAGGACCGGGATGTCGACCCGGGCACGGACGGCCTCCAGGTCGGCGAGCGAACCGCCGAAGCGGCGCTCCTCGGTCAGCACGGAGATGACGGCGGCACCGCCGGCCTCGTAGTCGGCCGCGAGTCCGGCCGGGTCGGCGATCGCGGCGAGGGCGCCCTTGGACGGGCTGGAGCGCTTGACCTCGCAGATCACCTTGACGCCGTCGCCGCGCAGCGCGGCGACACCGTCCTTGGCCTGCGGCGCCTTGGCGGCGCGCTCCTTGAGCTCGTCGAGGGAGACCCGCGCCTGCCGCTCTGCGAGGTCGGCGCGCACGCCTTCGATGATCTCGTCGAGCACACTCACGCGAGAGGCCCCCTTCCGGGAGGGTGATGGTGGTGATGATCCAGGTTCAGCCATGTCGATGGTATCCGCAGGACGGGTCTGCACCCGCATCCGGGCGACGTGCGTCCCATCTGCTGGGACTTCAGGGCGCCAGCGCGGAGCCGAAGGGAAGGTTCCGTACGAGGGTGAAGAGGGCCAGGACCGCCCCCACGCCCCACCAGCCGAGCGGGGGGACCGCGAGTCGCATCGGCGCGCCGCGGACGGCGCGAATCAGCCAGACGGCCATGAGGACGGCGAAGAGGCCGTAGCCGACGACGGCCAGGGCGTTGGCGCCCAGCGCGGTGCCGAGGTCGCCGTGGACGAAGGCGTGGGCGCTGCGGAGCCCGCCGCAGCCGGGGCAGAGGATCCCGGTGAAGCGCAGCAGCGGGCAGACCGGGTAGTGCCCGGGCTCGTTCGGGTCGACCGTCCCGACGTAGGCGAAGGCGGCGGCGACTCCGGCGAGCGTCCCGACGGGCGCGAGAAGCCGCCGTACGGGGCCACGGGGCGCGGGAGCGCCCGGGGACGGGTACGCGGCGGACAGCGGG
>NZ_RDBI01000040.1:899664-955516 GCF_008042125.1 Streptomyces sp. MS191
GCGCGGCCCGCCGGCCGGGCGCGCCGCGGGGCGGGGAGGGGTCCTCGGTCACGGCGGGGGTCGTCGGCTTCGCGTCCACGCGGTGATTGTGGCCCCTCACGCGCGAAGGCGCAGCCCGGCCGTGCCGGACTGCGCCTTCGCGTCGGTCGTACGTCAGGAGCGCGCCGCGGCGGTCGCGGCGGCACGCGCGGCGACGACGTCGTCGGATTCCTTGGGCATGCCGAGGCCGGCCATCTTCATCGCGAGGCCCACGGCACCGCCGACGAAGATCACCGCGATGCCGGCCCAGAAGCCGGCCACGTTGGCGGCCACCATGAAGACTCCGGCGATGCAGAAGCCGATGAAGGAGATGATGACACCGGTCCAGGCGGCCGGGGTGTGTCCGTGGGCGCTGCCCGCCATGAGTTGCTCCTCGTTGCAGTTGCTCGGTGGTGGCTCGGGGTGAGGTTCGCGCGCGTGCGCGGGACGCTCGGACTCATTGTCCCGCACGCGGGGCCGCGGAGGTGAATCGGGGGGTGGCCACGCGATCACGCGTCGCGGTCAGTCCCCGTGCGTCGGGTCCTCACCGCGGTCCAGGGCCTTCCAGAGGTCCTCGGGCCGGTCCGGGTCCGTGCCGGTGCGGGCCGTCCTGCGGGCCGCGCGGGGGCTGCCCTCCCGCTCGTAACGGCCGCCCATCGCGGGCCAGTTCCGGCCGAACCGCAGCGCGAGCAGTCCCGCGACGAGGATCAGCAGCGCGCCGGCGGCGGCGACGTACGGCCAGGCGGTGTGGGCCAGGCCGGCCACGGAGGCGGCGCTGTCACCGGTGATGCGGGCGGCCTCCGCGTCCAGCGCGGAGCTGTCGGAGGCGCCGAGCACCGCGCTCAGCGCCGCGCCCGCGCCGCTGAGCGCGAGGAGGCCGGAGACGAGGAGGCGTCCGGCGCGCCGCACGGCGAAGACGGCGACCAGCGCGGCGAGACCGACGATGGCGAGCGCCGTCGGGACACCGGTGACGGTGCCGCCGTCGGCCTCGACGGGCAGGGTGCCGCCGCCGACGGCCGCGGTGCCCTCGGCCCAGATCTGGCCCGCGGACAGCAGCACGACGGTGGCGCCGAGGGCGCCGAGCAGGAGGGCCGCGGCCAGACTGCGGCGGCCGCCGGGCGCGGCGGCCGCGCCGTTCGGGCGTGCGGCTCGGGGCTGGGGTACGGGAACAGCACTCACGTACCCCACTATCCCTTACGTCGTCACGCGCCGGTCATCCGGTTGGCGGTGTGCACGGCGCGGAGCACGGCCGCCGCCTTGTTGCGGCACTCGTTGTCCTCGCCGACGGGGTCGGAGTCGGCGACGACACCCGCTCCGGCCTGCACGTATGCGGTGCCGTCGCGGAGCAGTGCGGTGCGGATGGCGATCGCGGTGTCCGAGTCGCCGGCGAAATCGAGATAACCGACACATCCGCCGTACAGCCCGCGCCGGGAGGGCTCGAGCTCCTCGATGATCTGCATCGCGCGCGGCTTGGGGGCGCCGGAGAGCGTGCCGGCGGGGAAGCAGGCGGTGAGGACGTCGAAGGCCGTCCTGCCCTCGGCGACCCGTCCGGTGACCGTGGACACGATGTGCATCACGTGGGAGTACCGCTCGATCGACATGAAGTCGACGACCTCGACGGAGCCGGGCTCGCAGACCCGGCCCAGGTCGTTGCGTCCGAGGTCGACGAGCATCAGGTGCTCGGCCCGCTCCTTGGGGTCGGCGAGCAGTTCCTCGGCGAGGTCGTGGTCCTCCTGCGGGGTGGCGCCGCGGTGCCGGGTGCCGGCGATGGGGTGGACCATCGCCTGCCCGTCCTCGACCTTCACCAGCGCCTCGGGCGAGGAGCCGACGACGTCGAAGCCGTTCTCGAAGCGGAAGAGGTACATGTACGGGGACGGGTTGGTGGCGCGGAGCACCCGGTAGACGTCGAGTGCCGAGGCCGTGCACGGGGTCTCGAAGCGCTGGGAGGGGACCACCTGGAAGGCCTCGCCGGCCCGGATGCGCTCCTTGATGTCCTCGACGGCGTCCTGGTAGGCCGTGCCGCCCCACAGCGCGGAGTACTCCGGCAGCTCCGAGGCGGGCAGGGCGGCGGGGACGCCGGCGACCGGGCGGGCCAGGTCCTCCTGCATGGCGTCGAGGCGGGCGACGGCGTCCGCGTACGCCTCGTCGACGCCGGTGTCGAGGTCGTTGTGGTTGATCGCGTTGGCGATCAGCAGGACCGACCCGTCCCAGTGGTCGAGGACGGCGAGGTCGCTGGTGAGCAGCATCGTCAGCTCGGGGAGTTCGAGGTCGTCGGCGGTGTGCTCGCCGATCCTCTCCAGCCGGCGGACGATGTCGTAGCCGAGGTAGCCGACCATGCCGCCGGTGAACGGGGGCAGTCCGCCGCCGGGCACGCCGACGAGGTCCCGGGGGGTGTGCAGGGCCTCGACGGTGGCGCGCAGGGCCTGCAGGGGGTCGCCGTCCGTGGGGACCCCGACGGGCGGCGTGCCGAGCCAGTGGGCCTGTCCGTCCCGGACCGTGAGGGTGGCGTCGCTGCGGACGCCGATGAAGGAGTAGCGGGACCAGCTGCGGCCGTTCTCCGCGGATTCGAGGAGGAAGGTGCCGGCGCGTTCGGCCGCGAGCTTGCGGTAGAGCCCGACCGGGGTGTCGCCGTCCGCGAGGAGGCGGCGGCTGACGGGGATGACGCGGCGGTCGGCCGCCAGCTTGCGGAAGGTCTCGAGATCCATGGCGGCTGACCTTACTGGGAGAGCGGGAGCACGTCGGCGTCGAAGCAGGTGCGGGCGCCGGTGTGGCAGGCGGCCCCGACCTGGTCGACCTTCACCAGCACCGTGTCCGCGTCGCAGTCGAGGGCGACGGACTTGACGTGCTGGACGTGACCGGAGGTGTCACCCTTGACCCAGTACTCCCGGCGGCTGCGGGACCAGTAGGTGCAGCGGCCAGTGGTGAGGGTCCGGTGCAGGGCCTCGTCGTCCATCCAGCCGAGCATCAGCACCTCGCCGGTGTCGTACTGCTGGGCGATGGCCGGCACGAGTCCGTCCGGGCTGCGCTTGAGGCGGGCGGCGATGGCCGGGTCGAGATTGCTGCTCATGCGGCCATTGTGCCGTGAGGGTGCGGTGTTCCCGGCAGGGCGTCCACTGGGCGGACCGGGCCGTACCGCCGTACGCTGGCGTGCATGTCGACCCATGCCAAGCGTGAACGACTTCTGCTCGCCGACCTGTTGGAAGCGGCCGGGCCCGACGCGCCGACGCTCTGCGAGGGCTGGCTGACCCGGGACCTCGCCGCCCACGTGGTGGTGCGCGAGCGCCGTCCGGACGCGGCGGCGGGATCGGTCGTGCCGCCGCTGAAGGCGCGCCTCGACCGGGTGCAGGCCGAGTTCGCCGACAAGCCGTACGAGGAGCTGATCCGGCTCATCCGAACGGGTCCGCCGCGGATGTCCCCGTTCACCATCAAGCAGGTGGACGAGGGCGCGAACACGGTGGAGTTCTACGTGCACACCGAGGACGTCCGCCGGGCCCAGCCCGACTGGTCGCCGCGCGAGCTCGACCCGGTCTTCTCGGACGCGCTGTGGTCCCGCCTGGAGAAGAGCGCCCGGCTGCTGGGCCGCAAGGCGCCGGTGGGGCTGGTGCTGCGCCGTCCGAACGGCCAGACGGCGGTGGCGCACCGCGGCACCCCGGTGGTGACGGTCTCCGGGGAGCCGGGCGAGCTGACGATGTTCCTCTTCGGGCGGCAGGACACGGCGAAGGTGGACCTGGAAGGCGAGCCGGACGCGATCGAGCGGCTCCACCAGGCGAAGCAGCTGGGTATCTAGGGCGTGTCCGGGCGACCTTCGCGGGCCCGAGAAGATCACCCGGACAGGACCTGGGGCGACCGGGGCCCCGTACGGCTCAGGCCGTCGTGCGGGGCAGTTCCGCGCGGCGCAGGGCCGGGACGAGCAGCCCGAACGCCCCGCCCAGCGCGCAGACCGCGGCGCTGGCGGTGAAGACCGGGCCGAGTCCCCACAGGCTCACCGCCGCGCCCGTGAGCGGGAAGCTCAGCGGGGCGAGTCCGAGGCTGAGGAAGCTGGAGACAGCGGTCACCCGTCCGAGGTAGGCGGGGTCGCACTCGGTCTGGACGAGGGCTCCGCACAGGGCGCCGGAGAGGCCGGCGAGCAGGCCGACCGAGAGCGCCACGGCGACGGCGACCGGCAGCCGGGGCACCTGGGCGAGCATGGCGATGGACCCGGCGCCCAGGGCGATGGTCCAGCCCAGGACGGCGCCGGCCCGGGGGACGCGGCCCCTGACGGCCAGCAGCAGGGAGGCGGCGCCCGCGCCGGTACCGAAGCCGGCCAGGACCCAGCCGACGCCGGCGGCGCCCCAGCCCCGTGCGTCGGAGAGCAGGGCGAGTCCGAGGTTGAGCGGGCCGACGAAACCCAGGTCGCTGAGAGCGATGACGATCATCAGCGGGCCGAGGACGCGGTGGCCGCGCAGATAGCGCAGGCCGTCGGCAAGGTCGCGCAGGGCTGTGCCCGACCGGGCGGCGGGCTCCTCGGGGAGCGGGCGCAGCCTCAGGCCGAGCAGCAGCGGCAGGGAGGCGGCGAAGAGCAGTCCGGCCACGCCGAAGGCGGCCGCCGTTCCGCCGAGGGCGACGGCGAGGCCGCCGAGCGGGGCGCCGAGGACGGCGCCGACGCGGTGGGCGAGGCCGCGTATGCCCTGGACCCGGGCGAGTTGGTCGCGTGAGGCGATCCGGGGCGGCAGCGCGCCGACGGCCGGCAGGAAGACGGCGTCGACGGTGCCGAAGACGAGGGCGACGGCTGCGAGCACCCAGAGGGCGGGCGAGGTGACGAGCAGGGAGGCGGCGACGCCGAGGACGACGAGGCAGCGGACGGTGTCGGAGGCGATGACGACCCGGCGCGGGCCGAAGCGGTCGGCGATCACTCCCCCGCCGAGCATGAGGACGGCGCGGGGGGCGGCGGCGACCGCCATGACGAGGCCGGCCTCCCCCGGGCTGCCGCCCCGGACGGCGGCCCAGGACAGGGCGAGGTGGTAGACGCTGTCGCCGAGGGTGGAGGCGGTGTAGGCCCCGACCCATCGCAGGACGCCGCGATCGCGGTGGGCCGGCGGGGCGGCGGGGACGGCAGCCGTGGTCGTGGTCAACGGGTCAGCCTCGGTAGGGGAAGCCATGAAGGTGGACGGCGACGTTCTCGCGCCCCTCGGTGTCGCCGGCGGCCTCGGCGGCGCGGGCCCGCTGGTCGTACTTCTGCACGACCGCGTCCAGCTCCTCGCCCAGTGCGGCGAGTTCGGCGGCGGTGAGGCGGGGGAGCCACTCCGAGCTGACGGAGGCCGAACGCCACTCCTCGGGCCAGGTGTGCCGCTCGTCGAGGAAACGGTGGTGCATCAGCGCCCGCTGCTCGTGCACGGTGCGGCCGAAGGCGGCGCTCGCGGCGGCGAGTTCGGGGGCGTCGCGGAGGTCCTCGTCGTGGATGCTGAAGCCGTACGAGCTGGGCTGCCACCACCGCTCCCGGCCGTCCGCGGACCGCGTCTCGGCCTCCTCGATGAGGCCGTGGTCGGCCAGCTTGCGCAGGTGGTAGCTGACGAGGGAGACCGCCTCGTCGACCTGGTCGGCGAGCTGCGAGGCGGTCGCGGTGCGGGCGACGAACAGGGCCCGGTAGAGGCGCATGCGCAGCGGGTGGGCGATGGCCTTGAGAGTGCCGAGGTCGCTGATCCGGCGGTTGTCGGAAGTGGGCATGCACCTGACCGTAGATGCACAAGAAAAGTTGCGCAACAGATATTGCGCAAATGATCCTGCGCTTCTCGGCAAAGAGGAAGGGCCCCCGGAAGGGCCCTTCCTGACGACGGCACGGGCCGGCGGGTCAGCGGACCGGGTGGCCCGCCTCCCGCAGCGCGTCCTTGACCTGCGCGATCCGCAGGTCGCCGAAGTGGAACACCGACGCGGCCAGGACCGCGTCCGCGCCCGCCTCGATGGCCGGCGGGAAGTCGGCGAGCCGGCCGGCGCCACCGCTCGCGATCACCGGCACGGTCACGTGCGTGCGCACGGCCGCGATCATCTCGGTGTCGTACCCGTCCTTGGTGCCGTCCGCGTCCATCGAGTTGAGCAGGATCTCACCCGCGCCCAGCTCGGCGGCGCGGTGCGCCCACTCGACGGCGTCGATGCCGGTACCGCGCCTGCCGCCGTGCGTGGTCACCTCGAAGGTGCCGGCCGGGGTGCGCCGGGCGTCCACGGAGAGCACCAGCACCTGACGGCCGAAGCGCTCCGCGATCTCCCGGATCAGCTCCGGCCGGGCGATGGCCGCGGTGTTCACGCCGACCTTGTCCGCGCCGGCGCGGAGCAGCTTGTCGACGTCCTCCGCGGTGCGCACGCCGCCGCCCACGGTGAGCGGGATGAAGACCTGCTCGGCGGTGCGGCGCACCACGTCGTAGGTCGTCTCCCGGTTGCCCGAGGAGGCCGTGATGTCCAGGAAGGTCAGCTCGTCGGCGCCCTCGGCGTCGTACAGCTTCGCCATCTCGACGGGGTCGCCGGCGTCGCGCAGGTTCTGGAAGTTGACGCCCTTGACCACCCGGCCGTTGTCCACGTCCAGGCAGGGGATCACCCGTACCGCGAGGGTCACGCGCCCTCCCCCGTTCCCGCGGGCCGGTACGCCTCGACCTCGACCTCGACGACCAGCCGCGGGTCCACGAAGCCCGAGACGATGATCATCGACGCGGCCGGGCGGACGGCGTCGAACAGCTCCTTGTGGGCGCGGCCGACCTCCTCCACGTCCCGGGCGTGCGTGATGTACATCCGGGTCCGCACCACGTGCTCCGCGCCCAGGCCGAGCTTCTCCAGGGCCCCGAAGGCCACGTTGAAGGAGTTGACGGCCTGGTCGTACGGGCCGCCGTCGGCGATCTGGCCGTCGACCACCGAGGTGCAGCCGGCGACCAGCACCAGGCCGCCGGGCAGCTCCACCGCGCGGGAGTAGCCGAACTGCTCCTCCCAGGGGGCGCCGGTGGTCACCCTGCGGACCTCGGAGGTCACGACACCACCGCCGCGACGGCCGCGAGGGCCTCCTCCAGGGTGAAGGCCTTGGCGTAGAGCGCCTTGCCGACGATGGCGCCCTCGACGCCCTCCGGGACCAGCCCGGAGATGGCCCGCAGGTCGTCCAGGGAGGACACGCCGCCGGAGGCGACGACGGGCTTGTCGGTGGCGGCGCACACGTTGCGCAGCAGTTCCAGGTTGGGTCCCTGGAGGGTGCCGTCCTTGGCGATGTCGGTGACGACGTACCGCGCGCAGCCCTCGGAGTCGAGGCGGGCCAGCGTCTCGTAGAGGTCGCCGCCGTCACGGGTCCAGCCCCGGCCGCGCAGCGTGGTGCCGCGGACGTCGAGGCCGACCGCGATCTTGTCGCCGTGCTCGGCGATGACCTTGGCGACCCACTCGGGGGTCTCCAGGGCCGCGGTGCCCAGGTTCACGCGGGTGCAGCCGGTGGCGAGGGCGGCGGCGAGCGAGGCGTCGTCGCGGATACCGCCGGACAGCTCGACCTTGATGTCCATGGCCCCGGCGACCTCGGCGATCAGCGCCCGGTTGTCGCCGGTGCCGAAGGCGGCGTCGAGGTCGACCAGGTGCAGCCACTCGGCGCCGGAGTTCTGCCACGCGAGGGCGGCCTCCAGCGGGGAGCCGTAGGAGGTCTCCGTGCCGGACTCGCCGTGCACCAGGCGGACGGCCTGGCCGTCGCGGACGTCGACGGCGGGGAGGAGTTCAAGCTTCTGAGCCATGATCAGAGGGTCTCGATCCAGTTGGTGAGGAGCTGGGCTCCGGCGTCGCCGGACTTCTCGGGGTGGAACTGGGTGGCCCACAGGGCGCCGTTCTCGACGGCGGCGACGAAGGGTTCGCCGTGGGTGGCCCAGGTGACCTTGGGGGCACGGATGTTGGCGTTGCCGACCTCCAGGGTCCACTCGCGCACCGCGTAGGAGTGCACGAAGTAGAACCGGGCGTCGGCGCCGAGGCCCGCGAACAGCTCACTGCCCTCGGGCGCGTCGACCGTGTTCCAGCCCATGTGGGGCACGATCGGCGCCTTCAGCGGCTCGACGGTGCCGGGCCACTCGTCGAGGCCCTCGGTCTCCACGCCGTGCTCGATGCCGTTGGCGAAGAGGATCTGCATGCCGACGCAGATGCCCATGACGGGGCGTCCGCCGGAGAGCCGGCGGCCGACGATCCAGTCGCCGCGCGCCTCCTTCAGGCCCTGCATGCAGGCGGAGAAGGCGCCGACACCGGGGACGAGCAGGCCATCGGCGTTCATGGCCCGGTCGTAGTCGCGGGTGATCTCGACGTCGGCGCCGACGTGGGCGAGGGCGCGTTCGGCGGAGCGGACGTTGCCGAAGCCGTAGTCGAAGACCACGACCTTCTTCGGATTGCTCATTCCCAGATTCCCTGAATCCGCAGGACGCCCGCGGCCAGGCACATCACGGAGGCGATGGCGAGGACGGCGATCACGCCCTTGGGCAGTCCCTGCTTGGAGAAGGAGTACACGCCGCCGGCGAGGAAGAGCCCGACGACGATGAGGACGGTGGAGAGGCCGGTCATGGGGTTACAGGGCGCCCTTCGTGGAGGGAAGGATGCCGGCGGCCCGGGGGTCGCGCTCGGAGGCGTAGCGCAGGGCGCGGGCGAAGGCCTTGAACTGGCACTCCACGATGTGGTGGGCGTTGCGCCCGTACGGCACGTGGATGTGCAGCGCGATCTGGGCCTGGGCGACGAAGGACTCGAAGATGTGCCGGGTCATCGTCGTGTCGTAGGAGCCGATCATCGGCGCCATGTTCTCGGGCTCGGTGTGCACCAGGTAGGGGCGGCCGGACAGGTCGACGGTCACCTGGGCCAGCGACTCGTCCAGCGGGACGGTGCAGTTGCCGAAGCGGTAGATGCCGACCTTGTCGCCGAGGGCCTGCCTGAAGGCGGCGCCCAGCGCGAGGGCGGTGTCCTCGATGGTGTGGTGCGAGTCGATGTGCAGGTCGCCGTCGGTCTTCACGGTGAGGTCGAACAGACCGTGGCGGCCGAGCTGATCGAGCATGTGGTCGTAGAAGCCGACGCCGGTGGCGACGTCGACCTTGCCCGTGCCGTCCAGGTCGATCTCGACGACGACGGAGGTCTCCTTGGTGGTGCGCTCGACCCGTCCTACGCGGCTCATGAGCTCTGCTCCTTCTTCAGTGCGCGAACCGCATCGAGGAACGCGTCGTTCTCTTCCGGGGTGCCGGCGGTGACCCGCAGCCAGCCCGGTACGCCGTTGTCCCGGACCAGGACGCCCCGGTCGAGGATCTTCCGCCAGGCCTCGTGGGAGCCCTCGGCTCCGCCGAAGTGCCCGAACTGGACGAAGTTGGCGTCGGACTCGGTGACCTCGTAGCCGATGGCCCGCAGCTCGTCGACCAGGCGGTCGCGCTCGGCCTTGAGCTGCTCGACGTAGCCGAGCAGGGTGTCGGTGTGCTCCAGGGCGGCCAGCGCCGTGGCCTGGGTGACGGCCGACAGGTGGTACGGCAGGCGGACCAGCTGGACGGCGTCGACCACGGCGGGGTGGGCGGCGAGGTAGCCCAGGCGCAGTCCGGCGGCGCCGAACGCCTTGGACATGGTCCGGGAGACGACGAGGTTCGGCCGGCCCTCGATGAGGGGCAGCAGCGAGGCGCGGTGGCTGAACTCCACGTACGCCTCGTCGACGACGACCAGCGAGGGCCGGGCCGCCTGGGCCGCCTCGTACAGGGCGAGGACGGTCTCGGCCTCGACGGCGGTACCGGTGGGGTTGTTGGGGGAGGTGATGAAGACGACGTCCGGGCGGTGCGCGGCGATCGCCCGCTCCGCGGCGTCGACGTCGATGGTGAAGTCCTCGTGGCGCGGGCCGGAGATCCAGCCGGTGCCGGTGCCGCGCGCGATGAGCGCGTGCATCGAGTACGAGGGTTCGAAGCCGATGGCCGTGCGGCCGGGGCCGCCGAAGGTCTGCAGCAGCTGCTGGAGGACCTCGTTGGAGCCGTTGGCCGCCCAGACGTTGCCGACGGCGACCGGGTGGCCGCCCGTGCGGGTGAGGTAGCGGGCCAGCTCGGTGCGGAGCTCGACCGCGTCCCGGTCGGGGTAGCGGTTGAGGCCGCGGGCGGCCTCGGCGACCCGCTCCGCGATCCGCGCCACCAGGGGCTCGGGCAGCGGGTAGGGGTTCTCGTTGGTGTTCAGCTGGACGGGGACGTCGAGCTGCGGCGCGCCGTACGGGGACTTGCCGCGCAGCTCGTCTCGGATGGGGAGATCGTCGATGCCGACGGTCTGCTGCTGGTCGGTCACTTGCTCTCGGGCACCTTCCATCCGAACCGGGCCTTGAGGGCCGCGCCGTGGGCCGGCAGGTCCTCGGCCTCCGCCAGGGTCACCACGTGGTGGGTGACCTCGGCCAGGGCGTCCCGGGTGTAGTCCACGACGTGGATGCCGCGCAGGAAGGACTGCACGGACAGGCCAGAGGAGTGGCAGGCGCAGCCGCCGGTGGGCAGGACGTGGTTGGAGCCGGCGCAGTAGTCCCCGAGGGAGACGGGGGCCCACGGGCCGATGAAGATCGCGCCGGCGTTGCGGACGCGGTCGGCCAGGGCGGCGGCGTCGGCGGTCTGGATCTCCAGGTGCTCGGCGCCGTACGCGTCGACGACCTTGAGGCCGTCCTCCAGGTCGCGGACGAGGACGATCGCGGACTGCCTGCCGGCGAGTGCCGGGACGATCCGGTCGTCGACGTGCTTGGTGGCGGCGACCTGCGTCTTGAGCTCCGCCTCGACGGCGGAGGCCAGCTCCTCGGAGTCGGTGACCAGGACGGCGGCGGCCATCGGGTCGTGCTCGGCCTGGCTGATCAGGTCGGCGGCGACGTGCACGGGGTCGGCGGTGGAGTCCGCGAGGACCGCGATCTCGGTCGGTCCGGCCTCGGCGTCGATGCCGATGCGGCCGGTGAAGTACCGCTTGGCCGCGGCCACCCAGATGTTGCCCGGCCCGGTCACCATGTTGGCGGGGGCGCACGACTCGGTGCCGTGGGCGAACATCGCGACGGCCTGGGCGCCGCCCGCGGCGTACACCTCGTCGACCCCGAGCAGCGCGCACGCGGCGAGGATCGTCGGGTGCGGCAGGCCGCCGAACTCGGCCTGCGGCGGGGAGGCGAGCGCGACGGACTCGACGCCGGCCTCCTGGGCCGGGACGGCGTTCATGATCACGGACGAGGGGTAGACGGACCGGCCGCCGGGCGCGTAGAGGCCCACGCGCTGGACCGGGACCCACTTCTCGGTGACCGTGCCGCCGGGCACGACCTGGGTGGTGTGCGACGTGCGGCGCTGGGCGCGGTGGACGATCCGGGTGCGCCGGATGGACTCCTCCAGGGCCGCCCGGACGGCGGGGTCGAGCTGCTCCAGGGCGTCGGCGAGGGCCTCGGCCGGCACGCGCACGTGCGTGAGCTCCACCCGGTCGAACCTCTTCGCGTACTCGACCAGCGCCGCGTCGCCACGATGATGGACGTCCTCGCAGATGGGCCGCACCTTCTCCAGGGCGGCTTCCACGTCGAACTCGGCACGGGGCAGCAGGTCGCGCAGCGCGCCACCCTCGGGGAGGGCGTCGCCGCGCAGGTCGATACGAGAGATCACGGGTCAATTCTCGCAGACGCCCCACAAGCGCCGGACGCCCGTATCACTGGCTGATACGAGCCACAGTGGCGTCTTGTCGCCACAGCTGACCGTTAGCGTTCAGTCCGTCACTCAGCGGGAAGAACGGCTGTACGAATCCAGGGAAGCGGGTTCGTGGAAAGCGAGGGGGCGGCAGTGACCGAGCCGCACGAGGACGGAATGCCGGACGGTCTCACCGTGCCGGAGCAGGCGATGTGGCGGGGCTTCAGGATCGGCAGGACCTGCGACCTGAGCGAGGGGGACGCGGAGCGGGACGACCCGTTCGGGCGACACGTGTGGGGGCCCGGGCGCAGTGTCCGCGCCGACGTGGTGGCGCTGCTGCTGCTCGACGGCCCGCCCGCACGGTCCGGGCGTGTCGCGGCGCTGAAGCTGCGCGGGGTGCGGATCACCGGGGTGCTCAACCTCGCGGGCGGGACCGTCGGCCCGTACGTGGAGCTGAACCGCTGCCGCTTCGACGCCGAGATCGTGCTCCCGGAGGCGCACTTCGGGACGGTGCGGATGGTCGAGTGCGCGATACCCCGGCTGGAGGCGGCGCGCCTGCACACCCAGGGCGACCTGCACCTGCCGCGCTGCCGGGTGGAGCGGGGCATCCGGCTGACCGACGCCCAGATCGGCACCGACCTGCTGATCAACCAGATCCGGGTCTGGCCGGACCGGCGCGGCCGGGCGATCACCGCCGACGGGCTGGTGGTGGCGCAGGACCTGCAGGCGGAGCTGATCGAGACGCACGGGGAGCTGAGCCTGCGCGGGGCCAAGGTCGGGGTCTCGKTCAGCCTGCGGGGCAGCGTGCTGCGCGGGGCGCAGCAGCGGCGGGCGCTCAACGCGCCGCAGCTGACGGTGGAGCGCTCGCTCTACCTGAACGCGGCATGGGTGTACGAGGGCGCCGGCGGCGGTACCGCCGGGGGCTCGGGCGGGCAGGTGATGGCCACTCCCCCGTACGGCGTCGGCTACACGCCGGTGAGCGGGGCGCGGCGCAGGCCCGTGGAGTGCCACGGCGGGGTGCGGCTGGACGACGGGCGGTTCGGGGACGCGGTGGACCTGCACTACGCGAGGTTCCTGCTGAACGGCGCCCAGCGCGAGGAGGTGTCGCTGCGCCGGATAGTGACTCCGGAGCTGCGGTTCAACGGGGAGCGCCCGGAGGAGGGGCGCGTGGTGCTGAACGGCGCCAAGATCGTGACGCTGATCGACCTGTCGACCAGCTGGCCGGGCCCGGGCGGTCTCGCGATGAACGGTTTCGTCTACGAGAACCTCGTGCCGTACGGGCACTTCCCGCTGGCGCGGCGCCTGGAGTGGGTGGCGGCGGCGACCCCGGAGTACGCGCCGGAGCCGTACGAGCGGCTGGCGGCGGTGCTGCGCAACAGCGGCGAGGACGCGGACGCGCGGGTGGTGCTGCTCGCCAAGCAGCGCCGCCGCCGGGAGACGCTGCCGGTGGCGGGGAAGCTCTGGGGATACCTCCAGGACTGGACGGTGGCGTACGGCTACCGGCCGGGCCGGGCGGCGCTGTGGATGGCCGTGCTGTGGGCGGCGGGCGCCGTCGCCTTCTCGCACTACGACCCCCAGCCGATGAAGGCGGGCGAGGCCCCCCGGTGGAGCGCCACGCTCTACGCGCTGGATCTGCTGCTGCCGGTGATCAACCTGGGGCAGGACGGCTACTGGCGCCTCGAAGGCGCCTGGCAGTGGGCCTCGACGGCGCTGATCCTGCTGGGCTGGGTGCTGGCCACCACGGTGGCGGCGGGAGCGTCGAGGCTGCTGAGTCGGGGGTAGCGTGAGTGAAGAGGGGGGCGGGTTCTGTCGAAGCCCGCCTCTTTCTTTACGGTGTCTTGACCTCGGACAGGACAACTTTCCCGCCGCCACCAAAGCTTCACAGTCCCCCACTGGCGCCGCCCCCACCTGCGGTTTTCAATGGTCCGCACCATGTCAATGCTCCGCGCCCTGATCGGCACCGCCCGGATGGTCCGGCACGCACCGCGGCTGAGCGCCGCGATGCCGCCGGACGACGACGTGCTGCTCGACGTGCCGGACCAGCGGCTCGCCCCGGCTCTGGTCGCCGCCGCCCTGGCGGACCCCGAGCCGGCGGCCAAGCTGCTCGCGACCACCCGGGACGCCGCCGAGTGGGAGAACCGGGACCGCTACGTGACCCGGCTCGCCACCTTCGCGTACAGCCGCGACGCCTGGCTGGCCCACTGGCTGTCCACCACGCCCCGCGACCCCGACGCCCTCCTCGTGAAGGCCCAGCTGGAGGTCCGCCGGGCCTGGGAGTCCCCGGCCCGCGCCGAGCGGCTGCGCGAGCTCGGACCGCTGATCGACGCCGCCGCGGAGGCCGCGCCCCGCGACCCCGTGCCGTGGCGCATCGCCCTCGACCACGCCCGCGGCACGCACGCGAGCCACACGGTCTTCGAGTCGCTGTGGGAACAGGCCGTACGCCGCTCCCCGCACCACTACGGCTGCCACGTCGCCGCGCTCAAGTACCTCTCGGCCCAGTGGTACGGCTCGCACCGCGAGTGCTTCGACTTCGCCGAGCAGGCGGCCGAGGACACGCTGCCGGGCTCGCTGATCCAGGCGCTGCCGGCGCGCGCGGCCTTCGCCCAGCTGCTCGCCGGGACGGGACACGTCCGGGAGGACCGGATCGACGCGGCGGCGGACCGGGCCGTCGCGCTGTCCGCGGAGTACCCGACCGCCGATCCGTGGCCCGCGGAGGTCCGCAACCTGCTGGTCTACGTCCTGCTGCGGCGCCGGCGCGACGCGGAGGCGCTGGAGCAGTTCCGGCGGATCGGGCCGTACGCGACGTCCTTCCCGTGGACGCTGGTGAGCGAGGATCCGCTCGGCAGATTCCTGGAGGCGAGGGACGGCGTACGGCTCGAAGTGGCCCGCACGATCCCGCTCGGTCCGGTCCGTCGTGGACGGGCCGGTCGAGGCCGGGCCGACGGCCATTACGCTTGACCGCTGTGACCACCGCTCGTCTCCCCCTCTTCCCGCTGAACACGGTGCTGTTCCCGGGCCTCGTGCTGCCCTTGAACGTCTTCGAGGAGCGTTATCGCGCCATGATGCGCGAGCTGCTCAAGACCGACGAGACGGAGCCGCGGCGCTTCGCCGTCGTGGCGATCCGCGACGGCCGTGAGGTCGCGCCGACCCTGCCGGGCATGCCGGACCCGACGGCCCAGCCCGAGAAGGGCCCCGCGGCGGGCTTCGGCCCCGACCCGATCCAGGCCTTCCACCGGGTCGGCTGCGTCGCCGACGCGGCATCGATCCGGGAGCGCCAGGACGGCAGCTTCGAGGTGATGGTGACCGGCACGACCCGGGTGAAGCTGCTGTCCGTGGACGCGAGCGGGCCCTTCCTGGTGGCCGAGGTCGAGGAGATCCCGGAGGAGCAGGGCGAGGAGGCGGGCACGCTCGCCGAGGGGGTGCTGCGGGCGTTCCGCAACTACCAGAAGCGCCTGGCGGGCGCCCGGGAGCGGTCCCTGACGACGAGCGACCTGCCGGACGAGCCGTCGGTGGTGTCGTACCTGGTCGCGGCGGCGGCGGTGCTGGACACCCCGGCGAAGCAGCGGCTGCTCCAGGCCCCGGACACGGCGACCCGGCTGCGCGAGGAGCTGACGCTGCTGCGCGCCGAGACGGCGGTGCTGCGGCACCTGCCGTCGCTGCCGGCGGTGGACCTGACGACGGGGCCCACGAGCCCGAACTGACCGAGGAGTCCGATGGCGAAGAAGCAGAGGAAGCAGGCGGGCCAGGGCGGGGGCGGCACCCCGGCGACGGTCGCCCTGGCGGCGTCGGGTACCCCCTTCACGCTCCACGCCTACGACCACGACCCGGCCTCGCCGAGCTACGGCGAGGAGGCGGCCGAGGCGCTGGGCGTCTCCCCGGACCGGGTCTTCAAGACCCTGGTCGCGGACGTGGACGGGGAACTGACGGTGGCGGTGGTGCCGGTGGCCGGCCAGCTGGACCTGAAGGCCCTCGCCTCGGCGGTCGGCGGCAAGCGCGCCGCGATGGCGGACCCCGCGGCCGCCGAGCGCACCACGGGCTACGTCCGCGGCGGCATCTCCCCGCTGGGCCAGCGCAAGCGCCTGCGCACGGTCCTCGACGCCTCGGCCGACGGCCACGAGACGATCTGCGTCTCGGCCGGCCGCCGCGGCCTCGAGGTGGAACTCGCCCCGGCGGCGCTCACCGCCCTCACGTCGGCGGTGGTGGCCCCCATCGGCCGCGGCTGACCCGACGCCCGCGCGACCTCCCGGGGTACGCGCCACGGCGGGCCCGGCGACGGCTGGGGCACGTCATGGACAGGGGCCGGGGCGCCCGAAGGCGCTCCGGCCCCTGTCGCGAGCGGGTGTCAGCCCTGGGCCGGCGGGGGCGTCGGCGCCTCGGGCCAGTCGGGCTCCGGGTCGCGCGGGCCCAGCACCGCCGTCAGCGCCAGGTGGACGATCATCGCGGCGAGCGGCCAGGCCAGCATCGCGGCGCCCCACATCTTCAGCTTCAGCGGCGCGTCGAACACGACGTTCGGGCCGACCGACTTGGCGTGGGCGACCACGTCGTGCGTCGGTCCCAGGTACGTCCCCACGCCCCAGCCCAGCAGCGAGCCCAGCACGCCGCCGACCGCCAGTCCGAGCACCAGCGCGACGCCGCCGTAGCGGTGGAAGAGGAAGACGAGGCCCGCGGCGACCGCGCCGAAGCCCAGGCCCAGCAGCACGAACGTGCCGTCCCCGCCGATCGCGGACTCCCCCTCGCTGTGGCGCAGGAAGACCGCCTTGCCGTCCGAGATCAGCGACACCCGGGGGGCGAGCCACAGCCACAGCAGGCCCAGCGCCACGCCCGCGACCGTCGACACCGCGGCCACCACGGCGGCCTGCCGGAGCTCCTTCGCCGTGCTCGGGACGTCGTCCTTCCCGGACAGCGGAGGGTAGGGGGTGGGCCAGGAGGCGTCGGCGCCGTTCGAGGGCGGCTGGTGAGGCGGAGTCAGAGGTGCGGTCACCCCGCCATCGTGCCAGGTACCCGCGGGGGCCGCCTCAGCGGACCGCCGCCCGCCGGTAGGCCCAGGTGGCGACCGCCAGCGAGACCACGCCGACCGCCCCGCAGACGGCGAGGTCGAGACCGACCGCCGCCCAGTCCGGGTCCGGGTCGAAGGTGCGGGCGAGCGCCTCCACGCCGTACGTGGAGGGCAGCAGGTCCCGGGCGTAGCCGACCACCCCGGGCAGCCGTTCGGCGGGCAGCACGCCGAGCAGCAGGGCCGCGGACATGCCGAGCTGTCCCAGCAGCGTGGCCAGTTCCTGACGGGGCGCGAGCAGCCCGAGCGCCGCGCCGAGCCCGGCGAGGGCGGCCCCGGCGAGCGGCACGACGGCCGCGAGGATCCACAGGTTCCCGAGCGGCAGCCCGAAGAGGACCGAGCCGGCGACCGCGGTCACGACCGTCCCCGGCACGGTGAAGGAGGCGTACGCCCCGGCCGCGCCGAGCACCACCGCAGCCGGCGGCACCGGCAGCGTGGCGTAGTGGTCCAGGCCGCCGCCGGCCCGCAGCTGCCCGAAGTACTGGGCGAGCAGGTTCAGCGCGACGAAGGCGACGACGAGCACGGCGGAGCCGGCCACGACGGCACGAGCCTCCGAGCCGCCGTCGACGACGCCCCGCATCAGGATCATGATCCCGATGGACTGGAACGTCGCCACGAAGAGCAGGGGGATGCGGGAGACCCGGGCGCGCGACAGCTGCGCGCGGTACACCGCGGCGAGCGCCGGCAGCAGCCGGGCGCGCGGCGCGAGCGGCGCCGCCCCGTCCGCCTCGCCCGGGCGGGGCGCCCGGGCGGGGAGGGCGCCGGTCGGCAGGGCCTCGGCGGGCACGGTACTCACTGGGGACAGCTCCTGACGGGTCACGGGGTGCGTCATGCCTTCACCAGTCCCTCGGTCGCGCCGCCGAGCGCCAGGTAGACGTCCTCCAGGCTCGGTGTCGCCAGGGTGAAGTCGTCGAGCGCGGCGAACGCCGCGCCGCCGGTCACCGCGGCGACGGCGGCCCGGGCCTCGTCCGGGGCCAGCCGCAGGGTCCAGCGCCTGCCGGACTCCTGGGCGGAGGGCCGCAGGGCGGCGACCTCCGGCACGTCCAGCGGGGCGCGCTCGCGCCACACCAGGTCGACCCGGACCTCGCCGGCGACGCGTTCCTTGAGCCCGGCCGGCGTGTCGCAGGCGATGACCCGGCCGCGTTCGAGGACGGCGACCCGGTCCAGTACGGTCTCGGCCTCGATCACGTTGTGGGTGACCAGCAGGACGGTGGTGCCGTGCTCGGCGCGCCGCCGGTCGACCGCGGACCACACGGCGCGCCGGGCGATCGGGTCCATGCCGGTGGTGGGCTCGTCGAGGACCAGGACCGGCCGGGCGCCGACCAGGGCGGCGGCGACGCAGGCGAGCCGCCGCTGTCCGCCGGACAGCTTCTTCAGGGGGCGTCCGGCGAGTCCGGTCAGGCCGAGCTCGTCCAGGACGGCGTCCCGCTCGGCCCGCGCGTCCCCGGCGGACAGTCCGCGCAGCCGGCCGGTGGTCTCGGCGGCGAGCGCGACGGTCAGTTCGTCGAGCGCGGTGGACTCCTGGCCGAGGTAGGCCAGGAGCCGGGACGCGCGCTCCGGATGGCGTACGAGGTCGTGGCCGAGCAGCTCGACGGTCCCGGAGTCCGGGCGCATGAGGCCGGTCAGCTGGCGCACGAGCGTGGACTTGCCGGCGCCGTTGGGTCCGAGCAGGCCGAAGATCTCGCCGCCCCGGACGTCCAGGCTGATCCCGTCCGTGGCGCGGACCTCGGGGGTCGCGGGCGCCCCGCGCCTGCCGCGCGTGGCGGGGTACGTCTTGACCAGATCCCGCACCACACACACCGTACTCACGAGGGATGAGCCTACGGGGTCCGCGGCCCTAATCCCCCGCGGGGGCGTGCTCCGCGGCGGCCCGGACGTCGATCTCGCGCCAGAATCCGGCCCGGATCGCGTACCGGTCGTGCTCGTCGATCTGGTCGTCCTTGTGGGCGAGCAGGCCGAACCTGGCCGCGTACCGGAGCAGTTCGCCGTCGATGCGGTGCGGGACGCGCGGGTACATGGTGGCCAGCTTCTGGACGTGGCTCTGCTCGGGAAGTCGTTCCATCCAACGGCGGGCGAACACCTGTCCGACCTCGAAGGGGTCGCCGCCGACGGTGGTGATGTCCTCCTCCCGGTCGGCCCAGCGCTGCTCGGCGCTGGTGAGCTGGGCGAGCGTGGGCAGCGACGCGGTCTCGGGCGGTTCCCCGAGGGCGCCGCCCGGGCGTTCGATCCAGCCCTTGTCGGAGGACCAGCGCAGGGTGGCGCCGGCCGGCGGGACGGCGGCCGGGCTGCCGGGTCCGCGCAGTCCGGCGAGGTCCTTGGGCGTGGGCACGCCCCGGCCGCCGGGCGCCGGAGCGGGCACCGCGGCCGCCGCCCCCTCGGCCGCGGGCGCCGGGGCGGCGGTGTCCGCGGCCGGGTGACCGGCCGCGGCAGCCGCGGCCTGCGCCTCGGCGGCCCGCTCGGCGGAGGCCGCGAGCGCCGACTCGGGCAGCGGGGCGGAGAGGATCGCGGCGATCTCGGGGCGGGGGGCCGGCGGCGGGGCGCACAGTCCGGTGAGGTCCTTGGCGCGGATCGCGCGGGTGATCCAGGCCCGGTCGAGGACGCGCCGCTCGTCCGCCTCCGCGACCAGGTCCTCGGACTGGTTGTAGTCGCCGTCGGCGGCCTGGACGGCCCAGAGGTGGACGGCGACGCCGTGCTCCTTGGCGGACATCAGGCCGGGCAGCAGATCGCCGTCGCCGGTCACCAGGACGACGTCGGAGCAGGCGCGGTTGCGTGCCAGCTCGGTGAGCTCGGCGTGCATCGCCGCGTCGACGCCCTTCTGTGCCCAGCGGCCGTCGCTGCGGGTCAGGGCGCCGAGCCGGACGGTGACCCGGGGCATCACGCGCAGCCGGCGGTGCTCGGGCTGCGGGACCCGGTCGGGTGCGCCGTCGAACCAGTAGATGCGCAGCAGGGGCTGCTCCGTGTCCGCCTCGGCCCCTTCGCGCAGCCCCTGGATGAGCGCGGCGTGGTCGACGGTGATCCTGGAGCGGGCCGGTTCCCCGGCGAGGAGGCTCGCGGCGGCGCCCAGCAGATAGCCGGCGTCCACCAGAACGACGCAGCGGTCCACGTGTCCCACCTTCTTTCGGGAACCTCGGGATCAGGAGTGCTTCGGAGTGCTCCGAGTCTGCCCGACCGTGGGGAGGTTGACGGCCGGAACTCGATCATCGGCGTGGCGGATGTCACGCGGCGGCGCACCGGTCCCACCGCTCACTGTCGGTGATGATCCAAAATGCGGGGCTTTGCCCGACATGTGAGGCTGACAGCGGCCCTGGCCCCGAGATCCCTTTGAGGAGGCATCACCATGGCCAAGAATCGCAAGCAGAATCGCAGTCAGCAGCCGCAGTCCCAGGCCGAGCGCGGCGCCCAGCAGGCGCAGCAGTCCTCGATGGAGTCGCAGGCGGAGCAGCGCGCCTCGCAGGTGACTCCCGGCGACATGGCCCGCAAGGGGCGGCAGAAGCGCTTCGGTCACAACTGATCGACCGCAGGCACCGGAAGGGGCGCACCCGTGACGACGGGCGCGCCCCTTCCGGTGTCCGCGTGCGGGAGCTGACCGGCGCTATCCGGCCAGGCAGGACGGGCCGAGGAGCACCTTCAGGTCGCCGAAGAGCGCCGGATCGGGCTGCACCCGGTGCCGGTCGAGCCGCAGCACGGTGGTCGTCCGCGGGCCCTGGAGCTTGATCCGGACCTCGGTGTTGCCCTTGTGGTGTCCGAGGATCTCGCCGAGCCTGCTGATCATCGGCGGGGTGACCTTCACCGTCGGGATGGTGAGGATCACCGGCGCGTTGGTGCCGGCGTTGGACAGGTCGGGGACCATCAGCTCCATCGCGACCAGCCGCGGCACGTCCTCCCGCTTGTCGAGGCGGCCCTTCACGAAGACGACCGTGTCCTCGACCAGCTGGGTGGAGACCAGCTGGTAGGTGGCCGGGAAGAACATGCACTCGATCGAGCCGGCCAGGTCCTCGACGGTGGCGATGGCCCAGGCGTTGCCCTGCTTGGTCATCTTGCGCTGGAGGCCGGAGATGATGCCGCCGATGGTGACGACCGCGCCGTCGCTGTGCTCGCCGCCGGTGAGCTGGGAGATCGCCGCGTCCGTCTTGTCGGACAGCACGTGCTCGATGCCGAAGAGCGGGTGGTCGGAGACGTAGAGGCCGAGCATCTCGCGCTCCTGGGCGAGCAGGTACGACTTCTCCCACTCGACGTCGGAGAAGACCACGTCGAGGCCGAAGCCGGGCTCGTCGCTCGCCTCGTCGCCCATCCCGCCGAAGAGGTCGAACTGTCCCTCGGCCTCCTTGCGCTTGACGGCCACCACGTTGTCGATCATGGGTTCGTGGTGGGCGACCAGGCCCTTGCGGGTGTGGCCCATCTCGTCGAAGGCGCCGGCCTTGATCAGCGACTCGATGGTCCGCTTGTTGCAGACGACGGCCTCGACCTTGTCGAGGAAGTCGGGGAAGGAGCTGTACTTCCCCTTCGCCTTGCGCGACTTGATGATCGACTCGACGACGTTGGTGCCGACGTTGCGGACGGCGGACAGGCCGAAGAGGATCACGTCGTCGCCCTGCGCGGCGAAGTTCGACTCGGACTCGTTGACGTTGGGCGGCAGCACCTTGATGCCCATGCGCCGGCACTCGTTCAGGTAGACGGCCGACTTGTCCTTGTCGTCCTTGACCGAGGTCAGCAGACCCGCCATGTACTCGGCGGGGTGGTTCGCCTTGAGGTAGGCGGTCCAGTAGGAGACCAGGCCGTACGCGGCGGAGTGCGCCTTGTTGAAGGCGTAGCCGGCGAACGGGACCAGGACGTCCCACAGGCTCTGGATCGCCTCGTCGCTGTAGCCCTTGTCCCGGGCGCCCTTCTGGAAGAGGACGAAGTTCTTCGCCAGCTCCTCGGGCTTCTTCTTGCCCATCACGCGGCGGAGGATGTCGGCCTCGCCGAGCGAGTACCCGGCGATGATCTGGGCGGCCTTCTGCACCTGCTCCTGGTAGACGATCAGGCCGTAGGTGACCGCGAGCACCTCTTCGAGGGGCTTCTCCAGCTCCGGGTGGATCGGGGTGATCTCCTGCTGCTTGTTCTTGCGCAGGGCGTAGTTCGTGTGCGAGTTCATGCCCATCGGGCCCGGCCGGTACAGGGCGGACACGGCGGAGATGTCTTCGAAGTTGTCGGGCTTCATCAGCCGCAGCAGCGAGCGCATGGGCCCGCCGTCGAACTGGAAGACGCCGAGGGTGTCACCGCGCTGGAGGAGCTCGAAGGTCTTCGGGTCGTCCAGCGGCAGGGCCAGCAGGTCGAGGTCGATGCCCTTGTTGGCCTTCACCATCTTGACGGCGTCGTCCATGATGGTCAGGTTCCGCAGGCCCAGGAAGTCCATCTTCAGCAGGCCGAGCGACTCGCACTGCGGATAGTCCCACTGGGTGATGGTCACGCCGTCGGTGTGGCGCACCCAGATCGGGGCGTGGTCGACGATGGGCTCGCTGGACATGATCACGCCGGCCGCGTGCACGCCCATCTGCCGGACCAGGCCCTCGACGCCGCGGGCGGTGTCGATGACCTTCTTCACGTCCGGCTCGTTCTCGTACATCGCCCGGATCTCGCCGGCCTCGCTGTAGCGCGGGTGCGAGGGGTCGGTGATGCCGTTGAGGTCGATGCCCTTGCCGAGGACGTCGGCGGGCATGGCCTTGGTGAGCCGGTCGCCCATGGCGTACGGGTAGCCGAGGACGCGGGCGGAGTCCTTGATCGCGTTCTTGGCCTTGATCTTGCCGTACGTGCCGATCATGGCGACCTTGTCGGCGCCGTACTTCTCCGTCACGTAGCGGATCACCTCGACGCGCCGGCGCTCGTCGAAGTCGATGTCGACGTCGGGCATCGAGATGCGCTCGGGGTTGAGGAAGCGCTCGAAGATCAGGCCGTGCGGGATGGGGTCGAGGTCGGTGATGCCCATGGCGTACGCGACGATCGAACCGGCCGCGGAACCTCGGCCGGGGCCGACCGCGATGCCCTGCTTCTTCGCCCACATGATGAAGTCGGCGACGACGAGGAAGTAGCCCGGGAAGCCCATCGAGATGATGGTGTCCATCTCGTACTCGACCTGCTTCATGCGGTCGTCCGGGATGCCTCCCGGGAAGCGGCGGTGCATGCCGCGCATGGTCTCCTCGCGGAACCAGGTGACCTCGGTGTAGCCGTCCGGGATGTCGAACTTCGGCATGAGGTTCTTGGCCTCGAACATGCCGCTGGTGTCGATCTGCTCGGCGACCAGGAGCGTGTTGGCGCAGCCCTCCTGCCAGGCGTCCGAGGAGTCGATGGCGTACATCTCGTCCGTGGACTTCAGGTAGTAGCCGGTGCCGTCGAACTTGAAGCGGTCCGGGTCGGAGAGGTTCTTGCCGGTCTGGATGCAGAGCAGGGCGTCGTGCGCGCCGGCCTCGTGCGCGTAGGTGTAGTGCGAGTCGTTGGTGACCAGCGGCGGGATGCCGAGCTTCTTGCCGATCTCCAGGAGGCCGTCGCGGACCCGGTGCTCGATCTCGATGCCGTGGTCCATCAGCTCCAGGAAGTACCGGTCCTTGCCGAAGATGTCCTGGTACTCGGAGGCGGCCTTCAGGGCCTCGTCGAACTGGCCGAGGCGCAGCCTGGTCTGGAGCTCGCCGGAGGGGCAGCCGGTGGAGGCGATCAGGCCCTCGGACCACTTCGAGATGGTCTCCTTGTCCATCCGCGGCCACTTCTGGAGCCAGCCCTCGGCGTAGGCGTCGGAGGACAGCTTGAAGAGGTTGTGCAGCCCGGTGGCGTTCGCCGCCCAGATCGTCTTGTGGGTGTAACCGCCGGAACCGGAGACGTCGTCGCGCTTCTGGTGGGGCTGGCCCCACTGGACCTTCCGCTTGTTGCGCCGGGACTCCGGGGCGACGTACGCCTCGATGCCGATGATCGGCGTCACACCGGACTTCTTCGCCGTGTGGAAGAAGTCGTAGGCCCCGTGGAGGTTGCCGTGGTCGGACATCGCGATGTGCGTCATGCCCATCTCGTTGCACGCGTTGAACATGTCCTTCAGCCGCGCGGCACCGTCCAGCAGCGAGTACTGGGTGTGGACGTGGAGGTGCGTGAAGGGCGGCTTGGTCACGGCGGGAGGCCTCCGGAAAAGTCTGCGTCGCGGAGCGCCTCGTACGGGGTGGCGGTCGGGCGACGGGTGGCGATGGCAGGCTGCGGACAGTCTGGGGGGACAGCGTGGAAGTCTACGTCTCCGGAGTGACCGTCGCCGGGCACTCGGGGGTACGGTCACGCGTTGAGAGACACGGAACACCCGTCCGTTTTGTCACGCACCATTTTGCGCCACGTCCCGTACCAGGAGGCACCCTCGATGTCGGTCCCCCAGCCCGCCGCCGCACGCGGCGAGCAGATCCTCGGCGTCTTCGACAGCGCCTTCGGCGAGCTCCTGGCGGCCGACCCCGCGGCGTTCCGGGTCAAGTTCCGGAAGATGGCCGGCTCGGCCTTCGCCTTCTACCGGGGCACGGCGTGCCTGTTCTACTTCGACCTCGCGGGCGAGCGGCACGGCGGCCCGTACCTGGACGAGCGCACCGGCCGGGTCTGGATCCACGGCGACCTGCACGCCGAGAACTTCGGCACGTACATGGACGCCACGGGCCGGCTGATCTTCAACGTCAACGACTTCGACGAGGCCTACGTCGGCCCCTTCACCTGGGACCTGAAGCGCCTGGCCGCCTCCCTCGCGCTGATCGGCTACACCAAGGCGCTCAGCGACGACCAGATCACCGAGCTGGTCCGGATCTACGCGGCCGCCTACCGCGAGCGGATCCACTCGCTGTCGACCGGTGCCAAGCACGACGAGGTGCCGCCCTTCACGCTGGACACGGCCGAGGGCCCGCTCCTGCGCGCGCTGCGCGACGCCCGGTCCCTGACCCGGTTCGCGCTGCTCGACTCGATGACGGAGATCCGCGACTTCGAGCGCCGCTTCTCGGCGGGCGGCGGCGCGATCGAGCTGGACGCGGCCACCCGCTACAAGGTCCTGGCGGCCTTCGACGGCTACCTGGAGACCCTGCCCGAGGCCAGCCTGGCCCGCCCCGACTCGTACCGCGTCAAGGACGTCGTCGGGCGGCGCGGGATCGGCATCGGTTCGGCGGGCCTGCCCTCGTACAACATCCTGCTGGAGGGCAACAGCGACGCCCTGGAGAACGACGTCGTGATCTACATGAAGCAGGCGCAGACCCCGGCGGTCTCCCGCCATGTGACGGACGCGGCCGTGCAGGAGTACTTCCAGCACGAGGGGCACCGCACCGTGATCTCGCAGCGGGCGCTCCAGGCGCACGCGGACCCGTGGCTGGGCTGGACGGAGCTGGACGGCGCCGGGCAGCTGGTCGCGGAGGTCTCGCCGTACGCGGTGGACCTGGACTGGTCGGACATCGACGACCCGGAGGAGATCGCGGCGACCGTGGCGGACCTGGGCCGGGCGACGGCGACGATGCACGCGGCGGCGGACGACTCGAGCGGCCACTCGCTGGTGCCGTTCTCCACCGAGCGGGCCATCGACGCGGCGATCGCCGCCGACGAGGAGGGGTTCGCGGAGCTCCTGGTGGACTTCGCGCACAGCTACGGGGCCCGGGCGCGCGCCGACCACCAGATCTTCGTGGACCTCTTCCGCAACGGCCGGATCCCCGGCCTCTGACCCGGTTCACAGGCTCCCCTTAGGGGGGTCATACACGAGGACGTGGCACACTCTCCAGCGCGATGGACATCTCAGGGACGCGGCTCAGGATGCTGCGGGCGGCGCTCTTCACGGCACTGGTCGTGACGCTGTCCGCCGGCTCCCACGTGCTGCTGTCCCGGGCCCCGCTGCCGCTGGTGACCGTGGGCCTGATCTCGGCCGGCGTGTTCGCCGTGGCGTACGCGCTGGCGGGCCGCGAGCGCGGCTTCGGTGCGATCGCGGGTCTGCTGGTCCCGCTGGAGCTGGCCGCCGACACGGTCTTCACCACCGGGCAGGCGGTCTGTTACGGACCGGCCGGCGGGCCCGTCGCCGGTTCGCTGCGGGCGGTCGGCGTGGACGTGCTCTGCGGCGGCTCCGTGGGCGGCCCGCTGCCCGGGGTGGCCGCTCCCGAGAGCGGCGGTGTGGCGGCCCTGCTGCACACCCCCGATCCGGCCCTGCCGTGGCTGCTGCTGGCCGCCCACGTGGCGGTCGGACTGGGCGCGGCGATGTGGCTGCGGCACGGCGAGCGGGCACTGGCCCGGCTGGTCGGCGCGGTGGCGGCCTTCGCGTCCCGGCCGCTCCTGCTGGTGGCCGCGTTCCTCGGCTCGCCCCGCCCGGCCCGTGGACGCGGTGGGCTCCCCTCGGACCGGCCGCGCCGGTCCCGTACGCGTCTCCTCGTGCACTCCGTCGGACGGCGGGGACCGCCGTGCCCGGGCTTCGCCCTCGCCTGAGCACCAGTCCCCCTTTTTCTTTCCTCACACCGACGGAGATCCATCATGAGCGCACGCAACAACCAGGCGAACAAGGCCGCCGCCCGCGAACGGCTGCGCATCGAGCGCGAACGCCAGGCGAAGAAGGACAAGGCCCGCCGCCAGGTGATCGTCGGCGTGTCGGCCGTCGCCCTGCTGGCCGTCGCCGGCGGCGTCGGCTACCTCGTCGTCCAGGCCGGCAAGCCCGGGCAGTGGGAGGCCGCCAAGGACGCGAAGAACGTCACGGCTCCCCGGAACACCGAGGGCGCGAACGGCACCACGGTCGTGATCGGCAAGCCCGAGGCGAAGAAGACCCTGGAGCTGTACGAGGACTCGCGCTGCCCGGTGTGCGCGACCTTCGAGCAGCAGGTCGGCGCCGTGGTCGAGAAGGACGTCGCGGACGGCAAGTACAAGGTCAAGTACGTCGGCGCCACCTTCATCGACAACGCCGCGCAGGGCGAGGGCTCGAAGAACGCCCTGTCGGCGCTCGGCGCCGCGCTCGACGTGAGCCCCGAGGCCTTCCTGAAGTACAAGTCCGCCCTCTACTCCACGCAGTTCCACCCGGAGGAGACCCAGGACAAGTTCGCCAAGGACTCCTACCTCCTGGAGGTGGCGGACTCGGTGCCCGCGCTGAAGGGCAACGCGCAGTTCAAGAAGAACGTGGAGGACGGCACCTTCGACGCCTGGGCGATGAAGATGTCCGCGGCGTTCGACGCGAGCGGTGTGAAGGGCACGCCGACGCTGAAGATGGACGGCAAGGCGCTGACCGTCGAGGGCAGCGAGAACCCGCCGCTGACGGCGGACCAGTTCAACACGGCGATCACCGCGGCCCTCAAGGGCTGAGGGGTGGGCCGCCGCTCCGGGGCMKGCCCCGGAGCGTGGTGACACGGGCGGGGACCGCAGGACGGCACGGTGTCGACGGGCAGGCGAACTTTCCGGTTTTCGCCTGCCCGTTCGGCGTACCGGCCAGTAATCTGACTGCCCGTGACCAGTCGTTTCATACCCTCCGCCCCCACCCGCCGTACGGTCGTGAAGGCCGCCGCCGTCACGGCCGTCGCCGCACCGGCGCTGGTGGGCGCCGCCTCTCCCGCTCTCGCGGAGACCGAGGCCCCCGCATTCCTCCACGGCGTCGCCTCCGGCGACCCGCTGCCCGACGGCGTCCTGCTCTGGACGCGCGTCACCCCCGTCGCCGACGCCGTGCCCGGTTCCGGCAGGGGCCCGGACGTCGCGGTCGACTGGGAGGTCGCCGAGGACCGCGCCTTCGCACGGACCGTGGCCCGGGGAACGGCCACCGCGACCGCCGCCTCCGACCACACCGTCAAGGCCGACGTCCGGGGGCTGCGCCCCGCGACCGCCTACCACTTCCGCTTCACGGCCGGCGGGACCGTCTCCCCGGTCGGCCGCACCCGCACCACCCCGGCGGCCGAGGCCGCCACACCCGGCGTCCGCTTCGGCGTGGTCTCCTGCGCCAACTGGGAGTCCGGCTACTTCTCCGCCTACCGTCACCTCGCCGCCCGCGCGGACCTGGACGCCGTCCTGCACCTCGGCGACTACATCTACGAGTACGCCAGCGGCGGCTATCCGGAGGCGAAGTACGTCGTCCGTCCGCACGAGCCGCGGCACGAGATCGTCTCGCTGTCCGACTACCGCACCCGGCACGGGAAGTACAAGACGGACGCGGACCTGCAGGCGCTGCACGCCGCCCACCCGGTCGTCGCGATCTGGGACGACCACGAGTTCGCCAACGACGCCTGGTCGGGCGGCGCGGAGAACCACACACCGGGCGCCGAGGGCGCCTGGGCGGACCGGGTCGCCGCCGCCAAGCAGGCGTACTTCGAGTGGATGCCGGTCCGCGCGTCGACGGAGGGCACCGTCTACCGGCGGCTGCGCTTCGGCAAGCTGGCCGATCTGCACCTGCTCGACCTGCGTTCCTTCCGCTCCCAGCAGGCCGGGGTCGGCAGCGGGGCGGTCGACGACCCGGAGCGCACCCTGACCGGCCGCGCCCAGCTGGACTGGCTGAAGTCCGGTCTGGCGGGCTCGGACGCCCGGTGGAAGCTCGTCGGCACCTCCGTGATGATCTCGCCGGTGGCCTTCGGCTCCCTGCCCGCGCACCTGCTCGGCCCGCTCGCGGAGCTGATGGGGCTGCCGAAGGAGGGCCTCGCGGTCAACGTCGACCAGTGGGACGGCTACACGGACGACCGCCGGGAGCTGCTGAACCACCTGGCTCAGCGATCGGTGCAGAACACCGTCTTCCTGACCGGTGACATCCACATGGCCTGGGCCAACGACGTGCCGGTGAAGGCGGCGACGTACCCGCTGTCGCAGTCGGCGGCGACCGAGTTCGTGGTGACGTCGGTGACCTCCGACAACCTCGACGACATCCTCCACGTCGCGCCGGGCACGGTGTCGGTGGTGGCCGCCGGGGCGATCAAGGCCGCCAACCGCCACGTGAAGTGGGTGGACATGGACCACCACGGCTACGGCGTGCTCGACGTGACCGCCGAGCAGGCGCAGATGGACTACTACACGGTCTCCGACAAGTCCCGTGCGGACGCGACGGCCGCCTGGGCGCGCTCCTATCGGACGGCCACCGGAACGCAGCGTGTCGAGCGGGTGTACCAGCCGGTGCGCTGACACTTCGTCATGGTCGATTTTCGGCCATGATCCGCATTGTTAACGGGAGATCACATCATCACGGCGGGTGGTGGGTTCGGACGATCGAATCCGGACACACCATCCGTCTCCGCCTCCCCACTCATTACGCCTCTGTCTCAAACTCCGGAAGCCACACAAGTTTTTCTTCCCGTTGCCCCGAAATGCACCACGAATGATTGGGCTTGATCAATGCTCATCAACGGCTGACATGGACCCGTAATCTCCCCGCGATGGCGAGGAAGTCCCTCTCCACCACCCCCCGCGAGGAGTCACCAGTGCGTGCTCTTGTCCGTATATCGCCGCGCATGTCACGTCGTATGCTCGGCACTGCCGTGATGGCCGGAACCCTGGCCCTGGCGCCGCTTTCCGCCCCTTCGGCCTCCCCCCTCACCACCTCCGCCGCCGGCACGTCCGCCACGGACTGCGCGGACGGTTCGGGCGCCGTCTCCAGCGCCCGCAAGGCGAAGGGCGGCACCACCCACGCCGCCGAGCCCAACGAGGTCACCGCCGCCCAGGCCAAGGCCATGGACGCGGACCTGAACAACAGACTGTCCAAGATCCGGTCGTCCGGCCGCAGCTCCGCCGCCGCCTCCGCCGCGGCCGTGGTGAACATCCCGGTCTACTTCCACGTCATCCACAGCGGCACGACCGGCAAGCTCAGCTCCACCGCGATCAACAACCAGATGGCCGTCCTCAACGCCGCGTACGCGGGCCAGGGCACCGGCAACGTGAACACCAACTTCCAGTTCACCCTGGCCGGAACCGACTACACGGACAACGCCACCTGGTACAACCTGTCCTCGGGCTCGACCGCCGAGAAGCAGATGAAGCAGACCCTCCGCAAGGGCGGCGCGGGCGCGCTGAACTTCTACACCGCCAACCTCGGCGGCGGCCTGCTGGGCTGGGCGACCTTCCCGTCCTCGTACACCTCCAGCCCGTCCATGGACGGTGTGGTCGTGCTCGACGCCTCGCTGCCGGGCGGTTCCGCCGCCAACTACAACGAGGGCGACACCGCCACCCACGAGGTCGGCCACTGGATGGGGCTGTACCACACGTTCCAGGGCGGCTGCAACGGAGCCGGCGACTCGGTGAGCGACACCCCGGCCGAGAAGAGCCCGGCCTACGAGTGCCCGACCGGCCGCGACAGCTGCGCGTCCAAGGCGGGTGTGGACCCCATCCACAACTTCATGGACTACACCTACGACGCGTGCATGTACCAGTTCACCGCGGGCCAGGTCGCGCGGATGAGCAGCGCCTGGACCGCGTACCGCGCAGGCTGAACGTTCCTCCACTGAGGAGCCGGGCACTCTGAGGCCCGGCAACCGGGGAAGGGCGCGGCGGGAGAGCCCCCGCCGCGCCCTTCTTCCGTCGGATCAGAGGCTCTCGACGAAGCCCAGGGCCAGCGTCCAGGTCTCCTCGGCGGCGGTCTCGTCCCAGTCCGGGAGCTCCGGGTCGGTGTACAGGTGGCCGGCGCCCGGATAGCGGTAGATCTCGACGTCGGCACCGATCCGCCGCATCTGCAGGTACCAGGACGTCAGCCAGTCGTGCGACTCGAACGGGTCGGGATCGGCCACGTGGAGCTGGACCGGCAGGTCGTCGACCGTCGCGTTCGGGGCGATGTCCGAGGTGCCGTGGAGCATCAGCAGCCCGCGCGCCCGCTCGTCGCCGAGGGCGAGCGTCTGCGCGACCGAGGCGCCGAAGGAGAAGCCCGCGTAGACGAGGCCGCGCTCGGAGTACGGGGCCGCGGCGAGGATCGCCCGCCGCAGCAGCTCGTCCTTGCCGATCTTCTCCTTGAGCTCCGTCCCCTCCTCGACGGTCTCCGCGGTCCGCCCCTCGAAGAGATCGGGCACGTGCACCTCGTGCCCGGCGGCCCGCAGCCGCTCGGCCGCGGCCTCCACCGCCGGGCGCAGACCGTAGACCGAGTGGAAAAACATGATGTCCATGCGGTCATCCTCCCTCACGGCGGCTACTTCAGACTGCGCACGTCCAGGCGGCGCAGCACCCGGTCCACCACCTCGGGGTCGGCGCCCGGCTCGTTCCGGGCCGACAGCACCTCGTGCCGCGCGGCCGACATCATCTCCCGCTGGATCCGCTGGACCGCCTTGACCCGTCCGGCCCGCTCGGCGAAGGCGGCCCGCCGCTCCTCGTCCAGCATGTCCGGGCTGATGCGCGCCCCGATGTCGAACGCCCCGCGCAGGAGCCGTTCCTGGACCTCCTCGGGCAGGTCCTCCAGGTCCTCGATGTCCTTCAGCCGGCGCCGCGCCGCCTTCGCCGCCCGGATGGCGAGGTTCCGCTCCAGTTCCCGTTCGGCGTCGGTGTCGGCCCGCACCCCGAGCCGCCTCACCAGCCAGGGCAGGGTGAGGCCCTGGATGACGAGGGTGGCGATGATCACGCAGAAGGCGATGAAGACGATCTGGTCGCGGCCGGGGAAGGGCGCGCCGTCGTCCGTGCGCAGCGGGATGGCGAGCGCCAGCGCCACCGAGGCCACACCCCGCATCCCGGCCCACCACATGACGACGGTCTCCCGCCAGCTCATGGGGACCTCCTCGTCGTAGTCCCGCCGGGTGTGCAGCCGCTTGGCCAGCCAGGTCGCGGGAAGCAGCCACACCAGCCGGACGGCGACGACGACACCGGCCACCGCCGCACCCCAGCCGATCATCTCGCCGAGGTGCCCCTCGGCGGTCCCGAAGACGACGTGGAGCTCCAGCCCGATGAGTCCGAAGGCGATGCCCGCGACGAGCGTGTCGACGATCTCCCAGAAGGTCTGCCCGGCGAGCCGCCCCACGACGTCGTCGGCGTCGGTCGTGTGGTGCGCGAGGTAGAGGGCCACCACGAGGACGGCGAGGACGCCGGAGCCGTGCAGCTCCTCGGCGAGCACGTACGACACGAAGGGGACGAGGAGGGTGAGCCCGGTCTGCAGCGTGGCCTCGCCGAGCAGGGCCATGAGCTTGTTGCTGATCCAGCCCAGCGCGAGGCCGACCGCGACGGCCACGACGGCGGAGAGGACGAGTTCGGCGCTCGCCTCCTCCCAGGAGAAGGAACCGCCGACCGCCGCGCCGATGGCCACGTGGTAGAGGACGATCGCGGTCACGTCGTTGAAGAGGCCCTCGCCCTCCAGGATCGACACGAGGCGGCGCGGCAGCCCGAGGGAGCCGGCGACGGCGGTCGCGGCGACCGGGTCGGGCGGCGCGACGAGCGCGCCGAGGGCCACGGCGGCGGCGAGGGGGAGACCGGGGACGAGGGCGCCCGCCACGGCGGCGACGGCGGCCGTGGTGACGAAGACGAGGGCGACGGCGAGCAGGAAGATGGGCCGCCTGTTCGCCGCGAACTGGCGCCAGGACGTGCGCTGCACGGACGCGTAGAGGAGCGGCGGGAGGACCAGCGGCAGGATGAACTCGGGCGGGATGTCGACGTTCGGCACGAACGGCAGGAAGGCCAGCACGATCCCGATCAGGGTCATCAGGACCGGAGCCGGCAGCCCCAGCCGCTCCCCCAGCGGCACGGTGAGCAGCGCGCCGAGCAACAGCAGGAACAACAGGGCCAATTGGTCCACGGTGAGCCCTCCGCCTTCCGGCGCGTCGACGATCAGGGTCCCAACCCTGCCACGAACGCACCGAATCGGGCCAAAACACCGTGGGCGCGACGCCGCCGGACGACCGCTGCCGGCGGCGGGAGGAGCCGGACGGCGTGGACCGGCCGGGACGCCGTGCCGGTCAGGCCCCGACGGGCCGCCGGTGCCGGCCGCGGAAAAGCGCGGACGACCGCGCGCGGCGCGGCCGTCGGGGGCGGCCCCCAGGGGCCGCCGGACCTCAGATCGAGCGGCGCATCGCCCGGTGCGCGATGCCCGCGTCCGGGAACTCGGGTCCGTAGGCCGCGTAGCCGAGGCGCTCGTAGAAGCCGAGGGCGTGCGTCTGGGCGTGCAGGTCGACGGCCGTCAGGCCGCGCTCACGCGCCGCGTCCTCGATCGCGCGCACCAGGGCCGCGCCGACGCCGAGGCCCCGGGCCGCCTTGGTGACGGCGAGCCGCCCCAGGGAGCCCACCGCCGCGTCGCCGCCGGTCTTGCCCGCCGCGTCCGCGCCGTGCAGCAGCCGGCCGGTGCCGAGCGGCAGGCCGTCGTCGCGGATCGCCAGCACGTGCACGGCCGTCTCGTCGTAGGAGTCGTACTCGATCTCCTGCGGGACCCGCTGCTCGACGACGAAGACGTCCTTGCGGACCGCGAAGCATGCCGCGCGGTCGTCCGGCTCGACGGCCTCCCGTACCGAGAAGCCCGCGCCGGCGCTCACTGGCTCTCCGCCGCGATCCGGTCGAGCGCCTGCTGGAGGTCCGCCGGGTAGGTGGACGAGAACTCGACCCACCGGCCGTCCTCCGGGTGCTCGAAGCCGAGCCGCACGGCGTGCAGCCACTGCCGGGTCAGGCCGAGCCGCTTGGCCATCGTCGGGTCCGCGCCGTAGGTGAGGTCGCCGACGCACGGGTGGCGGTGGGCCGACATGTGCACCCGGATCTGGTGCGTGCGGCCCGTCTCCAGCTTGATGTCGAGCAGCGAGGCGGCGCGGTACGCCTCGATCAGGTCGTAGTGGGTGACGGACGCCTTGCCGTCGGCGGTCACCGCCCACTTGTAGTCGTGGTTCGGGTGCCGGCCGATCGGCGCGTCGATCGTGCCGCTCATCGGGTCCGGGTGCCCCTGCACCAGCGCGTGGTAGCGCTTGTCGACGACCCGCTCCTTGAACTGGGCCTTGAGCAGCGTGTACGCCCGCTCCGACTTCGCGACGACCATCAGGCCGGAGGTGCCGACGTCGAGCCGGTGCACGATCCCCTGGCGCTCGGCGGCGCCGGAGGTGGAGATGCGGTAGCCCGCGGCCGCCAGGCCGCCGATCACGGTCGTGCCGGTCCAGCCGGGGCTCGGGTGCGCGGCGACGCCGACGGGCTTCATGATCACGACGATGTCGTCGTCGTCGTGGACGATCTCCATGCCCTCGACGGGCTCGGCCACGATCTGGACGGGCGCGGGCGCGCCGGGCATCTCGACCTCGAGCCAAGCGCCGCCGCTGACCCGCTCGGACTTGCCGACGACGGAGCCGTCGACCTGGACCTTCCCGGCGGCGGCGAGCTCGGCCGCCTTCGTACGGGAGAACCCGAACATTCGGGCGATGGCGGCGTCGACGCGCTCGCCCTCAAGGCCATCGGGAACGGGCAGGGTGCGGATCTCGGGACTCGTACTCACCCGTCGAGTATGCAGGACGCCGCCGGTGACCGGTTCCGGCCTCAGTCCTTGTGGACGGTCCCGTCCGGGTCGAGACCGCGGAAGGAGAGGATCACGATCAGGAAGCCGCCGCACACGATCGCCGAGTCCGCAAGGTTGAAGACGGCGAAGTGGGCGGGCGCGATGAAGTCGACCACCGCGCCCTCGAAGACGCCCGGGGAGCGGAAGATCCGGTCGGTGAGGTTGCCCAGCGCACCGCCGAGCAGCAGGCCGAGGGCGATGGCCCACGCGGTGCTGTAGAGCTTCCGGGCCAGCCGGATGATCACGACGATCACCACCGCCGCGATGCAGGTGAAGATGATCGTGAAGGCCTCACCCATGCCGAACGCGGCGCCGGGGTTGCGGATCGCGTCGAACTTCAGCAGGTCGCCGACGACCCGGATCGGCTCGTGGCCCTCAAGCCTGGCGACGACCAGCATCTTGCTGCCGAGGTCGACGAGGTACGCGAAGAGCGCCACCACGAGCAGCGCGACGACCTTCCGCCTGCCCTTCGGCAGCTCGGCGGGGGCCGCCGCCTCGTCGGCCCCTGCTGAATCCGGCGTACCGATGATGCGCTCCGCCTCTGTCACGTGAGTCCCTCAACCTAGGTGCCTGACTGTGCACGAGGGTACGGCACGGCCGCGCGGCACCGTCAGCCGCGGCGCTCCTGCTTCTGCTTGTCCTCGACGCACAGGGTGGCCCGCGGGAACGCCTGCATCCGCGCCTTGCCGATGGGCTTGCCGCAGACCTCGCAGAGGCCGTAGGTGCCCGCGTCGAGCCGTTCCAGGGCGTGCTCGGACTGCTCCAGCATCTCCCGGGCGTTCGCGGCCAGCGCCAGCTCGTGCTCGCGCGTGATGTTCTTCGTGCCGGTGTCGGCCTGGTCGTCCCCCGCGCCGTCGCCGGAGTCCCTCATCAGACCGGTGAGCTCCTGCTGGGAGTGGAGCAGCTCGGACCGGAGTCTGAGCACCTCGCTCTCCAGCTCGGCACGGGCCTCGGCGACCTCCTCGGGCGTCCACGGCTCCTCGCCGGGACGCACGGCGAGCTCGCCGGCGCGGGCCTGGGGCACCGCGGCCCCGTCCTCGGCCGTCGTCACGCCACCCGCGGTCTTCTTCGCTGCCACCGTCCTGGCTCCTGTCTTCTCCACCCGTGCCGCGGACGCGGCCTTCTTCCTGACTGCGGTCTTCCTGGCCGGTGCCTTCCGGGCGGCGGCCTTCCTCACCGGGGTACCGTCCGTCCCCGCCTCCGGCACGGCCCCGTCCGCCACGGCGTCGGAGGCGGCGGCGTCGGACGCGGCGGCCCGCTTCGCCCCCGTCCGCTTGGCGGCGGTCTTCTTCGCCGTCTTCCTCCCGGTGGTGCTCCCCGTGGTCGCGGTCGTGGTCGTGCTCTTGCGGGCCGGGGCCGCCGTGCCCGCCTTCGTGGCGGCCGTGGACTTCTTGCCGTTCACGTCCTTGACCGCCCCGTCCGCACCGGCGGCGCCGGCGGCCGAGGTCTTCTTCGCGGCGGTCTTCTTCGCCACCATGTCGCGGCCCCTTCACATTTTGTGATCTTGCTCGCGAATCGTGCTGGGACGATAAATCGGCCCAGGGTCCGCGGCAACGGGGCTCGCCTCCGCGCCCCGTCCGCACCGGCGGCGCCGGCGGCCGAGGTCTTCTTCGCGGCGGTCTTCTTCGCCACCATGTCGCGGCCCCTTCACATTTTGTGATCTTGCTCGCGAATCGTGCTGGGACGATAAATCGGCCCAGGGTCCGCGGCAACGGGGCTCGCCTCCGCCTGCGTTGTGCCCAGCTCCCCGGCCGGTAATCACGCCGCCCCCTCCCCCACATGGGCGCACCCGAAGTCCGTGCCCCCGGTGTGGCCATTCGGGTCACCGGAAAACCGGTCTGCCACCCCGCTCCGGGGCCCGTACACTGGGCCCAGCGAAAGGCTTGGATGGGGACGAGTAGCGTCGTACGCAGCCATGAGCGACCCGGGGACGGTGAGAGCCCGGGGGCCAGCCCGATGTGAAGCATCACCCCGGAGCCGCCGGAAGAAAGCCGTGAGGCGAGTAGACCCGGCATCGCGACCCCAATGAGGGGGCCACGGGCGCACACCCGGGGCCAAGGAGGGTGGTACCGCGGGAAGCGCGCAGCACGGCGCTCTCGTCCCTCCGGACGGAAACGAAGCAGTCCGCCGGAGGAGCTCACCCCATGACGCCGCCGCAATACCGCCAGGTGCCCGCCCAGGTCGACCTGCCCGCGCTCGAGCACGCCGTTCTCGACTTCTGGCGCGAGAGCAAGGTCTTCGCCAAGACCCTGGAGCAGTCCGAGGGCCGCCCCGAGTGGGTGTTCTACGAGGGCCCGCCGACCGCCAACGGCATGCCCGGCGCCCACCACATCGAGGCCCGCGTCTTCAAGGACGTCTTCCCCCGCTTCCGGACCATGCGCGGCTACCACGTGGCCCGCAAGGCCGGCTGGGACTGCCACGGGCTGCCCGTCGAGCTCGCCGTCGAGAAGGAACTCGGCTTCGCCGGCAAGAAGGACATCGAGGCGTACGGCATCGCGGCCTTCAACGACAAGTGCCGCGAGTCGGTGACCCGCCACACCGACGCCTTCGCCGAGCTCACGACCCGCATGGGCTACTGGGTCGACCTCGACGACGCGTACCGGACCATGGACCCCGAGTACATCGAGTCGGTCTGGTGGTCGCTGAAGCAGATCTTCGACAAGGGCCTGCTCGTCCAGGACCACCGTGTCGCCCCCTGGTGCCCGCGCTGCGGCACCGGCCTCTCGGACCACGAGCTGGCGCAGGGCTACGAGACGGTCGTCGACCCGTCCGTCTTCGTCCGCTTCCCGCTGACCTCCGGTCCGCTGGCCGGCCGGGCGGCGCTCCTGGTCTGGACGACGACCCCCTGGACCCTGGTGTCCAACACGGCGGTCGCGGCCCACCCCGAGGTGACCTACGTCGTCGCCACGGACGGCGAGGAGCAGCTGGTCGTCGCCGAGCCGCTGGTCGAGAAGGCCCTCGGCGAGGGCTGGGTGACCACCGGCGAGACCTTCACCGGCGCCGAGATGGAGCGCTGGACGTACCAGCGCCCCTTCGAGCTGGTCGAGTTCCCGAGCGTCGGCGAGGGAACCGACGGGGACCGTCCGAGCGAGGCGCACTTCGTCGTCAACGCCGAGTACGTGACCACCGAGGACGGCACGGGTCTGGTGCACCAGTCCCCCGCCTTCGGTGAGGACGACCTCAAGGTCTGCCGGTCCTACGGCCTGCCGGTCGTGAACCCGGTCCGCCCCGACGGCACCTTCGAGGAGGACCTGCCGCTGGTCGGCGGCGTCTTCTTCAAGAAGGCCGACGAGGCCCTCACAGCGGACCTGGACGCGCGCGGCCTGCTCTTCCGGCACGTCCCGTACGAGCACAGCTACCCGCACTGCTGGCGCTGCCACACGGCGCTGCTCTACTACGCGCAGCCGTCCTGGTACATCCGCACCACGGCCGTCAAGGACCGTCTCCTCCAGGAGAACGAGAAGACGAACTGGTTCCCGGACACCGTCAAGCACGGCCGCTTCGGCGACTGGCTGAGCAACAACATCGACTGGGCGCTCTCCCGCAACCGCTACTGGGGCACCCCGCTGCCGATCTGGCGCTGCGAGGAGGGCCACCTCACCTGCGTCGGTTCCCGCGAGGAGCTCTCGCGGCTGACCGGCACGGACCAGTCGTCCCTTGACCCGCACCGCCCGTACATCGACGACGTCACGTTCGCCTGCGGTCACGAGGGCTGCTCGGCCGAGGCGACGCGCGTCCCGGAGGTCATCGACGCCTGGTACGACTCGGGCTCGATGCCGTTCGCGCAGTACGGGTACCCGTACAAGAACAAGGAGCTGTTCGAGAGCCGGTACCCGGCGCAGTTCATCTCCGAGGCCATCGACCAGACGCGCGGCTGGTTCTACACGCTGATGGCGGTCGGCACGCTGGTCTTCGACAAGTCCTCGTACGAGAACGTGGTCTGCCTGGGCCACATCCTCGCCGAGGACGGCCGCAAGATGTCCAAGCACCTCGGCAACACCCTGGACCCGATCCCGCTGATGGACCGGCACGGCGCGGACGCGGTGCGCTGGTTCATGGCGGCCGGCGGCTCCCCGTGGGCGGCCCGCCGGGTCGGCCACGGCACCATCCAGGAGGTCGTGCGCAAGACCCTGCTGACCTACTGGAACACGGTCGCCTTCCAGGCGCTGTACGCCCGTACGTCCGGCTGGGCCCCGTCCGCGGCCGACCCGGCGCCTGCCGACCGCACGGTCCTGGACCGCTGGCTGCTGAGCGAGCTGAACGCACTGGTGGACCAGGTGACGGAGGCGCTGGAGTCCTACGACACCCAGCGCGCGGGCAAGCTGGTCTCCACCTTCGTCGACGACCTGTCGAACTGGTACGTGCGGCGTTCGCGCCGCCGGTTCTGGCAGGGCGACGCGGCGGCGCTGCGCACCCTGCACGACGTGATCGAGACGGTCACCCGCCTGATGGCCCCGCTGACGCCGTTCATCACCGAGCGGGTCTGGCAGGACCTGGTGGTCCCCGTGACGCCCGACGCCCCCGAGTCCGTCCACCTCTCGACCTGGCCGGAGGCGGACCTCACGGCCGTCGATCCGGAGCTGTCCCGGCAGATGCTTCTGGTGCGGCGCCTGGTGGAGCTGGGCCGGGCGACGCGGGCGGAGTCCGGCGTCAAGACCCGTCAGCCGCTCTCCCGCGCCCTGGTGGCCGCGAACGGCTTCGCGGCGCTCTCCGACGAGCTGCGGGCGCAGATCACGGAGGAGCTGAACGTCTCCTCGCTGGCGTCGCTCAGCGAGGTCGGCGGCTCGCTGGTCGACACGACGGCGAAGGCGAACTTCCGGGCCCTGGGCAAGCGCTTCGGCAAGGGCGTCCAGGACGTGGCGAAGGCGGTCGCGGCGGCGGACGCGGCGGCGCTGTCGCTGGCGCTGCGCTCCGGTGAGGCGACGCTCGAGGTCAACGGTGAGACGATCACGGTCGGCCCCGAGGAGATCATCATCACGGAGACCCCGCGGGAGGGCTGGTCGGTCGCCTCGGACTCCGGCGCGACGGTCGCCCTGGACCTGGAGATCACTCCGGAGCTCCGGCGGGCGGGCCTGGCGCGTGACGCGATCCGCCTGATCCAGGAGGCCCGCAAGAACAGCGGCCTGGACGTGGCGGACCGGATCGCCCTGCGCTGGACGTCGGACTCCGCGGAGACGGCGGAGGCGCTGACGGCGCACGCGGACCTGATCGCGGACGAGGTCCTCGCGACGGACCACGCCCGGGGCGAGGCGGACGCCACCTTCGGCGCCCCGTTCACGGACGAGTCCCTGTCCCTGACGTTCCGCCTCCGCAAGGCGTAGCCGCTCCGTCAGAGGCCCGGCACCCCTCGGTGGGTGCCGGGCCTCCGGCGTGCGGGGCCGGGGGCGCGAAGCGCGGGCGGGCCGCCGGGCCGTGTCTCCGGGTGCGCGGGGCGCGCGACGGCGGATCCGCGGGGTGGCTCGGCCCTCCGTCGGCGAGAACCCGCCACTCCGCGGCCCGCGAGGCCCCGGCCGGGCTCCCGGGGCCTCGCGGGCCGCGGAATAGTTCAGGGGCCCGGCGCGAGGCCCCTGAACGGGGCTCCAGGGGCGTGCACCGTCCCCCGGGTACGGCGAAGGGCCGGGACCCTGGTCTCCCAGGGGCCCGGCCCTTGCAGCCTGCCGACGGCTACGCGGTGGTCACGCCACCGCCTGCCGTCAGTTGTCGTCCTCGTCGATCAGGAAGCCGCGCATCGGCGCCGGCGCCTGCTGCATCGGCTGCGGCGCCTGCGGCCGGACCGGTGCCATCGGCTGGGTCATCGCCGGGGACATCTGCTGCTGGCCGCCGTAGGACGGGGCACCTCCCATGGACGGCGCACCACCCATGCCGTTGCCGCCGTACGACGGGGCGCTCGCACCCGCCGAGGCCATCGACGGGGCCGGCGGCAGGGAGGCCGCGGCCGGGGTCCGCGGCGGAGCCAGCGAATCGTCGGCCTGGGTCTCCAGCTGGCGCAGCTGCGACTCGAGGTAGGACTTCAGACGCGTGCGGTACTCGCGCTCGAAGCCGCGCAGGTCCTCGACCTTGCGCTCCAGCGTGGCGCGGGCCGACTCCAGCGAGCCCATCGCGACGCGGTGCTTCTCCTGCGCGTCCCGCTCCAGCGCGTCGGCCTTGGCGCGGGCGTCCCGCTCCAGGCCCTCGGCGCGCGACCGGGCCTCGCCGACGATCTTGTTGGCCTCGGAACGGGCCTCCGCGATCGCCTGGTCGGCCGTCTGCTGGGCCAGCGAGAGGACACGCGCGGCGCTGTCGCCGCCGGGGCCCTGCTGCTGCATCGGCGGCTGCATCTGCTGCTGCGGGTGTCCCATGGGGCCGCCCATCGGCTGACCCATGGGGCCGCCCTGCATGGGGCCGCCCTGCATCGGACCGGGGCCGCCCATGGGGCCGCCCTGCATCGGGCCGGGGCCGTGTCCGCCGGGGCCGGCGGGAAGCTGCGGGGCACCGGACGGCAGCTGCGGCGGACCCATCTGCGGGGGCTGCTGCTGGACCGGCGGACCGGATATGGCGGCGGGCACGGGGGCACCGGGACCGCCGGGACGATCCTGCGGCTCCGGCGGCTTGCGCATGCCCTGCTGCTGGTTCTGCGCGGCGGCACGCGTCGCTGCGGCCAGCTTGGCGCGCAGGTCCTCGTTCTCGCGGAGCAGGCGGGTCAGTTCACCCTCGACCTCGTCGAGGAAGGCATCGACCTCGTCCTCGTCGTAGCCTTCTCGGAGGCGGACGGTCGTGAACTGCTTGTTCCGCACATCCTCAGGGGTCAGCGGCATCTCTTCTTCACCTCTACGTAGTCGTCGGCAGTCGGCAAGACCGTATCGTCCACATTCACCTCGCGAAGCTGCTCACGACGGAGATCAGAATGTAGACAATGATCATCAGAACGAAGAAGGACAGGTCGAGTGCCACGCCCCCGAGACGCAACGGCGGGATGAACCGCCGCAGAAGCTTGAGCGGTGGATCGGTGACAGTGTAGGTGGCCTCGAGAACGACCACCATCGCCTTGCCGGGTTGCCATGCGCGGGCGAACTGGAAGACGTAGTCCATGACCAGCCGGAAGATCAGCACGATGAGGAAGCACATCAGAGCGATGTAGACCACTTGTAGTGCGACGCCCATCCCGCGCTTCCCTCTCCCCTGGCTTTACTCTCGCTTGCCCGGCCTCGCGGCCGGCCCGTTCCGGTCTCGTGTTCTCAGCTCTGGTTGAAGAATCCGCCCTCTGCGATGCGGGCCTTGTCCTCCGCCGTGACATCGACGTTAGCAGGCGACAACAGGAACACCTTCTGCGTCACGCGCTCAATGCTGCCATGGAGCCCGAAGACGAGTCCGGCGGCAAAGTCGACAAGTCGCTTCGCATCCGTGTCGTCCATCTCCGTGAGGTTCATGATCACCGGGGTGCCCTCGCGGAAGTGTTCCCCGATGGTACGGGCCTCGTTGTAGGTCCGCGGGTGCAAAGTGGTGATGCGGTAGGGCTCCCGCTCGGACACGACCTTGGGCATGATCACCGGTGCGTTCTTCTCCAGGCTCGGGCGTTCGGGTGTGATGGATGCCACGGGGGCGATGCGAGCCGGGCGTCCGCTTTCGGCGGAAAGCGGGGCGGAATGGGCAACCGGCTCGCGCGGGGCCGCCTGGGCCACCACGCGGACCGGCTCCTCGCGCTCCAGCTGGCGGGGGGGCTGGTGGTGGCGCCGGTCGCGCTCGGGCTCCGGCTCCAGTTCGGGTTCGAAGTCGTCGTCGGGGTCGAATCCCCGGCCGTCGTAACCATCGTCCTCCACGAGGCCGAGGTAGACCGCCATCTTGCGCATCGCGCCGGCCATTCTCTGAGTCCTCCGCTCTGTGGTGGATCGCCCTTGCTCAAGGGCCGCAGTGTCACCAAGTGCCCGCGATCCACGGGGCCTGCCCACCTATCAGTGGGAATGACCATATTTTCTGCTGTGGTCCGACTTGCTTCGCGACGTTACCCGAGCCTGGGGCGGACACCCAGTACCGCCGTACCGATGCGCACATGTGTCGCTCCGGCCGCCACGGCCTCCTCGAGGTCCGCACTCATCCCCGCCGACACCATGTTCGCAGCCGGACGGGTCGCGCGCAGGGCAGTCGACAAATCCATGAGGTGGTCGAAAGCCGCTCGTCGCCGCCCCGCGTACGGTCCGGCGAGCGGAGCGACGGTCATCAGTCCGTCGAGCCGCAGTCCGGGTGCCGCGTCCACCGCGGCGGCCAACTCCTCGATGCCGTCCGGCGCCACGCCGCCCCGGTCGCCCCGCGCGCCCGACTCGGCGTCGAGCGCGACCTGGAGCAGGCATCCCAGCTCGCGGCCGGCCTTCTCGGCCGCCGCCGACAGCGCCGTGACGAGCTTCGGGCGGTCGACCGACTGCACGACATCCGCATAACTCGTCACAGAGCGGACCTTATTGGTCTGCAACTGACCGACGAAGTGCCAGCGGAGGTCCAGATCCGCACAGGCGGCGGCCTTGGGGGCCGCGTCCTGGTCCTTGTTCTCGGCGACGTCGCGGACGCCGAGTTCGTGCAGCAGCCGGACGTCGCTCGCGGGGTAGGTCTTGGTGACCACGATCAGGGTCACCTCCTCCCGCTCGCGCCCGGCCGAGACGCAGGCGGCCGCGATCCGCTCCTCCACCCGCGCCAGGTTCTCGGCGAGTTCGGCCTTCCGGCCCGTCATGCCCGTCATGTCTCTCTCAGTCCAACCAGACATATCCCGCGAGTCGCCCCGTGGTGCGATCGCGGCGGTACGAGTAGTGGTCGCCCGACTCGCGGGTGCAGGTCTCGTCGGCCCGACGGTCCCGGACGCCGAGCCGCTCGAGCTGGGCGTGCACTCCGGCGGTGACGTCGACGGCCGGGGTACCCCAGGAGGTCTCGGCCCACGCGGCCGGCTCGATCTCGGAGACCTCGGCCCGCATCTCCGGCGGGACCTCGTAGCAGCGCCCGCAGACGGCGGGCCCGGTCCGGGCCGTGATGCGGGAGGGCTCCGCCCCGAGATCGATCATCGCCTTCACCGCGGCGGGCACCACCCCGGCCACCATGCCGGGCCGCCCCGCGTGGGCGGCGGCCACCACCCCGGCGACGGGGTCGGCGAGCAGGACGGGGGTGCAGTCGGCGGTGAGGACCGCCAGGGCGAGTCCGCGTCGGGCGGTGACGAGCGCGTCCACCGACGGGATCCCGCGGTCCGCGGCCCAGGGGCCGTCGACCACGGCGACGTCGGGCCCGTGCACCTGGTTCATCCAGACGACCCGCGCCGGGTCGAGTCCCAGCGCCTCGGCGACCCGCGCCCGGTTCGCCAGGACGGCGGCGGGGTCGTCCCCCACCGCGCCGCCGAGGTTCAGCTCCTCGTACGGAACGGCGCTCACCCCGCCCCACCTGTCGGTGAAGGCGAAGTGCGCGCCGCTCGTGTGGTCGTGCCGCCCTATCACGTCGACCGGATCACTTCAGGAAGTCCGGGACGTCCAGCTCTTCCGCCTGCGTGTCCGGGTACGGACGGGCGGACGGGACCGCCGGCGGTACGGGCGGCTGGACCGGGGACTCGTTGACCGACGGCGCGGGCTCGGCCGGCGCGGCCGGCTCCTCCCGCGGGGTGACCGTGCCGAGTCCGCCCAGCGGGCGGTGGGTCTCGGCGGCGCGCGGCGCCGGGGTCGGCTCCTCGCGCTTGGCCGAGGCCGAACCGAGGATGTTGTCCCGGCGGGCCGGCGGCTGACCGCCGTCGAAGCCGGCCGCGATGACCGTGACCCGCACCTCGTCGCCCAGGGCGTCGTCGATGACGGCGCCGAAGATGATGTTGGCCTCGGGGTGGGCGGCCTCGCTCACCAGCTGCGCGGCCTCATTGATCTCGAAGAGACCGAGGTCCGAGCCACCGGAGATGGAGAGCAGCACGCCGCGGGCGCCGTCGATGGAGGCCTCCAGGAGCGGCGAGGAGATCGCCATCTCCGCGGCGGCCACCGCGCGGTCGTCGCCGCGGGCGGAACCGATGCCCATGAGCGCCGAACCGGCCTCGGACATGACCGACTTGACGTCGGCGAAGTCGAGGTTGATCAGACCCGGGGTGGTGATGAGGTCGGTGATGCCCTGCACACCGCTCAGCAGCACCTGGTCGGCCGACTTGAAGGCGTCGAGCACGGAGACCTGACGGTCCGAGATCGAGAGCAGCCGGTCGTTCGGGATGACGATGAGGGTGTCGACCTCTTCGCGGAGCTCGGCGATGCCGTCCTCCGCCTGGTTGGCGCGACGGCGGCCCTCGAAGGTGAACGGCCGGGTGACCACACCGATCGTCAGGGCGCCGAGCGAGCGCGCGATGTTGGCGACGACGGGCGCGCCGCCGGTGCCGGTGCCGCCGCCTTCGCCGGCGGTGACGAAGACCATGTCGGCCCCCTTGAGGACCTCCTCGATCTCCTCACGGTGGTCCTCTGCCGCCTTGCGGCCGACGGCCGGGTTGGCCCCGGCGCCGAGGCCCCGGGTGAGTTCACGACCGACGTCGAGCTTGACGTCGGCGTCGCTCATCAACAGCGCTTGCGCGTCCGTGTTGATGGCGATGAACTCGACGCCCTTGAGACCGACCTCGATCATTCGGTTGATGGCATTGACACCACCGCCGCCGACACCGATGACCTTGATGACTGCGAGGTAGTTCTGCGGTGCTGCCACGTCGAAGGCCTCTCGCCTCGAGTTACGTGTCGCCGCTTCGCGGTGGTAGTCGCGCTGCGACGACGGATGCCGATTGGGACGGTCCGAAACGCCGACCCAAACCCTAACGTTGAAGTTTAGGGTTACCAGTGTCTCTGTTCGCTGGACTCTTCCGAACAGGACACTAAGTCGACAAGTGGCGCACGTTCAACGAACACGCCGAACCTCCCGTTTTTCTTTTCACCCTATGTGATCACCCGTAGCGCTGGCCAACCAGGGTCCTGGCCAGCGACGATGAAGGTCAACTCCCGGCTGCCGCAGGGGCTGTGGGGGCGCTTACATCGAAGTGCCCCGCTTTGGGGGTTGCTTTCATCAAAGCAACCAGTACGCGCGCTTTGATCTCGCCGTCCTCGGCGCTTCCCCAGAAGACCGTACGGCCCCCGCTGAGCTCCAGGGTGATGGAGTCGTACGAGGCGACGCGCACGACACGAGCGTCCGCGGCGACTTTCTCCGGGAGTTCGCCCGTCACGCCCACCGCTTCGAGCAGCAGCCGGTCCGCGTCGAAGCGGCGGAGGCTCGGGGAGGCGGAGACGTCCAGGACGAGTTTCGGCACTCCGCGCGGCGCGCGGTCCACCGTGGCGAAACGCATTCCGGTGGAGTCCACTTCGATGAACTTTCCGCCCTTTTCCAGCAGGAGGACCGGCTTGCGTTCCGTCACTTTCAGACCGATTCCGTGCGGCCAGGAACGAACGACCTCGACGGTGTCGATCCGGGGCAGTTTCCGCAGCAGTCGCGACGTGATCGCGTCGGTGTCGACGGAGACGAGCGGAGCCCCGACCGGAACGGCCGCGACCGCCTCCACTTCACGTGGCGTCAGAACCTGCGTGCCGGATGTCGTGACCTGCTCGACCCGGAACCACGAGGAGCCGTAAAGCGCCCAGGTCCCGCTCGCGACGAGCAGGACGAGGGCCGCGGCGATCATCAGCAACCGCGGCCCCGGTGCCCGGAAACGCCCCTCACGGCGATTCCGGATACCCGGACGGGGCGGCCGGTCCGACGACCCCTCCGGCTTGCTCGCGCCGCTCTTCTCGGCTGTCGTCGGTCCGGCTGCCACCTGGCGTCCCCTGCCTTCCGCTGCCGCCCTATCCCTGCCGGTGGGCGGCGATCGCCTCGTACACCATGCCGACGAGCAGCTCGTCGGCGTCCCGGCGGCCGAACTCGGACGCGGCGCGGGACATCTCGTACAACCGGTGCGGATCGGCGAGGACGGGCAGGACGTTGCCCTGGACCCACTGCGGCGTCAGCTCCGCGTCGTCGACCAGCAGTCCGCCGCCGGCCTTGACCACCGGCTGGGCGTTGAGCCGCTGTTCGCCGTTGCCGATGGGCAGCGGGACGTACGCGGCCGGAAGCCCGACGGCGGAGAGCTCGGCGACGGTCATGGCGCCCGCGCGGCAGAGCATCATGTCGGCCGCGGCGTACGCGAGATCCATCCGGTCCACGTACGGTACCGGTACGTACGGCGGCATACCGGGCATGTTGTCGACGCGCGGCACTTCGTTCTTGGGGCCCACCGCGTGCAGGATCTGGATCCCCGAGCGCTGGAGCACCGGAGCGATCTGCTGGATGACCTCGTTGAGCCGCCGGGCGCCCTGTGAGCCGCCGGAGACCAGCAGGGTGGGCAGGTTCGGGTCGAGACCGAACGCGGCGCGCGCTTCCGGGCGCACGCGGGCGCGGTCCAGGGTGGCGATGGTGTGCCGCAGCGGGATGCCGATGTAGCGGGCGTTGCGGAGCTTGGAGTCAGGCGTGGCGACGCCGACCCCGGCCGCGTACCGGGACCCGATCTTGTTGGCCAGGCCGGGCCGCGCGTTGGCCTCGTGGACCACGATCGGCACACCGAGCCGCTTGGCGGCCAGATAGCCGGGCAGGGCCACGTAGCCGCCGAAGCCGACCACGCAGTCCGCCTTGGTGCGCTCCAGGATCTGCTCGGCGGCCTTGATGGTGCCGCGCAGCCGCCCGGGGACCGTGATCAGCTCGGGGGTGGGCTTGCGCGGCAGCGGGACGGCGGGGATGAGGGCCAACTCGTAGCCCCGCTCGGGCACGAGACGGGTCTCCAGACCCTTCTCCGTGCCGAGCGCCGTGATCCCCACGCTCGGGTCCTGCCTGCGCAGGGCGTCCGCGAGGGCGAGCGCCGGCTCGATGTGGCCGGCGGTCCCCCCGCCGGCGAGTACGACATGCACCGAAATTCACCGCTCTCCGGACGGACGCTTCTTGACACGCCGTCGCATCGACTTCCATCTCATCCCGGCCCGCTTTCCCCAGGTGGGGCGCCGCATGGCCAGGGCCGCTCTCGCGGCGGGTTCCTGTCGCGCGAAGGCGATCAGCAGCCCGACGGCGAACATGGTCGGCAGCAGGGCCGATCCCCCGTAGGAGAACAGCGGGAGCGGGACCCCGGCGATCGGCAGCAGACCGAGCACCGCACCGATGTTGACCACGGCCTGGGCCGTGATCCACGTGGTCACACCTCCCGCGGCGTACCTCACGAAGGGGTCCTCCGTGCCTCCGGCCACGCGGATACCCGCATAGCCTAGAGCCGCGAACAGGGCGAGTACCGACAGCGTCCCCGCCAGGCCCAGTTCCTCCCCGGTGACGGCGAAGATGAAGTCGGTGTGCGCTTCGGGTAGTTGACCCCATTTTTCCACACTTGCACCCAGGCCGGAACCGAACCATCCGCCTGACGCCAGAGCATAGATGCCGTGTGCGGCCTGCAGACAGGGAGCACCCTCTCCGCCGGGGTCGGTGGCACCGATGCAGGCGAACCGCTTCATCCGGTTCTCGCTGGTCTTGATCAGCAGGAAGCCGATCCCGCCGGCGAAGGTGAGCACGCCGACGAAGAGCCGCGTGGGCGCGCCGGCCGTCCACAGCAGGCCGAAGAGGATCGCGCTGAGCACGATCGCGGTGCCCATGTCCCCACCGAGCATGATCAGGCCGAGCAGCATGAAGGTCACCGGGACCAGCGGCACGAGCATGTGCTTCCACTGGGTCAGCAGCCGCATGTCCTGCTTGCGGGCCAGCAGGTCGGCGCCCCAGAGGATCAGCGCGAGCTTGCCGAACTCGCTGGGCTGGAGCATGAACGGGCCGCCCAGGGAGATCCAGTTCTGGTTGCCGCCGACCGCGTGCCCTATCCCCGGGATCTGCACCAGCACCATCAGGAAGACGGCGCCGACGAGGATCGGGTAGGCGAGCGCGCGGTGCAGTCGTACCGGCATCCGGGAGGCCAGCAGGAGCAGCGCGGCGCCGAGGATCGCGGCGAAGAACTGCTTGCGGAAGAAGTACGAGGGGACCAGGTCGTAGCGCAGCGCCGTGATCATCGACGCCGAGTAGACCATCACCAGGCCGAGGGTGGTGATGAGCAGCCCGGCCCCGAAGATCACGTAGTACGCGGTCAGCGGCCGGTCCCAGGCGCGGCGGGCCTGTTCGAACGTCCGCCGCAGCCCGCCGGCGCGTGGCGTGCGCGGCGGCGCCGGGGCGCGGCCGGCGCCGCGTGCGGCGGACGGCCGACGGGTCCCCACGATTCTGCTCGGCATGGTCGCTGTCCCCTCCAGTCGTGCCCGGCTCCGCCGGACCTCCTTGCTGGTCAGGTCAGGCGCGCCCGGTCGTGGCGAGGGAGCGGACCGCGTCCGCGAACGCCTCGCCCCGCTTGTTGTAGTTGGCGAACATGTCCATCGAGGCGCAGGCCGGGGCCAGCAGAACCGTGTCTCCGGGCCGGGCGAGGCCGGCCGCCTCGCGGACCGCCGCGGACATCGCCCCAGTGTCGGCCCGGTCGAGGTCCACCACCGGGACCTCGGGGGCGTGTCGCGCCAGGGCTTCGCGGATCAGCGCGCGGTCGGCGCCGATCAGCACGACGCCGCGCAGTCGCTTGGCCGACCGGCTGACGAGCTCGTCGAAGGTGGCCCCCTTGGCGAGGCCGCCGGCGATCCAGACGATCGGGTCGTAGGCCGCCAACGAGGCTTCCGCCGCGTGGGTGTTGGTGGCCTTGGAGTCGTCGACGTACACGACGCCCTCGATCTCCTCGACCAGTTCGATGCGGTGCGGGTCGGGGCGGAAGGCCCGCAGCCCGTCCCGTACGGCCCGGGGCTCGACGCCGTAGGCGCGGGCCAGGGCGGCGGCGGCCAGGGCGTTGGCGATGTTGTGCGGGGCCGGGGGGTTCACGTCCGCGACCTCGGCCAGCTCCTGGGCCTGCTTCTGCCGGTTCTCGACGAAGGCGCGGTCGACCAGGATGCCCTCGACGACACCGAGCTGCGAGGGCCCGGGGGTGGCCAGGGTGAAGCCGATCGCCCGGCAGCCCTCCTCGACGTCGGCCTCGCGGACCAGGTCCTCGGTGGCCTTGTCCGCCGCGTTGTAGACGCAGGCGACGGTGTTGCCCTCGTAGATCCGGCCCTTGTCGGCGGCGTACGCCTCCATGGAGCCGTGCCAGTCGAGGTGGTCGGGCGCCAGGTTGAGCACGGCGGCCGAGTGGGCGCGCAGCGAGGGCGCCCAGTGGAGCTGGTAGCTGGAGAGCTCGACGGCGAGGACGTCGAGGTCGCCGTACGTCTCCCGGTCGAGGACGGCGTCGAGCAGCGAGACGCCGATGTTGCCCACGGCGGCGGTCCGCAGTCCGGCCGCCTCCAGGATCGACGCGAGCATCCGGACGGTCGTGGTCTTGCCGTTGGTGCCGGTGACCGCGAGCCAGGGGGCCGCCCCGGGGCCGCGGAGCCGCCAGGCCAGCTCGACGTCGCCCCAGACCTCGACGCCCGCCTCGGCGGCGGCGGCGAAGAGGGGCTTGTCGGGGCGCCAGCCCGGCGTGGTGACGATCAGCTCGGTGCCCTCCGGCAGGGTCGCCCCGTCGCCGAGGCGGACGGCGATGCCCTCCGCCTCCAGCTCGGCGGCCTGCGCCCGGGAGCGCTCGTCGTCGCCGTCGTTGACGACGGTCACGACCGCGCCGAGGCCGTGCAGGACGCGGGCGGCGGGGATGCCGCTCACGCCGAGCCCGGCGACGGTGACGCGCTTGCCCTGCCAGTCGGAGACCTGCTGATCCGTGCTCACTTTTCGGCTGCCCATCCCGCGTAGAAGAGGCCCAGGCCCACGATCACGCACATGCCCTGGATGATCCAGAACCGGACGACGACCAGGACCTCGGACCACCCCTTGAGCTCGAAGTGGTGCTGGAGGGGAGCCATCCGGAAGACCCGCTTGCCGGTCATCTTGAAGGAGCCGACCTGGATGACCACGGACATCGTGATCATCACGAAGAGCCCGCCGAGCAGGGCGAGGAGCAGCTCGGTGCGCGAGCAGATGGCGAGGCCGGCGAGCGCGCCGCCGAGCGCCAGGGAGCCGGTGTCGCCCATGAAGATCTTGGCGGGCGAGGTGTTCCACCACAGGAAGCCGAAGCAGGCGCCCATCAGGGCGGAGGCGACGACCGCGAGGTCGAGCGGGTCGCGGACCTCGAAGCAGGCGTTCGGGTTGGTCAGCGTCATGGCGTTGGCGCAGGACTCCTGGAACTGCCAGAGCCCGATGAAGGTGTAGGCACCGAAGACCATCACCGACGCGCCGGTGGCCAGACCGTCCAGACCGTCCGTCAGGTTCACGCCGTTGGACATGGCGAGGATCATGAACAGCGCCCAGACCACGAACAGCACCGGTCCGATGGCCCAGCCGAAGTCGGTGATGAAGGAGAGCCTGGTGGAGGCCGGGGTGAGTCCGCGCAGGTCGGCGAACTGCAGCGAGAGCACGGCGAAGGCGATGCCGACGATCAGCTGGCCGGCCATCTTCGCCTTGGCCCGCAGACCCAGCGACCGCTGCTTGACGATCTTGATGTAGTCGTCGAGGAAGCCGACGAGGCCCATGCCGGCCATCAGGAAGAGCACCAGCACGCCCGAGTACGTCGGGTCCTCACCGGTGATGACCTTGGCGAGCGCGTACGCGATGAGCGTGGCCAGGATGAAGGAGATGCCGCCCATGGTGGGCGTGCCCTTCTTGCCGGCGTGGCCGCGCGGGCCGTCGTCGCGGATGAACTGCCCGTACCCCTTGCGCGCCAGGAGCTTGATGAGCAGCGGGGTGCCGATCAGGGTCAGGAAGAGCCCGATGGCCCCCGCGAAGAGGATCTGCCTCATCGGCCGGAAACCTCGCTCTCGGAGTCGAGCAGTGCCAGGGCGACCTGTTCGAGGCCTACCGACCTGGACGCCTTCACCAGCACGACGTCTCCCGGGCGCAGCTCACTGCGCAACAGGTCGATCGCCGCCCGCGCGTCGGACACGTGCACCGACTCCTCACCCCACGAACCCTCGTTATAAGCGCCCAGTTGCAACCAGGACGCTTCCCTGTCCCCGACCGCCACGAGCTTGCTGACGTTGAGCCGGACGGCGAGCCGTCCGACCGCGTCGTGCTCGACGAGCGACGCGTCACCGAGCTCGGCCATCCTGCCGAGCACCGCCCACGTCCGGCCCCCCTGGGCCTGAGCCGCCCGCCCCATGGCCGCGAGCGCGCGCAGGGCGGCCCGCATGGACTCGGGGTTGGCGTTGTAGGCGTCGTTGACGATCGTCACGCCGTCCGAACGCTCGGTGACCTCCATGCGCCAGCGCGACAGGGTCCCTGCCTCGGAGAGCGCGGTGGCGATCTCCTCGACGGGCATGCCCAGCTCGTGCGCGACGGCGGCCGCGGCGAGCGCGTTCGACACGTGGTGCTCACCGTACAGGCGCAAGGTCACGTCACTGCACCCGGTGGGTGTGTGGAGCTTGAAAGAGGGCTGTCCGTTCGCTGTGAGCCGGACGTTCTCGGCACGTACGGCCGCTTCGTCCGACTCTCCGAACAGCGTCACGCGCGCGCGGGTGCGGGACGCCATGGCGCGGACGAGGGGGTCGTCGGCGTTGAGGACCGCCACACCGCCCTGGTCGGCCGGCGGCAGGGACTCGACGAGCTCGCCCTTGGCCTGCGCGATCTGCTCGCGGCCCCCGAACTCGCCGATGTGGGCGGTGCCCACGTTCAGGACGAGTCCGATGCGCGGCGGGGTCAGTCCGGTGAGGTAGCGGATGTGGCCGATGCCGCGGGCACCCATCTCGAGGACGAGGTGCCGGGTGTCGTCGCCCGCGCGCAGCGCGGTGAGCGGCAGCCCGATCTCGTTGTTGAGCGAGCCGGGCGTCCACACGGTGGGGGCGTGGTGCTGGAGGACCTGGGCGATCAGGTCCTTCGTCGAGGTCTTGCCGGCGGAGCCGGTGAGCGCGACGACGTCGGTGCCGAGGCGTTCGACGACCGCGCGGGCGAGGGCTCCGAGGGCGCTCTGTACGTCGGCCACCACGATGGCGGGCACGCCGACGGGACGCGCGGCCAGGACGGCCGTCGCACCCGCCTCGACGGCGCGCACCGCGTAGTCGTGGCCGTCGACGTGTTCGCCGGCGAAGGCGGCGAAGAGGCTGCCGGTCTTCACCTCACGGGAGTCGATGACGACGGGACCGGTGACCAGCGCGGCCGGATCCGGTATGTCGTACGACTGCCCGCCGACGATTTCGGCGATCTCGGCGAGGGAGAGGGCGATCACTACTTATCCCTGACTGTTCTTGAGGCTGCGTTCAATCGCTTCGCGCAGGATCCGGCGGTCGTCGAAGGGGCGGACCACCCCGGCGATGTCCTGGCCCTGTTCATGGCCCTTGCCCGCCACGAGCACGGTGTCGCCGGGCCGGGCGCGCGCCACGGCCGCGGCGATGGCGGCGGCCCGGTCGGCGTCGACCAGGACYTCGCCGCGCTCGTCCGCGGGCACCTCCGCCGCGCCCGAGAGCATCGCGACGAGGATCGCGAGCGGGTCCTCGGAGCGGGGGTTGTCGGAGGTCAGTACGGCGGTGTCGGCCAGCCTGGCCGCCGCGGCGCCCATCGGGCCGCGCTTGGTGGTGTCGCGGTCGCCGCCGCAGCCGAGCACGACGTGGAGCCGGCCCTCGGTGACCTCGCGCAGGGAGCGCAGGACCGATTCGACGGCGTCGGTCTTGTGGGCGTAGTCGACGACGGCCAGGTAGGGCTGGCCCGCGTCGACGCGCTCCAGGCGGCCCGGGACGCCGGGCACGGCGGCCACGCCGTCCGCGGCGGTCTGCGGGTCGGTACCGGCCACCGCGAGGGTGACGATCGCGGCGAGGGTGTTGGCGACGTTGAAGGGGCCGGGCAGCGGGGCGGTGGCGGAGATCCGCTCGCCCTTCGGGCCGACGACGGTGAAGGTCGACTCGGCGGCGCCGAGGACGWCGTCCTCGGCGCGCCAGTCGGCTCCCGGGTCGCCCGCGGCGGAGAAGGTGACGACCGGGACGGCGGACTCGCCGGCCAGCCGGCGGCCGTAGTCGTCGTCGAGGTTCACCACGCCCCGCCTGCTGCGCTCGGGCGTGAACAGCTGCGCCTTGGCCCGGAAGTAGTCCTCCATGTCGGAGTGGAACTCCATGTGCTCCGGGCTGAGGTTGTTGAAGACGGCGACGTCGAAGACGCAGCCGTCGACCCGGCCGAGCACGAGGGCGTGGCTGGAGACCTCCATGGCCACCGCGTCGACGCCGCGTTCGCGCATGACCGCGAACAGGGCCTGCAGGTCGGTGGCTTCGGGGGTGGTGCGCTCGGACTTGATGCGCTCGTCGCCGATCCGCATCTCGACCGTGCCGACCAGGCCGGTCGCGTGGCCGGCCGCCCGGAGTCCGCCTTCGACGAGGTAGGCGGTGGTGGTCTTGCCGGAGGTGCCGGTGATGCCGATCTGGAGGAGGTCCTCGCCGGGCCGGCCGTAGATCTCGGCGGCCAGCTCGCCCATGCGGCCGCGCGGGTCCGCCACGACGAGCACCGGCAGCCCGGTCGCGGCGGCGCGGTCGGCGCCGGTCGGGTCGGTGAGGATCGCCGCGGCACCGAGTCCGGCGGCCTGGGCGGCGAAGTCGGCGCCGTGCAGCCGGGCGCCGGGAAGGGCCGCGTAGACGTCCCCGGGGCGCACCGCCCTGGAGTCGTGGGTGATCCCCGAGACGTCACCGGTGCCGGGAGTCTCGATGCCGAGCCGGGTGGCCAGATCGCCCAGGGGTGTGGGGCGGGCCTGCTCCGGACGGGGCGGGGCGGTTCGGTACTGATCAGCGTGTGGCACGGCGGTGAGCGTACCGGGCGTACCCGCCGCGGGGCCAAAAGAGGCCCGGGCGTCGCCGGAGTTCGATTTCCGGTTCCCGGAATCGGGGGTGATCGTGGTCACTGGTGCTCCCGGTCGTCACTCGCTGGCGGCGAAGGTCACGGGCAGCCGGGCGGGCGCGGTGCCCGTCGGGGCCACATGGAGCGTCTTGAGGGCGAACTCCATGACCTTCTTGTAGATGGGTCCGCAGATCTGGCCGCCGAAGTAGCTGCCCTTGGTCGGGTTCTGGATGGCGCAGTAGACCGTGATCTGGGGGTCGTCGGCGGGCGCGAAGCCCGCGAACGAGGCGGTGTAGCCCTTGTAGCGGCCGAGTTCGGGGTCGACCCGGTTGGCCGTACCGGTCTTGCCCGCGACCCGGTAGCCGGGGATGCGGGCCTTGGTGCCGGTGCCCTCCTCGTTGCCGACCACCGACTCCAGCATCTGCGCGAGGGTCCTGGCGGTCTTGGCGCTGACCACACGGGTCTGCTTCGGGGCGGGGGCGGGGGTGAAGCGGCCGTCCGGCCCCCTGGTCCCGCGTACGAGCGTGGGTTCGATCCGGACACCGCCGTTGGCGATGGTCGAGTAGACCGAGGTGGCCTGCATGGCGTTGACGGACAGGCCCTGGCCGAAGGGGATCGTGTACTGCTGCGAGGTCGACCAGTCCTTGGGCTTGGCGAGGATGCCCGGGGTCTCCCCCGGGTAGGCGAGCCCGGTCGGGCTGCCGATGCCGAACTTGCGCAGGTACGAGTACAGGACCTGGTTGGACTCGGCCTGGCTCCTGCCCAGCTGGCCGGTGGCCAGGATCGTGCCGATGTTGCTGGACTTGGCGAGGACGCCGTTGAGCGTCAGGTACCAGGTGGGGTGGTCGATGTCGTCCTTGAACAGCCGGTCGCCGCGGTGCAGCCGGTTGGGGACGGTGACGTGGGTGTCCGGGCTCGCGACGCCCTCCTCCAGGACCGCGGCCATGGACATCACCTTGCTGGTGGAGCCGGGCTCGTAGGCGTCCTGGAGGGACGCGTTGCCCATCGCCGTGGCGTTGGCCTCGGACAGGTCGTTGGGGTCGAAGCCGGGGGCGTTGGCCATGGCCAGCACCTCACCGGTCCGGGTGTTCTGCACTATCACGTAGCCGCGGTCCGCCCGGGACGCCCGCACCTGTTCGGTGATCGCCTGCTGGGCGGCCCACTGGACGTCCCGGTCGATGGTCAGCTCGATGTCCGAGCCGGGCACGGCCGGGGTGCCCTTGGAGCCCGCGGTGGGCACCCGGCGGCCCCCGGACTGGGCGTAGCGGATCTTCCCGTCCTTGCCGGCGAGCTCCGCGTCGAGCATGGACTCCAGACCGCCGGCGCCGCGGCCCTCGGCGTTGACGTAACCCAGTATCCCGGCCGCGAGTTCGCCGTTGGGGTACACGCGCTTGGTGCTGGGTTCGCTGATGATGCCGGCGAGCAGGTTGATCCCGTTGCCGCCCTGGGAGACCTTGGCCTTCCGCTCGTAGACCTTCTTGAGGTCCTTGATCTGCTTCCAGACCTGCGGGGTCTGCTTGCGGGCCAGCATGACGTAGCGGGACTTGGGGGTGCGGAGCTTCCCGACGAGTTCGGCGGGGTCCTTGCCGAGGAGCGGCGCGAGGAGGGCGGCGGCCTGTTCCGGCGCGTCGCGGACCTTGCTGTCCTCGGGGGTGAAGAGCTTGGGGTCGGCGGTGATGTCGTAGGCGTCGACGCTCGCCGCGAGGGCGATCCCGGCGCGGTCGGTGATCTCGCCGCGGTCGGCGGAGAGCGTGTACTCCTGGTAGCGGTGCTTCTCGGCCTTGGCGGCGTACGCGCTGGCGTCGACGGCCTGCACCTGGAGCAGCCGGACGACGAAGGCCAGCATCACCAGGGTCAGCCCGAGGGAGATCAGCCGCAGCCGGGGTTTGGGGCTGCCGAGCCGGATCGTGCGCGGTCTGGCCGGGGGCCGGGAGGCGGGCCGGCGTGGCGCGCTCGCACGGGACCCGCCCGATC
>NZ_RDBI01000040.1:955616-969360 GCF_008042125.1 Streptomyces sp. MS191
CCCGCACACCCTTCGTCCTGCTCGTGGTGGTCCTGCTCGGCGGCGGCCTCGGAGGGCTCGCCGCGCACCGTGCCGTCGGGGTCGAGGAAGGCCGGGCTGCCGCCCGGGACCATGCCGAGCTCGCGGGCGCGCCGCTCCAGCGCGTCGGGAGCGGAGTAGTCGTCCACGTCCCGTTGGAGGGCCTGCTCCTCGTCGGTCAGCTCGGTGGTCTTCTTCTTCAGCTCGCTGAGCTTGAAGGAGCCCTGGTTGAGGGCGGAGTTGAGCAGCAGCAGGGTGATCAGGCCGCCGCCGAGCAGGACCACCACGAGCAGGACGAAGGGTGTGCGGGCGGCGGTCCTGGGCCCCGACGGCATGAGCCGCCCGAGCCGCGCGGCCCGCCCCTTGAGCGGCCCCTTCCCCATCACGAGGTCTCGTCCTCCCGGATCCGCTCCGCGCCCCGCAGCCGGGCCGGGGCCGCGCGGCGGTTCTCGGCGACCTCCTCCTCCGTGGGGAGCTCGGCGCCGCGGGTGAGCAGCCTGAGGCGGGGCTGGTAGCGCTCCGGCACGACCGGCAGGCCGGGCGGGGCCGTGTTCGCCGCGCCGGCGGCGAAGACCTGCTTGACCAGCCGGTCCTCCAGCGAGTGGTACGACAGGACCGCGATCCGGCCGCGCACCGCGAGCGCCTTGACGGCCGCCGGGATCGCCCGCTCCAGGACGGTCAGTTCGCCGTTGACCTCGATCCGCAGGGCCTGGAAGGTGCGCTTGGCGGGGTTCCCCCCGGTGCGCTTGGCCGCCTGCGGCAGCGAGTCGCGGATCAGCTCGACCAGGCGGGCGCTGTTGCTGAACGGCTCCTTCTCGCGTTCGCGCACGACGGCGGAGACGATGCGCTTGGCCTGCTTCTCCTCGCCGTAGGCGCGCAGGATGCGGACGAGCTCGCCGGCGGGGTAGGTGTTGAGCACCTCGGCCGCGCTCATGCCGGTCGTCTGGTCCATACGCATGTCGAGCGGGGCGTCCTGCGCGTAGGCGAAGCCGCGGTCGGCCTCGTCGAGCTGCATGGAGGAGACGCCGAGGTCGAAGAGGACGCCGTCGACGCGCGGGACGCCGAGCCGGTCGAGTACCTCGGGCAGCTCGTCGTACACGGCGTGCACGAGCGTGGCGCGCTCGCCGTACGGGGCCAGCCGCTCGCCGGAGAGCCGCAGCGCCTCCTTGTCCCGGTCGAGGGCGATCAGGCGCGCCTCGGGGAACCGGCGGAGCAGGGCCTCGCTGTGGCCGCCGAGGCCGAGGGTGCAGTCGACGACCACGGCGCCGGGGCGCTCCTCCAGGGCCGGGGCCAGCATGTCCAGGCACCGCTGGAGCATCACCGGGACGTGGCGGTCGTTGCTCAATGCGCCCTCTCAGATCCGGCGCGGCCGGTACGCACCACCGGGTCCCCGCCCGCTCGCAGAAAGGGGAAGTGGCAGGCCGGCGCCGGTAAGGCGCGTCGGCCGGCCGGCGAGCGGGAGGAGGCCGAGCCGTACGTACCGCCGCACACGCGGGGGAGAATCCGCTGCAATCGCTCGATGTCTCCGTGAACTCCGCGTCACTTTAGTCCACTGGCACCGACGGTCAATCAACCGGCTGGCGCGTCGCGCCGGACGGCGACACGACACCGACATTCCGGGCATATCACCCGTACGGGCCCGACCCCCTCACGCCTGTGGGTTACCTCACAACAAGCCTCATTGACGTTCTTTGTCCGCTCTCACAGCGGGCCGGTGAGCCCTGTGACCATTACCGTCGACCTCATGTCGACCTCTGCACACTCCTCCCACGCCGCGGACGCCATAACGTCGGACAGGACGGTCACCGACCGGCTCGTCGAGGCGAACGGCCGCTACGCCGCGGCCTTCACCGACCCGGGCATGGACGCCCGGCCCGTCCTGAACGTCGCCGTCGTCGCCTGTATGGACGCCCGTCTCGACCTGCACCGCGCCCTGGGCCTGGAGCTCGGTGACTGCCACACCATCCGCAACGCGGGCGGTGTCGTCACCGACGACGTGATCCGTTCCCTCACGATCAGCCAGCGCGCCCTCGGGACGCGCAGCGTCGTGCTGATCCACCACACGGGCTGCGGCCTGGAATCGCTCACCGAGGAATTCCGGCACGAGCTGGAGATGGAGGTCGGCCAGCGGCCGTCCTGGGCGGTCGAGGCGTTCCGCGACGTCGAGCAGGACGTCCGGCAGTCGATGCAGCGGGTCCGGACCTCCCCCTTCCTCCTGCACACGGACGACGTCCGGGGCTTCGTCTTCGACGTGACGACCGGTCTGCTGCGCGAGATCGACCCGGCCTGACCCCGCAAACCCCGGTACAAACACCGCTTTTGTCCACGGGCAAGTGACACATCGAGCCACGGGCAACAAGAATGCTCGGGTGACACCACCCGGAACCCCCGGGAAAGCGGTGTCCGTGTGTCGGGGTGGGCCGGGCCGTCAGTGGCGCCCGGCCCGGTGAAAGGGCCGAGGAGGGCCGGGTGACGACCTATGACGATCGAGCGAGCCTCGCAGATCTGACCACCGCAGCGGAGCGCATCCGCAGGTCGGTGGAGGCAGTGATCGAGGGCAAGCCTGAGGTCGTACGGCTTTCGCTGACCGTGCTGCTCGCCGAGGGGCATCTTCTGATCGAGGATGTCCCCGGCGTCGGCAAGACCATGCTGGCGAAGACGCTCGCGCGGTCCATCGACTGCTCGGTGCGCCGTATCCAGTTCACGCCCGACCTGCTGCCGTCGGACATCACGGGCGTGTCCATCTTCGACCAGCAGCGGCGGGACTTCGAGTTCAAGCCGGGCGCGGTCTTCGCGCAGATCGTGATCGGCGACGAGATCAACCGCGCCTCGCCGAAGACGCAGTCCGCGCTCCTGGAGTCCCTGGAGGAGCGCCAGGTCACCGTCGACGGCCAGACCTACGAGCTGCCCAGCCCGTTCATGGTGGTCGCCACCCAGAACCCGGTGGAGATGGAGGGCACCTACCCGCTCCCCGAGGCCCAGCGCGACCGCTTCATGGCCCGTGTCTCGATCGGCTACCCCAGCCCCGAGGCCGAGCTCCAGATGCTGGACGTGCACGGCGCGCTCTCCCCGCTGGACGACCTGCAGCCGGTGGCGCACGCCCACGACATCCTGAAGCTGATCGAGACGGTGCGGGGGGTGCACGTCGCCGACGCCGTCCGCCGCTACGCCGTGGACATCGTCGCCGCGACCCGTACCCATCCCGATCTCAGACTGGGCGCCTCCCCCCGCGCCACGCTGCACCTGGTGCGCGCCGCCAAGGCGTCCGCCGCGCTCAGCGGCCGGGAGTACGTCCTGCCCGACGACCTCCAGGCGCTGGCCGTGCCGGTGCTCGCCCACCGTCTGCTGCCCACCGCGCAGGCCCAGCTCAACCGGCGCACCGCGGAGCAGGTCGTGCTCGACATCCTGCAGCGCACGCCCGTCCCGGCCTCCGCGCCGCCCGCCGGACCGGCCCCCGTCGCGGGCGCCCGCCCGCTCTACGGCCAGCAGCAGCCCGGCGTCCGGCAGCTGTGATGACCACCGCTGCCGGGCCGGAGGGGCAGCAGGGGGACGGCCGGGGCGGTCTGCGGGCCGCCCTGGGCGGGCTCACCACCCGCGGCCGGTCCTTCCTCGCCGCCGGGATCGCCGCCGCGATCTGCGCCTACGTCCTCGGCCAGGGCGACCTGCTGCGCGTCGGGCTCCTGCTCGCCGTGCTGCCGCTGATCTGCGTCGGCGTGCTGCACCGCACCCGCTACCGCGTCGCCGGCAGCCGCCGGCTCTCCCCGCAGCGGGTGGCGGTCGGCTCCGAGGCACGCGTCCATCTGCGGATGGAGAACGTGTCGAAGCTGCCCACCGGCCTGCTCATGCTCCAGGACCACGTCCCGTACATGCTCGGGCCGAGGCCCCGCTTCGTGCTGGACCGGGTCGAGGCGGGCGGCCGGCGCGAGGTGTCCTACCGGGTCCGCTCGGACCTGCGCGGACGCTTCCCCCTGGGGCCGCTCCAACTGCGCCTGAACGACCCCTTCGGCATGTGCGAGCTGACCCGCTCCTTCAGCACCCACGACATGCTGACCGTGGTGCCCCGGACCGAGCCGCTGCCCCCGGTGCGCCTCGCCGGCGAGGCGGCCGGGTACGGGGACGGCCGGCAGCGCTCCCTGGCGCTGTCCGGGGACGACGACGTCATTCCGCGGACCTACCGCCACGGCGACGACCTGCGCCGGGTCCACTGGCGCTCCACCGCCCGCTACGGCGAGCTGATGGTCCGTCGCGAGGAACAGCCGCAGCGGGCCCGCTGCACGGTGCTGCTCGACACCCGCGCCCTCGCCTACCAGGGCGCGGGCCCCGACTCGGCCTTCGAGTGGGCGGTCTCGGGCGCCGCCTCCGCCCTGGTGCACATGCTGGAGCGCGGCTACTCGGTCCGGCTGCTCACCGACACCGGCACCACGGTGCCGGGCGAGGGAGCCGAGGGCTTCGCGGGCTCGTCGCAGGACTCGGCCGAGGCGGCCGGCCTGATGATGGACACCCTCGCCGTCGTCGACCACTCCGACGGGGCCGGGATCTCGCGGGCCCACGACGTGCTGCGCGGCGGGAACGACGGTCTCCTGATCGCCTTCTTCGGCGACATCGACGAGGAGCAGGCGGCGCTGGCCGCCCGGATGCGGCAGCGCAGCGGCGCGGCCGTCGCCTTCCTGCTGGACAGCGGATCCTGGCTGACCGGCGGCGCGGTCGCCGGAGCGGTCGAGGAGCGGCTGCGGCACCTGCGGGAGGCGGGCTGGACGGCACTCGCCGTGCCCCCGGGCGCCGCACTCGCCGAGCTGTGGCAGCAGGCCGGCGGAATGCGCGCGGAGAGCACCGCGGGCGACACCTGGGGAGGACGGTCATGAGCGGGCGCGGACGGCTGACGGTGGGCGCCTTCGGCGCGACCCTGACCGCGTCGGGCGCGCTGCTGCCCCTGGTGAAGCCGGCCACCTGGATCTTCACGGCGGCGCTGCTGCTCGCGGTGCAGAGCGGGGTCGGCGCGCTGACCCGGCGGGTTCCGCTGGCCCGGCCGCTGACGATCGCGGCCCAGGCCGCGGTGACCCTGGCGGCCCTGACCCTGGTCTTCGCCCGTGAGGAGGCGCTGCTCGGCGTGGTTCCCGGGCCGGAGGCCTTCGCCCGGTTCGCCACGCTGTTCCAGGCGGGCGCCGAGGACGTCGGCCGGTACGCCATACCCGCGCCGGACACCGAGGGCATCCGCCTCATGCTGGTCTGCGGCGTCGTGGCGATCGGCCTGCTGGTGGACACGCTCGCGGTGACCTTCCGGGCGGCGGCCCCGGCCGGACTGCCCCTGCTGGCGCTCTACTCGGTGGCCGCGGGCCTGTCCGGCGGCGACGCCAGCTGGCTGTGGTTCCTGCTGGCGTCCTCGGGCTACCTGCTGCTCCTGCTCGCCGAGGGCCGCGACCGGCTCTCGCAGTGGGGTCGGGTCTTCGGCGGCGCGCCGCGCGCCGGCCGCCAGGGATCGGGCGTCTCCGAGAGCGGGCAGGTGCTCGCCCCGGTGCGGACCGGCCGGCGGATCGGCGTGGTCGCGATGGGCGTCGCGCTGGTGGTGCCGCTGGCGCTGCCGGGGCTCACCGGCGGGCTGTTCGGCGGCCCGGGCGAGGGCCCGGGCACCGGCGGCAAGGGCGGCACGATCTCGGCGGTGAACCCGCTGGTGTCGATCCAGGACAACCTGCGGCAGCCCGAGGACCGCGAGGTGCTCCGCTACCGGACCAACGCGACCGACACCAGCGGCATGTACCTGCGGCTCGTGGCGCTCGACCAGTTCGACGGCACCTCGTGGAAGTCCTCGGTCCGGCCGATCAAGGACGTGCCCGAGCTGCTGCCGTGGCCCGACGGGCTCGGCCAGGACGTCCGGGCCCAGGAGGTGACGAGCAACTTCGTGGCCTCCCGTACCTACGAGCAGAAGTGGCTCCCGATGCCGTACCCGGCGTCCCGGGTGGCGATCGGCGGACGCTGGCGCTTCGAACCGGCCGGGCGGATGCTCGTCGGCGACGACGGTCAGAACACCAAGGGCGCGGAGTACCAGGTCACGAGCCTGGACGTGCGGCCGACGGCCGAGCAGCTGGGCGCGGCCGCCGCTCCCCCGCAGAAGCTGCGGAGCGAGTACACCCGGGTCCCCGGCTCGCTGCCCGCCGACGTCCGGTCGACGGCGCTGACGGTCACCAAGGGCGCCCGGAACGACTACGAGCGGGCCGTGAAGCTCCAGGACTGGTTCGCGCGCGACGGCGGCTTCCGCTACGACGTCGAGGTCGAGTCGGGGACCGGGGTCCAGGCGATCTCGCGCTTCCTGAAGCAGAAGGAGGGCTTCTGCGTCCACTTCTCCTTCTCGATGGCGGCCATGGCCCGTTCGCTGGGCATCCCGGCCCGGGTGGCGGTCGGCTTCATGCCGGGCACCCCGCAGGCCGACGGCACCCTGTCGGTGGGCATCAGGGACGCGCACGCCTGGCCCGAGCTGTACTTCGAAGGCGCGGGCTGGACCCGGTTCGAGCCGACGCCGACGCGGGGCTCCACTCCGGAGTACACCCGGGACCAGTCCCCGACCGGTACGCCGACCGGACCGGCCCAGCCGAGCGCCTCGGCGTCGGCCCAGCCCTCGGCCGCGCCGAGCGCCTCGGAGAGCTGCTCGCCGCAGATGCGCCGCCAGGGCGACTGCGGCCCGGACCCGGCGGCGGCAGGGGCCTCGTCGGACGACGGCGGGGTGCCGCCGCTGACGGTGGTGCTGATCGTGCTCGGCGTGCTCGTGCTGCTGTCGCTGCCACTCACGCCCCTGCTGTGGCGCACGAGGGTACGGGCCCGGCGGCTCGGCTCCACGGGCCGCGCCGCCGAGGACGCGGCGGCGCGGACGCTCGCCGCGTGGCAGGAGATCAACGACACGGCCTGGGACCACGGGGTGCTGCCCGACGAGTCGCAGACGCCTCGGCGGACGGCCGCGCGGGTCGTCCGGCTGGGCGGCCTGGAGGGCGAGGCGGCCGACGCGGTGCATCGGGTGGCACGGGCGGTGGAGCAGGTCCTCTACGCACCCCGGCCCCGGCCGGGCACGGGCCTGGCGGAGGAGGTCGCCCTGGTCAGGGCGGGCTTCCACGCGACGGCCGGCCGGCGGACGAGGCTGCGGGCCCTGCTCGCGCCCCGCTCGGCGGCCCGGGTGCTCTGGTCGGCCTCGGCCCGGTGGGCGGCGCTGACGGACGCCTGGTCGTCCCGGCGCCGGGCCCTGACGGACCGGCTGACGACGCTGGTCCGCCGCCCGTCCCGCGGCGAGGGCTGAGCCCTCCGTGCCGGTCTCGCCCCCGCCGCGGGCGGGGGCCGAGACCGGCACGGGCGACGGCGGGTGGGCTTCGCCGGAGCGGGTGGGCCCCGGACGCCTGGTGCCGTGGACCCGAGAGGGCGGGGTGCGCGGGGCGACGAGGGGTCGGGCTCGGCGCGACGGTGGGCCCGGCTCGGCGCGACGGTGGGCCCGGCTCGGGCGTCGGACGCCGTCGGGGAGCTGGGTCGACGTCCGAGGGTCCTGACGGGCGACCGGCGGGCCGGCCGGTCCGCGGGCCGGCCGGTGTGGAGAGAGCCGTGGGTCCGGATACGCGACGAGCCCCGGGGCCGGGGCACCTGAGGGTGCCGGGCCGCGGGGCTCGGAGTCGTCGTGATCGGAGGGGGTACCTCCGCTCAGGGGGCCGTCAGTGGCCGCCCTGCTGTTCGTCCCGGCGGCGCTGCCACCGTTCCTCGATGCGATGCATCATCGAGCGGCGCTGTCGGGCCTGACGGCCGCCGGCCGCCCCGCCCCTCGCCTGCTGCTCGCCCGGCTTGGGCGCCTTGCGCCATCCGGTGACCGCCAGGACCGCGCAGCCCAGCATGACGAGGAACCCCACCACGCTGATCCAGATCTGCTGAGCGACCATTCCGGCCATGAGGAGCGCGATACCCACCAGGAAGCCGGCGACCGCTTGGTAGACCCGTCGCCGGGTGTACGTACGCAGTCCGCTTCCCTCGAGCGCTGTCGCGAACTTGGGATCTTCGGCGTACAGCGCTCGCTCCATCTGCTCGAGCATTCGCTGCTCGTGCTCCGAGAGCGGCACGGAGTCCTCCTAGTCGTCGGTCGCGGGGGCGACCGGTAAGCGGCCCTTTCAGGATAGGCAGGGATTCGCCCCCGTGAAACCCGCCCTCAACGCCAAATCGCCAATCCGGGCCGCCATGCGGTTCGGTTGCTGAGGCGTTGATTCCCCAGGGCCCTGCCCGTCATGCCGGATGGTGTCCCCCGATCATACGGGGACACGGGCGCGATCGGGGGGCCTGTGGCGTACTCCATGTGCGGCTGCGTCGCTGATCAGCACGGTGGGGGCTGTCGTCCCCGGCCGGCCGGGGACGTGCCGCCGGCCGGGTGTCAGGCGCGCTTCTCGCCCAGGACGTGCAGCTGGGTGGCGATGGCGTGGAAGGACGGCAGCTCGGCGGCGGCCTCCTCCAGCCTGAGCAGGGCCTCCGCGGCGCCGGGCTCGGTGTCGACCAGGGCCCCGGGAACCAGGTCGGCGAAGATCCGCACGCCGTGCACAGCGCCGACGTCCAGTCCGGCCTCCGCGGCCAGTTCGGTGAGCTGCTCGGCGGTGAAGCGCCGGGGCACCGGGTCGCCGGCTCCCCAGCGGCCCGCCGGGTCGCTCAGCGCCTGGCGGGCCTCGGTGAAGTGACCGGCCAGCGCGCGGGCGAGGACGGCGCCGCCCAGGCCGGCGGCGAGCAGGCTGAGGGCGCCGCCGGGCCGGATGGCGGCGACCGCGTTGCGCACGCCCTCGGCCGGGTCGTCGACGTACTCCAGGACACCGTGGCAGAGCACCGCGTCGTACCCCTCCCGCTCGACGACGTCGAACAGGCCGCGCACGTCGCCCTGCACGCCGCTGACGCGGTCGGCGACGCCCGCCTCGGCGGCCCGGCGCTCCAGCGCGAACAGGGCGTTGGGGCTGGGGTCGACGACGGTGACCCGGTGGCCGAGGCGGGCCACCGGGACCGCGAAGTTGCCGGAGCCGCCGCCCGTGTCGAGGACGTCGAGGCTGTCCTTCCCGGTGGCCTTGACCCGGCGGTCGAGCGCATCTTTCAGGACGTCCCAGACGACGGCGGTGCGCAGGGAGGCGCGCGACGGACGCGACGACGCCTCTCGACCGAAGACAGGGGAAGGGTCCGGCACGGCTGTTGACTCCTCGCTACGGGTACGAACGCTCCCCACCCTATGGCCTCGGGCGCCGTCCCCCCGCTCACCTCACGGCGTCGTCCGCCCCGGGCTGGCGGGGCAGTACCGGCTGGAGGACGAGCATCCGCTCGACCAGGCGCAGGAACATGGCGGCGTCCCGGATCAGGTCGTCGGCGTCCCGCCGGCCGGCCGCCGCGGCGATGCCCGCCTCGGCGCGGGCCCGGCGCTCGGCACCCGAGGCGAAGAGCGCGCTCCACTCCGCCAGCTCGGGGGCTATCTCGGGGAGCACTTCCCAGGCGCTCCGGATCCGGGCGCGCTTGCGGGGGCTGGTCTCGGGCCGGCCGCGGGCGGCGAGCACGGCGGCCGCGGTGCGCAGCGCGGCGAGGTGGGCCGTGGCGTAGCGCTCGTGGGGCAGATCGAGGGCGGCCGCCTCCTCGATGCCGGCGCGTGCCTGGGCGAGCAGGTCGAGTGCGGCGGGCGGGGCGGTGGCGCGGCGCAGGACGGGGTGGATGTCGGTCGGCGGTCCGACCAGTGCGGGGGCAGGGCGACCGGTGCTGCGGCGCCGGGGCGCGGCTGCTGCTGAGGAGCTGGTCATGACGAGCCTCCTGTCGTCGTGTGACGGCGCTGTGGCCGTGTGTATCCATCGTGCAGGCCGCCACTGACAATCCGGCTGACCTGGACTTTTTGCCTTCAGGGCGGATTCGGGGGTAGTTTTTGAACTGACTGGTCAGTTCAAAAAGGGGAAACTGGGGGTGGGGGTCCGTGGAAGCGAACCCGGACGAGCCGCACGGCGCCGCCGTGGTCGCGGACGGCTTCGGGCTGAAGGGACCGCGCGGCTGGGTCTTCCGCGAGGTCGGTCTGCGGGCCGAGCCCGGCTCGCTCGTCGCGATCGAAGGACCGTCCGGCTCGGGCCGCACCTGTCTGCTGCTCGCCCTCACCGGGCGGATGAAGGCCCACGAGGGGCACGCCGAGGTCGCCGGGCTGCGGCTGCCGCGCCGGATGGCCGCCGTCCGCCGGATCAGCGCACTGGGCCCCGTGCCGGGCGTCAGCGACCTCGACCCGGCGCTCACCGTCGACGAGCACCTGCGCGAGCGGGCCCTGCTCCAGCGCCGCTACGACGGTTCGGTCCGTGCCCTGGTGCGGCGCCCCGCCGAGCGGGCCGCGGCGACCAGGGCCCGGATCGACGAGGCCCTGGCGGCGGCCGGGCTCGACCGGGACGCCCTGCCCAAGGCCGGCCGGACCTCCGTACGGGACCTGGAGCGGCTGGAGGCCCTGCGCCTCTCGGTCGCGCTCGCGCTGATCGGCCGGCCCCGCGTGCTGGCCCTGGACGACACCGACCTCAAGCTCTCGGACGCCGACCGGGCCGAGGCATGGGCGCTGCTGCGCTCGGTCGCCGACGCGGGGACGACCGTGCTGGCGGTGTGCAGCGAGGCTCCCGAGGGCGCCCTGCGGATCACCACCACGGCGGGCGACGGCGCACCGGCGGACGCCGGCGAGGAACCGACGGGCACCCGGGCCGAGGACGCGGACGAGGCGGACGGCGACGAGCCGCGGGAGGCGGAGGCGGACTCCTCCGCGCCGGGCGGCGACGAGGACCGGCCGGGCGCCGACGGCGGCGCGGGGGACACCCGGTCCGCCCGGGAGACGCCGGCCGCGCGTGCCACGGACGACACGGACGACACCGAGAACACCGGGAACACCACCGAGGAGGGGGAGAGCGATGCGTTCGCCGAGACTGGCCGCTCTTGAGCTGAAGCGCTTCGGCAGGGGGAAGCTGCCGCGCGCCGCGCTCGTCGCGATCCTGCTGCTGCCGCTGCTGTACGGCGCGCTGTACCTGTGGTCCTTCTGGGACCCGTACAGCAGGCTCGACCGGATACCCGTCGCGCTCGTCAACGAGGACCGGGGTGCCACCACCGACGGCAAGAAGATCAACGCCGGCGCGGACATCACCAAGGGCCTGCGCGAGAGCGCGGTGTTCGAGTGGCACGAGGTGAGCGACGAGCAGGCCGCCGCCGGCGTGGAGGACGGGACCTACTACCTCTCCCTGACCATGCCCGGCGACTTCAGCTCGCGGATCGCCTCCAGCTCCGGCGACGCCCCCGAGACCGGGGCCCTCAAGGTGCGGACGAACGACGCCAACAACTACATCGTCGGGCAGATCTCCCGCACGGTGTTCTCCGAGGTGCGCACCGCCGCCTCCACCAAGTCCTCGCGCACCTTCCTCGACCGGATCTTCATCTCCTTCTCCGACATCCACGACGCGACCGCGGAGGCGGCCAAGGGCGCCGGCCAGGTCAAGGACGGCGTGGACAAGGCGAAGAAGGGCTCCAAGAGCCTCGCCGACGGCCTGAAGGACGCCAAGAAGGGCAGTGGCGACCTCGCCTCCGGCCTCAGGAAGCTCGACAAGGGCGCGGGCGACCTGGAGAGGGGCTCCCGGCAGGTGGCCGGCGGCACCCAGGCGCTCGCCGACAAGGTCAACGGCACCGCCGGCCGGATCCGCCCGTACCTGAAGGACAACGGCAAGTCGATCGGTGACACCGCCCGCCTGGTCTCCCACTCCGCGCAGGCCGTCCGCCACGACCTGGACGACCTGGTCCGGCGCGCTCCCCTCGCCCGCAGCGCCGCGCACATCGCCGACGACAAGCTGGAGGCGCTGTACAAGAAGCAGTGCGTCGACAGCCCCCTGCCCGACCCGAAGGCCTGCCCCGTCCTCAAGGAGGCCAAGGTCAGCGCGGACGACGTGGCGAAGATCGCCGACGACCTGCACGAGCTGACCAAGGACAACGCGGGCGACCTGAAGAAGCTCGACGGGCAGCTGGCCACGCTGCAGAAGCAGGCGGACGCGCTGGCCAAGGCCGCGCCGCACCTGGACGAGGACCTCGAGGGCGCGGTCAAGAAGATCAACGACCTCAACTCGGGCGCGCACAAGGTCGCCAAGGGCGCCGACACCCTGCACACCGGGCTGACCAGTGCCAGGACGGGCTCGGCCGACCTCGATTCCGGCGTCGGCCGGCTCAAGAAGGGCGCGGGCGAGCTCGACGGCGGCCTGTTCAAGCTGGCCGACGGCTCCGGAGAGCTCGCCACCGGTCTGCACGACGGCGTCGCGAAGATCCCCGACTACGACAAGCGGGACCGCGACCGCCGCACCGAGGTCATGGCCGACCCGGTGGAGCTCGCCTCCCAGTCACTGCACAAGGCGCCCAACTACGGCACCGGTTTCGCCCCGTACTTCATCCCGCTCTCCCTCTGGGTCGGCGCGATGGTGGCGTACATGCTGATCCAGCCGCTCAACCGCCGCGCCCTCGCGGCCGGGGCGTCCGCCTGGCGGATCGCCCTGGCCGGCTGGCTCCCGGTCGCGGCGATCGGGGTGCTCCAGGTCGCCGCGCTGATGTCCGTGCTGCACTGGGGACTGGGCCTGCAGATGGCCAGGGCGGCCGGCACGGTCGGCTTCCTCGCCCTGGTGACCTGCTGCTTCGCGGCCATCATCCAGTGGCTCAACGCCCGCTTCGGCGCGGCGGGCCGGATCCTGGTGCTCGCGGTCCTGATGCTGCAGCTCACCTCGGCGGGCGGCACCTACCCGGTGCAGACCAGCCCCGGGTTCTTCAACGCGATCCACCCGTTCCTGCCGATGACCCACGTGGTCGAGGCGCTGCGGCGGCTGATCTCGGGCGGCGGCCTGGGGCCGGTCTGGCAGGCGGTGGCCGTCCTGACCGCGTTCACGGTGGGCGCGCTGGCGCTGACCGCCGTCTCGGCCCGGCGCAAGCAGGTGTGGACCATGGACCGGCTCCACCCGGAACTGTCCCTGTGACGCCCTCCGGACCTGTGAGAATCCATCCCATGGACAGCAGCAGCACCAGACGCCGGGCCACGCGCGCGAAGCTCTACGAGGCCGCCGTCACCCTCATCGCCGAGCAGGGCTTCTCGGCGACGACGGTGGACGAGATCGCCGAGCGCGCGGGCGTCGCCAAGGGCACGGTCTACTACAACTTCAAGAGCAAGACCGAGCTCTTCGAGGAGCTGCTGCGGCACGGCGTCGGCCTGCTCACCGCCTCGCTGCGGGACGCGGCCGAGGAGACGGCGGAGCGGGGCGGCAGCCGGGTCGACGCGCTGGACGCGATGATCCGGGCCGGTCTGGTCTTCATCGACCGCTACCCCGCCTTCACCCAGCTGTACGTGGCCGAGCTCTGGCGCACCAACCGGGCGTGGAACTCCACCCTCCTGGTGGTCCGCCAGCAGGCAGTCGCGGTGGTGGAGGGCGTGCTCCGCGAGGGTGTCGAGGCCGGCGAGCTGAGCGAGGAGATCGACATCCCGCTCACGGCGGCGGCGCTGGTCGGCATGGTCCTGGTGGCCGCGCTGGACTGGCAGGCCTTCCAGAGCGAACGCTCGATCGACGACGTCCACAGCGCGCTGTCCCGCCTGCTGCACGGCCGGGTGAGCGGCCGCTGAACCACCCCCCTCCGCGCGGGTCGGCTCCCCCGCCGGCCCGCGCCGGACGGAGCACGAGAAGAGCGCCGGTCCGGCGAGGCTCGATCCCCCCGAGCCTCGCCG
>NZ_RDBI01000040.1:969460-1017235 GCF_008042125.1 Streptomyces sp. MS191
GTGCACCCCCGTGTGCACCCCCGTGCCGGCAGGTGCGCGACCCCGCTCCGCCGCCCCGTGCCGGCGGTGCGGAGCCGCGCCCCTTCCGTTGCCCTCCACTCTTCCGTCCGCGCAGGTCGAAGCCCATCCGCGCAGCTACTCATCTCGCCGCCTAGGTACGGGTACTCAGCCGTCCGTGCCGATGCCCACGCGCGGGCCCGGCGGTCTGACTACGATCGCGACCGTGTCCGTACTCCCCCTGGTCTTCACCAGCGGCTGGGCGAGCGGGATCAACGCCTACGCGGTGGTCCTGCTGCTCGGCCTCTTCGGCATCACCGGCCTCAGCGACGAGGTGCCCCCGTCGCTGGAGCGCACCGACGTCCTGATCGCCGCCGGGGTGCTGTTCCTCTGCGAGGCGGTGGCGGACAAGATCCCCTACGTCGACTCGGTCTGGGACTCCGTCCACACGGTGATCCGGCCGATCGCCGGCGCCGTCGTGGGCGCCCTGCTCGCCGGCCAGTCGGGGTCGCTGCCGGAGCTGGCCGCGGGCGCGGTCGGCGGCACGACCGCCCTGCTGAGCCATGTCGTCAAGGCCGGGACCCGGATGGCGGTCAACACCTCGCCGGAACCGTTCTCCAACATCACCCTCAGCCTGGCCGAGGATCTCGGGGTGGCGGGGATCGTCACCTTCGCGATCTTCAACCCGCAGGCGGCGGCGGTCATCGCGGCCGTCCTGCTGGTGCTGGGGCTGGTGATACTGGGCTTCCTCGCCCACCGGATCCGCCGTTTCCTGCGCCGCAGGGCGCAGCGCCGTGAGGAGCGGCGGCTCGCGGCGGCGGGGGCCCGGGTTCCGGGACCGCCCGGCTGACCGAGGTGCCGGCGGGGGCGGATAGGGTCCCTGACATGGCACGGATTGTGGTGATCGGCGCCGGGATGGGCGCCATGGCGGCTGCGGCCCGGCTGGCCGTGGCCGGCCACCGGGTGACGGTGTACGAGCGCGCGGCGACGTACGGCGGTGGCGTCGGCCGCTTCGAGCGCGACGGCTTCGCCTTCGACACCGGCCCCCATCTGCTGCATCTCCCCGCCGTCTACCGTGACCTGTTCGTCAAGACGGGCAAGGAGCCGCTGGAGGACCGCGTCACGCTGACGCAGGTCGACCCGGCGAGCCGGCACGTCTTCGCCGACGGCACCCGGGTCGACCTGCCGAACGCCTCGCGCGCCGGCACGCTGTCCGCGCTGGACGCGGCGCTCGGCGCGGGCGCCGGGGAGCGCTGGGGGGACTTCCTGGTCCGGGCCCGCGAGACCTGGGACCGCACCCGCCGACCGCTGCTGGAGGAGCCGCAGCCCGCGGACGCCTCCGCGCTGGCCCGCGAGCCGTACCCGGCCCTGAAGGCGCCGTTCCTGCGGTCCCGCACCACCACCCTGGCCCGGGTCGGAGCGCGGGAGCTGCGCGACCCCCGGCTGGTCGCGCTGCTGGAGTCCTACGCCTGGTCGTACGGCTTCGATCCGGTCGGCGCCCCCGCCTCGGCGGCCGTCCTGCCGTACATGGAGCAGACCTTCGGCACCTGGTACGTGACGGGCGGCGTCCGGGCGCTCGCGGACGCGGTGTACGAGCGGTGCGTCGCGCGCCGGGTCGAGTTCGTCTTCGGGGCCGAGGTCACCGGCGTGCGGGAGAAGGACGGCCGGGCCGCCGGGATCGAGCTGGCGGGCGGCGAGGTGGCCGAGGCGGACCACGTCGTCGCGGGCGCGCCCGTTCCCGCGTTGTACCGGCATCACGTCGTGGGCCGGGAGAGCGGGGGCGACCGGCCGTGGGACCGGGGCGACCGCACGGGCCGGATGACGGTCTGTCTGGCCCTGCGCGGCGCGCGGGAGGCGGATGCCGTGCACCGGACGGTCGTCCACGGCGCCGGGGACCGCCCCACCACGACCGTGCTGCGGCCCGACGACCCGTCGGTGCGCCCCGACGGCGGCCACGAGGCGGTCGCCCTCACCGCGACCGTGAACCTCCACCCGGGACACGACTGGGCGGAGATCGCCCGGGAGATGGTGACGGCGGCCGAGACCGCCGTGCCGGGCCTTCGCGAGCGGCTGCTGTGGCAGGAGGTCCGCACCCCTGAGGACACCCGCCGGGAGACGGGCGTCGCCGAGGTTCCCGGCCCCGCCCTCGCGGGCGGCAGCGGGTCCTGGCTGCCGGCGGCCAACGCCTCCGCGCTGCCCGGCCTGTACTTCGCCGGCGGCTGGTCCCACCCGGGCGGCGGGCTCGCCCACGCCGGAATGTCGGGGGCGCTGGTCGCGGGCCTGATCGTGGAGGGCGCGGAGTTCCGCGGCTCGCAGTGACCGGCGGACCCGCGGGGCGGGGCGGACCCGGCCCCGCGGACGGGTCGCCCCGCCGGCCCGGAGTCCGTCAGTACCGGTACTGCTGGTCGTTGTCGTACGGCTCGTAGCCCGGCTGCTGCGGGGGCTGCTCGCCCTCCCGCTGCTGCGGCACCCACACTCCGCCGGGCGGGGTGTCGTAGCCGTACGAGGCGGCGTACGGGTCCTGGTAGGCGGCGTACTGCTGCTGACCGCCCGTGCCGTAGTCGTACGTGTACTGCTGGCCGTCCGTGCCCGGGCCGATGTACGGGTCGGAGTAGGCGGCGTACTGCTGCTGGCCGCCCGTCCCGTAGTCGTACCCCTGCTGCGGGTACGCCGAGGGGTCGTAGCCCTGCTGGTCGTAGCCCGTCCCGTAGGAGTCGTAGCCCGTGCTGTAGGCGGGCTGCTGCTCCTGCTGGGCGCCACCGGCGTAGGAGGTGTCGTAGACGCCGTACTGGCCGGTGTCCTCGGGCATCGGCTCGGGCTCGTAGACCGCGGTGCTCTCGGCCGGCGCGGGTTCCACCGGCTCGTAGGAGAGGTCGGTGACCTCCAGGGTGGGGCGTGCCTCGACCGGCGGGCCCGACCGGCGGCGACGGCTCGCGCCCGGGCTCCCGCCGATCGCCCAGCCGGTGGAGAAGCCGCGGCGGAACGACAGGGTGACGTAGGTCTGTCCGACGGCGAAGGCGACCGCCCCCGCGATGATCACGGCGACGGACGGCAGCAGGACGCCGAGGACCACCGCCAGGAAGCCGCTGAACGCGAGCAGGCGCCAGCGCAGCCGCGCCTTGTACTGGAGCAGTACCTCACCCAACAGCCACAACGCGACGACACCGAACGCGATGTAGAGGACCGTCCACCCCATGCCCGCCCCTCTCCTACGGCCACCGCCGCGGGTCGGGGGCGGGTACGCCGATCACGACTGCTCGTGCAGTCCGAGATTCTCGTAGATCTCCAGCGTCGCGGCAGAGTTGTTCAGCGTGATGAAGTGCAGTCCGGGGACACCCTCGGAGAGCAGACGCGCACAGAACTCCGTCGCGAACTCGATGCCAATGGAGCGTACAGCGGTCGGATCGTCCTTGACGGCGAGGATCCGTTCTTTCACGTCCCCGGGGAAGACCGCGTTGCTCAGCTGGGGCAGCCTGTCCAGGGTACGGGCGTTCACCACGGGCATGACCTCGGGGATGATCGGCGTCTCGCAGCCGGCCTTCTCGACGCTGTCGCGCATCCGCAGGTAGCTCTCCGGGTCGAAGAACATCTGGGTGATGGCGTAGTCGGCACCGGCGCGGCACTTGTCCACGAAGTGCCGGATGTCCGTGTCCCAGTCTTCGGAGCGGGGGTGCATCTCGGGGAACGCGGCCACGCCGACGCAGAAGTCGCCGGACTCCTTGATCAGCCGGACCAGGTCGGCGGCGTAGAGGACGCCCTCGGGGTGCTCGACCCAGGTGCCGAGCGGGTCGCCGGGCGGGTCGCCGCGCAGGGCGAGCATGTTGCGGATGCCCGCGTCGGCGTACTGCCCCAGGACGTTGCGCAGCTCGGCGACCGAGTGGTCGACGGCGGTGAGGTGGGCGACGGGCGTGAGGGTGGTGTCGGCGGCGATCTCCTGGGTGGCCTTGACCGTGCCACCGCGGGTGGAGCCGCCGGCGCCGTAGGTCACGGAGACGAAGCTCGGACCGACCTGCTCGACATGGCGCAGCGCCTTCCACAGGCTCCGCTCACCCTTCTCCGTGCGGGGCGCGAAGAACTCGAAGGAGTACGAGCACTTTCCGGACGCGAGGATGTCGCGCACCGTGCGGGCGCGATCCGACCGGGTGGAAGCGGTTCCGAGAGCCATACGGGCAGGTTAGACGTGGTCTCCCCACCGCAGAAGCCGGGTCCGCAGAATGGACACGTTTTTGGACAGGCTCCGGAGGGCGATACCGGGCGGATCCAGGAGGTGTCCCGTCGATCTTGCCGGGCCGCGGGCAGGATCGGCAAGACCCCGGGGGCTTTCCGGGCGGGCCTATGCCGTGCGCTCGCGGACCCGCTCGGCGAGCCGGGCGGCCGCCGCGGCCGGGTCGTCGGCCTCGGTGATCGCCCGGACGACGACGATCCGGCGGGCGCCGGCGTCGAGGACCTCGTCGAGGGTGGTCTCGTCGATCCCGCCGATGGCGAACCAGGGCCGGTCCTGCTCGAGGGAGGCGGCGTACCGCACGAGCCCGAGCCCCGGCGCGTACCGCCCCGGCTTGGTGGGGGTGGGCCAGCAGGGTCCGGTGCAGAAGTAGTCGACGCCGGGTTCCGCGGCGGCCGCGTCCACCTCGGACTCGGCGTGGCAGGAGCGGCCGACGAGGACGCCGTCGCCCAGAATCGCCCGGGCGGCGGGCACCGGCAGGTCGCCCTGGCCCAGGTGCAGCACGTCGGAGCCGATGGCGTGGGCGACGTCGGCCCGGTCGTTCACGGCGAGCAGCTTGCCGTGGCGGCGGCAGGCGTCGGCGAACACGGCGAGGTGCTCCAGCTCCTCGCCGGCCTCCATGCCCTTGTCGCGCAGCTGCACGATGTCCACGCCCGACGACAGCACGGCGTCGAGGAACGCGGGCAGGTCGCCCCGGCTCCTGCGGGCGTCCGTGCACAGGTAGAGCCGGGCGTCGGCGAGCCGGGCGCGAGGCGTGGGCATGGGTGGATCCCCCCGTCGGTGCGGCGGCGCCGCGGGGGCCGGGCCGGGCCCGGTCCCCGCGGAACCTCCTGTGGTGTCGTCGGTGTGTCAGACGGCGAGCGCCTGGGCGCGGCGCTTCACCTCCGTGCCACGATTCTCGCTGAGGGCCTGCGCGGGCGTGCCCGGCAGGCTGGGGTCGGGAGTGAAGAGCCACTCCAGCATCTCTTCGTCGGTGAAGCCGTCGTCCTTCAGGAGCGTCAGGGTCCCGGCGAGACCCTTGACCACCTTGTCGCCCTGGATGAAGGCGGCAGGCACCTGGAGCGCCCTGTTCTCACCGCGGCGCACGGCGATGAGCTGGCCTTCCTTGACCAGCTGCCGGACGCGCGTCACCTCGACGTCGAGCATTTCCGCGATGTCGGGGAGGTAGAGCCAGGCGGGGACGAGAGCATCGGTCTTTGCGTCAATCTCGGTCACGGGACAAGCCTGCCATCCCGGACTGACAGCCGGTAGTCGGGCCCGGTGGATGCCCCTCCGGATCGGGCCGGATCGGTGAATTCCGGGCGCTAGACCGCCGCCGCCTTCAGGGGGACGGCCGGGTCGGCCGCGCGGTCCGGGTCCATCCGGGCGCCCGCCTCGATCAGCTTGCGGCCCTGGGCCAGGTCGCGCGGGCGTCCGACGGCCAGCAGCGCGACGAGCACGCCGTCGCGCAGCCAGAGCACGGACCAGGCGGCGCCGGCCGGGTCGCCGCGGCGGACGAGGTCGCCGGCGCCGGCGTGGTGGCCGGCGTACTGCACGAAGCGGCCGAACTGCTCGGACCAGAAGTACGGGACCGGGTCGTAGTCCTCGGGGGCGTCGCCGACGATGTCGGCCGCGACCGTGCGCGGGCCCTGCAGGGCGTTGTCCCAGTGGTGGACGAGGAGCCGTTCGCCGTAGCGGGCGGACGGGAAGGAGGCGCAGTCGCCGACGGCGTACACGTCGGGCAGCGAGGTCCGCAGCCGCGCGTCGGCCGTGACGGATCCGCCCGCGTCGAGGGCGATCCCGGAGCCGTCGAGCCAGTCGGTGGCGGGCCGCGCGCCGATGCCGACGACGACCGCGTCGGCGGGCAGGTGCCGGCCGTCGGCGAGGACGACGTGGCCGGGTTCGACCGCCGCCACCCGCGCGTCGGTGAGGAGTTCGGCGCCGCTCTCGGCGTACCACCCGGCCATGGGCGCGGCGACCTCGGCGGGCAGCGCTCCGAACAGGGGCCGCTCGGCCGCCTCGACGACCGTGACGACGCACCCCGCCTCGCGCGCCGCGGTGGTGAACTCGGCGCCGATCCAGCCCGCGCCGACGACCACGATGTCGTGCCGCCGCTCCAGGACGGGCTTGAGACGGGCGGCGTCGTCCAGGGTGCGCAGCAGGTGGACGCCGGGAACGCCCTCGGTGCCCGGCAGGGTGACGGGCCGGGCCCCGGTGGCGAGGACGAGGACGTCGTACGGGACGGGGCCGGCCTCGGTGTCGATCTCGTGGTCGGCGGCGCGCAGGCCGGTCACGTCCAGGCCGAGGCGCAGCTCGATGCCGAGCGCCTCGAAGTCGACGTCGAAGGCGGAGTCCTCGGCCTTGCCCAGGAGGACCGCCTTGGAGAGCGGCGGCCGGTCGTAGGGCTGGTGCGGCTCGGCGCCGATGAGGGTGACGGGCCCGGTGAAGCCCTGTTCGCGCAGGGCGACGGCGGTCTGCACGCCCGCCATTCCGGCACCCACGACGACCACACGCTGCGATGACTGCTTCTGCTCGCTCACCCGTCCACCTTACGCATCTGACGATCCGTCAGTAAGGGTGGGCCCTGGGAGCGGAACGGGGCGGGGGCTAGTCTGGCCGACGTAAAGCACTCGCGGGAGCCCGGACGCACCGGGCTGAGAGGGAGGCTGGGACGGCCTCCGACCGTACGAACCTGATCCGGGTCATGCCGGCGAAGGGAGGGGCTGGACGCCCATGCAGCCACGTTCAGGATCGGACGTCCTCGTCATCGGGGGCGGGATCATCGGCCTGGTCACGGCCTGGCGGACCGCGCTGCGCGGACTGCGCACCGCCGTCGTCGACCCCGGACCGGGCGGCGGGGCCGCCGCCGTGGCGGCGGGCATGCTCGCCGCCGTCACCGAACTCCACTACGGCGAGGAGACCCTGCTCGGGCTCAACCTCGCCTCCGCGCGCCGCTATCCGGGGTTCGTCGATGAACTCCAGGACGCCACGGGGCACGACGTCGGCTACCGCGCCTGCGGCACGCTCGCCGTCGCGCTCGACGCCGACGACCGCGCGCACCTGCGGGAACTGCACGCGCTGCAGACCCGCTGCGGCCTGGAGTCGGAGTGGCTCAGCGGGCGCGACTGCCGGCGCCTGGAGCCGATGCTGGCACCGGGCGTGCGGGGCGGGCTGCGGGTCGACGGCGACCACCAGGTCGATCCGCGCCGGCTCGCCGCGGCGCTGGTCACCGCCTGCGAACGGGCCGGCGTGATCTTCCACCGGGCCGTCGCGGAACGGCTGACGGTGGCCCGGGACCGAGCCGTGGGCGCGGTGCTCGACGACGGCACGGAGCTCCTCGCGGACCGGGTCGTCCTGGCCGGCGGCAGCCTCAGCGGCCGGCTGGCCGGCGTACCGGACGAGGTCCTGCCGCCGGTGCGCCCGGTGAAGGGACAGGTGCTGCGGCTCACCGTGCCGCCGGCGTACGCGCCGTTCCTGTCCCGGACCGTACGGGCCGTCGTCCGGGGCAGCCACGTCTACCTGGTGCCGCGCGAGAGCGGCGAGCTCGTCGTCGGCGCGACCAGCGAGGAGCTGGGCTGGGACACGACGGTGACCGCGGGCGGGGTGTACGAGCTGCTGCGCGACGCCCACGAGCTGGTGCCCGGCATCACCGAACTGCCGCTCACCGAGACCCGGGCCGGTCTGCGCCCCGGCTCGCCGGACAACGCCCCCATGCTCGGCCCGAGCGCCCTGCCGGGCCTCCATCTGGCCACCGGCCACTACCGCAACGGGGTGCTGCTCACCCCCGTCACGGGTGACGTCATGGCCGAGGTCCTGGCCACCGGCACGCTGCCGGACGAGGCGCGTCCCTTCACCCCCCGCCGTTTCTCCCCCGCACSCCCGGTGCACGCACGTCAGGAGCAGCCCGCATGAACGTCTCCGTGAACGGGGAGCCGCACGTGCTCGCCGGCCCCCTCTCCCTCGACGTCCTGGTCGCCACCCTGACCACGGCGCCCTCGGGCGTGGCCGCGGCCGTCAACGAGGCGGTCGTGCCGCGCAGCCGGTGGGCCGCGACCGTCCTCGGCGAGGGGGACCGGGTCGAGGTCCTCACCGCGGTGCAGGGAGGCTGAGCGATGTCCGACGATCTCCTCGTCCTCGGCGGCACCGAGTTCTCCTCGCGCCTGATCATGGGCACCGGCGGGGCGCCCAGCCTCGACGTGCTGGAGCGTTCGCTGGTCGCCAGCGGCACCGAACTCACGACGGTCGCGATGCGGCGGCTCGACCCGACGGTGCAGGGCTCGGTGCTGTCCGTCCTGGACCGGCTCGGCATCCGGGTCCTGCCCAACACGGCGGGCTGCTTCACCGCGGGCGAGGCCGTGCTGACGGCCCGGCTCGCCCGCGAGGCGCTGGGCACCGACTGGATCAAGCTGGAGGTCGTCGCCGACGAGCGGACCCTGCTGCCGGACGCGGTGGAGCTGCTCGACGCGGCGGAGACCCTGGTCGACGACGGCTTCACGGTGCTGCCGTACACCAACGACGATCCGGTCCTCGCGAAGAAGCTGGAGGACGTGGGGTGCGCGGCGATCATGCCGCTGGGCTCGCCCATCGGCTCCGGGCTCGGGATCCGCAACCCGCACAACTTCTCCCTGATCGTGGAGCGGGCGCAGGTGCCGGTGATCCTGGACGCGGGGGCCGGAACGGCCTCGGACGCGGCGCTCGCGATGGAGCTGGGCTGCGCGGCGGTGATGCTCGCCTCGGCGGTGACCCGGGCGCAGGAGCCGGTGCTGATGGCGGACGCGATGCGGCACGCGGTGGAGGCGGGCCGGCTGGCCCGGCGGGCGGGCCGCATCCCCCGCCGGCACTTCGCCGAGGCCTCCTCGCCGACGGAGGGCCGGGCGCACCTGGATCCGGAGCGCCCGGCGTTCTGAGGGCCGGGCGCCGCGGGGCGGGGCGCAGCCGCGGCGGCCCGCCCGTCCCCGCGCCGTCACAGCTCGGCTGCAGTACGGGCCCGTCCCGGCCACGCGGACCGCGTCGTGCCCACGGACTCGTAAACTCGGGGCCGTGGACACGACCCTTCAGGACCCCCTCGTCGGGCAGCTGCTCGACGGCCGCTACCGCGTCGACGCGCGCGTCGCCGTCGGCGGGATGGCCACGGTCTACCGGGCCGTCGACATCCGGCTCGACCGGGTGCTCGCGCTCAAGGTGATGCACCCGTCGCTCGCCACGGACGCGACCTTCGTCGAGCGGTTCATCCGCGAGGCGAAGTCCGTCGCACGGCTGTCCCACCCGAACGTCGTGGGGGTCTTCGACCAGGGCGCGGACGGCGCGTACGTCTATCTCGCCATGGAGTACGTCGCCGGCTGCACGCTGCGCGACGTCCTGCGCGAACGCGGCGCCCTCCGGCCCCGCGCCGCTCTCGACATCCTGGAACCGGTGCTCGCCGCGCTCGGCGCCGCGCACCGGGCCGGGTTCGTGCACCGGGACATGAAGCCCGAGAACGTCCTGATAGGGGACGACGGCCGGGTCAAGGTCGCCGACTTCGGGCTCGTACGGGCGGTCGGCTCCGCCACCCAGACCACGGGCGCCGTCCTCGGCACCGTCTCCTACCTCGCACCCGAGCAGATCGAGCACGGCACCGCCGACACCCGCGCCGACGTGTACGCCTGCGGCGTCGTCCTGTACGAGATGCTGACCGGCGGCAAGCCGCACACCGGCGACACCCCCGCCCAGGTGCTCTACCAGCACCTGAACACCGACGTCCCGGCCCCGTCGGCCGCCGTCCCGGGCCTCGCGCTCGAACTGGACGAGCTGGTCGCGGGCGCCACCGCGCGCAACGCGGACGTCCGCCCCTACGACGCCGTCGACCTGCTGGCCCGGACCCGGGAGGCCCGCGCCGCGCTGAGCGACGAGCAGCTGGACCTGGTGCCGCCGCAGGCGCGCCAGGAGGGCGCCGCCGGGCCGGGAGCCCCGTCCGAGGACCCGACCAGCGTGATCCCGCGCGTGCCGTCCGAGCGCACCAGCAGACTGGGCCTGCCGCCGGAGCCCGTGCCGGCCGCGCACGCGACGCCCGGACTCCCCCCGGCCCCGAGAGCGGGCCGGGCCCCCCTGCTGTCCCGCGGTCCGCTGCTGGTCGTCGCCGCCGTCCTGCTGATCCTCGGGATCGGCACCGGCGTCTGGTACATCAATTCCGGCCAGTTCACCCGGGTCCCGGCCGTGCTCGGCCAGACGGAGGCCGAGGCCACGAAGCGGCTCGCCGACGCCGGACTCGACGTCGGCGCGACCGACCGCGCCTTCAGCGAGGTCTACGAGCGCGGCACCGTCATGGACACCGACCCGGCCCCCGGCGAGCGGATCCGCGGCAACGGCTCGGTGAAGCTGACCCTCTCGCGCGGTCCCGAGGTCGTGAAGGTCCCCCACCTCAAGGGCAAGCCGCTGGCGGAGGCGAAGAAGCTGCTGGAGCAGGAGGGGCTCGCCACCGGCGTGGTCACGAACACCTTCAGCCGGTCGGTCCCGCAGGGCGCGGTGATCGGCTCGGACCCCGAGCCCGGCACCGAGCGCGCCCCCGACTCCGCGATCGCCCTGGTCGTCAGCAAGGGCGCCCCGATCGACGTCCCGGACGTGACCGGCGAGAGCGTGGCGGACGCGACGAGCACGCTCCAGGAGGCCGGCCTCACCGTGCGGGTCGCCACCGAGCGGATCGACTCCCCCGAGGACGCGGGCACGATCGCCGCCCAGTCACTGGCCGAGGGCAGCCGGGCCGCCAAGGGGGACACGATCACCCTCACCGTCTCCAAGGGCCCGAAGATGGTCGCCGTCCCGGACGTCGTGGGCGCCACGGTCGACGAGGCGCGCGCGGAGCTGGAGGGCGCGGGCTTCGAGGTGAAGGTCGAGAAGTCCTTCCCCTACCTCGGGAACACGGTCGCGGAGCAGTCCGTCGACGGCGGCTCCACGGCGGCCGAGGGCTCCACGATCACCATCACGATCAAGGGACTGTAGAGACTCATGCGCAACCCCGTCGGCGGCCACGTCCCCGTGGCCGGCGGCCTCGCCACGGTCGGACTCGGCTACGCCCGCACCCTCGGCGCCGAGACCGTGCAGGTCTTCGTCGCCAACCCGCGCGGCTGGGCGACACCCGCCGGCAACCCCGCGCAGGACGAACGCTTCCGCGCGGAGTGCGAGGCCGAGGGCCTGTCCGCCTGGGTGCACGCCCCGTACCTGATCAACTTCGGCTCCCACACCGAGGCCACCGTCGAGCACTCGGTCACCTCGCTGCGCCACTCGCTGCGCCGCGCCCGGGAGATCGGTGCGCGGGGCGTGGTGGTGCACACCGGTTCGGCGACCGGCGGCCGGCCGCGCGAGGTGGCGCTGGCGCAGGTGCGGGAACGGATGCGCCCGCTGCTGGACGAGCTGACGCACGACGACGACCCGTTCCTGCTGCTGGAGTCGACGGCGGGGCAGGGCTCCTCGCTCTGCTCGCGGGCGGAGGACCTCGGCCCGTACTTCGACGCCCTCGACCACCACCCCCGGCTGGGGATCTGCCTGGACACCTGTCACATCTTCGCCGCCGGCCACGACCTGACCGGGCCGGACGGCATGGCGCGCACCCTCGACGAGCTGGTGGCGACCGTCGGAGAGGGCCGGCTGAAGCTGATCCACGCCAACGACTCCGAGGACGTCGTCGGCGCGCACAAGGACCGGCACGCGAACATCGGCGCCGGGCACATCGGCGAGGAGCCGTTCCGGACGCTGTTCAGCCACCCGGCGACCGAGGGCGTCCCGCTGGTCATCGAGACTCCCGGCGGGGCCGCGGGGCACGCGGCGGACGTGGAGCGGCTGAAGAAGCTCAGGGAGTGAGCGGCCCGGCACGCGCACCACACAGTTGAGGAATACCCCAGGGGGGTATACGGTTCCTGTAGAGGCAGGAACCGCTACTCGACGTTTGGGGCCCGTCATGGAGCACGAAGCGCACACCGAGCACCACAGCACCGGTCACCAGGGCCACGGGAGCCACGGGGGTCACGCGGGACACGACGCCGGCGGGCACGGGAGCGGTCACGCGCACCACGCCTCCGGCGGGGTCACCTGGGCCACGGCCGCCAGGGCGACGCTGCACTGCCTCACCGGCTGCGCCATCGGCGAGGTGCTCGGCATGATCATCGGCACCGCGCTGGGCTGGGGCAACATGCCGACGATGATCCTGGCGATCGTCCTGGCGTTCTTCTTCGGCTACGCGCTCACCCTGCGCGGCATCCTGACGGCCGGCGTCGGCTTCCGGACCGCCGTCAAGGTCGCGCTGGCCGCCGACACCCTCTCGATCGCCGTCATGGAGCTGATCGACAACGGCGTGATCGCCCTGTGGCCGGGCGCCATGGACGCGCACCTGACGGACGCGCTGTTCTGGGTCGTCCTCGCGATCGCGCTCGCCGCCGCCTTCGTCCTCACCACGCCGGTCAACAAGTGGATGATCGGCCGGGGCAAGGGACACGCGGTGGTGCACCGGTACCACCACTGAACGGGGCCGGGGGCGGACCCCTCGGAGCTACAGCTCCGGGCCGTCCCCGGGCTCCTCCTGGTAGGAGTAGCGCTGCTCCGTCCACGGGTCGCCGATGTTGTGGTAGCCGCGCTCCTCCCAGAAGCCGCGGCGGTCGGCGGTCATGTACTCCACGCCGCGGACCCACTTCGGGCCCTTCCAGGCATAGAGGTGCGGAACGACGAGCCGGAGCGGGAAGCCGTGCTCGGCGGTGAGCAGCTCACCGTCCTTGTGGGTGGCGAAGATCGTCCGGTCCGAGGCGAAGTCGGCCAGGCGCATGTTGGCGCTGAAGCCGTACTCGGCCCAGACCATCACGTGCGTGACGTTCGCGGCCGGCGGGGCCAGGTCGAGGATCGTCCGGGCGGGGACGCCACCCCATTCGGCCCCCAGCATGCTGAACTTCGTCACACAGTGCAGATCGGCCACGACCGTCGCGAACGGCAGGGCCGAGAACTCCTCGTGGTTCCAGCACCGCTTGTCGCCGTCCGCCGTGGCGCCGAAGACCCTGAACTCCCAGCGGTCCGGCTTGAACTTGGGAACGGGGCCGTAATGGGTGACCGGCCAGCCGCGTTGCAGCCGCTGTCCCGGCGGAAGATCCGACTGTCCTGCTTCCCGGTGTACTCCGCTCTCCGGCTGACCCATGTCATCCATGGTGACAGACCGCGAGGGGTGGTCATGACCAGGCAACCTCCGACCTCGCACGATTAGGGCAACTCCCACTAAGCCTGCACTTACTGGACGCCCCCCATGCGTGGTGCGAGGATGCCGCCATCCTGCCCAGTCACGACACAGACATGCGTGGAAGGAGCCTCTGCGATGCAGGGCGACCCCGAGGTCCTCGAGTTCCTCAACGAGCAGCTGACCGGCGAGCTGACGGCCATCAACCAGTACTGGCTGCACTACCGCATCCAGGACAACAAGGGCTGGACGAAGCTCGCCAAGTACACCCGCGAAGAATCCATCGACGAGATGAAGCACGCGGACAAGCTGACCGAGCGCATCCTGATGCTGGACGGTCTGCCCAACTACCAGCGGCTCTTCCACGTCCGGGTCGGCCAGACCATCACGGAGATGTTCCAGGCGGACCGCCAGGTGGAGGTGGAGGCGATCGACCGCCTCAAGCGCGGCATCGAGGTCATGCGCACCAAGGGCGACATCACCTCGGCGAACCTCTTCGAGGAGATCCTGGCCGACGAGGAGCACCACATCGACTACCTCGACACCCAGCTGGAGCTCATCGAGAGCCTGGGCGAGGCGCTCTACATCTCGACGCTGATCGAGCAGCCGAGCTAGGTCCGTCCGGGCACGGCGGACGGCAGGCGGCGCCGAGCGGGCAGCGGGGGCCTCAGGCGGCCTCGGAGAGCTCCTCCGGTACGGCCGGCTCACCCGTCAGGGCCGGGACGCCCTGGTCCAGGAGCTCCCGTCGCGGGCAGTTGCCACGGCCCAGAATGGCTTGAATGCGTCGTACGCAGGAGCCGCAGTCGGTGCCGGCCTTGCAGGCGGAGGCGATCTGGCGAGGCGTGCACGCGCCCGCGTCCGCATGCTCCTTGACCTGCCTCTCCGTGACACCGAAGCATGAGCAGACGTACACGCGGTTCACCTCCCGCCGGGATCGATAAGGCTAACCTAACCTTACCCGGCGGGTCTGGCGCGTAAAAGCCCTCATGACGACGGTGGGGCACGGATCACATCGATCCGTGCCCCACCGTCGTAGGAAGCTACCTACTGATCACGCTCACTGGTCCCGGTACATCTCCGCCACCAGGAACGCCAGGTCCAGCGACTGGCTGCGGTTGAGGCGCGGGTCGCAGGCCGTCTCGTAGCGCTGGTGCAGGTCGTCGACGAAGATCTCGTCGCCGCCGCCCACGCACTCGGTGACGTCGTCACCGGTGAGCTCGACGTGGATGCCGCCGGGGTGGGTGCCGAGGGCCTTGTGGACCTCGAAGAAGCCCTTGACCTCGTCGAGCACGTCGTCGAAGCGCCGGGTCTTGTGCCCCGAGGCCGCCTCGAAGGTGTTGCCGTGCATCGGGTCGGTCACCCAGGCGACGACCGCGCCGGAGGCGGTGACCTTCTCGACCAGCTCCGGGAGCTTGTCCCGGACCTTGTCGGCGCCCATGCGGACGACGAAGGTCAGCCGGCCCGGCTCGCGCTCGGGGTCCAGGCGGTCGATGTAGGTCAGCGCCTCGTCGACCGTGGTGGTCGGACCGAGCTTGATGCCGACCGGGTTGGCGATCTGCGCGCAGAACTCGATGTGCGCGTGGTCCAGCTGGCGGGTGCGCTCACCGATCCAGACCATGTGGCCGGAGGTGTCGTACAGCTTGCCGGTACGCGAGTCCGTCCGGGTCAGCGCGCCCTCGTAGGCGAGCAGCAGCGCCTCGTGCGAGGAGTAGAACTCCACCGCCTTGAACTCGGCCGGGTCGGTGCCGCAGGCCTTCATGAAGTTCAGCGCGTTGTCGATCTCGCGCGCCAGCTGCTCGTAGCGCTGTCCCGACGGGGACGACTTCACGAAGTCCTGGTTCCAGGCGTGCACCTGGCGCAGGTCGGCGTAACCACCGGTGGTGAAGGCACGCACCAGGTTGAGCGTCGAGGCGGAGGCGTTGTACATCCGCTTGAGGCGCTCGGGGTCCGGGACGCGGGCCTTCTCGTTGAAGTCGAAGCCGTTGACGGAGTCGCCGCGGTAGGTCGGCAGGGTCACGCCGTCGCGGGTCTCGGTCCCCTTGGAACGGGGCTTGGAGTACTGCCCCGCGATGCGGCCGACCTTCACGACGGGCACGGAGGCCGCGTAGGTGAGGACGGCGCTCATCTGGAGCAGCGTCTTGAGCTTGGCACGGATGTGGTCGGCGGACACGGCGTCGAAGGCCTCGGCGCAGTCGCCGCCCTGGAGCAGGAACGCCTCGCCACGGGCGACGGCTCCCATCCGGGCGCGCAGCTGGTCGCACTCGCCCGCGAAGACGAGCGGGGGATACGACTCGAGGTCCGCGATCACATCGCGCAGAGCCTCGGCATCGGGGTACTCAGGCTGCTGCGCCGCGGGCAGGTCTCGCCAGGTCGCCTTGGCGACGGCGTGGGGTTCAGCGTTCACGGTCACACGACCCACAGTACGTGGCCGAGGACTCCGTCCACGCCAGTGACCGCTTGATGAGACGGAAGAGACGGACGGGACATCTTGGATGGGCTACCATCACCGGCATGTTCGCGCAGACGACCCGTAACTGGTGGTGGACCGCTCATCCGGCGGCCCACTGAATGCGCGTACCCGAACACGCGAAGGCCGCCCGAGGGGCGGCCTTCTTCCGTTTCCAGGGCCGTTCCTCTCCGCTCCACGGAAGGAACGACGTACCGCATGGACCTCTCCCGTCTCCTCGACGACTCCTGCCCCCCGTTCGCGCTGCTGCGCCGGCGCACCCCCGGACGTGACCACGACACCGTCGAGGTGCTGATCGGCGCCGTCCACGAGGCCGAGCGGCTCGCCGAACTGCCGGTCGGCGAGCGGCCGACGCTCGCCCTCGTGCCGTTCCGGCAGATCCGGGAGCGCGGCTTCGACGTCCGCGACGACGGCACCCCGCTGTCCTTCCTCGTCGCCGAGGAGGCGTACGAGCTGCCGCTGTCCGAGGCGATGGAGCGGCTTCCGGCCCACGACGTACGGGTGGAGGGCGGCGGCTTCGACGTGTCCGACGAGCTGTACGCGCGGACGGTGCGCCGGGTCGTGGAGGAGGAGATCGGCTCGGGCGAAGGGGCGAACTTCGTCATCCGCCGGACCTACACGGGCGAGATCCCCGGCTTCGGGCGGGCCGACGCGCTCGCGCTCTTCCGGCGGCTGCTGGCGGGCGAGCGAGGGGCGTACTGGACCTTCGTCGTCCACACCGGGTCCCGCACCCTGGTCGGCGCGAGCCCGGAGGTGCACGTCCGGATGTCCGGCGGGACGGTCGTGATGAACCCGATCAGCGGCACCTACCGGTACCCGGCCGGCGCGGCCCCGACCCCCGAGGACCTGCTGGCCTTCCTGGCCGACCGCAAGGAGACGGAGGAGCTCTCCATGGTGGTCGACGAGGAGCTGAAGATGATGTGCACCGTCGGCGACCGGGGCGGAGTGGTGATCGGGCCGCGTCTCAAGGAGATGGCCCATCTCGCTCATACGGAGTACGAGCTGCGCGGCCGTTCGTCCCTCGACGTGCGGGAGGTCCTGCGGGAGACCATGTTCGCCGCGACCGTCACCGGCTCGCCGGTGCAGAACGCCTGCCGGGTGATCGAGCGGCACGAGACCGGCGGCCGCGGCTACTACGCGGGCGCGCTGGCGCTGCTCGGCACGGACGCGACCGGGACCCAGACCCTGGACTCCCCCATCCTGATCCGGACCGCGGACATCGCCGCGGACGGCCGGCTGCGGGTGCCGGTCGGCGCGACGCTTGTACGCCACTCCGACCCGGCGGGCGAGGTCGCCGAGACCCACGCCAAGGCGGCGGGGGTCCTCACGGCGCTCGGCGTACGGGAGGGGCGGCCCCTCGACGCCTCGCCGCGGGCGCCCCGGCTGGCCGACGACCCGCGGGTGCGCGCGGCCCTGGACGCGCGGCGGGCGGACCTCGCGCCGTTCTGGCTGAAGATGCAGGTGCGGGCGGCCGAGCTGACGGGCCACGCCCTGGTCGTCGACGCGGAGGACACCTTCACCGCGATGCTCGCGCACCTGCTGCGCTCCTCCGGCCTGGAGGTCTCGGTGCTCCGCTACGACGAGCCGGGCCTGCGGGAGCTGGCGCTCGGCCACGAGGGGCCGGTGGTGCTCGGTCCGGGGCCCGGCGACCCGGGTGACGCGGCCGATCCGAAGATGCGGTTCCTGCGCGCGCTCACGGCCGATCTCGTACGGGACCACCGGCACGGGCTGCTCGGGGTGTGCCTGGGCCACGAGCTGATCGCGGCGGAGCTGGGGCTGGAGATCGTGCGCAAGCGGACCCCCTTCCAGGGGGCGCAGACGCGGATCGACCTCTTCGGGCAGGAGCGGACGGTGGGCTTCTACAACAGCTTCACCGCGCGGTGCGACGACCGGGCCGCGACGGAACTGGCGCTGCACCGGATCGAGGTGAGCCGCGACGCCGCCACGGACGAGGTGCACGCGCTGCGCGGTCCGGGCTTCGCCGGCGTGCAGTTCCATCCGGAGTCGGTCCTGACCCGGGACGGCGCCGCGCTCACCGCGTCGCTGCTCGCGGGGGTGCTGGTCTAGGGGTGCTGGTCTCGGGGTGCTGGTCTAGGGGGTGTCGGCCGGGACCAGGACGTTCTCGCTGCGCCGGCCCGCGGTGTAGTCGAGGACGTTCCGGACGGTGGCGTCGATGATCTGGCTGACCGCGTCGACGGTGTAGTAGGCCTGGTGGGAGGTGACCAGGACGTTCGGGAAGGTCATGAGCCGGGCCAGGGTGTCGTCCCGGACGATCTCCAGGGACTTGTCGAGGAAGAAGAGCCCGGCCTCCGCCTCGTACACGTCGAGGCCGACCCCGGCGAACCGGCCGGCGCGGAGTTCGGTGACGAGCGCCTCGGTGTCGATCAGACCGCCGCGGCTGGAGTTCACCAGCAGGACGTCGTCCTTCATCGCCTTGAGCGCGGCGGCGTCGATCAGCCGCTGCGTGGCGGGGAGAAGCGGGACGTGGAGGCTGATCAGATCGGCCTCGGCGAAGAGCCGCTCCTTGTCGACGTACGTCATGCCGAGCTCCAGGCAGGCGGGGTTCTCGGCGATGTCCCAGCCGAGCAGCCTCATGCCGTAGCCGTGGGCGATCCGGGTGAAGGCCTCGCCGATCTTGCCGGTGCCGAGGACGCCCACGGTGCGGCCGCGCAGGTCGCGGCCCATCAGTCCGGCGAGCCGGAAGTCGAAGTCGCGGGTCCGGTTGGAGGCGCGGACGATCCGGCGGTTGACGGCCGTCGCCAGGGTCCAGGCGAACTCGGCGACCGAGTACGGGGAGTAGTACGAGACGCGGGCGATGGTGAGGCCGAGCCCGGCGGCGACGTCGAGGTCGATGTTGTTGAAGCCGGTGGAGCGCTGGGCGATCAGCCGGGTGCCGCCGGCGTGGAGGGTGCGCAGCACGCGGCCGCCGAGGTCGGCGTTGACGCTGCTGGAGACGATCTCGTAGCCGGCCGCGATGGGCGCGGTGTCCTCGGTGAGGAAGACCTCCAGACAGCGGACGTCGTGGTGGCCCTCGAAGGCCTTCTCGATCATCGGCTTCTCGTCCGCCTGCACGCCGAACGCCAGGATTTCCACGGAGCCCCTCCGGGGGTGTGCCGGAATTGTCTGGTCCCGGCGAATATACGGCCCCCGGAGGCGCCCGGCCCCCGGGCCGCCCGGCCTCAGCCGAAGAAGACCCCGGCCTCGGCGTAGAGGGCGGGATCGACCGTCTTGAGCCGGGCGGTGGCCTCCGCGATCGGCACGCGCACGATGTCGGTGCCGCGCAGGGCGACCATCGTGCCGAAGTCGCCGTCCCGCACGGCGTCGATCGCGTGCAGTCCGAAGCGCGTGGCCAGCCAGCGGTCGAAGGCACTGGGCGTGCCGCCGCGCTGCACGTGGCCGAGGACGGTGGTCCGGGCCTCCTTTCCGGTGCGGCGCTCGATCTCCCCGGCGAGCCACTCCCCCACGCCGGACAGCCGGACGTGGCCGTACGCGTCGCGCGTCGCGTCCTTGAGGACCGCGTCCCCGTCCCGGGGCATCGCCCCCTCGGCCACGACGACGATCGGGGCGTACGTGGCCCGGAAGCGCGAGGTGACCCAGCCGCAGACCTGGTCGAGGTCGAACCGCTGCTCGGGGATGAGGATGACGTTGGCGCCGCCGGCGAGCCCGGCGTGCAGCGCGATCCAGCCGGAGTGCCGGCCCATCACCTCCACGACCAGGACGCGCATGTGGGACTCGGCGGTGGTGTGGAGGCGGTCGATGGCCTCGGTGGCGATGCCGACCGCGGTGTCGAAGCCGAAGGTGTAGTCGGTGGCCGACAGGTCGTTGTCGATGGTCTTGGGGACGCCGACGCAGGGGACGCCGTACTCGTCGACCAGCCGGGCGGCGACCCCGAGCGTGTCCTCGCCGCCGATCGCGACGAGGGCGTCGACCCGGTGCTTGGCAAGGTTCTCCTTGATCCGGCGGATGCCGTTCTCCGCCGTGAACGGGTTGGTGCGGGAGGAACCGAGGATGGTGCCGCCGCGCGGCAGGATGCCGCGGACGGCCCGGATGTCGAGCCGTACGGTGACGCCGTCCAGCGGACCGCGCCAGCCGTCGCGGAAGCCGGTGAAGGCGTAGCCGTACTCCTGGACGCCCTTGCGGACGAGGGCGCGGACGACCGCGTTGAGACCGGGGCAGTCGCCGCCTCCGGTGAGTACGCCGACGCGCATGAAGGTCTCCTTCGCCGTGGCGGACGGGGTACGACCCTCTGATGGTGACGTGGGTCACTCCGACAGGGAAGGGAGAGTGAGCGACGCGCCGGCGCCGGGCCCGGTCTCAGGCGTCGTCGAGGCCGCGCTCGATGGCGTACCGGACCAGCTCCACGCGGTTGTGCAGCTGGAGCTTGCCCAGGGTGTTCTGGACGTGGTTCTGCACGGTGCGGTGCGAGATGACCAGGCGTTCGGCGATCTGCTTGTAGCTCAGCCCCTTGGCGACCAGGCGCAACACCTCGGTCTCGCGCTCGGTGAGCTGCGGGGCCTTCGGCTCGTCGGCGCCCGCGGCCGGCTCGGGCTCGGAGGCCAGGCGACGGTACTCGCCGAGGACCAGGCCCGCGAGGCCGGGGGTGAAGACGGGGTCGCCGACGGCGGTCCGGTGCACGGCGTCGATCAGCTCGGCGGTGCTGGCCGACTTGAGCAGGTAGCCGGTGGCACCGGACTTGACCGCCTCCAGCACGTCGGCGTGCTCGCCGCTGGCGGAGAGCACCAGGACCCGCAGCGTGGGGTCGGCGGCGACGAGCTCCTTGCACACCTGCACGCCGGGCTTGGCCGGCAGGTTCAGGTCGAGGACGAGGACGTCCGGGCCGACGGCCTTCGCGCGCCGCACGGCCTGCTCGCCGTCGCCGGCCGTGGCGACCACGTCCAGTCCGGCCTCGGCGAGGTCGCGGGCCACCGCGTCCCGCCACATCGGGTGGTCGTCGACGACCATCACCCTGACCGGGCCGCCGTGCGCCGGCCGGTCGGTCCGCGTCTGCTGCTCGCTCATCTATCCGTTCACCTTCCCCCGTGGGTCCCGCGGGACCTTCAGTTCCACTTCCGTGCCCTGGCCCGGTACCGAGATCAGCTCGGCCGTGCCTCCCAGATCCCGCAACCGTCCCCGGATGGACAGGGCGACGCCCATCCGGCCTTCGCCCTCGGCCTGCGCGAGCCGCCCCTCCGGGATGCCGGGGCCGTCGTCCCGGACCGTGACGACGACCTCGTCGGACCAGTCCTCGACCAGGATCCACGCCCGCGCGTCGCCGCCCGCGTGCACCCGGACGTTGTCCAGGGCGGCGAACACGGCGGCCGTCAGCTCGCGGGCGGCGGCCGGTGCCAGCAGGACCGGCACGCCCGGGTCGGAGAGTGTGACCCGGGCCCCGGCCCGCGGGGCGAGCAGGGCGCGCAGGTCGACCGGAGCGTCGTCGTCCGGCTCCTCGACGAAGCGGACCACCGCACCCTCGGACTCGTCCTCGGAGACCAGTGAGGCCCGGGTGAGCCCGCCGGCGACCAGGGTGCGCAGCGCGACCTCCTGCTCCCCGGCCATCCGGCCCAGCTCGGCGGCCTCGCCGCCCAGCGCCGTGCCCCGCCGCTGCACCATCGCCAGCACCTGGAGGACGCTGTCGTGGATGTCGCGGGCGAGCCGCTCCCGCTCGCGGGTGGCGGCCTCGATCTCCAGGGCGCGGGCCAGGGTGCGTTCGGAGGCGCGGGCGACCTCCACGACGTAGCCGATGGCGATGGACGCCACCCAGACCAGCAGGACGTTGTGGAGCGTGTCCCGGCTGGGGCTGCCGCGCTCGGCCAGGTTGGCGACGGCCACCAGGGAGGAGGCGAAGCCGGCCCAGCGCCAGCCGCCCTTGATCGCGTACGCGAGGACGGCTCCGGCCGTCCATATGGAGGGCAGTGTCGGGCCGTCGACCGACCGGGCCTGCTCGTCCGCGAGCGGGGTGAGCATGATCCCGACGAGGGCGATCGCGAGGTCGGCGACCAGGAAGCCCCTGGTGCAGCTGACCGCGTTCGCCACCTTCGGGAGGGTGGCCAGCGTCCACACGCACATCACGGCGAGGAACGCGACCGCCACCCACGGCCGTTCGAAGGCGTCACGGGAGAAGACGAAGATCAGTACCGCGTAGATCATCGTCAGGACGCGGTAGGCGGTCAGCGCGCGCCACAGCGGCTGCTCGACCGACATGCGCACGACACGCTCGCGCTTGGCCATCTCCCCCACCCACCCCGGGTCCGCCCCCGCAGGGGTTACGCGCCGGACTCTTCCCGCGCCGCGATCTCGGCCTTGACGGCCTCCTTCGCGGCCTTCTCGGCCTCCGCGATCTGCCGCTTGGCGGCGGTCGCGTAGATGTCGACGTACTCCTGGCCGGACAGCTTCATGATCTCGTACATGACCTCGTCGGTCACCGAGCGGAGGATGAAGCGGTCCCCCTCCATGCCCTGATAGCGGGTGAAGTCCAGCGGCTCGCCGATCCGGATCCCCGGGCGCATCAGCTTGGGGACGACCTTGCCGGGCGGCTGGATCTTCTCCGTGTCGATCATCGCGACCGGGATCACGGGCGCGCCGGTGGCCAGGGCCACGCGCGCGAGGCCGCCGGGCTTGCCGCGGTAGAGCCGCCCGTCGGGCGAGCGGGTGCCCTCGGGATAGATCCCGAAGAGCCCGCCCCCCTCGATGACCTCGATGCCGGCCTTGATGGCCGCCTCGCCCGCGCCGCGCGCGCCGGAACGGTCCACCGGAAGCTGGCCGACACCCTTGAAGAAGGCGGCGGTGAGCTTGCCCTTCACGCCCGGCGAGGTGAAGTACTCGGCCTTGGCGATGAAGGTGACCTTGCGGTCCAGGACGGCCGGCAGGAAGAACGAGTCGGAGAACGACAGGTGGTTGCTCGCGAGGATCGCCGGCCCCTCGGCGGGAATGTTCTCGAGGCCCTCCACCCAAGGCCTGAAGGCGAGCTTCAGGGACCCTCCGATGGAGAACTTCATTGCGCCGTAGATCAACTCGGGTACCTTCCGTGTGCTGTGGGAGAGACCTTATCCCGTACGGCCTCGGCCGGGCCGCGACGGGCTCGGCACCATCGTGCGAACGGCCCTGGTCGGTGTCGGTCCGGTCGCGTACGGTGAAGGTCCTTCCCCTTTTGTCGTCGCTTCGTCGAACCCACGAACAGGAGACCCCGGTGCCGGTCCTTCCTGGAGCTGAGCCGTACCGCCATGAGGGCGGGGAGGTAGGCGTCCTTCTCTGTCACGGATTCACCGGTTCCCCTCAGTCGCTGCGCCCTTGGGCCGAGTACCTGGCCGAGCGCGGGCTGACGGTGTCGCTGCCCCTGCTGCCCGGGCACGGCACCCGCTGGGAGGACATGCAGCTCACCACCTGGCACGACTGGTACGCGGAGGTGGACCGCGCCCTCCAGGAACTGCTCGCGCGGTGCGAGACGGTCTTCGTCTTCGGCCTCTCCATGGGCGGGGCGCTGACCCTGCGGCTCGCGGCCCGCCACGGCGACGCGATCCGCGGGATCGTCCTCGTCAACCCGGGCAACAAGGTGCACGGCCTGGCCGCGCACGCCCTGCCGGTGGCCCGCCACCTCGTCGCCTCCACCAAGGGCATCGCCAGCGACATCGCCAAGGAGGGAGCGACCGAGGTCGGCTACGACCGGGTCCCGCTCCACGCGGCGCACTCGCTGCGGCGCTTCTTCCAGGTCGTCGACGCGGAGCTGCCGCAGGTCACGCAGCCGCTGGTGCTGCTGCACAGCCCGCAGGACCACGTGGTCCCGCCGGCCGACTCGGCCCGCGTCCTGAGCCGGGTCTCCTCGACGGACGTGACCGAGATCCTGCTGGAACAGAGCTACCACGTGGCGACGTTGGACCATGACGCGGAGCGGATCTTCGAGGAGAGCTGGGCGTTCGTGGGCCGGCTCGCTCCGCTGGCGGCCGACGAGAAGGGGAGCACGAGCGGTGGCTGAACAGCAGGACGGCGAGCGCGAGCCGCAGCCCATCGACGAGGAGGCGGCCTGGGCCGCGATCGTCGCCGGGTACGGCGAGGAGCCGGCGGACCCGCCGGGGGCCCGGCCCTTCCGGTCGGTGGAGGACCTGGCGCTTCCGGAGGAGGACCAGGGCGGGGACGAGGACGACGAGGACCACCAGGGCCCGGCCGCCGACCCGGAGGAACCGGGGAAGCCGGAGAAGCCCGCCCTCGGCAGCTCGATCGTGTTCGCGCCCGGTGTGCGCGTAGGGACGGGTCCGCGGGACTACGCGGTGGCGGACCCGGACGACGAGACCGGTGACGACCGGACCCCCGACGGCCGCGACGGCGACGAGGGCCACTTCGTACCCCCGGAGCCGCCGCCGCTGCCCGAGGCCGACGCGACGACGAAGTTCGCGTGGCTGGGCGTGGTGGGCGGCCCGGTGCTGATGCTGCTCGCGGTGCTGCTCCAGTGGGACATGACCTGGTGGCTGACGACGGTCTGCGTCGGCGGCTTCCTGGGCGGCTTCGCGACGCTCGTGGCCCGGATGAGGCACGACGACGACGACGAGGACGGCTACGACGACCCGGGGCGCGGCGCGGTCGTGTAGCCGGGGACGCCGGCTCCCCCCGGCCGGCCGCGGCTCGCGCCGGCCGGCGTGTCACGCGCGCGTGCCGCCGGCCGTCCGGCGGCCCCGTCGGTCAGCCGGCCGGGATGCGGACCGCCGCCAGGACCGGGAGATGGTCCGTCGCCGCCCGCAGGTCCGCCTCGGGGAGGTCCGTCGGGACGCCGCACCCGAGGAACTCCACGCCCGGGGTGGCCAGGATCGCGTCGATGCGCTGGTGCGGGTCGCCGGACGGCGAGGTGTACTCGCCGCCCCACGGGCTGACCGCCCAGCCGTCCTGGAGTTCCTTGGCCAGGCGGGTGAAGCTCCGGCCGTCGGGGCGTTCGTTCAGGTCCCCGGCGACGAGGGTGTGCGGCACGCCGAGCGCGGCGACCCGGTCGAGCAGCATCCCGGCCTGGGCGTAGCGCTCGTCCTTCCGCAGGCTCAGATGGCAGCTGACCGCACCGACCCGGGCTCCGCCGAAGCGGACGACGGCGGTGGCGAAGCCGCGCCGGTGCAGTCCGGGCGTGAGCGGCAGCAGGACGTCCTCGGTGCGCTCCACGGTGGCCCGCAGCGAGCACATCAGCAACGGCCCCGCGGCCGTGGCGCCGCCGGTGAGCACGACCAGCTCGCTCTTCGCGGCGAGCCGGGCCGCGTGCTTGCGCCAGCGGAAGAACCGCGGCGCCTCCTGGACGAAGACCAGATCGGGCGCGCAGGCCCGGACGACCCGGGCGAGGGCGTCCTCGTCGTCCCGGAGGGACCGGACGTTGTAGCTGAGCACCCGGACGACGGCCGAACCGTCCTCCTCGGTGCGGGAGTTGGGCAGGTCACTGATCGCCATGGCCAGCAACATACGACAACGCCCGCCGCATCCGCGGGGGACGCGACGGGCGTACGGGGAGGGCGTCAGGGCGCCTCACCCGCCGTCCCCCGCAGGGGGGAGCGGCGGGAGCCGGCTCGGGGCCGGCAGGACTTTACGGCTCGTCCTAGGGCGTGTTGAACACGCCCTAGCCCTGGCGCGCCAGGTCGGCCGCGCCGACCAGGCCGGCCTTGTTGCCCAGCTTGGCGGCGAGCACCTGGGCGTGCGGACGCCACTGTCCGCCGATCAGCCAGCGCCGGAAGGACTTCCGGATCGGGTCGAGCACCAGGTCGCCCTCGTCGGAGACACCGCCGCCGACGATGAAGGCCGACGGGTCGAACAGCGACGCGAGGTCCGCGAGACCCGCGCCCGCCCAGCGGGCCAGCTCGCGGAAGGAGTCCACGGCCACCTTGTCGCCCTGGCGGGCGGCGGCGCTGACGTGCTTGCCCTGGATGCCCTCGGGCGTGCCGTCGCCGAGGCCGAGGAGGATCTCGGCGTTCTCCGGCGTCGCGTTGGCGCGCTGCCGGGCGTACCGGACGAGCGCGCGCCCCGAGGCGTACTGCTCCCAGCAGCCCTGGCTGCCGCAGCCGCACAGCAGGCCGTCCGGGACGACCCGGATGTGGCCGAATTCGGCGGCCACGCCGAAGCGTCCGCGCCGCAGCTTGTTGCCGATGATGATGCCGCCGCCGAGGCCCGTGCCGAGGGTGATGCAGATGACGTCCTCGTGCCCCTGCCCCGCGCCGAACCGGTACTCGCCCCAGGCCGCCGCGTTCGCGTCGTTCTCGACGACGACGGGGAGGCCCACCCGCTGCTCGACCTTGTCCTTCAGCGGCTCGTGCCGCCAGTCGATGTTCGGCGCGAAGAGGACGGTGGCGCGCTTGTCGTCGACGTAGCCCGCGGCACCGATGCCCACGGCCTCGATCCGGTGGCCCTTGCCGGCCTCGGAGACGGCCGCTGCGATCGCGTCGACGATGCCTTCGGGGGTCGGCGGGGTGGGCACCTTGTGCGTGTCGAGGATGTTGCCCTCCTCGTCGACCACGCCGGCCGCGATCTTCGTGCCGCCGATGTCGACGCCGATGGTGAGTCCCATGTGTCCCTCAGTTTTCGGTCGAGCCCCGCTATGCCCAACCGTACCCGAGGGGGCAGGTCGTCCCGGTCAGTCCAGGTCGATGTGCTGCCCGGTTCCGGGCCCCTCGTCGTCCTTGCGCGGCTCGTCCTCGCGGAGATCGTCGCCGCCGAGACCGTCCGTGCGCCGGTCGTCGTCCCGCGTCCAGCGGGTCTCGTGGCCCTCGACCGCCGACCGGTAGGCGGCGAGCAGCTCGTTGCCGGCCGCCGCGAGGTGGTCGAAGACCTGCGGGTTCCGCTCGATGACCGGCTCGACGGCCGCCTTCGCCTGGTTGACGAACTGCTGCACGGCTCCCTGGGCGGCCATGCCCGTCAGCGGGTTCCGCAGCGTGGAGACCTTGTCGGCGACGGCGTCGAAGAGCTTGCGGAACTCCTCGGCCGCGGAGCCGGGCTCCGCGCCGTTCCGCGCGCGACGGCGGGCCTTCTCGGCCTCCAGGTCCTCGGCGCAGGCCTTGGCCCAGGCGTCCGAATCGCTCATGGCGTACTCCTTAGGCTTCTACCGTCGACGGTACACGCCGTGTCACCGGGACTTCGGCCAGAGCCCGGGATCCGGGGTGAACCGGACGCGCAGGTCGCCCTCGACGAGGCCGGCTCCCGTGACGGTGCAGCGGCGCAGGGCGGCCGGCAGGGGCAGGCTGCGCCGGAACGCTCCGACGGCGAGCAGGAGTTCGTCGCCGCGGCGGACGAGCGAGACCTCGCCCTTGACGGCACCGGGCAGCGGCAGGTGCCAGACGAGGACCCCGTCCTGGTCGCGGCGGTCCTCGACGGTGTGCCCGGGGGCGTCGACGGTGTGCGCCTCGTGCCGGACGGCGCCGAGGAGGGCGAGGTCCTCGGGACCCCGGGGGTCCCGGCCGAGGTGCGGGAGCTCGTGGACGGACGGGTGGGCCTCGCGCAGGCGCGCCAGGTGTTCGTGCTGCTGCGCGGTCAGCCCGGCGAGCCAGGGGTCCGCGGACTCGGCGGGGAGCAGCCGGTTGGCGACGACGAGGTCGAGGGCGACGCCCTGGAGGGCGAGGCCGAGCCGGGCGGTGCGGAGGGCGTCGGTGGCGGCGGGGCCGGGTTCGACGACGAGCCGGACGGCGGTCCCAGGGGCGTCGACGACCGCCTGGACGGCGGCGAGCTCGGTCTCCCAGCGGGCGGTGGTCTCGTACAGCCACTGGGCGGGCATCGGGACGCCGGCGAGCTGGGCCAGCATCGGGCGCAGGGCGCGGGCGGCCTGCCGCTCGGGCGGCAGGAGGCGGCGCAGGTAGCGGCGCAGCTGTTCGGGCAGGGCCAGCACGGCGAGCGCCTCGGGCAGCGGGGGCATGTCGACGACGACGAGGTCGTGGTCCCCTTCGGCGGCGTCCCGCAGGGCGCGGAGCAGGGCGAACCGGTCGCTGCCGGGCAGCTCGGTGAGTTCGGCGTCCTCGAAGGGGGCCGCTCCGAGGAGGTCGAAGGCGGTGCCGAGCCGGGCCTGGAGGGCGAGGAACTCGCGGCGGAAGTCGGCGCCGGGGTCGGGGCGGTGGATCCGCAGGCCGGCGGGCAGGTCCCCGTCGCCGAGGACCGTGGCGGACGCGGCGTCCGCCGAGACCAGCAGCACGCGGCGGCCGGCCCACGCCTCGACGAGGGCGGTCGCCGCGGCGACGGTGGTTCGTCCGGCGCCGCCGGGGCCTGTGACAAGGATGATCCGCATGCGGCGACGGTACCGGGACGCGCGGCGGCGCCGGTCGGGCGCTACGTCCTGTCCGGGAGCGGCGTCGCCCGTCCGGAGCCGGGCGGGACCCTCCGGACGGGCGCTACGTCCTGTCCGGGAAAGCCCTCAGACGCCCGCTTCGACGCGCTTCTTCAGGCCGGCCAGCGCGCGGTCGATGATGACCTTCTCCGCCTTGCGCTTGATCATGCCGAGCATCGGGATCTTGACGTCGACCGTCAGCTGGTAGGTGACCTCGGTGCGGCCGCCGCCGGCCGCCGGGGCCAGCCGGTAGGAGCCGTCCAGGGCACGCAGCATCTGGGACTTGACCAGCGTCCAGCTGACCTCGTTGTCGCCGGTCCAGGTGTACGCCAGGGTGTGGTCGTCCTTGATGGCCCCGGCGTCCAGCAGCAGCCGGACCTTCTCGGCGCGGCCGGCCGCGTCGGTCTCCAGGACCTCGGCCTCCTTCACCTCGCCCGTCCACTCGGGGTAGCGGACGAAGTCGGCGATCACGCCCATGACGTCGGCCGGTGCCGCCTCGATGGTGATGCTCGAGCTGGTGTGTTCGGCCATCGCGGTGGTTCCTCCACTGTGCGGTCCGGCGGAAGTCGTAAGGGCACTGGCGTGCCGACCCGAAGGCTATCGCGCCCCCGGCACCCGCCCCGCACCGCTCACCACTCCAGCGCCCACGGCCTGCCCGTCGAGGCGAAGTGGCCGACGTTGACGCACTCGGTCGCGCCTATCCGCATCCGGCGCACCAGCGGCTGGTGGACGTGCCCGAAGAGCGCGTACCGGGGCCGGGTGCGGTGGATGGCGTCCAGCAGGGCGCGGCTGCCGCGCTCGAAGCGGCGCGCCACCGTGTCGTAGGTCAGTTCCGGCACGTCGGGCGGGATGTGGCTGCACAGCACGTCGACGTCCCCGAGGGCCTCGACCTTCGCCGCGTACTCCTCGTCGGAGATCTCGTACGGCGTCCGCATGGGGGTGCGCAGTCCGCCGCCCACGAAGCCGAAGACCAGTCCGCCGATCTCGGCCCGGCCGCCGTCGAGGACCGTGGTGCCGGGGCGTGCGTACTCGGGCCACAGGCCGGGCACGTCGACGTTGCCGTAGGTCGCGTAGGTGGGGGTCGGGAAGGCCGCGAAGAGTTCCTCGTACTGGCGGCGCACCGCGGACTCGATCGCGGTGTCGCGGTCGACGTCCAGCTCGGACCAGAGCCGCCGCCCCAGGTCACGGGCCTCGTCGAAACGGCGCGCGGTGCGCAGGGCGACGATCAGGTCGGCGTTCTCGACCCCGAACAGGTCGGGGAAGATCCCCCGGCTGTGGTCGGCGTAGTCGAGGAAGAGCACCAGGTCACCCAGGCAGATCAGGGCGTCCGCCCCCTCTCCCGCCCTGGCGAGGGCGCCGGCGTTACCGTGCACGTCACTGACCACATGGACTCTCATGCCTGGCATGGAATTCACCTTAGGGCGTCGGACCTGCGGTTACTTCCAAGTCGTCGAAGACGTGGACTACTGTGCGCGAAGCACCGCCACACGTATGTGACGCACCGAACATCTGGCCAGGACCCCCTATCGGGAACCGAGTACTGGTGGGTAACGTCCGAGCAGTCCAGTCGTGCTCACCCCCACTGAGCACCCCTGCCCGATCTTGGACCGCACCGGTGCATCACACAGAGCCGTGGCGCCGGCGCCCGATGAGGAGCAGCAGTCTTGCGCGAGTTCAGCCTTCCGGCCCTGTACGAGGTCCCCACGGACGGCAACCTGACGGATCTCATCCGCCGCAACGCCTCTCAGCACCCAGATGTCGCCGTGATGGGGCGCAAGGTGGCCGGCGTCTGGACGGACGTCACCGCCAAGCAGTTCCTCGCCGAGGTCCGCGGGGCTGCCAAGGGGCTGATCGCCGCCGGCGTGGAGCCGGGCGACCGGGTGGCCCTGCTGTCCCGGACCCGATACGAGTGGGTCCTCCTCGACTTCGCCATCTGGAGCGCCGGCGCGGTCACCGTGCCGGTGTACGAGACCAGCTCGCCCGAGCAGATCCAGTGGATCCTCGGCGACTCGGCGGCCTCCCTCGCCCTCGTCGAGTCCGCGGCGCACGCGGAGTCGGTCGAGTCCGTACGGGCGTCTCTGCCGGCGCTCAAGGGTGTCCGGCAGATCGAGGACGACGCCGTCGCCCGGCTGACCGCCGCGGGCGCCGAGGTCACCGACGAGCTGCTCGACGAGCGGATGTCGGCGGCGAACGCGGACGACATCGCGACGATCGTCTACACCTCCGGCACCACCGGCCGCCCCAAGGGCTGTGTGCTGACGCACCGGGCGTTCTTCGCCGAGTGCGGCAACGTGGTGGAGCGCCTGAAGCCGCTCTTCCGCACCGGCGAGTGTTCCGTCCTGCTCTTCCTGCCCGCCGCCCACGTCTTCGGACGTCTGGTCGAGGTCGCCTCCGTCATGGCGCCGATCAAGCTGGGCTGCGTGCCGGACATCAAGAACCTCACCGACGAGCTGGCCGCCTTCCGGCCGACGCTGGTCCTCGGTGTGCCGCGCGTCTTCGAGAAGGTCTACAACTCGGCGCGCGCCAAGGCCCAGGCCGACGGCAAGGGCAAGATCTTCGACAAGGCCGCGCACACGGCGATCGCGTACAGCCGCGCGCTCGGCACGCCGCAGGGCCCGTCCTTCGGTCTCAGGGTCAAGCACAAGGTCTTCGACAAGCTGGTCTTCTCCAAGCTGCGGGCCGTCCTCGGCGGCCGCGGCGAGTACGCGATCTCGGGCGGCGCGCCGCTCGGCGAGCGGCTCGGGCACTTCTTCCGCGGCATCGGCTTCACGGTGCTGGAGGGCTACGGCCTCACGGAGTCGTGCGCCGCCACCGCCTTCAACCCGTGGGACCGGCAGAAGATCGGCACGGTCGGCCAGCCGCTGCCGGGCTCGGTGGTGCGGATCGCCGACGACGGCGAGGTCCTGCTGCACGGAGAGCACATCTTCAGCGGCTACTGGCAGAACGAGGCGGCGACCGCCGAGGCGCTGGCCGACGGCTGGTTCCACACCGGCGACATCGGCACGCTGGACGAGGACGGCTACCTCGCGATCACCGGCCGCAAGAAGGAGATCCTGGTGACGGCGGGCGGCAAGAACGTCGCCCCGGCCGTCATCGAGGACCGGATCCGGGCGCACGCGCTGGTCGCGGAGTGCATGGTGGTGGGCGACGGACGCCCGTTCGTGGGCGCGCTGGTGACCCTGGACGAGGAGTTCCTGACCCGCTGGGCCGTCGAGCACGGCAAGCCGGCGGACTCCACGGCGGCCTCCCTCCGCGACGACGCCGACCTCCTCGCGGAGGTCCAGCGCGCGATCGACGACGGCAACGCGGCGGTGTCGAAGGCGGAGTCGGTGCGGAAGTTCAGGGTCCTGAACTCCCAGTTCACCGAGGAGGCCGGCCACATCACGCCGTCGCTGAAGCTCAAGCGCAACGTGGTGGCGAAGGACTTCGCGGACGAGATCGAAGCGATCTACCACGCCTGACGTACGCTCGGCACGCCCCCGGCAGCACCGCGACGCGGACCCGCCGGGGGCGTTCGCGCGCGCCGGGACACGCCGGCCCGATGAAACAAGAGGAGCAGGGGATTCATGCGGCTCAAGCGCACCGCGGTAGTGGGGGCGGCACTCGTCGCGCTGGTCAGTGTCACGGGCTGTGCCGGGGCCTGGGGCGAGGACGCCGGACTGCCGAAGGCCGGTGACATGGCGGGGCTCGAGAAGCTCGTCGGGCGGCACGCCCTCTGCAGCGACCTGCGGGCCGGCAGCGACAGCGGCGCCATGAGCCGGGAGTCCGGCGACCCGGCGTGGGGCATCGAGGCGCGTGCGGTGTGCGGGAACGACAGCAGGGTCACGCTCACCCTGCTGTCCGTCGCGGACATGGAGAAGTTCCAGCAGGCGAACCGCAAGGCCGCGGCCGAGGGGGCGGGGGGCCGCTTCCTGCTCGGCCAGGACTTCGCGCTCGTGGCGGACGACCGGACGTCCGCCGAGGAACTGAAGAAGTCCGGCGTCCTGCTCTTCACCTGCGAGAAGGACTTCGCGATACCCCAGGGCTACCGCCACGAGGAACTCCTCGTGGACGGCTGCGCGCTGACCGACTACCTGCCCGCCTGACGTCCGCGGCCGGGGCCCGCGCCGCGCGGTGGCCCGGGCGGCCGCGCGAGCGGTCCACCCGGGCCACCGGTCAGAGCAGTTCCCTCAGGCGCTCGGCGAGCAGGTCCCAGCGCCAGCGGTCCTCGACCCACCGGCGGCCCCGCTCGCCCATCCGCCGGCGCAGCTCCGGGTCGAGGAGCAGCGTCGCGATGCGGTCCGCCGACTCCTCGGGGATCCCGCCGCGCACGACCCAGCCGGTCTCGCCGTCCAGGACGGCGTCGGGCGCCCCGCCGGAGTCGCCGGCGACGACGGGCAGCCCGGTGGCCGAGGCCTCCAGGTAGACGATGCCGAGGCCCTCGACGTCGAGGCCGCCGCGGCGCGTGCGGCAGGGCATCGCGAAGACGTCCCCGGCACCGTAGTGCGCGGGCAGCTCCTCCCACGGCACGGCGCCGGTGAAGCGCACGGAGCCGGCCACCCCGGTCTCCCGGGCGAGCCGCCGCAGGTCGTCCTCGTACGGACCCCCGCCGACGATCAGCAGCACCGCGTCCGGCACGCGCCGCAGGATGTCGGGCATGGCCCGGATCAGCGTGTCCTGCCCCTTGCGCGGGACCAGCCGCGAGACGCAGACGACCACGGGCCGGTCGCTGAGCCCGAGCCGCTCCCGTACCGCCTCGCCGCCCGAGCCCGGGTGGAACGTCTTCTCGTCCACCCCCGGCGGGAGCTGCACCATCCGGCCGGCCGCGGCCGGGGTCAGGGCCGTCGCGATCCGGGAGCGGGTGTACTCGCCGAGGTAGGTGATCGTGTCCGTGCCCTCGCCGATCCGCCGCAGGAGCTGCCGGGCCGCGGGCAGCTGCGCCCAGCCCGCCTCGTGCCCGTGCGTGGTCGCCACCAGCCGGCGCGCGCCCGCCCGGCGCAGCGCCGGGGCCATCAGCCCGAGCGGAGCCGCCGCCCCGAACCAGACCGAGGTGCAGCCGTGCTCGCGCAGCAGCCCGGCCGCCCGCGCGGTGACGCGGGGTGTGGGCAGCAGCATGGTGGTGCGGTCGCGTACGACCGTGAAAGGCTGCTCGGCGTCGAACGCGGCGGTCGCCTCGATGCCCTCGCGGCTGCGCTTCCAGGTGGAGGCGTAGACCACGGTCCGCTCGGGATCCAGGCGCAGCGCCATGTTGTGCAGGAACGCCTGGATTCCACCGGGGCGGGGCGGGAAGTCGTTGGTTACGATCAGGGTCTTGTGCATCGTGGCCGAATGTACAGGGGCCGCACTCGCCGCCCGGCACCACCACCTCCGCGCGAGCGGACCGACAGGACAAGGACGAGGTAGGGATGACGGGCGTACTGGGCGGGGCGCGCACGGGCACGGGCACGACTCCGAACCCGGGTTCGGACACGGACGCGGCTTCGGGCGCGAGGCCGGCGGGCGACGCGCGGCCGGACACGGGGACCGGCCCCGACAGGTCCCCGCGGGCGCTCCTGCGCCACCCCGTCACGCTGTGGAGCGTCACCCGGATCGTCCTGCTCCTCTGCGTCTTCAAGGTCGTCACGGTCCCCGGCCCTGACGTCACCAGTGACGTCGAGCAGATCTACCAGGGCTGGTTCGAGGTCCTGAGAACCGGCACGTACCCGCTGGACGACGTCACCTGGCAGTACCCGCCGGCCGCCGCCCTGGCGATCCTCTCCCCCGCGCTGCTGCCGTTCCTGGGCTACTCCGCCGCCTTCTTCGTCCTCGCCTTCCTGTGCGACGCGTTCGTCTTCGGGCTGCTGCGGTACACCGGCCGGCGGCCGGGGCGTTCCCAGCGCGGTGCCTGGATCTGGGTGGCGGGCGTCCCGCTGCTCGGCCCGACCGCGTACGCGCGGTACGACCTGATGGTCACGGCGGTGGCCGTCGCCGCGCTGCTCGCCGGGCTGCGCCACCCGCGGCTGATGGGCGCCCTGGCCGGCTTCGGCGCGACCCTGAAGGTCTGGCCCGCGCTGCTCCTCGCGGGCACCCCCCGCGGCCGCGCCACCTTCCGCTCCTGGTCGACGGCGGCGGGCGCGGCGGCGGGGGTGCTGCTCCTGTGCACGCTCGCGGCGCCGGGGGCGCTGGCGTTCCTGACCTTCCAGCGCGACCGGGGCACGGAGGTCGAGTCGCTGGGCTCGCTCGTCTTCCACGTGGCCCGGCACTTCGGCTGGGAGGGCGAGGCCCGGCTGAACTACGGCTCGGTGGAGTTCCTGGGCCCGTACGTCTCCACCGTCACCTCCGCCGCGATGGTGCTGACGGTCGCGGCCTTCGCCTGGCTGCTGCTGTGGCGCATACGGGCGCGCGCGTTCTCGACGACGACCCCGGCGGACGCGGCCTTCGTCGCGGTGCTGCTGTTCACCACGACGAGCCGGGTGATCAGCCCGCAGTACATGATCTGGCTGGTCGGCCTGGCCGCGGTGTGCCTGGTCCACCGGACGAGCCGGATGCGCCGGCCGGTCCACCTGGTGGTGTGGGCCACCGCCGTCACGCAGTTCGAGTTCCCCGTGTGGTTCTCGCACGTGTCGCACAGCGATCCGCTGGGCATCGCCCTGCTGCTCGTGCGCAACGGCCTGCTCGTCGCCGCCACCCTCTCCGCCTGCCGCGTCCTGTGGCACCAGACGGTGACGGAGCCGCGTCTCACGCCGGCGTCGGTGCCGGCTCAGCGTGACCGCTCGAGGACCCTGCCGGTCGCCTGAGGGGCGGGCGTGCGGCGGTGCAGCAGGCCGAGGGCCGCGCACTGCCCGGCCATCGCCAGCCCCATCGCCAGTGTCACGCCCGGCAGCCCGAACCCGGAGAGCGCGTACGCCAGCGGGAGCTGGGCGAGCACGCCCGCGACCGTGATCCTGGCGAGCAGCGGGCTGCCGCCGCTGCCCTCGAAGACCCCCGCGAGCGCGATGAACCCGGCCATCAGCACGAGATAGGGCCCCAGGCAGCGCAGGAAGAGGGCGCCGGCGCCCGCCACGTCGGGGGACGCCCCGAAGCCGCGCATCACGAGGTCGGCGGTGAGGAACAGCAGGCAGGCGGCGGCGCTGCCGAGGACCCCGCCGAGGACGAGGGCCTGCCGGCCGACGGCCGCGCGCTCGTCCACGCCCGCTCCGAGCAGGTGCGCCGTGTGGATGGCGGCCGCCTGGCGGACGGAGTAGAAGGCCATGGTCGCGACGTACATGGCCTTGGTGGCGATGCCGTACGCGGCGACCTGGGTGACGCCGAGGCGCGCGACCACGGCGACGAGGGCGAGGGTCCCGGTCATCCGGACGACGAAGTCGACCGACATCGGCAGCCCGGTGGCGACGGTGCGCCGCAGGGCGGCGACGGTGCCCTCGGCGGGGCGGGCGGCCCGTGCCGCGCGCAGGAGGGGGTTGCGGCGCAGCACCCACAGGCCCACGCCGAGGGCGGCGGAACGGCCCAGGACGGTCGCGAGGGCGGCGCCCGGCACTCCGTGGGCGTGGATGAGCAGCGGGTCGAGGACGAGGATCAGGCCGTTGGCGAGGAAGGCGAGCCGCATCGGGGTGCGGGTGTCGCCGGCCCCCTTGAGGATGCCGTCGAGGACGGTGGTGGCGAAGAAGACGGCCATGCCCGGCAGGGAGATCGCGAAGTAGGCGGTGGCCAGGGCGAGAGCGGAGGCGCCGTCGCCGCCGAGGACGAGCCGGGCGAGGGGTTCGCGCAGCAGGAAGCCGCCGACGGTGACCGGCGGGACGAGCAGGGCGGCGAGCGCCCAGCCGCCGCGGACGGCGGCCCGTACGGCGCCGGGGTCCCCGGCACCGCGGGCGCGGGCGACGAGGACGGTGGTGCCGGAGGCCGCCATGAGCACGACGCCGAGGAGGACGTTCTCGACGTTGGTCGCGACGGCGACGGCGGCGACCGCGTCCCCGCCGAGCCGGGCGACCCAGACCATGGAGATGATCCCGGCGGCGACCCCGGCGAGGAGTTCGCCGTAGACCGGGTACGCCAGCCGGACCAGGGTGTGCCGGTGCCGGATCGTCATGCCTGCCCCCTCGTTTCGTTGTACCTCGATTCGAGGCACCTCGAAAAGAGGTAGCATGGAGACGACGTCCGGGACAAGCGATAAGGAGGGGCCGGATGCTGGAGCTGTCGATCCTCGGCTTTCTGCACGACAGGCCGCTGCACGGGTACGAGCTGAAGGACCGCATCCAAGGGCTCAGCGGCCACGTGCGCCCCGTCAGCGACGGCGCCCTCTATCCGGCGATCACCCGCATGGTGAAGGCCGGGCTGCTGGAGCGCCGTACGGAGCCGGGCACCGGCGCGGCACCGCGCCGGACGCTGTCGCTCACACCGGAAGGCCGTGCGGAGCTGCTCGCCCGCCTGCGCGAGCCCAAGGAGGCCGACATCACCGACGGCCAGCGCTTCTTCACCCTGCTCGCCTTCCTGAGCCTGCTCCCCGATCCCGCCGAGCGGGCCGCGGTGCTGCGCCGCCGCCAGGTCTTCCTCCACACGCCCGCGAGCTTCTTCTACGAGGGCGGCGCGCCGGTGCGCGCGGAGGACGAGCCGGACCTCTTCCGCCGGGGCATGCTCCGGATCGCCCGGGCGACCGGCACCGCGGAGAAGGAATGGCTCGCGGAGGCGCTGGCCGAGCTGGAGGCCGCGAGCGCCGGCCAGGACTCCCCCGGGGCTCCCTGAGCGCACCCGGCCGCTTCCCGGCGCCCGGGCCCCCGCCGGGGCTCCGGAGCGCGAGCGCGGCGGTCGGACCGGTCCCGGCGCTCAGGCCAGACGTCGCGCGAGGTAGGCGCGCCAGGTCGCGGTGAAGTCCTCCGGGGTGGTGTCCAGCACGTCCCGCAGGGCCTTCTCCACGGCGCCGTCCCGGCCGGGATGCCCGCCCACCGCGCGGTAGAAGTCGGTCAGGGCCTTCTCGCCCCAGCGGCCGGCGATCAGCTCGCAGGCCAGCCAGCCGCTCTCGTAGGCGCGGGCCAGCGCCTCCGCGTCCCCGCCGAAGGCGAACTCCCCGTCCTCGGGGAGCCGTGCCGGGGTGTCGCCGGCCCGGACCGCGCGCCGCAGTTCCGGCGCGGCCTGGGCGGCGGTGCGCCCGGTGCCCCGGTAGGCCGCCCAGTCCGCGAAGCCCTCCGAGAGCCAGACCGGGGTGGCCGCCGAGGTGTGCGCGCGGGTGGCCACGTGCGTGGTCTCGTGGGTGAGGACCACCTGCCGGCCGAAGCCGCCGAGCACCCCGTACGCGTCGGGGTTCACGATCACCCGGTCCGCGGGCGCGTCCGGACCACCGCCGACCTCGCCCGTGGTGACGGCGGCGATCCCCCGGTACGAGGCGCCCGGCGCTCCGAGCAGTCCGCCCATCCCCTCCAGAGAGGCCGGGACGAGGACGACCACCCGGCCCGCCCACGGCACCGGCCAGGCCGCGGAGACCGCGGGGACCGCCCGGTCCGCGGCCGCCGCGATCTCCGCCAGCCGCTCGCGCGGCTGTCCGACGCCGAGGACGAGGCTGCGTCCGCCCCGGACCGCGTCCACGTCCCCCTGCTGCCAGAGCTGCTGGGTGGCGCCCTTGCCGGGCCGGTCCGCGGTGACGTACCAGCGGCCGTCCCGCTCGGTCAGGTCGAGCACCCGCTCGGTGGTGACGGGCCCGGTGTCGTAGCCGCTGATCCGGTAGCTGAGTTCGGTCCGGGCGGTCGCCCGGCCGCCGTCCGCCCGGTCCACGTCGGTCACCCGGTAGCCCCAGGTGCCGAGCGGCACCTCGGCGAGCCGGTCGAACTCCTTCAGGGCGGTGGGCGCGCGCGCCGGATCGACCCCGGCGACGAAGGCCGCCTCGTCCCGGGCGAGCAGCGCGCGGGCGTGCCGGTCGAGCAGGCTCTGGATCTCCCGGGACGCCGGATCGGTCGCGCCCCCGGATCCGGGGGCGACGCATCCGGCCAGGGCCAGCAGGGTCACCAGCAGACAGGCCGCCGCCCGTCGCACCGTTCCGCACCCCTGACCTGCCACGCCTTCGATCGTACGGGCAGGCACCCGGGCGGGCGTACGAGCGGACGGACGGCCCGGCAGCCGGTCAGACCCGGGTCACCGTCGCGTGCGACATCATCCCGACCGGGTCGTAGCGCACCCGCGCCCCGGGGTACGGGGCGTGGATCACCTGCCCGTTGCCCGCGTAGATGGCCACGTGGCTGGCGTCGCTGCGGTACGTGACCAGGTCGCCGGGCTGCGCCTGCGCGAGCGGCACCTGCCGTCCCGCGTACCGCTGCGCCGAGGAGGTCCGCGGCAGACTGATGCCGGCCTGCCGGTACGACCAGACCATCAGCCCGGAGCAGTCGAAGGCGGACGGTCCCGTCGCGCCCCAGACGTAGGGCTTGCCGATCGCGCTGCGCGCGGCGATCACCGCGGCCGCGGCCCGCCCCGAGGCCGGGCCGAGGTCGGCGAGCGGCGGCAGGGACTCCTCGCGACCGGACCGCGAGGCGCGCGCGGAGCGGTCGAAGTCCGCGCGCTCCGGCCCGCTCAGGGACTGCAGCACCCGCCGGGCCTCGGCGAGCTTCCGCTCGACCGTGCGCTTGTGCCGGGCGACCTGGGTCCGGCTGCGCTCCAGCTCCGCCAGCAGCCGGGTCGCCTCCGTCCGCTGCTGGTGCAGCCGCCGCTGCTCGTGCCGGAGCCGGCCGAGGTCCGCGCCCTGCCGGGCGGTGACCCGGTCGAGCACCGAGGCCCGCTCCAGGTAGGAGTCGGGATCGGCCGACAGCAGCAGGGCGAGGGCCGGGTCGATGCCGCCGGAGCGGTACTGCGCGCCGGCGACCATGCCGAGCGAGCCCCGCATGAGGTTGATCCGCTCCTGGCCGCGCGCCACGCTGTCCTGGGCCCGGGAGACCGTCCTGCGCAGGGCGTCCGYCCGCTCGTCGGCCTTGTTGTAGCCCTCGGTGGCCCGTTCGGCCTCCTCGAAGAGACGGTCGACGGCGGCCCGGCCGGCGGCCGGGGTACCGCTCGGGTCGGCGCTCGCGGGTACGGCGCCGAGGGCCGTGGCAGCGGTCGCCGCCGCGGCGGCGGTCAGGACGGTGACCCTCACGGGTCGTCGGTGGGACGCCACGTATCGCGCTCCGTTCGGCATCTACGCAGACTGGCGCGGCAGACAGTAGCCCGAGATCCACCCCGCTCCAACGAAGGCGCCGGGCACACAAAGTGACGCCCCGCCGGAGACCACAGGTCACCGGCGGGGCGTCAGGTCAGTCGCGAACGCGACGAACCACCCGATTGGGCGTCGTGTCGGAGGCTCCCGGAGGGGCTCCGCACGACGATGTCGGAGGCGTCAGACGCGCACACCGAACTGGAACGTGCCCATGTAGCTCATCGACTCGTAGCGGACCGAGGCGCCCGGCTTGGGGGCGTGCAGGATCGTGTTGTTGCCCGCGTACAGGGCCACGTGGGACAGGTTGTTGAAGAAGACCAGGTCGCCCGGCTTGAGCTGGCTGCGGCCGATCTTCACACCGTCGTTCTGCTGGGTGTACGTGGTGCGGGTGAGCGACACGCCGGCCTGGCGGTAGGCCCACTGCGTCAGACCCGAGCAGTCGTACGAGTTGGGGCCCTCGGCGCCGGAGACGTACGGCTTGCCGATCTGGGTGGCGGCGGCGCTGAGCGCGGCGGCGCCACGCTGCGAGGCGGGCACCTCGTTGCCGAGGTCGACCCGGTCGCCGGCGGCGCGGCTGGCACGCAGCTCGTCCTGCTGGATCTTGGCGCGCTCGGCGGCGGTCAGCGAGTTGAGCAGCTTCTGCGCGTCGGCGAGCTTGCCCTGGTAGGCCTTCTTCTTCTCGCCGAGGGTCTTGCGGACGTCCTCGAGGTCGGCGAGCTTCGTCGTCGCCTCGGCCCGCTGCTGGGCGAGGGTGCGCTGCTTGGCCTGGATCGACTGGAGCACGTCGGCCTGCTTGGCGCCGAGCTGGTCGATCGCGGACGCCTTGTCGAGGTAGGTGTCCGGGTCGGAGGAGAGGAAGAGCTGGATCGCCGGGTCGATGCCACCGGAGCGGTACTGCGCGCTGGCGACCGAACCGATGTTGTCGCGCAGGGTGTTGAGCTCCTGCTGACCGCGGGCCACCTTGTCCTGGAGAGCCCCGATCTCCTTCTGCAGCTTGCCGCGGCGCTCCTCGGCGAGGTTGTACTGCTCCGTGGCCTCCTCGGCCTCGTGGTGCAGCTTGTCGACCTTCGACTTCACGTCGTCGATCTTCGGCTTCGGAGCCGCCTGGGCGCCGGACTGGGCGGTGAGCGCGACAGCGGCAGCGGCGGTCACGGTGAGCACGGTCACACGGGTGCGGCTCGGCTGCTTGGGACGACGGTGGGACGCCACGAAGGCGATCTCCTTCTTCCTCGAGCCGCCAACCAGGCTGCGGCAGGCGGTTCCTCCGCTGCCATCCCCGATAGATGATCAACCGCGCGAAGGTTCGAGGCCTGACCCTAGTGACCTAGTTGTGATCAGTTCAAATCCTCAGGGGCAAAATCTCGCTCACGCAGCACATTATTTACAGACACCGCACGGGCAGTAATGGCCACTTGACGATGCGCCCTCCAGAATTCGGGCATTAGCCCCAGGAGTTACGAGAAGTCACGAGACGCGCGAAAGGCGCTTCAGCAACAAGGCGGACGCGACCGGCCGGGCTCCGGACTTCGCGACTCCGTCGGCGACTTCGCGGTCGGTGGAGACCACCACGACGGGACGGCCCGGCGGCTCGGCACGCACCAGCTGGCGGATCAGCTCGTCGGCGGTGACACCCGGCTTCGAGAACAGCACCCGCACCCCGCGCGGCGGCGCGAGCAGCACCGGGGCCGCCAGTTCGGCCCCGTCGAAGACACAGGTGATCTCGGCGCCCGAGCGGGCGGCGAGCGCGGAGAGCCCGCCGAGCAGGCGCAGCCGCTGCTTCTCCAGCGGCATGGTCGGATATCCGGTCTTGGTGACGTTGTAGCCGTCCACGACCAGGTGCGCCTGCGGCAGTTCGAGCAGCTGGTCGAGGAGCGCCGGGTCGGTCTCCGAGAGGGCGCGGGCCGCGATGTCCTTCGGCGACATCCGGCCGGGCTCCACCGCGTCGACGGTGTCGGCGGGATGCATGGAGGCGGGCGGCAGGGCCAGTTCGCGGCGCAGCCCCTGCGCCGATTCCAGGACGGTGTCCAGCAGCAGTCGCAGGCGCATGTCCTCGACCGAGCGCCCCTCACGGGCGGCCCGGCGGCTCGCCTCCAGCGCCGCCTCCACCTCGCCGAGCCGCGACTTGAGCCGGCGGCTCTCGCTCTCGGCGGCCGAGACCTGGGCCGCGGCCTCCGCCTTGACGGTGTCGATCTCGGCCTGGGCGCGGCGCAGGGCGGCCTCGCCGCGCTTCACGTCGCTCTGGGCACTGCGCAGCTTGCGGTGAAGCGATTCCGCTTCCTTGCGGGTCGTCTCCAGGTCGTGGCGCAGCTGCTCGGTCTCGCTCCGGCCGCGCTCCTTGGCGTGCGCGACCTCCTCGCGCAGCCGCTCCAGCTCGCGCCGCCCGGCCTCGTCGGCCCGCTCGGCGTCCGCGCGCTGAGCCTCCTCGCCGGCGGCGGCGACCAGCTTGACCCAGCCCGCCGGGCGCAGGACGTAGGCCGCCGCGGCGACGTCGACGGGGTCGGCGGCGGCCGGCGGGGCACCGGACTCGACCGCACCGGCCAGCTCGGGCTGGGCGTCCTTGAAACGCTCGCCGATACGCTGCCGGAAGAGCGGGTCGCTCTCCAGGGCCGCGGCCATCGCGTTGCCGGCGAACTTGGCCCGCCGGCTCGAGGTGAAGCGCGCGTACTGCCGCAGAGGCGCGGGCAGCTCCGCGACGGTCAGCCCGCCGAAGGCGTCGGCGACCAGCGCGACGACCTTGCGCCGCACGCCGTCCGGCAGCGGCCGGTCGAGCGCCTCGGCGGCGTCGTCCGCCGCGCCGGCCGGTTCGTCACCACGCGTGGGCTGCTCCACGATCCGTCACCCCACTGTCATTCGCAGCGCTCCGTCAGGACGCGCTGCCCGGCCTGTCCACCAGCTCGATCTGGTCCACCGCGTTGCACCAGCGACAGCGGACCGACTCGATGGTCTCACTGACCACCTCGCGCTCCTCCACCTTGGGCTCCCCGGCAAGGTCCAGATGGATGTACTCGACGACCTTGGAGGAGCGGGTCACGTCGAAGCGGGTCAGATTGCCGCAGAGTGTGCAGCGCCAGCGGGTCTCGGCGGTCGGCTGGGGAATCGCCGTCATCGTGCCGTCCTCGTTTCTTGGTGCGTGATACCAGGTGCGGGAGCCGCGGTGCGCCGTCGAACTGCGGATGTGATGCCCGTACCCTACGGCCATCGGGGTACGCCCTGCTCGGGCGGAGCACGGCGCACGGGCCGGTACCGCGCGCCCCGGCGAGGCGCTCTGCCCAGGTCGCCCCCGGTACGTCATGATCTGTCCATGATCGACTGGCGGGGAGCGGCCCTCGGCGCCTGGCGCGGCACGCGGAACGGACCGACGGTGACGTACGGCCTGATCGCCGCCTGCTGCCTCGCGTTCCTGATCAGCCCGGTCTCCGGGCTGGTCCCGGCGCACGGCACCGCGGACGCGTCCCTGATCGCCCAGAGCGCGTACTTCCACCGCTGGGGAGTGGTGCCGGCGGAGCTGATGGACAGCGAGCCGCGCGCCCTGCTGACCCCCCTCACGGCACTGTTCGTCCACGGCAGCTGGCTGCATCTGCTCGGGAACATGCTGTTCCTCTACGTCTTCGGCGCGATGGCCGAGGAGCGGATGGGGCCGGTGCCGTTCCTGCTCTTCTACCTCGCCTGCGGCTACCTCGCCCTGCTCGGCTACGCCGCGGCCTACGCGAGCAGCGAGCAGACCCTGGTCGGGGCGTCGGGGGCGATCTCGGGGGTGCTCGGGGCGTTCCTCTACCTCTTCCCCCGCTCCCGGGTCACCAGCCTCTTCCCTTTCCTCCTCTTCCTGCCGCTGCGCTTCCCCGCCTGGATCGTGCTGGTCTTCTGGTTCGTGCTGCAGTGGCTGGCCGCCCGGGCGGCCGGGGCGGGGCCCGGGGTCGCCTATCTGGCGCACGTGGTCGGCTTCGCCGTGGGCTTCCTCTACGCCTGGGGCCGGTACCGCCGGCGGGGCGGCCGCGGGGTGCTTCCCCGGCGCGACGGCGACGGAAGCCGGGCGGGCTAGAGTGAAGGCCCCACCCGCGGCGACCGAGGGAGTAAGCCAGCCGTGATCACCGCGATCGTGCTCATCAAGACCAGCGTGGACCGCATCCCCGAGATCGCGGAGTCGATCGCCTCGCTCGACAGCGTCAGCGAGGTCTTCTCGGTCACCGGTACCTACGACCTGATCGCCATGGTGCGCGTGCCGAAGCACGACGACCTGGCGGACGTCATCCCGGGTCGCATCAGCAAGATCCCCGGCGTCGAGGCCACGGACACGCACGTCGCGTTCCGTACGTACTCCCAGCACGACCTGGAAGCGGCCTTCGCCATCGGCCTGGAGTCGTAGCAGCCGTCACGAGTGAAGGGGGCCTCCCGTGGGAGGCCCCCTTCACTCGTACGAGTGGGTGGTCAGCCGCGGTCCGGCACGCAGCGGCCGTCCTCGGTGCGGTACTTCCACTGCGCGCCGTCGCGGACGAGCTCCCGGACGGCGCCGACGAAGCGCTCCACGTGCTCGTCCGGCGTACCGGCGCCGAAGCTGACCCGGATCGCGTTCAGCGACCGCTCGCCCGGCTCGGCCTCCGGGGCGCCGCACTCGCCGACGTCCTGCGGGTCGCTGCCCAGCAGGGTCCGCACCAGCGGGTGGGCGCAGAAGAGACCGTCGCGGACACCGATGCCGTACTCGGCGGAGAGCGCGGCGGCGAAGTGGGAGCTGTTCCAGCCCTCCACCACGAAGGAGATGACGCCGACGCGCGGGGCGTCGTCGCCGAACAGCGAGAGCACCCTGACCTCGGGCACCTCGGCCAGGCCCGCGCGCACCGTGGCGATCAGGTGCTGCTCGCGGGCGACCAGGGCGTCGAAGCCGGCTTCGGTCAGCGCCTTGCAGGCGGAGGCGATCGAGTAGACGCCGATGACGTTCGGGGATCCGGCCTCGTGGCGGGCGGCGGTGGTGTGCCACTCGACGTCCACTCCCCCGTCGGCGCGCCGGGCCACCTTGCGGGAGGCGCCGCCGCCCGCAAGGTACGGCTCGGCCTCCTGGAGCCAGTCGGCACGTCCGGCGAGGACACCGGAGCCGAAGGGGGCGTACAGCTTGTGGCCGGAGAAGGCCACCCAGTCGACGTCCGACTCCCGGACGGAGACGGGGTGGTGGGGCGCGAGCTGGGCGGCGTCGAGGACGATCCGGGCGCCGTGGGCGTGCGCGGCGGCGGCGAGCTCCTTGACCGGCCACAGTTCGCCGGTGACGTTGGACGCGCCGGTCACGCAGACCAGCGCCGGACCGTGCGGCTCGCGGGCGGCCAGGGCCTGCTCCAGGATCTCGACGGCCTGGGCGGGCGTGCGCGGCGCGTTGAGGTAGCTGACCTGGGCGTCCTTCCAGGGCAGCAGCGAGGCGTGGTGCTCGGTCTCGAAGACGAAGACCTGGCAGTCGGCCGGGACCACGGCGGCCAGCAGGTTCAGCGAGTCGGTGGTGGAGCGGGTGAAGACGACCTGGTCGTCGGGGCGGCAGTCCAGGAACTCGGCGACGGTGACCCGGCTGTTCTCGAAGAGGTCGGTGGACAGCTGCGAGAGGTAGCCGGCGCCCCGGTGGACGCTGCCGTAGTAGGGGGCGTACGCGGCGACGTCGTCCCAGACCCGCTGGAGCGCCGGGGCGCTGGCCGCGTAGTCGAGCGCGGCGTAGCTGACCTCGCCGCCGGTCACCAGGGGGACGGTGACGTCCCGGCCGAGCACCGGGAGCGGGGCCGCGCAGCAGGGGTCGGCGGAGTCGGCGGCGGTGACGGGCTCGCCGGCCGCGGCGGGCACGGTGGCGGTGACGGAAGCGGTGGCGGCGTTCGGGCACGCGGACATGGCGAAGTCTCCCTGCGGGACGGGGTGTCCCCTCGGACGAGGAGGGGATGGTGACGTGAGAAGCCCGCAGGGCACGACGAAGAAGGGTGCCGCGTACGGGAGTTGCCTCGACAGACGGCACGGAGGGCCGCATGGAGGGAAAGAAGGAGGGCCGGAGGCCCTAGCACATTCGCTTGCTCACGAGACTGCTCCCTCGAGGACCAAGGACCCCAGGGTTCCGCAGGGGTCCGCGCTTGCCGCGGACCTTGCTGTCCACGGCCTGGTCTTCACCCGGGGCACCCCGCCACGGACGGAGGGTTGCCGGACAGCAAGCCGGGGCCTGAACGCTGTCACTCATGACCTGCTCCGAAGTTATGCCACGTGATCGCTCCGGCGCAACCCGTGTCCGGATCCCGGGACACGAAAGGACCCCGCCGCTGCGGGGCCCCATCGGTCGTTCCCAGGGGGTGTCCTGTCGATCCGCGCCGAGCCCGGCAGGACCGGCGAGACGCTCCCTACGCGTTGCTGGCCGCGACCCAGCGCTCCAGGGCCTGCCGCGCCGCGCCGGAGTCGATCGACTCCGCCGCCTTCGCGATGCCCGACGCGAGCTGCTCCGTCAGCGTGCCCGTGCCGGGGTCGAGCGCCGTGAGCGCGGCGGCCGAGTTGAGCAGCACCGCGTCCCGTACCGGGCCGGTCTCGCCCGCCAGCAGCCGGCGGGCCACGTCCGCGTTGAAGGAGGCGTCGGCGCCGCGCAGCGCCTCCACCGGCACCAGCTCGATGCCGACGTCCCGCGGGTCGAAGGCCTCCTCGCGCACCGCGCCGTCCCGGACCACCCACACCCGGGAGGTGGCCGTGGTGGTGAGCTCGTCGAGGCCGTCGTCGCCGCGGAAGACCAGGGCCGAGGAGCCGCGCTCGGCGAGTACGCCCGCCATGATCGGGGCCATCCGGGCGTCGGCCACGCCGGTGGCCTGGGACCTGACCCGGGCCGGGTTGGTGAGCGGGCCGAGGAAGTTGAAGACGGTGCGCACGCCGAGCTGGCCGCGGGCGGTGGCGACGTGACGCAGCGCCGGGTGGAACTTCACCGCGAAGCAGAACGTGATGCCGGCCTCCTCCGCGACCTCGGCCACCCGCCGCGGGGTGAGCTCCAGGTTGACGCCGAGCTTCTCCAGGACGTCGGAGGCGCCCGAGGCGGAGGAGGCCGCCCGGTTGCCGTGCTTGACGACCTTGGCCCCGGTACCGGCCACCACGATCGCCGACATGGTGGAGATGTTGACCGTCTTCGCGCCGTCGCCGCCGGTGCCGACGATGTCCACGGTGCGGCCGGGCACCTCGATGGTGTTGGCGTGCGCGTACATCGTGCGGACGAGGCCGGTGATCTCCTCGACGGTCTCGCCCTTGGCGCGCAGCGCGACCGCGAAGCCGGCGATCTGCACGTCGGTGGCCTCGCCGCTCATGATGCGGTCCATCGCCCAGGCCGAGTCCTCGGTGCCGAGGTCGCCGCCGTCCAGCAGGGTGTTCAGCACGGCCGGCCAGGAGCGGCCCGCCGTGGTCGGTCCTCCAGCGGGGGTCACAGCGCTCATGGCAGCTCCAGGTTCGACGCGTGTCTGTGGTGATCCCACCCTATCGAGCCGGCGGCACGGCAAAGAGCCCCGTCCATCGAATGGACGGGGCTCCTGCCGTGGCGACCCTCAGGTCAGGTGATCAGTGGTGGCCGTGGCCGCTGGTGATCTCCTTGTACTCCTCGGCGGTGGGCTTGGCGATCTGGCTGTCCTCGCCGTAGTAGCTCCGGTTGAGCTTGACCCGGAGCTTCTCGATGGCGCCGACCTTGCGCTCCACACCGTTCTCGTCGACCAGCGGGCCGAGCTCGGCCGGCTGGTTCTGCTCGTGCGCCGTGAGGCGGTACAGCTCGCCCTGGCTGAGCGGCTGGTGGACCTCGACGAACTCACCGTGCGGCAGGCGCTTGATGATGCCGGACTCGCGTCCGTGCAGCACCTTGTCCTTGTCCCGGCGCTGGAGGCCGAGGCAGATCCGCTTGGTGACGACGAACGCGATGATCGGTCCGACGAAGAAGAAGATCCGGACGAACCAGGTGATCGAGTTCAGCGACAGGTGGAAGTGGGTGGCCCAGAGGTCGTTTCCACCACCGATGAGCATGACCATGTACGCGGTGATCCAGGCGACACCGAAGGCAGTGCGCGTCGGAGCGTTGCGCGGGCGCTGCGCGATGTGGTGCTCGCGCTTGTCGCCCGTGATCCAGGACTCGATGAACGGGTAGACCGCGATGGCCGCCAGGACCGCCGGGAAGATCGCCAGCGGGATCATCACGCCCAGGACCAGCGTGTGGCCCCAGAGGTTGATCTCCCAGCCCGGCATGACACGGATCAGACCCTCGGCGAAGCCCATGTACCAGTCGGGCTGGGCGCCGGTGGACACCTGGTCCGGCCGGTACGGGCCGATCGCCCAGATCGGGTTGATCGAGGCGATCGCCGCGACGACCGAGATGACACCGAAGACCAGGAAGAAGAAGCCTCCGGCCTTGGCCATGTAGACCGGCAGCAGCGGCATGCCCACGACGTTCTTGTTCGTCCGGCCGGGGCCCTCGAACTGCGTGTGCTTGTGGTAGAAGACCAGGATCAGGTGGGCGACCACCAGACCCAGCATGATGCCGGGCAGCAGCAGGATGTGGGCCGAGTAGAAC
>NZ_RDBI01000040.1:1017335-1026128 GCF_008042125.1 Streptomyces sp. MS191
CGGGCTGGGCGCCGGTGGACACCTGGTCCGGCCGGTACGGGCCGATCGCCCAGATCGGGTTGATCGAGGCGATCGCCGCGACGACCGAGATGACACCGAAGACCAGGAAGAAGAAGCCTCCGGCCTTGGCCATGTAGACCGGCAGCAGCGGCATGCCCACGACGTTCTTGTTCGTCCGGCCGGGGCCCTCGAACTGCGTGTGCTTGTGGTAGAAGACCAGGATCAGGTGGGCGACCACCAGACCCAGCATGATGCCGGGCAGCAGCAGGATGTGGGCCGAGTAGAACCGGGCCACGAAGTCGCCGCCGGGGAACTCCCCGCCGAACAGGAACATCGACAGGTACGTGCCGATGATCGGCACGGACAGGATCGCGCCCTGCATGAAGCGGACACCGGTGCCGGAGAGCAGGTCGTCCGGGAGCGAGTAGCCGGTGAAGCCGGTGAACATGCCCAGGAAGAACAGCAGGAAGCCGAACAGCCAGTTGATCTCACGCGGCTTGCGGAACGCGCCCGTGAAGAACACGCGCATCATGTGCACGAACATGCCGGCGAGGAAGATCAGCGCCGCCCAGTGGTGGATCTGCCGGATGAGCAGACCACCGCGCACATCGAAGGAGATGTGCATGGTCGAGTTGAACGCCTCGGACATCAGCTGACCCTGGAGCGGGACGTAGCTGCCGTGGTACTCCACCTCGTTCATCGACGGGTGGAAGAACATCGTCAGGTAGACGCCCGTCAGGATGATGATGATGAAGCTGTAGAGGCAGATCTCACCGAGCATGAAGGACCAGTGGTCCGGGAAGATCTTCCGCATGTTGGCCTTGGCCAGGGAGTAGATCCCGAGGCGGCCGTCGGCCCAGTCGGCGACCCGCTCACCGGCGGGGGCCTTCTTCTTGGTATCCGTCACAGTGCTCATCCGCGCTCCCAGAAGGCAGGACCGACGGGCTCGTCGAAGTCGCCGAGCGCCTCGAGGAAGCCCTTGTCGTTCACGCCGATCCGCAGCTGCGGGAGAGCGTGGCCGGCCGGGCCGAAGATGACGCGGGCGCCGTCGGACAGGTCGAAAGTGGACTGGTGGCACGGGCAGAGCACGTGGTGCGTCTGCTGCTCGTACAGCGAGATCGGGCATCCCACGTGGGTGCAGATCTTCGAGAAGGCGACGATGCCGTCGTGCGACCACTCGAGCTCGCGCTTGTCCTTGATGTCCTCCGGCTGGATCCGGACGATCATCAGGGCGGCCTTGGCGATCTCGACCTGGAAGTCGTGGTCGTGCTCGGACAGGCCCTCCGGCATGGCGAAGGTCAGCGAGCCGACCGCGACGTCCTCGGGACGCAGCGGCTCGTGCGTGTTCATGTTGATCAGCTGCAGGCCCTTGGCCCACATCGTGCTGCGGAGCTTCTTCTCCGGCAGCGGACCCATGTCACGCAGCAGGACGACGCCGGAGAGCGGGACGAGCGCCAGCGCACCGAACATCGTATTGCGGATCAGCTTGCGCCGGCCCATGCCCGACTCGGAGGCACCGGCGGCGAAGTCGGCCATGACCTTCGCCTTGGTCTCCGTGTCGGCCTGGATGGCGTGACGGTCGTCCGCCATCTCCACGTCCGACATCAGGGTGCGGGCCCAGTGGACCGCGCCCGCGCCGATGAGGAACAGCGCGGCACCGAGGGTCAGACCCAGGGCGAAGTTGAGCGCGGACACCCGGCCGAAGGGCCAGATGTACACGATCTGATCGACCGGGAAGATCACGTAGGAGGCGATGAAGCCGATCGTGGCCAGCATCGACAACGTGAACATCAGGGCGACCGCGCGCTCGGACCGCCGGGCGGCCCGCTCGTCGATGTCCTGGATGCGGGGCTTGTGGGGCGGGAGGCCCGGGTCGGCGAACGGGTCGTCGGCGACCATCACCGCGCCGTGCGCGGTGTCCTGCGCTGCGGGCAGGTTCTCTTCTGGAATCTCTTGGCTACTCATGACTTCTTGGCCTTAGCGGTGTGGGCCGCGACCCAGACGGCAACTGCGATCAGCGCACCCAGTCCGAACACCCACGCGAACAGACCCTCGCTGACGGGGCCGAGGCCACCCAGGCTGAGTCCGCCGGGGCTGTCCGCCCCGTCGCTGTTGACGGCCTTGACGTACGCGATGATGTCCTTCTTCTCCTTCTCCGGCAACGTGGTGTCGGGGAAGGAGGGCATGTTCTGCGGGCCGGTCTGCATGGCCTCGTACAGGTGCTTCTCGCTCACGCCTTCGAGGTTCGGGGCGTACTTGCCGTGCGTCAGCGCGCCGCCCTCACCGGTGAAGTTGTGGCACTGGGCACAGTTGGTACGGAACAGTTCGCCACCACGGGCGACGTCCGCGCCGTCGGGGTTGAACTGGCTTTCCTTCGGCGTGATCGGGCCGGCGCCGAGGGAGGCGATGTACGCCGCGAGAAGATCGATCTCGGCCTGCGAGTAGACGACCTTCTTCTTCGGGACCTGGGCGCCGGGCTGCTGGGCGGGCATGCGGCCCGTGCCGACCTGGAAGTCCACGGCGGCCGAGCCGACGCCGACCAGCGAGGGGCCGTCAGAGGTGCCCTGACCGCCGGTTCCGTGGCAGCTGGCGCAGCCGACGGAGTAGAGCTTCTTGCCCTCCTCGATGGCGAGGGACTGGGCGGTTTCATCGGCCTTCGCCGTGCCCGCGGGCGCGAACGCGGCGTACAGCCCCCCAGTGGCCGCCAGCGCGAGAAGTAGGACGACGACCGCCGCCAGCGGATGGCGTCGTCGTGCGGAGAGCTTTTTCACGGATTACCCCGGTGTCAGGATCTTCTGCGTCGATGCTTGCTGGATGTGCTCGGGTCGGAGACCCGATTACTTGATCATGTAGATCGTGGCGAAGAGGCCGATCCAGACGACATCGACGAAGTGCCAGTAGTAGGACACGACGATGGCAGCGGTTGCCTGCTCGTGAGTGAACCTCTTGGCGGCGTACGTCCGGCCCAGGACCAGCAGGAAGGCGATGAGACCGCCCGTCACGTGCAGGCCGTGGAAGCCGGTGGTCAGGTAGAACACCGAGCCGTACGGGTTCGACGAGAGCGAGAGGCCCTCGTGCTTCACCAGCTCGGTGTACTCGAAGACCTGGCCGCCGATGAAGATCGAACCCATCACGAACGTGATGATGAACCACGTCCGGAGCTTCTTCACATCACCCCGCTCCGCGGCGAAGACGCCGAGCTGGCAGGTGAGGGAGGAGAGCACCAGGATCGTGGTGTTGGTCGCCGAGAACGGGAAGTTCAGGGCGGAGGCCTGCTCCGCCCAGAACTCGGCTCCCGTCACCGATCGCAGGGTGAAGTACATCGCGAAGAGGGCCGCGAAGAACATCAGCTCGGAACTCAACCAAATGATGGTTCCGACGCTGGTGAGGTTCGGTCGATTGACCGACGGGTGCGCGTGCCCGGTTTCTACTGTCGTTACTGTCGCCACGACCGACATTATGTCGGTCGCTTATCCCGCCCTCACTCCGGGGGGTGCCGTTCGGAGTGTCAGGGGCCCGTGTCCAGCCCGAACGGCCCATCGAAGGGCCCTCCGATCCGGTGTCGAAGCGGTGTTGACGGGCAGTGGGACGGAGTAGCATCCGCCGCATCGGTTGATGACCTTCACGGAGGAACGATGCAGTCGAGCGCCACGGTCCTGGTCTACAGCGACGACGCGAACACCCGCGAGCAGGTACGCCTCGCGGCGGGACGCAGGCCCGCTCCCGACGTTCCCCCGGTCGAGTTCATCGAGTGCGCGACACTCCCGGCCGTCCTGAAGCACCTGGACGAGGGAGGGATCGACGTCTGCGTGCTGGACGGCGAGGCCGTGCCGGCGGGCGGGATGGGCGTGTGCCGCCAGATCAAGGACGAGATCTTCCACTGCCCGCCGGTGCTGCTGCTGATCGGCCGCCCGCAGGACGCCTGGCTGGCCACCTGGAGCCGCGCGGACGCCGCGGTGACCCTCCCGGTCGAACCGGTCGATTTCGCGGCCTCCCTGGCCACCCTGCTGCGTTCCCGCCTGGCGCTGTCACTCTGACCCGAGGGCCCGGTCCGCCGGGCGGGGCGCGGGGCCCGGAGGCGAACCGGGCCCCGGAGATTCAGACGGAGGGCCGGAGGCGGGCGGTGTCGGTGGTGACGGCGGTCGCCGTGCCGCCGGCGGCGACGCCGGTCAGGGCGCTGCCCTGGCGCCACTTGTCCCAGGCCAGGTTCCAGTCGCCGAAGCCGTTCCCGAACGGGTCCATCGTGTCGCCGATGCTGTTGACGGTCTGCACGATGTCACCCGGACGGACGGTTTCGAAGAACCAGGCCGCGTTGCCGGTCGACATGCCCACGCAGCCGTGGCTGACGTTCGCGAACCCCTGCGAGCCGACGGACCAGGGCGCGGCGTGGACGTACTCGCCGCTCCAGGTGACCCGGGTCGCGTAGTAGACGGGCAGGTCGTAGGACTCGGAGCTGCCCTCGGCGATACCGACGCTGGTGCCGCGCATCCGGACGTAGTACTCCTTGCCGAGCACGACCTTGATGCCGTTTCGGGTGGAGAAGCCCGGTTTGCCGGTGGTCACCGGCATGGTTTTGATCACTTCTCCGTTGCGCCGCACGGTCATCGAGTAGGTGCCCGCGTCCGCGACCGCCTCGATCCGGTCGCCGATCGTCAGCTTCAGCGGCTTCGACGCGCCGCCGTAGAGCTTGTCGCCGACCTTCACGCCGGCGAGGTTCCCGGAGACGCTGATCGCCGCGCCGGCGGGCCAGTACTCCTTCGGACGGTAGTGCAGCTTCTTGTCGTCCACCCAGTACCAGGCGCCTTCGACGGCGGGCGTGGAGCGCACCTTCAGCGCCCGTTCGACCACAGCCCTGGCCGCCTTGTCCTTCACGGGGAGGCTGAGTTCGGCGGTGATGGGCTGGCCGACGCCGTAGGTGCCCGCCTCCGGGCCGAACGCGACGGTCAGCGCCCGCTTGGCCGCGGCCGTCTCGAACGTGTACGTACGGCTGCCGGGCGCGCCGTCGTCGTCCTCCGTGGAGACCTTGACGGTGTACCGGCCACCGGCCGTCAGCGCGCCGGTGGAGCGCCAGCGCTGCCCGTCCGCGGTGAGTTCGCCCGCCAGGTGGTGCCCGGTCTCGTCGAGGGCCGTCACGTCGGTGATGCGGCCCTCGTCGTCCTTGACCGTGATCTCCAGCGGCTTGTCCGGGTCGGCCTTCCGGCCGTCCGCCGGGGCGTTGAAGGAGATCTGCTGCCCCGCGTCGTACGGCTTGGCCGACAGCGGATGGTCCCCGGAGCCCGAGCAGGCGCTGCCCGCGGCGGTGAACGTGAGGGCCATAAGAGTGCAGCTCAGAACAGTCCGAATGCGCGGCGTGTCGTTCATGACATCACCGTAAGAACAATCCTCGGACCCAGCGCGTCGAGTGCTGCAAACGAGGGGCCCGGCCACTTCGGTGACGAAGTGTCCGGGCCCCTCGGGGTCCTGCGGGTGGTGCGGACGGGCTACTGGTTCTGGTTCTCACCGCGGTAGAACTCGAACACCCAGCCGAAGAGGCCGACCAGGATCAGCGGAGCCGAGAAGTACAGGATCCACCAGCCCATGGCGATGGCCAGGAACGCGAGCGCGCCACCGACGGCGAGCGAGAGCGGCTGCCAGCTGTGGGGGGCGAAGAAGCCCACCTCACCGGCCTCGTCCGCGACGTCCGCCTCCTTGTCGTCCTGCGCCATGGCGTCCACGCGCCGGGCCGTGAAGGCCAGGTAGTAGCCGATCATGATGCAGAGGCCGAAGGCCAGGAAGAGGGCCGTGGTACCGACCGGCTCCTTCGACCACACGCCGTAGAGGATGGCCATGGCGAGCACGAAGACGCTCAGCCAGATGAACATCTTGCCCTGGATCTTCACTTGCCGGCCTCCTTCTCACCCGCGAGGGCCTTGACCGGACCGTGGTTCTCGAGCTGGTCGACGGCCGCGATCTCGGGGTGGTGCAGGTCGAACGCCGGGGATTCGGAACGGATCCGCGGGAGGGTGAGGAAGTTGTGCCGCGGCGGCGGGCAGGACGTCGCCCATTCGAGCGAACGGCCGTAGCCCCACGGGTCGTCGACCTCGATCTTCTTGCCGTACTTGGCGGTCTTCCAGACGTTGTAGAAGAACGGCAGGATCGACAGGCCCAGCAGGAAGGAGGAGATCGTCGAGATCGTGTTCAGCGTGGTGAAGCCGTCGGCGTTCAGGTAGTCCGCGTAACGACGCGGCATGCCCTCGGCACCCAGCCAGTGCTGCACCAGGAAGGTGCCGTGGAAGCCGATGAACAGCGTCCAGAAGGTCATCTTGCCCAGGCGCTCGTCCAGCATCTTGCCGGTGAACTTCGGCCACCAGAAGTGGAAGCCGGCGAACATCGCGAAGACGACGGTGCCGAAGACGACGTAGTGGAAGTGCGCCACCACGAAGTACGAGTCCGAGACGTGGAAGTCCATCGGCGGCGAGGCCAGGATCACGCCGGTCAGACCGCCGAAGGTGAAGGTGACCAGGAAGCCGATCGTCCAGAGCATCGGTGTCTCGAAGGACAACGAGCCCTTCCACATCGTTCCGATCCAGTTGAAGAACTTCACGCCCGTCGGTACGGCGATGAGGAACGTCATGAAGGAGAAGAACGGCAGGAGCACGCCGCCGGTGACGTACATGTGGTGGGCCCACACGGTCACGGACAGACCGGCGATCGCGATGKTCGCGGCCACCAGGCCGATGTAGCCGAACATCGGCTTGCGGCTGAAGACCGGGATGACCTCGGAGACGATGCCGAAGAACGGCAGGGCGATGATGTACACCTCTGGGTGTCCGAAGAACCAGAAGAGGTGTTGCCAGAGCAGGGCGCCGCCGTTGGCCGCGTCGAAGACGTGGGCACCGAACTTCCGGTCCGCCTCCAGGGCGAACAGCGCGGCCGCCAGGACCGGGAAGGCGAGCAGGACCAGGACACCGGTCAGCAGCACGTTCCAGGTGAAGATCGGCATGCGGAACATCGTCATGCCCGGAGCGCGCATGCAGATGATCGTGGTGATGAAGTTGACCGAGCCGAGGATCGTGCCGAAGCCGGAGAAGGCCAGACCCATGATCCACATGTCGGCGCCGACACCCGGCGAGCGGACGGCGTCCGACAGCGGGGAGTAGGCGAACCAGCCGAAGTCGGCCGCACCCTGCGGGGTGAGGAAGCCGGCCACCGCGATGATCGAGCCGAAGAGGTACAGCCAGTACGCGAACATGTTCAGCCGCGGGAACGCCACGTCGGGCGCGCCGATCTGCAGCGGCATGATCCAGTTCGCGAATCCGGCGAACAGCGGCGTCGCGAACATCAGCAGCATGATCGTGCCGTGCATCGTGAACGCCTGGTTGAACTGCTCGTTCGACATGATCTGCGTACCCGGACGGGCCAGCTCGGCGCGCATGAAGAGCGCCATCAGACCGCCGATGCAGAAGAACGCGAACGACGTGACCAGGTACATCGTGCCGATGGTCTTGTGGTCCGTGGTGGTCAGCCACTTGATCACGACGTTGCCGGGCTGACTGCGCCGCACGGGCAGCTCGTTCTCGTACGAGTCCTCAGCTGCGGCGGCACCCTGGGGTTCGTTGAGGATGCTCACAGTTGGTTCTTCTCCGCATTCCTGGCCGGGTCCGTCTGCTCAATGCCCGACGGGATGTAGCCGGTCTGCCCCTTCTCCGCCAGCTCCTTCAGGTACTCGCGGTAGCGCTCCGGGGAGACCACCTTGACGTTGAAGAGCATCCGGGAGTGGTCGACACCGCACAGCTCGGCACACTTGCCCATGAAGGTGCCTTCCTGTGACGGGGTCACCTCGAAGGCGTTGGTGTGACCGGGGATGACGTCCTGCTTCATCAGGAACGGGACCACCCAGAAGGAGTGGATGACGTCACGGGAGGTCAGGACGAACCGGACCTTCTCACCCTTGGGCAGGACCAGGGTCGGACCCGGGTTGCCGGTCTGCGGGTTCCGGTCACCGGGGATGCCGGCGTCGTAGACGCCACCGGCGTTCGCCGGGAAGTCGTCCTGGAACTTGTCCGGAATGGCGTCGAGGTTCGGGGCGATCTGTGCGTCGCCCTTCACTCCCGGCACGTTCTCGATGTAGTTGAAGCCCCAGCTCCACTGATAGCCGACCACGTTGATCGTGTGGGCCGGCTTGTCGGCGAGTGAGAGGAGCTTCGACTCGTCGCGCGCGGTGAAGTAGAAGAGCACCGACACGATGATGAGCGGAGTGACCGTGTACAGCGCCTCGATGGGCATGTTGTACCGCGTCTGCGGCGGTACCTCCACCTTGGTGCGACTGCGCCGGTGGAAGATGACGGACCACAGGATCAGTCCCCACACCAGGATGCCCGTGACGAGCGCAGCCGCCCACGAGCCCTGCCACAGGGAGAGGATCGTAGGCGCCTCTTCCGTCACCGGGGTGGGCATACCAAGGCGGGGGAAGTCTTCCCAGTTGTACGAGCAGCCGGTGGCTGTCGCCAGGATCAGGCCCGCAGTCAGCACCTGCGGCAGCTTCCGCCGCATCGGGCGCCGCGACGAGCGGTCGGAGCCGTTGGGACTCACGTAGCGCCTTCCCGAGAGTCTCGGCCCGCGCTGGTCCGGCTACGGCCGTCTCGCTGGTCGGTCGCCGCCCCGGCCGCGGGCAGGGGTTTGGATGTTTATGCGGACCAAACCCTACTGGACGCTATTTGGGGTCGCGCGGGGAGGGTGCCCAACGCGCCGTCCGACTCCCCGAAGGGGTGGACCCCGGCATTCCGCGGTGGGGTCCCGGGGGGCCGACCGGTG
>NZ_RDBI01000040.1:1026228-1057366 GCF_008042125.1 Streptomyces sp. MS191
GCCCTCGCTGAGCACCCCCATGGCGCGCAGGACATGGCTGGGCGTCAGGGTCGAGCTGGTGCAGGACGATCCGGACGAAACGGAGAAACCCTCCCGATCCAGCTCGTGCAGCAGCGTCTCGCCGTCGACGTAGAGGCAGGAGAAGGTGACGAGGTGGGGGAGCCGGCGCACCGGGTCGCCCACCACCTCCACGTCCGGCACCAGCTCCGGCACCCGGGCGCGGATCCGGTCCACCAGGACGCGCAGCCGCGCCGCCTCGGTCGCCGCCTCCGCCGCTCCGCTGCACCCCGTCGCCCGCCAGGCGCTGCTCGCCTCCCTGGACGAGGGCTGGGCCGACCCGGCCCGGCTGTACCGCGAGGGCCGCCGGGCGCGGCTGCTGCTGGACGCGGCGCGGGAGGCCGCGGCGGACGCGGTGGGGTGCCGCCCCGACGAGCTCGTGTTCACTCCTTCGGGGACGCGCGCGGTTCACGCGGGGGTTTCCGGAGCGCTCGCGGGGCGTCGGCGTGTCGGGAACCGTCTGGTGGTCTCGGCGGTCGAGCACTCCTCCGTCCTGCACGCCGGCGAGGCGCACGCGGCGGCCGGCGGCACGATGACGGAGGTCCCGGTCGGGCGGACCGGGGCGGTCCGGGTCGCGGACTTCACCGCGGCCCTGGACGGCGGCACCGCGCTGGCGTGCCTGCAGTCCGCCAACCACGAGGTGGGGACGGAGCAGCCGGTGGCGGAGGTCGCCGAGGCCTGCCGGGCCGCGGGGGTGCCGCTCCTGGTGGACGCCGCCCAGTCGCTCGGCTGGGGTCCGGTCGAGGGCGCCTGGTCGCTGCTCGCGGCCAGTGCGCACAAGTGGGGCGGTCCGGCCGGGGTGGGGCTGCTCGCGGTGCGCAAGGGTGTCCGGTTCGCGGCCCAAGGCCCGTCCGACGAGCGGGAGTCGGGGCGGGCGMCGGGCTTCGCGAACCTGCCGGCGATCGTGGCGGCGGCGGCCTCGCTGCGGGCGGTGCGGGCGGAGGCGGCGACCGAGGCGGCGCGGCTGCGCGTCCTGGTGGACCGGATCCGCGCCCGGGTGCCGGAGCTGGTGCCGGACGTGGAGGTGGTGGGCGACCCGGTGCGCCGGCTCCCCCACCTCGTCACCTTCTCCTGCCTCTACGTCGACGGCGAGACGCTGCTGCACGAGCTGGATCGGGAGGGTTTCTCCGTTTCGTCCGGATCGTCCTGCACCAGCTCGACCCTGACGCCCAGCCATGTCCTGCGCGCCATGGGGGTGCTCAGCGAGGGCAACGTCCGGGTGTCGCTGCCGGCGGGCACTCCGGAGGAGGACGTGGACCGCTTCCTGGAGGTGCTGCCCGGAGTGGTCGCGTCCGTACGGGAGCGGCTCGGCGCGCCGCGGGGCGCGACGGGCGCGGGCGCGGCGGCGGCCCCGGCGTCCCTCGTGGTGGACGCCCTGGGCCGGAGGTGCCCGATCCCGSTGATCGAGCTGGCCAAGGTGATCGGCGACGTCCCGGTGGGCGGCACGGTCACGGTCCTCGCCGACGACGAGGCGGCGCGGCTGGACATCCCGGCCTGGTGCGAGATGCGGGGCCAGGAGTACGTGGGCGAGGAGCCCTCGGAGCGGGGCGGCACGGCGTACGTGGTGCGGCGGGTGTCCTGAGCGGCCTCCGCGGGGCGGGCGGCCGGAGCGCGGCGCGGGGCCCGCGGGCCGGACCCGCCGGGGGCGGCCCGGGGCCGGACGCGCCGCGGCGCCGGACGGGTGGACCCGGCCGGCGCCGCGGACAGGGGGCGTGGCCCCCGGGGATCAGGCCAGGTGCGCCTGGACCTCGGCGGCGGCCTCGTCGCCGTACGCCTTGGTGAAGCGCTCCATGAAGTTGGTGCGGCGCAGGGTGTACTCCTGCGTGCCGAGGGTCTCGATGACCAGCGTGGCGAGCATGCAGCCGACCTGGGCCGCGCGCTCCAGGCTGACGCCCCAGGACAGACCGGTCAGGAAGCCCGCGCGGAACGCGTCGCCGACGCCGGTCGGGTCGACCTTGGCGTCCTCCTCGGCGCAGCCGACCTCGATGACCGGCTCGCCGGCCCGCTCGATGCGCACACCGCGCGAGCCGAGGGTGGTGACGCGGTGCCCGACGCGGCCGAGGATCTCCTCGTCGGTCCAGCCCGTCTTGGACTCGATGAGGCCCTTCTCGTACTCGTTGGAGAAGAGGTAGGTCGCCCCGTCGAGGAGGGTGCGGATCTCCCGGCCCTCCATGCGCGCGATCTGCTGCGAGAAGTCGGCGGCGAAGGGGATCTCGCGCGCCTTGCACTCCTCGGTGTGGCGCAGCATGGCCTCGGGGTCGTCCGCGCCGATGAGCACCAGGTCCAGGCCGCCCACGCGGTCGGCGACGGCCTTGAGCTCGATCAGCCGGGCCTCGCTCATGGCGCCGGTGTAGAACGAGCCGATCTGGTTGTGGTCCTTGTCCGTGGTGCACACGAAGCGGGCCGTGTGCAGGACCTCGGAGATCCGCACCGAGCCGGTGTCGACGCCGTGGCGGTCGAGCCACGCGCGGTACTCGTCGAAGTCGTAGCCCGCCGCGCCCACGAGGATCGGACGGCCGCCGAGCTGACCCATGCCGAAGCAGATGTTCGGGCCGACACCTCCCCGTCGCACGTCGAGGTTGTCGACCAGGAACGAGAGCGAGACCGTGTGCAGCTGGTCCGCGACGAGCTGGTCTGCGAACCTGCCGGGGAAGGTCATGAGGTGGTCGGTGGCGATGGAGCCGGTGACTGCGATACGCACGGCTGGGCGCTCCTGCGGGACGGGAGAGAGTGACAGCTCACGCTACCGGGTGACGGCGCCGCTGCCGAACAGGGGAAACTACCCCAGAGTAGGTCTTTTTTCCGAAGGCGTGCCATGCATACGGTGCCCACATGTCCACGTACCCTGCTCCCCGCGAGCATCAGGAGTCCGAGTTCAGCCTGGCCCAGCTGCGCGGCGACAGCGCGCGGATGGCCCCGCACTGGGTCGTTCCCGCGCCCGACGCGCCCGCTCCGGTCTCTCCGGCACTGATCCACGGCGTCGTCGTCCCGGCCGCCTCGGCACGGCTGATCGACGCGACTTCCGAATACGGCGCCTGAGGGACGGAACCAGCCGCTCGCCCGTTCCGTCCCATCGGTGTCTTCCACCGGGATGAAGGAGCGAGCGGTGAGCGGTACGGAGAACCGACGACCCAGGCGTACTCCGCTGCTGGTCGCATCGGTGGCAGCGGGAGTGCTGCTGGCCGGCGGCGGTGGCGTGTACCTCGCGACCACGGCGTCCGAGGGTGGTGACGGCGGCGCGTCCGACGCCGCGCGGGGGGCGGGCTCGCCCCCGCCGCTGCGCCTGGACGCCAAGGCGTCGGGCGACGACCCCGGTCCCGGCATCGCGCCCGGCGAGCCGGACCCGCACGGCGGCGGCGCGGTCTACCAGGCCAAGGGTCCCCTCCCCCAGGGACCCTCCTCGGCCGCGGTCCACCGGCCCGAGGGCCGGGTCACCTCGGCGGAGGTGACCCGGCTGGCGAAGGCCCTCGGCATCGCGGGTACCCCGGCGCTCCGGGACGGGGTGTGGCGGATCGCCCCGGAGAAGGACGGGTCGGGGCTGCGCCTCGACGTGTCGGAGCAGGCACCGGGCAGCTGGACGTTCGCGCGGTACGACGGCGGTCCGGTCGGCGACACGTGCCTGAAGGGGAAGGCGTGCCCGCCCCCGGGCGAGGCCAGGCCCCCGCGCGGCGGCACGCCGGTGAGCGAGGCGGCGGCGAAGGCCGCGGCGGCCCCCGTACTGAAGGCCGTCGGGCAGGACGACGCGAAGGTGGACGCCACCCAGCTGATGGGCGGCTCGGTGCGGGTGGTGAACGCCGAGCCGGTCGTGGACGGGCTGCCGACCTACGGCTGGTCGACCGGGATCCACGTCGGTCCGGACGGCGCCCTGGTGGCGGGCAGCGGGCAGCTGAAGGCCCCCGCGAAGGGTGCGGTCTATCCGGTGATCGGCGCGAAGAAGGCGCTGGAGGAGCTGAACGAGGCGTCGTCCGGCCCGGGCCGGCACGGCGTCGGCGGCTGTGCGACGGACCCGCCCGCGACGACGCGGGACGACGGCGCGACCGGCGGCCCGACCGGCACCGACCTGCCGTGCTCGACGGCTCCGCAGCCGGTGCTGAAGGTGACCGGGGCCGTCTTCGGCCTGGCGTCGCAGTACGTCGACGGCGCCCGGGTCCTCGTGCCGTCCTGGCTGTTCGCGGTGGAGCCGGCGGCCGGGGCGAAGCCCTACACGGTGGTGCAGACGGCGGTGGCCCCGGAGTACCTGGCGCCCCCGGCGAAGCCGTCCCCGGACGAGGGCACCGCGCCCGCCCGCCAGATCGGGTCGTACCGCGTCGACGCGGCCGGCACGAAGCTGTCGGTGACCTTCTGGGGCGGGGTGTGCAGCGAGTACACGGTGACGGCGCGGCAGAGCGCGGACAGCGTCGTGGTGCGCGTGACGGAGAAGCCCACGGATCCGGGCCGGGCGTGCATCGCCATGGCCGTCGAGGTGACGAAGACGGTGACGCTGGACCAGCCGCTGGCCGGCCGGACCGTGACCGACGCGGCGAGCGGGGAGCCCGTGCCGCGGCAGTAGCGCGGAGCCCGGCAGGCGGGCGGGTACGACGAAGGCGGCCCCCGGAACACCGGGCGGCCGCCTTCGTCGTACGTTCGGCTTAGCTGAACGAGTCGCCGCAGGCGCAGGAGCCGGTGGCGTTCGGGTTGTCGATCGTGAAGCCCTGCTTCTCGATGGTGTCGACGAAGTCGATCGAGGCGCCGCCCAGGTACGGGGCGCTCATGCGGTCGGTGACGACCTTGACGCCGTCGAAGTCCTTGACGACGTCGCCGTCGAGCGAGCGCTCGTCGAAGAAGAGCTGGTAACGCAGGCCGGAGCAGCCACCGGGCTGAACGGCGACGCGCAGCGCCAGGTCCTCGCGGCCTTCCTGGTCGAGCAGGGCCTTGACCTTGGCCGCGGCGGCGTCAGACAGGAGGATGCCGTCGCTGACAGTGGTCTTCTCGTCCGATACGGACATCTGCTTCTCTCCCGGGTTGTACGGAGACTGCTTGCCGACCGGTTGCAACCGGCGGGGCCGCGGATTCATTCCGGGCCGAGTGCGTGTCTTTCCCTTTCATGCTCGCACATCGCCGTCCGAACCAGCGCCGATCCGGCCCGCCCGAATTCGTCACATCGACACTATGGACATCGTCAAACTGACGTGAAGCGGTTATGATAGATAGCGTCATTTAGACGAAAAGCCTCCGGTGCATGTGCCGCACCGGCTCCACTGGAGCGGCCGAGCCGCAATGATTTTGGAAAAGAAAGGGTGCGTGACGTGACCACCGCCCAGCCCCTGGACGTCCAGCCGACCCCCCTCGCCCTCCTGCTGCTCGGCCGTGAGGCCGACCCGAAGAGCGAGCGCGGCGTGGAGTGTCCGGGCGACCTGCCGTCGCCCTCCGACCCGGACCTGGTGGAGCGCGCCCGCGCGGCCAAGGAGAAGCTCGGGGACAAGGTCTTCGTCCTCGGCCACCATTACCAGCGTGACGAGGTCATCCAGTTCGCGGACGTCACCGGCGACTCCTTCAAGCTCGCCCGTGACGCGGCCGCGCGCCCGGAGGCCGAGTACATCGTCTTCTGCGGCGTGCACTTCATGGCAGAGTCGGCGGACATCCTGACGTCCGACGACCAGAAGGTCGTGCTGCCGGACCTCGCCGCGGGCTGCTCGATGGCCGACATGGCCACCGCCGAGCAGGTCGCCGAGTGCTGGGACGTGCTGACCGAGGCCGGCGTCGCCGAACAGGTCGTGCCCGTCTCGTACATGAACTCGTCGGCCGACATCAAGGCCTTCACCGGCAAGCACGGCGGCACGATCTGCACCTCGTCGAACGCCAAGCGCGCGCTGGACTGGGCGTTCGAGCAGGGCGAGAAGGTGCTCTTCCTGCCGGACCAGCACCTGGGCCGCAACACCGCCGTGCGCGAGATGGGGATGTCCCTGGAGGACTGCGTCCTCTACAACCCGCACAAGCCCAACGGCGGCCTGACCGTCGAGGAGCTGCGCGCCGCGAAGATGATCCTGTGGCGGGGTCACTGCTCGGTGCACGGCCGCTTCTCGCTGGACTCGGTCGAGGACGTGCGCGCGCGGATCCCCGGCGTCAACGTGCTGGTGCACCCGGAGTGCAAGCACGAGGTCGTCGCCGCAGCGGACCACGTGGGCTCCACGGAGTACATCATCAAGACCCTGGAGGCGGCCCCTGCCGGCTCCAAGTGGGCCATCGGCACCGAGCTGAACCTGGTCCGTCGCGTGGCCGCCGCGCACCCGGACAAGGAGGTCGTCTTCCTCGACAAGACGGTCTGCTTCTGCTCGACGATGAACCGCATCGACCTGCCGCACCTGGTGTGGACGCTGGAGTCGCTGGCCGAGGGCAACCTGGTCAACCACATCCGGGTCGACCCGGAGACGGAGAGCTTCGCGAAGCTCGCGCTGGAGCGGATGCTCGCCCTCCCGTAACCCTCCGCAGGGCCCCGCGGAGCGGAACCGGAGAAGCGCCGAAGGGCGCCCCGCACGAGGTGCGGGGCGCCCTTCGGCGTCCGGTGGGCCCGCCCGCGAGCGGGCGGGCCCGGAGGGGTCAGACCTCCAGCAGGTCCGCGTCCCCGGTCTGCTCCAGCACATCCGCCACGGCCTTGGCCTCGCGCCGGGCGGCCTTCTTCTTCGCCCGGCGCTCCTTGCGCAGCTCGACCATCGCGTAGAGCGTCGGGACGAGCAGCAGCGTGAGCAGCGTCGAGGTGATCAGACCGCCGATCACGACCACGGCCAGCGGCTGGGCGATGAAGCCGCCCTCGCCGGTGATGCCCAGCGCCATCGGCAGCAGCGCGAAGATCGTCGCCAGCGCGGTCATCAGGATCGGGCGCAGTCGGTGACGGCCGCCCTCGACGACCGCCTCGACGACGCCGAGACCCTGGGCCCGGTACTGGTTGATCAGGTCGATCAGGACGATCGCGTTGGTGACCACGATGCCGATCAGCATCAGCATGCCGATCATCGCCGGGACGCCCATCGCCGTGCCGGTGACGACCAGGAGGCCGAGCGCGCCGGTCGCCGCGAACGGGATGGAGACCAGCAGGATCAGCGGCTGGATCAGCGACTTGAAGGTCGCGACCAGGAGCATGAAGACGATCGCGATCGCCGCGAGCATCGCCAGGCCCAGGTTCACGAACGCCTCGGACTGGTCCTCGGAGACACCGCCGATGGAGGCGGTGGCGCCCTCGGGCAGGTCCAGCGCGTTGATCTTCGTCTGGAGCGAGGCGCTGACCGCGCCCGTGTTGTCGCCGGTCGGCTTGGCCGTGATGGTCGCGGCGCGGGCGCCGTCGATCCTGGTCATCGAGACCGGGCCGGGCACCAGCTTCACGTCGGCGATGTCGCCGAGCGTGACCGGGCCGATGGGCAGGGCCTTGAGCTCCGCCATGGTCGTGGCCCGCCGGGCGGAGGTCAGGACGACGTCGCGCTCGGTGTCGTCGAGGATCGCCTTGCCGGCCGGGGTGCCGCGGACCGCCTGGGCCACGGCCATCCCGAGGGATGTGTCGTCCAGACCGAGGTCCGCCGCCTTGGCCGTGGCCTTGACGGAGATCCGCGGCACGGACTGGGACAGGTCGCTCTGGACGTCGGTGACGTCGTCGAGCTTCGCGACCTCGGCGCGTACGGCCTCGGAGGCCTTCTTCAGCGTCTCGGCGTCGGAGGCCTTCACCACCACGCTGAGGTCCTGGCTGCCGAAGCCGTCGCCCGCCGCGATCGTCGTGTCGCCGATGCCGTCGAGCTTCCCGAGCGCCGCGTCGATGGCGTCGCGGGTCTTCTCGTACGTCGCGGACTCCTCCAGGGTCACCTGGTACGAGGCCTGGTTGGCGCCCGTGCCGCCGCCGAAGGCGGCCAGGAAGCCGGAGGAGCCGACCGTGACCTGGTAGTCCTTCACGCCCTCGGTGTCGGCGAGGACCTCCTCGACCTTCTTCGCGGCCTCGTCGGAGGCGGCGAGGCTGGTGCCCGGCGCCAGCTCCTGCTTGATGCTGAGGACCTCCTGCTCGCCCTGGTCGAAGAAGTTGGTCTTGAGCAGCGGGGCCATGCCGAAGGTGCCGATGAGGACCACGACGGCGATCGCCACGCTGGTGAGGCGGCGACGGGTCGCGAACCGCAGGACGGGGACGTACAGGCGCTGCAGGCGGCTGCGGTCCTCCTTCTCCTCGGCGAGCCGGCGGGCCTCCTCCGGGTCCTCGGACGTGCCCTTGGGGGCGCGCAGGAACCAGTACGACAGGACCGGGACGACGGTGAGCGAGACCAGGAGGGAGGCCAGCAGGGCGGCCGTGACGGTCAGGCTGAACGAGCCGAAGAGCTCGCCGACCATGCCGCCGACCAGGCCGATCGGCAGGAAGACCGCGACCGTGGTGAGCGTCGAGGAGGTGACCGCGCCGGCCACCTCGCGGACCGCGGTGAGGATCGCGGACTCGCGCTCCTCGCCGTAGCCGAGGTGGCGCTTGATGTTCTCCAGCACCACGATCGAGTCGTCGACGACCCGGCCGATGGCGATGGTGAGCGCGCCGAGGGTCAGCATGTTGAGCGACAGGTCACGGGTCCACAGGACGATCAGGGCCAGGACGACCGAGAGCGGGATGGAGACCGCGGTGACCAGCGTGGAGCGGATCGAGGCCAGGAAGACCAGGATCACCAGGACCGCCATGACGAGGCCGAGCGCGCCCTCGGTGGTCAGGCCGGAGATGGACTTGGCGACGGCCGGGCCCTGGTCGGAGACCACGGTGAGCTCGGCGCCGGCGCCCAGGTCCTTGCGGAGGTCGGGCAGCTTCTCCTTGACGGCGTCGGAGATCGCGACGGCGCTGCCGTCCTTGTCCATCGTCGCCAGGACGGCGAGGCTGGGCCGGCCGTCGGTACGGGTGATGGAGACCCGCGAGGACTCCTGCTGCTCGACCTTCGCCACGTCGGCGAGGCGCACGGCCTTGCCCTTCGCGGGCTTGACGCGCAGGTCCTGGATCTGCTGCAGCGAGGTGTAGCCGCCGCCGACCTGGACGGTGCGGCTCTTGCCGGCCTCGGAGAAGGACCCGGCCGGCACGGTGCCGCCGCCCGCCCTGATCGCCTCGGCGAGCCGCATCGTGTCGAGGCCCGCCGCGGCCAGCTTCCGGTCGTCCGGCGTGACGGAGACCTGGAGGTCCTGGACGCCGTCGACGGAGACCTGGCCCACGCCCTCGATGTCCTCCAGGGCCGGGACGACGGTGCGCTCCAGCTGGTCGGCGAGCGCCTGCTGGTCCTTGTCCGAGGTGACGGCGAGGACGACGGTCGGGATGTCGTCGGTCGAGCCGGCCACGACCTGCGGGTCGACGCTGTCGGGCAGGGCCGCCCGGGCCCGGTTCACCGCCTGCTGGACGTCGGCGACGAGCTGCTTGGTGCCCTCGTCGCCGTACTCGAAGGTGGCCATGATGACGGCGCTGCCCTCGGAGGCGGTGGAGGTGACGCCCTTGATGCCGTCGACGGCCTTGATGGTGGATTCGAGCGGTTCGACGACCTGCTTCTCGACCACGTCGGGCGACGCGCCCTGGTACTGGGCCAGGACCGACACCATCGGGAGTTCGATCGAGGGGAGCAGCTGCTGCTTCAGCTGCGGGATCGCGATCGCCCCGAAGACGATGGCGACGATGGACATCAGCCCGATCAGGGCCCGTTGCGCGAGGCTGAATCTGGACAGCCAGGACATGGGGTCTCTCTTCTGTGGCGTACTCGGCGGGCGGGCGCCGGGGAATGCCCCAGGAGTGCCCGGTGTCCACCCTCTGTCACGCCGGGGCCGTATTCGTCGGCCCCCGGGCCCAGATCCTTATGCCGCGCATACCGCGTCTGGAGTACGCGGGGGGCCCGCCTCACTCCACCTTCGGACGTACCAGGCCCGATTCGTAGGCCGTGACCACCAGCTGGGCGCGGTCGCGGGCGCCGAGCTTGGCCATGGCGCGGTTCACGTGGGTCTTGACCGTGAGAGGGCTGACGGCGAGGCGCTCGGCGATCTCGTCGTTGGAGTGACCGCCGGCGACGAGGACCAGGACCTCCCGCTCGCGGGTGGTCAGCGCGGCCAGCCGCTCGGAGTGGGCCCGGCCGTGCTCGCCGTCGCCGAGGTCGGCACCGCCGCCCTGGGCGAGGAACCTGGCGATCAGGCCCTTGGTCGCCACGGGCGAGAGCAGGGCGTCGCCGGCGGCGGCGATCCGGATCGCGTTGAGCAGCTCCTCCGGTTCCGCGCCCTTGCCGAGGAAGCCGGAGGCCCCCGCGCGCAGCGACTGCACGACGTACTCGTCCACCTCGAAGGTGGTCAGCATGACGATCCGGACGCCGGAGAGCGCCGGGTCGGCGGTGATCATGCGGGTGGCGGCGAGGCCGTCGGTCCCGGGCATCCGGATGTCCATGAGGACGACGTCGGCCCGCTCGGAGCGGGCCTTCGCGAAGGCTTCGGCGCCGTCGGCGGCCTCGGCGACGACCTCCATGTCCGGCTCGGAGTCCACGAGCACCCTGAAGGCGCTGCGGAGCAGGGCCTGGTCGTCGGCGAGCAGCACCCGGATCGTCATCTGTCCTCCCCCGTAGAGGTCGTCGCGGGCAGTATCGCCTGCACGCGGAAGCCGCCGCCGTAGCGGGGTGCGGCGGTGAGCGTGCCGCCGAGGGCGGTGACGCGTTCCCGCATGCCGAGCAGGCCGTGGCCGCCGGTGTCGGCGGGCGGCACCGGCTGCGGTACGCCGTCGTCCAGGACGGTGATCTCCACGGTGCGCCCGACCCGCACGACGCTGACCTCCGCCTTGGCGTCCTGGCCGGCGTGCTTGCGCACGTTGGTCAGGGCCTCCTGGATGATCCGGAACGCGGCGAGGTCGACGGCCGCGGGGAGGCTCGTGTCCTCGTCGGCACGGGCCAGCTGCACGGGCAGGCCGGCGTTGCGGAAGGTGTCGAGCAGCGCGTCGAGGACGGCGAGTCCCGGGGCGGGCTCGGTGGGCGCCTCCGGGTCGCCTGACTGGCGCAGCAGGCCGACGGTGGCGCGCAGCTCGTCCAGCGCGGAGCGACTGGCGTCGCGGACGTGCGCGAGTGCTTCCTTGGCCTGGTCGGGGCGCTTGTCCATGACATGGGCGGCGACGCCGGCCTGGACGTTGACCAGGGCGATGTGGTGCGCGACGACGTCGTGCAGGTCGCGGGCGATGCGCAGGCGCTCCTCGGCGACCCGGCGCCGGGCCTCCTCCTCGCGGGTCCGTTCGGCGCGTTCGGCGCGCTCCCGGATGGCGTCCACGAAGGCGCGGCGGCTGCGGACGGCGTCGCCCGCGGCGGCGGCCATGCCGGTCCAGGCGAACACGCCCACGTTCTCCTGCGCGTACCAGGGGTTGGGCCCGAAGAGCATCGCCGCCGCCGTGAGCACGGCCATGGTGAGCAGGCCGACCCGCCAGGTGGTGGGCCGGTCGGTGTGCGCGGCGACGGTGAAGAGGGCGACGACGGCGCTCATGGCGACCGGGGCGGGGCGGTTGTCGCTGACCAGCCCGACCAGGGTGACGGCGCAGGTGAAGACGAGTACGGCGATCGGGTGGCGGCGGCGCGGCACGAGGGCGGCGGCCCCCAGGACCATGAGGACGACACCGCCGGCGTCGGGGGTGCGGTCGCCGAAGGTGGGGCCGTTGGGGCTGCCGTGGGGGTCGGCGAAGGATCCGGTGACCATGCAGACCAGTACCTCTCCGGCGTCCGGATCGTCATGCTGACCACCTTCGAGGTGGACGAGTACGTCGTGCAGTCGCTGCGCGCGGTGGGGGCCGGACACGCGCGGTGCCCCGCCGCCTTCGGGGGCGACGGGGCACCGCGTGGTGTGGAGTGCCGGGCTCAGCCCGGGATGAGGCCGTCGTCGGACAGCATCTCGCGCACCTCTTCGAGGGTCGCGTCCGCCGACGGAAGGATCAGCTCCGACGGCTCCAGGGAGTCGTCGGGGAGAGGGTCGCCGAAGCGCCGGACCGCGTCGAGCAGGGCACCGAGGGTGCGGCGGAAGCCGTCCTCGTCGCCCGACTCCATCTCGGCCAGCAGCTCGGCGTCCAGCGTGTTCAGCTCGGTCAAGCGATCGTCGGCCAGCTTCCACTGGCCCTCCCCCATGATCCTCACGATCATGATGCGCCGTCCTTGGAGAGCTCGTTACTGCTTGTCGAACCGGGGGTGGGACTGCTGCTTGTCCTGCGGCGCGGCCGCGCCGTCGCCGCCCTCGATCGCCTGCTGGGAGGACGAGGGGCCGCCGGCCAGTTCCGCCTTCATCCGCTGGAGTTCCAGCTCGACGTCCGTGCCGCCGGACAGCCGGTCGAGCTCCGCCTGGATGTCGTCCTTGCCGAGACCGGACTGGTCGTCGAGGGCGCCGGAGGCGAGCAGCTCGTCGATCGCGCCGGCCCGGGCCTGGAGCTGGGCCGTCTTGTCCTCGGCGCGCTGGATGGCGACGCCGACGTCGCTCATCTCCTCCGAGATGCCGGAGAAGGACTCGGCGATCCGGGTCTGTGCCTGGGCGGCCGTGTAGGTCGCCTTGATCGTCTCCTTCTTCGTGCGGAAGGCGTCGACCTTGGCCTGGAGCCGCTGCGCGGCCAGGGTGAGCTTCTCCTCCTCGCCCTGCAGGGTCTGGTGCTGCACCTCCAGGTCGCTCACCTGCTGCTGCAGGGCGGCCCGCCGGGACAGCGCCTCGCGGGCCAGGTCCTCGCGGCCGAGCGCCAGCGCCTTGCGGCCCTGGTCCTCCAGCTTGGCGGACTGGCCCTGGAGCTGGTTCAGCTGCAGTTCGAGCCGCTTGCGGGAGGTCGCCACGTCGGCGACGCCCCTGCGGACCTTCTGCAGCAGCTCCAGCTGCTTCTGGTAGGAGTAATCAAGGGTCTCGCGCGGATCCTCGGCCCGGTCAAGGGCCTTGTTTGCCTTCGCGCGGAAGATCATCCCCATACGCTTCATGACACCGCTCATGGGCTTCGCGCGCCCCCTTCTGACGGACTCGGCTCAAGCACTCCAACAGGATCCACAGTACGGTCCCTGCCTCCATTACCGCACTGTTCGGGGGCGGAAGTGCTCCTCCCCAAGGACGACTGCGCGCGAGCACTCTCAGGCCCAGGGAGTAGACGGCCCCCTCGGGGAAACCCCGCACGTCGTCCGGACGTACCCCCACAGACGCAGGCTGTTAGCGGATCGTTCCCGGCGGGACTGGGGTCCATGCCTCGCACCACGTACCCTTGGGTTTTGTGTTCCGTAGCCGTTCCAAGGAAGAGAAGGCCCCCACCGACAAGGTGACGGCGGACCTCTCCAAGCAGCCCCGCGACCCCGAGGCCCCCAAGGGCCGCCCGACACCGAAGCGGAGTGAGGCGCAGACCCAGCGCCGTCGCGCCGCGACGGTGCCGACCGACCGCAAGGAGGCCGCCAAGCGCCAGCGCGAGGCCCGCCGCACCGATCTCGCCCGCCAGCGCGAGGCCCTGGCGAGCGGCGACGAGCGCTACCTGCCGGCCCGCGACAAGGGCCCGGTGCGCCGCTTCGTGCGCGACTTCGTCGACTCCCGCTTCGCCATCGCCGAGTTCTTCCTGCCGATGGCCGTCGTGATCCTGGTTCTCTCGATGATCCGGATCCCGTCGCTGCAGAACATCTCGCTGCTGCTGTGGCTCGGTGTGATCGTCCTGATCATCATCGACTCGATCGGCATCTGGCTCCGCCTGAAGAAGCAGCTGAACGAGCGCTTCCCGAACGAGCCGAAGCGCGGTGCCGTGGCCTACGGCCTCATGCGTACGCTCCAGATGCGCCGACTGCGACTGCCGAAGCCGCAGGTCAAGCGCGGAGAGCGGCCCTGAGCGGGGACGGCTCCGGATCCGGCACCGGTACGGGCAGTCCGGTGCTGCCCGCCGTCTCCCCCTGGCCCGCCGGACACGGGGGACTGCGCGACACCGTCCGTCAGGAGCTGATCGCGCGCCAGCTGGACGAGCAGATAGCCGCCCGCTACCCGGTGGGCCAGCGTCTGCGCATCCTCGACGCGGGGATGGGGCAGGGCTTCCAGGCCCTGAGGCTGGCCCGGGCCGGTCACACGGTGACCGGCCTGGAGGCCGATCCCGAACTGCTCAAGGCGGCCCGCGACTCGCTGGCCACCGAACCGGCCGGGATCCGCGAGCGGGTCCGTCTGATCGAGGGCGACGGCCGTGAGACGGGCGTCCACTTCCTGCCCGGCAGCTTCGACGTGGTGCTCTGCCACGGCGTGCTCATGTACGCGCAGGAGCCGGACGCGCTGCTCGCGGGTCTGGCCCGGATGCTGGCGCCCGGCGGTCTGCTGTCCCTGGTCGTACGGAACGGGGAGGCGCTGGCCCTGCGGCCGGGGCTCGCCGGGGACTGGGCCGGAGCGCTGGCCGGCTTCGACGCGGACACGTACCCGGACGACAACGGGGTCAAGGTGCGGGCCGACCGGCTCGACGCGCTGACCGCGACGCTCGCGGGCATCGCGGCGCCCCTGCACGCCTGGTACGGGGTGCGGGTCCTGACCGACGGCGTCGCGGCCGATGTCGGCCTGCCGGCCGCCGCCGAGCTGGAACGACTGCTCGCCGCGGAGGACCGGGCGGGACGGACGGAGCCGTACCGGCGGGTGGCGGCCCTGCTGCACCTGTGCGGCGTCCGGGGCTAGCTGGTCCCCCGACCGCGAGTGACTGGCCGGCCCCCGACCGCGAGTGAGGGGAGCCCGCGGGTCGGACGCCGACCCACGGGCCACTCCCGGCGGGCGTCTCCACCCGTCCGCGACCGAGGGGGCTCCCCCGGCAGGACGGGTGGCCCGGCACGGGTGACTACCCCTCGGCGTCCAGGGCCATCGGCCCGTAGATCTTGGCACCGTCCTCGGAGAGCGTGACCTGGTCCGCGCCGCCCTCCAGGAGGTCCTTCCAGTTCTCCCCGATCCAGGACTCGGCGTCACCCTGGGTCGTGAACTCGTCCGGCGCCACCGCCGGCTGGACCTCCGTGCCGTCGGACTTCTCGAAACGCCACGTCCATGCCATGTCCGCCTCCTGGGCTTCACCGGATGATCGGTTTCCTGCCCGCAGCGTAGCCGGGCGCGCACCCCTCGCGGTGACGCGGGAGGATCGGTGCGTGGAACTGACATTGCTCGGCACCGGCGCCCCCCTCGGACTCCCCCGCCCCGACTGCCCGTGCGCCGTGTGCGCGACCGCCCGTGGCCCCCGGGCGCGGGCCGCGACCTCGCTGCTGGTGGACGGGGCGCTGCTGCTCGACCTGACGCCGGGCGCCGCGCTGGCCGCGGCCAGGTCGGGGCACTCGCTGGTGGGGGTGCGGCAGGTGCTGCTGACCCACCCGCACGACGGTCCGGCCGTGGAGATGCCGGCCGCCCTGCCGACCGCCGGACGCGTGCCGGACGGGCGCGAGCTGACGCTGATCAGCGGCCACCGGGTGCGGGCGGTGGCGATGGACTCCCCCGGTACGGGGTACGAGGTGACGGCCCCCGACGGCGAGCGGCTGCTCTACCTGCCGCCGGCCGGATCCCCCGCGGGGCTGCACGACGACGACCGGCGGCCGTACGACGCGGTCGTCGCCGACGTCACCGGCCGGCCGGACGCGCTGGCCCGGCTGCGGGCGGCCGGCGCGGTCGGACCGGCCACCGACGTCGTCGCCGTGCACCTGGACCACGACGCACCGTGGGGGGCCGAGCTGGACCGGCGGCTGGCGGCGGCCGGGGCACGGGCGGTGCCGGACGGCACGACCCTGTACGTCGGCGAGTACCACGCCGTGCCGGAGGTGCCGCGCCGCACCCTGGTGACCGGCGGCGCCCGTTCGGGCAAGTCGGTGGAGGCCGAGCGACGCCTGGAGACGTTCCCCGAGGTCGTGTACGTGGCCACCGGCGGGGTCCGCGAGGGCGACCCGGAGTGGGCGCAGCGGGTGCATCTGCACCGGGAGCGGCGGCCGTCGTCCTGGCGGACCACCGAGAGCTGCGACCTCGTGCCGCTGCTCGCCGAGGAGGGCCCGCCGCTGCTGATCGACTGCCTGTCCCTGTGGCTGACGGACGCCATGGACCGGGTCGGGGCATGGGACGACGAGCGGTGGGCGGACGGCGGCCGGGAGGAGTTGGAGAACCGGGTCGCGGAGCTGGTGGCGGCGGTGCGGGCCACCGGCCGGACGGTCGTCGCCGTGACGAACGAGGTCGGTTCGGGGGTGGTGCCGGCGACGGCGTCGGGACGCCGGTTCCGGGACGAGCTGGGCCGGCTGAACGCGGCCTTCGCCGGGGAGTGCGAGCAGGTCCTGATGGTCGTCGCAGGCCAGGCGCTGGTGCTGCGCGGGTAGGGTGCGGATCATCGATGGCCTCGTTGATCTCCCAAGGCGGAACCGTGAACCTGGACGACTTCTCCGATCTGATCGAGCGCCCCGACGGGGGGATACGGCGTGACGCCGAGGAACGCCGCGAGCGCCTGACCGTGCCGCCCGGCGCGCTCGGCCGGCTCGACGAACTGGGCGAATGGCTGTCGGCGGCGCAGGGTTCGGTCACGGTGCGGGCGATCGGGCAGCCGCGGGTGGTGCTCTTCGCGGGCGATCACGGGGTGGCCTCGCTCGGCGTGTCGGGCCGGCCGTCGGGGAGCGCGTTCGAGCTGGTCCGTGCGGTGCTGGAGGGCGCGAGCCCGGTCGCGGTCCTGGCGCGCAGCGCGGGGGTGCCGGTGCGGGTGGTGGACGCGGGGCTCGACTGCGACCCCGGGCTGCTGCCCGCCGACGTGGTGCGCCACCGGATCCGGCGCGGCAGCGGCCGGATCGACGTCGAGAACGCGCTGACGGCCGAGGAGACCGAGGCCGCGATCCGGCTCGGCATGGCGATCGCCGACGAGGAGGCGGACTCCGGCACGGACCTGGTCGTCCTGGGCGATCTGAGCGTCGGCGGGACGACCCCGGCGGCGACGCTGGTCGCGGCGCTGTGCGGTACGGACGCCTCGGTGGTCACCGGCCGCGGCGGGGCCGGGATCGACGACCTGGCGTGGATGCGCAAGTGCGCGGCGGTCCGGGACGCGCTGCGGCGCGCCCGGCCGGTGCTCGGCGACCAGCTGGAGCTGCTCGCCGCGGTGGGCGGTGCGGACCTGGCGGCCATGACCGGCTTCCTGCTGCAGAGCGCGGTGCGCAGGATGCCGGTGCTGCTGGACGGCGTGGTGGGCGCGGCCTGCGCGCTGGTCGCGCAGCGGGCGGCGTTCCGGGCCCCGGACTGGTGGCTGGCCGGCCAGGTGAGCGGCGAGCCGGCGCAGGCCAAGGCGCTGGACCGGATGGCACTCAACCCTCTGCTGGACCACGGCGTCACTGTGGGCGAGGGAACCGGGGCACTGCTCGCTCTTCCCCTCGTCCAGGCCGCGGCGGCACTCGCCGCGGAGCTGCCGGAGCGGCCCGAGGAGCCGCTCCCGACGGAGCCGACCACTCCGGCGGGGCCGGCGGACACGCCGGGCGAGGAGGACTGAGACGGACGACGGCGCCGGACACGGCCCCTCCCCCTGGGACTTCGTCCTGGGTGGACCCCGCAACGCGCGGACGGCCGTCTCCGGCGCCCCGTCATGACAGGCGATGCCCCATATGATCGCTTTTCATGGGAGAGGTCCGTTTGTCCACCGAAGGAGCGCCCGGGGGCACCGCCCGCTCGCGGCGCAGCGCCGCGTTCGCCGTCTGGTACCTGCGCGCCGTCACGTTCATCAACTTCCTGAGCGCCGTGTGGGTCTCGTTCGGCCAGGACCTCCGCAGACACAACACCGACAACTACTTCACGCCGTACATGCTGACGGCGGGCTTCGCCTCGGGCGTCTTCACGCTCTTCCTGGCGATCACCATGCGCCGCCGCAAGCGCGCCGCGTGGATCCTCAACATCGTGCTGAGCGGGCTCTTCCTGCTGCTCTTCGTCGTCGCCATGATCTTCCCGGAGATCCGGCAGCACGCCCAGAACTGGATCTCGCTCGCCCTCACCGCCGCCTTCGTGCTCGCGCTGGTCCTGGGGCGCAAGGAGTTCTACGCGAAGGGTGACCGCTCCAACCCGTGGCTGGCCGCGATCGTCGCGGTCGGCGGACTGCTCGTCACCTCGCTGGTCGCCGCGCTGCTCGTGACCGTCACCAACACCTCCACCGGCACCTCGACCTTCCTGGAGCGCTGGCGCTACGGCGTGCTGCGGCTGGTCACGCTGGCCGCCGACGACTCGGCGTACGACGGGATCGCCACGCCCGGCTGGGTCAACGTCACCATCAACGTCCTGTCGACCCTGCTGCTCATCGCCGTGCTCTACGCCGCGTTCCGCTCGCGCCGGGCGGTCGACCCGCTGACCGCACAGGACGAGGACAAGCTGCGCGGCCTGCTGGACAAGCACGGGGACCGGGACTCCCTCGGCTACTTCGCGCTGCGCCGCGAGAAGAGCGTGGTCTGGTCGGCCAGCGAGAAGGCCGCCGTCGCCTACCGGGTCGTCGGCGGCGTCTCGCTCGCCTCGGGCGACCCCATCGGCGACCCCGAGGCCTGGCCGGGGGCGATCGAGCCCTGGCTGGCCGAGGCCCGCGAGCACGGCTGGATCCCCGCCGTGATGGGGGCGAGCGAGGAGGCCGGCACCATCTACGCCCGGCACGGCCTCGACGCACTCGAACTGGGCGACGAGGCGATCGTGGAGACCGACGAGTTCACCCTCGACGGCCGGGCCATGCGGACGGTCCGGCAGGCGTTCAACCGGGTCAAGCGGGCCGGCTACGAGGTCCGCATCCGGCGGCACGAGGACATCCCCGCCGCCGAGATGGACGCGTTGCTGCGCAAGGCCGACGACTGGCGCGACGGGGCCACCGAGCGCGGCTTCTCGATGGCCCTCGGCCGGCTCGGCGACCCGCAGGACGGCCGCTGCGTGATGCTGGAGTGCACCGACGACGAGGGCAGGCTGCGCGCCGTGCTGTCCTTCGTGCCCTGGGGTCCGAACGGGCTCTCGCTGGACCTGATGCGCCGTGACCGGGACGCCGAGAACGGCCTGATGGAGTTCATGGTCATCGAGCTCCTGCAGCGTGCCAAGGAGATCGGGATCACCCAGGTCTCGCTCAACTTCGCGATGTTCCGCTCCGTCTTCGAACGTGGCTCGAAGCTCGGGGCGGGACCCGTGCTGCGCATGTGGCGTTCGCTGCTCAGCTTCTTCTCCCGCTGGTGGCAGATCGAGTCGCTGTACCGCGCCAACGCCAAGTACCGACCGATCTGGGAGCCCCGATTCATGCTCTTCGAGAAGAGCGCCGACCTGCTGCGCATCGGACTCGCCGCGGGCCGCGCCGAGGGCTTCCTGGAGGCGCCCGGTCTGCCGAGGTGGCTGTACCGCAGGCACCTGGAGGGCACGCGGTGAGATCGTCCCTCGGGGACTTCGCCCGGCGCGAGTGGGGACCGCTGTACGCCACCGTGCGGGCCGGACTGGTCGCACGCCGGTGGCGCGCGATCCCGATGACGCTGGGCGCGGTGTGCCTCACGGCGCTGTTCCAGATCGTGCAGAACCAGGACTGGGGCTATCAGCCCGTCCAGGACATCGGCTCGGTCCGGGCCGTGGACCCGCTGGGGCTCGCGCTGCTGCGGACCCCGCTGTCGCTGTTCGTGCCGGCGCTCGACCTGCCGGTGTGGGGCGCGCTGGCCCAGGTGCTGCTGGTCTTCGGCATCGCCGAGATCTGCCTGGGCCGGTGGCGGACCCTCGCGATCGCCTACGTCGCGACGCTCGCCGGGACGCTGTACGCCCGGGCGGCCGTCGCGCTCGGGCCGGACGGCCCGTTCGGACTGCCCGCCTCGGACGCCCAGGTGGTCGACACCGGCCCGTCGGCCGCCGTGGTGGGCCTCGCGGTGTACGTGTGCTGGCGCTACCGGGCCCGCTGGACCGGGGCGCTGGTGATCGTGGCGATGGTCGTCGAGGTGCTGATCAAGAACAACCTCGCCGGCAAGGAGCACCTGGCGGCGATCGCGGCCGTGCTGCTGGTCATCGCCGGCACGCGGTGGCGGGAGCGGCGGGGCGGGGATCAGCCGCCGGAGCCGGAACCGGAGCCCGAGTCCGAGCCCGAGCCCGAGCCGGCATCCGGACCGGAGCCGGGACCTGGGCCCGAGATGCTCGCGGGGACCCGCTCCTGGAAGCCGCCGATCACGTCCTGAACACGCCGCCGCACCCGGTCCCAGCGCCTGTCGTGCCGGTACGTGCGCAGGCGCGAGCGGGCTCGGGCCCGGTGGCGGCGGCGGTAGAAGTGCCGCGACCACCAGGACCCGGGGCGGGCCAGCCGCACGGCCCCGACGAGGGCGACGAACGGCACCAGCGCCCCGATCACGGCGATCCGGAACTTGCCCTTCACCAGGGACACGAACACGAAGAGGACGTTCACCAGGACGGTGAGCACGAAGGCGGCCCGGTTCTGCCGCTCGTCGCTGGTGAGGTCGTTGACGCCCAGGGGCGAGAAGCCGGCGAGGGCCAGCATGACCAGCGCCGCGGTGAGGACGACGACCTCGACGCTCTTCCGGCCCTGCTCGGACCAGTACACGTCGTCGAGATGGAGGATCAGCGCGAACTCGTCGAGGACGAGCCCCGCGCCGATCCCGAACACGACGGCGAAGACGGCGGCACCGACGCCGTGCCGGTCGCTGGCGACGGCGCCGAAGCCGCCGAGGACGGTCAGGACCACGCCCGGGACGACGTGGTGGATGTGCAGCCCGCCGGCCGAGGAGACGTTCCGGAACGGCCCCTTCCCGGCCCTGATCAGCCGGGTGACGGTCCGGGTGATCAGGAAGGTCAGGAGGAACGAGGACAGGGCGAGCAGCGTCGCGAGCTTCCCCGGCTCGATGATGTTGCGCGTGAACCAGTGACCCATGCCACCCGCTTCTGATCGCACGATTTATTCGGGTATGCGCAATTTACCGTCCGAGGAGGCCGATTACCCTGCCCGGATGGACGGCCTGCGTTTCGCTTTCGGCACCCTCACCGTGCTTCCCGCCCGCATCACCCGCTGGGACCGGGACGCGGCGCGGGCCGGCATGCTCTGGGCGCCCCTCGCCGGCCTGGTCGTCGGCCTCTGTTCGGCGGCGCTCGGCGGGGTGTTCCTGCTGCTCGGCTCGGGCCCGTTGCTCGCCGCCGTGGTCACGGCGGCGGTGCCGGCGGTGATGACCCGGGGCCTGCACCTGGACGGACTCGCGGACACCGCGGACGGCCTCGGCAGCGCGAAGCCGGCCGAGGACGCCCTGCGCGTCATGAAGCAGTCCGACATCGGGCCGTTCGGCGTCATCGTGCTGCTCTTCACCCTGTTCGCCCAGGTGGCGGCGCTCTACCGGCTGTACGACGAGGGCTGGGCACAGGGCGCGGTCGCCGCCGCCCTCGCCGCGACCGTCGCCCGCCTCGCCCTCACCCACGCGTCCCGCACCGGTATCCCGGCGGCGCGTCCGGAGGGCCTGGGCGCGATGGTCGCCTCGACCGTCCCGGTCGGCCCGGCGGCGCTGGCCACGGGCCTGGTGCTGGTCCTGTGCGCCGCCGCGGGCGGGGTGTTCTCCCCGTACGACGCGGTCCGGTACGTCCTGGCGGCGGGCGCGTCCCTCGCGGCCGCGGCTCTGCTGCTGCGGCGATGCGTGCGGCGCTTCGGCGGCGTCACGGGAGACGTGTTCGGGGCGGTGGAGGAGACCGCGGCCACGGCGGCACTGGTGGCGCTGACCCTGGGGTGATCGTTTCGTGATGCCTCGGAAGGCAACCTTCCGGATGACGGCCCGGTGACGTCCGGTCCCGCCGGTGGCCCGGACTCGGCGCGGTGGCTCAGACCCCCGTCGCGTCCGCCGGGATCTCGAAGACGATCGCGATCCCGTCGTGTCCGTCGCTCCGCTCGCCGACGCGCGTGAAGCCGAAGCCCGCGATCGTGGCCAGGGACGCCGTGTTGTCGGATCCGATGGTGGCCCGCACGGTCCTGACTCCGGGTTCGGCGGCGGCTCGGGCGAGCAGCGCCGCCACCATGGCGCGTGCGTAGCCCCGGCGGCGGTACCGGGGCACGACGGTGTAGCCGATCTCGACCAGTCCGGCCTCGTCCGGCGGCCCGTGGAACCCGGCGTCGCCGACGACGGTGCCGTCCGGCACGGACACCGCGGCCCGAGTGGTCCAGGGCGCGGCGGAGGGGTCCGCGGCGAGCTGGTCGGCGCGATAGCCGAAGATCCATCGGGCCCGGTCGCCGACGAAGTGCTCGTCGAGGGCGACTCCGGCCTCGGCGCTGCCGCCGGCGAGGTCTCCGTCGGCGAGGGCCCGGAGCGCTTTCGCGCTGAGCTCGACGAAGCGGACGTTCTTGGCGGCGGGGAGGGGTTCGCTGTTCATCGCGAGGATGTTCGCCCGGCGGCTGCGGGCTGTCCACCGCTTTTCACCGGCCCGGCCGGACGCCGTGACCGTCCGGCCGGGCGTCGGCACGAGGCGGGCTCCCGTCGTCCCCGGCTCGGCGCCTGCCCCTCAAGGGCAGGGCCGGCGCCACGCGTCCAGCTCGTACCGCTTCCGCATCGAACTCAGGCCCAGCCGGGCGGCCCGCGGGCAGAACTCCCCCGTCTCCCGCTCGTACTCGACGTGGAAGACCGCCTTGCCCGCCCGGACGAACGGCGTCAGCCGCTCGCACTCGCCGTACTGGGCGCACTGCTCGTTGACGGCGAAGTCGAAGTCGCCGACCAGCTGGGGGATCTGGTCCAGGTCGTTCTTCAGGCCGACCGCGAGCCCTCGGTCGTGGGCCAGCCCGGCGATCAGCCGGTTGTAGCGGAGCTGGTCCGCGGCGGTGAGGGGGAAGCCGGTGCGGTTCCGGTAGCCGTCCATGTTGTCCGGTTCGACCGCGTCGAAGCCCTTGGCCCGGCACATGTCCAGGCGGGCGGCCATCAGCGGCCCGAGGACGTCGGTGCGGCGGATGTCGAGCCAGCGTTCGCCCTCCCAGCCGTTGCCCAGGCCGAGCAGGGACGCGGGGAACTTCGCGGCGTCCGGGCGGAACTCCTCCCACGCCCCGGTGGACAGGTAGCAGATCACCTTCCGGCCGCGCCGGTGCAGGTCCGCGACCGCGGCGGCCGGGTGGTCGAAGCCGTCGATGTCGTACACCGGGACGTCCACGGCCGGGTCGAGCCGGCCGCTGAGCTGCCACTGCCACGCGAGGCCCGGCTTCGGCAGCCAGCGCCCGGTCGGCGCCGGGCCGTCGGAGCCGCGCGCACCGTCCGGGGTGTCCGGTCCGTCGGGAGCGGCGGTGCAGGCCACGGCGAGCAAGAGGGCGGCGAGCAGCGGGACCAGACGTCTCATCGGGCGGGCTCCGGCTCCAGGCCGTGGGGCAGCGTGCCCCACGGGTGGGCGCCGGCTCCCGGGACCACGCAGTGGACGGGGGTGGCCGGCCGGACGCCGGACGGGGCGGCGTAGACGAGATGGCAGTAGTGGTCGGCGACGGGCAGGTCGAGGTTCCGGTAGGTGTCCCACGGCCCCTCGAAGGTGACCAGCAGGTCGGCGAGGTCCGCGTATCCGGGGTCGGGATGCGTTCCGTGGTTGAGCACGACGGCCCGGGCCCCGGCGGAGCGGGCGGCGACGGCGAGGCGGCGGTAGTGGGCCAGTGCCTCCGCCTCGGCGGGCACCTGGTCGAGGAAGGCGCCGTCGGCCCCGTACCAGTCGCGGTGGCGCAGCAGTTCGGCGACGACCTCGCCGTGCGGGCGCCTGCCGTACGCGGTGTCGGTGTATCCGAGCACCCGCGTGCCGGCCGTCCGCAGGCGGGCGGCGACGTCCGCGAACGCGGGGTCGGGACGCTCCCCCGCTCCGCTCGCCGGGTTGAGGACGACGCCGTACAGGGACGGCGCGGCCTCGATCACCGCGCTCCAGGCGTCCGGCCGGTCGGCCGGATGCTCGTAGAAGGGGACCAGCAGACGGGGGTTCACGGACGAGGCACCTCCGGGGAGCGGCTTCAGGAGCGGTGGGCGGTGGGCCGGACCAGCAGGACTCGGGCGAGGACGGTGAGGACGACGGCGGCTCCCCCGGCGGCGGCGGGGCCCGCGGACGGCGCGAGGATCTGTGCCGCGGCGGCGAGCACGCACACCACGGCGGCGCCGCGGACCGCGCCGAACGCCTGGAGCAGGAGCCCGAGCCAGAGCACCACGCCCACGAGGAGCAGGGGGACGAGCCGGAGGCCGGTCAGCCGGGGGGCGTCGGGCCAGAGCAGGGTGCCGACGGAGGCCAGGGCCAGCAGGCAGGCCAGATAGGCGCCGAGGCAGAGGGCGAGGGTCCCGGTGGTGGCGCGCGCGAAGGCGTGGGCGCTGGTGAGGGTGCGCAGGCCGGCGAGGCTCTCGCTGCGGAAGCGGTGCAGCAGCCATTCGGCCGGGCCCATGGACAGCGTGAGGGCGACGGCGGAGGGAGCGGCGACCGCGGCGGCGGGGCCGGCGGCGAGGACGTCGCCGACCGCGGTGTACAGCACGAGCAGTCCGGTGCCGAGGCCGAACAGGCCGTACGGGAGGGAGGCGGCGAGCGGCGGGGCTCCGCCGGGCCGGGGGCTCCGTGCGGTCCGGGCCGGGCGGGCGGCGCCCGCCGTGCCGCGCTCGGGCCCGCCGCGGAGGCCCGGTCCGAGTGCGCTCGCCGCGCAGGCGGTGGTCGCCGCGAGCGAGGCCAGCAGGAGGCCGGTGCGCAGCGGGTGCGGAAGGTCGTGGTGGAAGGCGGGCACGGCGCCCGCGAGTGGCACCAGGGCGCCGAGCAGGGCCCGTTCGCGGCCGAGGACGAGCAGGACGGTCGCCGCGGCGAGGTAGAGCGACTGACCGGCCGCGAACGTCACGGCCGGCAGGCCCACCGGTCCGGTCGCGAGGGCCGCCGCGAGCGCGACGACCGTGCCGGCCAGCGCCCCGGCCGGGGCGCCGACGGCGAGGGCGCGAACGGCGGCGCGGCGGTCGCCGAGGCCCAGCCAGCTGTACGCGCGGTGGGACATGGTCTGGTTCCAGACCCAGCCGACGACGGCCCCCGCCAGCAGGGGGACCGTGCCCGCGGGCAGCCCGTGGGTGCCGCGGGGCCCGGCCAGGAGGGGCGCCCCGAGGACGTAGGCGAGCCCGGGGAGGGCGAAGAGGAGGCCGCGCAGGAGGCAGCCGGCGAGTTCGCCGTGCCAGGGTCCGCCGGACGCGCCGGCCGCCTCCGGAGCGGGGTGCCGCCGCTCCGCGCGGGCGTAGAGGTCCTCGGCGAGGGCGAAGGAGTCGGCGCGCCCGTAGGTGAGACGGATGTGGTCGTCGGTCATGCCGTCGGACTCGAGGATCGCGGCTATCTCGTCGGGGTGGACGGCGACGGCCGTCAGGGCGTCGAGCCGCTCGGCGAGTTCGTCGAGCGGGTCGGGGGCGACGGCCGTCGAGGTCCGCGCGGTGCCGTGCGGTCCTGGCCGCCCCGGCGCGCCGTGGGCCCAGGCGCACCGGGTGGTCGCGGCCTCCCGCCCCGCCGGGAGGCGCCGTCCCGGTGACCCGTCACCGCGTCCGTACGGCGCCGGCGCCGGGTCGCGGTCGGCCCCCGGTGGTGCCTCCGGTGCGGGTCGGCGCGCGTGCGGAAGGGGGCGCGGTGTCCCCGCCGGGCGCCCGCCCGGGCGCGGGCGGGGGACGTACGGCAGGGTGTCCCGCATCGTGCCGTTCCTGAGCCAGAGCGAGCCGCTCATGACAGGGAGCCTCCTCCGACGAGTTCCTGGCGCCAGGGGTCGGTGAGCCGGACCGTCCAGTCCGCCGGCTCGGGGGCCGGATCGGCCGGGCGGCCCGCCAGTTCGCGGTAGATCCGGCGGAAGCCGTCCACCGAGCGGTGCAGCGTGAACCGGTCGACGACCCGCTGCCGGGCCCGGCGGCCCAGCTCGGCCCGTCGCTCCCCGTCCCGCAGCAGGTCGGTCACGGCCGCGGCCATCACGGCGGGCTCGCGCGGCGGTACGACGATCCCGGTGTCGCCGACGGCCTCCCGCACCCCGCCGACGTCCGTCGACACCGTGGCCCGGCCGCAGGACATCGCCTCGATCAGGGAGAAGGGGAAGCCCTCGCTGATCGAGGAGAGCATCACCACGTTGCCGGCGGCGTAGGCGCGGGCCACGTCGGAGATCCGGCCCTCGAAGGTGACGCCGTCCGTCACGCCGAGTTCGGCCGCCAGCTTCTCCAGGCGGGTCCGGTAGTCCTCGCCGCCGGCCGGGACCGGTCCGAACAACCGCAGTCGCAGTTCGGGGAGTTCGGCGCGGGCGATGGCGTACGCCCGGACCAGGGTCTCCAGGTCCTTGATCGGGTCGATCCGGCCGGCCCAGCTGAGGGTCGGGACCTCGGGTTCGGCCTCGGCGAAGGGGAAGGCCCGCGGGTCGACGCCGTTGTAGACGGTCCGGATGCGGTCGGCGGGCGCGCCGCCGCGTTCCTCCCAGCGCCGGTTGTACTGGTTGCACGGGGTGATGAGGTCGGCCTTGCGGTAGCCCAGCGAGTTCAGCTCGCGGTAGAAGCCGAGCATGAGGGCCTTGACCGGCCAGCGTTGGGCCTCGGTGCGATAGCCGAGGTAGCGCTCGCGGAGGTAGATGCCGTGTTCGGTGAGGAGGAACGGCACCCCTTCGAAGTGCTGGGCGGCGAGCGCGGGCAGCGTGGCGAGTCCGCTGGAGACGGCGTGCGCGACGCAGTCGTCGGGGACGCGGGCGGCGAGCGGTCGCAGCGCGTGCTCCAGGAGGTCCGTGGCGGTCAGCGCGTCGTGGACGGTGGGCCGGGCCGCGGCCGTCGGCAGGTGCGGCATGCTCCAGATCCACATCAGCGCCCGCAGGACGCGTTCGGAGCGCAGGGCGGCGGTGAGCCGTCCGCGGCGGGCGAGTTCGGCCAGCGCGTAGAGGCCCTCGCCGAAGTCGCAGCCCGCGTCGGGGTCGAGGAGCGCCAGCAGGAACCGTTCGTAGGTGTCGCTGAAGCGGCGTCCGTCGCGTCCCCGCGGGGGACGGCGCGCGCCGGTCAGCGCGGCCGGCCCCCGCGGGGCGCCCCAGAGCGGGAACGCGGTGTGCCGGTACACGTTGGGCGGCAGCTCCCAGGTGACCGGTTCGCGTCCGCTGCCGGTGAGCGCGAGGACGTTGAAGTCGACCTCCGGCATGCCGCGGACGAGCTGGTCGCACCAGGTGCTCACGCCGCCGTGGACGTGCGGATAGGTGCCTTCGGTGAGCATGGTGACGTGACGGCCACTGCTCGGCATGTGCGGTTCCCCCCAGAGCGTCTGGTCGGTCGTCAGGTGGTCGGCAGCTTGAGCGTGACGGCGCTCTGGAGCGCCTCAGGCGTGGTCCAGGCCGACCGGGCCCCCGCGTAGGCCGTCCCGAACGCGGCCGTGCCGAGCAGGAGTTGCTTGCGGGTCCCCTCGGGCACGGTGACCGGTGCGGTCACGCCGGACGGGACGCGGACGGTGACGGTGCCGCCGACGCGGTACGCGGTGACCCGGCCGGCCGCCAGCGCCTCGTCCCAGGCGGTGCGCCGGCTCAGCTCGGTGCCCACCTCGCTCTGACGCGGGTTGACCAGCGGGGCGTTGTCGGCGAAGAGGGCGCGGTAGTCGGCGAGGACCCGGTCGAGGACGGGGTAGAGCAGGCGCTCCTCGGCGAGGTTGGACTGGTGGACGTAGTGCGGGCGCGGGTCGTTGGACACGATGTGGGAGAGGGCGGTGCGGGCCTCCTGCGGCACGATGTGGGAGGCGTAGCCGGTGGCCGGGTCGAGCGGGGCGGGCAGGCAGCTGGAGGTGGGGTCGTCCTCGCAGATCCCGCTGCCGCCGTCGGCGCGCGCGGTGTAGATCCAGTTGTACTCGTCGGCCATCTCGGCGGCCGTGCCGACGTTGTAGTACACGTTCATGGGGTGGCGGGGGACGGTCTTCGCGGCGCCGACGGCGCGCTGCGAGGGCTCGCGCGAGTTGTCGCTGGCCGTCCATTTCACGCCATTGTCGGCGAGGGCCCCGGCGAGGTTGGGATTGTCGACGGGCTGCTGCGGAAGGGTCCTGAGCCCCGAGTGCTCGCCGGTGACGAGCTCGCCGCGGTCGACGGAGATCCCCTTGCCGACGGCCCAGTCGACGTTGTCGCGGATCTGCCCCGAGATCTCGGCGCGGCTCGTCCACAGCGGGGCGCCGGAGGTGTTCGTCGCGCACTTCCACGGCACGGTGGTGTTGTCCTGCACGCAGCCGAGGAAGGGGTGGGTGAAGGTGTGGTTGACCCACCGGTACTGGGCGCGGTCGGCGACGAGCTGCGCGGCGAGCGGGTCGGTGCCGCCGTGCTCGGTCTTCCACTGCTCGCCCTGGCCGCCGTTGTAGACCATGTCGAGGGTGAGGCCGGCGGTCTTCTGCCAGGCCGCCGCGTACCGCGCGTCGGCGGCGGTCATCCTGATCGGCGCGGCTTCCGCGTCGCCGGCGCCGGGGCAGTCGAAGTCGCCGGGGGTGCAGTTGCGGGTGGTGTCCCAGCGGGCGTCGGGGGCGAGGACGTCGTCGACGTGGACGGAGAACCAGCTGCGGGACTGGCCGAGGTGGACGCCTTGGGTGAGCCATTCGACGATGCCGCGGGCGAGCGCCCGGAACTGCCGCTGGTACTGGTTGTAGGCGAAGGTGACGACCAGTTCGCGGCGGCCGTCGTGGGCGTACTCCCCGACGAGGCTGGCCCGCCCGCCGCCCGCGACGGGCATGTCGAGGTAGCTGGTGTAGCCCGCGCGGGGCCGCCCGGCGTAGCCGTAGCTCTCGGAGACGGACGGGTCGTTGTCCTCGAAGGCCAGCGGGCCGTCGAGGTGGCGGAAGGGGCCGCCGCGACCGGCGGCGGTGACGGTGGCGGCCGTGCCGTCGAGGACGCCGGAGAAGCCTCCGTCGGTCGTGTAGTCGAGGCCGACCTCGGGGTGTGCCCAGGTGGAGGCGTCGACCTGCGGGATGCCGAAGGCGCGCTCGTAGGCGGTGAGCGCGGCCTGTTCGGCGGAGTCGGGTCCGAAGGCGGACTCGTGGGGCAGGACCACGCCCTGGTACTTGGCCCGGGGGCGGCCGTCGACGGTGTCGCTGAGGAAGGCGGCGTCGATGACGGGCCGGCCGGACTCGTTCAGGTCGACGCTGCGGTAGGGCACGCCGGTGGAGCGCAGCTCGGAGGTGATCGCCTCCACGGCGCCGCCGCCGTCGTCCACGACGAGGACGGTCAGATCGATCCGCGGTACCGGTTCCGCGGCGCGGGCGCCGGCGGACGGGACGACGGTGGCGAGCAGCGCGGCGGCGACGAGCGCCGCGGCCCGGGCGGCTCCGGGCATGCGGGATCCGGCAGAGTCCATCGTGGTGGTGTCCCCTTCGGCAGGCCCTCCGGGCAGAAGGGAACCTGTGGAGATGATGCAAAGACGGGGGCGCCGCCCTTGCGCGAATGAGGCGATTCTGAGCGAGCCCTCCCGGCCTGAGCGGTAAACGTGAAAGAGACACCTCGGACGAGTGAATCACCGTCGCCGTGATCGAACGCGAGCGGCGAGCGTAGGCTCGTTCTCGGCGCTCTCCGGGCCGAAATACGATGCGGCGGGCACGGTCGGCCCATCCCTCGACCGCCACAGAACTCAATGGAAGCGAGATTTCACCACCGTGACTGCTCTCACTCTCAGCACCGCCGGCGCGGCGACGCTGCGCGCCGACGCCCTCGTCGTCGGTGTCGCGAAGTCCGGCAAGGCACTGGTCGTCGCCCCGGGCGCCGAGGCCGTGGACCAGGCGTTCGACGGAAAGCTCGCCGCCGTCCTGGAGACCCTCGGTGCTTCGGGTGCCGAGGGTGAGGCGACCAAGCTGCCCGCCCCCGCCGGCCTGAAGGCCCCCGTCGTCCTGGCCGTCGGCCTGGGCTCCGCCCCCGAGGACGGCCAGGGTTACGACGCCGAGGCTCTGCGTCGCGCCGCCGGCACCGCCGCCCGCACCCTGACCGGCGCGAAGAAGGCCGCGTTCGCGCTGCCGATCGCCGGTGCCGAGGACGCCGAGGCGATCGCGGAGGGCGCGCTGCTCGGCGCCTACGCCTACACCGCGTACCAGGACAGCAAGAACGGCGACGCCCGCAAGCCGCTGGCCGAGGTCGCCCTCCTCGGCGCGAAGCCGCGCGACAAGGCCCACAAGGCCGCCGCGGAGCGCGCCCAGGCGCTCACCGAGGAGATCAAGCGCGCCCGCGACCTGATCAACATGCCGCCGAACGACCTCACCCCGGCGGCCTTCGCCGCCGTGGCGCAGGCCGCCGGCAAGGAGCACGGCCTCAAGGTCCAGGTCCTCGACGAGAAGGCGCTCGCCAAGGGCGGCTACGGCGGCATCCTGGGCGTCGGCGTCGGTTCCGAGAACCCGCCGCGCCTGGTCCGGATCGCCTACACCCACCCGGAGGCGGAGAAGACCCTGGCCCTGGTCGGCAAGGGCATCACCTACGACTCGGGCGGCATCTCCCTGAAGCCGGCCGGCCACAACGAGACGATGAAGTGCGACATGAGCGGCGCCGCCGCCGTGTTCGCCGCGGTCGTCGCCGCCGCCCGCATCGGCGTGCCCGTGAACGTCACGGGCTGGCTGGCGCTGGCCGAGAACATGCCGTCGGGCTCGGCCACCCGCCCCGGCGACGTGCTGCGCATGTACAGCGGCAAGACCGTCGAGGTCCTGAACACCGACGCCGAGGGCCGGCTCGTCCTGGCCGACGCGCTGACCCGGGCCTCCGAGGAGCACCCGGACGCGATCGTCGACGTGGCGACGCTGACCGGCGCGATGGTCCTGGCGCTGGGCAACCGCACCTTCGGCATCATGGCCAACGACGACGACTACCGGACCGCGATCCACGAGATCGCCGAGGAGGTCGGCGAGCAGTCCTGGCCCATGCCGCTCCCCGCGGACCTGCGCAAGGGCATGGACTCCCCGACCGCCGACATCGCCAACATGGGCGAGCGGATGGGCGGCGGCCTGGTCGCCGGCCTGTTCCTGCAGGAGTTCGTCGGCGAGGGCATCACCWGGGCCCACCTCGACATCGCCGGCCCGGCCTTCCACGAGGGCGCGCCGTACGGCTACACCCCCAAGGGCGGCACGGGCTCCGCGGTCCGCACGCTGGTCAAGCTGGCGGAGCGCACCGCCGACGGCGAGGTCTGATCCCCGGCGGGCCGGACCGGGATCGGCCCGGCCCCCGCGACGGCCCCCGGGTTCCCCGCCCGGGGGCCGTCGCGGGGGC
>NZ_RDBI01000040.1:1057466-1059469 GCF_008042125.1 Streptomyces sp. MS191
CCGGGTTCCCCGCCCGGGGGCCGTTGCGCTCTCGACGAAATCCGCAGCGACCGCCACCCCCATTACCCGCGGGTACGGACGATCGCCCGGTCTCACACACCGGCCCCGCGTCCCGCCTCCCGTCAACAAGTGCGAAGATGGGTTCTCGGCAGGACAGGGCCCCCACCACAGGGCCGAACTAAAAGCGGCCGAACACCAGCCGCCGCCCGGTCATCGGAGACCGGCGACCGGCGCACATGCATGGAGGACGTGACGTGGCGAACGACGCCAGCACCGTTTTCGACCTAGTGATCCTCGGCGGCGGTAGCGGCGGTTACGCCGCGGCGCTGCGCGGAGCGCAGCTGGGCCTGGACGTCGCACTGATCGAGAAGAACAAGCTCGGCGGCACCTGCCTGCACAACGGCTGCATCCCCACGAAGGCCCTGCTCCACGCCGGCGAGGTCGCCGACCAGGCGCGCGAGGCGGAGCAGTTCGGTGTCAAGGCCTCCTTCGAGGGCATCGACATCAAGGCCGTGCACAAGTACAAGGACGACGTGATCTCGGGCCTGTACAAGGGTCTGCAGGGTCTCGTCGCCTCCCGCAAGGTGACCTACATCGAGGGTCACGGCCGGCTCTCCTCCCCGACCTCCGTCGACGTGGACGGTCGTCGCGTCGAGGGTCGTCACATCCTCCTGGCCACCGGCTCCGTGCCGAAGTCGCTGCCCGGCCTGGAGATCGACGGCAACCGGATCATCTCCTCGGACCACGCGCTGACCCTGGACCGTGTCCCGGAGTCCGCGATCATCCTCGGCGGCGGTGTCATCGGCGTCGAGTTCGCGTCCGCGTGGAAGTCCTTCGGCACCGACGTCACGGTCATCGAGGGCCTGAAGCACCTGGTCCCGGTCGAGGACGAGAACAGCTCCAAGCTTCTTGAGCGCGCCTTCCGCAAGCGCGGCATCAAGTTCAACCTCGGCACGTTCTTCCAGTCCGCCGAGTACACCGACAACGGCGTCAAGGTCACCCTGGCCGACGGCAAGACCTTCGAGGCGGAGGTCCTGCTCGTCGCCATCGGCCGCGGCCCCGTCTCGGCCGGCCTCGGCTACGAGGAGCAGGGCGTCGCCATGGACCGCGGCTACGTCCTCGCCGACGAGTACATGCGCACCAACGTGCCGACGATCTCGGCCGTGGGCGACCTCGTCCCGACGCTCCAGCTCGCCCACGTGGGCTTCGCCGAGGGCATCCTGGTGGCGGAGCGGCTGGCCGGACTGAAGACCGTTCCGATCGACTACGACGGCGTGCCCCGGGTGACGTACTGCCACCCCGAGGTCGCCTCCGTCGGCATCACCGAGGCCAAGGCCAAGGAGATCTACGGCGCGGACAAGGTCGTCGCCCTGAAGTACAACCTCGCGGGCAACGGCAAGAGCAAGATCCTCAAGACCGCGGGCGAGATCAAGCTCGTCCAGGTCAAGGACGGTGCCGTGGTCGGCGTCCACATGGTCGGTGACCGCATGGGCGAGCAGGTCGGCGAAGCGCAGCTGATCTACAACTGGGAGGCGCTGCCGGCCGAGGTCGCGCAGCTCATCCACGCCCACCCGACGCAGAACGAGGCGCTCGGCGAGGCCCACCTGGCCCTCGCAGGAAAGCCCCTCCACTCCCACGACTGACCCAGTCGACCGGGCGCGACGACCACTTACCGCACCTCCCCCGCTCGGCGCGCCGCGCGAGCCGGGGAGACCCCACCGTTAGGAGCAACTGAAACCATGTCGGTTTCCGTAACCCTGCCGGCGCTCGGCGAGAGCGTCACCGAGGGCACCGTCACCCGCTGGCTCAAGGCCGAGGGCGAGCGCGTCGAGGCCGACGAGCCGCTGCTCGAGGTGTCGACCGACAAGGTCGACACCGAGATCCCCGCCCCCGCCTCGGGCATCCTCGCCTCCATCAAGGTCGCCGAGGACGAGACCGTCGAGGTCGGCGCCGAGCTGGCGATCATCGACGACGGCTCGGGCGCCCCCGCGGCCGAGTCCGCC
>NZ_RDBI01000040.1:1059569-1086553 GCF_008042125.1 Streptomyces sp. MS191
CCTCGATGCCCAGGCCCTCCCAGGTGTGCAGCAGCACGCTGTTCCCGGCCGCCTTCACCAGCTCGCGGTGGAACGCCACGGTGTGCCGCACCTGCGACGTCCCGTCGGCGGTGCGGTCCGCCTCGTACAGGGCCGTGACGTGCGGCTCCAGGGCCGAGCAGTCGGCCGCGAGCCGCCCCGCCGCCAGCTCGGCCGCGATCTGCTCCAGACCGGCCCGGACCGGGTAGCTCTCCTCCAGGTCGGCCGCCGCCCCCGCCGTTCAGCCGGCGGACGACGGCGCCTACGTCACCCCGCTGGTCCGCAAGCTCGCCACCGAGAACGGTGTCGACCTCGCGTCGGTCAAGGGCTCCGGCGTCGGCGGCCGCATCCGCAAGCAGGACGTCCTCGCGGCCGCCGAGGCCAAGAAGGCCGCCCCGGCCCCCGCCGCCGCTCCGGCCGCGTCGAAGGCCCCGGCCCTCGAGGTCTCCCCGCTGCGCGGTCAGACCGTCAAGATGACCCGCATGCGCAAGGTCATCGGCGACAACATGATGAAGGCGCTGCACGGCCAGGCCCAGCTGTCCTCGGTCGTCGAGGTCGACATCACCAAGCTGATGCGGCTGCGCGAGCAGGCGAAGGCCTCCTTCGCCGCCCGTGAGGGCGTCAAGCTGTCCCCGATGCCGTTCTTCGTGAAGGCGGCGGCCCAGGCGCTGAAGGCCCACCCGGTCATCAACGCCCGGATCAACGAGGACGAGGGCACCATCACGTACTTCGACTCGGAGAACATCGGCATCGCCGTGGACTCCGAGAAGGGTCTGATGACGCCGGTCATCAAGGGTGCGGGCGACCTGAACATCGCCGGCATCTCCAAGGCCACGGCCGACCTGGCGGGCAAGGTCCGCGCCAGCAAGATCACGCCGGACGAGCTGTCCGGTGCGACCTTCACGATCAGCAACACCGGCTCGCGCGGTGCGCTGTTCGACACGATCATCGTCCCGCCGAACCAGGTCGCCATCCTGGGCATCGGCGCCACGGTGAAGCGTCCCGCCGTCATCGAGACCGCCGAGGGCACCGTCATCGGCGTGCGCGACATGACCTACCTGACGCTCTCCTACGACCACCGTCTGGTGGACGGCGCGGACGCCGCCCGCTACCTGACCGCGGTCAAGGCGATCCTCGAGGCCGGCGAGTTCGAGGTCGAGCTCGGCCTGTGAAACCCGGAGGCCCGCAGCCCGGAAGCGCAAGCTACTGAGCTGTAACAAGCCTCACCAGCAGCGCCCCCGTCCGGCAGTGTTTCCGGACGGGGGCGCCGCCGTATTGTCTAGAGGTCAACGCCCTCCCTAAGGAGCTGCTCCATGACCATCCCTGTCGTCCACTCGCTTCGCGAGCAGATCCGCGAGCACATCGTGGAGGGCATCGTCAGCGGGCGCTGGAAGCCGGGCGAGCGGATCGTGGAGCGACGGATCGCCACCGAGCTGGAGGTCAGCCAGACGCCGGTCAGGGAGGCGCTGCGCGAGCTGGAGTCGCTGCGCCTGATCGAGTCGGCGCCCAACAAGGGCGTACGGGTACGGAACCTCACGGCGGCCGACCTGGAGGAGAGCTACCCGGTCCGGGCCGGTCTGGAGCAGATCGCGGCCGAGCTGGCGGCGGGGCGGCTCGCGGCCGACTGCTCGGCCCTGGAGCCGCACGTCACGGCCCTGTACGAGGCGGACCGCACCGCCGACGGGACGTCGCAGGTGCGGCACACCGTGGCGTTCCACCGCGAGCTGGTGAAGGCGGCCGGGAACAGCGTGCTGCTGCACACCTGGGAGGGCCTGGGCATCGAGGTCTTCACGGCCCTGTCGATCCGCTGGCTCGGCACGGTCCAGAAGTCGTACGCGGAGGAGCACCAGGAGCTCGTGGAGGCCTTCCGCCGCGGGGACCCGAACATCGGCGCGCTGGTGAAGGCCCACGTCCTGGGCTGCGCCCCGCGGGCCTAGGGAGTGTTGCCGGCCTCCCACCCGGTCGCGAAGCTCCCTCCCCCCTCCGAAGCCCCGCCCCCGGCGGGGCTTCGCTCATTCGTGCGGGCACCCCCTCATCCGGCCCCTCACCTGCGAAAACAAGGCACCGGGTGCCCAGTTTCGCGGCACCCTGTGCCGACTTTCTCGATCTGAAGAGGTTTTCCCCTTCAACCCTTTGATCGATCATCGATCGGCGGCTTAGAGTCTTCGGCGGGCCGCAACCCCGGCCTTCGCCCTGTCCTGCCAGACAAGGCACCCCTTCTCCACCCCCATCTGTCCGGAAGGCGGCGATCATGACCGATCCCGTAGGCAAGATTCCGAGTGAGCTCGACCAGCTCCCGGACCGTGACACCGAGGAGACCGCCGAGTGGGCGGCCTCCCTCGACGCCGTCACCAAGGCCGCCGGCCCCCACCGGGCCGCCTACCTGATGCGCCGCACGCTCCAGCACGCCGAGGGCGCCGGCCTGGCCCTGCCCAAGCTGCTGGAGACGGACTACGTCAACACCATCCCCACCTCCGCGGAGCCCGTCATCGACGGTGACGAGGAGATGGAGCGGAAGATCACCGCCTGGAACCGCTGGAACGCCGCCGCGATGGTCTCCCGCGGCGCCAAGCACGGCGTCGGCGGCCACATCGCCACCTTCGCCTCCGCGGCCTGGCTCTACGAGACCGGCTTCAACCACTTCTTCCAGGGCAAGGAGGGGGACGGCTCCGGCGACCAGCTCTACATCCAGGGCCACGCCTCCCCCGGCATCTACGCCCGCGCCTTCCTCGACGGGCGCCTCACCGAGGAGCACCTCGACAACTTCCGGCAGGAGTCGGGCGGCAAGGGCCTGCCCTCCTACCCGCACCCGCGCCGCCTCCCCTGGCTGTGGGAGTTCCCGACCGTCTCCATGGGCCTGGGCCCGCTCTCGGCGATCTACCAGGCGCGCTTCAACCGCTACCTGACCAACCGCTCCATCAAGGACGTCTCCGCCTCGCACGTGTGGGCGTTCCTCGGTGACGGCGAGATGGACGAGCCCGAGTCGACCGCCGCCCTCGCGCTGGCGGCCCGTGAGGGTCTGGACAACCTGACCTTCGTCATCAACTGCAACCTGCAGCGCCTCGACGGCCCGGTCCGCGCCAACTTCAAGATCGTGCAGGAGCTGGAAGCCCAGTTCCGCGGCGCCGGCTGGAACGTCGTGAAGTCCCTGTGGGGCGGCGCCTGGGACGAGCTGTTCCAGCTCGACACCACCGGTGCGCTGGTCCGCCGGCTCCGCGAGGTCCCCGACGCGCAGGTGCAGACCTACCAGACCCGCGACGCCGCCTACATCCGCCAGGACTTCTTCGGCAAGGACCCGGCGCTCGTCGCGATGGCGCAGCTGCTCAGCGACGACAAGATCCTGGAGTGCTTCCACCTCTCCCGCGGTGGCCACGAGCCGCGCAAGGTGTACGCCGCCTACAAGGCCGCCCTGGAGTTCAAGGGCGCGCCGACGGTCATCCTCGCGCAGACCGTGAAGGGCTTCACCCTCGGCGAGGGCTTCGCCTCGAAGAACGCGAACCACCAGATGAAGAAGCTCTCGGTGGACGAGTTCAAGAACATGCGGGACCTGCTCGGCCTGCCGATCTCGGACGCGCAGTTCGTCGACGGCGTGGTGCCGTACGGCCACCCCGGCGCGGACTCCCCCGAGGTCCGCTACCTGAAGGAGCGCCGCGCGGCCCTCGGCGGCCCGGCACCGGCCCGCCGCACGCACGCCCTCTCCCCGCTGCCGGCCCCGGCCGACAAGTCGTTCGCCGCCTTCGACAAGGGCTCCGGCTCGCAGTCGATGGCGACCACGATGGCGTTCGTCCGCCTGGTCAAGGACCTGGTCCGCGACAAGGAGACCGGCAAGCGCTGGGTCCCGATCGTCCCGGACGAGGCCCGCACCTTCGGCATGGAGTCGCTGTTCCCGTCGCTCGGCATCTACTCGCCGAAGGGCCAGACGTACGAGCCGGTCGACCGCGACCAGCTGATGTACTACAAGGAAGCCGTCAACGGCCAGATCCTGAACGAGGGCATCACCGAGGCCGGCTCGATGGCCGACTTCATCGCCGCCTCCACCGCGTACTCCACGCACGGCGAGGCGATGATCCCCTTCTACATCTTCTACTCGATGTTCGGCTGGCAGCGGACCGCCGACCAGATGTGGCAGCTCGGCGACCAGCTGGGCCGCGGCTTCCTCGTCGGCGCCACCGCGGGACGTACGACCCTGACGGGTGAGGGTCTGCAGCACGCCGACGGCCACTCCCCGGTCATCGCGGCGACCAACCCGGCGGCGCTGACCTACGACCCGGCGTTCGCCTACGAGGTCGCGGCCATCGTCAAGGAGGGCCTGCGCCGCATGTACGGCGAGGCGGCTCCGGGCGAGGACCAGGACGTCTTCTACTACCTCACCGTCTACAACGAGCCGATGCCGCAGCCGGCCAAGCCCGCCGGGATCGACGAGGGCATCGTCAAGGGTCTGTACCGCTTCAACACGGCGGAGTCCGCGGGCCTCGACCTGCCGGCGGACCCGTCGCGGATCCAGCTCCTCGGCTCGGGCACGGCGATCCACTGGGCCCTGCAGGCGCAGAAGCTGCTCGCCGAGGAGTGGGGCGTGGGCGCCGACGTGTGGTCCGCCACCTCCTGGACGGAGCTGCGGCGCGACGCGCTGGAGGCCGACGCGGCGCTCCTGCGCGGCGAGGAGAGGGTGCCGTACATCCGCACGGCGCTGGAGGGCGTGGAGTCCCCCGTCCTGGCCGTCTCCGACTACATGCGCCAGGTCCCGGACCAGATCGCGCAGTGGGTCGAGCAGGACTGGTCCTCGCTCGGCGCGGACGGCTTCGGTCTGTCGGACACGCGTGACGCGGCCCGCCGCCACTTCGGTGTCGACGCGCAGTCGATCGTGGTCGCGGCCCTCGCCCAGCTCGCCCGTCGCGGCGAGGTCCCGGCCTCGGCCGTGAAGGAGGCGCGCGAGCGCTACGGCCTGTAGTTCCCCGGTCCGGCTGTCGGTGGCGGCACGCATGATGGATTCATGCGTGCCGCCCGGCTGATCAAGATGGTCCTGCTGCTCCAGTCGCGTGCCTCCATGACGGCCGCGGAACTGGCCGAGGAGCTGGAGGTGTCCGAACGGACCGTCACCCGCGATGCCCTCGCCCTCTCGGAGGCGGGGGTTCCGGTGTATGCGGACCGGGGCAGGGCCGGCGGGTACCGGCTGATCGGCGGCTACCGGACCCGGCTGACCGGTCTGGCGCGCGGCGAGGCCGAGGCGCTGTTCCTGTCCGGACTGCCGGGCGCGCTGCGGGACATGGGGCTGGAGGACGCGGCCTCGGCCGCCCGGCTCAAGGTCTCGGCGGCACTGCTGCCCTCGCTGCGCGACGCCCCGGACTCGGCGGCGCAGCGCTTCCTGCTCGACGCTCCGGGCTGGTACCAGGAGCCGGCGACACCGGAGTGGCTGCCGCCGGTCGCGGAGGCGGTCTGGGGCGACCGGACGATCTCCGCCCGCTACCGGCGCGGCGACCGCGAGGTGGAGCGCGAGCTGTCCCCGTACGGGCTCGTCCTGAAGGCGGGCGTCTGGTACCTGTGCGCGCGTTCCGGCACGGCCTTCAGGACGTACCGGATGGACCGCTTCACGGCCGTCGCCCTCACCGGGGAACGCTTCGTACGGGACGAGGGGTTCGACCTGCCGGCCTTCTGGGCCGAGCGCGCGGCGGAGTTCGCCCGGTCGATCCTGCGCGCCGAGGTGGTGCTGCGCCTCACACCGGCGGGGGCGCGCCGGCTGCCGTACGTGACGGACCGCGCGGCGGCCGAGGAGGCGCTGGCGGGCGGCTCGACGGACGCCGAGGGCCGCGTGACGGCGACGCTCCCCGTGGAGAACGAGGAGGTCGCCTTCGGTCAGCTTCTCTCCCTGGGCCCGGAGGCGGAGATCCTCGGCCCGGAGTCCCTGCGGTCCCGTCTGGCCGAGGCGTCACGGGCTCTCGCGGCGCTCTACCGGTAGTCCGCCACGTCCGGGTTCCCGGTCTCGCCCGCGATCATGTAGCCCCAGGCGTCCGGCCGGGAGCCGTCGGCGTCCGTGAAGCCGTACTCCCTGGCGAGGCTCCCGCTGTCGAGCGACCGGCCGTTCCAGCGGGCCCGCTCGGGGTCGGCGGCGAGGGCGGCCACCGCGCGGCCGACGTAGGCAGGGGACTCGGCGATCTCGAAGCCGGGGACCTTCTCGACGGCGTCGCGCCAGTTCTCCTCCGTGACCCCGAAGGCGGCGAGCATCTGCTCCGAGCGCAGCCATCCCGGTGTGAGCGCGACGGCGGTGCCGCCGACGTCCTTCAGGTCGTGGGCGAGCGCGAACGCCATCCGGATCGGGGCGTTCTTCGCCAGGTCGTAGAAGAAGTTGATCCGGAAGCGGGTGTTGTAGTCCGCCGTGCCGTCGGTCATCTCGACGACCAGAGCGCCGGGGTGCCTGATCAGGAGGGGTACCGCGAGACGGGAGGTGATCGCGTGCGTCCGCACGCCGAGCTCCAGCATCCGCAGGCCGGCCGCCAGGTCCGTCTCCCACACCTTCTTGTCGAACTCGATCAGGTGCTCGCCGCCCCAGACGTCGTTGACGAGGACGTCGAGCCGGCCCTGCTCCCGGTCGATGCGCGCCATCAGCGCCTCGACCTGGTCGACCTCCAGATGGTCGGTGGGCACGGCGATGCCCTTGCCGCCTGCCGCCGTCACCAGCTCGGCCGTCTCCTCGACGGTCTCCGTCGTCCGGCCGACCTCGCTGGCCTTCTCGCGCGTGGTGCGCCCGGTCACGTACACGGTGGCGCCCGCCGCGCCCAGCTGTACGGCGATACCCCGGCCCGCGCCTCGTGTGGCGCCCGCGACCAGTGCGATCCTGCCGCCGAGCGGCTTCGGTTCAGTCGTCATGGATCGAGCGTGACAGGAAAGTACGACATCTTCTGTCCGGATTGATTTTGGGTGTTTCCGGGTGCGTCGCCCCCTGCCAGGGCCGATGCTTGTCCCGTGATGGACGAGACGGAGTTCTGGGAGATCATCGATTCCAGCCGCGAGGCCGCCGAGGGCGACCCCGAGGATCAGGCCGACCTGCTCGTGGAACGGCTCCTGCAGCTCGACCCGGACTCCGTGCTCGACTTCGCCCGCCACTTCGAGGCCCGCTACCACCGGGCCTACTCCTGGGAGTTGTGGGGTGCGGCGGCGGTGCTGCTCGACGGTGCGAGCGACGACGCCTTCGACTACTTCCGCTGCTGGCTGATCGGCCAGGGCCGGGAGGTCTTCGAGGGCGGGGTGCACGATCCGGACTCGCTCGCGGAGCTGCTCGGCGAGTTCGACGAGGAGATCGACGGGGACGGCGAGGAGCTCGGGTTCGCCGCGGACGAGGCGTACGAGCAGCTGACCGGCGCCGAGGCGCCGGATCTGGGGATCCCCCCGCAGCCGGCCGAGCCGGAGGGCGGCGCCTTCGACCTGGAGGACGACGGGGTGCTCGCGACCCGTTTCCCGCGCCTGTGGGAGCGCTTCGGGGCGTAGCGTCCGGCCGGTCCTGCCCGTCTCGCGTGGCCTGCCGGGCGCGGGACGGTGGCGCTCAGGGAGTGCCGATGCGGGCGACGAGGAGGGCGATGTCGTCGTCGGGCGGGCCGGGCACCAGGCGGGTGACGATCATGTCGCACAGGTCGTCGAGCGAGGGCCCGGGGTCGGCGAGCCGGCGGACGAGTTCGTCGAGGCGTGCGTCGATGTCCGTACCGCGGGCCTCGACGAGTCCGTCGGTGTACAGGACGAGGAGGCTCCCCGGGGGCAGGCTGACGTCGCTGGTGGTGAACGTGATGCCGCCGATGCCGAGCGGGGCGCCGGCCGGCAGGTCCAGCAGACGGGCCCGGCCGTCGGGGGTGACGACGGCCGGCGGCGGATGCCCGGCCCGGGTGATCCGGCAGCGGCCGGTGGCCGGGTCGCACATGGCGTAGAGGAAGGTCGCCAGCATCGGCTCGGCGAGGTCGTCCAGCACCGCCTCCAGCTGCATGAGCACGTCGACGGGTTCCAGGTCGAGACGGGCCAGGGCCCGCACGGTGGAGGACAGGCGTCCCATGACGGCCGCGGCGGCGGTGCCGTGGCCCATGACGTCCCCGATCAGCAGGGCGGCCTTGCCCCCGGAGAGGGGCACGACGTCGTACCAGTCGCCGCCGACCTCGTTGACGTCGCTCGCCGCCAGGTAGCGGTGGGCGATCTCGATGCCCGCCGGCGGGGTGATGTGCTGGGGCAGCATGCTGCGCTGGAGCGCCACGGCGGTGTCGTGCTCGCGGCCGTACAGGCGCGCGTTGTCCGCGCACACGGCCGCCCGGGCGGCCAGTTCACCGGCCAGTTCCACGTCGGTGCTGTCGAAGGGCGGCTGCTCGCCGGTGCGGTAGAAGGTGGCGAGCCCCAGGACCATCTCCCGGGCGATCAGCGGCACCATCAGGAAGGAACGGACGCCCAGCAGCAGCAGTTTCCTCGGCGTGTCCGAGTACGGCGCGGCCGCGGCGACGACCTTCTCGTCGAGCTCGGTGAGCAGGTAGGGCCGGCGCCGGGCCAGGGCCTGGGTGTAGGGCGCCGCGGAGGGGAACTGCAGGGTCCGGCCGAGCGGTGCGAGGACGCCGGCGACCAGGGATCCGGCGCGGGGTGCCTTGCCGAGGCGTCGCAGTGCCGCGCCGCCGACCAGGCCGTACCCGACCTCGCCGCCTTCGGTGAGCGATTCGAGCAGATCGACGGTGACGGCGTCCGCAAGGCCGGGGACGGCGACGTCGGCCAGTTCCTGGGCGGTGCGCTCCAGATCGAGCGTCGTGCCGATCTTGATGCTGGCCTCGTTCAGCAGGGCCAGGCGGGCGCGCGCCTCCTCCGCCTGCATCCTGGTCCCCTCGACGGCGGTGATGTCCGTCATCGAGGCCGCGATGCCCACGGGCAGGCCGTCCGCGTCCTCCAGCCGCACGAAGGACACGGACCACACGCCCTCCCGCCGGGGCTGGGCGGGGGTGCGGCCGACCCGGCGGAAGTCGACCACCGGCTCGCCCGTGTCCAGGACGCGGCGCATCACCGCCTCCATCTCGCGCGCGTTCACCTCGGGCAGCACCTGCGGCAGGGTCAGTCCGGCGTGCGCGGCTTCGGGCAGGCCGTTCATCCGCTGCAGAGCCGCGTTCACCCGCAGGAACCTGAGACCGGTGTCGAAGACCGCGATCCCGACCGGGGAGTGCGAGAACAGGCCGTCCCACACCACCGAGGAGCCGCGCACGCGGGCCGAGGAGTGCGCCTCGGCGGCGAACACGAGGACCCCCGCGTCGGCGCCGGCACCGGCCGGGCGCGCCCAGATCTCCAGCTCCACGGGCCGGCCGTCGCGGTGCCAGGCCGTCACGGAGCCCATCACGCCGTGCCCGGCCGCCGCCCCTTCCCACAGGGACCGGCCCAGGCTCCGGTCCGCGTCCGGATGCAGCAGCTCGACCACGTGCCGCCCGACGGCGTCCCGCGCCCGGTATCCGAGCAGCTCCTCCGCCACCGGGTCCCAGTGCACGATCCGGCCGTCCGGGTCCGTCGCCGCGAGGGCCACCGGGACGGCTCCCAGCCACCCGCCGGCACCCCGGGCCACGCCCGGTCCGTCGGTCATCGTCTGCGCCGCCACCGGGCGTCCACCACTGGCATCCATGACCTTGAGAGCCCCTCCCAGTATCAGCCCGGGGCACGCCGCGAACCAGTCACCGCCCGGTGGCGACCCGTCCGGGCGGTGAGGTACGCGGTCACGGGGGCGCGGGCCCGGGGGTCCCACCCCGGGTCCGCGCCGGTCCGGTGCGCCCGTCAGTCCGGGAGCCGCGGGTCCACCTGGCCGACGATCATCTCCGTGCGCGCGGGCAGGGCGGCGCGGAGGGTCTCGGGCTGCGGGACGACCCAGTACCTGCCCTCCGCGACCTGTTCGAAGACCCGCTCGGCGTGCTCCCGCGGAGTGAGCCCGTGCTCGTCGCTCAGTGCCTGCATGCGGTCGGCGAACCCGGTCACCTCGGGGGCCTCGGCCGGGTCGGGGCGGGCTGCCCGGAAGATCTCGCTCCGGACGGCGCCGGGGGTGACGACGGAGACCCGGACGGGCGCGTCCTTCATCCTCATCTCGTGGTGCAGCGACTCGGTGAGCGCGAGCACGGCGAACTTGGTGGCGCTGTACGGGGCCATCAGCGGGCTGGGCAGCAGACCCCCGATCGACGACACGTTCACCACCCAGGCCGGCTCGCCGCGCTCCAGCATGCGCGGGACGAAGGCGCGGATGCCGTGGGCGCAGCCGCCGACGTTGACGCGGAGCATCGCGTCCCAGCGCTCGGCCGGGATCTCCCAGGAGTAGCCCAGGGTCATGATCCCGGCGTTGTTGACCAGCAGGTCGACGGTGCCGAAGCGGCCGTACGCGCGGTCGGCGAGGGCCTCGACGGCGGCGGGGTCGGCCACGTCGGTGACGACGGCGTCCACCTCGGTGCCGTTCGCGCGCAGGTCGTCGGCGACGGCGGCGAGGCGTTCGGCGGCGATGTCGGCCAGGACCAGCCGCATGCCGAGCCGGGCGGCGTGGCGGGCGAGGCCCTCGCCGATGCCGGAGGAGGCGCCGGTGATGACGGCGGTGCGGCCTCCGAAGACGCGGGCGGCGAGGGAGGACATCAGAAGTGCGTCCCGCCGTCGATCCTGACCTCGGTGCCGGTGATGAACTTCCCGTCCTCCGAGGCGAGCATGGCGACGACGCCGGCGACGGTCTCCGGGCCGGCGAAGCCCTGGCCGAGGGCCGGGGCGAGCTTCATGAAGAGGGAGAGGTCGGCGTCCTCGGGCAGGCCGGGGCCGACGCTCTGCCGGCTGGCGCCGGTGCCGTCGGTCATGCCGGAGGAGATGGAGCCGGGCTGCACGGCGGTGAAGCGGATGCCCTGCCGGGCGTACTCGGCGGCGAGGGCGTGGGTCATGGACTGGATGCCGCCCTTGCTGGCCGCGTACGCCGCCATGTACGGGTGGGCGAACACCGCCGAGGTGGAGGAGAAGTTGACCACGGCGGCGCCGTCGCCCTCCAGCAGAGCGGGTATCGCCTCGCGGATGACGAGGAAGGTGCCGGTGAGGTTGATCCGGACGACCTGCTCGAAGGCGTCGAGACCGGTCTCGTGGGTGTGCGAGGAGCGCAGGATGCCGGCGGCGTTGACCAGGGCGTCCAGGCCGCCGAGCGCCTCGACGGCGGCGGCGACGCCCGCGCGTACGGACGCCTCGTCGGCCACGTCCAGGACGACGCTGGTCAGGCGGTCCGCGTGCGCGCCGGCCCGCGCCTCGGTGTCCTTCAGGCCGGCCTCGCTGATGTCGGCGGCGACGACACGGCCGCCCTCGGCGAGCATGCGCAGCACGGTGGCCTGGCCGATGCCCGATCCGCCGCCGGTGACCAGTGCGCGGCGTCCTTCGTAGCGGTTCATGTCCTGTCCGACCTCTCGACGGCTCGCTGCCGTGTGCTCGGTGTACTCGGCGGCCCGGTGCGGCCCGGGTCTCGCGTGCTCGGTGCGCGGCGCACTCGATGTAGGTGCCACCGTACGCGCGCATGGCACGTTTTGCCATAGCTGCACGAAGTGCACGCATGGCAGGGGTACGGCGTAGGCTTCGTACGGTGAGCACCAAGCCCCTCTCCCTGACCGAGCGCCGCAAGGCGGCCACGCAGCTCGACATCGCGCGTGCCGCCGCCGAGCTCTTCACCGAGCGCGGCCCGGACGGCACGACGGCGGAGGACATCTCCCACCGGGCCGGGGTCGCCCTGCGCACCTTCTACCGCTACTTCCGCTCCAAGCAGGACGCCGTCGCCCCGCTCCTCGCGGTCGGCGCGGACCGCTGGCGGGAGCGGCTGGCCGCGACCGAGCCGGGGGCCGCGCTGCCCGAGGCGCTGGAGCGCTCGGTCGCCGAGTCGCTCGCCGCGGCCGACGAGGAGGCCGCCGAGGGGCTGCGCTGGACGCGCGGTCTGCTCCGGGCCGCCGCGGAGGACCCGGCACTGCGGGCCGTCTGGTACCGGGTCAACCAGGAGTCCGAGGAGAAACTGCGCTCCGTCGTCGCCGCGCTCGCCGGCCCGGACGCCGATCCGCTGGGGGTCCGGCTGACGGCGGCGGCGGCGACGGACGCGATCCGGATCGCGCTGGAGACCTGGGCGGAGACGGACGCGCCCGTCCGCGGCCCGGGCGCACCGGCCGGGCTCGCGGTCCGGTGCCTGCGGGAACTGATGGGCGGGATGCGGCTGCTGGGGCCGGAGGCGGGCACGGGCGCGGCGCCGGACACCGGACCGGGCACGACCGCGGATCTCACACCGGGCGCGGCACCGGACCGCGACCGGGACTGAGCACCGGCCGCCGGGCGGGTGCGGCGGGCGGCGGCACGGCGGCGGTCACGCGTCGAGCGGGCGGCCCATCAGGACGTCGTCGACGTACGCGCCGTCCAGCAGGAACTCGCCGGGCAGGACGCCCTCGACGGCGAAGCCCTCCGAGGCGTAGAGCGCGCGGGCCGGCGCGTTGTGACCCAGGACGCGCAGGGTGATCCGGGTGGCGCCCTGCCGGCGGGCCTCCGCCAGGGCGGCGCGCAGCAGGGCGCGGGCCACGCCCCGGCCCCGGGCGCTCTCGGCGACGGCGAGTCCCTGGATCTGGCGGACGTGCGCGTTGCAGGCGAGCGGGGTGGCCGGCACCAGGCGCAGGTAGCCGACGACCTCCTCGCCCCGCTGGGCGACCAGGTAGTGCTCGGGCAGGTGCCGCTCGTCGAAGAACGGGGGGTACGGCGCGCGCGGCGGCGGCTGCACGGCGTGCAGCGTGGACCAGGTGGCGCGGTCCAGTTCCCCGAGGGCCTTCTCGTCCGCGGGACGGGCGAGGCGTATCAGCGTCTCCGGCGCGATCATGACGGCCACTGTGCCACGAGGCGCTCGGGAAGGGCAGGATGTCCCCATGCAGCGCTCTCGTTCCCGTACGCGGGTGGCCGTCACCGGCGCCTCCGGACTCATCGGCACGGCCCTGGTGCGCTCCCTGCGCGCCGACGGCCACGACGTCCTCCGTCTCGTCCGGCGCCCGGCGCAGGCCGCCGACGAGGTCGAGTGGGACCCCGCACGGCTCCACGTGGACACCGCCGGCCTCGTCGGCGTCGACGCCGTCGTGCACCTGGCGGGCGCCGGGGTCGGCGAGCGGCGCTGGAACGAGGAGTACAGGAAGGAGATCCGGGACAGCCGGGTGCTCGGCACGACGGCGATCGCCCAGGCCCTCGCCTCGCTCGCGGAGCCGCCGAAGGTCCTGGTGTGCGGCACGGCGCTCGGCTACTACGGCGACACCGGTTCGCGCGCGGTGGACGAGAGCGCCCCCGCGGGCGAGGGCTTCCTGCCCTCGGTGTGCGTGGAGTGGGAGGCGGCGGCGGCTCCGGCCGAGGAGGCCGGCATCCGGGTCGCGTACGCCCGCACGGGCCTGGTCGTGGCCCGCGAGGGCGGCGCCTGGGGGCGGCTCTTCCCCATCTTCCGCGCCGGGGTCGGCGGCCGGATGGGCGACGGCAGCCAGTACTGGAGCTTCATCTCGCTGCACGACGAGGTGGCCGCCCTCCGCCACCTGATCGACACCGATTCCGTCTCGGGGCCGGTGAACCTGACCGCGCCCGAGCCGGTCACCAACCGCGAGGTGACGGCCGCGATGGGCCGGGTGCTGCACCGGCCGACCCTGTTCACCGTGCCCGCGTCGGCCCTGAGGGCGGTCCTCGGGGACTTCGCCCAGGACGTGCTGGGCAGTCAGCGGGTGCTGCCGGCGCGCCTGCTGGAGTCGGGGTTCGACTTCGCCTTCCCGACGATCGACGACGCGATCCGCGCGGCGGCCTGAGGTCCCGGACCCCTCCGGTACGCGGACGGCCCGGGAGCGCGGGAGCACGCTTCCGGAGAGCGCGCGTGGCCGGAAAACTCCCCGGTCGGGAGGCATGGGGGCGGACACCTGTGCGACCCCGTGCTGCGTGCACCCCGGCACGCGCGGCTGGCGGCCGTGGGAGCGCTGCCTAGGCTTGTCGGTCCCTGAATGCGAACTCGGGCATTCCGAGGGTCTGTTGGGGGCATAGGCCTCCCACCAGCCGCGCCGACCTGGGGAGGGGCACGTGCTCAGTACCGCACGCCACGCACACCACACGGACGTCGTCGTCGTCGGAGCCGGGATCGCGGGGCTCATGGCCGCCCACCGGCTGACCGGCGCCGGAGTCGGCGTCACCGTCCTGGAGGCCGGGCCACGGATGGGCGGCAGGATGGTCACCGACGACGTCGACGGCTTCCGGCTCGACCGGGTCGGGCCACTGCTGACCACCTCGTACGCCGAACTGCGCCGCAACCCGGGCCTCGACGGGCTCGTCCTGCGGTCGTTCGCGCCCGGGGCCCTGCTGCACAGTGACGGACGCTACGTCAGGACCGGCGAGCCGGGGAGCGTGAGGGGAGCGTTCACGATGGCGCGCGCCCTGGCGAGCGCCCCCCGAAATCCGGCCGCCTCGCTCGATCAGGCCCGTCTGGGCGCCGCCCTGACGCGCCTGGCCGCCACCCCCGCGCAGCGACTGCTGACGCGCGAGGAGCGGACCGCCCGCGAGGCGCTGACGGCCCGTCTGCCCGCCCGCACCGTCGAGGGGTTCCTGCGCCCGCTGCTCGCCGCGCTGCTGGGCGATCCCGACCTCACCACCTCGCGGCGCGTGGCCGACCTCGCGCTGCGGGCGTTCGCACGGGGACGGCTGTGCGTTCCGGAGGGCGGTTCGGACGCCGTGCCCGCGCTGCTCGCGGCGACGCTTCCGCCGGGCACGGTCCGTACGGGAGTCCGGGTCACCGAGGTCTCCGCGAACGGCGTCATGACGGCGGACCACGGCGGGTTCGGCTGCCGTTCGGTCGTCGTGGCGACCGGGGCCCGTACCGCGGCGGAGCTGCTGCCGGGGCTGCGGGCGCCCTCCTTCCACGCGGTGACCGTCCTGCACCACACCGCGCCGGCGGCCCCCACCTCCGAACCGGTCCTGGTCCTGGAGTCCGACCCGGGCGGCCCGGTCGCGCACTCGGCGGTGATGAGCGCGGTCGACCCCACGCGCGCGCCCCGGGGCCGGACCCTGGTCACCTCGACGGTCCTCGGCACCCCGCCGGACGACGCGGACCGCCGGGTCCGCAAGCACCTCGCGACGCTGTACGGCACGTCGACGGACGAGTGGGAGCTGCTCGGCATGCACCACACCCGGGACGCGATCCCGGCGATGCCCCCGCCGTACGACCCGCGGCGGCCGGTCAGGCTGCTCGCGGGGCTCTACGTCTGCGGCGACCACCGTGACGCGGGCACCCCGCAGTCGGCCCTGCTCTCGGGCCGCCGCGCGGCCCACGCGCTCCTGGCGGACCTGGGCGTTTCCTCGCACCGGGAGACCCCGCCCCTGGACGCGGTGGCGTAGCGGGCGGGGAGGGCCGGAGCGGATCCGCGCCGGCGCTCCCCCGACCCCGGAGCCCCGCCGCACCGGGGCTCCGGGGTGGTCCGTGGAGAGGGCGGCCGGGCCGCCCTCGACCCGAGCGGTGCCGGCCGGCGGGGTCCGCCGACGAGGGCCCGCGGGCCCGTCAGCCGATCGCGGCGACGCGGTCGCGGTAGGTGCGGACCGCCGCCGCGTCGCGGTACGGCTCCAGCCGCCGTTCGAAGTCGCGGATGTACTCCACCGCCCTCGCCGAACGCATCTCGGAGGCCTGCTGGGCCGCCTCCGCGCCCAGGGCGCACGCCTGGTCCAGTTCGCCCAGGCCCAGCCGCGCCGTGGCCAGCACGACCCGGCAGAAGAGGCGGCTGCGGGCGAAGCCGGGCGCGCGGAGCTGGAGGGACCGCTCCGCGTGCTGCGCGGCCGGCCGGTACTGCTGGAGGTCCCGGTGGCAGTGGCCGAACTCGTCGGCCAGCTGACCCTCGTCGAACGACCGTGCCCAGTACGGCACCTCGTCACCCGGCCGGGCCGCCTCCAGGGCCCGCTCGGCCCGGGCGAGCGAGGCGCTGCACGCCCGCGCCTCCCCCAGCACCGCGTGGGCCCGCGCCTCCACCGCGTGCAGCAGTGCCTGGACGACCGGCGGCGCCGCGGACCCGACGCCCTGCTGGGCGACCCGGGCGAGCTGCACCGCCTCGCGCCCGTGGCCGAGGTAGACCGCCTGACGGCTCATCGTGATCAGGACGTACGAGCCGTAGGCGCGGTCTCCGGCCGCCTGCGCGAGGCGCAGCGACTGGACGAAGTACCGCTGGGCGAGACCGTGGGCCGCGATGTCGTACGAGGTCCAGCCGGCCAGCCGGGTGAGGTCGGCGGCGGCGCCGAACAGGCGGCGCCCGACGGACTCCCCGTACGTGCCCCGCAGCATCGGCTCCGCCTCGTGCTCCAGGTAGCGGACGAGGGCCTGGCGGGCGTGGCCGCCTCCGTAGGCGTGGTCGAGGGTGCGGAAGAGCTCGGCGACCGAGCGCAGTGCCGCGATGTCACCGCCGGAGACGCGCTGCCCGGGTGCCCGCTCGCCGCCCCGCTGACGCGGCACCGACGCGCGTCCCTGCACCGGGACGCGCGGGTCCTGGGGCGGCCGTCGCCCGTCGCCGACGAACCGGCCCGCCTCCGGGCCCGCGCCGAGTCCCGGACGGGTCTCCAGACCGACCGCGGCACCGGGCCGCCGGTCGGCGCCGCCGAGTCCCGCCGCGCGCGCCTCGGCGCCGGTCCGGCCGTCCGTGCCGACCCGTCCGGGCGGGCCGGCCGCCTCCCCGCGGGCCACCCGTTCGTCGGCCCGGCCGATCAGCCAGTCCCGGCTCGGGACGACGAGCCCCGCCGGGGTGAAGGCGATCTTGCGGAGCTCGGCCTGGCTGCCGGAGTCCTTCCGCCACAGCCCGCTGACGATGTCGACGGCCTCCTCGGGCGTCGCCGCGAACTCCAGCCCGGCGTAGACCGGCGCGCAGGCGTCGAGCCCGAGGTCCTGGGCGGAGAGCCGGCGGCCCAGGCGGCGGGTGAAGACCTCGGCGATCAGGGCGGGCGTCGTGCCCCTCGGCTGCTGGCCGCGTAGCCAGCGGGTCACGGACGTCTTGTCGTACCGCAGGTCGAGCCCGTGCTCCAGACCGAGCTGGTCGACCCTTCTGGCCAGGCCCGCGTTGGAGAAACCGGCTTCGGCGATGAGCGCGGCGAGCTGGCGGTTCGGGGTGCGCTGCGGAGGTCGTTCCGTCATCAGCTGTGCGGTCTCCTGCCTTCCGGGCCCGGGTGGCAACCCGTGTGGGCCCTCATGGAACGGCGTGAATTTAGCGGGCTCCACCGCCTGTACCGCCACCTTCGCCCCACATTCATCCGATCGTGTGAGGATTGGGGGCGTCGCTGACGTAGCTGACGTATGCACCCGCTCCCGTGCTCTCGCACCTGCCGAACGGGTGTCCGCGCCGCCGCCGTACAGTGGCATGGGCGCGAATGACGCATGGTGCCGTGCCGGCCGGGACGATCCCCGCGTGCCGGCGTCCGGCACTCAGGAGGAGGCATTGCCGTGAGTGAGCTGCGATTCGTCCGCTTGGGCTTCGGCGACGAGGCCGTCGAGTACCGGGCGGCCTGGGACAAGCAGCGCGAGGTGCACGCGGCCAGGTTCGCCGACGAGATCGACGACACCTGTCTGCTCCTGGAGCATCCGCCCGTCTACACCGCGGGCCGCCGGACGGCCGAGAGCGAGCGCCCGCTGGACGGGACCCCGGTCGTGGACGTGGACCGCGGCGGCAAGATCACCTGGCACGGCCCGGGCCAGCTGGTCGGCTACCCGATCATGAAGCTGCCCCGCCCCGTCGACGTCGTCGCGCACGTCCGCCGCCTGGAGGAGGCGCTGATCCTCACCGCCGCCGAGTTCGGCGTGACGACGACCCGGATCGAGGGCCGCAGCGGCGTGTGGGTGCTGGGCGACCCGGTCGAGCAGCGTCCGGCGCTCGGCGGTCTCTCGCTCGACTTCGACCCGCGGCTGACCGACGAGGAGTTCGATCCCCGCCTGAACGGCCCGGAGTACGCTCCGTCCAACGCCGGCCAGCGCCGTGAGGACCGGAAGCTGGCGGCGATCGGCATCCGGGTCGCCAAGGGCGTCACGATGCACGGTTTCGCTCTGAACGTGAACCCGGACAACACCTGGTTCGACCGGATCATCCCGTGCGGGATCCGGGACGCCGGCGTGGCCTCGCTCGCCGGCGAGCTGGGCCGGGAGGTCACGATCGAGGAGGTTCTGCCGGTGGTGGAGAAGCACCTGAGGGCGGTCCTGGAGAACGCGGAGCTGAAGCCGCGCGAGATCGAGCGCGAGACGGCGCCGGCCTAGGCCCGGGGCCGGGAGGCGGGCGGAAGCCCCGCCGGAACCGGTCCGAGGGACCGGACCGGGATGGTCCGCCGGACCGCCCGGTGGGAATGCCGGGCCATGGCCACAGGTTGGCCAGACGTAAAACCGTACGAACAACGGGCGTACCCTGGTGTGCGCCGAAGAATCGAAGCTACAGGGAGCCGGTCGTGTCCGCAGTCGCACCCGACGGACGCAAGATGCTGCGCCTGGAGGTCCGTAACGCCCAGACCCCCATCGAGCGCAAGCCCGAGTGGATCAAGACCCGGGCGAAGATGGGCCCCGAGTACACGAAGATGCAGGGTCTCGTGAAGAGCGAGGGCCTGCACACGGTCTGCCAGGAGGCGGGCTGTCCCAACATCTTCGAGTGCTGGGAGGACCGCGAGGCCACCTTCCTCATCGGTGGCGACCAGTGCACGCGGCGCTGCGACTTCTGCCAGATCGACACGGGCAAGCCCGAGGCGCTCGACCGTGACGAGCCGCGCCGGGTGGGCGAGTCGGTCGTCACGATGGACCTGAACTACGCCACGATCACCGGCGTCGCCCGCGACGACCTGGAGGACGGCGGCGCGTGGCTGTACGCGGAGACGGTGCGCCAGATCCACGAGCAGACCGCGGGCCGTGGCGACGGCCGGACGAAGGTCGAGTTGCTGGCCCCCGACTTCAACGCGGTGCCGGAGCTCCTGAAGGAGGTCTTCGACTCCCGTCCCGAGGTCTTCGCGCACAATGTGGAGACGGTGCCGCGGATCTTCAAGCGGATCCGTCCGGGCTTCCGTTACGAGCGTTCGCTGGACGTCATCACGAAGGCGCGTGACTACGGTCTGGTCACGAAGTCGAACCTGATCCTCGGCATGGGCGAGACCCGTGAGGAGGTCAGCGAGGCGCTGCGGCAGCTGCACGACGCCGGCTGCGAGCTGATCACGATCACGCAGTACCTGCGTCCGTCCGTGCGGCACCACCCCGTGGAGCGCTGGGTGAAGCCGCAGGAGTTCGTGGAGCTGAAGGAGGAGGCCGACGAGATCGGCTTCTCCGGCGTGATGTCGGGTCCGCTGGTCCGTTCCTCGTACCGGGCCGGCCGCCTCTACCAGCAGGCCATGGAGCAGCGGAGCCGAGCCGGAGCGTAGGGTGCGGGTCCGCCCGAGGAGCGAGGGCGGGCACACGCCCGCAGCGGTGGCGAGCCGCAGCGCGACCCTCGGCACAGAGCAGCGGAGCCGAGCCGGAGCGTAGGGTCCGGGTCTGCCCGAGGAACGAGGGCGGGCACACGCCCGCAGCGGCGCCGCGAGCGTGTGAATCGGCGCACAAGTTGTTACCGGCCGGTAGTGGCCGGATTCCGCGCGACCCGTGCACCCCCGCAGCTCAGGCGGGGTGCACGGGCCGCGTCGTCGTCCCCGGGTTCCGGCGAATGGCCGCATCAACGTTTCATCAGTGTTTGACCACCGAGTCACGCACTGGTAACACCAGTCTGTGAGCCTGGCTTCACTCACCGCCACATCCCCGCTCGCCCCCACCTCTCATCTGATCCGTACTTGAGGGAGGACCCCGTCATGCAGGCCGCGACACACGTCCGCGCCACCGCGATCCCGTCCGTCACCGACGCCCTGAAGGCCGTCGAGGCGCTGCTGCTCGGCAGCGGACAGCGGACCGCCCGCCGAAACGCCTGGAACTCCGTCCTGGAGGACCGCCGCCGGGCCAAGGACCGGGTCGAGGCACAGCACGTGCTGGAGGCCGTGGCTGGTCACGCTTCGCGGGCCACGTAAACTTCAGGGCATGGCGAGGAAGGCAAACACGAGCAGCGGCGACGCTGCGAACCAGGGGCGACTGAAGCAGATCGCCCTCACGTACAAGATGACCCGAAAGGCCGACCCGAAGGTCGGGCTTGTCGTCGCGGGCGTGGGCATCGTCGTACTCGGTGTCCTCCTCGCGATCGGCTTCCTGATCGGTCACCCGGTCTACCTGGGCATTCTGGGCTTCGTCCTGGCGCTGCTCGCGATGGCGATCATCTTCGGGCGGCGTGCCGAGCGGGCCGCGTTCGGGCAGATGGAGGGCCAGCCGGGCGCTGCCGCGGCGGTCCTGCAGAACGTCGGGCGCGGCTGGACGACGACCCCCGCGGTCGCGATGAACCGCAACCAGGACGTCGTGCACCGCGCGGTCGGCCGGGCCGGCATCGTGCTGGTGGCCGAGGGCAACCCGAACCGGCTCAAGACGCTGCTGGCCGCCGAGAAGAAGAAGATGGCGCGCATCGTCGTCGACGTCCCGGTGACCGACATCATCGTCGGTGAGGGCGAGGGCCAGGTGCCGCTGAAGAAGGTCCGGACGACCATGCTGAAGCTGCCGCGGGTGCTCAGCGGCCCGCAGGTGACGGTCGCCAACGACCGGCTCCGGGCGATGGGCGACCTGATGAGCAACATGCCGCTGCCGAAGGGTCCGATGCCGAAGGGCATGCGGATGCCGCGCGGCGGAAAGATGCGCTGAGCACGCCGAGACCTCCGACACACGAAGGGCGCCCCGGAACCGAGAGGTTCCGGGGCGCCCTTCCCTCTGCCCGAGGCTTCCCGGGGGCACCGCCCGGACGCACGACGGGCCCGCACCGTCCCGTGGGGGACGTGTACGGGCCCGGTGGGCCGTGTGCCGGGGTCCGGGGCCCGTGGGGCCCGGGCCGACCTAGATACGGACCTGGACGGCGCCCGCGAGGCGGTCGTGGAGGCCGCGGCCGTCGCGGTCCCAGATGAGGGCCGGGATGGCGAGGCAGACGAGCACGCTGCGGATCACCACGCGGATCGCGCCCAGGCGTCCGCCGTTCACCGAGGCGACGCGGAGGCCGAAGATCTTCTTGCCGGGGGTGGAGCCGATGGTTCCGACCGTGAGCACGCTCAGGACGAGCAGGATGACCAGGGCCCAGTTGCCCGTCGCCTGGTTGTAGCCATGGGTGACGAGGCCGTATGCGATCAGCATGCACAGCGCCCAGTCGACGACGAGGGCGCCGATCCGCCGGCCCGGGCGGGCGATGGAGCCCGGCCCCTCTTCGGGGAGGCCGAGTTGTTCCCCCCGGTAACCGAAGTCGACGCCTGCGTCCTCGGCCGCCGCGCGGGGTCCCGAGAGCCACGATCCCATTGCTTGCCTGTTGTCCACGCGTCCACGGTACTGCGCCCGTTTTTGATCACTTCGGCCCGGGTCCGCCACGGCGCTCCGCGATGCCGGTCAGGCCCAGCCCGGTTAACTTGGGCGAAACAAATGGGTCATGCTTGAGAAATCCCGTCTGCCTATGGTCGGGTCCAGCGTGTGCCACCGCACTGGCCGCACGACCAAGCTGCAACCCCGCCCCACCCCCGGGCCGGGAGTAGGAGGAGTTGGATGTTCCAGAACGCCGACGAGGCCAAGAAGTTCATCAAGGACAACGACGTCAAGATGGTCGACGTCCGTTTCTGTGACCTTCCGGGAGTGATGCAGCACTTCACCATCCCGGCGACGGCGTTCGACCCGGCCGACGAGCTCGCCTTCGACGGTTCGTCGATCCGCGGCTTCCAGGCGATCCACGAGTCGGACATGGCGCTGCGCGCGGACCTGTCGACCGCCCGTCTCGACCCGTTCCGCCGGGACAAGACGCTCAACATCAACTTCTTCATCCACGACCCGATCACGGGCGAGCAGTACAGCCGTGACCCGCGCAACATCGCCAAGAAGGCCGAGGCGTACCTCGCCTCCACCGGCATCGCCGACACCGCCTACTTCGGCCCCGAGGCGGAGTTCTACGTCTTCGACTCGGTGCGCTTCGAGACCTCGGCGAACCAGGGCTTCTACCACATCGACTCCGAGGCCGGCGCCTGGAACACCGGTGCGGAGGAGAACAACCGCGGCTACAAGGTCCGCTACAAGGGCGGCTACTTCCCGGCCCCGCCGGTCGACCACTTCGCCGACCTGCGCTCCGAGATCTCCCTGGAGCTGGAGAACGTCGGCCTGCAGGTCGAGCGCCAGCACCACGAGGTCGGCACCGCCGGCCAGGCCGAGATCAACTACAAGTTCAACACGCTGCTCGCCGCGGCCGACGACCTGATGCTCTTCAAGTACATCGTGAAGAACGTCGCCTGGCGCAACGGCAAGACCGCGACCTTCATGCCGAAGCCGATCTTCGGCGACAACGGCTCGGGCATGCACGTCCACCAGTCGCTGTGGTCGAMCGGCGACCCGCTGTTCTACGACGAGCAGGGCTACGCCGGCCTCTCGGACACCGCCCGCTACTACATCGGCGGCATCCTGAAGCACGCCCCGTCGCTGCTGGCGTTCACCAACCCGACGGTGAACTCCTACCACCGCCTGGTCCCCGGCTTCGAGGCCCCGGTCAACCTGGTCTACTCGCAGCGCAACCGCTCCGCCGCGATGCGCATCCCGATCACGGGCTCGAACCCGAAGGCCAAGCGCGTCGAGTTCCGCGCGCCGGACCCGTCCTCGAACCCGTACCTCGCCTTCTCCGCCCTCCTCCTCGCGGGCCTCGACGGCATCAAGAACAAGATCGAGCCGGCCGAGCCGATCGACAAGGACCTGTACGAGCTGGCCCCGGAGGAGCACGCGGGCGTCGCCCAGGTGCCGACCTCGCTCCCGGCGGTCCTCGAGGCCCTGGAGGCGGACAACGAGTACCTCCAGGCCGGCGGTGTCTTCACCTCCGACCTGATCGAGACCTGGATCGACTACAAGCGGACCAACGAGATCGCGCCGATCCAGCTGCGTCCGCACCCGCACGAGTTCGAGCTGTACTACGACCTCTAGACCGCCGAATCGTCAGCCGGCCGGGCGACCGGCCGGCTGACGACGACGACGAGGGCCGCCGTCCCGGGATTCCGGGGCGGCGGCCCTCGTCGTGCGTCGAGCGGATCGGGGTCAGCGGCCGTAGCGGATCAGGGCGCGGACCATCTGGCAGGTGGTGTCGGAGGGCGGGTGGATGCCGAGCAGCTCGGCCGCGGCGCGTATCTTCGCGTTCCCCGCCTTGGCCGGGTGGTGGACGCCCGCGTCGAGCAGGGCGATCGCCAGGCGCATGGCCTTCAGGCGGCGGTTGTGGGTGATGTACCACTCGCGGGGACGGCCCGCGGGGAGCGGCTGCTTCCGAAGGGGCTTCCAGGGTTCGACTGACGGTGTCCGGATCGTGGCGACGGCCATGGGCGACCTCCTGGCGAACGGTGGGTGCGGGCCCTCCCCGGGACCCTCACCTTCACTAGTGATTTTACCCGCGCCCACTGACAATCATCCCTGGCCAGAGGGGGTTTGACGGGTCTTCGCGCGGTAGGTTGGCGGCATGGAGATCTGGATCAACCCCGCCTGTTCCAAGTGCCGCAGCGCCCTCACCCTGCTCGACGCGGAGGGTGCCGACTACACCGTGCGCCGCTACCTGGAGGACGTGCCCGATCCGGACGAGATCCGGGCCGTCCTGGCACGGCTCGGCCTCGAGCCCTGGGACATCACCCGCACCCAGGAGGACGCCGCCAAGGAGCTGGGGCTGAAGGAGTGGCCGAAGGACGCGGCGAACCGGGACCGCTGGGTGGAGGCGCTGGCGGCCCACCCGAAGCTGATCCAGCGGCCCATCATCACCGCCGAGGACGGCACGGCCGTGGTCGGGCGGACCGAGGAGGCCGTCCGGGACGCCCTCGGCCGCTGACCCCGTCGCGCCCTTCGCTCACCGGCCCGTCACGCCCGGGGCGCCCGGGGGCCGTCGCCGGGCGCCCCGGGGCCGTGACCGGGAGAGGAAGGCGGCGATCCGTTCGTTCCTCGCCGGCGAGGCACCGACCGGAAGGGTGTGGTGGGTGGCGTCGGGCAGCCTCTCCGCCTCCAGACCGGGGACGGCCGCCCGCGCCCGGGCCTCGACACGGCCGACGTCGTGCGCCCTGCTCCGCCCGGCCGTCAGGAGCAGGGTCGGCGGGGACAGGGCGGCCGGCCGATAATCTCGCCGGGCGAGACGACACGCGTCGAGGTCGAAGGGGATCACGTGTCCGAGGAACCCGGGCGGGAGATCTTCCACCTGCTGCGCGCCGTCACCGTCGAGTACGGCCTGCGGCAGGGCGAGTTCGCCGAGCGGCACGGCATGCATCACACGGACGTGCGGGCGTTGATCTGTCTGCTCGACGCCGAGCGCGCGGGCGTCGACGCCACGGCGGGCGGCCTCGGGGCGCGGCTCGGGCTCAACTCCGCCGGGACGACGGCCCTGATCGACCGGCCGGAACGGCTCGGTCACGTCGCCCGGGTGCGGGACGCACGCGACCGGCGGCGGGTCCTGCTGCGGGTCGAGGACGGGGCCAAGGAGCCGGGGCAGGCGCGCTTCGGGCCGCAGATCGGGGGATCCGTCGCGCTGCCGCGGGCCTTCGACGGCAAGGAGCGGGCGGCCGTGCGCGGCTTCCTCACCGGTGTCCGGGACCTCCTGGCCGGGCCGCAGGGCCCGGCTCCCGAAGGTACGGCCACACCGTGACGGGTACGTGGAGCGAGGTCGCCGAGGTCCTCGGGGCCGATCTGCATCTGGAGCTGACCGGCACCGGGAGCCGGCGGGCGGTCCTGATCCGCGCCCTGCGGGAGGCCGTGCGCAGCGGGCGGCTGGCCCCCGGGGTCCGGCTCCCGCCCTACCGGTCGCTCGCCGCCGATCTGGGGCTGGCGCGGAACACGGTGGCCGACGCCTACGCGGAGCTGGTCGCCGAGGGGTGGCTGACCTCGCGTCAGGGCTCCGGCACCCGGGTGGCCGCCCGGGCGACGGCGGCGTCCGCGGGCCGGGAACCGGGGACCGCGCCGGACGGGCCCGCCGCGGGCGGGCCGGCCCCTCTTCCGTACGACCTGGTCCAGGGCAGGCCCGACCCCGCCCGCTTCCCCCGTGCGGCGTGGCTGGCCTCGGCGCGGCGGGCGCTGACGGCGGCGCCTCACGAGGTCTTCGGCATCGGCGACCCGCAGGGGCGGGTCGAGCTGCGGAGCGCGCTCGCCGGGTATCTGGCGCGGGTCCGGGGCGTGCGGACGACGGCGGAGCGGATCGTGGTCTGCGCGGGCGCGGCACACGCGCTGCGGCTGCTCGCCCGGGTCGCGGGCGGCACGCCCTGGGCGGTGGAGGCGTACGGGCTGCCCTTCCACCGGGCGCTGCTCGCCGAGGCCGGGGTCCGGACCGTGCCCGTCGCCGTGGACGAGGACGGCGCCCGGGTGTCCCGGCTCCCCCGCGGGGTCGGTGCGGTGCTTCTGACGCCCGCCCATCAGTTCCCGACCGGCGGGCCGTTGCACGCCGAGCGGCGCTCGGCGGTCGTCGAGTGGGCCAGGACGACCGGCGGGCTGGTGCTGGAGGACGACTACGACGGGGAGTTCCGCTACGACCGCCGTCCCGTCGGCGCGCTGCAGGACCTCGACCCGGACCGCACGGTCCTCGTCGGCTCGGTCAGCAAGAGCCTCTCCCCCGCGCTGCGGATCGGCTGGATCGTGCTGCCGCCGGCGCTGGTGCCCGGCGTCGTGGCGGCCAAGGGCGAACGGGAGCCCTACTCCTCCGTCACGGACCAGCTCACCCTCGCCGACCTCGTCGAGTCGGGGGCGTACGACCGCCATGTGCGGCGCATGCGCCAGCACCACCGCGGGCGGCGCGACCGGCTGGTGGCGGTGCTCGCCGCGCGGGTGCCCCGGGTACGGGTCACCGGGATCGCGGCCGGGCTGCACGCGGTGGTGGAGCTGCCGCCGGGCACGGAGCGGGCGGCGGTCGCGGCGGCGGCGCGGCGCGGGGTCGCGGTGGAGGGTCTGGACGGGTACCGGCATCCGCGGGCGGTGGCGCCGGGACGGCAGGACGGCCTGGTCGTCGGCTACGCGACGCCTCCGGACCGGCTGTACGAGGCGGCTCTGGACGCCCTGTGCGACGCGCTCACCGAGGCGCTCAACGGGGTTTCTCCCGAAGGGAATTGAGCGGAACCGGCTCGCTCCGCGTATCTGACGCCACAGGGACCGCAGGAAACGAACGGAGCCTCACGTGTCACGCAGGAAAACGCTCAGCCAGAAGAAGAAGCTCGCGCTGCTGGCAGGCGCGGCCGTGCTCGTCGGGGGCACGGCCGTGGTGATGACCGGGACGAGCCAGGCGTCGGTGGCCTGTGACGGTCTGGCCACGGCGTTCGCCAACAACGAGGCGTTCATCGCGGACCAGCGTGCCAAACCGGACGCGCTGTCGGAGGCGCGGATCGCCAACCGGGAAGCGGTGCTCGCGGAGATCCGGCGGAAGCAGGTGGCCTCGGGGTGCGCCGAGGGCTCCGGTTCGGGGGGAATGACGGTCGGCGCGGCGCCCTCGGCCCCGCCGGCCGCACCGCCGGCCGCCCCGCCCGCGGCGGCGAATCCTGCGCCGCCCGCCGGCGGACAGGGCGGCGCGGGCCAGGGGGCGGGCGGTCAGGGCGGCGGCCAGGGCGGGGACGTCGTCTGTGCCGGGTCCACGGTGACGCTGTCCGGCGAGGGCGGGGCGCCGGCCGCGTCCAGCAACCAGTTCCCGCTCGGCACCAAGCTCAAGGTGACCAACCTGGACAACTCCAAGTCGACGACGGTCGAGGTCACCTCCGTCTCCGGAAGCTGTGTCCTGCTCAACAACGAGGCCTTCGAGCAGGTCCGTGAACCGGGCAAGTTCCTGATCCGGAAGGCCCGGATCGAGCGGGTGGGCTGAGAAGGGAGGAAGGGGCGGAGGCTCCGGCGCGCCCCGTGGGACGGGCCCCGGAGCCTCCGCCCGCAC
>NZ_RDBI01000040.1:1086653-1119435 GCF_008042125.1 Streptomyces sp. MS191
GCCCGGCTCAGACCCGGGCCGCCACCTGGGCCTCCGCCTCGGCGAGGATCTCCGTCAGACGGAGCCCGAAACGGGCGTCGCACGCGTGCGGAACACCCGTCCGCGCCGCTTCGAGGAGCGCGTCCACCGCCCCTTCGAACGCCCCGAGCGCGCCCTCCCACGCGGGCATGGTCGTCCTGCCCCGTGTGCCGTGCAGCGTGAGGGCGGCCTCGGCCGCCTCCGGCGGGGCGCTCAGGGTCAGCGTCGCCGTGCTGCTCGCGCCCGAGGCGTGCCGCAGGACCAGATGGCGGGTGTCCGCCGGGCCCGGCACCGCGGTGACCTCCGTGACGTCGCCGAGGACGGGCAGGTAGACCGAGAGCACGTGCGGGCCGACGTCCCACAGTCCGCCCTTCTCCCGCCGCCAGGGCGAGGCGGCGTACGGGCTCGCCGAGCCCGGTGCGAAGAGGGCGCCCAGCCAATGGGCCTCCCCCAGGAACCAGCCGCCCGCCGCCGCCTGTTCGTCGATCCAGCGGGCCGTCGGCTCGGCGAACCGCAGCGTGCAGAAGACCACGGACGCGACCCCCGCCTTCGCCACCGCCTCGGCCACCTCACGGGACCCGCCGACGGTCGTCGCCACCGGCTTGTCCATGAGCACGTGGCAGCCGGCGGCCGCGGCCCGGACGGCGAGCGGGGCCTGGATGTCCGGGGGCAGCGCGAGGGCCACGGCGTCACTGGCCGCGAAGAGCGCGTCGACGTCGTCGTACGCCCGTGTCCCGCAGGTCGCGGCGAGCGCGGCCGCGGCCTCGGGCCGTCTGCCCCAGACACCGCTGAACTCGACGCCGGGGTGCGCGGCCAGGACCGGCGCGTGGGTGCGCTCGGCCCAGGGGCCGGTGCCGAGGAGTCCGATGCGGGGCGTGGTCCCGGAATGCTTCGTCATGACCCCAGTCTGCCGTCCCCCCGCGCCACCGCGTCCCGCACGGTCGCGGGGAGACCCGTCGCACGGCGGACGGTCCGAGGTCGCCGTCCGGCGACGTGCCGCGGCTGCCGTGCCGTGCGCCGCCGGCCGGTGGCGCCGTCAATCCGGTGGCACCGCGACGGACTTCCGGGCTACGTTTCCCCCGCCGGCCGCGGGACTCCGGTGCGACTTCCGGGACCTGCCTCTGAAGCAACGTATTCGCTGTTCGCGCCCCCATTCCCCGGCCGGCACCCTTTCGCCCGCGCCCCGGGGGTACCCATGACGGAGACGCTGTCCGACCTCATCGCCGCCGAGGACGTGCTCCTCTTCGTCAACGCGGCCGTCACCGCCACGGGACAGCGCGAGTTCCGGTCCTCGGCCGACGAGCAGCGGCTGTCCCTGGACTTCCTGCACGCCTACGTGCGCGTCAACCACCGTCCCGTGTACGCCGCCGCGCTCGCCCTCGACATCAACGACCACAACGCCGCGCTCATCGTCGAACAGCTGCTGCGGACCGCCGACGAGGCGGGTGGCCCCGACGAGAGGCGCGCCGAGGGACGCCTCATCGCCGCCCGCCTCGCGCTGCTGCCGCCGCAGCGGGTGTACGGGGTGTTCCGGGCCCTGCGCGCCGCCAAGGTCAACAACCGCCGCACCCGCGCGATCGTCCGCGACTGGCTGGCCGCCCGCGCCATGCGCGGCGGACCCGACGGACTCGGGCTCGACGCCGTGAAGTACCGCGCCGGCCTCAAGGCCGCCGCCCGGCACGTCCACCGACGGCTCCCCGACCCCGAGGTGGGCGACTTCCTCTTCGCGCCCCGCCGCCGGGTCCGCTACGAGCACCCGCTCCTCGACGCGCACCGCCGCGCGCACCACGAGCAGGGAGCGCTGTACGCCCTGCCCTTCACCGTCGCCGAGGGGTTCGCCGCCCGGCACGGCATCCCCCGCGCCGTCTTCCTGGAGCGGATCGCGCCCCGCATGACCCGCCTCGAACGGCTCCGCACCCAGCGCGACGGGGCCGCCGCCGACCTCACCGCCATGCCGCTCACCCGGCTCGCGTCGTACGTCCTGTCCCTGACCACCGAGGAGCGGGTGGCGCGGCGTGCCGAACTGACCGGAGCGCTGCGCGCGGCGGCCCGCCGGGTGGCGGGGCCGCTCGCCGGCACCTGGGGGCGGGTCGCGGCGGTCCTCGACGACAGTCACTCCGCCTCCGGCTCCGGCGTGAAGCGACGGCGCCCGCTCGCCGTCGCGCTGGCCTGCCACCACCTGCTCGGGGCGCTGGCCGCACCCGGTGCGTACACGGCGCACTGGACCTCGGGCGCCACCGACGCCCTCCTCGTGCGCCCCTGGGGGCCGACCCCGCTCGGCACGCGGATCCTCGACGCCCTGGAGGACGGGCCCGAGCGCCTGGTCGTCGTCTCCGACGGGTGGGACAACGCCCCTCCCGGTCTGGCGGGCGAGGTGCTGCGCGTGTGGCGGACCCGGATCGATCCCCTGCGACGGACCAGTGTCGTGCACGTGAACCCCGTATACGACGCGGACGGGTTCGACGTGCGCCGGCTCGCGCCGAGCGTCCCGACGGCCGGGATCAGGGACGCGGAGGACCTCGTGGCCCTGGTGGAGATCGCCGGGTTCGCCGAGGGCCGCACGGGCATGGCGGAGCTCCGGGCCCATCTGGACCGGCGGGTCGCGCTCTTCCTGGGGGACGGACGATGAGCAGGATCGATCTGACGGGTCTGGAGGTCCGTCCCGCGCAGGTGTGGGGCGGCGTCCGGCTGGTGCCCCTCGTCCGCGACGAGCCGGTGGAGGGCCTGCGGCTGCACCGCGAGGTCTACGGGGGCCACGGAAGCGTGGACGTCGGCGACGGCACGGCGTACACCTCGTACATCCCGCACGGGTTCGTCGCGGACTGGTCGGGGGACGGCCGTGAGGCCGCGGCGTACGGCACCCGGCTCGGCGGCGATCCCGAGGCCGTCCCGGTCCGCCGGCACCACCGGATGGCGAAGCGGCGCCGGACCGGGGACGGCCGGGCCGAACCCCGGCTGCGGTTCCTGCCGCTGCACCTCGCGCTGGAGGGCTACCTCGCGCTGCACTTCGGCGGCCCGTCCACGGTCTGGGACGAATGGTCCCGGCAGGCGGTCCGGCAGGGGCTGTCGCCGCGGGCCGAGGCGGCCTACGCCGGCCGGTGGGTGCCCGGACTCGCGGAGGCGCTGCGGGTCTTCGAGATCCATCCCGGCCAGTGCGGTCTGATGCTGTACGTGGCGGACTCGCCGGCCGCCGCCTTCGTCGTCCCGCACCCCGCGGACTACCGCCGGCTGCACTCCACCCTGATCGAGGACCTGTACGGCGAGCTGGTCCACCAGCACGCCTTCTACGGCGCCCCGGTGCCGGAGTTCACCGCGCGGGTCGCGGACTCCGGCGGGCTCCGGACGCTCGCGGACCTGCGGGCGGCGGCACGGGAGCAGGAGCGGGTCTGGGCACGGGCGCACACCTCGTTGATGGCACGCGACCTGCTGGAGACGCCGTACGCCTTCGAGCGCGTCCACCGGATGGGTTCGTACGATCTGTACCGCTTCCTCCCTCCGTTCCTGCGCGGGGGCCAGGAGCAGCACATCGGCGAGCTCATCAGCGACCACAAGGGGCGGACGGTCTATCTGAAGACCTTCCGGCTCTCCGAGAACCAGATCCGCAAGGGGCATCTGCTGCGCCGCCTCGCGCACGAGGACTGGCACCTCGGCCGTGCGGCGGAGGCGCTCGGCACGACGTACGCGGAGCTCGTCCGCCGCATCGGGGCGGCCGGTCTCGGCCCCCTGCTGAACGCGCAGGTGATCGCACAGCGGCTGCGGGAAAAGCAGGAAAGCTGAGTAACACGGGGTTCACAAACGGGCAACGGCCGGGAAATCCCGTGTTGCGAAGCTGCGCGCAGACACACCGCAGCTCTCGCAGCGTAGCGAGCCGCCGCGGGCACCCGCAGCAGCACGCCCAAAGGATGAGGCCCGTGACCTTCAAGGCTGAGTACATCTGGATCGACGGCACCGAGCCGACCGCGAAGCTCCGTTCCAAGACGAAGATCCTGGCGGGCTCGGGCGCGACGCTCGCCGAGCTGCCGATCTGGGGCTTCGACGGATCCAGCACGAACCAGGCCAAGGGACACGCCTCGGACCGGGTCCTCAAGCCGGTCTTCGTCTGCCCGGACCCGATCCGCGGTGGCGACGACATCCTGGTGATGTGCGAGGTCCTGAACACGGACATGACGCCGCACGAGTCGAACACCCGCGCCGCGCTGGCCGAGGCCTACGCCAAGTACGCCGCGCAGGAGCCGATCTTCGGCATCGAGCAGGAGTACACCTTCTTCGACGGCGAGCGCCCGCTCGGCTTCCCGGTCGGCGGCTTCCCGGCCCCGCAGGGCGGCTACTACTGCGGTGTCGGCGCGGACGAGATCTTCGGCCGTGACGTCGTCGAGGCGCACCTGGAGAACTGCCTGACGGCGGGCCTGGGCATCTCCGGCATCAACGCCGAGGTCATGCCGGGCCAGTGGGAGTTCCAGGTCGGCCCGCTGGCGCCGCTCGAGGTCGCGGACCAGCTGTGGGTCGCGCGCTGGCTGCTGTACCGCACGGCCGAGGACTTCAACGTCTCGGCGACGCTGGACCCGAAGCCGGTGAAGGGCGACTGGAACGGCGCGGGCGCGCACACCAACTTCTCCACGAAGGCGATGCGCGAGGGCTACGACGCGATCATCACCGCGTGCGAGTCGCTGGGCGAGGGCTCGAAGCCGCTCGACCACGTGAAGAACTACGGCGCGGGCATCGACGACCGCCTGACGGGCCTGCACGAGACCGCCCCGTGGGACAAGTACTCCTACGGCGTCTCGGACCGCGGCGCCTCGGTCCGCATCCCGTGGCAGGTCGAGCAGGACCAGAAGGGCTACATCGAGGACCGCCGCCCGAACGCGAACGTCGACCCGTACGTGGTGACCCGCCTCCTGGTGGACACCTGCTGCGAGGCCCTGGCGAAGGCCGGCCAGGTCTGATCCGCGACGCTCCGCCCGCAGGGGGCGCCCACCACATGGTGGGCGCCCCCTGCGGCGTCGGTGCGGGTGCGGCGGACGGGAACGAGGGGGCCGCGGACGCGGTCGGGTGACGGCCGGACAGGGCGGCAGGGAGACGATCGTCACCCCCGAAGCAGTCACGATCCGAGCCGCAAACCGGGGTCCGTCCGCATTCCCGAGTAGTAGAGTAGGGATATGGCCATCATGCAGAACGACACCGCGACGGGTCGTCACGACCTCGAGCCGTTCTGGCCTTCCCGTCAGCATCACGACTTCGACCGGGTGTGTTGCCGCGCGATGAACGCGTCGGCCCTCTAAAGCCCCGATCGGTCCGGTCCGATCCCTCCGGCCTTCGGCCGACGCGCACGACGTACGACGCCTCTCCGTCCGTTCCCCGCGCGAAAGAGCTGATCTGCCATGGCCCACACCCAGACCGCTTCCCTCACGGCCGTACGACCCGGCCGTCACCGACTGCGCGCCGTCGATCCGAACGAGGTCGTGGACCTCGCGCAGGTCGCGGACTTCCTGCCGCCCGGCGCCACTCTGCTGCCCGCGCCGCAGCACGCGCTGCCCACGCTGCCCGGCCGCCCGCCGATGGTCGGCTACCTCGTCCTCGTGCCGGCCGACCAGCAGCCCCGACTGCCCGTGATCCCCGTTCCTGCGCCGCCCGTGGCGGCGGAGGAGCAGGGGCCGGTGGCCATCGACGGCGTGCAGCGGATCGCCGTCGTGGACGGGCGGACGCTGGACCTGACGTACCTGGAGTTCGAGCTGCTGGCCCATCTCGTGGCACACCCCCACCGGGTGCACACCCGCGACCAGTTGGTGACCACGGTGTGGGGGTACGGCCACGTCGGCGACGGCCGGACCGTCGACGTCCACGTGGCCCGGCTGCGCCGCAAGCTGGGCGCCGAGCACCGCCACACGATCCAGACCGTGCGGCGGGTCGGCTACAAGTACACCCCCTGACCGGGGGTCAGGCGCTCTCGGCGGGGTCCCGGCGTCGGGACCCCGCCCGGGCGATCAGGCCGGTCACGATGTCGACGGCCAGGAACGCCAGCAGGCTGATGCCGAGCATCGGCACGAACCAGCCCACGACGGCGGTGACGGCGGCCAGCGGCAGCAGCATCGTCGGCGGGACCTTCCGCCACGCCCCACGGGCCACCGGCCGCCCGGGGCGGCGCAGCCACCACATGCGGTAGCCCCAGAGGATCAGCAGGATCAGGGCGAGCGCGAGGGCGGCGAGGAGCAGCTGGTTGAACAGGCCGAGGAACGTGCCCATGTGGGCGTCGATGCCGAAGCGGGTCAGCTTCGCGAGGACCGGGTAGTCGGCGAAGCGCAGCTCGTCCATGATCGCCCCGTCGGCCGGGTCGACGGCCACGGAGTCCAGGTGGACGGGGAACTGGGCGTCGGTCTCCTTGACGACGTAGCCCTTGCCCTCGGAGGGCAGGACCACCGAGGTCCTCCCCTCGATGCCGGCCGCGCGGGCCGCCTCGACGACACGGTCGATGCCGACGTCCGGGCCCTGCGCGGTGGCGGGGGTCCCATGGCCGCTGCCGTGGCCCTCGTGTCCGCCGTCGCCGGCGCCTCCGCCGAGGGTCGCGGAGACGGCGGGGGTGGCGCCGCCGAGCTGGTCCTGGACCGCGCCGATGTTCTCACCCGCGTAACGCGACCAGGTGAGGCCGGTCGCGGAGAGGACGACGAGGCCGGCGACGGCCCAGAGGCCGACCGAGCCGTGCCAGGACAGGGTGCGGCGGCGGGACTTGGGACCCCGCTCCGGGACGAAGAGGGCGCGCCGGCTGCTCCTGCGCCGGCCGATCCACAGCAGCAGACCGCCGAGTGCGACCACCCACAGCCAGCTGGCGGCCAGCTCGCTGTAGTTGCGGCCGAGGTCGCCCAGGTGGAGGTCCCGGTGGAGCTCGTCGAGCCAGGCGCGCAGCGGGAGGGCTCCCGAGCTGCCGTAGCTGGGGAGCCGGCCCCGTATGTCCCCGGTGTAGGGGTCGACGAAGACGGCCAGCGACTTGCCCTCCTCGACGTCGGGGTCGGCCATCAGGACGCGCGTGGTGGCGCCCTCCTCGGCCGAGGGCCAGACGGCGGTGACGGTGCCGTCGGGGTTGGCCTTGGTGGCGGCGTGCACCTGCTGGGAGAGCGGCAGGACCTCGTCGCCGACGGGGACCTCCAGCTCGTGGGCGTAGAGGACCTTCTCCGCCTGGAAGGAGAGCGCGTAGAGGAGTCCGCTGGCCGCGGCGACCAGCAGGAAGGGGGCGATGAGGACGCCCGCGTAGAAGTGCATCCGCAGGACGAGGGGGCGCAGGGCGCTCCAGCCCCGGGGGGATCTCGCGGACGGGGTGGGCTCGGTGGGCGCGTCGGCGGCCTCGGCCGTTTCCGGGCGCGCGGAACCGTCAATGGTCATGACTGTCCTAGGAGTCGGTGTCGACAGGGGGAATCGGCCCCCGGGTCAGACGTGTGCTCCGAGGGCGGTGGCGCGGGGTGCGGACAGCCGGGGCGGGCCGCGCCGGGAACGGGCCTGGGCGAGGACGACGCCGCGCAGCCGGCGGGTGTGCGGGCGGCGCGGACGGACGGGCTGCGGGAGTTCGGGGACCCGGACGCGGACGACGGCGAGGAGGAGCCGCAGCGGGGTGAAGGCGAGGGTGCCGACGGCGCGGGCGATCGCGAAGAGCGCGGCCTCGCCGCGGGCCAGCCAGAGGCCGCAGACGAGGGCGGCGAGGAGGTGGGCGGCCAGCATGCCGAGCGGGGTGTGTCCCGCGGTCGCGGTCAGCGGCTGTTCCATGTCCGCGGCCATGGGGTGGGACATCACCGAGCCCGCCAGGTGCGCGGCGGACGAGGCCGCGTCCGGGGCCGCCGCGTCCGTCAGGGCGTGGTCGCCCGGTGTCGTGTCGGCCAGGCCGGCGTGGTGGGTCCCGTCGTGGGAGCGGACCGAGGAGAAGATCAGGTGCAGTGCGGCCTGGACGGCCAGCAGTCCGCCGCCGATCGCCACGGTGCCGCGCCGGCGTCCGCCCGCGAGCCAGGCCAGTCCGCCGGTGACGGCGAAGGCCAGGGAGAGCGCGGACGGCGCGAGTTCGTGCGCAGACATGAACAAATGCCCCACGGAGGCCAGAGACACGCATACGGCCGCGAACAAGGCGGCGCGCAGGACGCGGATCGGCGACTGGGCATCGGTCATCGTCCGGACATGGTGACATCCCGGCCCGGGGCGCGGGAGACCCCCTCGGGGCGTACCGCCGATCCGGCAGGCCCGGCCGACACGACACCTCTTCGGATTCCCCTGGCAGCGGAACGACTTCCGTGCCTGGTCGCGGACGGTGCAGAGTCGATGCCATGAGGCTTCTGATGCTGGGTGGAACGGAATTCGTGGGCCGGGCGACGGTCGAGGCGGCGCTCGCACGCGGCTGGGAGGTGACGGTCTTCCACCGCGGCCGGCACCGGGCGCCCGACGGGGTGCGGTCGCTGCTCGGTGACCGGACGGCGCCGGACGGCCTCGCGGCTCTGACCGAGGGGGCGTGGGACGTCGTCGTGGACACCTGGTCGGGTGCGCCGGCGGCGGTGCGGGACGCGGCCCGACTGCTCGCGGACCGGGTCGGCCGGTACGTCTACGTGTCGAGCCGCTCCGTGTACACCTGGCCGCCGGCGGCCGGCCTCGGCGAGGACGGCCCGTTGGTCGACGGCTCGCCGGACGCGGGCGAGGTGCCGTACGCCCCGGCCAAGCGGGGCGGGGAACTGGCCGTCCACGAGGCTTTCGGCCCCGACCGCTCCCTGATGGTCCGCGCGGGGCTGATCGTCGGCCCGTACGAGAACATCGGCCGGCTGCCCTGGTGGCTGGACCGGATCGCCAAGGGCGGCCCGGTCCTCGCACCGGGGCCGCGCACCCTGCCGTTGCAGTACATCGACGTCCGCGACCTCGCCGGGTGGATGCTCGACGCCGCCGAGGCCGGGCTCGCCGGCCCGTACAACCTCGTCTCCCCCGCCGGTCACACCACGATGGGCGAACTGCTGGACGCCTGCGTGCGGGTCACGGGCGGGAAGGCCGAGCTGCGGTGGACCGATCCGGAGGAGATCCTCGCCGCGGGCGTCGAGCCGTGGTCGGACCTGCCGGTCTGGATCCCGCCGGGCGAGATGTACGACGCGATGCACACGGCCGACGTCGCCAAGGCGGTGGCGGCGGGGCTGCGGTGCCGGCCGGCCGCGGAGACGGTCGCGGACACCTGGGCCTGGCTGGAGTCGATCGGCGGGGTGGCTCCGCAGCGCCCGGACCGGCCGGTGGTGGGACTGTCCGCGGAGCGGGAGGCCGCACTGCTCGGTGGCTGACGGTGCGTCACGACCGGTGCGACGTAGGAGGCGTGGAAAACTCACCGGTTCCGGAGTGAACACATCGCGGGGCGCGTCCGTATAGAGCCGCATGGGACGCACACGTAAACGTTCGACTCGCGTGAAAAGAGCGGTCGCCGCCTCCGTCGCCCTCCTTCTGGGCGGGGGCGGCATCGTGGCCGCCAATGTCTATGCCTCGGCCGGCGAGGGCTGGGGCGGTAAGCAGCAGCCGGCCCGCGGGACGACCGCGCTCTCCACGATCGCCTGCCCCGAGGTGGCCAACAGCCTGCCCGCGGTGCCCGAATCCGTGCGGGGCGTGATGGATCAGCAACTGGCCATCCTGGACAGCCAGATCACCATCGCGTACCAGCGGTTCGCCGACAGCAAGCAGCGCATGGAGAGCGATCCGGCCTTGGCGGAGCAGCAGATCCTGACGCCGCTGAAGAACGAGCGGCTGAACATCATCCAGCGGATGGTCCAGCTGCTCGACCAGGAGGGCGAGGCGCCCAAGAACCTGGAGGCCCTCGCGCCGTGCAAGCTGCGCGAGGACGACGAGCAGAAGGGCGGCGGGCAGAACGGAGGCAGCGCGGGCGGCGCCGGGGACGGCGCGAACGCCGGCGGCGCCGGGAACGAGGGCGACGCCGGCAACGAGGGCGACGGACTACTGGCCCGTCCTCCGGCTCCAGAACGGCCAGGCGGAGAACGACGTCCAGGCCGACGGCGGTGGCAAGGACAAGAACGTCGGCGAGATCCAGACACCGTCCCAGGTGACCCTGAACTTCGTCGGCAACCCGGTCTCCAAGGTCACGGAGATGCCGCGCTTCCTGCGGATCATCACCGGTGACGCCAAGGCGTTCGTCAACGGCAACGCCAATGCCAACGCCTCCTGGTCGTGCACCGGGTTCGAGAACCGCCAGCTGAAGGACAAGTACCCGATCTGCCCCCAGGGCAGCAAGGTCGTGCGGACGTTCCGCTTCCAGAGCTGCTGGGACGGGAAGAACATCGACAGTGCCAACCACCGCACCCACGTGGCCTTCGCGGATCCGAACAGCGGCCGCTGCAAGAACGGCTTCCGGGCGATTCCGCAGCTCGTGCAGCGGATCGTCTACAACGTTCCGCCGGGTCCGGGATTCGCCGTCGACTCCTTCCCGGAGCAGCTGCACAAGCCGGTGACGGACCACGGCGACTTCATCAACGTCTTCGACCAGCGACTGATGAAGCGGCTGGTGGGCTGCATCAACGAGGGACGACGCTGCACCTGACGCCGTTCTCCCGGACCGGCCCGGAACCGCCGGGTCCGGGAGAACGGTCCGGCTCCGGGCCCGGCCCCTGGCACAGGGGGCCGGGCCCGGCCCGCGTTCGGCCGGGCTCCGGTGAGGCCCTTGCGCCTCGGCACGGGCTCACCACGAAGCGCCGGGGCGGGCGAAGGCCCTCCCCGGCGCCGGTCGGCGGGTCAGTGGTGTCCGGTGTGCGAGGAGTGCGACGACTGGCCCGCGTGGGGCTCGTGCGGCGCGGCGGTCTCGACCGTCCCGCCGAGCCGGCCGCGCAGGGCGGTCACCGCACCGGCGTCCCCGGCCGCGACCCACTTGCGGCCGACGAGGTACGAACCTCCGTAGTCCTTGGCCTGGTTGATCCACTCGCGCTGGCCGCGGTCGGTGGCGAAGGTGAGCAGGATCCACTTCCCGTCGTCCGTCGCGCACTGCGCCTGGCGGAGTTCGGTCGCGTCCGTCTGGATGTCCGGAGCGCAGTCCGCCTTGGCGGCGATCTGCTCCAGCGTGCCGGTCGCCTCCGGGGGAGCCTCGTCCCGGCCACACCCGCTCACCAGCACCGTCGCGGCCAGTACGGCCGCCGTCGTGATTCGCCGTGTACGCATCAGCATCCGCCCATCCTGCCCCTTCGATCAGGCGTTCCGGGGCCGAACGTGCAGGACTGATGGAATCCGATCGATTACGGTTTGGTACGAAAAGGACCGATCCGGAGGAGTCGACGCCATGCCCGCCATTCCCGCCGCCACGGTCGCCAACCTCCGCGACCTCGGCACCCTCCCGCTCGGACAGGGCCGCAGCGTCCGCTCCGGCCGGATCTTCCGTTCCGGCCAGCTCGACCGCCTGGATCCGGCCGACACGGTGGTCGGCGCGCTGGACATCCGCACCGTCGTCGACTTCCGGACCGCGGCCGAGCGCGCCGAGCGGCCCGACCGGATCCCGGCCGGCGGGCGGCTGCTCGTGGCGGACGTGCTCGCCGACCATCTGGCCGCCAGCGGGCTGCCGCCGGCCGCCCGGCTGAAGACCCTGCTGTCCGACCCGGCGCTGGCCGAGGAGGTCCTCGGCGGGGGGAGGGCGCAGGCCGCCTTCGCGAAGACCTACCGGGCCTTCGTGACCACCGACTCGGCCCGCGCCTCGTACCAGGCGTTCCTCACCGAGCTGGGCGACCCCTACGGCGGGCCGCTGCTCTTCCACTGCACGGCGGGCAAGGACCGCACCGGCTGGGCGGCGACGATCGTGCTGTCCCTGCTCGGCGCGGACGCGGAGACCGTGATGACGGAGTACCTGTCGGTCAATCCGGCCGTCCGTTCGGCGTTCGCGCCGCTGATCGAGGGCTTCACGGCGCAGGGCGGTGACCCGGAGCTGGCCCTGGCCCTGATCGGGGTCGTGCCGGAGTACCTGGAGGCGGCGCTCGACGAGGTGGCGCGCAGGCACGGCTCCATGGAGGCGTACGTCCGGGATGGCCTGGGGGTCCCGGACGAGGTGACGAAGGTGATCCGCGAGCGCCTGACGGTCCACGAGGCCTGAACCGGACGGAAATCCGGGGGCGGCGGTCCGGTCCGCCGGCCCCGCGGGCCGCGCCCCCGGCCGCGCCGACCGCCCGCACCGGCCGGGGTGACCATCGGATGATTCGCTCGTTCTGCTGAACGTGAGCACTCAGGAACCCGGCCCCTCCCCCCTCGGTCCCGTCGACGTCGAGCAGGCCGAGGCCGCGCTCGTCGAGCACTATCCGCGGCTGGTGCGGATCGCGTATCTCGTGCTGCCGCCCTCCCTGGGACGCAACCGGCGGGTCCTGACCGCCCACGCGCTGGTCCAGCGGTCGCTGCCGCGGCGCCGCACCTCGCTGCGCGAGCCCGCCGCCCCGAGCACACCCGAGGACGCGGTCGATCCCGGATACGCCTACGTACGGGGCGAGGTGCTCCGGCAGGCGCTGGTCGCCGGACTGCCGCTGCGGCGCCGGGCCCTGCCGCGCCGGGCGCAGTTCCCGCCGCTGCTGCCCCAGGTCTGGGGACTGCGGCTGTTCCCGCGCGCCGGCGGCGCCGACGAACTCGCCCTGGACCAGCGGCTCTCCGCCCTGTCCGGTCCCGCGAGGGCCGCGTACGTGCTGCGGGGTCTGGAGCGGCAGGGCGACCCCGAGGTGCTGCGGGTGCTCGAGGTCGCCGGGGTGGACGAGGAGACGGCCCGGGCGGCGCTCGCGGCCGCGGACGAGGCCGCCCTCACGGGAGGCGTCGGCGCGGCGGCGCTGCTGGACTCGGCCGAGTTCGACCCGTGCTCGCTGCAGGCCCGGCCCACGGATCTGATGCGGCGCCGTCAGCACGGCAAGGCCGCGCTGGCAGCCGCGGCCGCCGTCGTGGTGTGCGGGACCCTGCTCGGGCTGCCCGGGGACGGCTGGGGGAGAAACGGTGCTGCGGCTCCTTCGTACGCCCGTAATCCGGCGGCCGAGGCGGCGCTCGATCCGGGGCGGGTACGCCGGATCGCCCCGGCCGTGTGGCAGAGCTCGACGCGGACGGACTTCTCCGTGTGGCCGGAGCGGGGCGGGCTGACCGGCGACCGGGCACTGCTGCGTCGCGCGCTCGCCGTGTGGGCCCGGCCCGGCGGCTCGGTGCAGTCCTCGGCGACGCCCGGGACACCGGTGGGACCGCCGATGGGCTCGCCGCAACTGCTGTACGCGGGCGAGGTCGACGGGGCGCGCGTGGTGCTCTTCCACGACGGCTTGCGGGCGGTGCGGTACGCCGAGCCGGTCGGGAGCACGAGCGGCGCCGCGCTGGACTTCGCCCGGACCGACGGGGCGGACGCGGTCGGGGCGGCGGCCCTGGTCGTCTCGCGCAGCTCGGGCAACGTCCGCTATCTGACGGCTCCGTGGGTGCGGGAGACGGCGGTACGGGACCTGCTGGCGCCGGCGAAGGAGCCGTGGGCGCTGCGCAGGAGCGCGGACGGGGTGACGGATCCGGTGCTGAGCCCGGCACAGGCCCGCACGTGCACCTCGTGGAACACGCTCCAGGTGCGGGACGAGACGGGGCTGCGGCTGCTGACCGATCTGGGCGAACTGACGCCTGCCCGGCTGCTGTCGGGGCCGCCGGCGGCGCCGGTGGACGCGACGGGCGGGGCGGCGCGCGCCACCTGGGCGCGGACCGCGTGCCAGCTGACGGCGGTGCGCTCGCGCGGGGTGCGTTCGGTGAACTCCTGGCGGTTCGCCGCGCAGCCGCTGCCGGAGAGCGGCGGGCGGGCCGCCTGGGTGTGCACGCGCGCGGAGACCTGGCGGGGCAACGGCAGCAGGACCCTCGCCCAGTTCCAGGCGCCCGATGCCGCGCCGGCCGTCGCGGGCGGCCCGGGGGCGGCGGACCGTCCGCCGGTCCCGGCGGCGCTCGCGGCGCAGGCCGAGGACTCCCCGGCCTGCGGCGTGCGCGACCCCCGGGTCCTGGCCGGCGTGCTGTGGCAGGCCCGGAGCGGACAGTGGTACGTCCTGGCCGCCGGGACGAGCGACTTCGCGTCCCTGGAGACCTCGGGCGGGGTCACGGGCCGGACGGAGGGCCGGATTGACCGACAGGTACTCCGTCATCACGGTCTCCGCGTCCGCGCCGAGCAGGGACAGCACGCGCTAGGGGCCGTCCCGTGATCCGCGGTGGGTCGGCGCACGGCATCGGATGCGGTGCATCGCAAGGGTGCGGCACGTGGAGCCGTCGTGAGCCGACCGGTGCGCTGGTGTCCGGGCGGGGACCCATGGGACATGGCCCGGCACCCGGCTCAGGTTCCGGGGAGGATACGGCGCGTTTCGTAGGCCCACATCGCGATCTCGACCCGGTTGCGGGCGCCGAGTTTGGCCATCAGGCTGGCCAGATGCGTCTTCACCGTGCTGAGGCTGATGTGCAGTGCGTCGGCGATCTCGGTGTTGGTCAGCCCGCGAGCGACGGCGAGGAGCACCTGCTCCTCGCGGGCGGTGACGGGGGAGACCGGCTGGGCCGCGGGCCGGCCGGCGGGCAGGTCCGCGAACGCCTGGAGCAGACGGACGGTGACGCTGGGCGCGATGAGCGCCTCACCGTCGGACGCCGACCGTACGGCCTGCGCCAGAAGGTCCGGTCCCGTGTCCTTGAGGAGGAATCCGCGGGCACCGGCACGCAGAGAGCCGTAGACGTACTCGTCGAGGTCGAAGGTGGTGATGACGACCACGGCCAGCGGGTCGGCGACGCCCGGGCCGGCGACCAGCCGGGTGGCCTCGAGCCCGTCGAGTACGGGCATGCGGATGTCGAACAGGCAGACGTCGGGGCGTAGTTCGCGGGCCAGACGTACCGCTTCCCGCCCGTCGGCGGCCTCGCCGACCACCTCGATGCCGGGCTGGGCGTTCAGCATGATCCGCAACCCGGTGCGGATGATCGTCTGGTCGTCAGCGACGAGGACGCGAATGGACACCGCTCTCGCTCCTCGCTCTCGGCAGTTCGGCTTCGACGTGCCAGCCCCGGTCGGTGCCCGGGCCGGCTCGTAGTGTGCCGCCGAGCAGGGTCGCGCGCTCGCGCAGTCCGGTGAGTCCGTATCCGTCGCGACCCCGGCCGGTGCGCCGGCCGTCGTCGCGCACGCTCACCCGTACCGTGTGCCGTTCCCCTGCGACCCGGACGACGAGCTCGGTCGCGTCGACCGCATGGCGCAGCGCGTTGGTCACGGACTCCTGCACGATCCGGTAGACGGCCGCGTCGACGGCCGGGGGCAGCGCCTCCAGTTCGCCGTCGAGCCCCAGGTCGACCCTGAGGCGACCACCCGGGGTGCGCACCAGGCGCTCCAGATCCGCGACTCCGGCAGGGGGCGCCAGCTCGGCGCCGACCCCGCGGTCGCGCAGCGTGGCGACCATGGCGCGCATTTCCTCCAGCGTGCGCGCCCCTTCCTCCTCGACCCCCTCCAGCGCCTCGACGGCGGCGGACGGGTCGGTGCCCGCGAGCACCCGGCCCGCCTGGGCGATGATCACCATGGCCGACACGTGGTGGGCCACCGTGTCGTGCAGTTCCCGGGCGAGCTGCTCGCGCTCGCGGGAGCGCACCTGGTCCAACTGCCGCTCGCGAGCGGTCACCCGGAACCGCACGGCAGCCCCGACCACGCCGGGCAGCAGCAGGAAGGCGAAGCCCACGACGTTCTCGACGACCGGGGTCTCGTCCGTGACGGAACACAGCGCGCCGACCGCGAGGATCACCGCGCCGCCCAGCACGATCTCGCGTCCCGATCCCCACCGGGGCAGCGCGTACACCAGCACGAGCACGACCGCGCCGGCGTACAGGCCGACGGGCTCGCGCGGCGCGGCGACGAGCGAGGCCACCGGAAGCAGGCCCACCGAGCCGAACGCCAGGGTCACCATCGCCAGCGGGCGGGTCCGGCGCCACAGGGTCAGCAGGCACAGCCATACGGCGAACACCACCGCCACCGGCCGCCACACGACGTCCTCGCGCAGGACGGCCTCCAGCGCCACACCGGCAAGGCCCGCGGCGAGCAGCGCCCAGTCCCGCCGCACCCGGGCGGGCGCGTCGGGCGGCCGGGGTTCGGTCCACAGGGTTCGCAGGTCGTCTCGGAGCACGGTTCTCAGCCTAGGGACCGCGGCGCGCCGCGCATCGGCCGAAAGGACGGGTCGTCACTCCGCCCCGGGGCCGACGGATCCGCGGCCCGCGGGCCGATGCCGCGGAGCGCCGTGGCGACGAGCCTCGATACCGGCGGCCGTACAAGGACGGCCGCCGACGTGGTTGGAGGACCCGATGCTCTCGAAAGCCCTGTTGCGCCTGGGCGCAAGCGCCGCCCGCCATCCCTGGCGGGTGATCGCGGCATGGCTGGTCGTCGCCACGCTCGCCGTCCTCGCCGCCGTCGCCTTCGGCGGGCGGACCGCGGACTCGATGACCGCTCCGGGACTGGACTCACAGCGGGCCGCGGAACTGATCGAGCGGGCCGGCACCGGCCAGGAGGGGATGACCGCCCAAGTGGTCGTCACCCCCCTCGACGACGGTGCGACGTTCTTCGACGACGACGGCGCGCGCGCCGCTCTCACGCGGCTGCGGGCCGAGGTGCAGCGGCTGCCGCACGTGCTCGGCACGAGCGACCCGGCGGGGGCGCTCGACGCGGGCGGGGACACCGCCGTGCGCGGCGGCCTCATCTCGGCCGACGGGCGGATCGCGGTCGCCCGGGTGCAGTACCCCGACCAGAGCCGGCTGTCGGCCGAGGACCTCGACGCCCTCGTCGCACTCGGCGACCGGCTGCGCGCCGAACTGCCCCTGCGCGTCGAGATGGGCGGGAACCTCTTCTACGCCTTCTCCGACCCCGACGGCGGCGTGAGCGAGCTGATCGGCCTCCTCGCCGCGGCCGCGATCCTGTTCCTGGCGTTCGGTTCGCTCGTCGCCGCCGCGCTGCCGATCGGCATGGCGGTCTTCGGGCTGACCGTCGGGGTCGCCACGATGACGGTACTGGCGGGGGTGACGGACGTCCCCGCCTTCGCACCGGTCCTGGGCAGCATGGTCGGGCTCGGAGTGGGCATCGACTACGCGCTGTTCGTGCTCGCCAGGCACCGGGAGTACCTCGCGTGCGGGCTCGATCCGCAGGCGGCGGCCGGACGAGCGGTGGCGACGGCGGGGCGGCCGGTGGTCTTCGCGGGCGGCATCGTCGTCGTGTCGATCCTCGGCCTGGCGGTCGCGAACGTGCCGTTCATGACGGTGGGCGGCGTTGCCGTCTCGATCGTCGTCCTGACGATGGTGCTCGCGTCGGTGACGCTGCTGCCGGCCTTCCTCGGCGCGGCGGGCCCGCGCCTGGCCCGGGCCGGCCGGATCAGCCGGATCGGCCGGGCGCTGCGGACCAGGAAGCCGGGCCGGCTCGCACGGCGGGGGGACCCGGCGGCAGGCGCCGCCCACGCCGCCGGGTGGCGTCGCTGGATCGGGCACGTCGGCCGGCACCCGGTGCCGTACGCGGTCGGCGCGGCGGGGCTGCTGCTGACCGCGACGCTGCCCGTGCTCGGCCTGCGCGTCGGCCTGCCCGACGACGGCTCACTGCCCCACAGCCGTACCGAGCGCCGGGCCTACGACCTCGTCGCCGAGGGGTTCGGCCCGGGCATCAACGGTCCCCTCGTCATCGCCGCGGACCCCGCGGGTGATCCGGGCGTGCTGGACCGACTCGTCGGGGCGGTCGCGGCGGATCCGGGCATCGCCTCCGTCGCGCCGACGCACATCGATCGGGCCACCGGCATCGCGACCCTCGTGGTGTTCCCGACCACCAGCCCTCAGGACAAGGCCACGGCCGACACCATCGCCCGGCTGCGGACCGACGTGCTGCCCACGGCGATCGGGCACGGCCCGGCCAGGGCCCACGTCGGCGGCGCCGCCGCGAGCCTGTCCGATGTGGGCCGGCGCACCAGCCAGCGCCTGCCGGTGTTCGTCGCCGCCGTGCTGGCGATGTCGTTCCTGCTGCTGATGCTGGTCTTCCGCTCGGTACTCGTACCGCTCAAGGCGGTCCTGCTGAATCTGCTGAGCATCGGCGCGTCCTACGGCATCATGGTCGCGGTCTTCCAGTGGGGCTGGGGAGGCGCACTCATCGGGCTGGAAGCGACGGTTCCGATCGTCTCGTTCATCCCGATGTTCCTCTTCGCCATCCTGTTCGGCCTGTCGATGGACTACGAGGTGTTCCTCCTCTCCCACGTACGCGAGGAGTACCTGCGCACCGGCGACAACGGCACGGCGATCGTCGAGGGCGTCTCGCGCACCGCCCGGATCATCACCTCGGCCGCCCTCATCATGGTGGCGGTCTTCCTGTCCTTCGCCGTCGCCGAGGACCCCTCCACCAAGATGTTCGGGCTCGGCCTGGCCACCGCGATCTTCATCGACGCCACGGTCGTCCGTATGGTGCTGGTACCGGCGACCATGACACTCCTCGGCCGGACCAACTGGTGGCTGCCGAAGTGGCTGGACCGGATGCTTCCCCGCGGCCCGATCGGCACCGACGACACCGACGCGGAATCCACGGGTGAAGCCCCGCGTGCACGGCTGGTCGACCGTTGACCCGGGTGGCCGGGGCCGGATGCCCGGTGGACCGCCGGGCGCCGGGCCCGGCCACCGGCAGAAAGCCCGTGCACAACCCTGTCGCCAGCTCTTACCGATCAGTACATTGACGCCATGTCTAATACGCAGCCTGCACCGGTGGCGTCCGAGCACATCGAACTCAAAGCCCGCAAGGTCTCCTTCGACTGGGAGAAGACCCCGCTGCACTGGGTTCCCGGCGACCCGTTCACCAGCCACACCATCAACGTGCTGCACCTGCTGCTCCCGGCCGGCGAACGCTGGTTCGTGCACGTCTACAAACAGGTGCTCCCGTACATCACCGACGACCGGCTGCGTGCGGACGTCATCGGCTTCGTCGGCCAGGAGGCCGTGCACTCCCAGGCCCACGACGACGTCCTCCCCCATCTCAGGAAACTGGGCCTCGACCCCACCCCCTACACGGCGCAGGTGGACTGGTTCTTCGAGAAGCTGCTCGGCGACCGGACCCTGCCGCCCGGCGCGCCGCGGCGCTGGTGGCTGATGGAGCGGGTCGCCCTGATCGCCGCGATCGAGCACTACACCGCCTTCCTCGGCAACTGGATCCTCAACGCCGACGAGCTCGACCGGCGCGGCGCCGACCCGACGATGCTGGACCTGCTGCGCTGGCACGGTGCGGAGGAGGTCGAGCACCGCTCGGTCGCCTTCGAGCTGTTCATGCACCTGGACGGCGGCTACCGCCGCCGCGCCCGCACCTGGGCCGCCGCCTTCGGGGCACTGGTCTTCCTCTGGCAGCGCGGTGTCCGCTTCTTCATGGAGAACGACCCCGTCCTGCTCGACGGCAGGGCCTCGGTCGGCCAGTTCGTCCGCAGGGGCCGCCAGGGCGTGCTGCCGGCCACCCCCGACCTGCTGCGCGCCGTCCCGCGCTACCTCAACCGCGCGTACCACCCCTCCCAGGAGGGCGACACGGCGCAGGCGGTGGCCTACCTGACCCGCTCCCCCGGCGCCAACGGAGGTCGCTGAGCATGCCCCGTCTGCGTACCGTCGCCCTCGTCGCGGGGGCGGCGCTGCTCGCCAGGCGCGCGATGCGGCGCCGGATCGGCGCCGCCCCGCTGTGGCCGATGCCCTCGCTCGACGAGCCGGTGTCGGGTCGCGGCCGGCTCGCCACCGTCACCCGCCGGGTCCTCGTCACCGAGCGCACCGTGCCCGCCGAGGGCGTCGTGCAGCTCCGCCTCGAAGGCACCGGGCTCCCCGCGTGGCAGCCGGGCGCCCATCTCGACCTGGTGCTGCCGTCCGGCCTGGTGCGGCAGTACTCGCTCTGCGGCGACCCGGCCGACCCGGGCGCGTACACCGTCGCCACCCGGCTGATCGAGCCGGGCGGCCGGGGCGGCTCGCGCGAGGTCCACGACCGGCTGCGGGAGGGCACGGAGATCGAGATCCGCGGCCCCCGCAACCGATTCCCGCTGGTCGACGCCCCCGCCTACGTGTTCGTCGCCGGAGGCATCGGGATCACGCCGATCCTGCCGATGCTGCGGGCCGCAGAGGCCGCCGGCGCCGACTGGCGCCTGTTGTACTGCGGCCGCAGCCGGGCCACCATGCCGTACCTCGACCAGGTCGAGAAGCTGGGCGCGCCCGGCGGGCGGGTGACCGTGGTCGCCGAGGACGAGTCGGGCCTGCCCGGACTCGGCTTCCTGGCCGGGGTCCCGGCCGAGACGGCCGTCTACTGCTGCGGTCCCGACGGGCTGATGGACGCCGTGGCCGCCGCCCTGCCCGAGGGCCGCTCCCCCCGTCTCGAGCGCTTCTCCCCCGCGGCGACGACGGGTGGCGACGCCTTCGAGGTCGAACTCCGCCGCTCCGGACGCACCGTGACGGTGGCGCCGGAGCAGTCCGTCCTCGCCGCCGTCCGGTCCGCGCTGCCGGGGGTCCCGTACTCCTGCGAACAGGGATTCTGCGGCACCTGCCAACAGCGGGTCGTGGCGGGCGAGATCGATCACCGCGACGAGCTGCTCACCGACGCCGAGCGGGCCGACTCGATGCTGATCTGCGTCTCGCGCTGCGCGGGCGGACGGCTCGTCCTCGACCTCTGACCCCGGTCGCCGGGGTCACGGCGGCGGCGGAGACGGTGGTCAGGGCAGGATCAGCCAGTCGAAGGCGAGCGCGGCGGCGAGGCCGCCCACCAGGAGCCAGGTACCCAGCCGGGTCCGCCCGTTGCGGGACAGCTCGATGACCACGCCGCAGAGGATCATGGCCAGTCCGTACACCCCGACCACCAGGACGGACGTGCGGCTGGCCAGCCGCACGACCAGCACCGCGGCCATCGCGACCAGCAGCACGGAGGCGGCGGCCACCCGCAGGCGCCGGGCCTGCTTCGGCGTCATGCCCTCGGCCGGCTCGTCGTCCTCGTCCGGGGCCCCGTCCTCGTCGGCCTCGGACTCGGCGGCGGATTCGGACGCGGCCCGGGCCGCGTCCCCGGCGGGATCCGCGACGGCGTCCTCGGTGCGCTCCTCACCGGCGTCGGCGTCCTCGACCGGCTCCGCCGCGGCGAGTTCGCCCTTCCCGGACTTCCCGGCGGGCGTCCCGGCGGGCGTCCCCACGGGCTCCCCGGTGGCGGACCGGGCCTCGGCCGGGACCCCGTCCCGGACGGCCTCGCGCGGCTGCGCGGCCCGGCGCTTCTCCCCCGCCGCGGGCGTCTCCGCGGCGGGAGTCGGGTCGGTGTCCGGCTTCTCGTCCGCGGTGGCCGTCCGGGCTGTTGTGTCCTGGTCAGAAGCGCTCATGTGGTGGGAGCGTAACGGACGCCCGTTAGGCTGTTCGCATGACGACCGGAGTACGCCGAAGGATGGGCGTCGAGGAGCGCAGGCAGCAGCTCATCGGGGTGGCGCTGGAGTTGTTCAGCCACCGCTCCCCCGACGACGTCTCCATCGACGAGATCGCCGCGGCCGCCGGGATCTCCCGGCCTCTGGTCTACCACTACTTCCCGGGCAAGCAGAGCCTGTACGAGGCGGCTCTGCGGCGGGCGGCCGACGAGCTCGCCGCCCGGTTCGTGGAACCGCCGCAGGGCCCCCTGGGGGCGCGGCTGCTGCGGGTGATGGGCCGCTTCTTCGATTTCGTCGACGAGCACGGTCCGGGCTTCTCCGCGCTGATGCGCGGCGGTCCCGCCGTCGGCTCCTCCACCACGAACGCGATGATCGACGAGGTGCGGCAGGCCGCGTACGAGCAGATCCTGGCACACCTGGAGGTCGGGAAGCCCTCGGCCCGGCTCGAACTGGTCGTCCGCTCCTGGGTGTCGCTCGCCGAGTCGACGGCGCTCCTCTGGCTGGACGGGCGCCGGATCCCGCGCGCGGAGCTGGAGGTGCAGCTGGTGCACGACTTCGCCGCGCTGGCCGCGGTGAGCGCCGCGTACGACGAGGAGATGGCCGACGTGCTGGTCCGGATCCTCGCGGGCGAGCCGGCCGACGGCCCGTTCGGCGATCTGGTCGGCCGGCTCCTGGAACTGGGGCCCCGCGTGCCGTCTCAGCGGCTGCGGTAGGAGGGGTCGAGGTCACGGACCTCGGCCGAGATCCGCACGCCGTCCTGCTGCTTGAGGTGCAGCGGCAGCAGGGCGAGCACGGCCTCGGTGAGACGCGCCTTGGTCTCCTCCGAGCGGCCGGCGAGCAGGGCGATGTCGACGTGGACCACGACGTCGTCGGTCGAACCGTCGCCGCAGACCGTCTCCTCGATCTCGCGGAAGCGGGTCTTGCAGGCGTCGATCACGGTGTCGACCGTGTCGACGACGAGGGGGTGCAGGGCGAGCGCGAAGCCGCGCCGGTCGAGGGGCGCGGAGTAGTCCACGGTGATCTGGGGCATCGGTCGTCTCACTCCCGGTCGAAGGAACCTCTGGCCACACCCTTACGGTGATCTCCATGACGGGACAAGTGACATTCCGACAGGCGGACGACGGCGATCTCGACCTTCTGGTCAAGATGTTCGACGCGACGGCGCGGTGGATGATCCGCCAGGGCATAGAGCAGTGGAAGCCCGGCGACAAGGACCGCGACCACTTCCGCACGCGGATGGCCGTCGGCGAGGTGTGGCTCGCCTCGCACGAGGGGACGGCGCTCGGGGCGTACGAGCTGTGGTGGAAGGACGAGCAGGTCTGGGGCGAACAGCCGCCGGTGGCCGGCTACGTCCACCGGCTGATGACCGACCGGGCCGCCGCGCCGGCCGGCACCGGGCGCACCCTCCTCGCCCACGCGGAGGAGCGGATCGCGACCCGTGGGCGGCGGATGGTGCGGTTGGACTGCGAGGCGCGCAATCCGCGGCTGCGCGACTACTACGAGGCCGCCGGCTACACGACGGTCGGCGACGACTTGGAGAAGACGGCCCCGGACGGGCGGCGCTACCGGGTCACGCTGCTGGAGAAGATCGTGGCCTGACCGGCCGGGTGAACCGGCCGGTCAGGTGTCCGCGCACCGGCCCGTGGACCGGGCCGGTGCGCGGACGGGGTGTTCAGCGGCCGGTGAAGACCGCCACGGTCCGGGCCGGGACCGTGAAGGTGCCCGACTCCTTCGCGTAGCCGGCGGACTTGACGGTGCCGTCCGCTCCGGCGGCCTGGACCGGGTGGAGCGCGTAGTCCTTGCCGGCCAGGGCGGCGACCCGCTGGGTCTGCCGCTCCGGGGTGGCGTTGAAGACCACGACCAGGTCGCCGAGGCGCATGGTGATCACGCCCGGGGTCTCACCGGTGCCGGAGAGCGGGAAGGACAGGGCGTCCTGGACCTGCTCCGCGGTGGCCAGGGAGAAGGCCGGCTCGGTCGTGCGGATCTTCTGCAGATCCCGGAACGCGGCGGCGGAGCCGTCGATCTGGGCGCAGCCGACCGTCAGGGACGGAGTGGTGAGCAGCGGCTTGCCGTAGCCCCACTTGGCCTTGTTGTCGGCGGCCGGGGGCAGCCCGCGGCCGAATCCGTTGCCGTCGCGGCAGTCCCAGTGGATCGCGTTGAACCAGTCGCCGCTGTCGAACGAGTTGCGGTCGAGGGACTTGGAGCGCAGCAGGTCCGAGCCCGCCTGGGAGAGCGCGGGACCCTGCGAGAGCGTCGCCGTGGCCATCGCGAGGACCTGCATCCTGGCCCGGTCGGCGGCCGAGGTGGTCGCCGGCAGCTTGAAGGCGAGGGCGTCGTACAGGGCCTCGTTGTCGTGCGCGTCGGCGTAGGCGAGGGCGTCGCCGGGGACGGCGGCGTAGCCGGCCGGGGCGCCGTTGTAGTCGACCTGGGAACCCTTGACCGTGCGCCCGGCGGTGTCCGTGAAGCTGTAGGACGCCAGGTTGCCGGCGAGGCCGACCTTGATCAGGTCCTGGTAGTGCAGGAGGCGGGCCTTCTGCTCCGCCGGGGTGCCGTTGGCCGAGGAGGAGTTGGGGTCGGTGAACAGGCCGGAGGCGAAGCCCTGGATCCCGGGGTCCTCGTCGAAGGGGCCGCCGCCGCGGACGGCGTCACGGGCCCGGTCGGAGAAGGTGGCGACGCCTGTGCCGGCCATGTTCTTCTGGGTGGCCTGGACGAAGCGGGCGTCGTCGGCGATCTCGCCGAAGTTCCAGCCCTCGCCGTAGAGGACGATCGCCTTTCCGTCGACGCCGTCCTTGGCGACGGTGAGGCCGTCGAGGGCCTTGCGGACGGCGAGGATGTTCTCCTTCGGGTGGTGGCCCATGAGGTCGAAGCGGAAGCCGTCGACCTTGTACTCCTTGGCCCAGGTGACGACCGAGTCGACGACGAGCTTGCCCATCATGGCGTTCTCGGGCGCCGTGTTGGCGCAGCAGGTGGACGTGGCGACCGAGCCGTCGGCCAGCAGGCGCTGGTAGTAGCCGGGCACGATCCGGTCGAGGACCGACTTGTCGGCCTGGCCGGCGGCGACGGTGTGGTTGTAGACGACGTCCATGACGGTGCGCAGTCCGGCGCCGTTCAGGGACTGGACCATCTGCCGGAACTCCACCGTGCGGCGGGTGCCTTCGGGGTCGGTGGCGTACGAGCCCTCGGGGACCGTGTAGTGCAGCGGGTCGTAGCCCCAGTTGTAGGCGTCCTTGGCCGCGGCGGCGGCCACGCAGGCCTGCTGCTCCTCGGAGTCGGGGGCGAGGATCTTCAGGTCGCAGGCCGGCTCGGTCTGCTCGGACTTCTTCTCGGGGACGGTGCCGATGTCGAAGGCCGGCAGCAGGTGGACGTAGGAGGTGCCGGAGTCGGCGAGGTCCTTCAGGTGCCGGGAGCCCTTGCTGCCGGTGTCGGTGAAGGCGAGGTAGGTGCCCTTGTGGGCGGGGACGGCGGTGGCGTCCGCGACCGAGAAGTCGCGGATGTGGAGTTCCTGGATCTGGGCGTCGCGCAGCGGGACCGCGGCGGGCTTCCGCAGGCCCTGCCAGCCCTTGGGGGCGAGGCGGGGGTCGGCGAGGTCGACGACGAGGCTGCGGGCCGAGTCGGTCGTCAGGGCGGTGGAGTAGGGGTCGGTGACCTTGTTGGTGACGATCTGCCGCACGCTGGGCGCCCAGACCTTCACCACATAGCGATAGGGCTTGCCGTTCCAGGCGGGGGTGCCGGTGACCGACCACACGCCGGAGGCGTCGTCGCGGCGCATCGGCAGCGTCTTCCCGTCGAGTTCGAGCGCGACGGACTGGGCGGTGGGCGCCCACAGGGAGAGGGTGGGACGTCCCGAGCGGAACACCGGGCCGAGGGCGGCGCGGGTGGCCTTCGCGGCGTAGAGGTCGTCGAGCACGCCGGCGAGCTGGACGCCGGTGGCCGTGAGGACGGCCCCGTTCGCCGCGTACTGGGCGGCGACGAGCTGGCCCTTGAGGGCCTCGCGGACACGGTCGCGGTCGCGCGGGTCGACGGTGAAGGCCCCGGAGGACTTCAGGTGCGGGAAGGCGGCCTTCTGCGCGTCGGTGAGCGTGACCGGGTTCAGGCGCAGCACCGTGCGGTCACCGGTGAGGGCGCCGTCCTTCACGGTGATCGATCCGTCGCGGGAGGCGAGGAGCACGCTGGAGGCGGCGGCGTCGCTGCCGTTCCAGGCGAGCGTGGTCCCGTCGATCCAGACGGCCTGGGACTTGGTGAGGTCGAGGGCGGCACCGCTGCCCTTGGGCTGCGGCAGGAGGTACTTCTCCTGGCCGCCGAGCATCCACACCTCGTGGCCGTTCGCCTTCAGGTCGAGGGACTGGTCGGACGGCAGGTCCTTCTCGTCGCCCTTGTGCAGGATGTAGCTGAGGGAGGTCGCCCCGGCGGCCAGCGGAACCTCGTAGACGGCTCCGTACGCGTCGGTGCGGACCGGCTCCAGCGGCTTGGTCCAGTCGGTGGGGTTCGCGGCTCCGGTCCAGGTGTGCAGGCCCCAGCCGGCGTAGTCGCCGTCGGCGCGCTTGTAGTGCAGCACCGCCTTCGTCGTGTCCTGGGGCGGATAGGCGCCCTCGGGTGCCGCGTTGAGGACCTCCGGCCTGCCCTGCTCGATCCAGACCTCGCCGGTCTTGGACAGGTCGACGCTGCGGTCGGCGTCGGTGTCCTTGACGCCGTCCTTGTTCACGGCGATGAAGCCGACGGAGGAGGCACCGGGCTTGAGCTTGACGTAGGCGAAGGCCCCGTAGGCGTCGCGGCCGGTGAACGGCTTGCCGGCGGGCCAGCTGGTGCCCTCGCCGTCGGCGATGTCGCCCCAGGTGTAGAGGCCCCAGTCGGCGTAGTCACCGTCGGCGCGCTTGTAGTGGACGATCGCGTAGTCGCGCTGGGTGGCGGTCGGCGGCTGCTCGACGGCCGGGGCGCCGCTGGTGCCGGCGGCGGTGGCGGCGGCCGTGCGGCCGGCGGCGTCGACGACGACCGCCTTGTAGCGCAGGGCCGTTCCGGCGGGGGCGGTCACCTTCTGGGTGACCTTGTACGGAGCGTGGTCGGCGGAGCCGAGGACCTGCCACCTGCCGTTGCCGGTCTGGGCGGCGAAGACGACGCGGGCGAGGTCTCCGGCCTGGACGTCGGCGGAGATCTCCACGGTGCCGGTGGCTCCGGCCTCGGGGGCCTTGAGGGTCAGGGAGGGCCGCGCCGTGGGCGTGGCGAGGGGCTTGTCGGCCTTGAGGACGACGGAGCCGAGGGCGGGGACGGTGACGCTGATCCTGCGGTCTCCGCCGCTGGTGACGCGGGCGGTGCCGCCGTGGACCGTGGTGAAGCCCATGCCCGCGGAGGCGGTCGGGATCTCGACGGTCTTCGGCTCGGTGGCGCTGTTCACGGCGACGACGTACTCGGTCTTCGCGCGCGCGTCGGTGCGGGAGAAGGCGTAGACGGAGCCCTGGGCGTAGCGCTCCTGCTGGACGCCGTCCCGCAGCGCCGGGTGCCTCTTGGTCAGCGCGGACAGCGCGGCGATCTGCCGGTAGAGCGGGTGGGAGGCGTCGTACGCGTCGCTCGCGTGGGTCCGGTCGGTGCCGACCTGGTCGTCGTCGAGGTAGTCGGCGGTCTTCGAGGCGAAGAGGGTCTGGCGGGCGTCCTTGTCGCCGCCGGGGCCGGTGAAGCCCTGCTCGTCGCCGTAGTAGACGACCGGGTTGCCGCGGCTGAGGAACATCAGCTCGTTGGCGAGCCGGTAGCGCTGGAGCAGCTCGGCGTCGTCGGCCTTCGGGTTGTCCTGCTTGAGGAAGGCGCCGAAGCGGCCCATGTCGTGGTTGCCGAGGAAGGGGACCGACTCGTACGCGTTGGCCTTGTCGGTGGTGTAGCGGTAGTCCTGGGCGAAGAGGTTCGCCAGCTTGTCCGCGGAGCCGCCCTGGGAGGCGAAGGTGCGGGCGGCGTCCTGGAAGGGGAAGTCGAGGGTGGCGTCCAGCCGGCCCTCGGTGACGTACGGGGCGGTGACGGCCGGGTCCGCGGAGTAGACCTCGCCGAACATGAAGAAGTCGTCGCGCCCGCGCTTCCGGGCGTACGCGTCGAGCGCGGTCGCCCACTGGGTCCAGAACTCGGTGTTGACGTGCTTGACGGTGTCGATGCGGAAGCCGTCGATGTCGAAGTCGCGCACCCAGCGCTGGTAGATCTGCTCCATGCCCTCGACGACCTCGGGACGCTCGGTCCACAGGTCGTCCAGGCCGACGAAGTCGCCGTGCGCCGAGGACTCGCCGGCGAAGGTGGAGTCGCCCCGGTTGTGGTACATCGTCGGGTCGTTGAGCCAGGCCGGGACCTTGAGGTTCTTCTTGTCCTCGGCGACGACGGGGGTGCGGGGGAAGGAGTCGCGGTCGACGGCCGGGAAGCGACGGGTGCCGTCCGTGAGGTCGGCGTAGTCGGCGTCGTCGAACGGCACGCCGTCCTTGGTCAGATAGGGGAAGGCGCCCTTGGCGAGGTAGCCGTAGGACTGTTCCCGGTAGTCCACGACGTCGGCCGTGTGGTTGGTGATGACGTCGAAGAAGACCTTCATGCCCTTGGCGTGGGCCTGGTCGATCAGCCTCTCCAGGTCGGCGTTGGTGCCGAAGTGGGGGTCGACCTGGGTGAAGTCGGTGATCCAGTAGCCGTGGTAGCCGGCGGAGGCGTCCTTGCCGGTGCCCTGCACGGGCTGGTTCTTGAAGATCGGCGCCATCCAGATGGCGGTGGTGCCCAGGCCCTTGATGTAGTCGAGCCGCTGCGTCAGGCCCTTGAGGTCGCCGCCCTGGTAGAACCCCTTGTCGGTGGGGTCGAAGCCGGTGTCGAGCCGGGTGCCGGTCAGCCCGCCGCGGTCGTTGCGGGTGTCCCCGTTGGCGAAGCGGTCGGGCAGCACGAAGTAGAACTGCTCGCGGGTGAGGTCGTGGCGGGCGGGCTGGGCCGCGAGGGCCCGGTCGGAGGGCGGGGCGGGTGGTGCCTGCGCACCGGCGGCCGGGAGGGCCGGCACCAGCGCGGCGCACAGGGCGGCGGCCACGACGGCAGCCGTTCTCTTGCGTATCACGGGGGTTCTCCCAGGAGGTACGGGAAGGGGGGCCGCCCCGGCGGGGCGGCCCTGGCGGAACGGTGGGGTCAGTTGCGGAAGGAGTCGTTCAGGACGATCTGGCCGGAGGCCGGGACCGTGGCCGTGCGGTTCGCGCCCGATTCCCAGGTCACGTTGCCCGCCGCGTCCTTGCGGACGTACTTGTACTCGAACGACGTGCCCGCGGGCAGGGAGACGGTCAGCTTCCAGACGGGGTAGCTCGCCGGGTCCAGCTTGAGGGCGGCGGCCGGGGACCAGTTGCCGAGGGCGGACTGGTTGCCGGTGACGTAGATGTCCTGGCCGACCACGGTCGTGGCGTTCACGTTGAACGAGGCTCCGGCGGCGGCCGGCGGCGGGGTGGTGGTGCCGCCGGAGCAGGTCCGGGCGTTGGTGTGGAGGGCGACCGCGGTGTTCGCGGCCAGCGTCGCGGTGAACTGGCCGGACGTGTTCACGGTGACCGTGCCACCGCTTTGCACGTCGCAGTAGGTGCCGGCGGCCAGCGAGGTCTGGAAGGTGCGGGACAGCGCCGAGGTCTCGTGGTTGATCGCCACGTACGCCTTGTCGCCGCGGCCGAACGCGATCGCGTTGTTGCCGTTGTCCCACCAGTTCGTGACCGAGGTGCCCCGGGCCGCGTTGCGGAAGCCGACCATCGAGGAGATCTCGCGCCAGGCGTGCTGGCACTTCCAGCCGTCGCTGTAGCAGGCGTTCACCTGGCCGCCGCCCGGTGCGCCGGCGTCCTTGTCGGTCCATTCGTAGCCGGAGTGGACGTCCGGGGAGCCGTAGGGCCAGGCCAGCATGAAGACCGAGGCGAGCGTGTAGGTGGCGCCCGCCTTGTAGTTGAGGGTGTCGCCGCCGCGCTCGGTGTCGTGGTTGTCGACGAACACGCCGGACTTGCCGGAGGCCATGTAGCCCCAGGACTCGCCGAAGTTGCTCAGGTAGGAGAGCTTCTCGGAGCCGAAGATCCGCTTGAGGTCCCGGGCGTAGCGGAACTCCTGCACGTCGCCGTTGCCGAGGTACTCGCTGGGCGAGACCGCCTCGCCGGCGCCGTAGATCGCCTCCTGCTTCCAGTACACGCCGGGGTTACTCAGCCGGGACTTGATGTTCGCGAGGTCCGCTGCCGGCATGTGCTTGGCGGCGTCGACGCGGAAGCCGTCCACGCCGAGCGAGAGCAGGTCGTTCATGTAGCCGGCTATCCGGCCGCGCACCCAGTCCTCGCCGGTGTCGAGGTCCGGCAGGCCGACGAGTTCGCAGTTCTGGACGTTCGCCCGGTCCTGGTAGCTGGAGATGGTGGCCCGGCAGTCGTCCATGTCGGTGCCGGAGTACAGGCCGGGGTAGTCGTACTTGGAGAACGAGGTCCCGCCCGTTCCCGTGCCCGACGCGTTGGCCATGTGGTTGATGACGGTGTCGGCGACGACCTTCACGCCCGCCGCGTGACAGGTGTCGACCATGCTCTTGAAGGCGGTGCGGTCGCCGAGGGGGCCGGCGATCTTGTAGCTGACGGGCTGGTACGCGGTCCACCACGCGCTGCCCTGGATGCGCTCCTGGGGCGGCGACACCTGCACGTAGCCGTATCCGGCGGGGCCCAGCTGCTCGGTGCAGGCCTTCGCCACGGAGGCGAACTTCCACTCGAACATGACCGCGGTGACGTCCTTCTCACCGGGCGGGGCGGCCTGCGCGGGGGCGGGTGCCGTGACGGCCACAGCGGCTCCCGCCACGAAGGCGAGTGCAGCGGCCACGGTCTTTCTGGCCATGATTCCTCCTGCCGACTTCACTGTCGCAAGAAGTTGCCGAAAATAGCAGCAACTGTTTTCAGCCGTGACCGTACGAGTGCCCCGACACCCGGTCAACCCTTTGAACCCCCCCAACGCAAGGAGTTACGCAAGCAGTTGCAGTGACGGGCGGGCCGGCGGCTGCGCCGTGGACCCCCGTACGACCAGCTCCGGCTGGAAGACGAACTCCGTGCGCTGCACCGGGTTCCCCTCGATCTCCTCCAGCAGCGCCCCGACGGCCGCCGTCGCCATCGCCTGCACCGGCTGGCGCACGGTGGTCAGCGGCGGATCCGTGAAGGCGATGAGCGGGGAGTCGTCGAAGCCGACCACCGAGACGTCGGCGGGCACGTCGAGGCCCCGGGCGCGCACCGCGCGGATCGCGCCCAGCGCCATCAGGTCGGAGCCGCAGACGATGCCGGTGCAGCCCTGGTCGAGCAGGATGTCGGCGGCCGCGTGACCGCCCTCGACGCCGAACAGCGTGGGACGCACGTAGCGTTCGGCCTCCTCCTTGTCGATCCCGAGCAGGAGGTGCAGTTCGGCCGCGAAGCCCTCCGCCTTGCGGCGCGAGGGCACGTACCGGGTGGGACCGATGGCGAGACCGATGCGTTCGTGGCCGAGTTCGACCAGGTGCCGCACGGCCATCCGCGCCGCCGCCCGGTCGTCGGGCGAGACGAAGTTGGCGTCGATGTGCTCGTTGAAGCCGTTGATGAGGACGAACGGGACGCCCCGCGCGGCCAGGCGGACGTAGCGGCCGGGATCGGCCGCGGCGTCCGCGTGCAGCCCGGAGAGGAACACGATGCCGCAGACCCCGCGCTCCACCAGCTGGTCGACCAGCTCGTCCTCGGTGGCACCGCCGGGCATCTGGGTGCAGAGCACGGGGGTGTAGCCGTGTCCGGCCAGCACCTGTTCGACGACCTGCGCGAACGCCGGGAAGATCGGGTTGGTCAGCTCGGGCACGACCAGGCCGACCAGGCCGGCGCTGCGCCGTTTCAGCCGTACCGGACGCTCGTAGCCGAGCACGTCGAGCGCGGCGAGGACCCGGTGCCTGGTCGCACCGGCGACCCCGGCCTTGCCGTTGAGCACCCGGCTGACCGTCGCCTCGCTGACGCCGGACTGCGCCGCGATGTCCGCGAGCCGCGGGGCGCCGTTCCCGGCGCCCCGCGGCAGGGGGATCGTCACACCGCCCACCAGACGGTGGTGTCCGCGGGCAGCTCGACCACGCCGTCCGCGGCGGAGAGACCCACCGGCTCGTTGGCAAGCAGGAACCGGCCGGGCAGCGGGACGGAGATGGCCCGGCCGGTGGTGTTGGCGGTGCAGACGAAGCCGTCGCGGCGGAAGGAGAGCACKCCCTCGGGTGCCTCCTGCCACTCGACGCCCTCGCCCGCACCGAGTCCGGGCTGTTCGCGGCGCACGGCCAGCGCGCTGCGGTACAGCTCCAGGGTGGAGCCGGGGTCACCGGCCTGTGCCTCGACGCTCAGCCCGCCCCAGGTGGCGGGCTGCGGCAGCCAGCTGCCGCCGTCGCCGAAGCCGTAGGAGGAACCCTCGACCGTCCACGGCAGCGGCACCCGGCAGCCGTCGCGGAAGCCGTCCTGTCCGGTGGCCCGGAAGAACGACGGGTCCTGGCGGASCRCGTCGGGSAGGTCGGRGACSTCSGGCAGYCCSAGCTCCTCGCCCTGGTAGACGTAGGCGGAACCGGGCAGTGCCAGCATCAGCAGCGTCGCGGCGCGCGCCCGGCGCAGGCCGAGCTCGCGGTCGCCGGCCTCGCGCAGCTGGGTGCCGAGGCCCGCCGGGTTGGCGAACCGGGTGGCGTGCCGGGTGACGTCGTGGTTCGACAGGACCCAGGTGGTCGGCGCGCCGACCGGGCGCATCGCGGCGAGCGAGTCGTCGATGACCCGGCGCAGCTCGGCGGCGTCCCAGTGGGTGCCCAGGTACTGGAAGTTGAAGGCCTGGTGCATCTCGTCGGGGCGCACGTAGTGGGCGGTGCGCTCGACGGTGGGGGTCCACGCCTCGGCGACCAGGACCCGCTCGCCGTCGTACTCGGAGAGGACCTGGCGCCACGAGCGGTAGATCTCGTGGACGCCGTCCTGGTCGAAGAAGGGCATGACGTCGTTGCCGAGCAGCTTCAGCTGGTCGTGCGCGCCGATGTCGGGCAGGCCCTCGGCCTTGACCAGGCCGTGGGCGACGTCGACGCGGAAGCCGTCGACGCCCATGTCCAGCCAGAAGCGCAGGATCGAGCGGAACTCGTCGCGGACCGCCGGGTGCTCCCAGTTGAAGTCGGGCTGCTCGGGCGCGAAGAGGTGCAGGTACCACTCGCCCGGGGTGCCGTCCGGCTCCTGGGTCCGCGTCCAGGCGGGGCCGCCGAAGATGGACTCCCAGTCGTTGGGCGGCAGTTCGCCGTCGACGCCCTTGCCCGGCCGGAAGTGGTAGCGCTCGCGCAGCGGCGAGCCGGCGCCGTCGCGCAGCGCGCGCTGGAACCACTCGTGCTGGTCGGACGAGTGGTTGGGCACGAGGTCGACGATGATCCGCAGGCCGAGCCCGTGGGCCTCGCGGATGACGGCGTCGGCGTCGAGCAGGCT
>NZ_RDBI01000040.1:1119535-1135752 GCF_008042125.1 Streptomyces sp. MS191
CGCCTCCGCGTTCATGGTCGGGGACGAGAACCTCACCCTCGCCGGCGGACATGCCGGTCACCAGGTGCCGCTGGGCGACGAGGAACACGAGAGCCGCGGGGATGGCGATGAGCACGGAGGCCGCGGACATCGGGCCCCACTGGGCGCCGTACTGGTTGACGAACTTCTGCAGACCGCCGGCGAGGGTGAGGTTCTCGTCCCCGACCATGAACGCGGAGGCGTAGGCGACCTCGCCCCAGGCGGTGATGAAGGAGTAGAACGCGGTCACCGCGATGCCCGGCTTGGCCAGCGGCAGGATCAGCCGCCAGAAGGTGCCGAAGGGGGTGAGTCCGTCGACCTGTCCCGACTCGTCGATCTCGCGGGGGATGGTGTCGAAGAAGCCCTTCATCATCCAGGCGCAGAACGGCACGGCGATGGTCAGGTAGGTGATGACCAGGCCGGCGGGCTGGTTGAGCAGGCCCATCGACGCCATGATGTTGTAGATCGGCACGATCAGGACGGCGACCGGGAACATCTGGGTGATCAGCAGCGTCCACATCAGCCCGCGCTTGCCGGGGAACCGGAAGCGGCTGATGGCGTAGCCGGTCGTCGACGAGATGAACACGCCCAGGAGCGTGGTCAGGGCGGCGACGAGCAGCGAGTTGCCGAACCAGGTGAGGAACGGGGTGTCGTTCAGCAGGTTCGTGTAGTTCTCGAAGGTCGACTCCTTGAAGAAGTCGGTCGTGGTCGCGTACTTCGCGGGCTTGATGGAGGTCAGGAAGACCCACAGCACCGGGAAGACGGCGATCACGGAGGCCACGACGAGCGTGGTGTGCAGCCCGATCGAGGCGAGCGGCGAGCGGCGGCCGCGGCGCGGGCCGTGCGTGGCGGTGGTGTCTGCGGTGGTCACCAGACTTCTCCCTGCTTGCGGAGGACTCGCCGGTAGACCGCGGCGAAGACCATCAGGAGGACCAGGATCAGGACGCCCCAGGTGGAGGACTGGGCGAAGTCCCGCGGGCTGATCTCGAAGGAGAACTTGTACGCCTGGGTGACGAGGATCTGGGTGGCCTCGCCGGGCCCGCCCCGGGTGAGCAGGAAGATCACCGGGAACATGTTGAAGGTCCAGATGGTGCTGAGCAGGATCACGGTGGTGGACACCGAGCGGAGCCCGGGCATCGTGATGTGCCGGAAGCGCTGCCAGGCGCTCGCGCCGTCCATCTCGGCGGCCTCGTAGAGCTCACCGGGGATGGACTGCAGACCGCCGAGGAGGGCGACCATCATGAACGGCACGCCGAGCCAGACGTTGACGGCGATGACCGAGAACTTGGCCCAGGTGGGGTCGTTGAGCCACGGCACGGCGTCGATGCCGCCGCCGGCGAGCACCTGGTTGAGGATGCCGCGGCGCTCGTCGTAGAGGAAGCGCCAGGCGAAGACGGAGACGAAGCCGGGTACGGCCCAGGGCAGGATCAGCAGCATCCGGTAGAGGGAGCGGCCGGCGATCCGCCGGTTGAGGATGTTGGCGAGGGCCAGGCCGAGGGCGAAGGTCACCGAGACGCAGGACACCGTCCACAGCATCGTCCAGCCGAGCGTGCCGAGGAACTGGTTGCCGGAGAGCGCGTCGGCGTAGTTGTCCAGGCCCACGAACTCGTAGGTGGCCGGGATGTGGTTGACGCCGATGCTCCGCGCGACGTTGCGCTCGTTGGCGTCGGTGAGCGACAGGTAGACGCCGCGGATCAGCGGGTATCCGATGATCACGGCGATCACCACGGTCACCGGGGCGATCATCGCCCAGGCGTACCAGTGGGTGGAGAGAGAGCCCCGGGCCTTGCGCCGCGAGGTGCCAGTACCGCGGCTCCGGCCGCGGGCGACGTTGTCGCCCGCGGCCTTCGCCACCGACTGGCTGCTGGTGTCCACAGCCATCAGCCGGCCTGCCTTCCTTGTTACTTCCAGTCCTTCAGGAGCTTGCGGTAGGCGTCACCGGCCGCCTTGGCTCCCGACTCCGGGCTGGTCTGGCCGGTGAGGACCTTGGTGTACTCGGTCACCAGCGGGGCGAAGAGGCTGCCGGTCTCCGGGATCCAGGGGCGCTCGACGGCCTTGTCGACGACCGGCTTGAAGAAGCCGATCATGTCGTTGCCCGCGACCTTGGAGTTGCCGTAGACGGACTCACGCGTCGGGAGCAGGCTCAGCTCGGTCGCGATCTTGGCCTGGGTCTCGGCGGACGTCATGTACTCGGTGAAGGCGTACGAGGCGTCCAGGTTCTTGGAGCCCGCGTAGACGGCGAGGTTGTGACCGCCCTGCGGGGCGCCCTGGCCGGCCGAGCCGGCGGGCACCGGCGCGATGCCGAGGTTGGCCTTGTCGGCGAACTCCTTGCCCGCGAAGGTGTCGGAGACGGCCCACGGGCCGTTGATCATCATCGCGACCTTGCCGTCCTTGAAGGCGGCCTGCATGTTGTCCCAGCCGTTGGTCGCGTCGGTGATCGCGGCCTTGGAGTCCACGAGGTCCTTGACGGTCTTCATGGCCTTGACGCCGGCGGGGCTGTCGACGGTGATCTTCTTCTGCTTGGCGTCGACCAGGTCGCCGCCCTCGCCGTAGAGGAAGGAGAGGAACCAGTAGGCGTCGTCGCCGCGCAGGTAGAGACCGGTCTTGCCGGTCTTCTCCTTGATCTTGGCGGAGACGGTCTTGAGCTCGTCGATCGTCTTGGGGACCTCGACGCCGGCGTCCTTGAAGATCTTCTTGTTGTAGAAGATGCCCATGGAGTCGATGACCTGCGGCACGGCGTAGGTCTTGCCGTTGTACTTGGTCGACGCGGCGGCCTGCTTGAGGAAGTCCGAGTCGTCCTTCAGCGCCGGGGTGCCGTCGAGCGGGGCGAGGTAGCCCAGGTTCGCGAAGTCGGGGGTCCAGGCGACCTCGGAACGGATGACGTCGGGGGCGCCGGAGCCGGACTGGGCGGCGTTCTTGAACTTGTTCTGCGCCTCACCGAACGGCACGTTCACATACTTGACAGTGACCTTCGGGTACTTCTTCGTGAAGTCCTCGGCGACCTTCTTGAAGACCTTGTCCTCACTGCCGACCGTGGAGGTGTCCCACCACGTGACGGTGCCGGAGAGCTCGCCCGAGCCCTTCGAGCCGCCGTCGTTGTTGCCGCCGTCGCCACTCCCGCACGCCGCCAGGGTGACGCCCAGGGCCGCGACCAGCGCGGTGGCCGCTATGCCACGCCGCATGTGAACTCCTTCAACAAGATCCCGGTTGGACGAGGGGCGAAGACCTTCCTCATGCGACCGCTCCCTCGCGGCGCCCCGGGTTGCCAGGAACGTAACAGGGATGAAAACGAGCCGAAAGAGCTTGCGTGAAATTTCTGCAAGGACCGGGGATCGTTACATCCGCGTGTCCCGAAGGTGTCCATCGAGTCGCTTGACAGAGCGATTCGAGGGGGTCTTGCGGGACTCCGAAGGGCCTGCAAGCCTTTCCACAAGCACTTGCATGACCGTTTCATGGCGACTTGGAAGTCGTTGTCACCACGACACCTGTACGACGCCCACGCGAGAGGGACCCCGCGCATGGCTCACGAGCTCACCTCCCCGTCGTTGCCGCAGTCTGCAAGTCCTTGCGGCACCCGCCCGCAATGGTGGCGGGACGCGGTCATCTACCAGGTGTACGTCCGCTCGTTCTCGGACAGCGACGGGGACGGGATCGGCGACCTGCGCGGGGTGCGGGAGCGGCTGCCGCACCTGGCGCGCCTGGGCGCGGACGCSGTSTGGCTCASSCCGTTCTACGCCTCCCCRCAGGCCGACGSCGGCTACGACGTSGCCGACTACCGCGCGGTCGACCCGGTCTTCGGCGACCTGGCGGACGCGGACGACCTGGTGCGCGCGGCGCACGGGCTCGGCCTGAAGGTCATCGTGGACMTCGTSCCCAACCACACCTCGGAGCGGCATCCCTGGTTCGAGGCGGCGCGGGCCGGGGTGGGCCGGGACCGCTACGTCTTCCGSCCGGGCCGCGGGCCCGGCGGCGCCGAGCCGCCCAACGACTGGGAGTCCGTCTTCGGCGGGCCGGCGTGGACGCGGGTCGAGGACGGCTCCTGGTACCTGCACCTGTTCGCGCCCGAGCAGCCGGACCTGAACTGGGAGAACGCGGAGGTGCGGGCCGAGTTCGACTCCGTGCTGCGATTCTGGCTGGATCTGGGGGTGGACGGGTTCCGGATCGACGTCGCCCACGGCMTGGTCAAGGCGCCCGGCCTGCCCGACATCGGCCACGGGCAGCAGGCGAAGCTGATCGGGATCCAGCGGCTGCCGTTCTTCGACCAGGACGGGGTGCACGAGATCCACCGCGGCTGGCGGCGGCTGCTGGAGTCGTACGGCCCCGACCGGATCGGGGTCGCGGAGGCCTGGGCGCCGACGCCGGAGCGGCTGGCCCGCTACGTCCGCCCGGACGAGCTGCACCAGGCGTTCAACTTCCAGTTCCTCAACTGCGCCTGGGACGCGGCCGCGCTGCGCGCGGTCGCCGACGAGTCACTGCGCGCCACGGCCGAGGTGGGGGCGCCGACGACGTGGGTGCTCTCCAACCACGACGTCGTGCGGCATCCGACGCGCTACGGGGCGGGCGACCCGGTCGCGGGCCTGCGGCGGGCCCGCGCGGCGGCGCTGCTCATGCTGGCGCTGCCCGGCTCCGTGTACCTGTACCAGGGCGAGGAGCTGGGTCTGCCCGAGGTCGCCGACCTCCCCGACGGGCTCCGGCAGGACCCGGCGTTCCTGCGCGGCGACGGGCAGGACGGGCTGCGGGACGGCTGCCGGGTGCCCCTGCCGTGGACGTCCGAGGGCCCTTCGTACGGCTTCGGCCCGGCCGGTGCCTGGCTCCCGCAGCCCGCCGAGTGGGCCGGTCTGAGTGTGGCGGCGCAGACCGGGGACCCGGCCTCGACCCTGGAGCTCTACCGCGAGGCGCTCCGGCTGCGCCGCGAGCACCCGGCGCTGGGGGCGGGGGACGCGGTGGAGTGGCTGGACGCCCCCGAGGGGGTGCTGGTCTTCCGCCGCGGCGGTGGGGGCGGCGGCGTCCTGGTCGCCCTGAACACCACGGCCCACCCGGTGGACCTGCCGCTGCGGGGATCTCCGCTGCTCGGCAGCGATGCAGGACCGGCTCCGGGGTCCGCGCCGGCCGCGGCCGTACCGGGTACGTCCGGGGCCGTGCCCGTGCTCCCCTCACCGGCGCGGGAACCGTCGTCCGGCCCTGCCGCGGGACCGGGCGCGGAGAAGGTCCGGGTTCCGGCCGAGTCCTGCGTTTGGTGGGCAATCTGACGTGCGACCGGTACAGTCCAACCCCATGACCGCGCGGCTTGCCGACATCGCAACCCAGGCGGGGGTCAGTGAAGCCACAGTCAGCCGCGTGCTCAACGGCAAGCCCGGTGTGGCCTCGGCCACCCGCGAGTCCGTGCTTGCCGCACTCGACGTACTCGGATACGAGCGCCCGGTACGGCTGCGCCAGCGCAGCGCCGGGCTCGTCGGGCTGATAACCCCCGAACTGGACAATCCGATCTTCCCCGCGCTCGCGCAGGTCATCGGACAGGCTCTGACACGACAGGGGTACACCCCGGTCCTCGCCACACAGACCCCCGGCGGGTCCACCGAGGACGAACTCACCGACATGCTCGTCGAGCGCGGGGTCTCCGGCATCATCTTCGTCTCCGGTCTGCACGCCGACACGACGGCCGACATGACCCGCTACGACCAGCTGCGCGGCAAGGGCGTTCCGTACGTCCTGCTCAACGGCTTCTCGCCCAAGGTCCAGGCCCCCTTCGTCTCGCCCGACGACCGGGCCGCGATGCAGCTGGCGGTCACCCACCTCGCGGCCCTGGGGCACACGCGGATCGGCCTCGCGGTGGGGCCCAAGCGCTTCGTGCCCGTGCTGCGCAAGATCGAGGGTTTCCAGCTCGGCATGCGGGAACGGCTCGGGCTCGACCCGGAGCAGTCCGCGGAGCTGATCCAGCACTCGCTGTACACCCTGGAAGGCGGGCAGGCGGCGGCCGGCGCGCTGATCTCCCGGGGCTGCACGGCCGTGGTCTGCGCGAGCGACATGATGGCGCTCGGCGCCATCCGGGCCGCCCGCCAGCAGGGGCTCGACGTGCCGAGGGACGTCTCGGTGGTCGGTTTCGACGACTCCCCTCTCATAGCCTTCACCGATCCCCCGCTGACCACGATCCGCCAGCCCGTCCAGGCCATGGGTCAGGCCGCGGTCCGGGCCCTGCTGGAGGAGGTCGGGGGCACCCCGGCTCCGCACAGCGAGTTCGTGTTCATGCCCGAGCTGGTGGTTCGCGGTTCAACCGCTTCCGCCCCGACCCCGAGAAATCCCTGATCCCAGGCGCTCTCCGCATCCTTCGCGAGGCGGAGCGCGTGCATCCCGTACCCGACCGAGGGATGATCGGTCGGGGGGAACGGATCTGGCAGACTCTCTCCCTATGGGTGAATCGACCGTGAAGCGTTTGGAAGGCCAGGAGGCCGCCACCCCGTCACCCATCGCGGACGACGGCAGGTTCGCGCGGCTGCGCGCCCGTACGCCTCGACGACCGCGTATCTGGTTCGAGGTCCTGCTGATCGGCGTCAGTTACTGGACGTATTCGCTCATCCGCAACGCGGTACCGGAGCAGAAGGCCCAGGCGCTCGAGAACGCCGACTGGATCTGGCGCGTCGAGCAGTCGCTCGGCCTCGCCGTGGAGCATACGGTCAACCACACCGTGAACTCGGTGACATGGCTGATCGTGTCGATGAACTACTACTACGCCACCCTGCACTTCGTCATCACCATCGGTGTGCTGGTGTGGCTGTACCGATGGCAGCCGGGCCGTTACGCGGCGTCCCGCACGGTCCTGTTCGCCACCACGGGTGTGGCCCTCGTCGGTTACTACCTGTACCCGCTCGCGCCGCCCCGGTTGATGAACGGCCAGGACTTCGTCGACACGGTGCTGGTGCACCACACCTGGGGCTCGATGGCCTCGGGCAACCTCAAGCACATGTCGAACCAGTACGCGGCGATGCCGTCGATGCACATCGGCTGGTCGCTCTGGTGCGGTCTCATCATCTTCGCGCTGGCCTCCGCGCCGTGGGCGCGCATCCTCGGCCTGCTCTACCCGGCGGCGACCCTGGTCGTGATCGTGGCGACCGCCAACCACTTCTGGCTCGACGCGGTGGGCGGCATGATCTGCCTCGCCTTCGGCTTCGCCGTCTCGTACTTCTGGTACGGCTCGCTGCCGCAGGGTCTGCCCAAGCTGGTGGAGCCGGCGAGGCCGGTCGCCCGGGGCGGGCCGGCGGCTGCCGGCCGCGCCGCCGAGGCGACGGATCCCGCGGCGGCCCCGGACTCCGCGGCCGCCGGTGCCACCCGCCCGGCCGGACCGACCGGCCCCACGGGGCCCACGGGTCCCGCCGACTCCACGGGCCGGAAGGTCAGCTCCGGTAGGTGACGCGGCCGCCGGCCACCGTGAGCCGGACGGGCAGCCGCGCCGTCTCGTCGGCCGGAGCCTCGACCGGATCCCCGGCGAACGCCGTCAGATCCGCCCGCAGGCCCGGTGCGATCCGGCCCGCGACCGCCTCCTCCCCCGCCGCGAACGCCGCGTGGGTCGTCATGCCCTCCAAGGCCATCAGGCCGGTGAGCCCGGTCCGCTCCGAGGCCGCGCCGCGCGGGGCCCGTGCGATGGCCAGGACCTGGCGTGCGTCGTGGTGCGCGATGGGCCAGTCCGAGCCGAGCGCGAGATACGCCCCGGCGTCGCGCAGGTCACGGCAGCGCCAGGCGCGGGCGGCCCGTTCCGCACCCAGCCGCCGCGACCACTCGTCGCTCCGGTCGGCCCGCGTGTAGGCGGTGTGCGGGGGTTGCATCGAGGCGACGACGCCGAGCGCGGCGAACCGGCCGAGCTGCTCGTCGGGGACGGTCTCGATGTGCTCGATCCGGTGCCGGGGGCCGCCCGCGCCGAGGGATTCCACGGTGTCGAGGACATGCCGGACGGCGGCGTCGCCGATGGCGTGCGTGGCGGTGCCGGTGCCGGCCTCGTGGAAGTGGCGCACGGCGGCGGAGTAGGCGGCCGGGTCGGGCCAGAAGGCGTCGGTGCCCCGGCCGTGGCAGTCTGCGTGCTCCAGCCAGGCGGTGCCGCCCTCGACCGTGCCGTCCATGAAGAACTTCACTCCGCCGACCCGCCACATCCGGCCGGCCCGCCGCTGGAGCCGCACCAGCCCGTCGAGCGCGTCCCGGTCGGCGCCGGGCATGCACCAGGGGGCCAGGCGCAGCCGTAGCGGCAGGTCGCCGTCCTCCTCGATCCCGGCGAGCAGCCCCGGTACGTCGTGGCCGCCGAGGTCCATGACATGGGCCCCGGTGAGCCCGGTGGCGGCCATGGCGTCCAGCAGCCCGACGAGCCGGTCGCGCCGTTCCCCGTAGGGCAGGGCGGGCAGGACCGGGGTCATCAGGTCCATCGCCGCGTGCTCGATCAGATGGCCGGTGGGCCGGCCCGCGGCGTCGCAGACGATCTCGGAGCGCTCGGCGAAGGCACGCGGCCCGTCGATTCCGGCGGCCTCGAGCGCGGCGGCGGAGACGAGGACGGAGTGACCGTCGTGGAGCCGCAGGCAGGCCGGGGCGCCGCCGAGGACGTCCTCGATCAGGTCGTGGTGGACGGGGCGGCCGCCGAAGGCGTTGTGGTCGAGGCCGGCTCCGATGATCCAGCCGTCCCGGCGCTCGGCCGAGACGAGGACGGCCCGCAGCCCGTCGAGGTCGCGCACGGCGGAGAGATCGGTGCCCGTGAACATCTCCAGGCCCCAGACGGGGTGGCTGTGGGCGTCGGTCAGTCCGGGGGTGAGGGTGGCGCCGCCCAGGTCGACGGTCTCGGTGCCGGGGCCCCGCCAGCCGCGGGCGTCGGTGTCGTCGCCGACGGCGGCGATCAGTCCGTCGCGGACGGCGACAGCGGTGTGCCCGGTGAGCTCGGGCGTGCGGACGCGGGCGTTGACGAGGACGAGGTCGGGTGCGGACACGACGGGGCTTCTCCTTGGCGGGGTGCGGGCGCTTCGGGGTCGGCGGCGAAGCGGGCGTAGACCCAGGGGCGGGTGCGGCGCAGCCGGTGCGCGAGGAGCAGCCCGAGGAGGAAGACGGCGGGGACGAGGGTGACGAGGACGGTGTTGACCAGCGGGGAGGCGCCGGTGAACAGCGCGACCTTGGAGGCGACCAGGCAGATCGCGACGGCGAGCAGCACCGTGGCGATGACCGGGGCGACGAGCGTGCGCAGGGCGCCCTCGTCGTGCGGCACGCGCCGGAAGTGGACCACCACGGCGATCGCGGCGAGCAGCATGAGCGCCATCAGGCCCATCATGCCGGGCGTGTTCACCCAGAGGAGCAGCTGTGTGTACGGGTCGGCGCCGGCCGCCGCGAAGCCGAGGACGATCGTCGCGCCGAGCACGGTCTGGAGGGCGCCCGCCACGTACGGGGAGCGGTGCCGGGGGTGGATCCGGCCGAGCGCGGCGGGGAGGACGCCCTCCTCGGCGAGGGCGAGGCCGTAGCGGTTGATGGCGTTGTGGAAGGCGAGGAGGGAGGCGATGACGCTGGTGACGATGAAGACGTGCATCAGGTCCGCCGCCCAGGCGCCGACGTAGACGGTGATGGCGGAGAAGAACAGCCCGCCGGTGTCGTCCGCCGCGGCCCGGACCACGGCGTCGTCGCCGAACGCCTGGATGACCGTCCAGACGACGAAGGCGTAGAAGACGCCGAGGAAGCCGACCGCGATGTAGGTGGCCCGCGGGATCGTCCGGTCGGGGTCGCGGGCCTCGCGGCGGTAGATCACGGTGGACTCGAAGCCGGTGAACGCGGAGAACGCGAAGGCGAGCACGGCGGCGGTGCCGGGGACGAGGACGTGGGCCGGGGCGAACGAGGCCAGGGAGAGGCCGTCGGCGCCGCCCTCGGCGAGGACGCCGACGGCCAGCAGGACCAGGATGCCGGTCTCGGCCAGGAGCAGGACGCCGAGGACCTTGGCGCCGAAGTCGATCGAGCGGAAGCCGCCGTACCAGACGAGCAGCAGGCCGGCGAGGGAGACGGGCAGCCAGGGGACGTCCGCGCCCCACAGGGCGTGCGCGGTGTCGGCGGTGGCGGTGCCGAGGAGTCCGTAGACACCGATCTCCATGCCGTTGTAGCCGAGCATGGCCAGCAGGGCGGCGGCGATGCCGACGGGTTTGCCGAGGCCGCGGCTGATGTACGCGTAGAAGGCGCCGCCGCTCCTGACGTGGCGGCTCATGGTGGTGAACCCGACGGCGAAGACCGCGAGGGTGATGCCGGCGAGCAGGTAGCCGGCGGGGGCGCCGATGCCGCCGAGGACGAGGGCGATCGGGGCGACGCCGGCCATCACGGTGAGCGGGGCGGCGGCGGAGACGACGAAGAACGAGATGTCGGCGGTGGTGAGGGTGCCGGTTCTCAGGCCAGGGGGTTCGTCCGGGGACTGGGTTGCGGGCATGGAAGGGGAGGCCCTTCTGCTACGGCGGGGCGGAGGGGGCAGAAACCTAAAGCCTTTCGGTTTGCGGCAATGTAGCCTCCGAGGCGACGTACGGGAAGACCTCTTCGAGAGAGCGGGAACATGGGACGGCCGCGGACACCCCTGATCGACCGGGCGCGCATCACCACCGAGGCACTCCGACTCGTAGACGCCCAGGGGGAGTTCAGCGTCCCTCAGATCGCCCGGGCACTCGGCGTGCAGACCGGTTCGCTGTACCACCACGTGGACGGCCGGAGCGGGGTCGTCGAGCTGATGCGGGAGCGGGTCGCGGACGCGATCGACGGCGACACCATCGATCTGGAGCCCTGGGACACGGCGATGGCGGCCTGGGCCCGCTCCTACCGCTCCGCCTTCGCCGCGCATCCGCGGGCCATCCCCCTGCTGATGACCTCGCCCGTGCGCGCCCCGAAGGTGCTCGCCCAGTACGAACGCGCCGTCGGCCGGCTGCTCGACGCCGGCTTCGGGACGGCCGACGTGATGACCGTGCTGGTCGCGCTGGAGAACCTGGTGCTCGGCTCGGCCCTCGACCTGGCCGCCCCCGAGACGATGTGGGAGCTGCCCGACGACACGACGACCCCGCGCCTGGCCCGGGCCCTGGCGGCGACGGGCCCGGACCGCGCGGACGCGGCCTTCGAGCTGGCGCTGGAGGCGTTCCTGGCGCACTGCCGTGCGCTGCTGGAGGCCACCGAGGAGGTCCTCCCCTGAGGGCCGACCGGGACGGCTCTCAGGCCGCCCCGTAGAACAGTTCCTCCATCACCGCCCGGGCCCGCCGGGTGATCCGGCGGTAGTCGTCGACCATCTCGCCGACGTGCCCGGGCTCGTAGCCCAGGTACCGTCCGACCGCGGCCAGTTCACGCCCGTCCGAGGGGAAGGTGTCGCCCGGCCGGCCGCGCACCAGCATCACCGCGTTGCGGACGCGGGTCGCCAGCACCCAGGCCTCGTCCAGGGTCTGCGCCTCCTCCGTGGGGATCAGCCCGGCGGCGTGGGCGGCGGCCAGCGCCTCGCGGGTGCGGGTGGTCCGCAGGCCGGGCTCGACCCAGCCGTGGCGCATCTGGAGGAGCTGGACGGTCCATTCCACGTCGCTGAGACCGCCGCGGCCGAGCTTCGCGTGCAGCGTGGGGTCGGCGCCGCGCGGCATGCGTTCGGTCTCCATCCGGGCCTTGAGGCGGCGGATCTCGCGGACCGCGTCCTCCCCCAGACCCTCGGCCGGATAGCGCAGCGGGTCGACCATCTCGATGAACCGCCGCCCCAGCTCCATGTCGCCGGCCAGCGGGTCGGCGCGCAGCAGGGCCTGGCTCTCCCAGACGAGCGCCCAGCGGTGGTAGTAGGCCTCGTACGACTTCAGCGTACGGACCAGCGGCCCGCTCTTGCCTTCCGGACGGAGGTCGGCGTCGATCAGCAACGGCGGGTCGGTGGTGGGGAGTTGGAGCAGGCGACGCATCTCCGTGACGATCCGGTTGGCGGCCCGGGCGGCCTCCTGCTCGTCGACGCCCTCGCGGGGCTCGTGCACGAACAGGACGTCGGCGTCGGAGCCGTAGCCCAGTTCGTGGCCGCCGAAGCGGCCCATGCCGATCACCGCGAACCGGGTCGGCAGCGTGTCGCCCCACTCGGCCCGCACGGCCGCGCGCAACGCCCCCGCGATCGCCGCCGCGTTGAGGTCGGTGACGGCCCGGCCGACCTGGTCGACCAGCGCGCCGGGGTCCGTCTCGCGGGCGCTCTCCTCGGTTCCGTAGGAGGCGATGAGATCGGCCGCGGCGGTACGGAACAGCTCCCGGCGCCGTACGCCGCGGGCCGCCGCGACCGCCTGCTCGGCCCCGTCGGCCCGGCCGACCGCCGCCAGGACCTCCTGTTCCAGGTGCTCACGCCCGCGCGGCCGGAGCCCCTCCGGGTCGCCCAGGATCGCGACCGCCTCGGGGGCCCGCAGCAGCAGGTCGGGGGCGAGCCGCCCGGCGGACAGGACGCGGGCGAGGTTCTCCGCCGCCGCCCCCTCGTCGCGCAGCAGCCGCAGGTACCAGGGGGTCTTGCCGAGCGCGTCGGAGACCCTGCGGAAGCCCAGCAGTCCGGCGTCCGGGTCGGCCGAGTCGGCGAACCAGCCGAGCAGCACGGGCAGCAGCGTCCGCTGGATCGCGGCCTTGCGGGTCACGCCCGAGGCGAGCGCCTCCAGATGGCGCAGCGCGGCGACGGGATCGGCGTAGCCGAGCGCCTCCAGGCGCTGACCGGCGGCCTTGGGGCTGAGCCGGGTCTCGCCGGGGGTGAGCTGGGCGACGGCGTCGAGCAGCGGCCGGTAGAAGATCTTCTCGTGCAGCCGCCGGACGACCGAGGCGTGCCGCCGCCACTCCTTGTTGAGCTCGGCGACCGGGTCCGTGCGCAGGCCGAGCGAGCGGCCGAGGCGGCGCAGATCCGTCTCGTCCTCCGGCACGAGATGGGTGCGGCGCAGCCGGTAGAGCTGGATGCGGTGTTCCATGGCCCGCAGGAAGCGGTACGCGTCGTCGAGCTGCGCCGCGTCGGCGCGGCCGACGTAGCCGCCGGCGGCGAGCGCCCCCAGCGCGTCGAGGGTGGTGCCGCTGTGCAGGGTGGCGTCGCCGCGGCCGTGCACCAACTGCAGGAGCTGGACGGCGAACTCGACGTCCCGCAGGCCGCCGGGCCCGAGCTTCAGTTCGCGTTCGACCTGTGCGGCGGGGATGTTGTCGACGACCCGCCGGCGCATCTTCTGCACGTCGGGGACGAAGTTCTCCCGCTCGGCGGCCTGCCAGACGAGGGGGGAGACGGCGTCGATGTAGTCGGCGCCCAGCTCCGGGTCCCCGGCCACCGCACGGGCCTTGAGCAGTGCCTGGAACTCCCAGGTCTTGGCCCAGCGCTGGTAGTAGGCGAGATGGGAGGAGAGGGTGCGGACGAGCGGGCCGTTGCGGCCCTCGGGGCGGAGGTTGGCGTCGACGGGCCAGATGGTGCCCTCGACGGTGGTCTCCGAGCAGATCCGCATCAGATGCGAGGCGAGGCGGGTCGCGGCCTGGATCGCCTTGCCCTCGTCGGCGCCCTCGACGGGCTCGCCGACGAAGATCACGTCGACGTCGGACACGTAGTTGAGCTCGTGGCCGCCGCACTTGCCCATCGCGATGACGGCGAGCCGGCACTGGGCCGCGTCGACCGGGGCGGCGGTGCGGGCGATGGCGAGGGCGGCCCGCAGGGTGGCGGTGGCGAGGTCGGCCAGTTCGGCGGCGGTCTGGGCGACGTCGATGGTGCCGCAGACGTCCCGGGCCGCTATCGCGAGGAGGCAGCGGCGGTAGGCGACCCGGAGGGTGACCGGGTCCGTCGCCTCGGCCAGTCCCTGCTCGAACTCGGCCACCCCGGGGTGCAGATCGGTCGCCTCGTAGGTGACGAGCGTCTGCCAGTCGTGCGGGTGGCGGGCGAGGTGGTCGCCGAGCGCCTCGGAGGTGCCGAGGACACCGAGCAGCCGGTCCCGGAAGGGCTTGGCCGCGAGCAGCGTGGCGGTGAGGGTCTGCCGCTCGTCGTCGTGCTGCGCCTCGACGAGCCGGACCAGGCCGCGCAGGGCCAGATCCGGGTCGGCCGTGGCGCCGAGCGCGTCGAGCAGGACGGGGTCGCCGCGCAGTGCGGCCAGCTCGGGCAGGTCGAGCAGCCGCTCGGCCCCGGACGGATCGGTGAACCCGTGTCGCAGCAGCCGTGAGAAGGTACTGCTCCTGCGTCCCGGCACCGTCATTCCGCCGTTCCCTCCGCCGTCGATGTCCCTCGATCGAGCCTATCCGGAGCGGGTGCCGGGGTCGCCCCGGGAGCGCGTGGCGTGGAGCCCGGGATCGGGGGTGCGGCGGACGGCGGTGGCGGCGTGCCTGCCCCCGAGGGTCGTGCTGCGGATCCTGCCCGGCTCGGCGTGCTCCGCAAGGCATGCCCGTGGGGCCCCGAACGGCGGCGATGAGTTTCGCGCCCGGGCACGGTCTGCGTCACTGAAGGCGTGACACCGCTCGACGAGAGGGGCACCCCGTGCCGATCGAGACCTCCCTGGACGCCCGCTACAGCGACCCGAAGGCCCACGCCGCGGACTGGCCGGCGGCCGTCGCCCGGCTCACCGCGGCCGAGGTGTTCTGGCTGACCACGGTCCGGCCGGACGGCCGCCCGCACGTCACCCCGCTCATCGCGGTCTGGTCGGAGGGCGCGCTGCACTTCTGCACCGGTCCCGACGAACGCAAGGCGCGCAACCTGGCGGTCCACCGCGAGGTCGTCCTCACCACCGGGACGAACGGTCTGACCGAGGGATTCGACCTGGTGATCGAAGGGGAAGCCGTCCGGGTGACGGACGAGGAGCGGCTCCGGGCGCTCGCGGACGCCTACGTCGGGAAGTACGGCCCGGACTGGCGTTTCGCCGTGCGCGACGGCGCGTTCGTGGGCGACGGTGGGACCGCCCTGGTGTTCGCGGTGGCGCCCCGTACGGCGTTCGGCTTCGCCAAGGGCGAGCCGTTCGGCCAGACCCGCTGGCGATTCCAAGGAGACTCTCGATGAACTGGACGCTCGAAGTCGTCCCCGTCCCCGTCACCGACATGGACCGGGCGAAGGAGTTCTACGGTGACCGGTGCGGTTTCAAGATCGACCTCGACGACGAGGTGGCGCCCGGGATGCGGATCATCCAGGTGACCCCGCCGGGCTCGCGCTGCTCGATCGCCATGCTGTCGGGCATGCCGGGCGCCCCGGGGACGCGGAGCATGGCGCCCGGCACCCTGCACGGTCTGCAGATCTGCGTCACGGACATCGAGGCGGCCCGCGCCGAACTCCTCGACCGGGGCGTGGACGTCTCCCCCATCCGTCACGTGGGCGCGACGGGCTGGGAGGACGGCAAGGGCGACACCTGGAACTCGTTCATGTCCTTCGAGGACCCCGACGGCAACGGCTGGGTGGTCCAGGAGGCGCCGTCGGAGCTGTCGGAGCGCTGATCCCGCGGCGAGGCCGGKGCGKCCGGGGGGCACGCACCGGCCGCGGGGAACGCGAGCCGGTAGTGGCGCAGTTGCTCGTCCTCGCGGACGAAGAGCATGCCCGCGGCCTCCATCACCCGCTGGGAGGCGACGTTCCCGAGGTCGGCGTCGCCCTTCACCCCGGCCGCMCCGGCCTCGCCGGCGACCCGGATCAGCTCCATCAGCGCCTCGCGGGCGTAGCCCTGACCGCGGACGGCCTCGGTCAGCCCGTAACCGACGGTCACGAAGCGCTCGTCGTCCGGCGGCCCGTGGAAACCGATCCCGCCGACCGCCTCCCCGTCCTCGCGCCGCCGTATCTCGTACGCCCCGAACACGCCGAGATCGCCGTGGTCCGCCCGCACGCGGAGGTAGCCGGAGGCCCCGGCCACGTCCCCGTCGGACGGGTAGCCGCGTCCCCAGCGGTCCCCGGCGCCCGGCGTCCCGTTGACGATCCGTTCGGCCTCGGCGGGGGTGAGGGGATGCAGCGTCAGCCGCTCGGTCCGTAGGGGCGCGTTGCCCTTGTCGGTCTTCACCGGGGCAGTGTCGGACAGCACCGGGCGGCGGTCAAAGACCTTTCCCGGCCACTCGGCGCCCCACGGCGTCCGCCGCACCGCCCCGTTCGGACGCGTGCCGGTTGCCCGCCCCTCGGCCGCCCGTCATGGCAGCCGGGGTCTGCCGCTCGTCGTCGTGCTGCGCCTCGACGAGCCGGACCAGGCCGCGCAGGGCCAGATCCGGGTCGGCCGTGGCGCCGAGCGCGTCGAGCAGGACGGGGTCGCCTGGAT
>NZ_RDBI01000040.1:1135852-1154617 GCF_008042125.1 Streptomyces sp. MS191
CCGCGGTCACCGGCTTTCCCGCCGTGCGGTGGACGGCGCCGTCCGGGCGACGGCGCTGGACTCCGGTCGGAGCGTTCGTGGGCAACGAGGGAGAGCTCGCCGGGGTGCGTCGCCGCAGGGCGGCCCTGTTGTCCCGCTTGCGGCGACGCACCCCGGCGAGCTCTCCCTCGTTGCCCACGAACGCTCCGACCGGAGTCCAGCGCCGTCGCCCGGACGGCGCCGTCCACCGCACGGCGGGAAAGCCGGTGACCGCGGTGATGCGGTCCCGTTCGATGGTCCGGGTCCACAGCCAGCCCCGGACGGTGAGCCGTCCGGCCGCGCACCGCACGCCCACCCGGTACCCCCGCACGGCGATCACCGCGCACAGCGCCGCGATCACTCCGGCGGTCGCCCTGTCCGCCGCGCCGGTGGCCCGGACGCCCTCGACGCACGCCAGAACGCCCGGCACGAGACCGAGTCCGGCGTTCGCGGCCCGGTTGACCGCGGTGGGCCTCAGCTCCATGGTTCCCGCCGTCGCAGGTCAGGCGGCGACGGGCAGGGCCGCCGCGATGACGTCCCGCTCCTTGCGGCCGAGCAACGGGAAGACGATCTTCAGCCCCTGCGGGCGGTCCCCCGAGGAGACGACGAACGACGAGTTGAGGAATCGCTCCCGGATCGCCGTACGGACGAGGCCGGCCCGCGGGATGGTCATCAGGTGCTCCCCGGTCCTGGCGAACGTCGGGTCGGCCCGGAAGACGAAGAGGCGACGGTCGGTCATGGCGAGGTACATCGGGACCGGGACCGGTATCACGCTCATGGCGCCGGCGCTCACCACGGCCGAGGCCACCGCGAACGCCGCGGTCCGCCGTACGGAGACGGAGCTGAGGTTCACGATGGTCGTGACCTCGACGCGCTCTCCGGGCTCCAGCAGGGGGTCGATGGCGGCCAGCAGCAGACGGCGGCGCTTTCCGTTCACGGGTGGTGCTCCTGAAGCATGGCGCGGCCGGAGCCCTTGGGGGCCCTCGGACCGGATGGGTTCGTCGCCGCAGCCTGCCACACGCCCGGCCGGGACCGGCGGGCGGCCCGGGACCAGCGGGCGGCCCGGGGCCGCCGGGAGACGACTCAGGGCCGACGGTCCGTGACCGCCGGCCCTGCTCGCCCGCGCGGGGCGCCACCCGCTCCGAACCGCCCTTACAGCACCGGCAGGTTCTTCCGGAGCTCGAAGGCGGTGACCTCGGAGCGGTACTCCTCCCACTCCTGCTTCTTGTTGCGGAGGAAGAAGTCGAAGACGTGCTCGCCGAGCGTCTCGGCGACCAGTTCGCTCTTCTCCATCAGGGCGATCGCCTCGCCCAGGTTCTGCGGCAGCGGCTCGATGCCCATCGCGCGGCGCTCGGCGTCCGAGAGCGCCCAGACGTCGTCGTCCGCGCCCGCCGGGAGCTCGTAGCCCTCCTCGATGCCCTTGAGGCCGGCCGCCAGCAGGACGGCGTAGGTCAGGTACGGGTTCGCGCCCGAGTCGATGGAGCGGACCTCGACGCGGGAGGAGCCCGTCTTGCCGGGCTTGTACATCGGGACGCGGATCAGGGCCGAGCGGTTGTTGTGGCCCCAGCAGATGTACGAGGGGGCCTCGCCGCCCGCGCCCGCGCTGCGTGCCGAGCCGCCCCAGATGCGCTTGTAGGAGTTGACCCACTGGTTGGTGACCGCCGAGATCTCGGCGGCGTGCTTCAGCAGGCCGGCGATGAAGGAGCGGCCCACCTTGGACAGCTGGTACTCCGCACCCGACTCGTAGAAGGCGTTCCGGTCGCCCTCGAAGAGGGAGAGGTGCGTGTGCATCCCCGAACCCGGGTACTGCGAGAACGGCTTGGGCATGAACGTCGCCTGTACGCCCTGCTCCAGCGCGACCTGCTTCATGACCAGGCGGAAGGTCATGATGTTGTCGGCCGTGGACAGCGCGTCCGCGTACCTGAGGTCGATCTCCTGCTGGCCGGGCGCGCCCTCGTGGTGGGAGAACTCCACCGAGATGCCCATCGACTCCAGCATGGTGATCGCCTGGCGGCGGAAGTCCATGCCGACGTTCTGCGGGGTGTGGTCGAAGTAGCCGGAGTTGTCGGCGGGCGTGGGGGTCGAGCCGTCGAGCGGCTTGTCCTTCAGCAGGAAGAACTCGATCTCGGGGTGCGTGTAGAAGGTGAAGCCGAGGTCGGACGTCTTGGCCAGCATCCGCTTCAGGACGAAGCGCGGGTCGGCGAAGGACGGCGATCCGTCGGGCATCAGGATGTCGCAGAACATCCGGGCCGTGCCGGGGGCCTCGGCGCGCCACGGCAGGATCTGGAAGGTGCCCGGATCCGGCTTCGCGATCATGTCCGACTCGTATACACGGGCGAAGCCCTCGATGGCGGACCCGTCGAAGCCGATTCCCTCGTCGAATGCCTGCTCAAGCTCGGCGGGCGCCACGGCGACCGACTTCAGGAAGCCGAGCACGTCGGTGAACCACAGGCGCACGAACCGGATGTCACGCTCCTCGAGCGTCCGGAGCACGAATTCCTGCTGCTTGTCCATTTCCACACCCATCTTTGCTGGTCAGGCCGCCTGTTCCCACCGCCTTGGGCATATCGGAGGGCACCTGAGCATCCCACCACATGGTTTCGCGCACGTTGCACACCCATAGTGCCTGCTCGGGTGTGACACAGGTAACGGGGGACGGGTCGGTTTCGCGCGTCCGATCGCCCCGAGCCTCCACCCACCTGTGCCGTCCGGGGCCGTCGGCCACTACGATCTCCGCCCATGGGGGGCCCTCCACTCGTCCGCCGGACCCGGCGCGCGCGTCCCGTGGCACTGATGAGTGCCGTGGCGACGCTCCTCGCCGCGCTCTTCGTCTGTCTGGGCGGCGGTCCGGCGCACGGCACGGCCCCACGGGCGCACGAGCGTCACGCCACCGGAGGCACCGAGGGCACCGACGTCGTCGCGCGCGGCGCGGACCGGTCCGGCGCGGACGAGTACGTGTGCCCGTACGACCGCGGCGACTGCTCGCTCTTCCCCTCGCTCAGCCCGGCGGTGCTGACCGCCCCGCCGCTCGACCCCCCGCTGCGCGCGGAGGGCCGGCTGCCGGGCACCGGCCCGTCGCACGACACCGGCCGGGCGCCCCGCCCCGGCGCACAGCCGCGTGCGCCGGACCTGCACGTCCTTCAAGTCCTGCGGACGTGACGGTCGGGTCACCCGCAGCGCCCGCCCGCCGCGTCCCGACCGACGCGTGACGACCCCCCTCACCACAGAAGGACGAATCACCATGGCCGCCAACCGCTCCGCCGCCTCCGACCGCCGCGCCCGCATAGAGGAGATGCGGCGCGCCGAGAAGGCCCGCGACCGCCGCAACCGCATCCTCACCATCAGTGTCTCCACCGTCGTGGTCCTGGCCCTCGTCGGCTTCGGCGGCTACGTGCTGAAGGACCAGGCCGACAAGAAGGAGCAGAAGGAGGCCGCGGCCAAGGCGCCCATCAAGGACGAGAAGTCCTGGGACGCCAAGAAGCTCGGCCGCAACCACGTCACCAACGCCGTGACGTACCCGATGAAGCCCCCGGTCGGCGGCGACCACGACCAGGTCTGGATGAACTGCGACGGCGACGTCTACCAGCAGAAGATCGCCGAGATGAACGCGGTGCACTCGCTGGAGCACGGCGCGGTCTGGGTCACGTACAGCAAGAAGGCCGCCGAGGCGGACGTGAAGAAGCTGGCCGAGAAGGTCGGCAAGACCCCGTACTCCCTGATGAGCCCGGTCGACGACCAGGCCGGCGCGATCATGCTGAGTGCCTGGGGCAAGCAGGTGACCGTGGACGGCGCGAGCGACCCGCGCGTGGACGCGTTCTTCACCAAGTACGTGCAGGGCCCGCAGACCCCGGAGCCGGGCGCCGCGTGCACCGGCGGGCTGGGCTCCGAGGGCCAGGGCGGGATGGGCCAGTGAGCGGGTCCCGCCCGAACCGTACGCAGTGGGCGGCGATCACCGCCGTGGTCCTGGCGCTGCTGTTCGCCGGCGGCGCCCTCACGGTCGCCTCGGCCCAGCGCGAGGAGGAGCCGCGGACGCCCGTCTCGGCGTCGGCCGACGCGGGTTTCGCCCGCGACATGGCGGTGCACCACCAGCAGGCCGTGGAGATGTCGTTCATCGTCCGGGACCGGACGAAGGACGAGGAGGTGCGCCGGCTGGCGTACGACATCGCGAACACCCAGGCCAACCAGCGCGGCATGATGCTGGGCTGGCTGGACATGTGGGGCCTGCCGAAGGTGGAGTCCGGCACCGAGCCGATGTCCTGGATGGGCATGGGCGGCCACGGTGACGCGGGCCCGCTCGACGGGGCGCTGATGCCCGGCATGGCGACGAAGACGGAGCTGGAGCGGCTGCGGAAGGCGGAGGGCCGGGAGGCCGAGATCCTCTACCTCCAGCTGATGACCGACCACCACGAGGGCGGCGTCCACATGGCCCGCGGCTGTGTGGAGAAGTGCTCCGTGGACATCGAGCGGAAGCTCGCCCAGGGCATGGTCGAGGCCCAGGAGTCCGAGCTGGCGCTGATGGCGGACCTGCTGGCCGAGCGGGGCGCGAAGCCGCGCGGCTGACGCTCCCGAAGGCCGGGCGGCCCCCGTGATCCCAGCGGTCGCGGGGGCCGCCGCGTACGCGGACAATGGTGAGGCTCGGGGACGTACGTACGACGTCGTTCTACGGAGGTACGCACCCCATGACCACGGCCAAGGACATCATGCACCCCGGGGCCCAGTGGATCCCCCGGCACGAAACGCTCGACCGTGCGGCGCAGATGATGCGCGACCTCAACGTGGGCGCGCTTCCCATAGCCGACGAACAGGAACGGTTGTGCGGCATCATCACGGACCGCGACATCGTCGTGGGCTGTGTCGCCATGGGCCACGACCCGGCGAAGATCACCTGTGGCGAGATGGCGCAGGGCACCCCGCGCTGGATCGACTCGGGCGCGGACGTCGGCGCGGTCCTTGAGGAGATGCAGGGTCATCAGATCCGCCGGCTCCCCGTCATCGAGGACAAGCGGCTCATCGGCATGATCAGTGAGGCCGATCTGGCCCAGCACCTGTCGGACGAGCAGATGCAGGCGTTCTGCGCGAGCGTCTACGCCTCGTCCTGACCGCCCGTGCGCAGAGCCGCCCGTGCCACCGCGTCCGGGCGGTCCAGCATCATCAGGTGGCCCGACGGCTCGACCGCCTCGTAGCGGGCGCCGAGCCGCCGGGCCAGCGTCCGCTGACGCCGGTCCCGGCGGGCCGACCCGTCCGGGGCCGCGAGGACGGTGACGGGCAGGTCCCTCGGGAGCGGGAAGCGCTCGCGCAGGGCGAGGAGTTCGGCGGCGACGGCGCGGTAGTGGGTGTTCTCCAGGAGCGCGCCGCGCAGCACGCGGGTCGTGGCGTAGCAGGAGCGGACGAGGGCGGCGGGGGCCGGGTCGCCGCCGGTGGGGCGTGACAGTCGCACGCCGGCGCGGCGGGCGTTCTCGGGGGATCCGGCGGGCCGGCCGAGGCGCGGCCGGTCGCGCTCGGAGCGGTCGAGGTAGCCGACGATCACCGGCAGTTCCCCGAAGCCCTCGGAGGCCAGGCGCCCGGCGAGCGCCCGCAGGGCGTCCCGGGACGCCTCCACGAACGAGGAGCGCAGGGCCAGGTCCTCGACGGAGGAGTCGACGAGGACGACCCCGGCGGTGCGGGCCGGGTACAGGCGGGCGTGGGCCTCGGCGTGGAAGCCCGCGATGGAGTGGCCCACGACGGTGGCGGGGCCGGGCAGACCCAGCGCGTCGAGGACTCCGGCGATCCGGTGGGCCTCGCCGGCCGCGCTGGGCGGGACGGCGGCGGGGGCGGAGAGCCCGTGCCCGGGTCGGTCGAAGCGGACGACCGTGCGGTGCGGGGCGAGCAGCCGGACGACCGGGTCCCAGTCGAACCAGCACATGGCGAGGCCCGCGCTGAGGACGCAGACGGGCCCGGAGCCCTCCACGACCACGTGATGGGCGACTCCGCCGACGCGGACGAACCTGCTCAAGGGCGCTCCTCGGCCACGGAGACGACGGCTGCCGCGAGCCAGCCTGCCACGAGCTCGCCCGGAGCCGCCGACCGGCACCGGGCGACCGCGGGGTCCGGGCGGGAGGCGGGAAGCCGCGCCGGGCGGGCCGTGGGTACCCGCTCTGGTGTTCGCGGGAGACGTCGCACCCGCACGGGGCGCCTGGGCCGCGGCACCACCCCTCGGTCACGAACACATCTCGCCCACAAAACCCCTGGCACCCGCACATACCGCTGGCTTACGGTCATGATCACCAGGGGGGCCTGCGTGCCGGTGCCGGCCGAGGAGTTCCTCCCCGACCCCCGCGCCCGCAGTGAAGGATGCCGCATGACCGTGCCCCCGAACGCCCCTGCCCAGATGCCCTGGGGGCCGCCGCCACCGCCGGTGCGCCAGGCCCGCAACGGCCTCGGCATCGCCGCGCTGGTCACCGGCATCGTGGGGCTGCTCCTCGGGATCATCCCGTTCCTGTTCTGGCTGGGCGGCGTCCTGGGCGTGCTGTCCCTCGTGCTCGGTCTGGTCGGTCACGCCCGTGCCCGCCGGGGCGAGGCGAGCGACAAGGGCGCGGCCGTCGCCGGCATCGTCCTCGGCGCCGTCACCGTCGTCGTCTCGCTCGTGTGGCTGATCGTCATCGTCATGGCGGTCGGCGGCGTCGCGGACGACCTGGAGAAGGAGATACGCGAGCACGAGTCGGCCACGGCCGCCCCCTCCGAGCCGGGTCCCGCCACGCCCGACGACCTGCCGACCGAGTCCGCGCCGGCGGCACTGGCGTTCGGCGGGACGCACACCTACCCGGACGGCGTGAAGGTGACCGTCTCCACGCCGCGCGCGTACCGGCCGGACGAGTTCGCGGCCGGTCACACCAAGGGCAACAGCGCCTTCCAGGTGACGATCACCATCGTCAACGGGTCCGACAAGGCGGTGGACATCACCACGGCCCTGCCCAGCGTCCGCGACGGCGCCGGAGCGGCGGCGGGTCAGATCTTCGACGGCAGCGGCGCCTCCGAGCCGTTCACGGGCCGGCTGCTGCCGGGCAAGCAGGCCAAGGGGAAGTTCGCCTTCTCGCTGCCCGCGAACGCGGACGGCGAGATGCAGCTGGAGGTGGGCCCCAAGGTGCTGGACTACGAGGACGCGATCTGGACGGGTCCCACCGGGTGACCCTCGCGCACGGCCCGGTCCGGCGACCGCTGCCGCCGGACCGGCCCGCCAGGCTCCCGTATCCCAGGACATAGCGTCGGTCTGACGATTACACTGGGCCCGTGCCTCAACTACGCCTCGCTCTGAATCAGATCGACTCGACCGTCGGCGATCTCGCCGGGAACGCCGAGGCGATCGTCCACTGGACCCGGCACGCCGCCGAACAGGGCGCGCACCTCGTCGCGTTCCCCGAGATGGTGCTGACCGGCTACCCCGTCGAGGACCTGGCCCTGCGCTCCTCGTTCGTGGAGGCGTCCCGGGACGCCCTGCGGGCGCTCGCCGGGCGCCTGGCCTCCGAGGGCTTCGGGGAACTGCCGGTGATCGTCGGCTACCTCGACCGCTCCGAGCGCGACCGGCCGCGCCTCGGCCGGCCCGCCGGATCCCCCGAGAACGCCGCCGCCGTGCTGTACGGAGGCGAGGTGGTCCTGCGGTTCGCCAAGCACCACCTGCCCAACTACGGCGTCTTCGACGAGTACCGCTACTTCGTCCAGGGCGACACCATGCCCGTCGTCCGGGTCCACGGCGTCGACGTCGCCCTCGCGATCTGCGAGGACCTCTGGCAGGACGGCGGCCGGGTGCCGGCGGCGCGCAGCGCGCACGCGGGGCTGCTCGTCTCGATCAACGCCTCGCCCTACGAGCGGGACAAGGACGACACCCGGCTCGAACTGGTCCGCAAGCGCGCCCAGGAGGCCGGCTGCACCACCGCCTACCTCGCGATGATGGGCGGTCAGGACGAGCTGGTCTTCGACGGTGACTCCATCGTCGTCGACGCTGCCGGCGAAGTCGTCGCCCGCGCCCCGCAGTTCTCCGAGGGCAGCGTGATCCTCGACCTCGACCTGCCGGCCGCCTCGGCCGACGCGCCGACCGGCGTGGTGGACGACGGGCTGCGGATCGACCGGGTGGTCCTCTCCGAGGAGCCGCTGCCCGCCTACGAGCGGGAGCTGACGGGCGGATACGCGAACCGGCTCGACGACGACGAGGAGGTGTACTCGGCGCTGGTCGTGGGCCTGCGCGCGTACGCCGCGAAGAACGGCTTCCGGTCCGTCCTCGTCGGCCTGTCCGGCGGCATCGACTCGGCGCTCGTCGCCGCCATCGCCTGCGACGCGGTCGGCGCGCAGAACGTGTACGGCGTCTCGATGCCGTCGAAGTACTCCTCGGACCACTCCCGGAGCGACGCCGCCGAGCTGGCCCGGCGCACCGGGCTCGACTTCCGCACGGTGTCGATCGAGCCGATGTTCGACGCGTACATGGGGGCGCTCGGCCTGTCCGGCCTGGCGGAGGAGAACCTCCAGTCCCGGCTGCGCGGCACCCTGCTGATGGCGCTGTCCAACCAGGAGGGCCACATCGTCCTCGCGCCGGGCAACAAGTCCGAGCTGGCGGTGGGCTACTCGACGCTGTACGGGGACTCCGTCGGCGCGTACGGCCCGATCAAGGACGTGTACAAGTCGACGGTGTTCCGCCTCGCCCGCTGGCGCAACCGGGCGGCCGAGGACCGCGGTCAGACGCCGCCGATCCCGGAGAACTCGATCTCCAAGCCCCCGAGCGCGGAGCTGCGCCCGGGGCAGGTCGACACCGACTCGCTCCCGGACTACGACGTACTGGACCGGATCCTCGCCCTGTACGTCGACCGCGACCAGGGCAAGGACGCCATCGTCGCGGCCGGCTTCGACGAGGAGCTGGTGGCCCGGACGCTGCGCATGGTGGACGCGGCGGAGTACAAGCGGCGCCAGTACCCGCCGGGCACCAAGATCTCGGCGAAGGGGTTCGGCAAGGACCGCCGGCTGCCGATCACGAACCGCTGGCGGGAGACGACGGCCCGCTGACCGGGGCCGGCGCGCCGTCGGCCGCCGTGTCCGACGCACGGAGGGGGCTTTTCGCGACCACGCGGGAGGCCCCCTCGGGCGTGCCGCCCCGCAGGTCGAGCAGTCCGGCCACGGCGGCGACCGCCAGGCCCGCCACCGTCAGGACGGCGCCGACGAGCGCCGGGGAGGTCCAGCCCCAGCCGGCCGCGACGGCGGCGCCGCCGGCCCAGGCCCCGCCCGCGTTGGCCAGGTTGAAGGCGGAGTGGTTGGAGGCCGAGGCGAGGGTCGGGGCGTCCTTGGCCTTGTTCATCACCAGCATCTGGAGCGGGGTGGTGGTCATGAAGCCGACCGCGCCGAGGACGACGACGGTCACGAGCGCCAGCCACGGCACCTGCACGGTGAAGCGGAAGGCGACCAGGACGAGGGCGAGCGCAGCCAGCGAACCGTAGAGCGTCGGGCGCAGGGCGCGGTCGGTGAGGGGGCCGGCGGCGAGCGCGCCGGCCGTCATGCCGATCCCGAAGAGGGCGAGCACGAGGGTGACCGAGGACTCCCCGAAGCCCATCACCTCGGTGGTCATCGAGGCGAGGTAGGAGTAGACGGCGAAGACGCCGGCGAACCCGAAGACGGCGGTGAGCAGGCCGAGCAGCACCTGGGGGCGGCCGAGCGCGCGCAGTTCGCGGCCCAGGCTCTGCTGCGCGTCGACCGGTACCCGCGGCACGAGCCGGGCGAGGGCCGCCATGGCGAGCAGGCCGATGGCCGTGACGACCAGGAAGGTGGCCCGCCAGCCGAGGTGCTGGCCGAGGAGGGTCGCGGCCGGGACGCCGAGGATGTTGGCGACGGTCAGGCCGAGGAACATCGTGGCGACCGCCCGCGCCTGCCGGCCCTCGGGGACCAGGCGGGCGGCGACGACGGCTCCGACGCCGAAGAACGCGCCGTGCGGGAGCCCGGCCAGGACCCGGCCGGCGACGAGCCAGCCGAAGCCGGGCGCCAGCGCGGACGCCAGGTTGCCGACCGTGAAGAGGGCCATCAGCAGCAGGAGCATCCGCTTGCGCGGGACTCGCGAGCCGAGGGCGGTGAGCAGCGGGGCGCCGATGACGACGCCGATCGCGTAGGCGGAGACGAGGTACCCGGCGGTGGGGACGGAGGTGCCGAGGTCGCCGGCGACGTTGGGCAGCAGGCCCATCATCACGAACTCGGTGGTGCCGATGCCGAAGGCGGAGACGGCGAGCGCGAGCAGCGCCAGGGGCATGGGAGAGCCTTTCGAGAAGTTAGTTCTGCAACTTAACAAAGGCTCCCCGCCCGATGGAAAACGCGGGTGAAGGGGAGGTTTCCGGCGCGTGCCGTCACAGGCTGATGCGCGCCGCGATCGGCAGGTGGTCGCTCTCGGTCTCCGCGAGCGTCCAGGACGAGACCGGCTCCACGCCCTTGACCATGATCTGGTCGATCCGGGCCATCGGGGACGAGGCCGGCCAGCTGAAGCCGAAGCCGTCGCCGGAGGCGCCCTGGGTGGAGCGCAGCTGCGAGGTGACGGCGTTCAGCGAGCGGTCGTTCATGGTGCCGTTGAGGTCGCCGAGCAGGACGATCCGGGGGTTCGGGTCGTCGGCGATGGCCTCGCCGAGCGCGTTGGCGCTCCGGTCGCGCTGGTTGGCGGTGAACCCGGCGTTCAGCTTGACCCGCACGGACGGCAGGTGGGCGACGTACACGGCCACCGCGCCCTGGGGGGTGGTGACGGTCGAGCGCATGGCGCGGGTCCAGCCCATCCGGATGTCGACCTCACGCGTGTCGCGCATCGGGTACTTGCTCCACAGCCCGACGGTGCCCTGTACGGAGTGGTAGGCGTACGTGTCGGCCAGGCCGCGCTCGTAGACCGGGACCATCTCGCCCTTGAGCTCCTCCAGCGCGACCACGTCGGCGCCGGACGCCGCCATCCGGCGGGCCGTGCCCTCGGGGTCGGGGTTGTCGGCGTTGACGTTGTGGGTCGCGACGGTGAGGTCGCCGCCGGCGGCGGACTTGTCGGTGACCAGGCCGCCGAAGAGGTTCAGCCAGACCACGGCCGGCAGCAGCAGGGCGATCAGCGCGGTCGCGGAGCGTCGCAGCAGCGCGAGGACCAGCAGCACCGGAACGAGCAGGCCGAGCCAGGGCAGGAAGGTCTCGGTGAGGCTGCCGAGGTTGCCGATGCGGTTGGGGATGTCGGAGTGCAGGACCATCAGCAGCGTGAGCAGGACGGCGCAGACCGCCAGCAGGATCCCGCGGCGCCAGATGCCCCGGTCGCCCAGCCGGCGCCCGAGCACCGATCGGAACCGCGATCCGGAGCGCTCGTCCCGTGCGCCGCCGTTCTCGGTCTCCGTCATGTCCACCCGCGCCATCACTCTGTCCTCACTGCCTTGCTCGGTGACCCGACGTCGACACTAGGTGATGACGGGTCCGTCGTACTGACACGGGGGACGACAGAGCGGCGCGGCGGGTTCCTGCAGGTGGCCAGGGCGGTGCGGCTGTGACAGAACGCGCACATTCGTACGGTTCGGTCAGCTTCCGGGGCGTACGCCGGACAGGACCGCGTCGACGACCCGCTCCGGCAGGCCGGGGTCCAGCGGGGCGCCGGGCCGGAGGACGGTGCGCAGCAGGAGCGGCCCGACGAAGAGGTCGTTGAGCAGTTCGAGGTCGAGGTCGGCCCGGATCTCGCCGGTCTCGATGCCGCGGCGCAGCACGTCCAGGCCGAGCCGGCGGCGCGGCTCGATCACGGTCGCGTGGTACGCCTCCCACAGCTTGGGATACAGCTGCATCTGCGAGAAGACGTTGTGCAGCAGGGCGGAACTCCGTTTGGCGAGTCCACGCCGTCGCAGCGACTCGAGCAGCGTGACGAGGTCGTCGCGGACGGAGGTGCCGGGGAGTACCGGATCGGGCGGCTCGACGGAGCGCAGGAGGTCGACGAAGAGCTCCTCCTTGCCGGGCCAGCGGCGGTAGATGGTGGCCTTCCCGACGCCGGCGGTGCGGGCGATGCGCTCGATCGACAGGTCGGCGAGCGGGACCCCCTCCTCCAGGAGCGAGGTCGCCGCCGCCAGGATCGCCCGCTCGGCGGCCTCGCTGCGCGGCCGCCCGCGCCGTGCGGCGCCCCCGCCCCGCGGGTCCTTCGGGGCGCCGTCGTCTTCGAGGGACACGTCCGCTCCGCCTTTCGCCGTCACCGCGGGACACCTGCTGTCACCTGTTCGATTCTCCCGTGCCCTGGCGGCACCCGGGCACGGCGGCCCCGGAGCGGCTCCCGGGCGGTGTCCGGAAGGCGCCGTCGGCAGGAGAGCCCCCGGCGGACGGCGGGACCCCCGGCGGCCGTCCCACCGCGGACGACGGGGCGGCGGCCCTCAGCCCCGGACCGGCGCGCTCGCCCCGGCGTCCGACTCCGGTTCGGGCTTCGCGACGGACCCCGGCCCGCCGGGGGCGCCCGGTCCGCCCGGCCGCCGGCCCGGCAGGAAGGCGGCCACGACGACCGCGCCGAACAGGGCGATCGCGGCCGAGCAGGCGGCCGTGACGTGCATGGCGTCGAGGAAGGCGTCGTACGCGGGCGCCACCAGCGCCGCCCCCTCCGGGCCGAGCCGCGCGGCGACGCCGAGGGTGGCCTCGATCGACTCGCCGGCCGTGTCCCGCAGTCCCGCGGGCAGCGCGGTCAGACGGCCCTCGATCTCGCCCCGGTAGGTGGCAGAGAGCACGGAGCCGAGCACCGCCACCCCGAGCGCGCCCCCCACCTGCCGGAAGGTGTTGTTGATCGCCGAACCCGAGCCGGCCTTCTCCCGGGGCAGGGACTGCATCACGGCGACGGTCACCGGCGGCATGATGTGCGCCATTCCCAGGCCCTGCGCGAAGAAGACCAGTTCCAGCGTCCACACCGGCGTGTCCGCGTCGAAGGAGGTGAAGGCGGTCAGGCCCGCGGCGACCAGCAGCATGCCCGCCGCGCACACCACGCGCGCGCCGAAGCGTTCGACGGCCAGCCGCGCCCGGGGCGAGAACACCAGCTGCGCGACGGCGATGGGCAGGATCAGCAGTCCGGCCTGCAGCGCGCTGTAGCCCCGCACGCTCTGCAGGTAGAAGGCGGAGAAGAAGGTGACGCCCATCAGGGCGAAGAAGACCAGCGCGATGGCGGCCACGGCGGCGGAGAACGCGGGCYTGGCGAAGTAGCCGATGTCGATCGCCGGGTGGTCGCTGCGCTTCTCGTGCAGGACGAAGCCGACGAGGACCGCCAGGCCCGCGAGCAGCGGGGCGAGGACGGTGGGGTCGGTGAAGTCGGCCAGCTCGCCGCCGCGGATGATCCCGTACACGAGGAGGACGAGGCCGACGACGGACAGGAAGACGCCCGGCACGTCGATCCGGCCGGGCGCGGGGTCTCGGGAGTCGGGCACCAGCCAGGCCATCAGCACGAAGGCGATGATCACGACGGGCACGTTGACCAGGAAGATCGAGCCCCACCAGAAGTGCTCGAGCAGGATGCCGCCGGTGATCGGGCCGACCGCGATGGCCACGCCGACGCTGCCCGCCCAGATGCCGATGGCCCGGGGCTGTTCCTCGCGCTCGAAGACGTTCATCAGGACGGCGAGGGTCGCGGGCATCACGAAGGCGGCGCCCAGGCCCATGACGGCCCGGTACGTGATGAGCTCGCCAGGGGATCCGGAGAAGGCGGCGAGCGCGGAGCCCGTGCCGAAGACGGCGATGCCGAAGAGCAGCACCTTCTTGCGGCCCCACCGGTCGCCGAGCAGCCCCGCCGTGAACAGCAGGCCGGCGAAGACGAGCGTGTAGGAGTTGATCGCCCATTCCAGCTCGCTCTGACCGGCGCCGATGCCGGTGGGCGCGGGGCTGGCGATCGTCTTGACGGCGACGTTCAGGATCGAGTTGTCGAGGACGACGATCAGCAGGCTGAGCGTCAGGACGCCGAGGACCACCCAGCGGCGGCGGTGGACGGCCTCGGGGATCCGGGGTGCCGCGGGAACGGCGGACGGCTGGGACATGACCTCAGGCTACCCACATTTCGATACGAGACCGTCTCGTATCGAATTGGTTCGCCCGGTCGGCGTGTGAACAGCACCACTCCGGCCCACTTCCCCCGCCGCCCGGCGAAGTGCCACCATGGACGTGATCCGGGGACGCCGTCAGGGCGCCTCGAGATGACGAAGGAGCCGTTCACCATGACGCTTCAGCCTGCCCCGACGCAGTCCCCCGACAGCAGCAAGGCGCTGTACGGAGGCAAGGGCACGCGCCGCATCACCGTCCACGACATCGCCGCCGCCAAGACCCGCGGCGAGAAGTGGCCCATGCTCACCGCCTACGACGCCATGACGGCGTCCGTGTTCGACGAGGCCGGCATCCCGGTCGTCCTCGTCGGCGACTCGATGGGCAACTGTCACCTCGGCTACGACACCACCGTGCCCGTGACGATGGACGAGATGACCCTGCTTTCCGCCGCCGTCGTGCGGGGCACCAAGCGGGCCCTCGTCGTCGGCGACCTCCCCTTCGGCTCGTACCAGGAAGGGCCCGTCCAGGCCCTGCGCAACGCCACCCGGCTGGTCAAGGACGCCGGTGTCGGCGCGGTCAAGCTGGAGGGCGGCGAGCGTTCGCTGCCGCAGACCGAGCTGCTGGTCCAGGCCGGCATCCCGGTGATGTCCCACCTCGGCCTGACCCCGCAGTCCGTCAACACCATGGGCTACCGGGTGCAGGGCCGCAGCGACGAGGCCGCGCACCGGCTGCTGAGCGACGCCAAGGCGGCCCAGGACGCCGGCGCCTTCGCGGTCGTCCTGGAGCTCGTGCCGTCCGAGCTGGCCGCCGAGGTGACCCGCTCCCTGCACATCCCGACCATCGGCATCGGCGCCGGGCCCGAGACCGACGCGCAGGTCCTCGTCTGGACGGACATGGCCGGTCTCACCGGCGGCAAGGTGCCGCGCTTCACCAAGCAGTACGCCAACCTGCGCCAGACGCTCGGCGACGCCGCGCGCGCCTTCGCGGAGGACGTCAGCGGTGGGGCCTTCCCCGCCGCCGAGCACACCTTCCACTGACCCCGGGGAGCCCCCGGCTCCCCGATCCGCCCTGGTCACCGGGGCGTTCCCTCGCGCCATCGCGGTACGGACGACAGCCCGCCGACATCCCCCATCGGCGGGCTGTCGGCGCGTCCGGGGCCGCTGTCGGTCGTCTGTCGGAGGGTTGTCGGTGGCGGCTGGTCTAGTAGTGGCCATGACGCGATCACACACCAACGCCGTCGAGGTCCGGGGCCTCGTGAAGCACTACGGCGAGACGAAGGCCCTGGACGGGGTCGACCTGGACGTCCGGGAGGGCACGGTGCTCGGGGTCCTCGGCCCGAACGGCGCCGGCAAGACCACCCTCGTGCGCTGCCTGTCCACCCTGATCGTCCCGGACGCCGGGACCGCCCGGGTCGCCGGCTACGACGTGGTGAAGCAGCCCCGCCAGCTCCGTCGGACCATCGGCCTCACCGGCCAGTACGCCTCGGTCGACGAGAAGCTCTCCGGCTGGGAGAACCTCTACATGATCGGGCGGCTGCTCGACCTGTCCCGCGCCGACGCCCGGCGCCGCGCCGACGAGATGCTGGAGCGCTTCTCCCTCACCGAGGCCGCCAAGCGGCCGGCGATGAACTACTCCGGCGGCATGCGGCGGCGCCTCGACCTGGCCGCCTCGATGATCGGCCGGCCGGCCGTCCTCTACCTGGACGAGCCCACCACCGGTCTCGACCCCCGCACCCGCAACGAGGTCTGGGACGAGGTCCAGAACATGGTCTCCGAGGGCGTGACCGTGCTGCTCACCACCCAGTACATGGAGGAGGCCGAGCAGCTCGCCAGCGAGCTGACGGTCATCGACCGCGGCCGGGTCATCGCCAACGGCAAGGTCGACGAGCTCAAGGCCCGGGTGGGCGGCCGCACGCTGACCGTCCGCCCGGTGGACTCCGCCGACCTGCCCGCCATGGCGGGCGCCCTGCGCGAGGCCGGCCTCGACGGGATCGCCGGCTCCACCGTCGTCCCCGACGAGGGCGCGCTCTACGTGCCGATCCTCAGCGACGAGCAGCTGACGGCCGTCGTCGGCCTGTTCGGCGCCCGCGGCTACGGCATCGCCCACATCGGTACGCACCTGCCCAGCCTGGACGAGGTGTTCCTGGCCATCACGGGCGAGAAGGCCACCGTGTCCGACACGCTTCCCGAGGAGGTCGCCGCATGAGCACCACCACGACCACGCAGCTCGCAAAGTCGCCCGCCGGCTCCGCCCCCGGCCCGGCCCCCGTGCGCGCCGCGCAGCCCGGCGAGGGACGGATCGGCCTGCGGGCCAACCTCCGCCACATCGGCGCCCTGGTGCGCCGCAACGCGCTGCAGATCAAGCAGGACCCGGAGTCGATGTTCGACGCGGTCCTGATGCCGATCATCTTCGTCCTGCTGTTCGTGTACGTCTTCGGCGGCGCGATCTCCGGCAAGGGCAACAACGACGCCTACGTGAACTACGTGGTCCCCGGCCTGATGGCGATGATGGGCATGAACATCGCCATGGCCGTCGGCACCGGCATCAACGACGACTTCAAGAAGGGGGTGATGGACCGGTTCCGCACGATGCCGATCGCCCGGTCCTCCGTCCTCATCGCGAAGATCGTCGTCGAGGTCGGCCGCATGCTGATCGCCACCGCGATCCTGCTCGGCATGGGCTTCCTGCTCGGCATGGAGATCAAGACCTCGGTCCTCGACCTCTTCGCCGCCATCGGTCTGTCGATGGTGTTCGGCGCCTCGCTGATGTGGATCTTCATCCTGCTCGGTCTCACCATGAAGACGGCCCAGGCCGTCCAGGGAATGGCCATGATCGTACTGATGCCGCTCCAGTTCGGCTCCTCGATCTTCGCGCCGCCGACCTCGATGCCCGGCTGGCTGGAGACCTTCACCGACTACAACCCGCTGTCCAACCTGGCCGACGCGGCGAGGAACCTGATCAACGGCGGTCCGGTCGCCCACTCGGTGTGGATGACCCTCGGCTGGGCGGTGGCGATCACGGTCGTCACGGCGCCCCTCGCGGTTGCCAAGTTCCGCAAGAAGACCTGATCCGCCCGGGGACGGCCCGGGAACCTCAGGACTCGGCGCGCCTCGTGATCGCGTCGGCGCCGTCGAGCAGGGCGGTGGCCTCCTCCAGGGAGAGGCCACCGCCCTCGGCGTACGCGGCCTCGAACGCCGCGTCGCCGAGTACGGACCGGGTCAGCGCGGTGGCCGCGTCCAGGTTCTCCCGCTCCATCGGGGCGAGGCGGTGTTCCGTCGGGAGCAGGTCCGGGACGGCGCCGAGGAGCCGGGCGGCGCGCGTGGCGTCGTCGCCGCCGAGACCGGCGAGCGCCCAGGCGGCGGTGACCAGGTGGATCGTCGGCATCTGCGGGGCGACCATCAGCGACAGGGCGCCGGTCGCCCGGTCCAGGGCCTCCCTGACGAGCTTCAGCGCCGCCGCGTAGCGGCCGTCCAGGTTGTCGAGCCAGGCCAGGCTGCCGAAGGTGAAGCCCTCGAAGATCGACAGGGTGTCGGAGCCGAACTCGCCCAGCAGCTCGGTGAGCTGCTCGCGCGCCTCGGCGGTGCGCCCGGTCCGGCCGAGGAGCAGCGCGAGGAAGATCCGCGCGGCGAGCATCGGCTCGTGGCCGCGCCCGGGGCCCTCCGCAAGGACCTGGCGCAGGATCGCCTCGCTCTCCTCGTGCCGGCCGACGGCCGCGAGCGTGTCGGCGTAGCGGGCCCGCAGCAGCGCCATCTGGGACTGGGCGCCGATCCGCTCCGCGTATCCGATCGCCGCGGCGAAGTCCTCGGCCGCGCCCTCGAACTCGCAGCGCCTCTCGCGGGCCTCGCCGCGCGAGGAGAGTGCCTCGGCCGCGCCCCAGGCGTCGTCGAGGCGGACGAAGATCCTCAGGCTCTCGTCGGCGTCGGCGCTCGCTCCGCCGGCCGAGGAGACACGGTTGGCGAGCACGTTGGCGCGCAGCTGGAGGACGTTGGCCAGCTCCCACGCGTAGCCGTGGGTCCGGCAGGCTTCGACGGTGGCGTCGAGCGAGGTACGCATCAGGTCGACGTCGCCGGTCAGCAGCACCGCGAAGACGGAGAAGGAGCCGGGCAGTCGGCAGGTCTGCGGGAGGCCGGGCGGGTAGGCGTCGGTGATGCGCCGCAGTCGCTCGATGGCCTCGGGGTGGGTCCACCGACCGGTCTGGTGGTCCATGTTCAGCAGCTCGATGAGCCGCACCCCGCGCCGGGCGTCCCACAGCGTGTCCTCGTCGAACGGCGGCGGAGCGGCGGTGACGTGCTCGTGGAGCGGGACGACGGGCGGCGCGTCCGGTCCGAAGGGGTCGGGGCCGAGGGCGGCGACGGCCTCGGCCCAGTGCAGGGCGTCGGCGCGCAGGTCGCGCATCTGCCAGTACCAGAGGAGGGCGTGGACGAGGCTGAGCGCCTCGTGCTCGTCCCGCGCGGTGACGGCGCGGCGCAGGGCGGTCCGCAGGTTCTCGTACTCGAGGCGGAAGCGTGCCATGGCCGCGAGCTGAACGCCGCCGCGGAGTTCGGGGTCGGTGGTGCGGGCGAGTTCGCGGTAGTACGTCAGATGCCGCCGCTCGGCCACCTCMCGATCACCCGCCTCGTCCAGCCGCTCAGCCGCGTACTCCCCCACCGTCTCCAGCAACCGGTAACGCATCACCCCCTCCTCCGAAGGAGCCGCCACCACCAACGACTTGTCCACCAACGCACCCAACACGYCCAACACCCCGGC
>NZ_RDBI01000040.1:1154717-1169691 GCF_008042125.1 Streptomyces sp. MS191
GTGTCGCGCAGGGCCCGGATCCGCAGGGCCTGGAGCAGTTCGTCCAGGGGGTGTTCCTCGCAGAGCGCGGCGCTTCGAACAGCTCGCTGCGGACGGCCTCCACGCCCTGGAGTCCGGGGATCCGGCCCGCGCCGCCGGACTCCTCGACGAGGCCCTCGGGCTCTGGCGGGGACCCGCGCTCGCCGACCTGCCCGACCGCGCGGCCGAGGCGTCCCGCTGGGACGCCCGCCGGCTGGACGCCCGCCGCGCCCGCCTCGCCGCCGCCCTCGCCCTCGGCCAGGCCGCCGCCGTCCTGCCCGAACTCGCCGCGCTCTGCGAGGAACACCCCCTGGACGAACTGCTCCAGGCCCTGCGGATCCGGGCCCTGCGCGACACCGGGAGGGCGGCGGAAGCCCTCGCGGCCTACGACGCGGTCGGGCAGGTCGGCGAGCGCGGGTCCCCGCCAGAGCCCGAGGGCCTCGTCGAGGAGTCCGGCGGCGCGGGCCGGATCCCCGGACTCCAGGGCGTGGAGGCCGTCCGCAGCGAGCTGTTCGAAGCGCCGCGCGTCCACGTCCTCGGGGCCCGCGGCGAGCCGGTAGCCGCCGTCCGCGGAGACCACTGCCTCGTGCCCGAGCGCCCGGCGGGCCCGCCCGACCAGGGCCTGGAGCGCGGCGGCGCCGTCCGCGGGCGGCTCCCCGTGCCAGACCTCGTCGACGAGGACGGGGACGGGGACGGCGCGCCCGGCCCGCAGCGCGAGCACGGTCACCAGGGCCCGCAGCCGGMGACCGCCGATGGGGACGGGCGTGCCGTCGGGGCGGTGGGCGAGGGTGGGGCCGWGGACTGAGTAGCGCACAGGGCCTATTCTCCGTGAGCCGGGGGCCGTCGCAGGAACTCACCCCCGCCCCGGCACGTTTCCCGCACAGCACCCCGTCCTCCAGGGAGTCCCACCGATGTCCACGGCCACCACCCGCAGCCACGAGCGCAGCATCAGCCCGGTCTTCCTGGCGATCCTCGCCGTCATGGCGGTCACCGGCTGGGCCGTGTGGACCGGCTTCGCGACCTCTCCCGGTCTCGCGGTCTTCCTCTTCGTGACCTCGGCCTGGATCGTGTCGCTGTGCCTGCACGAGTACGCGCACGCACGCACCGCGCTGCACAGCGGGGACATCACGGTCGGGGCGAAGGGCTACCTCACGCTCAACCCGCTCGCGTACACCCACGCGGTGCTCAGCATCATCCTGCCGGTGCTCTTCGTGATCATGGGTGGCATCGGTCTGCCGGGCGGCGCGGTCTTCATCGAGCAGGGCCGGATCCGGGGCCGCTGGAAGCACAGCCTGATCTCGCTCGCGGGGCCGCTCGCCAACGTCCTGTTCGCCGTCGTCTGCACGGCGCCGTTCTGGCTGCACCTGCTGGACGGCGTGCCGCTGCCCTTCCGCTTCGCGCTGGCCTTCCTGGCGTTCCTCCAGGTGACGGCGGCGCTGCTGAACCTGCTGCCGGTGCCCGGCCTCGACGGCTACGGGGTCGTCGAGCCGTGGCTGTCGTACCGGCTCAAGCGGCAGATCGAGCCGTACGCGCCGTACGGGTTCTTCGTCGTGATCGCGCTGCTCTTCGTACCGGCGGTCAACGGCGCGTTCTTCGACACGATCGACGCGCTGATGCGCTCGCTGGGGGTGCCGGAGGTGTACCGCTACTGCGGCTCGGAGCTGTTCCGGTTCTGGCAGGAGACGCCGGAGCTCTGCCGGGTCGGCTGAGTCCCGGCTCGTCCCTGTCGGGGCGGACGGGCGCCGGGCCTACGCCTCGGAGGCCGCGGCGTTCTCGGCCTTGGCCCGGCGGACGTAGTACCAGGCCATGTTCGAGGACAGGCCGGCGAGCAGCACCCAGATCACGCCGAGGACGCTGCCCTGGACGAAGGAGACGACGGCCGCGACCACGGCGAGTGCGCAGACGACGAGGGCGTAGAGAGCGAGGCGGGGCATGGGGGTCGGCTCCTGTCCGGTACGGCTGATGGTGCCCGACCAGTGTCCCCCATGCCCGGGTCCGTGCCCGCAGGCGCCCGGACGGGTCGCTCAGACGTCGGTGACGCGCAGCCCGGCGTGCGCCTTGTAGCGGCGGTTGACCGAGATCAGGTTGGCGACGAGCGACTCGACCTGGTGGGCGTTGCGGAGCCGGCCGGCGAAGACGCCCCGCATGCCGGGGATGCGGCCGGCCAGCGCCTGGACGATCTCGACGTCGGCGCGCTCCTCGCCGAGGACCATCACGTCGGTGTCGATCTCGTCGATCGAGGCGTCCTGGAGGAGCACCGCGGACAGGTGGTGGAAGGCGGCGGTGACCCGGGAGCCGGGCAGCAGGGCGGCGGCCTGCTCGGCGGCGGACCCCTCCGCGGGCTTGAGGGCGTAGGCGCCCTTCTTGTCGAAGCCGAGCGGGTTGACGCAGTCGACGACGAGCTTGCCCGCCAGCTCGTCCCGCAGGGTTTCGAGGGTCTTGGCGTGCCCGTCCCACGGGACGGCGACGATCACGATGTCGCTGCGGCGGGCGCACTCGGCGTTGTCTGCTCCCTCGACGCCGAGGCCGAGCTCGCCGGCGGCGGCCCGGGCGCGGTCGGCGGCACGCGAACCGATGATCACCTTCTGGCCGGCCTTGGCGAGCCGGTAGGCGAGGCCGCGGCCCTGGTCGCCGGTCCCGCCGAGGACACCGACGACGAGTCCGGAGACGTCGGGCAGGTCCCAGGGGTCCTTGGGCGCGGGGGCGGGAGCATCGGTGGGACTCCCTGCATCGGTGGGACTCCCTGGAGGACGGGGTGCTGTGCGGGAAACGTGCCGGGGCGGGGGTGAGTTCCTGCGACGGCCCCCGGCGCGGGGGTCGGCTGCGGCAGTATGCGGCCCCATGGATGCCGTACGCGTCGCGTTGCTGCGGGAGGTACTGGCCGGAACGGCGTGGCCCCGGGAGGCCCGCCGGTTCGCGGGCGCCCTGCGGGCCTCCGTCGTGCCCCGGGGCGGCGGGCTGCTCCTGGTGGGGACGGCCGGGTACGAGCCCTGGCACCTGGCCGCGCATCTGGTCGACGAGTCGGCCTGGTCCGGGCAGCCGGAGCTGGCGCCGACGCTGGTCCGGCACCGGGTGCGGCCCGGGGATCCGGCGCATCTGGCGGTCGGGCTGAGCCGGCTGGAGTCGGCCGGGCGGGGGTCGACGCTGCTGATGGTCGCCCCCGAGCGGGCCGACGCCGGTCTCCTGGAGCGGGTGCACGACGCCCGCCGGGCCGGGGCCACCGTCCTGTCGCTGGACGGCGGGGACCCCGAGGTGCACGCACTGGCGCACGAGGCGCTCACGGTGGACGCCTCGGCGGAGGTCGACCTGGACACGGTCCAGCACCTGGTCAGCGCGGCGGCCGGTGAGAACAGCCTGCCCGCCGCACGCGGCCGGCGGCGCTTCCGGGACCGGCTCTCCGCCCTGGCGGACCACCTGACGGCCCCGCCGCAGGCGCCCTGGTAGCGGGGCGAAATCCGGTTGCCTCCGGCACCGATCGGCACGAGCATGACCCCTCGTGACCTCCAAGCTGTCGGTGAGACTGGCATCCGTCCTGCCCGACACGGCGCCGTGGCGGTCGTCCGCCGACTTCCGGCTGCTGTGGATCCAGGGGCTGGTGACGTACTTCAGCAGCTTCATGGCGCTGATCGCCCTGCCCCTCCAGATCAAGGACCTCACGAACTCGCCGTTCGCCGTGGGCGCGATGGGCGCGGTGGAGCTGGTCCCGCTGGTGGTGTTCGGTCTCTACGGCGGGGCGCTCGCCGACGCGGTCGACCGGCGCAAGGTGATCATCCTTACCGAGGCCGGGCTCGGCGTCCTCGCACTGGTCCTGCTCCTGAACGCGCTGCTGCCCTCCCCGATGCTGTGGCCCCTGTATCTCGTCGCGGCCTGCGTCTCCGCGCTGGCCGGGCTCCAACGACCCGCGCTGGACTCCCTCCTCGCCCGGATCGTGCCGCACGAGCAGCAGACCGCCGCGGCCGCGCTCAACTCGCTGCGCTGGCAGACGGGCGCGATCGCGGGCCCGGCGCTCGCGGGTCTCGTGGTCGCCTACGCCGGGCACGCGCCGGCGTACGGCCTGACGATCGCCGGCTTCGCCGCGTCGGTGCTGCTCTGCCGCCGGCTGGCCCCGGCCCCGGCCGCGCACGACGCCGAGAAGCCCTCGCTGCGCGGCATCGCGGAGGGAGCGCGCTACGCCTGGTCGCGGCCGGTGCTGCTCGGCACGTACGCGATCGACCTCGCGGCGATGTTCTTCGCCTTCCCGAACACGATCTTCCCGTTCCTCGCGGACGAGCTGGACGCCGACTGGGCGCTGGGCCTGATGTACGCGGCCGGATCGGTCGGCTCACTCGTCCTCGGCCTCACCAGCGGCTGGACCTCGAAGGTCCGCCGGCACGGCCTGCTGGTGGTGTTCGGCGCGGCGGGCTGGGGACTCGCGATCGCGCTGGCCGGCCGGTTCGACGACATCCGGCTGGTGCTGCTGTGCCTGGCCTTCGCCGGTGCCGGCGACATGCTGAGCGGGCTGGGCCGCTCCACGATCTGGAACCAGACGATCCCGGAGGAGCTCCGCGGCCGGCTGGCCGGCATCGAGGTCCTCTCGTACAGCGTGGGCCCCCAGCTGGGGCAGGTCCGCGCCGGCGCGATGGCCGGCTGGACGGGCACCCGCCCGGCGGTCTGGTCGGGCGGTCTGGCCTGCGTCGCCTCGGTGGGCCTGCTGTGCCTGACGCTGCCGCGGCTGCTGACGTACGACGCCGCGACCGACGAGGACGCGCTGCGCCGGAAGGCGGCGCGGCGGCGGGAGACGTCGGAGGCCGCGTGACCGGGCGCCCGCCCCGGACACCGCGCGAGGGGTACGGCCGCCCCAACGGATCGCCCGATCGGGTGCGGTCGCCCGCCGGCCGGGACGGGCGCGGCACGGGCCGCGGCCGTCCCGGCCGGCGCGCGTGAGGCAGGCGGGACTTTCCGGACGCGCCCTAGTCGGGAGTGTCGTCCCGGGAGCCGTCGGCCGCCGGGGCGTCGTGCCACTTCGGGTCGTTCTCCCACTCCAGGTTGCGTTCCTTCGCCGTCTCCATGGCGTGGGACGCCTCCTCACGGGACGCGTAGGGGCCGAAGCGGTTCTTGGCCGGGCACTCGGGGCCCTCCTCGACCTTCTTGTGCTCCAGGCAGTAGTACCACTCGCCCGGCTTGCCCGCCGTGCGCTTCTTGAACAGGGCCATCGTCGGCTCCTTCCTCTGTCGCCATGCTGCCCCAGGACCGGTCGTTAGACTCGCTGGTATGTCTGGCCAGTCGCTGCTCGTGCCCGGGGAACTCTCCCCCCACCGCTCCGTTCCGGGAGCCATCCGCCGTCCCGAGTACGTCGGGAAGCCCGCCCCCACGCCGTACAAGGGACCGGAGGTGCAGGACTCCGACACCGTCGAGCGGATGCGGATCGCCGGCCGCATCGCGGCCCAGGCGATGGAGGAGGCCGCCAAGCACATCGCCCCCGGCGTGACCACGGACGAGCTGGACCGGGTCGCGCACGAGTTCATGTGCGACCACGGGGCCTATCCCTCCACCCTCGGCTACCGCGGGTTCCCGAAGTCACTGTGCTCCTCGGTCAACGAGGTCATCTGCCACGGCATCCCGGACTCCACCGTCCTCAACGACGGCGACATCGTGAACCTCGACGTCACGGCGTACATCCACGGCGTCCACGGCGACAACAACGCGACCTACCTGTGCGGTGACGTCGACGAGGAGTCGCGGCTGCTGGTCGAGCGGACCCGCGAGTCCCTGGACCGCGCCATCAAGGCCGTGAAGCCCGGCCGCCAGATCAACATCATCGGGCGGGTCATCGAGTCGTACGCCAAGCGCTTCGGCTACGGCGTGGTCCGGGACTTCACCGGGCACGGCATCAACTCGTCCTTCCACTCCGGCCTGATCATCCCGCACTACGACTCCCCGCACGCCACCACGGTGATCCAGCCGGGCATGACGTTCACCATCGAGCCGATGCTGACGCTGGGCACCCACGAGTACGACATGTGGGACGACGGCTGGACCGTCGTGACCAAGGACCGGAAGCGGACCGCGCAGTTCGAGCACACGCTCGTGGTGACGGACACCGGGACCGAAATCCTCACGTTGCCCTGACGCCGGCGCGGGGTAGCTTCTTACCGACAGGACGTCGGGAACCGGTTGACTTAGGTAAGCCTAAGTAGCAGTATTCCAGCAGGTTCCCGTCCCCACCGGCAAGGCCCCCGGAGGCACGCCTTGGACACGCCCTTCTCGACGCTGATCCGCACGGCCTCGCACGAGCAGCACACCGAGGCCGAGACGTCGACGTTCATGAGCGACCTCCTCGGCGGGCGCCTCGCCGTGGACGCGTACGCGCGCTACACGGAGCAGCTCTGGTTCGTGTACCGGGCCCTGGAGGACGGCGCCGACGCGCTGAAGGACGACCTCGTCGCCGGGCCCTTCATACAGCCGGAGCTGTTCCGCACGGCCGCGCTGGAGCAGGACCTGGCCCATCTGCGGGGCCCGGACTGGCGCGCCGGGCTCTCCCCGCTGCCCGCCACGGCGGCCTACGCCGAGCGCGTCGCGCACTGCGCCCGCGCGTGGCCCGCCGGATACGTGGCGCACCACTACACGCGCTACCTCGGCGACCTCTCCGGTGGCCAGATCATCCGCGACCGGGCGGAGCGCACCTGGGGCTTCGCCCGCAAGGGCGACGGCGTCCGCTTCTACGTCTTCGAGGAGATCGCCAACCCGGCCGCCTTCAAGCGCGGCTACCGCGAACTGCTCGACGGCGTGGACGCCGACGACCTGGAGAAGCAGCGGATCGTCGACGAGTGCAAGCGCGCCTTCGACTTCAACGGCGCGGTCTTCCGCGAGCTGGCCGGCGAGTTCCCGCTCAGCGCCTGAGGGCGCGGGCGGGTTCGGGCGGGTGCGGGGGCGCGTCCCCGCACCCGGACTCAGCTCGTGAGCGGCGGTGCCAGCGTGGCCTCCAGCCGGACCCGCCCACCGAGTTCGATCACACCGTCGGGTCCGGGGGCCGTCAGGAGCTGCGAGCCCCGGCCCTGCGTGATGTTCAGGGCCCGGCCCAGCTCGGCCGTCAGCAGGATCGCCGCCGCGCCGGTGGCCTCGTCCTCGTCGATGCCGTCCCCGCGTCCCGGGAAGGCCCGCGCCCGGACACGGCCGGCCGCCTCGTCCTCCCAGGCCCAGGCGTAGATCCACTCCCCCGGCTCGGGCACCTCCAGCGCCTCGACCTCCGCGGCCGAGGCGTACCGCCGCAGGGTCCGTGGCGGGGCCCACTCGGCACGCGCCTCGATCCAGGTGAACTCCCCGTCGCCGCGCACCCACACCTCGCCCACCGGCGGGCAGACGACCTCCAGATCCAGCAGCCAGGCCACACCGACCACCGGGTACCCGGCGAACGGCAGCCGGACGCCGGGCGTGTAGATGTCGACGACGCCGCGCTCGGGGTCGTCGACGAACACCGTCTCGCTGAAGCCGAGTTCCTTGGCGAGCGCCTGCCGGGACGCCTCGTCGGGGTGCGTACGGCCGTCGCGTACGACGCCGAGGGCGTTGCCGTACCGGCCGTCGCCGGCGCAGAAGACGCGCAGTACGTCGATGTCGGTGGCGCTGCGCACGATGTCAGTCACGGTCGTGTTCATGGCGGAATTGAAGCATCCAGGAGTCCCGTTCCGCCGGACCACGCGGAATCGGCCATGCCCGGGCGGCGCCTTCGTGGTACGGCCGGGAGACCGCGGACCAGGCGGAGAACCCCGCACCGCCGCCTCGCACCCACAGGCACGGCGGCGGCCGCGGAGGCGAGCGCGGCCCCACCGTCCTCACACGGCAGCCCCGTTCCTCACAAAACGCCCGAATCCACCGCCTTGACCCGCGCTTGACCCTGCCATGGGTTCGCCATGAGAGAGCTGTGACCCCGCCGTGCCCGGGCCGGGAACGTGAGAGCTGAATCACTGGACGCCTGGGCATCGCTCAGGTAAGCCTCGGTTAAGTTAGGTCCGCCTCACCGCCGGACGAACCCGTTCCCGGCACCCTCGTCCTTCCATGGAGCCCTCTATGCGAGCCGTCCGTCTCTCTGTCGTCACCGCCGCCGCGACCGCGGCAGCTCTGACCGCCGTCACGGGCTGCGCCGAGAAAAGCGATGCCAAGGGCGGCGACGGCGCCGTCCAGGTCGTCGCGAAGGACGACTCCTGCGCCGTGTCCAAGACCGAGTTCCCCGCCGGGCACGTGAAGCTCGCCGTGGAGAACCAGGGTTCCAAGGTCACCGAGGTCTACGTCCTCTACCCGGACGGCCGGATCGTCACCGAGCGCGAGAACATCGGCCCCTCCACCAAGGCGAACATCACCGCCGAGGTCAAGGCCGGCGACTACACGATCGTCTGCAAGCCGGGCATGAAGGGCGCGGGCATCAGCCAGAAGGTCACCGTCACCGGTGGCGCCAAGGGCGCGGCGCGCTCCCCGGAGATGGACGCCGCCGTCGCCGCCTACCGCCAGTACGTGCAGGCTCAGGCCGAGGAGACCCTGCCGAAGGTGAAGGTCTTCACCGACGCCGTCCGCGCCGGTGACGTCGAGGCCGCGAAGAAGGCCTACGCCCACTCCCGCATCGGCTGGGAGCGCACCGAGCCGGTCGCCGAGTCGTTCGGCGACATCGACCCGAAGGTCGACGTCCGCGAGGACGGCCTGGAGGACGGCCAGGACCCGGCGAAGGACTGGACCGGCTGGCACCGCCTGGAGAAGGCGCTCTGGCAGGACAAGAAGATCGGTGACCGCGAGAAGCAGCTCGCCGACCTCCTCGACAAGGACCTCGCGGACTGGGTGAAGCGCGTCGGCAAGGCCGACATCACCCCCACCTCGATGGCCAACGGCGCCAAGGAGCTCCTCGACGAGGTCGCCAGCGGCAAGGTCACGGGCGAGGAGGAGCGCTACTCCCGCACCGACCTGGTCGACTTCAAGGCGAACGTCGAGGGCGCCCAGAAGTCCTTCGAGCTGCTCAAGCCGGTCGCCTCGAAGAACGACCCGAAGCTCGTCGCCGAACTGGACAAGCAGTTCGCGGCCCTGAACGCGCTCCTGGACAAGTACCGCACGGACAAGACGTCCTACGTCTTCACCTCCTACGAGAAGGTCGGCAAGACGGAGCGCAAGGAGCTCTCGGACGGCGTCAACGCGCTGGCCGAGCCGCTCTCCAAGCTCGCCGCCGCAGTCGTCAAGTAAGCCGGGAGGACCGAGATGACCGAGTCGACCGATCGTACGAACGAGCCGACCGCCTCTCGGCGCACGGTGCTGGGCTGGGGAGGTGCCGGGCTCGCGCTCGGCGCCGCCGCGGCCGGCGGCGCCGTCGCCCTGACCCGCACCGGGGACACCGCGGTGCCCGCCGCCGAGAGCGGCGCCGCCGTCCCCTTCCACGGCCCCCACCAGGCCGGCATCGCCAGCGCCGTCCAGGACCGGCTGCACTTCGCCGCCTTCGACGTGAAGACGAAGGACCGGGCCGAGCTCGTCCAGCTCCTCAAGGACTGGACGCGCGCCGCCGAGCTCATGACGGCCGGCCACGAGGTCGGCGAGGGCGCCTACGGCGGCCTGCCGGAGGCTCCGCCGGACGACACCGGCGAGGCCCTCGGCCTCAAGCCCTGCCGTCTCACCCTCACCATCGGCTTCGGCCCCTCCCTGTTCGACGGGCGCTTCGGCCTGAAGGACCGGCGGCCCGGGGCCCTGGTCGACCTGCCGAAGTTCCCCGGCGACAACCTGGACCCGGCCCGCAGCGGCGGCGACCTGTGCGTCCAGGCCTGCGCCGACGACCCCCAGGTCGCGGTGCACGCGATCCGCAACCTGGCCCGGATCGGCTTCGGCAAGGTCGCGGTCCGCTGGTCGCAGCTCGGTTTCGGCAAGACCTCCTCGACGACGCCCGAGGCCCAGACCCCGCGCAACATGATGGGCTTCAAGGACGGCACCCGGAACATCGCGGGCACCGACACCGCCGCGCTCGACAAGCACGTGTGGGCCGCCGAGAAGGACGGCCCCGCGTGGATGGCGGGCGGCTCGTACCTGGTGGCGCGCCGGATCCGGATGAACATCGAGACCTGGGACCGCACCTCGCTCCAGGAGCAGGAGGACATCTTCGGCCGCGACAAGCGCGAGGGCGCGCCGGTCGGCAAGGCCAAGGAGCACGACGAGCCGTTCCTGAAGGCGATGAAGCCGGAGGCGCACGTCCGGCTCGCGCACCCGGACTCCAACCACGGGGCGACGATCCTGCGCCGCGGCTACTCCTTCACGGACGGCACGGACGGCCTGGGCCGCCTCGACGCGGGCCTGTTCTTCCTCGCGTACCAGCGCGACGTCCGCAAGGGCTTCATCCCGGTGCAGACCTCGCTGGCGCGGGCCGACGTCCTCAACGAGTACATCCAGCACGTGGGTTCGGCGCTGTTCGCCGTCCCGCCGGGCGTCCGCGACAAGGACGACTGGTGGGGCCGGGCGCTGTTCTCGTAGCAGTGGTCGGGCACTACCGAAGGGAGCCGGCGTGTTCGGCAACTATCTGATCGGCCTCCGCGAGGGCCTGGAGGCCAGCCTGGTCGTCTGCATCCTCATCGCGTACCTGGTGAAGACGGGCCGCCGTGACGCCCTGAAGCCGATCTGGATCGGCATCGGGGTGGCGGTCTCGCTGGCCCTGGCCTTCGGCTTCGCCCTCGAATTCGGCTCGCAGGAGCTGACGTTCGAGGCGCAGGAGCTGCTGGGCGGCTCGCTCTCCATCGTGGCCGTGTGCCTGGTGACCTGGATGGTCTTCTGGATGCGGCGCACGGCGCGGCACCTGAGGAAGGAGCTGCACGGGCGGCTGGACGCGGCGCTTCGGATGGGCACCGGCGCGCTGGTCGCCACCGCCTTCCTGGCCGTGGGCCGCGAGGGCCTGGAGACGGCGCTGTTCGTGTGGGCGTCCGTACGGGCTTCGCAGGACGGCACGTCCGCCCCTCTCATCGGCGTCCTGCTGGGCATCGCGACCGCGATCGTCCTCGGCTGGCTGTTCTACCGCGGCGCGCTCAAGATCAACCTGGCGAAGTTCTTCACCTGGACCGGCGGCATGCTGGTCGTGGTGGCGGCCGGCGTGCTGGCGTACGGCGTGCACGACCTGCAGGAGGCCCGCTTCGTCGGCGGTCTCGCGAACAAGGCATTCGACGTCTCGGAGACGATCCCGCCGGACAGCTGGTACGGCACCCTGCTGAAGGGCGTCTTCAACTTCCAGCCCGACCCGACGGTCGTTCAGGTCACGGTGTGGGCGCTCTATCTGATCCCGACACTCGCGCTGTTCCTGGCCCCGGTAGGGTCGGGTCCGTCCGTGCGGGTGAAGGAGCAGAAGGCGACCGATGAGAAAGCTGAGGCGGCCGGCGAGGGCGCTCGTGGCGACGGCGGCGGCGACGGTGCTGGCGCTGACGGCGAGCAGCTGCGTGACGGTGCACGGCGAGCTGGAGCTCCTGCCGGCGGCAACGAAGTCTGAGGCCGAGCAGGCTCTCAAGGACTTCGTCGACGCCTACAACAAGGGCGACAAGGCGAACGACCCGGCCCTCACCGCGGGCCGGGTCACCGGTCCGCTCGGGGCGATCAACCAGGCGGGCCTGAAGTCCCGTTCGGTCACAAGTCCGAACGGGAACCCGAGCCACGTGCCGCTGGAGCTGTCGGACGCGAAGTTCCTGCTGCCGAAGAAGGCGGGCTGGCCGCGCTGGTTCGTCGCGGACACCGACTCGAACCGGGACACCGACCAGGGCCCCGGCGACAACCGCTGGCTGCTGGTGTTCGTCCGCAACGGCGCCACGCAGTTGTGGGAGGTCGCGTATCTGACGATCCTCACCCCGGACGAGGTGCCGGTCTTCGCGACCGACGACGCCGGCTTCGCGGTGCCGGTCCCACCCGACTCCCCGCGGCTCGCGGTCGCCCCGCAGAACCTCGGCAGGGAGTACGTCTCCTACCTGTCGACGGGCCGGCCGGGACCGTTCGCCGCCGGTCCGCACACCTCGGTGTGGCGGACCGAGCGGGAGAAGTCGGCCCAGCGGGCCGGTCTCGCCACCCAGTACATCGACGAGGCCACGGACACCGGCGACTTCGCGCCGCTGGGGCTCGCGACGCGGGAGGGCGGGGCGCTGGTCTTCTTCGCGACGAAGTACTTCGAGCGGCAGACCGCGGCCCAGGGCTACCGCCCCAAGGTCGGCGCCGACGTGAAGGCCCTGCTGACCGGCGAGATCAAGCGGTCGGTCACCAAGACGTGGGTGTCCAGCCAGGCGGTGCTCGTGAAGCCGGCGGGCGCGACGCGGGACGGGGTCACGGTCGCGGGGCGGCTGCAGGGCGTGACGGCGGCGGAGGGCTCGTAGGCGGTCCGGGTCGGGTCCCGTCCGCACGGTGCTCCGTCCGGACGGAGCACCGGCCGCGCGGAGAGCCGGGCGGGACCTGCCGGACGGCTCCCGGGTCCTGTCCTCCCGGACAGGACCGACGGGGGCTCAGCGGCTCAACGGCCAGGCGACCTCGTGGCCCGACTGCTGCCCCTCCTGCCCGGCGAGGTACCTGGCGCAGGCGTCGGTGAGGGTCTCCAGCAGGTTCAGGGGGTCCGGCAGCGGGTGCTCGGGGCCGCGGGCCCAGGAGACCCCGGGCTGCTCCTCCTCGTCACCGATGAGCCGGGACGGCGGCAGGAGCACGTAGCTGCCCCGGCAGTGCCAGCGCAGCCCCGGATGCTCGTCCATGGTCTCCGGATGGCAGTCCAGCTCGCAGGGCCACCACTCGTCCTCGTCCTCGGGGGTTCCGCGGGTGGCGGTGAAGAAGAGCATCCGGCCGCCGTCGCCCGCGCTCGGCGCGGACTCGGCGACGGGGCCGACGTCGATCCCCTGGTCGAGGAGCCGGGCCAGGGCGCCGCGCCCGGCCTCCAGCGGGACGTCGAGGACGTCGTGCACCATGCCGGTGGCGGTGACGAAGTTCGCGCCGGGCTCGGCACGGGCCCAGCGTTCGATCTGGGCGCGGTCGGTGGTCGACTGGGTCTGCCAGGCGAAGGACACCGGATGCCGGGCGGGGGTGGGACAGCCCATGCGCTCGCAGGAACACCGGTAGCCGACGGGGTACGCGGCCGGGGCGAGGGGCATTCCCGCGGCGGCGACGGCCAGGAGCAGCTTCTCGCGATCGTTCCCGTCGTCCGCGGGGGTGCGGCGGGGGCGCCTGCGCAGCCACCCCGCGAGCTTGCCGTCCGTGCCGCGGTAGCGGCCTTTGCCGTCGCCCATCTATCCCCTCACACGCTCGTGCTCGCCCGTTCGGCTCTGCCCATGGTCCCACCATCCTGCGCTCCGGGTGACCGGACTTCCCAACCGGGGTGGGGTCGGACGGCCCGCGGGGACCTCAGGAGCGGGGGGCGATACCGCGCAGGACGTAGTCGACGAGGGTGTCGGCGTAGGCGTGGGTCAGCGGCAGGGTGCGGTGCTGCCAGCGGTGGTTCAGCGGGCCGACCAGGAGTTCGAGGGCGATGCGCGGGTCGACGGCGGGGTCGACGTCCCCGGCCGCCTGGGCGGCCTCGATGCGGCGCACGTAGTACTGGAGCTGGGGTTCGAGGAGCCGCTCGACGAACCGGGCGCCGAGCTCCGGATCGACCAGGCCCTCGGCGGCCAGCGCGCGGGAGGGGCCGTCGAAGGTCGGGTCGTTCAGCTCGTCGACGGTCGCGCGGAGCACGAACCCGAGGTCGGCGGCGAGGTCCCCGGTGTCGGGGATCTCACTCTCGGCGTCGCCGCCGAGGGCCTCGTTGGCCCGGGCGGCGAGGTCGAGGAAGGCGTCGAGCAGGACGGCGGACTTGGAGGGCCACCAGCGGTAGATCGTCTGCTTGCCGACACCCGCGCGGGCGGCGATGCCCTCGATCGTCGTCCTGCTGTATCCGGACTCGGTGACGAGGGCGAGGGCGGCGTCGTAGATGGCGCGGCGGGAGCGTTCGCTGCGGCGCGAGGCGTCGGGTGCCTTGGTGTCGGACATGGAGGCAATCTAGCACCAGCGAGACGGCGCGTCTCGCTGCCTGTGGTACGCCGATATTCGGCCGAACCACCCGAACGGTTCACTGCGCGGACGCCGGGGAGGGCGGACCATGGGGACCATCCGAACCACCGTCCGTGAGGAGCCCTCATTGCGCCCTACTCCGCGCGAGGCTTCGCTTCGCCGTTACCTGATGTGCCCACCCACGCACTTCGAGGTGACGTACTCCATCAACCCCTGGATGGACCCCACGAAACCGGTCGACCTGCCCCTGGCCCTCGCCCAGTGGGAGGACCTGCGCGACCGCTACCGCTCGCTCGGCCACTCCGTCGAGCTGCTCGACCCGCAGCCGGGTCTGCCGGACATGGTCTTCGCCGCGAACGGCGCGACCGTCGTGGACGGCCGGGTCCTCGGCGCCCGGTTCGCCCACCCGGAGCGCACGGACGAGGCCGCGGCGCACCGGGACTGGTTCCGCAGGAACGGTTACGCGGACCTGTGGGAGCCGGAGCACGTGAACGAGGGCGAAGGCGACTTCGCCGTGACCGCCTCCTGGATCCTGGCCGGCCGCGGCTTCCGCTCCAGCCCGCTCTCGCACGACGAGGCACAGGAGTACTTCGGCCGCCCCGTGATCGGCCTGGAGCTGGTGGACCCGCGCTACTACCACCTGGACACGGCGCTGTGCGTCCTGGACGACGCCCGCGACGAGATCATGTACTACCCCGGCGCCTTCTCCCCCGGGAGCAGGGCCGTCCTGGCCCGGCTCTTCCCCGACGCCCTGCTGGCCACGGAGCGCGACGCCGCGGCGAAGACCATGTCCGGCAGACCCGGCTGCGGGTCGAGCAGCTCGACGGAGTGGCCGAGCGAGCGGTAGCGGTCGCGCAGGTCCTCCCACTGGGCGAGGGCCAGGGGCAGGTCGACCGGTTTCGTGGGGTCCATCCAGGGGTTGATGGAGTACGTCACCTCGAAGTGCGTGGGTGGGCACATCAGGTAACGG
>NZ_RDBI01000040.1:1169791-1177421 GCF_008042125.1 Streptomyces sp. MS191
GGTCCACCAGCTCCAGGCCGATCACGGGGCGGCCGAAGTACTCCTGTGCCTCGTCGTGCGAGAGCGGGCTGGAGCGGAAGCCGCGGCCGGCCAGGATCCAGGAGGCGGTCACGGCGAAGTCGCCTTCGCCCTCGTTCACGTGCTCCGGCTCCCACAGGTCCGCGTAACCGTTCCTGCGGAACCAGTCCCGGTGCGCCGCGGCCCCGGTCCTCCGGCGGGCTCAGTCCTCCGGCGGCCAGGTGTCGCCCCAGTCGGCGTCGCGTGCCGACCGGTAGAGCGTGYCGTGGCGCTTGGTGACCGTCTCGCGGGTCAGTCCCGCCTCCGGGGGCCCGCACAGGTCGAGCAGGACCTGCCCCTTGCGGATCTGCGGCCTGCGCGTGATCCGCGCGGGCGCCGGCACGACGGGGAAGCGGGTCGCCGCGACGTAGCTGAACTTCTCGTCCTCGTACGGCAGCGAGCCGCCCTTCACCTGACGGTGGAGCGAGGACCGGCTCACCCGCGCCGCGAAGTGACACCAGTCCGTGCCCGGTTCGATCGGGCAGGCCCCGCTGTGCGGGCACGGCGCCGCGACCGTCAGCCCCGCCTCCACGAGCAGCGACCGCGCGGCGATGATCCGCTCGTAGCCGTCGGGCGTGCCCGGCTCCACGATCACGACGGCCTGAGCCGCCCGCGCCGCCTCGGTCACGACGGCCCGGCGATCGGATTCGGTCAGCTCCTTCAGGACGTACGAGATCGTCACCAGGTCGGTGCCGTCCAGGGTGAGCGCCCCGCTGATCCGGGCCCGCCGCCACTCCGCCGCGAAGACCCCCTCGGCGAGCTCCCGTCCCAGCGCGAGGGCCGGCTCCGCCCAGTCCAGGACGGTCGTGCGGGCCGCCCCCTCCCACGCCCCGGCGACCGCCCAGCTCGCCGCGCCGGTGCCGCCGCCGATGTCGGTGTGCGTCGCCGGCTCCCACTCGGGTGCCGCGTCCCGCAGCGCGTCGAGCGCCGCCCGTACCGCCTCGAACGTCGCCGGCATCCGGTACGCGGCGTACGCGGCGACGTCGGACCGGTCGCGCAGCACGGGGGCGTCGGTGGGCGTGGTCCCGCGGTAGTTGGCGATCAGGCGCTCGACGGCCGACGCCGCCTGCCGCGGGGGCAGCCCGTCGAGGAGCCCGGCGAGCGCGGCCCGCAGGGTGTCGGCGGTGGGAGCGGTCGGAAGAGAGGCGTTCACCCGGACATGTTAGGTGGCGCAGGCGGGCGCTCCGGCCGGTCGGAGCGCCCGGGCCCGTCGACTCAGGCGGTCTTCCGCTGGTGGCCGCGCCACGGGCGGCAGAGCCCCAGGAAGCAGGTGAGCGCCGCCGCGGCGCAGACCAGCTGCACGACGGCCATGGGCACCGCCGTCGCCTCCCCCGCGATCCCGACGAGGGGCGAGGCGACGGCCCCGATGAGGAACGAGGAGGTACCGAGCAGCGCGGACGCCGAGCCCGCCGCGTGCGGGGTCCGCATCAGTGCCTGCGCGTTGGTGTTGGGCATCGCCAGGCCCATCGCCGACATCAGGACGAACAGACCCGCGGCGATCGGGACCAGGCCCACCTCGCCGAAGACCCCGCTCGTCATGAGCAGCAGCGCCACCGAGGCCAGCAGGATGACGCACAGGCCACAGCCGAGCGCCTTGTCCAGGCTGACCCGGCCGACGAGCAGCTTGCCGTTGACCTGGCCGACGGCGACGAGACCGATGGAGTTGAGCCCGAAGAGCAGGCTGAAGGTCTGCGGCGAGGCCCCGTAGATCTCCTGCACCACGAAGGGCGAGGCGCTGATGTAGGCGAAGAGGGCGGCGAAGGCCAGTCCGCCGGCCAGCATGTAGCCGGTGAAGACCCGGTCCGCGAGCAGTCCGCGCATGGTCCGCAGCGCCTCGCCGACCCCGCCCACGTGCCGCCGCTCCGGCGGCAGGGTCTCGTCGAGGAAGCGCCAGACGACGACGGTGAGCAGCACGCCGATGAGGGTGAGGACGTGGAAGACGCCCCGCCAGTCGGTGATCCGCAGGATCTGGCCGCCGATGAGCGGGGCGATAATCGGGGCCACCCCGGAGATCAGCATGAGGGTGGAGAAGAAGCGGGCCATCTCGACGCCGTCGTACAGGTCGCGGACGACGGCCCGGGCGATCACGATGCCGGCCGCGCCCGCGAGGCCCTGGAGCAGGCGGAAGCCGATGAGCAGTTCGGCGGAGGGCGCGAGCGCGCAGACGGCGGTGGCGGCGACGTACACGACCATGCCGATGAGCAGGGGGCGGCGGCGCCCCCACCGGTCGCTCATCGGGCCGACGACGAGCTGGCCCAGCGCCATGCCGGCGAGGCAGGCGGTGAGGGTGAGCTGGATGGTCGCGGCGGGTGAGCGCAGCGCCTCGGTGACCGCCGGCAGGGCGGGCAGGTACATGTCCATGGAGAGCGGCGGAAGCGCCGTGAGACCACCGAGGACGAGGGTCACGAGCAGTCCCGCACGGCGGGCGGCGACTCCGTTCGCGGGGGAGCCGGTGGATATGTGGCCTTGCGTCGTGGTCTGGCCGCTCTCCGGCATCGACTGCTCCATTTCGTTGAATCTTTCCCTATGCTCTCAGCTCGTCCGGGGTGGTCGAGACCTATTTCCGAGGTGAGGCATGGGGAAATCCAGGACCGTGCGGTGGGGCGTGCTGGCGACCGGAGGGATCGCGGCGCAGTTCACCACCGATCTGCTGGGGATGGAAGACGCGGAGGTGGTGGCCGTCGCCTCCCGCACGGAGGCGTCGGCGAAGTCCTTCGCCGACCGCTTCGGGATACCGCGGGCCTACGGGGACTGGGCCGCGCTGGCCGCCGACCCGGACGTGGACGTGGTCTACGTGGCGACGCCGCACCACGCCCACCGGGCGGCGGCCGGACTCGCCCTCGAAGCGGGCAAGGCCGTCCTGTGCGAGAAGGCGTTCACGATCGACGCCGGCGAGGCGGAGGAGTTGGTCGCGCTCGCCCGGGACCGGGGCCTCTTCCTGATGGAGGCCATGTGGATGTACTGCAACCCGCTGATCCGGCGGGTGGCCGCCCTGGTCGCGGAGGGGGCGATCGGCGAGGTCCGTACCGTCCAGGCGGACTTCGGTCTCGAGGGTCCCTTCGCGGCCGACCACCGGCTGCGCGATCCCGCCGTGGGCGGCGGGGCGCTCCTCGACCTGGGGGTGTACCCGGTCTCGTTCGCGCAGCTGCTGCTCGGCGAACCCGACTCCGTCCAGGCGCACGCGCTGCTCTCGCCCGAGGGCGTGGACCTGAACACGGCCGTGCTGCTGGGCTGGTCGGACTCCGGTGCCTCGGCCCTGCTGTCCTGCTCGATCGCGGCGGACACCCCGATGACCGCCTCCGTGACGGGCTCGCGGGGCCGGATCGACTTCCCGCGCGGCTTCTTCCACCCGGAGCGGTTCACCCTGCACCGGACGGGTCACGAGCCGGAGGACCACGTGATCGCGGGCGACGGCACCGCCGAGCGGTACACCTTCCGGCACGAGGCGGCCGAGGTCATGCGGTGTCTGCGGGCCGGCGAGACCGAGTCGCCGCTGGTCCCGCTGGACGGTTCGCTCGCGGTGATGCGGACGCTCGACGCGGTGCGGGACCGCATCGGCGTCCGCTATCCCGCGGAACGGGCCGCGGCACGGGTGTGACGGCGCCGCGGCCCCGTCGACGGTGAGCCGCGCCGCGCCCCGGCGGATCGGGACGGATCCGGCCGGGGCGCGGCGCGTCCGATCCGAGCGGGGCCTAGGAAGCGTCTCGCCGGTCTTGCCGGGCTCCCGGCGTGATCGGCAAGACACCCCTAAGGGCTGTCCCGTAATCCGCGGTGGGTCGGCGCACGGCGTCGGATGCGGTGCATCGCAAGGCGGAGGGTCGTCCTCATACCGGTCGTATTCGGGCGATCCGACAACGCGGCGAAGTGCCGTAGCCGGCGTCGTGCGCCCGCCGGGGATTGCGGGACAGCCCTTAGGCCGGCGTGAGGCCCGGCCTGCCCGCCTCCGTGACGAAGGACGCGGCCGTGGCGGCCGGGGCACCCGGGGTCGTCACGGCCGTCACCGTACGGAAGTCCGCCCGCGCGCTGCGCTCGCCGAGCGCGACCTTCACGTATCCGCGCCGCCCGTTGTAGAACCGCATGTGCGGGTTGGCCCGGGTCAGGGCGTCGTGGTTGGCCGGCCGGTCCGCGCCGTCCTTGCCGCTGGCGATGGAGGTGGCGACGATCTCCGTGCCGACGGTCCGGGACGCCGGGTCGCGGAAGTCGGCCTTGAGGTCGAAGGCGTGGCCGACGTGGACGTCGCCGGTGAGGACCATCAGGTTGTCGACGCCGGCGGCGGCGGCGCCGTCCAGGACCCTCCGGCGGGAGGCCGGGTAGCCGTCCCAGGAGTCCATCGACAGCTTGTAGCCGGTGGTCGGGACGTTGCGGCGCTCGGCGAACACGACCTGCTGCGGCACGACGTTCCAGCGCGCGTCCGAGCGTCGCCACCCGTCGATCAGCCACCGCTCCTGGGTGGCGCCGGTCAGGGTGCGCGAGGGGTCCTCGGACTCGGGTCCGGGGACCTGCCAGCCGTCGCCGTACGCCTGGTCGGAGCGGTACTGGCGGGTGTCGAGGACGTCGAACTGCGCGAGCCGGCCGAAGCGCAGACGGCGGTAGAGCTTCATGTCGGGGCCGACGGGCCGCTGGGGCGCGCGCAGCGGCTGGTTCTCCCAGTAGGCGCGGTAGGCGGCGGCGCGGCGGGCGAGGAACTCCTCCGACGGCACGTCGTTCTCGGGGATGTCGTCCGCGTAGTTGTTCTCGGTCTCGTGGTCGTCCCACGTGACGACGAAGGGGTGCGCGGCGTGCGCGGCCCTCAGGTCGGGGTCCGACTTGTAGAGGGCGTAGCGCAGCCGGTAGTCCTCCAGGGTGACGGTCTCCCGGTCGAAGACGTCGGGCAGCCGGCGGTCGGTGTAGGCGCGGGCGCCGCCGGTGGCGTTCACGGCGTACTCGTAGAGGTAGTCGCCGAGGTGGAAGACGACGTCGAGGTCCTCCTCGGCGAGGTGCCTGTAGGCCGTGAAGTAGCCGTCGTGGTACGCCTGGCAGGACACGGCGGCGAGGGTGAGGCCGGAGATCCGGGCCCCCGGGGCGGGCGCGGTGCGCGTGCGGCCCACGGGGCTGACCCAGTCGCCGGCGCGGAAGCGGTAGAAGTACGCCCGGCCCGGGGCGAGGTGGTCGACCTCGACGTGCACGGTGTGCTGGAACTCCGGGTGGGCGGTGGCCGTCCCCCGTCTGGCGATCCTGCGGAACCGCTCGTCGTGGGCCAGTTCCCACCGGACGGCGACCCGCTCGCGCGGCAGCCCGGCGTCGGCCTGGAAGGGGCGGGGGGCGAGCCGGGTCCACAGCAGCACCGAGCCGGGCAGCGGGTCTCCCGAGGCCACGCCCAGGGTGAACGGGTCCTCGGTGATCCGGCGGGCGTCGAGTTCGGCGGCGCTCGCGGCACCGGCGGCCGGAAGGTTGACGGCGAAGGCGAGCGCGGCGGCCGCCCCGGTGACGGTGAGGAACCGGCGGCGGCCGAACCGGGCGGCGGCGGCGCGGAGTTCGTCGGTGTGGGTCTGCGCGGGTGTCATAAGCCCCTCCCCTGACGGATGTTGTCCGTCCGGTATTGGAGTGGCACGGGAAGACCCAGGGTTGTCGGGTACAGAACATCCGCGTGTCGGACAGATGAGTTCCCTGTGCACCGATCTCCCGTACGCTGCGCGCCCATGAGCACTGAGTCGCGTGTGGCAGTGGTGACGGGAGCGGGTTCGGGTATCGGCCGGAGCGTGGCACGGGCCCTCGCGGCGGCGGGCTGGTCGGTGGCGCTCGCGGGCCGCAGGCGGGAGGCCCTGGAGGAGACCGCCGCGGCCGTGACCTCGGGGGAGACCCTCTGCGTCCCGACCGACGTGACGTCGCCGCAGGCCGTGACGGCTCTGTTCGAGGCGGTACGGGACCGGTTCGGCCGGGTCGACCTGCTGTTCAACAACGCCGGGACGTTCGCGGGCGGCGGAGTCGCGGTCGAGGATCTGGACTACGAGACCTGGCGGGCGGCCGTCGACGTCAACCTGACGGGCGCGTTCCTGTGCGCGCAGGCGGCGTTCCGGACCATGCGGGAACAGGCGCCGCAGGGCGGCCGGATCATCAACAACGGCTCGATCTCCGCGCACGTGCCGCGCCCGCACTCCATCGCGTACACCGCGACCAAGCACGCGATGACCGGTCTGACGAAGTCGCTGTCGCTGGAAGGCCGCCCGTACCGGATCGCCTGCGGGCAGCTGGACATCGGCAACGCGGCGACGGAGATGACGGCGCGGATGCGGACCGGGATCCTGCAGGCCAACGGCGAACTGGCCGTGGAGCCGGTGATGGACGCGGCCGACGTGGCGGCGACGGTGGTGCACATGGCGGGGCTGCCGCTGGAGGCGAACGTGCAGTTCGCGACGGTGATGGCGACGGCCATGCCGTACATCGGCCGAGGGTAGCGAGCGGGGCGGGCGGAGCCCGGGGGCGGCCGTACGGACAGGGGCGCGGGCCGGGCCCGCCGGTCACCGGCCGACCGGCCTACCGCCGCGCCCCGTCCGTACGGCGTTACGCCTGGCCGGTCTCGAAGCGGGCGACCTTGCCGCCCTCGACGACGAAGCGCCAGCGGGTGCGCATCTCGCCCCAGGTGTCGTTGCGGAAGCGGGCGACGAGCGCGTGCCCGCCGTCCTTGACGGACTCGATCTCCATGTGGCCGCGCGAGGAGAAGATCTCCTTGTCGGTCCAGTCGTCGAGGTCGCGCTCCGAACCGTCGTCGGACATGGTGGCGCCGTCGACGAGTGCGGTCCGGAAGGCGTCGCGGTCGTTGGAGTTGAGGGCCGTGACGAAGGCGCGCACGGCGGGGTCGGTGAGTTTGTCCACGGGGATGGTCATGGCCTACCCGTACACCTGGCGGCCCCCGATCGGGGTGAACCCCGGCCGCCGGGGTGCCGCGTTCAGCGGACGGACTCGTCCACCTGGGCGAGCGGCACGGGCGGTCTCCGCCCGGCCCGGGAACCGCCGCCGCGACGCGGGCACGTCCCCCGTCCGGACCTCGTGAGCGGCCCCCGCCTGGCAGGCTGGCCCGCATGGACGACGCCTGGAGCACCATCGACCGCCTGCACGGCTGGCTGACCGACCATCAGGACCTGCAGCCGGGGCAGGAGGTCCTGCTGCGGGTCCTGAAGCTCTCCGAGGAGGTCGGCGAGGTCGCGGAGGCCGTGATCGGCGCGACCGGCCAGAACCCGCGCAAGGGCACCAGTCACTCCTGGCAGGACGTGGAGGCCGAACTCTCCGACGTGATCATCACGGCGATGGTCGCACTGCGCACCCTCACCCCCGAGGCCGCCGAGGTCTTCGCCGGGCATCTGCGGCGGGTCGCCGAGCGGTCACTGCCCGCCTGAGCGAAGACCCGGGGCCCCTGGGCGCCGCCGCTGCGGGGCGCACACCACGCGGTGCCCCGGGCCCGTCCCGGCCCGGACTTCCCGTACTCCCCGTGGGTGAACCGCAACTCTTAGTAGGATCCGGGCACTTGACCGCCGCCGCGAGCGGCCCTGCCGCGAGGAGCCCCGTGTACCCGCCCCCACCGCAGCAGGCGGACGCC
>NZ_RDBI01000040.1:1177521-1188933 GCF_008042125.1 Streptomyces sp. MS191
GCTTCCCCGGCACGCCTCAGCGGTCGCAGGCGACGCCGTCGCCGTCCCGGTCGAGGGCCGCCCGGTACCCGGGATCGCCGCTGCGGATGGGCGCCGCGTGTGCCGCCCGGGCGGCCGCGCAGTTCGCGTAGTACACGCCGCCGCCACCCGTCGTCCCACCGGTCGTCCYGCCGCCCGTCGGCATCGCGCTGACCTGGCTGGGCCGGTGGAGCCGCAACCGGAAGATCGTCGCCACCGTCCTCTCGGGTCTGTGGTTCCTCGTGCTGCTGTTCGCCGGCCCGCCGCCCGCGGACCCCGCGGCCGACGCCGCACCGCGGGCCACCGCGTCGGCGGGCGCCGCGACGGGCAGCCCGACCGCCCGCCCGACGCCGACCGGCCCCCCGACCTTCGTGGGCAGGAGCCTCGAGGAGGCGAAGTCGGGCGCTCAGGCCGCCGGGTACGACTCCGTCTCGCACGACGCCTCGGACCAGGACGCGGCCCAGTGGGACGCCGACGGATGGAAGGTCTGCTTCCAGACGCCGGCCGAGGGACGGCCCGGCGGGCGGCCCGTGCTGGACTTCGGCGTCGTCCGGATCGACGCCCTGTGCCCGGCGAAGGACGGCGACAAGGTGCCGTGGCCGAAGATGCCGACCGTCACCGGCATGACCTTCGACGCGGCCTCGCAGGTGCTCGCCCGGACCGGGTTCAGGGCGAGCGAGCCGCGGAGCGCGTACACCGACGTCGACCTCCCCGAGGACGTGGCTGCCTGGAAGGTCTGCTTCCAGGACCCGCGGCCGGCCGAGCAGGTCCAGACCCCGCAGTACCAGACGGCCTACCTCTCCCTGACCGCCCCGGCGACCGCGTGCCCCCCGAACCCGAACACCGCGCTGCGTCCGGACACGGGCGGGACGACCGCGGGGAACGACGAAGCGGACGGCCCCGCACACGACGCCGGGACGACGGGCGGCGGGACGACCGGTGGGACGACGGGTGGCGGCGGCGTGTACTACGCGAACTGCGCGGCCGCCCGGGCGGCACACGCGGCGCCCATCCGCAGCGGCGATCCCGGGTACCGGGCGGCCCTCGACCGGGACGGCGACGGCGTCGCCTGCGACCGCTGAGGCGTGCCGGGGAAGCGGCGCCGTGCGCCCGGACGGAAAGAGCCCCCGCCCGCTGTCGCGGTCGGGGGCTCCCTCAGATCCGGAAGGCAGACGAGCCGGGCTGTACGCCGGGTTCTGTCCCCCGGGACCTCGCGGTCGTCAGGGTGACGGCCATCCATCTAGGGCCGGCGTTGCCGCCGGCCTCGTGCGGTCTACCCGCGGACTCGGGCGGGCAGCCCTCGAACGTCCGCGCAGGGCCGCCTGTCACCAGGCGACCCCTCTTGACCTTGCTCCGGGTGGGGTTTACCTAGCCGCCTGAGTCACCTCAGGCGCTGGTGGTCTCTTACACCACCGTTTCACCCTTACCGAGGACCGAGGTCCCCGGCGGTCTGTTTTCTGTGGCACTGTCCCGCGGGTCACCCCGGGTGGCCGTTAGCCACCACCCTGCCCTGTGGAGCCCGGACGTTCCTCGGGAGGATCCGAGGATCCCCACGCGGCCGCCCGCCCGGCTCGTCTGCCGTGGCGCCCATGCTACCCGCCCGGGCGGCGGGGGCCGGACGCCTCCGTACCCCGTGCGGGGCCGGCACCCCACGGCGGAGCGCCGGTCGCGGTCCGCTTGACCTTGTCGCAGCGTCAGGGTTTGTACTGGGCTCATGCGAATCGGCGAGATCGCCGCGCTCGTCGGGGTCACCCCGCGGGCCGTGCGGCACTACCACCGTCTCGGGCTGCTGCCCGAGCCCGTACGGCGGGCCAACGGGTACCGGGAGTACGACATCCGGGACGCCGTCCTGCTCGCCCGGATCCGCCGGCTGGCCGAACTGGGGCTCGGGCTCGACGAGGTCGGGGACGTCCTCGCCGACGACGCCGGACGCGAGCTGGTGGAGGTGCTGGAGGAACTCGACGCCGACCTCGGGCGGCAGGAGGCGGTGATCCGGGAGCGGCGGGCGCGGCTCGCCGGGCTGCTCGACGAGGCCCGGGAGGGGCGGCTGAACTCCGAGGGGCCGTTCTCGGCGGAGCTCACCGGACTGTTCGCCGGCATCGGCGAGCTGCCCGCGTCCCCCACGGCCGCCATGGACCGGGAGATGCTGGGTCTGCTCGACACCGTGACGCCGGAGGAGGAGCGGGACCGGCTGATCGGGGCGATGCGGGAGATGGCGGAGGCGCCGGGCGCGCGGGAACGTCTGCACGACGTGTACGCGCGGCTCGACGCGCTCGCCGGGGCGGACCCCGGCGATCCCCGCGTGGCGGAGGCCGGTCAGGCGCTCGCGGCCTGCCTCCCGGACGCGGTCGTGGCGCAGCTCGGCGACGAGGGACTGCCCGGAGGCCGGGTCACCGACGCCTTCTTCGGCGTCTTCTCCGCCGCGCAGACCGCCGCCGTGCGCCACGCGCTGCGACTGATCCGGGAGCGTGCGACGTGAGCCCGGCACCGTACGGGCCGCGCGGCACGGCCCGCGGGACGAGCGCCACGCCCCGACCGCGGGGCCCGGGCGTCCGCCTGCTGCGGGGGGCCGGGTACGCCGTCCTGCCGGCGGAACTCGTCCTCGCGGTCTGCCTCGTGGCGGGGGTGCGGATACCCGAGCCGGCCGTCCTGGCCGCGGAGGCCGCCACCCTGCTCCTGCTCGCCGTCGGGGCCGGGGTCTTCGTCCGGCTGCGCCGGAGCGGGACGGCGGGCCGGGAGGCGCTCGCCGAGCTCGTGCCCGAGCCGGTGCTCCGGTTGGCCGCTCACGAACTGCGGCTGCTGGCGAGCCTCGGCCTGTGGGTCGCGCGCCGCCGCGTCGGCGTCCGGGCGGGCGACACGCCCTTCCCGCACGCCCGTGACCAGGCGGCCCTCATGTACGGCTTCGCGTTCGTGTGCCTCGTCGAGACGGTCGGCATGTCGTATCTGCTCGCCGGCCTGCCGGTCGTCCACGCCGTCGTCCTCGTCCTCGACGTCTACACCGTGCTGTTCGTGCTCGGGCTGCACGCCGCGTCCGTGACCCGGCCGCACGTCCTCGGCCCCGACGGCCTGCGGCTGCGCCAGGCGGCACACGTCGACCTGCTCGTCCCGCTGGAGCGGATCGCCTCCGTCCGGCACGAGCTGCTGTTCTCGCACGAGAAGGCCGAGGGCGAGCTGAACCTCGCCGTCGGCTCGCAGACCTCCCTCACCGTCGAACTGACGGGGCCGGTCGACGCGCCCCGGTTCCTCGGCGGGCCCCGTCCCGTGCGGATCGTGCGCTGCCACGCCGACGACGCCCGCGGGCTCGCCCGGGCCCTCGCGGGCGCGCTCGCCGAGGCACGGGACGCTCCGACGGCTCCGGACGAGGACACACCGTCACCCGCGGCGGAGGCCGCCGACCGGGTTCCGGCCGGGCGGGCGGGGACTACGCCGGTGCGAACCGCACCTTCGCCGCTCCCGGATCCGCCTGCGTCAGCCTGACCCGCAGCCACTCCCCCAGCGGGAGGCGGGAGTCGCCGCCCTCGATGCCGGCCACCACCGCCGGATCCTCCAGGTGCACGGTCCCGACGGCCGGATCGCGGTCCTTCACGTCGATGACGTACGCGTCGAAGATCTCGCCGACCCGTTCCCGCAGCAGGGCGGCCTCGACGATGTCGACCGACTCGCGCTCGACGGTGTTGGCGAGCCGCGAGCCCGCCGCCATCTCGTCGGGGAGCGCCGGCAGCGCGGCCCGCACCCACTCCGGCGGCTCCTCCCCCGCCACGGCCGCCGCACACAGCTCGCCCGCGTACCGGTCGACCAGCCGGCGCAACGGGGCGGTGCAGTGGGTGTACTCGTCCGCCACCGCCGCGTGGACCGCGGGCGTGGGCACGTTGCCGTCGGTGAACACGGTGTAGCCGGCCCCCCGCAGCAGGGTGGTGCAGTCCTGGAGGAAGGCGGCGTGGCGGGGGTCGGACGGGTCGGCGGAGCGGACGACGTCCGCGTACGAGACGTGGTGCGGCCAGTCGACCCCGAGGGCCTGCGCGGAGAGGCGCAGCCGGGCGACGGCACCGTCGGGGGCGGTGGGGAGCGTGCGCAGGATCCCGGTGCCCGCGGCCGTCATGAGGTCGGCCGCGGCCATGCCGGTCAGGAGGGAGATCTGCGCGTTCCAGCCGTCGGCGGGGAGCGGGGCGCGGTAGGCGAGGGAGTAGGTGTGGTCCTGCTCGACGATCTCCTGCTCGGGGACGTTGAGGGAGATCCCGCCGCGCTCGGACTCGAGGGCTTCGCGGAGCCGGCCGACGTCCCGCAGGAGGGCCAGCGGCTCCTCGGCCGTGCCGTCGTCGATGCGGCGCTGGACGCCCGCGTAGTCGAGCTTGGCACGGCTGCGCACCAGGGCGCGGCGCAGGTCGGTGGCGACGCGGCGGCCCTCGGCGTCGAGGTCGATCCGCCACAGCAGCGCGGGCCGGGGTTCGCCGGGCAGGAGGCTCGCCGCGCCTTCGGAGAGCACGGGCGGGTGCAGGGGCACCTTGCCGTCGGGGAAGTAGAGGGTGAGGCGCCTGCGGTGGGCCTCGGCGTCGAGGGCGGAGCCGGGCGCGACGAAGGCGGCGACGTCGGCGATGGCGTAGTGGACGCGGTAGCCGCCGTCGGCGCGGCGGGCCAGGTGCATGGCCTGGTCGAGGTCCGTGGAGGTCGGCGGGTCGATCGTGAAGAAGGGGATGTCGGTCGCGTCGTGCCCGGGGAGCCGGGGCGCTTTGGCCGCGGCTTCCGCCTCGGCGAGGACGGCGGGCGGGAAGGCGTCGGGGATCGCGAGCTCGGTACGCAGTGCGCGCAGGGCGGCCCGCAGCGGAGCCTCGGCTGCGCCGGTCACGCGGATGTGGCGGCGGGGCATGGACCGAGCGTAGGGCCGGGCGGGGGCCCCGGCACGTCGGCGACCCGGCGGGGCCCGGGGGCCCACGGTGCGGGGAGCGGCGGCGGACGCGGGACCGGCGGGTGCCGCCGGCTTTGTAGGCTGAACAGCCGGGGCCGCACCCCCACCCCGTACGTACGAAGGAGAACCGCCGTGCTCGTGCTGTTGCCGCCCTCCGAAGGAAAGGCCGCCTCGGGCCGTGGCGCACCGCTCAAGCCGGAGTCGCTGTCCCTGCCGGGCCTGGCCGGGGCGCGGGCGGCGGTCCTGGACGAGCTGGTCGAGCTGTGCGCCGCCGACGAGGAGAAGGCGCGCGAGGTGCTCGGTCTGAGCGAGGGACTGCGCGGCGAGATCGCCAAGAACACCGAACTCCGCACGGCGGGCGCACGACCGGCCGGGGAGATCTACACGGGCGTGCTGTACGACGCGCTGGGCCTGGCCACCCTCGACGCGGCGGCGCGCAGGCGCGCCCGGCAGTCGCTGCTCGTGTTCTCCGGGCTGTGGGGAGCGGTCCGGGTGGACGACCGGATCCCGTCGTACCGCTGCTCGATGGGCGTGAAGCTGCCGGGTCTGGGGGCGCTCGGCGCGCACTGGCGCGGGGCGATGGCCACGGTGATGCCCGAGGCCGCCGGGGACGGGCTCGTCCTCGATCTGCGCTCGTCGGCGTACGCCTCGGCCTGGAAGCCGAAGGGGGAGGCGGCGGAGCGGACCGCGACCGTGCGGGTGCTCCACGCGCCGACCCGGAAGGTGGTCAGCCACTTCAACAAGGCGACGAAGGGCCGGATCGTCCGGAGCCTGCTGGAGGCCGGGGCGCGGCCGAAGCGGCGGCAGGAGCTGGTCGAGATCCTGCGGGACCTGGGATACGTGGTCGAGGAGGGCCGGGCGGGGGCCCTGGACGTGCTCGTGGACGAGATCCACTAGGTCCTGTCCGGGAACGGGGGCGTGTTGCGAGAGGAGCGCCGTCCGTCGGCCACCGCATCCCAGGCGTTGCAACATGCGCAACGCTCGTTGCGTGTCACGCTTCCCTTGGCCACGATGGGCCCATGGAGAGCGTGCTCGACCTTGCCCCCGAAGCCCCCGTCGTCCCGGTCGTCGTGATCGAGGACGCCGCCGACGCCGTCCCGCTGGCCCGCGCCCTGGTGGCCGGCGGGCTGCCGCTGATCGAGGTGACGCTGCGGACGCCGGCCGCGCTGGACGCCGTCCGCGCGATCGCCGCCGAGGTCCCCGGGGCGGTCGTCGGCGCCGGCACCGTGGTCTCCCCGGCCGGCGTCGCGGACGCGGTCGGCGCGGGGGCACGGTTCCTCGTCAGTCCCGGCTGGACGGAGGGCCTGCTGGGCGCGATGCGCGAGTCGGGCGTGCCGTTCCTGCCGGGCGTCTCGACGACCTCGGAGGTCGTCGCCCTGCTGGAGCACGGCGTCCGGGACATGAAGTTCTTCCCGGCGGAGGCCGCCGGCGGCGTCCGCTATCTCTCGTCCCTGGCCGGACCGCTCCCGCAGGCCCGCYTCTGCCCGACCGGCGGCATCTCGCCCGCGTCGGCGCCGTCCTATCTCGCCCTGCCCAACGTCGCCTGCGTCGGCGGCACCTGGATGCTGCCGACCGACGCGCTCGCGTCCCGCGACTGGGCGCGGGTGGAGTCGCTGGCACGCCGGGCGGCGGAGCTGCGGACGGCCCCGGCCTCCAGCAGGCTCCGGACGATCCGGCCCTTCGTCGCCTTGTTGAAGTGGCTGACCACCGACTCGCGCATCGCGCCCAGCAGGCCCTCCGTCCAGCCGGGACTGACGAGGAACCGTGCCCCCGCGCCGACCGCGTCCGCGACGCCGGCCGGGGAGACCACGGTGCCGGCGCCCTCCGCCGCGGGTGACGGCCCACCCCTCACGCGGGGGCGTCGATCGCGAGCGCCGCGTGGTCGGCCAGCGGGCGGTAACCGAGCCGCTGGTACAGGGCGTTGCTCGTCGGGTTGGCCAGGTCGGTGAAGAGGAGGACCTGTTCGGCGCCCGCGGCCAGGGCGGCGCGGCTGACCGCGCTGGTGACGGCCCCGGCGAAGCCCCGTCCGCGTTCCTCCGGCGGGGTACGGACGAGGGACACCCGGGCCTGACCGGCGAGGGTCGGCGAGACGCTCGCCATCGACCGGGGAACGCCGTGCGCCTCCCAGAAGTAGAGGCGGCCTTCGGCGACACGGGTGGTGATGTTCGCGGTGGGGTCGGTGTCGGCCGCCTCGCCGACGTCACGGGCGAACTGCCGGGCCCACGCCACGGCGAAGGGGATCTCCGCCACGGTCGCCCGCCGTGCCCGGCCCGGTGGCGCGGGTTCCGGTGGGGTGAGCTCGCCGAGCCGGAAGAGCCGCATGCGGCGGGTGGTGGTCCAAGGGCGGCCGAGGGCACGGGCGAAGGCCTCGCAGGCGTCCGCCTCGCCCCGTACGCCGGTCACCGCACCGGCGCCGGGCAGGGCGCGGGCCAGGGCGTAGGCGGCCGTACCGGTCATGACACCGAGGACCGGCACACCGGGCGGGGAGACCGCGCAGGTGCCGGTGACGCGGCCGTCCGGCCCGGTCCACCAGCCGAGGAGTTCCGCCCCGTCGACGAGGGTGAGCACGGCGGTGTGCCGGGCCGGAGCGGCCGCCAGCGGGGCGGCCGCGGCACGGCGGAACACCGCGGCCTGCTCGGTGAAGTGCCAGGTCATGGCCCGATGGTGCTACGGGACGACGCGGCGGGCCACGAGTTTTCCGGGTGCCCGTCCCGTCGTCCCGTGGCCGGTCACCTCAGGTGCGCGGTGTCGTTGAGGAGCCGTACGGACGCGTTGCCGTCCGCGTAGTAGGCCACCGCCGACAGGGAGGCCGCCGAGAGCTCCATCCGGAACAGCGACTCCGGCGGGGCTCCGAGCGCCAGCCGGATCAGGGTCTTGATCGGCGTCACGTGCGTGACCAGCAGGACCGTGCGGCCGGCGTGGGCCGCCGTCAGCCGGTCGCGGGTCGCCGCGACGCGGCGGGCGACGGTCGCGAAGCTCTCGCCCCCACCCGTCGGTTCGGCCTTCGGCGAGGCGAGCCAGGCGTCGAGGTCCTCGGCGTGACGCTCGCGGACCTCGGCGAAGGTCAGCCCCTCCCAGGCCCCGAAGTCGGTCTCGCGGAGCCCTTCCTCGATCTGTACGGACAGGCCCAGACGGGCGGCGACGGTCTCGGCGGTCTGGCGGCAGCGGGTGAGCGGCGAGCTGACGATCTCCTGGATGGTGCCCCGGGCGGCGAGCGCGGCGGCGACGGCTTCGGCCTGCCGCAGTCCGGCGGCCGACAGCTCGGGGTCGGTGCCGCCGCTTCCGGAGAACCGCTTCTCCGGGGTGAGGGCGGTCTCCCCGTGGCGCAGCAGGACGAACGTGGCCGGGGCGCCCATGTCGGGTCCGGTCCAGCCCTGCGCGGGCGCCTCGCCGGCGGGGGCGTGCGGACGGACCCGCGCGCCGTGGCCCGCGTGTCCCTCGGTGGCCGCCTCGGCCTCGAAGTCCCCGCTCGCCTCGGCGACGCCGGGCACGGACCGTGCCGCCGCGGCGGACTCCCGTTCGGCGGTGCCGGCCGCGGCCAGCGACGCGCGGGCCTGGGCCGCGACGGCCTCGTCCGCGGGGAAGAGCGCGTCGTCGGACGGCCCGGCGTGCCCGGAGCCGGCCGTGCCGGTGCCCCTGGCGGCGCCCGTGCCCGTCAGGGCCGCGCGGGCCCGTGCGGCGCCGGCCGTGGCGTCGCCGGGGGGACCCGACGGCGGCGGTGCGGCGGCCGCGCGGGCCGCGGCCGCGTCGCGGGCGGCGAAGGACCCCGTGGAGTCCGACGGCTGCCACTGCCGGCCCTGCTTGCCCGCGTCCATCGCCTCGTTCGCGAGACGGTCGGCGTGCTTGTTCCGCTCGCGCGGGATCCACTCGTAGCGGACCTGTCCCGCCGGGTAGACCCGGCCGGCCTCCGCGGCGAGCGGCTTCATGTCGGGATGCTTGATCTTCCAGCGGCCGGACATCTGCTCGACGACCAGCTTGGAGTCCATCCGGACGTGCACGGCGGCGTCGGGGAACAGCTCGCGCGCCGCCTTCAGCCCGGCGATCAGGCCCTTGTACTCGGCGACGTTGTTCGTGGCGACGCCGATGTACTCGGCGGCCTCCGCGAGGGTCTCCCCGGTCGCCGGGTCCAGGACCACCGCGCCGTAGCCGGCGGGCCCCGGGTTGCCCCGGGAGCCGCCGTCGGCCTCGACGATCAGTTCCCTGGCCGTCATTACAGGCCGGACTCCGACGTGCGGACGAGGATCCGGCGGCAGTTCTCGCAGCGTACGACCGTGTCGGCGGCGGCGGCCCGGACCTCGTTCAGCTCGGTGATGTTCAGCTCGATGTGGCAGCCCTCGCACTTGCGCTGGTACAGCCGGGCGGCACCGACGCCACCCTGCTGCTCACGCAGCTTCTCGTAGAGCTTGAGCAGGTCGGCCGGGACGGAGCCGGCGACGAGCTCGCGCTCCTTGCCGACGGAGGCGGCGTCGCGGTCCAGGTCGGCCTGCGCGGCGTCGCGACGGGCGGTCGCGTCGTCGGTCTTGGCCTGGACGGCGGAGGCGCGCTCGGTCAGCTCGGCGACCCGCTCCTGCGCGGACTCGCGGCGCTCCATGACCTCCAGGACGATGTCCTCGAGGTCGCCCTGGCGCTTGGCCAGCGAGGTGATCTCGCGCTGGAGGTTCTCCAGGTCCTTCGGGGAGGAGACGGCGCCGGAGTCGAGGCGCTGCTGGTCCCGCACGGCGCGCTGGCGGACCTGGTCGACGTCCTGCTCCGCCTTGGTCTGCTCGCGGGCGCAGTCGCTCTCCTCGGTCTGCGCGGCGACGAGCAGGTCGCGCAGCTGGGTGAGGTCCTTGGTCAGCGACTCGATCTCGGCGTGCTCGGGCAGGGACTTGCGCTTGTGGGCGAGCTGCTGGAGACGTACGTCCAGGGACTGGACGTCGAGGAGTCGGATCTGGTCGGCGGGCGCGGCGTTCAGTTGGGGGCTCCAGGGGAGGTGTGGTGGGAGGACCAGGGGTCGGTGACCGTCTTCGAGACGTGGACGCGGAGGTCCCAGCCGTGGCGGTCGGAGATCTCGTCGAGCTGGGCGGCGGCCTGCTCGCACCAGGGCCATTCGGTGGCCCAGTGGGCGGCGTCGACCAGGCCCGGGCCGGGCCGGCCGGAGTGGGCCGCGTGCTGGGTGGCCTCGGAGACCGGGTGGTGGCGCAGGTCGGCGGTGAGGAACGCGTCCACGCCTGCGGCCCGCACCGCGTCGAAGAGGCTGTCGCCCGAGCCGCCGCTGACGGCGACCCGGCGGACGGTCATGTCGGGGTCGCCCGCGACGCGGATGCCCTGCGCGGTGGCGGGGAGCCGCTTCGCGGCGCGGGCCGCGAACTCGGCCAGCGTCTCGGGATGGTCCAGTTCGCAGATCCGGCCGAGGTTGTTCTCGGGGACCAGGGGGCCGGTGATCCGCAGGTCGAGGGCGCCGGCGAGGGCGTCGGAGACTCCGGGTTCGGCGGTGTCGGCGTTGGTGTGGGCGACGTGCAGGGCGATGCCGTGCTTGATCAGCGTGTGCACGACGCGCCCCTTGAAGTGGGAGGCCGCGACCGTCGTGGTCCCGCGCAGGTAGAGCGGGTGGTGGGTGACGATCAGGTCGGCGCCGAGCGCGACCGCCTCGTCGGCGATCTCCTGGACGGGGTCGACGGCGAACAGGACGCGGGTGACGGAGGCGTCGGGCTCGCCGCACACCGTGCCGACGGCGTCCCACTGCTCGGCCCGCTCGGGCGGCCAGAGGGCGTCGAGTTCGGCGATGACTTCAGACAGACGGGGCACGGGGGAAAGGCTACCTGCCCTGCGTGCCCCGTCCTCCTGCCCCGTGGGCGGTGAGGGCGGAGCCGGGTCCCGCGGGACGGGCCGCGGCGGGACCCGGGGTGCCGTGGGAGGGGTGCGGCGGCGGATCGGGGCGCCGATCGTGCCGGCGGATCCGGGTCGCCCGCGTCCTTCCGGAGATAGGTGGGGATGCCACCGTCCCCCTCGGCGGCGGCGTTCCCGGCGGGCTTCACGCCGGCCGGGACGACGTGGGTCGGGCTCGTGGGCGTCGAGGGCGACGAGCCGCTTCGGGGCGGACTCGATCTTCGTCGTGCCGAGGGCGTGGGCGGCTGCGCCGGGGACCGGCCGGGCTCGGCGTCCGGGCCCGTGGCCGCGGGCCCGGCGGCGGCTTCGCCGAGGTCCTCGCCGCCGGCCGCGACGGTCTTCCCGTCCCGGCCGCCCTTCTTACCTGCGGAAGTGTCCGGGGTGCCGCTCCCGCCCCGGCGGGCCGCGGGACCGGCAGCGGCGGCGACGGCGGCGGAACCGCGACGGCGGAAGGGACGGGGAGCGAGCGCCGTACGAGGACGGGCGCGGTGGTTCGCGAACGGTGCGGGAGAGGCCCCCGGGCCCGGAGCATCAGGCTCCACTTAGGGTCGCCTTGGCTCACGCCCCCCTTGCCCCTTCAGCCTTAGGGTCGCCTTGGCTCACGCCCCCCTTGCCCCTTCAGC
>NZ_RDBI01000040.1:1189033-1206351 GCF_008042125.1 Streptomyces sp. MS191
GGTTGTGCTGAAGGGGCAAGGGGGGCGTGAGCCAAGGCGACCCTAAGTGGAGCCTGATGCTCCGGGCCCGGGGGCCTCTCCCGCACCGTTCGCGAACCACCGCGCCCGTCCTCGTACGGCGCTCGCTCCCCGTCCCTTCCGCCGTCGCGGTTCCGCCGCCATCCCAATGTGTGAATTGCCGGAGCTCGTGTTGTTCGGCTGGAAGTGCGAAAACTAGCTTCGGTGGCCGGAGGTGACGAGTCGATGACAGCCTGTGCCATCGAGACCGCGGCGGAGGACAACGGCGCGGTACGGCCGACAGAGATCATCATCACGGCGAACGGGGCGTACGCGGCACGGCTCGCGGGCGCCGGGGACGCCCTGTACGCGGAGCGGTGGACGCTCGACGGCCCGGAGCCGTACGCCGTCCCGCTGCCGCTGGACCAGCCCGAGGACCCCACGACCCGGCTGCTGCCGCTGGCGGACGGACGGGTGCTCGCCGCGCGCCGGGTGGACGGGAACCGTCACACGTTCTCGCTGCTGTACCCGACGGGCCCCGGGACGGGCGAACTGACCCTGGGCGCGGTGGAGGCCGAGGAGCTGACCCTGCTGCCGCCCTCGCCCGACGGCATCTGCGCCTACGCCCTGTGCGCCGGCCCCGACGCGACGACGCTGTGGCTGGTGGCGGGCGGCGCGTTCGGGCCGGAGCAGGTCGCCGAGATCAAGGGCCGCTGCACGGGCGGGGTGTGGCTGGACCGCACCGGGCGGATGCTGGCCCTGGACCGCCGCCTGGACGACGGCCCCGTGAAGGCGGTGGCGGTCGACCTCGAACGGGGCGGTGAGGTGACACCGCTCCTCCAGATCACCGAGGAGAGCGACGACCGGCTGCTGATGGCCGACCCGGACAGCGGACTGCTGCTGCTCCGCTCCGACGCGCCGTCCCCGGGGCACGACCGGCTCGGCTGGGGCGTCCTCGGCAGCCTGCTGCCGGTCCGGTTCCCGGACTGCCTGCGCCTCGACGACGCCGCGGTCACCCCGTTCGCGGTGCAGCCGGGTCAGGTGCTGCTGCCGGAGAGCTGCGGGGTCGCGCTGCGGATCGACGCGGCGACCGGCAGCTGGGTCGGGATGTGGCGGCCGTCGGGGCGCCGGATGCACCAGGCGGCGGCGCCTCGGGGATGGCTCGCCGGGGCGGGACTGTGGACGCCCGAGGGCGTCCTGCGGCTGCCGTACACGACGGCGGAAGCACCCTGCGGCCTCACCGACCTGGAGGTGCCGTGCGAACCGGAACCGACCGCGCTCGAACCCCGGGTCTGCCGGCCGGTTCCCCTGCAGCAGGCACCCCTCACGGACGCCAAAGCCGCTGGTTAGACTCACGGGTCGCACAGCAACAGAGATCACTACGGGGTGAGTTCCAGCATGTCGCAAGCAAGCACGGACGGATCGGAGTCGAACGGGTCCGGCAAGCACCGCGGACCCTCGGCGCCCGCGGAGGACACCACGTCCTCGCCGCACGGCCGCCATCGCCGCGAACCGGAAGCGCACTGAGCGAACGGGCCCCGGGGGASTCCCCCGGGGCCCGTCCTCTCTCCGCCGCGACCGGTGTCCGCGACACCGCCGCCCCGCCCGTCCCGGTCCCCCGCCGAGCGGGCTCAGCCCTTCCTGAGGCCCAGCACCTCCGCCGCCGCGAAGGTCTCCCCCGCCGGCCTCCCCGCGTAGTGCGGGGACAGCAGACCGTCCAGCTCCTCGTAGGTGAAGACGTCCTTCGCCGTGTCGAACTTCGCCGCCACCCTCGGCCGGTCCACGATCGCCACCATCCCGCCGTGGACGACCAGCAGCTGCCCGTTGACCGCCGCCGCCGCGGGCGACGCCAGATACCCCACCAGCGGCGCCACGTGCTCCGGCGACAGCGGATCCAGCTCCCCTTCGGCGGTCGGCTCCGCGAAGCCCGCGAAGACGTCCTCCGTCATCCGCGTCCGGGCCCGCGGGCAGATCGCGTTCGCCGTCACCCCGTACTTCGCCAGCGCCAGGGCCGTCGAGGTCGTCAGGCCCACGATCCCGCCCTTGGCCGCCGCGTAGTTCGGCTGGCCCGCCGAGCCGGCCAGGAACGCCTCCGACGACGTGTTGACGATCCGGCCGTAGACCCCGGACTCCCCCGCCTTCGCCCGTCCGCGCCAGTGCGCCGCCGCGAAGTGCGTGGTGTTGAAGTGCCCCTTCAGATGCACCCGGACGACCGAGTCCCACTCGTCCTCGCTCATCGAGAAGACCATCCGGTCCCGCAGGATCCCCGCGTTGTTGACCAGGACGTCCAGCTTCCCGAAGGTCTCCACCGCCAGGTCGACCAGCTCCCGCGCGGTGCCGAAGTCGGCCACGTCGCCCAGGTGCGCGACCGCCCGGCCACCGGCCGCGCGGATCTCCTCGGCGACCCCTTCGGCCGGCGCCGCCGAGGCCGCGCCGGAGCCGTCGCGCCCCGGCCGGCCGTAGTCGTTCACGACGACCGCCGCGCCCAGCCGTGCCAGCTCAAGCGCCTCGGCCCGGCCGAGGCCCCGGCCCGCGCCGGTGACGATCGCGCTCAACCCCTCCAGAGGGAGTGCCATCTCGCGGTGTCCTCTCAGATCTCGATGCAGGTGCGCAGCGCCACGCCCGTACGCATCTGCTCCAGCGCCTCGTTGATCCCCGACAGCGGGACCCGGTGGGTGATCAGCGACTCCAGGTCGATCCGGCCCGCGCGCCACAGCGCGATGGCCCGCTCGTACGAACGCAGCACGTCGCCGCCGCCGTACATGGACGGCAGGATCCGCTTCTCGTCGAAGAAGAGCTCGAACATGCTGAGCTGGAGGTGGTCGTCGAGCGCGCCCGCGCCGACCACGCACAGGGTGCCGCCGCGCCGGGTCGTCTCGTAGGCGGTCCGGGCGGTGGCGGACTTCCCGACGACCTCGAAGACGTAGTCGAAGCCCTCGCCCGCCGTGATCCGCTGCTTGGCGTCGCCGAGCGCGTCGGGCGCCACCGCCTCCGTCGCCCCGAACCGCAGGGCGGCCTCGCGCCGGGACTCGACCGGGTCCACGGCGACGATCTGGGCGGCCCCCTGGAGCTTGGCGCCCTGGATGGCGGAGATGCCGACACCGCCGCAGCCGATGACGGCGACCGACGAACCGGCCTCCACCTTGGCGGTGTTGATCGCCGCGCCGAGACCGGTCGTCACGCCGCAGCCGATCAGCGCCGCGATGTCGAAGGGCACGTCGTCGGGGATCGGGACGGCGCAGCCCGCGTCGACGACGACCTCCTCGGCGAAGGTGCCGGTGCCGGCGAAGCCGAAGACGTCCCCGCCGGGCCGCTTGAAGTTGGGCGTGCCCGCGTTCATGAAGCCGGCCAGGCACAGCTGCGTCTGGCCGCGCTTGCAGGCCGGACAGACTCCGCAGGCGGGCAGCCAGCACAGCAGCACCCGCTGCCCCTCGCTCAGCCCGGTGACGCCGTCGCCGAGGTCGACGATCTCACCCGCGCCCTCGTGACCGGGGACGAAAGGCGCGGGCTGCGGCAGCACACCGCTCATGGCGGAGACGTCGGAGTGGCACAGTCCGGTCGCCCGGACGCGGATCCTCACCTTGCCGGGGCCGAAGCCCACGGCCTCGACGTCGTCGTGCACTTCGAGTTTGTCCTGGCCGATCTCGTGCAGTACGGCTGCGCGCATGGTGCGGCTCCCTCCGGGATGGATCTACGAGTGTTCGACGAGGGTGTCGGCGAGGACCGGGGCGTCGTCGCGCTCCACGGCCGTCACCGTCACCTGGACGCGGCCGTCCCCGGCCCACATCCGGATGCGCAGGGTCTCGCCCGGGAAGACGACCCCGGCGAAGCGCGTGCGGTACGAGCGGACCCGGGCGACGTCGCCGCCGAGCAGGGTGTCCACCACCGCCTTGAGGGTCATGCCGTACGAGCAGAGGCCGTGCAGGATCGGCCGGTCGAAGCCGGCCAGCTTGGCGAACTCGGGGTCGGCGTGCAGCGGGTTCCAGTCCCCGGAGAGCCGGTAGAGCAGCGCCTGGTCCTCGCGGACGGGCCGCTCGACGGTCCTGTCCGGCTCGCGGGCGGGCGTCTCGAGGCGCTCGGAGGGGCCGCGGTCGCCGCCCCAGCCGCCCTCGCCCCGGACGAAGATCTGGGCGTCGCTGGTCCACAGCGGGCCGTCGTCGTCGGCGGTCTCGGAGCGCAGGACGAGGACGGCGGCCTTGCCCTTGTCGTGGACGGCGGCGACGCGGGAGGTGGTGACGGCCCGGCCCGCGACGGGGATCGGGCGGTGCAGGGTGATGCTCTGGCCGCCGTGCAGGACCGCGGCCAGGTTCACCTCGACGCCGGGGGCGGAGAGGCCGCCGACCACGCCCATGCCGGCGCCGGCGACGGTGGCGAAGCTGGGCAGCACGTGGAGCCGGGACTCCAGGGTGTAGCGGAGCTCGTCGGGGTCCGTGGCGGGCGTGCCGGCACCGAGACCGAGGTGGTAGAGCTGGACGTCCTTGTGGTCCCAGCGGATCTCGGCACTGCGGGGCTCGGCGGCGACGGCCTTGGCGGCATCAATGGGCATCGGGATGCTGCTCCTTGGAGATCCGTGGGGATCCGTGAAGAGGGAAGGACCTCGGTGCGACCGTCCGCACCGTCGGCCGCACCGAGGCCGTGCGGGACCGCCCCGTACGCGCCGTTCTAGAACGCGTTCTAGGTCGGTGATCCTCATGTATAGCCGAGCCGCCAGGAGTTGTGAACCCTCCTGACGGCATGTCAGATGTGGTGCCGGGGAGGGGACCCGGGACATTTGTCACCGCCGGGTCCGTACATTCACGCCTGCCGCCGCGCCCGCCCCGCTCCGTAGCGTCGTGGACATGAAGAACGAGCCCGCGGTCGCCTTCGAGGGCGTCCACAAGACCTTCGGCCGGGTCCGCGCCGTCGACGGCGTCGACCTCGGCATCCGCCGCGGCGAGACCGTCGCCCTGCTGGGCCGCAACGGCGCCGGGAAGTCCACCACCATCGGCCTGCTGCTCGGCCTCGACGAGCCCGACAGCGGCCGCGTCAGGCTCTTCGGCGAGGCCCCCGCCCGCGCCGTGCGGGCCGGCCGGGTCGGCGCGATGCTCCAGGAGGGCCGCCCGGTCCCCCGCGTCACCGTCCGCGAGCTGGTCGCCTTCGTCGCCCGCACCTACCCCGCGCCGCTGCCCGTCGCCGAGGCCCTGGAACTGGCCGGCGTCACCCAGCTGGCCGGCCGCCGCGTCGACCGCCTCTCCGGCGGCCAGATCCAGCGCGTCCGCTTCGCCGTCGCCCTCGCCGGCAGCCCCGGACTGATCGTCCTGGACGAGCCCACCGCCGCCCTCGACGTCGAGGCCCGCCACGCCTTCTGGGACTCCATGCGCGGCTACGCGCGGCGCGGCAACACGGTCCTGTTCTCCACCCACTACCTGGAGGAGGCCGACGCCCACGCCGACCGGATCGTCGTCATCGACTCCGGCCGCGTCGTCGCCGACGGCACGAGCGAGCAGCTCAAGCGCGCGGCCGGCGGCAACCTCGTCTCCTTCGACCTGGCCGGCCGTTCCTCCGAGGGCCTCACCCTCCTGCCCGGCGTCACCTCCGTGGAGATCCGCGGCGACCGCGCCCGGCTGCGGACGGAGGACTCCGACGCCACCGTCCTCGCCCTCGCCGCGCGCGACATGGTCCGCGGCCTCGAAGTCGCCCCCGTCTCCCTCGACGACGCCTTCCTCACCCTGACCCTCGCCCGGCCGACCCTGGAGAACGCCCGATGATCACCGAGTACGTACGGCTCGAGGTCCGCCGCACCCTGCGCGACACCGGCTTCGTGATCTTCGGGGTGGGTATGCCGGTCCTGATGTACCTGCTCTTCACCAACCTCGGCACCGACGAGCCCGCCTGGAAAACCGCCTCCATGGTCGGCATGGCCGCGTACGGAGCGCTCGGCGCCGCCCTCTCCGTCGGCACCGGCGTCGCCGAGGACAAGTCGATCGGCTGGCTGCGCCAGCTGCGGATCACCCCGATGACCCCGCGCCAGGTCGTCACCGGACGCGCCCTGACCGGCTCCGTGATCGTGCTCCCCTCCATCGCCTCCGTCCTGCTCGCCGGTGCGCTCGTCAACGGCGTCCGGATGGCCGCCTGGCAGTGGGCGGCCGTCGCCCTCGCCCTGTGGCTCGGCGCACTCCCCTTCACCCTCCTCGGCATCGGCAACGGCTACCGGCTGTCCGCGCAGACCACCGGCGTCGTCAACGTCGCCTGCAATCTCGGGCTCGCGGTCGTCGGCGGCCTGTGGTTCCCGGTCGAACTCTTCCCGTCCTGGCTGCGCGCCCTGTCCTCGTACACCCCGACCAACCGGTTCGCCGAGCTGGGCCGGGCCATGACCGAGGGCGGCGCGCCCGGCGTCGCCGGCCTCACCGTGATCGCCTGCTGGGCGCTGGTGTTCGGCGCGTACGCCGTGGTCTCGTACCGTCGTGCCGGCAGGACGGCGTGAGGGGAGCGGCCATGAAGGGCACGAGGAAGCGACGCGAGCGCACCGCGGAGGAGATGGGGCCGCCGAACGGCTTCGCCCTGCTGCCCTGGCTCTTGATGGGCATGGGCGCGGTCTCCAACCTCCTCCACGGCGAGACGCCCAACCCCTGGATCGGCGGGATCGGCGTCCTGCTCTTCAACTCCCTCTACATCTCCGTCGTCTTCCGCGCCTTCCACCGGCGCAGCCGGGAGGCGCCGGCCACCTGGTGGCTGCTCGGCACCATGACGGCGGTCACCCTCTTCCTGGCCCTCGCGTACGGCGGCCCCTGGCTGCTCTACTTCCCGCTGCTCGGCCTCGCGGCCGGCTCGGTCCTGCGCGGCCGGCGGCTGGCCCAGGTCGTCCTCCCCCTGTGCGTCGTGGCCGGCGCCGTCGCCGGCTACCGGGACGGCTGGGGCGCGATCAACGTCGCGTACGGCACCTTCATCTCCGCCATGGTCACCTCCGCGGTCCTCACCCTCTCCGAGACCGTCAAGGAACTCCGCCGCACCAAGGAGGAGTTGGCGCGCACCGCGGTGGAGAAGGAACGGCTGCGGTTCTCCCGCGACCTGCACGACCTGCTCGGGCACACCCTGTCCGTCATCGTGGTGAAGTCGGAGGCCGCCCGGCGGCTCGCCCCGCGCGACATCGACGCGGCCCTGGCCCAGGTGTCCGACATCGAGTCCGTGGGCCGCCAGGCCCTCACCGAGATCCGCGAGGCCGTCACCGGCTACCGGGAGGGCAGTCTCGCCACCGAACTCGACCGGGCCCGGGACGCCCTGTCCTCGGCCGGGATCGAGCCGGTGGTCCGGCAGTCGGGCCCGCCGCTGGAACCCCCGACCGAGGCGCTGCTCAGCTGGGTCGTCCGGGAGTCGGCCACGAACGCCGTTCGGCACAGCCGCGCGACCCGCTGCGAGATCGAGGTCGGCGGCACCCCCGAGCGGGTCCGGCTGACGGTCACGGACAACGGCCGCGGTGCCGACGGGAGCGCCGCAGGCAGCGGACTCACGGGTCTGCGCGAGCGCGTCGCCTCCGCAGGCGGCACCCTGGAGTCGGGACCCGCGCCGCGCGGCGGGTTCCGGGTCACCGCGGAACTGCCCGTGGAGGCCCTGGTGTCGACGGAGCTGGAGCCGACCGAATGATCAGAGTTCTCCTCGCCGAGGACCAGGGCATGATGCGGGGCGCCCTGGCGCTGCTGCTCGGCATGGAACCCGACATCGAGGTCGTGGCCCAGGTCGGCCGCGGCGACGAGATCGTGGACGCGGCCCTGGTCGGCCGCCCCGAGGTGGCCCTGCTGGACATCGAACTCCCGGGCCGCTCGGGCCTGGACGCCGCGGCCGACCTGCGTGACCAGGCCCCCGACTGCCGGGTCCTGATCCTCACCACCTTCGGCCGGCCCGGCTACCTGCGCCGGGCGATGGAGGCCGGCGCGGCGGGCTTCCTGGTCAAGGACGGTCCGGTGGAGGAGCTCGCGGAGGCGATCCGCCGGGTCCTGCGCGGCGAGACCGTCATCGACCCGGCCCTCGCCGCCGCGGCCCTCGGCGCGGGCCCGAACCCGCTGACCGCCCGCGAACGGGACGCTCTCGGCGCGTCCGTCGACGGCGCGACCATCGCCGACATCGCGGCCACGCTCCACCTCTCGGAGTCGACGGTCCGCAACTACCTCTCCTCGGCGATCGGCAAGACGGGCACGCGCAACCGCATGGAGGCGGTCCGGGCGGCACGACAGCAGGGCTGGCTGTAGCACCGGGAGTTCGCGGGCCGCGCCGCCAGGTCCTGTCCGGGCGTCCCGCAGGCGGCCGGGAGGTCCCGCCCCTCAGACCGCGGGCTCGGGGGCCACCGCGCGCCGCCGCTTCGGCAGCCACAGCAGCATCAGCAGCGCGCCCGCCAGCAGCACCCCCGTCGCCGTGCGGAAGGCCAGGGCGTAGCCCTCCGTCAGGGCCCGCGGGTCGGCGGCACCGCCGGTGCGGGACGCGGCGACGGTGGAGAGGACCGCAAGGCCCAGCGCGCCGCCCATCGTGCGGGAGGTGTTGACCAGCCCCGAGACCAGCCCCGCCTCGCCGGGCGGCGCGCTCGACGTGGCGAGCGTGGCGAGCGGCGTGGTCAGCAGCCCCATCCCCGCCATCATCAGGATGCCGGGACCCAGGATGATCCCCAGGAAGGTGCCGTCGGCGGTCATCGTGGACTGCCAGGCGAAGCCCGCCGCGGCCACGACGGCACCGATGACCGCGAGGGCCCGGGCGCCGGTGGCCGGCATCAGGCGGGGCGCCAGCTTCGAGCCGAGTATGACGCTGACCGAGCTCGGCACCAGGGCGAGCCCGGCCTCCAGCGGCGTGTAACCGAGAACGTTCTGCGCGTACACCGTCATGAAGAACCACATCGAGAACGACGTGGAACCGCACAGCAGGATCGCCACGTTGGCCGCCGAGACCGCCCGCGAACGGAACAGCCGCAGCGGCATCAGCGGCACCGCCGTACGGGCCTCGACCACGACGAAGACGGCCAGCAGCGCCAGGCCCCCGAGCAGCGGCACCAGCGTCGAACGGGAGCCCCAGCCGGCCTCCTCCGTCTGCACGATGCCGTAGGCGACGGCCGCCAGACCACCGGTGACCAGCACCGCACCCGGCAGGTCGAGCCGCCGGCCCGCCGCGGTCCGGCTCTCGCGCAGCCACAGCGCGGCGCCGGCGAGGACGAGCACCCCGACCGGGACGTTGATCAGCAGGACCCAGCGCCACGACAGCAGGTCCACCAGCACACCGCCGACGAAGCCACCCGCCGCGCCCCCGGCCGCGCCGACCGCCGTCCAGGTCCCGATGGCACGGGTCCGGGCGGAGCCCTCGGGGACGGCGGCCGTCACGATGGTGAGCGTCGCGGGCGCCAGGACCGCGGCCCCCAGCCCCTGCACGGCACGGCCCGCGACGAGTTGCCACCCTTCCTGCGCCAGGCCGCCCGCCACGGACGCCGCGGTGAAGAGCCCGAGGCCCAGCAGGAACATCCGCTTCCGGCCGAACAGGTCGGCCGCGCGACCGCCCAGCAGCATGAAGCCGGCGAAGGCGATCGAGTACGCGCTGAGCACCCACTGCAGCCCGGTGGCCGACAGACCGAGATCGGCCCGCATCGAGGGCAGCGCGACGTTCACCACGGACACGTCGAGGACGACGAGGAACTGCCCGGCACAGGCGGCGAGCACCACCAGCCAGGCGCGCGGGGCGGGGCGTACGTGCGCGGACTGCTCCGCGGCTGACTCGGTGTGGACCATGCGGGTCATGGTCGCAGAGCCTCCGTGGCCCGTACATCAGGAAATCGATGTACGGGCCCGGGACCGCGGACGTAGGTCCTGCCCACCCCCTGGGCCCCGTCCGCCCGGACAGGACCTAGGAGCGGCGCAGCAGGGTCACCACCGCCGCGCCGCCGAGGCCGATGTTGTGCGCGAGCCCCACCCCCGCCTCACCCCGCAGCTGCCAGACCAGTTCGGCGGCCTGCGCCAGCCCGGTGGCGCCCAGCGGATGCCCCTTGGAGATGAGCCCGCCCGACGGGTTCACCACCCATCGCCCTCCGTACGTCGTCGCGCCGGACTCCACGAGCTTCCCCGACGCCCCCTCCTCGCACATCCCGAGGGCCTCGTACGTCAGCAGCTCGTTGACGGAGAAGCAGTCGTGGAGCTCGACGACGTCGACGTCCTCGATGCCGAGGCCCGACCGCTCGTACACCTGCCGGGCCGCGGCCCGGGACATCGGCAGGCCGACCGCGTCGATGCACGACCCGGAGGCGAAGGACTCCTCGGTGTCCGTCGTCATCGACTGGGCCACGATCTCCACCGCCCTGTCGTGCAGGCCGTGCTCCACGACGAACCGCTCCGAGACGACGACCGCGGCCGCCGAACCGTCCGACGTCGGCGAGCACTGCAGCCTGGTCAGCGGCCGATGGATGGTCTTGGCGGCGAGGATCTCCTCGACCGAGTACACGTCCTGGAACTGGGCGTAGGGGTTGTTCGCCGAATGCCGGTGGTTCTTGGCGCCGACGGCCGCCAGCTGGACCTCCGTCGTCCCGTACCGCTCCATGTGCTCACGGGCCGCGTTGCCGAAGATCTGCGCGGTCGGCGGGGACATCTCGAAGCCGTGGCCGGCGGCCATGATCCCGTAGTGGCGGGCGACCGGCGAGGTGCTGAAGTCGCCGGCGCCCGATCCGCCGCCGAGCGCGCCGCGGGTCATCTTCTCGAAGCCGAGCGCGAGGACGCAGTCGGCGACCCCGCCCTCGACGAACTGGCGGGCCATCATCAGCGCCGTCGACGCCGTCGCGCAGTTGTTGTTGACGTTGTAGACGGGCACGCCGGTCAGCCCGAGCTCGTAGGCGGCGCGCTGCCCGGCCGTCGACGCCTGGAAGCAGTAGCCGACCGGCACCTGCTCCACCCGCGCGTAGTCCACGCCCGCGTCGGCGAGCGCCGCCGTCCCCGCCTCCCTCGCCATGTCCCAGTACTGCCAGTCGCGCGTCTCCGGCTTCTCGAACTTCGTCATCCCGATGCCGACGATGTACGCCTTCCCCATCTTCCGATCCCCTCAGTCCCGCGGCAGGCCGAGCAGCCGCTCGGCGACGACATTGAGCTGAACCTGTGTGGTGCCGCCCGCGATCGTCAGACAGCGGGACATCAGCAGCCCGTGCACGGCCCGCTCCCCCGCCCCCTCGCGCACGGCGCCCTCCGGCCCGAGCAGTTCGAGCGTGAGCTCGGCGACCTTCTGCTGGTGGACGGTCTGGACGAGCTTGCGGACGCTGGCTCCGGCGCCCGGCTCCAGGCCCGATACCTGGAGCATCGTGGTACGCAGCCCGATGCAGGCGAGCGCGTGCGCCTCGGCCGCGAGCGCGCCGATCCGTACGCGTACGGAGTCGCCGGCTCCGTCCGCCCGCTCGATCAGCGCTTCGAGGCCGGAGTCGAAGGCGACCTGGTCGGCCATGTGGACGCGTTCGTTTCCGAGGGTGTTGCGGGCGACGCGCCAGCCGTCGTCCACGTCGCCCACGACGGCGTCGGCGGGCAGCAGCGCGTCGTCGAAGTACACCTCGTTGAAGAGGGAGTCCCCGGTGATCTCCTTGAGCGGCCGGATGTCGATCCCGGGCGTGTTCCTCATGTCGACGAGGAAGTACGTGAGCCCCCGGTGCTTGGGCGCGTCCGGGTCGGTGCGGGCGAGCAGGATGCCGTGGTCGGCCCACTGCGCCGCGCTCGTCCACACCTTCTGCCCGTTGATCCGCCAGCGGCCGTCCTCGGTCCGTTCGGCCCGGGTCCGCAAGGCGGCCAGGTCGGAGCCGGCGCCCGGCTCGGAGAACAGCTGACACCACAGCCGGTCCCCGCTCAGGGTGGGGCCGAGGTGGCGGGCCTGCTGCTCCGGGGTCCCGTAGGCGAGCAGGGAGGGGACGACCCAGGTGGCGATGCCGAGCCCCGCGAGGGTGACGCCCGCCGCGTCCAGTTCCCGCTGCACGGCGAGCTGCCGCAGCGGTCCGGCGTCGAGTCCGTACGGCGCCGGCAGGTGCGGGGCGGCGTAGCCGGTGGGGGCGAGGGCGCGGCGCGCGGCACGCGGGTCGAGACCGACGGCGACGGCGAGTGCCTCGCGGGCGGCGGCGCGGAAGTCGTCGGCCTCCGGGGGCAGTTCGAGGCGCAGCTCGCGCCGGGCACCGTCGGCGGCGAGACGTGCGGCCCGGGAGCGGTGGCCGTCACCGCCGCCCAGCAGCTGGCGGGCGACGAGGGCCCGGCGCAGCTGGAGGTGGGCGTCGTGCTCCCAGGTGAAGCCGATGCCGCCGAGGATCTGGATGCAGTCCTTGGCGCAGGTGTAGGCGGCGTCGAGGGCGGTGGCGGCGGCGAGGGCGGCCGTCAGGGACCGCGGCTCGGCGGGACCGGAACCGGCCGCCCGGGCCGCGTCCCAGGTCAGCGCGCGGGCCTGCTCGACCCGGACCAGCATGTCGGCGCAGAGGTGCTTGACCCCCTGGAACCGCCCGATGGGCTGCCCGAACTGTTCGCGCACCTTGGCGTACGCGGCTGCAGTGTCCAGCGCCCGCGCGGCAGTCCCGCAGGCGTCGGCGGCGAACAGCACGGCGGCGAGGTCCCGCACGAGGGCGGAGTCGACGGCGAGGAGCCGGTCCCCGGGGATGTGGACGCCGTCGGCGGCGACCTCCGCGGTCGGCCGGGTGGGGTCGGCGCTCTCATGGGTCCGCACCGCGAAGTGCCGGGCGTCGGCGGCCAGCCAGACGGTGCCGTCGGCGGTGCGGGCGGCGAGGACGAGCAGGTCGGCCTGACCGCCGCCGAGGACCGGCGGCGCGACGCCGTCCAGCCGGTACCCGTCGGCGGTGCCGACGGCCGTGAGGGTGCCGGGCCCGAGCGCCACGGCCCCGATCCGCGACCCTTCGGCGAGACCGGCGAGAAGGCCGGCGGCGTCGCCCGGTGCGGGGGTGCCGTGGGCGTGCCGGAGCACTTCCGCGGCGAGGACGGTGGGGAGGTAGGGCCCGGGCAGCAACGCCTGCGCGGCCTCCTCCAGGACGACGGCCAGGTCGACGAGATCGCCGCCCCCGCCGCCGTGCTCCTCGGGCAGGTGGACGCCGAGGAGTCCCTGCCCGGCGGCGGCGTCCCAGTAGGCGGGCCGGCCGGTGGCGGTGTCGGGGACGTCGAGGTGCTTGCGCACCTCCTCGGGAGGCACGGTGCGCGCCAGCCATCCGCGCACGGACCCGGCCAACTCCCGCTGTTCCTGCGTGATGGCGATGCCCATGCGCGGCAGACTAGAACACGTTCCAATCTGACGGAAGGTCAGATACACGCCGAATGCCGAACGCCGGCCGCGCTCCGGGAGGGCCGTACGGCGGGACACCCCGCACCCGAGCCCACCCCGGCACCGGGACCGACTCCGCCCGCGCCGACTCCCGTCCGCCGCCCCACTGTCAGTGGCGGCTGCCACGATCCCGGTACGCACGTCGGACCGGCGGCGATCGAGCGATCGGAAGTGAACGCATCATGGGCACCTGGGACATCGGCCCCTTCGACAACGACACCGCCGCCGACTTCTCGGGCGACCTGGACGACACACCCCCGGCCGAGCGCGCCGCACTCATCCGGGCCACCCTCGGCGAGGTGATCGAGACGGGCACGGACTACCTGGACAGCGATGTCGCGGTGCAGGCCGTCGCCGCGGCCGCACTGGTCGCCTCGCAGTGCCCGGGCGGCGACCCCGTCCACACCGCCTACGGCCCGGACGAGGCGCTGCCGGAACTGCCGGTGAAGCTGCGCCCGCTCGCGGTCGAGGCCCTGGACCGGGTCCTCACGGAACCGTCCGAACTCCTCGAACTGTGGGGCGAGACGAACGAGGCAGAGCCGTGGAAGGCGACCCTCGTCCGGCTGCGCGAGGTCCTGGCGCCGCGCTAGGGCGCCGGTCCGCCCTCCGGCCCGGGTCGCGCCGGCGGCGGCCGGGAGGGCCCGCGGGGGCGCGGCGCGGGGCACGCCGGGCGATGTCGGCGCAGGTGGCGGCGGCCCCACCGCGACGGCGGGTGTGGTCCGCCCGCGGCGCGTAGGGCACCATGGGCGCTCGCACGTCTGTACCCGCCAGTAGGAGGACCGATGCCCGCTCCGGAGATTCTCTCCGCCTTCGAGGCCGCGAAGGGCTTCATGCCCGTGAAGGAAGGGCTCGCGCTGTACGAGGCCGCCGCCGAGGCGGCGAAGCTCGGGCTGCCGCTCCTCGAGGTCGGCTCCTACTGCGGGCGCTCGACGATCCTGCTGGCGGACGTGGCCCGGGAGGCGGGGACGGTCGTCCTGACCGTGGACCACCACCGGGGCAGCGAGGAGCAGCAGCCGGGGTGGGAGTACCACGACGAGACCGTCGTGGACCCGGAGGTCGGCCTGATGGACACCCTGCCGACGTTCCGCCGGACCCTGCACAAGGCGGGCCTGGAGGACCACGTGATCGCGGTGGTCGGGCGCTCCCCGCAGGTCGCGAAGGTGTGGACCGGAGCGCTGGGCTTCGTCTTCATCGACGGCGGCCACACGGACGAGCACGCGACGGCGGACTACAAGGGCTGGGCCCCGAAGGTCGCCGCGGGCGGGATCCTCGTCATCCACGACGTCTTCCCGAACCCGGAGGACGGCGGCCAGGCCCCGTACCGGATCTACTGCAGGGCGCTGGAATCGGGCGACTTCGAGGAGATCTCGGTGACGGACTCCCTGCGGGTCCTCCGCCGCAAGCCCTGAGAAACGGGGGCTCGGGGGCGCGCAGCGCCGTCGGCCCGTGTCGGGTTCGGGGGTGGTTCAGCGCAGCCGTTGAATGGGGCGGCTGGGCGCGGCTTAGCGGGTGCCACTCGATTCCTGGCTGGGATTCAMGCCCCGCTGGTCACTCTCCGGTGGGGGTGAAGCCTGATCCGCAGCCGGCATCGGGAGTGCGGGTCATGGGCCACCGGGCGCGCGGATCGCGCGGGCTGCATCCGTCCCACCGGTCCCATCCGCCCCATCGCCGGGCTGGGATCGATTGATGAATGACGCTAGGGCGTACATTAAGCTCTTCGGGAGTCCGATATGCCAGCTAATGCACTTTTCGGCGGCTGAGTTACCGCGAGTATGTACGCCGTAGCGTCATTCGGGGCTACTGGAGGCGTGTCGCAGTCCGGATGAGGTCGGCGACGGCGCGGGATCGGCTGTGCGGTGGCCAGGCGATCACGGTGGTGACTGTCGGCGCGTCCAGTACCGGCACGGCGGCGAGGTCGCCGTGCAGTTGGGCTCGGCACGACTCCGGTGAGACCGCACAGGCCCGGCCGAGCGCGACGAGCTGCAACAACTGCGCATGGTCGCGAACCTGGGGGCCGGGGCCCGGCGGGTAGGTGCCGTCGGGGTCGGGCCAGCGCGGGAGGGGCAGACCCGGCAGCCCGATGATGTCGGCCATGTGTACATGGGCCCGGGCGGTCAGCGGATGCCCGGCCGGCAGGACCGCGACCTGACCCTCCGTGCTGAGCTCCTCGGTGTCGAATCCGGTCGTCGAGTCGAACGGCCGGTGCAGCAGCGCCACGTCGGCCCGGCCCTCGCGCAGGAGTCGTTCCTGCTCGGCCGGACCGCACAGGATGACGTCGACGGGGACCGCGCCGGGTTCGGCGGCGTACGCGTCGAGCAGTCTCGCCAGCAGTTCCCTGGACGCGCTGGCCTTCGTGACCAGGACCAGGCCGGGGCTGCCGGTCACGGAAAGGGCGGCGCGGCGGGTCCGACGCTCGGCGGCCTCGACCGCGTCGAGAGCCGCCCGGCCCTCGACCAACAGCACCGAGCCTGCCTCGGTCAGCGTGACGGTGCGACTGGTCCGATCCAACAGCACTGCCCCGAGCCGGCGTTCGAGCCGCTGGATCGCCCGTGACAACGGTGGCTGCGCGATCCCGAGCCGCTGCGCGGCCCGCCCGAAGTGCAGCTCTTCAGCGACGGCGACGAAGTACCGCAGTTCCCGGGTCTCCATCCGGCCACGCTATCCCGGATCAATACCCTGAGGGTATCGTTGCGCACCCGATCGGTCTTGGACCCCCGCCGAGGCCCGAAGGCAGCATCGTCCCTATGACTGAACGGACGATCGCGCTGGTCACCGGCGCGAACAAGGGAATCGGCTACGAGATCGCCGCAGGCCTGGGCACCCTCGGCTGGAGCATTGGCGTCGGCGCACGCGACGACCGGCGCCGAAGCGCCGCGGTGGATAAACTGCGCGCCGCCGGCATCGATGCGTTCGCCGTACCGCTGGACGTGACCGACGATGCGAGCGTGACCGCCGCCGCACAGCTGATCGACGCAGAGGCCGGACGCCTCGACGTGCTCGTCAACAACGCCGCCATCGCAGGCGCCATGCCACAGGAACCCACCCGGATCGACCCCGCCACCATCCACACGGTCGTGGACACCAACGTGATCGGCGTCATCCGCGTCACCAACGCGATGCTGCCGCTGCTGCGCCGCTCCGCCGCACCGCGGATCGTGAACATGTCCAGCAGCGTCGGCTCCCTCACCCGGCAGTCAGGACCCGCCGCCGAGCAGACGGCAGGTCCGGTGTCGGCGGCGTACGCGCCGTCGAAGACGTTCCTGAACGCCGTCACCCTCCAATACGCCCGGGAGCTGAGGGGCACGAACATCCTGATCAACACCGGCTGCCCCGGCTACGTCGCCACCGACCTCAACGGCTTCCGCGGCGTGCGTACCCCCGAACAGGGCGCCGCGATCGCCATCCGACTCGCGACCCTTCCCGACGACGGCCCCACCGGACAGTTCTTCGACGACGCAGGCGCAGTGCCCTGGTGATGTGCACGCCCTCATCGCCGCCCCGGCAGCTGCGGCGGCCCACAAGGGCGCACCGCCACGAGGCGGATCCGCTCTGCTCAAGCCATGACGACAGGTCATCGAGTCCGTCACCCGGACCTTCAAGGCCCAACTCGACCTCGAGCACCACCAGGGCCGGACCTCGGGCGGAGTGATGGCCACCTTCGGATTCGGCTTCGGCCCCACCGGAGAGTGACCAGCGGGGCATGAATCCCCGCCAATGAGCGACCGATCGACGCTAAGCGCCGCCGGGTCACCCCATTCAATGGGTGCGGGAAGCCACCCCTAGACCCGCCGGCCGCCGACGGCGCCCGGGYYSCTCCGGTCCCCGGAGCGGATGCCCCRTCCCCGGGCCGCCCTCCGAGTGTGAAAAGGCAGCCGGGGCCGGGCGGTCAAGGGTGGSCGKAGSCCATCGCGCAGCGACGCGACGAGGAACGAGGAGCGCCCTTGAGGGKKCGGACCCGGCTGCCACACTCGGAGKGAGGGCGGCCAACCACCKGAAGRAACCGGGGAACGCCGAGTCCAAGCCCCCAGACCCGCACC
>NZ_RDBI01000040.1:1206451-1232589 GCF_008042125.1 Streptomyces sp. MS191
CCCCTCAGAACCCCAGTCCCGAGGTCACGTACAGGCAGTTCGTGTAGCTGTAGCCCGACTCGATCTTCGTCGTGCTCGCCTTGTTCACCGCCATCGACGTGTTCGAGCTGTCCCGCTTCTGCAGGAAGTGGTAGTTGCCCGGCGGGAGCAGCAGTGTCGCCTTCGGGTACTTGGACGACGGGCCCGTGCACGCCTTCACCTTCTGCGTGTTCAGCGCGGCCAGGCTGCCGGGGTACGCCCTGCACGTCCCGCAGGACTTCAGCGTGACCCGTCCGGTGACCGGCCCCGTGTAGAGCAGTTCGACCTCCCCCGGCCCGTCGTTGGACACGACCATGACCATCCGGGACCCGCCGGGCGCCGTCGCCGGGGGCAGCTTGCTGCCGGCCGCCGGGGCCTCCTCGGCGATCTCCGCGGCGATGGCGATGTTCCGGGCCTGGGCGGCCCGCCTGCTGCCCGGGTACTCGGTGACGAAGTCGGTCATCGAGGTCCTGGCGTCCGTGTACTCCTTGTCCTTGAAGTGCTTGACGCCGCAGTTGTAGTTGCCCTTCTCCACCGCCTCGGCGTTCTCGTTCGCGAGCGCCGTGTAGGTGTCCCGCGGCAGCAGGGCGACGGTCGTGCCGACGCGCCGCAGTTCGGTCACCGTGTCGCACGGGTCGGGGGAGGTGCCGTCGAGGGTGGCGGCGCGGGTGCGGATGCTGTCCTTGACCGCGGCCTCGACCTTGGTCGCGTACGGCGACTGCGGGAAGGTCGTGAGCAGGGCGTTGAGCTGGTCTCCGGCCGTCCGCTCGGCGCCCGCCGTGCCGATGCTGCTGCTGCCGCACTCGTACCAGGACTGGGCCAGCGGTTCGTCGGCCTTGCCGATCAGGCCGGTGAGGAGCCCGCGGTCCACCTTCGTCGGCAGGTCGCGCAGGTGCTTGAGGGGTTCGACGGCCGCGCAGTACTTCTTCTGCTCGTACGGGAGGGACACGCTGCGGTAGTAGGCGGCGAGCCGGTCGGGGACGAGCCGTCCGGCGCGGGAGCCGGCGTGCTGCGTGCCGAGTTCCTGGTAGGTGGCCAGCGCCTTGCGGTAGTTCTCCGCGGCCCCGCCGAAGCTCTGCCCTTCGACGGCCTTGACGAGGGCGTCCGCCGCCGCCAGCCGGTCGAGGTACGACTGTTCCACGGCCTCGTCCCGTGCGGCTCCGTAGGCCACCGAGCCGCCGACCGGTACGAGCAGCAGGACGACGGCGAGCGGGAGGGCGAACCGCAGCGGGCCCGGTCTCCCGCTATTGGCGTCCACCGGGCCGGCCGGGCCGAGGACGAGCGGGGCGCGCAGTCCGCGCCGTGCCCCGTCGGCCGCCGCGGCGAGCAGGAACAGGCCGTAGCCGACGAGTACGCCGGGGGCTACGCCGTCGACGTCGGCGGGCAGCGCGATCACGAGCAGGATCACGGTGGCGGCCCAGCACACGGCGGCGGACCGCCAGTGCTTGAGGAGGACGTAGCCGAGGCCGAGGCAGGAGAGGTTCAGCAGTCCGACCAGTACGGCCTGGGCGGGGTTCGATTCCACCGGCGCCGGCGGGCCGGGCGTGCCCGGCGTCGGCGCGCCGATGACGGGCGGCTGCCCGGGTGGCGGCGGGATCGCTCCGCCCGCGGCCCATGGCGAGGCGGTCACGGTCGGCGTCTCGGGTCCGCCGCCGGGTGCCCCGTGCGCCGCGCCCGCTCCGGCGCCGGTCGTGCCGGCGGGTCCGTACGCCCAGGGCGTCTCGGCGACGGTCCTGCCGTCGCCCGGGTCCGGGGTGCCCGGCCCCTCCGGTAAGGCGTCCGCGGTACCGGGTGTGCCGTCCTCCGGCTCCGGACGCGCGTCGTCGTACTGCTGTTCCCCCGCCACAGTGCCCCCCGTGGTCCGTGCGCGGTGCTGCTCACCGGCGCACTCTCCCCATACCCGTCACAATCCCTCCACAGTCGCGTGGCGCCGACGAAGTCTTCGCTCCTGATCGGCGGGCCGCGCATCGCCTCCGGCGGCTCGCATTAGAGTCGCGGGGTGCCGTACGACCACCGGAAGTCCCTCACCCCCGCCCTCGCCCTGCTCGGATGCGCCCTCGGGTGCCTCGCACTGGTGGGCTGCGGCGGGGCGGCCGACGACGCGGCGGGTGTGCCCGGCGCCACATCGTCCTCTCCGGCGCCGCGCGCCTCTGCCGCCCCTTCGGACCCGTCCGGCTCGGCGGACGCCACCGGCACCACGGGGAGCACGGGCTCCGGAGACGACGCTCCCGGCCGGCTCCCCCTCGCCGGCCGCACGGTCGTCGTCGACCCGGGACACAACCCCGGCAATTTCCGGCATTCCCGGGAGATCAACCAGAAGGTCGACATCGGTACGGCCCGCAAGGAATGCGATACGACCGGCACCTCGACCAATGCCGGCTACACCGAAGCCGCCTTCACCCTGGACGTCTCGCATCGCCTGCGCGATCTCCTCAAGGGGCTCGGCGCGAAGGTCGTGCTGACCCATGACGCCGACCGCCCCTTCGGCCCGTGCATCGACGAGCGGGCCCGGACCGGGAACGCCGCCCGGGCCGACGCCGTCGTGTCCGTGCACGCCGACGGCTCCGCCACGGGGAACCGCGGCTTCCATGTGATCCTGCCCGCACGTGTCGACTCCGGCGGCGCCGACACCGCGAAGATCGTCGGCCCGTCGCGTGCGCTCGGCGAGGACATCGCCACACACTTCGCGCGCGCGACGCACACGTCACCCTCCAACTACATCGGTTCCGGTACCGGATTGGACGTCCGCGACGATCTCGGCGGGCTCAATCTCTCAACCGTCCCCAAGGTCTTCGTCGAATGCGGCAATATGCGTGATCCGAAGGACGCCGCACTGCTGACCGATGCGGCATGGCGCCAGAAGGCGGCGCAGGGGCTCGCGGACGGCATCAGGACCTACCTCAAGGGGTAGAACCGGCGAGCGATAGATTCGCTCCGTACGATGGGGCCGCCCCCGTGCTTCGCGCCACCCCGACGAGACGACCCGACGAAGGACTCTTACGTGAATATCCGCTCCCTCACTCGAGGCGATGGCGTGCTGATCGGTGCAGCGGTGGTGCTGTTCATCGCCTCGTTCCTCGGCACTTCGAGCTGTGAAGCCAGCAAGTCGATCTGCGACTCCATCGACATCCCCAACTCCTGGGAGATCTCGCCGCTGGGCTGGGGCTCGTTCTTCCTCGGCATCGCCGGTGCCGCGCTGGTCGTCGTCTCGCACGGCCTGCCGCAGCAGCGCAAGGTGGCCGGCCTGGAGCTCGGTCAGGTCGGTGCCGCGTTCGGCATCGCGTCCGCCTGGACGCTGCTCATGTGGGTCTTCGAGTCGGAGAACGCCGGCGCCGGCCTCATCCTGGGCCTGATCGCCGCTCTGGTCCTCGCGGGCGCGGCGGTCGCCGCCCCGCTGGTGCCGGCGCTCAAGGCCCCGCTGATGAGCGCCCCGTCGCCGCAGGCGCAGCAGCCGTACGGCGTGCAGCCGAGCCAGCCCGGCGTCCCCAACGGCTACGGCTACCCGGGCGCCCAGCAGCAGCCGTACCCGGGCCAGCCCGACCCGCAGCAGGGCCAGCCGCACGGTTCCCCCTTCGGCGCCCAGGGGCAGCAGCCGCCGGCCGCCGCCCAGGCCCCGCAGGCCCAGGCCCCGCAGGGTTCGGGGGACTTCTCGCCCTTCTGGTTCGCGGTCCCGGTCGCCCGTCCGCTGTACGGCGAGGACGGTTCGCCGTCGCCGATCGCCGAACTGGCTCCCGGTACCTGGTACCTGGCGGTCGAGCAGCGTGGTCCCGGCCTGATCGCCCAGACCCAGGACGGCCGGCGTGGTGTCCTGCAGGACACGACCGGCATCCAGCGCGGCTGACCGGACACATCGGCAGCGGTACCGCTCCACGGCCCGGCCCCCGGAATCCCTTCCGGGGGCCGGGCCGTTGCCGTACAGTCCCTCCATCCATGAACTGACGATCCGTCAGAAAGGTTGGTGGGGGCCATGCGTCTCGGACTCGCCCTCGGCTACTGGGGACGCGGCCCCTCCCCCGACCACCTCACGCTCGCCCGGGAGGCCGAGCGACTCGGCTACGACTCCGTGTGGACGGCCGAGGCCTGGGGGTCCGACGCGTTCACCGCGCTGACCTGGATCGCCGCGCACACCAGCCGGATCCGGCTCGGCACCGCCGTCGCGCAGATGGCGGCCCGGACCCCGACCGCCACAGCCATGCACGCGCTCACCCTCGACCATCTCTCCGGCGGCCGGATGATGCTCGGCCTGGGACTCTCCGGCCCGCAGGTCGTCGAGGGCTGGTACGGCCGCCCCTTCCCGCGCAGCCCGCTCACCGCGACCCGCGAGTACGTGGACGTCGTCCGCCAGGTGCTGCGCCGGGAGGGGCCGGTCGCGCTGGACGGGCGCTACCACGCGCACCCCTACGCGGGGGCGGACGGCACCGGACTGGGGAAGGCGCTCAAGCCGATCACCCACCCGCTCCGGGCGGACCTGCCCGTCCTGCTCGGAGCCGAGGGGCCGAAGAACATCGCGCAGACCCTCACCCTCGCGGACGGATGGCTGCCGCTCTACTGGTCGCCGACCCGGTACGCGCAGGTGTACGCCCTGCCCGAGGCGCTGCCCGAGGGCTTCCTGATCGCTCCCATGGTCCGCGCCCGGGTCTGCGACGACCCCGCCGAGGGGCTGCTGCCGGTCAAGGCGATGCTCGGCTTCTACATCGGCGGTATGGGGCACGCGGCCCGCAACTTCCACGCCGACCTGATGGGACGGATGGGGTACGAGGCCGAGGCCCGGCACATCCAGGAGCTGTTCGCGGCCGGGCGGCGCGAGGAGGCCGTGCTCGCCGTGCCGGACGCCTTCGCGGACGAGATCTCGCTCGTCGGGCCGAGGGAGCGGATCGCCGAACGGCTGGAGCTCTGGCGCAAGGGTCCGGTCACCGACCTGCTGGTGACGGCGCCGGACCCGGCGACCCTGCGGGTCCTCGCGGAGCTGAACGGCCAGGGTTCCCAGGAGCTGTGCCGCGAGGTGCCGCAGCCGTCGCCGCGGACCCGGCAAGATCACCCGGACACGCCCTAGCTGTACTGACCACGAGCATTGTTGACACTGGGCCGGGTCGTCAATGCACCTAGCCGCCCAGCTGGGAGGCGCTCGGAACCTGGTCGGTGACCTCGACGCCCGCGCTCCTGCCCGCGTCCTTCACGCTGTTGATGACGTTCTCGAAGACACCGACGTCCGCCTCGCCGGCCTCGCCCTTGCGGAGTTTGGTGCCCAGGTCCTTCAACGATTCGATGCCGGCGGTCAGCGGTGCCACCGCCTTGGAGAGCAGTTCGTCGCCCTTGGCGTTGTTCACCGCCGCCTTGAGCCGGTTGTAGGCGAAGGCGCCCGCGAGTCCGGCCTTGACGAGGGCGAACTTCTGGCCGTCCGCGCCCTTCCTGAACTTGCCCTCGCGGTACGGCTTGATGATCCACTGGTAGGTGGCCCCGGCCGCCAGGCCCGCGTTGGCCACGAACCGGGTCTTGGCGAGCCTCTGCTGCTCGACGGTGCCCGTCGGGCTCGCGCTGCCGCTCGCGGAGGGCTCGTCGTCACCGCCGCAGGCGGTGGCCGTCACGAGCAGGGCGCAGGACAGCAGCAGCGCCACGACGGCGCGGCGTATCGGGTGGGCGGGCACGGCGCTGGGGGACACGGCAGACCTCCCTGGTGGCTTCCGCGTCAGCCTCGCCCCGCCCCTCGCGCTCCGCCACCCGGGGGCTCCAGGCGGGACCCCGCCGGTCGCCCGCATGTCCCTCGTTCGCAGCATCGCGGCAGGTCAGAGGTGTGGGACGTCCCACTCCGTCCCTGGGACGGCGCCGTCTCTGGCCCTGCCCGACCGGGGGATCCGAGAGTGATCGGGACGGTCCGGGACGGTTCCGGGCCCTGGGGGGATTTCGTTCATGGTGAGGCGCCGTGTCTGCGAGGCGGGCGGAAGATGCCAGTGGTTCTACGCGCGGCCGGACGCGCGGCTCCGGCCGGGCATCGGGGTCTACCGGGGCTTCCGGTCGACGGCCGGTCTGGCGCAGGAGCGGCTGGTGGTGCCGAGCGGGCGGGTGTCGCTGCTCATCGGCTTCGGCAGCGAGATGCGGCTCGGGCGGGCGGGAGGCCGGCGGGAGGCCGGGGCCCACGCGCCGGTGCACACGTCGGTGGTGTCGGGGCTGCACACCCGTGCGCGGGTACTGGGCCATCAGGGGGACCTGCACGGGGTCGYGCTGYCCCTCGCGCCCTGGGCGGCGTACCGGCTGTTCGGCACCCCCCTGGGCGAGCTCGCGGACACCGTGGCGGATCCGGCCGACGTGCTGGGCCGTCGGGCCCGGGATCTCGCCGGCGCGCTGGAAGCCGCTCCCGACTGGCGCGGGCGGTTCGCCGTGCTCGACGAGACGCTGCTGCGGTGGGCGGCCGAGGCCGCGCCGTCCCGGGAGCCGTCGCCGGCGGTGCTGGGGGCCTGGCAGCTGCTGAGCCGGACGTCGGGGGCCGTGCCCATGGCGGAGCTGGCGGCTCGGACGGGCTGGAGTCTGCGCCATCTGGAGAATCGATTCCGCGAGCAGATCGGGCTGCCGCCGAAGCGCCTGGCCCGCATCCTGCGGCTCAACCGGGCGATCCGGCTGCTGACGGCGGGGGGCTCCGCCGTCGACGCCGCGCTCGGATGCGGCTTCTACGACCAGTCCCACCTCAGCCGCGAGTTCACGGCGATGACGGGCATGCCGCCGGGCCGGTTCCTGGCGGCGCGTGCCGCGGCGAGTCCCTGGCTGGCCGGCTGACCGGCGGGCGGGACCGGCCGGACCGGGCGGGCGGGACGCCCGCGGCCCGGGCCGCGGAAACGCCGCCCGGTGTTCGCATTCGTCCAAGACCCGGGGGCGCGAGGGGTGGCAGTCTTCCGTCCCGAACGACCCGACGACACGGGGGTGCGTCGGGTTGTCCGTCTTCCTCGCGTGCCGCGTGCCGGCCCGGCGCTTCCTCCGGGCCGGCTTCCACGCCCGTCCCCTCCAGGTGAGTCCATGAAGAACCGGAAGAACCGCTTGAAGTCCGCGTCCGTCGCCCTCGCCGGCCTGCTGGCCGCGACGTGTCTGAGCGGCGCCACCGCGAGCCCGGCCGCCGCGGCCTCGTGCCCCTGGCCCTACGTCTGCTTCCAGGACGACAACGGCACCATCCTGACCATGTACAAGGACACGGGCTGGCAGACCACCAGCGCCAGGACGCGTACCGCGCGCTGGGTCACCAACGCGCGGAACGAGGACTGCGCCTGGCTGAAGTTCTCCAGCGGCTTCATCGACCAGCTGCGTCCGGGGCAGAGCTTCGGCCTGGGGTCCGGCGTCGTCGCGATCAACATCACGTACGGCTGCCCCACGTCCGTCTGAGCCCGGGTCAGCGCTCCTGGCTGGGCACGAAGTAGCCGGTGCAGCTCTGCTTGCCCTTGGGCAGTGAGGCGCAGACCCAGGTCGAGCCCGACTCCGGCGCCGCGATCAGCGGGGTGTAGACGTCCCGGTCGTAGTGCACGACGTCGGCCGCGGCGGCGCCGTCCGAGTTGTTGACGACGACGGTGGCGCCGACCTCGGCGAAGGTGATGCGGCCCCAGGCCGCCTGGCAGGCCCTGCTGTACCGCAGTTCCATCACCAGGTCCTTGGGGATGGAACCGGTGCGTACGGTGACGGCGTCGGCGCCGCAGTTCATCTTCTTCGGGTCCTTGCCCTCGCACCCGGTCCCCTCGCAGCCCGTCGCGGGGCCCGCGATCCTGACGCTCGGCCGGGGGGCCGGCTCCTCGCCGCCGGTGCCGACGCCGGCGTAGGCGGCGGCAGCGCCCGCCACCAGGACCAGAGCGACGACGGCCGAGATCCACAGCCCGCGGCGGCCGCGACGCGCCGGTGCGGCCTCGGACCCGGCACCGTCCGCGGGGGCGGCGTCCGCGCCCGCGACGGCCGTCCGCGGTACGGCGGTGGCGGCAGCGCCCGCCTCCGACGTACCGGCGCCCGGGTCGGACTCCGGGGGTGCGGACTCCCGCCCGCCGGCGGCGACTTCCCGCTCCTCGTCGGCCCGGTCCCAGATGTCGAGGAGCCGCGCCGGCGGCGTCTCGCACAGCCGGGCCAGGCTCTCCACGGCGTCGCGCGGCGGGAACTGCTTGCCGTTCACCCATCGCTCCCACGACGACTTCGCGTAGTGGGTCTTCTGGCTGAGCTGGGCGAAGCTCAGCCCCGACGCCTTCTTCAGGGCGAGCAGTTCGCTCGCCAGCTCCTCGGCCGCAGCTCCGGATCTACCGCTGACAGTCCCCACACCGTCCACTTGGTCCTGCTCTCCCGCATCTGTCACGCATGTTCATGCCAGCCATGAACGCGGACATCGTAAAACCGGGGAGAGGGCCACTTTGCCGTGGCTTTACCGTTTGGGGGACACTGTTCCAAAATGGTCAACAGCAGTCGGGATCGAGCCCCTTCGGCAGCCGTTCGCCGCCGAACACCGCCACCGTCGCCTCGTCTCCGCCGAGTGCCGCGACGGCGAGCAGCAGCGATCCGGCGGTCCAGGTGGTGAGCTCCTCGGGCCACACGGCCGCGTCGCCCTCGAAGACGTATCCCGTCCAGTACATGCCGCCCTCGGCCCGCAGGTGCTGGATGGACTGGAGGATCTCCAGAGCCCGGTCCGACTCCCCCGTCGCCCAGAGGGCGAGGGCGAGTTCGCAGCTCTCGCCGCCCGTCACCCAGGGGTTGGGCAGCACGCAGCGGACGCCGAGCCCGGGCACCACGAAGTCGTCCCAGTGGGCGTCGATGCGGGCCTTCGCCGCCGGACCGGTGAGCGCGCCGCCGAGGACCGGGTAGTACCAGTCCATGGAGTAGCGGGACTTGTCGAGGAAGCGCTCGGGGTGACGGCGGATCGCGTGGCCGAGGGCGCCGGCCGCGAGCTCCCAGTCGGGCTGCGGTTCCTCGCGCGTCTCGGCGATGGCGAGGGCGCAGCGCAGTGCCTGGTGGATGGACGAACTGCCGGTCAGCAGCGCGTCGTCGACCGGCGTCCCGTCGGCCTCGCGCTTCCAGCCGATCTCGCCGCCCGGCTGCTGGAGCGCCAGCACGAACTCGACGGCCGCGTAGACGACGGGCCACATCCGGTCGAGGAAGGCGTCGTCGCCGGTCGCCAGGTAGTGGTGCCAGACGCCGACGGCGACGTAGGCGACGAAGTTGCTCTCGCGGCTGTGGTCGGTGACCCGGTCGTGCTCGCCGTCGTGGTACGCCGCGTACCAGGAGCCGTCGCCGTTCTGGTGCCGGGCCAGCCAGTCGTACGCCCGGGCCGCGGCGGCGTGTTCGCCGGCCGTGTCGAGGGCCATCGCGGCCTCGGTGTGGTCCCAGGGATCGAGGTGGTGGCCGCGGAACCAGGGTATGGCGCCGTCCGCGCGCTGGGCGCCGAGGATGCCGGCGACGGTCTCGGCGGCCTGCTCGGCGGTCAGGACACCGGGCAGGAGCAGGTGTTCCGCGATCCGCTCGGGACTCGTCACGCGCCGGCCTCGGCGGCGTCGGAGCCGGTGGAGGGCAGGTGGGGCTTGGTCGCGTAGACCACGAAGCTCTTGCCGACCACCGGGTTGAGCAGCTGCTCGGCGACCCGGGTCAGGGCGGGCTTCTTCATGATGTCCCAGACCAGGAGCTTGTGGTACGCCCGGACCGGCAGCGCCTTGTCGTTGTCCACGCCGAAGGCGCACTTCAGCCACCAGTAGGGGGCGTGCAGCGCGTGCGCGTGGTGGCTGCCGTACGGCCGCAGTCCGGCCTGGCGGATCTTGCCGAGGAGCTCGTCGGCCTTGTAGATGCGGATGTGGCCGCCCTCGACCTCGTGGTACTCGTCGGAGAGCGCCCAGCAGACCTTCTCGGGTCCGTAGCGCGGGACGGTGATCGCGATCCGGCCGCCGGGGCGGAGCACCCGGACCATCTCGGCGAGCACGCCCTTGTCGTCCGGGATGTGCTCCATGACCTCGGAGATGATCACGACGTCGAAGGAGTCGTCGGGGAAGGGCAGGTTGAGCGCGTCGCCCTCCATGGCGGTCGCGGTGGCGCCCGCCGGGGCCTCGCCGGCCTCCTTCATCGCCGCGAACCACTTCGCGACCTCGCGGATCTCCTCGCCGTTCTGGTCGAGGGCCACGACCTGGGCGCCGCGCCGGTAGCACTCGAAGGCGTGCCGGCCCGCACCGCAGCCCAGATCGAGCACGCGGTCGCCGGGGGCGAGCGGGAAGCGGGTGAAGTCGACGGTCAGCACGAGGTCTGCCCTTCCGGATGGCCGGGGGCCGCGGGGCGGCCCGGAGTCGTACCCGCGTGCAAAACTTCTGCCTTGATCACGGGGGCAACGGGCCCGCGTGCGCCCAGGATTGGGAGCGTTGTGCGCAAGGCGAAGTGGGTGGCCGCGGCGGCCGGTGTGGTGATGCTGGTCGCGGGCTGCGGCAGCGAGGGCGGTTCGGACAAGGACCAGGGCGGTTCGTCGTCGGCGGGCTCGACCGCCGGGTCCTCCGGCGGCGGCTCGGAGGGCTCCGACGCCGCCGAGGCCGGCGCGTGACGAGTCCCGAGCGGATCGCGGAACACCTGCTCCTGCCCGGTGTCCTGACCGCCGAGCAGGCCGCCGAGACCGTCGCCGGCATCCTCGGCGCCCAGCACGCGGACGGCGCCATACCCTGGTTCCGCGGCGTGGTGTCCGCGGGCGGTCACCGGCGCGCTCCCTGGCGGGCGATCGCCTCGCGGTAGAGGTCCGCCGTGCCCTGGGCGGCGCGGGCCCAGGTGAAGTTCGCCAGGACCCTCGCCCGGCCGGCGGCTCCCAGGCGGGCGCGGAGCTCGGCGTCGTCGAGCGTCCGGCCGAGGGCGGCGGCGAGCGCGCCGGCGTCGCCGGGGGGCACCGCGAGGCAGGTCTCGCCGTCGGGGCCCGCGACCTCGGGGATCGCGCCGCCGGTGGTGGCGACGAGGGGGGTGCCGGTCGCCATGGCCTCGGCGGCGGGCAGGGAGAACCCCTCGTACAGGGAGGGCACGCAGGAGACCTGGGCGGAGCGCACGAGGTCCACGAGCTCCGCGTCGGAGATCCCCTTGACGAACCGGACGGCGTCCTGGAGTCCGTAGCGCTCGATGGCCTGGGCGACCGGGCCGTCCTCGGCGCGCTTGCCGACGACGACGAGGTGGGCGGCCGGGTTCTCGGTGCGCAGCTTGGCGAGGGCCTCGACGAGGTGGATCAGGCCCTTGAGGGGGACGTCGGCGCTGGAGGTGGTGACGATCCGGCCCGGGATCTCGGCGACGGAGGGGTCGGGCGACCACAGGTCGGTGTCGGCGCCGATGTGGACGACGCGGATGCGGGCGTCCCGTACGCCGAGGTGGTCGACGATCTCCTGCCGGGAGGTGCCGGACACGGTCAGCACGGACGGCAGCCGGCGGGCGACCCGCTTCTGCATCCGGGTGAAGGCGTACCAGCGGCGGACGGAGGCGCGGCGCTTCCAGTCGGCGGCGGCGTCGAGTTCGAGCTGCCGGTCGACGGTGATGGGGTGGTGGATGGTGGTGACCAGGGGGGCGCCGATCGCGCCGGGGCCGCCGAGGAGTCCGTAGCCGAGCGTCTGGTTGTCGTGCACGACGTCGAAGTCGCCGCGGCGGGCGGCGAGCATGCGCCGGGCGCGCAGCGAGAAGGTGAGCGGCTCGGGGAAGCCGCCGGTCCACATGGTGGCGACCTCGAGCGCGTCGATCCAGTCGCGGTACTCGTCGCGCTTGGGCGTGCGGAACGGGTCCGGCGACCGGTAGAGGTCGAGGCTGGCCAGCTCGGTGAGCGGAACGCCCTCGTCCAGGGTCGGGTAGGGCTGTGAGCCGATGACCTCGACGCTGTGCCCGAGGCGGGCCAGTTCGCGGGAGAGGTGCCGTACGTAGACCCCCTGGCCGCCGCAGAACGGGTTCCCCTTGTACGTGAGGAGAGCGATCCGCAACGGACGGTCACCGTCGATGGCGACGCCCTGGCGGGGGCCTGCTTCTATGGCCTCAGCGGTCACTCGCTGCCCCCTTCGAGCTTGCGTTTCGCGGGAGCGTAACCGCTCGCGCTAATCTAGAACAAGTTACAGACTTGATCGTTCTTGATCCTTCAAGGAGCACTGAATCTACCGGCAGGTAGCTCCGCCGTAAGAGCCGGATCAGGTGATTCGCGCCACGGCGGGCAGCGCGCCATACTGTCGCTCCCTCACCGCACGGAACGGGACCCATGACCGCGGAAGACAGACCCGACTCGCCGCCCCTGACAGAGCGCCAGGAGGCGCGCCGTCGCCGCATCCTGCACGCCAGCGCGCAGCTGGCCGGGCGGGGCGGCTTCGAGGCCGTACAGATGCGCGAGGTCGCCGAGGCGGCCGGGGTGGCGCTGGGGACGCTGTACCGCTATTTCCCCTCCAAGATCCATCTGCTGGTCGCGACGATGCAGGACCAGCTCCAGCACATGCACACCACGCTGCGGAAGCGGCCTCCGGCGGGCGCGACGGCGGCGGAGCGGGTGGCGGAGACGCTGATGCGGGCGTTCCGCGCGCTCCAGCGGGAGCCGCAGCTCGCGGACGCGATGGTGCGGGCACTGACGTTCGCCGACCGGAGCGTCAGCCCCGAGGTGGACACGGTGTCCCGGGTGACCACGGCGATCATCCTGGACTCCATGGGCCTGGAGCATCCGACACCGCAGCAGCTGTCCGCGGTGCGCGTGATCGAGCACACCTGGCACTCGGCCCTGATCACCTGGCTCTCGGGCCGGGCGTCGATCGCACAGGTGAAGATCGACATCGAGACCGTCTGCCGGCTGATCGACCTGACGGCGCCGGCCGAGCCGTCCGCGGCCCCGGAGGGGCGCGGACGGCTCACGACCTCGCACTGAGCGACCGGCCGCCGGCCCGCCCGGCCGGCGACGCGCGCCGCCGTCACGGCGGCCGCCCCCGGGGACCGGTCCGGAACCCAGGGCGCGTCGCGGGGCAGGCCGGACCTTCGCAACCCGCCCTAGGACTTCTTGTTCTTCTCCAGATCGGCCTTGAACAGCGCCTCGCACTCGGCGCCGTTGTCCGTGGCGACGAAGAGCACCATCTGGAACCCGGACATGCCGTGCCGGCTGGCCTTCACGGTCCAGTCGCTCTTCGTCAGGGACATGACGATGGAACCGCTCTGCTCCACCTTCTGCCCCTCCTTCCAGCCGCCCTTGCCCAGCGCCGCCGTGGTGGCGTCGAAGGACTTCTTCGGGTCGGCCGCCTTGTCGGCGTCGGCCTGCCAGGACACCATGCAGTTCTTGAGCTCGGCCGGCACCGGGTCGTCCGAGGTCTTCTCGGTGAAGCCGGCCGCCGTCGCCGCCGCCGTGATCTCCTCGGTGACCGCGGCGCCGTCGAGGCCGCCGCCCGCCTCCGAGCCGCCGCCGGAGGACCCGGCGGTCGAGCCCGCCGACGACGAACCGCCCTGGTCCTTGTCCGAACCGCCCTCGCTGCCGCAGCCCGCGACCAGCATCACCACACCGGCCGCCGCGGCCACCCACTTCGCCTTGCGCACAACGCTCCCAATCCTGGGCGCACGCGGGCCCGTTGCCCCCGTGATCAAGGCAGAAGTTTTGCACGTGGGAACGACTCCTCGGTTACTCCTCCGGCGGGAAGACCGGCTCCCCGCCGTCCAGGAGGGTGATCAGGATCGCCTCCACCGGGCAGCCCTCGGCCGCCGCGAGGACGCCTTCGTTCGCGTCCGACTCCGGTGCGGTGGGGTGCGACTGACGGGCCGTGTCCAGACGGAAGCCGTGCGGGGCGTGGTTGACGCACATGCCGGAACCGATGCAGACCCCCCGGTCGACCTCCACGAGCCAGCGGTCCCCCATCACGCGCCACCGGGCCCCTCGTAGCCGGCGGGCAGGTGGATCATCTTGTGCTCCAGGTACTCGCCGAGCCCCTCGGGCCCGAACTCCCGCCCCAGACCGGAGTTCTTGTAGCCGCCGAACGGGCCCAGCATGTCGAGGCTGAAGGTGTTGACGTTGAAGGTGCCGGTGCGCACCCGGCGGGCGAAGTCGAGGCCGTGCTCCACGTCCCCGGTCCAGACGCTGCCGCTCAGCCCGTAGTCGGAGTCGTTCGCGATGCGCAGTGCCTCGCTCTCGTCGCCGTAGGGAAGGAGGCAGATGACCGGGCCGAATATCTCCTCCCGGGCGATGCGCATCGTGTTGTCGACACCGCCGAAGAGGGTGGGCTCGACGTACCAGCCCCGGTCGAGTCCGGCCGGCCGGCCGCCACCCGTGAGGATCTTGGCGCCTTCCTCCTGACCGAGCCTGATGTAGTCGAGCGAACGCTGCTGCTGGCGCCGGGCGACCAGGGGGCCGACCTGGGTGGCGGGGTCGAGCGGGTCGCCGACGGTGAGCGCTCCTGCCGCCGCCGCGAACGCCTCGGCGATCTCGTCGTACCGGCTGCGCGGCACGAGGATCCGGGTCTGGGCGACGCACGCCTGGCCGTTGTTCATCCAGGCGGCGGGGACGATCCCGGCGATGGCGGTCGCCAGGTCCGCGTCGGGCAGGACGACGGCCGCGGACTTGCCGCCGAGCTCCAGTGTGACCCGGGTGAGGTTGCGCGAGGCCACCTCCATCACGCGCTTGCCGGCGGCGACGGACCCGGTGAAGGAGACCTTGTCGACGCCGGGGTGCCCGACCAGGTACTCGCTGACCTCGCGGTCGGCGGGCAGGATCGACAGCACGCCCTCGGGCAGTCCGGCCTCGGCCGCGATCTCGGCGAGGATGTAGGAGTCGAGGGGGGACTCCGGTGACGGCTTGAGGATCACCGAACAGCCGGCGAGCAGCGCGGGGCCGAGCTTCGCCGCGGCCGTGAACTGCGGCACGTTCCAGGGCACGACGGCGGCGACCACGCCCACCGGCTCGCGCCGCACCAGAATCGGCCCGAGCACGCCCGCGCGCCGCTCCTCGTACGGGAAGTCGCGCGCGACGGTGATGGCGGCGTCCCACACCATCATCGCGCCGAGCGCCTGCGCGAGCACGCTCCACGAGTACGGGGAGCCGTTCTGGGAGGAGATCGAGCGGGCGATCTCCTCGTGGCGCACGGCGACGGCGTCCTTGATGCGGCCGACGACCTCGATCCGCTCCTCCAGGGTCGTCCGCGGCCACGGCCCGTGGTCGAAGGCCGCGCGCGCGGCGGCGACGGCCCGGTCGACATCGGCCTCGGAGGCGTGCGGAACCCGGCCGATGACCTCCTCGGTGTGCGGCGAGACGACCTCGATGACATCACTGCCGAGCGGGTCGGCCAGCGCTCCGCCGATGAACAGCTTTCCGTGCTCCACAAGCTCGGTCATGACCGACTGCCTCCCGGAACCCGCGATGGTTTCTGACTGCGTTTCAGAACTGATACCAGTTCTAGTTATACTTGGCCAGGCCCAGGGCGGAGCGGGCCCCCATCAGCGGGTTCGATGCCGGTGAGGCCTGCCGCCGCACCCTCCGGAAGTCACGTCGACCTCTGACACACCGTCAGTTCTCGTTATAGTGGCCCTGGTCGAGCAAGTGCCGTGCGTCGCGCAGAGATGAGGGCCCATGACCCAGGTGACCGAGCACGGTGGAGGCGTCTGGTCGATCCGGGTCCCCATTCCGGACAACCCGCTCGGGCACACCCTCGTCCACCTCCTCGACACCGATCGCGGGCCCGTCCTGATCGACACCGGCTGGGACGATCCGGCGTCCTGGAGCGAACTGTCCGACGGGCTGGAGGCGTTGGGGACCTCGGTGCGCGAGGTGCACGGTGTCGTCATCACCCACCACCACCCCGACCACCACGGCCTCTCGGGCAAGGTCCGCGAGGAGTCCGGTGCATGGATCGCCATGCACGCCGCCGACACCGACGTCGTACGCCGCACCCGCGCGTCCGAGCCCGCGGCCTGGCTCGACTACCTCGCGCGCAAGCTGGCCGCCGTCGGGGCCCCCGAGGAGCACACCGCCCCGCTGCTCGCCGCCCGGTCGGGCCGGCGGATCCGGGCGCTTCCCGGGCTGCGCTCGGCCCTGCCCGACCGCGAGATCGTCCCCGGCGAGCTGCTCGACCTGGCCGGACGGCGGCTGCGGGCGATCTGGACCCCCGGCCACACGCCCGGGCACGTCTGCCTCCACCTGGAGGAGGAGCATCCCGCGCGACTGCCCGGCCACGGCCGGCTCTTCTCCGGCGACCACCTGCTGCCCGGCATCACCCCGCACATCGGGCTCTACGAGGACCCCGACGACGCCACCGTCACCGATCCGCTCGGCGACTACCTGGACTCGCTGGAGCGCATCGGCCGCCTCGGCGTCGCCGAGGTGCTCCCCGCCCACCAGCACGCCTTCGCCGACGCCGCCGGCCGGGTGCGCGAGCTGCTCGACCACCACGAGGAGCGGCTGACCGGCCTGCTCGACCTGCTGACGACGCCGCTCACCCCCTGGCAGCTGGCCGAGCGGATGGAGTGGAACCGGCCGTGGGAGCAGATCCCGAACGGGTCGCGGAACATCGCCGTCAGCGAGGCCGAGGCCCATGTGCGGCGGCTGGTGAAGCTGGGGAGGGCGGAGCGGGCCGAGGGCACGGACCCGGTGGCGTACGTCGCGGTGTGAGGCGCCTCGCACCCACGGGGCGGGCCCGCTACGGCCCGGTACAGTGGGCGCGTCGTCATCATGCCCGTGCGGGGGGAAGCCGGTGGGAATCCGGCACTGACCCGCAACCGTGAGCCGTCCTCGCAGCCTCCCAGGCCGCCGTCGGTGAGTCGGAATGCCCCGTCCGGGACGTGAACGCCGGCACCGTCGAGGAATACGGAGCCGAGCCTGGTGCCCTGTGCGTGCCGGTGCCCGGCCGCAGGAGAGGCCAGCACGCATGATCACCGTTCGCCGAGGCGCCGCCGCGCTCGCAGCCGCCACCGTGCTGTGCACCGGGATGGCCCCGACCGCGTTCGCCGCGCCGTCGCCGTCCCCCACCCCCGCACCCGTGATCCCCGCGGGGCTGTACGGCCAGAAGGACCCGACGTACGACGGTGTCTGGCGCCAGTCCCTCGCCTTCATCGCCCAGCGGACGAACAACGTCCAGCCCGCCGAGCAGGCCGTGACCTGGCTGCAGCGCCAGCAGTGCGAGAGCGGCGCCTTCGCCTCGTACCGTCCGGACCCGGCGAAGCCCTGCGACCCGGCCACCATGCTCGACACCAACGCCACCGCCGTCGCCGTCCAGGCGCTGTCCGGGGTGCGGCGCGAGAGTGCCGACCCCGAGGCGGTCGGCAAGGCGGCCAAGGCCGGCGCGGGCTGGCTCAAGGGCGTGCAGAACAAGGACGGCGGCTGGGGCTACAACCCCGGCAGCCCCAGCGACGCCAACTCCACCTCGATCGTGATCGGCGCGCTCGCCGCGCTGGGCGAGAAGCCGGGCGAGGTCAGGTCCACCGCCGGCAAGACCCCGTACGACGCGCTGCTCGGCTTCGCCGTGCCCTGCGCGACCAAGGACGGCGCGGGCGCCTTCGCCTACCAGCCCGACAAGAGCGGCAAGCTGCTCGCGAACGCCGACGCGACCGCGGCCGCCACCCTCGCCGGTCTCGGCAAGGGCATCACCGCCCGCGGTGTGACGCCGGAGCAGGCCCCGGTCTGCACGGACCTGCCCAAGCCGACCGCCGAGCGGGCCGCCCTCAACGGCGCCTCCTACCTGGCCACCGCCCTCGCGAAGACCGGTCACCTGGACACCCCGCCGATGCCCGGCGCCGCCGAGACGGCCCCGCTGCCCGACTTCGGCAACACCGCCGACGCGGTCGTCGCGCTCGCCGCGGCCGGCGCCATGAAGGAGGCGAACGGGGCGCTGACCTGGCTGGAGCAGAACGCCCTCACCTGGGCCGGGGACAACGGCCCCGCCGCCTACGCGCAGCTCGTCTTCGCCTCGAACGCGATGGGTGTCGACCCGCGCCACTTCGGTTCGACCGACCTCCTCAAGGCGCTGAGCGCCACCGGCCCGGCGCCGCAGGCCACGGCCACCGCCGCGTCCTCGGCGGGTGACGAGGCCGAGGACGACGACTCCGGCTTCGACCTGTGGTGGATCATCGGCATCGGCATGGTGGTGGGTGTCGGCATCGGCTTCCTGATCAGCGGCCGCAAGAAGTGAGGGCCCGGCTCGCCGGCGCGGCCCCGGGACCGGCCGGCCGGTCGCGCCCGGGAACCGCGCCGCGGTCCGGCGCCGTGCTCGTCGTCGCCTTCCTCGCGGCGGCCTTCACGGCGCTGGCCGGCGCCGGACCCGCGCATGCCGCGGGCTACCGCTACTGGTCGTTCTGGGAGAGCGACGGCGGCGGCACGTGGGCGTACGCCACCCAGGGCCCGGCGACCGCCCGCCCCGCGGACGGCGACGTGAACGGCTTCCGCTTCGCGGTCAGCAAGGACTCGAACGACGCGGCCCGCCCCTCGGTCGCCCCCGACTTCACGGCGGTGTGCGCCGACACGAAGGCGAAGACCGGCACCAAGCGGGTCGCGGTCGTGGTCGACTTCGGTGTTCCGGCGGACGCGCCGCAGGGCGAGAAGCCGCCGGCCCCGGCGCTGAGGACCGGCTGCGCGCAGGTGCGCGAGGACGCGACGAGCGCGGAGGCGCTGGCGGCGGTCGCCAAGCCGCTGCGCTACGACAGCGCCGCGCTGCTGTGCGGGATCGCGGGCTATCCGGCGCGGGGCTGCGGCGAGCAGGTGGCGGACACCGCGCCGTCCGGCGCGCCCGCCACCGAGAAGCCGGGCGGCGGTCGGCCGGCGTCCTCGGACGGGGAGAGCGCCGGGAAGGACGACGGCGCCGGTCCGTCCGTGGGGATCGTCGCGGGCGGAGCGGCCGTGCTCCTGCTCGGTGGCGCGGCCGTCCGGCAGGCCCGCCGCCGGCGATGACACCGCTGCGCGCCCCGGAGGCGAACCGCTCCAACGCCCTGCACGCCGGCGCCTGGTGGCTGTGGGCGCTCGGTCTGGCGGTGGCCGCCTCGCGCACCACCAACCCGCTGGTCCTCGGCCTGATCGTCGGGGTCGCCGGCTATGTCGTGGCGGCCCGCCGTACCGACGCGCCCTGGGCGCGCTCGTACGGGGCGTTCGTGAAGCTGGGCCTGTTCGTGGTGTTCCTGCGGGTGGTGTTCTCGGTCGTCCTGGGTTCGCCGATCCCGGGTTCGTACGTGCTGTTCGCGCTGCCCGAGGTGCCGTTGCCGGAGTGGGCGCAGGGGGTGCGGATCGGGGGCCGGGTCACCGCCGAGCAGGTGGTGTTCGCGCTGTACGACGGCCTGAAGCTGGCGACCCTGCTGATCTGTGTGGGAGCGGCGAACGCGCTGGCCAATCCGGCGCGGCTGCTCAAGTCGCTGCCGGGCGCGCTCTACGAGGCGGGGGTGGCCGTGGTGGTGGCCATGACCTTCGCGCCGAACATGGTCGCGGACGTGATGCGGCTGAGGACGGCCCGGCGGCTGCGGGGGCGGCCGACGGGCGGGGTGCGGGCGGTGCTCCAGATCGGGCTGCCGGTCCTGGAGGGCGCCCTGGAGCGGTCGGTCGCGGTGGCGGCGTCGATGGACGCGCGCGGGTACGGGCGTACGGCGCAGGTCCCGGTGGCCGTGCGGCGGACGACGAACGTGCTGACGCTGGGCGGGCTGCTCGGGATGTGCGCCGGTTCGTACGGTCTGCTGGCCGCGGAGGGCGCCTCGTACGGGCTGCCGCTCGTCGTCGCCGGGCTCGTCGCGGCCATGGCCGGGCTGCGGCTCGGCGGGCGGCGGGCGGTCCGGACCCGGTACCGGCCGGACCGGTGGGGGGTCAGGGCGTGGCTCGTCGCCGGTTCGGGTGTCGCGGTGGCGGCGCTGATGATCCGGGCGAACGCGTACGCGTACGGGGCGCTGCATCCGGGGGTCGTGCCGCTGGTGGCGCCGGGGCTGCCGGTGTGGCCCGCCGTCTCGGTCCTGGTGGGCCTGGTGCCCGCGTTCGTCGCTCCGGTGCCCGCTGCCAAGGAGGTCTCCTCGTGATCCGCTTCGAGAACGTCTCGGTGACGTACGCCGAGAGGGGTGCGCCCACGCTGCGGGATCTGGACCTGACGGTTCCCGAGGGCGAACTGGTGCTGCTCGTCGGCCCGTCGGGGGTCGGCAAGTCGACGCTGCTCGGCGCGGTGTCGGGGCTCGTCCCGCACTTCACGGGCGGGACGCTGACGGGCCGGGTGACGGTCGCGGGGCGGGACACCCGGACGCACAAGCCGCGCGAACTGGCGGACGTGGTCGGGACGGTGGGCCAGGATCCGCAGGCGCACTTCGTGACGGACACGGTCGAGGACGAGCTGGCGTACGGGATGGAGTCGCTGGGCCTGGCGCCGGCGGTGATGCGGCGCCGGGTGGAGGAGACGCTGGACCTGCTGGGGCTGGCGGAGCTGCGCGACCGGCCGATCGCCACCCTGTCCGGGGGGCAGCAGCAGCGGGTCGCGATCGGCTCGGTGCTGACCCCGCATCCCCGGGTGCTGGTGCTGGACGAGCCGACGTCGGCGCTGGACCCGGCGGCGGCGGAGGACGTGCTCGCGGTGCTCCAGCGGCTGGTCCACGATCTGGGGACGACGGTGCTGATGGCGGAGCACCGTCTGGAGCGTGTGGTGCAGTACGCGGACCGGGTGCTGCTGCTGCCCGAGGGGGTGATGGGTCCGCCGGCCGAGGTCATGGCGGTGTCCCCGGTGTGTCCGCCGGTGGTGGCGCTGGGCCGGCTCGCGGGCTGGAGTCCGCTGCCGCTGACGGTCCGGGACGCCCGTCGTGAGGCGGCCGGGCTGCGGGAGCGGCTCGGGGACGTGTCGCCGGCGAGCCCGGTCCCGGCCGTGCCGTCCGTGCCGTCCGTGCCGGCCGTGCGGGACGCCGGCCCGGCCCCCGGGGCCTCCGGCTCCGGGCGGCGCGGGCGGTTCTCGCCGTTCCGGCGACGGAGCGGCGGCCTGGACGCGTCGGGAGGAGCCGGGATGCCCGGCCTGGTCGACGTCCGCGGGCTCGGGGTGCGGCGGGGGCGGGTCGAGGCGCTCCGGCGGGTCGACCTGCGGGTCGCGCCGGGCGAGACGGTCGCGCTGATGGGGCGCAACGGCGCCGGGAAGTCGACGCTGCTCGGCTCACTCGTCGGAATGGTCGAGCCGACGTCCGGCAGCGTGCTGGTCGGCGGCCGGGCCCCGCACCGTACGGATCCCCGCGAGCTGATCCGGCGGGTGGGGCTGGTGCCGCAGGAGCCGCGGGACCTGCTGTACGCGGACACGGTCGCCGCCGAGTGCGCGGCGGCCGACGCGGACGCGGGCGCCGCGCCGGGCAGCTGCCGCGCCCTCGTGTCGGAGCTGCTGCCGGGGGTGACGGACGAGACCCATCCCCGGGACCTGTCGGAGGGCCAGCGCCTCGCGCTGGCGCTGGCCGTCGTCCTCACCGGGCGCCCGCCGCTGCTGCTGCTCGACGAGCCGACCCGGGGTCTGGACTACGCGGCCAAGGGCCGGCTCGTCGCGCATCTGCGCGGGCTGGCCGCCGAGGGGCACGCGATCGTGCTCGCCACGCACGATGTGGAGCTCGCGGCGGAGCTGGCGCACCGCGTGGTGATCCTGGCCTCCGGCGAGGTGGTGGCGGACGGCCCGRCCGCCGACGTGGTCGTCTCCTCCCCCGCCTTCTCCCCGCAGGTCGCCAAGATCCTCGCCCCGCAGCCCTGGCTCACGGTCGAGCAGGTACGGGAGGCGCTGTGAGCGCGGGGGCACGTCCGATCCGGCTCGGGCCGCGTTCCGTCGCGGCTCTCCTTCTCGTCTCCGTGATCGGGCTGATCGCCATCGGGTGGCCGCTGCTCGCGGACGGTGACGCCGCGGTCACCACGCACGCCGCGGACGCGCCGTGGCTGTTCGCGGCGCTGCTGCCGCTGCTGATCGGTGTGGTGGTCGCGACGATCGCCGACTGCGGCATGGACGCGAAGGCGGTCGCGATGCTGGGGGTGCTGGCGGCGGTGGGGGCCGCGCTGCGCCCGCTGGGCGCCGGGACGGCCGGCATCGAGCCGATGTTCTTCCTGATGGTGCTGAGCGGCCGGGTCCTGGGGCCGGGCTTCGGGTTCGTCCTCGGCTCGGTGACGATGTTCGCGTCCGCGCTGCTCACCGGTGGGGTGGGGCCCTGGATGCCGGTGCAGATGCTGGCGATGGGCTGGTTCACCATGGGGGCCGGTCTGCTGCCGGGGCCGGAGCGGCTGCGGGGCCGGGGCGAGCTGCTGATGCTGGCGGCGTACGGCTTCGTCGCGGCGTTCGCGTACGGCACCGTCACCAATCTGTACGGCTGGGTGACGGTCGGTGGTCTCGCGCACGGGGTCTCGTTCCAGCCGGGGCAGCCGGTGGACGAGAACCTGGTGCGGTTCCTGGCCTATGTGCTGGCGACCTCGCTCGGCTGGGACCTGGGCCGCGCCGTGCTGACCGTCGTCCTCACGCTCACCGTCGGCGGCACGCTCCTGCGGGCGCTGCGACGGGCGACGCGGCGGGCCAACTTCGAGGCCCAGGTCACATTCGAGCCCTCCGGGGGGTCCCTTCACGGTGAGGCGCCCCACACGACCAAAGTCCCCTACGGCCCGGAGTAGTAGCGGGACAGCACCCCTCCAAATCCCCCCATAAGCGGCCCTGGGCTGCGAAAGCGCCATGTGTCGGACCCCGGGACCTTCCGCGGTGGTGCGATGGGCGCTAGTACAAGGGGTCGTTGCGTCGCCCTTCCGGCCCTGCTTCTCTGGTGGACGTCGCCGGGCAGCAAGCGTTCGCCGCTGCTCCCCCGGTCAGGCCGACTCCCCCCGGTTCCCGGATTCCCCGGGCTCTGGTTCCGGCTTGTCCGAATCGCCCGGCGCAGACATGTCCCCGACGTAAGGTGTCTCCCTTGATCCGCTCCATCGCCACTCGTGTCTCCGACCGCAAGAAGACCGTCGCCGCCTCCGCAGCCGTGCTGCTGGCCGCCTCGGGTGCGGTGCTGGGAACGACCGCTTCGGCCTCGGCCGCCAGCCCGCAGGAGATCGCCAAGAAGATCGTCCCTGCCGGCCAGTACCAGGCCTTCAGCAAGATCGTCGAGCACGAGTCCGGGTGGAACTTCACGGCCACCAACTCCTCCAGCGGCGCCTACGGCCTGGTCCAGGCCCTGCCGGCCTCGAAGATGGCCTCGGCCGGTTCCGACTGGAAGACGAACCCCGCCACGCAGATCAAGTGGGGTCTGAACTACATGAACGAGCGCTACGGCAGCCCGAACGCCGCCTGGTCGTTCTGGCAGGCCAACGGCTGGTACTAAGAGCGCCCCGTAGCGCCACCGGCAGCCGCGCACGCATACGCAAGGCCCCGCCCTCCGCTCGGAGGGGCGGGGCCTGCCGCGTTCTCCGGGTGTCTCGCGGCGCCGTCCCCGCCGCCGCCCCGGGCCCCACACCCCTGGCGGGGGTCAGAGCCGCTGGATGATGGTGCCGGTCGCCAGCGCGCCGCCCGCGCACATCGTGATCAGGGCGAACTCCTTGTCCGTGCGTTCCAGCTCGTGCAGCGCGGTGGTGATGAGGCGCGCCCCGGTCGCTCCCACCGGGTGGCCGAGGGCGATGGCGCCGCCGTTGACGTTGACCTTCTCCAGGTCCTGGTCGAAGACCTGCGCCCAGCTGAGCACCACCGAGGCGAAGGCCTCGTTGATCTCGACGAGGTCGATGTCCCTGAGCGACATCCCCGCCTTGCCGAGGACCGCGCGGGTCGCGTCGACGGGCCCGTCGAGGTGGAAGTGCGGGTCGGATCCGACCAGGGCCTGGGCCACGATCCGGGCGCGGGGGCGGAGCTTGAGGGCGCGGGCCATCCGCTTGGAGGCCCACATCAGCGCGCAGGCGCCGTCGGAGATCTGCGAGGAGTTCCCGGCGGTGTGGACGGCGGTGGGCATGACCGGCTTGAGCCGGGCGAGCGCCTCCATGCTGGTGTCGCGCAGCCCCTCGTCGCGGTCGACGAGGCGCCACATGCCCTGCCCGGCGGCCTGCTCCTCCTCGGTGGTGGGGACCTGGACGGCGAAGGTCTCCCGCTTGAAGCGCTCCTCGGCCCAGGCGTTCGCGGCCCGTTCCTGGGACAGCAGTCCGAGCGAGTCGACCCGTTCGCGACCGAGGCCGCGGCGGCGGGCGATCCGCTCGGCCGCCTCGAACTGGTTGGGCAGGTCGACGTTCCATTCGTCCGGCCAGGGCTTGCCGGGGCCGTGCTTGGAGCCGGAGCCGAGCGGCACTCGCGACATGGCTTCGACGCCGCAGCTGATGCCGACGTCGATGACACCGGCGGCGATCATGTTGGCGACCATGTGGCTGGCCTGCTGCGAGGATCCGCACTGGCAGTCGACGGTGGTGGCGGCGGTCTCGTAGGGCAGGCCCATGGCGAGCCAGGCGTTGCGCGCCGGGTTCATGGACTGCTCACCGGCGTGGGTGACGGTGCCGCCGACGATCTGCTCGACGCAGTCGGCGTGGATGCCGGTGCGTCCGAGGAGTTCACGGTAGGTCTCACCCAGCAGGTAGGCGGGGTGCAGATTGGCGAGCGCGCCTCCACGCTTGCCGATGGGGGTGCGTACGGCTTCGACGATGACGGGTTCCGCGGCCATGAGCTCGTCCTCTCCTCGCCCGGGCGGGGTGTCCCGGCACCCCGCCGCAGGGAACTAGTACGCGTTCTAGTTCTGAGTGCAGTCTTATGACTGCTACCGCGGGTACGCAAGAGTTGTGCACACACCCGCGTGCACCGCCTCCCGGCAACACTTCCCGCCACGGGCCTTGCCACTTGTAGAACTCGTTACTACCTTTCGGGCAACTTCTGATGGGCCGTCAGACAATGGAGCGTGTTGCCGATGCCCTGCCCTCACCTCCCCGAAGGGTTCGACGCCACCGACCCCGACCTGCTCCACAGCCGCATCCCCTTCCCGGAGTTCGCGCAGCTCCGGCAGACGGCGCCCGTCTGGTGGTGCCCCCAGCCGCGCGGTGTCACGGGCTTCGACGACGAGGGTTACTGGGCCGTCACGCGGCACGCGGACGTCAAGTACGTCTCCACCCACCCCGAACTGTTCTCCTCCGCGGAGAACACGGCCGTCATCCGCTTCAACGAGCACATCACCCGGGACCAGATCGAGGTCCAGAAGCTGATCATGCTCAACATGGACCCGCCGGAGCACACCCGGGTCCGCCAGATCGTCCAGCGCGGTTTCACCCCCCGCGCCATCCGGAGTCTGGAGACGGCCCTGCGCGAACGCGCCCGCGCGATCGCCGAGGAGGCGAGGCGGAGCGCCGACGCCGACGGCTCCTTCGACTTCGTCACCCGGGTCGCCGTCGAACTGCCGCTCCAGGCCATCGCCGAACTCATCGGCGTCCCGCAGGAGGACCGCGCCCGGATCTTCGACTGGTCGAACAAGATGGTGGCCTACGACGACCCCGAGTACGCCATCACCGAGGAGATCGGCGCCGAGTCCGCCATGGAGCTCATCGGCTACTCGATGAACCTGGCCGCGGCCCGCAAGGAGTGTCCGGCCAAGGACATCGTGACGCAGCTCGTCGCCGCCGAGGGGCAGGGCAACCTCTCCTCCGACGAGTTCGGCTTCTTCGTCCTGCTGCTCGCGGTGGCCGGCAACGAGACCACCCGCAACGCGATCAGCCACGGCATGCACGCCTTCCTCACCCACCCCGAGCAGTGGGAGCTCTTCAAGCGGGAGCGCCCGGCGACGACCGCCGAGGAGATCGTCCGCTGGGCCACGCCGGTGGTCTCCTTCCAGCGCACGGCCACCCAGGACACCGAGCTGGGCGGCCAGAAGATCCGCAAGGGCGACCGGATCGGGCTCTTCTACTCCTCCGCCAACAACGACCCCGAGGTCTTCGAGGACCCCGAGACCTTCGACATCACCCGCGACCCCAATCCGCACCTGGGCTTCGGCGGTGGCGGCCCGCACTTCTGCCTGGGCAAGTCCCTCGCCATCAACGAGATCGAGCTGATCTTCAACGCGCTCGCGGACGTCCTGCCCGACCTCGCGCCCGCCGGCGACGGTCAGCAGCCGGTCCTCGAAGACGACCTCCCGGTACGGCGCGTCGGAGGGCGCGGCCCGCAGCTCGTGGTCGCCGTCGATCAGGGACGGGACCGGGAACTCCTGTTCCAGGGCGGTGAGATACACCTTCCCCGGCCCGGCGAGGTCCGCGACGGGGCCTTCCGGTTCGACCGCTCCGGCGAACC
>NZ_RDBI01000040.1:1232689-1246842 GCF_008042125.1 Streptomyces sp. MS191
CGACGGAACCGACGGCCGCCACCAGGACGCCCGACACGGTCAGCAGCCACACCGGCAGCCCGCCGGCGACGGTCAGCAGCCGGTCCTCGAAGACGACCTCCCGGTACGGCGCGTCGGGGGGCGCCGGCCCGCGGAACCGGAGTCGCCGGAACCGGATCTTGGTGCGCCGCGTCTGAACCCGCATGCGGGGGAACCACAGAATCCTGACCATGCTGCTCGCGCTGCTCGCGCTCCAGCTCGGCTCGCTCGTCGCACCGGCGTACGCCTGCGGCTGCGGCGCCATGATCCCGGACCGGACCCAGCGCATCGGTGTCGACCGGGAGACCTCGGCCGTGCGCTGGGACGGCCGCACGGAGCAGATCGTCATGCGCTTCACCGTGCGCGGGACCGCGCAGCGGGCCGCCTGGATCATGCCGGTACCGGGCCGGGCGGACGTGGCGCTCGGCGACGGGGCCCTCTTCGACGTGCTCGACCGGATCACCCGGCCCGAGCACCGCGAACGGCACTACTTCTGGCCGCGCGGCGACGACTGGCCCTTCGCCGGCGGCGACACGGACGGTGCGGCGGCCGCACCGCCCGGCGCCGGCGCGGACGTCGGCGTCGTCGGGCGCGAACGCCTCGGCCCCTTCGACGTGGCACGGCTGACCGCCACCGACCCGGAGGCGCTCAGCGGCTGGCTGAAGGAGAACGGCTTCGAGCTGTCCGACCGGCTCGCCACCGAACTGGAGCCGTACGTCGAGCGGAAGTGGGAGTACGTCGCCGTCCGCCTCGCGCCGCAGGAGCGCGGCACGGCCCTGCACGGCCGACTCGACCCGCTGCGGATCTCCTTCGCCAGCGACCGGCTCGTCTACCCGATGCGGCTCTCCCGGCTGGCGCAGAGCCCGCAGTCGCTCGGCCTGTACGTCCTCGCGGACCACCGCATGGAGCCGCGCACGGACATCGGCGGCCGCCCGCCCGAGGTCAGGTTCGCCGGAGCGGTCGAACCGGAAGGCCCCGTCGCGGACCTCGCCGGGCCGGGGAAGGTGTATCTCACCGCCCTGGAACAGGAGTTCCCGGTCCCGTCCCTGATCGACGGCGACCACGAGCTGCGGGCCGCGCCCTCCGACGCGCCGTACCGGGAGGTCGTCTTCGAGGACCGGCTGCTGACCGTCGCCGGCGGGCTGCCGGTGTGGCTGCTGACCGTGTCGGGCGTCCTGGTGGCGGCCGTCGGTTCCGTCGTGGCGATCCGGGTGCGACGCGGGGGCGCCGGGGTACGTTCGGCCGTATGACACAAGAGCGATGGACCGCCGTGGACCGCTACTTCACCGATCTGCTCGCGCCCGCCGACGACGCCCTCGCCGCCGCGCTGGCCGACTCCACGGCGGCGGGGCTCCCGGAGATCGCCGTCGCCCCCAACCAGGGGAAGCTGCTCCACCTGCTGGCCCGTGTGCACGGGGCGCGTTCGGTCCTGGAGATCGGCACGCTCGGCGGGTACAGCACGATCTGGCTGGCCCGCGCGCTGCCCGCGGACGGCCGGCTGATCACCCTCGAGTACGACCCGGCGCACGCCGACGTGGCCCGCGCCAACATCGCCCGGGCCGGACTCGACAAGATCGTCGAGGTGCGCACGGGGGCGGCGCTGGACACCCTCCCGCTGCTGGAGGCCGAGGGCGCGGGCCCCTTCGACCTGGTCTTCATCGACGCCGACAAGGTGAACAACCCGCACTACGTGTCCTGGGCACTCAGGCTCTCGCGCCCCGGCACGGTGATCATCGTCGACAACGTGGTGCGCGGCGGCCGCGTCGCCGAGCCCGACCCGGACGACCCGGCCGTCACCGGCACCCGCGAGATGCTCGAACTCGTCTCGCGCGAGCCGCGGTTGGACGCGACGGCGCTCCAGACGGTGGGGTCGAAGGGGTACGACGGGCTGCTGCTGGCGCGCGTCGTCGGCTGACCGGTGCGGGGCCGGGTCGATGCGGCGGCTACCGCCACTCGTAGATCCGGCCCGCGACCTTCCCGCTCTCCTCGGTGTCGAACTCGAACAGGGCCGCGACGCCCACGAGCCGGGCGAAGGAGGCGGCCGCGGTCTCGTAGAAGAGCGCGCCCCGCCAGTCGACCCCGCCGGAGTCGTTGAACCGTCCCACACCCGAGCCGTGCCAGGTGATGGTCTCCCCGTCCTGGGTCATGGTGACGCCCTGCCCCTCGCCGAAGAGGGTGCCGTCGGGCCGTACGAGGGACTCGTAGGTCCCCATGTCCTTGACCGGTGCGCCCAGGAGCGTGCCGGTCGCCTGGAACGAGGCCTCCACGACGGGATGGCCCCCGTCGGTGGACAGGACTCGCATCCCCGTCGTCTCTCCCTGGATCTCGCCGAGCAGTTCGCCGAGCATGATGGGACTCCTCTCCGTTCCCTCCCGGAGTGGATCGATCCCCGTGTTCCGGACTACGCCTGATGCACGGCGCCGTCAAGCGCGACCCGCTCAGCCCGTGGGGGCGCTGGACCGCCAGCCCGCGAAGAGGGGGACGGTGCCCGATCCGTCGAGGACGACGACGCCGAACGGCCGGTCGAAGACGATCTCCTCGATGACCTGCCTGCGGGGCCGGGCGGCGCTCCGGGTCATCACGACGGCGGTGACGGCGGCCGCCTCCACCCCGTCCTCGGCGACTTCGACCAGCGCCTCCTGGACGACGTCGGCGAGGAACAGCTCCTGCGGGGAGAGCCCGGAGAAGTCGGCGCCCGGGCGCAGGGACCGGGTGACGCCGAGTGCGGGGAGCTGCCCGAGCACGTCCGTCCTCGTCCGCAGCGAGAACCGGGGCAGCGCGAGGTCGACGCCGTCGGCCTCCACCGCCCGCCGTCCGCGCGCCGCCCAGGCCGCGGGCAGGATGCCCGCGGGCCCCTCGCCCTCGGCTCCGAGCACGAACCGCACCCGCGCCGCCGTCCCTTCGGGGCCCGAGCACGGCAGTTCGACGACGGTGGTCGCGCCGACCCGCCAAGCCCGGGACACCGGGATCCGGCGGCGCATGGTCGGTACGTCCACGGTGGAGCCGCGCCGGTCGGTGAACGGTGCGGGCCGGGTGTCCTCGACGGGGAAGCGGGTCGCCCAGGTGGCCTTCAGGGCAAGGGCGTTGACCAGGACCAGGTCCTCGGTGCCGTCGAGCCCGACGGGCAGCCGGTCGATCCGGCCGTCGGTGGACTCCCGCACCCAGGTGTCGAGTTCCTCCTGCGCCCGGTCGTTCAGCGGGCCGAAGCCGACGTCGGGGAGCCCCTGCCGGAAGGACGTCAGCACCGGCACCCCGCTCCACACCCCGGTCGCCACCGAGAGCCCGCCGGTCCGGCCGAGCCGGCGCCCCACGACCGTCGTCGCGTCGGCCGCCCCGTCCCCCTGGACGCCGAGGAGCCCCCGCAGCTCGGCTGCGGTCGCCCCCCGGGCCCCCGAGGCGACGGCGGCCAGTGCCAACCACAGTCCGGCCGGGGAGCAGACGAAGTCGCCGTCGCCGAGGCGGGGCAGCCAGCGCTCGGCCAGCGTCCGAATCGCACCCGTATGCGTCGCCGGATCGATGGCGGTCATATCCTGCCCTCCATGAGCATCGTGAAGATCAACGTACTGAGTGTCCCGGCGGAGCAGCGCGAGGTGCTGGAGCGGCGCTTCGCCTCCCGGGCCGGGGCCGTGGAGGGCTCCGACGGCTTCGAGTGGTTCGAGCTGCTGCGCCCGGTGGAGGGCACGGACCAGTACCTGGTGTACACCCGCTGGCGCAGCGAGGAGGACTTCCAGAACTGGATGAACGGTTCCATGAAGGCCGCCCACCAGGGCACCGCGGGCGGCGAGGGCGGCGGCGAGCGTCCGAAGCCGGCCGCGACGGGATCCACCCTGTGGTCCTTCGAGGTCGTCCAGCAGGCGTCCCCGAAGTAGCCGGAAGGCAGGGTCGGGAGCGCAGGACCCGGGCGGTCCGGGCACGGGAGGGCACGTCAATTCAGAGGCGGGCCCGGCGCGCACCCGTCCACAATGGCCCGCATGAGCTGGTCCTTCTCTCCCGAACGCGTCGACACCCCGGACGCCACCGCCCTGCGCCGCGACTACTACGGCGAGGTCGCCGGCCGCTACTGGAAGCGGCCGGCGACCGAGGCCGAGATCGACGAGGGACTGACGGGCGACGGGGTCGAACTGCTGGCGCCGCCCACCGGGGCCTTCCTCGTCGGCGCCTTCGCGGGCGCGCCGGCGGCCTGCGGCGGGCTGCTGATGCTCGACGCCGAACGCGCCGAGCTGACCCGCGTGTACGTCCGCCCGCGGTTCCGCGGCACGGGCGGCGCCGGCCTGCTGCTCGACGCGCTGGAGACGGCCGCCCGGGGCCTCGGGGCGCGCGGGACGGTCCTGAACACCCGCCTCGACCTGATCGAGGCACGCACCCTCTACACCCGCCACGGGTACGAGGAGATCCCCGCCTACTGCGAGGGCCCGTACATGGAGGTCTGGTACGGCAAGAAGCTCTGAACGGCCGGAGGCGGCGACGAGGTCCACCACCCCTGTCGCGGGTCCGGGGACCGGGGCGTGTGGCGAAAGGAGCGCCGTCCGCCCGGAGGGCGGGCCCCGCGYCGCCTGATGCGTGCGATCGCAAGGCGGAGGGTCGCTCTCCGACTGGGCGTGCCAGGCGTCGCGGGGCAGGCGGGACTTTCGCGACACGCCCTAGGCGTGGTGGTCGCGGGGCGGTTCGGATGTGGGGGGCCGTTCGGCGTCCGAGCCGCACAGCTCGGACGTCAGTTCCTCCACCAGCGCCACGAGGTCCGTAGGGCGGTCGGGCCCCCACCAGTCGCCGAGCAGCTCGGCGAGCGAGTCCTCCCGGGCCTTCGCCAGCCGGGTCGCGGCCTGGAGCCCCTCCTCCGTCAGGACGAGTTGCACGCCTTCGCGCTGCACCAGCCGGCGTTCCTCGACCTGACGGGAGGCGTCCGTGATGGCCCGCAGCGGTACGGGCGTGGCCTCGGCGAGCCGGGCCGGTTCGACGGTGCCGTGGCGGCGGATCCGCAGCAGCAGCCAGCTCGCCGCGGGCAGCAGGTCGAAGCCGGCCCGTTCGGTGATCTTCTCGTAGATCTCCTTGCGGCCCTCCCGTGAACCGAGCACGGACAGGGCGCGGGCGCACTCGTCGTGCGAGGAGCGCTCCACCGGGTTGGAGGCGAGGGTCTGACTCGTGTCGGGGGCCGTCACCGAACCGCGCAGCTTGTCCTCCTTGAGGAACCAGGCGATGACGAAGGCGACGAGGACGACGGGCACCGCGTACAGGAAGACGTCGGTGATGGAGGTCGCGTACGCGTGCAGGACCGAGGGCCGGAGGTCCGCCGGCAGGGCGGAGATGGCGCGGGGATCGGCGGCGATCTTGTCGGGGCCGATCCCCGGGGGGAGCGCCTGTCCGGCGAGCGCCGCGTCCAGTTCGGTGTCGAGCCGGCGGGTGAAGATCGTGCCGAAGACGGCGACGCCGAAGGACGCCCCGATGGACCGGAAGAAGGTCGCGCCCGAGGTGGCGACGCCGAGGTCCTCGTACGACACCGCGTTCTGCACGACGAGGACGAGCACCTGCATGACCAGGCCGAGTCCGGCGCCGAAGACGAAGAAGTAGACGCTCATCTCCCAGGTGGAGCTGGTCTCCGTCAGCCGGTGGAGCAGCACCAGCCCGAGAGCCGTGATGCCGGTGCCGGCGATGGGGAAGACCTTCCAGCGGCCGGTGCGGGAGACGATCTGGCCGGACGCGGTCGAGGTGATGAGCAGGCCGAGGACCATGGGCAGCATGTGGACGCCGGACATGGTCGGGGTGATGCCCTGGACGACCTGGAGGAAGGTCGGCAGGAAGGTCATCGCGCCGAACATCGCGAAGCCGACGACGAAGCTGATGACCGAGACGAGGGTGAAGGTCCGGATCCGGAACAGCTTCAGGGGCAGCACGGGTTCGGCGGCCCGCTGCTCGACGCGGACGAAGGCGACGAGGAGGACGGCGCCGAGCACGGCGAGGCCGATGATCTGCGCGGAGTCCCAGGCCCAGGTGGTGCCGCCGAGGGAGGCGACGAGGACCAGGCAGGTGGCGACCGAGGCGATGAGGAAGGTGCCGAGGTAGTCGATGGTGTGGCGGGTGCCGCGGGCCGGGATGTGCAGCACGGCGGCGATGACGAAGAGGGCGACGATGCCGATGGGCAGGTTGATGTAGAAGACCCAGCGCCAGGAGAGGTGCTGGGTGAAGAGCCCGCCGAGCAGCGGGCCGAGGACGCTGGTGGCGCCGAACACGGCGCCGAACAGCCCCTGGTACCGGCCGCGTTCGCGGGGCGGCACGAGGTCCCCGACGATCGCCATCGACAGCACCATGAGTCCGCCGCCGCCGAGGCCCTGGACCGCGCGGAAGGCGATGAGCTGCGGCATGTTCTGGGCGATGCCGCAGAGCGCCGAGCCGATCAGGAAGATGACGATGGCGGCCTGGAAGAGCTTCTTGCGGCCGTACTGGTCGCCGAGCTTGCCCCACAGCGGCGTCGCGGCGGTCGCCGCGAGCATGTACGCGGTGACCACCCAGGAGAGGTGCTCGAGTCCGCCGAGTTCGCTGACGATGGTCGGCAGCGCGGTGGACACGATGGTCTGGTCGAGGGCGGCGAGCAGCATGCCGAGGAGCAGTGCGCCGATGGCGACGACGACTCCCCGCCGGCCGTTTCCGTCCGCCGGCGAGGGACCGCCACCGATGTCCGAGGGGCGTACTTCCTGGGCCATGGGCGTCTCCGGGGGTGTCCCTGGGGGTCGTAACCCCTCCATCCTGATCCGAATGTCCGGTTATGGCCTGCGGGAGGGGGCTGCCGCCCCTTCCCCGTCCAGGAACGGCCTGCATAATCGCTCGCAAGTTGGTATGGGGAGGGGATCCACGGTGAGCGGACAAGCATGTCCTGAATGCGGTGTACACAGACCTGGCTGCGCCTGCGCCCGGGAGCGGATAGCGGAGGCGGAGGACTTCGACCCGCTGCGCATCCGTCCGTACGTGACGCTGGAGGCGCCGGAGGGGGTGTACGGGCAAGGGGAGGGCCCGGGACACCCGCCGGCGGGTCCCGCGCGGCCGGCGGCGGAGGCGGAGCAGGGGCTTCCGCCGGCTCCGCCCGCGGCGGGTCCGGTGTACGGCGCCCCGGAGTCGCACGGGGAGCTGTCCCCGTACGTGCCGGGAGCGGTGGGTCCGGGACCGCTGCCGCCGGAGGCCCCGCACGGGCTTCCGCCGCTGACGGACCCGGGCGCCGACGGCGGCCACGGGCGGCCGGCGCCGGCGGCCGGCGGGCCCGGGACGACCGGCGACCCGTCGGAGACGATGCCGCTGCTGCTGCCGGGACTCGGCGGGCAGGGCGGTGGGCCGGCGGGGCACGGCACGGGGCATGGCTGGACCGGGGGCGCGGGCCTCGCGCCCGGCACGGCGCACGGCGTCGCCGCGGGCACCATGGCCGGATCCGCGCCCGGCGCTCCCACGCAGGGCCTCGCCGGCGGCCCGGCGCCGCACCTCGCGGCCGAGGCCGCGCCGTACCCGGCGCCCGGGGACACCGAGCCCGGCGCCCCCGGGCCGGAGTACGCCGGCCCCGGATCCGCGCACGACGCCGAACCGGACTTCGAGATGGGGTACGGGCCCGAGCGGCCCGCCACCCGTCGGCGCGGCGCGGTCGTGGCGCTCGCGGCGGCCGTGGCGGTGGCCGTCGTCGGAACCGCCGCCTTCGCGTCGGGCATGTTCGACGGCGGCGAGTCGACCGAGGACCGGGCGGCCGTCCCCACGGTGACGTCGAGCACGTCCGAGAACGTCGCCGTCTCCGAGTCGCCGACGGCCTCGCCGTCCGCCTCCGCGTCCGCGTCGCCGTCCGCGTCGGCCTCCGCCTCGCGGTCCGCGCGGGCGACGGCCACCGCCTCGGCGACCCGGACCACGGCGGCCGCCACGACCGGCGCCACCGCGTCGTCGGCGGCGCCATCGAGCAACCCGGTGGCGCCCGCGACCCCGTCGCAGGACGCGCTCGGCCCGACGCTGCGCTACGGCGACTCGGGGCCCGAGGTCCGGGAGCTCCAGGACCGGCTGAGGCAGCTCTGGCTGTACAGCGGCCCCTCGGACGGCGAGTACGACAGGAAGGTCCGCCACGCGGTGGAGGTGTACCAGTCGTACAAGGACATCGACGGGGACGAGGACGGCGTGTACGGGTCGAACACCCGCCGGGCGCTGGAGGCGGAGACGAGCGGCTGAGGTCCGCGATGCGGACGGATTGGCGGAGCCGCGCCGCTTTTTGTATCGTGAAGGAACAAAGTGGATCCCGCTCGCACTCCCTGACCGGTGAGCGGGTCCACTTCGTTCTCCTCCCACCCCTTCTGGAGACCGTTGATGCCCGCCAGCACCCCGGCAACGCTCACCGCCCGCGCCCTCCTGCTCGACATGGACGGCACCCTCGTCAACTCCGACGCGGTCGTCGAGCGCTGCTGGCGCCGCTGGGCCGTCCGGCACGGGCTCGACCCCGTGGAGGCCCTCAAGGTCGTCCACGGACGCCAGGGATACGCGACCATGGCCGTCCTCCTCCCCGAGCGCCCCATGGCGGAGAACCACGCGGACAACAAGGTGATGCTCGCCGAGGAGACGGCCGACCTCGACGGCGTCGTGCCCGTACCGGGCGCCCCCGCCTTCATGACCGCGATCGCCTCCCTCCCGCACGCCCTGGTCACCTCCGCGGACGCCGCCCTCGCGCGGGCCCGGATGGGCGCGGCACGGCTGCCGATGCCGGCGGTCCGGGTCACGGCGGAGTCCGTCGGCGCCAGCAAGCCGGACCCGGAGGGCTTCCTCAAGGGCGCGGCGGAACTGGGCTTCGCTCCGGAGGACTGCGTCGTCTTCGAGGACTCCGAGGCCGGGATCCAGGCCGGCCGCGCGGCCGGCATGCGCGTGGTGGGCGTGGGACCGCGAGCGGCCGCCTTCGCCCCCGACCTCCACGTCCGCGACCTCACGGACCTGGCGCTGTCGGTCTCCGAGAGCGGCACGATCACCCTCGCCGTCCTGCCGTAGGCAGCGGCCCCGGCACGACGGACGGGCGGCTGCGGCGGGACCGTCGCGGGCGGGACCGTCGGAGGGTGGGCGGAATCCCCGCTCCGCGGCCCGCGCCCCCTCTCACCGGCCAGGCTTCCCGCCCTCCGCGGCGGCCGGGCCGCGCACCAGCCTGCCGCGCGCCACGAGCTCCAGGACCACCGCCACCGCGACCGCCTGGACGACCATCAGCGCGACGAGGACGAAGAGCTGGACCGCGCCCGCCTCCCACGGCGACGCCCCGCCCAGCAGCATGCCGACGAACGCGCCGGGCAGCGTGACGAGACCGACCGTCCTCGTCTGGTCGAGCCCGGGCAGCAACGCGTCCGAGGCCGCCTCGCGCGCCACTTCGAGGCGCGCCTCCCGCTCCCCCAGACCGACGGCCAGCCCCGCCTCGACCTCCCCCCACCGGTTGCCGAGTTCGTCCAGCGCGCGCCGCCCGCCGAGGACGGTGGCCGTCAGCGCGCCCCCGATGAGGATGCCGGTCACCGGAATGAGCGCGACGCCCCGCACCGGGACGAGCCCGGTGAGGACGAGCGTGCCGACGACCGGCGCGACCCCCGCCGCGATGGGCACGCCCGCRCACCACCAGCCGGCGCCACCCCGGGTGACGCGCCGCCCCGCGGTCCACACCGCCACCCCGTACATGAGCAGCAGGAATCCCAGCAGCAACGGCAGGTGCCGCATCACCCACCCGATGACGAGCGACACCGCCACGAGCTGAACGGCCGCCCGCAGTCCGGCGACCAGGCTGTCGCGCGGACTCCCGAGCCGCGCCACCGCGACCACGCCCGCGGCCACCGCGAGCAGAACGGCCAGGACCACCCCGAAAGCGACGTTGACGTCGAGAAGCACGCGCCAACTCTAGGGGGCTTTGTCGCGCCCATCCGGCCCGATCGACAGGCACCCCCTGGGCTCCGCTCGCGTGCCGAGCGGCTCCCGCGCGGGCCGGACTCCGCGGCCCGGACTCCGCGGACCAGGCGGGACGTACCGGGCAAGACCCGGCGCCGGCGCCTTATCTGTCACCTCGTCAGACCCGTCCGACCCCTTGATGTGACGTGCCCATGTCGCCACTCTGTTACCTGGCGCACCCCGCACGGAAACCTCGCGCCGCCACGATGACCGGGCCACCCGGCACCCGCCCGGGGACGGTTGGGCCAAGGTCCCCCCACATCAAGGGAGTTCGCATGCCTCTCGCCAGTGTCTACGCGCGTCGAATAGCCCGCCGTGCCACCGTGCTCGGCGCCACCGCCGCGCTCACCGTGACCGGCCTCCTCGCCACCGCCCCGACCGCCCAGGCCGCGATGCCCACGCCGGTGAGCGCCGCCACCGCGCGGTCGTACCTCGCCTCGCTCACCGTCAAGGCGGAAGGTTCCTCCACCGGTTACAGCCGCGATCTCTTCCCGCACTGGATCACCCAGTCGGGCGCCTGCAACACGCGGGAGACCGTGCTCAAGCGCGACGGGGTCAACGTCGTCACCGACTCCAGCTGCGCCTCGGTGAGCGGCAGTTGGTACTCGCAGTACGACGGCGCCACCTGGACCGTCGCCTCCGACCTGGACATCGACCACATGGTCCCGCTCGCCGAGGCCTGGCGCTCGGGCGCCAGCTCGTGGACCACCGCCACCCGGCAGTCCTTCGCCAACGACCTGACCCGCCCCCAGCTCATCGCCGTCACCGACAACGTCAACCAGTCCAAGGGAGACCAGGACCCGGCGGAGTGGATGCCGTCGCGCACCGCGTACCGCTGCACGTACGCCCGGGCCTGGGTGCACGTGAAGTACTACTGGAACCTGAGCGTCGACTCCGCCGAGAAGAGCGCCCTCCAGTCGGTCCTGAACGGCTGCTGACGCCGGAACCCGTGTGATCCGCCCCGCCGTTCCGTACCGTACGGCGGAACGGCGGAGGGGGATCACGATGATGGCCGGACTCAGGATCGGACCGGTGCTGCGGTACGTCGACGGGGTGACCGGCACCTCGGCGACGGTGTGGGTCGAGGCGGACCGCCCGTGCACCGCGGAGATACGGTGCGCGGACGGCGCGGGCGGCCGTGCCCGGACGTTCCAGATCGCCGGCCACCACTACGCCCTGGTCCCGGTGACCGGGCTGACCCCGGGCGTGGCGACCGCCTACGAGGTGCTGCTCGACGACCGCCCGGTCTGGCCGGAGCCCGGCTCCGGCTTTCCGCCGAGCACGGTCCGCACGCCGGCCGACGGCCTCCGGGTCGCCTTCGGCTCCTGCCGCTGGGCGGCGAAACCGGCCGCCGGTCACGACCCCGTCGGCCCGGACGCGCTCGACACCCTGGCGACGGCCCTGGCCGCCGACCCGGGCCGCGCACGGCCCGACGTCCTGCTGCTCCTGGGCGACCAGGTGTACGCGGACGAGACCTCGGCCGCCACCCGTCGCTGGCTCGCCGCCCGCCGCGACCCGCGCGACGCCCCGGGCTCGGAGGTCGGCGACTACGAGGAGTACACCCGGCTCTACGACGAGTCCTGGCGGGACCCGGAGGTCCGCTGGCTGCTCTCGACCGTCCCCAGCCTCATGATCTTCGACGATCACGACGTGATCGACGACTGGAACACCAGCGCCGCCTGGCTCGCGACGATGCGGTCCACGCACTGGTGGCACGAACGGGTGGTGAGCGGGCTGATGTCGTACTGGGTGTACCAGCACCTCGGCAACCTCTCCCCCGCCGAGCTGGCGGCCGACCCGCTGTACGCCGAGATCCGGTCGGTGCCCGACGGGACCGAGCTGCTGCGCCGCTTCGCGGCCGAGGCCGACGCCGATCCGGCGCGGGTGCGGTGGAGTCACCGCAGGGACCTCGGCCGGACCCGCGTGCTGATGGTCGACACCCGGGCGGCGCGGGTCCTGGCGGAGGACTCCCGGGCGATGCTGGACCCGGCCGCGGCGGCCTGGGTGCGCGACCAGGCCCTGGACGGCCCCGGCACGTACGACCACCTGCTGGTCGGCACCTCGCTGCCCTGGTTGCTGCCGCCGCTGATCCACGACGCGGAGGCCTGGAACGCGGCCCTGTGCCGGGGCGAACGGGGCGGGCCGACGGGGCGCTGGGCCCGGTTCGGGGAACGGTTGCGGCAGCGCTCGGACCTGGAGCACTGGGCGGCGTTCCCTGACTCGTTCGAGGCGCTGACCCGGCTGCTCGCGGAGGCCGCCGGAGGATCCCCGGACGGCCGCGCGCCGGCCGCGGACACCCGGGACGCGCCGGCGACCGTGTGCGTGCTCTCGGGGGACGTGCACCACGCGTACGTGGCGGAGCCGCGCTGGCCGGACGGCGGTCCCCCGGCCCGGGTGGTCCAGCTGACCTGCTCCCCGCTCCACAACGCCGTGCCCGCGTCGATACGGCTCGGCTTCCGCTTCGGCTGGAGCCGGGCGGGGCGCCGGCTGGGGCGGCTGCTGGCCCGGCACGGCCGGGTGGCCCGGCCCTCGATCGGCTGGCGCCGGACGGGCGGGCCGTGGTTCGGCAACCAGCTCATGACGCTGACCCTGCGGGGGCGGTCGGCGACGCTGACCCTCGATCAGGCGCGGGCGGGGGCAGGCCTGGTGACCGTCGACGAGCGGGTGCTCGACGCGGGGTGACGCTCCCCACCGCGGCGCACGTGGCTGAATGTTGAACTTGCAAGTACAGGTGAGGGGTGCCTAACCTGACGGCCTCATCGGTTCCGTCCCCCACGTTCCGTTCCCCCACGAACGGACACGACCGAAGGAGTCCGTCCCCATGAACAACCTGGCGAACCGCCTGCACCGGGCGCAGCCCTACGCGCTCGGCCTGTTCCGCATCGTCGTCGGCCTGCTCTTCGCCTGCCACGGCGCCGCCTCGCTCTTCGGCGTCCTCGGCGGCGCGATGGGCGGCGGCACCGTCGAGGCCGGCACCTGGCCGGGCTGGTACGCGGCGGTGATCCAGCTCGTCGCGGGTGTCCTGGTCCTGGTCGGACTGGGTACCCGTACCGCGGCGTTCGTCGCCTCCGGGTCGATGGCGTACGCGTACTTCAAGGTCCACCAGCCCGAGGCGCTCTTCCCGCTGCAGAACAGCGGCGAGGGTGCGGCCCTCTTCTGCTGGGTGTTCCTGCTGCTCGTCTTCACGGGGCCGGGCGCGCTGGCGCTCGACCGGCTCTTCGGGGCCCGGAGCGCGGGCGCCGCGCAGCCCGAGGAGCGGCGCGCGCCGGTCGCCGCCTGACCCCGTCGCCGTCCGGCGCGGCGGGCGTCCCTCCTGCCGCACCGGACGCGCGACGCCCCTGCACGACCGGGGCCGGAGACCGCAAGAGCGGTTTCCGGCCCCGGTCGCTGTGTGCGGCGCCCGGCCCGCGTAGGCTCTGGCGCTGTGAATGTGCTCGACAGCATAGGGTCACTGCGGTCACTGACCGCGGGACCGTGGATCTACGCGGCGGTGGCGACGTCGGTGCTCCTCGACGTCTTCCTGCCGGTGCTGCCGAGCGGAATCCTGGTGATCACGGCCGCGACGGCGGCGGCGACGGCCACCGCGACGTCGACGGACGTGCCCTCCGTCCTGCCGCTGCTGCTGTGCGCGGCCACGGCCTCGGTCCTCGGTGACTTCGTGGCCTACCGGCTGGCCTGGCGCGGCGGGGCCCGGCTGGACCGGGCGATCGCCCGCTCGCGCCGCCTGACCAGGGCGCAGGAACGTCTCGGCACAGCGCTGGCGCGAGGCGGCGGCCTGCTCGTCGTGATCGCGCGCTTCGCCCCGGCGGGGCGTTCGGTGGTCTCCCTGGGCGCCGGCGCGGCCCGGCGCCGGATCAAGGAGTTCCTGCCGTGGTCGGCCCTCGCCGGCGTGGTCTGGGCGGGCTACAGCGTGGCGCTCGGCTGGCTCGGCGGCCTGTGGCTGGGCCCGACCTGGATCAGCGCGGGCGTCTCCGTGGTCGCGCTGTTCCTCGCGGGCGCGCTGGCCGCCTTCGTCATACGGCGTCCGGCTGCGGCTCCGGCCGCGGCTTCCTGACCCCGCGCACCTCGAGGCCGTCGAGCAGCCGGGCGGTCGCCTCCGCGATCTCCTCCACGGCGCGGTCGAACACCTCGCGGTTGTGGGCGGCGGTGGCGCCGAGCACGGTGGCACGGCGGGCTATTCGACGCGCGTAGACACTGGCGAGAGGCATGCGAACTCC
>NZ_RDBI01000040.1:1246942-1273950 GCF_008042125.1 Streptomyces sp. MS191
TGGGGCGTCCTAGTGTCGGGGGACAGTCAGCGCTTCACCTGGGGGTTCGATCGTCATGGCCGCTCGTCGCCGCATCCGCATGCTCCTCGCCTCCGGCGGGGCCGTCGTCGTCGCTCTCGGGGTGGCCGGGTGCGGGTCCGCGGACGTCGAGGGGGCGCCCGTGGAGTCGAAGAGCTTCGCCCTGTCCGGGACGACCCTCACCATCGACTCCGACAACTCCGACCTGGAGATCGTGCCCGCCGACGTCGAGGACGTCCGCGTCAGCCGGCAGGTCGACGGGTGGGTGTTCATGGGCGACGGACCCGACGCGACCTGGCGGATGGCCGACGGCCGGCTCACCCTGCGGCTGGAGTGCGACGCGCTCGCGTCCAGCTGCGGGGCCGTCCACCGCATCCAGGTGCCGCGCGGTGTCTCGGTGACCGTGGAGGACGACAACGGCCGGGTGACCGCCGCGGGCTTCGCCACCCCGCTGAAGATCCGGTCCGACAACGGTGACGTCGTCGTCCGCCGCGCCACCGGCGCGCTCGACCTGGGGAGCGGCAACGGCAACGTCGTCGTCGAGGACTCCTCCGCCTCCACCGACGTCGCCGCGCGCACCGACAACGGCGACGTGCGGCTCACGCTGGGCGCCGTGCCGCGGCGGGTCGAGGCCGTCACCGACAACGGCAGCATCGACATCGCGCTGCCCCGTGCCACCTACGACGTGGACGGTCGGAGCGACAACGGCGACGTCCGGATCGGCGTGCCGACCGGGAAGGGCGGCGGGCACGTGGTGACCGCGCGCAGCGACAACGGAGAAGTCACCGTCCGTGCGGTGAACTGACCGGCCCGTGTGTTCGTCCTTACCCGGTGGGAGAATGAACCGAACCGGACACGGCGGACACGGGAGTGGGAGTGGCGGCGACTCACACGAGGGGCAGTGCGACGCGTGCCGTATCCGGGGAGCCCCCGGCGGCCTCCGCGGGTGCGGGGGCGGGCCGCGGCGCGCTGCGGCTCATGGTGGCGCTGCCGCTGCTGGGTCTCGCCCTGCTGCCCGGCGCCTTCGCCGGTGGCGGCACGCGGCGCTGGTTCGGCGGGCGCGGGGAGAGTCAGCGGGCGGAGGCGCAGGCCGCGAAGGACGCCGCCGCCGCCGCGTTCTACGAACTCGACACCGCCCAGCGCGATCTGCGGATCTCGATCGAGACCATCACGGCTGTCGACGACTCGCCCGGCGCGCGCCGCGCCGTCGAGGAGTTCGGCGCGCTGAGCCGGCGGATCGACGAGGTGAGCCACGCCTACATCACGGCCGTCGACGCCCATGATCTCGACAGGGACGAGCTGGACGCGGCCACCGCCGACCGGGCCCGCGGCGAGCTGACCCGCGCCAAGGACGAGCTCGTACGGGTCAAGGGGGAGCTGGAACGCTTCGAGCAGGGCCTCGGGCCGCTGCTGGACAAGGCCGAGACGCAGCTGGCCCGGCTCGCGCCCGCGATCGAGCGGGCCCGGCAGGCGCTGCGGGGCGCGAGCACCGCGCTCGACGCGGTACGGGAGTCCGGGCTCCGTGCCGACGACCTCGCCGCCCGGCTCGCGGCCCTCGGGCCGGAGCTCACCCGGCTCAACGAGGGCGCCGGCCGGCACGGCGTCGCCGAGACCCTGCAGCGGGCCGACCGTGTCCTGCGGGACGCGGAGGCGGTCCGCACCGAGGCCGAGCGGCTGCCCGAGCGGGCCGCCGAGACGGACAAGCGCCTGGTGTCGCTGCGTACCCGCGCCCAGGCCCTCACCACCCGGACCGGGGCCGTCGAGCCGGTCCTCTCGGAACTCCGGCGCCGTTTCTCGGCCGCCTGCTGGCAGGACCTCCAGCACGTTCCCGAGCAGGCCGCCGAGACCGTGCGGCAGGCCGAGGAGAAGCTGGGGGAGGCCGCGGCGGCCCGGGCCGAGCAGCGCTGGCCGGATGCCACCAGTCTCCTCACCACCGCCCGGGCCCTGCTGAACAGCACCGACGAGGCCGTGTCCGCCGCCGGTGACCGGCTGCGGAGGCTCGACGCGGTCGCCAAGGACCCGAAGCAGGAGATCGACCGCACGCGGTTCGCGGTGCGCGACGCCCAGCGCCTGGCCATGGACGGCCGCAGCACCCCCGACCCGCGGCACGCCCGACCGCTCGACGACGCCGTGGGCCGGCTCGACCGTGCCGTCGATGCTCTGGACAGCGGGCGGCACCCCGACTACTGGCACTTCCTGACCGAGCTGGAGGCCGTCCGCGCGACCGCCGCGCGCGTCGTCGAACAGATCCGTGAGGAGCGGGGCGCCGGCCACCATTAGGGGCCTCGCACGGTGTGCCGGGGTGGTGGCGCCCGCTAGCCTGGGCGCATGCCTCGCTATGAATACCGCTGCCGGACCTGCGGCGACACGTTCGAACTGAACCGGCCGATGGCCGAGTCGTCCGCTCCCGCCTCCTGCCCCGACGGGCACGACGACACCGTCAAGCTGCTTTCGGCCGTCGCCGTCGGCGGCACCGCGAAGGGCGGCGGCGCGCCCGCCGGCGGGGGTGGGGGCGGCTGCTGCGGTGGCGGCTGCTGCGGCTGACCGCGCGGGCGCCCGACCGTCCCGGCCGGGGCACCGCGCGGCTCCGGCCGAGCCGGGTCCTCAGCTGCCGAGGTACCGCAGGACCGCGAGTACCCGCTTGCTGTAGCCCTCGCCGGCTTCGCCCCGGCCGGTCAGCTCCAGCTTGTCGAAGATCGCGTTGATGTGTTTCTCCACGGCGCTCTGCGACACGTGCAGGCGGGCCGCGATCGTGGCGTTCGTGTGTCCCTGTGCCATCGCCGCCAGCACCTCGCCCTCGCGCGGGGTCAGGCGGGACAGCGGGTCGGTGTGGGAGGAGCGGACGAGCAGGCGGCGGACGACCTCCGGGTCGAAGGCGGTGCGGCCCTCCCCCACCCGTTCCAGGGCGTCCAGGAACTCGTCGACCTGCGCCACCCGGTCCTTGAGCAGGTATCCGACCGCGCCCGTTTCGCCGGTGAGGAGCTCGGTCGCGTACCGCCGCTCCACGTACTGCGAGAGCACGAGCACCCCGACCTCGGGGCTGCTCCGCCGGATCTCCAGGGCCGCCCGCAGGCCCTCGTCGGTGTGGGTCGGGGGCATCCGGACGTCGGCGACGACCACGTCGGGCGGGTCCGCCCGGACCGCCGCGAGGAGTTCGACCGCGTTGCCGACGGCCGCCGTGACCTCGTGGCCCTCCTCCACCAGGAGCCGTACGAGCCCCTCGCGCAGCAGGGTCGAGTCCTCCGCGAGGATCACACGCACGGCAGCTCCGCCCTGATGACCGTCGGGCCGCCGACGGGGCTGTCGACCGCGAGTCGTCCGTCCAGGGCCGCCGCCCGGCTCGCGAGGCCGGCCAGGCCGCTGCCGGAGGCGTCGGCCCCACCGGTTCCGTCGTCGCTCACGCGCACGTTCAACTCCTTCTCCTCCAGCGAGACATGGATGTCGATGCGGGTCGCCCCCGCATGCTTGGCGACATTGGTGACGGCCTCCGAGACGACGAAGTAGGCGACCGTCTCGACCGCTCTCGGCAGCTGCCGCGGCACCTCGTAGACGAGGCCGACCGGAAGCGGGCCGCGTTCCGCGACCGTCTCCAGGGCGGCCCGCAGGCCCGACTCGTCCAGCACGGCCGGGTAGACCCGCCAGGCCACCTCGCGGAGTTCGGCCAGGGCGCGCCGGCTCTCGTCGTGGGCCTGGAGGAGCAGTGCGTCGGCGCCTTCCGGATCGCGGCCGCGCAGTCGGCGGGCCCGGCCGAGGAGCATGCCGAGGGCGACGAGCCGCTGCTGCACCCCGTCGTGGAGGTCGCGCTCGATGCGGCGGCGCTCGTCGTGCACGGCGTCCATGACCTCCGCGCGGCTGGTGGCGAGTTGGGCGATCCGTGCCTCCAGCGCCTCGGCGAGGCTGGGTCCGAGGAAGCGGCGGGCCAACTGGCCTTCCAGGGAGGCGACTCCGACGGCGCCCTGGACGGAGAGGAAGAGCAGGAAGAGTCCTCCGAGGCTGCCGAGGGCGACCAGTCCGGGGAAGGCGATGTCGGTGACCAGCCAGCCCCAGAGGACGAAGGTGCCGAACCCGATCCCGTAGCCGGCGCAGACGAGGACGACGCCGCCGAGGACTCCGAGCGTCCAGCGGGCGCAGAGGTAGCGGAGGGCGGCCGCGTCGTCCTGGCCGCTGGGGAGCCGGACGTCGAGGAAGCGGTCGAGGCGTCGCCGTTCCAGGGCGACGAGACCGCGGGCGGCGGTGGCCGCGCGGCGCAGGACGGCGCGCCGGCCGCGCGGCCAGGGCAGGACGGGCAGCAGGGCGACGACGGTGGCGACCAGGCCGAGGAGTTCGGCCACGGCGGTGGCGGCGCCGAGGGCGAGCCCTACGGCCGTCCGCAGCAGGCGCGCGGTGTACCCGGCGAGAGTGCTCATGATCGGTCACGCTAGCCGCAGCCCGCGGGTGCGCGCACTGCGGTCATCCACACCTTGTCATGCGGTCTCCATCAGTCCGCGGCGGACGCCGGATTTCTAGCGTGGAAGCCATGGAGACCTGGATCAACGACCTCATGGAGACGCTCGGCGCCCCGGGTGCGGGCATCGCCGTCGCGCTGGAGAACCTGTTCCCGCCGATTCCGAGCGAGGTGATCCTGCCGCTGGCGGGGTTCGCCTCGGCGAGCGGGCGGATGGACCTGACCGCCGCGCTGCTGTGGACGACGCTCGGTTCGGTCGTCGGCGCGCTGGCGCTGTACGGGGTGGGGGCGCTGTTCGGCCGGGAGCGGACCCTCGCGATCGCGGCGAGGCTGCCGCTGGTGAAGGTCGCGGACATCGAGCGCACGGAGGCGTGGTTCCTGCGGCACGGCACCAAGGCGGTGTTCTTCGGCCGGATGGTGCCGATCTTCCGCAGTCTGGTGTCGGTTCCCGCGGGCGTCGAGCGGATGCCGCTGCCGGTGTTCCTCGTCCTCACGGCGCTCGGCAGCGCGTTGTGGAACACCGCCTTCGTGTCGGCCGGTTACGTCCTCGGTGACAACTGGGAGGAGGTCACCGGGTACGTGTCGGTCTACTCGAAGGCGGTGCTCGTGGTCGCGGCGGGCGCGGTGCTGTGGTTCCTGGGGCTGCGGTTGCTCAGGCCCGGTCGGGGAGTGCGGCGGGGGAACCGTTGAGCGAGGTGACGGTCTGCGGGGGCACGGTCGAGCGGTGGGCCCGTACCGCCGCGAGGAGGCGGCGCAGGATCTCCTCGCCGGCGGCGACGCCCCGCTCGCCGAGGGCGTCGAGGTGGGGTGCGGTCCACTGCGTGTCGGCGAGTTCGCCGTGGCCGGGGCGCCAGGCGCGGTCCGCGGCGAGGAGCAGGTCGGCGTCGAGGAGGGAGTCGCCGGCGGCCAGGGTGAGGGTGGCGCCGGCGCGGCGGGCGACCTCGTGCATCGCGGCGCTCTTGGTGAGCGGCTTGGGCACGGCGTAGACCTTGCGGCCCTGGAGCGAGACGGTCCAGCCGCGGGCGTCGGCCCACTCGCCGAAGCGCCGGAGCCACTCGTCGGGCAGGCGCTCCCGCTCGACGACGAGGTAGGCGAAGAGGTCTTCGGCGACCCGGTGCTTGCGCACCCAGGAGAGGTCGGTGGTGGCGGTGAAGTAGGCGCGGATCTCGGCGAGCGGCGCGCACTCGTCGGCGAGCCGGCGCACGACGGCCGCGTGCCAGTCGGGGTCGCTGACGCCGTCGACGAGGATGTGGCCGCCGTTGGCGCAGATCGCGTACTTCGGCGCGGGGCCGGGGAGTTGGATGCGCTGGTACTGCTTGCGCGTGCGGGTCGTGGTGGGGACGAAGACGGCCTCGGTGGCCAGTTCCTCCAGGAGTACGGCGGCGTCCTCCGTCATGAAGGACAGCGGCTTGCTCTCGTGCACCTCGATGCTGAGCAGCCGGGGCGCCTGCGCGTCGGGCATGCCGAGGGCGAGGGCGGCCGTGGAGTAGATGAGGGTCCGGTCGAGGTCGCTGGCGACCATGATGGTGGCGCTCACTGGGAGACCACCGCCTTCCCGTCGGCGCCGGTGGCGCCCCGCGTGTACTGAGGGTGGATCAGTCCCACGCAGGTGTAGGGGAGTTCGTCGACCTCCTCGACGGGCACCCCGCGCTGTTCGGCGAGCAGGCGCACGTGGGCGAGGTCGGCGCCGGCGCCGCGCTGGGCGAGGATCTTCCAGGGGACGCGGCGCAGCAGGACCCGGGTGGTCTCGCCGACACCCGGCTTGACCAGGTTGACGTCGTGGATGCCGTACTCCTCGCTGATCCGCTCGACGGCTGCCCAGCCCTCCCAGGTGGGGGTCCGGTCGGCGCTCAGCAGCTCCTTGACCTCGGCGTCGACGGAGTCGGCGACCTCGTCGAAGCGTACGGTGACGGCGTCCAGGAAGTCGTTCGACACATCGGCGCCGGCCAGTTCGCGGTAGAACTTCCCGCCGTGGAAGTCGTCGGGGCCGACCAGGTCGGCGCGCAGCACGGTGCGCGATATGAGGCCGGAGACGGTGGAGTTGAGGCACGCGGAGGGGATGAGGAAGTCCTCGCGGGTGCCGTAGGTGCGCACGCAGGAGCCGGGGTCGGCGAGGACCGCGATCTCCGGGTCGAAGGCCGGGCCGCCGTGCTTCTCCCGGTGGGCGTCCAGGGCCTCGGCGAGTTCGCGGGTGATGGCGCCCTTGCCGGTCCAGCCGTCGACGAAGACGACGTCGGCGGGGTCGTGGTGGGCGGCGAGCCAGCGCAGCGCGTTGGTGTCGATGCCGCGGCCGCGGACGATGGAGACGGCGTAGTGCGGCAGGTCGAGGCCGTGGCGGGCCTGGGCCCAGCGGCGCATGAGGACGCCGACGGGGGTGCCGGCGCGGGCGAGCGAGACGAGGACGGGGGTGCCGGCGCGTTCGGCGAGCACGGTCTCGGTGACGGTGCCGACGGCGCGGGCGATCCGGGCGGCGGAGGTCTCCAGGGCCGCCTGGAACAGCTCCTGGTACCGGGCGCTGGGCTGGTACTCGACGGGCAGCGACTCGGCGTAGTGGGCGCCGCCGCTCTGGATGGCCTCCTCGCGCTCCTCGGTCGGGGCCTCGAGATCGACGTCCGAGAGGTCCTGCAGCAGCCAGCCGACCTCCTCGGGGGCGTACGAGGAGAAGGCGGGGCCGCGGAGGGGCTCGGGCAGCATGGAGCTCCTTTCGGGAGCTTCGGTGGCGGGAGCGGGGACGTACGAGGGGACGACGGCCAGGACCACGTGCGGGACGTGGGCGGCGAGCTGGGCCAGCAGGCCGTCGGGGGCGTGCAGGTCGGGGGTGTCGGCGACGGAGTCGACGACGGCGACGACGGCGTCGAAGCCGGCACCCGCGACGTTGTAGGCGTAGCGCTCGCCGGGTCCGTCGGCGGGGGCGTCGTGGGCCGGGAAGACGAGCCGGGTGCGGATGGCGTAGCCGGGGTCGTCGACGGCGAGGACGGGCGAGCGGGTGGTGGTGGAGTACGCGACGTCGTGTCCGGCCCGCTCGAGTTCGGTGCCGAGCCGCAGCGGGGCGTACATGAGCTCCTCGAAGCCGAGGACGAGCACACGGGGCCGCGGGGCCGTCCGGCCGGTCGCGTCGGGCRCCGGCGCGCCGGGGCCCTGGGGCAGCGCCTCGGCGACCTGGGCGGCCAGGGCGGGCAGCGCGGCCTCCAGGCGGGCGCGGTGCTCGGGGGTGAAGCCGTGGCGGCCGCCGTCCGGGACGCCCTCGGGCCAGTCCAGGACGACGCGGGAGGCGGCGGACGCAACGGCTTCCTGCGCGAGCAGCGGGTCCCAGGAGCGGTCCCAGACCAGCTTGATGACGTTCCAGCCGGCGCCCCGGAACTGCGACTCCAGCTCCTGGATGATCTTGCCGTTGCCGCGTACCGGCCCGTCCAGGCGCTGGAGGTTGCAGTTGACGACGAAGGTCAGGAGGTCCACGCGGGCGCCGATCTCGGCGGCGAAGGCGGTGAGCCGGTCGCGGTCGGCGGGGGTGCGCATGTCGACGAGGGCGACGATCACGTAGCGGTCGCGCGGGTAGCGCGCGTGCAGGTCGCGGATGGTGTTGAGGACGGTGTTGCCGGTGGAGAACTCGTCGTCGACGAGGACCAGGGGTCCGTCGCCGGCGAGCAGCTTGGGGTCCTCGGGAAGGAGCAGGTGCGAGGTGGCGTGCGAGTGGGACTCCTCGAAGCCGCCGGCGGGGGCGACTCCGTCCACCGGCCGGCGGGTGGAGTGGAGGTAGGGAGCGAGGCCCAGGCCGTCGGCGACGCTGTGGCCGAGGCCGGTCGCGGTCTCCGCGTAGCCGAGGACGACGGCGCGCGCCGCGTCCTCGTCGCCGAGCAGGTCGCGTACCCGTACGCCCAGGGCGTGGCCGGCGTCGCGGACCACGGAGGGGCGCTGGGGCACGTGCTTGCCCAGCACGTTGGAGACGAGCAGATGGGCTCGTCTGGGGTTGCGGCGCAGTGCGAGGCCAAGGAGGCCCGGAAGCTGCTCGTCGCCGTTCAGTTCGACGCCGAGCCGCTCTGCGACCCACGTTCCCGACCACACCACGTCTTGGTTCACCTTCCGTCAGCCGGACAGTCCGGCGGTGAGCAGATCCACGAAGCCGACGTCCTCCTTGGCGACGCCGAACACCTCGGCGCGCAGGAGGGTGCGCTCGGCCCACGCGCGATGCGGCTTCACTTCATTCATTTTGTTCGTATATGCGGACCGCAGCACCCCGCCGCCGCCCCGCTCGGGACGCAGGATGTCCTGGGCGTCACTGAACTCCTCGTGGCTGACCACGGAGAGTGCGTGCACCGGGCTCACGTGGGTGGGGTGGATGCAGGTCTTTCCGAGCAGGCCGTTGGCCCGGTCGAGCTCGATCTCGCGCAGCAGTCCGTCGAGGTCGTGCTCGATGAGGGCGGTGCGCAGGTCCTCGGCGCGACCCTCCAGGAAGGGGCTGCGGCGCAGCTGGGGCTTGAACATGCGCTCGCCGAGCCGGAAGTACTCCCAGACGGGGCCGGTGATCGTGAAACCGGTGCCGTCGGACCGGCCGAGGACGTTGACGACGTCGGCGATGACGTGGGCGACGAGCTGGACGTCGTAGGCCGTCATGTCGGGCGAGCGGCGCAGTCCGTACGCGGAGCAGAAGTCGGTGACGCCGAGGCGCAGGGCCAGGACGCGGTCGCGGTGCTGGTTCACGAGCGTGGCGATGCCCGCGAGGGTGGCGGCGCGGGTCTCCAGGTGCAGCAGCTCGGGCGACTCGAGGACGGGCATGGCGAAAAGTCGCCGTCCGCAGGCGGCCTCGGCGACGCCGAGGGCGTCGAGGAACGCGCGCCCGCGGGGCTCGTCGAACTTCGGCAGGACGAAGCCGGAGAGCAGGCGGACGGTGTCGCCGAGGCGGGCGGTCAGATCGGGGATCTGGCCGGGCTCGCGGACCCGGATGAAGAGCAGGGGCAGGTCCTGCGGCGCGCCGGTCCCGCCGGCGGCGAGCTGGGCGAACTGCTCGACGAGGTTGGCCTCGGCGGCCTCGACGTCGGCGTCCGCGATGGAGTCCTCCAGGCAGAGCACCATGGAGACGACCCCGCGGGCGGCCTGTTTGCGCACGTCGTCGGCGAGGCGCGGCCGGGTGGCCGGGCTGTAGAGGGTGGCGCCCAGGGCGACGGCGAGGATGTTCGCGGGCGAGTCGGCCGTGAACTCGGCCGGCTCCTGGTGGAACAGCCCTGCCCGCGCGGCGGACGGGATGTGCCCGAAATGACGCAAGATAACTCCCCCGACTGCTGCTGCGGGCCCTGAAGACATGTGGCCGGTAATAGTACGTAGGTGCGGGTGTCCTTAGTTCCCTTCGCGCATGAAATCCAGGTAACTCATCCGCATCCACTGCATCTCCCCCGGATCGGTACGGCCCCCGCGTTGTCCCTGGCCGGGCCGGGAAGGCAGGATGACGCCCATGACGCACGCGATGCTGAAGGGCTCCAACGTCCCTCTCGACACCGCGGCCGTACGGGCCGTGCTCCGCTGGACCCCGGGCCCCGGGGTCCCCGACGTGGATGCCTCGGCCCTGCTCCTCGGCGCCGACGGGCGGGTACGGTCCGACGAGGACTTCGTCTTCTACAACCAGCCGCGCCACCCTTCGGGCCTGGTGCGGCGGCTGCCGAAGAAGCGGGTGGCCGAGGGTCTGACCGACACGGTGGAGGCCGATCTCGGCGGGCTCGACCCCTCGGTCGACCAGGTGGTGATCGCCGCCTCCTCGGACGGCGACACCTTCCGTTCCGTCCGTGACCTGCGGATCCTGGTGTACGACGCGGTCTCGTCGGAGCAGGACCCGCTCGCCGTCTTCGACGTGACGGCGGAGACCGGCGAGGAGACCGCGATCATCTGCGGCGAGCTGTACCGGCGCGGCGACGCGTGGAAGTTCCGCGCGGTGGGACAGGGCTACCCGACGGGTCTCGTGGGGCTCGCCACCGACTTCGGGATCTCGGTCGACGAGGCCGTGGACGAGGCAGGGGCGCCCGCGCAGGACCCGGCCCCCGGGCGGGACCTCGACGCGACCGTGGCGCACGTGCCCGGCCCGTCGCCGGCCCCGGTCGCCGTACCGCCCCGGCCGTCCGCTCCCCCGGCCTACGGCTACCCGCAGGCCGGCGAGGGCACCGGACCCGCTTACGGCTACCCGCAGCCGGCCTCGCCGCAGCCCGCGTACGGCTACCCGCAGCCCGCGGCGGCCGCCGCGCCCGCCCCCGACCCCAACTTCCGGATGCCTCCGATGGGCCCGCAGTTCGTCCGTCCGTAAGGCCACGGGTCACGCCTTGGTCTTGTAGCCGCGTCCCCACTGCAGGCCCCAGCCGTACAGCCGGTCCAGTTCGGCCTGGAAGCCGTAGACGAACTTGACCTCGCGCCGGACGACGAGTTCCTCCTTGACCCGCTCCACCGTGAAGACGGCGCAGGAGCGGGCCTGCGGGGCGCGCTCGTCGAGTTCGATCTCGACCCGCGGGCCGTTGCTCGGGTAGAGCGTCACCTTCGCGTGCGTGCGGTCGAAGGCGGGCGTCTGGTCGTAGATGTAGACGAAGAACAGCAGCCGCTTGATCGCGTCCCGGTGGTCGAGGTTGACGAAGATCGTCTCGCCGGACGAGCCGCCGAACCGGTCGTCGCCGCTGAGGTTCACGTACGGCGGCGAGTTCAGCGAGCCGTAGAAGCCTCCCAGCGGCTGTACGACGCCCTTGCTGCCGTCCGCGAGCTCGTACATGCAGCCGAGGTCCAGGTCGACGTTGACCACGCCCTGGGTGTGCGCCTGGACGACCTCGGGCTTGAAGAGCTTCGAGGGGTGGCGCAGCAGCCGGCCGCTCTGCCGGGAGCGGCCCTCGATGTCCGAGGTGCGCATCCGCCAGGAGAGGTTGACCCGGAGGTTGCCGGTGGCCGCGCCCTGCTTGGTGAGCGAGACCGCCGGACGGCGCTTGGTCAGCTCGATCGCGTTGGTCGAGGCGCTGCCCGAGTCGAACTGCGCCGTCCTGCCCGGAAACAGGCCGTCCCAGAAGGCCATGCGTCCCCACCCCCCACTCGTGACTGGTCCCCGCCGGCACGGCGGGGACACGCGACGGGGCGGCCGGGTGCACCGGCCGCCCCGCAGTGAAGCGTTCCTCGTTGCCGGGGGTGTCACACCCCGGACGACACCTCGGTCTTGTCGTCCGAGGCGTCAGCGTTTCCCTCGGCCGCCGCGATCGCCTTGTTGCGGCGGACGGAGGACCAGAAGGACCAGCCGATCAGCGCGACACCGATGAGGCCGGTGACGACCTCGGGGATCTCGTACTGGATGGTGACCATGAGGAGAACGGCGAGCGCGCCGATGGCGTAGTGGGCGCCGTGCTCCAGGTAGACGTAGTCGTCCAGGGTGCCCTGGCGGACCAGGTAGACCGTGAGCGAACGGACGTACATGGCGCCGACGCCGAGGCCGAGCGCCATGAGGACGATGTCGTTGGTGATGGCGAAGGCGCCGATGACGCCGTCGAACGAGAACGACGCGTCGAGGACCTCGAGGTAGAGGAACATGAAGAAGGCGGCCTTGCCGGCCAGCTGTACGGCCGAGGCGTTCTTGCCGCTGCGCTTGGCCTCCTCCTCCGCCTCGTGCTCGCGCTCTTCCTCCTCCTCGAGCTTGTTCTCGAAGTAGCCGGAGAGACCGCCGACCACGAGGTAGGTGATCAGACCGGCGATACCGGAGATGAGGACGGTCTGCGCCTTGTCGACGTGCGCGCCACCGTGCTGGTGGGCGTGGGTCGCGACGGTCATCGAGCTGATCAGCAGGACGATGAGGGCGATGCAGACCGACAGCATGTCGACCTTGCCCAGCTTGGCGAGCGGACGCTCGATCCAGCGCAGCCACTGGATGTCACGGTCCTCGAAGATGAAGTCGAGGAAGATCATCAGCAGGAACATGCCACCGAAGGCCGCGATCGACGGGTGCGCGTCGGTCACGAGCTCCTGGTAGCGGTCGGCATCGTTGAGTGCCAGGTCGACGGCCTCTATGGGCCCGATCTTGGCGCTGATGGCGACGATCACGACGGGGAAGACCAGCCGCATGCCGAAGACGGCGATGAGGACACCGATGGTGAGGAAGATCTTCTGCCAGAAGGCATTCATCTTCTTCAGGATTCCGGCGTTGACCACCGCATTGTCGAAGGACAGCGAGATCTCGAGGACGCAGAGGATCGCGACGATCCCGAACGCTTCCCACCCCCCGTAGAGCACCGCTGCGACCAGGCCGAGCGCCGTAATGGCAAACGACCAGCCGAAGGTTTTCAGAACCACTGGCTACCCCATCGTGTTATGTACGCGGCTTTACGAAACGTTGACCCCGAAGTCTAGAGCGATGCCCCGGAGCCCGGACGCGTACCCCTGTCCCACCGCCCGGAACTTCCACTCGCCCCCGTAGCGGTACAGCTCGCCGAAGATCATCGCGGTCTCCGTCGAGGCGTCCTCGGAGAGGTCGTAGCGGGCGAGTTCCTGGCCGTCGGCCTGATTCACCACGCGGATGAAGGCATTGCCGACCTGGCCGAATGTCTGGCCCCGATTGTCGGCGTCGTGGATCGAGACCGGAAAGACGATCTTGTCGCAGTGGGCCGGCACCCGGTTGAGGTCGACGATCAGCGACTCGTCGTCGCCGTCACCCTCGCCGGTGAGGTTGTCGCCGGTGTGTTCGACGGAGCCCTCGGGGCTCTTCAGGTTGTTGTAGAAGACGAAGAACTCGTCCCCGAGCACGCGACCCGCCTGGCACAGCAGCGCGCTGGCGTCGAGGTCGAAGGGCGCTCCGGTGGTGGAGCGCGCGTCCCAGCCGAGGCCGACCAGCACCTGGGTCAGGTTGGGTGCGGCCTTGGACAGGGAGACGTTGCCTCCCTTGGCGAGCGTGACGCCCATGATGTGGTTCCTCCCCGGTGAGAACTGCTGCGTGCGGGCCCGTGCGCGCGCGACCGGCCGGTGACGCGCGTACGGCCGATGAGGCACGTCCGGCGCCGCACGGAGAGTGCGGCGCCGGACGGAGTCGGTGCGTGGCTCAGACGTTGACGCCGAAGTCCTGGGCGATGCCGCGGAGGCCGGACGCGTAGCCCTGGCCGACCGCGCGGAACTTCCACTCCGCCCCGTTGCGGTACAGCTCGCCGAAGACCATGGCGGTCTCCGTCGAGGCGTCCTCGGAGAGGTCGTAGCGGGCGATCTCGGCGCCGCCGGCCTGGTTCACGACGCGGATGAACGCGTTGCGCACCTGGCCGAAGGACTGCTGGCGGTTCTCGGCGTCGTAGATCGACACCGGGAAGACGATCTTGGCGACATCGGCGGGGACGCCGGCCAGGTTGACCTTGACCTGCTCGTCGTCACCCTCGCCCTCACCGGTGAGGTTGTCACCGGTGTGCTCGACCGAGCCGTCCGCGCTCTTCAGGTTGTTGAAGAACACGAAGTCCTGGTCGTTGCGGACCTTGCCCTCCGCGCTGACCAGAATGGCGCTGGCGTCGAGGTCGAAGTCCGTACCGGTGGTGGTGCGGACGTCCCAGCCGAGACCGACGGTGACGTCGGTCAGGCCAGGGGCCTCCTTGGTCAGCGAGACGTTGCCGCCCTTGCTGAGGCTGACTCCCACGAGTCCCTCCATTGGTTTCCAGGGGCAGCGCCCCCGTCGTGCGTTGGCATCGGATCAACGAGTGGATCCTAGTGACGGGTTCCCGGCCTGGACAGGCGATTCGCCCCGATGTTCCACAGGTGTCGACGGCCGCGGGGCCGGCCGGGGGTGCCGTCCGGTGGACCGGCGGGCCTCAGAGGGTGTCGAGGGCCTTGAGGTAGTCGTTCAGGTCGCGGGCGTCCGGCAGAGCGTTGACGACGCTCCAGCGGACCACGCCGTCCTTGTCGATGATGAAGGTGCCGCGCACGGCGCAGCCCTTCTCCTCGTCGAAGACGCCGTAGGCGCGGGAAGCCTCGCCGTGCTTCCAGAAGTCGGAGAGGAGCGGGTACTCCAGGCCCTCCTGCTCGGCGAAGATGCGCAGGGTGTGGATGGAGTCGTTGGAGACGGCGAGCAGCTGGGTGTCGTCGTTGACGAACTTCGGCAGGTTGTCGCGCAGCTCGCACAGCTCGCCGGTGCAGACCCCGGTGAAGGCGAAGGGGTAGAAGAGCAGGACGACGTTCTTCTCGCCCTGGTAGTCCGAGAGCCGGACGGTGCGGCCGTGGTTGTCCTTGAGCTCGAACTCGGGGGCCTTGGTGCCGACCTCGATCGCCATGACGTACGCGTCCCTCCACTGGACCGAACAGGTGAGGCACCAGCCTACGCAAGGGACCCCCGCCGGCGGTGCCGGCGGGGGTCCCTGCTGCTGTGGGGTCAGCGCTTGGGCGCCACCAGGCGGCTTCCCGCCCAGTCCTTGGCGACGCTGACGCTCTTGGTCTGGGAGAGACCGGCGGTCTGCGCGGCATCGCTGATGTCGCTCGGCTCGATGTAGCCGTCGCGGCCGGTCTTCGGCGTCAGCAGCCAGATCACGCCGCCGTCCTCCAGAAGACCGATGGTGTCCACCAGTGCGTCGGTGAGGTCTCCGTCCTCGTCGCGGAACCAGAGCACGACGGCGTCGGCGACGTCGTCGTAGTCCTCGTCCACAAGGTCCGACCCGATGATGGACTCGATGCCTTCACGGAGATCGAAGTCGACGTCTTCGTCGTAACCGATCTCCTGGACCACCTGTCCGGGCTCGAACCCCAGCCTCGCTGCCGGGTTGGTCCGCTCCTCCGCGTGGTCCGCGGTCGCGCTCACGGCTTGCCTCCTGATCATGTATCGGAAAATGCTTCGGCCACGCGCGTACGCGCGGCGCTGGCCGTAGTCCACACGGGCTGGGCGGATCGCGCAAGTACCCGGCCGTCGAGACCGCCGAAACGGTGACGTTTGGGGCCGTCTCGCCGCAACTTCCGGGCCGGATCCACTCCGCTCCGTGACACGGCACACACTCTTCGCCCTGGTTTGTGGTCTCGTGCGGCTTCAGTCTGCCGAACGCGCGGACGAAACGCATGCGCGGGATGGGCGTAAGGTTGCGATTTGACCCGACCAGGCGCCCCACGGGGGTTACCCCTCGGTAGAGATGACGTTTGACACCGACGGGGTACACGATGGACTTCCCGGCCTCCCCGTGGGCTCCACCGAACAGCGAAGGAACAGCGTGGCTTCCGGATCCGATCGCAACCCGATCATCATTGGCGGCCTTCCCAGCCAGGTCCCGGACTTCGATCCCGAAGAGACCCAGGAATGGCTCGACTCCCTCGACGCCGCCGTCGACGAGCGGGGCCGGGAGCGGGCCCGCTACCTGATGCTCCGCCTGATCGAGCGGGCGCGCGAGAAGCGTGTCGCCGTGCCCGAGATGCGCAGCACGGACTACGTGAACACGATCGCCACCCGGGACGAGCCCTTCTTCCCCGGCAACGAGGAGATCGAGCGCAAGGTCCTCAACGCGACCCGGTGGAACGCGGCCGTGATGGTCTCGCGCGCCCAGCGCCCGGGCATCGGGGTCGGCGGCCACATCGCCACCTTCGCCTCCTCGGCCTCGCTGTACGACGTCGGCTTCAACCACTTCTTCCGGGGCAAGGACGAGGGCGACGGCGGCGACCAGATCTTCTTCCAGGGCCACGCCTCCCCCGGCATCTACGCCCGCGCCTACCTCCTCGACCGGCTGAACGAGACGCAGCTCGACGCCTTCCGCCAGGAGAAGTCGAAGTACCCGAACGGCCTGTCCTCCTACCCGCACCCGCGGCTGATGCCGGACTTCTGGGAGTTCCCGACCGTCTCGATGGGCCTCGGCCCCCTCGGCGCGATCTACCAGGCCCGGATGAACCGGTACATGGAGGCGCGCGGCATCGCCGACACCTCCAAGTCGCACGTCTGGGCCTTCCTCGGCGACGGCGAGATGGACGAGCCGGAGTCGCTCGGCCAGCTGTCCATCGCCGCCCGCGAGGGCCTGGACAACCTGACCTTCGTCGTCAACTGCAACCTCCAGCGCCTGGACGGGCCGGTACGCGGCAACGGCAAGATCATCCAGGAGCTGGAGTCGCAGTTCCGGGGCGCCGGCTGGAACGTCATCAAGCTGGTCTGGGACCGCTCCTGGGACCCGCTGCTCGCGCAGGACCGCGACGGCATCCTGGTGAACAAGCTGAACTCGACGCCGGACGGCCAGTTCCAGACGTACGCGACGGAGACCGGCGCGTACATCCGCGACCACTTCTTCGGCGACGACCAGCGGCTGCGCTCGATGGTCGAGAACATGTCGGACCAGCAGATCCTCCACCTGGGCCGCGGCGGGCACGACCACCGCAAGATCTTCGCGGCCTTCGCGGCGGCCAAGGCCCACAAGGGCCAGCCGACCGTGGTGCTGGCGCAGACGGTCAAGGGCTGGACGCTCGGCCCGAACTTCGAGGGCCGCAACGCGACCCACCAGATGAAGAAGCTGACGGTCGACGACCTCAAGCGCTTCCGCGACCGGCTGCACATCCCCATCACGGACAAGCAGCTGGACGAGGGCTACCCGCCGTACTACCACCCGGGTCGCGACTCGGAGGAGATCCAGTACATGCACGACCGCCGCAAGGCGCTGGGCGGGTACGTCCCGACCCGGGTCGTGCGGGCGAAGCCCCTGGCCCTGCCCGAGGACACCGCCTACGCGGCGGCCAAGAAGGGCTCGGGGCAGCAGTCGATCGCCACCACGATGGCCTTCGTCCGCATCCTGAAGGACCTCATGCGGGACAAGGAGATCGGCAAGCGCTTCGTGCTGATCGCCCCCGACGAGTACCGCACCTTCGGCATGGACGCGTTCTTCCCGAGCGCCAAGATCTACAACCCGCTGGGCCAGCAGTACGAGGCCGTGGACCGCGAGCTGCTCCTGGCGTACAAGGAGTCTCCGACCGGCCAGATGCTGCACGACGGCATCTCCGAGGCGGGCTGCACCGCCTCGCTGATCGCCGCGGGTTCGGCGTACGCGACGCACGGCGAGCCGCTGATCCCGGTCTACGTCTTCTACTCGATGTTCGGCTTCCAGCGGACCGGCGACCAGTTCTGGCAGATGGCCGACCAGCTCGCGCGCGGCTTCGTGCTCGGCGCGACCGCCGGCCGCACGACCCTGACCGGCGAGGGCCTGCAGCACGCGGACGGCCACTCGCAGCTGCTCGCCTCGACGAACCCGGGCTGCGTCGCCTACGACCCGGCCTTCGGCTACGAGATCGCGCACATCGTCAAGGACGGCCTGCGCCGGATGTACGGCCCCGACGCCGAGGACGTCTTCTACTACCTCACCGTCTACAACGAGCCGATCCAGCACCCCGCGGAGCCGGCGGACGTGGACGTCGAGGGCATCCTCAAGGGCATCCACCTCCACGCCCGCGGCGAGACCGGTTCGATCCCCGCGCAGATCATGGCCTCCGGTGTCGCGGTGCCGTGGGCGGTCGAGGCGCAGCGGATCCTCGCCGAGGAGTGGAACGTGCGGGCCGACGTCTGGTCGGCGACGTCCTGGAACGAGCTGCGCCGCGAGGCCGTGGACGTCGACCGGCACAACCTGCTCCACCCCGACGAGGAGCAGCGCGTCCCGTACGTGACGCGGAAGCTCTCCGGTGCCCAGGGTCCCTTCGTGGCGGTCTCGGACTGGATGCGCTCCGTCCCCGACCAGATCTCCCGCTGGGTCCCGGGCGCCTACACCTCGCTGGGCGCGGACGGCTTCGGCTTCGCGGACACGCGCGGTGCGGCCCGCCGCTACTTCCACATCGACGCCCAGTCGATCGTGCTGGCGGTCCTCACCGAGCTGGCCCGTGACGGCAAGGTCGACCGTTCGGTACTGAAGCAGGCCGTGGACCGCTACCAGCTGCTCGACGTGGCGGCGGCGGACCCGGGCGCCGCCGGCGGCGACGCCTAGGAGCCTGTCCGTCCGGAGCCTCCTCGCCGGGCACCTGACCGGATGGCCGCGAGGTAAGCGTCACGCCTGGTGAGGGGCGGTGGGACCGATGGTCCCGCCGCCCTTCGGCGTTCCCTACGATGCCTCGCATGAGGGAACACTGGGAGGCGCGGACCCAGGCGCCGCTGCTGGCGCTCGCGGTGGCGTTCGGCATCGCCTACGCCGTACGGATCGTGCTGCCCGACGCGGACCCGTGGGTCCACTCGGTCTGCTCGCTGACCGAGTGGGTGGTCTGGGTCGCCTTCGCGCTGGACTACCTCGTCCGCCTGGCCCTCGCACCGGCCAAGTGGGCGTTCGTCCGCGGCCATCCGCTGGACCTGCTGGCGGTACTGCTGCCGCTCGTGCAGCCGCTGCGGCTGCTGCGTCTGGTCTCCACGCTCCTCCTGGTGGGCCGGCGGGCCCGGATGGCCCCGCAGATAACGCTCACCACGTACGTGGCGGGCGCGGTGGTCGGGCTGATGATGTTCGGCTCGCTGGCCGTCCTGCACGTGGAGCGCGACGCGCCGAACGGCAACATCAAGACCCTCGGCGACGCCGTCTGGTGGTCGTTCACCACGATGACGACCGTGGGCTACGGGGACCACGCGCCGACGACGGGACTGGGCCGGATCCTCGCCGTGGGTCTGATGCTCTCCGGGATCGCGCTGCTCGGTGTGGTGACCGCCAACATCGCCGCCTGGTTCATCTCGCGCTTCGACCGGGACGACGAGGTCGAGCGCCGCCAGACCGAGCTGCTCGAAGCGCTGACGCGCGAGGTGAAGGAGCTGCGGGCCGAGGTCGCACGCCTGACGGCGCCGACCGGGGTGCCGCCGCAGGGGGACACCGCTACCGCTCCCAGATCTTGAAGGCCCGCACCTGGTGGGGCGACTGCGGCACCCAGGTGCCACCGCCCGGATAGGTCTCGAAGGCGCCTGTCTCCGCGCACTCCGCCGACTGGTAGGTGGTGACCGGCCGCCCGGTGCGGTTGGCGAGGGCCTGGGCGGTCGTCCCGGCCGGGAGCGGGACGCAGCTGTCGATGTCGGTGTCGGACAGCTCGCGGGTCACGGCCCTGCCGCGGAAGTCGGTCTTGGGCCAGAGGCAGAGCTGGCCGGGCCCGCAGGCGCCGAGCCGCGGCCCCGGTGCCGCGGCGGTCACGGCACCGGCCGTGGCCGCGGGCAGGGCGGTGAGCAGGGTGGCCGCCGCCAGGGCGGCAACGGTGAGAACGGTCTTCGTACGCATGATGCTGAACCCCCGATGTCGTCACTCTCTGTAACCGCAACTCTGCGGCAGTGACTCTCCGCTTGGGAAGGGGGGCCGAACAGGTCCACCCGGACGGGTGACGGCCCCGCCCGGCGGGTGCCGGCCCGGGGGGCGCCCGCCGGACGGACCACGGCCCCGCCGGACGAGGTCCGGCGGGGCCGTGGTCTGTGACGTGCCGCCGGGAGGGGCGGCACGGGCGTCGGTGCGAGACGTGGGGGGCGGGTCAGATGTGGGCGGCGCCCGCGCCGGCCTCCGCGTTCTCGCCGCGCTTGGTGAGCGTGGCGACCAGGGCGGCGACGACCGCGACGACACCGGCGACGGTGAAGGCCAGGCCCATGCCGTCCATGAACGTGTCGTGGATGACGCCGCCGATCTTGTCGAACAGGTCGGGGGTCATGCCGGGCGCCTTGGCCAGCTCCGGCGGGACCATGCCGAACTCGGCGGCCTGCTCCAGTCGCGGGTCGGCCGGGACCGGGATGCCGGCGTCCTTCCAGTTCTCCGCGAACGCACCGGAGACCTTGGAGGACATGACCGCGCCGAGCACGGCCGTGCCGAGCGCGCCGCCGACCTGCATCGCGGCCTGCTGCAGACCGCCGGCCACGCCGGAGAGCTCCAGCGGGGCGTTGCCGACGATGACCTCGGTGGCGCCGACCATGACCGGGGCGAGGCCCAGGCCGAGCAGGGCGAACCAGAGGGACATGGCGAAGGTGCCCGTGCCGGAGGTGAGCGTGATCATGCCGAACATGGCGACGGCGGTGCAGACCATGCCGCCGACCAGCGGGATGCGGGGGCCGAACTTGGTGATGAGCGCGCCGGCCAGCGGCGAGGAGACGATCATCATCGCGGTCAGCGGAAGCAGGTGCAGACCGCTGTCGACCGGGCTGAGGCCCTTCACGCCCTGGAGGTAGAAGGTCACGAAGAACAGGCCGCCCATGAAGGCGAAGGCCATGAGGACCATGAGGACCACGCCGGCCGACAGGGGCACGGAGCGGAACATGCCCAGCGGGATGAGCGGCTCCTTGACCTTGGTCTCCCAGAGGGCGAAGAGCAGGAAGAGCAGGATCGCGCCGCCCAGGAAGCCCCAGGTGTTGCCGCTCGCCCAACCCCAGGAGTCACCGGCCTTGATGATGCCCCAGATGAGGGAGCCCATGGCGCCGGAGAGCAGCAGGATGCCGAGGATGTCGAAGGAGCGCGGGGCGTTCTCGGCGCGGTGGTCCTTGAGGATCACCAGGCCGAAGAGGAGCGCGACCACGCCGACGGGAACGTTGACGAAGAAGACGGACTGCCAGCTGACGTGCTCGACGAGCAGGCCGCCGACGATCGGGCCGCCGGCGGTGGAGGCGCCGATGACCATGCCCCAGATGCCGATCGCCATGTTCAGCTTCTCGGCGGGGAAGGTGGCGCGCAGCAGGCCGAGCGCGGCCGGCATCAGCAGGGCGCCGAAGAGGCCCTGGAGCACGCGGAACGCGATCACGAGGCTGATCGAGTCGGAGAGGCCGATCGCACCGGACGCGGCGGCGAAGCCGGCGATGCCGATCAGGAAGGTCTGGCGGTGGCCGAACCGGTCACCCAGCTTGCCGGCCGTGATCAGGGCGACGGCGAGGGCGAGCAGGTAGCCGTTGGTGATCCACTGGACGTCGGCGAGCGAGGCGCCGAGGTCCTTCTGGATGGCGGGGTTGGCGATGGCGACGATGGTGCCGTCGAGGGCCACCATCATGACGCCGATCGCGACGGCGAACAGAGTCAGCCAGGGGTGGCCACGCAGTCCCTTCGCCGGAGCCGGCGCGGGACCCCGGTCGCCCCCCTGACCCTGCGGGGCCTTTTCCACGGTGATCTGACTAGTCATGCCGGAAGGCTAATGTCAGCGACTGACAATTGACAAAGCGATTCACGCGCCGGTAACTGACACGTTGCTCACAGGTACGCTGAGCAGCACGAAGCGTCGGAAAAAGGGCAGAAAATGGACCATGCCGTGACGGTTTCCGGCCTGCGGGAGCGGAAGAAGCAGCGGACGCGCGACGCCTTGCTGCGCGTGGCCCTGGAGCTGTTCACGACCAAGGGGTACGAGCACACCACCGTGGACGAGATCACGGAGGCGGTGGAGGTCTCGCAGCGCACCTTCTTCCGGTACTTCGCGTCCAAGGAGGAGGTCGCCTTCGCCGTCCAGCAGATGGTGGAGGAGCGCTTCGTCCGGGCACTCGCCGAGCGGCCCGCCGACGAGGGGCCGCTCGACGCGATGCGCAACGCGGTGCTGAGCTCCTGGGACACCATCGGCGAGGCGATCATGGAGGTCATCCCCGTCGAGCTGTACCTGCGGACCTACCGGATGATCGAGTCGACGCCGGCGCTCCTCGCCACCCACCTGCGCCGCTCCACCGAGATGGAGGAGAGCATCGCCCGCCTGATCGCCGAGCGCGAGGGCCTCGACGTGGACGCCGACCCGCGTCCCCGCATCGCCGTGGCGGCCTTCAGCGGCGTGATGCGGGTGACGGGCCAGCTGTGGGGACGGGGTACCGACCTGACGCTGGAGGCGATCCGCGAACTGACCGAGCGCTACCTGGACCAGCTCGGCCCGGCCCTGGCCCCGCACTGGCGGTCGTAGCACCGGGCGTACGGGCGCGGTGCGTTGTGCGGCCGCCGGTCGCCGACCCCGGGTGCGCGATCACGTGTCGCGGTCGCCCCACCCCGCCCGCCGCTCCACGGAGCCGGTCCCGCGAGGCCGTCGTATAGAGGCCGTCGTATACAGGGGGAGCCGCGCCACGGACACCGCCGACCGGGGCGTGCCCTGCCCTGCGGGGCGTACGCCCGCGCGTACCGAGCGTCACCCCGCCCCCTGGGCCCTGTGATCCCGGTCACCCGCCTGCCCGGCGCGCCGCGCGCGTCTCCTAGGGTGTCCCGCAGTGACTTCCTTCGACTCCTCCCCCACTCTTCCGGTCTGGCGCATGTTGCTCGCGCTGGCAGTGGTGTTCGTGCTCCTGGCGACCACCGGCTGGACGACGGTCCGGCATCAGCGCGGGCCAGGGGATCCCCGGGCGCTCGCGCTCAGCGCCTGGGCACGCGATCGCGTCGGTCACCGCGCCCTGCCCGACCCGACCGCCCCGGCCCGGACGATCGCCTCGTTCTTCGGCTCGATAGGCCCGTCCCTGGGCGCCCGGCTCGCCGACGCCCACCCGCTGGTCGTCGGCAACCTCAACGGCGCGCCGGTCACCCTGCGCTACCGCGCCAACCGGCTGTCCCTCACCCGCGCGCTGGACGCCGAACGGGGTCGCGTCGACGACCCGCGGCTGAACGCGAGCGGCCGCCACGAGGCACTGCGCCGGGTGCACCGGTTCATGTCGCTGATGCGGCGGGACCGGCAGATCCTCGCCTTCGACCCCAGCGGCACCGGGCGGACGGCCGAGGTGCTCGGCGACCTGGACCGGGCCCGGCGGGTGTCGGTGATCGTGCCGGGCGTCGACACCAACCTCCTGACCTTCCAGAAGAGCCGGCGCAAGTACTCGGCCCCCGCCGGGATGGCGGAGTCGCTGTACGCCGCCGAGCGGAGCGCGGCGCCCGGCTCGGGCACCGCCGTCATCGCCTGGGCCGACTACACCGCGCCCGTCGGGGTCGGCATCGACGCGGCGATGGGCCGGCTCGCCGAGAACGGGGCGGTGCGGCTGGTCGAGATGACCGACGCGCTCCCCGGTACCTCGCGCGTCAGCCTGTTCTGCCACAGCTACGGCTCCGTGCTCTGCGGGGTCGCCGCGCGCCGGCTGCCGTCCCGGGTGACGGACGTCGCGGTGGCCGGATCCCCCGGCATGCGGGCGGAGAGCGCGGCCGGCCTGTCCACCCGGGCACGGGTCTGGGCGATGCGGGACGCGGACGACTGGATCCAGGACGTGCCGAACCTGGAGGTCGGCGGGGTCGGGCACGGCGCCGACCCGGTGGCGCCGGAGTTCGGGGCGCGGCTGCTGTCGGCGGCAGGGGCGACCGGCCACGCCGGCTATTTCGAGCCGGGTACGGAGAGCCTCGACAACTTCGCCGCGATAGGCGTGGGTGCGTACCAGCGACTGACCTGCGCGAGCGCGGACAGCGCTTGCCGCCGTGGAATCTCCGGCGCGGAGGAGAACTGACGCGCGTAGAGCGCACGGTATCGCGCCCTCACGCGGGGGGCGACGCACAGGCGTCGGCCGCATACGATGAGGCACATGGGTGATGTGCTGGCCGGAATTCATGCCACCTGGGAGTTCGAGAGCGACGCCGTCGTCATCCGCTTCGAACGGGGGATCCGCACACCGAGACTCTTCCAGGCGCTGCGCGAAAGACGTATCCCGCACGAGGCGTTGGCGTCGGTGACGCTCGCCCCGGGCAAGCGGGGCACCGTCGTGCTGCACGCCGTGCCGCGGCCGGGATCCGATCCTCTGATGGAGGCGGCGGCGGGGCAACTGAAGGACGTCTGCGATCCGTACCGGCTGGTGCTGCCCGCCGAGCGCGAGACGCTGGCCGAGTACTACCGGGACGAGCTGCGGTCGGTGCTGGCGGACCGGCCGGGCGGCGTGGACGACGGGCCGGCCGACGGATTCCTGGTGGCGGCTCCGGAGGGACCGCAGTCCTTCAAGGCGTACGACGGGAAGGCGACGTTCGACGGGACGTCGGAGGTGGCGTTCCGCTGGTTCTGGACGGGCGCGTCCTCGGAGAAGTGGAAGGCGGGCGACCAGACCTTCCCGGTACGGGAGCTCAGCGGGATCGAGTGGCGCTCGCCGGACGTGTTCGACGGGTACCTGCGGCTGCTGCCCCGTCACGGCGAACCGCAGCACGCGCAGGCCGACCGGGACCCGGCCGCCGTCGTTTTCGGTCTCGGCTACGGCCCGGTCCACGAGTCGCTGCCGTTCGCGGCGTCGGTCCTCGCGGCGATCCGGGGGGCCGGGCGGGCGACCCCTCTGGAGGCCGAACGGCGCGACCCCGCGGGGGTCGCCGAACGGATCCGCCAGCTGGGCGACCTGCATCGGGCGGGTCTGGTGACGGACGAGGAGTTCACGGCGAAGAAGGCGGAGCTGCTGGCCGAGCTGTGACGGGGCCGGGAGGCGCAGGGCCGGGAGGCGCGGGAGCGGGACAGGGCCCGGCGGGACGGGACGGCGCCCTCGGAGGCCGGCCCGTCATACCCCGGTACGAGTCCGCGGCCGGCCCCTCGGTATGACGCGAGGAGCCGGCCCCCCTGCCTAACCTGAACAGGCCATGAGTACCGAACCCGCAACCTTCCGCGCCCGCGTCGCCCGGCTGCTCGCACCCGCCGGGGATTCCCTGCAGGCCGTCGGAGTCGCCCTCGCGACCCCGACCCGGCCGGGCGCCCCGCTGCTCGCGACGGCCTCGAAGCGGTGGCTGCGGCTGCTGCCGTACGTCGTCGCCCTCGCCTTCGTCGCCTCGCTGCTCCCCTCCACCATCACCGTCCTCGTCAACGACTACGAGGTCGACGGCGCGCCGGCAGGCGCGCTCGCCGTCGCCCAGACCGCGCCGCTGCTGCTCGCCGTCACCCGCCCGCTCCAGGCGTGGTGGATCATCGGGACGGCCGACATCGCCGGGGCGTTCGTGACGCTGGGCGCCGACGGGCTGGACGGCCGGGCCTGGCCGTGGACCCCACCGGTGGTGGTCGGCTATCTGGCGCTGATGCTCGCCCTCGGGCTGCGCGAGTCGCGCCGTGCCCTGTTCGGGGTGTGGCTGCTGACCGGAGCCGCCGGCCTCGGTTTCGTCTTCATCGCGCCGAAGCACACCAACGGCGTCCAGGTGCTCCTCTTCGTGCTGAGCGGGGTGGTCCTCCTGCTCACCGCGGCCCTGCGCGAGCGGGGGGACGCCCAGCGGCGGCTGGTCGAGCAGGAGACCATCAGCGAGGCGGAGCGCGCCCGCCGGACCCTGCTGGAGGAACGGGCCCGGATCGCACGGGAACTGCACGACGTCGTCGCGCACCACATGTCCGTGATCACGGTGCAGGCGGACTCGGCGCCGTACCGCATCCCCGAACTCCCGGACGCGGCCCGCGAGGAGTTCACCTCGATCGCGGCCAGTGCGCGGGAGTCGCTGGCCGAGATGCGCCGGCTGCTCGTGGTGCTGCGCAACGAGGGGACGGAGGGCGAACGCGCTCCGCAGCCGGGGCTCGACCGGGTGCAGCAGCTGGTCGAGGCGACGGTACGGGCGGGGGTGCCGGCCGAGCTCTCGCTGGCGGCCGAACTCGGCGACGTGCCGCAGGCGGTGGACCTGTCCGCGTACCGGATCGTGCAGGAGGCGCTGGCCAACGTGGTCCGGCACGCGCCGGGCGCGGCGACCCGGGTGTCGGTGCGGTCGGACGACGCGGCGGCGGACGGCGGAGGGGGTGGCCGCTGGCTCCATGTGCTCGTCGTCAACGGGCCCGCTCCGGAACGCACTTCGCCGCTGGAGGGCTCCGGCACGGGGCACGGGCTGGTCGGTATGCGGGAACGCGTACGGTTGACCGGCGGCACGCTGGACACCGGTCCGCTGCCGGACGGCGGCTTCCGGGTGGCCGCGCGCCTCCCGCTGACCTCGAAGGACACCTCGTGACCATCCGCGTGATCATCGTCGACGACCAGGCCATGGTGCGGGCGGGATTCGCCGCGCTGCTCGCCGCGCAGGCCGACATCGACGTGGTGGGCGAGGCGCCGGACGGACGGCAGGGCGTGGACGTGGCGCGGTCGACGCATCCGGACGTCGTGCTGATGGACGTGCGGATGCCGGAGATGGACGGCCTGGCGGCGGCGCGCGAGATCCTGAACCCGCCGCCCGGTGTGGTGCACCGGCCGAAGGTGCTGATGCTGACGACCTTCGACGTGGACGACTACGTGTACGAGGCGCTGCGCGCGGGCGCCTCGGGCTTCCTCCTCAAGGACGCGCCGCCGGCGGACCTGATCGCCGCCGTGCGGGTGGTGGCGGCCGGCGAGGCGCTGCTCGCCCCGTCGGTGACGCGCCGTCTGATCGCCGACTTCGCCGCGTCCCGCCCGGCGCCGCGCGCGGGCCGGGCCGCGCTGCGGCTCAACGGCCTGACGCCGCGTGAGACCGAGGTACTGGAGCTGATCGCCCGCGGGCTGTCGAACCAGGAGATCGCCGACCACCTGGTCCTCGCGGAGCAGACCGTGAAGACCCACATCGGCCGGGTCCTGGCCAAGCTGGACCTGCGGGACCGCGCGCAGGCGGTCATCTTCGCGTACGAATCGGGCCTGGTCACCCCGGGCGACGCGACCCGCTGACGGGAGCCGCCGGCGGAGTGCCGTCCGCCCGGGCGGCACGGATCCGCCCGATCGCCGGGGCGTCGCCCGGGGACGAGGACCGGGCCGACCGGGGGACAACCCCACCCGTCCCCGGGGGCCCGCTCCTCGTCCACCCCC
>NZ_RDBI01000040.1:1274050-1303915 GCF_008042125.1 Streptomyces sp. MS191
CCCCACGGGGAGGGCGTCGCACCCTCTTGGGATACTCGCCAGATGCCTCGCGTGCTCCTCATAGAAGACGACCCCTCCGTACGCGAAGGGGTCGAACTCGGCCTGCGGCGGCGGGCGAGGCGGCGCAGCCGGCCGGTCGCGCCCGTCAGCAGGGCCTGGAGCTCGGTGAGCCGCAACGGGCGGGCCAGCAGGGCGAAGACCCCGAGGACGGCCAGGGCGCCGGCCGCGTCCGCGGCGACCGCTCCCGCCGGGCCGACCGCGTCGGCGACGAGCAGTCCGGTGCCGGCCGCGGGGACGGCCGCGGCCAGCAGGCGGGCCAGCGCGGGCAGGGCGCGGGGGTGCGTCCGCTCCGTGCCGCTGCCCAGCCGCCGGGCGAGGGCCCCAGCCGTCAGCGCCCAGCCCGCCCACAGGGCGGTCGAGTACCCGGCGGCCATACCAGCCACCGCCCAATGCGCCGGGAGCAGCGCGTACGCGGTCACCGACAGGCCGGCGTTGAGTCCGGCGATCACCAGGTTCAGGAAGAAGGGCGTGCGGGTGTCCCGCAGGGCGTAGAAGGCGCGGGTGCAGACGTACTGGCCCGACAGCGCGATCAGGCCGGGGGCGAAGGCCATCAGGATCCAGGACATCGCCCGGACGTCGTCGGCGTCCGTCCTGCCGTACTGGAACACCGTCGCCATCAGCGGCGCGGCCAGTGCGAACAGGGCGCAGGCGGCCGGCACGATGCCCGCCGCGCTCGTCCGCAGCGCGTACGACACGTCCCGGCGCACGCCCGCCAGGTCGCCGTCGGCCGCGGATCCGCTCATCCGGGGCAGCAGCGCGGTCACCAGGGACACGGTGACGATGCCGTGCGGCACGGCCCAGAGCAGGTAGGCGTTGTTGTACGCGGCGAAGCCGAAGCCTCCGGCGCCGTCGCCGGCTCCCGCCCGCTGTCCCGCCGCCGTCGCGAGCCGGGTGGTCACCCAGTAGGCGGCCTGGTTGGTGAGGACCAGCAGCACCAGCCAGCCGGCCGAGCGCAGGGGCGCCGTCAGCCCGCTGCCGCGCCAGTCGAAGCGCGGGCGCCAGCGGAAGCCCGCCGAGCGCAGGGACGGTGCGAGGGCCAGGGCCTGGAGCGCGATACCCGCCGTGGTGCCCCAGCCGAGCAGGGCGGTCTCGCCCCCGGTGAGCGTGCCGCCGCCGGTCGTGGCGGTCACCAGGTAGAGCGCGAACACCGCGATGACGACGAGGTTGTTGAGGACGGGCGTCCACATCATCGCGCCGAACCGGCCGCGCGCGTTGAGGACCTGCCCCAGCAGCGTGAAGAGTCCGAGGAAGAAGATCTGCGGCAGGCAGTACCGGGCGAACGCCACGGTCGTCGACTCCTGCGCACCGCTGTAGTCGGTGTAGGCGTCGACGATCGCGGGCGCCGCGAGGACGGCGCCGGCCGTGAGGGCCAGCAGGGCCAGCACGCACACGGTGAGCAGCCGGTCGGTGTAGGCGGCGCCGCCGTCCTCGTGTTCCTTGGCGGCCTTGACCAGTTCGGGGACGAAGACCGCGTTGAGGGCGCCGCCCAGGAGCAGCATGTAGACGATCGTGGGCACGGAGTTGCCGACCGCGTACCCGTCGGAGACGAGTCCGACGCCGAGGGCCGCCGCGACGACGGCGGAGCGTACGAATCCGGTGGCGCGCGAGACGAGGGAGCCGGCGGCCATGAGCGCGCCGCTGCGCAGCACGGAGGAGCCGGTCCTGGCGGGCGTGAGGGCGGTCGCCGTCATCGGCGGGCCAGGTAGGCCTGGAAGGCCCGGTACAGCGCGTGGTTGGTCGTGCCGTTCAACGGTGTCTCCCACTCCCCCAGTGTCTCGACGGCCTGCCCGCCGGTGCCGAGCTTCCAGCGCAGCAGGCCGTGGGCGCGGTCGCCCGGATCGAGAGTGGAGGGTATCCCGCGCATGTCGTAGACGGCCGCGCCGTGCGCGTGGGCGTCGAGCATCATCCGCCACTGCAGGGCGTTGGAGGGACGGACCTCGCGGCGGTGGTCGGCGGAGGCGCCGGTCTGGTACCAGACCCGGCCGCCGACGGTGATCATGGTGTGGGCGGCGAGGATCTCGCCCTCGTGGCGGGCGAGGTAGAGCTTCATGCGGCCCGGGTGCTCGGCGTTGAGGACCTCGTACTGGCGCTGGTAGTAGGCCAGCGAGCGGCCGAGACGGAAGCCGTCGCGCTCCTCGGTGATCCTCAGCAGCCGGTAGAACTCCGGCAGGTCGGCGGCCGAGCCGACGACGGTCTCGACCCCGGACCTGCGGGCCTTGCGGACGTTGCGCCGCCATTCCTGGTTGAGGCCGTTCCAGAGGTCGTCGGTGGTGCGGCCGGCGAGCGGGACCTGGTAGACGAAGCGGGGCTGCGCGTCGGCGCCGTCCTCCGAGTCGCCGCCGCAGCGGCGCCAGCCGCGGGCCCGCAGCCGTTCGGCGACGGCGGTGCCGAGCGGGTCGACCTCGCTGGCGAGGACGTCGGCCAGCTTCCGGCCGGGCCCGGTGCCCGCCTTGAGGGTGGCGGCGTTCCAGCGGCGGAAGGCGGGCGTGGGGCCGATGCGCACGGCGAAGGCGCCGGCGCTCCGCAGATGCCGCAGCAGCGGGGTGAGCCAGCCGTCGAGGTCCGGTGCGGACCAGTCGGCGACGGGCCCCTCGGGGAGGTACGCGAAGAACTTGCGGGTGCCGGGGAAGGGCCGCAGCAGCACGAGGGCGACTCCGGCCGGCTCCCCCGACTCCCCGTCCCAGCCGACGAGCTGGTGCTGCCAGCCGTCCTTCACCTGCGCCCAGGAGGGGAGTTGGAGGAAGCTGGGGCCGTCGGCGCCGGTGGAGCGGGAGGTCAGGAAGGTGCGGTAAGCCTCGGGGGTGACGGGCCGAAGTCGCGTATCCCGCACGGTGGGTGCGGCCGTCACGAGCAGCGCTGACACAACGGGAGCCTCCTTGTTCCGCCCCTCGTTCGGGGGGCGCACAGGATGCTCACAGCCGACTTTGACCGGTCCGCGCGTCGAATGTGACCGGACGATGACCGTTCCGCCATAGCCGCCGTCACATGGGCCGGGGCGGGTGTCCGGCGCGGTGCGGCGACCTAGAGTCCGGGACATCCCACCCTTTTCCGGAGGCTTCCGTGGTTCCCGTGTATCCCGTCCGCACCCGTATACGCCCGGTACTCGCGGCCGTCGCCCTCAGCGTCTCCCTCACCGCCTGCACGGCGGGTGCGGTGGGCGCGCCCCGGGACGGGGAGGACGCGAAGCCCGGTGGCGCGGCGGACCGTCCGGTGAAGGTGAGCGTCGTGTCCCCGGCGGCGGGCCGGCCGGTGACCGTGACGGCGAAGGACGGCACGCTGACGTCCGTGAAGGTAGCCGACGAGGACGGCGCGGTGCTCGCGGGGCGCACCGCGGCCGGCGGGGCGTCGTGGGTCTCGGACCGCAAGGCTGTGCCGGGTGCCTCGTACACGGTCGAGGCGACGACGCGCGGCGCCGGCGGGAAGGAGACGACGACCCGGTCGTCGTTCACGACGAAGAAGGCCTCGCTGGTCAACAAGCTGACGCTGGCGCCCGGGAAGAACACGACGGTCGGGATCGGGCAGCCCCTGTCGATCGTGTTCGACCGGCCGGTGACGAACAAGGCCGAGGTGGAGAAGGAGCTCAGGGTCACCACCTCCAACGGCACGGTCGGCTCCTGGGGCTGGGTGAAGGACTACTCGGGCCGGGACCGGGCGGACTGGCGGCCCCAGGTGTACTGGAAGCCGGGCACCGAGGTGACGCTCGACGCCCGGCTGAACGGGACCGACTCGGGCGGGAGTTGGTTCGTACGCGACTACCGGACCGGCTTCACGGTCGGCGACGCGCAGGTGGTCAAGGTCGACCTGGACGCCCACCGGCTCACCGTGGAGAAGAACGGGCGCGCGGTGCGCACGATCCCCGTCTCGGGCGGCACGCCCGGCGGGGACAAGCGGTCCTGGCGGGGCACCGCGGTGCTGATGGCGAAGGAGGGCACGATCAACATGAACTCGGAGACGGTCGGGCTCGGCGACGCCTACGACAAGATGGTCGACTACTCGATGCGGCTGACCTGGTCGGGCATGTACGCGCACGCGGCGCCGTGGAACGCGGCCTACTTCGGCCGGGCGAACCACAGTTCGGGCTGTATCGGCATGAGCACCGAGAACGCCGCCTCCTTCTACGCCATGGTCAAGGTGGGCGACCCCTTCGAGATCAAGGGCGCGGAGACCAAGGGAACGGTGGCCGAGGGGAACGGCTACGGCGCGTGGAACGTGAGCTGGGAGAAGTGGCGCTCGAAGAGCGCGCTGGCCGGCTGACGTCCGCGTGAGCCCGCCCGACCGGGCCGGGGGTCAGCGTTCCCGCATCTCCCACAGCAGGACCTCGGCGTCGGCGGTGGCCAGCAGGGCGAGGCCCGCGGACCCCGTCACCCGGGCCGCGTCGCCGGGGCCGAGCTCCTCGCCTTCGAGGCGGACGGTGCCGCGCACGACGTGCGCGTACACGAGGCCGGCGTCCGGGACCGCGGTCCGTTCGCCCGTCGTCAGGCGCCGGACGTGCAGCATCGAGGCCGCCTCCGGAAGCGCGTAGGGCGTGGAGTCGGCGATGCCGCGGACGATGTCGTACGAGGGGTCGCCGCCCGGTTCCAGCGGCGCCAGCCACATCTGGACGAAGACCAGCGGCACGTCCGCGTCGTTGCGCTCCTCGTGCCGGACGCCGCCGGCGGAGCTGAGGCGCTGCACGTCCCCGGGGCGGACGACGGTGGTGTGACCCGCCGAGTCGTGGTGGGTCAGCTCGCCCTCGACGACCCAGGTGACGATCTCGGTGTGGCTGTGCGGGTGCTCGGCGAAACCGGCGCCGGGGGCGAGCCGCTCCTCGTTGCAGGCGAGGACCGCGCCGAACCGGAGGTTGTCGGGGTCGTAGTGGCCGCCGAAGGAGAAGGCGTGCCGGGTCTCGATCCCGGCCTCGGGATCGCCCCCGGGGTACCGGTCGCCGGCGCGCTGGATGCGAATCACGGGGGCCACGGTACGGGGTCCGGCCGGGTCGGGGGCCATCGCGGGACCGGCATGATGGGCGGGACACCCCCCGGGACCTGCCGGTCGGCGAAACCGCCCCGACCCCGCACGGCGCCGTCCCGATAAGGCAGTCTTGTCCCCGTGTCTGAACCCGCGAACGCCGCTCACCCGCACACCGCCACCCTGAAGCGCCTCGAACAGTCCTCCGGGCGGCTCGCCGCCGACGCCATTGCCCGCATGGACGAGACGCTGCCGTGGTACCGGGCGATGCCGCCCGAGAACCGGTCGTGGATCGGCCTGGTCGCCCAGGCCGGCATCGCCGCGTTCACCGAGTGGTTCCGGCACCCGGAGACCCCCCAGGCGATCTCCACGGACGTCTTCGGGACCGCGCCGCGGGAGCTGACCCGGGCCATCACGCTGCGGCAGACCGTCGAGATGGTCCGCACCACCATCGAGGTCATGGAGGTGGCGATCGACGAGGTCGCCGCACCCGGCGACGAGTCGATCCTGCGCGAGGCGCTCCTGGTCTACGCCCGCGAGATCGCGTTCGCGACCGCCCAGGTCTACGCCCAGGCCGCCGAGGCACGCGGCGCCTGGGACGCGCGGCTGGAGTCGCTCGTGGTCAACGCGGTCCTGTCCGGGGAGGCCGACGAGGGCGCGGTCTCACGGGCCGCCGCCCTCGGCTGGAACTCCCCCGACCACGTCTGCGTCGTCCTCGGCACGGCCCCCGACGGCGACAGCGAGCTGACCGTCGAGGCGATCCGGCGCGCCGCCCGGCACGCCAAGCTGCAGGTCCTCACCGGTGTCCTCGGGAACCGGCTCGTGGTGATCGCCGGCGGCAACGACAACCCCCTCCAGGTGGCGAAGGCCCTGATCGGGCCGTACGCGGCGGGGCCCGTCGTCGCCGGGCCCGTCGTCCCGGACCTGCTCGCCGCGACCCGCTCGGCACAGGCCGCCGCCGCCGGACTCAAGGCGTGCTCGGCCTGGCAGGACGCCCCGCGGCCGGTTCTCGCGGACGATCTGCTGCCGGAGCGCGCGATCGCCTCCGACCCTTCGGCCCGCGAACAGCTGGTGGAGGAGATCTACAGACCGCTGGAGGAAGCGGGCTCGGCCCTCCTGGAAACGCTGAGTGTCTATCTGGAGCAGGCGAGCAGCCTCGAAGGCGCCGCCCGGATGCTGTTCGTCCATCCCAACACCGTGCGCTACCGGCTCCGACGTGTGACAGATGTCACCGGCTGGTCACCCTCCGATGTCCGATCCGCGTTCACGCTGCGAATCGCGCTCATCCTGGGGCGCTTGGCCGACGGTGATCCGCAGTCCTAGACTTTTGTCGAACACCAACAATTCCCCCGACGGTTCTTCGTCCCTGTCCCCACGGGCGCACCGGACCGTCCACAAGAGAGAGTGTGAGGGTGCTCGTACTCGTCGCTCCCGGCCAAGGCGCTCAGACGCCCGGCTTCCTGACTCCCTGGCTCGAACTGCCCGGCGCCGCCGACCGCATCGCGGCCTGGTCCGACGCCATCGGGCTCGACCTCGCCCACTACGGCACGAAGGCCGACGCGGACGAGATCCGCGACACCTCCGTGGCCCAGCCGCTGCTGGTGGCCGCCGGCCTGCTCTCGGCCGCCGCCCTCGGTGACCTGGCCCCCGGCGCCGTCGCGGGCCACAGCGTCGGCGAGATCACCGCCGCCGCCTTCGCCGGCGTCCTCGACGACACCGCCGCGCTGCGCCTCGTACGGACCCGTGGTCTGGCGATGGCCGAGGCCGCCGCGATCACCGAGACCGGCATGTCGGCGCTGCTCGGCGGCGACCCCGAGGTCACCGTCCCGCATCTGGAGAAGCTCGGCCTGACCCCGGCCAACGTGAACGGCGCCGGCCAGATCGTGGCCGCCGGCACGCTGGAGCAGCTGGCCGCCCTGGAGGCCGACAAGCCCGAGGGCGTGCGCCGGGTCGTGCCCCTCAAGGTGGCGGGCGCGTTCCACACCCACCACATGGCCCCCGCGGTCGCGAAGCTCGAGGCCGCGGCCGGCGAGCTGACCGTCGCCGACCCGACGGTCACCTACGTCTCCAACAAGGACGGCCGGACCGTCGCCACCGGCTCCGAGGTCGTCTCGCGCCTCGTCGGCCAGGTCGCGAACCCGGTCCGCTGGGACCTGTGCATGGAGACCTTCAAGGCACTGGGCGCCACCGCGCTGATCGAGGTGTGCCCCGGCGGCACCCTGACCGGGCTCGCCAAGCGCGCCCTGCCGGGCGTGGCCACGGTCGCCCTCAAGACCCCCGACGACCTCGACGCGGCCCGCACGCTTGTCGCCGAGCACACCGCAGCCTGACAAGGAGTGTCGAGAAGCATGTCGAAGATCAGGCCCAGCAAGGGCGCCCCGTACGCGCGGATCCTGGGTGTGGGCGGCTACCGCCCGGTCCGGGTCGTGCCGAACGAGGTGATCCTCGAGACGATCGACTCGACCGACGAGTGGATCCGCTCGCGCTCCGGCATCGCCACCCGCCACTGGGCCTCCCCCGAGGAGACCGTGACCGCGATGTCGGTCGAGGCGGCCGGCAAGGCCATCGCGGACGCCGGGATCGCCCCGGAGCAGATCGGCGCCGTGGTCGTGTCCACGGTCTCGCACTTCAAGCAGACCCCGGCCGTCGCGACCGAGATCGCCGACAAGATCGGCGCCGGCAAGCCGGCCGCGTTCGACATCTCCGCCGGCTGCGCGGGCTTCGGCTACGGCCTGACGCTGGCCAAGGGCATGATCGTCGAGGGTTCGGCCGAGTACGTCCTCGTCATCGGTGTCGAGCGGCTGAGCGACCTGACCGACCTGGAGGACCGCGCGACGGCCTTCCTGTTCGGCGACGGCGCGGGCGCCGTGGTCGTCGGTCCGTCCGACGAGCCGCACATCGGCCCCACCGTCTGGGGCTCCGAGGGCGACAAGTCCGAGACGATCAAGCAGACCGTGCCGTGGAACGAGTTCCACGTCGGCGACGTGTCGAAGCTGCCCCTCAACGAGAAGGGCGACATCAAGTTCCCGGCCATCACGCAGGAGGGTCAGGCGGTCTTCCGCTGGGCCGTCTTCGAGATGGCCAAGGTCGCCCAGCAGGCGCTGGACGCCGCCGGCATCGCGCCGGAGGACCTGGACGTCTTCATCCCGCACCAGGCCAACATGCGGATCATCGACTCGATGGTGAAGACCCTGAAGCTGCCGGAGCACGTCACGGTCGCCCGTGACGTCGAGACCACCGGCAACACCTCGGCCGCCTCCATTCCGCTCGCCATGGAGCGGATGCTGGCGACCGGGAAGGCGAAGAGCGGCGACACCGCGCTCGTCATCGGCTTCGGGGCGGGTCTCGTCTACGCCGCGACGGTCGTTACCCTCCCCTAGGCACACCGGATCTCCCGGAAGCCCCTTACCGAAGCAATCACAGAAGGAGCGCCAACATGGCCTTCACCCAGGAAGAGATCGTCGAAGGTCTCGCCGAGATCGTGAACGAGATCGCCGGCATCCCGGCCGAGGACGTCGAGCTCGGCAAGTCGTTCACCGACGACCTGGACGTCGACTCCCTGTCCATGGTCGAGGTCGTTGTCGCCGCCGAAGAGCGCTTCGACGTCAAGATCCCGGACGAGGACGTCAAGAACCTCAAGACGGTCGGCGACGCCGCCGACTACATCCTGAAGCACCAGGGCTGATTCGGTCCTTGCTGATTCGGTTCGCCACCCGGCGGTGGCGCCGTATTTCGACCATCACACACGTGGAGAAAGAATTCCTGTGAGCTCGACCAATCGCACCGTGGTCGTCACCGGTCTCGGCGCAACCACACCGCTGGGTGGCGATTCCGCATCGACCTGGGAAGGTCTGATGGCGGGACGCTCCGGCGTCAAGCCCCTCGAGGGCGACCGCTTCGCCGAACTGCCCGTGCAGATCGCCGCGCCCGCCGCGGTCGACCCGGGCGACGTTCTGCCCCGCCCCCTGGCCCGCAAGCTGGACCGCTCGGCGCAGTTCGCGCTGATCGCGGCCCGCGAGGCGTGGGCCGACGCGGGGTACACCGCGCCCGCCGGCGAAGACGAAACGATCGTGCCCGAGCGGCTCGGCACCGTCATCGCCTCCGGCATCGGTGGTGTGACCACGCTGCTGGACCAGTACGACGTGCTGAAGGAGAAGGGCGTACGCCGCGTCTCCCCGCACACCGTCCCCATGCTGATGCCGAACGGCCCCTCCGCCAACGTCGGCCTGGAGGTGAACGCCCGGGCGGGCGTGCACACCCCGGTCTCGGCCTGCGCGTCGGGCGCCGAGGCGATCGGCTACGCCGTCGAGATGATCCGTACCGGCCGGGCCGACGTGGTCGTGGCCGGCGGCACCGAGGCGGCCATCCACCCGCTGCCCATCGCGGCCTTCGCCAACATGATGGCGATGTCCAAGAACAACGACGCGCCCACCAAGGCCTCGCGTCCGTACGACACCGCCCGTGACGGCTTCGTGCTCGGCGAGGGCGCCGGTGTCGTCGTCCTGGAGTCCGAGGAGCACGCGAAGGCGCGCGGCGCGAAGATCTACTGCGAGGTGCTGGGCCAGGGCCTGTCGGCCGACAGCCACCACATCGCGCAGCCCGAGCCGACCGGCCGGGGCATCGCCGCCGCGATGCAGAACCTGCTGGACTCCACGGACCTGAAGCCGTCCGAGGTCGTGCACCTGAACGCGCACGCCACCTCGACGCCGCAGGGTGACGTCGCCGAGATCAAGGCGCTGCGCCAGATCCTGGGCGACGACCTCGACCACGTCGCGATCTCCGCGACGAAGTCGATGACCGGTCACCTCCTGGGCGGCGCGGGCGGCATCGAGACCGTCGCGACGGTCCTGGCGCTGCACCACCGCACGGCCCCGCCGACGATCAACGTCGACGAGCTGGACCCGGCCATCGAGGCGGACATCGTCCTCGGCGAGCCGCGCCCCCTGCCGCAGGGCACGATCGCGGCGATCAACAACTCCTTCGGCTTCGGTGGCCACAACGTGGTCCTGGCGTTCCGCACGGTCTGATCCGCGGACGGCCCCCGACGCTGACACGAGGCCCCTGCCGGCACCCGCCGGCAGGGGCCTCGCGCCGTCCGCGGGCCGGGCGGGACACCGGCGCGACCGCGCGCGGTCCCGGACAGCGCGGCAGCGGCCGTCGAGGCCGCCGGGACGTCCGCGTGTCGCGCGTCCAGGGGCCTCGCGAGGCACCGGGTGCGTCCCGGCGCGCCGATCCACCGGGGGTAGCGGGACGGTCCTCAGACGACCTGGTGCAGCCAGCGGACCGGCGCGCCCTCGCCCGCGTAGCGGAAGGGTTCGAGTTCGTCGTCCCAGGGCTTGCCGAGCAGCTTGGCGACCTCGGCCTCCAGGTCCGTCTCGCCGCGCACCGAGCGGGCGAGTGCGGCGCGCAGCCGGTCCTCGGGGATCAGGATGTCGCCGTGCATGCCGGTCACGGCGTGGAAGATGCCGAGTTCGGGGGTGGCGCTGTAGCGCTCGCCCTCGGCGGTCGGGCAGGGTTCCGCGGTGACCTCGAAGCGGAGCATCTGCCAGCCGCGCAGCGCGGAGGCGAGTCTGGAGGCGGTGCCGGTCTCGCCCCGCCAGGAGAACTCCGCTCTCCAGGTGCCGGGCGACGCCGGCTGACGGATCCAGTCGAGCTGGACCCTCGCACCGAGGACACCCGCGACCGCCCATTCGACGTGCGGGCAGAGCGCGCGCGGTGCGGAGTGAACGTACAGGACTCCACGTGTCGTCACCGGGACCTCCAGTGTGGGACGAGGTTCGCCTTCCCAGCGGCCTCAGTAAACAGCATCGGGAGCAAAACTCCACAAACCCCCGAAAAAGGGACAGCATGTGACGTGATGTAATTTACCGGAGCCGGTTGGCAAAGATGCCTCTGGTTCGACGGGGGAAAAGCTACCGTGCCGCACCGCCCTTGGGGTGACGTACGGTCGGTCCGGGGGCCGGTGGACACCAAGCTTTCACTCGCCAGGACGCCGAACGGACGCCGGAGGAGAAGCCGAGGCATGCACGCCCGACAACGTTTTCGCACCGTCGTCGCCTCCGCGGTGGCGGTGCTGCTGTGCGCGGGCGCCCTGTCCGGTTGCGACGCGGACTCGCCGGGGGCCTCCGCGCCGTCCCGGTCGGCGAGCCCGAAGCCGAGGCCGACTCCCGTCTGGGACCGTTCCCCGGCCTCGGTGGCCGCCGTCGGCGACTCCATCACGCGGGCCTTCGACGCCTGCGGCATCCTGACGGACTGTCCGGAGGCGTCCTGGGCGACCGGGACGGACACGGCGGTCGACAGTCTCGCCCTGCGGCTGCTCGGCCCGGAGCGGATGGCGGGACACAGCTGGAACCTCGCCCGGTCCGGGGCCCGGATGGAGGAGCTGCCGGAGCAGATGGCCCGGGCCGGCGCCCGCGCGCCGGAGCTGGTGGCGGTCATGATGGGCGCGAACGACGCCTGCCGGGAGAGTCCCGAACGGATGACGCCGGTCGGGGAGTTCCGCTCCTCGTTCGAGGCGGCGCTGGCCCGCCTGCGGAAGACCGCGCCCAAGGCCCAGGTGTACGTGTCGAGCGTGCCGGACCTCGAGCGGCTGTGGTCGACGGGCCGGACGAACCCGGTGGGGCGGCAGGTCTGGAAGCTGGGGATCTGCGCGTCGATGCTGGCCGACGCGGAGGACCTGAGCGCGGCCGCCGAGCGGCGGCGCGCCACGGTGCGGGACCGGGTGGTGGCGTACAACGCGGTCCTGGAGCAGGTCTGCGCCAAGGATCCGCGCTGCCGGTACGACGGCGGGGCGGTGTTCGCCTTCCGGTTCGACGGGGCCCAGCTCAGCCCCTGGGACTGGTTCCATCCGAGCCGGGACGGGCAGGCGCGGCTCGCCGAGATCGCCCACCGCCGGGTGACGGCTGAGGCGCCGCCCGCGTAGGGTTCTGGATCATGAGGATCACGCGGGAGCCCTTCGGTTCGGCCGACGGGACGGACGTGCGGCGCTGGACCCTGGAGCGCGGCGGGGTCCGCGTGCGGGTGCTGACGTACGGCGGGATCGTGCAGTCGGTGCAGGTCCCGGACCGGGACGGCGTGCCCGGTGACGTGGTCCTGGGCTTCCCCGACCTGACGGGGTATCTGAAGCGTCCGGAGCCCTTCTTCGGCGCTCTGGTGGGGCGTTACGCCAACCGGATCGCGGGCGGGTCCTTCACACTCGACGGCCGGACCCACCGGCTGCCGCTGAGCGGCGGGCCGAACTGCCTGCACGGCGGCGAGCGCGGCTTCGACAAGCGGGTCTGGGACGCGCGGGAGATCGCGGACGGCGTCCTGCTGTCCCGGGTCAGCCCGGACGGCGAGGAGGGCTTCCCCGGGCGTCTGGAGGTCTCCGCGGCGTACACCCTGGACCCGGACGGGGCGTTGCGGATCGCGTACCGGGCGCGGACCGACGCGCCGACGGTGGTGGCGCTGACGAACCACTCGTACTGGGAGCTGGGCAGCGGCCCGCACGAGCTGCGGGTGGCGGCCTCGCGCTGGACACCGACCGACGCGTCGGGCGTGCCGACCGGCGCGTTCGCCGAGGTGGCGGGCACGGAGCTGGACTTCCGGGCGGGCCGCCCGCTGTCGATCCCGCTGGACCACAACTTCGTGCTGGACGAGGGCGGTCCGGAGGCCGTCGCGGAGCTGTACGCGCCGGACACCGGGCGGACGGTCACGGTGGAGACCACCGAGCCTGGGCTCCAGGTCTACGCGGATCCGAGGCTGGGCGGCGTCGCGCTGGAGACCCAGCACTTCCCGGACTCGCCGAACCGTCCGGATTTCCCGTCCACGGTCCTGCGGCCGGGCGAGGTCCTCGTCTCGGCCACCCGCTTCCGCTTCGGGACGCGCTGAAGCCCCGGGGCGGATGTCAGGTTCCGCCCCGGGACCGCTCCGGGGGTCAGACCTCCAGCGTGGCCGCGAGCCGCGTGTCGCCGAGCGAGTGCGCGGCCCTGACCTCGTACGTTCCGGCCACGAAGGTCCAGGCGGACTTCTCGTCGTCCCAGATCTCGAAGGCGCGCCGGGCCAGCGGGATCTCGGCCTCGACGGACGCGCCGGGGCCCGCCTCGACGGACGCGAAGCCGGCCAGCCAGCGGGCCGGGCGCTCGACCGGGTCGTCCTGCGGCGCGAGGTAGATCTGCACGACCTCGCGGCCGGGCCGGGCGCCGGTGTTGGTGATCCGGACCCGGGCGGTGTCCCCGGTGACCTCCAGGGCGTCGTACGACCAGGTGGTGTAGCCGAGCCCGTGGCCGAAGGGGTAGGCGGGCACGGCGCCGGCGCGGTCCCAGGCGCGGTAGCCGACGAAGAGGCCCTCCGCGTAGTCGAGGACGCCGTCGGTGGGGGTGACCTCGGTGACGGGTGCGTCGGCGAGGGCGACCGGCCAGGTGGTGGGCAGGCGACCGCCCGGTTCGGCGGCGCCGGTCAGCACGTCGGCGAGCGCCGCCCCGCCCTCCTGTCCGGGGAACCAGCTGAGGAGGATCGCCGCGACCTCGTCGCGCCAGGGCATCTCGACCGGGGAGCCGGCGTTGACGACGACGACGGTGTTCGGGTTGGCGGCGGCCACGGCCCGTACGAGTTCGTCCTGGCGGCCCGGCAGGGCCAGGTCCGTGCGGTCGAAGCCCTCGGACTCGACGCGCTCCGTCGTCGCGACGACCACGACGGCGGTGTCGGCGGCGCGTGCCGCCTCGACGGCTTCGGCGATCAGTTCGTCGGGGTCACGGCGCGGACCGAGGTGGACGAAGGAGAACATCACGGCCGCCAGCGGGGCCGCGAACTCCTTGTCGAGCGGGTGCAGCAGGGACACCTCGACCGTCTCGCCGGCGGTGAGCGTCACCTTGGCGCGCTCGACGGGGGCGCCGAAGAACGCCTCGAAGGGGTCGGTCTCCGGGCCCATCGTCTGGACCCCCTCGAAGAGGGTCTCGCCCGCGATGCCGAGGGTGAAGGCGCCCAGGCCCCGGGTGCCGAAGGAGTGCTCGCCGCTCTCGCGCGGGGTGAAGCTGCCGACGACCTCGACGGAGGCGAGCGTCTCGTGGGTGACCCCGGCCGGGAGGTCGTCGCCGATCCACTGGACCTGGCCGTTGGGCAGGGTGCCCTCGCCGAGGACGTCTCCCGTGGCGTCGCGGCAGATCGCGCGGAGGGTGAACCCCTGCTCGGCGGGGACGAGTTCGTCGCTGGGGTCGGCGCCCACGGTGTACGTCAGGGCGCCCGGCGGGAGGGCGTCGGCGAGGCCGTCGAGGGGGGAGACGACGTGGTCGGGGAAGACCTGCGCCGAACCGCCGCCGAGGACGCGGGCGTCGCGGGCGGCGGCGCCGCTCAGGGCGACGGTGCCGGACGCGGCGAGCGGCAGCGCGTCGCGCTCGTTGCGGACGAGGACGAGACCCCGGCGGGCGACCTCGCGGGCGACATCCACGCCGTCGAGGGAGGCGGGCGGCTCGGTGACGACCGGCGGCGCGCCGTCGAGGGCGCCGACCCGGGCGGCCAGGCGCAGGACGTTGCGGGCCGCGCGGTCGACGGCCGACTCGGCCACCTCGCCGGCGCGGACGGCGGCGGCGAGCGCCTCGCCGTAGACGGTGTGCGGGCCGGGCATGGCGAGGTCGAGGCCGCCCTCGATGCCGCCGACGGTGGACCGGGCCGCCATCCAGTCGGAGACGTTGAGGCCGTCGAAGCCCCACTCGCCGCGCAGGATCTCGTTCACCAGGTGGTGGTGCTCGGTCATCGTCACGCCGTTGACCTCGTTGTAGGCGGTCATGATGCCCCAGGGGTGGGCGTTCTCGACGATGGCCTCGAAGGGGGCGAGGTAGAGCTCGCGCAGCGGGCGCGGGGCGACCCTGTTGTCCACGGTGAAGCGGTCGGTCTCGGCGTCGTTGGCGACGAAGTGCTTCACCGTGGTGCCGACGCCGCCGTCCTGGACGCCCAGGACGTAGCCGGTGCCGATCGCGCCGGTGAGGTGGGGGTCCTCGCTGTAGGCCTCGAAGTGGCGGCCGCCGAGCGGTGAGCGGTGCAGGTTCACCGTGGGGGCGAGCAGGACGTGGACGCCCTTGCGGCGGGCCTCCTGGGCGAGCAGGCGGCCGGCCCGGCGGGCCAGCGCCGGGTCCCAGGACGCGGCGAGCGCGGTCGGCGACGGCAGGGCGATGGAGGGGTCGTCGGCGGTCCAGCGCACGCCGCGGACGCCGATCGGGCCGTCGGACATGACCAGGGACGCCAGTCCGATCTCCGGCAGGGCGGGGAGCGACCACATGTCCCGGCCGGCCAGCAGCCGGGTCTTGGTGTCCAGGTCGAGCTGGGCGAGTGCCGCGTCGACGGCCTGTTCGCGAACGGTGTCCGCAGGGGTCTCTGCCACGGCCGTACCTCCTCGTCGAAGTGCTGAGGGGGCCATGGTGACCCGACTCCCTGTAGATCGGTAGGTTACGTTACTTCTTCGTTATCTTGGGATGCCGTACGGTCCTGTGCGACAGGACTTCCACCCAGGGACCCGGGAAGGGGGCCACGGCGATGGTGCGGGCCAGAAGCGAGGAACGGCGGGCGGACATCGTGCGCGCGGCCCTCGAGGTGATCGCGGAGCGCGGCTACCGGGGCGCCTCGCTGGGCGCGGTCGCCGAGCGGGTCGGCCTCACCCAGCAGGGACTGCTGCACTACTTCCCGACGAAGGAGGCGCTGCTCGTCGCGGTCCTCCAGGAGCGCGACACCTGGGACACCAGCGGCGGCCGCGGACGGGAGGGGTGGCGGCTCGACCTCGTCGACTCCCTCGTCGAGTACAACGCCATGCGGCCGGGGATCGTGCAGACCTTCTCCGCGCTGCTCGGCGAGAGCGTGACGGACGGGCACCCGGCCCGGGGGTTCTTCACCGAGCGCTACACCCAGGTCCGCGAGGAGATGGCGAAGGTCCTGCGGCTGGAGTTCGGCGAACGGCTGCCCGGCGGGCTGACCCCGGAGCGGGCCGCGCCGCTGCTCACCGCGGTGATGGACGGGCTCCAGTACCAGTGGCTCCTGGATCCGGCGGCGGTGGACATGCCGGCGGCGTTCCGGGACTTCCTGCGGCTGCTCGGCCAGGGCACCGCGGACGCCGGGGATCGCGCGGACGCCGGGGGCACGCACGGCACGGACAGCCGTGACCCCGGGGACCTCAGAGACAACTGAGGGCGCCGTAGCGGGAGTTGCGGTGGGGCCGGGATACTGCCCGGACCCGACGGAAGGACTCCCGTGTCACGGATGCGCCCTGTCTCGCTCTGTCTCGCCCTCGCCGCCACCGCCCTCGGCCTCGGAGGCCCGCCGGCGACCGCGGCGGACACCGCCGTCGCCCCCGTCACCGTGGAGGAGGCCCGGCTCGACCGGGCCGTGCCGCAGGAGATCCTGCGCCGCAGCGGATTCGACTCCGCGGCAACGGAGTTCGCCGCGGCGCTCGCGGACACGGACTCCTACCGGGAGGCCGAGCGCACGGTCGACCGCCAGGGCGCGCGACTGTGGCGGCGGGCCGTCGACCGGGCCCAGGGGCGCGGCCCGGCCACCGGCGACCTGAGCCGGGACGACGACCGTCCGCTGTACTGGGCGCGGCTCGGACTGACCCGCGCCCTGCGCTCCTGGCAGCCCGCCTTCGCGCTGGACGACGCCGCGCGGGCCCGGCTCCTCGACCGGCTCGAAAGGTCCTCCCGGGGCCAGGACTCGATCCGCTTCACGGCGGGCCCGGGCGTCAGGCGGGTGCTGCTGACCGGCTTCGACCCGTTCACCCTGGACCGGGACATCCGGATCGGCAACCCGTCCGGCGCCACCGCCCTGGCCCTCGACGGGACCTGGATCCGGACGGCGGACGGCGGCCTCGCACGGATCGAGACCGCCGTCTTCCCGGTCCGCTGGCAGGACTTCGCCGACGGGACCGTGGAGCGGACACTGCGCCACCGGCTGCCGGAGGCGGACCTGTTCACCACGGTCAGCCAGGGACGGGTCGGCCGCTTCGACCTCGAACGCCACAACGGGGCCTGGCGGGGCGGCTTCCCGGACAACGACGACGTGTCGCGGACGGAGACGGTCCCCGTGTCCGACCCCGCGACGCAGCCCCAGTGGACGGCGACGACCCTCCCGTACCGCGACGTCACGGCGGCGGACACCGGGCGCTTCCCGGTGTACGACAACACGTCGGTGACGGAGATACCGGCCGGCGCGAGCGAGCCGGTGGTCAGGGCCGACGGGCCCACGCCCGGCTCGCTGGCCCGCTCGGGCGGCGGCGGGAACTACCTCTCCAACGAGATCGCCTACCGGGCCACCCTGCTGCGCGACCGGCTCGGACTGAAGGACCTGCCCGGGGGCCACGTCCACACCCCGGTGCTCCAGTTCGGCGCGGGCAACACGGATCCGGCGACGGGGACGGTCACCGACCCCGCGTTCGTGCGGAACCGGCTCGACATCATCGCCCAGGTCCGCGCCATCGTCGCCGTCGCCGTCCCCGCCGGGACCCGGCAGCCGGGGCCGGCACCGCGGTAGCGGCGTGCTGGGGCGCCGGCCTGCCTCGGGCCGCTCCGCGAGACGGCCGGCGCCCTGAGCGGGTCCCGGGGTTTCCCGCGGGCCGGGCGGCGGTGATGATGGGGGTCATGATCGTCGCAGCCACCCAGTTCGCCCCGGTCGCCGGGGACATCGACGCCAACGTGCGCACCGCCGCCGAGCTGATCCGGGCCGCCGGGGCGGACGGCGCCCGCGTCGTCGTCCTCGCCGAGCTCGCCCTGTCCGGCTACGAGCCGAGCCTGATCCGGGACACCCCCGCGCTCGTGCTCACCGAGGACGATCCCCGGCTCGAACCCGTCCGCGAGGCGTGCCGCGCGGCCGGGGCCGCGGCCGTGGTGAACGGTCCGGTGCGCGCCGCCGACGGCCGGCCGGCCGTCACGTCGCTGGTGATCGGGCCCGACGGCGCGCTGCTCGCGCGCTACGACAAGCAGCACCTGTACGGCGTCGAGCGGGAGGTGTTCACGGCGGGCACGCGGGACGGCCGGTTCGCCCTGGACGGCGTGGGGTTCGCGCTGGCCACCTGCTACGACAACCGGTTCCCGGAACTGGCCGAGCGGGCGGCGGGCGACGGCTGCCGGGTCTATCTCGCCAGTTCGGTGCTCTCCGCCGACAACGACTCGTTCGAGAAGGTCTATCCCGCGCGTGCCCGGGACTTCGGCCTGTACGTCGTCCTGGGCAACGTCCTCGGCCGCAACGAGGACGGCGTGGGGTGCGGCGCCGCCGGAGCCTGGGGCCCGGACGGGGAGCGGATCGCCGACGCGGGCGGTGAGGCCGCCGGACACGTCCTGGCGAGGATCCCCGTCTGACGCGCGCCGAGGCCGGGCGGCCGGAGAACCGGCCGCCCGGCAAGGGGCGTCGACCGCGGGGAGGCGGTCTCTGCGTCACCCGTCACGGACCCCCCGCCCGTCCACGGGTGCACCCGGCTCCGTCACGGGGCGCTGAGGCCCAGCGTGTAGGCACCGGAGCCGCTGTAGGCGTGGACCACGTAGCGGTAGTAGCCGGCGGTCCCGTTGTAGCGGACGTCCTCGTCGGCGCCCTCGGTGCCGCCGACGGCCACGTCGGCCCAGTTGGCGCCGTTCCACTTCTGCAGGTACAGGTCGAAGTCGGTGCCCGCCGGGCCGCGGAGGCAGCCCACGTGGGTGCCGGAGGTGGCGGAGTAGTAGTACGAGCCGTCCGGCTGCGCCTGGGCCTGGCCGGAGCTCAGCGTGCCCCGGTAGGTGTACTCGGTGCCGTCGCAGCCGGTGGGCGGCGTGGTGGTGCCGACGCTCAGCTGGTACGTCACCGTGTGGGTGGCGGAGCCCGTTCCGGTCACGGTGATCGGGTAGGTGCCGTCGGCCGTGCCGGCCGCCACCTGGATCGTCATCGTGGAGGAGCCGCCCGAGGTCACCGAGGTGGGACTGAAGGAGACCGTGACCCCGCTCGGCGCTCCGCTCGCGGAGAGCTGGACGGTCTGCGCGCTGCCGCCGGTCGTCGAGGTGTTGACCGTGGAGGTCGCCGAGGCACCGGGCTGGACCGACCCGGAGGACGGGTTCAGGGCGAGCGAGAAGTCCGGCGTGGTGGTGCCGCCGCAGTCGGTCTCTCCGGACTGGGCCGGTACGGCGACCGCGTTCCAGGCGGCCTTCACCGCGTTGCACTCGGCGCTGCCGTAGGTGTTCTTGGCGCTGGCCAGGGTCGCCTTGCGGGCCGCCAGGTGGTTCCAGGAGGAGGTCTTGCTCAGCAGCGCGCCCATGAAGATCTTGCCGGCCTTCTGGATGCCGATGCCGGTCACGGAGGACGGTCCGCCGGAACATATGGGGCTGCCGGGCTTGCCGCCGCCCGGGTTGGAGCCCTCGGCGAGCAGGTAGAACCAGTGGTTCTGCGGGCCGGCCGCCGCGTGCACCTCGGTGCCGGAGGTCAACTGGCTGTAGCAGTTGGGGTCGTTGCTGTGCAGCGAGGGGTTGTACATGTAGCGGATCGGCTTGTTGTCGCCGAGGAAGTTCAGCTTCTCGCCGACCGTGTAGTCCGGGGTGTCGTTGGGGTTGTTGGCGTAGTGCTCGGTGAGCGCGCCGAAGATGTCGCCGGTGGACTCGTTGAGCCCGCCGTTCTCGTTGCTGGAACCGGAGCTGCCCGGCGTCCGGTCGAATATCTCGTGGCCGTACTCGTGCGCCACGACGTCGATGCCGGTGAGCTGGTTGGTGCCGTTCTGGTTGCGCCCGTAGGTGGTCTTCGTACCGTCGTAGTACGCGTTCACCTCGCTCAGGCCGGCCCGCGCCGGGACCATGCCGCCCTGCCCGTTCTGGCCGTTGTAGCCGAACCACTCCTTGAGCATGGAGTGTTCCTTCTGCGCCGCGTACATGATGTCGACGCAGGCGGTCACCAGGTCGTTGGCGCCGCCGTTGCCCCACGGCGAGGAGCCGGTGTAGGCGCTGCCGTTCTGCCCGCCGCACTTGAAGCCCGAGCGGTTCGGGTCGGTCATCGAGGAGGCGGCGGTGTCGATGGTGACGTTGCCGTCGTGGTAGCCGCGCCCGTCGGCGTGCAGGATCTTGTCGGTGGACCGGGCGATGCCGCCGGTCCGTGCGTCGACGTAGGTGTCGAGCGCGCTCGGGGCGTCCGCCGCGGTCCGGCCGACGACCCGGGTGTGCCAGCTCAGGACGGGCTTGTCGCCCTTGAGCAGCACGGTGAGTTCGGGCGTGCTCGCGCTCTCGACGGTGGCCAGCTGGGCGCGGGCGGTGGCGAGGGCCGCGGCGGCCGTCACCTTCGCCTTCGTGGGGATCCGGATGGCGGGTGCCGGGGCGGCGGCGATGTCGCGGACCTTGCCCGCGCTGTCCGAGAGGACCACGGCGTCCCCGCCGACGACGGGGAGACCGCGGTAGGTGCGCTGGTAGGCGGCGTAGTAGAGCCCGTTCGCCCAGGGGGTGACCGCGGTGCGGACGAGGTCTTCGTCGGCACCGTGGCGCAGCTCGTCGAGCCCGCTGTCCGCGGCCTTGTCGGCGGCGGCGAGAGCGAGGGACCTGCCCTGGCCGGGCGGCACGGGCGCGCCCGGCGAGGCCGCGGCGGCGGGGCCGGCGAGGGCGGTCGCGAGGCTCGCCGACAGCGCGAGGGCTGCCACGGCCGCCGTGAGTCTGATGGAGTGCAACGTCTGCTCCGTTTCAGGGTGGGGGAGACGGATCGTCGCGCCGAGTATGGGCGTGGACATGGCCAGTTCGGGACATCCCACCGGTCATAAGACCCGCGTTATGGTGCCGCCGCCGCACCGTGCGTACGCTGCCCGGATGCAGCTGGAGTTGAGGCATCTTGAGGCTGTCTGCCGGATAGCCGACGCGGGAAGTCTGGGGCGTGCGGCGGTACGGCTCGGGGTCTCCCAGCCAGGGCTGTCGGCGCAGCTGCGCCGGATCGAACGGGCGGCGGGCGGCGAGCTGTTCTTCCGCGGCAGGGAGGGCGTACGGCCCACGCCGCTGGGCGAGTTCGTGCTGTCCCGGGCGCGCCGGGTGCTGGGCGAGATGGACGCGCTGGCCGCAGGGGCGCGGGCCGCCGCCCCGCACCCCTCGCTGCGGCTCGGCTGCATCCTCCTCGTGCTCGTCGACGGGCTCATCGAGCAGCTGGAGCCGGTGATGGCCGGCCGGGAGATCGCCGTCAGCCTGGAGCACTCGGTGACCACGCTGACGCGGATGCTCGGCGCGGGGCGCTACGACGCGATCGTCTACGGCGAGGTCAACGACCACGAGGTGCCGCTGCCGGAGGGCACGCTGGCCCGCACGCTGATCCCGAAGGAGCCGTTCTGCGTGCGGATGTCGGCCACGCACCGGCTGGCGGACCGGCCGCTGATCTCGCTGGCGGACCTGGCGGGCGAGACGTGGATGACGCTGGTGGAGGACGACGACGGCGGACCGGAGGCGCTCGTCGACGCCTGCGCGAAGGCCGGGTTCACCCCCGCGCTGCGGTACCGGATCGCGGACCGCAAGATGCACTACGACCTGATCGCCTCGGGTCGCGCGATCTCACTGAGCCAGCCCACGGCGCCACCGGCGGAGGGCACCGTGCTGCGGCCGCTGGACGGCGAGCCGATCAACGGACGGATCCGGCTGGCCTGGAACCGCGCGGCGGTCCCGGCCCGTGACGCGGACCTGCTCTACCGCGCGGCGGCCCTCGCCTACCTCGCGAACGTCGGCCACAACGCCTTCCACCGCACCTGGTGGGAGGCCCGCACGGAACTGCACCCGGTCCTGGACCCGGTGCCGCACCCGCACCCGCACCCGGACGGCGATCGGTAGCCGCGCGGGTCCGCCCGGCGACTCCGGCGGGGCGCGGGCCGGCTACTTGCCGGCCGGCGGCCGGACCGGGGCGGGGGCCGGTGCCGCGTGGCCCGGGGCGTCGTCGGCGTCGTCCCTGTCGTCGAGGTCCGCCGACTCCCCCGTCAGCTCGCGCGCCATCAGCGTGGCACCGGCGACCGCGCCCGGCATCAGGAAGACGGCCACCAGCGGGACCAGGAAGGAGAGGGTGAGGGGGACGCCGAAGCCGAGCGCCATCGCCCGGCGGCCGCGGAGCATGGCCAGCCGCTCCTTCAGCTCGACACCCCGGCGCTGGAGTGCGACGGCCGAGAGTTCCTCGGCGAGGAAGAAGCCCGAGACGCAGAAGCCGACCGCCGGGACGACGGTCTGGCCGACGACCGGGATGAAACCGCAGGCGAAGAGCAGGATGCCGAAGAGCGCGACCCGCAGCAGGACCCGCACGCTGTCCCGCGCGGAGATCCACAGTTCGCGCCAGAGCGGGAGGCCGGACTCGGGGACGTCGCCGCCCTCGGCGCGGTCGACCTGCTCGGAGAGGGACTCGTAGAAGGGCTGCCCGACCAGCAGCGTCACCGCGGTGAAGGTGATCACCGCGAGGAACAGGCCGAAGCAGAAGACGAGCCCGGTCAGGAAGCCGCGGAAGAGCCCCTGCCAGGGCGAGCCCCAGTCGTCGGCGAACGGCGTCGCCCAGCCGGTGAAGTCGTCGGCGCCGTAGCCGAGACCGATGAGTGCCCCCACGTACAGCACGAGCGTCACCAGACCGGGCAGCAGCCCGAAGCCGAACCACCGGCCGTGCCGGCCGACCCACTTCTGGCCTCGCACCAGGTAACGGAAACCCACCCCGAAATCACGCATGCCGATCACCCTATCCGGGGGCTCCGGACGGGCCGGGCGGCCCCCGCGCTCAGCCCGAGCAGGCGAGCGGGAGGGCCGCCGCCGCCGTGGCGGCCCGGACCGCGAGGACGACCGGGTCCGTGCACTCCGGGCGCGGGGCCTCGGCCGGCCGGCGCAGGGCGTCGAGCAGCCAGGTCACGGCGGGGTCGGGCGGGCGGCGGGGTCCGGTGTCGGCGAGCGCGTACCCGTGGACCGGGAACAGCCCGAGGATCCGGCGCCGAACGGGCACGAGGAGGCCCTGGTCGAGCAGCTGGTCCCGGGTCCCCTCCAGAACGTCCGGGCCCAGCCGCTCGACCCAGCCGCGCGGCCCGTGTCCCCGCTCGGCGAACAGCAGCCGTTCGAGGACGAGGTCGACGACCGGGTCGGGGCAGCGCCGTGCGCCGCGGACCACGATCTCGTCGTGCGAGACGCTGATCCTTCCCTCCAGGGCGAGTTCGAGGAGGGCGGCGCCGGCCGCGCCGAACCCCAGCTCCGTCCGGAACATCCGGGAGCGCAGCCTGGGGTCCTCGTGGGCGGCCAGGACCAGCCGGGCGGGCAGCGAGCACCGCGGTGCCGGTGGTGGCGCCATGCGGGTCAGACGCCCAGTCGCTGCTTGACGTCGGCGAAGAACGGGATGTGCCGGTAGTCCTTGGCCGCCTCGTCGTAGTCGGTGTAGGCGTTGGTGAACGCCAGCAGGCCGGCCTTGACGTCCGCCACGGACTCGCTGTGGATGCGCCGTTCCACGGTCACGATCTCGTCCAGGAAGCGGGCCAGCACCGCGGGGAGCTCGGGCGCGAGGTGGATCCGGTCGCCGCGCAGGGCGATGCCGCCGTTCTCGGACAGGTAGTTGAAGAGCAGCTGGGAGGCGACGGCGTCGTAGTTGGGCCGGGGGATGCCCTCGACCGCGTAGCGCAGCAGGCGTTCGGCGAGCATGTACTCGTAGGCGCGCCGGGCCTCGTCGGCGGGGAGCTCGTCGTCGTTCAGGCAGACCAGCATCGAGGAGACGTCGACGCGGAGCTCCTCCAGACCGGCGAGCGGCTTGAGCTTCTTGGCGTGGAGGTAGTCGGGAATGGGCATGTCGCCCTGCCGGTGGTGGAACTCGTGCAGCCGCACCCACCAGGCGGAGGCGGATTCGACGAGGTCGTCGTCGGCCCCCTGGATGAGCGGGAAACTGCCCGGCGCCATGACCGCGTCGATCATCTTGCGGGTGATGCGGTTGTGGCGTTCCACGAACTTGTTGATGAAATAGAAGATCAGGTCGTCCGGGTCCTGCCGGCCGTCGAGGTGGTTCTCCGGGAACAGCGCCACGACCACCCGGGATTCGAATCCCTCGGAGCAGGCGGTGATGTTCACCGGCATGGTGTTGCTGGCGTACCGCTCGGCCAGCAGCGGGTGGGTCGGCAGCGTCTCGTACGTCAGGTAGTCCAGGGACAGCCGGGGGAAGTAGGAGGCATCGAAGTACGAGAAGATGTGCTGGTCACGCCGGGTGTTGACATGGGCCTTGGTGCGCAGCAGCCGGGGCTCCTCCGCGAACCCGCGCAGGTCCTCCATGAGGGCCCGCGCGATGGGCTGTTCACGCAGATGCGGCGATTTCTCCATCTGTTTCAGCAGCCCGTCGAGGAATTCTGGGTCGCGTGGGTCGGCGCTTCTGTCCAGGCCCTTGCGTATTCCGTCGACCTCGTCGATGACCCGCTTGATCTCTTCACTCATGTCACTCGCCCCTTCCGGTGGTGGGATAGTTCTGGCGTTTCCAGTACTCCAGGCCGCCGATCATCTCCTTGACCCGGAACCCGGCGGCCGCGAGCGCGGCCGCGGCCTTCGTGCCGGCGTTGCAGGCGGGACCCCAGCCGAAGGTCACGTAGAGGGGTTCGGGATCGAGCGCGCCGAGGACGTCGCCGGTCATCGTGGGGTGCGGAACACTGCGCGCGCCGGGAAGCGTCTCCTCCCGGTACGCGGCCTCCTGCCGGGCGTCGATGAGGACGAAGCCGGCCACCCCGTCGGACACGTCGTGGTGGACGTCGAAGGGGTCCGTCTCACAGGCCAGACGGGCCCGGAGGAAGTAGTCGAGCGCCTGACCGGGCTCGGCCGCGGGGACGGCCAGAACCCGGGACGCGGGCTGTGGCCGTCGGGGCGTCGWCGGTGCCGCGGCGGTGTCAGCCATCCGTGTCATCCATGAAGGTCATCCATCCGTTTCATCCATCCGTGTACTCCGTGTCGTCGGAGTCGGAGTCGGTCGCGTCGATCGCTGCGGTCGGGACGGTCGCGTCGTTCTCGGCGAGCCAGCCCTCGATGAGGAACTTGCCGATGGAGTCGGCGCGGTAGACGTGCCCGGCGTCGATGTGGGCCCGCAGTTCCGCCGCCGTGAACCACCGCGCGTCCACCACCTCGGCACCGWCGACGCGGACGGTGTCCGTGGCGGCCTCGGCGCGGTACCCGACCATGAGGCCCGCCGGGAAGGGCCATGCCTGCGAGCCCTGGTAGACGACGGACTTCACCTGGACGCCCGCCTCCTCGAAGGCCTCGCGCCGCACGGCGTCCTCCAGGCTCTCGCCGATCTCGACGAAGCCGGCGAGGGTGCTGAAGGACTGCGGCCCGGACTGGGCGTGCCGCGCCAGCAGGCAGCGCCGGGGCTGGCCGGCCAGCTCGATCAGCATGATCACGGCGGGTTCGATGCGCGGGAAGAGGAGCTTCCCGCAGTCGCGGCAGACCCGCAGGTGACCGCCGTCCCTCGAGTCGGCGGGACCGCCGCAGGCACCGCAGAACCGCTGGTTGCGGTGCCAGTGCAGCAGGCCGCGCGCGTAGGCGAGCAGGCCGGCCTCCGCCGTGGTGATGCCGGCGACCAGCTGCCGCACGTCCTGGACGGCGTCGGCGCCGGCCAGTTCGCGGGCCCGGTCCTCCGCCAGCGCGGACAGGTCGGCCGCGAAGACCGCCTCGTCCCCGTCGAGTCCCAGGAACACCGCCTCGSCGGCRTCGTCGAGCAGCTCGGCCGCGTCGGCGACCCTCCGTACCACCGGTGTCCCGCCCCGCGTGAGGCACTGGTCGCGCCACAGCGGGAGCACCCGCGTGCCGGGACGGGACGCCTGCGCGGCGACCCAGGCTGCGTCGGATCGGCGGTCGCCGGCCCGGTCCAGTTCAAGTCCGGTGTAGTGCACGGAGGGACTCCTGTCGTTCATGTCGCGTCGGCTCGGCTCACCCCTGGCGGCGCCGCCGCGCCGGCGTCACGCGGGGTGACGGCGGCGCCCAGGGAGGCGAACTCGGCGGCCAGATCGGCCGGGCAGTCGTCCAGGAGACCGGCGACAGAGTCCCACACCACCCGGGCCGCCCTGACCAGCAAGTCGTCCTGCGGCGGCGTCAGATAGTGCTGGAATCCGAGCATCTCGAGCGGCGCCGCGACGGCGACCAGCACGTGGTCGGGCAGCTCGATCAGCCAGCCGTCGAAGCGGTCCGCCTCGACGATGCGGCCGACGGTGGCGCGCAGCGACGCCATGTCGACGTCGTCCGCTTCGCGCGCGCGTCGCAGCACTGTCAGACCTCGTCCGTGTAGCGGATCGGCGTGTAGCCGGCCAGCTTCTCGAAGTCCCGGTAGAGGACCTCGTAGTCCTTGTTGCGGACGAGGAAGGTGCCGCCGTTGTCGATGAGCGAGGCGCCCTGCTTGATCTCCTCGCCGAGCTCCACCTTCCACTTCATGGTGAAGTCGCTCTCGACCTCCGGGTCCAGGAGCTGCGCGACGACGCCGGGACGCTTGGGGATCACCGCGTCGAAGCAGTAGGTCTGCTCCTGGTCCCAGGGGTGGCTGCGCACTCCGGCCTCGATCTCGAAGGCCAGGTTGAGCAGGGCGACGGCGTAGTTCTCCTGCATGGCCGCGAGTCCGGCCAGCCCCTTGAACCGCGCGCCGACCTCCAGGAAGACCAGCTCGTCGTCCTTGGTGTGGAACAGCTCCAGGTGGCTGCCGCCGTCCAGCCGGCCGAGCGCGTCCAGGACCGTCTCGGTGAAGGCCACCATGCGGTCGACGCGGGGGTCGGAGTCGATCAGGTTGATGTCGGCGTTGACCCGGCCCTTCTGCACCTCGGTGGAGTTGACCAGGTACTCGGTGACCCCGCGGAAGACGGTCTCGCCGTTCTGCGTCACCAGGTTGACGCTGTACATGGTGCCGTCGATGTGCTCCTCGTACTCGTACGAGCGCCCGAGGTCCGCCGGCAGGGCGAAGAACTCCTCCGCCGTGAAGACCTTGTGGACACCGTCGGCGGAGGCGGCGTCGACGGGCTTGAGCACGAAGGGGAGGCCGACCTCGGCGACGATCCGATCCAGGTAGCCCGCCGGGTCCGCCGCGCTGGCCTCGGCGTCGAAACGGCCGAACTTCGGCACGCGCAGGCCGGTGCCCGCCAGCCGCTCCTTCATCAGGCACTTGTCCCGGTAGGGCAGCAGCTCGTCGTACGTCGGGCCGGGCAGGCCCAGCTCCTCGCGCAGTTCGCCGGTCAGCAGCAGGTTCCGCTCGTCGAAGCAGTGCAGGGTGAGTTCACCGGGAGCGCACTCCGCGGCGAGCTTGCGCACCAGGGCCCGTACGGACGCCGGGTCGGCGATCGACGACTCGGTGTACGAAGGGTCGTCGAGGCCGCACGGGACCACGTGGATCTCGTGGAAGTAGTTCCGCTCCTCCTGCGAGACGTTGGCGCTGTCCTGCTCGGAGAAGATGCCGACGAACCGCACCTGGTCCGGCTCCACCAGCAGGTCGTGGCGGAACACCCCGAAGCCCCGGGTCGAAATCACGACGACCGTCTTCATGCGCTTTCTCCTGTCATCGTCTTGGTCTCGTCGGACGTCCCGGTGGTCCCGGCCGTCTCGGACGTCTTGGTCCTCACTCGCTTCTCCAGCGCGAGGAGCAGCGGAATGGCCAGCAGGCTCAGCGAGGCGAGGAAGACCATCGGCAGCACCTCGCCCCGGGCGAGGAGGAAGGTGAGCAGTCCCGGCGCGACGACCTCGCCGACGGTCCAGGACAGCTGGTAGGTGGCCAGGTAGCGGCCACGGATGGTGCTGGGGGCCATCGACACGCTCAGGGTGTCGAGGGCGGGGAAGGCGATGACCTCGCCGAGGGTGAAGACGACCATGGCGAGGAAGAGCCCCACGTACGTCACCGCGTCCGGCGTCACGTAGAGGACGGCGAAGAGGACGAACGCGGCCGCGTTGAGCACCGCGGCCAGCATCACGGCGCGGGTCATCCGGGAGGACTCGGCCTTGCGGGCCACCAGGGTCTGGGTGAGGGAGACCTGGATCGCGTTGACCACGATCAGCGTGCCCGCGGTCCAGGCGGGCATCTCCAGCGCGTCGACGATGTAGATCGCCAGCAGCACCTTGATGAGCATCTGGGCGAACACCATGGTGGCGTTGACCCCGATGAGCAGCGTGTACGAGACGTCCCGCAGGACCGTTCCGTAGCCGGCCCGGGGCTGCTCCGGCGGGACGCTCCGCTCCTCCGGCGCCGCGTCGAGGATCACGTCGGCGGTCGCCTGCGGGGTCTCGTGCGAGGTCTCCCGGGGTGTGGGCCGCCAGGTGTAGAGCAGGATGGCCGCGAGGACGTAGCTGGCCGCGTTGCCGATGACGATGGCGTGGAGCGCGGTCCCCTCCCCCAGCGTGAAGGCGAAGGCGGCGAGCGCGCCGCCGACGCCCATCGCCGTGTTGCGCAGGGCCGTCATGAAGCCGAACCAGGTGGTGCGGCGGTCCTCGGGGGCGGCGAGCACCACCAGGCCGCTGCTGGACGTCCAGTACGTGGTGTGTCCCACCTGCACGAGGAAGACCACGACCACGATCTGCCACACGGAGTGCGCCAGGAGGAAGCCGAGGTAGCCCAGGACCGAGACCATGTTGCCCCAGGCCGCCGTGCGACGGGCGGTGAAGCGGTCGATCAGCGGGCCCACGATCATCGACGTGGGCAGGGCGAGGAGCCGCGCCAGGGTCATCGCGGCGCCGATCGCGGCCAGCGACACCGAGGTGGTCCGGGCGAAGTACACCACCGTGAACGCCAGGATCAGTCCGGTGCCGAGGCTGTCGATCAGACTCGCGGAGACGAACTTGCCGTGCCCCTTCAACCGTGGGATGCCGAGTTTCCGGCCTATCGACTCGGGTTCGACGGTGGTTGCCACTTCCTGGCTCTCTCTCGCTTCGGTTCGTGCCTGACGGGTGCGGGTCAGGCCTGTTCGGGCCGGGTGACCACGCGGATCCGGTCGAGGAGGCCGTCGCACCGCTCGATGGCGGCCGCGGTGTCCTCGGCGGTGACGAGGACCTGGACGTGCCGGCCGTAGTTGTCGGTCATCGGGCTGATCACGTCGCCGGGCGCGAGGTACACGTCGACGCCGAGGACGCCGGGCAGTGCGCGGACCTCGTCCACGCCCTCGATGGACTCGACGACGCCGGGCCGGCCGTTGACCCACTTCGTCGCGCCGCCGAGCACCGCCCGGGGCCGCTCGTGCAGTTCGGTGACCAGGCGGAACGGCCAGCCGGCCGCGTACTGCTCCAGGTCGACGCCGTGGGTGACGGCCATGAAGTCGAGCAGCCGGTCGCCGGCCACCCGGTCGTGGCCCTCGATGATCCGCGGGCCCTTGGAGGACAGCTTGATCTCGGTGTGGCCGACGCCGTCCTTGAGTCCGATGGCGGTCAGGAAGCCGACCACGTGGTCCACGATGGTCCGCTCGTCCTCGGGGTCGAGGATCGCCGGCAGCGCGTGGCCCATCTCGACGACGCCGTCGTGGAACTTGCCGGTGACGGAGACGACGATGTGGCGGCCCGCGAAGGAGAACGACTCGACGCTGTACTCGACGCCGTCGATGTACTCCTCGGCGATGAAGGAGGTCACGGGGTAGAACGTGGCCATGGGCAGGTCGTCGCGGTCGCGCAGCCCGGCCAGCTCCGCCCAGGCGGCGTCGGCCTCGTCCGGGCCCTCGATGATGGCGATGCCGCGGCTCGCGGTGCCGTCGAGCGGCTTGACGATCACCGGGTAGCCGTGGCGGGTGCCGAACGCGCGGATGTCGTCACCGGACTTGACCTCGGCGCAGCCCACCGACTCGAAGCCGCTGTGGTGCAGCCACTCCCGCATCCGGAGCTTGTCGTGCAGGCGGTTCGCCACCTCGTAGGAGGTGCCGACGAGGCCGAGCCGGTCGTTGAGCCGGCCGGCCAGCTCGGTGGCCTGCTCGACCAGGGTCATGACGGCCGTGAAGCCGTA
>NZ_RDBI01000040.1:1304015-1352607 GCF_008042125.1 Streptomyces sp. MS191
GACGAGGCCGAGCCGGTCGTTGAGCCGGCCGGCCAGCTCGGTGGCCTGCTCGACCAGGGTCATGACGGCCGTGAAGCCGTACGCCTCGTGGGCGGCGCGGACGATCGGCCAGGTCACGTCCCAGTCGAGGTAGTCCACCAGGAGCAGCGCGTCGGCCGCCTCGGCCTGCCCGGGCAGCAGCCGCTCCTTGTGCTGGAGGAGGACGACGCGCAGCCCGAGCGCCTTCGCCTTCTCGATGGCCTGGAGCCGCCCGCCGATGATCAGGATCGTGTTCATGCTGGCTGTTCCTCCGGTGGTCACGGGGTGGCGGTGGTCGACGTGGCGGAGGCGGCGCCCGTGGAGGCCCGCTGGTCGTCCTGGGCCTCGTCGTAGAGGGCCTCGACGATGACGTCGAGTCCGGCCGTCAGGCTCTCGTCGGACACGATGAGCGGCGGGAGGATCTTGATGACCTCGCTGTCCCGGCCGCAGGTCTCCACGATCAGACCGCGCTCGAAGCAGCGGCGGGAGACCTTCGCGCCGGAGATGCCGGCGGCGCCCACGTCGATGCCCCAGATCAGTCCGAGGCCGCGGACCGAGGCGCGGAAGCGGGCCGTCACGTACTGGTCCAGATACGCCGCGACCAGGTCGCCCTTGCGGCGCACCTCGGCGCCGAACGCCTCGCCGGCGCCGTCCGCCCAGTGGGTGCGGATGGTCTCGGCGGCGGCGACGAACGCGAGCTGGTTGCCGCGGAAGGTGCCGTTGTGCTGGCCGGGCTTCCACACGTCGTACTCGGGCTTGACCAGCAGAAGCGCCATGGGCAGGCCGTATCCGCTGATCGACTTCGAGAGCGTGATCAGGTCCGGCCGGATGCCCGCGCGTTCGAAGGAGAAGAAGGTGCCGGTGCGGCCGCAGCCGACCTGGATGTCGTCGACGATCATCAGCACGCCGTGGGTGTCGCACCAGGTCCGCAGGCCGACGAGGAACTCGGTCGGCGCGACGTACACCCCGCCCTCGCACTGCACCGTCTCCACGATGACCGCGGCCGGCTTCTCGACGCCCGAGCTGCTGTCCGACACCATCCGGTCGAGCAGGTCGAGCGAGTCGAACGGGCCCATCGGGGAGTCGGGGAAGGGGATGTGGGTCGTCTTCGGCAGGGTGGCGTGGAGGCCGGCCTTGTAGAACTCCGAGCCGACCGCGGCCAGGGCACCGGTGCTCACCCCGTGGAAGCCGCCGCCGAAGGCGACGACGTTGGTCCGCCCCGTGACGAGCCGGGCGACCTTGAGGGCCGCCTCGACCGCGTTGGTGCCGGAGGGGCTGCAGAACTGCACCCGGTGGTCCAGCCCGCGCGGCGCCAGGACGTGGTCCTGGAAGGTCTCCAGGAAGTCCTGCTTGGCGGTGGTCGCCAAGTCGAGGGCGTGGGTGAGGCCGTCGCGCTCGATGTAGTCGATCAGGGCGCGCTTGGCGAACGCGGGGTTGTGGCCGTAGTTCAGCGCGCCCGCTCCGGCCAGGAAGTCGAGGTACCGGGTGCCGTCGGCACCGGTCACGAACTCCCGCTGGGCGGTCTCGAAGGTGGCGGGGAAGGACCGGGAGTACGAGCGGACCGCCGACTCCCGGCTGTCGAACACGGCGGCCGGGCCGCTGTCCTGCGTCATGACTGCCTCTTCGTGCGTGCGGGTCACCGCGGGCCTCCGGTCGGCGTCGGGGCCGGGAGGTCCCGGCCGATGTGGCGGGAGTGGGCGACGGCGTTGCCCGGGTGGTCCCCCAGGGGCTCGCCGTTGACGACGACCTCGCACCGCGCCTCGAGGCCGCGCCGGTGCGCCTCGGACGCCGTGTCGCCGGTGACGATGAACATGCCGACGGCGTCGAGCTGGTCGGCCCGGCCGCTGAGCTTCTCGCCCCGGGTCTTGCTGGCGCGGGCCGCGAGGGCGTCGGCGGGGAACTCGATCGAATGGAACTCGGTGGTCCCCGGGCGCGGCATCACGAGCATCTCGACGGCGAACCGGTGGGTGCGCCCGGTGAAGGACAGATCGGGCCGGATGCCGCAGCCGACGTCGACCAGCACCTCGGCGAAGTCGACCCCGTAGGCCGCGCCGGTGGCGACCGGGGAGGCGAAGCCCGCCGAGCGGGGGTTGAAGTCGATCAGCTCGGCCGTCCCGTCCTCGGCCACCATGAACTCCAGGTGGGTGCCGCCGTGGTGGAAGCCGAGGGCCTCGTGCACGGCGCGCGAGGTCTCGACGATCCGGTCCATGTGCGGGTGGAAGTAGGGCAGTTGCGTGCCCTGCTCGACCACCGGGTCGGAGGCCAGCACGTAGCGGCCGGTGAGGGCGACGAAGCCGACCTCGCCGCGGTGCACCATCGACTCGACGGAGAGCAGCTCGCCCTCCGCGCGCTCCTCCAGGACGAAGGCGCCGTGGGCCCGGATGTAGTCGCGCATCAGGGGGTTGACGACCTCGGTCCGCCCCACCGTCTCCATCGCCGCCCGGAGTTCCTCCGGCGAGGACACCTCGAAGCACAGGGCGCTGCCGGTGCCGTTGGCGGGCTTGAGCACGGCGGGCCGGTCGAAGCCCCAGGTCTCCCAGGCGAGCGCCTCGTCGAGCGGGGCCGTCCGCAGGGCGGTCAGGCCGGCCTCCTGGAGCCGGGCGCGGACCTGCGCCTTGTCGAGGATGCGGCGCAGGGTCGCGGGGACGGTCGTCGGCAGGCCGGCGAGCTCGCGGAGGGCGGCCTGGTGGGGCAGCGCCCCCTCGAACACGCTGTGGGTGCCGACGATCTCGTAGCGGTTGACCAGGTACTTCAGGAGCGGCTCGACGATGGTGGGGTCCGTCCAGGAGGCGACCTGGACGTACTCGTCGACCAGCCCGTCCGGCACGGTGAACGGGCCCTCGGAGCACAGCGGGTTGCGGTTGAGGGCGACGATCTCGAAACCGCGGGCCTTGGCGGCCTGCGCGGTGACGAGCATCGCGTTCATCATCTCGAAGAGTACGAACGCTCTTCTGCGGGGCATCGGGTGCTCACTTCCCTGCCGGAACCGCGACGGCCCCGATGTCGGTCCGGTAGCGCATGCCGGGGAATCCGATGCGCTCGATCTGGCCGTAGGCGCGGGCACGCGCCTCCTCGGGCGTGGTGCCGGCGCCGACCACGTGGAGCACCCGGCCGCCGGTGGTGCGCGGGGTGCCGGCGGTGTCGAGCCGGACGTTCGCGCAGAAGACGACGGCCTCGGCCGGGTCGACGCGGTCCAGCCCGCTCACCGCCTGGCCGACGGCGAAGGGGCCGAAGGGCCAGCCGGCCAACGCGTCCGCGGACCCCGGGTCGAGGCTGCCCTGGACGAGGGCGACCGAGCAGCGGGCCAGGCCGTCGGTCTCCAGCCGGTGCCGGCCCAGCTCCCGGGCGAGCACCGCCTCGCACAGCGCGGTGAAGTCGCTGCGCACCCCGGGCAGGACGACCTCCGCCTCGGAGTCGCCGAAGCGGGCGTTGATCTCGATGACGACGGGGCCGCGCGGGGTGAGCATGGCGCCGATGTACACGAACCCCGTGAAGTCCAGCCCCTCCGCCCCGAGTCCGCGCAGCAGCGGCTCGACCAGGGCGGCCCGGAGTTCCTCGCGCAGCTCGGGGCTGTCGTCCGGGTGGGGCGAGACGGAGCCCATGCCGTCGCAGTTCTTGCCGGCGTCGTTCTCCAGGGTGCGCTTGTAGTCGAGCCCGGTGGGGAACAGCAGGGCGCTCTCCCCGTCGAGCAGCGCGAACACCGAGATCTCGGGTCCGGTCAGGCGTTCCTCGACGACCAGCCGCAGGCCCTCGCCGCACTCGCGGGCGAATCGGTCGACGGCCGCCTCCGCTTCGGCCGTCGAGTCGCAGACCACCGAGCCGTCGCCGTCGGGGGTGAGCCCGTCGGTCTTGACGACGCAGCGGTACGGGAGGGTCCGCAGGTACTCCTTGGCCTTCTCCGGGTCGGTGAAGACCTCGAACTCGGGCACGGGGATGCCGTGGTCGGCGCAGAACTCCTTGCCGCGGGTCTTGCTCGACTCCAGCGCCGCGGCGGCCCGCGTGGGGCCGACGACCCGGTGGCCGGCGCGGCGCAGCTCGTCGACGTATCCCAGGGACAGGGCGTCGATGTTGGAGACGAACACGAAGGAGACGGGGTGCCGTTCCAGGAACGCCAGGGCGCTGGCCGGGTCGGTCAGCGAGACCGAGGGGGCGGGCACGATGCGCGGGTGGTCGATCACGTCGCAGCCGGGGCCGTAGTAGACGGTCACGTCCGGGTCGGTGCGGGTGAACAGGTCGCAGATCGCGTGGCCGCGTCCGGTGCTGTCGACGACGAGGATCTTCTTCATGGACCTTGCTCGTGTGGTCACGGGGTCACCCCGCCGTCGACGGGGTGAGGGGGGCGGACGGCACGGCGGTCCAGTCACGGACGCTGTTGCCGACGTAGACGTGGGTCAGCAGGCCGCCCCACGCCTCGTAGTAGCGGTCGGCGTTGCCCTGCGCCAGGTCGTCGTTGCGGACCCAGGAGGAGTTCGCCCAGTCGCACTTGGGCCGGACGTGGTGCAGGTCGTGCTGCACGGTGTCGCCGACGAGGATGCACATGCGGTACGGGGCGTAGAGCAGCGTCATCCGCAGCCACCAGCCGGTCCAGGCGGCGAGCCGGCCGGCCGCGCCCAGCGAGGCGGTGTCCGGGACGGACTCCCCGCAGAACCGGCCGAAGGTCAGCTCGTCGCGCTGCGCCTTGGTGAGCCGCTCGGCGTTGTCGTGGATCCACCAGCGGTGCTCGCTGAGCGTGTAGAGCAGGGTCTGGTTCTGGAAGAAGAACGTCAGCGGGACGAACCAGAGCAGCAGCCACTGCGCCCACCAGCCGGTGACCGCCAGCAGGGCGACGGTCGCGGCCAGGAAGGCGTAGGCCATCGCCATCCGGTACAGCGGGGACCGGGTCAGGAAGTTGGCCCGGATCCGGCTGAACAGGAAGGACCAGTGGTGCCGGGGCGAGAGCACCGCGCGCAGCAGGTAGCCGCGGAACTCCCGGCGGCTCATGCCGGGTCGGGCGCCGGTGCTCTGCAGGTACAGCGTGTCGCCGTCCTTGAGGGAGCAGGGGAAGGCGTGGTGGGTGAGGTGCTCCTGGCGGTTGCCGTCGAAGGGCGGGCGCCACAGCAGGGTGGTGATCAGCTCGCTGACGACCCGGTTGCCCTCCTTGGAGGCGGTGAACATCCGGTGCAGCGTCTGGTGGACGACGACGACGTCCAGCCGCCGCATGCCGCCGGCCGTGACCGGCCAGCTGAGCAGCAGCACCGGGACGAGGACGTACCAGGGCTGTGTCAGGGCCCAGGCGCCGACGGCGACGGAGACGGCGGTCTGCACCGCGCCGGCGATCAGGGCCAGGGTGGGGCGCCACATGACGCGGGGCGCGGCGCCGGCCAGCGGCACGCCGGTCACCCAGGTCAGGAAGGGTTGCACGAGGCGCGGCAGGCCGCGCATCGTCTCGCGTGGTTGCATCGTTGGCTCCTCGGTGGGCGACCGGGGCGTCAGCCGGCGTCTCGCGGATCGCGGACGCCGCCGAAGAGGGCGTCGTTGGTCTCGTGCGTCATGGGGCGGCTGAGGTCGTCCGCGCTGGCCAGCGTCATGTTGACGATCGTGCGGCGGCCCTCGCCGCGGATCGGGTACACGCGGTGCATGGTGGTGTTGGTCTTCACGACGTACGCGTCGCCGGGCTCCAGCGCGTAGGAGCGGACCTGGCTGCTGATCAGCGCGCCGTGGACGTCGGGGTTCTCCTTGTCCCAGGAGGTGTGCGCGACCGCCTGGACGAAGCCGCCCTCGGTGTAGTGCGGGGCCTCGAGGACGAGGATGATGCCGTACGTGTAGTCGTCCCAGTGCCAGCCGTGGGTGTCGCCCGACTTCAGCAGGCGGCTGATGACGTAGTGCTCGCCGGCGTAGGGGCAGGTGTGGACCTTCTCGCCGACGACGCGGGAGACGAGGTCCAGGACCTGGGGGGAGAAGTAGAAGGCGTCGATCAGCGGGCCCTCGTCCTTGATGACGGGCTGGCCGACGGTGGTCATGCTGCGCGGGGTGCCGTCGGTGATCTCGAAGGTGAGGTCGTGACTGACGCCGTAGCGGTCCATGATGCCGAATGCCTCGTCCCGGATCGGACCGAAGAGTTCCGGCGGAAGCAGTCCGCGAAGCGGCACGATGTGTTCCGCTGCGAATTTCTCACGTATTTCAGCCGTCGCCGCGGCGTCGAACTTCTCGGCGAAGTGGCGCCCCAGCAGGCCGTCCACCTCTTCCGCGGCCACGTGCACCGCACTTCCGTCGATCGTCATGCGTTCCCCCTCGTCGATTTTTTTCGTGCGATTTCGGTGCGTTGCGGAGTGATCGGAGTCAGGCGGCGCCGAACGGACGCGTGAATTCCAGCGCGTGGACCATGAAACGCTCGCCCTCGAATTCGGCACGGCCGTCGGCCCGCAGCTTCTCCAGGTGGCCGAGCATGATGTCCTTGTGTTCCGCGTAGCTTTCCAGCGGAATGTCCATCTCGCAGACCTCGATGGTGCGCACCTCGTAGCCCTTGTCGCGCATCTCGGAAACCGTGCGCGCCACGTCGGCGAGCGAGGAATGGGCCATGACCAGCCGGCCGCCGGGCACGAGCAGGTCGTCGATCCGGGCGACGACCGCGTCGTACATGCCGCGGCCCTCGCGGCCGGCGACCAGGGCGGTCTCCAGTCCGCTGTCGGTGGAGTAGCGCGGGTCGTACGGCAGGTGCGGCGGGTTGGTCACGACCAGGTCGGCCTTCTCGACCGGCGCGAAGGTGGCGAGGTCGGCGGCGACGCAGGTCACGCGGTTGACGTCGAGCCCGTTGCGGGCGACGTTGGCGAGCGTGTCCCCGGCGGCGGCGGCGTTGACGTCCATGGCCGTGACGTGGGAGGCGCCGCCCGCCAGCAGGGCGACGGTGTACAGGCCCGAGCCGCAGCCGAGGTCGAACGCGGTGAGGCCGCGCGGGTCCGGGGCGCTCGGGTTGTTGAGGGCGGCGACCAGGCTCAGGCCGCAGTCGGTCGGGAAGAGCACCTCGGCGGGGTCCTCGACCTCGATGCGCAGCGGCCGGCCGCGGTACTCGAAGACGCCGTAGGCGGGGCGGGCGGCCCAGAGGGTCCCCTTTCCTCCGACAGGCAGGGACCGTCGCTCGACCGGCGTCGTGATCGGGGCAGCACTCATCGCAGCCTGGAACCTTTCGATGGGTTGGGCAGAGTGGAAGAAGGCGCGTCGAAACAGCCGGAATGCCGTGGAGGCAATTCCGGAAGAAGGCATGACGAATTGCACGCGCCGGACACAGGGAACCGCCGAGGCGAAGAGCGCGTGAATCAGCCGGTACTCACCGGGGAACAGTGGGAGAACGCGCGGCCGTGGGGAAAGGGCCGGCAGGGGGCGGGCTACGGGGCCCGCACCGTCAGAACATGGACCGAGACGCTTCGGAGACGCCGCTGAATCGGCGGGCGGGAGCTCGGTCGGGACGGTGGAGAAGCATGGGGGGTGTCGTGCTCAAAGTGACTGCCTCCGGGTGAGGGGTAAACCGGAATCGGAGCTTACGGACGCAGGTGGCGCCGTACGGGGCGGCCCAGGATGGTGATGCGCCGGTGAGCGCGGAGTCGTACTGGTTTCTGAGCCGTCGCAGAAACTAGTGATCGCGAAAGGAGTTCGTCAACCCTCGTCATTCATATTCTTCAACCTGACAAACTCCGCAGCATTGCCTTTGGCATATGCAGAGAGGGCCGCACCCCGGTCGGTCGGGGTGCGGCCCTCGTCTAGCCTACGCGGAACTCAGACGGCGAGCTCGACGGTGATGTTSCCGCGGGTGGCCTTGGAGTACGGGCAGACCTGGTGGGCCTTCTCGATCAGGCTCTTCGCGGTCTCGGCGTCCACGTTCGGGATGGTGGCCGAGATCTTGACGATGATGCCGAAGCCGTCGTCGTTCTTGCCGATGCCGACCTCGGCGGTGACCGTCGAGCCGGAGACGTCGGCGTTCTCGTTGCGGGCGACGACGCCCAGCGCGCCCTGGAAGCAGGCGCTGTACCCGGCGGCGAAGAGCTGCTCGGGGTTGGTGCCGGCGCCGGACCCGCCCATGGCCTTGGGCGGGTTGACGACGACATCGAGCTGACCGTCGTCGGTGGCGACACGGCCGTCGCGCCCGTTCTGCGCGGTGGCGATGGCCGTGTACAGGACGTCGGACTGCTGTATGGACATCTGGGTCTTCCTTCTCATGGTTCGCCGCGACTCGCGCCCACGATCGCGGCGGCTGAGGGGAAGACTAGCCGGTCACCGAGACGATCATCTTTCCGGTGTTGTCACCGCGGAGCAGGCCCAGGAAGGCGTCCACGCCGTTCTCGATGCCCTCGACGACGGTCTCGCCGTACTTCAGCTCGCCGGAGCGCAGCCAGCCGCCGACCTCCTGGACGAACTGGCCCTGCAGGCCGTAGTGGTCGCCGACGAGGACGCCCTGGAGGCGCAGCCGCTTGCCGATGATCATGGCCATGTTGCGCGGGCCGGGTACCGGCTCGGTGTCGTTGTACTGCGCGATCATGCCGCAGATGGTGGCGCGGCCGTGCACGTTCAGCGAGGAGATCGCGGCTTCGAGGTGGTCGCCGCCGACGTTGTCGAAGTAGACGTCGATGCCGTCCGGGGCGGCCGCGCGCAGCTGGTCGCGGACGGGGCCGTTCTTGTAGTTGAAGGCGGCGTCGAAGCCGTACTCCTCGACGAGGAGCTTGACCTTCTCGTCGGAACCGGCGGAGCCGATGACCCGCGAGGCACCCTTGAGCTTGGCCATCTGGCCGACCTGGCTGCCGACGGCGCCGGCCGCGCCGGAGACGAAGACGGCGTCGCCCTCCTTGAAGGAGGCGACCTCGAAGAGGCCGGCGTAGGCGGTCAGGCCCGTCATGCCGAGGACGCCGAGGTAGGTGGAGAGCGGGGCGAGCTCCGGGTCGACCTTCGTGGCGTGCTGCGCCGGGACGTCGGCGTACTCGCGCCAGCCCAGACCGTGCAGCACGTGGTCGCCGACGGCGAAGCCCTCCGCGTTGGACGCGACGACCTGACCGACCGCGCCGCCGTCCATCGGGTGGTCCAGCTTGAACGGCGGGACGTAGGACTTCACGTCGTTCATCCGGCCGCGCATGTACGGGTCGACGGAGAAGTGGAGGTTCTTGACGAGGATCCGGCCCTCGGCGGGCTCGCTGACGGGCGTCTCGCGCAGGGCGAAGTCCGCCGGGGTGGGCCAGCCGTGCGGGCGGGCGACGAGGTGCCACTCACGGCTGGACGCGGGAAGTACGGACATCTGCACGGCCTCCTGGGAATGCTTCACTCTGAGAAAACTTCAGATTGCCAATACTTAACAACCTGAAACAACCATGCCCCTGGATATTTCATGTTGTCAAGTATCTGGGTAGGATGTGACCCATGACCACCTCACCCACCGACCCCCTGACCCTCGAAGTCGTCGAGTTGATCGGCACGGTCGTGGCGCGGTACTACGCGGAGTACGAGCAGGCGGCGGCCCAGCACTCGCTGACCGGCGCCCAGGCGCGGGTCCTCGGGCTGCTCTCCCTGGAGCCGGTCCCGATGCGCAGGATCGCCCAGAAGCTCCGGTGCGAGCCGTCGAACGTCACCGGGATCGTGGACCGGCTGGAGACGCGCGGCCTGGTGGAGCGGCGTCCGGACCCGGACGACCGGCGCGTCAAGCTGGCAGCGCCCACCCCGGAGGGCCTGGACACCTCGCGCCGACTGCGCGAGTCCCTCGACTTCGCGCGGGAGCCGCTGAGCCGGCTCTCGGAGGCCGAGCGCGCGCTGCTGCGCGATCTGCTCAAGCGGATGCTGGGCGAGAACGCGCTCTGACGCCCCGCCGCGCGCGACCGCAGCTCAGACGCACCACCACAGGAACGGCGTGCAGGGCTTCTCCGTCGGGGAGGGCGTGGGGGCCGGCGCGGTGGTCGGCGGCAGACCGCCCGATGCGGTGGAGGAGGGGTCGCGCGAGATCGTGGCGGTCGGAGTCGGCCCACCGGCCGAGGAAGAGGCGGAGGCCGTGGGCGAGCCCGACGGCCCCGGAGGCCCCGCCGGTCCTCCGCCGGAGCCCTGCGAACCGCCGCCCGCACCCGAGCCGCCCTTGCCCGACCCGCCGGAGGCAGGCGCGCGCGTGGCGACGGGGGACGCCGTGACCGGCTTGTCGACGGAAACCGGCCCGTCGGACTCCTCGGGGCTCTCCGAAGGCTCGGGAGGCAGCGAGCTCTCGACGATGTCCTCTTCCTGCACGGCGGTGGCGGCCCCGCCCTCGGCGGGCTGCTCCAGGGCCGACTTCGCCAGGCCCAGCGCGCCGGCGGCCAGTACCACCCCCAGCGCCCCGACGAGGACGGCGCGGCCCTTGCGGCCGCGCGATCGGCGACCTCGGCGCGCGGCGGCGCGCCCCGTGGCGGCGGGTCCGACGGCCGCGCGCCGGGCGGCACGACGGCCGCCCTGGGCCGGGCGCGGAGGCTCGAGCAGGTCCAGTTCGTAGACGTGCTCGGCCTCGGCCGCGTGGGCGGTCGAGTGGGGCGATTCGTACCGGAGCTCCTCGACGGGGGTCCCGCACCCGGCACAGGCGAGGGCGCCGTTGAGATGCCGCCGGCACTGGTGGCAGTAGTCCATGGCGCCCGCAGGCTATGTCGCACCCGAACACCGCAGGTACCCCTGAACGTGAGGATCCTGTAAGGAAACCGCAGGTCCACGGCGTGCCGTCACCAAAGTCCCGCTTCGGGCAGGATGGGCGGATGACGTCAGCCGAGTCTCCGGGGTCCCGTTTCGGCCCCCGCTCCCAGGCCCCCGCCGGACCGGACTTCGGACCGCGCGAGTTCCAGCTCGTGCTGCTGCGCCGGATGGCCGACCACCAGCCGGAACGGGTCGACGACGCCCGGCGGGCGCTGGGTGCGAGCCGGGCCGAGATGCGGGAGGCCAACCGCCGGTGGCAGGCGTGGGCCCACGCCCGCCGGGGTCCGGGCGAACTCCACCGCTACCGCAAGGCGCTCGGCGAGCCCGAGTCCCGCCACACCGTCGAGGCGTACGCGTCCGAGGTGCTGCGCTGGCCGCTGCCGCTCTGGCCCGAGCTGCGCTGGGAGGTCATGGTGGGCCCGGTCGGCGGCCGCGCGCCCGTCGAGGTGTGGGGCTGCGGCCTGGTCCGCGCCCCCGGCTCCCCCTCCCCCGAACTGCGCACCGTGGACGACCTGCGGCCCTGGAGCTGCACGCTGGCCGAGGTCGGCAACGCCTTCCCGCCGGCCCGGCCCCGCGACGGCAGCGCACCGAGCCGGCTGCGCCTCGACTTCACCCTCCCCGACGGCACCCCGCGCGCCGCCGAGTTCACCTGGGGCCTGCTGCAACGCCTCCTGTGACCCGGACGACGCGGCCGGCACGCCCGGCACGGTCACTCGCGCCACACCAGCCACTGCGGCCACTCACGGCCTGTACGACACGTCTGTCACTGACGCCTCGTCCGACTCGCTCGAGACAGCAGCCACTCACCACTCGTACGCCTCACATCAGTCGACAGTCCCTCCTGCCCCTGTGAGCACTCTCGCCTCGTCCGACACACCGTCAGCGGGCCCGGACCCCCGGCCGGCGCAGCCCAGCGCGCGCCGCGCCGCGCGGAGGCGGACGATGCCAACAGGACCGCGTAGACACCGCGAACCACCTCGCTCCGTGCCAGCACCGCACTCCGGAGGACTTGCCGTGACCGTCAGTCTCGAACAGCTGCGCCGTTGCCATGTCGCCGTCGACCTCGGGGCCGCCCGGACCCGCGTCTTCGTCAAGGGCGTCGGCCTCGTCGTCGACGAGCCCAGTGTGGCCGCCGTGAACACCCGTACCGGAGCGCTGATCGCCGTCGGCGCGCTGGCGGAGAAGATGACCGGCCGCACCCCCGACTACATCCGGGTCACCCGGCCCGTCTCCGGCGGCACCGTCGTCGACATCGACATGGCCCAGCGGATGCTGCGCCACCTCCTCGGCGAGAAGCTCCGCCGCCAGCTGCGCCGCAAGCCCCGGCTGCGCGCCGCGGCCTGCACCCCGCACGACTCGGACCCGCTCGCGCAGCGCGCGGCCGTCGAGACCCTCGTCGGTCTCGGTGCCCGCCGGGTCGAGCTGGTCGACACCCTGATCGCGGCGGCCGTGGGCTGCGGACTCCCCGTCGAGCAGCCCACCGCGACCATGATCATGGTGTGCGGGGCCGCCACCACCCAGGTCGCCGTGCTCTCCCTGGGGGCGATCGTCACGGCCGAACGCATCCCGGTGGGCGGCGACGCGATCGACCACGCCGTCATCCAGCACCTGCGCCACCAGCACGAGCTCATGCTGCCCAGCCAGTCCGTCCGTCCGCTCCAACTCGCCCTGAGCGGGAACGGTCTGACCCTCCAGGGCCCCACCTTCACCGAGATCCACGGCCGCGACGTGGCCACGGGCCTGGCCCGTTCGGTGACCGTCGACACCGCCGCCGTGCGCGACGCCATCCACACCCCGCTCACCGCCGTCCTCGACGGCATCGGCAAGATCCTCCGCGAGTGCCCGCCCGACCTGGTGGCCGACCTGGCCGAGCGCGGCATCATGATGGTCGGCGGAAGCGCCCTGCTGCCGGGCCTCGACCAGATGCTGCGCGAGGCGACCGGGATGCCGGTGCACATCGCCGAGCGGCCCGACGTCTGCGCCATCCTCGGCCTCGGCGCGATGCTGGAGGGCAAGATCCAGGCGATGGTGCTCGACCCGCTGGCCGACACGGAGTGATCGCCGGGTACGCCCTTTTGTTCACTTTCGCACCACAATGAAACCATGTCGCTCACCGACCGGGACGCGTCCGCTCCCCGCCTGCCGACGCTGCTGGAAGCCGTCCTCAGCGTCGGCACGGACCTCGAACTGCGGGCCACCCTCCAGCACATCGTGGACTCCGCGACCGAGCTGGCGGGCGCGCGCTACGGAGCGCTCGGGATCGTCGATCCCGAGCGAGGGCGGCTCACCGCCCTCTTCACGTCCGGTCTCACCGAGGCCGAACGGAAGCGGATCGGCGATCTTCCCGACGGCCGCACCGGCCTGATCGGCGTCCTCGTCCAGGACCCCCAGCCACTGCGCCTGGACGACCTGACCACCGATCCGCGCTCCTCCGGCGTCCCGGAGGGCCATCCCGAGATGCGCTCCTTCCTGGGCGTGCCGATCCGCGTCCACACCGAGGTCTTCGGCAACCTCTACCTGACCGAGAAGCGCTCGGGCACCTTCACCGAGCAGGACGAGTCGCTGCTGCGGGTCCTGGCCTCCCAGGCCGGCATCGCCATCGGCAACGCCCGGCTGTACGACACCGCGCGGCAGCGCGAACGCTGGATCGAGGGCGCGGCGGCGGTCACCACCGCCCTGCTGGCCGGACGGCCGGCGGCCGACGCGCTGACGACGGTCGCCGAGCAGGCCCGGCTGCTCGCCGACGCCTCGGCGGGGGTCGTCCTCCAGCCCACCGAGGAGGGCGGGATGGAGATCGTGGCGGCCTCGACGCCGGACGACCCGGGTGATCTGGTCGGCACGGCGATCGCGCCCGGATCGCCCGTCCTGGAGCAGCTGCTCGGCGGGGAACCCGTGTTCATCGAGGACTCGGCCACCGACCCGCGGATGACCACGCACGTACGGTCGCGGTTCGGGCCCTCGATGATGCTGCCGCTGCAGAGCGGCGGAAGGCTGATCGGCACCCTCGCGCTCCCCCGGCGCCGCGGCGGGCGCCCGTACACCGGGGTCGACCGGCTGCTCGCCTCCCAGTTCGCCTCGCAGGCGGCACTGGCGCTGGTCCTCGCGGACGCCCAGCACAACCGGGAGCGGCTGGCGGTGTACGAGGACCGCGACCGCATCGCGCGCGACCTGCACGACCTGGTCGTCCAGCGGCTGTTCGCCACCGAGATGATGCTGGAGTCCACCCGTCGCCGGGCCGCCGGATCCGCCGAGGAGAGTTCCCTGCTCGGGCGGGCCGTGGACGAGCTGGACTCCACGATCCAGGAGGTGCGGACGGCCATCTTCGCCCTCCAGCAGCCGCCGGCCGAGGTGCCGGCGTCGTTCCGGGGCCGGGTCCTGCGCGAGACGGGCGGCGCGGCGGCGCTGCTCGGCTTCCAGCCCTCGGTCCACTTCTCGGGGGCGGTCGACACCCTGGTCGACGAGGCCGACGCCGAGCGGATCCTCGCCACGCTGCGGGGCGCGCTGGCGGCGGCCCACCGCCGGCCGGAGGTCCGCGCCATCACCGTCGAGGTGTCGGCGCCGCCGCTGGGCCCCGCCCTGCGGGTCACGGACGACGCGCGGCCGCCCACCACGGTCAGCTGGCCCTGAGCCCGCGGGCGCCGGGGCGCCCGGGCCGGCCGAACCGGCGCCCGCGCCGGGGCCCTCGAACGGCCCATTCCGGCGCGCCACCGCAGTACCCGCGATCTTGACTGGTGGCGTGGACACCGTCGCGAAGCCCCCCGCAGCCGCCTACCGGAACCTGGTGATGGCCACCATCGGATTCACGCTCACCTTCTGGGCCTGGAATCTGATCGCGCCGATCGCGAGCTGGTACGGCGACCGGCTGGACCTCAGCTCCTCCGAGCAGTCGCTGCTCGTGGCCGTGCCGGTGCTCGTGGGCTCGCTCGGCCGGATCCCGGTCGGCGCGCTCACCGACCGGTACGGTGCCAAGAGGATGTTCCCGCTGGTGTCGGCGCTGACGATCGTGCCGGTCCTGCTGCTGATCCTCGCGAAGGACTCGTACGCCGCGATGCTCGCCGTCGGGTTCCTCCTCGGCCTGGGCGGCACCACGTTCGCCATCGGCATCCCGCTCGTCAACTCCTGGTTCCCACCGGCCAAGCGGGGCCTCGCGCTCGGCATCTTCGGCATGGGCATGGGCGGTGTGGCGCTGTCCGGCTACTTCACCCCGCGCATCGCCGAGCACGGCGAGGACCTGCCGTTCGTCGTCGTCGCGTGCGCGCTCGCCGTCTACGCGGTCCTCGCCTTCCTCCTCGTGACCGACCGGCCGGGCCGCCCGGTGCCCACCGACTCCCTGGCGACCCGGCTCGGCCGGGCCGGACGGCTGCGGGTCACCTGGGAGCTGTCGGCGCTGTACGCGATCGGCTTCGGCGGCATCGTCGCCTTCGGCGTCTACCTGCCGACGTACCTCAAGACCTGGTACGAGCTCGACCCGACCGACGCCGGCACCAAGGCCGCCGGGTTCGCGCTGGTCACCGTCGTCTTCCGGCCGTTCGGCGGCTGGCTCTCCGACCGCGTCCACCCGGCCCTCGTCACCTCCGGCGCGCTCGGCGCCGCCGCCCTCCTCGCCATCGTCCAGGCCTTCGACCCGCCGCTGGACCCGGGCGGCACGATCGCGCTCCTCGGCATGGCCGCCGGGCTCGGGACGGCCAGCGGCTCGATCTTCGCGCTCGTCTCCCAGGTCACCCCGCAACCGCAGGTCGGCAGCGTCACCGGCATCGTCGGCGCGATGGGCGGACTCGGCGGCTTCGTGCCGCCGCTGGTGATGGGCGCGATCTACAGCGCCAAGGGCTCGTACTCGATCGGCTTCATGCTCCTGTCCGACCTGGCCCTCGCCGGCTGTGTGTACGCCTACGGCCGGATGCGGAACATCACCCCGACCGCGGACGGCGAGCGGCCCGGCGAGGTGAGCAAGGTCGCAGCCCGGCGCCCGTGAGGCGCGGGCAGAATTCCTCACGGCATCCCCGACGCGAGGAGATCGACCGATGAGCCCGCTCTTCCCGGCCCTGGCGGCCGGCCCGGACCGGCCGCACGACCGACCCGCGCTGCGCTTCGGCGCCGAGGCGCTGACGTACGGGCAACTCGCCTCGGCGGCGGGCACGCTCGCCGGCCGGATCTCCGGGGCGGGCCGGGTGGCGGTGTGGGCGACGCCGACCGCGGAGACCGCGGTGGCCGTGGTCGCGGCCCTGCTGGCCGGGGTGCCGGCGGTCCCGCTGAACCCGCGCACCGGTGAGCGGGAGCTGGCGCACATCGTCGGCGACAGCTCGCCCGGCCTGGTCCTGGCCGGTGCGGCGGACGAGCTGCCCGCCGGACTGGCTGGCCTGCCGCGCGTCGACGTGGAGACGGCCGGCGGCGGGGAGGCCGAGGTGCCCGAGGTGACGGACCCCGAGGCTCCCGCCCTGATCGTCTACACCTCGGGCACCACCGGGCCGCCGAAGGGCGTCGTCCTCTCCCGCCGCGCGATCGCCGCGTCGCTGGACGCGCTGGCGGACGCCTGGGCGTGGACGGCCGACGACGTGCTGGTCCACGCACTGCCGCTGTTCCACGTCCACGGCCTGATCCTCGGCGTCCTCGGCCCGCTGCGGCGCGGCGGCTCGGTCCGGCACCTCGGCTCGTTCTCCGTGGAGGGCGTGGCGCGCGAACTCGGCGCGGGCGGCGGCACCATGCTGTTCGGGGTGCCGACGATGTACCACCGGATCGCGGACGCGCTGGAGGGCGACCCGGCGCTGACGCGGGCGCTGGCCGACGCGCGGCTGCTGGTCTCGGGTTCGGCGGCGCTCCCGGTGCACGACCACGAGCGCATCGCCGCGGCGACGGGACGGACCGTGGTCGAGCGGTACGGCATGACCGAGACCCTCATGAACACCAGCGTCCGGGTGGGCTCCGGTCCGCGCCCCGGCTCGGTGGGCGTGCCGCTGCGGGACGTGGAGCTGCGCCTGGTCGAGGACGACGGCACCGAGATCCCCGTGTCGGACGGCGAGAGCGTCGGCGAGATCCAGGTCAGGGGCCCGAACCTGTTCTCCGGGTACCTCGGCCGGCCCGACGCGACGGCCGCCGCCTTCGACGGGGACTGGTTCCGCACGGGCGACATGGCGGTCCGCGAGTCCGACGGCTCCGTACGGATCGTGGGCCGCCGGGCGACGGACCTGATCAAGAGCGGCGGGTACAAGATCGGCGCGGGCGAGATCGAGAACGCGCTGCTCGACCACCCTGCGGTGCGCGAGGTCGCGGTGACCGGCGAACCCGATCCGGACCTGGGGGAACGCGTCGTGGCCTGGGTCGTGCCCGTGGACCCGGAGAAGCCGCCGTCGGACGGGGAACTGGCCGCGCACGTCGCGGGACTGCTCGCCCCGCACAAGCGTCCCCGGGTGGTCCGCCACCTCACCGAACTGCCCCGCAACGACATGGGCAAGGTCATGAAGAAGGCGCTGCCGGGGGCCCTCCATGGCTGAGCGGTTCACCGCCCGTGCGGCGATCGCGCTGGTCACGGACGACTTCACCGACCACGTGCCGGACCGCGCCGCGGACGCCAGGCCGGACGGGCCGCTCGGGGCCGCGGCCGACGGGCCGCTGGGCTGGGCCGGTTACGACGCGTCCCGGGCGCGGGCCGCGTCGCGCACCGGGGAGGAGGAGTCCGTCGTGTACGGCACGGCTCGCGTCGGCGGTCGCGCGTGCGTGCTGCTCGCCTTCGAGTTCGGCTACCTCGGCGGTTCGCTGGGCGGCGCGGCCGGGGACCGGCTGGTCGCCGCCTACCGCACGGCCCGGGAGCGGCGGCTCCCCCTGGTCTCGCTCGTGGCGACCGGCGGCAGCCGGATGCAGGAGGGCATGGTCGCCCTGGCCCAGCTCCAGCGCGTGGCCGCCGAGACCGTCCTGCTGCGGGAGGCCGGTGTCGCCCATGTCGCGGTGCTGCGCGACCCGTCGACGGGCGGCGGCTGGGCGACGGTCGGCGCGGGCGCCGACGTGGTGCTGGCCCTCCCGGACGCCCAGGTCGCCTTCGCGGGCTCCCGGGTCCGCCCGCCCGGCGCGGACCCGGCCGCCTACACCGCCGAGGAGCAGTGGCGGCACGGCCACGTCGACGCGCTGGTCCCGCCGGCCGCCCTGCGCGGGACGCTGGCGCGGTGGCTGCGCCTGCTCGCGCCGGACGCCCGCGCGCCGGAGCCCTGGGCCGCTCCCCCGCCCGCCGCCCTCACCGAGGCGGACGCGCCCCGCACCGGCTGGGAGGCGGTGACCCGGGCCAGGGATCCGCGCCGGCCGCGGGCCGCCGCGTATCTCGACGCGTACTTCGAGGAGCGGGCCGCCCTGCGCGGCGACCGCGCCGGCGGGGTGGACCCCGGGACGGAGTGCGGCTTCGGGCTGCACGAGGGACGGGTCGTGGCGTACGCCGCGCAGGGCGGCACCCCGACCCGGCCCGCCGGATTCCGCACCGCGGCCCGGCTGGTGCGGCTCGCCGGCCGGCTCGGGATCCCCGTACTGACCCTCATCGACACGCCCGGCGCCGCCAACGACGCCGAGGCCGAACGGGCCGGCGCGGGCCCGGCCATCGCGGAGGCGTTCGCGGCGATCGCCGGGGCCCGGACCCCGGTCACCTCGCTCCTGATCGGCGAGGGCGGATCCGGCGGCGCCCTCGCGCTGGCCGCGCCCGGCAACACCTGGACCACGCCGGACGGCTACTTCTCCGTCATCGCGCCCGAGCTCGCCGCCGCCATCCTCAAGCGCGCCCCCGAGGAGGCCCCGGCGACGGCCGACCAGCTCCGGCTGCGCCCGCAGGACCTGGTGGAACTCGGCTGCGTGCGGGGGATCGTGACCCGCTGAGCGTCCGCCCCGCGCACGGCGAAGGCCCGGTACGGCTGCGCGCCGTACCGGGCCCTGCTCGTGGCGGGCGGGGCCTACTTCACCCCCACCGCCCGGATGATCTCCTGCGTCACCGCACCGCCCCGGTCGTCGCTCGCGCCGGCGCGCAGCGACACCGAGCCGGCCCGGTCCGGAACCCGCAGTTCACCGGTCCAGGCGGCCTTCGTCCCGGACGTGCGCCGCAGGGCGACCCGGGTCCAGGTCTTCCCCTCGTCGTACGAGACCTCCAGGGTCCCGCCGGTGATCCTGCCGGTGTCCGAGGCACCCTCCACGTACTCCGCGAAGATGCCGACGGGCAGCTTCCGGCCGCCCCTGACGTCACCGGTGAGGTCCGTGTCGACGTCGAAGCCGAGGTTGAGCATCGGCAGGTAGGTGCTCCGGTCGTTCGGGGTCTCCTTGGACCGGAAGGTCCACTCGGCGTGGCCGCGGGTGGAGAGCCGCCAGCGCGCCGGATCGAGCGCCGTGTCGGTGACGACCTTGTAGGTGGCCTCCTCGGCCGGGGCGTCCCAGGCGTAGGCGCCCGAGCTCATCTTGCGGTCGACGCGGACCCCGTTGACGTACACCTCGGTGTACTGGGTCATCGAGTCGTCGCTCCACACGTTGCCGAAGCCGGTGTGGTCGGGGCCCGAGTCGCCCCACCCGGGGGTGTTGAAGCGCAGGTCGTTGCCGGTGCGCTCCTGCCCCCAGCCGAGACCGGTGCCCAGCCACGGGTGCCAGACCGGCGCGAACCACTCCAGCGTGCGCCGGCTGCCGCCCGGGTAGGCGTTGGTGCCGCCGCGCTGCTCGAGGGACTCGCCGAGGTCGACCGACTCGTGCCAGCGCTGGCCGGTGCCGGTGGAGACGTACTCGGTGCGCTGGGCGGGGAAGGCGATCCACTCCTTGAACCCGAAGCCGATCGGGAAGGTGTCGGTGATCGAGTAGCGGAACTCGCCGCCGATCTCCTTCTTGCCCGTCGGCATGTGGAACGTGGAGTCGAGGGTGGCGAGTTCGTTCCTGCCGGGCCGGAAGACGAGGTCCTGGCCGATCGCTCCGGGGTGCCCCTCGGACAGGTCGTAGGTGTACGGCGTGTAGCGGGTACCCGTCAGGTCGAGCCGGGTGCCGCGGGCCGCCGCGGCGGCGATCCGCGCCGCGTCGGCGGAGTTCACGGAGGCGACGACGAGCGGCCGGTCCTGGTAGTCGGCGGTGCCGAACCAGGCCATCAGCCGGCCCGGCTGGTCGTCGGTGACGAACAGCGCCGTGACGCCCGCGTCCTGCGCGTTCTGGGCGAGCTCCGCGGCGGGCAGCGCGCCGGCCCGGACGAGGACGGCCTTGCCCTTGACGTCCTTGCCCGCGTACTCGGCCGCGGTGCCGGTGCCCGCGTCGACGACCCGGAGCCGGTGCCTGCCTTCGAGCAGGGCGGCACCGGGCTGGGCGACGGCGTCGGACAGCGCGCGGCCGTCGGCGCTCGCCTCCAGGACCGGCTTGCCCAGGCGCCAGACCGTCCGGTACTCGAAGGTGCCGGTCGCGGGCTTGGTGGTGGGAGCGGCGAAGATCGAGTCGTACTTCGCCGGCACCTGGTAGGCGCCGCCGTAGTGGGCTCCGTTCGCCCGGCGGTCGAACTCCATCAGCAGCTGACGGGTCTCGGTCCGCCGGTCGACCTCGGCCCGGATCTCCCGGAGCCGGCGGCCGTCGAGGGTGATCTCACGGTCCCGGTCGAGGGTGATCTCGGGCGCGGTGAGGAAGCCGAGTCCGAGCGAGTCCGTGCCGTGCGAGCCGCGCACGTCGAGGAAGGTGTCGACGGTGTACGTGCCCGGCTTCAGGCGCAGTTCGAGCGTGCCGGACTCGCCGACCGCCACCGGGAACGGGTCCACGCCCTCGGTGAGGTGCTGGACGCCGAGATGGGCGGGGGCGGGGGCGCCGTCACGGTCCTTGACGTGGACGGTGAGCGTGTAGCGCTCCTCCTCCTTGACCATGCCGAGCGCGGTGTGCGCGACCGGGGTCCCGCCCGCGGAGGCGACGACGCGTCCGGTGGACTGCCCGACCGGCGCCTTGGTGCCGTCCCCGGTCACGGTGGTCCGGGCGGTGCCGTGCGCCGGGACGGTGAGGGTGGTGTCGGCCAGGGTGGCGACCCCGGCGGGGACTCCCTCGACGGCGAGGCTCAGCTCGACCGGGCGGTCGGAGGAGTTGGCGTACGTGACGGTCCGGGTGACCGGCTTGCTGTCCTCGTACGGCCAGGCGACGAAGCCGAGGTCGGCGGAGCCGGTCGCGGTCACCTGCGCGGCGACGGCGGCGCCGACGTCGACCCGGCCGGCGCCGAGCGCGTACGGGGAGTCCGTGAGCGTCTTCGACGAGGACATCAGCGCGTCCTTGAGCTGCGCGCCCGTCCAGTCGGGGTGCTGCTCGGCCAGCAGGGCGGCGACGCCCGCGACGTGCGGGGTGGCCATCGACGTGCCGCTCATCGACGTGTACAGGCCGGTGCCGCCGACCAGTTGGGAGCGGGCCGCGAGGATGTCCACGCCGGGCGCGGACAGGTCGGGCTTGAGTGCCTGGTCGCCGTGGCGGGGGCCCTGGCTGGTGAAGTACGCCGGTGCGTCGCCGGAGTCGACGGCGCCGATGGTCAGCGCGGAGTCGGCGGCGCCGGGCGAGCCGATGGAGCCGGGGGCACCGGAGTTGCCGGCGGCGATGACGAACAGGGCGCCGGTCTCGGCGCTGAGCGTGTCGACGGCCTGGGCCATCGGGTCGGTGCCGTCGCTGGGTTCCTGGGAACCGAGGCTCATCGACACGATCTTGGCGTCGATGTCCTTGGCGGCCCACTCCATGCCGGCGATGATCTGCGACTCGCTGCCGGAGCCCTCGTCGGAGAGGACCTTGCCGACGGCGAGCGCCGCACCGGGCGCGACGCCCTTCTCCTTGCCCTCGGAACCGGCGCCGCTGCCGCCCACGGTGGAGGCGACGTGGGTGCCGTGACCGTTGCGGTCGGCGACCTCCTGGCCCTCGATGAAGGACCTGGACTCGGTGACCCGGCCCGCGAGGTCGGGGTGGGCGAGGTCGGCGCCGGTGTCGAGGACGGCGACCTTGACGCCCTTGCCGGTGAAGCCGGCGTCCCACGCCTTGGAGGTGCCTATCTGCGCGTTGGACTCGGCCATGGCGGCCTTGACCCGTCCGTCCAGCCAGACCTTGCCGACGGCGGAACGCGCGGCGGGACCGGTGAAGGACTGCCAGAAGGCGGCGGGGTCGGTGGCCTGCACGGCGGCGCCGCCGATGCTGGGCAGGGCGCGGACGGTCTCGGCGCCGCGCGGGGCGGCGGCGCGGGCGGCCCTGCCGTAGGTGACGATCAGCGGCAGTTCGTCGGTGACGCCCTGCTCGATGAGTCCGCTCACGTCGAAGAGCCGCCGGTCGAGCACCCCGGAGTCCAGGTAGCGGCGGGCCTCGTCGGGCACGACGGTGACGCGGCCGTTCACGATCTCGCTGCGGACGCCACCGGTGGCGCCCTTGACCCGGTCGACGCTGACGGCCTTCCGGCCGCCGCCGAGGTCCGTGACGGTCACCCGGTCGCCGGTGACGAGCGTGACGGTGCTGCTGGCGCCCTTGGTTCCGGTGAAGGTGTCCGGTACAGGGCTGCCGGTCGCTCCGGCCGCGGCGGTCTGCCCGGCCGAGAGCATCACGAGGGAGAGGCCGGTGGCGAGCAGCCCGGCTCTCCCTCTGACGGAAGGTCTGGTCATCGACGCACTCCTCGGACACCCGGGGGAAGGGTTGGTTCCGGGCGTCGCGACGAGTCTCGGCCGTTCACGTCCGGTTGAGGCCGGGTCGGCCTGGCGGGTATCTGCCGTGGCGGCCAACCGCCAGGTGGGCGCTTGGCGTTGAGCGATCGATCAGGCCGGAAGACCTGCGGTGCGGGGCGGGGCGGGAGCGCAGGACGTGCGGCTGGAGGCGCGGCCGGACGAAAGGCCGGGGGACCAAGGGGACCTCTGGCCGGTCGGGCCGGCTCGGGGAGCGGGGGTGTCCTGCCGATCAGGCCGCGAGCCCGGCGGGCCGCCCCCCGAGGGCGGGCGTCGGCGGCGCGGCCCGGTGGCCGCGCCGCCGACGTGTCACGGCGTGGGGTCCAGCGCGTCGTAGCGGCGGAAGCCGCGGCCGCGGAGGGCGAGCAGGCCGACCGCCAGCACGCAGGCGAGTCCGCCGCCGGTGATCGCGACGGTCGGCGAGGTGAGGTCGGCGACCGAGCCCGCGAGGAAGTCACCGAGCCGCGGGCCGCCCGCGACCACCACGATGAACACCCCCTGGAGCCGGCCGCGCATCTCGTCCGGCGCCGCGACCTGCATCATCGTGTTGCGGAAGATCATGGAGACGGTGTCCGAGTACCCGGCGATCGCGAGGAACAGCAGCCCGAGCCAGAGGTTGCGGGTGAGGCCGAAGACGGCGATCGCCGTCCCCCAGCACGCCACCGCCAGGAGGATCGCCTGCCCGTGGTGGCGGATGCGTCCCTGCCAGCCGGACAGCACCCCGCCCAGCAGCGCCCCGGCCGCGGGGGCGGCGGCGAGCAGGCCGGTGGTGCGGGCGTCGCCGTCGTACCAGAGCACGGCGACGACCGGGAAGAGCGCCCGCGGGTGGGCCAGGATCATCGCGCAGAAGTCGGAGAAGAAGGTCATGCGCAGGTTGGGCCGGGTGGCCAGGAAGCGCAGCCCGTCGAGGACGGAGGCGCGCTTGGCACCGGTCCGTTCGGGAAGCATCGACGGCAGCCGCCACATCGCGTACAGCGCCGCGGAGAAGGCGAGGGCGTCGATGAGGTACGCGGTCTGGAAGCCGCCGAAGCCCACCAGGAGGCCGCCCAGGCTGGGGCCGACGAGCGTGCCGAACGTCGTGGTCATGGAGTTGAGCGCGTTCGCGGCACGCAGCTGCGCCGCCGGCAGCAGCCGGGGGATCATCGAGGTGCGGGCGGGTGAGTTGAGCGCCGCGCAGACCGACTGCAGGGCGACGATCGCGTACAGGAACCAGACGTCGTGGAACCCGGCGAACGCGGCGGCGGCGAGGGCAGCGGAGAGCACGGCGGAGCCGGACGCACTGGCCAGCCCGAGTCTGCGGCGGTCGACGGTGTCGGCGATGGCGCCGCCGTAGAGGCCGAAGACCACCAGCGGCACGAGCGAGAAGAGGCCCACGAGCCCGACGGAGAAGGGCGAGCGGGTGATCTCGTAGACCTGGAGGGAGACGGCGAGGGCCGTCATGCCCTGCCCGACCCAGGAGACGGTGTTGCCGAACCAGAGGCGGCGGTAGTGCGCGGAGGTCCGCAGCGGGGTGAGGTCCGCGAGGACGCGGCCGCGTGCGGGGGCCCGGGTCTCGGTCACGCGACGTCGAACCGGAGCTCGGGCCGGGTCCAGTAGATCCCGCCGGTGGGTTCGACGGCGCCGGTCCGGCGTGCGCCGGTCCGCAGGTAGAACTCCTCGGCGGGCGGATGCGCGACGACGCGGACGGACGTCAGGCCGGCGGCGCGGGCCTCGCCGGCCATGTGCTCCATCAGCAGGCGTCCGGTGCCGAGCCCCTGGGCGTCGTCGGCGACGAAGGCGAGGTCGAGCTCGGCCTCGTCGAGGAGGAGGGCGTAGAAGCCGACTGTGCGGCCCTGGCCGTCGACGGCGACGTGGACGCAGTGATGCTCGATGTACGGGCCTCCGACGACGTAGCCGTCGACCATGACGGCGTAGTCACCGCGGTACGCACCGGACTTCCTGACGAGCTGGGTGAGGCGGCGGGAGTCCTCTGCGGTGGCGCGTCGGACGGTGATGGCGGGCATGGAGGGAGTATAGGGATGGAAGGTAATGGAGTCCTTACAGTTTCCTCCGGGTACGTACAGGACCCCAGGTCGGGACAGGCGCCACCCGACCGTGGCCCCCGGCCTCCGGCCCGCCGCCGGGCGCCGGGCGCCGGTCAGCCGCAGGGGCTCAGATCGTCCGGGTCGACGTCGTCGAGCCGGGCGGCCAGTGCGTTGAGCTGGGCCCGCAGGCCGCGGATCTCCTCCAGCGACATCCCCGTCGCGGCGGCGATCCGCCGCGGCACGCCGAGGGCCTTCTCGCGCAGCTCGGCGCCGGCCTCGGTGACGCGCGCGGTGACCGAGCGCTCGTCCTCCGCGCTGCGCCGCCGCTCGACGTACCCGGCCGCCTCCAGCCGCTTGAGCAGCGGCGACAGGGTGCCCGAATCGAGCCGCAGGTGCTCACCGATCCGCTTCACGGGGAGCTCGCCGTACTCCCAGAGGACCAGCATGACCAGGTACTGGGGGTAGGTGAGTCCGAGCTCCTTGAGCGCACCGCGGTAGACCCCGTTGAACGCGCGGGTGGCGGCGTGCAGCGAGAAGCAGATCTGGTGGTCGAGCCGGAGGAAGTCCTCGTCCCGGGTCGTGTCGAGCGTCTCCATGGCTCCAGGTTACGCGAGGGCCATTGAGTTGTGCACAACTGAATTGTGCGATACCAATGACTCAGCACCGCACCGGCTCCGCACGAGGACAGGAAGAGACACCCATGAACGCGATCTACACCGCTGTCGCCACCGCCAACGGCCGCGAGGGCCGCGCCGTCAGCTCCGACGGCCACATCGACCTCCCCCTCGCCCACCCCCAGGCGCTCGGCGGCAACGGCCAGGGCACGAACCCGGAGCAGCTCTTCGCCGCCGGTTACGCCGCCTGCTTCGCCAGCGCCATGGGCGTGATAGCCCGCCAGGAGAAGATCGACGTCAAGGACGTCTCGGTGACCGCCGAGGTCAGCATCGGCAAGGACGAGGCCGACAGCGGCTTCGGTCTCGCGGTCGTCATGCGCGCCGAGTTCCCCGACCACCTCCAGGGCGAGCCGGGCCGCACCCTGCTCGAGAAGACCCACGCCTTCTGCCCGTACTCGAAGGCCACCCGCGGCAACATCCAGGTGGAGCTCGTCATCGAGTAGTCGCCACCCCGCATGTCCGCCCCCGGCGCAGCCCCACGCGCCGGGGGCGTTCGCCGTCCCCGGCCCGGACGGCGCCGGCCGGGGGTGGGGAGAAGAGGCTCACGAAGAGGTGGCCGGCACACGGGCCGTGCCATCCGGGTGATGTGGGCGTGTCGGGCCGACTGCTCGCGCCCGCCGTCCGCAGACTGGGGTGAGATGCACGAGGCGGATACCGCCGCCGTCGCGGTGGCGAATCGCCCGGCCGACGATCGCGCTGGCCAGAACGATTCTGCTTCACCGTGCGTTGGTGGGGCGGGTGGGACTCGAACCCACGGCCGACGGATTATGAGTCCGCTGCTCTAACCGGCTGAGCTACCGCCCCTCAACGGCGTGGCGCGTACAAGTGTGCGCGCCGTCTGCCGCAGCATAGCTGCTCATACGATCTCCTGCTGTGGCGCCCGGCAACCACAATCATGAGGACTTCGACCCGGACGAGATGGTTCCCGGGCATAAGAAAAAAGGACCCCGAAGGGTCCTCTTTCCGATCGCTCCCCCGGCTGGACTCGAACCAGCAACCCTCCGGTTAACAGCCGAATGCTCTGCCAATTGAGCTACAGGGGATCGCGCTCCCCCGACTGGACTCGAACCAGTAACCTGCCGGTTAACAGCCGGCTGCTCTGCCAATTGAGCTACAGGGGATTGCTGCGTTGCACCGAACGTACCCACCTCGGGTGTCCCGGGCGGCGCTCGCTCGCTGCGACACATACATTAGCGCAAGCAGGGGGGTGCTCCGCCAATCGGTATGCCGCGCGCGCTCGTGGGCACCAGTGAGGCATCGGCAAACTTCCAGGGAAGGGTGGTGCCGCCGTGCGGTACAAGCTGACGTTCGTCGTGGGACTGGCCCTCGGTTACGTCATCGGCACACGGGCCGGGCGCGAGCGCTACGAGCAGATGAAGAAGTCCGCGCGGGAGATCTCGCAGAACCCCGCCGTGCGCAACGCGGCGGAGTCCGCGGCGCAGACCGGCCGCCAGGTGGCGGGCAAGGCGCTCCACGTGGTGAGCGACAAGGTCGGCGACCGGCTGCCGGACTCGATGACCGAGCGGATCCACGCCCTGCGCCACCACAACGGCCAGGTGACCGAGGACGAGTGGGGCGTCAGCAACACCTGACGCCCGCACGCGGACCGTGGTCAAGCTCACGCGGCGCCGCTCACCGGCCCCGGGGCCGCGCACGGTCCGGACGCGCCATGGCCCCGGGGGCGCCGGGCCGGTTCCGGACCGTGCGCGAAAACGCGTCTCCTACCCCGCGGGCGCTCCCCCTACTCCTCCGCGTGCGGCAGAATCTCTTGCCATGGGGATAGTCGCGGGTTTGGACAGCTCTTCGGGGTTCACACGCATCGTCGTCTGCGACGCGGACACGGGTGCCGTGCTGCGGCAGGGCTATGCCCAGCATCCCGGCGACCCGAAGGCCACCGACGTCGACCCGCAGGCCTGGCTGCTCTCGCTCGGCGAGGCGGCCACCGGCGGTCTGCTGGAGGGGGTCCAGGCGATCGGCGTCTCCGCCCAGCAGCACGGGCTCGTGCCGCTTGACCAGCAGGGCGGCCTCGTACGGCCCGCGATGATCGGCAACGACAAGCGGGCGCAGGTCGCCGCGGCCGATCTGGTCGAGGCGTTCGGCGGGCGGCAGGCGTGGGCCGAGGCGGTCGGGTCCGTCCCGCAGGCCGGGCAGCCCGTGGCCAAGCTGCGCTGGCTGGCCCGGACCGAGCCCGAGAACGCCCAGCGGGTCGCGATGGTGCTCCAGCCGCACGACTGGCTGGTCTGGCAGCTCCTCGGCCGCCCCCTCCGCCGCACCACGGACCGCGGCGCCGCCTCCGCCACCGGGTACTGGTCCGCCGGCGCGGGCACCTACCGTCCCGATCTGGTCGAGCTGGCGCTCGGCCACATGGCCATGCTGCCCGAGGTGCTCGGTCCCGCCGAGGCCGCCGGGACCACTCCCGAGGGCCTGCTGATCTCCGCCGGTACGGGCGAGACCATGGCCGCCGCGCTCGGCCTCGGGCTCGGCCCCGGTGACGCGGTCGTCTCCCTCGGCGCCTCCGGCTCGGTGATGGCCGTGCACCACGAGGCGCTCACCGACCCGCAGGGCATGATCACCTCCTTCGCCGACGCGACCGGCATGCACCTGCCCGTCGTCCACACCTCCAACGCCGTCCGGACGCTGCGCGGCACCGCCGAGATGCTCGGCGTGGACAGCCTGGAGGAGTTGTCGGCGCTCGCGCTGAAGTCGACCCCCGGCGCCTCCGGTCTCGTCCTGCTCCCCTACCTGGAGGGCGAGCGCACCCCGCAGCTGCCGCACACGGCCGGCACCCTCAGCGGTCTGCGCCGCGAGTCGATGAAGCCCGAGCACCTCGCGCGGGCCGCCTTCGAGGGCATGCTCTGCGCGCTCGCCGACGCCATGGACGTGCTGCGCGGACGCGGCGTCGACGTGCGCCGGGTGTTCCTGCTGGGCGCGGCGGCCGAGCTGCCCGCCGTGCAGGCGCTCTCGCCGGCCGTCTTCGGCGCGCAGGTCGTCGTCCCGCAGCCGGCGGACTACGCGGCGCTGGGCGCGGCCCGGCAGGCCGCGTGGGCGCTCGGCGTCTCGCACGGCAGGCTCTCCCCCGGTGCCCCGCCGGCCTGGCAGGGCGCCGCGGCCCAGGTCTTCGAGCCGGGCGAGGAAATGGCGGTGGGTCAGGCGGTGCGGCAGCAGTACCGGGCCACGCGGGAGCAGATCCACCCGGGCGCCTTCGACGCGTAGCCGTCGGGGCTCCGGGGCCGCCCGGAGCCCGGCTTCGCAAAGGCTTGACCAGGTCGGGAAAACCCGGTCGTAACGCCGTGGGGCCACGGGCGATAGTAGAACCCGTGCTCATAAGACTCCTCCGAACCCACCTCGGACCGTACAAGAAGCCCATCGCCCTGCTGGTGCTCCTGCAGCTGCTGCAGACCTGCGCCTCGCTCTACCTGCCGACCCTGAACGCCGACATCATCGACAACGGTGTCGTGAACGGGGACACCGGCTACATCCTCCGCTTCGGCGCCCTGATGGTCGCGGTCTCCGTGGTCCAGGTCGTCTGCAACATCGGCGCCGTGTACTACGGAGCCCGGACCGCGTCCGCGCTCGGCCGCGACGTCCGCGCCGCGGTCTTCGAGCGCGTGCAGTCCTTCTCCGCCCGCGAGGTCGGGCACTTCGGCGCCCCGTCGCTGATCACCCGCACCACCAACGACGTCCAGCAGGTCCAGATGCTGGTGCTGATGGCCTTCACGCTGATGGTGTCCGCGCCGATCATGTGCGTCGGCGGCATCATCATGGCGCTGGGTCAGGACGTGCCGCTGTCGGCGGTGCTGCTCGCGGTGGTCCCGGTCCTCGGCATCGCGGTCTCGCTGATCGTGAAGCGGATGCGTCCGCTGTTCCGCACCATGCAGGAGCGGCTGGACACGGTGAACCGGGTGCTGCGGGAGCAGATCTCGGGCAACCGGGTGATCCGGGCCTTCGTGAAGGACGACTACGAGCGCGACCGCTTCAAGGTCTCCAACACGGAGCTGACCGACGTGTCGATGGCGACCGGCCGGCTGATGGCGCTGATGTTCCCGACCGTGATGACGGTCGTGAACGTCTCCAGCATCGCGGTGGTCTGGTTCGGAGCACACCGCATCGACAGCGGCGGGATGGAGATCGGCGCGCTGACCGCCTTCCTCGCCTATCTGATGCAGATCGTGATGGCCGTGATGATGGCCACCTTCATGTTCATGATGGTGCCGCGCGCCGAGGTGTGCGCCGAGCGCATCGAGGAGGTGCTCGGCACCGAGTCCAGCGTGGTGCCGCCGGTCGTGCCCGTGCGCGAGCTGCGGCAGCGCGGGCATCTGGAGGTCAGGGCGGCGGACTTCCGCTACCCGGGCGCCGAGGAGTCGGTGCTGCGGAGCGTGGCCCTGGAGGCCCGGCCCGGCGAGACCACGGCGATCATCGGCTCGACCGGCTCCGGCAAGTCCACCCTGCTCGGACTGGTGCCGCGGCTCTTCGACGTGACCGGCGGCGAGGTCCTGGTCGACGGCGTCGACGTCCGGACGCTCGACCAGGCGCTGATGGCGCGGACGGTCGGACTCGTCCCGCAGAAGCCCTACCTCTTCTCCGGCACGGTCGCGACGAACCTGCGGTACGGGAAGCCCGACGCGACCGACGAGGAGCTGTGGCACGCCCTGGAGGTGGCCCAGGCTGCGGACTTCGTGCGGGAGCTGGAGGCCGGCCTGAACGCGCCGATCGCGCAGGGCGGCACGAACGTGTCCGGCGGGCAGCGCCAGCGGCTCGCCATCGCCCGGACGCTGGTGCAGCGGCCGGAGATCTACCTCTTCGACGACTCGTTCTCGGCGCTCGACTACAAGACCGACGCGCTGCTGCGGGCCGCGCTGTCCGAGGAGACGGCGGACGCGACCGTCGTGATCGTCGCCCAGCGGGTGTCGACCATCCGGGACGCCGACCGGATCGTGGTCCTGGACCAGGGCCGGGTCGTGGGCACCGGACGCCATCACGAACTGATGGCAGGCAATGAGACGTACCGGGAGATCGTGCTCTCCCAGCTGACCGAGGCGGAGGCAGCCTGATGGCCGGTCCTGGCGGACGGATGATGGCCGGCGGCGGCCCCGACCAGAAGTCGATGGACTTCAAGGGCTCGGGCAAGCGGCTGCTGCGGCAGCTGGCGCCCGAACGGAGCTCGCTCTGGCCGATGGTGATCGCCGGCGTGCTCAGCGTGGCCGCCTCGGTGGTCGGCCCCAAGATCCTCGGCAAGGCGACCGACCTGGTCTTCGCGGGCGTGGTCGGGCGGCAGATGCCCGAGGGTGCCACGAAGGCGCAGGCCATCGACTCGCTGCGGGCCGAGGGCAACGGCGGGATGGCGGACATGCTGTCCGGGGTCGACTTCACCCCCGGTCAGGGCATCGACTTCACCGCGGTGGGTCAGGTGCTGCTGTGGGCGCTCGCCGTCTACGTGGTGGCCGGCCTGCTGATGCTGGTCTCCACCCGGATGTCGATCAAGGTGATCAACCGCACCGTGTTCCGGATGCGGGAGGACGTGCAGACGAAGCTGTCCCGGCTGCCGCTGTCGTACTTCGACAAGGCCAAGCGGGGCGAGGTCCTCAGCCGCGCCACCAACGACATCGACAACATCTCGCAGACCCTGCAGCAGTCGATGGGCCAGCTGATCAACTCGCTGCTCACCATCGTCGGCGTACTGGCGATGATGTTCTGGATCTCGCCGCTGCTGGCGCTCGTCGCCCTGGTGACGGTGCCGGTGTCGGTGGTCGTGGCGGCCAAGGTGGGCAAGCGCTCGCAGCCGCACTTCGTGCAGCAGTGGAAGTCCACGGGCAAGCTGAACGCGCACGTGGAGGAGATGTACACCGGTCACGCGCTGGTGAAGGTCTTCGGGCGGCAGGACGAGTCGGCCGCCGACTTCCGCGAGCAGAACGAGGCGCTGTACGAGGCGGGCTTCAAGGCCCAGTTCAACAGCGGCGTCATGCAGCCGGTGATGTTCTTCATCTCGAACATCAACTACGTGCTGGTGGCCGTCGTCGGCGGTCTGCGGGTGGCCTCGGGCACCCTGTCGATCGGTGACGTGCAGGCGTTCATCCAGTACTCCCGGCAGTTCTCGATGCCGCTGACGCAGGTCGCGTCCATGGCGAACCTGGTGCAGTCGGGCGTCGCCTCGGCCGAGCGGATCTTCGAGCTGCTCGACGCCGAGGAGCAGGAGCCGGACTCCCCGGTGAGCGAGCGGCCCTCCGAGTCCGCGGCCGGCAAGGGCCGGGTCGAGCTGGAGCACGTGTCCTTCCGCTACGAGGCCGACAAGCCGCTCATCGAGGACCTGTCGCTGACGGTGGAGCCGGGGCAGACGGTGGCGATCGTCGGACCCACCGGCGCGGGCAAGACGACGCTGGTGAACCTGCTCATGCGGTTCTACGAGGTCACCGGCGGCCGGATCGCGCTCGACGGCGTGGACGCGGCGTCGATGTCCCGCGAGGAGCTGCGGGCCGGCATCGGCATGGTCCTCCAGGACACCTGGCTGTTCGGCGGGACGATCGCCGAGAACATCGCCTACGGTGCGAGCGGCCCGGTCACCCGGGAGCGGATCGAGGAGGCGGCGCGTGCCGCGCACGCCGACCGTTTCGTCCGCACGCTGCCGGACGGCTACGACACCGTCATCGACGACGACGGGGCGGGCGTCAGCGCCGGCGAGAAGCAGCTGATCACCATCGCGCGGGCGTTCCTGTCCGACCCGGTGATCCTCGTCCTGGACGAGGCGACCAGCTCCGTCGACACCCGGACCGAGGTCCTGATCCAGAAGGCGATGGCGCGGCTCGCCCACGGGCGGACCAGCTTCGTGATCGCGCACCGGCTCTCCACGATCCGGGACGCGGACGTGATCCTGGTGATGGAGAACGGCTCGATCGTCGAACAGGGCACGCACGACGAGCTGCTGGCGGTGGACGGCGCCTACGCGCGGCTGTACGCGGCCCAGTTCGCCCAGGCGGTCGTCGAGGTCGACTGACGCGTTCCCGGTGCCGGGCGTCCGTCCGGCACCGGGGACCTCGCACGAACCCGGGGGCCGCGTCTCAGTCCAGGTAGCCGCGCAGCTGGTCGGCGAAGGCGTGGTCCCGGAGCTTGTTGAGGGTCTTGGACTCGATCTGGCGGATGCGTTCGCGCGTCACGCCGAAGATCCGGCCGATCTCCTCCAGGGTGCGGGGCCGTCCGTCGTCGAGGCCGTAGCGGAGCTGGACGACCTTGCGTTCACGCTCGCCGAGGGTGGAGAGGACCGCCTCCAGGTGCTCGCGCAGCAGCAGGAAGGCGGCGGACTCCACCGGGGAGGCGGCGTCCCCGTCCTCGATCAGGTCGCCCAGCGCGACGTCGTCCTCCTCGCCCACCGGGGCGTGCAGGGAGACCGGCTCCTGGGCGAGGCGCAGTACTTCACCGACCCGCTCGGGTGCCAGGTCCAGCTGGGCGGCGACCTCCTCGGGCGTGGGCTCGTAGCCGCGCTCCTGGAGCATCCGGCGCTGGACCCGGACGACCCGGTTGATCAGCTCCACGACGTGGACGGGGACGCGTATCGTCCGGGCCTGGTCGGCCAGCGCGCGGGACATCGCCTGGCGGATCCACCAGGTCGCGTAGGTCGAGAACTTGTAGCCGCGCGCGTAGTCGAACTTCTCCACCGCGCGGATGAGGCCGAGGTTTCCCTCCTGGACCAGGTCGAGCATCGTCAGCCCGCGCCCCACGTACCGCTTGGCGACGGAGACGACCAGGCGCAGGTTCGCCTCGATGAGGCGGCGTTTGGCCATCCGGCCCATGACCACGAGCCGGTCCAGGTCGAGGGCCAGCCGGGAGTCGAGGTCGGTGGCGGAGGCGAGCCGCTCCTCGGCGAAGAGCCCGGCCTCCACGCGGCGGGCGAGCTCGACCTCCTCGGCCGCGGTGAGCAGCGGGATGCGGCCGATCTCGCGCAGGTACTGCCGGAAGAGGTCGGAGGAGGGTCCGCTCCCGCCGGTGTCGACGCGGCGGGGGGCGGGTGCCTCGATCTCCTCCACGGGCTCCGTCTCGACCGGCTCGACCGGCTCGGCCGGCGCGGCCGCCTCCGCGGGATCCGCCTCGTCGGTGAGGCCGGCGGGATCCGGCGCGCCCTCGGACTACCTGGCCACCGTCCGCGAGGCCGCGCCCAACGACACCGTCCGCGCGCTGGTCACCGAACTCGCCGTCGAGGCGATCTTCGCCAAGACCGTCGACGAGGCCTACGCCGGAGACCAGCTCGTCACCGTCCGCCTCCCGTTCGCTGCCGGTTCGGGGGCGTGCGACAGCGGGACGGGCGCGGCCGGGCCGCCACTGTCCGTCCCGTACACGATGAGCGGAACCGCGGGGGCACGCTCCGAGGGCTCAGGCACCGCCCACCAGTGTGGGGTACGACACATCACCGCCACGAGGGGCGTGCGGTGACTTTTTGAATGCGGCCGACTACGAAGGGGGACCCTGTCCCGGGCGATGGCCGGTGCGCCGCCGGGGCGGCGCTCAGAGCGCGGCCGCGCCGTTGTTCCGCAGGGACTGTCCGTACTGGGTGAGCACCCACAGCTCGTTCTGCACGGCGGCCTGCTGCTCCGGGTCCCCGTGCGCGCCGAGGCGCGCCAGGGAGCCCTGTACCTCCCGGATGCGGCGGTCGACCGCGCGGAGGCGGACGGTGACGAGCTGGTCTCCGGCGTAGGCCTCGTCGACGGTCTTGGCGAAGATCGCCTCGACGGCGAGTTCGGTGACCAGCGCGCGGACGGTGTCGTTGGGCGCGGCCTCGCGGACGGTGGCCAGGTAGTCCGAGGGCGCGTCGGTGGCCCCGCCCGCGTCCTGGATGCACTGGCGCACGGTCGCGTAGGGCGGTGCGGTGAACTCGTCGACCCCGTAGGCGTCGAAGGCGGGCGAGACCAGCTCGGGGCGCTGGAGCGCCAGCTTGAGGAGCTCGCGCTCGGTGCGGTGGGCCGGGCTGCGCAGGTTGAGCGCGGGGCCGGCCGGGGCCTGGGGGGCGTGGATCGGCGGGGGCGCCGTGCGGTTCTGCGCGGGCGCCGGGCCCCGGCCGCCGCGGTCCCGGGCCCAGCGGGCGATCTGGGCGACGCGCCGGACCACGAACGGCGTGTCGAGGATGCCGAGCATGCCCGCGAGCTGGACGGCGACCTCGTGCTGCGAGGCGACGTTCTTGATACGGGCGACGATCGGGGCCGCCTCGTCGAGGGCGGCGGCCCGGCCGGCCGGGGTCTCCAGGTCGTAGCGGCGCACGATCTGGCGCAGGGCGAACTCGAACAGCGGGGTGCGCGGCTCGACGAGGTCGGCCACGGCCTGGTCGCCCTTGGCCAGCCGCAGGTCGCAGGGGTCCATGCCGTCCGGCGCGATGGCGATGTAGGTCTCCGCGGCGAACTTCTGGTCGTCCTCGAAGGCGCGCAGCGCGGCCTTCTGGCCGGCCGCGTCTCCGTCGAAGGTGAAGATCACCCGGGCCGAGCCGTTGTCCATGAGGAGCCGGCGGAGGATCTTGATGTGGTCGCCGCCGAAGGCGGTGCCGCAGGTGGCGATGGCGGTCGTGACACCGGCCAGGTGGCAGGCCATGACGTCGGTGTAGCCCTCGACGACGACGGCCCGGCTGACCTTGGCGATGTCCTTCTTGGCCAGGTCGATGCCGTAGAGCACCTGGGACTTCTTGTAGATCGGCGTCTCGGGCGTGTTCAGGTACTTGGGGCCGTTGTCGTCCTCGCGCAGCCGGCGGGCGCCGAAGCCGACGACCTCGCCGCCGACGTCCCGGATCGGCCACATCAGGCGGCCCCGGAAGCGGTCGATGGGGCCGCGGCGGCCGTCCTGGGAGAGCCCGGAGAGGATCAGCTCCTTGTCGGAGAAGCCCTTGCCGCGCAGGAAACGGGTGAGGTGGTCCCAGCCGGCCGGGGAGTAGCCCACGCCGAAGTGTTCGGCGGCGGCCTGGTCGAAGCCGCGCTCGGCGAGGAACTTCCGGCCGATCTCGGCCTCGGCTCCGCCGAGTTGGTCGGCGTAGAACTGGGCGGCGACCTTGTGTGCCTCGACCAGCCGGATGCGCTCGCCGCGCTGGTGGCCGGGGTTGTAGCCGCCCTCCTCGTACCGCAGCGTGATGCCCGCCTTGGCGGCGAGGCGCTCGACCGTCTCCGAGAAGGAGAGGTGGTCGATCTTCATCACGAAGGCGATCGTGTCGCCGCCCTCCTGGCAGCCGAAGCAGTGGAACAGGCCCTTGCTGGGGCTGACCTGGAAGGAGGGCGACTTCTCGTCGTGGAAGGGGCACAGGCCCTTGAGGTTGCCGCCGCCCGCGTTGCGCAGTTGAAGGTACTCGGACACGACGGAGTCGATCGGGACCGCGTCCCGTACCGCCTTCACGTCGTCATCGTTGATCCTGCCTGCCACGCATGAATCCTACGGTGCCGGGCGGCTTCTCAGGTCAGGCCGTCGAGGGGGACCGAGGGGTCCGCGAGGGCGTCCGGGTCCACCGGGGCCCCGGATCGGATGAGCCGCTGGATCGACTCTGTGACGTCCCACACATTCACGTTCATCCCGGCGAGCACCCGGCGGTCCTTCAGCCAGAAGGCGATGAACTGCCGCTTGCCGACGTCGCCGCGCAGGACGACCTGGTCGTACGAGCCGGGCGGGGCCCAGCCCGAGTACTCCATGCCCAGGTCGTACTGGTCGGAGAAGAAGTACGGCACCCGGTCGTAGCTGACCGGGCGGCCGAGCATGGCGCGGGCGGCGGCCGGCCCGCCGTTGAGGGCGTTGGCCCAGTGCTCGACGCGCAGCCGGGTGTGGAGCAGCGGGTGGTGCGCGGCGGCGACGTCGCCGGCCGCGAAGATCTCCGGGTCGGAGGTGCGCAGGGACTCGTCGACGGCGATGCCGCCGCCGTGGGCGCGGTCGACCAGGGCGAGGCCGGCCGATTCGGCGAGGGCGGTGCGCGGCGCGGCGCCGATGGCGGCGAGGACGGCGTGGGCGGGGTGCTCCTCGCCGTCGTCGGTGCGGACGGCGAGGACCATGCCGTCCTGGCCGACGATCTCGGTCAGCCGGCCGCCGAAGTGGAAGCGGACGCCGTGCTCGGCGTGCAGGTCGGCGAAGAGCTGGCCGAGCTCGGGGCCGAGGACCTGGTGCAGCGGGGTCGGCGCGGACTCGACCACGGTGACCTCGGCGCCGTACCCGCGGGCCGCGGCGGCGACCTCCAGGCCGATCCAGCCGGCGCCCGCGATCACCAGGTGGCCGTTGTCGCGGCCGAGGGCGGCCAGCACGTGGCGCAGCCGGTCGGCGTGGGCGAGGCGGCGCAGGTGGTGGACGCCGGCGAGTCCGGTGCCGGGGATGTCGAGGCGGCGGGGCTCGGAGCCGGTGGCCAGCAGGAGCCGGTCGTAACGGATGGTGGTGCCGTCGCCGAGGCGGACGGTGCGCGCCGTGCGGTCGACGGTGGTGACCGCCTGCCCGAGGTGCAGCTCGATGTCGTTCTGGGCGTACCAGGCGGCCTCGTGGACGAAGACGCCGTCGCGCTCATCCTTGCCGATGAGGTAGCCCTTGGACAACGGCGGTCGTTCGTAGGGATGGTCGCGCTCGTCGCCGATGAGGATCACCCGGCCGTTGAAGCCCTCGGCGCGAAGGGTCTCCGCGGCTTTGGCCCCGGCGAGGCCCCCGCCGACGATGACGAAGGTCTGATCTGCGTCGACCACGTGATGCCTCCTCGTTGCGACCGCTTCTACGCTACGCCTCCGGCCGTTCGGCGGGCCGTTCCGCCTCGGGCCTTGCAGCGAGCGTCCCGCACGGAGCGTGATGGCGGAAGGGGGCGTGACCTCGTCGGCCGGTCAGCCGTGGCGGGGGTGGAGCCGGGCGTGGAGGGCGCGGGCGGAGGCGTCGGTGAGGGAGGAGATCTGGTCGATGATCACCCGCTTGCGCGCGCGGTCGTCGCCCGCCTCGTCGAACAGCGCGCGGAACTGCGGGTCGAGTTCCTCGGGCGCGCGGGCGGTCAGCGCCTCGGCGAGCTCGGCGAGGACGATGCGCTGGTCGGCGCGGAGCGCCTCCTGCTCGGCGCGCTGCATCACGTACCGGTCCGCCACGGCCTTGAGGACGGCGCATTCGTTGCGGGTCTCCCGCGGGACGACGAGCTCGGCCGCGTAGCGCGTGAGACGGCCGGTGCCGTACCGCTGCCGTGTGGCGCCCTCGGCGGCGAGGCAGAAGCGGCCGATCAGCTGGCTGGTGGCGTCCTTCAGCCGGGCCTGGGCGACGGCCGAGCCGTCGTAGCCGTGCGGCCACCAGTCCTGTCCGGTGAGCCGGTCGAGGGCGTCGGCGAGCTCCTGCGGGTCGGTGTCCGGCGGGACGTAGCGGCCGAGGGCGACCGTCCAGATGTCGGCGCGCTCGGGCTCGGCGAAGAGCATGTCGGGGTCGATGTGGCCGGCGTGCAGACCGTCCTCGAAGTCGTGCACGGAGTACGCCACGTCGTCGGACCAGTCCATGACCTGGGCCTCGAAGCACTTGCGGTGGCCGGGCGCGCCCTGGCGTGCCCACGCGAAGACCGGGAGGTCGTCCTCGTAGACGCCGAACTTGGACGAGTCGGGGTCCTCGGGATGACCGCCGCGCGGCCAGGGGTACTTGGTGGCGGCGTCGAGCGCGGCGCGGGTGAGGTTGAGGCCGACGCTGACGGGCTCGCCGCCGGCGGGATCGGCGATGAACCGCTTCGGTTCGATCCGGGTGAGCAGGCGCAGCGACTGGGCGTTGCCCTCGAACCCGCCGCAGTCCTTGGCGAAGTCGTTGAGGGCCTGTTCGCCGTTGTGCCCGAACGGCGGGTGGCCCATGTCGTGGGAGAGGCACGCCGCTTCGACGAGGTCGGGGTCGCAGCCGAGGGCGGCGCCGAGTTCCCGGCCGACCTGGGCGCACTCCAGGGAGTGGGTGAGCCGGGTGCGGGGGCTGGCGTCCCAGGCGTGGCCGCGGGTTCCGGGGGTGACGACCTGGGTCTTGCCGGCGAGCCGCCGCAGCGCGCTGGAGTGGAGCACCCGCGCGCGATCGCGCTGGAAGGCGGTGCGGCCGGGCCGTTTGTCGGGTTCGGCGGCCCATCGTTCGGTGGCGGTGTCGTCGTATCCCGGGGTGTCCGTGTTGCCTTCCATGCACCGAAGGTAACCGGAGGGACCGACACCTGGGGGCAGGGCGTGCGTTTCGCACCGGGACGGGGCGGCCGGCGGGGGCGCTCCCCGCCGGACGGCGCCCGGGGCAGGCGGTCGTCAGGCGGTGGCGAGTTCGCGCGCGGGGACGGCGGGCCTGCGCAGGGCCTCGTCGTAGCGGTGCAGGATCAGCCGGGCCAGGGCCGGGTGGTCGCCGAGCGGGGCCGCCGCGATCCAGGGGGCGTGGGCGGCGCTGCGGGTGGCGAACAGACCGGGCGCGGTGAAGCAGGAGGCGACGGCGACGCGGTGCCGGCCGCGGGCGGCGAGGGACCGTACGGCGTCGGGCACGGTCGGCGCGGCGGCGGAGGCGAAGGCGGGGACGACGGGCACGTGGCCGAGCCGCTCGGAGAGCAGCCGTGCGACGCGGCGGACGACGGCGAGCGACTCGGGGTCGCGGGAGCCGGCCGCTGCCAGGACGACGCCGGCGGACGGCGAGGCGTCGTCCCGGGCGGTCCAGCCCGCCTCGGCGAGCCGGTCGGCGAGCGCCTCGACGAGCAGGGGGTGCGGGCCGAGCGGGAGCGCTGTGCGGATCCGCAGTCCGGGTGCGGCGGCGGCAGCGGCGGGCAGGTCCTGTTTGACGTGGTAACCGGGCCCGAAGAGGAGGGGTACGACGACGGCGTCGGCGGCGTCGCGGGGGCGCCCCCCGGCGAGACCGGCGAGGGTGTCGTCGAGGAGCGGCGCGTTCAGTTCGATGTGCGCCAGGCGGACGTCGAGGCCGGGCCGCAGGTCGCGGACCCGGTCCAGCAGCAGGCCGAGGGTGGCGCGCGCCCGGGGGTCGCGGCTGCCGTGGCCGACGGCGACAAGGGTGGGGGCGGTGCTTCTCATGGGCCTGCGCGTTTCGTCGGGGGCGTCGGGACTTCCGTGAGTCATTCGGCCGCCACGCCCGTTCAGATGCACGCGGCCCAGTTGGGCGCCGAGCTGTGCGGTGATCCGTCCCAGCAGCTGGGCGGTGCTGTCGAACGTGCTGTCCGGCTCCGTCATGGACCGATCCTGACCCCGGCACGTTGCCTGCCCGTTGCGCCGGGGTCACGAGTGTTTTCCGCCCGCTCACCGGGTGCCCCGCGCCGGTGTCAGGCGCCGGTGTCCCGCGCCGGTGTCAGGCGCCGGTGTCCAGCCAGACCCGCAGCGGCGCGAAGGAGGAGAAGCCGGCCGCGTGGGCGGGTGCCAGGTCGTCGCCGGACTCGTAGCCGACGACCGGGCGGCCGGGGTCGGCCAGGCCCAGGCAGCCGGCCCATGCCTCGGCCGGGTCTGTGCCGTCGACGGCGAAGAGGTTGGACACGCCGGTCACCGGTCCGCTGTCGCTGAGCACCGCGCCACCGGCGATCGCACCGTCGGGGCGGTGTCCGGCGACGATCGTGGTCGCCGGGTCGGCGAGCAGCTCCGGGCGGAACAGCGCGGCCTCCTCCGCGTCGCCGCCGCTCCAGGACAGCGCCCAGTCGGCGAGGTCCGCCGGGGTGCGGACCGGGCTCCAGCGCAGGCCGGCGGCACCGTCGGCGGCGGGAGCGGGAAGCCCCGCCGGGCGGTGGATCCACTCCGCCTCGAACAGCAGCAGGAAGCCCTCCGCCGCCAGGTCGAGACGGGCGAAGCTGTCCTTGACGGAGGCTCCGGGGGCGCCGCGGTCGATGCCGTCCAGGACGTCGCGGACGCCCGCGTCGGCGGTCAGCGTGACGGCGTCCGGGTAGTAGGTCGGCGTGCGGAGGGCGTTGGTCCACACGCGCGGGGCGAAGGTGCCGGGGCGGCCGTGGGCCCGGCACATCGCCTCGCACCACTCGGCGTTGTTACGGACGGCGTCGTTGATCATCTGTGGATCGTACGACCACGTCCCGCGCTTCTCGTCATTCTTTTCCCTATCCGCACTTCCGCACTGCGGAATATATTTTCCATCATGAGAATGACTCCTCCGGCGCTGCACCGACGTGCCGTCGCCGAACTCGTCGGCACCGCCGCCCTGGTCGCCGTCATCGTCGGCTCCGGCATCCGGGCCGACGCGCTCAGCCAGGACATCGGGGTCCGGCTGCTGGCCAACTCCCTCGCCTCCGCCCTGGGCCTCGGACTGCTCATCGCCCTTCTCGGCCCGCTCTCCGGCGCCCACTTCAACCCCGTGGTCACCCTCTCCGAGTGGTGGTCGAGGCGCCGCGAGGCCGGCGCACCGGACGTCCGCGAGGTCGCCGCCTACGTCGCCGCACAGCTCACCGGCGCCGTGGCCGGCGCCCTCCTCGCCGAGGCCATGTTCGGGCGGACGCCCGGCACCTGGTCCACGCGGGCCCACGCGGACGTCTCCCTGCTGCTCGGCGAGACCGTCGCCACCGCCGGGCTCGTCCTGATCGTCCAGGGTCTGCGGCACATCGACCGGACCTCGCTCGCCCCGGTCGCGGTGGCCGCGTACATCGCGGCGGCCATCTGGTTCACCTCCTCGGGCTCCTTCGCCAACCCGGCCGCCACGGTGGGCCGTTCCTTCTCCGACTCCTTCACCGGGATCGCCCCCGGCTCGCTGCCCGGCTTCATCGGCGCGCAGTTCCTGGGAGCCCTGCTGGGCATCGCCCTGGCCACCGTGCTGTACGGATCCGGGCGCGCGGGAACGGCCGGTCCGGCGGTGCCGCGCCCCGCGGACCCGGGCGACCCGGCCACACCGCCGCCGCCTCCCAGTGAACCGAGGGGCCGCATTCTGCGTCGGTTGAGGTGACGGGGCAGGCAAGATCCACGGAGGTACGTCCATGCGACGCGTACGCGTTCCCGCCCGGCTGAAGAGGGCCGTGCGGCTGCTGCCGCGCGGCCGCCGGGCCCGCCGCCGTACGGTCCAGGCCGTCATGCTCGGCACCGTGCTCGCGCTCGCCCCGGCCACCTGGATGCACGCCACCGCCGACGGGCGGCTGCGCACCACCGCCGACGTGCCCGCCCAGGACGTCGCCGTCGTCTTCGGCGCCGGCCTGTGGAAGGGCCGCCCGACGCCCTACCTCGCGCACCGGCTCGACACCGCCGCGGAGCTGTACCGCACGGGCAAGGTCAAGGTCGTGCTCGTCACCGGCGACAACAGCCGGAGCGCGTACGACGAACCCGACGCCATGCGCACGTACCTCACCGGTCACGGCGTGCCGGACGCGCGGATCGTCAGCGACTACGCGGGCTTCGACACCTGGGACTCGTGCGTGCGCGCGAAGAAGATCTTCGGCGTCGACCGGGCCGTCCTCGTCACGCAGGACTTCCACATCCGGCGCGCGGTGGCGCTGTGCGCGGCGGCGGGCGTCGACTCCTACGGCGTCAAGGTGGTCGAGCCCCACGACGCCACGTTCTACTACGGCGGCACCCGGGAGCTGTTCGCCGCCGGTAAGGCGGCGCTGGACGCGGCGCTGCGTCCGGACCCCCACTTCCTCGGAGACCGCGAGAAGGGCGTGACGGAGGCGCTGGCCTCGGCGCGGTAGGGCACGCCCCCACCGGCCGCTGCCCTCACCCGCGGCGAGGCCGGCGGCGGAGTCCGACGTACCGGTCCCGTAATCGGGCGCGCCCCCTCCCGTAACACGCGCGTCGCACGCTCTCGTACATGTCCGAGGCTGTCACCACCCCCACGCACTGCCCCTACTGCGCGCTCCAGTGCGGCATGTCGCTCCGCCGCTCGCCGGAGGGGACGGGCTCCGTGGAGGTGGTCGACCGCACGGACTTCCCGGTCAACCGGGGCGCGCTGTGCGGCAAGGGCCGCACCGCCCCGGCCGTGCTCTCCTCCCGGGTCAGGCTGACCGAGCCCCTGGTCCGCTGCCCTGACACAGGTGCGCTGAAGTCGGCCACCTGGGAGGAGGCGCTCGCCGCCGTCGCCGACGGGCTGCGCCGGACCCGCGCCGACCACGGTCCGAACGCCGTGGGGGTCTTCGGCGGCGGCGGTCTCACCAACGAGAAGGCGTACGCGCTCGGCAAGTTCGCCCGGCTCGTCCTCGCCACCTCCCAGATCGACTACAACGGCCGCTTCTGCATGTCCTCGGCGGCCGCCGCCCACCAGCGGGCCTTCGGCCTCGACCGGGGACTCCCCTTCCCCCTGGAGGACATCCCGCGCACCGGCTGCGTGATCCTCGTCGGCTCCAACCTCGCCGAGACCATGCCGCCCGCCCTGCGCTACCTCACCGAGCTGAAGGAGAACGGCGGCCGGCTGATCGTCGTCGACCCGCGCCGCACCAGGACCGCCGAGCAGGCCGACCTCCACCTCGCGCCGCGCCCGGGCACGGACCTCGCGCTCGCCCTCGGCCTGCTCCACCTCGTCGTCGCCGAGGGGCGCGTGGACGACGAGTTCGTCCGCACCCGCACCCAGGGCTGGGAGGCCGCGCGGGCCGGGGCGATGGCCCACTGGCCCGAGCTGGTCGAGCGGATCACCGGCGTGCCCGTGCCGCTGCTGCGCGAGGCCATGCGCATGTTCTGCGACGCGGAGAACGCGATGGTGCTCACCGCGCGCGGCCCTGAGCAGCAGTCCAAGGGCACGGACACGGTCGGCGCGTGGATCAACCTCTGCCTGGCGACCGGGCGGGCCGGGCGCCCGCTCTCCGGCTACGGCTGCCTCACCGGGCAGGGCAACGGCCAGGGCGGCCGCGAGCACGGCCAGAAGGCCGACCAGCTCCCCGGCTACCGCAAGCTCGACGACCCCGCCGCCCGCGCGCACGTGGCCCGGGTCTGGGACGTGCCGCCGGAGTCCCTGCCGGGGCCGGGCCGCAGCGCCTACGAACTCCTCGACGCCCTGGGCGGCGACGTGCGGACCCTGCTCCTGATGGGTTCCAACCCGGTCGTCTCCGCCCCGCACGCGGGGCACGTCGAACAGCGGCTGCGGTCGCTCGACTTCCTCGCCGTCGCGGACGTGGTCCTGTCGGAGACGGCCGAACTGGCCGACGTGGTGCTGCCCGTGACCCAGTGGGCGGAGGAGACCGGGACCACGACCAACCTGGAGGGCCGGGTCCTGCTCCGCCGCCGCGCGCTCACCCCGCCGCCGGGGGTCCGCAGCGATCTGGAGGTGCTGCACGCGCTCGCGGCGCTGCTCGGCTGGGAGAAGGGCTTCCCCACCGACCCGGAGGAGGTGTTCGACGAGCTCCGCCGCGCCTCGGCGGGCGGCCCCGCGGACTACTCCGGCATCAGCTACCGCCGCATCCAGGAGGAGGACGGCGTCTTCTGGCCCTGCCCCGAGGTCCCGCGGACGTCCCCGTCCGACGGTGCGCCGGAGGCCGACGGGGCGTCCGGCGCCGGGACCGGCGGGCGCCCGCACCCCGGCACGCCGCGTCTCTTCCTCGACCGGTTCGCCACCCCCGACGGCCGGGCGCGGTTCGTGTCCGTGGTCCACCGGGCGTCGGGCGAGGAGACCGACGACGAGTACCCGGTCGTGCTGACGACCGGACGGGTCGTCGCGCAGTACCAGTCCGGCGCGCAGACCCGGCGGGTCGAGGAGCTGAACAGCGCCGCGCCCGGCCCCTTCGTGGAGCTGCACCCGCGGCTCGCCGAGCGGATCGGGGTCGCCGACGGCGAGCGGGTCGCGGTGGTCTCGCGGCGCGGGCGTGCGGTGGCGCCGGCCCGGATCACCACGGCCATCCGGCCGGACACCGTCTTCATGCCCTTCCACTGGCCGGGCGAGGGCCGGGCGAACACGCTCACCAACCCCGCCCTCGACCCCGTCTCGCGGATGCCGGAGTTCAAGACCTGCGCGGTCCGCCTGGAGCCGGCGTGACCCAGTCGCCGCCCGCGACCGGGGGACCCAGCGGAACCCCCGGCGCGGCGAGGTAGACCCACGCGGGCACGGCCGCCCCGTCCCGGAGCCGGACCACCTCCCGCTCCACCCGCTCGTACAGGTTGAGCGGGTGGCCCGGCCCGCGGTACTCCTCCAGCCGGTCCAGCACGTCCAGCAGCCCGGCGTACGCGCCGGGCGCGGCGGTCACCAGTTCGCCGGCGATCCGGCCGTCCCCCGGCACGGCGAACGGATAGCCGGGGCCGTCGTGCAGCACCGCGCCGGCGAGCCGTGCGGGTTCCTCCGCGGCCGTGCGGCCGAGGAGGAACCGGTCGTGGTTGCGCCGGCCGGGGCGGAGCGTGCCGTAGACGAAGAAGGGCAGCTCCGGCCCGGCCGTCACGGGGTGGTGGCCGTCTCGGACGCGATCCACTTCACGTAGCCGGCGGAGGCGCGGACGACCGGGGTGGCGAGGATCTCCGGGGTCTCGTAGTCGTGCGCGGCGAGCAGGTGGGCCTCCAGCGCCTCGTAGCGGGCCTCGGTCGTCTTGAGCACCACCTGCCACTCCTCTGTCGTCTCGATCGCCCCCTGCCAGTGGTAGACGGAGGTGACCGGCCCGGAGACCTGGGCGCAGGCGGCGAGACGGGCCTCGACCGCGCCGCGCGCGAGTTCCTGGGCCTTGGCGGGGCTGTCGGTGGTGGTCAGTACGGTCAGTGCCGTGGGTGCGTGGGTCACCCCGCCACGGTACTCAGGACCGCGTCCGGGTCACGGCAGGGAAGCACCCGTACGGCCGTGCCCCGCCGGCGGCCGACGGGGTCGGCCCTACGGGCCGGGCCGGGACTCAACCGGTGTACGGGCGGACCGCCTTGGCGTCGCGCAGGGCACGAGCCCACCACGCGACCTGGTCGAGCAGCACCTTGGCCGCGGCGTCGGGGCCGCTGGGGTCCTTGGGACTGCCGTCCGGCTCGAACAGCCCGTGGGCGTGGTGGAACGAGACGGTGTCGCGGACGGTGACGGCGTGCATCTCGGCGTAGACCTGGCGCAGTTGCTCGACGGCGCGCAGACCGCCGGACATGCCGCCGTAGGACACGAAGCCGACGGGCTTGGCCTGCCACTCGGTGAAGTGCCAGTCGATGAGGGACTTCAGGGCGGCGGGGAAGGAGTGGTTGTACTCGGGGGTGACGACGACGAAGGCGTCGGCGGCGGCCAGGACCGGGGAGACCTTGGCCAGTTCGGCGCGGACGCCGGGTGCGGGGTGATGGGAGAGCGAGGTCGGGAGCGCGGTCTCGGCGAGGTCGACGACATCGACGGTGAAGTCGTCCCGCTCGGCCGTGCGGGAGAGGAACCAGTCGGCGACGACCGGGCCGAAGCGGCCTTCGCGGTCGCTGCCGACGATGACGGCGAGCTTGAGCGGGGCGGAGTTCGCGGAGTTCGTGAGGTCCATGCGGACGACCTTCCTACCTCAAGTCTGGTTGAGGTCAAGGGGCTCGATCCGGAACCGGGAGATCTCCTGCGATCGGCCCGGCGGGAGACCCCACGACACCCCCTACGGTGGTGTCATGACCGAGGCTCCCCCCGCACCCCTGCACATCGAGATCGACGGCCGCCCCGTCGCCGACCCCGCGACCCTCGCGGCCCTCACCAGCGGCTACGGGCACTACACGGCGATGCAGGTGCGCGACGGACGGGTCCAGGGCCTCGGGCTGCACCTCGAACGCCTCGACCGCGCCACCCGCGAGCTCTTCGGGCAGGGTCTCGACGGGAACCGCGTCCGCTCCCTGCTGGCAGGTGCTCTGGAGGCGGCCGGGCGCCGGGACGCGGCGGCGCGGGTGTACGTCCACGAGGGGATCCGCACGGTGGTGACGGTCCGCGAGCCGTTCACGCCCGACCCGGCCCCGCAGAGCCTGAAGTCGGTCGGCTACCAGCGGCCGGCGGCCCATATCAAGCACCTCGGCGGCTTCGGCCAGCGCTTCCACGGGGACGCCGCGCGGCGCGCGGGCTTCGACGACGCCCTGCTGACCGCCCCGGACGGCGAGATCGCGGAGGGGGCGGTCACCAACATCGCCTTCTGGGACGGCACTTCCGTGATCTGGCCGTCGGCGCCGTGCCTGACCGGCATCACGATGTCCCTGCTGGAGGCCCGGCTGCCCTCGGTGCGGCGCCGCGTGACGCTGGCGGACCTGCCGGACCTCCGGGCGGCGTTCGTGACGAACGCCCGGGGCGTCGCCCCCGTGCGCCGGATCGACGACGTGACGTTCGAGGTGGACGGGACGCTGATGGCACGGGTGGGCGCCGCTCTGGCCGCGGCCCCCTGGGACGCGCTGGAGCCGGGCGCGGAAAGGTGACCGGCCGCGCCCCGCGGGCCGGGCGGAGACCACGGACGGGGAGCGTCCTTCCGGCCCGACACGCCGGTCACCCGTTCGGCACGAATCGCCGACCGGGATCATGCAGAACGCTCCGACCTGCACAAACAATGGAAAGGCAAGGCGACACACCGCACCGTTCGGAGTAATTCTGATCCTCCATCAGCAGGCGCCGGCCGCGCCGCGGCACTTACCTCGGTCTCAGGAAGACCGACAGCGCGCCCCGGAGGACCTCATGCGCACCACTGCCCGCCTGCTCACCGGTACCGCGTTGGCGGTCGCCGCGATCGGTGCCTTCGCCGCGCCGGCCGCGTACGCCGAGAACTCCGAGCACCACGAGAGCCTGGAGGTCTTCCCGTCCTCCGCCTCGCCCGGCACCACCGTCACGGTGAACACCCTCGCCTGTGGCAAGCACGGGCACGGTGTCGGGGACGCGCAGTCCCTCGGCGCGGGCGACTTCCAGCTGAATCCGAGCACGCACAAGGAGGTCGTGGTCGGTCAGTTCACGGTCCCGGAGCACGCCAAGGCCGGTTCGTACGGCATCAGCGTGGCCTGCGACAACGGCAAGACCGCCCGCGGCGAGCTCGTCGTCAAGCACAAGAGCCCGAGCGGGCACGTCCAGACCGGTGTCGGGGGCAGCGTAGGCCCCGACACCGCCCAGATCACGGCAGGCGTGGCGGTGCTGGCCGCGGCTGCCGTCGGCGGTACCTGGCTCCTGCGTCGCCGGGCGAGCGGCGCGCAGGGCCGCTGAGTCGTACCGCAACGCCCTGCCCCCGCCGTGCGACCCTTCGGGGCCCGGCGGGGGCAGGGCCACATCTCTCGCACCCGAGAGGGAGAACCGTGAGCAGCAGGACCAAGGGCTGGGGCGTGGCGATCGCCGCGTGCCTGGGCATCTGGCTCGTCCAGAACGGCTCGGAGGACGTCACTCCGCCCATGCCGTCCGCGGCGCAGGCCTTCGCCGCCGGGCCGAACGCGCACACCGACGCGGCCGCCGACCCGCTGCCGCCCTCCGAACCGGTCCGGCTGCGCATCCCCGAGATCGACGTCGACACGCCGATGACGTCGCTCGGGCTGACCGCGCGGGGCGCGCTCGACGTCCCGCCCGCGGACGACCGCAACCTCGCGGGCTGGTACCGGAACGGCACGACCCCCGGCGCCAAGGGCACCGCGATCGTGGCGGGCCATGTCGACAACGCCCGCGGCCCCGCCGTCTTCTACGCGCTCGGCGCCCTCAAGAAGGGCAACCGGATCGAGGTCGACCGCCGGGACGGGCGGACCGCCGTCTTCACGATCGACGCGGTCGAGGTCTACGAGAACGAGGACTTCCCGGACACGAAGGTCTACGGCGAGGCCGGACGGGCCGAGCTGCGGGTGATCACCTGCGGCGGCGGCTTCTCGCAGAAGTCCGGCTACCAGGGGAACGTGGTGGCGTTCGGGCACCTCATCGGGGTGCGCTGAACGACGGGCCGGCTCCGTGCGGCCTCGGGACGCGCGGTCTGCTCAGGACCACTGGTCGAAGGCGAGCTTCGCGACGAGCGAGAAGACCACGACCAGCAGCACCCCGCGCACGAACTCGGAGCCCTTCCGCAGCGCCATCCGCGCGCCGATCATGCCGCCGGCCAGGTTGAAGAGCGCCATCACGGCCGCGAGCCGCCAGAGCACCGTGCCCTGGTAGGCGAACATCGCGAGGGCGCCGCCGTTGGTGCAGACGTTGACGATCTTGGCGGTGGCGGAGGCGGTCACCAGATCGAGGTGGAGCACGGCGGTGAGCGCCAGCACGAGGAACGTACCGGTGCCGGGCCCGAAGAGGCCGTCGTAGAACCCGATGCCGCCTCCGACCAGGACGATCGCGGTGACGACCCGCGCCCGGCCGGCCGGCGCCCCGTCCTGCCGCCGGGTGCCGAAGGCGGGGCGCAGCATCACGAACGCGGCCACGCCGAGCAGGACGACCATGATCACCGGACGCAGCACGTCGCTGCTGATCCCGGCGGCGAAGAAGGCGCCGGCCATCGACCCGGCGAGGGCCGCGAGTCCGATCCGCACCGCCGTCTTCACCCGCACCGGCGCTTTGCGCACGTACGTGACCGCGGCGCCGGACGTGCCGACGATCGCGACGGCCTTGTTGGTGCCCAGGATCTGGGCGGCCGGCAGGTGCGGAAGGCCGAGCAGCAGGGCGGGCAGCAGGAGCAGTCCCCCGCCGCCGACCACGGCGTCGATCCAGCCGGCCACCAGCGCGGCGGCGCAGAGCAGGACGAGCGTGGTCACGGTTATCTCGGGCATGACCACGACCCTAGGAAGAAAATGACTGTGCCGTCCATCAATCTCGGGAGAGTCGAGCCACGTCTGAGGTGGTGACGTGCTGCTCCCGGTCCGGC
>NZ_RDBI01000040.1:1352707-1391309 GCF_008042125.1 Streptomyces sp. MS191
GGGGACGGCCAAGCGGTGGGCGCCGTCGTGGAGAGGGGTGCGTACCTCGGTCGTCACATCCCGACCCTAGGTCCGCCGGTATACGAGAACCCCCAGGTCAGCCGCTCCCCCGCGATCCTTAAGGCGCCCTTGAGGAGGTCCTGACCGGCGGTTAAGCCTCACACCGGCGCCCGAGGCGTCCGTGAGGGGCGCGCCCCTCACAGCGCGCTCCCCCCGGGGCTGAGATCAGCGTTCCGTACGGGAAACAGACGGGATGCCGACGGGTAACACCGGCCCCGCACCCTTCGGAACATGAGTACACGGATCGTGGTGGTCGGGGGCGGAACGGCGGGCGCCCGGCTCGCCCAGCACCTGCCGGTGACCGTCCTCGGCGAGGAGCCGCACGCACCGTACAACAGGGTGCTGCTCGCGGACGTCCTCGCCGGGCGGTACGAGCCCGAGGTCATCGCGCTGCCCGCCCCGCTGGAACCGGTGCGCCGCGGGGTGCGGGCGGTGCGGATCGACCGCGCGGCCCGCACCGTCCGGTGCGCGGACGGGACGGAGGTCGGGTACGACCGGCTGGTCCTGGCCACCGGCTCCAACCCGGTGCTGCCGCCGCTGCGCGGTCTGCGCGGCGGCCGACTTCCCACGGGTGTCCATCCGTTCCGTACCCTCGACGACTGCCTGGCGCTGCGGGAGGCCGTACGGCCCGGGGTCCGCGCGGTCGTCATCGGCGGCGGCCTCCTCGGGGTCTCCGCGGCCCGCGCGCTGGCCGCGCTGGGCGCCGAGGTCGTGCTGACGCAGCAGGGCGAACGCCTGATGGAGCGCCAGCTCGACGCGCGGGCCTCGGGGTTGCTGCGCGGCCACGTGGAATCACTCGGCGTGGAGGTGCACACCGAGTGCCGGGTCAGCGGACTGCACCAGCACGACGGGGCGGTCACGGCCGTCGAGCTCGCCGACGGCTTCGTCCTGGACGCCCAGGTCGTGATCCTCGCCTGCGGGGTCCGGCCACGTGTCGGCCTCGCCCGGGACGCAGGCCTCGACGTCCGCACCGGCGTCGTCGTCGACGACGAGCTGCGGACCTCCGACCCGTACATCCACGCGATCGGCGACTGCGCCGAACACGACGGCCGGGTCTACGGCCTGGCCGGCCCGGCCCTGGAGCAGGCGGACGCCCTGGCGTCGGTCCTGGCGGGCAGGGACCCGGCCCGGACCTCGCGGGGCGCCGGCGACGCGGACCCGCCGCGGCCCGCCGTCCCGGCCTACACCGGCACCCGGGCGCTGACCCGGCTCACCCTCGGCGGGCCCGTCTCCCTCGATCTCGCCGCCTTCGGCGAGGCCGACGCACAGCCGGGCGACGACGTCGTGCAGCTGACCGACGCCACCCGCCGCGCCTACCGCAAGGTCGTCGTCCGCGGCGACCGGCTCGTCGGCGGTGTCCTGCTGGGCGATCTCGCCGCGGTCGGGGCGCTCGCCCGGGCGTGGGAGGGCGACGAGGCCCTCCCGCACGCTCCCCTGCTTCACCTGCTCACCCATGACGGAGGCTCCTGAGATGTCGACCACGCCCGCGCACACCCCCACTGTCGTCCTGGTCGGCCACGGAATGGTCGGCCAGCGGTTCCTCGAGGCACTGGCCGAGCGCGGTGTCACCGAGCGCGCCCGTGTCGTGGTGCTCTGCGAGGAGCCCCGCCCCGCGTACGACCGGGTCCAGCTGACCTCCTACTTCAGCGGCCGCACGCCCGACGAGCTGTCGATGGTCGAGGACGGCTTCATGGCGAGGCACGGCATCGAGCTGTACGTCGGCGACCCGGCGGAGTCCGTCGACCGCGCCGCCCGTACGGTCACGGCCCGGTCCGGTCAGGTCTTCGCGTACGACACGCTCGTCCTGGCCACCGGCTCGTACCCCTTCGTTCCCCCGGTCCCCGGCAAGGACGCCCGCGGCTGCTTCGTCTACCGGACCATCGAGGACCTGCTCGCGATCGAGGACTACGCGAAGACCGCGACCACCGGGGCCGTGGTGGGCGGCGGCCTGCTCGGCCTGGAGGCCGCGGGGGCGCTCAAGGGCCTCGGACTCGACACCCACATCGTGGAGTTCGCGCCCCGGCTGATGCCGGTGCAGGTCGACGAGGGCGGCGGCGCCGCGCTGCTGCGCACCATCGAGCAGATGGGCCTGAGCGTCCACACCGGCACCGGCACCCAGGAGGTCGTGACCGAGGACGGCGCGGTCACCGGGATGCGCCTGTCGGACGGCTCCGAAGTGGCCACGGACATGGTGGTGTTCTCGGCCGGTGTCCGGCCCCGCGACCAGCTGGCCCGCGACTGCGGCCTCGACGTGGGCGAGCGCGGCGGCATCGCGGTGGACGAGCAGTGCCGCACCTCGGACCCGGCCGTGTTCGCGATCGGCGAGTGCGCGCTGGCCTCGGACGGCCGGGTCTACGGCCTGGTGGCGCCCGGTTACGAGATGGCGCAGACCGCGGCGGCGACGATCGCCTCGGCCGAGGAGCACTCCTTCACGGGCGCGGACATGTCCACCAAGCTGAAGCTGCTCGGCGTGGACGTGGCCTCCTTCGGCGACGCGCACGGCACCGCCGAGGGCTGCCTCGACGTCGTCTACTCGGACTCCCGATCCGGCGTCTACAAGAAGCTCGTCGTCGACGCCGACGGTGTCCTGCTCGGCGGCGTGCTGGTCGGCGACGCCGACTCCTACGGCATGCTGCGGCCGCTCACCGGCACCGTGCCGCCGGTCTCCCCCGAGCAGCTGGTGCTGCCCGCGGGCGCGGGCGCGCCGGTGACGCTCGGTCCCTCGGCGCTGCCGGACGACGCGGTCATCTGCTCCTGCCACAACGTGACCAAGCACGCCATCACCGAGTGCACGACCCTGCCCGAGGTCAAGAAGTGCACCAAGGCCGGCACCGGCTGCGGCAGCTGCGTGAAGGTCATCCAGCAGCTGCTGCCGGCCGCCGCCGACCAGGGGCTGTGCGGCTGCTTCTCGTACACCCGCAGCGAGCTGTACGAGATCACCCGCACCCTGCGGCTGACCTCCTTCGCCGCGCTGCTCGACTCCCACGGCCGGCCCGAGGCCCGCGGCGGGGACGGCTGCGAGGTCTGCAAGCCGACCGTGGGCTCGATCCTGGCCTCGCTCAACAACGGCTACATCCTGGACGGCGAGCAGGCCTCGCTCCAGGACACCAACGACCACTTCCTGGCGAACCTGCAGCGCAACGGTTCGTACTCGGTGGTGCCCCGCATCCCCGGCGGCGAGATCACCCCGGACCGGCTGATCGTGATCGGCGAGGTGGCGCGGGACTTCGGGCTCTACACGAAGATCACCGGCGGCCAGCGGATCGACATGTTCGGCGCCCGGGTGGACCAGCTGCCCGCGATCTGGACCCGGCTGGTCGACGCCGGCTTCGAGTCGGGCCACGCGTACGGGAAGTCGCTGCGCACGGTGAAGTCCTGCGTCGGCCAGACCTGGTGCCGCTACGGCGTCCAGGACTCGGTGAAGATGGCGATCCAGCTGGAGCTGCGCTACCGCGGCCTGCGCTCCCCGCACAAGCTCAAGTCGGCGGTGTCCGGCTGCGCCCGCGAGTGCGCCGAGGCCCAGTCGAAGGACTTCGGCGTCATCGCGACCGCGAGCGGCTGGAACCTCTACGTCGGCGGCAACGGCGGCGCGACCCCGCGCCACGCGGACCTGCTGGCACAGGACCTGTCGGACGCCGAACTGGTGCGCCTGATCGACCGGTTCCTGATGTTCTACATCCGCACCGCCGACCGTCTGGAGCGCACCTCGACCTGGCTGGAGCGCCTGGACGGCGGCCTCGACCACCTCAGGGACGTGGTCGTGCACGACTCGCTGGGACTGTGCGACGAGCTGGAGGCGCTGATGGCGGCGCACGTCGCGGACTACCAGGACGAGTGGGCGCAGACCCTGGACGACCCGGACCGGCTCCGCCGCTTCGTGTCCTTCGTGAACGCGCCGGACGCCCCGGACCCGTCGGTGCGGTTCGTGCCGGAGCGCGACCAGATCAAGCCGGACCTGACCATCCTGACCATCGGAAACCGCCTGGAAGGAGCCTCCGCCCGATGAAGCTCGAACTCTCCCACGACACCGAGGCCGACGCGTGGACGGCCGTCTGCGACGAGACCCGGCTCACCCCGGGCCGGGGCGTGGCGGCGCTGCTGCCCGACGGCCGGCAGGCCGCGCTCTTCAGGGACCGGTCGGGGCGCGCGTACGCGATCGACAACCGGGACCCGTTCACGGGGGCGCAGGTGCTCTCCCGCGGGCTGCTCGGCTCGGCGGGCGGACGGCCGTTCGTCGCCTCGCCGCTGCTGAAGCAGCGCTTCGACCTGGAGACGGGCCGCTGCCTGGACGACGACGAGGTGGCGGTGGCGGTGTACCCGGTCCGCTCGGTCTGACCGGGCACACGGGGCCGGCCCGGGCGCCCGGGCCGGCCTTCGCGCTCCCGCCGGCGGTCGACGGGGGCGCGGCCCGACGGGGGGGCGCGGCCCGACGCCCGGGGGCGTGGCACCGTAGGCTGTGCGGACTTTCCTACTCCGGAGTAAGAACAAGGGAGTCCGCGTGGCCGCGACCATCGACGGTGCCTGGGGCATCCGCAACATCCCGGACCAGCGGGGCCGTACGGCCGTGGTCACCGGAGCGAACAGCGGCATCGGGCTGGTCACCGCCCGCGAACTCGCCCGCCGGGGCGCCCGGGTGGTGCTCGCCTGCCGCAGCGAGGCGCGGGCGACCGAGGCCGCCGACCGGATACGGCACGAGGTACCGGACGCCCGCGTGGAGTTCCGGCCGCTGGACCTGGCGGACCTGGCGTCCGTACGCGCGTTCGCGGACGCGCTGCCGGACGAGCGGCTCGACCTGCTCGTCAACAACGCGGGCGTGATGGCCCTGCCGTACGGCCGGACGGCCGACGGCTTCGAGACCCAGTTCGGCATCAACCACCTGGGGCACTTCGCGCTCACCGGCCTGCTGCTGCCCCGCCTGTCCGCGGCGCCCGCCGCCCGGGTCGTCACCGTCTCCAGCGGATTCCACGCGCTGTCCGACCTCGACATGGGCGACCTCAACAGCGAGCGCGGGTACCGGCGCTGGATCGCCTACGCCCGCTCCAAGACGGCCAACCTGCTCTTCGTCCACGAGTTGGCGCGGCGGCTCGAGGAGACCGGCTCGGACGTCGTCGCGGCCGCGGCCCATCCCGGGTACGCGTCGACCGGTCTGCTGACGGCGGGGGTGCGGATGGAGGGCCGTCGTACGGCCGAGCGGATCGCGGCGCTCGGCAACCGGACCCTCGCCCAGCCCGCCGAGGCGGGCGCGCTGCCGACGCTCTACGCGGCGACGGCCGACGGCGTGCGTCCGGACTCGTTCACGGGACCTTCGTTCCTGATGTGGCGGGGTGCGCCCGCGCCCTCGTGGCGCGCGAGGCGGACGCTGGACGACGTCGCCGGTGAGCGGCTCTGGGCCGCCTCCGAGCAGCTCACCGGTGTGACGTACGGGACGGCGCGCTGACGCGCTCGTCCACTCAGCCCTGGACGACGGCCGGGTCCATCCACATGACCTCCCAGTGGTGTCCGTCCACGTCCGAGAAGGAGCGGCCGTACATCGTGCCGTAGTCGATGGGGTCCTTCGCGGGCGAGCCACCGGCGGCGAGGGCGGCGTCGGCGAGCTCGTCGACCTTGTCCCGGCTCTCGGCGCTCAGGGCGATCAGGACCTCGGAGCTCTTGGTCGCGTCGGCGATCTCCTTGCCCGGCGCGGTGAACTCCTTGAACCGGGGCTCGGTCAGCAGCATCGCGAAGATGGTGTCGCTGATGACCAGGCACGCGGTCGTGTCGTCGCTGAACTGCGGGTTGAAGGAGTAGCCGAGCTTGCTCCAGAAGCTCTTCGAGGCTTCGAGGTCCTTCACGGGCAGGTTCACGAAGATCATCTGGGGCATGGCGCTCTCTCTTCTCTCTGGTCCGTGCGGGGTGTCGGTGCTTTCAGGAGGTAAGACGGCGGGCCGGGCCGAAACTCATCGCCGTACCCGGGAAATCTTTCCGGACCGGGCCGGGGTGCGCAGCTCGGCGCCCGGCGGGCAGGGGCGGCCCGACGGCGTCAGGACGCGTCCTGAGTCCGGCGGGTCCAGCGGCTGAGGGTCCCGCTCTCCTCGTCGTGGGTGAGCCAGCTGCCGTCGCCGAGCGGCCGGGCGAGGCCGTGGCGGGTGCCCGGCGGGTAGGCGACGGCCCCGAGGATCTCCAGGGTGCGGGCGTCCAGGAGCCAGTGCCGGGTGTCCTGCTCGTCCTCGCCGTACTCGGCACCGGTGGAGACGAGGACCGTCCGCGCGTCGACGAAGCCGCACGCCCAGTCCCAGGGATGCTCGTCCACCTCCTCCCGTTCGGCGAGGACCGTTCCGTCCAGGGCGTGGAGCCGGACGTCGGCCCCGTAGTGCTCCATGGTCAGATAGCCCTCGTGGTCCGGGTGGACGTCCATGAGGATCCGGTCCAGGTTCTCGTTCAGGTCCCACACGACCGGTTCCGCGCCGTCCAGGCGCGCCCAGTACAGCAGGATCCCGTCCTGGCCCATGCCGACGCTCAGGCCCATGTGCACCCCGTCGGGGTGGGCGACGTGGTGCGACCCGGCCGCGGCGCTGTCCTCCAGTGGCACCCGCGCGAGTTCGCGGCCGTCCCGGGCGTCCAGGACGACCCAGAGCTCACACCAGTCCGGTCCGTCCTCCTCGACGACGTGCGCCCAGACGAGGCGCCCGTCGTCGGAGACCCGGCAGGACCCGTGCACCAGGCCGGGGCAGACCTGCTGCTCGTCCCCCGTGTGCGGATGGCCCAGCTCCCGCCCCCAGCAGCCGTGCCGGTACTCCCACAGGGTCGTGCCGCTCGCGGCGACGGCCCGTACCGCGCGCTGGCCCGAGAAGACCGCGAAGGTGCCGTCCGGGCTCACCGAAGGGACCCCGCGGTCCCAGCCCGGCCAGGGCACGGGGAAGACGGCGGCCGGTGCCGGCTCCCCGGCCAGGAGCCCGTCGAGGTCGTACACCTCCAGGTCGGGCCCGTGCGGCAGAAGGGCGCGGCGCGGCCCGCCGGGGCGCCCCTCGAAGGCGTGACCGTGGATCAGGGCCTCGCCGCCCGGCAGCGGGACCGTGTCGTGCAGGTGTACGGAGATCGACATGTCCCGACGGTAGCGAGCGCCTCCGACAGCGCCCGCGCCCCACCCGTACCCGAGCCGCCCCGGGCACCCGTGCACCGACCGCGAGCCGACGCTTCCCCTTCACCGGTTGTTGCTGCACAGTCAACTCGGTACTCCTAGGTTCCGGAAGCGCGCGACCCCGCCGCCGACCGGTGCGGCGGGGCGGTCACCACCCCTCTGGAGTGAGACGTGGAGCGACGCAGTTTCCTGCGCGGAGCGGTCATCGGCACGTCGGCGGCCGCCTTCGGCGGCGCCCTGTGGCAGAGCGCGGCCTCGGCCGCACCCGCCCAGCCCGGCACGGGCCCCTACGGAGCACTCGGCGCCGCGGACGCCAACGGCATCCTGCTGCCCAGCGGTTTCAGCAGCCGGGTGATCGCCCGCTCCGGCCAGACGGTCTCCGGCACCTCGTACACCTGGCACAACGCCCCCGACGGCGGTGCCTGCTTCGCCAACGGCACGGGCTGGATCTACGTCTCCAACTCGGAGATCAACCCGAGCGGCGGCGCGAGCGCGGTGCGGTTCGACTCCGCGGGCACCGTCACCGGCGCGTACCGCATCCTGTCCAACACCCGGCAGAACTGCGCGGGCGGCAAGACCCCGTGGAACACCTGGCTGTCCTGCGAGGAGGTCAGCCTCGGCTACGTCTACGAGACCGACCCGTTCGGGGTGAACGCCGCCGTCCGCCGCGAGGCGCTGGGGCGGTTCAAGCACGAGGCCGCGGCCGCCGACCCCGTCCGCCGGGCGATCTACCTGACCGAGGACGAGACGAACGGCTGCTTCTACCGCTTCCTGCCCACCACCTGGGGCAACCTCTCCGCCGGCACCCTCCAGGTCTTCAAGGCCGGCACCGCCACCTCCGGCACCTTCACCTGGCAGAACGTCCCGGACCCGGACGGCTCGCCGACCGCGACCCGCGACCAGGTCTCCGGCGCCAAGCGCTTCAACGGCGGCGAGGGCTGCTACTACGCCGACGACACCGTCTGGTTCACCACCAAGGGCGACAACCGGGTCTGGCAGGTCGACCTGGCCGCGGGCACCTACCAACTGGCCTACGACGACTCGCTGGTCAGCGGCGGCGGCGCGCCGCTGACCGGGGTGGACAACGTCACGGGCACCTCCTCGGGCGACCTGTTCGTCGCCGAGGACGGCGGCAACATGGAGATCTGCGTCATCACCCCGGACGACGTCGTCGCGCCGTTCCTCCGGATCAGCGGCCAGTCCGGTTCCGAGATCACCGGACCGGCCTTCTCCCCCGACGGCCGGCGGCTGTACTTCTCCAGCCAGCGCGGCACGAGCGGCAGTTCCTCGGGCGGCATCACCTACGAGGTGACGGGCCCGTTCCGGGCGTAGCACGGCGAGGTTCCCGGCGCCCCTTGCGCGCCGCCCAGCAGGGCGGCGCCGAGGGGCGTCAGCGTGTGCAGGACCGCGTTGCCGTGCCGCAGGGTCGCGACCAGCCCGGCCTCGCGCAGCACACCGGCGTGCTGGCTGGCCGACGCGAGCGAGACGCCCGCCCTGCGCGCCAGTTCGCTGGTGGTGCCGCCGTCGCCGATGGCGTGCAGGACGGCGGACCGCGTGGTGCCGACCAGCTTCGCCAGCGAGGACCCGCCCGGTTCGCGGACGGTCGGCGCCTCGCAGTGGGTGATCGGATAGACCAGGACCGGCGGCAGCGCGGGGTCGCGGAGCACGACGGGTGTGCCGCGGCAGAAGTACGAGGGCTGGAGCAGCAGCCCCCGCCCGTCGAGATGGAGGTCCCGGTCCACCGGGTAGTCGGCCTCCAGGACCGGGGCGCGCCAGCGGAGCATCCTCGGCAGCGAGGCGAGGAGTTCCTCGGCTCCGCCGTCGAGCAGGGCCCGGCCGCGCATGGCCCGGTCCGCCTCGACCCGCGCCCGGATGTGGGGCAGGTACGGCTCCACGGCGGCCCGGTGGTAGCTGCGCAGGGCGCCGATGAGGCGACTAAACGATTCAGCACCTCCCTCGGCGAGCTCGCGCAGCGAGTGGGGCACGGTCCGGCCGCCGGGCCGTGCCGCCCCCAGCAGGGCCAGTTCCGCGCGGAGCCGTTCCGGGGACGTGGCACGGACGGCCTGGAGGCCCTCGTCGAGCCCGCCCACCCCCTCCGCGGGCGTCAGGAAGTCGGGAAAATATCCGCGGCTGGGAACCAGCGCGGCAAGCAGCCGGGTCTCACCGTTCAGCCGGGTCCGCGTTTCCGAGCGCCATTCTCCGTAGACGACGGGGCCGCGACGGTCCCTTAAACGGTGAAAACTGAGAATCGTTTCCCACAGAACGTCCGGCCGGCCCGCCATCCGGACCCCGGCCAAGTCGTTTCCTGTGAAATGAATCCGCAGCATCGAACCCCCACCTGTGCACTCGCAACCACCCCCTGCAAGGAGTATGCACACCATCACAGGACGTTACCAGGGTGTTTCAGCCACACTTGAAAAGCATCGCGGAGACCGGGGGCAAACCGAAAAGCTGTGCGTGTCGGGCAGGAAACCTTCAGGACCGAGGTGACGTGACGAAGACCGTGGGGGGCTTCGGGCGTCCGGCGGCGGTCGGCGAGGGTTGCGGCTCACTTGCCCGGCAAGGGTAATGGGCGCGGCCACCGGGTGGGGATCCGGTGGCCGCGCCCGCCTCGTTCTTTGCGGGTCGAATCGCGAAAAGGTTCAACAGCGAATAATTAAAACCGCCGATATTGAACACGAACTTACACGCGGTCGACGTCCGGGTGATCACGACCCCGCACGGTGCCACGGGACGAAAGACGACGGGGCGGACACCTCCGCACAAGGTGTCCGCCCCGTCTCTCTTGCGACCCGGAGCCGCCGCCCATCGGTGAGGGTCGGGGACGAGCGGCGGCTCCGGTGGCCTTTTCGCGCTACTGAACCTGCGGTCAGCGGCTGTCGCTGCCGCTCGACTCGGCCGCGGCGCGGCCGGCCTCCAGGCGCGCCACCGGGATCCGGAACGGCGAGCAGGAGACGTAGTCGAGGCCGACCTCGTGGAAGAAGTGCACCGACTCCGGGTCGCCGCCGTGCTCGCCGCAGACGCCGAGCTTGATGTCGGGGCGGGTGGCGCGGCCGGCCTCGACGGCGCTGCGCACCAGCGCGCCGACGCCGTCCTTGTCGATGGTCTCGAAGGGAGAGACCCCGAAGATGCCCTTCTCCAGGTACGCGGTGAAGAAGGAGGCCTCCACGTCGTCCCGGGAGAAGCCCCACACGGTCTGGGTGAGGTCGTTCGTGCCGAAGGAGAAGAACTCGGCGGCCTCGGCGATCTGACCGGCGGTCACGGCCGCGCGGGGCAGCTCGATCATGGTGCCGAGCGCGAGCTTCAGCTCCACCCCGGTCTGCGCCTGGACCTCGGCGATGACCTGCTCGGCCTCCTCGCGGACGATCTCCAGCTCCTGGACGGTGCCGACGAGCGGGATCATGATCTCGGCGCGCGGGTCGCCCTTGGCGTCGATCCGCTGGGCCGCGGCCTCGGCGATCGCCCGGACCTGCATGGTGAACAGGCCGGGGATGACCAGGCCGAGGCGGACACCGCGCAGACCCAGCATCGGGTTCTGCTCGTGCAGCCGGTGCACGGCCTGGAGCAGACGCAGGTCGTTCTCGTTCGGGTCCTTGCGGGCCTCGGCGAGGGCGACGCGCACCGACAGCTCGGTGATGTCGGGCAGGAACTCGTGCAGCGGCGGGTCCAGCAGGCGGACCGTGACGGGCAGCCCGTCCATGGCCTCGAAGAGTTCGACGAAGTCCTGCTTCTGGCGCGGCAGAAGGGCCTCCAGGGCCTCCGCGCGCTCCTCGTCGGTGTCGGCGAGGATCAGCTTCTCGACCATCTCGCGGCGCTCGCCGAGGAACATGTGCTCGGTGCGGCACAGGCCGATGCCCTGGGCGCCGAAGCGGCGGGCACGCAGCGCGTCCTCGGCGTTGTCGGCGTTGGCCCGTACGCGCAGGCGGCGTACGCGGTCCGCGTAGGCCATGATCCGGTGCACGGCGGCGACCAGCTCGTCGGCGTCGTCGGCGCCGGCGTGCATCCGGCCCTCGAAGTACTCGACGACCGGGGACGGCACGACCGGGACCTCACCGAGGTACACCTTGCCCGTGGAGCCGTCGATGGAGACGACGTCGCCCTCCTCGATGACGTGGCCCGAGGCGGTCGTCATCCGGCGGCGCTTGGTGTCGACCTCCAGCTCCTCGGCGCCGCAGACACAGGTCTTGCCCATGCCGCGGGCGACGACGGCGGCGTGCGAGGTCTTGCCGCCGCGCGAGGTCAGGATGCCCTCGGCGGCGATCATGCCGTCCAGGTCGTCCGGGTTGGTCTCGCGGCGGATCAGGATGACCTTCTCGCCGGAGCGCGACCACTTGACCGCCGTGTAGGAGTCGAAGACGGCCTTGCCGACGGCCGCGCCCGGGGAGGCGGCGATGCCGCGGCCGAGCAGCTCGGTCTTCGCCGCGTCGTCGAAGCGCGGGAACATCAGCTGGGCGAGCTGGGCGCCGTTGACGCGCTGGAGCGCCTCGGCCTCGTCGATCAGGCCCTGGTCCACGAGCTGGGTGGCGATCCGGAAGGCGGCACCGGCGGTGCGCTTGCCGACCCGGGTCTGCAGCATCCACAGCTGGCCGCGCTCGATCGTGAACTCGATGTCGCAGAGATCCTTGTAGTGGGTCTCCAGCGTCTCCATGATCTGCATCAGCTGGTCGTACGACTTCTTGTCGATCGACTCCAGCTCGGCGAGCGGCACGGTGTTGCGGATACCCGCGACGACGTCCTCGCCCTGCGCGTTCTGGAGGTAGTCGCCGTAGACGCCCTGGTGGCCGGAGGCGGGGTCGCGGGTGAACGCGACGCCGGTGCCGGAGTCCGGGCCGAGGTTGCCGAAGACCATGGAGCAGACGTTGACGGCGGTGCCGAGGTCGTGCGGGATGCGCTCCTGGCGGCGGTACAGCTTCGCGCGGTCGGTGTTCCAGGAGTTGAAGACGGCCTCGATGGCGAGGTCCATCTGCTCGCGCGGGTCCTGCGGGAAGTCGCGTCCGGCCTGGGCCTTGACGATCTTCTTGAAGTGCTTGACGAGCTTCTTCAGGTCGCCGGCGTCGAGGTCGGTGTCGACGGTGACCTTCTTGACGGCCTTGGCCTCGTCGAGGGCTTCCTCGAAGAGCTCGCCGTCGACGTCGAGAACGGTCTTGCCGAACATCTGGATGAGGCGGCGGTACGAGTCCCAGGCGAAGCGCTCGTCGCCGGCCTGGGTGGCGAGGCCGGTCACCGACTCGTCGGAGAGGCCGATGTTGAGGACGGTGTCCATCATGCCGGGCATGGAGAACTTGGCGCCGGAGCGCACCGAGACGAGCAGCGGGTCGTCGGCCTGGCCGAGCTTCTTGCCCATCTTCTGCTCGAGGGCGTCGAGGTGCGCGCTGACCTCGGCGCGGAGCTCGACCGGCTCGGAGCCGCTCTCGAGGTAGACCTTGCACGCCTCGGTGGTGATCGTGAAGCCCGGAGGCACCGGCAGGCCGAGGTTGGTCATCTCGGCCAGGTTGGCGCCCTTGCCACCGAGCAGGTCCTTCAGGTCCCTGTTGCCCTCGGTGAAGTCGTACACGAACTTCTGATCTTTGTTTTCCGACACGGGTCTCGACTCCTCGAGCACTCGGTGGCTGCCCTGACGGCGAGGAACATACCCAGATCGAAGGCTTCTGGGGAGGTACGCCTACCGGTCACCCGGACTTAACCACCCGTCCGCCAGCAGATCGAAAGTAACCGACGGGTAGCTTCCGCTTTCAGGCTCCGAACCCCACTTGACCGAAAGTAGGGCTTAGACGCTCATGTGAGCGACGTACAGACCATCTGCGTTCAACTCTTGAACGCAGAAAGGGTGGCACCCAGTGCCACCCCTCCAAAAGTGCAACGCCTCGCAATCTGCTCATCTGAGCACCACCCTGATCAAGGGTGGTGAGGATCACGCCGTGGAAATGGCTTGATTCCCACGATCTGGACGTGATCACGTCACGTCCCGAGCTCCCTCAGCCACCCGACGTGTCCAGCTCAGCGTCCTCGCTCACTCCCGCGCAGTCGTACGGGTCCTTGAGCCAGCCGTCCGGCAGCACGACCCGGTTGTTGCCCGACGTACGGCCCCGCGGCCCGTCCGCCCCCAGCGGCCACGGCTGGTCCAGGTCGAGCTCGCTCAACTGAGCGCTCAGTTCGTCCAGGGACGAGGTGATCGCCAGCTTCTTGCGCATCTCCGAACCGACCGAGAACCCCTTCAGGTACCAGGCCACGTGCTTGCGGAAGTCGATGACACCGCGCGACTCGTCGCCGAGCCACTCCCCCAGCAGCCGGGCGTGCCGCACCATCGCCTCCGCGACCGCGCGCAGCCCCGGCTGGGCGTACCCGCCGGTGCCCTCGAAGCCGGCGACGAGGTCGCCGAAGAGCCACGGCCGCCCCAGGCAGCCGCGCCCGACGACCACGCCGTCGCAGCCGGTCTCGCGCATCATCCGCAGCGCGTCGTCCGCCGACCAGATGTCGCCGTTTCCGAGCACCGGGATCTCCGGGACGTGCTCCTTCAGCCGGGCGATGGCGTCCCAGTCCGCCGTGCCGCCGTAGTGCTGCGCCGCCGTCCGCCCGTGCAGGGCGATCGCGGTCACGCCCTCCTCGACCGCGATCCGTCCCGCGTCGAGGAAGGTGATGTGGTCGTCGTCGATGCCCTTGCGCATCTTCATCGTCACCGGCAGGTCGCCCGCGTTCGTCACGGCCTCGTGCAGGATCGCCCGCAGCAGGGGCCGCTTGTACGGGAGGGCCGAGCCGCCGCCCTTGCGGGTCACCTTGGGGACCGGGCAGCCGAAGTTCAGGTCGATGTGGTCGGCCAGGTCCTCGTCCACGATCATCCGCACCGCCTTGCCGACCGTCACGGGGTCGACGCCGTAGAGCTGGATCGAACGCGGCTTCTCGCTGTCGTCGAAGCGGATCAGCTGCATCGTCTTCTCGTTGCGCTCGACCAGCGCCCGGGTCGTGATCATCTCGCTCACGAACAGGCCCTTGCCGCCGCTGTACTCGCGGCAGAGGGTACGGAAGGGAGCGTTGGTGATGCCGGCCATCGGCGCGAGCACCACGGGCGGCTGGACGATGTGCGGCCCGATGGCGAGGGGGGAGAACGCGGTCATCCCCCCATTGTCCCGTACGGCGCAGGTCATGAGTCAGCCGTACTATCCGCCTATGCCCGAGCTCACACCCGGAGGCCGGCGGATCGTCCTCGCGGTCTGCTGCATGAGCCTGCTGATCGTCAGCCTCGACAACACGGCACTGAACGTCGCCCTGCCCGCCATGCAGCACGACCTGCACGCCTCCGTGTCCGGCCTCCAGTGGACCATCGACGCCTACACCCTGGTGCTGGCCTCGCTGCTGATGTTCGCCGGCTCCACGGCCGACCGGATCGGCCGCCGCAAGGTCTTCGTCACGGGCCTGGTCCTCTTCGTGCTCGGCTCGCTGCTCTGCTCGCTCGCGCCCAGCCTGGAGGCCCTGGTGGCCTTCCGGATGATCCAGGCGGTCGGCGGATCGATGCTCAACCCGGTCGCCATGTCGATCATCACCAACACGTTCACCGAGCCCGCGGCCCGCGCCCGCGCCATCGGCGTGTGGGGCGGAGTCGTCGGCGTGTCCATGGCGGCGGGGCCGGTCGTCGGCGGGCTGCTGGTGGACTCGGTGGGCTGGCGGGCCGTGTTCTGGGTGAACCTGCCGGTCGGGCTCCTCGCGCTGCTGCTGACCCTCCGGCACGTCCCGGAGTCCCGGGCACCCCGGCCGCGGCGTCCCGACCCGGTCGGCCAGCTGCTCGTCGCCGGCCTCCTCGGCTCGCTCACCTACGCGATCATCGAGAGCAGCCCGGTCTTCGCCGGGATCGCGCTCGCCGCGCTCGCCGGAGTCCTGCTGTACGAGCCGAGGCGCGACGAGCCCCTGATCGAGCTGCGGTTCTTCCGGAGCGCTCCGTTCAGCGGCGCCACCGTCATCGCCGTCTGCGCCTTCGCCGCCCTCGGCGGCTTCCTCTTCCTGAACACGCTCTACCTCCAGAACGTGCGCGGGCTGTCCGCCCTGGACGCGGGCCTGTACATGCTTCCGATGGCCGCGATGACCTTCGTCTTCGCCCCGCTGTCCGGACGGCTCGTCGGCGCGCGCGGCCCCCGCCCCTCCCTGCTCGTCGCGGGCGCGGCGATGGCGGCCGGTTCCCTGCCCTTCGCGGCCTTCGCCGCCGAGACGAGCGACCCGCTGCTCTTCACCGGGTACGTGGTCTTCGGCATCGGCTTCGGCATGGTGAACGCGCCGATCACGAACACCGCCGTCTCCGGCATGCCCCGCGCCCAGGCGGGAGTGGCGTCGGCCGTGGCCTCCACCAGTCGCCAGGTCGGCCAGACGCTCGGCGTCGCCGTGGTCGGGGCGGTCCTGGCCGCCGGCGTCGGCCACACCGCGGACACACAGGGCTTCGTGGAGGCGAGCCGGGCCGGATACTGGATCATCACCGGCTGCGGGGCGTGCGTGCTGCTGGCAGGGGCACTGACCAGCGGCGCGTGGGCGCGCCGCACGGCGGAGCGCACGGCGGCCCGGCTGGAACCGGACGGGGCTCACACGGCCGCGAGCGCCGTCCCCTCCTGACCCGACCGCGCGCGGCGCCCGGGCCCGCCGTCCGCCGTCGCCGGGCCGGCCGCCGCACCCCCGGCGCCCCGGGTCTCGGACTCCTCGCGGAGCGCCAGGTCCCGGAGGCGCTCCAGGCCCGCGCGGGACTCCTCGTCCATCGGCACGTAGGTCACCAGGCGCGGGCCGGACGCCGGGCCCAGCCAGAGGTTGGTGTGCTCCAGCCGGAGCATCCCGACCCGGGAGTTGCGGATGTGCTTGACCCGGCCGGCCGTCCCGGCCACCTCGTGGCGCTCCCAGATCTCCCGGAACTCCGGCGAGGCCGACCGGAGCCGCTGCAGCAACGCCTTCCAGGCGGGCTCGGCCAGATGCTCGGCCATCGAGGCGCGGAACTTCGCGGCCATCATCTGCTTGACGTCCGGCAGCTCCGACACGGCCGCCGCCCAGTCCTCGTCCGTGAAGCAGAGCCAGATGCAGTTGCGGTCCTCGCGTGGCAGGGCGTCCAGGTCGCAGAGCAGCCGCCCGTAGGTGCGGTTGTAGGCGAGGATGTCGTACCGGCTGTTCTGGATGCAGGCGGGCAGCGGCTCCAGCTGGTCGACCATCTGCCGCAGCGCCGGGGTGACGGTCGGGCAGGGCCCGCCGGGGGCGGGGTCGACGGCGCCCGCGAGGGAGAAGAGATGGGAGCGCTCGGTCGCGTCGAGGAGCAGCGCGCGGGCGAGGGCGTCCAGGACCTGCGGGGAGACCTGGATGTGCCGCGCCTGCTCCAGCCAGGTGTACCAGGTGACCCCGACCGCCGAGAGCTGGGCGACCTCCTCCCGGCGCAGGCCGGGGGTACGGCGCCGGCGGCCCCGGGGCAGGCCGACCTGCTCGGGGGTGATCCGCTCGCGGCGGCTGCGCAGGAAGTCGGCCAGTTCGTGCCGTCGCACGTCCGTCTCGGTGCCGTGCGTGGCGTGGATGCCGGGAGCGGCCATGGTGGTCATGCCTCCAGGGTGCCGGGATGCTCAGCCCATTGCCAGGTGGAGCTGGTACCAGGATAAGGAGACTCTGGTACCACTCTGAGGAGTGGCGCATCGTCGAGGGCATGGCTACGAGAGTCTTCTCCCCCGCCGCCCGGACCACGGGCGGCGTCGTCGACATCGCTTCACCCGTCCTCGGTTCGTCCGGCCTGTTCACCGTGCTGCTGGGTGCCGCGCTGCCGTTGATCGACTTCTTCATCGTCAACGTCGCCCTGCCCACGATCGACCACGATCTGGCGGCGGGTCCGGCCCTGCTGGAACTCGTCGTCGCCGGGTACGGGCTCGCCTACGCCGTGCTGCTCGTCCTCGGCGGGCGGCTCGGCGACCTCTTCGGCCGCCGCCGGCTCTTCCTCGCGGGCATGACCGCCTTCGGTCTGACGTCGCTGGCCTGCGGGCTCGCGCCGGACGCCTGGACGCTCGTCGGGGCGCGCGTGGCACAGGGTGCCGCAGCGGCACTGATGCTGCCCCAGGTCCTCGCGACCATTCACGCCTCGACGACGGGGGCGCGGCGCGCCAAGGCGCTCAGCCTGTACGGGGCGACGGCCGGCCTCGCGATGGTGGCCGGCCAGATCCTGGGCGGCGTGCTGGTCGCCGCCGACGTCGCCGGCACCGGCTGGCGGGCGATCTTCCTGGTCAACGTGCCGGTGGCGCTGGTGGGACTGCTCCTCGCGGTGCGCACCGTGCCGGAGACCCGCTCGGACCGGCCGGCACCGGTGGACGTCCCCGGCACCCTGCTGCTGACGCTCACGCTGTTCTCGCTGCTCGCTCCGCTGACGGAGGGCCGGGCCTCTGGCTGGCCCCTGTGGACCTGGGTCTCGCTGGCCGTCTTCCCCTTCGCGGCGGCGGCCTTCTGGCGGGTCGAGCTGCGTGCGGACCGCCGGGGGCGCACGCCCCTGGTGCCGCCGAGTCTGCTCGCCCTGGTCTCCCTGCGCCGCGGCCTGGCCCTGGTGCTGCCGTTCTCGATCGGCTTCGGCGGCTTCATGTTCGTCATCGCGGTGGCGCTCCAGCAGGGCCTGGGCATGGGCGCGGTCGTCTCGGGCCTGGCGCTCGTGCCGATGGCGGTGGCCTTCTTCGGCGCCTCACTGGCGGGGCCCCGGCTGGTACGGCGCTGGGGCAGCCGGATCGTGACGGCGGGCGGGCTGCTGCAGGCGCTCGGCGTCGCGCTGCTGGCCCTGACGGTCTGGCGCTCCTGGCCGGACCTGTCGGCCTGGAGTCTGCTGCCGGGCATGGCGGTCGCGGGCTTCGGCCAGGGACTGCAGCTGCCGGTGCTCTTCCGGGTCGTCCTGTCCGAGGTTCCGGCGGAGCGCGCGGGGGTGGGCAGCGGGGTCATGGTGACCACCCAGCAGTCGGCGCTGGCCCTCGGGGTGGCGACCCTGGGGTCGCTGTTCCTGTCGCTGGCGGCGTCGGCCGGCGTGCGCGACGCGCTGGTGGTGACGCTGCTGGTGCAGCTCGCCGCGGTGGCGGTGACGGTCGTGCTGAGCCTCCGGCTGCCGCGCCGCGTGGGCTGAGACCCGGCGGGCGGGCGCCGTCCGGCCCGGGAAAGGGAACAGGGGCCCGGGTCACGTGGTGACCCGGGCCCCTGCCTCTTCTTCCGAGCGGACCTACTGCTCGTTGTCTGTGGTGGTCCCGGCAGCCGGGGTGCTCCCGGCGTCCGTGGTGCTCGTGGTGCCCTGCGCGCGCTCGCGCATCTTCCGGAGCAGTTCCTGCTTCTGGTCGACGGCGGCGCGACGGTCGGCGTCGCGGCTCTCGACGGCGCCTGCCTGGTCGGCACGGGACAGCTTCTTGCGCTGTCCGCCGACGCCGAGGAGGTTGTTGCGGCCCTTGGCCATGCGGGATTCCCATCAGTGAGAGGTGCGGTGAGTCAGTCATCAGGCGCTGCGCGGGTSCGGACCCGCGGCGCTCTCACTCGTAGATCTGGAAGAACAGGGCCTTGGCGGACAGGGAAGACATGGCCGTGACGCTACAGCGCCGGGCGGGGCCGGTCATCCGCTTTTCGCCGGTGCGGCGCGGGGCCGCGAGGTGGCCTGGCGGGGCGCCGCGGGGCGCTGCGGGGCGGGTGCCCGGCTTCCGCGGGGCGGGAGGCCCCCGGGGCGTCGGCACGTTCGGCGCCCCCCTCGGCCTCGCCGGCACCCCTCGAAGGAATGACAAAGATTGAAATCTGTCAGACGTCATGCCATAGTCGTCAGGTGTCACCCGACCGCTTCTTCTCAGAGGAGACCGTCATGAACCGCACCCTCGGCACCACCGGCCCTCGTGTCTTCCCGCTCGGCCTCGGCTGCATGGGCATGTCCGCGCTGTACGGGGAGAGCGACCGCGCCGAGTCGATCGCGACGATCCACGCCGCCCTCGACGCCGGCGTCACCCTCCTCGACACGGGCGACTTCTACGGCATGGGGCACAACGAACTGCTGATCAACGAAGCGCTGCGCACCGCCCCGGCCGAGGCCCGCGAGCAGGCGCTGACCAGCGTGAAGTTCGGCGCCCTGCGCACGGTCGAAGGCGGCTTCACCGGATACGACGGCCGGCCGGCCGCGGTGAAGAACTTCGCGGCGTACTCGCTCCAGCGCCTGGGCACCGACCACATCGACATCTATCGCATCGCCCGGGTCGACCCCGACGTCCCGATCGAGGAGACGGTCGGCGCGATCGCCGAGCTGGTCGAGGCGGGGCACGTCCGTCACATCGGCCTCTCCGAGGTCGGCGCGGACACGCTGCGCCGGGCGGCGGCGGTCGCCCCGATCTCCGACCTGCAGATCGAGTACTCGCTGATATCCCGCGGGATCGAGGAGAAGATCCTGCCCGCGGCCCGCGAGCTGGGCATCGGCGTCACGGCGTACGGCGTGCTCTCGCGCGGACTGATCAGCGGCCACTTCTCCCGGGACCGCGAGCTCGCGCCGGGCGACTTCCGAGGGATGAGCCCGCGCTTCCAGGGCGACAACCTCGACCGGAACCTCGACCTGGTGGACCGGCTGCGCGCCGTCGCCGAGACCAAGGGTGTGACGGTCGCCCAGACCGCCATCGCCTGGGTGCTCGCCCAGGGCCCGCGGCACGGCGTCGACATCGTGCCGCTGATCGGCGCCCGCCGCCGGGACCGTCTCGCCGAGGCGCTGACCTCCCTGGACGTCACGCTGGACGCGGCCGACCTGGACGCGATCGAGCAGGCCGTCCCGGTGGGCGCGGCGGCCGGCGACCGCTACCCGGCAGCGCAGATGGCGCACCTGGACAGCGAGCACTGACCCCGCCGGCCGACAGGTACTGTCCTTCCATGTCGTCCGAGACCCTGACCGCAGAGCGCATCCTCGAAGCCACCGAGGAGGTGCTGCGGCGCTACGGGCCGGCCAAGGCGACGGTCGTCGACGTGGCCCGGGTGCTGGGAGTCAGCCACGGCAGTGTCTACCGCCACTTCCGCACGAAGGCGGCACTGCGCGAGGCCGTCACCGAGCGCTGGCTCTCCCGGGCCGAGGGCGCGCTCGCCGAGGTGACCGCGGCCACCGACCGGGCGGCCTCCGAGAAGCTCCGCGACTGGCTCGCCACCCTCTTCGCGGCCAAGCGCCGCAAGGCCGGCGACGACCCCGAGCTGTTCGCCACCTACGGCGTGCTGATCGACGAGAACAGCGGAGTGGTGGAGAACCACGTCGCCGCTCTCATCGGTCAGGTGCGCACGATCGTCGAGGAGGGCACCCGGGACGCGGAGTTCACCGCCGCCGACGCGGACGCCACGGCTCGCGCCGTCTTCGACGCGACCGCCCGCTTCCACGACCCCGCCTACGCCCCCGAATGGCAACGCCCCTCGATCGACGGCGAGTTCGACGCCGTGGTGGACCTGCTGCTGCGCGGCCTGCGCGCCTAGGAGGCGTCGTGCCACGTCGATCGGACCGGGTCGCCGGCCGGAAGCCGCGCACCCGGCGACCGAGGTGGGCCGCCCTCCCGGAAGCGTCCCTCCCGGCGCSGCGCCGGCAGGGCGGGGAGCGCGCGGGCGGGGCCGGGGCTTCCCTCGGGCGGGACTTCCGGTGGCTGTGGGCGTCGAACGCGGTCAGCACCTTCGGCACGTTCTTCGCCTTCGACGCGTTCGCACTGATCGCGATCCTCGTGCTGGACGCGGGACCGGCGCAGGTGTCGGCGCTGGCCGCGACCGGGGTGGCGGTCGGCGCGGTGGTGGCGGTGCCGCTCGGGCCTTGGGTGGAGTTCCGGCGCAAGCGGCCGGTGATGATCACGGCCGACCTGGTGCGGTGCGCGGCCCTGCTCAGCGTTCCCGCCGCGTACGCGCTCGGCCTGCTCGGCTTCGCCCAGCTCCTGGTGGTCTCGGTCGTCATGGCCGCGGCGGGCATCACCTTCCAGGCGGCGGCCGGAGCCTGCCTGAAGGAGCTCGTGCCGCGCGAGGGCCTGCTCGCCGCGAACGGCCGGCTGGAGGCGACGACCTGGACGGCCACCATGCTGGGGCCGCCCCTCGGCACGGCCGCGATCGGACTGCTCGGTCCGGTGGCGAGCGTGGTGGCCGACGCGGTCAGCCATCTGCTGTCGGCGGCGGGCATCCGGGCGATCCGCCGTGCGGAGGCCCGCCCCGAGCGAGCCGGCCCCCCGTCGCGGCTGCGGGCCGGCGAACTGCTCGACGGATGGCGTTTCATCCTGGCCGACTCCGCGCTGCGTCCGCTGTTCCTCAACGCCCTCCTGGTCAACGGCCTGATCATGGCGACCTCACCGTTGCTGGCCGTGCTCATGCTGGGCCCGCTCGGCTTCGCCCCGTGGCAGTACGGCCTGGTCTTCGCGGTGCCCTGCCTCGGCGGCCTGATCGGCTCACGGCTGTCCCGCCGGCTCGTCGTCCGCTACGGCCGGCACCGGGTCCTGCGCGTCGCGGGAACGCTGCGGGCCTGCTGGCTGCCCGGACTCGCCTTCGTGGGGCCCGGACTCCCCGGCCTGGTCCTCGTCGCGGCCCTCGAACTCGGGATGATCACCTGCATCGGGGTGTTCAACCCGCTGCTCGCCACCTCCCGGCTGGAGCTCACGCCGCCGGACCGGGTCGTCCGCACCCTGTCGGCCTGGTCGGTCAGCGCCAAGCTCGCCATCGCGGCGATCACCGCCCTGTGGGGACTCCTGGCCGGACTGGCCGGCCCCCGTGCCGCGCTCGCGCTCGCCGGACTGCTCGCCCTGGCGACCCCGTTCCTGCTCCCGAGGGCCGCCCCCGACGCGCGCCCGGCGGAGGAGCCGGCCGCCCCGGGGCCGTGACGCGCGAAGCCCCCGGTTCCTTCACGGAACCGGGGGCTTCGTCGTACGGACGCGCCGTGGGGACGGCGGGGCGTCAGCAGCCGAGCAGGCGGCTGCCCAGGTAGCCCTGGATCTGGTCCAGGGAGACGCGCTCCTGCTTCATGGTGTCGCGCTCACGCACGGTCACCGCGTTGTCGTCCAGGGTGTCGAAGTCGACGGTGACGCAGAACGGGGTACCGATCTCGTCCTGGCGACGGTAACGGCGGCCGATGGCACCGGCGTCGTCGAACTCGATGTTCCAGTTCTGCCGCAGGTCGGCGGCGAGGCCCTTGGCCTTCGGCGACAGCTGCGCGTTGCGGGACAGCGGCAGGACGGCGACCTTGACCGGCGCGATGCGCGGGTCGAAGCGCATCACGGTGCGCTTCTCCATGACGCCCTTGGCGTTCGGGGCCTCGTCCTCGTTGAACGCGTCGAGCATGAACGCCAGCATCGTGCGGCCGACACCGGCGGCCGGCTCGATGACGTACGGCGTCCAGCGCTCGCCGGCCTCCTGGTCGAAGAACTGCAGGTCGTTGCCGGACGCCTTGGAGTGCGCGTTCAGGTCGTAGTCGGTGCGGTTGGCGACGCCCTCGAGCTCGCCCCACTCGCTGCCGCCGAACTGGAAGCGGTACTCGATGTCGGCCGTGCGCTTGGAGTAGTGGGAGAGCTTCTCCTGCGGGTGCTCGAACCAGCGCATGTTCTCCTCACGGAGACCCAGGCCCGTGTACCAGTTCCAGCGCTGCTCCATCCAGTACTCGTGCCACTGCTCGTCCTCGCCCGGCTTGACGAAGAACTCCATCTCCATCTGCTCGAACTCGCGGGTGCGGAAGATGAAGTTGCCCGGGGTGATCTCGTTCCGGAACGACTTGCCCATCTGCGCGATGCCGAACGGCGGCTTCTTGCGCGAGGTCTGGAGCACCTGGCCGAAGTTGGTGAAGATGCCCTGGGCGGTCTCGGGGCGCAGGTAGGCGACGGAGCCGGAGTCCTGGGTCGGGCCGAGGTGCGTGGAGAGCAGGCCGGAGAACTGCTTGGGCTCCGTGAAGGTGCCCTTGTTGCCGCAGTTGGGGCAGTTGAGGTCGGTGAGACCGTTCTCGGGGAGACGGCCGTGCTTCTCCTCGTACGCCTCCTCCAGGTGGTCGGCGCGGTAGCGCTTGTGACAGGAGGTGCACTCGGTCAGCGGGTCGGTGAAGGTGGCGACGTGGCCGGAGGCCTCCCAGACCTCGGTGGCCAGGATCACCGACGAGTCGATACCGACGACGTCCTCGCGCGAGGTGACCATGTAACGCCACCACTGACGCTTGATGTTCTCCTTGAGCTCGACACCCAGCGGCCCGTAGTCCCAGGCGGCCTTCTGGCCGCCGTAGATCTCACTGCAGGGGTAGACGAAGCCACGGCGCTTGCTCAGGCTGACGATGGTGTCGATCTTGTCGGCGGCCACGGTGCTCTCTTCATTACGACGACGAAGTGCGAATGCTTCAGATTACCGGCGCCCGCACCCCCCGTATCAAATCGGTTCGGCACCGGGCCCGCTCGCGGGCGGGCCGAGAGCCCCGTGGCCGGGCCCACAGGAAGCACAATTGACAATCGTTTCCAGTTTTGTTGAAAATGAGTGTCATGAACGTACGCCGCCTCATACCCGCCACCGCCGTCGCCGGAGCCGTCGCGCTCGGCCTCGTCTCGCTCTCCGCCTGCTCCGGAACCTCAGGCGCCGCGGGCAAGAACAGCGACGGCAAGCTGGACGTGGTGGCGTCGTTCTACCCCATGCAGTACCTGGCCGAGCAGATAGGCGGCGACCACGTCGCCGTCACCACCCTCACCAAGCCGGGCGTGGAGCCGCACGACCTGGACCTCAAGCCGCGGCAGATCGGAGAGCTGGGCGAGGCCGGCTTCATCCTCTACCTCAAGGGCGTCCAGCCCGCCGTCGACGACGCGATCAAGCAGGCCGGCGTCGAGCACACCGTCGACGCCGCCACCCTCACCGAGCTCGAGGCGCACGGCACCGCGGTCGGCCACGACCACGGCGAGGAACACGGCGCCGACGACGGCCACGACCACGGCGAGGCCGGCACCGATCCGCACATCTGGCTCGACCCGGTGAAGTACGCCGAGGTCGCCAAGGGCGTCGGCGCCTCCCTGGAGAAGGCCGACCCGGCCAACGCCGCCGACTACCGGAAGAACACCGACGCGCTGGTGAAGAAGCTCGGCGAGCTGGACACCGCCTTCGCGTCGGGCCTGCGGAACACGGCCACGAAGACCTTCATCACCACCCACTCCGCCTTCGGCTACCTCGCCGAGCGCTACGGCCTGGACCAGGAGGGCATCACCGGCGTCGACCCCGAGTCGGAGCCGAGCCCCGCCCGCGTCAAGGAACTCCAGGACACAGCGAAGAAGGACAAGGTCTCCACCGTCTTCTTCGAGACCCTCGCCAGCGACAAGACCGCGAAGACCCTCGCGGGCGACACCGGACTGAGGACCGACGTCCTCGACCCGCTGGAGGGAATCACCGACAAGTCCCGGGGCGATGACTACATCGAGGTCATGCAGTCCAACCTCGCCGCGCTGAAGAAGGCCCTCGGCGCCAAGTGACACCCACGCACGGCACGCACGCATCGGAGGCACGCGTCATGGCCCTGGAACCCGTCATTTCCGTCCGCGGAGCCACGGCGGCCCTCGGCGCGCGCCCGGTGCTGCGCGGCGTCGACCTCACCGTGCACCGCGGCGAGGTCGTCGCCCTGCTCGGCGCCAACGGCTCCGGCAAGTCGACCGCCGTGCGCTCCGTCATCGGCCAGGTGCCGCTGACCGGCGGCACGATCTCCCTCTTCGGCACCGAGCAGAAGCGGTTCCGCGACTGGGCCCGCGTCGGCTACGTGCCGCAGCGCACCACCGCCGCCAGCGGCGTGCCCGCGACGATCCGCGAGGTCGTCGCCTCCGGCCGGCTCTCCCGCCGCGCCTTCGGCTGGCTGACCCGCGCCGACCGGGCCGCCGTGGACCGCGCCATCGCGCTGGTCGGCCTCACCGACCGGGCCCGGGACTCGGTGAGCGCCCTCTCCGGCGGCCAGCACCAGCGCGTCCTCATCGCCCGCGCGCTCGCCTCCGAGCCCGAACTGCTGATCATGGACGAGCCCATGGCCGGCGTCGACCTGGCCAGCCAGGAGATCCTCGCCTCGACCCTGCGCGAGCAGGTCGCCGGCGGCACCTCCGTCCTGCTCGTCCTGCACGAACTGGGCCCGCTGGAGCCGCTGATCGACCGCGCGGTCGTCCTGCGCGACGGCTGCGTGGTCCACGACGGCCCGCCCCCGCAGGCCGTCGGACAGCACGCGCTGCCCGGCCACGACCACGTACATCCGCACGCGGCCGGTGAGCCGCTCCGCACGGGACTGCTGACCTGATCATGGACTTCCTCGAGCCTGCCTTCATGCAGCGAGCGCTCCTCGCGGCCGTACTCGTCGGCATCACCGGCCCCGCCGTCGGCATCTACCTCGTCCAGCGCCGCCAGGCGCTGATGGGCGACGGCATCGGCCACGTCGCCATGACCGGAGTCGGTCTCGGCTTCCTGCTGAACTCCAGCCCCATCTGGATGGCGACGCTGGTCGCCGTCGCCGGCTCGGTGGCGATGGAGCTGATCCGCGCGTACGGCAGGACCCGCGGCGACCTCGCGCTCGCGCTGCTCTTCTACGGCGGCATGGCCGGCGGCGTCCTGCTGATCAACCTCTCGGACACCGGCTCCAACGCCAACCTGAACTCGTACCTCTTCGGCTCCCTGTCGACGGTCTCGTCCGAGGACGTCACCGCGATCGCCGTGCTGGCCGCCTTCGTGGTCCTCGTCACGGTCGGGCTGCGCCGCCAGCTCTTCGCGGTCAGCCAGGACGAGGAGTTCGCCCGGGTCACCGGACTGCCGGTCCGGGCCATGAACCTGCTGATCGCGATCACCGCCGCGGTGACCGTGACGGTCGCGATGCGGGTGGTGGGCCTGCTGCTCGTCAGCGCCCTGATGGTGGTCCCGGTGGCCGCGGCCCAGCAGCTGTCCCGGTCCTTCCGGACGACCTTCGTGCTCGCGGTGCTGATCGGCACCGGGGTCACCCTGTCCGGGACGATCACGTCGTACTACCAGGACCTGCCGCCCGGCGCGACGATCGTGCTGCTCGCCATCGGCGTCTTCGTCGTGCTCACCGCGCTGGCCACGCCGCTGGCGAGGCGCCGGGCCCGTGCGGTGGAGGCGGCGGGGGTGGCGTCACCGGCGGCGGCGTGCGACGTGGCGGTTCCGGCCACACGGCGCGCGACGGACGATGCCACGCTCTAGCAGCCTGGCAGAATGGCGGGGGCAGACGACTCACAAGGAGGCCCCCGTGGCGACGGCAGGACCCCCCGTACGCGGGCGCTCGACGAAGCAGCGGGCCGCGGTGTCCGCGGCGCTGAACGAGGTGGACGAGTTCCGCAGCGCTCAGGAGCTGCACGACATGCTCAAGCACCGCGGCGACTCGGTCGGCCTGACCACGGTCTACCGCACGCTCCAGTCCCTCGCGGACGCGGGCGAGGTGGACGCGCTGCGCACGAGCGAGGGCGAGACCGTCTACCGCCGCTGCTCGACGGGCGACCACCACCATCACCTGGTCTGCCGCGTGTGCGGCAAGGCCGTCGAGGTCGAGGGCCCGGCGGTGGAGCAGTGGGCCGAGGCGATCGCCTCGGAGCACGGCTTTGTGAACGTGGCGCACACGGTCGAGATCTTCGGGACGTGCGCGGACTGCGCGACCGAGTAGGACGTACGCGAAGGGGCCCGCACCGGACGAACCGGTGCGGGCCCCTTCGCGTACCCGGACCCTCTGGACGCTGCCTAGGCCTTGTCCAGCCCGGCCAGGTCCTCGGCCGAGACGCCGCCGAAGCGCCGGTCGCGGGAGGCGTACTCCACGCAGGCGCGCCACAGGTCACGGCGGTCGAAGTCCGGCCACAGCACGTCCTGGAAGACCATCTCCGCGTAACTGCTCTGCCAGATGAGGTAGTTCGAGGTCCGCTGCTCGCCGCTGGGACGCAGGAAGAGGTCCACGTCCGGCATGTCCGGGTAGTACAGGTACTTCTGGAAGGTCTTCTCGTTGACCTTGCCCGGGTCGAGCTTCCCGGCCGCCACGTCCCGCGCGATCGCCTGAGCCGCGTCCGCGACCTCGGCCCGGCCGCCGTAGTTCACGCAGAAGTACAGCGTCATAGCGTCGTTGTCCTTGGTCTGCTCCTGGGCGACCTGAAGCTCCTGGACGACCGACTTCCACATCTTCGGCATGCGGCCGACCCAGCGGATCCGGATACCGAGCTCGTCCATCTCGTCGCGGCGGCGGCGGATGACGTCCCGGTTGAAGTTCATGAGGAAGCGGACCTCGTCCGGGGACCGCTTCCAGTTCTCCGTGGAGAAGGCGTAGAGGGAGAGGTTCTTGACGCCCATCTCCAGGCAGCCCTTGAGCACGTCCAGGACGACGCCCTCGCCGACCTTGTGGCCCTCGGTGCGCGGCAGGCCGCGCTCCTGCGCCCAGCGGCCGTTGCCGTCCATCACGCAGGCCACGTGGTTCGGCACCAGCTCGCCGGGGATCTTCGGCGGGCGCGCGCCGGACGGGTGCGGCTCGGGAACCTTGTACTCCCGCCGGTTCCGTCCGAGGATTCGTGCCATGGCCATGAGGTCAACTCTCCTAGCTTCGAGCGTCTAGCTCTTCTCTACGTACCGCAGCGAGCGCAGGCCGCGCTCCAGGTGCCAGTGCAGATAGGCGGACACCAGCCCGCTGCCCTCCCTGACGTGACGCGGCTCGCACGCGTCCGCCGTCGCCCAGTCGCCGGTGAGGAGCGCGCTGAGCAGGCCGATGGCCTCCGGAGAGGGTACGACGCTGCCGGGCACCCGGCAGTCGCCGCATATGACTCCGCCCGCCGCGACCGAGAAGAACCGGTTGGGACCGTGCATGCCGCACTTCGCGCAGTCCTCGAAGCTGGGCGCGTAGCCGTTGACGGCGAGCGAGCGGAGGAGGAAGGCGTCGAGGATGAGGTGCGGCGCGTGCTCGCCCCGCGCGAGCGTCCGCAGCCCGCCCACCAGCAGCAGGTACTGCTGGACGGCCGGCTCGCCCTCGTGGTCCGTGAACCGCTCCGCGGTCTCCAGCATCGCGGTGCCGGCCGTGTAGCGGGCGTAGTCGGTGACGATCCCGCTGCCGTACGCGGCGATGGTCTCGCTCTGCGTGCACAGGGGCAGCCCGCGGCCGACGAGTTCGCTGCCCCGGGCGAAGAACTGCACGTCCACGTGCGAGAAGGGTTCCAGCCGGGCACCGAACTTCGACTTGGTGCGCCGCACCCCGCGGGCCACGGCGCGTACGCGGCCGTGACCGCGCGTGAGGAGCGTGATGATGCGGTCCGCTTCGCCCAGCTTCTGGGTGCGCAGCACGATGCCGTCGTCGCGGAACAGACTCATGGGCCCATTCTCGCGTACGCGAGGGGGCTCCCGTGTGCGCCTTCGGCAGTGCATGTCCATGACCGGACCGGGCTCCGCGAGCCGGGTGACCGGCAGGACGGTTCCGGGGAGATCACGGCACCTCGCCGCGGCTGCGCGCGTTCGCGAGCGCCGTGGCCGCGCTCAGCCGCTCGGCGGCAGTGGCGACCCGGACGCCCTCAGGGTCGCAGTCCCACTCGCGCCCGCCGCCCAGCGGTCTCAGCTGGAGATACGGCCCCTCGTGCCCCATGACGGTGCCGACCTTCCCGGTGCGGATGTCGACGACGTACGACCCGATGGGCAGCTGCATGGCCGGCTCTCTTCTCCCGGGGGCGCGGCGGCCGACCGGCGCGCCGCGCCCTGCGTGCGATGTCCGCGTCCGACGAGCGGCTCCCCGGGGATCGGCGGCGAGGACGTCGCGCCGGGCGAGGGCGGGACGAGTCCCGCCCGCCCGATTCCGTCCCGCCGCGCCACCGTCATTTCCTTCCCCTCCCGTACGGTTCCCGTTTCCGGCCGCTCCTCTTCTTCCTTCACCAACGCGCCCCTTTCCGAATCCAATTCCCGCTTACCACCACCTGAGTGGCGCCCGATCCGTACAATCGGCAGATTCGCGCGGTCCCCAAAGCCCTTGCCGGACAAGGGAGTCGATCCATGGCCAAAGGTCGACGTCAGGGGCTCCGGGGAGCCCTCGGGGAAAACACCGGAAGAACTCGGGGAGTCGTCCGGTTTTCGCCGGAACGGGCCGGGAAAGCGAATGCGCGAAAGCCGCGGATACACGGCCGGTCGGGGCGGGCCGCGCGAAAGCCGCGTCCGAAGCCGGAGGGGCGCGCCACCCCGCGACCGTGAAGCGCTCACGTTTTCGCATTCTCGAACGAACGTCTCAGGGGCAAGCCGCGGGCCACCCATCCTCGATCGGACTTATAGAACCCATAAGTCCGCCTTATGGGGTCATAGACGGGGGGCGGGTACCGGTCCGCCGAGTCGATTATTTAGGGTGACCTAAGTGACGGCACCACTCGGTCGTCACGCCGCTTGCGAAGGGAACCCAGACATGCCCCGCCCTCTCCGGGTCGCGATCGTCGGCGCCGGCCCTGCCGGGATCTACGCCGCCGATGCGCTGCTGAAGTCCGAGGCCGCCGCCGAGCCGGGCGTGTCGATCGACATCTTCGAGCGGATGCCCGCTCCCTTCGGCCTCATCCGCTACGGCGTCGCCCCCGACCACCCGCGGATCAAGGGCATCATCACCGCCCTGCACCAGGTCCTCGACAAGCCGCAGGTGCGCCTCTTCGGCAACATCGACTACGGCACCGACGTCCACCTGGACGACCTGCGCGCCTTCTACGACGCCGTGGTCTTCTCCACGGGCGCCATGGCCGACCGTGAGCTCCGCATCCCCGGCGTCGAGCTGGACGGCTCCTACGGTGCCGCCGACTTCGCCTCCTGGTACGACGGGCACCCGGACGTGCCGCGCACCTGGCCCCTGGAGGCCGAGAAGGTCGCGGTGCTCGGTGTCGGCAACGTGGCACTCGACATCGCCCGCATCCTCGCGAAGACCGCCGAGGAGCTGCTGCCGACGGAGATCCCGCCGAACGTCCACGAGGGCCTGAAGGCGAACAAGGCGCTGGAGGTCCACGTCTTCGGCCGCCGCGGCCCGGCGCAGGCGAAGTTCAGCCCGATGGAGCTGCGCGAGCTGGACCACTCCCCCAACATCGAGGTCATCGTCAACCCCGAGGACATCGACTACGACGAGGGCTCGATCGCCGAGCGCCGCAAGAACAAGCAGACCGACATGGTCGCCAAGACCCTGGAGAACTGGGCGATCCGCGACGCCGGCGACCGCCCGCACAAGCTGTTCCTGCACTTCTTCGAGTCCCCGGTGGAGATCCTCGGCGAGGACGGCAAGGTCGTCGGCCTGCGCACGGAGCGCACGGAGCTCGACGGCACCGGCAACGTCAAGGGCACCGGCGCGACCACCGACTGGGACGTCCAGGCCGTGTACCGCGCGGTCGGCTACCTCTCCGACGAACTGCCCAAGCTGCCCTGGGACACCGCCTCCGGCACCGTTCCGGACGAGGGCGGCCGGGTCGTCGAGGAGGGCGGCGCGCACATGGCGTCGACCTACGTCACCGGCTGGATCCGCCGCGGTCCCGTCGGCCTCATCGGCCACACCAAGGGCGACGCCAACGAGACGGTCGCGAACCTGCTCGACGACTTCGCCAACGGCCGGCTCCTCACGCCGGAGAGCCCGGAGACGGACGCGGTCGTCGCCTTCCTGGAGGGCAAGGGCCTCACGTACACCACGTGGGAGGGCTGGTACGCGCTGGACGCGGCCGAGAAGGCGCTCGGCGCGGCCGAGGGCCGTGAGCGCGTGAAGATAGTCGAGCGCGAGGACATGCTCCGCGCCAGCGACGCCGTCACCCCCCGGTAGCACCCGCCCGGACCAGGCCCGACTCGTAGGCGATGATGACGAGTTGGGCCCGGTCCCGGGCCGCGAGCTTGCCCATGATGCGGCTGACGTGGGTCTTCGCGGTGAGCGGGCTCAGGCCCAGCGCCTCCGCGATCTCGGTGTTGTTCAGCCCCCGGGCGACCAGCGCCAGCACCTGGCGCTCCCGTTCGGACAGTTCGTCCGGGCCGCCCGCCGACCGTGCCGAGGGAGCCTCCGGTGCGGCCAGGACCCGGGCGATCAGCCGGGCCGTCGGCCCCGGTGAGAGCAGCGCCTCCCCGGCCGCCACCGTGCGGATCGCGTCCAGCAGCTCCGCAGGCCGGATGTCCTTCACCACGAAGCCCGACGCCCCCGCCCGCAGCGCCTCCACCACGTGCTCGTCCGTGTCGTACGTCGTCAGCACCAGGACCCGCACCCCGGCCAGATCCTCGTCGGCGGCGATCAGCCGGGTCGCGCCGATCCCGTCGAGCTCGGGCATCCGGACGTCCATGACGACCAGGTCCGCCCGGGCCGAACGGGCCAGCTCCACGGCCTCCCGGCCGGTCCCGGCCTGACCGACGACCTCCATGTCGGGCGCCGAGTCGACGAGCATCGCGAACGAGGCCCGCACCAGCGTCTGGTCGTCCGCCAGCAGCACCCGGATCGCGCTCACGCCATGACCTCCCGCGCCTGCAGCGGCAGGGCCGCCGCCACCTCGAACCCTCCGCACACGCGCGGGCCCGCGGTCAGTGTGCCGCCCACGCTCCGGGCCCGCTCCCGCATCCCGAGGATTCCGTAGCCGGACCCTCCCGCGGCGACGGACGCCGTGCCGTCGTCCGTGACCCGCACGGTCAGCACCTCGTCCGCCAGGCCGACGTCGACCCGCACGGCCGCACCCGGTCCCCCGTGCCGGACGGCGTTGGTCAGGGACTCCTGCACGATCCGGTAGGCGGCGGCCCCGACCGCGGCCGGCACCCGGGCCTGCCCCGTCCGCACCGTCAGGGCCGCGCCCGACGCCCGGGCGAGATCGGGCAGACCGGCCAGGTCCGGCAGCGGCCCCTCCGGCGCGGCCCGCAGCACGTCCAGCGTCGTACGCACCTCGGTCCGCGCCTCCCGGCAGGTCTGCGCGATGCCGTCGAGGGCCTTCGCCAGCGCCTCCCGGTCCAGCCGGTCCGGATCGGCGACCAGGACGTGCGCGGCGACGGAGGTCTGGACGCCGATGAGGGTGATGGAGTGGGCGAGCAGATCGTGCAGGTCGCGCGCGATCCGCAGCCGCTCCTCGACGACCTTCCGCTCGCCCTCGCGGGCGGCCTTCTCCACGACGCTCTCCACCAGCTGCCGGTAGAGCCGGACGCTGGCACCGAAGACGAGCATCGCGGTCACCCAGCCGGAGACCCGCAGCAGCTCCACCACCTCGTGCGGGTCGACGAGGGTCTGGACGGCGAGGATGACGCCGACGACCAGGGCGCCGACCAGCAGCGTGCGACGCGGCCGGCCGGTGGAGGCGACCGTGTAGAGCGCCGTCATCGAGGCGGGGATCGGCGCCAGGTGCATGTAGTCGAGCGCGTGGTAGGGCGCGACCACGGCGACCACCGCGATCAGCACCGCCAGCGGGGCGCGCCGCCGCCAGGCCAGCGGCACGTGTGCGGCGAGCAGCAACGCCCAGCCGAGGGCGTCGGGGCGTCGGCCGTCGTCGACGGCGAGCGCCAGCACGGCGGCGAAGACGGCGAAGCAGGCGGCGGCCGTCGCGTCGCACCGCACCGGGTACGGGGCGGCCTGCGGGTCACGGGTGAAGGCGGCTGCGAAGTCCACGGGGTTCATCCTCCCGGGCGGGCAGGCGCTCCGGGAGCCCCTGCCCGCCCGTGGTCGGTGTCAGACGCCGGCGGGCGTCCGCTCGGCCGGCGTCGCGGGTGCGGCGGCCGGACGGCGGGCGAGCGGTCCGGGCCACCACACCTTCCGGCCGAGCAGCACGCTCGCGCTCGTGACGAGGTAGGTGCGGACGAGGAAGGTGTCGAGGAGCACGCCGACCGCGATCACGAAGCCGAGTTCGGCCAGCTGCACCAGGGGCATGTTCACCAGCACCGCGAAGGTGGCGGCGAGCACGAGGCCGGCCGAGGCGATCACGCCGCCGGTGGTGCGCAGCGCGGTCAGCGCCGCCGCGCCGGGCTCCGCCCCGTCCAGGCACTCCTCGCGCATCCGGTGCATCACGAAGATGCCGTAGTCGACGCCGAGGGCGACGAGGAAGACGAAGGAGAGGAGCGGCAGTCCGGGATCGGTGCCCTCGAAGCCGAAGAGGGGTTCGAAGAGCAGGCCGCCGATGCCGAGGGACGCGCCCCACACGGCGACGACCGCGCCGACCAGGAGCAGCGGGGCGATCAGGCTGCGCAGCAGGACGACCAGGATGAGCAGGACCGCGACGAGGACGAGCGGCACGATCACCATGCTGTCGCTGCGGCTGGTCTCGGTGAGGTCCAGTTGTTCGGCGCTGGGCCCGCCGACGTACACGCCCTCGCCGAGCCCGGCGCGCAGTTCCTTGAGGGTGGCCGTCTCGGCGGCGGACTGGGGCGGATGGTCGGCGAGTACGGAGATCTCGGTCCAGCCCGCGCCGCTGCGGCCGCGCTCGGCGCTCTCGACCCCCTCGGTGGCCCGGGCGGTCTCCAGCGCCCGGGCCGCGCCGGCGGTCGGGGCGATGACGGTGATCGGCTGGGTGCCCGCCTCCGGGTAGGCGGCGGCCAGTGTCTTCATCGCGGCGACGGCCTCGGGGGTGGAGGTGAAGGAGTCCTCCTGCTTCAGCGCCCCCGGCAGGGCGAGGGTGCCGAGGGCGAGGGCGGCGAGCGCGGCGGCGCCGGTCAGCAGCACGGCGACGGGGCGGCGGCCCGCGGAGCCGCCGACGGCCGCGAAGAAGGAACGGCGCCCGGTCTTCGGCTCACCGCCGTGGGCCGGGATCAGCGGCCAGAAGACCCTCCGGCCGAGAACGACGAGGAGTGCCGGGAGCAGGGTCGTCATGGCGACCAGGGCGCACAGCACGCCGACGGCGGCCGTCGGGCCCATGCCCCGGCTGCTGTTGAGGTCGGCGGCGAGCAGGCAGAGCAGGCCGGCGGCGACGGTGCCGGAGGAGGCCAGGACGGCGGGGCCGCAGCCGCGCAGGGCGGTGAGCATCGCGTCGTAGGGGCGTGGCGTGCGGCGCAGTTCCTCGCGGTAGCGGGAGACGAGGAGCAGGGCGTAGTCGGTGCCGGCGCCGAAGACGAGGATGGTCATGACGCCGGTGCTCTGGCCGGAGACGCTGATGTCGAACCCCTGGTGGAGGGCGTAGGTCACGGCCATGGAGAGGAAGTCGGCGGCGCCGGCGACGAGGAGGGGCACGAGCCAGAGGAACGGGCTGCGGTAGATGACGATCAGCAGAATCGCGACGACGGCGACGGTCGTGTAGAGGAGCGGTCCGTCGAGTGACTCGTAGACCTCGCCGGCGTCGGTGGCGAGGGCGCCGGGGCCGCCGACCTGGCCGCTGACGGTGGCGCGGACGTCCTGTACGAGGGCGTCCCTCGCCTTCTCGTCCGTCCCCGGCTCGGTGCTGGAGACGGCGTAGAGGAGGGTGGTCCCGTCCTTCGAGGGCACGGGCCGCGGCGGTGAGGTGAGGCGATGCCCGGCGGCGACCCGGGCGACCTCGCGGGCCGCGGTCTCGCGGTCGCCGGGGGTGAGACCGCCGTCGCGGTGGTACACGAGGACGAGGTCGGTGGAGTCGCCGCCGGGGAGCAGTTCCCCGAGGGTGGCGACCTGGGTGGAGTCGGCGCTCGCGGGCAGGTAGTCGACGGCCCGGTCGCGTTGCACGGTGCCGAGTTCGCTCGCGAAGGGCGCGGCGATCGCGAGCACGATCACCCACAGCGCGAGCACCCCCCAGGGGATGGCGCGCCGTCCGCGCCGCTCGCTGATGGTCCTGTTCGGGGCCCCCATCTCGGGCCTCCCTCCGGCACGGTCGTCTGGGTCGTTCCCAGACTCCCGCCGGTGCGGGCCGCATTCGTCGGCCCGGGGACCGAGACGCGGGGTACTGCCGGGGAGGGTGCCGGGCCGGCGTTACTCCCCCGGGAGTAACGCCGGCCTGCTCCACGGGGAGCGTCAGAGGAGCGTCCTGGCGGTGGCGAGCAGCCGGGCGGTGTCGTCGGCACACAGTGCCAGCGCGTTGCCGACGGTGCTCAGGACGTCCCGCTCCGCCGGGCTGTACGCGCCGTCCGCGAGCGCGATCCGGGCTCCCTGGAGCAGGATCGACTCGCGCCCGGAGGCGGCCAGGTGCGGGGAGAGCGGCTCCAGGGCCTCGTGGAGTTCGATGGCCAGGGCGGCGCCCCCGCCGCCCACGTCCGGCAGGAAGCGACCGGTGTCGGCGGCCAGGGCCTCGACGAGGTCGGTGAGCTGGGTGCCGGTGCACTCGGCGAACCCGGCCGCGCGGACCGCCGCGACCGCGGTGTCCACGGCCGTGCGGGAGGAGGCGCCGCCCGCCGCGAGCACGGCGAGGGCGACGGTGTGCACGGCGTCGCGCAGCATGGCGGAGAAGCGGCTCGTCGTCGGGTGGTCGAGCACTTCCGTACCGAAGTGGGTCTGACACGCGGTGCACTCGACGACCGGTCCGGCCTGGCCGCGCGGCAGCACCGGGACGCCCAGCACGGCGAAGCGACGACGGCCGGTCCGGCGGCGGTAGTTGCGGTCGCCGCCGCACTCCTCGCAGAAGAACTCGCCGTCCCCGACGGTGTTCCAGGAGGTACGAATGCCGCAGACGCCCATTTTTCTCCCGCGTGATCCTCGGGCAGCTCGCACGTCGCACCTCCTCCACGGTCCGGCAGCACTGCCGGCGTTGGCGTGATGTTAGCCACATCCATGATGTGGCGTCAGCACCTCGTCAGCAGAACGCAACCGACATGGCCGAGACACGACACCCGCGGAGAGCCCGCCGGACGTGCCCCGTGGCACGTCAGGAGGTGCGGGCGCGGCGGTGGCGCACCGCGTACGCGACGAGGCCGCCGCCGATCAGGACGGCCACCGCGGCGGCCCCCGCCGCCCCCGGACCGAACGCCGACCCGGTGATCGCCTGGTCACCCTCAGGGGTGGACGGGGTGGGCTCGGGCGCGGTGGCCGGCGCCGTCGTGGACGCCGGGGCTCGGGCGGACCGGAAGGCCGCCGCCGGGCCGGGAGGTGTGGTTCGTCCTCACGCCCCCGGCCCGGGGGAGGTTCCGGAGCGACCGGGACCGGATCTGGCGGAAAGCCGCGCTGCCGGCCGCGGAGTCGTCCCGCACGGAACGACCCACGGTCTCGCCGCGGAGGTGCACCCCGTAGGTGGGGTGGCGCCCCCTGTGCAGGAGCCGCCGAGCAGTCGACGAGGGACGCGGAGCCGGCAACCCGAAAGGGTGACGCGGTTCGGGTACGGCGGCGGCCCCGCACTCCCTGAGGAGTTACGGGGCCGCCGGTACGGAGCCTCAGCGCGCGGCGCGGTTGACCGCCGAGATGACGGCCTTCAGCGAGGCGCGGGTCGTGTTGGCGTCGATGCCGATGCCCCACAGGACCTTGCCGTCGATGGCGCACTCGATGTACGAGGCGGCCTGCGCGGACGCGCCCTCGCTCATCGTGTGCTCCTGGTAGTCCAGCAGCCTGGCGTCCACGCCGATCGCCTGCAGGGCGGCGAAGAAGGCCGAGATCGGGCCGTTGCCGGAGCCCGTCAGGACGGTGTCGACCCCGTCGACGACCGCCTCGACGGTCAGGGTGTCGGTGCCGTCCGTGTCCGAGGTGGTCTGCCCGGAGCGCAGCTGGATCCGGCCCCAGCGCTCCGCGGCGCTGTCCGTGCTCGGCAGGTACTCGTCCTGGAAGACCGACCAGATCGCGGCCGGGGTGACCTCGCCGCCCTCGGTGTCCGTCTTCTGCTGGATGATCTTCGAGAACTCGATCTGCATCCGGCGCGGCAGGTCCAGCTTGTGGTCGTTCTTCAGGACGTACGCGATGCCGCCCTTGCCGGACTGCGAGTTGACCCGGATCACAGCCTCGTAGGAACGGCCGACGTCCTTCGGGTCGATGGGCAGGTACGGCACCGCCCACTCGATCTCGTCCACGGTCTTGCCGGCGGCGGCCGCGTCGGCCTCCATGGCGTCGAAGCCCTTCTTGATGGCGTCCTGGTGGGAGCCGGAGAAGGCGGTGTAGACCAGGTCGCCCGCGTAGGGGTGGCGCGGGTGGACCTCCATCTGGTTGCAGTACTCGGAGGTGCGGCGGATCTCGTCGATCTGCGAGAAGTCGATCTGCGGGTCGACGCCCTGCGAGAACAGGTTCATGCCCAGGGTCACCAGGTCGACGTTGCCGGTGCGCTCGCCCTGGCCGAACAGGCAGCCCTCGATACGGTCGGCGCCGGCCATGATGGCCAGCTCGGCCGCCGCCACCGCGGTGCCGCGGTCGTTGTGCGGGTGGACGGACAGGCAGATGTACGGGCGGCGGGTCAGGTTCCGGGACATCCACTCGAACCGGTCCGCGTGCGTGGACGGCGTCGAACGCTCCACGGTGGCGGGCAGGTTCAGGATGATCTCGCGGCCCTCCTCGGGCTGCCACACGTCGCAGACCGCCTCGCAGACCTCCAGGGCGAAGTCCAGCTCGGTGTCGGTGAAGATCTCGGGGCTGTACTGGTAGCCGAAGACCGTGTCGTCGCCCAGCAGCTTGTCGGCGTACTCCATGACCAGCCGCGTGCCGTCGACGGCGATCTGCTTGATGTCCTCCTTCGAGCCGCGGAAGACGACCCGGCGGAACGTGGGCGCGGTGGCGTTGTACAGGTGCACGGTGGCGCGCTTGGCGCCGACCAGGGACTCCACGGTCCGCTCGATCAGGTCCTCACGGGCCTGGGTCAGGACGGAGATGGTGACGTCGTCCGGGATCGCGCCCTCTTCGATGATCGACCGTACGAAGTTGAAGTCGGTGTCGCCGGAGGACGGGAAGCCGACCTCGATCTCCTTGTAGCCCATGCGCACCAGCAGGTCGAACATCTCGCGCTTGCGAGCGGGCGACATCGGGTCGATCAGCGCCTGGTTGCCGTCGCGCAGATCCGTGGACAGCCAGCGGGGGGCCTGGGTGATCCGCTGCTCGGGCCAGGTGCGATCGGGGATGTGCACGGCCTCGTAGCGGCCGTACTTGTGGATCGGCATCCCGGACGGCTTCTGCGTCCGGGTGGCGTTCGTGATGGGCGTGGGGCGGCCGACAGGCTGGGACATTGCGTAGGGCTCCTCGGGTCCGGCGGGAGGGACGGCCGACTGTCGAACGCAACACCAGGTCCCGCGGGGAGGGGGTCGGCCTACGACTACAGGCCCTCGCCGCGGCAGCTAAGGAGAAGCAGCCCGAAACGCATGATGTGCCGCAGCCTAGCTCAGGGACGGTGGATCCGGACGTCCCGTTTCAGTATGCGGGACGGCCGGCGCGTCAAGGACGAAGAGTGACGCATCACTCCATTTCGCGGATCATGGTCGCGGCTAGTGACAGACGTGTGACTCAGTGCCACATTTTCGGCATGACCTCCCACGCGCACCGTCACGCCCACCACCCCGTCTTCTGCACGATCGTGCCGCCGCACCTGCTGGAGCACCTGGCCCGGTCCGGGAACCCGGCGGTCGCGGCGCCGAGCCCGGCGTAGGCCCGGTTCACGGTGGCGTCGGCGGTCGCCTCCTGCCCCTCGGCCCGGACCTCGGTGCCCGGCAGGTCGGTGCCGTGGC
>NZ_RDBI01000040.1:1391409-1408355 GCF_008042125.1 Streptomyces sp. MS191
CTCCGGGCCCGTCGCGGTGGCGGCGGGCGGGAGCACGCGGGCCGTGCGGGCCGCCGCGTCGGCGACGAGGGTCCGCCGGGCCGCCGCCGCGACCGCCGACGCCACCGTGAACCGGGCCTACGCCGGGCTCGGCGCCACCTTCGACCTCTTTCTGAAGGGCTTCGGCCGCGACTCGATCGACGGCGCGGGCATGCCGCTGACCGCGACCGTCCACTACGACCGGGACTACGGCAACGCCTTCTGGAACGGCGAGCAGATGGTGTTCGGGGACGGCGACGACGAGATCTTCCTCGACTTCACCCTTCCGGTCGATGTGATCGGCCACGAGCTGGCCCACGGCTTCACGCAGTACACCGCGAACCTGGAGTACTTCAGCCAGTCCGGCGCGCTCAACGAGTCCGTCTCGGACGTCTTCGGCTCGCTGGTGAAGCAGTACACGCTGGGCCACAGCGCCGGGGAGGCCGACTGGCTGATCGGCGAGGGACTGTTCCACCCGAACGTCGAGGGGACGGCGCTGCGCTCGATGAAGGCGCCGGGCACGGCCTACGACGACGACGTCCTCGGCAAGGACCCGCAGCCGGGCCACATGGACGACTACGTCCGCACCAGCCGCGACAACGGCGGTGTGCACATCAACTCCGGCATCCCCAACCACGCCTTCTACCTGGTCGCGACCGAGCTGGGCGGCCGGGCGTGGGAGCGGGCCGGGCAGATCTGGTACGACGTGATGACCGGCGGCGGCCTCACCCCCGAGACCCGCTTCGCCGAGTTCGCCGCCGCGACGGTGGCCGCGGCGCGGGCGCGGTACGGCGACGGGGAGGAGATCCAGGCCGTGCTCAAGGCCTGGTCGGCCGTCGGTGTCCCGACGGACTGAGCCGGCGGCTGGTAGACAGGGCCCATGCGGATTCGAGTGCGGCGCACCGGCGGTTTCGCGGGCATCGAGCGGTCGGCCGAGGTGGAAACCTCGGCCCTGGCCGACGCGGCGGAGTGGCACACCCTGGCGGTCACGGTCCTGGAACAGGGCGACGGTGACGGCCGGGGAGTGCCGGACGGCTTCCGGTACGAGATCACGGTGGACGACCGGACGGTCCACTGCGGCGACCCCCGGCTGACGGACGCCCAGCGGTCGCTGATCGCGCGCGTCCTGAAAGAGGGCGCCTGACCCGCTTCCGGCCCGTCGGGGGCCGGCGCGGACCGATCCGTGGTTCGGGGCCCTTCCCAGGGCGGGTCGCGAAAGTCCCGCCGCCCGCCCTAGAAGCCCAGCTTTCGCAGCTGCTTGGGGTCCCGCTGCCAGTCCTTCGCGACCTTGACGTGCAGGTCGAGGAAGACCGGCGTGCCCAGGAGCGCCTCGATGTGCTTGCGCGACTTCATGCCGACCTCCTTGAGGCGGCTGCCCTTCGGGCCGATGATGATGCCCTTCTGGCTGGGGCGCTCGATGTAGACGTTGGCGTGGATGTCGAGCAGCGGCTTGTCCGCGGGACGGTCCTCGCGCGGGATCATCTCCTCGACGACCACCGCGATCGAGTGCGGCAGTTCGTCGCGGACGCCCTCGAGGGCCGCCTCGCGGATCAGCTCGGCCACCATCACCTGCTCCGGCTCGTCGGTGAGGTCGCCCTCGGGGTAGAGCGGCGGGGACTCCGGCAGCAACGGGATCAGCAGATCGGCGACGAGGTCGACCTGCTTGTTGCCGAGGGCCGAGACCGGCACGATCTGCTGCCACTCGAAGCCCAGCTCCTTGCCGAGCTGGTCGATGGCGATGAGCTGCTCGGCGAGCGTCTTGGAGTCCACCAGGTCGGTCTTGGTGACGATCGCGACCTTCGGGGTCTTCTTGATCCCGGCGAGCTCCTTGGCGATGAAGCGGTCGCCGGGGCCGAGCTTCTGGTCGGCGGGCAGGCAGAAGCCGATCACGTCGACCTCGGCCCACGTGGTGCGCACGACGTCGTTCAGCCGCTCGCCGAGGAGGGTCCGCGGCTTGTGGAGGCCGGGCGTGTCGACCAGGATCAGCTGGGCGTCCGGGCGGTGCACGATGCCGCGGACGGTGTGCCGGGTGGTCTGGGGCCGGTTGGAGGTGATCGCCACCTTCTGGCCGACCAGAGCGTTCGTGAGGGTGGACTTGCCCGCGTTGGGACGGCCGACGAAGCAGGCGAAACCGGCCCGGTGGACGGCTTCGGATTCTTGGTTGCGAGCGCTCATGGGGGCCATTCTCCCCGATGCGCGGCGGCCTCACGTACCCAGAGGGGTCATCGGGGCCCGGTGGCCGCCCTGCGCCGCCGTACCCGGAGGCCCGTGAGGCCCGCCGCGGCGCCGAGGAGGACGAGTCCGGCGGCGGCCCACGGCAGCGCGAGGAACGACACCCGGCCCGACTCCCGCACGCCGGTGGCCGTCGCCGTCAGGGTCACCTCGCCCCAGTCGAACTGCGGCGATCCCGCCCAGCGCTCGGTGAGGCGGATCTTCTGCCGGGGCAGCAGCTCGGAGGGGACCCCCGCCGGCGTGCGGTCGAGGAGGGTCCGACCGAAGAGGCCCTCCGCCCGGAGGGCGACGCGGGGGTTGAGGGTGACGTTCCCGCGGTTGTGCAGCGTGTACGAGATGACGGCGCTGCTCTCGCCGGCACCGGGCACGAGGGGCCTGTCCTGGTCGAGGGTCACGTCCTCGATACCGAGCGCGGGCACGGTCGGACCGTTGACCCGGAGGTAGACGCGTGCCCCGACGGCGCGCTGCACCCCGACGGCGACCGCCCCGGCGCCGCCGGCGGCGACCCGCTCGTCGAGGGCGACGACGGCACCGGGGTGGTCGCCGGGCTCGGCGTCGGCGGGGACGGCGAGGGTGTAGGGGACGGTCACGGCGGAGCGGGCGGGGACGGTGACGCGGGTGCGCTCCGGAGTGATCCAGGCCCCGGCGCCGGTCTGCTTCTCCTGGCGGCTGCGGACGGCGAACCCGCCGTCCCGTTCGGTGTTGTAGGCGTCGGCTCCGTAGACCAGGAAGGTGAGGGGGGCGCCGGTCTTGTTGGCGACGGTGACCTGGTCGGTCACGGTCGTGCCGGGATCGGCGGACAGGTAGAAGTAGGGACGGCTGCCGAGCTCGGAGGCGGCCGGGTAGACGGCCCACTCCCCGTTGTCGGCGGCGCCGGCGGAGGGCGCGCCGAGCAGCAGCAGGGCGGCGGCGAGGACGAAGGCGTGGAGCTTGCGCACGGTGCGGGATCCCTGGGGTCGGGGCGGGCCGACCGGGTGCGCGCCCGGCCCGCCGTTCTGTCGGGGGATGTGGCTCGGTTCCTACGGGGTGCGCGTCAGCTCAGGGTCAGGGTCAGGACGCCCGCGTACGTACCGGGGGCGGTGAACGCCGGCACGGCGAGGGAGACCTTCGCGTCGACGGTGAACTCACCGCCGGTGACCGTGCCGTTCGGGGTCGAGGCGAGGGTGGCCCCGCCGCTGCCCACCGTTCCGGCCGAGCCGGGCACGCAGGTGCTGGGGCTGCCCGCCTTGGTGGTGCAGGACGGCGTCCAGCTGAGCCCGCCCGCGCCGATGGAGCCGCCCCCGCCGGTGAAGTCGGTGACCTTGCCGGTCAGGGACCAGCCCGCGGGGCCGCCGCGGAAGTCCTTCACCGTCACCGTCTTCAGATCGCCGGTCGCGGCGCCGCCCTGACCGAAGTCGACGGACGACAGCTGCACGGCGTCGCCGGCCTGGGTCATCGACAGTGCGCCCGCCGTCACGGCCGTGCTGAGCTTCTGGCTGTTCGGCGGCTGCGGGGTGTCGTCGACGACGGTGTACGCGACCGGTCCGGCGCCCTTCTCCGGGTCCCAGGCCGTGCCCTCGTACGCCACGACGCCGGTGGTCGCCTTGTCGTTGACCGCCAGCCGGGCGGCGAACCCGCCCTCGCTGTCGGTCGTCACGGTCATCCGGTCGGCGGTCTCCGCCGCTCCGGACCGGCCGACGACGGTGACCTCGGCGAGCGGGGTGAACTTGGCGCCGGTGACGGTGACCCGGACGCCGGGTGCGCCGGAGGCCGTGCCGAGCGAGATGTTCCGCTCGTTGGCGCCCGGCTGCGGGCTCGCCGTGACCGTCTCGGAGACCGGCGCGGGCGGGTTGGTGACCGTACAGGGGGTGTCCAGCTCCATGAGGTAGCTGGTGTGGATGTTGTAGTCGCCCGGCGACAGGGTGATCGCGCCGGGCGCGGTGACCGTGAACGTGCCGGTCATCGAGAACGGCGGGAAGGCGCCCTTGCCGGGGACCGGGTCGTTCTTCTTGGGCCCGGTGACGGTGACCGCGCCGGACTGGGCGCCGCCGAGGACGACCTTGCCGCTCGGGGTCATGATGTCGGCCGGCAGCGCCAGGTCGACCGGGTTGGAGGCGGCCGGTTTGGTGACCTTGTAGGTGACGGTGACCGTCTCGCCGACCTTCGGGGTGGGCTTGTCCACGGTGATCTGGGCCGTCGTGGTGCCGTCGATCGGCGGGATGCCCGCGATCGGCGGCGGCACGCAGTGCGTGGGGAAGTCCACCGCCTGGGAGGCGGTCGTGGCCGCGCCGGCCGGGCCGGCCAGGGCGCCGCCGGTGGCGACCGCGAGCGCGGCGACACCGAGGGCGGCGGTCAGACGCCGTCTTCGCGGCGGGGTTCGGAACAGTGCCATGTGTGCCCCTCCTGAGGGATGAGAGGGCGCCATTGACGGCTGCCCGCCAAAAGAAGTCAATGCCGTCGAAATCCATCGACTGATGACCCATCAGATACTGTCAAGATCACCTCGCGGGAGCACGTTCTCCCAGGTCAGCACGGATACCGGCGTCGCCTGGGGCGACGCCGGACGGTCATGCGAAGAAGGCTCGGGAGCCTACGGGACGACGGTGGGCCGCGAGGCGTCGTCGCCCGTCCGGGCGGTCACCGGACCGCCGCCCCGGCGGCGGGGGCGAGGGCGGCCGCCGGGCCGCTCCGCACGGCCCCCGGGGTGGCGGTTCCGGTCGCGGCGAGGGCCGCGCCGGTCCGCGAGGTGGCGCCTCTCATGGGTCGTACCCCTTCCGGTGAGGCACGCAGGGGTGCGGACGCTGCGTGAGGCGTGGATCTGACGGTCCGTCGGACGAGCCGCTGTCATTGACGCGCACCGGACCGGGGATGGCAAGAGAATCTCCGCCGGTTCCTCGCAGGGGCGCGGTCCGCGGGGACGCGTAAGGGGGGCCCGGCGTCCTCGCCGGGCCCCCCTTCGATGCCGTTCCGTCCCGCGGCCTCAGCCGGCCGTGACCGCCGCGCGCAGCTGCCCGTCGGGGCCGGCGAGCAGCACCGGGGTCTCCGGGCCGCCGAGGTCACGCACCGCCGCGCGGTCGACGTCGGAGGCGGCGTCGGCGGTCGAGACGACGGCCGCGGCCTCCAGGGACCGGGCGCCGCTGGCCACGGCCATCGCGACGGCGGTCTGCAGCGCGCTGAGCCGGAGGGACTCCAGGGCCACGGTGCCCGCCACGTACGTGCGGCCGGTCTCGTCGCGCACCGCCGCGCCCTCGGGCACACCGTTGCGGGCGCGGGCGCTGCGCGCCAGCGTGATGATCTTGAGGTCCTCGGCGCCGAGGTCGCCGTGGTCGCTGCTGAGTGTCATGCCATGAGCATAGGTCGGGGCGGTGGTTCAGCCCTGCGCGGCCTTGGCGAACTTCTCGACGACGGTCTCGGCCACGCCGTCGAAGTCCTTGTGGCCGGAGGCGTCGGCGGGGATGTGCGCGAACCGCGTCAGGCCGGTGCCCTGGGCCGCGACGAGCACGTTGGACTCGGCCGTGATGTTGTACTCGGCGATGTTCATCTTCATACGGAAGGTCTGCACCTGCTCGGCGCCTTGGGGAGCGGAGAGCTTCTGCAGGGTGATCTTCATCTTCATCCCCTCCATCTCCGCGGTGAAGCCGGTGCAGGTGTCCAGCGCGGTGCCGATCGCCTTCACGTGGTCGGCTGCGCCGGTGCCCGGGAAGGTCAGGACCTGCTGGTCCAGCGTGGAGTCGCCGTTCCCGCGCTCGAAGTGGACCGAGGCGCCGGTCGTGGCGCCGGCGACCTTGTCCGCGAGCAGGGTCGTGAGCGGTTCGCACGCCGGCTTGTCCGCCTTGTAGGTGGTCGGATCCGACTCGGCCTTGCCGGCCTTCCAACCGGACGGCAGGTCCTTCGCCTCCAGCGCCGCGGCCTTCATCGCGTCGGCCGTCAAGGGCACGGCGGGCGCGGCCGAGGTCGGCTCGGCCGCGGTCGTCGCCGTGGCGGGCTTGTCGGCGCCCTTCGCGGCGTCGTCGTCGGAGGAGCCGCCGCAGGCGGCGGTGAGGGAGAGCGCCGAGACGGCGAGCACGGCGACCAGGCCGTGGCGTATGCGGGTGGGCATGCTGAAGGAACCTCTTCAGGGCGTGAGGTGACGGGATCGGGAGCCCCCGCCGTCGCGTGGGGACGGCAGAACCGGGAGGAGGATATACGGCACCGGTGACATCACCGGGACCGGGCGGCGACGCCCGGCAGCTCCGGCGCCCCGGCCTCGCCGTCAGCCCGCGACCGGGAACATCGCCCCGCGACGGCCCTCCGGCGAGACCAGCCACTCCAGCTTCGCCGCGGTGTCCGCCTCCGGCAGGGGCGTGTGCATCACGATCGACAGGTCGGGCCGGGCCGGGACCCTGAGCTGGGTGGACTCCAGGATCAGCGAGCCGACCAGCGGATGCTCCAGCTCCTTGCGGATCTGGCCTCCGGGCATGATGTCCCGCCGCTCCCACAGCGCGGCGAACTCCGCGCTCGCCTCCTTCGCCTCCTCGACCACCGCCCTGAACCCCTCGTCGTCCGGGCACTCCGAGCACGCGGCCCGGAACTGCGCGACGACCTGCGGGGCCAACTGGTCCCAGCCACCCGCCCGGGAGCGGTAGAGGGGGTCGGTGAAGAAGGCGATGAGGCAGTTCTGGGAGATCTCCGGACGCATCCCGAGGACGATCGCCGCCGAGTCGTTGTACATCACCGTGTTCCAGTACGCGTCGATGATGTGCGCCGGGAACGGCATCCACGCGTCGATGAGCCGCTGGAGCCCCGCGCACATGTCGCGGGCCCGCGGATCGACCTCCGGGGCGGGCGGGTTGAGCCCGGCGAGGACGTACAGGTGGCGGCGCTCGGCCGGGCTGAGCCGCAGCACCCGGGCGACGGAGTCCAGGACCTGCGGCGAGACGGTGATGTCCCGGCCCTGCTCCAGCCACTGGTACCAGGAGACCCCGACGCCCGCGAGGACGGCGACCTCCTCCCGGCGAAGACCCGGGGTGCGGCGCCGGGCGCCGCCGTCGGGCAGCCCCGCCTCGGCCGGCGTGACGCGGGCCCGACGGCTCATCAGGAACTCGCGCAGTTCGGCGAGTCGACGCGTCTTGGCGACCTCGCTCCCGACCGCAGTGACCACGTGCGTCCTCCCCCTGGGCTGCCTGGTGGTACCACCAACAGGATAAGTTCCCGCTCCCCACGGTTGTTCCCGTGCGCCGAGGGTGGTGGTCATGGCAACCGACACCACGACCGCACCCGCTCCCCCCGCACCCGCCCCGTCCCTGACCTCCCGCTCCCGGCTCATCCTCTTCGTGCTGTGCGCGGCCCAGTTCATGGTGGCGCTCGACTTCTCCGTGCTGAACGTCGCGCTGCCGGTCCTCGGTGCCGATCTCGGTCTCGACCGGTCGGCGCTGCAGTGGGCGGTGACGGCGTTCGCGCTCCCGTCCGGCGGGTTCCTGCTGCTCTTCGGCCGGACCGGGGACCTGTACGGCCGCAGGAAGGTCTTCCTCGCCGGTCTCGGGCTCTTCGGCGCGGCCTCCCTGCTCGCCACCTTCGCCTGGGACCCCGCGTCGTTCCTCGCGGCCCGTGCCCTGCAGGGGCTCGGCGCGGCGGCCATCGTGCCGACCGGCATGTCCCTGCTGACCACCACCTTCCCCGAGGGCCCGCAGCGGGACCGGGCGCTCGGCATCTCGGGCACCCTGCTCTCGCTCGGCTTCACGATCGGCATGCTGCTGGGGGGTGTCATGACGGACACGCTGGGCTGGCGCTCGACGATGGGTCTGCTGACCGCCTTCACGCTGGTCGTGCTGCCGCTGGCGCCGGGGCTGCTGCCCGAGTCGCGCACCCCGGACCGGCCGCGGCTCGACGTGCCCGGGGCCGTGACGGTGACCGGCGGCCTGCTCGCCCTGATCTACGCCCTGTCCACCGCGGCGGAGCGGGGCTTCGGCGGCGCCGACGTGCTGGTGACGCTGGTGTCCGGGGTGCTGCTGCTCGGTGCGTTCGTGGTCGTCGAGGCACGGCACGACGCACCGCTGGTGTCGCTGCCGATGCTTCGGCGCCGGACCGTGGCCTTCGGCAACCTGGGCGGGCTGGTGACCTTCTCGATGATGTCGACGGTCGTCTTCGTCCTGACCCTCTACCTGCAGGACACCCTCGGGCTCTCCGCCTTCGGCACCGGCGTGGTCTTCGGTGTGCAGGGGCTGTTCTCGGTCCTCGCCGGGACGCTGGCACCGAGGCTGATCGGGCGCTTCGGCCCGCGCCGCGCCCTGGTCGGCGCCCTGCTGGGCCAGGGGGCGTTCGTCGCGCTGCTGCTGGGCCTGGGCAGGGAGTCGGGCGCGCTGCTCGCGACGGTCGCCGTCTCGCTGGCGAGCATGTGCCACCTCGTCGCGATCATCTCGTACGGACTGACCGTCACCTCCGGCGTCCCGGACGAGGAGCAGGGTCTGGCGACCGGGCTGGTCACCACGACGCAGCAGGTCGGGATCACCGTCGGCATCCCGCTGCTGGGCGTCCTGGCCACGACGGGCGGCGACCTCTTCGGCGGGGTCCGGACGGTGCTGGCCGTGGACGCGGCGATCGTGGTGGGGGCCGCCCTGCTGGTGGCGATCGGGCTGCGCGGCCGCGGGGCGTGAACTACGCCCGGTCGAGCCGGAGTCGGACCGCCCGCGGGAGGCCGGCCACCACCAGGTCGTACGAGTCCTCGACGAGCTCCCGGACCATCCGGTCCGGGAGTTCGCCGACGGTCACCGTGTTCCAGTGGCGCTTGTTCATGTGGTAGCCGGGGGCGACGGCCGGGTGCTCCTCACGGAGCCGTACCGCCTCCTCCGGTTCGCACTTGAGGTTGACCCGGAGCGGCTCCGCGTCCAGCGCGGACAGCGCGAACATCTTCCCGGCGACCTTGAAGACGGAGGTCTCCGGGGTGAACGGGAACTCCTCCGTCGCGTCGTTGAAGTCCAGGCAGAAGGCCCGCAGCTGTTCCGGCGTCATTCCGCTTCCTCCTCCGGGGTTCGCTCCGGCTCCACCAGGACCGTCACGATCTTGTTGCGCCGGCCCGCCGGGGACTCGGCCGTCAGCCGCAGCGACCGTCCGTCCGGCAGTTCCACCACGGAGGTGGCGCCGGCGATCGGCACCCGGCCCAGCGCCTTGGCCAGCAGGCCGCCCACCGTCTCGACGTCCTCGTCGTCGTACTCGTCCGGGCCCAGCCCGTAGAGCTCGCCGAGGTCCCCGATGTCGAGGCGGGCGGTGACCCGGTGGCGGTCCTCGCCCAGGTCCTGGACCGGGGGGAGTTCGCGGTCGTATTCGTCGGTGATCTCACCGACGATCTCCTCGAGGATGTCCTCGATGGTGACGATCCCCGCCGTGCCGCCGTACTCGTCGATGACGACGGCGACGTGGTTGCGCTCCTGCTGCATCTCGCGCAGGAGGTCCCCGGCGTTCTTGGTGTCCGGGACGAAGGCCGCCGAGCGCATCGCGGTGGAGACCAGGTCGGCCTCGGACTCCCGGTTGATGTGCGTCTTGCGGGCCAGGTCCTTCAGGTACACGATGCCGACGACGTCGTCCTCGTTCTCGCCGGTGACCGGGATCCGGGAGAAACCGGACCGCAGGGCCAGCGTGAGGGCCTGGCGGATGGTCTTGTAGCGCTCGATGCAGACGAGGTCGGTGCGGGGCACCATCACCTCCCGCACCAGGGTGTCGCCGAGCTCGAAGACGGAGTGCACCATCCGGCGCTCCTCGTCCTCGATCAGCGACTCCTGCTCGGCCAGGTCGACCATGGCGCGCAGCTCGGCCTCGGAGGCGAACGGGCCCTTGCGGAAGCCCTTGCCGGGCGTCAGCGCGTTGCCGATGAGGATGAGGAGCTGCGGGATCGGGCCCATGATCCGGGCGAGCGGCAGCAGCACGTACGCGGCGGCGGTCGCCGTGTTCAGCGGGTGCTGGCGGCCGATGGTGCGCGGAGAGACGCCGACGGCGACATAGCTGACGAGCACCATCACGACGATGGCGACGAGCAGTGCCTCCCAGGTCTCGGGGAAGGCCTCCAGGCACGCGTACGTGACGAGGACCCCCGCCGCCATCTCGCAGGAGACGCGGACGAGCAGCGCCACGTTGAGATAGCGGGTGGGGTCGGCGGCGACCTGGGTCAGCTTCTCGGCGCCGCGCCGCCCCGACCGCACGGCCTCGGCCGCCCGGAAGGTGGAGACGCGGGCGAGACCGGCCTCGGCGCACGCGGCGAGCCAGGCGACGACGACCAGGGCGACCGCACCGAGGATCAGCGAGGCGTCCATCGGGGGCTCAGGAGACGGTCGGCGCGGGGGACGGGCCGGTCAGGCCCTTGTCCGCACGCCAGCCGTCGACGATCGCCGCCTGGAGGCCGAACATCTCGGCCTTCTCGTCGGGCTCCTCGTGGTCGTAGCCCAGGAGGTGCAGCACTCCGTGGACGGTGAGGAGCTGGAGCTCCTCGTCCATGGAGTGCTGCGTCGGGGCGTCCTTGCCCTGCTGGGTGGCGACCTCGGGGCAGAGCACAATGTCCCCGAGGAGCCCCTGCGGGGGCTCCTCGTCGTCCTTCGTCGGCGGGCGCAGCTCGTCCATCGGGAAGGACATGACGTCCGTGGGACCCGGCAGGTCCATCCACTGGATGTGGAGCTGCTCCATCGCCTCCGCGTCCACGACGATCACCGAGAGCTCGGAGAGGGGGTGGATGCGCATCCGCGCGAGCGCGTAGCGGGCGATGTCGAGGATCGCCTGCTCGTCGACCTCGGTACCGGACTCGTTGTTGACGTCGATCGACATGGTGCTCGTGTGCTACTTCCCGTTGCGGCTGTCGTACTGCTCGTACGCGTCGACGATACGGCCGACGAGCTTGTGCCGGACGACATCCTGCGACGTGAGCATCGAGAAGTGGACGTCCTGGACGCCGTCCAGGATGTCGCGGACCTGGCGCAGACCGCTCTTCGTGCCGCCCGGCAGGTCGACCTGGGTGATGTCACCGGTGATGACGATCTTCGAGTCGAAGCCGAGGCGGGTGAGGAACATCTTCATCTGCTCGGGGTTCGTGTTCTGCGCCTCGTCGAGGATGATGAACGCGTCGTTGAGCGTCCGGCCTCGCATGTACGCCAGCGGCGCGACCTCGATCGTGCCCGAGGCCATCAGCTTCGGGATCGAGTCGGGGTCGAGCATGTCGTGCAGCGCGTCGTAGAGCGGCCGCAGGTACGGGTCGATCTTCTCGTAGAGCGTGCCGGGCAGGAAGCCGAGCCGCTCGCCCGCCTCGACGGCCGGCCGGGTCAGGATGATCCGCGTGACCTGCTTGGACTGCAGGGCCTGGACCGCCTTGGCCATGGCCAGGTACGTCTTGCCGGTGCCGGCGGGGCCGATGCCGAAGACGATCGTGTGCTTGTCGATCGCGTCGACGTAGCGCTTCTGGTTGAGGGTCTTGGGCCGGATGGTCCGGCCGCGGCTGGAGAGGATGTTCTGCGTGAGCACCTCGGCCGGGGTCTCCTGGCCTTCCTCCGCCTTGCCGTTCTCGCTCGCCCTGAGCATGGCGATCGAGCGTTCCACTGCGTCCTCCGTCATCGGCTGCCCGGTGCGGAGCACCAGCATCATCTCGTCGAAAAGGCGCTGGATGAGCGCGACTTCCGCCGCCTCGCCCACCGCGCTGACCTGGTTGCCCCGGACATGGATGTCGGCTTCCGGGAACGCCTTCTCGATCACGCGGAGCAGCGCGTCACCGGAGCCGAGGACGGTCACCATCGGGTGCTTGGCGGGGACGGTGAAGTGGGCGCGGGTCTCGCCCGTCCCGCTGTTACGGGCTGTGGGTGTCTGAGTCATGGGCCGGCACTGTGGCCTGCGCATACCTCCCGTTGAAGGGTTCTCGCTGCTCGACAACCTCTCGGATACCAAGCCTACGACTTGGCGCCGACAAGGCCGAAGCCTTTTACCGGCTCAGGCGCTCCGCCGGAAGCCGATGGTCGGCACCGCGCGCCGCAGCGGCCAGGGGCGGGTGGGCGCCGGGAGGAGGTGCTCCAGGAAGGCGTAGCGGCTGCTCAGGGCCGCGGGGTCCTGCCCGGCGTGGCCCTGGACGTGCTGCCACCAGGCGGCGATCTCGCCCCAGGTGGGGGCGGAGAGCGAGCCGCCGAACTCCTGCACCGACAGGGCGGCGGTCAGGCCGGCGAAGGCCAGGCGGTCGGCGAGCGGCCAGTCCGCGAGCGTGCCGGTGACGAAGCCGGCGACGAAGACGTCCCCGGCCCCGGTGGGGTCGAGGGCGGAGACCTGGATGGCGGGGACCTCGGCGGTCTCGCCGGTGGCCCCGTCGACGGCGTAGGCGCCTTCGGCACCGAGGGTGACCACGGCGTAGCGGACCTTGTCCGCCAGCGCGCGGGCGGCGGCGCGCGGGCAGTCGGTGCGGGTGTACCGCATGGCCTCCTGCGCGTTGGGCAGGAAGGCCTCGCAGTGCTCCAGGTCGGTGAGTCCGGCCAGGTCCCAGCGGCCGGTGTCGTCCCAGCCGACGTCGGCGAAGACCGTGGCCCCGCCCCGGGCGGCCTGGGCCACCCACGCCTCCTCGCGGCCGGGCACCAGGGAGGCGACCGCGGCGCGCGCGTGGGGCGGGTAGGCGGGCAGGGCCCCGTCCAGCGGCGGGGCCTCGTGGCCGTGCGAGACCATCGTGCGCTCGCCCTCGTAGGCCATGGAGACGGTCACCGGGGAGTGCCAGCCGGGCACGGTCCGCGAGAGGGACAGGTCGATGCCCTCGCCCTGCTCCAGGGCGTCCCAGCAGTACTCCCCGTAGTGGTCGTCGCCGAAGGCGGCGGCGAGGGAGGTGCGCAGGCCGAGGCGGGCGAGCGCGGTGGCCATGTTGGCCACCCCGCCGGGGCTGGAGCCCATGCCGCGGGCCCAGGACTCGGTGCCGCGGACGGGCGCGCTGTCGAGGCCGGTGAAGATGATGTCGAGGAAGACCGTGCCGGTGAGGAAGACGTCGCAGTCGGGGTCGGTCGGCTCCCGCAGGCACACCAACGGGTCGACTCCGGCTTCGTGTTGCTGGTCTCCCTCTGGTGTGGTCACGGCAGGCTCCCCGGTCGTGGTGCGGTTCAGCCCAGTGTGCCCGATGGGGGCCTCGTGACGAGGGTGGCGCCGCCTGCGGGACGACGCCTTTACCCGGCGCCCCCGACCCCAAACGCAAAGTGACCCGGATCACTGTCCGAATCGGGGCACAGTACCTTCTCCCGGCCCTCGTCCGCTTGATACGAATGTCCCCGCGATCCCGTGCAACACCGGGCGCCCCACCCCCCTTCCCCCCCCTTCCCCCACGCCGCCTCCGGCGTGCGGGGAGCCCTCGCCCGTCCTTGTCGCCTGGAACGCCCATGTCGTCGCGCCCGCGTGCCCTGGGGCCACTCGTCGCCCTGTTCACCGCCGGTTACCTCGCCCCGTACCTCCTGCCGACCGTCGTCGGCCGCCTCTCCGCGGGACTGGGTCTCACGCCCGGCCGGGCGGGCCTGGTGGGTTCGGTGCTCCTGCTGGCCTCCGCCTCGGCGGGATTCACGCTCGCCTCCCGCGTGGAGCGGATCGGGCCGCGCCGGGCGGCCCGGGGCGGCCTGCTGGCCATGTGCGTCGGCTACGGCACGGCGGCCCTCGCCGGCACGGCGCCGCTGGTGGTGGCCGGGGCCGTCGTCGGCGGCTTCGGCTCGGGCACGGCGACGGCGGTGGCCGCGGCCGGCTTCGCCGCCCGGCGCGATCCGCACCGCGCCTCGACCCTCGGCCTCCTCTCCGTCTCCGCGACCGCCGGAGCCCTCTACCTGACCCTGCCGCACCTGGGCGGCGGCCACGCGCTGCCGTTCGCGGCGATCGCCCTGACCGCGGCCCTGGTGTGGCCGTCGACGGCCCTGCTGCCGGGCGCAACCGGCCGGGCGGCCGCCGGTCCCGTCGGAGCCTCCGCGGCCCCGTCGTCACCGCTCCCGCACCGGCGCTCCGGGGCGGTCCTCGCCGCCTCGATCCTCTTCTGGTCCCTGGCGCAGAACGCGCTGTGGGGCGTGAGCGGGCGGATCGGACTGACCCAGGCGGGGCTGGGCGAGGTCACCGTCGGCGCCGTCTTCGCCGTCGCCCTGGGGGCGGGCCTGGCCGGTGTCACCGCGGCGGGCGCGCTCGGCTCCCGGCTCGGCCGGGCCGTGCCCGTCGGCGCCGGAACGGCGCTCATCGCCTGCTGCGTGCTGGTCAGCTCCGCCGCCGACGGCCTGGCGTCCTTCGCGACCGGCGAGATCCTCTGGAACGTCTTCTACCCGGTCGTCCTGTCGTACCTGCTGGGCCTGGCGGCCTCGCTGGACCCGCGCGGACGCTGGGCGGTCCTGGTCGGCTCGGCCTCCTCGCTCGGTGTGGCCTGCGGCCCGGTGACCGGCAGCGTCCTGTCCGAGCGGGCCGGATACCCGGGCATGGGGCTGGTCCTGTGCGTGCTGCTCCTGCTGGTCGCCGTCCCGATGACGGCGGTCGCCCTGCACACCTCGGGACGCCCGCTGGTCCCGGGTTCGGTGCGGCGGCGCGGCGGCGCGCCCGCCGCGGTGGTCGCCGGCACGACGAGCGCGGCGGCGACGGCCCTCGTCCCGCAGATGGGAGCGCCGGAGCAGGAGGTCGCCGCGATCGCGGTCCCGGCGTCCCGCCGCCGTCCCGCCCAGCGCTCGTTCCGGCTCGCCCGCCCGAGCGACCGGGGCTGACCCCCGGTCGCCGGGGCGCGGATCACCCGGCGTCGAACTCGTACGCCTCGACCTCGGCGAGGTAGCGTGCCCGGCGCTCCTCGTCGTCGTCCAGGAAGGACGCCTCGAAGGAGTTGCGGGCCAGCGTCCGCAGGCGCTCGCGGTCCAGGCCGAGGGCCCCGCGGACGGCGTCGAAGGTGTCGCCCACGTACCCGCCGAAGTACGCCGGGTCGTCGGAGTTCACCGTCACCACGAGCCCGGCGTCCATCATCGCGGCGAGCGGGTGGTCCTCCAGGACGTCGATCGCGCGCAGCCGCACGTTCGACAGCGGGCAGAGCGTCAGCGGCACCCGCTCGCGCACGAGCCGCTCCACGAGCTCCGGGTCCTCCATCGACCGCAGGCCGTGGTCGACGCGCTCCACGCCCAGGACGTCCAGCGCCTCACGGATGTAGGCAGGCGGGCCCTCCTCGCCGGCGTGGGCGACCTTGCGCAGGCCGAGCCTCTCGGCGGCCGCGTACACCTCGCGGAACTTCGACGGCGGGTGGCCGACCTCCGCCGAGTCCAGGCCGACGCCGGTGATCCGGGCCAGGTACGGCTCGGCCGCCTCCAGCGTCTCCATCGCCGACTCGGCCGACTCGTCCCGCAGGAAGCACATGATCAGCCGGGTGGACACGCCGTGCCGCTCCTCGGCCCCGTCCAGCGCCCTGGACAGGCCCTCGATCACCGTGCCGATCGGCACGCCCCGGGCGGTGTGCGCCTGCGGGTCGAAGAAGATCTCGGCGTGCCGCACGCCCTGTGCGGCGGCCCGCGCCAGGTAGGCGTCGGCGAGTTCGGCGAAGTCGTCGGCCGTGTGCAGCACGGCCATCAGCTCGTAGTACAGGTCGAGGAAGGACTGCAGGTCGCTGAAGAGGTACGCCTTGCGCAGCTCCTCGGTGTCGGCGTAGGGCAGCGTCACGCCGTTGCGGGCGGCGAGCGCGAAGGCCAGCTCGGGTTCGAGGGTGCCCTCGATGTGGAGGTGGAGTTCGGCCTTGGGGAGGGGGAGGTGCATGGGTGTTTCGTCTATCTCTTGGGGAGGGGGACCCTCATCAGGTCCTGGGCGATGCTCAGCTCGCCCTCGAACCCGGCCGCACGGGCCTGGCGTTCGAAGTCGGCCGGATCGTGGTAGCGCTGCGAGAAGTGGGTGAGGACGAGGTGCCGTACGCCCGCCTCGCGCGCGACCCGGGCCGCCTGTCCGGCCGTCAGGTGCCCGTGGTCGGTGGCGAGCCGGACGTCCTCGTCGAGGAACGTCGACTCGATGACGAGCATGTCGGCGCCCTCGGCGAGGGTGTGCACGCCGTCGCAGAGCCGGGTGTCCATGACGAAGGCGAAGCGCTGGCCGCGGCGGACCTCGCTGACCTCTTCGAGGGTGACGCCGTCGAGGACGCCCTCGCGCTGGAGCCGTCCCACGTCCGGGCCCTTGATGCCGTGCTCGGCGAGGCGGGCCGGCAGCAGGCGGCGTCCGTCGGGCTCGGTGAGGCGGTAGCCGTAGGACTCGACGGGGTGGGAGAGCTTGCACGCGTCGAGGGTGTACCCCTCGGTGACGGCGAGCGGGCCGTCGGCCAGGACGGGCACCTCGGTCAGCGACACGGTCTCGCGGTAGGCGGTGGCGTGGCGCAGCCGGTCGAAGTACCGCTGCCCGCTCGCCGGATAGTGCGCGGCGACCGGGTGCGGGACCTGGTCCAGGTTGATCCGCTGGATCACCCCCGCCAGGCCCAGCGAGTGGTCGCCGTGGAAGTGCGTGACGCAGATCCGGTGGATGTCGTGGGCGGCGACCCCGGCCCGCAGCATCTGCCGCTGGGTGCCCTCGCCCGGGTCGAAGAGAACGCCCTGCCCGTCCCAGCGCAGCAGGTAGCCGTTGTGGTTGCGGTGCCGGGTCGGGACCTGGCTGGCGGTCCCGAGCACGACGAGTTCACGTACGGACACGGCGGGGCTTTCTCTCCGAGGGCGGGCCGGGGTCGCCGCCCACGACATCCACCGGATCTGCGTCACGCACTTCCACGGCGACCACTC
>NZ_RDBI01000040.1:1408455-1440141 GCF_008042125.1 Streptomyces sp. MS191
CCTTCCTGATCGGTGTGGCGGTCCTCGTCGGCGGCTGGGGCGGCTGGGCGCTGCTGATGACCCGGCGCGTCCCGCCCCGGCTGCGGCGCCCCCTGCTCCTGGTGGCACGCGGCTCCGGAGCCGGTGTTGAAGACGATCCGGAAGCCGCTGCCGTCGACCTTCTCCTGGGCGGCGATCTCCCCGGCCTCGCGCAGCACGTCGGCGGCGATGGCCGGCGCGGCGGCGGCGAGGGACGCGGCGTCCGGGTAGTGGACGCGCGGGATGACGAGCACGTGCGTGGGCGCCTGCGGGTTGATGTCGCGGAAGGCGAGGGTGGTCTCCGTCTCGCGCACGATCGTCGCCGGCACCTCCCCGTCGGCGATCTTGCAGAACAGGCAGTCGCTCTGCGGCTCTCCGGCCATGGCCCGGCTCCTCACCCTGTCGATGATCGATACAGCAGCATCGTATCCGCCGCGCCTGGAGCGGGGCCCGGGGCTCGTGGACGGGTCCCGGCTCCGTTCCCGGCGTCCCCGGGAGGCGTCTTGCGGACCGAGCCAGGCAGGATCGGCAAGACACCCCCTACGGCTTGGGGGCGCGGCGCTGGAGGGCCGAGCGGCTCACCCAGTAGGTGATCACCGTGCCCCAGAAGAGCGGATAGGCCAGCGCCGCGAAGACGTCCACCCGCCACAGCACGAGCGTCAGCACCGCCTGGAGGCCGAGCAGCCCCACCGCGGCGGCCATCGCGAGGACCGGACCGCAGCCGCGTGCCACCAGGAGCAGGGGGCGCCGCAGCCGGGGCGGGACGCGCCGGGTCATCAGCAGCGCCCAGCCGCCCCAGCCGCCGACGAGGACCGCCACACCGATCAGGAAGGGCACGACGGCGTCGGCGCCGGAGCCCCCGCCGCGCAGCTGGGCCGAGCCGAAGGTGGCCGCCACGCAGCCGAGCAGGGCCACCCAGCGGGCGCCGGCGGCCGTGCTCCAGGCCATCGTCTCCAGGTTGTAGCGGGCCTGCCGGTCGTTCATGTCGAGGGCCGCGGACTCGACGAAGCCCTCGGCGGCCTTGGTCCACGCACCGCGCCGGAACCAGCGGCGGCGCAGATGGAGCAGCGAGAGGTTGTTGTGGGCCTCGCTGCTCTCCGGGTCGAGCCGCAGCGCCGTCTCGTACGCCTGCTGGGCCACCCCGTGGTCGCCGTTGCGCTGGGCGGTGAGGCCGACCAGGAAGTGCGCGTCGCTCTCGTCGGGGGCGAGGGCCACGGCGGTTCGGGCCGCTTCGTAGGCGGCGCGCCTGCGTTCGGGGCGGCTGGACCGGTCGAGGACGGTGCCCAGCGCGTAGTGGCCGCCCCAGTACTGCGGGGCGAGTTCGACCGCGTGCCGGGCGGCTGCCTCGGCCTCCTCGTACCGGCGGAGCGCCAGCAGGACGTGGGTGCGCATCAACCAGGCCGGCAGCGAGCCGGGTTCGGCGCTCAGCGCCCGCTCCACGGAGGCGAGTGCCTCCTGCTCCCGGCCGAGCCGGTGCTGGCATCGGGCGAGCAGCACCAGGCCGGTGGCGTCCTCCGGATCGCTCGCCAGGTGCTGGGCGGCGAGCGCGGCGGCCTGTTCGTACCGGCCGACGTCGAAGAGCGCGTCGGCGCGCTCCAGTACCTGGCTCATCAGACCTTGTCCCTGTCGTGCGTGATGCTGAGCAGATTCGGTACGAGGCCCAGCCAGAACAGGACCTGGGGGATCGTGCGTTCGCTCCACGGCACGGTCACCAGCAGCAGCGCGCACAGGGTGGCGAGGACGGCCTGGCCGAGGACGACCCGCGGCCAGAACGCGCGGCGGACCAGGGCGGCCACCGTGAGGCGCGCCCCGGTGCGCATGCGGCGGTAGCGGCGCCAGGCGCCGAAGCCCCACACCGCCGCCATCAGGCACAGCGCCCAGAGCCGGGTGCCGAGGTGGACCGGCAGGTCCTTCGCCTCGCCGTCGGTGGGGAAGACGTCGACGGTGAGGGCGGCCATCACCAGGCAGAGCAGGGCGAGCCAGCGGGTGCCGCGCAGCATCCGGTAGACGGCCTTGTCGAGGTTCTCGCGCAGCGCGCCGGACTCCGGGGCCGCGGCGAGACCGCCCGCGTACACGTCGGCCGCCTTCGCGGCGGAGGTCCCGGGGCGCGCCGCCTCGCGCTCCGTGCTGACCGTGACGGCGAGGGTGTGCGTGGGGTCGATCCGCAGCAGCTGCCGGAGGGCCTCCTCGGCGCGCCCGGTCCGGCCGTGGAAGGCGGCGACCTTGTACATCGTCTCCCAGGGCTGGGCCTCCTCCGGCCCGATTCGTACCGCCTCCTCGGCGTGCTCGAACGCCTCCTCGGGGCTGTCCGGCGCGTTCTCGAGCAGCAGCTCGGCGAGCTGGCGGCGGGGGCCCCAGGCGTGCGGGTCGATGCGTATCGCCTCGCGCTGCGCCGCCTCGGCCTCCGCCGGCCGGCCCATGCGGCGCAGCACCCAGCCGCGGACGAAGTGGGCGTCGAGGTACTGCGGTTCGAGCCGCAGGGACTCCCGCACGGCGGCGAGGGCCTCCGAGGGCCGCTCCAGGCTCATGAGGCACTGGCCGAGCACCGCCCAGGCCTCGTGGTCGTCCGGGTCCTCCGCGAGGCGGCGGCCGAGCAGCTCGTGGCCCTCCTGCGGGCGCCACATCTCGTAGAGCAGCCGGGCCTGGAGGACCTGCGGATGCGTGGTCACAGCTTGCGCTTCTTCTTGAGGTAGGCGACCAGGTCGTCGTACGTCCCGCCGTCGTTGGCGAACATCGCGACGTTCCGGGCGGAGGCGAACCAGGACTCGCTGGACGGCTTGATCTGCTTCGCCGCGCCCAGCAGGTCCTTCATGCCGATCATCCGCACGCGGCCGGTGCGGGCGGAGTCGAGGAGCGCGGACTCCGCCGCGGTCTCGCAGACGTGGGCGAGGTCGGCGCCGGAGAAGTCCTCGGTGACCTTGACGAGCTTGCCCAGGTCGACGGACTCGATGGGGCGGTCGCGCAGGTGGTAGCGGAGGATCGCGTCCCGGGCCGCGGCGTCGGGCGGCAGCACGAGCAGGGTGCGGTCCAGCCGGCCGGGCCGGCGCAGGGCGAGGTCCACGTCCCAGGGCACGTTGGTGGCGGCGAGCACGAAGACGCCGTCGTTGTCGGCGCTGTCGATGCCGTCGAGTTCGGTGAGCAGCTGGTTGACGACGTTGCGCAGGCCGCTGTGGTGGGTGCGGGAGCGCTTGGCGCCGAGCGCGTCCAGCTCGTCGAGGAAGACGACGCAGGGGGCCTGGCGACGGGCGGTCTCGAAGATGTCGTGGACGTTCTTCTCGGACGTGCCGATGTACATGTCGAGGATGTCGGAGAGCGAGATCGACATGAAGCTCGCCCCGAGCTCGCCGGCGACGGCGCGGGCGATGAAGGTCTTGCCGCAGCCGGGCGGTCCGTACAGGAGCAGGCCGCCGCGGAGCGACTTGCCGTAGAGCCTGCGCAGTTCGGGGTTGCGCATGGGAGCCAGGAAGGCGGCCTCCAGGCGGTCCTTGACGTCCTGCATGCCGCCGACGTCGGCCAGCCGTACGGCGCCGGGGCCGTCGACGTCCCAGGCGGACGTGTCCCCGGCGTCGCCACTGCCGTCGGCGGTCAGCGGCGCCTCGAGGCCGTCGCCGTCACCGGTGACGAAGCGGGGTCCGACGAGGTCCCCGATCTCCTGCTCGGCGGCGGCCCAGTCGAACGCGGCCGTGCCGGCGGGGGTTTCGGGGGTCTCCGTCCGGGCCGCGGCCGGGGGCTCGGTGGCCGGCGGCACGGATGGCGGGGCGGGCGGGGCCGCGGGCAGCCCCATCGCGCGGACCATCAGGGCGCGGGCCGCCTCGTCGCCGGGCGCGTGCTGGAGCGCGACGGCCGCCTCCGTGACGGCCTCGTCGCCGCGCCCCTCCGCGAGGAGCAGTTCGGCGAAGTGCAGCCGCAGGGGGACGTCTTCCGGTGCGGCGGCGACGGCGGCGCGCAGACTACGGATGAGGGGGGACTCGTCGGACATGCGGCCAGCCTAGGGAGCGACCCGGCCTCGCCGTCCACCGGGTTCGGGCAATCCGAGGGCCGGAAAGTCCGGGAGGCCCGCCGGGGAGGCCCCAGGGCGTGTCCTGTCGATCAGGCCGGATGAGCGAGCGGCGTCCCGGTGCCTCGGATCCGAGGCGGAGGTGGGCGTACCTCCCACGCCGCCAGGCGGTGGGGGCGAGGCAGGGCGGAGCCGTGCCGACCGACGACGACGCGGGAGACGGCGTCTCCGGACGCCGGGAGCCCGGCAAGACCGGCAGGACGCCCCCTAGGCTGCCCGGATGAGACGTGAACGGGTGCCGCGCAGGCTGGTGGTGGGCGAGACGGTGTGGCTCTGGTCGGTGGCGCACGCCCATACCGCGGTACGGGACGCCGAGGGCCGCCGCGTCCATCCGGACTGCCGTGAGCTGCTGACGCTGCGCCGCGCGGACGACCGGCACGCCCAACTGCGGCTGGTGTTCAGGTCGGGCGACGGGCGCTACGCGTCGGACGGGACGGGGGCCGACGGCAGTGTCGGGACCAGGGACCGCGACCTCAACCTCCACGAGCCGGGCGCCGTCCGCCGGTTGCTCGACGAGGCCGCGGCGCGCGGCCTGCTGCCGGACGCCCACGGGGTGACGGAGCGGGACGGCTGGCCGCTCTTCGACGCGGTGGCGCCGGATCCGTCGGCCCCTGATCGGGCGCCGACGACGGGCTCGTGATCCGTACGGCCCACGGGGTGTGTTGTCGATCAGGCCGGATGGACGCCGGGAGTTCGGCAGGACCGGCAGGACGCCCCCTAGCTCCAGCGGCCCGTGCGGCCCAGGAGCAGGGCCGTGGCGGCCGTACCGGCGGTGGAGGTGCGCAGGACGCTGTGCCCCAGGCGGTACGGCTTCGCGCCGGCCTCCTCGAAGGCGGCGAGCTCCTCCGGGGAGACGCCTCCCTCGGGGCCGACGACGAGCACGATCTCGCCCTCCGCGGGGAGCGGGGCGTCGGCGAGCGCGCCGCTCGGGTGGTCGCGGTCCTCGTGCAGGACGGCGGCGAAGTCGGCGCGTGCCAGGAGCGCCGCCGCCTGCTTGGTGCTCATCGCGTCGGCGACCTCGGGGAAGCGGGTGCGGCGGGACTGCTTGCCCGCCTCACGCGCCGTGGCCCGCCACTTGGCGAGCGCCTTGAGGCCCCGGTCGYCCTTCCACTGGGTGATGCAGCGGGACGCCGCCCACGGCACGATCGCGTCGACGCCCGTCTCGGTCATGATCTCGACGGCGAGTTCGCCCCGGTCGCCCTTGGGCAGCGCCTGGATCACGGTGATGCGGGGCGTGGGCTCGGGATCCACGTGCGCCTCCCGGACCTCCACGGTCAGCTGGTCCCGGCCCTCGGCGGCCGTCACCACGCACGCGGCCCAGGCGCCCCGCCCGTCCGTGAGGACGAGCTCCTCCCCCGCCCGGAGCCGCTTCACGGCGACGGCGTGGCGGCCCTCGGGGCCATCCAGGAGGAAGGTACCGGCGCCGGGGACGGCGTCGACGACGAAGACGGGTGCGGTCATGAGGCGCTCCTGTGGGCCAGCGCGGAGTAGGCGGTGTCGAGTTCGGCGGCCAGCACCTCGACGAGCTGGCCGGCCGGGAGTTCACGGGCGAGCCGGTGCCCCTGGCCGGCCCACAGGGCCATGCCCTGGGCGTCGCCGGCGGTGGCCGCGGCCTTGCGCAGGGGCGCGGTGAGGTGGTGCACCTCGGGGTAGGCGGCGGGGGCGTACGGCCCGTGCTCGCGCATGAAGCGGTTCACGAGCCCGCGCGCCGGGCGTCCGGAGAAGGCCCGGGTCAGCTCGGTGCGGCAGAAGAGGGGGTTGGTCAGCGCCTGCTTGTGGAGCGGGTGCGCGGCCGATTCGGGACAGAGGAGGAACGCGGTGCCGAGCTGCGCCGCGTCCGCCCCGGCGGCGAGCACGGCGGCGATCTGCGCCCCGCGCATCAGCCCGCCGCTCGCGATGATCGGCAGCTGGACGGTCTCGCGGACCTGCGTGACGAGGGCCAGCAGGCCGGTCCCGGCGGACAGGTCGACGTCCGGGTCGTCGCGATGGGTGCCCTGGTGTCCGCCGGCCTCGGCGCCCTGGACGCAGACCGCGTCGGCGCCGGCCCGCTGCGCGGTCCTGGCCTCATCCGCCGAGGTGACGGTGACGATCGTGAACGTACCGGCCCGGTCGAAGGCGTCGAGCGTGTCCCGGGCGGGGCAGCCGAAGGTGAAGGAGACGACCGGGACCGGGTCGTCGAGCAGGATGGCCAGCTTGGCGTCGTAGGCGTCGTCGCGGCCGGTGTCGGCGTCACCGAGCGCGGTGTCGTACCAGGTGGCCTCGCCGGCCAGCTGGTGCCGGTACATCTCGACCGCGGCGGGATCGGCGGCCTGCCCGCCCTGCGGCATGAAGAGGTTGACGCCGAAGGGCTGCGCGGTCAGCCCGCGGACCTGCTTGATCTCCTGGTACATGCCGCCGGCCGTCTTGTACCCGCCGGCCAGGAACCCCAGGCCGCCGGCCTCGCAGACCGCTCCGACCAGCTGCGGACAGGACGCGCCACCCGCCATGGGGGCCTGCACGATCGGGTAACGGCATAGATCGCTCAGTGCGGTGGACATGCAGGCATCGTGCCATGACCGCAGGCCACGGCCGAAAACGCCGGGGGCGGCAGGCGCCTGCTGCGCGTGCCGCCCCCGGCGGACGGTGTCGGAACCCGGCTCACGAGGTGCCGAGCCGGTCTCCCCCGGCTTCCTAGCGGCCGTTGAAGGCGTCCTTGAGCCGCGAGAAGAGGCCCTGCTGGCCCGGCTGGAACTGGCCGGTGGGCCGCTCCTCGCCGCGCAGCTTCGCCAGCTCGCGCAGCAGGCGCTCCTGCTCCGGGTCGAGCTTCGACGGGGTCATGACCTCGACGTGCACGATCAGGTCGCCGCGCCCGCCGCCCCGCAGGTGGGTGATGCCGCGGCCGTGCAGCGGGATCGACTGGCCGGACTGGGTGCCCGGACGGATGTCGACCTCCTCCATGCCGTCGAGCGTCTGCAGCGGCACCTTGGTGCCGAGCGCGCCCGCCGTCATCGGGATCGTGACCGTGCAGTGCAGGTCGTCGCCGCGCCGCTGGAAGACCTCGTGCGGGACCTCGTGGATCTCGACGTACAGGTCGCCGGCGGGACCGCCGCCGGGGCCGACCTCGCCCTCGCCGGCGAGCTGGATCCGGGTGCCGTTGTCGACACCGGCCGGGATCTTGACCGTGAGGGTGCGGCGCGAGCGGACGCGTCCGTCGCCGGCGCACTCCGGGCACGGCGTGGGGACGACGGTGCCGAAGCCCTGGCACTGCGGGCAGGGACGCGAGGTCATGACCTGGCCCAGGAAGGACCTGGTGACCTGGGAGACCTCGCCACGACCGCGACACATGTCACAGGTCTGGGCGGAGGTGCCGGGCGCGGCGCCCTCGCCGGAACAGGTCGTGCACACGACCGCCGTGTCGACCTGGATGTCCTTGGTGGTGCCGAAGGCGGCCTCGTTGAGGTCGATCTCCAGGCGGATCATGGCGTCCTGGCCACGGCGGGTGCGCGAGCGCGGCCCGCGCTGCGACGCCGTGCCGAAGAAGGCGTCCATGATGTCCGAGAAGTTCCCGAAGCCACCCGCGCCGAAGCCGCCCGCGCCACCGCCGCCGGCCTGCGAGAGCGGGTCGCCGCCGAGGTCGTAGACCTGCTTCTTCTGCGGGTCCGACAGCACCTCGTAGGCGGCGTTGATCTCCTTGAAGCGCTCCTGCGTCTTCGGATCGGGATTGACATCCGGGTGCAGCTCGCGGGCGAGCCGCCGGAATGCCTTCTTGATCTCGTCCTGGGACGCGTCGCGGCGCACGCCGAGTACGGCGTAGTAGTCCGTGGCCACTTACGACTCCGCCAGGATCTGTCCGACGTAACGTGCCACTGCGCGTACCGCTCCCATCGTTCCGGGGTAGTCCATGCGGGTCGGTCCGACCACGCCGAGTTTGGCGACTGCCTCGTCGCCCGAACCGTAGCCGACCGCGACGACGGACGTGGACGTGAGGCCCTCGTGGGCGATCTCGTGCCCGATCCGTACGGTCATGCCCGAGTCCTTGGCCTCGCCGAGCAGCTTGAGGAGCACGACCTGCTCCTCCAGCGCCTCCAGCACCGGCCTGATCGTGAGGGGGAAGTCGTGCCCGAAGCGGGTGAGATTGGCGGTGCCGCCGATCATCAGCCGTTCCTCGTGCTCTTCCACCAGGGTTTCCAGCAGGGTCGCGAGCACCGCCGAGACCGTGCCGCGGTCCTCCGTCTCCTCGAAGGACTCCGGAAGATCCTGCACCAACTGCGGCACATCCGCGAAGCGGCGGCCGACGACCCGGCTGTTGAGCCGGGCCCGCAGGTCCGCCAGCGAGCTCTCGCCGAACGGCGCCGGACAGTCGATCATCCGCTGCTCGACCCGCCCGGTGTCCGTGATCAGGACGAGCATCAGCCGGGCGGGGGAAAGCGAGAGCAGCTCCACGTGCCGGACCGTCGAACGGGTCAGCGAGGGGTACTGCACGACGGCGACCTGCCGGGTCAGCTGCGCGAGCAGCCGGACGGTGCGCCCGACGACGTCGTCGAGGTCGACGGCACCGTCCAGGAAGTTGTGGATGGCCCGCCGCTCCGGCGTCGACAGCGGCTTGACGCCGGCGAGCCGGTCAACGAAGAGCCGGTAGCCCTTGTCCGTGGGGATGCGCCCGGCGCTGGTGTGGGGCTGGGCGATGAAGCCCTCCTCCTCCAGGACCGCCATGTCGTTGCGCACGGTGGCCGGCGAGACGCCGAGCTTGTGACGCTCCGTGAGCGCCTTGGAACCGACCGGCTCCTCCGTCCCGACGTAGTCCTGGACGATCGCGCGCAGCACCTCGAGCCTGCGTTCGCTGAGCATGGCGCACACCTCCAGCTGTCGTCGTTCCGGTTGCTCCGGGTTTGGCACTCGCCCTGTCCGAGTGCCAGGAATCCCCCGGCCAGTGTACGGCGGCGGGCATCGCTCCTGGCAAGGAGGCCGCGTCCCTGCCGCGTCGTAGCGGATAGCGTCGCCGCATGAATGTCGCTTGGGAAGAGTCCGGCTGGGAACGACTCGGTGACGGCGTCGGCCGCCGGCGACTGCCGGGCTGGGACGCCACGGTGGGCCTGGTGCTCGGCGAGACCGCCGTTCTGCTGTACGACACGGGCTCCACGCTCCGCGAGGGGGCCGAGCTGCGGGCCCAGGCGGAGGCGCTGACGGGGGGCCGGAGAGTGACGCACATCGCACTGAGCCACCCGCACTTCGACCACGTGCTGGGCACCGCGGCGTTCGCCGGGGCGGAGGTGTACGGCGCGGTGGGTGTCGACGAGCTGCTGCGGCGGGAGGCGGACGCGCTGCGGACGGACGCGGTACGCCAAGGGGTGGACGCACGGGCGGCGGAGGAGGCCGTCGACGTCCTGGTGACCCCGCGCCACACGGTGTCCGGCGAATGGACCCTCGACCTGGGCGGCCGGCAGGTGCTGCTGGCCAACGTGGGACCCGGCCACTCGGGCCACGACCTGGCGCTGCTGGTCCCGGATCCGGACGGCGGCCCCGAGGTCGTGTTCTGCGGCGACCTGGTGGAGGAGTCGGGCGAGCCGCAGGCCGGGAGCGACGCGATCCCCGCACGCTGGCCGGCGGCGCTCGACCGGCTGCTGGGGCTGGGCGGCGAGGAGGCGGTGTACGTGCCGGGGCACGGGGCCGTCGTCGACGCCGCGTTCGTGCGGACGCAGCGCGATGAGCTGGCACGGCGCTTCGGAGTGTCATAACGTCGCGCGAATGCGCAGCTACAACCCGGATCTGACGCCCCCTTGGAAGCGATCGGCCCCCGTCCCGGAGGTCCCCGCCGAGCCGGACCTCGTCGTCGAGGAGGTCGCGACGGGGTTCTGCGGGGCGGTGATCCGCTGCGAGGCGGGCACGGTGACCCTGGAGGACCGCTTCGGCAAGCACCGTGTCTTCCCGATGGAACCACGCGGCTTCCTGCTGGAGGGCCGCGTGGTGACGCTGGTCCGGCCGCCCGCGGGGCCGGCGCGTCCCACCCGGACGGCCTCGGGGTCGGTCGCGGTGCCCGGCGCCCGGGCGCGGGTCGCGCGGGCCGGCCGCATCTACGTGGAGGGCCGTCACGACGCCGAACTCGTCGAGCGGGTCTGGGGCGACGACCTGCGCGTGGAGGGGGTCGTCGTGGAGTACCTGGAGGGTGTGGACGACCTCCCCGCGATCGTCGCGGAGTTCGGGCCGGCGCCCGACGCGCGGCTGGGCGTCCTGGTGGACCACTTGGTCCCCGGTTCGAAGGAGTCCCGCCTGGCGGCCTCGGTCACGGGCGACGACGTGCTGATCGTCGGCCACCCGTACATCGACGTCTGGGAGGCGGTGAAGCCGTCCTCCGTGGGCATCCCGGCCTGGCCGGCGGTGCCGCGCGGGCAGGACTGGAAGACCGGCGTCTGCCGGGCCCTGGGCTGGCCCGAGAACACGGGTGCGGCCTGGCGCCACATCCTCTCGAAGGTCCGCAGCTACAAGGACCTGGAACCGGCGCTGCTGGGCCGGGTCGAGGAGCTGATCGACTTCGTGACGGCGCCGGAGGCATAGGGCCGGGCGGGGGGACGGCCGCCCCCGGCCGCACCCCCCGGGCCCGTCCGCCCGGACAGGGCCTGAGCCCCGGACAGGACCTAGTCGACCAGGTCGCGGACCACCGCGTCCGCGAGGAGCCGCCCGCGCAGGGTCAGGGCGGCCCGGCCCGCCTCGTAGGCGTCCGGTACCAGGAGCCCGTCCGCCAGGGCCTTGCGCGAGGACGCGAGGCCCGCCGGGGCCAGCAGTCCCAGCTCCACGCCCTCACGCAGCCGGAGCTCCAGCAGGATCCGCTCCACTCGGCGGTCCTCCGCGCTCAGGACCTCCCGACCCGCACCGGGCGACCGCCCCTCGCCCAGGGCCGCCGCGTACGCACCGGGGTGCTTCACGTTCCACCACCGGACGCCGCCGACGTGGCTGTGCGCGCCCGGACCGGCGCCCCACCAGTCGGCCCCGCGCCAGTACAGCTCGTTGTGCAGGCAGCGGCCGGCCTCGGAGGTGGCCCAGTTGGAGACCTCGTACCACGCGTAGCCGGCCTCCGCGAAGACGGAGTCGGCGATCAGGTAGCGGTCCGCGTGGACGTCGTCGTCGGTCATCGGCACCTCGCCGCGGCGGATCCGCCGGGCCAGCTGCGTGCCCTCCTCGACGATCAGCGCGTAGGCGCTGACGTGGTCGGGCCCGGCGCCGATGGCCGCGTCGAGCGAGGCCCGCCAGTCGTCGTCGCTCTCGCCCGGGGTGCCGTAGATCAGGTCGAGGTTGACGTGCTCGAAGCCCGCGGCCCGCGCCTCGGCCACGCAGGCCTCGGGCCGGCCGGGGGTGTGGGTCCGGTCGAGGACCTTCAGGACGTGCTGCCGCGCGCTCTGCATGCCGAAGGAGACGCGGTTGAAGCCGCCCGCGCGCAGCTCCGCCAGGTAGGCCGGGTCCACGGACTCCGGGTTGGCCTCGGTGGTCACCTCGGCGTCGTCCGCGAGGCCGAACTCGTCCCGGATCGCGCCGAGCATCCGGACGAGATCGCCGGCGGCGAGCAGGGTGGGCGTGCCACCGCCCACGAACACGGTCCGCACCGGCCGCGGGTCGTCGCCGAGCACCTTCCGGGCCAACCGGATCTCCTCGACGACCTGTCCCGCGTAGTTGTCCCGGGAGGCGAGCACGCCGCCGGCACCGCGGAGCTCGCTCGCGGTGTAGGTGTTGAAGTCGCAGTACCCGCAGCGTGTCGCGCAGTAGGGCACGTGCAGGTAGAACCCGAGCGGTCGCTCCCCGGCCCCTTCCAGGGCGTGTGCGGGCAGGGACCCGTCCTCGGGCATGGGCTCACCATCGGGCAGTACGGAAGGCATGAGCCCATTGTCCCGTACTGCCCGAGGTGAGCCTCCGGCCTGTGGAAAACCCCGGATCAGGCCTCGCGCGCTCCCGCGTACATCTCGTCGATGAGGTGCTGGTAGGTGCGCTCCACGACCGGGCGCTTCATCTTGAGGCTCGGGGTGAGCTCGCCGTGCTCGACGTCGAGGTCGCGCGGCAGCAGCCGGAACTTCTTGATCGTCTGCCAGCGCTGGAGGCCCTCGTTGAGGCGCTCGATGTAGCCCTGCACGAGCTTCTCGGTCTCCGCGGAGCCGACGACCTCCGCGTACGTCTTGCCGCCGAGGCCGTTCTCGGCCGCCCAGCCGAGGATGGCCGGCTCGTCGAGCGCGATGAGCGCGGAGCAGTAGTTCCGGTCGGCGCCGAGGACCACGATGTTGGAGACGAACGGGCAGACGGCCTTGAACTGGCCCTCGATCTCCGTCGGGGCGATGTACTTGCCGCCGGAGGTCTTGAAGAGGTCCTTCTTGCGGTCGGTGATCCGCAGGTAGCCGTCGGCGGACAGCTCGCCGATGTCGCCGGTGTGGAACCAGCCGTCCGCCTCCAGGACCTCGGCGGTCTTCTCCGGCAGCCCGTGGTAGCCCTCCATGATGCCGGGGCCGCGCAGCAGGATCTCGCCGTCGTCGGCGATCCGGACCTCGGTGCCGGGCAGCGGCTTGCCGACGGTGCCGGTGCGGTACGCCTCGCCCGGGTTGACGAAGCTGGCCGCGCTGGACTCCGTGAGGCCGTAGCCCTCCAGGATGTGGATGCCGGCGCCGGAGAAGAAGTAGCCGATCTCGGGCGCGAGCGCGACCGAGCCGGAGACGGCGGCACGCAGCCGGCCACCGAAGGCCTCGCGCAGCTTCTTGTAGACGAGCGCGTCGGCGACCTTGTGCTTGGCCGTGAGACCGAAGGGCGCGGAGGCGGTGCCGGTGCGGCGGAAGTTGTCCTGCGTGACCTTGGCGTACTCGCGGGAGACGCCGGCCGCCCACTGGAAGATCTTGTACTTGGCGCCGCCGCCCTCGCGGGCCTTGGCCGCGACTCCGTTGTAGACCTTCTCGAAGATGCGGGGCACGGCCGCCATGTAGGTCGGCTGGACCACCGGCAGGTTCACGATGATCTTGTCGATCCGGCCGTCGACGGCGGTGACGTGGCCGACCTCGATCTGGCCGGAGGTCAGCACCTTGCCGAAGACGTGCGCGAGCGGCAGCCAGAGGTACTGGACGTCGTCCTGGGTGACCAGGCCGGTGGCGGCGATGGCCTTGGCCATGTACGACCAATTGTCGTGCGGGAGGCGGACGCCCTTGGGGCGGCCGGTGGTGCCCGAGGTGTAGATCAGCGTGGCGAGCTGGTCCGCGGTGATCGCGGCGACCCGCTCCTTGACGGCCTCGGGGTGCTTCTCCAGGTACGCCTTGCCGCGCGCCTCCAGATCGGCGAGCGAGATGACCCAGTCGTCCGTCTCCACGTCCGTGGCGTCCAGGACGACCACGTGATGCAGGTTCGGCAGCTCGGCGCGGCGCTCGACGGCCTTGGCCACCTGGGCCGCGTCCTCCGCGATCAGGACCCGGGACTCGGAGTCGGAGAGGATGAACGCCGACTCCTCGGCGTTGGTCTGGGGGTAGACCGTGGTGGTCGCGGCACCGGCGCACATGACACCGAGGTCGGAGAGGATCCACTCCACCCGGGTGGCGGAGGCGAGCGCGACCCGCTCCTCGGGCTGGACGCCCAGGTCGACCAGTCCGGCGGCGATGGCGTAGACGCGCTCGGCGGCCTGTTCCCAGGTGAGCGACTTCCAGTCGTCGGGTCCCTGGCCGGAGGCGGCCGGGACCGGGTAGCGATAGGCCTCCGCGTCCGGAGTCCGCGCGACGCGCTCAAGGAAGAGGGTCGCCACGGAAGGCGGCCGGTTCTCGATCTGGGTCAGTGTGTCGCTCACGACGTCCTCCGGGCGGCGGCGGTGCGTTCAGGCGGTGCGTTCTGGGTGTTCTACGCGTTCTAACTGGCGAGTAACCTACGAGCCGGGATCAGAGTAGATGGCCGAAGACCGCCCGCGTAAGAGCCTGCGGCCCGCCGCTTGATACCCGCTTCATAACGAACGGGCCCCCGCACTGTTCGTGCGTGAGCCCGTTCGATGTATCAGTCAGCTAATCGGCCGAGGCCCCTGCGGCCGGCAGGCGCCTACTTCTTCTTGCCGCCCGCGGAGTCGTCGCTCGACAGGACGGCGATGAACGCCTCCTGCGGGACCTCCACGGAACCGACCATCTTCATCCGCTTCTTGCCTTCCTTCTGCTTCTCCAGCAGCTTCCGCTTACGGGAGATGTCACCGCCGTAGCACTTGGCGAGGACGTCCTTGCGGATGGCGCGGATCGTCTCGCGGGCGATCACCCGGGAGCCGATGGCGGCCTGGATCGGCACCTCGAAGGCCTGCCGCGGGATGAGCTCGCGCAGCTTGGCGACGAGTCGCACGCCGTACGCGTACGCCGCGTCCTTGTGGGTGACGGCGGAGAAGGCGTCGACCTTGTCGCCGTGCAGCAGGATGTCGACCTTGACCAGGCTGGACGCCTGCTCGCCCGTGGGCTCGTAGTCGAGGGAGGCGTAGCCGCGCGTCTTGGACTTCAGCTGGTCGAAGAAGTCGAAGACGATCTCGGCGAGGGGCAGGGTGTAGCGGATCTCCACCCGGTCCTCGGAGAGGTAGTCCATGCCCAGGAGGGTGCCGCGACGGGTCTGGCACAGCTCCATGATCGAGCCGATGAACTCGCTGGGGGCGAGGATCGTGGCGCGCACGACGGGCTCGAACACGTCGTCGATCTTGCCCTCGGGGAACTCGCTCGGGTTCGTGACCGTGTGCTCGCTGCCGTCCTCCATGACCACGCGGTAGACCACGTTGGGGGCGGTGGCGATCAGGTCGAGGCCGAACTCGCGCTCCAGGCGCTCCCGGATCACGTCCAGGTGCAGCAGGCCGAGGAAGCCGACGCGGAAACCGAAGCCGAGGGCCGCGGAGGTCTCCGGCTCGTAGACCAGGGCGGCGTCGTTGAGCTGGAGCTTGTCGAGCGCGTCGCGCAGGTCCGGGTACTCCGAGCCGTCCAGCGGGTAGAGGCCGGAGAACACCATCGGCTTGGGGTCCTTGTAGCCGCCGAGCGGCTCGGTGGCGCCCTTGCTCAGGGAGGTGATCGTGTCACCGACCTTGGACTGCCGGACGTCCTTCACACCGGTGATGAGGTAGCCGACCTCGCCGACGCCCAGACCGTCGGAGGGCGTCATCTCCGGGGAGGAGACGCCGATCTCCAGCAGCTCGTGGGTGGCGCCGGTGGACATCATCTTGATGCGCTCGCGCTTGTTGAGCTGGCCGTCGACCACACGGACGTAGGTCACGACACCGCGGTAGGAGTCGTAGACCGAGTCGAAGATCATCGCGCGGGCGGGGGCGTCGGCGACGCCGACGGGGGCCGGGACGCTCTCCACGACGCGGTCCAGCAGCGCCTCGACGCCCAGACCGGTCTTGGCGGAGACCTTCAGCACGTCCTCGGGCTGGCAGCCGATGAGGTTCGCCAGCTCCTCGGAGAACTTCTCCGGCTGCGCGGCCGGCAGGTCGATCTTGTTCAGCACCGGGACGATGGTGAGGTCGTTCTCCATCGCCAGGTAGAGGTTCGCCAGGGTCTGCGCCTCGATGCCCTGCGCCGCGTCGACCAGGAGGACCGTGCCCTCGCAGGCCGCGAGGGACCGCGAGACCTCGTAGGTGAAGTCGACGTGCCCGGGGGTGTCGATCATGTTCAGGATGTGGGTCTTCCCCTGGCCCTCGCCCTCCGTGGGCGCCCAGGGAAGACGGACGGCCTGGGACTTGATCGTGATGCCGCGCTCGCGCTCGATGTCCATCCGGTCGAGGTACTGGGCGCGCATCTGCCGCTGGTCGACCACTCCGGTCAGCTGGAGCATCCGGTCGGCAAGGGTCGACTTGCCGTGGTCGATGTGCGCGATGATGCAGAAGTTGCGGATCAGAGCCGGGTCGGTACGGCTCGGCTCGGGCACGTTGGTAGGAGTCGCGGGCACGCAGGGTCTCGTCTCGGGGCGATGTCGGATCGATACGTAGGCTCCATGGTCCCACGACTGGGATGCGACGCTCGGTTTGGGCGGGCCGGAGGGCTGCTGATACCGTGGACAGCTGTGTCTCGTATGCCCTCTCAGCTACGGGTCACCATCTCAGAAACAACATCGAACCTGAAAAGGCTCTTTCGTGGCGAACATCAAGTCCCAGATCAAGCGGAACAAGACGAACGAGAAGGCGCGCCTGCGCAACAAGGCCGTCAAGTCCTCGCTCAAGACCGCGATCCGCAAGGCCCGCGAGGCCGTCGCCGCGGGTGACGTCGAGAAGGCCGTCGTGGCTTCTCGCGCCGCCTCCCGCGCGCTCGACAAGGCTGTCTCGAAGGGCGTCATCCACAAGAACGCCGCCGCCAACAAGAAGTCGGCGCTGGCCACCAAGGTTGCCGCCCTCCAGGGCTGAGCTCTGATGTAACCGCCGGACGGGACCCAGCGGGCCCTCTCTCCCGCTCCCACCCGGCACCCCGGACTCGTGCGCGATACGCGTTCGCCACGCGTGCACGGGCCCACCTTCTTCACACCGAAGGCCCCGCGTCCTCCTTCCCCAGGAGGAGCGGGGCCTTCGGTGCGTTCCGGCCCGGGACGCCGGGTGCCCGGCGTTTTTGCCGTTTCCTCAAAGAAAATTGCCTCCTCGTCGCCGCAGGTCCAGGGTGACCGGCGGGACGCTCCCGGCGGGAGGGTCCCGCCCCGTCCCGTCCACACGGACCGGTTCCGCCTCGCGCCGCCCCGGCGGTCCGGGCAGCCGGCCGCGACCGGTCCGCCACGAGGAGCCGCCATGTCTTCCGTACCGTCCCCGTCCTCCGCACCGTCTCCGTCCACCGCGCCCACTCCGTCCGGTGCGCCGTCACCGTCGCCGTCCGGGTCGGGCACCCCGGTGCGGACCACCGACCCCCGTGCGTTCTGGGAGGAGCGCTACCGGGGCAGCGACCGCGTCTGGAGCGGCCGGCCCAACCCGCTGCTGGTACGTGAGGTGGCCGCGCTGCGCCCGGGCACCGCGCTGGACCTGGGGTGCGGCGAGGGCGCCGACGCCGTGTGGCTGGCGGAGCAGGGCTGGCGGGTCACCGGTGTGGACATCTCCGCCACGGCGCTCGCGCGCGCCGCCGGGCACGCCGAGCGGGAGGGCGTGGGCGAGCGGGTCTCCTGGGAGCGACACGAGCTCGGCGCGACCTTCCCCGAGGGAACGTTCGACCTGGTCAGCGCCCAGTTCCTGCAGTCGCCGGTCGCGCTCGACCAGGACGGCGTCCTGCGGCGGGCGGCCGCTGCGGTGGCCCCGGGCGGGCACCTCCTCGTGGTCATGCACGGAGGCTGGCCGTCCTGGCACGGCCCGGAGGACCACCCGGCCGGCGTCGTCTTCCCGACCCTGCGGGGCCTGCTGGACGCGCTGGACCTGCCGTCCGGGTGGAACGTCGAGACGCTGGACGCGGTGGAGCGCGCCACCCCGTCCCCCGAGGGCGCACCGGCGCGACCTTCCCCGAGGGAACGTTCGACCTGGTCAGCGCCCAGTTCCTGCAGTCGCCGGTCGCGCTCGACCAGGACGGCGTCCTGCGGCGGGCGGCCGCTGCGGTGGCCCCGGGCGGGCACCTCCTCGTGGTCATGCACGGAGGCTGGCCGTCCTGGCACGGCCCGGAGGACCACCCGGCCGGCGTCGTCTTCCCGACCCTGCGGGGCCTGCTGGACGCGCTGGACCTGCCGTCCGGGTGGAACGTCGAGACGCTGGACGCGGTGGAGCGCGCCACCCCGTCCCCCGAGGGCGCACCGGGCACCCGCGTGGACAACGTCTGGCGCCTGCGCCGGGGCCTCTGACTCCGAAGCGGGCGGACGCGCGGCCGGCGGGCGGGCGCGGCCGGCGGGGCGCAGCCCGTCGCGTCGCCAGGGGTGTCCGGGCGGACAGGCGATCCAGGGCGTGTGGCGAAGGGAGCGCCGTCCGCCCGGAGGGCGGGCCCCGCGGCGCCGGGTGCGTGCGATCGCAAGGCGGAGGATCGCCCTCGTACCGGGCGTAATCGACCCGACAACGCAGCGTGGGGGCGCCTCCCGTGCCGAAAGGCCACGGGGGAACGTGCCAGGCGTCGCGCGGCAGGCGGGACTCTCGCAACGCCCTAGCGGCGCAGCCTCGCCGCTCTGGCCACCGCGACGACCGCCTTCTCCAGGGCGTACTCCGGGTCGTCTCCCCCGCCCTTGACGCCGGCGTCGGCCTCCGCCACCGCCCGCAGCGCGAGCGACACCCCGTCCGGGGTCCAGCCCCTCATCTGCTGCCGGACCCGGTCGATCTTCCACGGCGGCATGCCGAGCTCCCGCGCCAGGTCCGCCGGCCGGCTGCCGCGCGCCGACGACAGCTTGCCGATCGCACGGACGCCCTGGGCCAGCGCGCTGGTGATGAGCACCGCCGGAACACCCGTGGAGAGCGACCAGCGCAGCGCCTCCAGCGCCTCCGCCGCCCGCCCCTCGACGGCGCGGTCCGCGACGTTGAACGACGACGCCTCCGCCCGCCCCGTGTAGTACCGGCCGACGATCGCCTCGTCGATCGTGCCCTCGACGTCCGCGGTCAGCTGCGACGCCGCCGACGCCAGCTCCCGCAGGTCGCTGCCGATCGCGTCGACCAGTGCCTGGCATGCCTCGGGGGTGGCGGACCGGCCCAGCGTCCGGAACTCCTGCCGCACGAACGTCAGGCGTTCCGCCGGCTTCGTCGTCTTCGGACAGGCCACCTCACGGGCGCCGGCCTTGCGCGCCGCGTCGAGCAGGCCCTTGCCCTTGGCGCCGCCCGCGTGGAGCAGCACGAGCGTGATCTCCTCGAAGGGCGCGTCGAGGTAGGCCTTGATCTCCTTGATCGTGTCCGCGGACAGGTCCTGGGCGTTCCGGACGACCAGGACCTTGCGCTCGGCGAAGAGCGAGGGGCTGGTCAGTTCGGCCAGCGTGCCCGGCTGCAGCTGCTCGGGGCCGAGGTCGCGCACGTCCGTGTCGGCGTCGGCGGCCCGCGCGGCCGCCACCACCTCCTGGACGGCGCGGTCGAGGAGGAGGTCCTCCTGGCCCACGGCGAGCGTCACGGGGGCGAGGAGGTCGTCGGTGGAATTCTTCCTGGGTGCCATCGCGTCCCAGCATCCCACGGGCCGCTGACACCCCCGGCCGGACGGATGTCCCGGTGCCGGAGAATGTCCCCGTGAGCGATGTGAGACACGTACTGGTGCTGCCCGACCGCGATGCCGCGGAGGAGGTCGCCGAGGAGCTGCCCGACCGCTTCGGCCTCGCCGAGGAGCCGCAGTTGGTCCGGGACGCCCTCGCGGGCGAGGACGACGCCGAGGACGCCCAGTGGCTGGTCGTGGTGGAGGACCCGGACGCCCGCCTGGACGCGGCGGCGCTCGACGCGCTGGCCGCGGAGTACGAGGGCTGGCTGGAGGCTCCCTGACACGGGTACCGCCGGACTCGGGCTGTGCGTACGCCGGCGCCGGAACGCGCCGCCCCGTCCCCGCATCCGGGCGGCTCAGCCGGCGGCCGGGACGAACACGCTCAGCCGGTGGGTGGTCGGGTGGGTCAGTCGTCCGCAGAACGTGTCGATCCGGGTCGACGACCAGTCGATTCGCGGGTCCGACGCCTGCAGACGGCGGATCCGGGTGCGGAACTCCGCGGCGTCCTGCGTCTCGACGAGCACCTCCCAGCGACCTGCGTCCGGCGCGAGACGTGCCGCCGCCCGCTCGCCGCCGGTCCGTCGCCGACTCTTCCTCTTCCGCTGGCCAGGCATCGGTCCAGCTTCGCAGAAGTCCGCGGCGGTGTCCGGGGAGTTCCGGCCTGCCCGCGGTGGACGGCACCCGTGTCACCGGGGCCGGATCGGGCCTTCCGTCTACGCGTGCGCGCGGAGCACGGGCAGCTCGTCGAGCACGACGCCGAACAGCTCCCGGTACGCGTTCCTCACCTCGTCGTCCGTCTCCAGCAGCCGCTCCTCCCGCTGCTCGCCCACCGTGGTCACCAGCTTGTGGCCGCTGAGCGTGATCCGGCCCTCCTCCGTGAGACGGGAGCAGATGAGGGAGCGCGGGAAGTGGGAGTCCGGCGAGGTGCGGTGGTACCAGGCGCCGGCCGTGAAGTCGGCGAGCTCGCGCGGCCGCGTCTCGAGGCGGTACTGCGGCCGGCCGTCCCGCAGCACGTCGAGGTCTCCGTCCGCGGTCGGCACGATCCGGAAGACGCCGCCCGGGTCCCGCTGCTCCTCGCGCTCGTCGAAGGCCAGCGGGAAGTGGCTGTGGTCGCCGAAACCCACGTCGGCGAGCCATCGCCCCTCGTCCGACGTCTCCACCAGGAGCGCCATGTGGTCGTACGGGATGCCGAGGCGCCCCTCCTTGCCGAAGCAACGCCCCTGGAGCAGGGCGACCCGGTAGCCGAGCGCGCGCAGGAGCGCGGCGAACGTGGCGTTGACCTCGTAGCAGAACCCGCCGCGCCGGGCGGCGACGACCTTGTCCAGGAGTGCCTTCTCGTCCAGCACGATGTCCTGACCGAGATGGATCGAGAGGTTCTCGAAGGGGACGGTCCGCAGATGCCGCAGGTGCAGTGCGCGCAGCGCGGCGGCGTCGGGTCGAGCGGGGCGGGCGGCCCCGATGCGCTCCAGGTAGGCGTCGGTGTTCGGTCGTTCGGCGGTGGCGGAACTGTCCATGCCCGCAGTCTGCCGGGCACCCCGGCGAACCGCCATGCGGCTTCGGTCGTAGGCCCAACCGCCCTGCCAGGGCGGTACTTTGCCGACAGGTCCTAGGACTGCGGGCCGAGGTGGCCGGTCGCGAGCGTGGCTACGGTGCGGACATGAACGATCACGAATCGCCGCGCTCCCGTGCGCGTCGCAAGCAGGACGTGCTGGCCCGGCTGGAGCACGACGAGGACCTCTGGGTGGCGACCGCGTCGACGGACGGCGGGCCCTGTCTCGTCCCGCTGTCCTTCCTGTGGGACACCACCGGCGACTCCCGGGACCGCGACGGACGCGGCGCCGCGAACACCGGCACCGGTACTGGCACGGGCACTCGCGCGGGAGTGGCTGCGGCGGCGGGTGCGGGCACGGAGGCGGGAACGGCACCCGACCGGGGCACCGTGCTGCTGGGCACCCGCCGGACCAATCCCACCGCCCGCAACCTCACACCGGGCGGCAGGGTCCGGCTCAGCCTGGGGCACACCCGCGACGTCGTTCTCGTGGACGGGACGGCCGAGGTGGTCGAGGGCCATGACCTCCCGCCCGCCTCGGCCGACGCCTTCGCGGCGAAACTGGCCTGGGACCCCCGCGACCGGCCGGCCTGGGTCTACCTTCGCGTGACACCCAGGACGGTGAAGGCGTGGCGCGAGGAGAACGAGCTGGCCGAGCGCGAACTGATGCGTGACGGCGTCTGGCTCGTCTGATGTGAACCCGCCGCTCAGGCCGACGTCGGCTCCTCCGCCTGGGCCGGATCCACCACCGGCTCGGGCAGTTCGCGCAGGCGCGGAAGCGGGGACGGCAGCAGCCAGAACACGCTGAGCACGGCACCGGCGGTGGCGATCCACAGGGTCGGGCGCAGCCCCAGCGCCGTGCCGAGGAAACCGCCGACGAGTGCGCCGAGCGGGCGGAATCCGTGGTTGAGGGTGCGGTAGGCACCCATCACCCGGGCTCGGACGCCGTCGGGTATCAGCGCCATCTGGAAGGAACCCGCGGCGATGTCGACGACCATGACCGCCGCGCAGGAGAGGAACTCGGCGACGAACAGCAGGAGGACGACCAGAACCGTCGGCCCCTCGGCGAGCGGGATCAGCAGCAGGGGCAGGGTGAAGCCGAGGAAGCCGGCGACGATCGAGCGGCCTATCCCGAAGCGCCGTACGACGGCCCCACTGCACGCGGCCCCGATCAGGCCGCCGACGGCTCCCGCGCCGAGCACTCCTCCGAAAACACCGGGGCTCAGTCCGAGTTCGGTTGTCGCGTACAGCACGAACAGCGTGTGGAACATGTAGTTGAAGAACTGGATCGTCCCGGACGCGGCGAACAGCGCCCGCATCGAGGCGTTGCCGACGACCCAGCGCATTCCCTCGGTGAAGTGGCCCTTGGCGACCGGGGCCGGCGGGGGTTCCACCGGGTCGATCCGGCTCAGGTAGCCGGCCGACACGAGGTAGGTGAGGGCGTCGGCGAGCAGGGCGAAGGGCGCGGTGAGGAACTGGACGAGCACGCCACCCACCCCGGGCCCGGCGAGCCAGGCCATCGAACGGCTGCCGTTGACGAGCAAGTTCGCCTGCACGTAGTGCTCGGTCGGGACCAGGGCGACGAACAGCGTGGTGTTGCAGACCTCGAAGAGCACGGTGAGCGCGCCGACCCCGAACGCGACCGTGTAGAGCTGCGCGAGGGTGAGGACGTCGAGGAAGTACGCGGCCGGAAGCGTCAGCAGCAGTGCGGCCCGGCCGAGGTCGGCGGCGATCATCGCGCGCCGTCGCCGCGCCTGCCGGTCGGACCACGCGCCGAGGGGCATGTTGAGGAGCAGCGCGGGCAGCAGTTCGGCCGTCTTGAGCCAGCCCATCTCGGCGGCGTCGGCCCCGAGGACGAGCACCGCGGCGAGCGGGATCGCGATGAGAGAGATCTGGTCCCCCACCAGGGACACGGTCTGACCGGTCCAGTAACGCCGGAAGCTGCGCTCGCGCAGGAGTACGGGTATGTGCCCGGCCGGTCTCATCTCTTCCCCTCGTCGATTCCGTCGGTCGTTCCGGTGTCGTCGCTGTTCCTGTCGATGCCGTCGGCGGTACCCGTTCCGTCGGTCGTCTCGCCGCCGCCGGCCGTGCCGTCCGTCTCGCTCTCCAGGCCCGGCCCGTCCGGGAGTTCGCGGTCCAGGTAGGCGATCCGCAGGATGCTCACCGGCCGGGCGCCGTCGGGCCGCAGCGACGGGTCGGACCCCCGCGCCTCGTAGGGCATCAGCAGCCCCTCGACCCGTCGGCCGAAGTCCGCGAGCTCGGCCGGCGTGAGGTACAGCAGGGTGTCGCCGAACTGCTCGGCCTCCCGCCATTCCCGTGGCAGCCCGCTCCGGTCCTTCATGGCCTCCAGGACCCGCGCGAAGTACCGCTCGGCGGCCGCGGCGGTCAGTGCGTCGGCCGCCTGCGCGACCGCCGCGTCCTCGCTGGCTCCGGGCCAGTCCGTGTACCGGGCGGTGGCCCGCCACGGCTTCTCCCTCCCCCGGCCTCCCGGCGCCTCCTCCACCAGCCCGTACTTCGCGAGTATCCGCAGGTGGTACGAGCAGCTGGCCACCGACTCCCCGGTCAGCTCGGCGGCCCGGGTCGCCGTGAACGGCCCGCTCCGCCGGAGCAGCCCCACCAGGGTCATCCGGGTCGGGTGGGCGTAGGCGCGCAGTGCCCGGGGGTCCGTGAGACGGATGCTGCGGGGCTGCTCGTCACCCGAGGGCGATGCTGCTGGCTCGTTCTCCGACATGATGTAAAGCTATCTTTAGAAAGACTTCTTTACAAGCCTCCTCGCTCAACTCCTCTCACCACGGCCCGCAGTTCCCGGCCCGCCCCCACGACCGCGACGGCCCGCGCCGCGTCCGTCGCGGTCCCGGGAGTCGCCGGTGGTGTCCCACAGGAAGGACAGCGGGACGAGACAGGGCCCGCCGTCCGTCGACGCGGTCGCCACCCAGAGGTCCTCGTCGTGCTCCAGCCGGGCCAGCACGTCCTGCTTGCGACGCGCACGGGAGCGCGGCGATTCGTGATCGTTCATGTCCGCACCGTAGCCACGCTCGCGACCGKCCACCACCCCGGGACGCCCACCGCGACCGCCGCCGCTCCCCAGGCGGCCACTGCCGGCGGCACGAGCCGGAGATCGGCCGGCCCCTCCGGGTGGCGATCGCGCGCACGGTCCCGCCCTTCTCCCCCGTCGTCGCAGGTCTCGTCCAGCCCGTCGGCACGGGCACGAACCCCGGCACGGCGCTCACGGAGCGCGCCGGTCGCGTTCACGGCCGCACCAGCGGCGCGAGGTCCGCGAACCGCCGCTCGCCGATGCCGTTGACCTCGCGCAGTTCGGCGACCGTCCGGAAGCCCCCGTGCTCCGTGCGGTGGTCGAGGATGTGCCGCGCGAGGACCGGGCCGACCCCGGGCAGGGCGTCGAGCTGCTCGACGGTGGCCGCGTTGAGACTCAGGGGGGCCGCCCGCGTCCCGGCGACACCGCCTGCCGCGCCCGGGCCGAGGCCCGAGCCCGGACCCCCGCCTGCAGCCGCCGCCGGCAGGCCGACCACGACCTGCTCCCCGTCCATGAGCACCCGGGCCCGGTTGAGGCCGGTGAGGTCCGCGCCCGGCCGTACCCCGCCGGCGGCCCGCAGAGCGTCCGCGACCCGCGACCCGGCCGGCAGGGTCAGCACCCCCGGGCGTCGCACCTTGCCGTTGACGTCGACGACGACGGCCGCCGACGGTGCCCCCGTCACGGGCCCGGCAGGACCCTCCAGGGCCATCGGGACGGCCGGAGCCGCCGTCGGCCCACCACGACCGGGGGGTGACGCCGCACGCACGATCTCCGGAGCGCGCACGGCCTCCGGCCGGCCGGTCCAGAAGTACCGTCCGGCCACCCCCGCGGCCACGACCAGGATCACGGTCAGCGCGGCCAGCGTCCTCGGTTCGAGTCCGCAGCGCACCTGTACCCACACCGGTAACCGCTCGCGCAGCGCCAGAGCGAGCCGCTCGCCGAGCGTCGGTCCCGCGCGCTCCTCCCGGGTCCCTCCGGGCGGGTCCGTCTCCGGTGCCTCCCGGTCCACCGGCGGTCCGTCAGCGCCGTCCCCGGCGATCGGGCTATGCGGGACACCGGAGGCCGGAGGGAAGAGCGCCTCCCCACGGCGCCTCGTGGCGGCGCCGCCCGCCGGGATCGGGCGTCGGGTGCGGGACCCGCGCCGGAGACCTCCGGCAGGCGAGCCGCGCCTGCCGGGTCGGGCGCGCCCGTCCGATCCCGGCGCGCGTCCCGGGCCGCTGGTCGCTGCTGTCGTCGTGCCTGCGATATGTGTACGAAGAGCCATGCGTCAGACGGTAGAGAGATCATCGGGACCGTGCCGAGATGCCCCGATATCCGTGGACGAAGGGTGAGTTGGGGAAAACTCCGTCACTCGCACGAGGGATGGACGGGCGCCACTCGGCACCCGATCCCAGCCCGAAGCCCAGCCCCGGGCTCTCGCACACCAGGCCCTCGCACATCAGGCGCCGGCCACCCGCCACCCGCTGCCGTCACCGCGCGGCCTCCCGCTGGACGGCCCCCGCCCCGTTCAGCGGGGCGAGACGACGACGGCGAGCAGCCCCGGCCCCGTGTGCGCCCCGATCACCGCGCCCACCTCGCTGACCTGCRGCTCCCTCACGCCGGGCAGACGCTCCCGCAGCCGGTCGGCCAGCGCCGCGGCCCGCTCGGGCGCGGAGAGATGGTGCACGGCGACATCCACCGGCCCGGAAGCCGCCCGCTCCACGGCGATCTCCTCCAGGCGGGCGATGGCCTTCGAGGCGGTCCGCACCTTCTCCCGGAGTTCGATCCGGCCGCCGTCCAGTTCCAGCAACGGCTTGACCGCCAGCGCGGAGCCGAGCAGCGCCTGCGCGGCTCCGATGCGTCCGCCGCGGCGGAGGTAGTCCAGCGTGTCGACGTAGAAGAAGGCGGAGGTCCCGGCGGCGCGCTTCTCCGCAGCGGCCACCGCCTCGTCGAGCGAACCGCCCGCGTCGACGACCTCGGCCGCGGCGAGCGCGCAGAAGCCGAGCGCCATCCCCACCATGCGCGTGTCCACGACCCGGACGGGCACGGGTGCGTCCTTGGCCGCCAGCACGGCGGCGTCGTACGTCCCGGAGAACTCCGCGGACAGGTGGAGGGAGACGACACCCTTCGCGCCGGCCTCGGCCGCCGCGCGGTAGGTCGCCGCGAAGACCTCGGGGCTCGGCCGGGAGGTGGTCACCGGCCGCCGCTTCTGCAGCGCCTGTGCCAGCGAACGGGCCGAGATCTCGGTCCCTTCCTCAAGGGCCTGGTCGTCGACGACGACGGTCAGCGGTACCGCTGTGATGGCGTGCCGCTCCATCGTCTGGGGTGGCAGGTAGGCCGTGGAATCGGTGACGATCGCGACATGCCGGGACATGAGCGGGAGGTTACCCGCAGGGGCCGGTCGACGGCAGCCCGGGCCCCGTCCACGGACCGGCCGCGTCGCCCCGCCGGACACTCGGCGCCCACGCGCACCACGGCCGGCCGGCCCGGCGCATCCCGCCCCCGCGGCGCGGGCGCGCCGTGCGGCCGCGCACCCCGTCGGCCTCGGACGATGTCGACACCGCGCCTCCCGGCGTCAGTTGGTGGTCTCCGGCCGGGGAGTCTTCTCCCACGGGAAGGTCGCGACCCTCGGGTCGCGTGCCGTGATCGCCTGCGGCGGCTGCTGTCCCTGGGCGGGAGGCCCGGGCGTCCCGTCGGCGTCCTGCGCCGCGCCGTCCGCCGGCCACACCTGCTCGTGCCCGGCTCCCGCGACAGGATCCGCCTCGGGCCAGGAGAAGTCCGCCGCCGGCTGCGAGCCCGGGGTGTCGTCGACGGTCGACCAGTGGCGCAGCGCGCCCGCCTCCACATCGATCTGGGCGCTGAGCGAGGACAGGTCGTCCTCCGCGAACTTCCGCACCCGGTCCCGGGCGGCCCAGCGCAGCGACTCGGCGGAGTGCGTGATCCGCTCCGTGCGCTCGCGCAGCTCACCGAGCGCGCCGGCCACCCTGGCCCGGTCCGGCTCCCGCTCCAGCCGCTTCAGGTCCTCGTCCAGCTCCCGCCCGTGGCCGCTGAGCCGCTGGAACAGGAGCAGGGACTCCTGGAGGGAGGCGTCCTCGGGCGCGGCCGCCTGGAGCGCGTCCTGCGTGGCCCGCATCGACGTGCGCAGGGAGAGCCGCAGCTGGGCCAGCTCGCCCGCGACCCCGCCCTGCCCGTAGCTCTTGGCGCGCAGCGTGGTGTCCTCGACCGTGCGCTTGGCCTGGGAGAGCGTGCGGTCGACGCCGCGCTTGGCGGCCTTGGCCACCTTGACGGTCGCGTACACCCCCAGCGCCACGAAGGCGAAGAAGAGCAGCGCCATGATCACAATCGCGGCTTCCATGTGCGCCCCTCCGGCGTCCGTCGGTTTCCCTCGGTTGTCGCTTCCTCCACCGTAAACGGAAAGGGCAGGCCGGGGGTTCCCTCTGAACCCCCAACCTGCCCGTAGGGGAAAACCCCCGGTGCCGCGATCAGGCGACGATGTTGACCAGCTTCGGCGCGCGGACGATCACCTTGCGGATCTCCGCACCGCCCAGGGCGGCGACCACGTGCGCGTCGGCCAGCGCCAGCGCCTCCAGCTCCGCGTCGGTGATCGACGGGGAGACCTCCAGGCGGGCCCTGACCTTGCCCTTGATCTGCACGACGCAGGTCACGGTCTCGTCCACGACGTAGGCCGGGTCCGCGACCGGGAAGTCCCGGTGGACGACCGAGCCGGTGTGGCCCAGCTTGCGCCACAGCTCCTCGGCGATGTGCGGGGCCAGCGGGGCGACCAGCAGCACCAGCTGCTCGGCGACCGACCGGGAGAGCGCGCCGCCCGACTTCGTCAGGTGGTTGTTCAGCTCGGTGATCTTGGCGATGGCGGTGTTGAAGCGCATCGCCGCCATGTCCTGCCCGACCCCGTCGATCGCCTTGTGCAGCGCGCGCAGGGTGTCCTCGTCGGGCGCGGTGTCGACGACCGTGACCTCGCCGGTCGACTCGTCGACGATGTTGCGCCACAGGCGCTGCAGCAGGCGGTACTGGCCGACCACCGCGCGCGTGTCCCAGGGGCGGGAGACGTCCAGCGGGCCCATCGCCATCTCGTACAGGCGCAGGGTGTCGGCGCCGTACTCGGCGCAGATCTCGTCGGGCGTGACGGCGTTCTTCAGGGACTTGCCCATCTTGCCCAGGACGCGGCTGACCTTCTCGCCCTCGTGGAAGAAGGCGCCGTCGCGCTCCTCGACCTCGGCCGCCGGCACGGCGATGCCGCGCGCGTCCCGGTAGACGAAGGCCTGGATCATGCCCTGGTTGTACAGCTTGTGGAACGGCTCGGCCGAGGAGATGTGGCCCAGGTCGAACAGCATCTTGGACCAGAAGCGCGCGTACAGCAGGTGCAGCACCGCGTGCTCGGCGCCGCCGACGTACAGGTCGACGCCACCGGTGGGCATGCCCTCGCGCGGGCCCATCCAGTACTGCTCGATGGCCGGGTCGACCAGCTTCTCGGAGTTGTTCGGGTCCAGGTAGCGCAGCTCGTACCAGCAGGAGCCGGCCCAGTTGGGCATGGTGTTGGTCTCGCGGCGGTACTTCCTGGGGCCGTCGCCCAGGTCCAGGGTGACGTTGACCCAGTCCTCGTTGCGGGACAGCGGGGTCTCCGGCTGGGTGTCCGCGTCGTCCGGGTCGAAGGTGCGCGGCGAGTAGTCCTCGACCTCCGGCAGCTCCAGCGGCAGCATCGACTCGGGCAGCGAGTGCGCCACGCCGTCCTCGTCGTAGACGATCGGGAAGGGCTCGCCCCAGTAGCGCTGGCGGCTGAACAGCCAGTCGCGCAGGCGGAAGTTGACGGTGCCCTCGCCGATGCCGCGGTCGGCCAGCCAGGCGGTGATCCGCGCCTTGGCGTCGACCACGCCCAGTCCGTCCAGCGCCACGTCCTCGTTCGAGGAGTTGACCAGCTTCGCCTCGTAGGAGGAGAAGGCGTCGTCCCAGGTCGCCGGGTCGGTGCCGCGGTCGTCGCCGGGCTCGACGACGCAGCGCATCGGCAGCTCGAAGGCGCGCGCGAAGGCGAAGTCACGGGAGTCGTGGGCCGGGACGGCCATGATCGCGCCGGTGCCGTAGCCCATCAGGACGTAGTCGGCGATGAAGACGGGGACCTGCTCGCCGCTGACCGGGTTGGTCGCGTACGCGCCGGTGAAGACGCCGGTCTTGTCCTTGGCCTCGGCCTGCCGCTCGACGTCGGACTTGGAGGCGGCCTGCTTGCGGTACGCGTCGACGGCCTCGGCCGGGGTGGCGTGACCGCCGGTCCATACGTCGTGGGTGCCCTCGGGCCAGGCGGCCGGGACGATCTGCTCGACCAGGTCGTGCTCCGGCGCCAGGACCATGTAGGTGGCGCCGAACAGGGTGTCCTGGCGGGTGGTGAAGACGGTGATCGCGCCGGTGTCGCCGACCTGGAAGTCGACGCGGGCGCCCTCCGAGCGGCCGATCCAGTTGCGCTGCTGCAGCTTGATGGCCTCGGGCCAGTCCAGCGCGTCCAGGTCGTCCAGCAGGCGGTCCGCGTAGGCGGTGATCCGCATGTTCCACTGGCGCAGCTTGGACTTGAAGACGGGGAAGTTGCCGCGCTCGGATCGGCCGTCGGCGGTGACCTCCTCGTTGGCCAGCACCGTGCCCAGCCCGGGGCACCAGTTCACGGGCGCGTCGGAGGCGTAGGCCAGGCGGTACTCGCTCAGCACGTCGGCGCGCTCGGCGGCGGTCAGCTCGCTCCACGCGCGCGTGCCGGGGACCTCACGGGTGCCGTTCTCGAACTGCTCGACCAGCTCGGCGATCGGACGGGCCTTGCGGGCCTCGTCGTCGTACCAGGAGTTGAAGATCTGCAGGAAGATCCACTGCGTCCACTTGTAGTACTCCGGGTCGATCGTGGCGAACGACCGGCGCTTGTCGTGGCCCAGGCCCAGCCGGCGCAGCTGGACCTTCATGTTCTCCATGTTGGCCTCGGTGGACACGCGCGGGTGCGTGCCCGTCTGCACGGCGTACTGCTCGGCGGGCAGGCCGAAGGCGTCGAAGCCCAGGGTGTGCAGGACGTTGTGCCCGGACATGCGCGCGTGGCGGGCGTAGACGTCGGTGGCGATGTAGCCCAGCGGGTGGCCGACGTGCAGGCCCGCGCCCGAGGGGTACGGGAACATGTCCATGATGAACTTCTTGGGCCGGGCGGCGATCTCGGGGTCGCCCGCCAGGTCACCGGTGGGGTTCGGCGCCTCGTAGGTTCCCTCGGCGTCCCAGAAGTCCTGCCAGCGTGCCTCGATGTCGGCGGCCATGGCCGCCGTATAACGATGCGGGGCCGCCGTCTCGGCAGCCGAATTCATCTCGCTCATGATCCTTGAAGCTCCATCGATCGTCTCTGCCCACTGCCACGAAATGAAAAATCCCCTCGCACAGGAGGGGACGCCGCGCCGATTCCGACCGGAACTCTCATCCGTCGGGACTGATCAGCGCGGCTCGCTAAGCAGAAGGCGTACGGCACGCATGGCGTCAGGGTACCGCAGGGCCCGAGCAGGCCGCACCGACGTTCCACACCGTGGCCGGGGTCGCCCGGGCCGCCCGGGTTACTCCGCGTATCGCCCTTATCCGGGGCAACCCCAGAGTCAGTTGCCGTTCGCACGCCCTGTAAACGCTGCAAACCATCTACCGGTCGGTATGCAGCGACTTAGCATGCGGCAACGGGACCGCTTATCCGCACCATTCGGAGTCGCCCCCATGAACCCTCATCGCAAGATCCGTTCGTCGCCCTCCCAGCGCCCCGGCATGAGCCGGCCGGTGCAGGGAGGGCTGTCGGTCGCGGCGCTGGTCGTCCTGCCGCTGCTCGCCGTCGGCGGCGGCGACAGCTTCCGGGCCGCGCTCGACTTCACCACCGGCGTCCTGTCGCTGGTCTCCCTGACCGCGTCGGTGGCCTGGGGCCTGACCGCCACCGACCGGCTGCTGCTCTCCACCCGCCACCGGCTGCTGGCCCAGGGCATCCACCGCGCGACGGCCACCGCCTCGCTCGGCTTCCTGCTGCTGCATGCCACCGTGAAGGTCTCGCTCGGTCACGTGGAGGCGATCGGCGCCTTCGTCCCCTTCGGTCTCGGCGTCGCCGGGACCGGCGGTCTCATCGGTCTCGGTTCGCTCGCCGGGCTGCTGATGGTGATCGCCGCCGCCACCGGCGCGCTGCGCAGCGCCCTGGCGGGCCGCGGGCGCTTCGCCGCCCGCTGGCGGCCCCTGCACATGCTGGCGTACCCCGCCTGGTGCTTCGCCCTGATGCACGGCCTGTACACGGGCAGGCCGGCGGCCACCTGGGTCGTCACCATGTACTGCCTGGCCCTGGCCTCGGTCGGCGGGGCCGTCTCGCTGCGCCTGCTGCCCGCCCCGACCCAGCGTGCGCTGGTCGAGCGGCTCACCGGCCTCCTCGCCTCGGTGGAGGGCCGCCCGCGCGTGCCCGAGGCGCCCAGCGCCCCTCCCGTCCGGCCGGAACGGGAGCCGAGCCTGCGCGAGGAGCCGCCCACTCTGTCCGCCGAGTGGCTGGATCGACCCGTTTCTCAGCCGTTTTTGAACACAGCCGTCTCTCCTCCCGTACCGCAGTTGTACGAGGCGGTTTCCGCGCCGCCGGTGGCCCCGGCTGCCCCGGTCCCCCCTGCCGGTGCCGGCTTCTCGGCCGCGTACCGCGCAGTGTCGCGGGCCACCACCCCGGCGCCGGACACCGCCTCGTACTCGACCGACCCCGGCGTCCCGTACGCCGAGCGCATACCCATGACCGAGGAGATCTCCGTGGAGTTGCGGGTGACGGCGACGATCAGCGTCCGGGCGCCCAGCGCCTCGGCCGCCAGCAGCGCCCCGTCCAGGATCAGGTGCGGGGCCCGGTTGAGCAGCACCGTGTCCTTGCGGCAGGCGGGCTCGCCCTCGCTGCCGTTGACCACCACCACGGGACGTACCCCGCGGCGGATCGCCGCCTTGCCGACGGCCCTGAGCTTGCGTCCGAACGGGAAGG
>NZ_RDBI01000040.1:1440241-1456973 GCF_008042125.1 Streptomyces sp. MS191
GTGAAGAGGAAGCGGGTCATCCGATTCGGATGACCCGCTTCCTCTTCACTGTGGAGCTAAGGAGAATTGAACTCCTGACCTCCTGCATGCCATGCAGGCGCTCTACCAACTGAGCTATAGCCCCTTGCTGTCCGCCGCCCCGTTCCGGGTTTCCCCCGCGGCGACAGACAGAACATTAACCGGCCTCCCGGGGGAACTACAAATCGTTTCCCGGGGCCCTCGGGGTGTCCGGTCCGGCGGGCCCCGCCGGGCGGCGGTGCCGGGGGCCGCGGGCCCGGGAGGATCGGCCGGACGGGGCCCGAGGGGCGGCGGGTAGGGTCCCCCTCTGTGACCGCGTCCGTCCTCACCCGAACCCGTGCCCGTCCGTGGCCCCTCGCCACCGCCGCGGCGGTGTGCCTGCTCTCCTTCGCCGCCTTCTGGGTGGCCCAGCGCCTGGCCCACGTGAACATGCTCGACGTGATGGTCTACCGGGCCGAGGGGGAGACGGTCCGGGCGGGCGGCGACCTCTACGCGATGCGCGCCACCTCGGCGAACCTCGCCATGACCTATCCGCCCTTCGCCGGCCTGCTGTTCGTCCCGTTGACGCTGGTCGGCGTCCCGCTGATGCGGACGCTGACGACGGCGGGGAACCTCCTGCTGGTGGTCGCGCTGGTCCAGCTCTCGCTGCGACTGGTCCGGCCGTCCCTGTCGCGGACGGACCTGTGGCGGGCGACGTTCCTGGTGGCCGCGGTCGTGGTCTGGTCGGAGCCCGTGTGGACGACGCTGCGGTACGGGCAGATCAACCTGCTCGTCGCGGTCGCCGTGCTGTGGGACTTCACCCGGCGTGAGGGCAGCCGCTGGGCCGGACTCGGGATCGGGCTCGCCACTGCGGTGAAGCTCACACCGGGCCTCTTCGTGGTCCTCCTGCTCGTCGCCGGCTTCCTGCGGTGGCGCGGCGAGCGCGGCTGGAACCAGTGGCTCCGCACGGGGGTCACGGCGACCGGCGTCTTCCTCGGGATCACGCTGGCCAGTGCGCTGGCCCTGCCGCACGACGCGAAGCGGTTCTGGACCGAGACGCTCTTCGAGACCGGCCGGGTCGGTTTCGCCGAGGAGACCGCGAACCAGTCGCTGCGCGGGGTCCTCGCCCGGCTGATGCACACCGACGATCCGGGCATGTGGTGGGCGGCCGCCGCGGCGGTCCTGGGCGCCGTGGCGATGACGCTGGCGGTCCGGGCGGCGCTGCGCGGGGACAAGGCGCTGGCCGTGGTGGTCTGCGCGGTCACCGCCCTGATGATCAGCCCCATCTCCTGGTCCCACCACTGGGTGTGGTGCGTCCCGCTGCTGATCCTGCTGGTGGACCGGCGCGCGCTGATACGGCCCGGGTGGACGGTGCCCGCGGTGGCGCTGGTCTTCGCCTCGTTCGCGCTGTGGTGGGTGCCGCACGACCCCGGTCGCCCCGAACTCGACCAGACCGCGGGCCAGATGGTGCTGTCGGGGGTCTACCCGCTGACGATGACGGCGCTCCTCGCGGGCTACGGCCTGGCGCGGTGGCGTCAGGCCGTCGCGAAGGAGTAGAAGCGTTTGAGGGTGCAGTGCTCCTCCAGGAGCCGGCCGTAGATCGGCTCGCCCTCCAGCTCGCGGTAGGTCTCGATCGGGTCGCCTTTTATGATCAGCGCCCGGGCGCACTCCTCGCACCAGTACTGGTACTCGGTGTTGATCGGGTCCATGTCCCGGACGATGGGCGTACCGCTGCCGCACCAGTCGCACTTCCGCCTGTGTGCACCCATCACTCAGCTCCAGCTGTGGCCGCAGGACGTGCACACGAAGGACACTCCGCCGTTGTCGCCGAGCACTTGGGCGATCCGGGCCGACCCGCAGGCGGGACAGCCGAGCAGGGCCTGCGCACCTTCGGCCCCGGTACGGTCCTCGACGGGATCTGCGACGGCATGGGCCTCGGAATCCTCGGCACCGCTCGCGGCCAACGCACACTCCCTCCCGTCCGGACCCTCGATCCCCCTCCGGCCGTCCCGATTCTGCCATGGCCCCGCAAGGGGGTCAGCGGGCTCGGCGGACCAGGGCCGTCGACGCCCCCAAGATCGAAGCCGCGGCCAGCGCGAGGGCGCACACCCAGAGCGCGTCGGCGGAGGCATGCGCCCCCGGTGTATGCACGCGCCCGAGGAAGAGCGTGCCGAAGGTCGCGACGCCGATCAACTGCCCGAGCTGGGTCACGGTGGCGAGCAGACCGCTGGCGTCGGCCGCGTCCTCCGGGGCCACGGCGGCCAGGGCACCGGTCAGGGCGGGGCTGAACGCGAGCGCGAGCCCGGCGCCCATGGCGCCCAGGGAGACGTGGAGCCCCCAGCCGCCCTCGGCACCGCCGCCGAGCGAGGCGCCCAGGCCCAGCGCGGCGGCCGCGGCGAGCAGGAAGCCGCCCGTGACCAGGAATCGCTGCCCACGGGCCGGCCAGCGCCGCCAGGTGAGCCCCACCGCGCCGAACACCACGGCGGCCGGCGCGAAGGTGAGGCCGGCACGCAGCGCGCTGTGTCCGAGGCCGCCCTGGAGGTGCAGGGTGAGGGTGAAGAGGAACCCGGCGTTGACCGCCATCGCCGCGGCGATCCGGACCACGGCCCGGCCCATGCCGGGCAGGCGCAGGACGCGCGGGGCGACGAGCGGGGCGCCGCCGCGCCGGGCCAGCCTCGACTCGTGGCCGAGGAAGACCGCGAGGACGGCCCCGGAGGCCCCGAGGGAGAGCCAGGACCACAGCGGCCAGCCCTGCTCCTGCCCGAGGACCAGCGGGACCGTGAGCAGCGTCACGGCGGCGGCGAGCAGGAGCAGCCCGGGCAGGTCCAGGGAGCGGATGCGCGGGTGTCCGGTGGCGGCGCGGGTGTCGCGGGGCAGCACCCGGGCGCCCAGGACGAGCAGCGCCAGCCCGAGGGGCACGTTGACCAGGAAGACCGGCCGCCAGCTCGTGCCGAACAGGTCGGCGCTGACCAGGATGCCGCCGAGCACCTGCCCGGCCGCGGCGCCGGTGGCCAGGACGGCGGCGTAGGCGCCGAGGGCGCGCACCCGGCCCTCGCCGGTGAAGTTCCGCTGGATGAGGCTGAGCACCTGCGGGATCATCAGGGCCGCCCCCGCGCCCTGGACCAGCCGGAAGCCGATCAACTGACCCGTTCCGGCGGCCAGTCCGCAGGCGAGCGAGGCCGCGGTGAAGAGGGCGAGCCCGCCGAGGTACGTCCTGCGGTGGCCGAGCAGGGCGCCGAGACGCGCCCCGGTGATGAGCAGCACCGCGTAGGAGATGGTGTATCCGGCGATGACGAGCTGGAGTCCGGCCCCGGAGGCGGAGAGTTCGCCGCGGATCGTGGGGGCGGCGACGTTGACGATGAAGACGTCGAGCAGGGCCATGAACTGGGCGGCGAGCACCACACCGAGCAGCAGCCCGGGTCGTTTGTCGGTGCCACCGTCTTTACTGAGTACGGGACGTGTCGTGGTCGTCGTCATGCCGAGAAGCCTGAGGGCACCGCGATACGGGTAACGAGAGCCCGCTGATGCTGGTACTGACAGCACCTGGCAACGGCGGCACGGGGACTCGACCATGGGGGTGTGACGACTTTGACGGCACCGGCACGACATCATCACCGCAGGCCCGAGCTCGCGGCCTTCCTGCGCAGCCGCAGGGCCCGGGTGACCCCCGAGGACGTCGGCATGCCGCCGGGGCTCCGCCGCCGCACGCCCGGGCTGCGCCGTGAGGAGGTCGCCCAGCTCTCCGGCGTCGGCGTCACCTGGTACACCTGGCTGGAGCAGGGCCGCCCGATCAACGCCTCGGCGCAGGTGCTCGACGCGGTGGCCCGTACGCTCCGGCTGGACCGGCCCGAGCGCGAACACCTCTACCACCTGGCCGAGGTGCCGTACGCCCCCGACCGGTCCCCCGAGGACGTCGAGGTGGTCAGTCCCGAGATCCAGGGCATCCTCGACGCCCTGGTCCCGCACCCCGCGGTCGTCTACAACAGCCGGTACGACGTGCTGGCGACCAACTCCACGTACGACGCGCTGTTCCTGCCGGACGGCCGCGACCCGCTGGGGAACCCCCTCGGCGTCCGCAACGTGCTGTGGACGCTCTTCACCATCCCCGAGCCGTCCTGCCCGGTGGTCGACAAACGGGTCGAACTCCCCGTGATGGTGGCCCAGATGCGCGGGGCCTACGGCCGCCACGTCGGCGAACCGGCCTGGGAGACGTTCGTCCGGCTGCTCTCGGAGGCCAGCCCGGACTTCGCCGGGCTCTGGCGCAGCGGCGACGTCGTCCCGCCCGGGACCCGGGTGAAGACCTTCCGCCACGACCTCGTGGGCGAGGTCAGGATGACGTCGGTCTCGCTGTCGATCAACGGGATGCCGGAGTGCCGCATCGTCACGTACACCCCGAACGACGAGGAGAGCCGCCTCGCGATCGAGATCCTGCGGGCCGCCAAGGAGGGAACGGCCGGGGACGTGGGGAAACGACGAATCCCGCCCCCTGCTGGGGACGGGATTCGGTGACTGTGGAGCTAAGGAGAATTGAACTCCTGACCTCCTGCATGCCATGCAGGCGCTCTACCAACTGAGCTATAGCCCCTCGTGTTCTTCGCGCTCCGCGCTGCGAACAAGAAGAACTCTAGCCTGTGACCTGCCGGAAAGTGAAATCCGGGGTGGCCGGGCCTCAGTCGTCGTCGCCGAGCACCGGTTCCGGCAGCGTGCCGGCGTTGTGCTCCAGGAGCCGCCAGCCACGGGCACCCTCGCCGAGGACGGACCAGCAGCAGTTGGAGAGGCCGCCCAGACCCTCCCAGTGATGGGCCTCCAGGCCCAGCAGCCGGCCGATGGTGGTGCGGATCGTGCCGCCGTGGCTCACCACGACGAGCGTGCCGCCCTCCGGCAGCCTGTCCGCGTGCTCCAGGACCAGCGGAGCGGCGCGGTCGGCGACCTCGGTCTCCAGCTCCCCGCCGCCCCGGCGCACGGGCTCACCGCGCTTCCAGGCGGCGTACTGCTCCCCGTGGCGCGCCAGGATCTCGTCGTGGGTCAGCCCCTGCCACTCCCCCGCGTACGTCTCGCGCAGGGCGGAGTCGTACGCGACGGTGTGGCCGGTGAGGAAGGCGAGCTCGCCCGCGGTGGCCGCCGCGCGCTTCAGGTCCGAGGCGATGATCGCGTCCGGCTTCAGCGAGGCCAGCAGCCGGGCGGACCTGCGGGCCTGGGCCACGCCGGTCTCGGTCAGCTCGATGTCCGTGGAGCCCTGGAAGCGGCGCTCCAGGTTCCAGGAGGTCTGGCCGTGCCGCCACAGGACGATCCGGCGGCCCGTGCCGCCCTTGGTGCCGTTCAGCTCAGCTCACCGTCCGCCCCGTCGGCACCGGTGAGGCGGGCGTGCTCCTCGGCCTTGCCGCGGGTCTTCAGGGCGTCCTCGGGCAGCGGGAGCTCGGGGCAGTCCTTCCAGAGCCGCTCCAGGGCGTAGAAGACGCGCTCCTCGCTGTGCTGGACGTGGACGACGATGTCGACGTAGTCCAGGAGGATCCAGCGGGCGTCGCGGTCCCCCTCGCGGCGCACCGGCTTGGCGCCGAGCTCCTTGTTCAGGCGCTCCTCGATCTCGTCGACGATCGACTTGACCTGGCGGTCGTTGGGCGCGGAGGCGAGCAGGAAGGCGTCGGTGATCGACAGCACATCACTGACGTCGTACGCGATGATGTCGTGCGCGAGCCGGTCGGCCGCCGCCTGGGCGGCGGCGTTGACGAGCTCGATGGAGCGATCCGTGGCGGTCACAAGCAGGCTTTCGTCGGCGGTCTGAGTCACCCCAAGGGTCTCACGTACCGCCGACCGCCCCGCAAACCATTACCCGGGTGCCCCTCGCGTCGCCCGTCCGGGCGCTACGAGGGCCGCTTCGGGATCTTGTAGTCCTCGCCCAGCACCACGGTCACGTCGGCGCTTCCGGCGGCCTTGCCCTTCTTCACGGCACCGGCCGGCAGCCCCAGGGTCTTGGCGACCTCGGTGGCGGTCGCCTTGCGGGCGTCGTCGCCGTACACGACCTGCGACGTCGCCTCGGTCTCCGCCTTCGCGGCGCCGACGAAGGAGAAGCCTCCGTTGATCAGCACGATGCGGGCCGCCTCGGTCGCGTCCTCCTTGCCGGTGGCGTTGCGCAGCGAGACCCGGGCCGCGGCGCCCTGCTCGGGTGCGCTGACCTTTCCGCCGAGGATGTCCTTCACGACGCTGTCGCCGGTCCCGTCGGCCAGCGAGCCGTCCTGGGCGACCGGCAGCAGCGCCGTCTTGTAGTCGCCGCCCTTGGCGTGCTCGGCCAGCTTGGCCAGCGAGGCGCCGAGGTCCTTCTCGGGGAGCGAGGGGTCGAGGATCTGGGCGAGCGTCTCGATGGTGACCGTGGCCGCCTTCGGGTCGTCCGACATCTTCCGCAGCACGCCGTAGAGGACCTGGCCGAAGCGCTGGAGCTGCTTGGCGTCGGCCTCGCCGGGCGCGCGGTACGTGGCGTAGGCGACGGCGGCGCGACCGTTGAGCGTCTGGTTCTCGCCCTTGGCGACGAGCGGGTCCTCGCCCTTCTTGGCGGCGGGCACCTCGGCGTCGGTGGTGATGTCGATGTTGCTGACCAGCTCGACCAGGTTCTCCAGGTACGGGGTGTCGAGCCGCCAGGTGCCGGTGATCTTGGCGCCGAGGAGGTTGCCGATCGCCTCGCGCGTGCCGCTGGAGCCGTCGTCCTCGACGGACTTGCCCAGGGTGGTGGCCGAGCCCTCGTCGTCGGCGACCGAGAGGGCGTTCGGCAGCAGGACGGTGGTGCCCTGCTTGGTCGTGGCGTTGTCCACCAGGAGGGCGGTGGAGGTGCCGCCGCCCTTCGTGTCGTGGAGGTGGACGACGATCGTGTCGCGCTTCTGCGGGCCGGTCGCGGTGTTCTGCTTCTGCTCCTCGCCGGACATGCCGGGAAGCCTGCCCTCGGACCACAGGTAGCCGACGCCGCCGACCACGACGAGCGCGAGGACGACGACCAGCGCGACGACCCGGTTGCGGCCCTTGCGCCTGGCCTCCTCGCGCCGCTCCGAGCGGCTCTCGGTGAACTTCAGCCAGTCGATGACGTCTTCGGAGTCCTCGTCGGGCTCCTCGATGAAGGAGAACTGCTCGGTGCGGTAGTCGCGCCCGTCGCCGTCCTCCTCGGGTGCGGGGCGCTGGCCCGGCACGCCGGCGGGCGCGGCGACCGGCGCGGGCGGACGCGAAGTCTGGGGCGGCGCGGCCGGAGCCTCGGCCTGCACGGCCCACTGCTGCCCCGTGTCGTACTGCTGCCCGGTGTCGTACCCGGTGTGGCCGTAGTCCTGCCGGGGCTGCTGCTGCGGCTGCTGTTGCTGCGCCTGCCCGTACGGGTCGTACGGCTGCTGGGGCTGCTGGGGCTGCTGCTGCGGCTGCACCGGCCGGCCGTAGGCGTCGTAGCCGTAGCCCTGCTGCTGGGCGTACGGGTCGTAGTGCTGCTGCTGCGGTGGCTGGGCCTGCTGCGGGACCTGCTGGTACACCGGCTGCCCGTACTCGTCGTAGCCGACGATCTGCGGCTGCGGGTAGTACGGGTCGTACGGGTTCTGTCGGTCGTTCACCGGTGGCCCTCTCCGCTCACTCGCCGCGGTACAACTGGCGCTTGTCGATGTAGCGCACCACGCCGTCCGGGACCAGATACCAGACGGGATCGCCCTGCGCGACTCTCAACCGGCAGTCGGTGGAGGAGATCGCGAGCGCCGGGATCTCGACCAACGAGACCCCGCCCTCGGGCAGCCCGTCGTCCGTGAGGTCGTGGCCCGGGCGGGTGACGCCGATGAAGTGGGCGAGCGAGAAGAGCTCCTCGGCGTCCCGCCAGGTGAGGATCTGGGACAGCGCGTCGGCCCCCGTGATGAAGAAGAGGTCCGAGTCGCTGTTGAGAGAGCTCAGATCCCGCAGCGTGTCGATGGTGTACGTCGGCCCGCCCCGGTCGATGTCGATGCGGCTGACCGAGAACTGCGGGTTGGACGCCGTGGCGATGACCGTCATCAGATAGCGGTCCTCGGCGGGCGACACGGCCTTGTGGCTCTTCTGCCACGGCTGCCCGGTCGGCACGAACACCACCTCGTCGAGGTGGAACAGGGCGGCCACCTCGCTGGCGGCCACCAGGTGTCCGTGATGGATCGGGTCGAACGTCCCGCCCATCACACCGAGTCGGCGCTTGCCGCGGCTGCCAGTAGGCACTTCCTGCTCTCCCATGCGTGCAGAGCCTACTGGCACGGCGGCGGAGCCCCGGATCCGAGGTCGACGGCTCAGCGGTCGCGGTTGAAGCGGGTGGTGATCCACAGCAGCAGGAGCAGCGCGCCGAAGGCGCCGAAACCGGTGAGGTAGGGGCTGAGGCTTTCGTGGTTGCCGCCGTGCTCGGCGCCCTCGGCGAGCGTGACCAGGTTGGCGGCGGTGCTGTGGAGGCTCATCTTCAACAGGACCTATCGATCGGGGATGGGAGCGGAGACTTCGCGCACATCGTATGCGGGCGGTCCGGGCACGCTCACGCCGACTCAGTCGTTGGCGTTGTCGTCCTCGTTGTTGCGGTAGCCGCGCAGCAGGAACCAGGCGAGCAGCACCGCACCGAAGATCGAGACGAGCAGGACGATCCGGAGCGTGTCGCCCGCCCCCTGCTGTTCGGTGGCGACGGAGAGCAGTACGGCGGCGTCCGGCATGTCGGTTGTGCTCCTCGGTTGTCCACTTGCCCGGAGTTATCCACAGGCTCCCGCACACCGTAGCCCCAGCACCTAGTCTGGGTTTCGGCAGGGGGACGAGCAGGTCTCGTACGAACAGGGGGCACCCATGACCGAGAACCATCAGGAGAACGTGCCGAGCAGGCAGCGCAGGCGATTCCCCGGCATCTCCTCGCGGGCCTACGAACACCCCGCGGACCGCTCCGCGCTGGTCGCGCTGCGCAAGCTGACCGGCTTCGACACCGTCTTCAAGGCGCTGAGCGGACTGCTTCCCGAGCGCAGCCTGCGGCTGCTCTTCCTCTCCGACTCCGTTCGGGTGAGCGATGCCCAGTTCTCGCACCTCAACGACATGCTGAGGGACGCCTGTTACATCCTGGACCTGGAGAAGGTCCCGCCGATGTACGTCACCCAGGACCCGAAGCCGAACGCCATGTGCATCGGTCTCGACGAGCCGATCATCGTGGTGACCACCGGGCTGGTGGAGCTGCTCGACGAGGAGGAGATGCGGGCGGTCGTCGGCCACGAGGTCGGCCACGCCCTCTCCGGCCACGCGGTGTACCGCACCATCCTGCTGTTCCTCACCAGCCTCGCGGTGAAGATCGCCTGGATCCCGCTGGGCAACGTCGCGATCCTCGCGATCGTGACGGCGCTGCGGGAGTGGTTCCGCAAGTCGGAGCTCTCCGCCGACCGGGCCGGGCTGCTGGCCGGCCAGGACCTCCAGGCGTCGATGCGGGGGCTGATGAAGATAGCCGGCGGCAACCACCTGCACGAGATGAACGTGGACGCGTTCCTCGCGCAGGCGGACGAGTACGAGAAGGGCGGGGACCTGCGCGACTCCGTCCTGAAGATCCTCAACGTGCTGCCCCGGACGCACCCCTTCACCACGGTCCGCGCGGCCGAGCTGAAGAAGTGGTCCGAGAGCCGCGACTACCAGCGGATCATGGACGGCCACTACCCGCGCCGCACGGAGGACAAGGACACCTCGGTGACCGATTCCTTCCGCGAGTCGGCCGGGCACTACGCCGAGTCGGTGCGCACGAGCAAGGATCCGCTGATGAAGCTGGTCGGCGACATAGCCGGCGGCGCGGGCGACCTCGCGGGCGACCTGGGCGGCAAGCTGCGCAGCCGCTTCGGCGGCGGCTCTGGCGGAAGCGGCGCCGACGCCGAGGGCCAGGACGGCGACGCGGGCAAGGGCGACGCGGGCGGGACCGGGGGCTGAGCCCGCCCCGGGAGGGGCAGGCGGAGCGCCGGCGGTGCCGGCCTCCCTCGCCCTCGGAGCCAGCCGGGGTGCCGGTGCATGCGGGCCATCGGGGCGCCGCCGGGTCCCTGACCGGTCCGGGCGGCGTGAGGCCCCTTGGTCGTGGCGCTCACGGCCCGAACGGTGGGCGCCGCCGGTCCGGGGGCCTCACGGCCCCGGCGAGGGCGCGTGGCGGCGGTCCGGGCTCGGGGTCAGAGTGCGGGCTGGGCGTCCGGGGCCAGGGTTCCGCAGAGCGGTGAGACGGCGTCCCGGCCCGAGTCGTACGGGTCGGTGACCGCCGGACCACCCGTCTCGGAGGTCAGCTCGCCCGCCAGCATCGGCCGGAGGGCTCCGGAGGTGTCGGCACCGCACACCTGCGGGCCCGCTTGGACGGTGCTGGTGAGCAGTTCGGCACGGTGCATCCGCAGGTCCTCCCGGTCGAAGCGGAAGTGCATCTGACGGTGCACGGTGAAGAGCGAGGCCTGGGCCGTGGGGCCGGCGCCCGAGGACGCGGGACGCAGGGCGTAGGTGAAGGTGTGGTCCGTCGTCACGTCCAGCGTGTCCGTGTCCGTCTCCACGAAGTGGAGGGTGCCCTGGACCCGTGGCGCGGGGTCCGCCACGACCACCTTGGCCGGGTCGAAGCGGACGAGCCAGCCGGCGACCGCGTGCCGGCCGTCGTCCAGCGGCGACTCGACGCTCCGGTCGAACTGCTCCAGAAGGTCGGGGTCGATCAGCAGCCGGGCCGGGCGGACGGTCTGTCCGGACAGCACGTCGGGCTCCAGGGACGAGGCCACGAGATAGTCCTTGGCGATGGACAGCGCGGTCACCACCTGGCCTTCGGAGAAGTGGGTCGTACGTCCCGCCATCGGGAGGTTGATGCCGGAGGCACCGGTGCGGTACTCGGCGGCCGGGCTGTGCGCGAAGAGCTGGGCGGGCTCGCCGCCGGGCACCCGGCCCTGGGGGGCCAGGCGGGTCAGGGTGGTCCGCGTCGTCTCGGCCCGGCGGTCGGTTGGCGGCTGGTACGGGTTGCGGACGCCGAGATAGATGGCGGTTCCGAAGGCGAGGAGGATCAGGAGGACCAGCATCACGGCCTGCCGGGAGCCGCCGCCTCTGGACTCCCAGCCGGGGCGGTCGCGCACGGCCTGGGCGTGTTCGCCCATCCGCTCCTGTGCGGAGAACTCCTGGAGCCGGGCAGCACGGACGAACGACTCGTCGAAGACGACGGATCGGTACTCGTCCTCACCACCGCCGGGGACTCCTTCGGGGTTCCCCTCAGGCGGGTCGCCACGCCCTGCCATACCTTCAGAGTAGGTCCGATAAAGCCCCGGTAAACGCCGAGGTGCACGACAACTTCCCAATAATTCACACGGTCGGACCGGACGGGTGGGGATGCTTCGCACTCTCCCTGCCCAAACCCACCTCTCGGGTCTACTCTGACAAACGTGCCGGACGACGTGGGGGGCAAGCCGTTCCAGGACGGCTGGGAGCCCGACGACGACCGCGGGGGCGCGGACGACGACTTCGCCACCGTGGTCTTCGACGAGGACTTCGTACGAGCCGCCGAGGTGCACGAGCCCACCGCGGTGGAGCGGCTGCTCGCCGCCGCGCAGGCCCGTGCCGAGGCGCGCAGGCCCGTGCCGAGGCCGAGGCCGCCCGGGCCAGAGCCGGCCGGGGATCCGGTCCTGACGGTTGGCCGAGGCGCCCCGGTAGACCGCCGAGAAGGCGAGGGCGACCATGCCGACGCCCATGACGAGCGCGAGGACCCAGGCGACGGGGCGGTGCCAGCGGGCGGAGGGCCGGTAGGGGCGCAGGGCGCCGCCGTGGCGGCCGTAGGGCCCGGAATCGCCGTACGGGTCGTCGTCGCCGCCGTAGCGGCTCCCGAAGGGGCCGGAGGGGTCGTGGCCGTCCTCGTAGAGGTCGTCCTCGGCGGATCCCCGGCCGGCTCTGGCCCGGGCGGCCTCGGCCTCGGCACGGGCCTGCGCGGCGGCGAGCAGCCGCTCCACCGCGGTGGGCTCGTGCACCTCGGCGGCTCGTACGAAGTCCTCGTCGAAGACCACGGTGGCGAAGTCGTCGTCCGCGCCCCCGCGGTCGTCGTCGGGCTCCCAGCCGTCCTGGAACGGCTTGCCCCCCACGTCGTCCGGCACGTTTGTCAGAGTAGACCCGAGAGGTGGGTTTGGGCAGGGAGAGTGCGAAGCATCCCCACCCGTCCGGTCCCCCGTGGGCGCCGCGCGGGCGGCGCCGAACGGGGGAATCGGGGCTTACCGCGTGTGACCGTCGCCGGTCACGATGTACTTCGTCGAGGTCAGCTCCGGCAGGCCCATCGGGCCGCGGGCGTGGAGCTTCTGCGTCGAGATGCCGATCTCGGCGCCGAATCCGAACTGACCCCCGTCGGTGAATCGGGTGGACGCGTTGACGGCGACCGTGGTCGAGTCGACCAGCTGGGTGAAGCGGCGGGCCGCGGCCTGCGAGGTGGTGACGATCGCCTCGGTGTGGCCGGAGGACCAGAGCCGGATGTGCTCGACGGCCTTGTCGAGCGAGTCGACCACGGCGGCGGCGATGTCGTAGGAGAGGTACTCGGTCTCCCAGTCCTCGGGGGTCGCGGGGACGACGGTGGCCTTGGAGCCCTCGGCGTGGGCGAGGACGCGCTCGTCGGCGTGGACGGTGACGCCGGCGTCGGCGAGGGCGTCGAGGGCCCGCGGCAGGAAGGCCGCGGCGACGTCCTGGTGGACCAGGAGGGTCTCGGCGGCGTTGCAGACGCTGGGGCGCTGGGCCTTGGAGTTGATCAGGATGTCCACGGCCATGTCGAGGTCGGTCTGGGCGTCGACGTAGACGTGGCAGTTGCCGGTGCCGGTCTCGATGACCGGGACGGTGGACTCCTCGACGACCGTGCGGATCAGGGAGGCGCCGCCGCGCGGGATCAGGACGTCGACCAGGCCGCGGGCCCGCATCAGCTCGCGGACGGACTCGCGGGACTCGCCGGGCACGAGCTGGATGGCGGCGGCGGGCAGGCCGGCGCCGCCGACGGCGTCACGCAGGACCTTCACCAGGGCGCTGTTGGAGGAGTAGGCGGAGGAGGACCCGCGCAGCAGGACGGCGTTGCCGGACTTCAGGCACAGGGCCGCCGCGTCGACGGTCACGTTCGGGCGGGCCTCGTAGATGATGCCGACGACGCCGAGCGGGACACGGACCTGGCGGAGGTCGATGCCGTTGGGCAGGGTGGAGCCGCGGACGACCTCACCCACCGGGTCGGGCAGGGCGGCGACGTCGCGGACGTCCGCGGCGATGGCCCGCACCCGCTCCGGGGTGAGGGTGAGCCGGTCGATGACGGACTCGCTGGTGCCGGCCTCGCGGGCGCGGGCGACGTCCTCGGCGTTGGCCTCGATGATCTCGGCGGCACGGACCTCGAGGGCGTCGGCGATCGCCAGCAGTGCGTCGTCCTTGGCCGCGCGCGGAAGTGGCGCGATTTCGGCGGCGGCGGCGCGGGCCCGGTAGGCGGCCTGGMCGACCGGGGAGAGGTTGTCGAGGGGCGTGAGCGAGGTCATGCCCGCAGGGTACTGGCACCCCTGCGGACATCCCTCACGTATCCCGTACTCCGAGACATCTCCGTGGACGGAGCAGGTCCCGGCCGTGGGGGCCCGGCTCAGTAGGGGTGGACACCGACCGGGGCGGCCGGCGGCGGTCCGTAGCCCTCGGCGATCCGCAGGTGGTAGGTCTCCCGGTCGATGACCTCGAGGCCGACGATCTCCCAGGGCGGCAGCTTGGCGCTCTGCCGGTGTTCGCCCCACAGCCTCAGCGCGACGGCGGCGGCGTCGTGCAGGTCGCGGGCCTCTTCCCAGTACCGGATCTCCGCGTGATCGTTGGCGTAGCGGCTGGTCAGCAGGAAGGGATGGTCGTGGGCCAGCTGCTCGAGGCCGCGCCTGACCTCCTTCAGCGGGGCTTCCGCCCCCGAGACGCTGAGGGTGATGTGCCAGAGCTTGGACACCACCCGCTCCTCGCCGCGTGCCTCACGTGTCTCGGTCGCCTGCCCGGCGTCGAAGTCGGCTCCGGCCTCGACACTGGTCAGGGCGCGTTCGGCAGCCCCGCGGGGCGGTGCCCCTGGGCGCGCTCGTCTCACCGGCGGCCTCCTGTTGTGATGCGTGTGGTGCTGTACCCCGCCCTGTCTTGTCCCCGAGACAAAGTTGACCAGCCCGAGGCGGTGCATGGGGCGGTTTTGGTGAAGGTCTCTGTCGGATGGCCGGTGTTTCGGCCGTTTCCGCCCCGGATCACCACGGAATCGGAGACGGATCACCACGGAATCGACCGTGGATCACCACGCGCTCAGGAGGGGAGGACCACCAGGTCGTCGCGGTGGACGACCTCGCGTTCGTACTCCGGTCCGAGCTCCTTGGCGAGCTCGGGCGTGGAGCGGCCGAGCATCCGGGGGATCTCCTTGGCGTCGAAGTTGACGAGTCCGCGGGCGACGGCGCGGCTGTCGGTGTCCCGCAGCTCGACCGGGTCGCCCGCGACGAACTCGCCCTCGACGGCGGCGATCCCGGCCGCGAGCAGGGACTTCTTGCCGTCGACGACGGCGCGCACGGCGCCGTCGTCCAGGGTCAGGGAGCCCTGCGGGGTGGACGCGTGGGCGAGCCAGAGGAGACGGTCCGCGGAGCGGCGGCCGGTGCGGTGGAAGCAGGTGCCGGTGTCGCGGCCCGCGAGGGCGTCGGCGGCGCGGCTGGCCGAGGTGAGGACGACGGGGATGCCGGCGGCGGCGGCGATCCGGGCGGCCTCGACCTTGGTGACCATGCCTCCCGTGCCGACGCCCGCCTTGCCGGCCGAGCCGATCTCGACGTGGGCGATGTCCGCGGGCCCGGCGACCTCGGCGATCCGCGTCGTGCCGGGCTTGGCGGGGTCGCCGTCGTAGAGCCCGTCGACGTCCGAGAGCAGCACGAGCAGGTCGGCCCGGACGAGGTGGGCGACGAGGGCGGCGAGGCGGTCGTTGTCGCCGAAGCGGATCTCGTCGGTGGCGACGGTGTCGTTCTCGTTGACGATCGGCAGGGCCCCCATGGTGAGGAGCTGGTCCAGGGTCCGGTAGGCGTTGCGGTAGTGGGCGCGGCGGCTGGTGTCGTCGGTGGTGAGGAGCACCTGGCCGACCCGGACGCCGTAGCGCGCGAAGGAGGCGGTGTAGCGGGCGACGAGCAGCCCCTGCCCGACGCTGGCGGCGGCCTGCTGGCGGGCCAGGTCCTTGGGGCGGCGGGCCAGTCCGAGGGGGGCGAGGCCGGCGGCGATGGCGCCGGAGGAGACCAGCACGATCTCCTTCTCGCCGCCGCTGCGGACCTTGGCGAGGACGTCGACGAGGGCGTCGACGCGGTCGGCGTCGAGGCCTCCGGAGGCGGTGGTCAGTGAGGACGAACCGACCTTGACGACGATCCGTCGGGCTTCCGTCACGTACTGCCTTGCCACTGTCACCTGCGTCGTCCTCACTCGGATGTCCCCTCGCGCCGCGCACGCCCCGCCGCGACTGCCAGGCAATCTACGCGAGCGGCGAGGCGGGCCGCCCGCGCATTCCGCTGGGTGGACGGCGTTCCGGGGCGCGCCGGAACGGGCCGGCGGGCCGGTCGGCGGGCCCGCTCCGGTGCGGTACCGGGCGTGGGCCGGGCGCCGTTCAGGCGTCCTCGCGCGCTCCGTCCGGGCCGGCGCCGTGCTTCGCCCGCCACGCGGAGGTGATCATGTCGCGGACGTCGTACTCGGCCTTCCAGCCGAGTTCGGCGGAGATCCGCTCGGCCGAGGCGACCACCTTGGCGGGGTCGCCGGCCCGGCGGGCGACGATCTCGGGGGTGACGTCGAGGCCGGTGACCTCGCCGACGAGATCGATGATCTCCCGGACCGAGACGCCCTCGCCGCGGCCCACGTTGAGCGTGAGGTCGCGGGTCTCGCCGGCCTCCGCGCAGGCGTCGAGGCGGCGGGCCACGACCAGGTGCGCGTCGGCGAGGTCGGCGACGTGGACGTAGTCGCGGATGCAGGTGCCGTCGGCGGTCGCGTAGTCGTCGCCGAAGATCCGCGGGGGCAGTCCGGCGTCCAGCCGCTCGAAGACCATCGGCAGCAGGTTGAAGACACCGGTGTCGGCGAGTTCGGGCGTGGCGGTGCCCGCGACGTTGAAGTACCGCAGGCAGGCGGTGGAGATGCCGTGCGCGCGGCCGGCGGCGCGCACCAGCCACTCACCGGTCAGCTTCGTCTCGCCGTAGGGGCTGAGCGGCGAGCAGGGCGTGTCCTCGGTGACGAGTTCGACGTCGGGCATGCCGTAGACGGAGGCCGAGGAGGAGAAGACGAAGCGGCGGACGCCCGCGTCGGCGGCGGCCTGCAGCAGGACCTGAAGGCCCGTGACGTTCTCGTGGTAGTAGAAGAGCGGGCGCTCGACGGACTCGCCGACGGCCTTCTTGGCGGCGAGGTGGACGATGCCCCGCACGGCGTGCTCGCGCAGCACGCGGTCGAGGAACGCCCGGTCGAGGACCGTGCCGCGTTCCAGCGGGACGCCCGCGGGGACGCGGGCCGCGTCGCCGGCGCTGAGGTCGTCCACGACGACGACCCGCTCACCGGCCTCGGCCATGGACTTGACGACATGGGAACCGATGTATCCGGCACCGCCGGTGATGAGCCACGTCATCCGGGCAGCCTAACCGGTGCGTGGGTCCCGGCGGCCCGGTGCCCGGCGCTCCGGCGGGCGGCCCGTCGCGCGGCGCGCCCGTCTGGCGCCCGGCGGTCGGGGCCGCACGCCCCCGGCCCCGACCGCCGGGCGCCAGACGGGCCCGACCGCCGGGCGCCAGACGGG
>NZ_RDBI01000040.1:1457073-1518888 GCF_008042125.1 Streptomyces sp. MS191
CCCTGGGCCCGGCCCCCCGGTACGCGGACGGCCCCGCCGCCCCCGGGAGGGGGTGGCGGGGCCGTCGGCGCGCGGCCGTGGCCGCCGGACGGGGATGTCCGGTGGGCGGGTCYGCTCAGCCTTCGACGGTGCCGAGGGAGGCGCGGAACGCCAGGCAGTCCTCGTAGCGCGGCAGGATGCCGGCCTCGCGGGCCTGGGCCAGCGTCGGGCCCTGCGCGTCCTTGGCGGACAGCTCGGGCTCTCCGGTGACCGGCCAGGCGATGCCGATCTCGGGGTCCAGCGGGTAGACGGTCCGCTCGCGCTCGGGGGCGTAGCCCTCGGAGCAGAGGTAGGTGACCGTCGCGTCGTCCGTCAGGGCGCAGAAGCCGTGCCCGAGACCCTCGGAGAGGTAGACCGCGTTGCGCTGGGTGTCGTCGAGGCGCACGGCCTCCCACCGGCCGAAGGTCGGCGAGCCGACCCGCACGTCGACGATCACGTCGAGCACGGCGCCGCGGACGCAGGTCACGTACTTCGCCTGCCCCGGCGGGACGTCGGCGAAGTGGATGCCGCGCAGGACGCCGGCCGCGGAGACCGACATGTTGGCCTGCTTGAGACCGAGCGGGTGGCCGACGACCTCGGCGAGCCTGTCCGCCTTGTACCACTCGAGGAAGAGGCCGCGGGCGTCCCCGTGCTGCTGCGGAACGAATTCCCAGGCGCCCTCGATACCGAGGGGATTGACCTTCATTGCGAAGTCCTTATATCGGTGCGATATCAGTGCGGTGACGCCGCGAATACGAAAACGGCGACAGCGGTTACGCCTCGTACGCGAGAAGGTTCAGCAGATAGTCGCCGTAGCCGCTCTTGGTCAGCGGCTCGGCGAGGGCGCGCAGCTGCTCGTCGTCGATGAACCCGGCACGCCAGGCGGCCTCCTCGAGGCAGCCGATCTTCATGCCCTGGCGCTCCTCGACGACCCGGACGTACTCGGACGCCTGGACCAGGGACTGGAAGGTGCCGGTGTCGAGCCAGACGGTGCCGCGGTCGAGGACGGAGACCTGCAGCTCACCGCGGTCGAGGTAGTACTTGTTGACGTCCGTGATCTCCAGCTCGCCGCGGTCGCTGGGCTTGAGGCCCTTGGCGACCTCGACGACACGGCTGTCGTAGAAGTACAGACCGGGCACGGCGTAGCGGGACTTCGGGTTCGCCGGCTTCTCCTCGATGGAGCGGGCGCGGCCCTCCTCGTCGAAGTCGACGACGCCGTAGGCGGTGGGGTCGGACACGGCGTGGGCGAAGACCACACCGCCCTCGGGCCGCTGGAACGTGGCCAGCTGCCGGCCGAGGCCGACGCCGTGGAAGATGTTGTCGCCGAGGATGAGGGCGACGGGCTCGTCGCCGATGAACTCCTCGCCGATCACGAAGGCCTCGGCGATGCCGGCGGGGCGGTCCTGGGTGGCGAACTCGATGTTCAGGCCCCAGTCCGAACCGTCGCCGAGCAGCCGCTCGAACTGCGGGCGCTCCTCGGGTCCGGTGATGACCAGGATGTCCCGCAGGCCCGCCATCACGAGCGTCGACAGCGGGTAGTAGATCATCGGCTTGTCGAAGACCGGCATCAGCTGCTTCGACACGGCTCGGGTGATCGGCCAGAGCCGGGAGCCGGTACCACCGGCAAGCAAAATTCCACGCATGGTCCCGCAGCCTACGACAGCCGCCGGGTACCGGCCGCCACGATGCCGGTGACACCCGCCACTGAACGGGGCCCTTCGGGGAGCCCATAGAATGGCGTCCCTTATGAAGATTCTCGTCACCGGCGGCGCCGGCTTCATCGGTTCTCAATTCGTGCGCGCTCTCCTCTCCGGGGAGCTGCCTTCGGGCGAGGGTGCCCATGTCACGGTCCTGGACAACCTGACCTACTCGGGCAACGAGGCGAACCTCGCGCCGGTGGCCGACAAGGCGGGCTACACGTTCGTCCACGGCGACATCCGCGACGCCGCGGTCGTCGACGACGTGATGCGCGGCCAGGACGCCGTCGTGCACTTCGCGGCCGAGTCCCACGTGGACCGTTCGATCATGGACGCGTCGCCGTTCGTGACCACGAACGTGCTGGGTACGCAGGTGCTGCTGGACGCCGCGAAGCGCCACGGCGTGGGCCGCTTCGTGCACGTCTCCACGGACGAGGTGTACGGCTCCATCTCCGAGGGCTCCTGGACCGAGGACTGGCCGCTGGCCCCGAACTCCCCGTACTCGGCCTCCAAGGCGGGCTCCGACCTGCTGGCGCTGTCGTACCACCGCACGCACGGCATGGACGTCGTCGTCACGCGCTGCTCCAACAACTACGGGCAGTACCACTTCCCCGAGAAGATGATCCCGCTGTTCGTGACGAACCTGCTGGACGGGAAGAAGGTGCCGCTGTACGGCGAGGGCCTGAACATCCGCGACTGGCTGCACGTCTCGGACCACTGCCGTGGCATCGAGATGGCGCTGCGCGGCGGCCGCGCCGGTGAGGTGTACCACATCGGCGGCGGCACCGAGGTGACCAACAAGGAACTGACCGGCATGCTCCTCGACGCCTGCGGCGCCGGCTGGGACATGGTCGAGCACGTGGCCGACCGCAAGGGCCACGACCTGCGCTACTCCCTGTCGATCGCCAAGATCCAGGAGGAGCTGGGCTACACCCCGCTCGTCACCTTCGAGCAGGGTCTCGCCACCACCGTCGACTGGTACCGCGACAACCGCTCGTGGTGGGAGCCGCTCAAGGCGAAGGCGGCGCTCTCCGCATGAGCCGCTGGCTGATCACCGGTGCGGGCGGCATGCTCGGCCGTGACCTGCAGGAGGTCCTCCGGGAGGGCGGGGCGCACTCCGTCACCGCGCTCACCCGCAAGGACCTGGACATCACCGACCTGGAGGCCGTCCGGGCCGCGGTCGCCGGACAGGACGTCGTGGTCAACGCGGCGGCCTGGACCGACGTCGACGGCGCGGAGGCCGAGGAGGCCGCGGCGACCCGGGTGAACGGCGACGCCGTGCGGGTCCTCGCGCAGGCCTGCGCCGAGCAGGGCGCGGTGCTGCTGCAGGTCTCCACGGACTACGTCTTCCCCGGGGACGCCGACCGGCCGTACCCGCACGACGCCCCGACCGCTCCGGTGAACGCCTACGGCCGCAGCAAGCTGGTCGGCGAGCTCGCCGTCGCCGAGCTGCTGCCCGAGCGCGGCTACGTGGTGCGGACGGCCTGGCTGTACGGCGCGCACGGCCGCAACTTCGTCTCCACGATGCTGGGCCTGGCCGAGCAGCGCGAGACCCTCGACGTGGTCGACGACCAGCGCGGTCAGCCGACCTGGACCCGGGCGCTCGCCCGCCAGCTGCGGGACCTCGGCGAGGCGGCGGTGGCGGGCACGGCCCCGGCCGGTGTCTACCACGGGACCGCGAGCGAGACGGCCACCTGGTTCGACCTCGCGCGGGCGGCGTTCGAGCTCTCGGGTCTCGACCCGGAGCGGGTGCGTCCGACCACGTCGGAGAAGTTCGTCCGGCCGGCCCGGCGTCCGTCGTACAGCGTCCTGGCGCACGAGCGCTGGGCCGAGGCGGGCATCGCCGTGCAGCCGCACTGGCGTGACCAGCTCACCGAGGCGCTCCGTTTCATGACCGAGGGCGGACGGCCTTCCCAGTGAGTCTGCTCGACCGCATCACCACCGCCCTGCCGCGAGGCACCGCTTTCGTCGGTGTCGGCACCGTGGTGCTCGGCGGGGCCAACTACGTCCATCTCGCGGCGGCGGGGCACTCGCTCTCCGTCGACGACATGGCGAGCTTCTCGGTCCTGTGGACCGTCGTGGCCTCCATAGGACTGGGTCTGTTCTTCCCGGTCGAGCAGGAGATCACCCGGGTGGTCGCCGCCCGGGTGGTCGCCGGCGACGGGGCGCTGCCCGTGCTGCGGCGCGGCGCGGCGCTCTCGTTCGCGCTGCTCGCGGCGGTGCTCGTGCCGCTCGGGCTGTTCGCCGATCAGCTCGCCGACCTGTTCTTCCACGGGGACCGCAGCCTGGTCCTCGCGCTCGGCGGCGCCTTCGCGGCGCTGGCCTGCGCCCATGTGACGCGGGGCATGCTCGCGGGACTGGGCCGTTTCGAGGCGTACGGGTTCCAGCTCGGTCTCGACGGCCTGCTCCGGATCGGGCTGTCCGCGGCCATGGCGCTGGCCGGGGTGACCTCCGTCTTCGCCTTCGCCATGGTGATGACCGTGGCTCCGGTGATCTCGGTGCTCGTCACGCTGCCGTCCGTGTTCCGCGGGGCGCGCGCGGGCTCGACGGCGCGCTGGGGGGAGCTGATCGAGCACCTCGGGCTACTGGTCGGTTCGACGCTGCTCGCGCAGGTACTGGTCAACATCGCCGTGATCAGCACCAAGTTGATCGCGACGGACGACAACGCCCTGGTCGCCGCGCTGCTCTCGGCGCTGGTCCTGGCCCGGGTGCCGCTGTTCGCCTTCGGCGCCTTCCAGGCGTCGCTGCTCGCCGGTCTGTCGACCGCGCAGGCGGAGGGCGACACCCGCGGCTACCGCCGGATGCTGCTGCGCGCCTCGGCGATCACGCTGGGTCTCGGCGCCGCGTTCGGTATCGGCGCGGTCGCGCTGGGGCCGGTGCTGCTGCCGATGCTGTTCGGCGCTCCGGACGTGCTGGGGCCGGTCGACTTCGCCTGGCTGTCGATCGGCACGACGCTGTACATGCTGGCGATGGTGCTCGGCCAGGCGCTCCTCACGAGTGGTGCCGCACGGCAGCAACTGCTGGCGTGGGTCGTGGGAACGGTCGTTCTCGGTGCGATTACTCTCAGTCCGCTGGAGCTGCGGACGAGGGTCGAGATCGCCTACGCAGTAGGGTCGCTGGCGGTGGTCACCAGCATGACTCTCGTTCTTCGCTCTCGTGTAGGCTACCGTTCGGTGCACTCATAGGAATGATCACCATTCCCTCACTCTCCGTGACCATCGCGGCGGACAGTGGACTGCAATCCGGCGGCTTCTTCGCCAGCCGCCCACCCTGGAAGAGTAGACAGGCCCTTTCCATGAGTCGTCCGATACACCGGAGCCTGGCGTGAAGTTGTGGATGCTGACTTCGGTCACCGGAGTCTTTCTCGTCGCGTGCATCATCGAGCTGTTGCGCCGCCGCAAGCTCAAGGAGAAGTACGCGTTCCTCTGGGTGCTCACCGGCCTGGTGATCATCCCGCTCGGCTTCTTCCCGACGGGTCTCGACTCCATCGCCCGCGCGGTGGGGGTCGCCTCGGGTGTCAGCCTCATCCTCTTCCTGAGCGTCGCGTTCCTCTTCATCGTCTGCCTCCAGCTGAGCTGGGAGGTGGGTCACCTCGAGGAGGAGGGCCGCACCCTTTCGGAGGAAGTGGCTCTGCTCCGCATCGACGTACAGGAACTGCGGGCGCAGGCGGAGAAGAACGCGCCGTCCGGGGAGAAGGCCGACGCGGCCGGCCAGGGGGGCCTCAAGTGATCGACGGCAAGCGCGTATTGATCATCATGCCGGCGTGGAACGAGGCCGAGGGCGTCGCCGACGTCGTCAAGGAGGTCCACACGACCCTCCCCGGCGTCGACGTCCTCGTCGTGGACGACGGCTCGGCCGACGACACGGCCGCCGTGGCCCGTGGCGCCGGCGCCACCGTGATGAAGCTCCCCTACAACCTCGGCGTGGGCGGCGCGATGCGCGCCGGCTACCGCTATGCGCACGACCGCGGCTACGACGTGGCCATCCAGGTCGACGCGGACGGTCAGCACGACCCGCGCAACGTGCCCCAGCTGCTCGAGCGCCTGGACGCCGGCGCCGATCTGGTGATGGGCGCGCGCTTCGCGGGCACCGGGGACTACGAGACCCGCGGCCCGCGCAAGTGGGCGATGCTGGTGCTCGCCTTCTGGCTCTCCCGGATGGCGAAGACCAAGCTCACCGACGTCACCTCGGGCTTCCGCGCCTCCAACCGCGACCTGATCGACGTCTTCGCGCACTGGTACCCGGTCGAGTACCTGGGCGACACCGTGGAGTCCACGATCGCCGTGGTCCGGGCCGGCTACCGCATCGAGCAGGTGCCCGTCGCGATGCGCCCCCGTGCCACCGGCACCCCGAGCCAGTCGCCCTGGAAGGCGACGCTCTACCTCGGCCGCATCGGCATGATCCTGCTGCTGGCCCTCAGCCGGCGCTCGGCGCTCGGCCCCAAGGGGAAGGGCAAGTGACGGCGGTGGACACCCTCGACATCATGCTGCCGCACTACGGCGACACCGGTCTCCTCCAGGCCGCCGTGCGCAGCGTGCTCGACCAGACCGACAAGGACTGGCGGCTGACCGTCGTCGACGACGGCAAGGAGGAGGGTGTCCCCGAGTGGTTCGCCTCCCTCGGCGACAGCCGCGTCCGCTACCTGCGCAACGAGCAGAACCTCGGCATCACCAAGAACTTCCGCAAGTGCGTGGACCTGGTGGAGTCCTCGCACTTCACCATGCTGGGCAGCGACGACATCCTGCTCCCGGACTACGTGGCGACCATCCGCAGGACGGTCGCCGCGGTCCCCGACGCGGCGATCTACCAGCCCGGCGTCCAGGTCATCGACGAGAACGGCGCGCCGTCGACCACCCTCATCGACGAGGTCAAGCGGCGCCTGTACGCGCCCAAGGCCACCAGCCGTCAGGTGCTGTCCGGCGAGCCGCTCGCCGCGAACCTGCTCAGCGGCAACTGGCTGTACTTCCCCTCGATCTGCTGGCGCGCGGACATCGTCAAGGAGATCAGCTTCCGGGAGGACCTGTCGGTCATCCAGGACCTCGCGCTGATCATCGAGATCATCCGGCGGGGCGAGAAGCTCGTCGTCGAGCCGACGACGGCGTTCCAGTACCGCAGGCACTCCGCCAGCCTCTCCTCCGGGGAAGCCGTGTCCGGCGCCCGCTTCGGCGAGGCCCGCCGCTTCTTCCTCGACGTCGCCGACCAGCTCGACCGCCACGGCTGGCCCAAGGCCGCCCGGGCGGCACGACGCCACCTCTCCATGAGACTGCACGCGCTGAGCATGGTTCCCGGAGCGCTTCGCCGGCGCCGGTCGGGGACCATACGCACTCTTCTCGGCTACGCCTTGTCCACGAGTCAGCGCTGATCAGACAGCCAAGCCCCTGTCTCCCACGTCAGATTCCACGGTATTGAGATGACACAGACGCAATCCTCCGCTTCCGAAGCTCCCCTGTTCAGCATCATCGTTCCCACCTTCAAGGTGGAGGCGTTCCTGCGGGACTGCCTGGACTCCGTGCTGGAGCAGTCTTTCCAGGACTACGAGCTCCTCGTGGTGAACGACTGCTCGCCGGACGGATGCGGCGAGATCATCGACGACTACGCGAAGGCCGATGCCCGCGTCGTCCCGATGCACCTGGAGCAGAACGTCGGTCTCGGCCGTGCGCGGAACGCCGGCATGGCCCGCGCCAAGGGCACGTACCTGCTGTTCCTGGACAGTGACGACACGATGCTGCCCGGATCGCTCGCCGCGATCGCCGCGCGCATCGAGGAGACCTCGCGCCCGGACCTGGTGGTCTTCGACTACTCCCGTACGCACTGGGACGGCCGCATCGCGCCCAACAGCCTGGCGCACGTGCTGGCCAAGGCCGCGCAGCACGGCTCGTTCTCGCTGAAGGAGCAGCCCGACCTGCTGATGCTGCTCCAGGTCGCGTGGAACAAGGCGTACCGACGCGACTTCATCGAGCAGTGGGGCTTCCAGTACCCGACGGGCTACTACGAGGACACCCCCTGGACCTACCCGGTGATGATCGCGGCGGAGTCGATCTCCGTCCTCGACCGGGTCTGCGTCTACTACCGCCAGCGGCGCCAGGGCAGCATCCTGCACTCCACCAGCCGCAAGCACTTCGACGTGTTCGACCAGTACGACCTCGTCTTCGCCTTCCTCGCCGAGAACCCGCAGTTCGACGAGTGGCGCGGGACGATGTACGAGCGGATGGTCAACCACTTCCGCGCGGTCGAGTCCTCCCCCGGCCGGCTGCCCGACGACTCCCGCGCCGAGTTCCGCGAGCGCTGGCAGGTGGCCGACAAGGCCCACCGTCCGCAGGGGCAGACGGAGATCAAGCCCAAGGGCGCGCTGGTCCCGAGCAAGCACCGCTCCAAGGCCCGCAAGACCGTCCACGCGCTGCGCAAGCAGAAGTCGCTGGGCGCGCGCCTGAAGAAGAAGCTCCGCAAGCGCGTCCTGTCGGCGTACTACCGCGCCCAGCGGATGCTGCCCGTCCAGAAGGACGTCGCGGTCTTCTCCGCGTACTGGGGCGCCCGCTACGCCTGCAACCCCGCGGCCATCGACGAGAAGATGCGGGAGCTCGCTCCCGGCATGCGTGCCGTGTGGATCATCAAGGACGGCGCCGACGCCCTCCCGCCGAAGGGCACCGTCACCGTCCACCCGGGCTCGCTCGGGTTCTGGAAGGCGATGGCCCGCGGCAAGTACTTCGTCAACAACGTCAACTTCGCGCCGAACGTGGTCAAGCGCCCCGGCCAGGTCCACCTGCAGACCCACCACGGCACGCCGCTGAAGCGCATGGGCGTCGACCTGGCGGAGTACCCGGTCGGCCGCCGCGGGATGAACCTGCAGCGCCTGATGGACCGTGTGGACCGCTGGGACTACAGCCTGACGTCCAACAGCTYCTCCACCGCGATCTGGGACCGCGCGTACCCGTCGTACTACGAGCCGCTCGGCTACGGCTACCCGCGCAACGACGTCCTCGTGAACGCCACCGCGCAGGACGTGGCCACGGCCCGCCGCAAGGTCGGCCTCGCCGAGGGCACCAAGGCGGTCCTGTACACGCCGACGCACCGCGACTACCACGAGGGCCCCCAGCAGATGCTGGACCTGGACCGGTTCGCGGAGGCGCTGGGCGAGGAGTGGACCGTGCTCGTCCGGGCGCACTACTTCTACTCGCAGGGGAGCCTGCTCGCGGGCGGCACGAGCGGCAGCGCCCGTCTCGTCGACGTCAGCGCGTACCCCTCCGTGGAGGAGCTGTACCTCGCGTCCGACTGCCTGCTGACGGACTACTCGTCGGTGATGTTCGACTACGCGAACCTCGACCGACCGATCGTGATCTACGCGAACGACTGGGACGTCTACCGCACCACCCGCGGCAGCTACTTCGACATCACCGTCGACTCCCCCGGCCTGACGCTGCAGACGGAGGAGGAGCTCACCGACGCCTTCGCCTCCGGCCGCTGGAACAGCGAGGAGTCCGACCGGGCCCGCGCCGAGTTCCGCAAGCGGTTCTGCGAGTTCGACGACGGTCACGCCGCGGAGCGCGTGGTGCGCAAGGTGTTCCTGGGTCAGGACAACGTGCCGGCGGTGCTGCCGATCGGCGACCGCCCCGTGGTGCCCCGTCCGAACGAGGAGCCGGCGACGCCGCCTCGCCCGCGTGACCGAGAGACCGTCTGAACCGGCTAGTCTGTTCGACTGATCCTTCGTCCGCCCTCGACCAGCCAGCGGAGCCGAGTTGAATCTCCCGCGCATCCCCTACCTCAGCGAACAGTGGGCAAAAGTCCCGGAACGTCGCCGACTGCCCCTGGCGGTCTACGCGACCACCCAGGTGCTGTTCCTGCTGTGGTGGGCCGCGTTCTACCCCGGCGCCCTGAGCTACGACTCGATCACCTATGTGTGGCACGTCACCACGGGCCACTGGGAGTCGAACCACTCGGTGGCGTACGACGCCCTGGTGTGGCTGTCGCTCAACACCACGGGTGATCTGGCCGTCCTGACGCTGGCTCAGACCATCGCCATGTCGGCGGTGCTCGCCTACTGCGCCGGCACCCTGCGGGAGTGGGGTGTCCGGGGCCGCTGGGCGGCGCTCGTCGCGGTGGTCCTCGCCGTGGCGCCGCCGACGGCCGTCTTCGTCATCTTCGTGTGGAAGGACGTGCCGTTCGTCATCGGCGGCATCCTGGCCTTCGGCGCGGCGGGCCGGCTCGCGGCCCGCCGGGCGCGCGGCCGGCAGGCCGAGCGCGACCGGGTGTTCTACCGCGACATGGGACTGCTCTTCCTGGGCTTCCTGTCCCTGGCGCTCTTCCGCAACAACGGCATGCTCGTCGCCGTCGTCGCCGCGCCGGTGCTGCTGCTGTCGCTGCCGAAGATGCGGCGGTGGCTGCTCGCGGCGACGGCCGTGCCGGTCGCGGTCTTCATGCTGCTCACCGCGGTGATCTACCCCGCCGCGGGTGTGAAGACGCCGCCGAAGGACGCGGTCTACGCGTTCTTCTACGCGGACATCGCGGTGGCGTACAAGCAGCGCCCGGGCTTCTTCACCAAGCAGGACAAGGCGCTGATGAAGGACATCGCGCCGCTGTCCCACTGGGGCGGACGGGCCGGCAACTGCTACAACGCCGACTGGGCGATGGAGTCGCCTCCGATGAACCGGCCGCTGGCGGCCGAGCGCAACGACGAGCTGATGGCGCTGTGGCGCCGGGTGCTGAACCGCACGCCGGACCTCGTCGTCGGTGCGCGGGTGTGCCGTGCGCACATCGCGTGGGCGGTCTTCCCCGGGCCCAAGGAGCTCCGCGCGAACACGCTGCTCAGCGACCCGCAGACGTCGAAGACGCTGTTCAGCTACCTCAAGTGGAACGACGACATCAAGAACAGCGAGTACCGGCCGATCCTCAAGATCCGCCCGCTGAACGAGTCGCTCCACACCCTGGCCGACTTCTCGTGGCGTGCCAGCAAGGTCCCGCAGCTGCAGTGGCTGCTGTTCCGCGGCGCGATCTGGTGCTACGCCACCTACGCGATCGTGCTGCTCTTCCGCCGCCGGACGAAGCTGGCCGGCGTGCCGGCCCTGCTGGCGGTGACGCTGGGCCTCCAGCTGACCGTGCTCGCGGCCAACCCGGCGCCGCTGTGGCGCTACATGATCGGCCCGATCTTCATCGGCGTCCTGACGCTCCCGCTGATCAAGGCCAACCCGCGGTTCGCCAAGCGGAAGGACGAGGGATCGGCGAAGGCCGACCCGAAGTCGGACCGGGAGCCCGAGCCGGAGCCCGAGCCGGTGCACTGACCGTCACACCGTACGAAGAGGGGCCCGCCCCCGGCCGCGTCAGCGGCTGGAGGCGGGCCCCTCTTCGGTCTGTGCGAGGGCGCGAGAGCGCCGTGGAAACGCCGCCGCGCCGGACTCCGTGAGGAGTCCGGCGCGGCGGCGTGGACGGACGGGCTCGTGCGGCCCGCCCAGGCCCTTCGGGCGGACCCGGGGCTTGCCGCGGAAGTCCCGCCTGCCCCGCGGCGCCCGGCACACGCCCTAGAAGGGGTCGAACTCGTCGTACTCGCGCTGTGCCTCGTCGCGCTCGGCGTCGCGGTCCCGGCGGCGCTGGGCCGCGGGGCGCGGGGCCTCCAGGCGGTGGTCCTCGCCACGGCGGCCGAGCATCTCGGCACCGGCCATCATCGTGGGCTCCCAGTCGAAGACGACCGCGTTGTCCTCGGCACCGATGGCGACGCCGTCGCCGGCGCGGGCACCGGCCTTCATCAGCTGGTCCTCGACGCCCAGGCGGTTGAGGCGGTCGGCCAGGTAGCCGACGGCCTCGTCGTTGTTGAAGTCGGTCTGGCGGACCCAGCGCTCCGGCTTCTCGCCGCGCACGCGGTAGAGGTCCTCGCTCTCCTCGTACGTGACGGTGAACCCGGCGTCGTCGACGGCCTTCGGACGGATGACGATGCGGGTCGCCTCCTCCTTCGGCTTGGCCGCCCGCGCCTCGGCCACGATGCCGGCCAGCGCGAAGGACAGCTCCTTCAGACCCGTGCGGGCCACCGCGGACGCCTCGTAGACCTGGTATCCGCGCTCCTCCAGGTCCGGGCGGATCATGTCCGCGAGGTCCTGGCCGTCCGGGATGTCGATCTTGTTGAGGACGACGATCCGGGGCCGGTCGTCCAGGCCGCCGTACTGCCGCAGCTCCTCCTCGATGACGTCGAGGTCGGAGATCGGGTCGCGGTCGGACTCCAGGGTCGCGGTGTCCAGGACGTGCACCAGGACGGAGCAGCGCTCGACGTGGCGCAGGAACTCCAGGCCCAGGCCGCGGCCCTGGCTCGCGCCCGGGATGAGGCCGGGGACGTCGGCGATCGTGTACACGGTCGATCCGGCGGTGACGACACCCAGGTTCGGGACCAGCGTCGTGAACGGGTAGTCCGCGATCTTCGGCTTGGCGGCGCTCAGCACCGAGATCAGCGAGGACTTGCCGGCGCTCGGGTAACCGACCAGGGCCACGTCGGCGACGGTCTTGAGCTCCAGGACGATGTCCCGCGACTCGCCGGGCTCGCCGAGCAGCGCGAAACCGGGGGCCTTGCGGCGTGCGGAGGCCAGTGCGGCGTTGCCGAGGCCGCCTCGGCCGCCCTGGCCCGCGACGAAGGTGGTGCCCTCGCCGACCAGGTCGGCGAGCACGTTGCCCTGCTTGTCGAGGACGACGGTGCCGTCCGGCACGGTGAGGACGAGGTCCTGGCCGTCCTTGCCGGAGCGGTTGTCGCCGGCGCCGGGCTGGCCGTTCGTCGCCTTGCGGTGGGGCGAGTGGTGGTACTCGAGGAGTGTGGTGACGGACTGGTCGACGACCAGGATCACGTCGCCGCCACGGCCGCCGTTGCCGCCGTCGGGGCCACCGAGCGGCTTGAACTTCTCGCGATGGACGGAGGCGCAGCCGTGGCCTCCGTTACCCGCGGCGACGTGCAGCTCGACGCGGTCCACGAAGGTGGTCATGTTCTGTGCCTCCAGTTGGGGGTCCCCCGGCCGGCCGGCTGGAGGCAAACGTGCGGAATGTCTATCTAGTAACACGCGAAAGGCGGACCCGCTTCCCCAAGGGGAAGTGAGGTCCGCCTCCGCAGAGAACCGATCAGGCGACCGGAACGATGTTCACGACCTTGCGGCCACGGTGGGTGCCGAACTGCACCGAACCGGCCTGCAGGGCGAACAGGGTGTCGTCGCCGCCGCGACCGACGCCCGAGCCCGGGTGGAAGTGGGTGCCGCGCTGGCGGATCAGGATCTCACCGGCGCTGACGACCTGACCGCCGAAGCGCTTCACGCCGAGCCGCTGAGCGTTGGAGTCGCGACCGTTCCGAGTGGACGATGCGCCCTTCTTGTGTGCCATCTCTCCTCAGTCCCTTACTTCGCAGCCGCGGGGATGCCGGTGACCTTGATCGCCGTGTACTGCTGGCGGTGGCCCTGGCGACGGCGGTAACCGGTCTTGTTCTTGTAGCGAAGGATGTCGATCTTCGCGCCCTTGTGGTGGTCCACGACCTCGGCCGTGACCTTGATGCCGGCCAGGACCCAGGGGTCGCTGGTCACGGCGTCGCCGTCGACAACGAGCAGGGTCGAGAGCTCGACCGTGTCGCCAACCTTGGCAGTGGAAATCTTGTCAACCTCAACGATGTCGCCGACAGCAACCTTGTGCTGGCGACCACCGCTGCGCACGATGGCGTACACGCGGATCTCTCTCTCACTCGGGAACGAACCCCTGATGCCAGCCGCTCACACGGGCCGGAGCCCGCGGTGATCCGGAAGTGGACGAGCGGCCTCTCCCGGCAGACCGGGAGGAGGGTGCTCAGGGGTGGTGGCGCGCCATACGACACGCCGACGGTCAAGGTTACGGGCCGGTGCCGTAGGGGGTCAAATTCGGCGGAAGGTCACGCGTCGCCGGTCTCGGCGACGAAACCGCGCAGCCACTCCCGGAACCCGGGGCCGAGGTCCTCCCGCTCGCACGCGAGGCGCACGATCGCCCGCAGGTAGTCGCCGCGGTCGCCGGTGTCGTAGCGGCGGCCCTTGAAGACCACACCGTGCACCGGGCCGCCGAGGTCCTCGTCCTGCGCCATCTGCTGGAGGGCGTCGGTGAGCTGGATCTCGCCGCCGCGGCCCGGCTCGGTCTCCTTGAGGATCCCGAAGACGGCCGGGTCGAGGACGTAGCGGCCGATCACCGCGTAGCTGCTCGGCGCCTCGGCCGGGTCCGGCTTCTCCACCAGGCCGGTGATCCGGACGACGTCGGCGTCGTCGGTCGGCGCCACGGCGGCGCACCCGTACAGGTGGATCTGCGCCGGGTCGACCTCCATCAGCGCGATGACGCTGCCACCGCGCTGGGCGAGGACCTCCAGCATCCGGGCCAGCAGCGGGTCGCGCGGGTCGATCAGGTCGTCCCCGAGGAGGACCGCGAAGGGCTCGTCACCGACGTGCGGGGCCGCGCACAGCACCGCGTGGCCGAGACCGCGCGGGTCGCCCTGGCGGACGTAGTGCATCGTCGCGAGCTCGCTCGACTCCTGGACCTTCGCCAGCCGCTCCTCGTCGCCCTTGCGGGTGAGCGCGGACTCCAGCTCGTAGTTCCGGTCGAAGTGGTCCTCCAGCGGGCGCTTGTTGCGGCCCGTGATCATCAGGACGTCCGGGAGACCAGCCGACACCGCCTCCTCGACCACGTACTGGATCGCCGGCTTGTCGACGACCGGAAGCATCTCCTTGGGAGTCGCCTTCGTCGCCGGCAAGAACCTGGTGCCCAGACCGGCGGCAGGAATGACGGCCTTGCGGACGGTGACGGGCCGCGCGGGCCCGGTGGGGGTGTTGTTCATCGAGCTGGTTCCTGGTTCCGTGTCGCTTTGCTTCAAAGCCGTGTGGGCCGTCCCCTTGCGAGAACGGCCCACACGGGCTGTGTCGGTACTGCGTCAGTCCTGCGCGGGGGCGGCCGTCTTCTTGGCGGCGGCCTTCTTGGTGGTCGTCTTCTTCGCCGCGGTCTTCTTCGCAGCCGCCGCCGTCTTCTTGGTGGCGGCCTTCTTCGCGGTGGCCTTCTTGGCGGTCTTGCGGACCGCCTTCTTGGCCGGGGCGGCTGCCTCGGCCTCGGGCTCCGCGGCGACGACCGGGTCCTCGACCGCGACCGGGGCGGCGGTCGGGGCGTCGACCACCAGGACGGCGGCCTCCTCGGCGCCGCTCGGCGAACCGGCGGGAGCGGTGACCTTGCGGACCACCCGGCGGCGGGCCCGCGGCGGGGCGGCCACGGGGGCCTCCTCGACGGCGGGCGCCTCGACGACCGGCTCCGGCGCGGCCTCGGCGACCGGCTCCGGGGCGACGACCGCCTCCGGGGCGGCCGCGGGGGAACCGGCGGGAGCGGTGGCCTTGCGGGTCGCCCGGCGGCGGGTCCGGGGAGCCGGGGCGGCCTCCTCGGCGACCGGCGCCTCGACGACGGGCGCCTCGGCGACCGGCTCCGGCGCGGCCTCGACCACGGGCTCCGGGGCGGGTGCGGACACGGGCGAACCAGCGGGCGCGGTGGCCTTGCGGGTCGCCCGGCGGCGGCCACGGCCACGGGTGGCGGCGGCCTCCGCCTCGGCGGCGCTGCCGTACAGCTCCTCGTCCGCGGCGATGGGCTCCTCCACGGCGACCGGCTCGGCGATCTCCGCGGCGATCTCCGCCTCGGTCTCCACCGTCTCGGTCTCCGCGGCCTCGACGTGCTCGTGCTCGTGCTCGTGGTGCTCGGCACCACCGCGGCCGCGCTTCTTCGAGCGCTTGCCGCTGCCGCCGCCGCCCTGGCCGGCCGGCTGCTCCATGTGCACGATCACGCCACGGCCGTTGCAGTGGACGCAGGTCTCGGAGAAGGACTCCAGCAGGCCCTGGCCGACACGCTTGCGGGTCATCTGGACCAGGCCCAGCGAGGTGACCTCGGCCACCTGGTGCTTGGTCCGGTCGCGGCCCAGGCACTCCAGGAGGCGGCGCAGCACCAGGTCCCGGTTGGACTCCAGGACCATGTCGATGAAGTCGATGACGACGATGCCGCCGAGGTCCCGCAGACGCAGCTGGCGGACGATCTCCTCGGCCGCTTCGAGGTTGTTCCTCGTCACGGTCTCTTCGAGGTTGCCGCCCTGGCCGGTGAACTTGCCGGTGTTGACGTCGACGACGATCATCGCCTCGGTCTTGTCGATCACCAGCGAACCGCCGCTCGGCAGCCAGACCTTGCGGTCCAGCGCCTTCATCAGCTGCTCGTCGATCCGGTAGGTCGCGAAGACGTCGACCTCGCTCGTCCACCGCTGGAGGCGGTCGCCCAGGTCGGGCGCCACGTGGTTGACGTAGCCGTGGATGGTCTCCCAGGCGTCGTCACCGCTGACGATGACCTTGGAGAAGTCCTCGTTGAAGATGTCGCGGACGACGCGGACGGTCATGTCCGGCTCGCCGTACAGCAGGCTCGGCGAGGAGGTCGTGGACATCCTGGACTTCTTCTGGATCTCCTCCCACTGCGCCTGGAGCCGCTCGACGTCGCGGCGCAGCTCGTCCTCGCTCGCGCCCTCGGCGGCGGTGCGCACGATGACGCCCGCGTCCTCGGGGACGATCTTCTTGAGGATGGTCTTCAGGCGGGCGCGCTCGGTGTCCGGGAGCTTGCGGCTGATGCCGGTCATCGAGCCCTCGGGGACGTACACGAGGTAGCGGCCCGGCAGGGAGACCTGGCTGGTCAGACGCGCGCCCTTGTGGCCGATCGGGTCCTTCGTCACCTGGACGAGGACCGACTGGCCGGACTTGAGGGCGGTCTCGATGCGGCGCGGCCCGTTGGCCATGCCGAGCGCCTCGAAGTTGACCTCACCGGCGTACAGGACGGCGTTGCGGCCCTTGCCGATGTCGACGAAGGCGGCCTCCATGGACGGCAGGACGTTCTGCACCTTGCCCAGGTAGACGTTGCCGACGTACGAGGTGGCCTGCTCCTTGTTGACGTAGTGCTCGACGAGCACGTTGTCCTCGAGGACGCCGATCTGGGTGCGCTCGCCGTTCTGGCGGACGACCATGACGCGCTCGACGGCCTCACGGCGGGCCAGGAACTCGGCCTCGGTGATGATCGGCACGCGGCGGCGGCCCTGCTCGCGTCCCTCGCGGCGGCGCTGCTTCTTGGCCTCCAGGCGGGTGGAGCCCTTGATGGACTGCACCTCGTCCGAGGAGGTGCCGCCCTCGAGCCTCTCCCGGGCCGGGCGGGGCTCGCGGACCTTGACGACCGTACGGACGCCGTCCTCCTCGCCCGCCTCGGAGTCGGAGGCGTCACCGCTGCGGCGGCGACGACGGCGACGACGGCGGGAGCTGCTGGTGCCGGCGGCGGACGGGGTGCCGCCCTCGTCCTCGGACTCCTCGTCCTCGGAGTCCTCGTCGGCCTGGTCGGAGTCGTCCTCGGCGTGGGCCTCGTCGCCCTCCTCGGCCTCCTCGGCGTCGGCGAGCTCACCGCGACGGCGGCGACGGCCGCCACGACGGCGACGGCGGGACGGACGGTCCTCGTGGTCCTCGTGGTCGTCGGTGTCCTCGGCCTCCGCCTCGGGCTCCTCCGCCTCGACCTCGGGCTCCTCGGCCACGGTGGAGGGCACGGGCTCGACGACGGGCTCGGCCGGCTCACCACGGCGGCGGCGACGGCGACGGCCGGCCGGCTCGGGGCGCTCCTCGGCGGCCGGCGTCTCCACGACGGCCTCGGCGGTCTCGGCGGTCTCCTCGACCTCCTCCTCCGGCTCCGCGGTCTCGGCGGCCACGGCGGCGGCGGCCGCGGCGGTCTCCGGGGTCTGGAACATCGGCTCGGTGAAGACCGGGGCCTGGAACACGGCGACGGCGGGGCGGGCGGCGCGGCGACCCCGCGGGGTCTCCTCCGCCTTGGGCGCCACGACCGGCTCGGAGGTGAACTGCGGCGAGGTGGCGCGGCGGCGCGTACGGCCGCGGGTGGCGGCCTGCTCGGCGGCGGCGACCTCGGGCTCGGCCTCGGCGGCGGTGATCTGCGCGACGGTCTCCTGCGGCAGGCTCTCGCCGGCCGGCTCAGGGGTGGTCGCCTTGCGGGTGGCACGACGACGCGTACGCGGCGCCGGAGCGGCCTCCTCGGCGGGCGCCTCCACGGCGACCGGAGCCTCGACCGCGGCCGGAGCCTCGGGCGTCTCGGCCGTCTCCGCGACGGGCTCAGGGGTGGTCGCCTTGCGCGTCGCACGACGACGCGCACGCGGCGCCGGAGCGGCCTCCTCGGCGGGCGCCTCCACGGCAGCCGGGACCTCGGGGGTCTCGGTCGCCTCCGCGACGGGCTCAGGGGTGGTCGCCTTGCGCGTCGCACGACGACGCGCACGCGGCGCCGGAGCGGCCTCCTCGGCGGGCGCCTCCACGGCGACCGGGACCTCGACCGCGGCCGGAGCCTCGGGCGTCTCGGCCGTCTCCGCGACGGGCTCAGGGGTGGTCGCCTTGCGCGTCGCACGACGACGCGCACGCGGCGCCGGAGCGGTCTCCTCGGCGGGCGCCTGCTGGGCGGCCGCGGCCTCGGGGGCCGGTGCGTCCACGACGACCTCGGCGGCGGTGTCCGCGGCGACCGGGGGGCCGGCCGGGCGGGAAGCGGCGCGGCGCCTGCGGCGCGGCGGCAGCTTGTCACCGGGTGCGGTGTTGTTCTCTTCGTTCGGCTCGAGCATGCGGGCGGTTCTCCCGTCACGCTCCCGGGCGCCGCGCCTGGTTCCGGTCCGGCGGCACGGCCGCGCGCAGTGCGCGGTGCCGCCGTCCGGGGCGCGGGCGCCGCACGGGAGCTGATGTCTGGCTCGCCGGTTCCGTACGCCTGTTGCGCACGGCCTGGCGAAAGTCTCCTGTGTCAGTGCGCGGCCCGACCCAGGTGGCTCCCGAGTACCAGGGCTGCGCTACAACGACCGCTCCTTACGCGGTACCGGTACCCGGCGCCGTCGCTGAGGAGGTCGCGGCGGCCGTGGGTGGAGCGGCCGTGACTGCCTCGCGGTCGGGCGCGAGCGGGTCGGTCACCGTGCCGGACTCCTCGTCGAAGAGCCCCTGCGCCAGCCTGGTCACCGCAGCGGGGACCGGCGGCGCCAGGTCGGCCACAGCTCGGAGACCGGACAGGACGTCGTCGGGTCGCACGGCAGGTGTCACGTGCCGAACAACCAGCCGCAGTATCGCACAGGCATTGTCCAGCGGCCTATCAGCCTCGGAACGAGCCTGTGGACGGTCGGCGACGAGGTCGGCGACGGCGGAACGGGCGTCGAAGGTGCGGATGCCGTTCTTCGTCTTGCGCTGTACCTCCACGGTCTCGGCCGCGAGGAAGGCCGCGACGGCCTTCTCCGCGTCCTCGACGGTGACGCCGTCGAGCCGCAGCTCCCACACGGAGGCGGTGAGCCGGTCGGCGAGTCCGGAGGTCCGGGCCTCGACGGCGTCGGTGATGTCGAGGCCGTCGGGGAGCGACTCGTCGAGCAGCGCCCGCAGCACCTGCGGGTCCCGCTGTTCGGTGAGGGCGATCTCCAGGTACTCGGCCTCGGAGCCCGTACCCGTGGGGGCGGCGTTGGCGTACGACACCTTGGGGTGCGGGGTGAAGCCGGCCGAGTACGCCATGGGCACCTCGGCTCGGCGCAGCGCACGCTCGAACGCGCGCTGGAAGTCACGGTGGCTGGTGAACCGGAGGCGGCCGCGCTTGGTGTAGCGCAGTCGGATGCGCTGCACCGCCGGTGCGGGCGGCGGGCCTTCGGGCTGTCGCTTGCCCAGTGGTTCTTCTCCTCGGTGCGGAGCGGGCGCGGTGGCGCGCCGCCCACGGAATGCGGGTGGCCCCCTGGGGGGCCCGTTACCGGCTCACCCCTGCTTTCGCAGGGAGATCTCGGGTGCGGGCGCCGCGCCGGAGGCGTTCGTTGTACTACCCAGAGTACGCGCCGGGGCCACCACCGGTTCCACAGGCTCGGTCACCCGGGGTCCGCCGACCAGCGCGTGCCAGGCGTCGCGGCGGGCCTGGCGGACGGTGGCACGCGCGGTGGCGAGCGCGTCGCGGGCGGCGCGGCCCGCCTCGACGGCCGCGATGCGGGCCGGCGCCCAGATCCGGTCGCGGGTCCAGTGGCCGACGGGAGTGCAGACGCTCCGGTAGAACCAGGCGGCGGGCCTCCCGACGAGATTCCAGGCGGCGCGGCCGAGGGCGCGCCAGACGGCCCGGGAGACGAATCCGGCGATCCGCCAGCAGACCGTGAGCGCGTCGAGGAGCTCGCGGCCGAGGGGGACGAGGACGCGTCGCCCGAGCCAGCGGAGCGGGACGACGACGCCGTAGCGGACCACGGGCACGAGGACGTAGCGCCACGCGCCGACCCAGGGCCAGACGAAGAGCGCCTTGCCGGCCCAGGTCAGGGCGTGGCCGAGGCCGGTGAGGCCCAGGGCCAGTGCGCGTCCGGTGGGGGCGATCACCCATCGGTGGATCCAGCGGGCCAAGTGGCCGAGGCCGGTGCCGATCGGCACGAGGACCGCGCGGTACAGCCATCCGGCGGGCACTCCGATGCCGTAGCGGCAAACCGGYACGACCACRTACCGCCACAGCCCCACCCACGGCCACACGAACAACGCCTTCGCCAGCCACTCCGCGGTCATGAAGAGGCCGCGCAGGACGGGTACGAGGACGTGCTCGGCGAGCCATCCCAGCGGGACGGTCACGGTGTACCGGAAGAGCCAGGCGGCGGCCCGCGCCACCGGACGCAGCAGCACCCGGTCGAGGGCCTTCGCGGCGACGACGAGGAGGTCCCAGACCATCCGGACCGGGACGACGACGACCAGGACCACGATCCGGACCGGAATCCTCACGGCCGCCGTCAGACAGCCCTCCGGTTCGGGCCGGGGCTGCGCGTTCTCCATGCTCATGCCGGGAATGACGCGACGGCCCGGTGGAGGGTTTCCCCTCGCACCGGGCCGTCGCCGGAGTGTTACCGGAACGGGCTGCTTCACGACCGTCAGCGGCAGCAGCTTCTGCCCCGTGGGGCCGATCTGGATCTGGGTGTCCATCTGCGAGAGATCCACACACCCACGACCAAGCCCGGGACCTGCCGTTGTCAGGGCATGAAGAAAAGCTTGAACGAAGATCTGGGCGCGTGCGCGACCGGGGTCCACTGGAGGGAGACCGACCTGGCGCTAATCGAGGAGCTCCGCCGGGACGAGCGCACGCTTCCCGTGGACGCCCCTCGCGCCTTGATCTCGGTGCGGCTCTCGACCCTCACCGCGGACACCACCTCACCCGTGCGCCAGGAGCTCGAACTGCGGAGTCTGGCCAGGGAAAGAGGGCTGCGTGTCGTGGGTGTCGCCAGAGATCTGAACGTCTCGGCCACGCGGGTCCCGCCCTGGCGACGCAGAGAACTGGGGCGCTGGCTGAACGACAGGGTGCCGGACTTCGACGTGATCCTCTTCTGGAAGATGGACCGCTTCGTCCGGCGGGTGACCGATCTCAGCACCATGATCGACTGGTGTGCGGCCCACGGGAAGAACCTGATCTCGAAGCATGATGTCATCGACCTGTCCACCCCCCTCGGGAAGGCGGCGGCAGAGCTCGTCGGAGCTCTGTCGGCGATCGAGACGCGAAGCACGAGCGCCAGGGTGGCGAGCCTCTGGGACTACGCCAGAACCCAGTCGGACTGGCTCGTGGGCAAGCCGCCCTACGGATACACGACCGATGGCGGCGGGAAGCTGGTCATCGAGCCTCGAGCCGGCCGCGTACTGCGGTGGTGTCATCGGGCGGCGGTGCGGGGAGTCTCCGCACGCCGCATGGCCACCGTGCTCGTCCGTGGTCGGATCCCCACCGGCGGGGGCGGCCAGTGGACGGCCACCACGCTGCTGAGGAGACTGCGGAACCCGGCACTGATGGGCCTGCGTGTCGTGGAGGACAAGGACGGCGGGGTCCGCCGGTCGAGGGTCGTCCGCGACAAGGACAACCTCCCCGTCCGCGTGGCCGACCCGATCTTCACCGAGACCGAGTGGGAGACCCTTCAGACCGCTCTCGACCGGCGGAGCCGATCGCAGCCCCGTCGCAACCCGGCCGGCGCGACCGCCTTCCTGGGGGTTCTGGTCTGTGCGGACTGCGGGACGAACATGACCGTCCAGCGGACTGCCGTGAGGAGCCGTACGTACGCCTACCTGCGCTGCCGGAGTTGTCGGAGCGGAGGCTTGGGCGCTCCTGACCCGGATGCCGTCTACCGCATGCTGCACAGCCAGGTCATGGCCGCATGGGGCGCGCATCCGGTGCGGGTGCGGGAGTACGTGAGCGACCGTGGAGGGAGCCGGCGGTCCACGCCGCGCTGGGCCGTATCGACGAGCGGTGAGACCTTCGGTGACCGCTGGGAACGTGCGGGCAGGCAGGTCATGGCCGACGACCTGCGGCGGGCCGGCGTCACCTGCCGGGTGAGTCGCACGAAGATCCCCGGAACCAGAGCGCCCGCCATCGAGCTGCAGCTCAGCGTCCCGGCCGATGTCGAGGAGCGGCTGATCATCAGGCGGGCCGCCTTCCCGGAGGTCGGCCGTTGACGCCGTCGGCCCCGTCCGAGGTGGACGGGGCCGACGGCGCAGGCGCTGCTACTTGTTGACGACCGACAGCGGCAGAAGCTTCTTGCCCGTCGGGCCGATCTGGATGTCGAGGCCCATCTGCGGGCAGACCCCGCAATCGAAGCACGGCGTCCAGCGGCAGTCCTCGACCTCGGTCTCGTCCAGCGCGTCCTGCCAGTCCTCCCAGAGCCAGTCCTTGTCCAGACCGGAGTCCAGGTGGTCCCAGGGCAGGACCTCCTCGTAGGTGCGCTCGCGCGTCGTGTACCAGTCGACGTCGACGCCCATGCCGGGCAGCGTCTTCTCGGCGCACGCCATCCAGCGGTCGTACGAGAAGTGCTCGCGCCAGCCGTCGAACCGGCCGCCGTCCTCGTACACCGCGCGGATGACCGCGCCGATGCGGCGGTCGCCGCGCGACAGCAGGCCCTCGACGATGCCCGGCTTGCCGTCGTGGTAGCGGAAGCCGATGGAGCGGCCGTACTTCTTGTCGCCGCGGATCTTGTCGCGGAGCTTCGTCAGGCGCGCGTCGGTCTCCTCGGCGGAGAGCTGCGGCGCCCACTGGAACGGCGTGTGCGGCTTCGGCACGAAACCGCCGATCGAGACCGTGCAGCGGATGTCGTTCTGGCCGGAGACCTTGCGGCCCTCGGCGATGACGTTGACCGCCATGTCGCCGATCTGGAGGACGTCCTCGTCGGTCTCCGTCGGCAGGCCGCACATGAAGTACAGCTTCACCTGGCGCCAGCCGTTGCCGTACGCCGTGGAGACGGTCCGGATCAGGTCCTCCTCCGAGACCATCTTGTTGATGACCTTGCGCATGCGCTCGGAGCCGCCCTCGGGGGCGAAGGTGAGACCGGAGCGGCGGCCGTTCCTCGTCAGCTCGTTCGCGAGGTCGACGTTGAACGCGTCCACGCGGGTCGAGGGGAGGGACAGGCCGACCTTGTCGGCCTCGTACCGGTCGGCGAGGCCCTTGGCGATGTCACCGATCTCGGTGTGGTCGGCGCTCGACAGGGAGAGCAGGCCGACCTCCTCGAAGCCGGTCGCCTTGAGGCCCTTCTCGACCATCTCGCCGATGCCGGTGATGCTTCGCTCCCGCACGGGGCGCGTGATCATGCCGGCCTGGCAGAAACGGCAGCCGCGGGTGCAGCCGCGGAAGATCTCGACGGACATCCGCTCGTGGACGGTCTCGGCGAGCGGGACCAGCGGCTGCTTCGGGTAGGGCCACTCGTCGAGGTCCATGACGGTGTGCTTGGACACGCGCCACGGCACGCCGGAGCGGTTGGGGACGACGCGGGCGATCCGGCCGTCCGGCAGGTACTCGACGTCGTAGAAGCCGGGGATGTAGACCGACCCGGTCTTGGCGAGGCGGAGGAGGACCTCCTCGCGCCCGCCCGGGCGGCCCTCGGCCTTCCAGCCCCGGATGATCTCGGTCATGTCCAGCACGGCCTGCTCGCCGTCGCCGATGATCGCGGCGTCGATGAAGTCCGCGATCGGCTCGGGGTTGAAGGCGGCGTGGCCGCCGGCGAGCACGATCGGGTGGTCGACGGTGCGGTCCTTGGCCTCCAGCGGGATGCCCGCCAGGTCCAGGGCCGTGAGCATGTTGGTGTAGCCGAGCTCGGTGGAGAAGCTCAGGCCGAAGACGTCGAAGGCGCCGACGGGGCGGTGGCTGTCCACGGTGAACTGGGGCACGTGGTGCTCGCGCATCAGCTCCTCGAGGTCCGGCCAGACGCTGTAGGTCCGCTCGGCGAGAACGCCCTCGCGCTCGTTCAGCACCTCGTAGAGGATCATGACGCCCTGGTTGGGCAGACCGACCTCGTACGCGTCCGGGTACATGAGTGCCCAGCGGACGTCGGCGGACTCCCACGGCTTGACCGTGGAGTTCAGCTCTCCGCCGACGTACTGGATCGGCTTCTGCACGTGCGGGAGCAGGGCTTCGAGCTGCGGGAAGACAGACTCGGCAGCAGACATCTCGAACCTTCGTGAGCTGGCAGGGGGCGACTCTCAAGCGTACCCGGTGCTCAGCGGGTCCCCGGCGCGCCGAGTCCCGGCCGGGACGCCTTCGCCCAGACCTGCGGAAACTCCCGCTCGCGGGCGGCGCAGTCCGCTTCCTCCCGGCCGTACAGGACTCCCCAGGTGAAGGCGGACTCCCCCGCCGCGTGGGCCTGGACGGCCAGGGTGCGCAGGGCGTCGCGGGCGACGACGCCGTCCTGGTGTTCGCCGAGGAGGCTCTGGACGGCCTTCACCCTCTTGGTGAACTTCCTGGCGGGTTTTCCGAGCGCGGGGGTGGCGGCCTCGGCGGCGTAGCGGGTGCGCTTGGCGGCCTTGCGGGCCTCGTGCATCGCGAGGTCGCGGTCGTGGCCGGCGGGGAGGGCGAGGGCGTGCTCGGCCCGGTCCGAGAGCCGGGCGTGGTCCTTGCGTACGGCGGCGGCGAGGACGGGTCCCGCGTCCCGGTGGGCGGCCTTGCGCAGGGGTGGGTCGGCGAGGACCGCGTCGAGGGTGGTGAGGAGGGCGAGGTGGCGGGCGGAGTCGAGGGCGGTGAGGACGCGGCCGCGGGCGGCGGCGGCGGACTTCGCGTTCCGGATCCGCAGCCGGGCGTGGACGGGGCCGAGGACGAGGGTCCGCGGCAGTTCGTCGACGCGGGCGCGGAGCCGGGCGGCGAGGACCTCCTGGTCGCGGGCGACGCCGAGTTCGCCGGCGAGCCACTTCAGCTCCTCGCCGAGAGGGTCGGTGACCCTGCGGTCCAGGACCTTGCGGTAGCTCTTGAAGGCGCTGCGGAGTCTGCGGGTGGCCACCCGCATCTGGTGGACGGCGTCGGGGAGGTCGCGGCGCACGGCCGGGTCGAGGGCGACGAGGGCGTCGCGCTGTTCGCGCGCGTAGGCGAGGATCAGGCCGCCGGCGGTCGTCTCGTCCGGGGCGCCGTCCGTCGGGGGGCCCGCTGGGGAGTGCGGGCCGCCGCCGGTCTCGGCCAGCGCCCGGGCCAGCTTCGAGGCGGACTCCGAGGGGTGCACGCCGGCCTTCTTCAGGTGTTTCTCGACGGCGTCGAGGACGGCCGGGTCGGCGTCGTCGGCGAGTTCGACCTCGATCTCGGTCCAGGTGGTCTCGCCGGTACCGCCGGCGCCCAGGCGTTCGGCGTGGACGGTGTCGACGGAGAGTTCGGCGAGCAGCGTTCCGGAGGCGTCGAGGAGGTGGTGGACGTCGCGGTGGGAGCGGAGGCGGACCACGGGGACGACCTGTTCGTCGCGGACGCGGGAGCGCAGGAGCTGCGCCAGGGTGCGGGGCAGGGTGTCGGCCAGCGGCGCCCGGATCTCGTCGCGGATGCCGGTCGCGACGGGGAACTTGAGGTGCCAGCCCGCGTCCTCGCCGCCGGTGCGGCGGCGCAGGGTGAGGGAGTCGGCGGCCAGCAGCAGCCCGGGGGTGTCGTAGTAGACGGCGTCGAGTTCGGTGACGCCCCGGTCGAGGACGGCGAAGACTCCCGGAGCCCGGGTGAGGTCCGGGAGTCCTGTGCCGGGTGTGGCCTCGTACTTCCGCTCGATCTCGCGCTTCGTCTCCGCCATGCATCGAATCTAGACGCGATGCGCGCGGAAGGGCAGGGGCGCTCAGGCCGTCATCGGTCGCTGCACCCTGATGGACTGGAGCAGTCCGATCGCCACCCAGACCGCGAACATCGACGAGCCGCCGTAGGAGACGAACGGCAGGGGGAGTCCGGCGACGGGCATGATCCCGAGGGTCATGCCGATGTTCTCGAAGGACTGGAAGGCGAACCAGGCGATGATCCCGGCGGCGACGACGGTGCCGTAGAGCTCGGTGGTCTCGCGGGCGATGCGGCAGGCCCGCCAGAGGACCACGCCGAGCAGGACCAGGATCAGTCCGGCTCCGAGGAAGCCGAGTTCCTCGCCGGCCACGGTGAAGACGAAGTCGGTCTGCTGCTCGGGCACGAACTGGCCGGTGGTCTGGGAGCCGTGGAAGAGGCCGGCGCCGGTCAGTCCGCCGGAGCCGATGGCGATGCGGGCCTGATTGGTGTTGTAGCCGACGCCGGCCGGGTCGAGTTCCGGGTTGGCGAAGGCGGCGAAGCGGTTGATCTGGTACTCGTCCAGCATGCCGAGGGTGGTGACCAGGACGGCGCCGAGGACGCCGGCGCCGATCAGGCCGAGGACCCAGCGGTTGGAGGCGCCGGAGGCCAGGAGGACGCCGAGCACGATGACCGCCATCACCATGACCGAGCCGAGGTCGGGCATCAGCATGACGATGGCCATGGGCAGGGCGGCCAGTCCGAGCGCCTTGGCCACGGTGCGGTGGTCGGGGTGGAGCTGGTCGCCGGCGTCGACCTTGGCGGCCAGCAGCATCGCCATCACCAGGATGATCGTGATCTTCACGAACTCGCTGGGCTGGAGGGAGAAGCCGCCGCCGATGACGATCCAGGCGTGGGCGCCGTTGATGGTGGCGCCCAGCGGGGTGAGGACGGCGAGGATCAGGAGGATCGAGATGCCGTAGAGGATCGGCACCGCGCCGCGCAGGGTGCGGTGGCCGAGCCAGACGGTGCCGATCATCAGGGCGAGGCCGATTCCGGTGTTCAGGACGTGCCGGAACAGGAAGTAGTACGGGTCGCCGTTGTTGAGCTCGGTGCGGCCGCGGGTGGCGGACCAGACGAGCAGCGCGCCCATGAAGGAGAGGGCGAGCGCGGCGAGCAGCATCGGCCAGTCGAGCCGGCGCAGCAGCGAGTCGCGGGCGGTGAGTTTCGCGAACGCGCCGCGTTCGGGGGCGTACCGGGCGACGGAGAAGCCGTGGGGTGCGCTCATGTCAGTCCCTCCGCCAGGTGGCGGGCGGGCCCGCGAGGTCCTGCGCGTCGTCCGGTTTGGCCGGGTCCGCGGTCCCGTCGTCCGGCGGGGTGGCGTCCGTCTGGCCGCCGGCCTGCTTGAGCGGGTCGACCTTCTGGGACTCGGGGTCGTACGGCGTCACCTTCGGAGCGTCGATGGAGCCGTCGGCCTCGATCTTGGGCAGGCCCTTCTGCGGCTGCGGCAGCAGGGCCCGCTTGAGGTCCTGGTGGCCGGAGTCGTCGAGTCCGTAGAGCGCGTCGTAGATGTTGCGCACGGCGGGGCCGGAGGCGCCGGAGCCCGTACCACCCTGGGAGATCGTCATGACGATCGCGTACTCCTTGGTGTACGTGGCGAACCAGGAGGTCGTCTGCTTGCCGTAGACCTCCGCCGTACCCGTCTTGGCGTGCATCGGGATCTTGTCCTGCGGCCAGCCGCCGAATCGCCAGGCGGCCGTACCGCGGGTCGCGACTCCCGCGAGGGCCTCCTCTATCAACGCCTGGGTCTTGGTGTCCATCGGCAGGCGGCCGTGGGACTTGGGCTTGATCTCGGTGACCTTCTTGCCGTCGGGGCTGACGACCGCCTTGCCGACGGTGGGGTTGTACATCGTGCCGCCGTTGGAGATGGCGGCGTAGATGGTGGCCATCTGGATCGGGGTGACGAGCGTGTCGCCCTGGCCGATCGAGTAGTTGACCGAGTCACCGGCGCGCATCAGGTTGCCTTCGAGGCAGTTCTCGTAGCTGAGCTGCTGGACGTAGGTGCCGCCGCGCTTGCCGACCTTGCACCAGTAGTCCTTGTTGGCCGCCCAGAAGTCCTGCTTCCACTTGCGGTCGGGGACGCGGCCGGAGACCTCGTTGGGGAGGTCGATGCCGGTCTCGGCGCCGAGGCCGAACTGGTGCGCGGTCTTGTAGAACCAGTCCTTCGCGTTCTTCTTCGGCTTCATGCCGCCGTCCTTCTGCCACTGCTGGTGGGAGAGGGCGTAGTAGACGGTGTCGCAGGAGACCTCGAGGGCCTGGCCGAGGGTGATGGAGCCGTGGCCCTGGGACTCGAAGTTCTTGAAGACCTGGTTGCCGATGGAGTACGAGGAGGGGCACGGGTAGCGGCCGTTGAACTCGTACCCGGCGTTGACCGCGGCCGTGGTCGGGATGACCTTGAAGATCGAGCCGGGTGCGGCCTGGCCCTGGATGGCCCGGTTGAGCAGCGGGAGGTTGGACGCCTTGCTGGTGAGGGCCGCGTAGTCCTTGCCGGAGATGCCGCCGACCCAGGCGTTGGGGTCGTAGTCGGGAAGCGAGGCCATGGCGACGATCCGGCCGGTCTTCGCCTCCATGACGACGACGGCGCCGGAGTCGGCCTTGTAGTTCTCGCTGGTGTTCTTGTCGTAGGTCTTGCGGGCCTCCAGCATCGCGTTGTGGAGTTCCCACTCGGCGACCGCCTGGACGCGGGCGTCGATGGAGGTGACCACGTTGGCGCCGGGCACGGCCTTGTCGCTCTTGGCCTCGCCGATGACGCGGCCGAGGTTGTCGACCTCGTAGCGGGTGACCCCCGCCTTGCCGCGCAGCTCCTTGTCGTAGGTGCGCTCCAGGCCGGAGCGGCCGACCTGGTCGGAGCGGAGGAAGGGCGAGTCGCTGTCCTTGGCCTTCTCGATCTCGGCGTCGGTGACGGGCGAGAGGTAGCCGAGGACCTGCGAGGTCCTGGACTTGCCGGGGGCCGGGTAGCGGCGGACGGCGGTCGGTTCGGCGGTGATGCCGGGGAAGTCCTCGGCGCGCTCGCGGATCTGCAGGGCCTGCTGGGTGGTGGCCTCGGCGGTGACGGGGATCGGCTGGTAGGGGGAGCCGTTCCAGCAGGGCTGCGGCGTCTCGGAGTCGCAGAGCCGGACCTTGTCCATGACGTCCTTGGGCTTCATGCCCAGGACGCCGGCGAGGCGGGTGAGGACGCCCTTGCCGTCGTCCTTCATCTTCATCAGCTCGGTGCGCGACGCGGAGACCACGAGCCGGGTCTCGTTGTCGGCGAGCGGGACGCCGCGGGCGTCGAGGATGGAGCCGCGGACGGCGGGCTGGACGACCCGCTGGACGCCGTTGTTCTTGGCCTCGTCGGTGTACTCCTGGCCGTTGCGGATCTGGAGGTACCAGAGGCGTCCGCCGAGGGTGAGCAGGAGGGAGAAGACGAGGACCTGGATGACGACGAGCCGGATCTGGACCCTGGGTGTCCGCCCGGTCTCGGGGATGTTGCTCATACTGCGGTGGTCCCCTCGGTCACAGTCGCTTGACTCCCTTGATGCGTCCGGCGCGTGAGGCTCTGTTGCGGGCGGCCTTCACCCGGAGGCCGCTGCGCTGGCTGCCGATCCGCAGGCCGGTCCCCGAGGAGAGCCAGCCGGAGGCGACGTCGGCGCCGCCGCCTGCGGACTCGGCGAGCGGGTCGTTCTCCGCGCGCCGGGCCAGGGCCATGATCAGCGGCACGGTGAAGGGCGCGAGGAGGAGGTCGTAGACGGCCGCGGTGAACAGCAGCGAGCCGAGGCCGACATGGCGGGCGGCGGTGTCGCCGACGAGGGCGCCGACGCCCGCGTAGAGCAGGGTGGAGCCGATCGCGGCGGCGACGACCACGGCCATCGGGCCGGTGGCGGACTTGAGCCGGCCGTTGTCGGGGCGGGCCAGTCCGGCGAGGTAGCCGATGACGCAGAGGACCAGGGCGTAGCGGCCGGCGGCGTGGTCGGCGGGCGGGGCGAGGTCCGCGAGGAGGCCGGCGCCGAAGCCGATGAGCGAGCCGCTGACCGGCCCGTACACGAGTGCGAGACCGACGACGGTCAGCAGGACGAGGTCGGGGACGGCGCCCGGGAGCTGGAGGCGGGCGAGGACGGAGACCTGGACGACCAGGGCGACCACGACGAGTGTGACGGAGAGAAGGATGCGGTTGAACTTCACGGCGTCACTCCGTCCTCTTCGTTCCGTGCGGTGCCCTGGGTCTGCGGCTGTCCCGGCTGCTGCCCGTCCGGTGGTGGCGGGCTGACCGTGACGGTGACGGTCGGCGCGGGCTTGGGCTTGGCCGGCAGGACCGTGTCGCGGGGGTCGGTGCGCGGGGCCTGGACCACGATGCCGACGATGTCCAGCTTGGTGAAGCCGACGTACGGACGGACGTAGATGTTGCGGGTCAGGCCGCCGCCGGCCGGGTCGACGCGGACGACCTCGCCGACCGGGACGCCGGGCACGAAGGGCTTGTCGGCCTGCGAGCCGAAGGTGACGAGCCGGTCGCCGGCCTTCACCTTGGCCTTGCCGTTGAGCAGCTGGACGAGCAGCGGGCGGTCCCCCTGGCCGGTGGCGAAGCCGAGCTCGTCCGTCTTCTCCATGCGGGTGCCGACGGTGAAGTCGGGGTCGTTGGCGAGGAGCACGGTCGAGGTGGAGGGGCCGACGGTCGTGACGCGGCCGACGAGGCCGGAGCCGTTGAGCACGGTCATGTCCCGGGTGATGCCGTCGTTGGCGCCGGCGTCGATGGTGACGGTCCAGGAGAAGCCCTGGGCCGCTCCTATGGCGATGACCTCGGCCGCCTTGATCCCGTACTGTCCGGCGCCGGCCGTCTTCAGCATGGTGTCGAGCTCGCGGATCCGGCTGCGGTTGCGGTCGTCGCTGCCGAGCTTGGCCTTGAGGGCGGCGTTCTCGCGTTCCAGGGCGGCGATCCGGGTGTGGCGCTCTCCGGAGTCGCGTACCGCCCCTATGGCGTTGCCGATCGGGTCCACGGCCGCCGCGACGCCGTTCTCCACCGGTCCGAAGACCGCGGCGGCGGCTTGCCGGGCACCGTCCACCGGTGACTCCTGTCCGCCTCGGATGTCCACCGTGATCAGTGCGAACGCGATGGCGATCAGCAGCACCAGGAGCAGCCGGCTCTCTCGTGTGTCCCTCACGTGCGGCGGCCGTGCCTTTCCTCTTGGTTCGGTTGTTCTGTCCGATTCATGCCGTTATATCAACGATCCGCCGCCCGGGGGACCTTGCCACCCGTGCAGCGGATCGTCATCGGTCCGTTATCGGCGGGGCTGTGCGTCCAGGACCTGCTGGAGGGCTTCGAACTCCTCCACGCACTTGCCCGAGCCGAGCGCCACCGAGTCCAGCGGGTCCTCGGCGATGTGGATCGGCATGCCGGTCTCCCGGCGGAGTCGCTCGTCGAGGCCGCGCAGGAGGGCGCCGCCACCCGTGAGAACGATGCCGCGGTCCATCACGTCACCGGAGAGCTCGGGCGGGCACTTGTCGAGCGTCGTCTTCACGGCGTCGACGATGGCGTTGACCGGCTCCTCGATGGCCTTGCGGACCTCGGCGGCGGAGATGACCACGGTCTTGGGCAGGCCGGAGACGAGGTCGCGGCCCCGGATCTCGGTGTGCTCGTCCTTGTCGAGGTCGTAGGCCGAGCCGATGGTGATCTTGATCTGCTCGGCGGTCCGCTCACCGAGGAGCAGCGAGTACTCCTTCTTGATGTGCTGGATGATCGCGTTGTCCAGCTCGTCGCCGGCGACCCGGATCGACTGTGCCGTGACGATTCCGCCGAGGGAGATGACGGCCACCTCGGTGGTGCCGCCGCCGATGTCGACGACCATGTTGCCGGTCGCCTCGTGCACCGGCAGGCCCGAGCCGATGGCCGCGGCCATGGGCTCCTCGATGATGTGCACCTGGCGGGCGCCGGCCTGCGTCGACGCCTCGATGACGGCGCGGCGCTCGACTCCCGTGATGCCCGAGGGCACACAGACGACGACCCGGGGGCGGGCCAGGTAGCGGCGCTTGTGGATCTTGAGGATGAAGTAGCGGAGCATCCGCTCGGTGATCTCGAAGTCGGCGATCACGCCGTCCTTCAGAGGCCGGACCGCGACGATGTTGCCGGGCGTCCGCCCGATCATCTTCTTCGCCTCGGCGCCGACGGCCAGGATGCCACCGGTGTTGGTGTTGATCGCGACGACGGACGGCTCGTTCAGAACGATGCCTCGACCCCTGACGTACACCAGCGTGTTGGCGGTCCCGAGGTCGACAGCCATGTCACGGCCGATGAACGACATTGAGTTCCCCTTGTTTCCCATGAGGATGCGTCGGGCCTTCCCTATCGGAGCGTTGACGGCTTCTCAGGTCGGCGAGATGGTGGGCGAGTGGGTACTGCGGCTGGAGTTTTCCATCGTAGTGCCGCCCCCACGGATCCCGCGCGGCGGTCCACCTCAGTAGAGGTGACGGTAGGACGCTGCGATGCGTTCCCGATTGTGCCGTTCATATGCCCGGGGGCGACCGAAATTCCATCGGTCGCCCCAGGTCGTTGCGGTGTTCGGCTGACGTCGAGTCAGTGAACGGGTCAGACGAGACCCGGGAAGAAGATCTTCAGTTCCCGAATGGCGGACTCCTCGGAGTCCGACGCGTGGATCAGGTTCTCGCGGACGATGGTGCCGTAGTCCCCACGGATGGAGCCGGGCGCGGCCGCGATCGGGTCCGTCGGGCCGGCGAGGGTCCGCAGGCCCTCGATGACGCGCTCGCCCTCGACGACCAGGGCGACGACCGGGCCGGACTGCATGAAGCCCATCAGCGGCTCGTAGAAGGGCTTGCCCTTGTGCTCGCCGTAGTGCTGCTCCAGCGTCTCCTGGTCCAGCTCGCGCAGTTCCAGCGCGGCGAGGGTCCAGCCGGCCTTCCGCTCGATGCGGCCGATGATCTCGCCGACCAGGCCACGGCGGACGGCGTCGGGCTTGAGCAGGACGAGGCTGCGCTGGCTCACGGTGGGGACTCCTTCGTAATGCAGTGTGCGGGACCTCAGAGGCTACAGGGCGGACCCGGCGCGCGATTACGCAGCGTCAGGCCCTCGGGAGACGCCGGGCGCCTACGACGCCGAGGCGGCGGCGTCCGCGGCTTCCGCCGCCTCCGCCTGCGCGGCCCAGCGCGCCTTCGCCTCGTCGATCTTGCGGCCGTAGTGGATCGAGGCCCACCACAGCACCGCGAAGACGGCACCCAGGAAGAACATCACCGGCACCACGAAGCCGCTCGCGATCAGCGCGATCTGCAGCGCCCAGCCGAGCTGGAGCCCGCCCGGGCGGGTGATCATCCCGCACAGCAGGACCGACAGCAGCATCGCGACACCGCAGACCGACCAGACCGCCGCCATGGACAGGCTGTCGTCCTTCATGGCGACCAGACCGGCGAAGCCGATCACGAAGACCTCGCCGATCAGGGTCGAGGCACAGAGCGTACGCATCGGATTCAGCGCCTTCCCAGCAGCAGCCGGGCGTCCCCGACCGTGAAGATCGAACCGGTGACCAGCACACCCGCGCCGGCGTACTCGTCCTCTTCCTCGGCGAGCGTGATCGCCGCCTCGATCGCGTCGTCCAGCCGCGGCTCGACGACCACCCGCTCGTCGCCGAAGACCTCCACGGCGATCGCCGCGAGCGCGTCGACGTCGGTCGCGCGCGGGCTGGAGTTCGCCGTGATCACGATCTCCGCGAAGATCGGCTCGAAGGCCTCCAGGAGGCCCCGGGCGTCCTTGTCGGAGCTGGTGCTCACCACGCCGATGAGCCGGGAGAAGCCGAACGACTCGGCGATGCCGTCCGCCGTGGCCCGCGCGCCGGCCGGGTTGTGCGCCGCGTCCAGGATGACCGTCGGGGAGCTGCGCACGACCTCCAGGCGGCCCGGCGAGAAGACCGAGCCGAAGGCCCGGCGGACCGTGTCGATGTCCAGGGTGCGGGTCTGGTCCGCGCCGACGCCGAAGAACGCCTCGACGGCGGCGAGCGCCACCGCGGCGTTGTGCGCCTGGTGCGCGCCGTAGAGCGGCAGGAAGATCTCCTCGTACTCGCCGCCGAGGCCGCGCAGGGTCAGCAGCTGGCCGCCGACCGCGATCTCGCGCCGGACGACGCCGAACTCCATGCCCTCGCGCGCCACCGTCGCGTCCACCTCGACGGCCTTCTTCAGCATGACCTGCGCCGCGTCCACCGGCTGCTGCGCCAGGATCACGGTCGCGCCCTGCTTCACGATGCCGGACTTCTCGCCCGCGATCTCGCCGGGCGTGTTGCCGAGCCGGTCGGTGTGGTCCAGGTCGATGGGGGTGACGACGGCGACCGAGCCGTCGATGACGTTCGTGGCGTCCCAGGTGCCGCCCATGCCGACCTCGACGACCGCCACGTCCACCGGGGCGTCCGCGAAGGCCGCGTAGGCCATCGCGGTGATGACCTCGAAGAAGGAGAGCCGGAACTCCTCGCGGGCGTCCACCATCTCCACGTACGGCTTGATGTCCTGGTACGTCTCGACGAAGCGCTCGGCGGAGATCGGGGTGCCGTCCAGGCTGATCCGCTCGGTGATCGTCTGCACGTGCGGCGAGGTGTAGCGGCCGGTGCGCAGGTCGAAGGCGCCGAGCAGCGCCTCGATCATCCGCGCCGTGGACGTCTTGCCGTTGGTGCCGGTGATGTGGATCGAGGGGTACGCGCGCTGCGGCTCGCCCAGCACGTCCATCAGCGCGGCGATCCGGCGGACCGACGGCTCCAGCTTCGTCTCGCCCCAGCGCGTGGCCAGATCGGTCTCGACGTCACGCAGAGCCCGGTCCACCTCCGGGTCGGCGGGCCGGGCGGGCACGGGGTCGCCCTGGGGCGGACCGGACTGCGCGCGCAGCGTGCGGCTGCCGGCCTCGATCACCGCCAGGTCGGGGTCACGGTCGGTCTCGGCGTCGACGATCCCGTCGAAGGGGTCGGACTCGTCGAACTGGTCGCGGGGCTCACTCACGCGCCCAGTCTACGGAGGGGTACCGCCGTGGCCATGGACCCACCCCTTTCGGGACTTTCGGTCCACCGCCCGCCGGGCCGTCCGGGCGTACCCGGCGATCATGGGACCCCCGGACAGGCCTTAGAGGCGCAGGCCCGTCGGAAGCAGGGCGGTGACCCGGTAGGTGTCGCCGTCCGGGCCGGCCGTGAGCGTGCCGCCCATGCTGGTGACGCGTTCCTCCATCGAGAACAGGCCGGTGCCGGCCGAGACCGGGGCGCGGTCCGGCGGCGTCCGGGGCAGCGGGTTGGCGACCTCGACGAGCAGATCGGCTCCGGCGACCGTGATCGAGACGGTCACCGGCAGCCCGGGGGCGTGCTTGGCGGCGTTGGTGAGACACTCCTGGACCACCCGGTGCACGGCCGTCTGCCGGAGCGGGGACAGCGCCTTCGCCTCCTCGGCGACGGTCAGGTCCACCGGGCCGCCCATCCGCTCGCTCTCCTCGGCGAGCACGGCGAGGCCGTCCAGGCCGGGGGTCTCCGCCACCCCGTCCGCGCGGCGGACGACGGTCTCGTTGAGCATGTGGTGCGCCCGCCGCGCGGTGTCGGCGAGTTCCTCGAAGTCCTTCTGGTGGGCCTCTCCCCGGGCGCGTACGGACAGCACCTCGGCCCGCACCGCGAGCACCGTCAGCTCCCGGCCGACCAGGTCGTGCACGTCCCGCCCGACCGAGATCCGCTCCTCCTGCACCGCCTGCCGGGCGGCGGCCTCGGAGCGCTGGGCCTCCAGGGCCCGCACCAGGTCCTGGCGGTACGCGGCGATGCCGACGCCCGCGGCCAGGACACCGATCGGGACGACGAGGCTCAGGAAGTCGCTCAGCGTGTCGCCGTGCCGGGCGGGCCAGCCGGGGGTGAGGAAGAGACCGTACGCCGCGAGCACGTACAGCGCGGTCGCGACGATCGCGACCCGCCGGCCGCGGAAGCGGCCGAGCGAGTAGAGCGCGAACTGGACCATCGTGACCTCGTGGAGCCAGCCCATCAGGACGAGCGCCACGAGGTACGGCACCCAGGGCAGCCGGCGCCGCAGCACCAGCGTCCCGGCCCCGGCCGCCAGGACCAGGGAGGCGGTGACGCCCGTCAGCGAGTTGTCGGCGCGCGCGAGGCCCGGCACGTCGAGGGACATCAGCGCGAAGGCGCTCAGCGCGGTGACGACGTCGAGGGCGCGCGGTGAGCCCGCCCACCGGTCCACGCAGCGACGCAGCGCGTGGGCGGCGGGGAAGCGGAACATGCCCTCCATCATGCAAGGTCCTTGGACCCGGAGGGACGGACCTTGGTCACAAGTGGTGTGATGTCCGGCACTTCGGACAAAAGCGCGGGCCCGGAACCAGAGGGTTCCGGGCCCGCGTCGATCGATCCGCTCAGGCGTCCGCGACGGCCGTCAGGCCTGCGGCAGCCGGTCCAGCTGCGTCTGGATCCGGGCGATGTCCTCGTCCGCCTTGGCGAGGCGCGTCCGGATCTTCTCGACCACGTTGTCCGGCGCCTTCGCCAGGAACGCCTCGTTGCCGAGCTTGCCGTTGGCCTGCGCCTTCTCCTTCTCGGCAGCGGCGAGGTCCTTGGCGAGGCGCTTGCGCTCCGCCGCGACGTCGATCGTGCCGGACAGGTCGAGCGCGACCGTGGCACCGGCGACCGGCAGGGAGGCGGTGGCGGAGAAGCCCTCGCCCTCCGGCTGGAGCCGGAGCAGCTGCCGGATGGCCGCCTCGTGCGGGGCGAGCGCGGTGCCGTCCAGCTCCAGACGGGCCGGGACCTTCTGGCCGGGCTGCAGGCCCTGGTCCGAACGGAACCGGCGGACCTCGGTGACCACGCGCTGGACGAGCTCGATCTCGGCCTCGGCGGCGTCGTCGCGGAAGCCGGAGTCCTGGGGCCAGTCGGCGATGACGACCGATTCCTGACCCGTGAGCGTCGTCCAGAGCGTCTCGGTGACGAACGGGACGACCGGGTGGAGCAGCCGCAGGGTGACGTCCAGGACCTCGCCGAGGACACGGCCGGAGACCTTGGCCTGCTCGCCGCCGGCGAAGAACGTCGTCTTCGACAGCTCGACGAACCAGTCGAAGACCTCGTCCCACGCGAAGTGGTACAGGGAGTCCGACAGCTTCGAGAACTGGTAGTCGTCGTAGAACGCGTCGACCTCGGCGACCGTCTTGTTGAGACGGGAGAGGATCCAGCGGTCCGTGGCGGACATCTGCGACGGGTCCGGCAGCGGGCCCTCGACCGTGGCGCCGTTCATCAGCGCGAAGCGCGTGGCGTTCCAGATCTTGTTGGCGAAGTTCCGGGACGCCTGGACCCAGTCCTCGCCGATCGGCACGTCGACGCCGGGGTTGGCCCCGCGGGCCAGGGTGAAGCGGACGGCGTCGGAGCCGTAGGTGTCCATCCAGTCCAGCGGGTTGACCGCGTTGCCGAAGGACTTCGACATCTTCTTGCCGAACTGGTCGCGGACCATGCCGTGCAGGGCGATGGTGTGGAACGGCGGGGTGCCGTCCATCGCGTACAGGCCGAACATCATCATCCGGGCGACCCAGAAGAAGAGGATGTCGTAGCCGGTGACCAGGACGGAGTTCGGGTAGAACTTCGCCAGGCTGTCGGTCTGCTCGGGCCAGCCCAGCGTGGAGAACGGCCACAGGCCGGAGGAGAACCAGGTGTCGAGGACGTCGGTGTCCTGGTGCCAGCCCTCGCCCGTGGGAATCTCGTCGTCCGGTCCGACGCAGACGATCTCGCCGTTCGGGCCGTACCAGACCGGGATGCGGTGACCCCACCAGAGCTGGCGCGAGATGCACCAGTCGTGCAGGTTGTCGACCCAGTCGAAGTACCGCTTCTCCATCTCCTGCGGGTGGATCTTGACCTTGCCGTCGCGGACCGCGTCACCGGCGGCCTGGGCGAGCGGGCCGACCTTGACCCACCACTGCATCGACAGGCGCGGCTCGATGGTGGTCTTGCAGCGCGAGCAGTGGCCGACGGAGTGGACGTACGGACGCTTCTCGGCGACGATCCGGCCCTCGGCGCGCAGCGCGGCGACGATGGCCGAGCGGGCCTCCAGCCGGTCCAGGCCCTGGAAGGGGCCGTGGGCGGTGATGACCGCGCGCTCGTCCATGACGGCGAGGTTCGGCAGGTTGTGACGCTGGCCGATCTCGAAGTCGTTCGGGTCGTGCGCCGGGGTCACCTTGACGGCTCCGGTGCCGAACTCCGGGTCGACGTGCTCGTCGGCGACGACCGGGATCCGGCGGCCGGTGAGCGGGAGCTCGATCTCGGTGCCGACGAGGTGCTTGTAGCGCTCGTCCTCGGGGTGGACGGCGACGGCCGTGTCACCCAGCATCGTCTCGGCGCGGGTCGTGGCGACGACGATCTCCGTGTCGCCGGAGCCGTACCGGATGGAGACGAGCTCGCCGTCGTCGTCCTGGTACTCGACCTCGATGTCGGAGATGGCCGTGAGACAGCGCGGGCACCAGTTGATGATGCGCTCGGCGCGGTAGATCAGCTCGTCGTCGTAGAGCTTCTTGAAGATGGTCTGGACGGCCTGGGACAGGCCCTCGTCCATGGTGAAGCGCTCACGCGACCAGTCGACGCCGTCACCGAGACGGCGCATCTGGCCGGAGATCTGCCCGCCCGACTCGGCCTTCCACTGCCAGACGCGCTCGACGAACGCCTCGCGGCCCAGATCGTGGCGGGACTTGCCCTCCTTGGCGAGCTCGCGCTCGACGACGTTCTGGGTGGCGATGCCGGCGTGGTCCATGCCCGGCTGCCACAGCGTCTCGTAACCCTGCATCCGCTTGCGGCGGGTGAGGGCGTCGATCAGCGTGTGCTCGAAGGCGTGGCCCAGGTGCAGCGAGCCCGTGACGTTCGGCGGCGGAATGACGATGGTGTACGGAGGCTTGTCGCTGTTCGCGTCGGCCTCGAAGTAACCACGCTCTACCCAGCGCTCGTACAGCTTCCCCTCTACTTCGGCCGGCGCGTACTGGGTCGGCAGTTCGGGGTTGGCTGCTGGCTGCTGCTGAGTGTTGTCGGTCACGGGCCCAGTTTAGGGGTGTCACCGGGTGGTCCTGAAACGCGATTGTTCCGTAACGGTGTGACCCCCGCCGCCCCGGTGGCGACGCGGTTCCGACAGGATGTTCGCTACGCATAAACATCCTGTGAGGGGAACCTGTCCATGAGTTACAACCAGCCGGGCCCGTACGGCGGCCAGCCTCAGCAGCCCGGGCCGTACGGCCAGCCGGGCCCGTACGGTCAGCAGCCCCCGCAGCCGCCGCACGGTCAGCCCCAGCCCGGCTACGGCTACCCGCAGCAGGCGCCGCAGGGCGTGCCGCCGCAGCAGCAGCCGTACGGGTACCCGCAGCAGCAGCCCGGCCCCTACGGCCAGCCCCCTCAGCAGCCTCCGTACGGCCAGGCCCCGGGCGGCTACCCGCCGCCCCCGCCGGGTGCCCCGAAGAAGAAGACCGGCCTGATCATCGGTGGTGCCGTCGTCGCGCTCGCGCTGATCGCCGGTGGCGCGTGGTACTTCACCGCCGGGGGCGGCGGTTCCTCGGTGGCCGACGACGGCCCGCACAAGCTGGTCACCCCGGAGACGGTGCTCGGCGAGTACAAGAAGGCGCCGGGCAGCGACGGTGCGGGTGACAAGGACTCCCTCAAGGACGCGCAGCAGAACGGCGTCAAGAACGCCAAGAACGTCAGCGCGCTCTATCAGGTGAAGGACCCGGCCAACCCGCTCGGCACCAAGATGATCTCCCTCAACGGCCTGTACGGGGAGATCGACGACCCCGAGAAGGTCGTCGACAGCGTCTTCGCCAGCATCAAGACGGAGGCCGACAAGGACAAGGGGAAGGCCGACGAGCCCGAACTGCTCGGCAGCCCGAAGGAGTACGAGCCGGCGGAACTCGACGGCGCGATCCTCAAGTGCCAGCAGGCCAAGACCAAGGCCGACGCCGCCACGTCCGCGCCGGCGTTCACCATGACGTTCTGCGTGTGGGCCGACCACAGCACGGTGGGCTTCGTGACCCCGATGGACATGGCGTCCGTCGCCGCGGGCAAGGCCGGTTCCCCCGAGGAGGCGGCCACCATCTCGGCCAAGCTCCGCAAGGAAGTCCGCGTCAAGGCCTGACGCGCGACGCAGAGGGGCGCCCGGCCGGTTGWCGWCAACCGGCCGGGCGCCCCTCTGCTGTGACCTGCTACGCCGACTTCTCGTGGCGCCCGTCGTTCTTCACGATCCGCGGCACCAGCGTCGGGTTCACGTTGTTGTGCACGACGTCCGCCGTGATGACCACGCGGGCCACGTCCTTGCGGGACGGGACCTCGTACATCACCGACATCAGGACCTCTTCCATGATGGCCCGCAGGCCACGCGCGCCCGTGCCGCGCAGGATCGCCTGGTCGGCGATGGCCTCCAGGGCCGGGCGGTCGAAGTCCAGCTCCACGCCGTCCAGTTCGAAGAGCCGCTGGTACTGCTTCACCAGCGCGTTGCGCGGCTCGACGAGGATCTGCAGCAGCGCCTCGCGGTCCAGGTTGTGCACCGACGTCAGCACGGGCAGACGGCCGATGAACTCCGGGATCATCCCGAACTTCACCAGGTCCTCCGGCATGACCTCCTGGAACTGGTCGCTCGCCTCGATCTCGCGCTTGGAGCGGATGGTCGCCCCGAAGCCGATGCCCTTGGCGCCCGCACGCGACTCGATGATCTTCTCCAGGCCGGCGAAGGCGCCGCCCACGATGAAGAGCACGTTCGTCGTGTCGATCTGGATGAACTCCTGGTGCGGGTGCTTGCGGCCGCCCTGCGGCGGCACGGAGGCCGTGGTGCCTTCCAGGATCTTGAGGAGGGCCTGCTGGACGCCCTCGCCGCTCACATCACGGGTGATCGACGGGTTTTCACTCTTCCGAGCGACCTTGTCGATCTCGTCGATGTAGATGATCCCGGTCTCGGCCTTCTTGACGTCGTAGTCGGCCGCCTGGATCAGCTTGAGCAGGATGTTCTCGACGTCCTCGCCGACGTAGCCGGCCTCCGTGAGCGCCGTCGCGTCGGCGATGGCGAACGGGACGTTGAGCATCCGGGCCAGGGTCTGCGCGAGCAGCGTCTTGCCGGACCCGGTGGGGCCCAGCAGGAGGATGTTGGACTTCGCCAGTTCGATGGCGTCGTCACGGCCCTGCGCGCCGCCGTTCTCGCCGGCCTGGACGCGCTTGTAGTGGTTGTACACCGCGACCGAGAGGGCCTTCTTCGCGGGCTCCTGCCCGACGACGTACCCCTCGAGGAACTCGTAGATCTCGCGGGGCTTGGGGAGCTCCTCCCACCGCACCTCGCTCGTCTCGGCGAGTTCTTCCTCGATGATCTCGTTGCAGAGGTCGATGCACTCATCGCAGATGTACACACCGGGCCCCGCGATGAGCTTCTTCACCTGCTTCTGGCTCTTTCCGCAGAACGAGCACTTGAGCAGATCGCCGCCATCACCGATGCGTGCCACGAGGTGCTTCCCCTTCGCCTGGGAGTGCTTGGTTCAGCACTCCTGGTGCCTCATATTCGACGGTACCTTGCCGGACCCCCCGTTCGGGCCCCCCTTGACACGGTTCACATGAACGGGAACGGTCCGCGTGACCGTGTCAGGGGGAGGCCGAGGGTCAGGCTGCCGAGGCGGCCGTGCTCTTGCGGGTCGAGACGATCTGGTCGACAAGGCCGTACGCGAGGGCGTCCTCGGCGGTCAGGATCTTGTCGCGCTCGATGTCGTCGCGGATCTTCTCGATCGGCGTCGAGGAGTGCTTGGCCAGCATGTCCTCGAGCTGGGTGCGCATGCGCAGGATCTCGTTGGCCGCGATCTCCAGGTCGGAGAGCTGCTCACGGCCGGTGCCGCCGGACGGCTGGTGGATCAGCACACGGGCGTTCGGCAGGGCCATCCGCTTGCCGGGGGTGCCGGCGGCGAGCAGCACGGCCGCGGCGGAGGCCGCCTGGCCCATGCAGACCGTCTGGATGTCCGGCTTCACGAACTGCATCGTGTCGTAGATCGCCGTCAGCGCGGTGAAGGAGCCACCGGGGCTGTTGATGTAGATCGAGATGTCGCGGTCCGGGTCCATCGACTCCAGGCAGAGCAGCTGCGCCATGACGTCGTTGGCGGAGGCGTCGTCGATCTGCACGCCGAGGAAGATCACGCGCTCCTCGAAGAGCTTCGCGTACGGGTCGTACTCGCGGATGCCCTGGGAGGTGCGCTCGACGAAGCGCGGGACGACGTACCGGTTGTCCACCTGAGCGCCGGTGTAGAGGCCGCTCGCGGAGAAGTTGGGGGTCATTGGGGTGTTCACCATCCTGGTGGCGTTCGGTGGGCTGGGGCTCTTCAGCGGACTGCCGGGCTCAGGCGCCCGTGCCGCCGCCGCCGGGAACGCCCGCGGCGTGGGTGATGATGTCGTCGATGAGGCCGTACGCCTTGGCCTCCTCCGCAGTGAACCAGCGGTCGCGGTCGCCGTCGCGGATGATCGTCTCGACGGTCTGGCCGGAGTGGAGCGCGGTGATCTCGGCCATGCGCTTCTTCGTGCGAAGGAGGTACTCGGCCTGGATCTTGATGTCCGAGGCGGTGCCGCCGATGCCGGCGGAGCCCTGGTGCATCAGGACGTCGGTGTTCGGGAGCGCGAAGCGCTTGCCGGCGGTGCCGCCGGTGAGCAGGAACTGGCCCATCGAGGCCGCCATGCCCATACCGATCGTGACGACGTCGTTGGGGATGTACTGCATGGTGTCGTAGATGGCCATACCGGCCGTCACCGAGCCACCGGGGCTGTTGATGTACAGGAAGATGTCCTTCTCCGGGTCTGCTGCCAGGAGGAGCATCTGCGCCGTGATCTTGTTGGCGATCTCGTCGTCGACCTGCTGGCCGAGGAAGACGATGCGCTCGCCGAGCAGCCGGTTGTAGACATGGTCGCCGAGGCCGCCACCGATGGACGGCTCACCCGCGGCGTAAGGCATCAGATTCGTCACGTATCCACCTGCTCGTCTCTGACGGCTCCGGCCGTCTCAGCGTCTCTCGTACTGGGGACGGGGTACGACCCTGCCCTCGTATTCATGGACCCTAACGCGCAGGTAGGACAACGCCATCCCGCTTCCCGAACTGTTCGCTGGGAGCGCAAGGTAGTTGGGGGTCCTGCGCATACGTCCACGGGCCCGGGCGCACCGAAGTGCGTCCGAGCCCGTGGAGCGGTTCAGCGCGAGGCTCAGGCCTCGTTCTTCTCCTCGGCGACCTCGGTCTCGCCGGTGACGGCCTCGACCGTCTCGGCGGCGGCCTCGTCCTCGTCGTCCTCGAGGTCGACGGTCTCACCGTTGGTGTCGACGACCTTGGCGGCCTCGACGACGACCGCGAGGGCCTTTCCGCGGGCGACCTCGCCGACGAGCATCGGCACCTGGCCACCCTCGACGACGGCCTGGGCGAACTGGTCGGGGCTCATGCCGGAGGAGGCGGCGCGGCGCATGAGGTGCTCGGTGAGCTCCTCCTGGCTGACGTTCAGCTTCTCCTTGTTGACGAGCTCATCGAGGATGAACTGCGTCTTGATGCCCTTCTCGGCCTGCTCCTTGGTCTCGGCCAGGAACTCGTCCTCGGTCTTGCCCTGGATCTCCAGGTACTTGTCGAGGGTCAGGCCCATCTGACCGAGCTGGTGGTGCTCCAGGTTGTGCTTGCGGGTGTTGATCTCGTCCTCGAGAAGCTTCTCGGGCATCGGGACCTCGACCAGCTTGAGGAGCTCGTCGAGGACGCGCTCCTGGGCCTGGGTGGCCTGGTCGAACTGCTTCATGTTCTCGAGGCGCTTGCGGCTGTCGGCCTTGAGCTCGTCGAGGGTGTCGAACTCCGACGCCATCTGCGCGAACTCGTCGTCCAGCTCGGGGAGCTCGCGGGCGGAGACGGCGGTGACCTTGACGGTGACCTCCGCGTCCTTGCCCTCGGCGGAGCCGCCCTTCAGCTGCGAGGTGAAGGTGGCGTCGTCGCCGGCCTCCAGGCCGGTGACGGCCTCGTCGATGCCGTCGAGGAGCTCGCCGGAACCGATGGTGTACGAGACACCCTCGGCGACACCGTCGGGCAGGACCTCGCCGTCGACCTTGGCCTCGAGGTCGATGGTGACGACGTCACCCTCGGCCGCGGCGCGCTCGACGGGGTTGGTGGAGGCGAAGCGCTCGCGCAGCTGCTCCACGGACTTCTCGACGTCCTCGTCGGTGACCTCGACGGCRTCGACGGTGACCTCGATGCCCGAGTAGTCCGGGATCTCGAGGACCGGACGGATGTCGACCTCGGCGGTGAAGGCCAGCAGCTCGCCGTCCTTCAGCTCCGTGATGTCGACCTCGGGCTGACCCAGCGGGTTGACCTCGGCCTCGTTGACGGCCTCGGTGTAGAACTTCGGGAGGGCGTCGTTGACGGCCTCCTCCAGCACCGCACCACGGCCGAACCGCTGGTCGATCACACGAGCCGGGATCTTGCCCTTACGGAAGCCCTTGACCGTGACCTGCTGGTTGATCTTCTTGTACGCCGCGTCGAGGCTGTCCTTGAGCTCCTCGAAGGGCACCTCGACAGTGAGCCGAACCCGAGTCGGGTTCAGGGTCTCCACGGCGCTCTTCACGGTTCGGTCTCCTTGGTGGCTGATTCTTGGATTCTGCCGATGCCGCTTGGTGGCGGTTCCGGCCGATCGGCCCGGTCAGAGAGACACACGGGCACGCAGCTTGCATAGTAACCGCAAGCGGGATGACGCCCACAACGCGATCATGTGGGCGGATCCGGTCACGCCCGCCGCCGTCCGCCGCTGCGCGTGGTGACGCTCGCCGATCGTGGTGGTCGGGGTGGCGGGATTTGAACCCACGGCCTTCCGCTCCCAAAGCGGACGCGCTACCAAGCTGCGCCACACCCCGTCGGTGCGACACGTAGGGTACATGGACGGAGACAGTGCGACGCCCCCGTTTCAAGGGGCGTGCGGGGACCGCCCGGGACCCGCTACGATGCTGTCCGTGCCGCGGCCCTCGTGACCTGCGGCGCGATCTGTGCGGGCGTAGCTCAATGGTAGAGCCCTAGTCTTCCAAACTAGCTACGCGGGTTCGATTCCCGTCGCCCGCTCCACGGCCCAGGGCCGGTCCGGAGATCACTCTCCGGACCGGCCCTGAGGCGTTTCAGGGGCGCCGGCGGGCGCCGGGGGGCGCGCGGATGCATCGCGCGGGATGCCGGGTCCGGCGGGCGCCCGCAGAATGAACTCAGTCCCTTCTCCCCGTTTCCCTCGTCTGCTTTCTCTCCGCTCCCTCTCCGCCGCATCGGAGGCAGTCATGAAGGACCTGAAGTTCGAGCAGAAGCGCTCGTTGTCACGTCTGGAGGCGGCCGATCAGCTCTCGGCACTGGCCGAGGCGCTGCGGCAGGGCGGGGAGGCCGAGCTGGAACTGGGCTCCGGGACGCTGAGCATGCGGATCCCCGAGGAGCTCCGCAGCGAGGTGGAGTTCGAGGTCGGCGACGGCGAGATCGAGCTGGAGATCGAGTTCACATGGCCGACGCGACGGGTACGGAAGGCCGCCCCCAGGCCCCCCGAGGCCGAGTCCGGGGAGAAGGCCGTCGCGAAGCCGGCGCGCAGCCGGAAGAGCACGGCTGCGAGGCCCGCGCCGAAAGCCGCCGGCGGGGCGAGGAAGACGAAGCGGGCCGCCTCGAAGTCGGCCTGAGGACCGGTGGGCGGCAGCCGGCCGGGAGCGGCCGGCTCAGAACTTGATGGAGCTGACGGTCTGCGTTATCGAGTCGAGGAAGCGCTGGATGTCGTCGGCCATGCCCGTGGAGGCAAGGAAGAAGCCGAAGAGCACCGCGACGACGGCCGGTCCGGCCTTCAGGTTCCCGCCGCGGATCAGCACCACCAGGATGATCGCCAACAGCAGCACCACAGACAGTGAAATGGCCACAACTGATCACACCCTCGGTCGGTCCCACCTTGCCGCCCGGGAGCGCACGTCACAGAACACCCCCGCTGTATCCATCGTGCCACCAACTGCCGCCCCCTGAACGCCGGGTGGGCAATCGCCGAGGTCGGATTCGAGCCAACCCACAGGATCCCGCCGGGATCCCCGCACGGGCCACACTCCTTCTCCACAGCAAATGTGCAGCAGCGGGCAAGGTGACCGAGGTCATCGGGCACCGCCCCCTTTAAGCCGGATTAATCGGTCCATTGCGGGTGTTGTCGCCGCGTGTCCGACAGGACGGGACAGAGCAGAAGAGGGCTTTACGTCTGCGATTTCACGCCGTTAGGGTGCGGCAGATGTCCTCCCCCCACGGCGTGTCCGAACGTGTCCGATCCCCTCACGAGCGGACACCCGGACCGACAGGCACCGGCCCGCAGCCGGCCGCGCGACGCGAGGCGTACTTCGACAACGTGAAGTACCTCGCGATCGTGCTCGTGGCCGTCGGCCACGCCTGGGAGCCGCTGCTGGGCGGCAGCCGCGCCACCCAGGCGCTGTACATGATCGTCTACACCTTCCACATGCCGGCCTTCATCCTGGTCTCCGGCTACTTCTCGAAGAGCTTCACCGCCCGGCCCGATCAGCTCCGGCGCCTGGTGACCGGGGTGCTGGTCCCCTATCTCGTCTTCGAGACCGCCTACTCGCTCTACCTGCGGTGGGCCGGGGGCGAGCCGGACCAGCCGCTCAGCCTGACCGACCCCTTCTATCTGACGTGGTTCCTGCTGGCCCTGTTCGTCTGGCGGCTGTCGGCCCCGCTGTGGCTCACGCTGCGCCATCCGGTGGCGGTGGCCCTGACGGTCGCGGCGCTCGCCTCCCTCACCCCGGGCATCGGCGGCGACCTGGACCTCCAGCGCGTGCTGCAGTTCCTGCCCTTCTTCGTGCTCGGTCTGGTGCTGCGCCGGGAACACTTCGAGCTGCTGCGCCGGAAGGCGGTCCGCGTGCTCGCGCCGGTGGTGGTGCTCGGGGCGCTCGTCGTCGCCTACTGGGCGGCGCCGCGCATGAAGAACGGCTGGTTCTACCGGGCGGACAGCGCCCAGGAGATAGGCGCGTCCGGCTGGACCGGACCGGTCATGACCCTGCTGCTGTTCGGCTGCGCGCTGCTGCTGACGGCGGCGTTCCTGGCCTGGGTGCCCCGCCGGCGGACCTGGTTCACCGTGCTGGGCGGAGGCACGCTCTGCGGCTACCTGCTGCACGGCTTCCTGGTGAAGGGCTTCGCGTACGCCCGGCTGCCGGAGCTGTACCCGTGGCTTCGCTCGCCCGCCGGCGAGGTCCTGGTGACGCTGGGCGCCGCGGCGGCGGTGACCCTCCTGTGCACCCCGCCGGTACGGCGGGCGATGCGCGGGGTGACCGAGCCCCGCCTCGCGTGGGCGTTCCGGCGCTAGGGCGGGTCGCGAAAGTCCCGGGCTGAGCCGCGCTGTCAGCCCGCGGTCAGCCCGCGGTCAGTCCGCGGTCAGTCCGAGCAGGGCGCGTACCCGGGCGTACTTGGCCGTGAGCCGGATGCGGGTGGGCTCGTCGAGGACGGCGAGCCGGGCCGGGTCGGCGTTGTGCGCGAGATCGGCCTCCTTCACCAGCAGCGCGCCGGGGGTGGCCAGGATCCGCCGGGTGTAGTCCTCCGTCTCCTCGCCGGGGCGCTTGCTGAGCGCGAGGACCATGTCCTGGACCGTGCGCGGCAGGGCGAGGTCCGCGAGCCGGCCGGCGGAGAGCGCGTCGTCCTCCACGGAGTCGTGCAGCCAGGCCGCCGCGATCTGCTCGTCGCTGCCGCCGCGCGCCCGTACCCCCTCGGCGACGGCCTGGAGGTGTTCGGCGTAGGGGCGCCCCGCCTTGTCGGTCTGCCCCTGGTGGACGTCGCGGGCGAGGCGCTCGATCTCGGCGAGGGTGAGGTACGGCATGCGCCGACTCTACGGGCCGGGGGGTGATCCCCACCCCCCTGTCACGCCTGGCGGCTGATGAGCAGCAGGGCGCGGTCGTCGTTCACGTCCTTGGCGCAGGCCTCGATGAGGTGCCAGGCCGCGCCCTCGAAGCCGGAGGCGACATAGCGGTCGGCCTCGCCGGTGAGCCGGTCGATGCCCTCGGCGATGTCGCGGTCGGCGGCCTCGACGAGTCCGTCGGTGAAGAGCATCAGGACGTCACCCGGCCGCAGGGAGCCCTTGACGGGGTGGAACTCGGCGCCGTCGTAGACGCCGAGGAGGGGGCCGTCGGCGGCCTTCTCCTCCCAGCGTCCGCTGCCGGCGTGCAACTGGAGGGCGGGGAGGTGGCCGGCGGACAGCAGCTCGTAGTCCCCCGACTCCAGGTCGAGGACGAGGTGGATGGAGGTGGCGAAGCCCTCGTCCCAGTCCTGGCGCAGGAGGTAGCCGTTGGCGGCGGGCAGGAAGCCGTGCGGGGGCAGTGAGCCGAGCAGCCCGCCGAAGGCGCCGGAGAGCAGCAGCGCGCGGGAGCCGGCGTCCATGCCCTTGCCGGAGACGTCGGTGAGGAGCACCTCCAGGGTCCGGCCGCCGTGGGTGCGGGCCGCGACGACGAAGTCGCCGGAGAAGGACTGGCCGCCGGCCGGGCGCAGGGCCATCTCGCGGTGCCAGCCCTTGGGGAGCCGGGGCAGGGCGCTCTGGACCCGGATGCGTTCGCGCAGGTCGAAGAGCATGGTGCCGCCGCGCCGCCAGGGCACGCCGACCCGCGCCCGGAACTGGGCGATGAGCAGTCCGAAGAGTCCGCACGCGGCCACCACGAGGACCGTGCCCGGGGTGACCCGGGCGGGGCCCTCCAGGTAGGGGCCGAGGACGAGGGACTCGACGATGAGGGCGCCGGCGGAGGCCGCGTACAGGCCGAGGAGGCTGGCGGGCCGTAGGAGCAGTCCGCCGGCCACGATCGGCAGGACGAGGGCGGCCGGTGCGCACCACACCGGGTTGGCGAGGGTGCCCCAGGTGATCGCGGGGACGGTGAGGAGGAGGCCGGCCAGTGCGACCCAGTCGGAGCCGTCGCCGCGGAAGTAGTCCACGCCGGACTTGCGCAGCGCGATACGGACCCGGTGTGCGCTCTTGCGCAGCCGGGCCGTGTACGAATCGACACCCGTGCGACGTCCCATTGGGCTGGACCCTATCCACCCGATCGGACCTCGTGCAGGGGGACCCCGGAGACATTGCGCGCGAAATCGGGTCGCCCTCGGTCCGGGGGCGCTGATATCGATGGCATATGACGACTGAGCTGCGGGTACTCGACCCGGCCGAGTGGGACGACTGGTACGCGATGCTGGAGCTCGCCTTCGGTGGTGTCCCGGAGGCCATCGAGGAGCGCGGGCTCTGGCGGGAGCTGACCGAGTGCGAGCGGTCCCTCGGCGTCTGGGACGGCGGGCGCTGTGTGGGGTCGGCGGGAGCGTTCCGGTTCCGGATGTCCGTGCCGGGCGGCGCGATCGTGCCGACGGCCGGCGTCACGATGGTGGGGGTGGCCGCGACGCACCGGCGGCGGGGCCTCCTGACGTCGATGATGCGGCGCCAGCTGGACGACGTGCGGGCGTGGGGCGAGCCGCTGGCGGTGCTGACGGCCTCGGAGCCGGAGATCTACGGGCGCTTCGGGTACGGGATCACCGCGTACACGAGCCGGGCGACGATCGACACGAACCGGGTGCGGCTGACGGTGCCGCGCGGCACGGACGAGGTGACGCTGCGGCAGGTGGATCCGGTGGAGGCGACCGACCGGTGCGAGGCGGTGTACGCGCGCCGGGTCGCGCACCGGCCGGGGATGATGGCACGGCAGCCGAAGTGGGAGCGGTTGCCGCGGCTCGACCCGCCGGGCGAGCGCGCCGGCGCCTCCCCGCTCCAGTGCGTGCTGGCGGAGCGGGACGGGGAGGTGGTCGGGTACACGCTGTACGCGATCAAGCCGGAGTGGTCTCCCGCGGGGGCCGAGGGTTCCGTGTTGCTGAGGGATCTGGAGGCGCTGGATCCGGCGGCGGAGGCGGCGCTGTGGCGGTTCCTGTGTTCCGTGGACCTGACGTCGAAGGTGCAGATCCACAGCCGGCCGGTGGACGACGCCTGGCAGCACCTGGTGAGTGACATCCGGCGCTGCACGCCGACGCAGCGTGACCAGCTGCACCTGCGGCTGGTGGAGGTGGGGGCGGCGCTGGAGGCCCGCGCCTACCAGGCGCCGGTGGATGTGGTGTTCGAGGTGGAGGACGCGTTCTGCCCCTGGAACGAGGGGCGTTGGCGGCTGACCGGGGACGCGAAGGGAGCGGTCTGCGTCCGGACCGCGGATCCGGCCGATCTCTCTTTGTCCGTAAGGGAGTTGGGCGCGGCGTATCTGGGCGGGATCTCGCTCGTGTCGCTGGCGGCGGCCGGGCGCGTACGGGAGCTCCGGGCGGGCGCGCTGACGGAGGCGTCGGTGGCCTTCGGCTGGCCGGTGGCGCCCTGGCTGCCGCACGGTTTCTGATCCGGCCCCGCCGGGCGGCGGCCCGGGCTTCGCGTGCGCGCGTACCGGCAGACGGCGCGCGCCCCGGCCCCGGCGCGGGGCCGGCGCTACGTTCCGGCGGCGGCCCGGCCCTGCTGGCAGCCGGGGCACCAGAAGAGGTTGCGGGCGGCGAGATCGGCGGTGCGGATCTCGCCGCCGCAGACGTGGCAGGGCTGGTGGGCCCGGCGGTAGACGTAGACCTCGCCGCCGTGGTCGTCGACGCGCGGCGGGCGGCCCATCGTCTCGGGGGTGTGCTCGGGGCGGACGGTGTCGATGCGGTTGAGGCGGACGCCCTCGCGCATCAGGGCGACGAGATCGGTCCAGACGGCGTCCCACTCCCCCGCCGTCAGGTCCCGGCCCGCGCGGTAGGGGTCGATGCCGTGCCGGAAGAGCACTTCGGCGCGGTAGACGTTGCCGACGCCGGCGACGATCTTCTGGTCCATGAGCAGGGCGGCGATCGTGGTCCGCGAGGCGGAGATCCGGCGCCAGGCCCGGGCGGGGTCGTCGCCGGGGCGGAGCGGGTCCGGCCCCAGCCGGTCGTGTATCGCCCGCTTCTCGCCGTCGGTGATCAGCGCGCAGGTCGTCGGGCCGCGCAGGTCGACGTACGCGTCGGCGTGGGCGAGGCGCAGTCGCACGGTGTCCGTGGGCGGCGGTGCGGGGGCGTCACCGAAGGCGACCTTGCCGAACAGGCCGAGGTGGATGTGCACCCACTCCCGGCCGGGGAAGGCGAGGAAGAGGTGCTTGCCGTGCGCCTCGGTGTCCTCGAGCACGGCGCCGTCGAGGAGGGCCGCGGAGTCGGCGAACTTGCCCTGCGGGCTGGAGACACGCACGGACCGGCCGCCGAACCGTTCCCGGTAGTCGGCGGCCAGTCGGTGGATCGTGTGCCCTTCGGGCATGGAGGGGTCAGGCCTCGTTCTGCGGGTGGTGGGCCGGGATCGGGGGGAGTTCGCCGGTCGTCTCGTAGGCGGTGAGCATGTTGATCCGGCGGGTATGACGCTCGTCACCCGAGTAGGGGGTGTTCAGGAAGATCTCGACGAACTTCGTCGCCTCTTCCTGGGTGTGCATCCGGCCGCCGATGGAGACGACGTTGGCGTTGTTGTGCTCGCGGCCGAGGGCGGCGGTCTGCTCGCTCCAGGCGAGGGCCGCGCGCACCCCCTTCACCTTGTTCGCGGCGATCTGCTCGCCGTTGCCCGAGCCGCCGATGACGATGCCGAGGCTGTCCGGGTCCGCGGCCGTCTTCTCGGCGGCGCGCAGGCAGAACGGCGGGTAGTCGTCCAGGGCGTCGTAGATGTGGGGACCGCAGTCGACGGGCTCGTGGCCGTAGGCCTTCAGCCACTCGACGAGGTGGTTCTTGAGTTCGAGGCCGGCATGGTCGGAGCCGAGGTACACGCGCATGGTTCCGAGTGTGGCACGCGGGGAGCGGGGTAGCCGTCAGCGGGGTCGGGACCTTCACCCCTTCCGGTCCGGACCTTCGACCCTCGCGCAACGATCCGGAATCAGCTCTTCCGATCTACCCGGGTCACAGTGTTCAATGCTCGGGCTCGCGACCCGAGCCCTCCCCACACGTAAGGAAGCGTCCATGAACACGCAGCCGACCCTTGCGAAGGAAGGCGGCGACACCGGAACCACCGGTGATTCCCAGTCTTCCGACGGACTCAAGGCCGGTCTCAAGAACCGCCACCTCTCGATGATCGCGATCGGTGGCGTCATCGGCGCCGGCCTGTTCGTCGGCTCCGGCTCCGGCATCGCCGCGGCCGGTCCCGCCATCCTCCTCTCGTACGCCCTCGTGGGCGCGATGGTCGTCTTCGTCATGCGGATGCTCGGTGAGATGGCCGCCGCCCGGCCGTCCTCCGGCTCCTTCTCCGCGTACGCCGACACGGCCCTGGGCCGCTGGGCCGGCTTCTCCATCGGCTGGCTGTACTGGTTCTTCTGGGTCGTCGTGCTCGCCGTCGAGGCGACCGCCGGCGCGAAGATCCTCGAGAGCTGGATACCCGCGGTGCCGCAGTGGGGCTGGGCCCTCATCGTGATGGTCGTGCTCACCGCGACCAACCTGGCCTCGGTCTCCTCCTACGGCGAGTTCGAGTTCTGGTTCGCCGGCATCAAGGTCGTCGCGATCGCCGCGTTCGTCGTCGTCGGTCTGCTCGCCGTCTTCGGCGTGCTCCCGGGCTCGGACAACCCCGGCGCGGGCTTCGCCCACCTCACCGACTCCGGGGGCTTCTTCCCGATGGGCGCGGGGGCGATCCTCACCGGCGTGCTGATGGTCGTCTTCTCCTTCATGGGCAGCGAGATCGTCACCCTGGCCGCCGGCGAGTCCGAGGACCCGCAGCGCGCCGTGACCAAGGCCACCAACAGCGTGATCTGGCGGATCGGCGTCTTCTACCTGGGCTCGATCTTCGTCGTCCTGACGCTGCTCCCCTGGAACGACAAGTCGATCGTCGACAAGGGCTCGTACGTCGCCGCCCTGGACTCCATCGGCATCCCGCACGCCGGCCAGGTCATGAACGTCATCGTGCTGACCGCGGTGCTCTCCTGCCTGAACTCGGGCCTCTACACCGCCTCCCGCATGGCCTTCTCCCTCGGCCGGCGCGGCGACGCGCCCAAGGCGTTCGCCCGCACCAACAAGCGGGGCGTGCCGCAGGCGGCGATCCTGTCCTCGGTGCTCTTCGGCTTCGTCGCGGTCTTCTTCAACTACAAGTGGCCCGACACCGTCTTCGCCTTCCTGCTGAACTCCTCCGGCGCGGTCGCGCTCTTCGTCTGGCTGGTCATCTGCGTGACCCAGCTGCGCATGCGCGGGATCATCCTGCGCGAGTCGCCGGAGAAGCTGGTCGTGAAGATGTGGCTCTTCCCGTACCTCACGTGGGCGACGATCGCCATGATCGTCTTCGTCCTCGGCTACATGCTGTACGACGGCGGCAGCGCCCGTGAGCAGGTCGTGCTGTCCCTGCTGGTGGCCGCCCTGGTGCTGGTCATCTCCCTGGTCCGCGACCGGTTCTCGAAGAGCCGCGCGGACGTCACGCCCCGGGCGTGACCCCCGACCGGCGGTGACGCCGGGCAGGACGTGAGCGGGAGGCCCTCCGAGCCGGAGGGCCTCCCGTCGTCTTTCCCCCCAACCCCATCTACGCGGTGGGCGTCCCGTACCTCGCCTTCGCCACCGGTATGACGCTGTCGCAGGCGATCGCCGCGGGCCACCGTGCCCACGAGCCTCCGGTCCTGCGAGCCCACGCGCCACCGTGTCCCCGGGCATCCGACCCGGACGGACGCAAGCAGTCCGCCTCCCGGCCCGGACGCACGGAAGAGGTCCGCCGGGCCGAGGACGTGGCCTCGGCCCGGCGGACCTCTCCGGTGGGACGTGCGGGTGTCAGCCCTTGCGGCCGACGAGCTTCCAAGTGGTCGGCAGCAGGCCCATCGCCAGTGCGGCCTTGAGCGCGTCGCCGATCAGGAACGGGGTCAGGCCCGCGGCGATCGCCTGCGACAGCGTCATACCGGTGGCGAAGGCGAGGTACGGGACGCCCACCGCGTAGATGACGAGGGAGCCGAGCGCCATCGTGCCGGCGGTGCGCAGCACCGAGCGGTCCGCGCCGCGGCGCGCGAGGGCGCCGACGACCGTGCCGGCGAGCAGCATGCCGAGGATGTAGCCGAAGGACGGCATCGCCCATCCGGAGGACGCCTGCGCGAACCACGGCATGCCCGCCATGCCCGCCAGCGTGTACAGGGCCAGGGAGAGGAAGCCGCGGCGGGCGCCGAGCGCCGTGCCGACGAGGAGCGCCGCGAAGGTCTGGCCGGAGACGGGGACGGGCGAGCCCGGAACCGGGACGGCTATCTGCGCGGCGATGCCGGTGAGGGCGGCGCCGCCGACGACCAGGGCGATGTCACGGGTGCGGCCGGCGGGCAGCAGGTCGGCGAGGACCGCGCCGGCGCGGAGGGGACGGACGGGGGTGACGGCGGTGGTCATCGGTTCTCCGCGAGGTCGAGGGTTCCCCCGCCCGAAGGGCCGGGGAGAGGGCCGGACGGATCGACCGTAGTCGAGGAGTGAGCGCCCGATCACCGTCAGCCGTCCACAAAGCGCGGGTCCGACCCTTCGTGGAGATCGAACAAACACCGGTCATACGCCCCCACGCCACGTGACGCTCGTCACGTGGCATCCCTCGACGAGAGGTCCCTTTTGCACCAACGGCGGGTCGACGGAGAGACTGTGGGGTCTCCATAAAACGCTTTCGAGAGCACGAGCCCCCATGCACGACGCTTCACCCGCCTCGCCGGCTTCGTCGCCGGTTTCCCCGCCGGCGCCCCTCGGCACCGACCCGGAGCCCCTCTCCCCTGGCCTGAAGCAACGTCATCTGACGATGCTGGGGTTGGGCGGGGTGATCGGCGCCGGACTGTTCGTCGGCTCCGGCGCGGGGATCGCCGTCGCCGGGCCCGGCATCGTGCTGTCCTATCTGATCGCGGGCGCGCTCGCGATGCTGATCATGCGGATGCTGGGCGAGATGGCGGCGGCGATGCCCGCCTCGGGAGCCTTCTCCGTGCACGCGGAGCGGGCCCTCGGCCGCTGGGCGGGCTTCGCGGTGGGCTGGCTGTACTGGTTCCTGCTGGTGGTCGTGCTGGCGGTCGAGGCGACCGGCGCGGCGACGATCGCCCACGGCTGGGCGCCCGGGGTACCGCAGTGGGCCTGGGTGCTGGTGTTCATGGTGGTGTTCACCGTGGCCAACCTCGCCGCCGTGCGGAACTTCGGCGAGTTCGAGTTCTGGTTCGCGGCCCTCAAGGTCGGCGCGATCGTGCTCTTCCTGGCGCTGGGAGTGCTGGCCGTCCTCGGCCTGCTTCCCGACACGGACCCGGTCGGCCTGACGAACCTGACCGGGCAGGGCGGGTTCCTGCCGCACGGGTGGTCGGGCGTCGTCTCCGGCGTCCTCGCGGTCGTGTTCGCCTTCGGCGGCCTGGAGGTCGTCACCATCGCCGCCGCCGAGTCGGACGACCCGGCCCGCAACGTGGCCCGCGCGGTGCGCAGCGCGGTGTGGCGGATCCTGCTCTTCTACGTCGGCTCGATGGTGGTCATCGTGACCCTGCTGCCGTGGACCACGATGCGCCCGGGGCAGTCGCCGTACGTCGCCGTGCTCGACTCGATCGGCGTGCCGGCGGCGGGCCAGATCATGAACATCGTGGTCTTCGTGGCGCTGCTGTCGGCGCTGAACGCCAACCTGTACGGCTCGTCCCGGATGGTCTTCTCGCTCGCCGAGCGGGGCGAGGGGCCGCGAGGGCTGCTGAAGGTGTCGCGCGGCGGGGCGCCGCGACGGGCGGTGCTCGCCTCGGTGGCCTTCGGGTTCGTGTCCGTGCTGCTCAATCTGAAGTGGCCGGACTCGGTCTTCCTCTACCTGCTCAACGCGGTGGGGGCGGTCCTGCTCTTCGTCTGGGGTCTGATCGCGGTCTCGCAGCTGCGGTTGCGGCGCAGGATCGAGCGCGAGGCGCCGCAGGCGCTGACCCTGCGGATGTGGGGGTTCCCGTGGCTGACCTGGGTGGCTCTGGCCGCCATGGGCGCCGTGCTGGTCCTGATGCTGACCGACGACGGGACGCGGCCTCAGGTGCTGTGGTCGGGCGCGGCCACCGGGGCCGTGCTGCTGGTCGCCTGGGTGCGGGAGCTGCGCACGAAACGGTCATGATCCTTCACGTTGTGTGAAGGTCGTGCCCGTATAGCGGACGTCTGTTCCCTGTCAGCGGTTCACCTGCCCAGACTGTGGCGCGTTCCCCCGTCTCAGCCAACGAACAGGGCGGCCCATGTCACGGACCACCGCGCCCGCGCCCGTCGACCGCAAGGACGACGGCGCGACCTCCCCGAACGGTCTCTCCCACGGCCTCAAGCAGCGCCATCTCTCGATGATCGCCCTCGGCGGCGTGATCGGCGCCGGGCTCTTCGTCGGCTCCGGTGCCGGCATCGCCGCCGCCGGTCCCTCGATCGTGGTGGCCTACGCGATCTCCGGCCTGCTCGTCATGCTCGTGATGCGGATGCTCGGCGAGATGTCCGCGGCGAACCCGGCCTCCGGGTCGTTCTCCGTCCACGCCGAACGGGCCATCGGCCCGTGGGCCGGCTTCACGGCGGGCTGGTCCTTCTGGTTCCTGCTCTGCGTGGCGGTGGGTCTGGAGGGCATCGGCGCGGCGAAGATCATGACGGGCTGGTTCCCGGGCACCCCGGAGTGGGCCTGGGTGGCCCTCTTCATGCTGGTGTTCTGCGTGACCAACCTGGCGGCCGTGAAGAACTTCGGCGAGTTCGAGTTCTGGTTCGCCGCCCTCAAGGTCGGCGCGATCGTCCTCTTCCTCGGCATCGGCGTGCTCGCCATCGTCGGCGTGCTGCCGGGCACCGACGCCCCGGGCACGTCGAACCTCACCGGTGACGGCGGCTTCTTCCCGCACGGCTCCGAGGGCCTGATCGTGGGTCTGCTCGCCTCGGTCTTCGCGTACGGCGGACTGGAGACGGTCACCATCGCGGCGGCCGAGTCCGAGCACCCCGTGGCGGGCGTCGCCAAGGCGGTCCGTACGGCGATGTGGCGCATCGCGATCTTCTACATCGGCTCGATGGCGGTCATCGTCACCCTCGTCCCCTGGGGCGACGAGGCGGTCGTCGAGAAGGGCCCGTACGTCGCCACGCTCGACCACCTGGGCATCCCCGCGGCCGGCCAGATCATGAACGTGGTCGTGCTGATCGCCCTGCTCTCGGCGATGAACGCCAACGTCTACGGCGCCTCCCGGATGGCCTGCTCCCTGGTCGACCGCGGTCAGGGCCCGAAGGCGCTGGGCCGGAAGTTCGGCGGGGTGCCGCGCCCGGCGGTCCTCGTCTCCTCGGTCTTCGGCTTCGCCTGCGTGCTGCTGAGCTACTGGCGCCCCGACGACATCTTCGTCTGGCTGCTGAACACCATCGGCGCGATCATCCTCGTCGTCTGGTTCTTCATCGCCGTCTCACAGCTGCTGCTGCGCCGCCGCACGGAGCGCGAGGCGCCGGAGAAGCTGGTGGTGAAGATGTGGGCCTACCCGGCGCTGACCTGGGTGGCGCTGGCCGGCATGGCCGCCATCTTCTTCCTGATGGCCCGCGAGGAGGGCACGCGTGTGCAGCTGTACTGGACCGGCGGGCTGACCCTGCTGCTCGCGGTGGCCGGCTACGTACGCCAGCGGGCGGCGGCGCGCTCCGCCTCCTGACCCGGCACCTCTGCCGCACGGAACCCCCGGACCGTCCATGGTCCGGGGGTTCCGTCATGTCCCGGGCACACCAGGACACAGGGCCGATCCTGATCTTCGGGGCGGCGTTGCTGCTGTTAGCCTGCACTTGCATATAGGTTGCAATAAGCGGCGGCAGGCGAGAGGCTCGGCACATGGCGATCTACACACTTCCGGAACTGCCCTACGACTACGCGGCGCTGGAGCCGGTGATCAACCCGCAGATCATCGAGCTGCACCACGACAAGCACCACGCCGCCTACGTCAAGGGTGCGAACGACACCCTGGAGCAGCTGGAAGAGGCGCGCGAGAAGGACGCGTGGGGCGCGATCAACGGCCTGGAGAAGAACCTCGCGTTCCACCTCTCGGGCCACATCCTGCACAGCATCTACTGGAACAACATGAACAGCCCGAAGGACGGCGGCGGCGGCGAGCCGCTGGCTGCCGACGGGGTCGGCGAGCTCGCCGACGCGCTCACCGAGTCGTTCGGCTCGTTCGCGAAGTTCAAGGCCCAGCTGACCAAGGCGTCGGCCACCACCCAGGGCTCGGGCTGGGGCGTCCTCGCCTACGAGCCGATCAGCGGCCGGCTGATCGTCGAGCAGGTCTACGACCACCAGGGCAACGTCGGCCAGGGCTCCGTCCCGATCCTCGTCTTCGACGCCTGGGAGCACGCCTTCTACCTTCAGTACAAGAACCAGAAGGTGGACTTCATCGAGGCCATGTGGCAGGTCGTCGACTGGCAGGACGTGCACAAGCGCTACCGGGCGGCCAAGGCCTCCGTCCCGCTGATCTCCTTCTGATCGGCCCCCGTCGTCCTGCTCGTGATCGTCTTCTCAGCCTTCGCGTGCGGACGGAATGACGAAGAACCCCCGTGATGACGTGCATCACGGGGGTTCTTCCATGCGCCACGACCCCGGCGCGGCGGCGCCGGCCGGGGCCCGGACTACTCGAAGCTGGGCGCCGCGGTGCGGGTGCGCTTGATCTCGTAGAAGCCGGGCGTCGCCGCCACGAGGAGCGTGCCGTCCCACAGCCGGGCGGCGGCCTCGCCGCGCGGGGTCGGCGTGACGACCGGACCGAAGAAGGCGACCTCGTCACCGTCCGCACCCGGCACGGAGATGACCGGCGTGCCGACGTCCTGGCCGACCTTCTCGATGCCCTCCTTGTGGGAGGCGCGCAGCTCGGTGTCGTAGACGTCCTTGTCGGCGTAGTCGGCCAGCTCGGCCGGCAGGCCCACATCGGCGAGCGCGCCGGCTATGGCCTCACGCGTGGGGCCCTCGTTGTTGTTGTGGAAACGGGTGCCGAGCGCGGTGTAGAGCTTGCCGACGACCTCGTCGCCGTGCAGCTGCTGGGCCGCGACGACCACGCGGACCGGGCCCCATGCCTTGGTCTCCAGCATCTCGCGGTACTCCGGCGGGACCTCGTCGAGCCGGTTCTCGTTGAGCACGGCCAGGCTCATCACCTTCCACCGCACGTCCACCGGGCGGACCTTCTCCACCTCCAGCATCCACCGCGAGGTCATCCAGGCCCAGGGGCACAGCGGGTCGAACCAGAAGTCGGCGGTGGTCCTGCTCTCGGACATGTCACTCCTCATGGACGGATACGCGATGGACATCTGTGCGCCGTGGGAGCCAACGTCACGGGGCGGCGCGGGCATTCCCCTGGTGCCGCGTGACAGCCGCACATGGGAGGATCGGTGCTGTTTCGAACGAGCCACGAAGGAGTGACCGTGCCCGGAGAGAATCTGTCCCGCGACGAGGCCCGCGAGCGGGCCGAGCTGCTGACCGTCGACGGGTACGAGGTGTCCCTCGATCTGCGCTCGGCCGTCGGCGAGTCGGCCGACGCCGTGCGGACCTTCCGCTCGGTGACGACGATCCGCTTCCGTCGCACGGGCACGGGCTCGGCCACCTTCGTGGACCTGATCGCCCCCGCCGTGACCTCGGTGGAGCTCAACGGCCGCGCACTCGACCCGGCCGTCGTCTTCGACGGCGCACGGATCACGCTGGACTCCCTCGACGACGAGAACGTCCTGGTCGTGGACGCCCAGTGCGCCTACAGCCGGACCGGCGAGGGCATGCACCGCTTCGTCGACCCCGAGGACGGCGAGGTCTACCTCTACACGCAGTACGAGCCGGCCGACTCCCGCCGGGTCCACGCGAACTTCGAGCAGCCGGACCTCAAGGCGCCCTTCCGCTTCGAGGTGACCGCGCCCGAGGGCTGGACGGTCTGGAGCAACGGCGCCGGGGAGCGGGCCGACGACGGCGTGTGGCGGTTCGCGGAGACCGCGCCGATCTCGACGTACGTCACCTGCGTCGTCGCCGGGCCGTACCACTACGTGACGGACACCTACCGGCGCGGCGAGCTGGAGATCCCGCTCGGCGCGATGTGCCGCAGGAGCCTGGCCAAGCACTTCGACGCGGACGACGTCTTCCTGATCACGAAGCAGGGCCTGGACTTCTTCCACGACAACTTCGACTACCCGTACCCCTTCGGGAAGTACGACCAGGCCTTCGTCCCCGAGTACAACCTCGGCGCGATGGAGAACCCGGGCATGGTGACGTTCCGCGAGGAGTACGTCTACCGGGGCAAGGTCACGCAGGCGGCGTACGAGCGCCGGGCGAACGTCATCCTCCACGAGATGGCGCACATGTGGTTCGGCGACCTGGTCACCATGGTGTGGTGGGACGACCTGTGGCTGAAGGAGTCCTACGCCGACTTCATGGGCTCGTTCTCGCTGACCGAGGCGACCCGCTTCACCAACGGCTGGGTGACCTTCGCCAACAGCCGCAAGGCGTGGGCCTACCGCGCCGACCAGCTGCCGTCCACCCACCCGATCACGGCCGACATCCGTGACCTGGAGGACGCCAAGCTGAACTTCGACGGCATCACCTACGCCAAGGGGGCCTCGGTCCTCAAGCAGCTGGTGGCCTACGCGGGACGGGACGCGTTCCTGGAGGGCGCGCGCCGCTACTTCAAGCGCTTCGCCTACGGGAACACGCGCCTGGCCGACCTGCTGTCGGTCCTGGAGGAGACCTCCGGCCGCGACATGAGGTCGTGGGCGCGTTCCTGGCTCCAGACCTCCGGCGTCAACGCGCTGACGCCCGAGGTGACGTACGACGCGGAGGGCCGGATCACCGAGCTGGCCGTCACCCAGGACGGCGACGAGCTGCGCCCGCACCGGGCCGCGGTGGGCCTGTACCGGCTGTCGCCCGAGGGCGCGCTGGTGCGGTACGCGCGCGCCGAGACGGACGTCACCGGCGCCCGCACGGTGGTCGGGGAGCTGGCGGGCGAGGAGCGGCCGGCGCTCGTCCTGGTCAACGACGACGACCTGACCTACTGCAAGATCCGCTTCGACGAGGTCTCCCTGGAGACGCTGCGGACGCACCTCGGCGACATCACGGACCCGCTGGCCCGCGCCCTGTGCTGGTCGGCCCTGTGGAACCTCACGCGGGACGGCCTGATGCCGGCCCGGGACTTCGTGGCGATCGCGCTGGAGTTCGCGGGCCGCGAGACGGACATCGGCGTGCTGCAGATGGTGCACGCCTGGTCCCGGTCCGCCGTCACGCACTACGCGGCGCACGCCTGGCGCGCCGAGGGCGGCCGGCTGCTGGCCGAGGGCGGGCTGCGCGAGCTGCGGCAGGCCGAGCCGGGCAGCGAGAGCCAGCTCACCTGGGCGCGGTTCTTCGCGGCCACCGCGTCGACGGACGAGGACCTCCTGCTGCTGGAGGGGCTGCTCGACGGCACGGCCAAGATCGACGGTCTCGACGTCGACCAGGAGCTGCGCTGGGCGTTCCTGGAGCCGCTGGCCTCGCACGGCCGGGCCGACGAGGGCCGGATCGGCGAGGAGCTGGCCCTCGACGACACGGCGACCGGCAAGCGCCACCAGGTCCGGTGCCTGGCCGCGCGGCCCTCGGCCGCGGTCAAGGCGCAGGCGTGGGCGCAGGTCGTGGAGTCGGACGCGCTGTCGAACGCGCTGGTGGAGGCCACCATCGCGGGCTTCGTCCAGCCCTCGCAGCGCGAGCTGATCGCGCCGTACGCGCCGCGGTACTTCGCGGCGATCGAGCGGCTGTGGGCGGACCGTTCGATCCAGATCGGCATGGACGTCGTCCGCGGCCTGTTCCCCGCGCTCCAGGACAGCGAGGAGACGCTGGCGGCCACGGACGCGTGGCTGGCGGCGCACGAGTCGGCCGCTCCGGCGCTTCGCCGGCTGGTCCTGGAGGCGCGCGACGACCTGGCCCGGGCGCTGCGCGCACAGGCGTGCGACGGTCGGGCGAGCTAGGACGTGCCGCGAAAGTCCCGCCTGCCCCACGACGCCTGACACGCGCCCTAGGTCACGTACCCGCGGACGGCCCCCGGCTCCTTGCCGGGGGCCGTCCGCGTGCGGGGTGCTTTTCGGCACTCGAACGCGCGTACTTTAGGACAGGCTTGTCCCGGAATGTCGACGGGCTTGTAACAGCGGTTAGCCAGGCCCCGGCCGGCGGAAGACCCCCGGCATGAACCACAACGCCCCGCTCTCCCC
>NZ_RDBI01000040.1:1518988-1536131 GCF_008042125.1 Streptomyces sp. MS191
GTCGCCGGGGCGGTCGACCAGACCGGCGAGGGCGTCACGGGGGTGGCGCCTCCGGGCGCCCGGCCGCGCTCTAGAAGAAGCCGCAGGTGGGGGCGGCCCCGGACGGCGCCTGCGCGCCCTCCGCGCCCGAGGGCGTGAAGATCTCCAGGCGGATCCCGTCCGGGTCGTGGAAGAAGATGCCGCCCGAGTCCGACCCTTCGCGGTGGGCGACGACGCCCTCGTAGGCGAAGGAGACGCCGCGCGCCTTGAGCGCGGTCTCGGCCGCCCGCACCTGCTCGATCGACTCGGCCTCGAAGGCGAGGTGGTGCAGGCCCGGCCGGCCGGGGTCGTACGCGCCCTCCGACTGCTGCCAGAGGGTGAGGACGAGCTGCCCTTCCTGGCCCAGCAGCGCGAACCTTCCGCCTTCCTCCTTGCCTTCGGCGAGCGGTTCGAACCCGAGGACGTCCCGGTAGAAGCCGAGCGAGCGCTCCAGGTCCGTCACATTGAGGCCGATGTGGCCGGTGCGCAGTGTGCCGATCGCCGACATGGCGGTTCCCCTCTGGTCGACGGCAAGCCCGTACGAGCTAACCTCTCACTACGACTTTAGAGGTTAGATGCGATCCAGCGCAACCGGTCACGTAATCTTGAGGGGTTAGTCCACCGAGGAAGGCGTCGACGATGACCGTTTCCGACCCGCGGCCGCTCACCGGCGAGCCCGTCGCGCTCGACCTGCTCAACACCCGGTGGATGCTGGAGGGCGTGCGCCAGGACCTGCTCACGGACGAGGAGGGGCTCGGCGTCTGGCTGCGCGCCAACGGGCTCGACGACCGCTTCGCCGCCGACGCGGCCACCCTGCGCCACACCGTCGCGGCCCGTGACGCCCTCGCCGGTCTGGTCGACCGCCCCGGCGACCCCGGCGCCACCGCCCGGGTCGACGCCGTCCTCGGACACGGACGCATCCGCGCCACACTGACCGCCGAGGGGCCGGGCGAGCAGGCGGAGTTCCCGGACGCGGCGTGGGGGCCCGGCTGGAGCGCCGCCCGGAACTACCTCGACCTGCTGCGCACGGCCCCCGACCGCATCCGGTCCTGCGCGCACGAGGCCTGCATCCTGCACTTCTTCGACACCTCGCGGAACGGGACCCGGCGCTGGTGCTCGATGGCCGTCTGCGGCAACCGGGCCAAGGCTTCGCGACACTATGCCCGTACAAAGGACAACTAGTCGGGGCTCACACCCCGGCCGGTACGCCCCGGTTACGGGCGGTTGATTCCCGATGGCGTATGTCCCACGGTGGCGGATGTGCGCCATCGGCACATCCCGCCACCCGGCAACTCTCCACAAACCCCTGTCACTTGCGAAAGTGTGAGCGGTCATCCGGTACCGAAATCCGGACCCTCTCTTTCACAAAACAGGGATGTAAATGACCACCCCCGAATCTCAGAGCCCCATACCCGGGCGCTCGACCCCCGGTCACAGACGCGCGGCGCGCATCGCCGCCGCCGCCGGCCTCGTGACCGCGCTGATCGCGGCAGGTGCCGCTCCGGTCCTGGCCGCCGACGACCCGGCGACCACTCCCCCGGTCAAGTCCGCCGACGCCGCCGACAAGCTCGGCGCGACCGACGCCCAGCGCCTCTCCGAGGCCGAGGCCACCGGCGCGAAGAACGTCACCATCCTCGTCGCCACCGCCCCCGGCGCCACCGAGCAGGTCGCGGGCCAGCTCGACGCCGTCCAGGGCGCCTCGGTCGGCAAGCAGGACGACAAGCTCGGCTACGTCCGCGCCACCCTGCCCACCGCCAAGGCGGACGCGGCCATCAAGGCGGCCACCAAGCTGTCCTCGGTGCAGTCGATCGACCTCCAGGCCGAGATCAAGCTGGACGACCCGGCCCCGGACTCCGGGACGACGGGCGCCGTCGAGGGCACGACCGTCTCCAAGACGTACCCGGCCCCGAGCGCCAAGACGCCGGCGCGCAACCCGTACAACCCCTCGCACGAGACCGGTGCGGTCGAGTTCGTCGAGGACCACCCCAAGGCCGACGGCCGCGGCGTGACCATCGGCATCCTCGACTCCGGTGTCGACCTCGGTCACCCGGCGCTGCAGAAGACCACGACCGGCGAGCGCAAGATCGTCGACTGGATCACCGCCACCGACCCGCTGACCGAGAGCGACGGCACCTGGCGCGCCCAGATCACCCCCGTCGCGGGCCCGGTCTTCAGCGCCGCGTCGCAGAGCTGGAAGGCGCCCGAGGGCAGCTACCAGTTCAGCCGCTTCAACGAGGCGATCACCGCGGGCGGCGACCCGGCCGGTGACATCAACCGCGACGGCGACACGTCCGACCTGTTCGGCATGCTGTACGACGCGGCCGCCGGCACCGTCCGCGTGGACACCGACCAGAACAACGACTTCACGGACAACGCGCCGATGAAGCCGTACAAGGACGGGTACCAGATCGGCTACTTCGGTACCGACAACCCGGCCACCGAGGTCGTCGAGAAGACCCCGTTCGTCGTCGAGATCCGCAAGGACGTCGCGATGGACCCGCTCGGCGGCACCTGGGTGGGCAAGAAGGCCGACTTCGTCAACATCGGCGTCGTCGAGTCCTCGCACGGCACCCACGTCGCCGGCATCACCGCCGCCAAGGGCCTCTTCGGCGGCCGGATGAACGGCGCGGCCCCGGGCGCGAAGATCGTCTCCTCGCGCGCCTGCACGTGGACCGGCGGCTGCACCAACACCGCCCTCATGGAGGGCATGACGGACCTCGTCGTCAACCGCGGCGTCGACATCGTCAACATGTCGATCGGCGGCCTGCCCGCGCAGAACGACGGCGACAACGTCCGCGCCCGCCTCTACACCCGCCTGATCGACGAGCACGGTGTCCAGCTGGTCATCTCGGCCGGCAACTCGGGCCCCGGCATCAACACGATCGGCGACCCCGGCCTGGCCGACAAGGTCCTCTCGGTCGGCGCGGCCATCTCCCAGTCGACCTGGGCCGCGAACTACGGCTCGGCCGTGGAGAAGTCCTACGCCATGTTCCCCTTCTCCTCGCGCGGTCCGCGTGAGGACGGCGGCTTCACCCCGACCATCACCGGTCCGGGCTCGGCCGTGAACACCATCCCGACCTGGCAGGCCGGCGCCGGCGTGCCCGAGTCCGGGTACGCGCTGCCCGCGGGCTACGGGATGCTCAACGGCACCTCGATGTCCTCGCCGCAGGTCGCGGGCGCGAGCGCGCTGCTGCTCTCCGCCGCGAAGCAGAAGGGCATCGCCCTCTCGCCGCTCACCCTGCGCACCGCGCTCACCTCGACCGCGCACCGGATCCCCGGCGTCGCGGCGCACGAGCAGGGCTCGGGTCTGATCGACATCAACGACGCCTGGGACGCGATCAAGGACGGCGCGACCGCCCACGACTACAAGGTCGAGGCCCCGGTCGACACCGTGATCTTCCCGGCGCCGCACGTCGGCACCGGCGTGTACGACCGCGAGGGCGGCCTCAAGGTCGGCCAGAAGAAGGTCTACGACGTCACCATCACGCGCACGAGCGGCCCGAACCGGACCATCGAGCACGAGCTGGACCTCAAGTACAACGACGGGACCTTCCGGATCCTGGGCGACGACGAGATCGACCTGCCGCTGAACAAGCCGGTCACCGTCCGGATCCAGGCCCGGCCCACCACGGCTGGCGTGCACAGCGTGATCCTGGAGGCCGACGACGAGCGCACCGAGGGCGTCGACAAGCAGATCCTGTCGACCGTCGTCGTCGCGAGCGACCTCGCCGCCCCGGGCTTCGGCTTCACCGGCACCGGCTCGGTCCAGCGCAACAGCCACAAGTCGTACTTCGTGAACGTGCCGGAGGGCGCCAAGACCCTCGAGGTCGCCCTCGGCGGCCTGAAGGCGCAGAGCCAGACCCGGTTCATCGCGATCCACCCGTACGGCGTGGCCATCGAGTCCACCGCGTCCAACGTGTGCTACCCGCACTACAACCCGGCCAACACCTGCCGTCCGGACCTGCGTTCGTACGCCAACCCGACGCCGGGCGTCTGGGAGATCGAGGTCGAGGCGCGCCGCACCTCGCCCGACCTGGACAACCCGTACAAGCTGAACGTCCAGGTGCTCGGCGCCGACTTCGACCCGGCCGTCCAGACGGTCGCCGAGGCGAAGGTCGGTACGCCGGCCGCCGTCGAGTGGAAGGTCACCAACAAGTTCGCCGCCATCGACGGCAAGCTGAAGGGCGGCCCGCTGGGCTCGGCCAAGGTCGAGACCCCGACCATCCAGCACCACGAGCAGCAGACGAAGACCGTCACCATCGGTGAGGGTGTGGAGCGGCTGGACGTGGCCATCGGCAACACCTCCGACAAGGCCGCCGACCTCGACCTGACCGTCCTGCTGGACGGCAAGCAGGTCGGCCAGTCGGCGGACGGCGACTCGGAGGAGGCCGTCTCGCTCGTCAAGCCGGCCCCGGGCACGTACACCATCGTCATCGACGGGTACTCGGTCCAGGCGCAGGGTGGCACGACCTTCGACTACAAGGACGTGTACTACTCGGCCTCGCTCGGCAGCGTGCAGGTCGACCCCGCCAAGACGGTCACGCTGGCCAACGGCGCGAGCGCCACGGTCGGCGCCGAGGTGCTGGTCGCCGGTGCCGCGCCCGAGGGCCGGCAGTTCTTCGGCGAGGTCCAGCTGGTGAACGCGCGCGGCACGGTCGCGGGCTCGGGCAGCGTCGTGATCGGCAAGGTCACGCCGTAACACCCGCAGCACCCACGCCGTACCGCTGAAAGCACAGGGGGCGGGCGCCGGAACCCGGCGTCCGCCCTCCGCGCGTCCCGGTCCGGGTCCGGCCCCGTGTCCCGACCCTTGGACAATGGATTGGACAAGCCGCCCCGGAGCACACGCATCATGGACAGGCAGCACCCTGCACGCACGTACGGAGGAGTCCCCGTGAAGGTCGGAATCGTCGGAGCCACCGGTCAGGTCGGCACAGTCATGCGCAGGATCCTGGCCGAGCGGAACTTCCCGGTGGACGAGCTGCGGCTCTTCGCCTCGGCCCGTTCCGCCGGCTCGGTCGTCGACGGGGTCACGGTGGAGGACGCGGCCACCGCGGACTACACGGGCCTGGACATCGTGCTCTTCTCCGCCGGTGGCGCCACCTCCAAGGCGCTCGCCGAGAAGGTCGCCGCCCAGGGCGCCGTCGTGATCGACAACTCCTCCGCCTGGCGCCGCGACCCCGAGGTCCCGCTGGTCGTCTCCGAGGTCAACCCGCACGCGGTCAAGGACCGCCCCAAGGGGATCATCGCCAACCCGAACTGCACCACGATGGCAGCGATGCCCGTCCTCAAGCCGCTCCACCAGGAGGCCGGCCTGACCGCGCTCGTCGCCACCACCTACCAGGCCGTCTCCGGCTCGGGCGTGGCCGGCGTCGCCGAGCTGCGCACCCAGGCGTGCGCGGTGGCCGAGAACGCGGACCAGCTCGCCTTCGACGGCGAGGCCGTGGAGTTCCCCGAGCCGGGCGTCTACAAGCGCCCGATCGCCTTCAACGTCGTCCCGCTCGCCGGCTCGATCGTCGACGACGGCAGCTTCGAGACCGACGAGGAGCAGAAGCTCCGCCACGAGTCCCGCAAGATCCTGGAGATCCCCGAGCTGAAGGTCTCCGGCACCTGCGTGCGCGTGCCGGTCTTCTCCGGTCACTCGCTCCAGGTCAACGCCCGCTTCGAGCGCCCGGTCAGCGTCGAGCGCGCCTACGAGCTGCTGAAGGACGCGGAGGGGGTCGAGCTCTCCGAGATCCCGACCCCGCTGCAGGCGGCCGGCAAGGACGCCTCCTACGTGGGCCGCATCCGCGTCGACGAGACCGTCGAGCACGGTCTGGCGCTGTTCCTCTCCAACGACAACCTCCGCAAGGGCGCCGCGCTGAACGCGGTGCAGATCGCGGAGCTGGTGGCGCAGGAGCTCAAGGGCGCCTGACCTCGTACTGGAAGCAGCCGTACTCGACGGCCCTGACGTGCACCAGGGCCACCTCCGGGTCGGCGAACGCTTCCGCCAGCGCCTCGTCGAAGGCTTCGGTGGCCGTCTCCGGGATCTCCAGGAGGCGGCCACCGGCGATGTGGCCGTCGGTTCCGTAGCGGCGGAGGGCGCGCAGCGCGCCGGGGCGGGCGAAGGGGTAGCCGCCGGTCTCCCGGGGCCCCTCGCACTCCTCGGCGTGCAGGAAGACGGGCCCCTGCTCGTCGTAGGCGCCGGGCTCGGCGCCGGTCCGCGCCGCCCAGCGGCGCAGCGGGGCGTACGAGACGAGGGCGATGCGCTCGCCCGTGCGGGAGGGGCGCAGGCAGCAGCGCAGCGGGGCGTCGCCCTCCGGGTCGGCGAACGGGCGGCAGGGGCGGCCCGCGTCGTCGGTGACGCGGAGTTCGGCGAGTGCGGCGGGCTCGATGGCCCGCGGGGCGTAGGCGGTCATGGGACCAGCTTCACGCGGGTGGGGAATCAGCCGCTGGCGGAATTCGGACAACGCGTTCGAAGCCGGGCCTTCCGGTGACAGGATCCGACCATGACCCAGATACCGAAGGGCGCCGACGTCGCGGTTCCCACGCAGGCGCTCCAGGTCGCGGTCGCCTGGCGGACCGGGCCGGGGGTGCCCGACGTGGACGTCTCCGCGCTGCTCCTGGACGCGGGCGGCCGGGTGCGCGGGGACGCCGACCTCGTCTTCTACAACCACGGCGAGCACCCGTCGGGGGCCGTGCGGCATCTGGGCAGGTCGGCGCCCGGGGCGCCGGGTTCCGCGGCGGCCGACTGGCTGTGGCTGGACCTCGCGCGGGTCGAGCCGGGCGTGGAGCGGGTGGTGATCGCGGCCTCGGCGGACGGCGGCCCCTTCGGCCGGCTCCCGTCGCTGGACATCAGGGTCGTGGACCTGGCGGGCGGGCAGACGGCCTGGTTCGCGATCGAGGACGCGACGACGGAGACGGCGTTCGTCTTCGGTGAGTTCCACCGCCGGCAGGGCGGCTGGCGGTTCCGCGCGGTGGGCCAGGGCCACGCCTCGGGGCTCGCGGGCCTGGCGACGTACTTCGGCATCGTGGTGGAGAGCCCGCCGCCGCCGATCCCGGGGCCCGGCTACGTGCCGCCCGCCCCGGCGGGGTACGGGCGTCCCGCACCGGTGGTCCAGGGATTCCCGTCGTACGGCCCGGCACCCGGGTACGGGGTGCCCGCCGGGCATCCCGAGCCGGCCGACCCCTTCGCCACCGACTTCCGGCCGTCCGTCCACCAGGGCCGCGGCAAGGAGACCCTGCGCTGCGACCCCGCCCTGCCGCCCGGCTGGGCGCTCCTGGAGATCGAGTCGTACCACTCGATCTCCACCACCATCGAGTCCTGCGACGAGCACGGCAGGGCCGAGGACTACCTGCTGACGGCCTACGAGGACGACGTCAGGGCCCGCACCGTCGCCCCGGTCCCCCGCGGCCGGCCGCTGGTCCTGCGGGTGGAGGCCGACACGCCCTGGACGCTGCGGGTGCTCCCCCTCACCCACGCCCGCCGCTTCGACAGCCACATCGAGGGCACGGCGCACGATCTCGTGATCTACGACGGGCCGCCCGGCGTCCTCGACTTCCTGCACCACGGAGCGTCCCCCTTCACGGTCCACCGGCACACTCCGCCGCGTGAGCCCGAGTACGACGCGGAGGACCGGGACCTGCTGGTGAACGAGATCGGCGAGGTCCGGGTGAGCGCCCACGTGCCAGGTCCCGGCCTGCTGCGGATCAGCGGCGACGGGCCCTGGAAATGTGCCGTGCGCCGCTGACGCACGCCGTGGAAGGATGGCCCAAACGTCACGAAACCGAGGAGTTGACCGGGTGCCTGGCACAAACCTGACCCGTGAAGAGGCGCAGCAGCGGGCGAAGCTGCTGACCGTGGACGCGTACGAGGTCGACCTCGACCTCACGGGTGCGCAGGAGGGCGGCACCTACCGGTCCGTCACCACCGTCCGCTTCAATTCCGCCGAGGCCGGTGCGCAGACCTTCATCGATCTCGTCGCCCCGGCCGTCCACGAGGCGGTGCTCAACGGTCACGCGCTCGACGTGGCCGCCGTCTTCCGTGACTCGCGGATCGCCCTGGCCCATCTCAAGGAGGGGCCGAACGAGCTGAGGGTCGTCGCCGACTGCGCGTACACCAACACCGGCGAGGGCCTGCACCGGTTCGTCGACCCGGTCGACGACCAGGCCTACCTGTACACCCAGTTCGAGGTCCCGGACGCGCGCCGCGTGTTCGCCGCGTTCGAGCAGCCCGACCTGAAGGCGACCTTCCGGTTCACCGTGAAGGCCCCGCAGGGCTGGTCGGTGATCTCCAACTCGCCGACGCCCCAGCCCGAGGGCCCCGACGCGACGGTCTGGCGCTTCGAGCCGACCCCGCGCATCTCGACCTACATCACGGCGCTGATCGTCGGCCCGTACCACTCGGTGCACTCCTCGTACGAGAAGGACGGGCAGACCGTCCCGCTCGGCATCTACTGCCGTCCGTCGCTGGCCGAGTTCCTGGACGCGGACCACATCTTCGACGTCACCCGTCAGGGCTTCGACTGGTTCCAGGAGAAGTTCGACTACGACTACCCCTTCGCGAAGTACGACCAGCTGTTCGTACCCGAGTTCAACGCGGGCGCGATGGAGAACGCGGGCGCGGTCACCATCCGCGACCAGTACGTCTTCCGCTCGAAGGTGACGGACGCGGCGTACGAGCGCCGGGCCGAGACGATCCTGCACGAGCTCGCCCACATGTGGTTCGGCGACCTCGTGACCATGGAGTGGTGGAACGACCTGTGGCTGAACGAGTCGTTCGCCACCTTCACCTCGGTCGCCTGCCAGGCCTCGGTGCCGGGCACCCGCTGGCCGAACGCCTGGACCACCTTCGCCAACGCGGAGAAGACCTGGGCCTACCGCCAGGACCAGCTGCCGTCCACGCACCCGATCATGGCGGAGATCAACGACCTGGAGGACGTGCAGGTCAACTTCGACGGCATCACCTACGCCAAGGGCGCCTCGGTCCTCAAGCAACTGGTGGCGTACGTCGGCCAGGACGAGTTCTTCAAGGGCGTCCAGGCGTACTTCAAGGCGCACGCCTTCGGGAACACGCGGCTGTCCGACCTGCTCGACGCGCTGGAGAAGACCAGCGGCCGTGACCTGCGGACCTGGTCGAAGGCGTGGCTGGAGACGGCCGGCATCAACATCCTGCGTCCGGAGATCGAGACCGACGCGAACGGGGTCATCACCTCGTTCGCCGTGCGTCAGGAGGCGCCGGCGCTGCCCGCCGGGGCCAAGGGCGAGTCGATCCTGCGTCCGCACCGGATCGCCATCGGCTTCTACGACCTCGACGAGGCCGGCAAGCTGGTCCGCACCGACCGTGTCGAGCTGGACGTCCGGGCCGCCGAGTCGACCCCGGTCGCACAGCTGGAGGGCAAGGCCCGCCCGGCGGTCGTCCTGCTCAACGACGACGACCTGTCGTACGCCAAGGTCCGGCTCGACGAGGTGTCGCTGAAGAACGTCACCGCGCACCTGGGCGACTTCGCCGAGTCGCTGCCGCGGGCGCTGTGCTGGGCCTCCGCCTGGGACATGACGCGCGACGGCGAACTGGCCACCCGGGACTACCTGGAGCTGGTGCTCTCCGGCATCGCCAAGGAGTCCGACATCGGCGTGGTGCAGTCCCTCCAGGGCCAGGTGAAGGCGGCCCTGGAGCTGTACGCGGCGCCGGAGTGGCGCGAGACGGGGCTGACCCGCTGGACGGACGCGACGCTGGCGCACCTGCGCTCGGCCGAGCCGGCCGGTGACCACCAGCTGGCGTGGGCGCGCGCGTTCGCGGCCACCGCCCGCACCCCGCAGCAGCTGGACCTGCTGTCCGCACTGCTGGAGGGCCGCGAGTCGATCGAGGGCCTCGCCGTGGACACGGAGCTGCGCTGGGCGTTCGTCCAGCGGCTGGCGGCGACCGGCGTCTACGACGAGACGGAGATCGCGGCCGAGCTGGAGCGCGACCGGACGGCGGCGGGCGAGCGGCACGCGGCCACCGCGCGGGCCGCGCGACCGACCGAGGCGGCCAAGGCCGAGGCATGGGCCTCGGTCGTGGAGTCCGACAAGCTCGCGAACGCGGTGCAGGAGGCGGTGATCGGCGGCTTCGTCCAGACCGACCAGCGCGAGCTGCTGGCCCCGTACACGGCGAAGTACTTCGCGTCGATCAAGGGCGTCTCGGAGACCCGCAGCCACGAGATGATCCAGCAGATCGTGGTGGGCCTCTACCCGACGCTCCAGGTCTCGCAGGAGACCCTGGACGCGACGGACGCCTGGATCGCGGCGAACGACCCGGCCCCGGCGCTGCGGCGCATGGTGACCGAGTCCCGCGCGGGCGTGGAGCGCGCGCTCAAGGCGCAGGCGGCGGACGCCGCCGCGGCCTGACCGTCCGGTGAACGGCGAAGGGGCACCTCCCCGGTGGAGGTGCCCCTTCGTCGTGTGAGGTCGCCGGGCGGGCGTCGGCGCGCGGCCGCCCGCCGGGCGGAGGCCGGTCAGCCGCCGAGCTCCTCGTGGCGGCGGCGCAGGGCCGCGACGCCCTGTTCGGTGAGGGTGCCGTGCAGGCGCATCCGGGCGACGCCGCCGTCGGGGAAGGCGTCGAGCCGGACGTGGGTGACGACGGCCTGTGCGGCGAGCGCGAAGCGGTGCGGGGTGTCGGGCTGGAGGCGGGTCCGCGGGATGATCTCGAACCACTCGCCCGTCTCGCCGTTGCGTCCCTGGAGGGCGATCCAGCCCGCCGAGTTGCCCTTGAGGTAGGCGGTGTCGATCTCCACGGCCCGGACGGCGCCCTGGGCGGCGAGCCGGAAGCGGACCCAGTCGTTGGTGCCGCGGACCCGGCGGCGGCGGTTCTCCCAGCCGTCGTCCATCTTGCGGGAGGTGCCGGGCAGGATGATCTGGGTCGGCGAGGAGTAGAAGCGGTCCGAAGCGTCCTCGTACGCGCCTCCGTTGAGCACGGAGAGCAGGTCGATCGTGCCGAGCAGCTCCAGCCACGCGGGGTCGGGCACGACCTCGCCGTGGACGCGGAGGCGGGCGATGCCGCCGTCGGGGTGCTGGCAGAGGCGGATGTGGGTCCAGCGCCGCTCGGAGGAGACGGTGAAACYGTTGGCGGCGTGGCCGCGGACGGGGGTGGGCGGGACGATCTCCTCCCACTTCACGTCGTCGGCGAGCAGTTCCCCGGGGCTCGGGGTTCCCTCGACCGCGGTGGCCTGGACGCTCACCCGCTGCGGGTAGTTGCCGCGGAAGTGGGCCGTGTCGACGACGACGCCCCGGATGACGCCCGGGGCGCCGAGGCGGACGATCGCCCAGTCGTGGTCCTCGGGTGCGGGGAAGACGTTCCGGGAGTCGGTACCGCGGCGGCGGCGGGTCTCCCAGCCGTCCATGATCTTGCCCTTGTGGCCGAAGCGCTCCGGGTCGAAGACGGCGCGCTCACGGACCAGGAGGTTCTCGCGCTCGGCGAAGAACTCGTCGTTCGCGGCGATCACTCCGGCGCCGAGCCGGCGGTCGGCCAGGTCGACGAGCTCGGTGAAGGGGAAGTCACCGGAGCGGTAGTCGGCGTACGGGTCGCCTCCGCCATAGGGGGCGGCGTCGTTGGCGTGCGGATTCTGTTCCGGGCTCGTCTCGAAGGCAAGAAAGTCACTTGCTAATAAGTAGCTTAGAGCTAAGCTACTTATCGCCAAGCCATTCGGCCCATAGGGGGCGGCGTCGTTGGCGTGCGGATTCTGTTCCGGGCTCGTCTCGAAGGTCATGCCTCGACTCTGCCCGGCCCGCCCGACCCGGGTCCATCGAATGTTTTCGACGATCCTTTTCAGCGGAACTGAACGGTCGGTGCCGGCTACCGGACGGTCTCGCGGGCCGCGGCGGCCTGCCGGAGCGCGGCCAGGACCCGGGCGACGGCCGGCCCTTCCTCCGCCCCGCGCCGCACGGCCGCGACGACGTGGCGGCGGGGCTGGTCGGCGGAGAGGACCCGCATCACGACGCCGGTGCGCCGCTCGGCGGTCACCATCCGGGGGACGAGCGCCACGCCCATGCCGGCCTCGACCATGGCGAGGATCGCGGTCCAGCCGGCGGCGCTGTGGGCCTGCTCGGGCACGAAGCCGGCGGCCTCGCAGGCGGCAGTGGTGATCTCGGACCAGGGGCCCGATCCGCCGAAGATCCAGGACTCGGCGGACAGGTCGGCCAGGCGCAGACCGGGTGCGTCGGCCAGCGGATGGGCGGCGGGCAGCGCGACGTCGAGGGGGTCGGCGAGCAGCGGCACACGGCTGAACCCGGGGTCGCGCACGGACGGCGCGTGCGCGGCCAGGGACAGCGCCAGCTCGACCGCGCCGTCCGTGAGCAGCTCGTACGCCTCCGCCGCCTCGGCCTCGCGGACCCGGACGTCGAGCCCGGGGTGGGCGCCGCGGAGCTGCTGCACGGCGGGGACGACGAGCGCGGGCACGGCCGTGGAGAAGGCCGCCACCCGGACCCGGCCCGCGTCGCCGCGGAGGTAGCCGGCGAGCTCGGCGTCGGCTCGTTCCAGCTGGGCGAAGACCGCCTCGGCGTGGCGGAGCACCAGATGGGCGGCGTCGGTCAGCCGGACCCTGCGGCCCTGGGCCTCCAGGAGCGGCACCTTGAGCTGCCGGGCGAGGTTGGTGAGCTGCTGGGAGACGGCCGAGGGGGTCATGAGCAGCGCCTCCGCGGTCGCGGTGACGGTGCCGCGGTCGCGGAGGGTGCGGAGGATCCGGAGCTTCTTGATGTCCCACTCGGTCATGGGGCGCAACCTACCGGGCGGGCGGTGCCGGGTGCCGGGCCCTCGGGCGCACACGGCCGGCGCTCGCTCGCAGGGCTACCGCCGCACCGCGAGAGCGTTCAGGTCCATCGAAACATCCCGACCATCATCTTCAGCCGTGCTGAACGTTTCCCGGACGCGGGGCCGGCGGGGCGCCTTCGGGGTCCACTGGCCGGCGAGCGTGGCCCCGAAGGCGACCGCCATGCCCACGAGCTGCACCGGACCGAGCGCCTGACCGAGCGCCGCCCAGCCGATGACGGCCGCGGTGACCGGCGACAGGGGGCCGAGGAGGGTGACCGAGGAGGCGCTCAGGCGCTCGATGCCGCGGAACCAGAGGAAGTACGAGACCGCGGTGTTGCCGAGGGCCAGGTAGGCGTAGCCGAGCAGGTGGGTGGGGTTCAGCGCCGGCGGAGGGCCTTCGAGCAGGAGGGCGACGGGCAGCAGGACGAGGCCGCCGGCGGTGAGCTGCCAGCCCGTCAGCGCCAGCGCGCCCACCCCCTCGGGACGGCCCCAGCGCTTGGTGAGGACCGTGCCGGCCGACATCGACAGCGCGGAGAGGAGTCCGGCGACCACGCCCACCAGGTCCGGCGCGGCCCCCGCCCTCAGGACGACCAGGCTGACACCGAAGGCGGCGGCGATCGCCGTGAGCAGGGTGCGGACCGTGGGCCGGTCCCCCAGGAACAGGGCCGCCAGGCCGACCACGAAGAGCGGGCCCACCGAACCGACCACGGCGGCGACGCCCCCGGGCAGCCGGTAGGCGGCGAGGAACAGCAGCGGGAAGAAGGCGCCGATGTTGAGCACGCCGAGGAGCGCCGCCTTCCCCCACCAGGCACCCCGGGGGAGCTTGCGGGTCAGCGCGAGGAGCAGGAGCCCGGCCGGCAGGGCGCGCATGAGGCCGGTGAAGAGCGGCCGGTCGGGCGGCAGGAACTCGGTGGTGACGGCGTAGGTGGAGCCCCAGGAGATCGGGGCGAGCGCGGTCAGGGCGATCACGGCGGCCTTGCGGGACATGGCAGGTTCCCCCCGGTCGGACGGTGCGGGCCGAATGGCTTGGCGATAAGTAGCTTAGCTCTAAGCTACTTATTAGCAAGTGACTTTCTTGCCATCGAGTCGACCGGACTGGAGACTTCGGACATGGAGACGAACACCCCCGGGCCCGGCCCCGCCCACGACGCCGTCGACGCCATCACCGACCAGTGGGCCGCCGTCCGCCCCGACCTGGACACGGTCCCGATGGCCGTCTTCGGGCGGATCTACCGGCTCGCGAACGCCATGCGCGGCCGGGTGGACAAGGCGTACGCGCCCTACGGGATGGCACTCGGGGAGTTCGACGTCCTGGCGACGCTGCGCCGTTCGGGTGAGCCCTACACGCTGTCGCCGCGCGAGCTCACGGCCACGCTGATGATCACCACCGGCGGGATGACGGGCCGCCTGGACAAGCTGGAGAAGGCCGGACTGCTCCGGCGCAGCCCCGATCCGAACGACCGGCGGGGGCTGAAGGTGACGTTGAGCGAGCGCGGGCGGGAGCTGGTGGACCGAGCCGTGGCGGCCGGCCTCGAAGAGCAGCGGGCGGCGCTGGGGTCCGCGCTCGACGCCGCCGAGCAGGAGCAGCTGGCCGGGCTGCTGCGCAAGCTGCTGGCGACGACGGCCTGAGGCGGCGGCGCGCCGGTCGTCCCGGGCCGGGCACGCGCGGTGCCGGGCGCCGCGGGACCGGCCCGGCCGGCGAGGCGGCCTCCGGGGCCGCGGAACGCACGCGAGGGCGCCGCACGGTACTCACGTACCGTGCGGCGCCCTCGTCAGGATGCGACAGAGGCCGGTGTCTCAGGCCTTCTTGGACTTGTCGAGCACCATCACCAGACCGCAGATCACCAGGAACAGCACGATCGGGGTGAAGACGAACAGGCCGAGGGTCTCGACGACACTCAGCTTGGGGGCCGGGTCGTCACCGTCGTCGCGGGTCAGCGCGAGCGCCGGGGACGACATGAGCAGCATCATCAGCGTCGTACCGGCCGCGACAGCACCGGCGCGCAGGGCGTTCTTCTTGTCCACGGTGCAAACGTAGCGAACACCTAAACGGGCCGCGCGCCCGGGGGTGCCGTATGCGTCCCGAAGAGGTCGAACAGGGCCAGCAGGCGGTGCGCCCGCGGCGAGGCGGCGAGGGCCTCCAGGGTCAGCGGCTGGCCCTCCGGTCCGGCGACTGGCAGCCGCCAGTTGGGGTACTCGTCCCAGGTGCCCGGCAGGTTCTGCGGCCGGCGGTCCCCCACCGTGTCCGGCAGCCACACCCCGACCATGCGGGCCGGGGTGCGGAGCAGGAACCGGTGGACGGCCCTGATCTCCGCCTCCTCGTCGCCCGGCCCCTCCGGCAGCAGCCCCAGCCGCTCGAGGACACCGAGCCACTCGCCGGTCTCGGCGGCGTCCTCCGCCCGCTCGCGCGCCAGGTCCCCGGACAGCAGCCCGAGCCGGTGCCGCAGGGAGACGTGGTCGCCGGAGAGCCGGGCGGCCGTGGACGGCAGATCGTGCGTGGTGGCGGTCGCCACGCAGTCGGTGCGCCACGCCTCCGGGGGCAGCGGCTGCCGGGAGCCCGACCAGTCCCGCTCGAACCACAGCACGGAGGTGCCCAGCACCCCCCGCCGTGACAGCGCCTCGCGCACGCCGGGCTCGACGGTGCCGAGGTCCTCGCCGATGACGACGGCGCCGGCCCGGTGGGCCTCCAGGGCGAGGACGGCGAGCATGGCCTCGGCGTCGTAGCGGACGTAGGTGCCCTCGGTGGGCTCGCCGCCCGCCGGGACCCACCACAGCCGGAACAGCCCCATCACGTGGTCGATGCGCAGGGCGCCCGCGTGCCGCAGCAGCTCCCGGAGCAGGCCTCGGAAGGGCGCGTAGCCGGAAGCGGCGAGGGCGTCGGGGCGCCACGGCGGCAGGCCCCAGTCCTGTCCGCGGGAGTTGAAGGCGTCGGGCGGCGCGCCGACCGACATGCCCGCGGCGAAGGCGTCCTGCTGGGCCCAGGCGTCCGAGCCGTCCGGGTGGACGCCGACCGCGAGGTCGTGGACGACCCCCACGGCCATCCCCGCCTCGCGGGCGGTCGCCCCGGCGGCGGCGAGCTGCCGGTCCGTCAGCCAGGCCAGCCAGCAGTGGAAGTCGACCCGGGCGGACAGCTCGGCGTCGGCCGCCACGAGCGGGGCCGCGGAGCGCGGGTCGCGCAGCTCCTCCGGCCAGGCGCGCCAGTGGTGGCCGTGCCGCTCGGCGAGGGCGCAGTAGGTGGCGTGGTCCTCCAGGGCGCGGCCGCGTTCGGCGAGGAAGTCGCGGTAGTCGGCCTGTCTGCCGGGCCCGGGTTCGACGGTCCTGACGAGCTCCAGGGCCCGCCGCTTGACCTCCCACACCGCGTCCCTGTCGATCAACGCCCCCTTGCGCAGCACCCGTTCGCGCAGCTCGGCGGCGTCGGCGAGGACGGCCTCCAGGGCCTCGCGGTGCTCCGGGCCCACGTAGCCGTACTCGGGGACGTCCTCGATCCGCAGATGGACCGGGTCGGGGAAGCGACGGGACGAGGGGCGGTACGGCGAGGGATCGGTGGGCGCTCCGGGCACGGCCGCGTGCAGCGGGTTGACCTGGACGAAGCCGGCGCCGTGTGTACGGCCCGCCCAGGCCGCGAGTTCACGCAGGTCGCCGAGGTCGCCCATGCCCCAGGACCGCGCGGACAGGACGGAGTAGAGCTGGACGAGCAGCCCGTACGCGCGCCGTTCGGGCCGGGGTACGCGCGCGGGGGCGACGATCAGGGTGCCCGCCCCGGCGCGGCCGTCGGGGGTGAGCGCGTCCACCCGGTGGACCCCGAGCGGGAGCCGGTCGACGTCCGGGACCCCGGAGCCGCCCGGGCCTTCGCCCACGGCACCGTCCGTCCCGTCCGCGGTGCCCGCGGTCCGCACGCCGTCGACGATCTCGACCGTCCCGCCCGCCTCGGTCGTCACGCGCAGCCGCGTACCGGGCGGCAGCCCCTCGCCCAGCCCGGCCAGGGCCGCCCCCGGGCCGTCCCGGCCGTCCTGCCACCGGACGAGGGTCGGCGGCAGCAGGCGGTCCCGCTCGGCCCGGTGGGCCGCATCGAGCGCCGCGTCGAGGGCCTCGGGCGTCCCGGCGTCCACGTCCAGGGCGGCGAGCACGGCCACGACCGTGGCGTCGGCCACCGGGACGGTGACGCCCTCGGAGGGCGCGTACGTGGTGGCGACGCCATGAAGGGCGGCGAGACGGGCCAGGGTCACTTCACACTCCGGGAGAGTCGGGAACGGKGGCGGCCCTGGCCGGGCTGGGCGAGGGGCTGCCGCCCGGTACGCGGCTGCGCGTGACGACCGAGGCGGGCGGGACGGTCGAGATCGTCGACGGCGTGCGGACCGCGGGCAC
>NZ_RDBI01000040.1:1536231-1574152 GCF_008042125.1 Streptomyces sp. MS191
CTGGTGAGGGGGGCCGCGTCGGTCATCGGCGGTTCGCTGGTGAGCGGGGCGGCGTCGGCGAGGGGCGGTTCGCTGGTGAGCGGGCCCTGTTCAGGCACCCGTATATGGGTGTTGGTGCGGGTGGTCGCGGCCACGGGGGTCTCCCGGTTCGTCTCGACAAGTGGGACAACAGCAACAGGACTACCCATCGCACCCCGTTTTACCGGCGGAAGTTGACGGAGGGACGCCACCTCGCCGAAAGAACATCCCGCAAAGCAGACACATCGACCACCTGCATTGACACCTCGGCCGACCGGGTGGTGGGGTCGTAATCCACTCGTGACCAAAGGAGTCCCCCGTGCACCTCGGGCGCAGGAAGCGGACCGCGACGGCCGTGGCCGCCGCGGTCATCGGCGGTCTCCTCGGCGGGGCGATGCCCGGACTCGCCCAGGCGGCGCCGGTCCCGCCGACCACGACCGCGGACGACCGGGCCGACGCCCGGCGGGCAGCGGCCGCCGACACCGGCGTGTGGCCGCGCCCGCAGTCCATGACCGCCACGGGTCCCTCGGTGCCGCTCGGCGACGAGGTGACCCTGCTCGCCGACGCCGACGCCGACCCGTACGCCCTGGCCGCGCTGCGCGAGGTGCTGCGGTCGGCCGGCGTGCGGACCGTCCACACCTCGCTGCCCGGCGCGGGCACCGTCCTCCGGGCCGGCGGATCTTCCGGCGTCGGGGTCTCCGGCGCCTCCGACGCCCTGCGGGCGCTGCGCGCGCACGAGCGGACCGACCTGCCGCGGGGCGGATACCGGCTGGCGACGGGGCGGGTCCAGGGCCGGGACACCGTGGCGCTGGACGGGGTCGGCGAGGACGGCCTCTTCCACGCCGTGCAGACGCTGCGTCAGCTGGTGGGCCCGCAGCGGGAGATCCGGGGCGTCATGGTCCGCGACTGGCCCGGCAGCGCCGTGCGCGGACTGACCGAGGGCTTCTACGGCCGCCCGTGGAGCCAGGAACAGCGCCTCGCCCAGCTCGACTTCATGGGCCGCACCAAGCAGAACCGCTTTCTCTACGCGCCCGGCGACGACCCGTACCGGCAGACCCTCTGGCGCGAGCCCTACCCGGCGGAGCAGCGCGCCGCGTTCCGCGCGCTCGCGGAGCGCGCCCGCGCCAACCACGTGACGCTCGCCTGGGCCGTGGCCCCCGCCCAGTCCATGTGCCTGGCCTCGGACGACGACGTACGGGCGCTGAACCGGAAGATCGACGCGATGTGGGCGCTGGGGGTGCGCTCCTTCCAGCTCCAGTTCCAGGACGTCAGCTACAGCGAGTGGCACTGCTCGAAGGACGCGGACGTCTTCGGCCGCGGTCCCGAGGCGGCGGCCGCCGCCCACGCGCGCGTGACGAGTGCGGTCGCCCGGCACCTGGCGGAGCGGCATCCGGGCGCGGAGCCGCTGACCCTGATGCCGACGGAGTACTACCAGGACGGCAGGACGGACTACCGGGCCGCGCTCGCCGCCGCGCTCGACGACCGGGTCCAGGTGGCCTGGACGGGTGTCGGCGTCGTGCCGCGCACCATCACCGGGCGGGAACTGGCGGGCGCGCGGGCGACGTTCCGGCACCCGCTGGTCACCATGGACAACTACCCGGTGAACGACTACGCCCAGGACCGGCTCTTCCTCGGCGCCTACCAGGGCCGGGAGCCGGCGGTGGCCGCCGGTTCGGCCGCGTTCCTGGCGAACGCGATGGAGCAGGCCACGGCCTCGCGCGTGCCGCTCTTCACCGCGGCGGACTACGCCTGGAACCCGAAGGGATACCGGCCGCAGGAGTCCTGGCGGGCGGCGGTCGACGACCTGGCCGGGCCGGACGCCGCGGCCCGCGAGGCGCTGTGGGCGCTGGCCGGCAACGACGCCTCCTCGCTCCTCGACCCGGCGGGCGAGTCCGCCTACCTCAAGCCCCTGATGGCGGCGTTCTGGAGCAGCCGGACGGCCGGGTCGCCGGCGGTCCGCGAGAAGGCGGCGCGCGAGCTGCGGGCGGCGTTCACGGTGATGCGGGAGGCGCCGCGGCGGCTGGCCGCCACGGCGGACGGCGCCCTGGCCGAGGAGGCACGGCCCTGGCTGGCGCGGCTGTCGCAGTACGGACTGGCGGGCGAGACGGCGGTCGACATGCTGCTGGCCCAGACCCGCGGCGACGGCACGGCGGCCTGGCAGGCGTCGCTGCGCCTGGAGCCGATGCGCGCGTCGCTCGGGCAGGCCGGCCAGGTGACGGTGGGCAAGGGCGTCCTCGACCCCTTCCTCACGCGCGCCGCGACCGAGTCGGCCGCCTGGACGGGCGCCGACCGCGAACGGCGCACCGGGCGGCGGGCGGAGCGGGAGCAGAGCGCGTACGTGCTCCGGCTGGACCGGGCCCGGCCCGTCGAGACGCTGACCGTGATGACCGAGCCGGGCTCGGGCGAGGGCGCCCGGGTGGAGGCCTACGTGACCGGCGAGGGCTGGCGGCCGCTCGGCCCGCTGTCCCCCTCCGGCTGGACGCAGGCCGACGCGAAGGGGCTGCGCGCCGAGGCGGTGCGGATCGCCTGGACCGGCGCCGCACCCGAGGTGCGCTCGCTGGTGCCGTGGTTCGCGGACGAGCCGCACGCGGACCTGGAGCTGGCCCGTGGCGAGACGGACGCGGAGATCGGCGGGACGGCGCAGCGGGTGGACGTGCACCTGGTGGCGCAGCGGGCGGGCGAGGTGCGCGGCGCCCTGACGGCCCGCGCGCCGAAGGGGATCGCGGTCCGGCTCCCGAAGGAGGTCCTGGTGCCGCGCGGGACGCGGACGACGGTGCCGCTGGAGGTCTCGGTGGCACCGGACGTGCCGGCCGGCTCGTACCAGGTGCCGGTCTCGTTCGCGGGCGAGGAACGGGTCCTGACGGTCCGCGCCTTCCCGCGCACGGCGGGCCCGGACCTGGCGCGCACGGCGACGGCGTCCTCCTCGGGCGACGAGACGCCCGACTTCCCGGCGGCCTCGGCGCTGGACGGCGATCCGGCGACGCGCTGGTCCTCGCCGGCGGAGGACGGCGCCTGGTGGCAGCTTGAGCTGGCCCAGCCGACCCGGATAGGCCAAGTCGTCCTGCACTGGCAGGACGCGTACGCCTCCCGCTACCGCATCCAGGTCTCCGCCGACGGCCGCACCTGGCGCACGGCGGCCACGGTCGCCGACGGCCGCGGCGGCCGCGAGGCGGTCCGCATGGACGCGGCGGACACCCGCTTCCTGCGGGTCCAGGGCGACGCGCGGGCGACTCCGTACGGCTACTCGCTCTGGACGGTGGAGACCTACGCCGTGGCACCCCCGGAGACCCCCGCGCCCCCGGCGCAGCAGCCGTCCCAGCAACCCGAGCAGCCGCAGGCGACCCAGGAGCCGCAGACGCCTCAGGAGTGACGGCACGGGAGACGACCCCCCACGGGCCGTCGGCCCGCCGGCAGGTGCGCGCCGTCGCACCGGGGCGCGCACCGCGGCCGGCGTCACGGCCGCGGTGCGCACGGCGCCGCGACCCGTGCCCGGCCCCGGTACGACGAAGGCCCGGATCAGGTCGCCGTCCTCACGGCCCCCGTGGGGGCGTGGGAGACGGCGTCGATCCGGGCCATCACGTCGTCCGCGCCGTACGGCTGCAAGTAGGGCAGCCAGCGCGGATCCCGGTGACCGGTGCCGATGATCCGCCAGGCGAGTCCGGACGGGGGCGCCGGCTGGTGGCGCAGGCGCCAGCCCAGTTCGCGCAGATGGCGGTCGGCCTTGACGTGGTTGCAGCGGCGGCAGGCCGCCACGACGTTGTCCCAGGCGTGCGTACCCCCGCGGCTGCGCGGAACGACGTGGTCGACGCTGGTTGCGACGCCACCGCAGTACATGCAGCGTCCGCCGTCGCGGGCGAACAGCGCTCTGCGGGTGAGAGGAACGGGCCCCCGGTAGGGGACCCGCACGAACCGCTTCAGCCGGACCACACTCGGTGCGGGGACGACGCGGGTCTCGCTGTGCAGGAAGGCGCCGGACTCCTCGAGGCACAGGGCCTTGTTCTCCAGGACGAGGACGAGCGCGCGGCGGAGCGGTACGACGCCGAGGGGCTCGTACGACGCGTTGAGGACCAGGACATGCGGCACGTGATGCCTCCTATGACGCCGGCGGCGCGTGGCTCGCGCCGGGACGATCTGCTCTCAGTCTCCCCTCATGCCTGGTCAAAGCGCCACCACGTGGCGGTAACGGCCTTGGGGTGTTCTCGACCACATCCACACGGTCACGGGATACATCCCCGGGTGAGGTCCGTCTCTCCCTTCGTCAGGGCGACGGGAGCACATCCGATGCCCCGTTAGTGTGGTTGTTCTGCGTACGCAACGCCTGGAGGTTTCCCCGTGTCCTGGTCAGCCTCGGTGGCCGCCGACGATCCCCAGTCCGTCCCCGTCACTCTGGACGAGGCGGCGGAGCGGGCGACGAGCGCCGCCGGCTGGGTGGAGGAGAACTGGTCCACCTGGCTGAACACCGGTCTGCGCATCGTCCTCATCCTGGTCGTCGCGCTGCTGCTCCGGATGGCCATCCGCCGTGCCCTGACCAGGCTCATAGACCGGATGAACCGGTCCGCCCAGGCCGTGGAGGGCACCGCCCTCGGCGGGCTGCTGGTCAACGCCGAGCGGCGGCGCCAGCGCTCCGAGGCGATCGGTTCGGTGCTGCGCTCGGTCGCGTCCTTCCTCATCCTGGGCACGGCCGGTCTGATGATCCTGGGCGCCTTCAAGATCGACCTGGCGCCGCTGCTCGCCTCGGCCGGTGTCGCCGGTGTCGCCATCGGCTTCGGCGCCCGGAACCTCGTCACGGACTTCCTCTCCGGAGTCTTCATGATCCTGGAGGACCAGTACGGCGTCGGCGACTCGGTCGACGCGGGGGTGGCGTCCGGCGAGGTCGTCGAGGTCGGTCTGCGGGTGACGAAGCTGCGCGGCGACAACGGCGAGATCTGGTACGTCCGCAACGGCGAGATCAAGCGGATCGGCAACCTCAGCCAGGGCTGGGCGACGGCCGCCCTCGACGTCACGGTCCGCCCGACGGAGGACCTGGACCGGATCCGCACGGTGATCACCGAGGTCGCGGAGGCCATGGCCAAGGAAGAGCCGTGGAACGAGCGCCTGTGGGGGCCGGTCGAGATCCTCGGCCTCAACGAGGTGCTGCTCGACTCGATGACCGTCCGCGTGTCGGCGAAGACCATGCCGGGCAAGGCCCTGGGCGTCGAGCGCGAGCTGCGCTGGCGCATCAAGCGCGCGCTCGACGCGGCCGGCATCCGGATCGTCGGCGGTGTCCCCGCGCAGGCGGAGGAGGCGGCCGCGGACCCGACGGCGGGCATGGCCGCCCCCTCGGCCTTCTCCTCGACCACCTCGCCGCAGTCCGCCGCGGCGACCCCGCTGCCGCCCTCCTCGCCCAACCTCTCGAAGTAGGACGGCCCCGGCGGCGGAGGCCCCGCGCCCGCCCGTCCACGACGCCCCCGCAGGTAACGCTTTGGTTGCCTTCGGGGGCGTCGTGCGTCTGCGGGTATTGACGCCCAGGTGACGCCCGTCCTACGGTCCTCCCACCGAATAGGAAACTTTCCTAACAGTGCAGTTGGGGAAGCGGGCCGACGGGCAGCAGAATGGCCCCGTCCAGAGCCGAAGGGCAGGTGCATCCGACATGGCCGGTACGACCCCGGGAACCCCCGGCACCCCTCGTGTCCTGCGGGCCATGAACGACCGCGCCGCCCTCGACCTGCTGCTGGAGCACGGCACGCTCTCCCGGACCCGGATCGGCAAGCTCACCGGGCTCTCCAAGCCGACCGCCTCGCAGCTGCTCGCCCGCCTCGAGGCCGCCGGGCTCGTCGTCGCCGGCGGCACCACCGCGGGGCGCCCGGGACCCAGCGCGCAGCTGTACGCCATCAACGCCCGGGCCGCCTTCGCCGCCGGGCTCGACGTCAACCCCGGCCGGATCCGCGCCGCCGTCGCCGACATCACCGGCGAGGTCGTCGGCGAGTTCGAGCTGAGGACCCCGGGACGCGCCGCCGAGGGCGTCGTCCGCCAGGTCACGACCGCCCTCGACGGCGCGGTGAAGGAGGCCGGGATCACCGCGGCCGAGGTGCACCGCCTCGTCATCGGCACCCCCGGCGCCTTCGACCCGGCCACCGGCCGGCTGCGGTACGCCTCCCACCTGCCCGGCTGGCACTCCCCCACTCTGCTGGCGGAACTGGCCGCGGTGCTCCCGATGCCGTTCGAGTACGAGAACGACGTCAACCTCGCCGCCATCGCCGAGCAGCGCCTGGGCGCCGCACGCGGCCACGACAACTTCGTGCTGCTCTGGAACGAGGCCGGTCTCGGCGCCGCCCTCGTCCTCGGCGGCCGGCTGCACCGCGGCTTCACCGGCGGCGCGGGCGAGGTCGGTTTCCTGCCGGTACCCGGCACCCCGCTCGTGCGGCAGGTCACCAAGGCCAACTCCGGCGGCTACCAGGAGCTCGCCGGCGTCCAGTCCGTGCCCCGGATCGCCCGCTCCCTCGGCATCGACACCGTCGAGCAGCCCTACGTCGCCACCGCGTCCGGGCTCCTCGCGCACGCCGCCGCCCACCACGGCGACGACCCGCGCCACGCCGCGCTCCTCGACCGGTACGCCGAGCGCCTGGCGACCGGACTCGCCTCCGTCGTCGCGGTGCTCGACCCCGAACTCCTCGTCCTGTCCGGCCAGGTGAACGTGGCCGGCGGCGAACCCCTGCGCGAGCGCGTCCAGTCCGAACTGGCCGAGCTCGCGGCCTCCCGCCCCCGGCTCGTCCTCGGCACCGTGGACCGCGACCCCGTGCTGCGCGGCGCCCTCGAAAGCGCCCTCGCGGCGACCCGCGACGAGGTCTTCGACACCTCGCGGTCCGACCACCCCCGGCGCCAGGCGCCCTGGGGTCCGACCGCCACACCCTTCGCCCTCTTCCCCGCCGCCCCTTCGTCACAGGGAGACTCCGTCATGCCCGTCCGTCCGCGCAGAGCCGCGATCGCGCTCGCCGCCACCGCCTCCATAGCCCTCCTCGCCTCCGCGTGCACCGGCTCCGCCGACAACGGCGCGACCGACGACCCCGCCGCGAAGACGACGATCACCTTCTGGCACGGCTGGTCCGCACCGGCCGAGGTGAAGGCGATCCAGGACAACGTGGACCGCTTCGAGAAGTCCCACCCGAACATCACGGTGAAGGTCGTCGGCAACATCAACGACGACAAGCTCAACCAGGCGCTGCGCGCCGGTGGTTCGAACGGTCCCGACGTCGTCTCCTCCTTCACCACCGCCAACGTCGGCAAGTTCTGCGCCTCGGGCGCCCTCGCGGACCTGAAGCCCTTCCTGGAGAAGGACAAGGTGGACCTGGACAAGACCTTCCCGAAGGTCCTCCAGGAGTACACGCAGTTCGAGGGCAAGCGCTGTTCCCTGCCGCTGCTGTCCGACGCGTACGGGCTCTACTACAACAAGGACGCCTTCGAGGCGGCCGGCATCACCGCGCCGCCCAAGACCTGGTCGGAGTTCGCGCAGGTCGCGAAGAAGCTGACGAAGCCGAAGGGCGACTCGTACGAGCAGCTCGGCTTCATGCCGAACTACCTCGGCTACGAGACCGTCCTGAGCCACTACATGTCCCAGTGGAACCACCGGTACTTCGACGCCCAGGGCAAGTCCAACGTCGCCGCCGACCCGGCGTTCGCCGAGATGCTGACGTACCAGAAGTCGCTCGTCGACGGACTCGGCGGGTTCGCCAAGCTGGACAAGTACCGCACCACCTTCGGTGACGAGTGGGGCGCCAAGCACCCCTTCCACACCGGCCAGGTCGCCATGCAGCTCGACGGCGAGTGGCGGCTGAACTTCATCAAGGACGCCAAGGTCGGCTTCGAGGTCGGCGTCGCGCCGCTGCCGGTCGCGGACGACGAGGTCGCGGAGTACGGCAAGGGCTACCTCTCCGGCACGATCATGGGCATCGCCCCGCAGAGCCGGAAGCAGAACGCCGCCTGGGAGCTGGTCAAGTACATGACCATGGACACCGATGCCGTGGTGAACTTCGCCAACGGCATCGGCAACGTGCCCTCCACGCTGGAGGCGCTCAAGTCCCCGAACCTGAAGTTCGACGCGCGCTTCAAGACCTTCCTCGACATCGCCCGGCACCCGCGGTCCTCCACCTCGGACGGCGCGGTGAACGGCTCGGCCTACCAGGACACCCTCCAGGACTTCGCCCAGAAGTACGAGAAGGGCCAGGTCACCGACCTGCGCAAGGGCCTCGGGGAGACCGCGGCCCAGATCGACCGCGACATCGCCCAGGCGAAGTAGCGGCCGGGACACGCCCTCATGAGCACCGACACCCTGCCCACGAAGCGGCCGGCCGCACCCGCCGCCACACCCCAGGACGGGCGTCACACGCTGCGGTCGAAGCGCACGCGCAACGCGCTTCGCACCGCGGCGTTCATGTCGCCCTGGCTGATCGGATTCGGCGTCTTCTTCGCCTATCCGCTCGTCTCGACCGTCTACTTCTCGTTCATGAGGTACGACGGCCTCAACCCGCCGACCTGGCGGGGCCTGGACAACTGGACGTACGTCTTCCAGGACATGCCGAAGTTCTGGCCGGCGATGCAGAACACCCTCTGGCTGGCCGTCGTCATGGTCGCCTGCCGGGTCGTGTTCGGCCTCGGCGTCGGCCTGCTGATCACCAAGATCAAGACGGGTGTCGGCGTCTTCCGCACCCTCTTCTACCTGCCCTACCTGGCCCCGCCGGTGGCCGCCACGCTCGCCTTCGTCTTCCTGCTCAACCCCGGCACCGGACCGGTCAACTCCCTGCTGGAGGCGGTCGGCGTCCCCGCCCCCTCCTGGTTCAACGACGCGGACTGGGCCAAGCCGGCCCTGACGGTCCTCGCCGTGTGGGGCGTCGGGGACCTCATGGTCATCTTCATGGCCGCGCTGCTCGACGTGCCGAAGGAGCAGTACGAGGCCGCCGAGCTGGACGGCGCCTCCGCCTGGCAGCGGTTCCGGTACGTGACCCTGCCGAACATCTCGCCGATCATCCTGTTCGCCGTCGTGACCGGCGTCATCGGCGCGATGCAGTACTACACCCAGCCGATCGTGGCCTCCAAGGTCGCGTCGGGGGTGATGGGAGGCTCGGGCGTCACCTTCGAGCCGGGCTACCCGGACGAATCGACGCTCACCCTCCCGCAGCTGGTCTACAACCTGGGCTTCGGCCGCTTCGACTACGGCGCCGCCTGCGTCGTGGCGCTGGTGCTCTTCGCGCTCTCCATGGCCTTCACCGCGCTGCTCATGCGGCGGCGCGGCGGCCTGATCGGCTCGGGTGACTGATCCATGACGACTGCCTCCCCGCTCGACCGCCCCCTGACGGACCCCGTCGCGAAGGCGGCCCGCCGCCGGTCGCTGCTGCACTGGATCGCGGTGCACTCCCTCGGGATCGCCGCGGCCCTGTTCTTCGTGCTGCCGTTCGTCTTCGTCTTCCTGACGTCCCTGATGAGCGACCAGCAGGCGCTCACCCGCGACCTCACGCCGAACACCTGGCACTGGGACAACTACGTCCGCGTCCTGGACACCCCCGGCTTCCTCACCTGGTGGCGCAACTCCCTGCTGTACTCGGGGCTCGGCACCGCGCTCGTGGTGCTGTCCTCGGTCCCGGTCGCCTACGCGCTGGCGAAGTTCCGCTTCCGCGGCCGGCACCTGTCGATGCTGCTCGTCATCTCGATGATGATGCTGCCGCCGCAGGTCGTGATCATCCCGATGTACCTGTTCTGGGCGAAGCAGCTGGACCTCTCCGGCACGCTGTGGCCGCTGATCGTCCCGATGGCCTTCGGTGACGCCTTCGCCATCTTCCTGCTGCGCCAGTTCCTGCTGACGATCCCCGACGAGTACGTCGAGGCGGCCAGGATCGACGGCTGCGGCGAACTGCGCACCCTGGTGCGGATCGTGCTCCCGATGGCCAGGCCCGGCATCGCCGCCGTGGCGCTGTTCCAGTTCTTCTACTGCTGGAACGACTACTTCGGACCGCAGATCTACGCGTCCGAGAACCCCGGCGCCTGGACCCTGAGCTACGGCCTGGAGTCCTTCAAGGGCGCCCACCACACCGACTGGAATCTGACCATGGCCGCGACCGTCCTGGTCATGGCCCCTGTGATCCTCGTGTTCTTCTTCGCCCAGAAGGCGTTCGTCGAGGGAGTCACACTGACCGGAGTGAAGGGCTAGCTGACGATATGAAGCTCGCTGTCGTGGGGGGCGGCTCCACCTACACCCCCGAACTGATCGACGGGTTCGCGCGCTTGCGGGACACCCTGCCCATCTCCGAACTCGTCCTCGTGGACCCGGCGGCCGACCGCCTCGAACTGGTCGGCGGACTCGCCCGGCGGATCTTCGCCAAGCAGGGTCACGACGGCAGGATCGTCACCACCGGCTCGCTCGACGAGGGCGTCGAGGGCGCCGACGCCGTCCTGCTCCAGCTGCGGGTCGGCGGACAGGCCGCCCGCGAGCAGGACGAGACCTGGCCGCTGGAGTGCGGCTGCGTCGGGCAGGAGACCACCGGGGCCGGCGGACTCGCCAAGGCCCTGCGGACCGTCCCGGTCGTCCTGGACATCGCCGAGCGGGTCCGGCGCACCAACCCGGACGCCTGGATCATCGACTTCACCAACCCCGTCGGCATCGTCACCCGTGCCCTGCTGCAGGCCGGCCACAAGGCCGTGGGTCTGTGCAACGTCGCGATCGGCTTCCAGCGCAAGTTCGCGAGGCTCCTCGACGTGGCCCCGTCCGACGTCCACCTCGACCACGTCGGGCTCAACCACCTGACCTGGGAGACGGCCGTCCGCCTCGGCGGACCCGAGGGCGAGAACGTGCTGCCGCGGCTGCTCGCCGAGCACGGCGACGCGGTCGCCGACGACCTGCGCCTGCCGCGCGCCGTCGTGGACCGCCTCGGTGTCGTCCCCTCGTACTACCTGCGCTACTTCTACGCCCACGACGAGGTCGTCCGGGAGCTCGGCAGCAAGCCGTCACGGGCCGCCGAGGTCGCCGCCATGGAGAAGGAACTCCTCGCGATGTACGGCGACCCGGCGCTCGACGAGAAACCGGCGCTGCTCGGCAAGCGGGGCGGCGCGTTCTACTCCGAGGCGGCCGTGGACCTGGCCGCGGGGCTGCTGGGCGGCGGCGGTTCGCCGTACCAGGTGGTCAACACGTACAACAACGGCACCCTTCCCTTCCTGCCGGACGACGCCGTCGTCGAGGTACAGGCCGCGGTCGGCGCGCAGGGGGCGTCGCCGCTGCCGGTCGCCCCGGTCGACCCGCTGTACGCGGGGCTGATCGCGCACGTGACCGCGTACGAGGACCTGGCGCTGGAGGCCGCCCTGCGCGGCGGGCGCGACCGGGTGTTCAAGGCACTGCTCGCCCATCCGCTGGTGGGGCAGTACGCGTTGGCCGACGGGCTCACCGACCGGCTGATCGCGCACAACCGGGAGCACCTCGAGTGGGCCTGAACGGAAGCCTGCTGGCGATCGACGCCGGCAACAGCAAGACCGACGTCGCGGTCCTCGGCACGGACGGCAGCGTCCTCGGCGCGGCCCGCGGCGGAGGGTTCCAGCCGCCGGTGGTCGGGACCGGCGCGGCGCTGGACGGACTGGCGGAGATCGTGGACCGGGCCTGGGCGGCGGCCGGCGGCCGGGGGCTGCCACCCGGGTTCGCGCACGTCTCCGCCTGTCTGGCGAACGCCGATCTCGCCGTCGAGGAGGCGGAGCTGCAGGCCGCGATCGAGGCGCGCGGGTGGAGCCGCTCGGTGCAGGTGCGCAACGACACCTTCGCGCTGCTGCGCGCCGGGGTCGACGAGCCGCGCGGGGTCGCCGTGGTCTGCGGTGCCGGGATCAACTGCGTGGGGATGCTGCCGGACGGCCGGACCGCCCGCTTCCCCGCGATCGGGAAGATCTCCGGCGACTGGGGCGGCGGGGGCGGGCTCGCCGACGAGGCCCTGTGGTGGGCCGCCCGTGCGGAGGACGGGCGGGGCGAGCCGACCTCGCTGTCCCGCGCCCTGCCCGCGCACTTCGGCCTGGAGACGATGTACGCGCTGATCGAGGCCCTGCACCTGGGCCGGATCCCGGCGTCCGCGCGGCACGAGCTGACGCCCGTGCTGTTCCGGGTGAGCGCGGCGGGCGACCCGGTCGCGCGGTCCCTGGTGCACCGGCAGGCCGAGGAGGTGGTCGCGCTGGCCGCGGTCGCGCTCGGCCGGCTCGGGCTGCTCGACGAGGAGACGCCGGTGATCCTGGGCGGCAGCGTGCTCGCCGCCCGCCACGCCGAACTCGACGGGCGGATCGCGGAACTCCTCGCCGTGCGGGCGCCGAAGGCCGTCGTCGGGGTCGTGACCTCGCCGCCGGTGCTCGGCGCGGGGCTGCTCGCGCTCGACGGGTGGGGCGCCGGCCCCGAGGCGGCGGCCCGGCTGCGGGCCCACTACGCCTGAGCCCGGGCGGCCCGCACGCGGTCCCGCGACCGGCACGGGAGACGGGGCGTCCCCTGACAAAGGGGGGCGCCCCGTTTCGACTTCACCCGTACGTGGTGGAACCGAACCCCGCCGCCGGGCGTATTCAAGGTGGGGGATCGCCTGCCGGGGCGAGTGGGGCATGCGGCAGGATAGGAACAAGATCGAGTCAATTCCGGTGTGCGGGTGGGCCCCTGAGGCCATACTGCTGGCCGGGTGGTCGTCTTCCGGACAGCGGAGGGGCGACGGCCGACGTCAGCGACCGAGGGGGAGGTCCCGTGACATATCCGCCGAATGCGCCCGCCGCCTCGGCGCCGGGCACGGCGCCCGCGCACCCGGGCGCCGCCGTCGGCGTGCCCGCCCAGCCGTCGGTGCCGCCGCCCGCCACCGCGCCGGACGCGGGGCCGGGGGCCTGGTCCGAGGTCAAGGAGCGGCTGCGCCGGGCCGCGACCACCGAGCCGGGCCGGCTGCAGATCCTCGGCGCCGTACTGGCCCTGCTGGTCGTCGCGTTCGGCGCGGTCACCGCACTCGAGGTCGCCGACCGGGCCTCCTCCGCCGACGACGTGGTCACCCGCAGCCAGCCGCTGAGCGCCGACGCCGCCGACATCTACCGCTCGCTCGCCGACGCCGACACCGCCGCCGCCAGCGCCTTCCTCTCCGGGGCGCAGGAGCCCGCGGACATCCGGAAGCGGTACGCCCAGGACATCTCGACGGCATCGAGGCTGCTGGTCAGGGCGGCGTCGAGCACCGAGGGCTCGACGGAGTCGGGCCGCGAGATCGCCACGCTGAACGAGCAGCTCCCCCGCTACACCGGGCTCATCGAGCGCGCCCGGGCCGCCAACCGGCAGGGCCTGCCGCTCGGCGGGGCCTACCTCCGTTACGCGAACCAGCAGATGACCACCGAGCTGCTGCCCGCGGCCGAGCGGCTCTACGAAGCCGAGACCGCGCGCCTCCACCAGGACGACGAGGACGCCCGCGACCGGCCGTACCTCTCCCTGCTGCTCGGGATCGCGGTGCTGCTGGTCCTGTTCTGGGCGCAGCGACGCAACTACCGGCTGACGAACCGGGTGTTCAACCACGGCCTGCTCGCCGCCACGGCCGCGTCGGTGATCGTGCTGCTGTGGCTCGGCACGGCGCACACGCTGGCGAGCGCCGGGCTGACGGACGCCCGGGAGCACGGCCAGAACTCGCTCCAGGTGCTCAACACCGCCCGCATCAGCTCCCTGAAGGCCCGGGCCAACGAGAACCTGACCCTGGTCGCGCGCGGCGCCGTCCTCACCGACGACGGCAAGAACGACAAGTACGAGACCGACTACACCACGAGCATGTCGGCGCTGACCGACGCCCTGGGCAAGGCCCGGGAACTGGCCGACGACGACGCGGGCCGCGGCCCGCTGACCGAGGCCGCCTCCCGCACCGGCGAATGGCAGCAGCGCCACAAGGGCGCCCGCGCCAAGGACGACGCGGGAGACTTCGAGGGCGCGTTGAGCCGGGTCATCGGCCCGAAGGAGTCCACCGGGCAGTCCTTCGACCAGATCGACGCGGCCCTGGAGCGGGCCCTGGACCACGAGCAGGCGGAGTTCACCGCGGCCGCCGAGAGCGGCCGGGGCGCGCTGACGGCCCTGCCGCTGGGCGCGGGCGTGCTCGCGGTGCTCGGCGCGGCGGGCGCCGTCATGGGGATCAACCGCAGGCTGTCGGAGTACCGGTGAGAGGGGGAGGGATGCACTACGGCGTCGACGACGCGGGGAGAGGCGCCCCGGCCGGACCCGGCCGACGGCCCCTGTCCCGGCTGCGCGGCTGGGGCGGGGTGGCGGCGATGGCCGTGGCCTGCGGGCTGACCGCCTCGCTGACCCTGCTGCCGCTGGCCCGCGGCGGCCACCGGGCCTCGGCCGCACCGGCGGTGAGCGGCCCCGGCGTCGGCATCGGCGTGCCGGTGCGGGCGGACAGCTGCGTGAACCCGGAGGCCTCGCTCAGCCCGTCCACCGCCGACGGCCCGTCGATCACCGCGATCAAGAAGCGCGGCAAGCTCGTCGTGGGCGTCGACCAGTCCAGCTACCGCTGGGGCTACCGGAATCCGGGCAAGCGCACGCTCGAGGGCTTCGACATCGACCTGGCCAAGGCCGTCGCCAAGGACATCCTCGGCAGCGAGGACAGCGTTATCTTCCGCGCCATCCCCACCAACCAGCGGATCGCGGCCCTGGAGAGCGGCAAGGTCGACCTCGTCGTCCGCACGATGACGATCAACTGCAAGCGGATCCGCCAGGTCGCCTTCTCCACGGCCTACTTCCAGGCCGGCCAGCAGGTCCTCGCGCCCAAGGAGGACTCCGCCATCCAGGGGTACGGCCCCTCCCTGAAGGGCAAGCGGGTCTGCACGGCCGAGGGCTCGACGGCCTACGAGGCCCTGGAGAAGAACTCCTTCGGCGCCGTCTTCAAGGACGAGGGCGACGGCACCAAGGACGACAAGGACCTCCTCACCGTCCCCAACCAGCTGGACTGCCTGGCCCGGCTCCAGCTCGGCGAGGTCGACGCCGTCGTCACGGACAACGCGCTGGCGGCCGGCCAGGCCGCGCAGGACCCGGCGATCGAGCTCAAGGGCGAGCCGTTCACCACGGAGTACTACGGCGTCGCCGCCAAGCTCGGCAACGACGACCTGGTCCGCCGGGTCAACCAGGTCCTGGTGCGGTACCGCCAGGGGCCCTGGCAGGCGGCGTACGACAAGTGGCTGAAGGCGGACCTGCCCGGGATATCCGGGCCGCCCGCACCCAAGTACAAGTAGAGCGAGAGGTGATCGATGGGCGTCACGGGACCCCCCGGGCCGGTGATGGACCGGGACGAGGTGGACCGTGCGCTGGCGCGGCTCGGCGCGGAGCACAAGGCCGTCGAGGACTCTCTCCTCGCCCTCCAGGACCACGCGGGCCGCAGGCTGCTCGAAGGCGCCGAGCTGACCGGGACCACCCGGGAGCGGTGGCACACCACCGAGGGCTCGATCACCCTGCTCTGGACCTACTTCGACGCCTACACCGCGGCCCTCTCGTCGGCACGTGAGCTCCGCGCGCGCCGGCGCTGGTCCAGCCGCGAGGACCTCGTCGAGCTGACCGACCGGCTGCGGGGCGAGAGCGTGCTGGTCTCCGGCGGCACCCAGCAGCCCGCCGCCTCCCTGACCGGGCCCGCCCGGCTCACCGAGCGCTTCACACTGGAGCGGCTGGTGGACCGGATGAACGAGCTGTACGCGTCCTCGCTCGACGTCGTCGTGAGCGCCGACGCCGTCTGGTCCGCGCTGCCCGCCCGGATAGACCTGCTCGCCGCGGAGCTCGGGCGGACGAGGTCGCTCGCCCACTCCGTCGGGGTGCGCCCCGGGGAGCACCCCGCCGGCGACGAACTGGACGCGATCACCGCGGAGCTGGGCTCGCTGCGCACCGAGGTCGTCACCGATCCGCTGGCCTTCTGGAAGCCCGCGGCGGGCAGTTCGGCGCCCGGCGGAGGCCGGCCCGACACCGCCCGCTACGACCGGGCGGCGCGCGCGCTGGAGGACGTACGGCGCGAGATCGAGGCGGTCCTCGCCGTCCGGAAGGACTCCGAGGAGCGGCTGCTGCGGCTGCGGGACGTGCTGTCGCGGGCCGACCGGACGCTCGCCGAGGCGCGGGCGGCGCGCGGGGAGGTCCTCGCCAAGATCGCCGCCTCGGAGGTGCCGGCCGTGAGCGGACCGCCGACGGTCCTCCAGGAACGGCTCGCCACGGCCGCCGAGTACCGCAGGCACGCCCAGTGGCACCGGCTCTCCCCTCTCCTGGAGTCCTTGGAGGTGGAGGCGGAGGACGAACTGCACCGTGCCCGGGAGTCCCTGACCGCCGTGACCGCGCCGCTCGCGGTCCGCGCCGAGCTGCGCGGCCGGCTCGACGCGTACAAGGCGAAGGTGGCGCGGCTCGGAGCGGCCGAGGATCCGCTGCTGATCGAGCGGTACGACACGGCGCGCCGGATGCTGTGGAGCGCGCCCTGCGATCTGCGGGTCGCCGAGCAGGCGGTGCTGCGATACCAGCAGGCGGCGGCAGAGGTTCTGTCCGGGCCGAGAGACGGCAGGGGGAGTCAGTGGTGAGCGGAGGAGCGGGAGAGGCAGTGGTGGGCACCTGTCAGCGCCCCTCGTGCGAAGGCTCGTACGAGGACATGGGCGGCGGCGAGCTGTACTGCGACACCTGCGGTCTGGCCCCGGTGGTGGCTCCCGGGGGCATGCTCCGTTCCACACCGACCGGGCTGGCCGTGGCGGGCAGGGGCGGTTCGGGTTCCGGCTCGGCCCGCTCGTCGTCGCGCGCGTCCTCGGCCACGTCGTCGGGCGCCTCGGCCCGCTCGTCGCGCTCGTCGCGTTCCGCCACGTCCAGGCGCTCGGTGTCCGGGCGGCTCTCCCGTGCCCTGTCGGGCAACAGCACCGGGCGTTCGGTCTCGGTGCGCAGTTCCGGCGCGTCGACCGGCCAGTCCGGGCGCAACCGCCTGGGCGCCGGCCTGGTCTCGATCCCGGAGGTACCGCGCCCCGACCCGCGGGCCGCGGTGATGGAGAACCCCGAGGTCCCCGAGCGGAAGCGATTCTGCTCGCGCTCCGACTGCGGTGCCCCGGTGGGCCGCGCGCGCGGCGAACGGCCCGGGCGCACGGAGGGGTTCTGCACCAAGTGCGGCCACCCCTACTCCTTCGTGCCGAAGCTGCGCGGCGGGGACGTCGTGCACGGCCAGTACGAGGTCGCGGGCTGCCTCGCCCACGGCGGTCTGGGCTGGATCTACCTCGCCGTCGACCGGGCGGTCTCCGACCGCTGGGTGGTCCTGAAGGGCCTGCTCGACACCGGCGACCAGGACGCGATGGCCGCGGCGATCTCCGAGCGCCGCTTCCTCGCGGAGATCGAGCACTCCAACATCGTGCGGATCTACAACTTCGTCGAGCACCTCGACCAGCGCACGGGCTCCCTGGACGGCTACATCGTCATGGAGTACGTCGGCGGCAAGGCCCTCAAGGAGATCGCCAACGACCGCCGGACGCCGGACGGGCGCCGTGACCCGCTGCCGGTGGAGCAGGCGTGCGCGTACGGGATCGAGGCCCTGGAGGCGCTCGGCCACCTGCACAGCCGGAACCTGCTGTACTGCGACTTCAAGGTCGACAACGCGATCCAGACCGAGGACCAGCTCAAGCTGATCGACATGGGCGCGGTGCGGCGGATGGACGACGACGAGTCGGCCATCTACGGCACGGTCGGCTACCAGGCGCCGGAGGTGGCCGAACTCGGGCCGTCGGTGGCCAGCGACCTCTACACGGTGGCGCGCACGCTCGCCGTCCTGACCTTCGACTTCCAGGGCTACACGAACGTCTTCGTGGACTCGCTGCCGGACCCGGACCACATCGAGGTCTTCCGGACGTACGAGTCCTTCTACCGGCTCCTGGTGCGCGCCACGGACCCCGATCCGGCGCGCCGCTTCGCGTCCGCGCAGGAGATGGCCGAGCAGCTGACCGGCGTCCTGCGGGAGGTCGTCGCCCTGCAGTCGGGCCGGCCGCGGCCGGCGCTGTCGACGCTGTTCGGCTCGGAACTCCGCGTGACGGACACGCAGTTGTTCGCCGAGCTGACCGAGGACGTCTCGGTGCTGGGCGCCCGGGAGTCCCGCGGCGGGCGCCGGCGGACCACGCCGGCGGCTCCGGCGCTGCCGCCGGGCGCCCCGGCCCTCCCGTCCGCCGCACCCGGCCCCGGGGCCCCCGCGGGTCCCTTCCTGACACCGGTCGACGGGAAGTCCACCTCGCTCGCGCTGCCCGTGCCACGGGTCGACCCGGGCGACCCCAACGCCGGTTTCCTGGCCGGCCTGATGGCCTCGGCCCCGGCCGAGCTCATCAGCGCCCTGCACACCGCGCCGGCGCCCTCCCTGGAACTGCGGCTGCGCGAGCTGCGGGCCCGCCTGGAGATGGGCGACCTCGGCTCGGCGGGGCGCGCCCTGGCCACCCTGGAGGAGCAGCATCCGGACGACTGGCGGGTGGTCTGGTACCGCGGCGTCACGTCCCTGGTGACCGGCGACCACGAGAACGCCGCGGTCTCCTTCGACGCCGTCTACGACGCCTTTCCCGGGGAGCCCGCCCCGAAGCTGGCGCTGGGCATCTGCGCGGAGGTGCTCGGCCAGCTCGACAACGCGGCGGAGTACTACCGCCTGGTGTGGACGACCGATCCGAGTTACGTCAGCGCCGCGTTCGGGCTCGCCCGGGTGCAACTGGCCGCGGGCGACCGGGCCGCGGCCGTGCACACCCTGGAGTCGGTCCCGGAGGCGTCCATCCACTACACCGCGGCGCGGGTCGCGGCGGTGCGGGCGCGGCTGCGGCGACGCACGGCGCACGATCCGCTCGGCGGCGATCTGACGGCCGCCGCGGCACAGGTCTCGGCACTGCAGGGGTTCGGTCTGGACGCGGTCCGCCGGGAGCAGTTGGCGACGGAGGTCCTCGGTACCGCGCTCGACTGGGTACTCTCCGGAAGTCCCGGTGCGGGGCCTGGCGGCACGCGGCTGCTCGGCAGTGAACTGGACGAGCGCGGACTGCGCTTCGGCCTCGAACGCTCGTACCGGGTGCTCGCCCGGCTCGCTCAGCGTGGCGAGGAGAGGATCGAACTGGTGGAGCGGGCCAACCGTTTCCGCCCCCGGACGTGGGTGTGAGTATGTCCCAGATGCCCCAGCACGAACTCTCCGCCTGCCCCGGCTGCGCGGAACCGCTGGATTCGAACGACCGGTTCTGCGGGGCGTGCGGCCACGACCTGTCGGCCGCGGCCGCGCCGGAGCCGGATCGCCCGACGATCGCGATCGGCACCCCGGTCGACTGGCCGGAGGCGCCGTCCCGCGAGCCGGGTTCGCTGTCCACCTCGACCCAGCACCCGGGCGACCTTCCCGGCACGGACTCGGGTGGCCGCGAACTCGCGGCGACGCCGCCCGCCCAGGGGGCGTCGGGAGCCGAGGCCGCGGCGGCCTCGGCCGAAGCCGGGCGGCCCGCCCGGGACCTGCCGACGATCCCGGTCCGCACGGACGGGCCGCACGCGGCGGCCACGTCCGGCGACGGCCTGGCGGCCCTGGCCGCGGGCGGGCAAGGCCCCGCCCGCGGCGCGACCGTCCCGGCCCAGGCGCCCGCGCCGACGGCTCCCGCGGCCGACGGCGACTTCCGGCTCGCCGCACCCGACCCGCGCACCGCCGCCGCGCAGCCGCCGGCCGCGTCCGCACCGCAGGCACCGCCCGCTCCCTCCGCTCCGCCCGCCGGTTCCAAGGTCTGCGTCGCCTGCCGGGCCGGCCACGTCGACCCCGACGGCTACTGCGAGAACTGCGGGCACGCGCAGCCGCGCGAGCGCGACCACATGGAGCAGGAGCTCGCCACGGTGGCCGCCGTCAGCGACCGCGGACTGCGCCACCACCGCAACGAGGACGCCTTCGCCGTCGCCGCCACCACGCTGCCCGGCGGCGCCCCCGCCACGCTGGCGATCGTCTGCGACGGCGTCTCCTCGGCGACCCGCCCCGACGAGGCGTCCGCCGCCGCCGCGGACACGGCCGGCCGCTCGCTGCTCGCCGCCCTGCCCCGGGGCACCAACCCGCAGCAGGCCATGCACGAGGCGATCGTCGCCGCCGCCGAGGCGGTCAACGCCCTCGCCGAGGACCCGGCGCAGGACGCCATGGAGCACGATCCGCACCGCCACCAGAACGCCCCGGCGTGCACCATCGTGGGCGCGATCGTCGCCGACGGCCTGCTGATCGTCGGCTGGATCGGCGACAGCCGCGCCTACTGGGTGCCCGACGACCGCACCACCGCACCCGCGCGGCTCACCCAGGACGACTCCTGGGCGGCCCAGATGGTGGCCGCCGGCCTGATGAACGAGGCCCAGGCGTACGCGGACGAGCGGGCCCACGCCATCACCGGCTGGCTGGGCGCCGACGCGTACGAACTGGAGCCGCACACCGCCGCGTTCAAGCCGGACCGCTCCGGCGTGGTCGTGGTCTGCACCGACGGGCTGTGGAACTACGCGGAGGCCGCCGAGGAGATGGCGCGGGTCGTGCCGGCGGACACCGCGGGACGGCTGCTGCACGGCGCCCAGGTGCTGGTCGGCCATGCCCTGGACGGCGGGGGCCACGACAACGTAACAGTGGCGCTGCTGCCGTTCACCTTCGCGCCGCAAGGGGCAGGATCGGCCTGAAAGGTCGCCCTCGTCCCGTCCTCGACCCCCTGATTCCGCCGCGGGCCCCACGGCCCCTTCCCCTTCTTGTCCCGCTGTTCCGTGACACGTGCCGTCCCGACGACGCGCGTCGTCACGCTGTTGCCGAGGAGCCCGATCAGATGGCGAACTTCTCCAAGTCGAACGTGCCGCAGTTCTCGGTGGACGTGTACCAGAACGAGTTCCTGCCGGAGGGCGGGCGCGAGGTCAGCGCCATCGTCACGGTCACCTCGACCGGCGGCGGGACGAGCGGCGGGGCCGCGCTCGCGGACGCCCGCCCCGGTGGCGGGAGCGACGCCGCCGTGGTGATCATGGTCGACTGCTCCGGCTCGATGGACTACCCGGCGACCAAGATGCGGGGCGCGCGCGAGGCGACCGCCGCCGCCATCGACACCCTGCGCGACGGCACCTCCTTCTCCGTGGTCGCCGGCACGCACGTGGCCGCCGAGGTCTACCCGGGCAACGGCCGCCTCGCCGTCGCCGACGCCACGACCCGCGCCCAGGCCAAGGACGCGCTGCGGCGGCTGACCGCGGGCGGCGGGACGGCGATCGGGACCTGGCTGCGGCTCGCGGACCGGCTCCTGGCGTCCGCGGACGTGGCGATCCGGCACGGCATCCTGCTGACCGACGGCCGCAACGAGCACGAGTCGCCCGAGGCGCTGCGGGACGCGCTGGACGCCTGCGCGGGACGCTTCACCTGCGACGCCCGCGGCGTGGGCACGGACTGGGAGGTCAAGGAGGTCACCGGCATCGCCTCGGCGCTGCTGGGCACCGCCGACATCGTCGCCGACCCCGGGGGCCTGGCCTCGGACTTCACCACGATGATGGAGAACGCCATGGGCAAGGAGGTCGCGGACGTCGCGCTGCGCCTGTGGACCCCGGTCGGCGTGGAGATCCAGTTCGTGAAGCAGGTGGCGCCGACGGTGGAGGCGCTGACCGACCGGCGCACCGAGGCGAGCCCCCGGGCCGGCGACTACCCGACCGGATCGTGGGGCGACGAGTCCCGCGACTACCACGTGTGCGTCCGCGTCCCCCAGGCCGCGGTCGGCCAGGAGATGCTCGCCGCCCGGGTCTCGCTGATCGTCCCGGACCCCGCGGGAGGCGCCCCGCAGACGCTGTCGCAGGGACTGGTACGGGCGGTCTGGACGGACGACATGGCCATGTCCACGTCCATCAATCCGCAGGTCGCGCACTACACCGGACAGGCCGAGCTGGCCCAGGTCATCCAGCAGGGACTGGACGCCCGCAAGTCCGGCGACCACGACGGGGCGACCGCCAAACTGGGCCGCGCGGTCCAGCTGGCCGCGGCCTCCGGGAACGCGGACACTGCGAAACTCCTTTCGAAGGTGGTGGACGTCGTGGACGCGGCGACCGGTACTGTGCGTTTGAAGGCGAAGGTCGCGGAAGCGGACGAGATGACTCTCGAGACCCGCTCCACCAAGACGGTTCGCGTCAAGAAGTAGCCCGGCCAGGGGGCCGGACGACGAGAGGGGGAAGCACCGACATGCCGACCTGCCCGAACGGACATCAGTCGGTCTCCGACGACTGGTGCGAGGTCTGCGGCCATCGCATGGCCGGGGCGGGCGCGCCGGCGGGTGCCGTACCGCCGCCTCCCCCGCCGCCACCGCCCGCGTACGGCTACCCCGGACCGGCCGGTCCGGGCCCCGGCGTCCCGCCGCCGGCCTCCGGCGGCTTCGGCCCCGGTGGCGACCCGAACGCGACGGCCCAGGCGGAGCTGTGCCCGCAGTGCCGCACGCCGCGTGAGCACATGGCGCCGTTCTGCGAGGAGTGCCGCTGGAACTTCCTCACGAACACCGCGACCTCCTACACGCCGGTGGCTCCCCCCTCGCAGCAGCAGAGCCCGCCGCCCGGGCTGAACCTGCCGCCGGGCTTCCAGTCGCCGCCGCGCCAGCCGGACCCGTACGAGTACCAGGGCTCGCGGCCGTCGCAGATGAACCGGCCCGCCGAGCCCCTGTCGGCCGACCCCACGCACCACCAGGCACCGCCGCAGCGTCCACCGATGCAGCAGCAGCCGCCGCAGGGGTACCAGCAGGCACCGCCGCCGCCTCCGCCGTCCTTCTTCCAGAGCCCGCAGGCGCCGCAGCACCAGCAGCCGGCGCCCCAGGCCCCGCCGCAGCACCAGACGTCCGGCGGGGGCGACGACTGGATGCTGCCGCCGCCCTCGCAGCAGCAGGCGCCGCAGGCCCCGATGCAGCAGCAGCACGTACCGCAGCCGCCGCAGCAGCAGTACCAGCCGCCCCGGCCGCCCGCGGGCTGGTCGGCGTACATCGGCCCGGACCGCGACTACTTCATGGCGATGATGCAGCGCAGCGGCCCGGAGGCCACGGGCCTGAACCTGCCCGCGTACTCCCCCGAGAAGCAGCTGACGCTCCAGGGCAACCAGATCAGCATCGGCCGTCGCCGCCACTCCACCGGCGAGTCGCCCGACATCGACCTGGCCGTGCCGCCGGAGGATCCGGGCGTCTCGCACCAGCACGCGGTGCTGGTGCAGCAGCCGGACGGCTCGTGGGCGGTGGTGGACCAGAACTCCACCAACGGCACCACGATCAACGGCGCCGAGGAACCGATCCAGCCCTACGTCCCCGTCCCGCTCCAGGACGGCGACCGGGTGCACGTCGGCGCCTGGACCACGATCACGATCCGCCGCGGATAGCCGGGCCGGTCGGCCCCGTCACACGGTCCGGGATCCCGCCCCGCGGGGTCCCGGCCGCGGGTCAGCCGGGCGGCAGCGGCCAGGCGTACGGTCCCTCCGGATCGTCCAGCCAGGCCCACTGCCGGGCCTCCCGCATCGTCACCCCGAAGCGCTCCCGCTCCGGCCGCCTCTCGCGCTGCCAGAGCGAGAGCGCTTCGCGCGTGTCCAGGCTCTCCTCCGCCAGCGTCCGCAGGAAGCGGAACCCCTCGTCCTCGAAGACCTGCCGGGGCAGCCCCATCGGCCGCCCCCGGGGGCGACGGGTACGGGTGCCTCCCCCGCGCAGCGCCACGAAGTACGCCGAGGTGGGCAGGAAGCGCCCCTCCGCGTGGTCGGCGTCCCGCACCCGCAGCAGGATCAGCCCGGTCGACAGCGGGGCCAGGACGAGCGCGCCGGGGCGGCACTGGGCGAGCCAGGCGTGCGGTACCGACGGCACCGTGCAGGTCGCCACGATCCGGTCGAAGGGCGCGCGCTCCGGGCAGCCCCGCGACCCGTCCCCGGTGATCACCGCGGGCCGGTGTCCCGCGGCGGCCAGATGGGTCCGGGCGGACTCGGTGATCTCCTCGTCCAGATCGACGGAGGTGACGTGCCCGTCCCCGAGCCGGTGGGCGAGCAGGGCCGCGTTGTAGCCGGTGCCGGCGCCGATCTCCAGGACGTCGTCCCCGTCCCGGGGCGCCAGGGCCTCCAGCATCCGCGCCATCAGGGAGGGCTGGCTGGCGGAGGAGATCAGCTCGCCGTCCCGGACCCGGGTGGCCAGCGGCGCGTCCCGGTAGGCCCCGCGCAGCCAGCGGTCCCGCCGGACCGGGTCGGGGTCGTCGCACCAGACGCGTTCGTAGCCGCGGACGCCCGAGACGAAGTAGTAGGGGACGAACAGGTGCCGCGGCACCGCGGCGAAGGCGGCGCGCCAGGCGGGGTCGCGCAGCACGCCGTACGCCTCCATCTCCCGTACGAGTGCCCGTCGCGCCCGCTCGCCGGCCTCGGCGAAGACGTCCGGCTGTGCGCCCATGCCTCCACTCTCCTGCGCGGCGGCGTGCGGGGCGACCGTCGCGGCGGGGCGCGGGGTGCCCGCCGGGGAGGTCCCGGACCTCCGGTCGCGGCACCGGGCATCTGAGACGATGGAACGGTGAACGAGATTCCGCGCGGCACGCTTCAGGAGCAGACCTTCTACGAGCAGGTGGGTGGCGAGGAGACCTTCCGTCGCCTCGTCCGCCGCTTCTACCAGGGAGTCGCGGAGGACCCCCTGCTGCGCCCGATGTACCCCGAGGAGGACCTCGGCCCCGCGGAGGAGCGCCTGGTGCTCTTCCTGATCCAGTACTGGGGCGGCCCCCGCACCTACAGCGACCACCGCGGCCACCCCCGGCTGCGGATGCGCCACGCGCCCTTCACGGTGGACCGGGCGGCGCACGACGCCTGGCTGCGGCACATGCGCGACGCCGTCGACGAACTCGCCCTCGCGCCGGAGCACGAGCAGCAGCTGTGGAAGTACCTGACCTACGCGGCGGCGTCGATGGTGAACACCGCCGACTGACGCGCCGGCGCCGCCCCGGCACCGGGCTCCGGGGGCGCCGCGGGTCGGAGTGACGCATTCCGGTGTCGCGGACCCGAATAACGGTCACGATCGAGTCAAGGTCACGGTGCAAGCGGTTACCCCGGCCACCCGCCCTCTGAAAGCATCCGAGGAACGTGCGTTCGGTGCGTTCGGTGCGGACCACGGGTCCGGTGGGTTCAGGGGGATGGGTGACGGGGTTCGTACTTCTGCGCGTCAGGGCGCACCGACTGCTGCTCGCCGCGGCCCTGCTCGCCGTTCTGCTGACCACCTCCGTGCTGGCCACGCTCGCCGCCTTCTCGGGGTCCATCGGCAACGCGGCCCTCCGGAGCACGCTCCAGGGCCGGTCCGCGCCCGCCGCCGCCCTGGTCGTCAGCGGACAGGTGCCGGTGGCCCAGCGCGAGACCGCCGACGCGGCGGCCCGGAAGGCGGCCGGCCGGACCTTCGACGGACTGCCCGTGACCGTCCGGAAGCTGGAGCGGTCGGGCCCCTACGCGCTGCCCCGGACCCTCCAGGAGCCGGCCGCCCGTCTCGGCGAGCCGGACCTCACCCACTTCGCCGCGCTCGACCGCTCGCGGCTCGCCCTCGTGAAGGGCGCCTGGCCCACCGCCGGAGCGGGCCCCGTGATCGAGGTGGCGCTCCCCGAGGAGGCCGCCGCACGCCTGCGGACCGGCCCGGGCACCGTGCTCGACCTGCCCGACCGGCTCGGCGGGAAGCCGGTGAAGGCGCGGATCACCGGCGTCTACCGGCCGGTCGATCTCACCGACCCGTACTGGCAGTTGGACCAGGCCGGCGGCCGGGGCGTGAAGACCGTCGTGTTCACCACCTACGGTCCGCTGCTCGCCGACCCCGCCGTCCTCGGCTCCGGGCGGGTCACCGTCGGCGAGACGGCCTGGATGGCCTCGGCCGACTTCGGCGGCGTCGACACCGGACGGATGGACGCGCTGCGCGACGCCGCCACCAGGACGCCGGCGGCGCTCACCGCCGACACCACGTCCTTCGGCGGCGCCGTCGCCGCGCGCACCGCGCTGCCCACGGTCCTGGATCAGACCGGCCGGGCCCTGCTCGTCTCCCGCTCCACCCTGATGATCGTCGCCGTGCAGCTGGTCCTGCTCGCCGCGTACGCCCTGCTGCTCGTCGCCCGGCTGCTCTCCTCGGAACGCTCCGGGGAGACCGAACTGCTGCGCGCCCGCGGCGGCTCGCGGCGCCGGATCGCCTCGCTCGCCGCCGTCGAGGCGCTGCTGCTCGCGCTGCCCGCGGCCGTGCTCGCGCCGCTGCTCGCCGGCCCGCTGACCCGGCTGCTCGCCGACCGCTCGGCGCTCGGCTCACTCGGCGTGCGGCTCGACGACGCCCCGGCCGGACAGGTGTGGCTGGTCGCCGTCCTGGTCGCGGTGTGCTGCGCCGCCGCCGTCGTGGCCCCCGCGCTGGCCGCCGGGGACGGGGGCACCGTCTCGCTCCGCAAGGGGCGGGCGTCCGCCCTGCCCGGGCCGGTGCGGGCCGGCGCCGACATCGGCCTCCTCGTCGTCGCGGCCGTCGCGTACTGGCAGCTCGACCGCCAGACCGGCACGGGCGGGGGCGGCGGCGCGCTGACCGGCGACCGCGAGGGCGGCCTCGGCATCGACCCGCTGCTGGTCGCCGCGCCGGCGCTCGCGCTGCTCGCCGGCACCGTGCTGACCCTGCGCCTGCTGCCGCCCGCCGCCAAGCTCGCCGAGCGGCGCGCCGCGGGCGGGCGGGGGCTGCCCGCCGCACTCGCCGGCTGGCAGTTCAGCCGTCGTCCGCTGCGCGGCGCGGGTCCGGTGCTGCTGCTCGTCCTCGCGGTCGCGATGGGCATGCTCGCCATCGGGCAGAGCGCGTCCTGGGACCGGTCGCAGGCCGACCAGGCCGACTTCCGCATGGGCACCGCCGTCCGGGTCCTGGTCAACGGCGTCACCGACCCGGCACAGGCACGTGCGTTCACGGCCCTGCCGGCCGTCCGCTCGGTCGCCCCCGCGCACCGCGGCACGATGGACTTCGCCGGCAACCACACGGCCACCGTCCTCGCCCTCGACACCGTGCACGCCGCCGACGGCGTGCTGCTGCGCGACGACCTCACGGACCGTCCGGCCGCCTCGCTGCTGAGGTCGCTGGCACCGGAGGCGGGGCCGCGCCCGGGACTTGCGCTGCCCGCCGGAGCCACCGGACTGGCCCTGGACCTGCGGCGCACGGCCCCGCCCGGCACCCTCCCGGCCCGGGTGACGGTCGTCGTCGAGGACCGGTACGGCATCCCCTACCGCCAGCTCCTCGGTCCGCTGCCGTCCGACGGCAGGACGCACCGGCTCACGCTCGACCTGCGGCCGCAGGCGGGCATCGCCGAGGAGGCGGGCGGCGGCGCGGGAACCACCCGCCAGGCCGCCGCGAGGACGGCGGACGCCGGATCCGCCGGGCGAACGACCCTGACCGGTCTGGAGCTGGACGGGCAGGTCACCAACGGCGAGGGCGGCGGCCAGACCCTGACCGTCGCGCGCCTCGCGTCCCTGCACGACGGCGCGGAGCGCCCCCTGGCCACCGGAACGGCGCTCGGCTCCTGGACCACCGAGTACCACGAGACGTCGAAGGGCGACCCGCAGAAGCCGGCCCGTCTGACGGGGCGGGCCACCGCCGGCACGCCGTACGAGGTCGGCTTCCAGGCCGGCACCACCTCGCCGGCCGGCCCCTTCCCGGGGCAGGAGGACTACGGCCTGCGGGTCGCCGCCCCCCGGCCCGCTCCCCCCGAGACCGTGCCGGGCCTGGCCAGCGACGCCTTCCTGGCGGCGTCCGGGGCGAAGCGCGGCGACCGGGTCGAGGTGTCCCTCGGCGGCCTGAAGCTGAACGTGACGATCACGGGCAGCGCCCGCGAACTGCCGACCACCGGCTCCGGCGCCACGTCCCCCTCCGCGACCGCCCCCGCGGCCACCCCCGACGACGGGGGCGCGCTCCTGGTCGACCTGCACGCGGCCAACCAGTACCTCTCCCGCGTCCCCACCGCGACCCTCGCCCCCACCGAGTGGTGGCTGACGACCGCGCCCGGCCGCTCCGCCGAGGTCGCGAAGGCGCTGCGCGCCCGGCCCGACGCCGATCCGGCGCAGGTCCTGGTGCGGGACGAGGCCGCCGCCGAGCWGCTCGGCGATCCGCTCGGGGCCGGCCCGAACGCGGCACTGATGGCGGTGGCCGTCGCCGCGGCCGCGCTCGCCGCGGTCGGCTTCGCCGTCAGCGCCGCCGGCTCCACCCGCGAACGTTCCGCCGAGTTCGGCGTGCTGCGGGCGCTCGGCGCCCCGCGCCGCCAGCTCGCCCGGCTGATCGCCGCCGAGCAGGGCCTGCTCGTCACCATCGGCCTGCTCGTCGGTCTGGCGCTCGGCGCGCTGCTGACCCGGGCCGTCGTCCCGCTGGTCGTCCTGACCGGCCAGGCCGGCCGGCCCGTCCCCACCGTCCTGGTCCAGCTGCCGCCCGGCCAGGTGGCCCTGCTGCTCGCCGGGGTCGCCGTGCTGCCGCTGCTGATCGTCTCCGCGATCGCGCTGCGCCGTACCGACCCGGTCGTGACCCTGCGCCACCAGGGGGACCAGTGACGAGCACCGCACCCGCCAGGACGCCCGACAGGAAGGCCACCGAGATGCCCCGCACGTCCACCCGGGCCGTGGCGCCCTGGGTACGGACCCGGCTGCGGACCGCCCCCGGAGCGGCGGGCGCCTTCGCGCTGCTCGTCCTGGTGACCGCGTTCCTCGCCGCGGCTCTCCCGCGGGCCGTCGACAGCTACGAGACCGAGGGGCTGCGCCACGCCATCCGCACGGCCCCGCCCCGCACCACCGTCCTCGACATCACGACCGGCCCGCCGGCCTCCGACCTCCCGCCGGCGAGCCGCGAGGCCGCGGTGCTCCCCATGCCGCTGGCCCGTCAACGGGCCGCGCTGGAGAAGGTGATCCCGGCCCCGCTGCGCCTCGATCCCGAGCAGTCGGTCCACGGCGTGCGGACCAGCAAGCGGGTCACCGGGCTCGACCGCTGGCTTCCGCAGCCGTACGGCCTGCCGCCCGAGTTCGTCCTCAGCACGCCGTCGAGCCTCGACCGGCACGTGACCGTGCGGGAGGGGCGGCTGCCCGCGACGGCGGACGCGACGACGGGGAGCGAGGCCGCGGTCACCGCGGAGACGGCGAAGTCGCTGCATCTGAAGGTCGGTTCGGTCGTGCACCTGCCGGCCCTGTACGCGGGCCGGCCGCTCGCCGTGACCGTCACCGGCATCGTCGAGCCGGTGCGCCCGCAGAGCGCCTTCTGGTCCGTCGAGCCGCTGCTGCGCACCCCCTCCTACGCGGTGAAGCCCGGCGGCATGGACCCGCTGTACTACTGGCAGGCGGCGCTGCTCCTGCCGCCGGCCGGCGCTCCGACCCTGCTGTCGACCGCCGGGGAGCCGGAACTGTACTGGCGGTTCGCCCCCACCGCCGGCCATCTCACCGCCCAGGACGAGACGCGGCTCGGCGAGGCGATCGCCTCGCTCACCGGCGGGCCCGACCTGGTGAAGGTCCGTCAGGCCGTCGGCCCCACCGGCGCCGTCTCCACCGACCTCGACGAGGTCGTCGGCTCCTACGGCGGGATGCGCGCGGCGATCGCCCCGGTCGTGGCCGTCGCCGCCTTCGGCATCGGCTCGGTCGCCGCGGTCGTCCTCGCCATGACGGGCGGCCTCCTCGCGAACCGGCGCGCCGCCGAGCTGGGGCTGCTGCGCTCGCGCGGCGGCTCACTGACCGGGATCGGCGGCCGGCTGCTGGGCGAGACGGCCGTCCTGGCGCTGCCCGCCACCGGACTCGGCCTGCTGGCGGCCACCCTGCTGCTGCCCGAGGCCCGCTTCCTGCCCGCGCTCGCCGCCGCCGGGGCCGTCGCCCTGCTCGCCTGCCTGGCGCTCCCGCTGCGCGCCGTGTTCCTGCACCGCAGGCCCCTCGTCCACGGCGGGCGCGACGACCTCGTCGACGCCCGCCCGTCCCGGGGCCGTACGGTCACCGAACTCACCCTCCTCGTGCTGGCCGCGGGCGCGGTCGCCGCACTGCGCCGGCGCGGCACCGACGACGCCGGGGACTACCTGGTGAGCGCGGCACCCGTGCTGGTCGCGCTGATCGCCGCCCTGGTGCTCGTACGGCTGTACCCGCTGCCGCTGCGCTGGGCGGCACGGCCCGCCCGCAGGCTGCGCGGCGCGGTCGGCTACCTGTCGCTCGCCCGGGCCGCCCGGTCCTCGGCGATCGGGGCGCTGCCGCTACTCGCCCTGCTCGTGGCACTGACGACGGCGGCCTTCGGCGGTTCGGTGCTGGCCGGCGTCGCGGACGCCCGCGACCGGGCGGCGCTCCTGGAGACCGGCGCGGACGCGCGGATCTCCGGGGCCGCCGACGCCGTGCCGCTGCCCGGCGGTCTGGCGGAGGCCGTGCGCGGCACGACGGGGGTCCGGGACGTGACCGCCGTCCAGATCGAGTACGGCGTCTCCCTGCCGACCGGCACCGGGGAGTCGCCGGAGACGACGAGCGCCCCGCTGGTCGGGGTCGATCCGGAGTCGTACACCCGCCTCGCCCGGCGGACCGGCTTCGGCCCCTTCCCCGCCGACCTGCTCCGGTCCACCGGAACCGGCGGCAAGGTCGACCACTCCCGGATCCTGCCGGCCGTCGCCTCGCCCGCGGTCGCGGCGCGGCTGGGCACGGAACCGCGGGACATGGTGACGGCGGCCGGCGAGTTCCGGGTCCGGATCGTCGCCGTGCGGTCCGCCACGCCGGCCCTGTCCGGCGCCGACTTCCTGCTCGTCAACGGGGCCGACCTGACCCACCGGGCGAACACCACGCTGCTGGCCACCGGCCCGTCCGCGGACGGCAAGGCGCTGCGGGCGGCGGTGGCGGCGAAGTCCCGTGAGTTCGCCGTCGTCCTGCGCACGGAGCGACTCGCCACGTACGTGGACTCGCCGATGCAGTCGGGCGCCGAGCTGATCTACCTGACGGCGATCGGGGCGGGCGCCGGCTACGCCGTCCTCGCGGTGCTCCTCTCGCTGCTCCAGTCCTCGCCCGAGCGGGCCACGCTGCTGGCCCGGCTGCGGACGATGGGCCTGACCCGCGGGCAGGGCCGACGGCTGCTCGGTCTGGAGGCCCTGCCCCAGACCCTGCTGGCGGCGGTCGGCGGGACGCTGGTCGGCTGGGCGACGATCATGCTGCTCGCCCCGGGCGTGGACCTGGTCAGGCTCGCCCTCTCCGCGACACCGGGGCTCGCCGTGCTCGACAGCGCCCCGCTGCGCGCGGACCCCTGGTCGCTGGTCCTCCCCGCGGTCGGTGTCGTGGTGCTGACAGGGGCGGCGGCGCTGCTGCAGGCGGCGTGGGCGGCACGCAGAGGCTCGATCAAGGAACTCAGGGCAGGAGACGCACGATGACGACGACCGACACCTCGCTGGCCGAGCTGGAGCGCCGGGCGACGGCCCGGCGCGACCGCCCTTCGTACGGCCACGACGCGCTCATCGCCTGCGACCGGCTGGTGCGCATCTTCACCACCGACGGGGTGGAGGTGCAGGCGCTCCAGGGCCTCGACCTCCTGGTCAAGGAGGGCGAGTTGATGGCCCTGGTCGGCGCCTCCGGCTCCGGCAAGTCGACGCTGATGAACATCCTGGCGGGCCTGGACGTGCCGACGGCGGGCGCGGCCAAGGTCGCGGGCTGCGACCTGCTCGCGATGGACGCCAAGGCCCGGCTGCGCTACCGGCGGGACGTGGTGGGCTTCGTCTGGCAGCAGACGGCACGCAATCTGCTGCCGTACCTGACGGCCGCCCAGAACGTGGCACTGCCGATGCAGTTGCGGGGCCGGTCGAGCCGCGCGAAGAAGGCGCAGCGGGCGGAGGAACTGCTGACCATGCTGGAGGTCGCGGACTGCCGGGACCGCCGCCCGTTCCAGATGTCCGGCGGGCAGCAGCAGCGGGTCGCGATCGCGGTCGCGCTGGCCAACTCGCCGTCCGTCCTGCTCGCGGACGAGCCGACGGGCGAGCTGGACTCGGCGACGGGCGAGCAGGTCTTCGCGGCGTTCCGGCGGGCGAACGAGGAACTGGGCACGACGATCGTCATCGTGACCCACGACCAGACGGTCGCCTCCGAGGTCCGCCGCACGGTCGCCATCCGCGACGGCCGCACGTCCTCCGAGGTGCTGCGCCGCACGGAGGTCGACGAGGCGGGCCAGGAGTCCCTGGTGGCACGCGAGTACGCGATGCTCGACCGCGCGGGGCGGCTGCAGCTGCCGGCGGAGTACACGGAGGCGCTGCGCATGGAGCACCGCGTCATGCTGGAACTGGAGCAGGACCACATCGGGGTCTGGCCGGACGACGCGGAACGCTGAGGGCGGCGCGCGGCGAGGTCGTCACCTCTGTCGTCGTGCGCGTCCGCGAGGAGCACCGGGCGAGCTCGACGGGKRCTTCGCGGCCTSCTGGCCGGGGCGGGCGGGGTCCGCGGTGGAACTCAGCCGTCGAGGGCCAGCAGCCCGGCGCTGGTGGGGCGGAAGCCGCACCGCTCGTAGAACGCGGTGAGGTGCGGTTCGAAGTCGACGTGCAGCCAGTGCGCGCCGCTCTCGCGAGCGGCATCGGCTGCGGCCCGCACGAGCGCGACGCCGAGGCCCTGCCGCCGCTCGTCGGGGTGGACGGTCGTGTCCAGCACGAAGGCGTGCGCGCCGCCGTCCCCGACGACGTTCACGTATCCCACCAGCCTGTCCCCGCGGCGCGCGGTCACCCACAGGAGGCTGCGGGCGAGGACGGGCGCGAAGTCGGTGGACCGATGCCCCGGCCAGSAGGCCGCGAAGYMCCCGTCGAGCTCGGCCGGGGTGAGTGCGGCCCGTACGCCCAGGACGGGAGTGTGCGTGATCGTCATGCGCGTCACTGTGCCACGGACGGAGCCGCGGCTGGGGGGACGGTCAGTGGCCGTGCGGCCGGGCGGTCGGGGTGACCGAGAGGGCCGGGGCGACCGTGCGGAGCGCGATCGACCCGTAGGGGGTGCGCAGGCGGAGCCAGGGCCCGGCGGCGAGCAGCGCGACCGGCACCTCCGGCACGGGCGGCAGGAAACCGAGCGACTGCGCGGCGTGGACGCCTCGCAGCGGGAGGCCGGTGCCCGCCACCGTCCGCGACCAGATCTCGCGGCCGATGCGGTCCCGCTCGGCCCGCGTCCGCCGCTCCTGCGGCAGTTCCTCGTCCCGTGCCCGGAACTCGGCGACGGCGGCGGCCACCGCGGCACGCAGCTCCGCCGCGTCCGGCACCCCGGCCACCGGTTCCCAGCCGCCGCGCGGGGGCAGGACCCCCGCCCACGGCGGTCCGGTGACGGCGTCCGGGACGACGGCCTTGCCGGCCGACTCCTCGATGCCTTCGAGGAGTTCGCCGGCGGAGACGGTGACGTCCAGATCGACCGCGTCGACGAGCCGCGCGGTCCGGACCGCCAGCACCTCGAACGACGGCGGCCTGCCGAAGACGGCCAGCGCCCCGCCGCCCGCCTGGAGGCGGACGGCGGCGGCCCGGTCGTAGCGGAGCAGCCGGCCCAGGAAGGCGGCGAGGTCGGCCGCCTCCCTGGCGTCGTCGAAGTGCAGCGGCGCGATCATGCGGCGGACGTCATCCCGTCGTCCATGTACTCCTCGAGGAACATGCGCTCCTCGGCGGAGATGCGGCGCGGCCGCTGCGCGGCCAGGTCGAACGGCACGACGACCGTGGAGGCCCGGACGTACACCGTCCCGGGGTCCTTGATCTCGTACGCGATCGTCAGCGACGCCGCACCCATCTTCGTCACCCACGACTCGATGGTGACCGGCTCGTGCCGGTGCACCAGGGGCCGTATGTAGTCGATCTCGTGGCGGGCCACGACGGACCCGCCCGAGAAGGACGGAGAACCGTCCCCGGGCGCCAGCCGGAACATGAAGTCGATCCGCGCCTCTTCCAGGTACCGCAGGAAGACGACGTTGTTGACGTGCCCGAAGGCGTCCATGTCCGACCAGCGCAGGGGGCAGCTGTAGATGTGCCTCGTCACAGACCTCAGCCTCGGGTCAGCTTCTTGTACGTGGCGCGGTGCGGACGAGCCGCGTCCGGGCCGAGACGCTCGATCTTGTTCTTCTCGTAGGACTCGAAGTTGCCCTCGAACCAGAACCACTTCGAGTCGCCCTCGTACGCCAGGATGTGCGTGGCGACCCGGTCCAGGAACCAGCGGTCGTGGGAGACGACCACGGCCGCACCCGGGAACTCCAGGAGCGCGTTCTCCAGCGAGGAGAGGGTCTCGACGTCGAGGTCGTTGGTCGGCTCGTCGAGGAGCAGCAGGTTGCCGCCCTGCTTGAGGGTGAGCGCGAGGTTGAGGCGGTTGCGCTCACCGCCGGACAGGACGCCGGCCGGCTTCTGCTGGTCCGGGCCCTTGAAACCGAAGGCGGAGACGTAGGCACGCGACGGCATCTCGACGTGGCCGACGTTGATGTAGTCGAGCTCGTCGGAGACGACGGCCCACAGCGTCTTCTTCGGGTCGATGTTGGCGCGGCTCTGGTCGACGTACGAGATCTTGACGGTCTCGCCGACCTTGATGGAGCCGCTGTCCGGGGTCTCCAGACCCTGGAGCATCTTGAAGAGCGTGGTCTTGCCGGCGCCGTTCGGGCCGATGACGCCGACGATGCCGTTACGGGGCAGCGTGAAGGACAGGTCGTCGATGAGGACCTTCTCGCCGAAGGCCTTGGAGAGGTTCTCGACCTCGACGACGATGGAGCCCAGACGCGGGCCCGGCGGGATCTGGATCTCCTCGAAGTCCAGCTTCCGCATCTTGTCGGCCTCGGCCGCCATCTCCTCGTAACGGGCGAGACGGGCCTTCGACTTGGCCTGACGGCCCTTGGCGTTGGAGCGGACCCACTCCAGCTCCTCCTTCAGACGCTTCGCACGCTTGGCGTCCTTCTGGCCCTCGACCTTGAGGCGGGTCGCCTTGGTGTCGAGGTAGGTGGAGTAGTTGCCCTCGTAGGGGTGGGCGCGACCGCGGTCGAGCTCGAGGATCCACTCGGCGACGTTGTCGAGGAAGTACCGGTCGTGGGTGACGGCGACGACGGTGCCGGGGTACTTGGCGAGGTGCTGCTCCAGCCACTGCACGGACTCGGCGTCCAGGTGGTTGGTGGGCTCGTCGAGGAGCAGCAGGTCGGGCGCCTCGAGGAGCAGCTTGCAGAGCGCGACGCGGCGCTTCTCACCACCGGAGAGGTTGGTGACGGCCCAGTCGCCGGGCGGGCAGCCCAGCGCGTCCATGGCCTGCTCGAGCTGCGCGTCGAGGTCCCAGGCGTTGGCGTGGTCCAGGTCCTCCTGGAGCTTGCCCATCTCCTCCATCAGCGCGTCCGAGTAGTCGGTCGCCATGAGCTCCGCGACCTCGTTGAAGCGCTTCAGCTTCCCCATGGTCTCGGCGGCGCCGTCCTGGACGTTCTCGAGGACCGTCTTCGACTCGTCGAGCGGGGGCTCCTGGAGGAGCATGCCGACGGTGAAGCCCGGGGACAGGAACGCGTCACCGTTGGACGGCTGCTCCAGTCCGGCCATGATCTTGAGGACGGTGGACTTACCGGCACCGTTAGGGCCGACCACACCGATCTTCGCACCGGGCAGGAAGCTCAGCGTCACGTCATCGAGGATGACCTTGTCGCCGTGCGCCTTGCGCGCTTTGCGCATCGTGTAGATGTACTCAGCCAAGAGAAACCGTCCGGCAAAGAGTGAGTGGGCAGATACACCCCATCTTGCCTGACCGCCACCCCTGGGGGCGAACCAGTACCAGCCCCGGTCCCTGACCTGCGGCTTCTCCGGTCACCCCGGTAGCCGCCCCGTCACTGCCGGTCGCCACGGGCCGCTCCACGCCCCCTCGCGACCCCTCGCACGCCCCCTCGCACGACCCGCTGACGGCCTCGCCGCCCGCGAGGACGCGCCCTCCGGCCGACCGACCGCCCCGCACACGTGTCGTGACGTGGCGGTCACGTGGTCGGTGCGCCGCCGGGATCACCCGGATCGGCCTTCCGGCTGAACTCGTCCGTGCACCCCCCGGAAACCGGGTCCCGGGTGAAGCAGGCGACGAAGGAGGACGGGGAGCCGTAGAAGGCCAATGCCATGCCCTCGCAGTCCACGCCGTCGAACGTGACCTCGCCGTACGTCCCCGAGAGGGACACGGCTCCGTGCTGCCGGGCCGCGATCCCGGAGCACTGGGCGCCGATCCCCGCCTCGTCCAGGCCCTGGGCGGTGAACGTGCCGTCGTCCTTGAACTCGACCGTCCTCCCGTCGAAGTCCGACCACACGCCCGCCAGCTGGTCAACGGTGTCGACCTCGACCGGGTAGACGGAGCAGGAGGTCAGGAGGAATGCCACCGCGCATCCCCACGCGGTGCCCGTGAACGCACGTCGTATCCGCTGATGCCGGCCGGCAGCCATACGGCCCCGCCTCTCGTGTCTCGCACATGCCCGGTAGCGACGCCCCAAGGAAGCGGCGAACATCATCTTGAACATGTTCAAGTCTGTTGTCAACGGGGCTGGGGCGCGCTTCGCGACGACGGCCCGCAGACCCGCGCCACATCCGGCCCGGCAGGCGGGGAACCGGACCTTCCCCCGGGCCGAGCACGCCGCCGGAGGCAGTTCCGACGGTGGCCCATGCCCACCGGCGATCGCCGACCCGGTGGCCCATCCCCCATCGCCCGGTCAGGGCGTGGTCGACGACGCGCGTGCCCTCCGTCCTGCCGGCTCCGGATCGCCCGTTCGGGGCGGTCGGGGCCCCGGCGCGCCCCGGTTCCGGCGGCGGCCGCTACCCCGTTCGCACCCGCCGGGGTCGCGCGTTCCGTGCGGGGGGTGTCGTCTTCGCCACCTGCGGTGACGAGGGCGAAGGAGACGATCTTGCCGCCGAGCGGGTGACCCTGCGTCAGGCTCTCGCGTTGCGAGCGCCGGAAGCCGGTTATTGCCTCGTGCTCGGAGCACAGCACAGGCGCCGCGCACCCGGGCCGGCCGAGAACGCTCCGCTGAAGGAGAGAAGCATGCGTCTCGCACACGCACGTCACACCGGTCTGCAGGCCGCCCTGATCGTGGGCGTCCTCGCCCTGTCCGCCCCCGCCGCCGTCGCCGCGGCCGGGGAAGGGAGCGGGGACGTCCGCATCAGCCCCCGGAAGGCCGCTCCGGGCAGCACCGTCACCGTCAGCACCACCGCCTGCGGCAAGGAGACGTACGGCAAGGGCGAGTCGGAGGCGGGCGGGAAGTTCCACCTCTTCGCCGGTGACCGCAAGGGCGTGCTGGTGGGCGAGTTCACACTGCCGGCCGACGCCCCCTCGGGGACCGACACCGTGACGCTCAAGTGCCCGCCGCGCATCAAGCTGACCGCCACCTACCAGATCTCCGGCCGCCCCAACGGCGCCGTCGACGCCGGCTTCGGCGGGGACGCCTCGAAGGGGACGCAGCTCGCCGTGGGCGGGCTGCTGCTCGCCGGAGCGGTGACCGGCGGGGTGATCCGGATGCGCCGGCGCTCCGCGGGCTCCGGTACCGCGGCCTGACGGCTCGTCCACCGACCGGCCTCCGCCGTCCCGTCCCCCGGACGGACGCCGGAGGCCGGTGTCCCCACGGGCCGCGTGCCCGCCGTCGAGCAAAGGCGCCACCACGATGGACAGAGGCCGCAGGAAGAGCCGTGGCGACACCGCGCTGCGCTGTGTCCCCGCGTTCAAGACGCTCGCCTGGACCGGGCTCCTCGGCTCCCTGCTGCTGGCCAACGCGCTGCGCGGGACCGAGCCTCCGCAGCCCGCGGCCACGCAGGCCCGCCCGGCCGCGCGGCCCGCTCCCCCGGCCGCCCCGCGGCTCCTCCCGGACCCGCTGCCGCCGTCCGATCCGGTCCGGATCGTGATTCCGGCGGTCGCGATCGACGCCCCCCTGACCGGGCTGGGACTGGACGCCACGGGCACGCTGCTGCCGCCACCCGCGACGAAGCCCGAGCTGGCCGGCTGGTACGCCGACGGGACGTCACCCGGCGCCGCGGGGACGGCCGTCGTGACCGGGCACGTGGACT
>NZ_RDBI01000040.1:1574252-1578666 GCF_008042125.1 Streptomyces sp. MS191
GCGGGAGCGCTGTTCGCCCTCGGGCGTGTCGGCGRCCGTCCTGGCGCCTCCGTCGGGGACGGCGGGCGCCCGGTTTCCGCCCTCCCGGGTGGAGCTCCGGTCCGCGGAGGTACCGCCTCCGCACCCGGTCGACACCAGTGCGACGAGCACCAGTCCGGCGGCCAGCCGCATCCGTCGACGCTGCTTCATGTCATCTCCCCCTCTGTCGCGTGCACTTGTGAATGTGACGTGCGAGAGGCCCCGGAGGAGCAGACGAAGGGGTTGCGGATGGATCTCGATGCGGCAACGGCGGACGGGGCGGACGGCCGTGGCATGGATTCGCCATCCTCCTCAACAGGGGTTGTCACGGTGTGGAGTCGCATGCGTACATGGAGTGGCACATCGATCGGCGGGGGTGGTCAGCGGTGGCAGAACGCGTGGGCTCCGTGACTCTGGCCCGTTCGGCGGTGAGCCGGGGCGCGCCGGAGGCGCAGCGTCCGCCGGGCCGTCCGGTCCGCGGCGCACGGCGCGTCAGCGCGGCACTGGCGGCGTTGGCCGCCTCGACCCGGCACGAGCTGCTGACCTTCGACGACCCGACCACCTCCGCCGGCCGTGCGATCCCCGAGCCGTTCCTGGAGTTGGCGGGAGCGTGCATGCGGGCCGCGACGGAGCGGGCGTGCGAGGTCAGACGGATCGTGCCCCGGCACGCCCTGTCCCAGGTGGCGGGGCTGGAGCGGGTCCCGGGCCGGGCACGGCTCACGGACACGATCCCCTTCAAGCTGATCGTGGTCGACCGGACGGTGGCGGCGGTCCCGCTCGATCTGGAGCTGCTCTACAACGGGCTGCTGCTGATCCGTGATCCGGTCGTCGTGCAGGCCCTGGTCCGTGCCCACCGGGCCAGTTGGGACGCGGGCGAGGAGCTGACGAGCGCCGTCGCCCCGACGGGCGAGCTGTCCCCGCAGCTCCGCCCGGTCCTGGAGGCGCTGCTCGCCGGGCTCACGGACGAGACGGCCGCCGCCCGTCTCGGGATGTCGGGCCGCACGTACAGCCGCCGGGTGGGCGAGCTGATGGCGGCCCTGGGAACGACGAGCCGCTTCCGCGCGGGTGCGGAAGCGGCTCGAAGGGGGTGGTTGTGACGGTCCTGTCCGGAAGGTCTACGACACGATGTCCTTGCGGGCGAATCCCCGGAAGGCGAGCGCGAAGAGGATCAGCGCGTAGGTCACCGAGATCGCCGCCCCCTTCGCCATGCCGCCCCACTCCAGCTGGGGCTGGAGCGCGTCCGCCCAGGCGAACTGCCAGTGGGCGGGCAGGAAGTCGCGCCAGTCGCCGAGCGCGGTCACCGCGTCCAGGACGTTGCCGACGATCGTCAGGCCGACGGCGCCGCCGACCGCGCCGAGCGGGGCGTCGGTCCGGGTGGAGAGCCAGAACGCCAGTCCGGCGGTGACCAGTTGGGAGACGAAGATGAACGCGACCGCGAGGGCGAGCCGGGGCAGCGAGTCCCCCGCAGGCAGGGACCCGCCGGTGGGCAGGCGCAGCGGCCCCCAGCCGTAGGCGACCGTGCCGGCGGCCAGTGCGACCAGCGGCAGCAGGACCATCGCCGCGGCGCTGAACCCGAGGGCCACGGTGAGCTTGGACCACAGCAGCCGGGCCCGGGGCACGGGTGCGGCCAGGAGGTAGCGCAGCGAGGACCAGCCCGCCTCGGAGGCCACGGTGTCCCCGCAGAACAGCGCCACCGGGATCACGAGGAGGAAGCCTGCCGAGACGAAGAGGCAGGTGGCGGCGAAGTTCGCGGCGGACTCGGTCGCCGTGTCCATCAGCGTGATCCGGCCGTTGCCGTTGCCGTCCGGACCGCCGCCGATCGCGAAGGCGATGATCAGGACGAAGGGCAGGGCGGCGAGCACCGCCCCCATGACGAGGGTGCGGCGGCGCTTGAGCTGCCGGACGGCCTCGACACGCAGGGGCAGGGTGTGCCGGGCGCGGTAGCCCGGCGCGGTCTCCAGCAGTGTGCTCATGCCGAGCCTCCCGAGATGAGGGTGAGGAACGCGTCCTCCAGGCGCCGGTGCGGTCCCACACCGGTCACGGGCACGTCGAGGCGGACGAGTTCCCCGATCAGGGCCGTCGCGTCCGCCCCGTCGAGGCGGACGAGGACTCCGCCGGCGGAGCGCTCCGCGCCGCCGATCCCGGGCAGGGCCCCGATCTTCTCGACGAGCGGGTCGGGGACGGTGTCGCCGAGGGTCACCAGCAGGACGTCGCCCGCGCCGGTGATCTCCGCGACGGGTCCGGCCTGCACCAGCTGTCCGCGGTCCATGACCACGAGGTGGGTGCAGGACTGCTCGACCTCGGCGAGCAGGTGGCTGGAGACGATGACGGTCCGGCCGCCGGCCGCGTAGCGGATCATCACGTCCCGCATCTCGCGGATCTGGGGCGGGTCGAGTCCGTTCGTCGGTTCGTCGAGGATCAGCAGGTCCGGCAGGCCGAGCATGGCCTGGGCGATCGCGAGCCGCTGCCGCATGCCCTGGGAGTAGGTCCGCACGGCGCGCTGCAGGGCGCCGCCCAGGTTCGCGATGCGCAGGGCCTCGTCCAGGTGGGCGTCCTCGGCGGGACGGCCGGTGGCCTTCCAGTACAGCTCCAGGTTCTCCCGGCCGGACAGGTGGGGCAGGAATCCCGCGCCCTCGACGAAGGCGCCGACCCGGGACAGGACCGGGGCACCGGGCCGGATTGCCTGGCCGAAGACCCGGATCTCGCCCTCGTCGGGCGTGATCAGTCCCATCAGCATCCGCAGGGTGGTGGTCTTTCCGGCGCCGTTGGGCCCGAGCAGCCCGAGGACCTGGCCCTGTTCGACGCGGAAGGAGAGGTCCCGCACGCTGTAGCGGTCGCCGCCCGCATACTTCTTGCTCAGTCCGGTGATCTGCAGCGGTACGGACAGGAGCTCGGGGTCCGGGGCGGGTGCGGTGGTCCGGCGGCGGGCCGTGATCAGCAGGGCGGCGGCGATCACGGCGCCGGCGAGCGGCAGGCCCCAGACCCACCAGGGCAGTCCGGCCGCCTGCGTCGTCACGGCGGGCGCGGTCGGTACGGTCAGCCCGCTCTCGACCGCGACCGTGTACGTGGCGGGGGCGGCCGGGGAGGCGTAGCCGAGGTCGGTGGCCGAGAGCACCAGCCGCAGCCGGTGCCCGGCCTCGACCTCGTGGTCGACGGCCGGCAGCGTCAGCGCGACGGTCCTGCCCCGCCGGGCGTCCTCGACCCGTACGGGCGCGACGAGCTGGGCGGGCAGCACCTGCTGCTGCCCGTCGGGGCCGACGTCGTACACCTTGGTGAAGAGGACGGCGGAGCCGTCCGCGCTGTCGGAGGTGACCTTCACGCGGACCGTGGGTGAGCCGGTGATCCGCAGCGGGCCGGACTGCGGCTTCGTCTCGAACGCGGCGTACTGGCCGGGGAAGTCCAGGGCGAGCCCGACGCCGAGGGAGGACAGCTGGGAGAGTCCGCCGCCGAGGCCGGGGACGGCCGAGACGGCGGGCGGGGCCGCGCCGGCCGGGTTTCGGAAGGACTGCGGCCGGCCGGCGTCGAGGGCGAGGGTGCGTCCGCCCGCCGAGAGACCCGGGTAGCGGTCGCCGGTCGCGCCGCGCAGCGTGGCCCGGCCGTCGGTGGAGTCGACTCCCCCGGTACGGCTGACGCGGAAGGCCGGACCGGTGTCGGCGCTCGTGTCGCCCTTCAGATGGCGGTCGAACCAGGCGGTGACCCGGGCCTGGACCCGGTCGCTCTCGCGGTTGCCGCCGTCGTGGCCGCCCGCGATCCAGTCGACGGCGACAGGGACGCCGCCCGCGGCGATCGTCCGGGCCATGGCGTCGGCGTGGGACAGCGGGAAGAGGGAGTCGGTCTGCCCCTGCACGATGAGCGTGGGCACCTTGATGCGGTCCCCGACGGCGGAGGGGCTGCGGGCTTCGAGGAGGGCGCGGGCGGCGGGGTCGGGCTTCCCCGCGACGGCGACGCGCTCGTACAGGGCGCAGAGTTCGGGGGTGAACCGTCCGCAGTCGCTCGCGGCGGGGCCCGCCGCTCCGTCGGTCCCGCCGGGCCGCTGACCGCCGGGCGGCCGGACGGCCGTCGCGGGGCCGCCGGTCGCGGAGCCCGTGGTGAAGAAGATCCCGGCCCAGAGCTTCTTGAAGACACCGTCCGGGAAGAGCGCGTCGGCCAGGTTCCAGTACGTCATCTGGGGCGCGATCGCGTCGACCCGCGGGTCGTACCCGGCGGCGAGCAGCGAGATCGCGCCGCCGTAGGAGACGCCGGTGACGCCGACCCGCGGATCGCCGTCCTTGTCCAGCCGCACCTCGGGCCGGCGCGCGAGCCAGTCGACGAGCTTGCGGACGTCCTCGACCTCGTGCGCGGGATCGTTGAGCCCGATCCGTCCGGTGGAGGCACCGAAGCCGCGCGCGGACCAGGT
>NZ_RDBI01000040.1:1578766-1594998 GCF_008042125.1 Streptomyces sp. MS191
ATCCCGGCCCAGAGCTTCTTGAAGACACCGTCCGGGAAGAGCGCGTCGGCCAGGTTCCAGTACGTCATCTGGGGCGCGATCGCGTCGACCCGCGGGTCGTACCCGGCGGCGAGCAGCGAGATCGCGCCGCCGTAGGAGACGCCGGTGACGCCGACCCGCGGATCGCCGTCCTTGTCCAGCCGCACCTCGGGCCGGCGCGCGAGCCAGTCGACGAGCTTGCGGACGTCCTCGACCTCGTGCGCGGGATCGTTGAGCCCGATCCGTCCGGTGGAGGCACCGAAGCCGCGCGCGGACCAGGTCAGGACGGCGTACCCGTCGCGGGCGAGCCTCTCCGCCTGGGCGCGCACGTCGTCCTTGGAGCCGCCGAAACCGTGCGCGAGCAGGACGGCGGGACGACGGCCGCCGCTGCCGTCCGTGAAGTACGAGGTGTCGAGCCGCGCCCCGGGCACGTCGAGCACCTGGTCCGCGCGGTCCACGGGGGACGGGTCGTCCGAGGCGACGGCGGTCCAGGTGCCGGCGCCCGCGAGCACGGCGAGGGCGGCGGTGACCGCGGCCCACCGGGGAAGTCGGAGCTTCATGGGTCCGAGCCTAGGCGGACGTCCGGGGTGGTACGGCTGCCGGAAGGCGGAAGTCGGCGGCCTCCCCGAGAGGTACGCCGCCCGGCGCGCGTACACCAGGCGCGGTATGCGGGGCGGACGGCGGACAGGGCGGGGCGTCGCGACGTCCGCAAGGCGCGGGAGCGGCTGGGGATGGTCTTGCCGATCTCGCCGGCCTCCCGACGTCCTGATCGACAGGACACCAGACACCCTCAGGGCGTGTTGCGGGCCGGGGCGGTGGCGGGCTCCTCGGCGACCAGGTGCGCGATCAGTTCGGGACCGGCCGGGTAGGGCCGTTCCTCGGGCAGTTCCGCCCGGGCGGCGTCGAGCTCGCCGGCCCGTACGAGGGCGTGGATCCGGTGGGCGAGCGGGGTGACGTCCCGGATGCCGACCGTCCACTCGTCCGCGTAGCGGCGCGAGGCCTCCCCCGCGAGCCCCAGCTGGAGGGAGCGGTACGGCAGGGCGGCCAGCCGCAGGTCGCGTTCGGGGTCCCACTGGACCCGGGCCGGTGACCGCCGCAGCAGGCGGCTCCAGGCGTCGCGATCGGGGTGGACGCCGCGGACGTAGTGGGAGAGGCAGGCGTTGCGCAGGGCCCAGGCGAAGCCGGCGTGGGTGATCTCGACGGCGAGGACGGTCTGCTGGCCCTCCTTCAGGCCCCAGCCGCAGCGGTACATCATCCACAGGAACGACGGCTTGATCCAGGTCATCCGCTCCCGCTTCCAGGCGGCCGGGAAGCGCCCGTCGCGCGCGGCCGGGAGGCCGAGTGAGGGGTCGTACGCCTGGTAGACGGTCACCGTCGACTCGGTGTACAGGGCGCGGATCTGATGCTTCGGAGGGACGGACATGGCCCCCAGGATGCGCCGTCGCGCGCCCCGGGGGCCAGTCGTTTTGCGGATCGGGTCGGCGTCCCGCCGGGAGTCCGTCAGTGGTTGCGCGGGAAGCCCAGGTCCACGCCGGAGGGCGCCTCGGACGGGTCCGGCCAGCGGGTCGTGACGACCTTGCCGCGGGTGTAGAAGTGGACGCCGTCGTTGCCGTAGATGTGGTGGTCGCCGAAGAGCGAGTCCTTCCAGCCACCGAAGGAGTGGTAGCCGACGGGGACCGGGATCGGGACGTTCACGCCGACCATGCCGGCCTCGACCTCCATCTGGAAGCGGCGGGCGGCGCCGCCGTCGCGGGTGAAGATCGCGGTGCCGTTGCCGAACGGCGAGGCGTTGATGAGGGCGAGGCCCTCCTCGTAGGTCTCGGTGCGCAGCACGCACAGCACCGGGCCGAAGATCTCGTCCTGGTACGCCTTGGCGGTGGTGGGGACGTGGTCCAGGAGCGAGAGGCCGATCCAGTGGCCTTCCTCGTAGCCCTCGACCGTGTGGCCGGTGCCGTCGAGGACGACCTCGCAGCCCTCGTCCGCCGCGCCCTTCACGTACGAGGCGACCTTGTCGCGGTGGACGGCCGTGATCAGCGGGCCCATCTCGGAGGCCGGGTCGTTGCCGGGGCCGATCTTGATCTTCTCGGCGCGCTCGCGGATCTTCTCCACCAGCTCGTCGGCGATGTGGCCGACGGCGACGACCGCCGAGATCGCCATGCAGCGCTCGCCGGCGGAGCCGTACGCCGCCGAGACCGCGGCGTCGGCCGCCGCGTCGAGGTCCGCGTCGGGCAGCACCAGCATGTGGTTCTTCGCGCCGCCCAGCGCCTGGACGCGCTTGCCCCGCGCCGAGGCGGTGGTGTGGATGTGGCGGGCGATCGGGGTCGAGCCGACGAAGGAGATCGCCGAGACGTCCGGGTGCTCCAGGAGCCGGTCGACGGCCACCTTGTCGCCGTGCACGACGTTGAAGACACCGTCCGGCAGGCCCGCCTCGGCGAGCAGCTCGGCGATCTTCAGCGAGGCGGACGGGTCCTTCTCGCTCGGCTTGAGGATGAAGGTGTTGCCGCAGGCGATGGCGAGGGGGAACATCCACATCGGCACCATGGCCGGGAAGTTGAACGGCGTGATGCCGGCGACGACGCCCACGGGCTGGCGGATCGCGGCCACGTCCACCCGGTTCGACACCTGCGTGGACAGCTCGCCCTTGAGCTGGGTGGTGATGCCGCAGGCCAGGTCGACGATCTCCAGGCCGCGGGCCACCTCGCCCAGCGCGTCCGAGTGCACCTTGCCGTGCTCGGCGGTGATCAGCTCGGCGATCGCGTCGCGGTTGGCGTCCAGCAGCGCGCGGAACTTGAAGAGGACGGTGGTGCGCTGGGCCAGGGACGCCGTGCCCCACGTCTCGAAGGCGGCCTTGGCGGTGGCCACCGCCGCGTCGACCTCCTCCACCGAGGCCAGCGCGACCCGCGTGGTGACGGCGCCGGTGGCCGGGTCGGTGACCGGGCCCCAGTTGCCCGACGTGCCCTCGACGGTCTTGCCACCGATCCAGTGGTTGACGGTCTTCGTCATGACGAATTGCTCCTTCAGAGATGGCGGCGTCGGGCGGTGACGTGCCGGGCGTACTCCTCCCGGGCCTTGACCGCCGACGTACGGGTCGAGGTCTCGGCCACGGGCACATCCCACCACGCCTGGGCGGGGGGCGGGCCCGACACTGTGTCTGCCGTTTCGGTCTCGACGTAGACACATGTGGGGACGGTCGCCGCCCGGGCGTCGGCGAGGGCTTCTCGCAGGTCACGCACGGTGTGTGCACGCAGCACCCGCATGCCGAGGGAGGCCGCGTTGGCGGCCAGGTCGACGGGGAGGGGCGCTCCGGTGAAACTGCCGTCGGGGGCCCGGTAGCGGTAGGCGGTGCCGAACCGCTCCGCGCCGACGGCCTCGGAGAGCCCGCCGATGGACGCATACCCGTGGTTCTGCAGGATGACCATCTTGATCGGGACTCCTTCCTGGACCGCCGTGACGATTTCGGTGGGGTTCATCAGATACGTACCGTCACCGACGAGCGCCCACACGGGCCGGCCTGGCGCGGCGAGCGAGACCCCGATCGCCGCCGGGATCTCGTAGCCCATGCAGGAGTACCCGTACTCCACGTGGTACTGGTCGGCGGAGCGGACACGCCAGAGCTTGTGCAGGTCGCCGGGAAGCGACCCGGCCGCGTTGATCAGGATGTCGTCCCCGGTGACCAGGGTGTCGAGTACGCCGAGGACCTGGGTCTGCGTGGGGCGGGCGTCCTCGTCGGGGGTGGCGTAGGCCGCGTCGGTCCGCTCCTGCCAGTCCCGCTTGGCGGACTCCCACCGGACCTCGCCCGGCGGGTGGTCGCCGAGGGCCTCGGTCAGGGCGGCGAGCGACTCGCGGGCGTCGCCGACGAGGGGCAGCGCGCTCTGCTTGTGGGCGTCGAAGCCGGCGATGTTCAGGTTGAGGAAGCGGGCGTCCGCACGGAAGAGGGTGCCGGAGGCGGTGGTGAAGTCGGTGTAGCGGGTGCCGACGCCGATGACCAGGTCGCTGGTGCGGGCGAGCGCGTCGGCCGTACCGGTGCCGGTGTGGCCGATGCCGCCGACCTCGCAGACGTGGTCGTACGGCAGGACGCCCTTGCCGGCCTGGGTGACGGCGACGGGGATGCGGGCCCGCTCCGCGAAGGCCCGCAGGGCGTCCTCGGCACCGCTGTACCTGACGCCGCCGCCGGCGATGATCAGCGGCCGTTCCGCCGCCCTGACCGCCCGTACGGCCGCGTCGAGTCCGGCCGTGTCGGGGCGGGGCCGGCGGACCGTCCAGGTCCGGTCGGCGAAGAACTCCTCGGGCCAGTCGTACGCCTGCGCCTGGACGTCCTGCGGCAGCGCGAGGGTGACCGCGCCGGTGGCGACGGGGTCGGTGAGGACGCGCGCCGCGGCGAGCGCGGCCGGGATCAGCGACTCGGGGCGGGTGACGCGGTCGAAGTACACCGAGACGGGACGCAGGCAGTCGTTGACCGAGACATCGCCCGCGTGGGGGACTTCGAGCTGCTGGAGGACGGGGTCGGCGGGCCGGGTGGCGAAGGTGTCGCCGGGCAGGAGCAGCACGGGAAGACGGTTGACGGTGGCCAGGGCCGCGCCGGTGACGAGGTTGGTGGCGCCGGGGCCGATGGAGGTGGTCACGGCGTGGGCGGAGAGGCGGTTGGACTGGCGGGCGTATCCGACGGCGGCGTGCACCATGGCCTGCTCGTTGCGGCCCTGGTGGAAGGGCATCCGGCAGGCGGGGTCGCCGGCGTACTCGACGAGGGCCTGGCCGATCCCGGCGACGTTGCCGTGCCCGAAGATGCCCCAGGTCGCGCCGATCAACCGCCGCCGCTCGCCGTCGCGTTCGGTGTACTGGGCGGCGAGGAAACGCACGAGTGCCTGGGCGACGGTGAGGACGGTCACCGGTATCCCTCCGCGTGGTCGGGGTGGAAGCAGATCTTCCACTCGCGCTCGGGTCCCGGTCCCGCCATGACGTTGAGGTAGTACATGTCGTGTCCCGGCTGGGCGATCGACGGGCCGTGCCAGCCGTCGGGGACGAGCACGGCGTCGCCGCTGCCGACCTCGGCGAGCAGGTCGGCGCCGCCGGGCCGGGAGGGCGAGATCCGCTGGTAGCCGACGCCGGACCGGCGGATCTCGTAGTAGTAGATCTCCTCCAGCTCGGACTCCCGGCCGGGACGGTGCTCGTCGTGCTTGTGCGGCGGGTAGGACGACCAGTTGCCGCCGGGGGTGATCACCTCGACGGCGATCAGCCGGTCGCAGTCGAAGGCGTCCGCCGCCGCGAAGTTGCGGACCCGGCGGGCCTGGCTGCCGCTGCCGCGGACCTCGACGGGAACCTCCGGCGCGGGGCCGTAGCGTGCGGGGAGTCGTCGCTCGCACTTCGCTCCTGCCAAAGCGAAGCGGCCTCCCGCACCGGAGGCGATCTGGGCGCGGGCGTCGCGGGGCACGTACGCGAAGTCGGAGGCTCCGTCGAACACGCTCTCGCGGCCCAGTAGTTCAAGGATCTCTTCGTCGATCTGCACCGTACAGCCGCCGGTGAGCGGAAGCACGATCCACTCGCTTTCCCCGGCTTCCAGGAGGTGGGTGCCTCCCGGGGCGAGTTCGAGGACGCGCAGTGCGGAGTACCCCCAGCCGGCCCGTTCGGGGTCGACATGGAGGGCGTACGGCCCGCGGGAGGCGGTCCCGGCGGGCAGGTGCAAGGAGTTCATGGTCGGTGCCTACCCCTTCTTACAGCAGACTCGCCGCGGTATCGACGGCTCCGGCCACATCGCCGTCCGCCGGGTACAGCAGTGTGCGGCCGACGACCAGGCCCCGGACCGTGGGCAGCCGGAGAGCGCCACGCCATTTCTCGTACGCCTGCTCCTGGGCGTCCTGTCCCGGCCCGGGGTCGCCGCCGAGGAGGACGGCGGGGAGGGTGGTGGTCTGCATGACGCGGGCCATGTCGTCGGGGTCGTCGGTGACGGGGACCTTGAGCCAGGTGTAGGCGGAGGTGCCGCCGAGGCCGGAGGCGACGGCGAGCGAGGTGGTGACGGCCTCGGCGGAGAGGTCGTTGCGGAGCAGCCCGGCCGCGTCGCGCCGGCAGAGGAAGGGTTCGACGAAGACGGGCAGGCTCAGGGCGGCCATCTCGTCGACGGCGCGGGCCGCGGCGTGGAGGGTGCGCAGCGAGCCTGGATCGCCGGGGTCGATGCGCAGGAGCAGCTTGCCGGCGTCGAAGCCGAGGCGGGCGAGGTCCTGGGGACGGTGGCCGGTGAAGCGGTCGTCGAGCTCGAAGGAGGCGCCGGCGAGGCCGCCGCGGTTCATCGAGCCGATGGCGAGACGGTCGTCCAGGGCGCCGAGCAGCAGCAGGTCGTCGAGGACGTCGGCGGAGGCGAGGACTCCGTCGACGCCGGGCCGGGACAGGGCGAGGCAGAGGCGGCGCAGCAGGTCGGCACGGTTGGCCATGGCGTACGGCCGGTCGCCGACGGCCAGCGAGCCGCGGGCGGGATGGTCGGCGGCGACGATCAGCAGCCGGTCGCGGCCCCTCAGGAGGGGCCGGGTACGGCGGCGGGCGGCGGCTTCGGCGACGGCCTCCGGGTGGTGGGCCCGCAGGGTGACGRGCCGGTCGAGGTCGGGTACGAACCCGCCGGGGCCGCCGCGCGCGCCGGGACCGGGAGCGGGACCGGGGACGATGCCCGGGGTACGGCGGTCGCGCGGCGGCCCCGGCGGCCGTCACGCCGGAGAGTCCGTGGCTCCGGTGGATTTTATACCCCCTAGGGGTATAGGCTGTGGCACTGTACGAGCCTGAACCAGCTCCACCTCTCGAAGAGGAGAACGTCATGACCGCCGAGACGAAGACCGAACTTCCCCAGGTCACCGGCAGCTGCTGCTCGCCGTCCGGCTCGTGTCACGACGGTGCGGCGGACGCCCAGGCGGGCGGCGTCACCACCGTCTACGAGGTCAAGGGCATGACCTGCGGGCACTGCGAGGGCGCGGTCTCCGGCGAGCTCTCCGAGCTCACGGGCGTCTCCTCCGTCACGGCCGTCGCCGCCACCGGCCGGGTCACCGTCACCTCCGACGCCCCGCTCGACGAGGAGGCCGTGCGCGCCGCCGTGGACGAGGCCGGCTACGAGCTGGTCGGCCGGGTCTGACCGACCGGCGACCGGGCCCCGACGGCGCCCGGCCGCCCGGCAGGGACGCGTCCCGGCATAGCCCGGCAGGGTCGTACCGTTACACCGGTACGGCCCTGCTCCCTTTGGACGCGCACATGACCTCCAGCACCACCTCCGTGCTCACCACGGAGCTGACCATCGGCGGGATGACCTGCGCCTCCTGCGCGGCACGCGTCGAGAAGAAGCTCAACCGCATGGACGGCGTCACCGCGACCGTCAACTACGCGACCGAGAAGGCGAGGATCACGTACCCGGAGGGAACCGGGGTCGCCGATCTGATCGCGACGGTCGTGAAGACCGGGTACACGGCCGAGGAGCCGCCCCCGCCTCCGGAGCCCGAACCGGAGCCCGAGCGCTCCGTGGAGGGGGCCGGCGACCCCTCCGAGCCGGCCGGCGACGACCCCGCACTCGCCGCGCTGCGCCAGCGGCTGACGGTCTCCGCCGTGCTGTCCGCGCCGGTCGTCCTGCTGGCGATGGTGCCGGCCCTGCAGTTCGACAACTGGCAGTGGCTCTCGCTGACCCTCGCCGCCCCGGTCGTCGTCTGGGGCGCGCTCCCCTTCCACCGCGCCGCCTGGACGAACCTGCGGCACGGCGCCGCCACGATGGACACCCTCGTCTCCGTCGGCACCCTGGCCGCCTTCGGCTGGTCCCTCTGGGCGCTGTTCCTCGGCGACGCCGGCATGCCCGGCATGCGCCACGGCTTCGACCTCACCGCCGATCGCGCCGACGCGTCCTCCGCCCTCTACCTGGAGGTGGCGGCCGGGGTCACCACCTTCATCCTCCTCGGCCGCTACCTGGAGGCGCGCGCCAAGCGCAGGGCCGGCGCGGCACTGCGGGCACTGATGGAGCTGGGCGCCAAGGACGTGGCCGTCCTGCGGGCGGGCGGCGAGGTACGGATCCCGGTGGCCGCGCTGCGGATCGGCGACCGTTTCGTCGTACGGCCCGGCGAGAAGATCGCCACGGACGGCACCGTCACCGACGGCGCCTCGGCCGTGGACGCGTCGCTGCTCACCGGCGAGTCCGTCCCGGTCGACGTCACGACCGGCGACCCGGTCACCGGCGGCTGCGTCAGCACCTCCGGCCGCCTGGTCGTTGAGGCCACCCGGATCGGGTCCGACACCCAGCTGGCCCGGATGGCCAAGCTCGTCGAGGACGCCCAGAACGGCAAGGCGGAGGCCCAGCGCCTCGCCGACCGGATCTCGGCCGTCTTCGTCCCCGTCGTCCTGCTGCTGGCGCTCGGCACCCTGGTGACGTGGCTCCTCGTGACCGACGACGTGACGGCGGCGTTCACCGCGGCCGTCGCCGTCCTGATCATCGCCTGCCCCTGCGCCCTGGGACTCGCCACGCCCACCGCCCTCATGGTCGGCACCGGCCGCGGCGCCCAGCTCGGCATCCTCATCAGGGGCCCCGAGGTCCTCGAGTCCACCCACCGCGTCGACACGATCGTCCTGGACAAGACCGGCACCGTCACCACCGGCCGGATGACGCTGGGCGAGGTGACCGCCCACGAGGGCGTCGACGCGGCCGAGCTGCTGCGCCTCGCCGGCGCCGTGGAACACGCCTCGGAGCATCCGGTCGCCCGTGCGGTCGCCGCCGGCGCCGCCGAGCGGCTGGGATCGTCCGTGGACGAGCTCCCCGTGCCGAAGTCCTTCGAGAACGTGCCCGGCCTCGGGGTGCGCGGCTCGGTCGACGGCCACCTGGTCCTGGTCGGGCGGGCCGCCCTGCTGCGGGCGGAGGAGATCGAGGTGCCCGGGGCGCTCCCGCCCGGGGCGGTGCACGTCGCGTGGGACGGGCGGGCCCGGGGCACGCTCACGGTCGGGGACACGGTCAAGGACGGCAGCGCGGAGGCGGTCGCGCGGCTGCGCGCCCTGGGTCTCACACCGGTCCTGCTGACCGGCGACGCCCGGTCCGTGGCCGAGCGGGTGGCGGCGGAGGTGGGCATCGACGCGGACCGGGTCCTCGCCGAGGTACTGCCCGAGGACAAGGTCGCCGCGGTCCGGCGCCTCCAGGCGGAGGGCCGTACGGTCGCGATGGTGGGGGACGGCGTCAACGACGCGGCGGCGCTCGCCACGGCCGACCTGGGCCTGGCCATGGGCACGGGCACGGACGCGGCGATCGAGGCGAGCGACCTGACGCTGGTGCGCGGCGACCTGAGGGTCGCGGCGGACGCCATCCGGCTCTCCCGCCGGACGCTGGCGACGATCAAGGGAAACCTCGTATGGGCGTTCGGCTACAACGTCGCGGCGATTCCGCTGGCGGCGGCCGGGCTGCTCAACCCCATGATCGCGGGCCTGGCGATGGCCTTTTCGTCCGTCTTTGTCGTGACAAACAGCCTGCGTCTCCGGCGGTTCACGTGAATTCACCTACACGTGACGCACAGGACCTTCACAAAGAGACCTAGATCACAGATATTTGGGGGTAACCATTCGGGCTGTTCGCGAGTCTAAGTGGGCGATGCCAAGAACGTCTTGGGGGACGTTCATGAGATGTCTTGGGGGACGTCTCAGGCAAGCGTTGGCCGGGGCACGTGCTCGGGGAGCTTTGAGCGGCCCTCCCGTACGTACCCCGGCAGACCGCGCAGTCCCACGAAGCCTCTGCTGACACCGGCAGGCGCCCGGCCCGGATCCCGTGGGGGGAATCCGCACCGGGGATATGGAAAGCGCCCCGCTCGCCGACCCGTGGGGGGATCGGCGGCGGGGCGCTTTTCGTTCTGCGGCTCCGGAGCGCCGACGGGTCTCACCCGGCGGCGCCTGCGGGGGTCCGGGACCTTCAGCGGCCCTCGACCGGGACGAAGTCGCGCAGGACCTCGCCGGTGTAGATCTGGCGCGGGCGGCCGATGCGGGAACCCGGCTCCTTGATCATCTCGTGCCACTGGGCGATCCAGCCGGGGAGACGGCCGAGCGCGAAGAGCACGGTGAACATCTCGGTCGGGAAGCCCATCGCGCGGTAGATGAGACCCGTGTAGAAGTCCACGTTCGGGTAGAGGTTGCGCGAGACGAAGTAGTCGTCGGAGAGCGCGTGCTCCTCCAGCTTGAGCGCGATGTCCAGCAGCTCGTCGGACTTGCCGAGCGCGGAGAGGACGTCGTGCGCGGCGGCCTTGATGATCTTGGCGCGCGGGTCGAAGGACTTGTACACCCGGTGGCCGAAGCCCATCAGGCGGACGCCGTCCTCCTTGTTCTTCACCTTGTTGATGAAGGAGTCGACGTCGCCGCCGTTGGCCTGGATGCCCTCGAGCATCTCCAGCACCGACTGGTTGGCGCCACCGTGCAGCGGGCCCCACAGGGCCGAGATGCCGGCGGAGATCGAGGCGAACATGTTCGCCTGCGAGGAGCCGACCAGACGCACGGTGGACGTCGAGCAGTTCTGCTCGTGGTCCGCGTGCAGGATCAGCAGCTTGTCGAGCGCGGAGACCACGACCGGGTCCAGCTCGTACTCCTGGGCGGGGACCGAGAAGGTCATGCGCAGGAAGTTCTCGACGTACCCGAGGTCGTTGCGCGGGTAGACGAAGGGGTGGCCGATCGACTTCTTGTAGGCGTACGCCGCGATCGTCGGCAGCTTGGCGAGCAGCCGGATCGTGGAGAGGTGACGCTGCGTCTCGTCGAACGGGTTGTGGCTGTCCTGGTAGAAGGTGGACAGCGCGGAGACCACCGAGGACAGCATCGCCATCGGGTGGGCGTCACGCGGGAAGCCGTCGAAGAACCGCTTGACGTCCTCGTGCAGCAGCGTGTGCTGGGTGATCTCGTTCTTGAAGGTCGAGAGCTCGTCGACCTTGGGAAGCTCACCGTTGATCAGCAGGTACGCCACCTCGAGGAAGGTGGAGCGCTCGGCCAGCTGCTCGATGGGGTAACCGCGGTACCGCAGAATGCCCTGCTCACCGTCGAGGTAGGTGATCGCGGATTTATAGGCGGCGGTGTTGCCGTATCCGCTGTCCAGGGTGACCAGACCGGTCTGGGCTCGGAGCTTCCCGATGTCGAAGCCCTTGTCGCCGACGGTGCTCTCGACCACCGGGTAGGTGTATTCACCGTCCGCGTACCGCAGTACTACAGAGTTGTCGCTCACGTCATCCCTCACCGACGTAGTGCCTCTTCTTCGAGGTGCCCTGACTGTCTCTACCATCCCCCATTTGGCTCAGGAGAGTGCACTCGGGGTCGACCATTGGGCCATTTGGCGGCACTCAGTGCCGCCAACCTGCTCATCTTGCCCCCTTCGCCCCGCTTCCGGAAGTCCGGGGTCGCCTTTCGCGTGACCATGACGCCGACGGCCCCCGCGACCGGCCCCGCGGGCGTCATGGTCGGGCGGACGGGACGCCGGCGAGCCGGTGGGCCAGCGCGGTACAGCGCCGACCTGCGGAAACCGTACGGACGGCCTGGCCGATGGCCTTGCGGGAGCCGACCAGGACCACCAGCTTCCGGGCCCGCGTGACCGCCGTGTAGAGCAGATTGCGCTGGAGCATCATCCAGGCGCTGTTGGTGACAGGGATCACGACCGCCGGATACTCGCTGCCCTGCGAGCGGTGGATGGTGACAGCGTAGGCATGGGCCAGCTCGTCCAGCTCGTCGAAGTCGTACGGCACCTCCTCGTCCTCGTCCGTGCGCACGGTCAGCCGCTGCTCGTCGACGTCGAGCGAGGTCACGACGCCGACCGTGCCGTTGAAGACGCCGTTGGCGCCCTTCTCGTAGTTGTTGCGGATCTGGGTGACCTTGTCGCCGACCCGGAAGACCCGGCCGCCGAAGCGCTTCTCGGGCAGGCCGGGGCGGGCGGGGGTGATGGCCTGCTGGAGGAGCCCGTTGAGCGATCCCGCCCCCGCCGGGCCCCGGTGCATGGGGGCGAGGACCTGGACGTCCCGGCGCGGGTCCAGACCGAACTTCGCGGGGATGCGCCGGGAGGCGACCTCGACGGCCACCCGGGCGGCGTCCTCGGTCTCGTCCTCGACGAAGTGGAAGAAGTCCGTCAGACCGGTGGTGAGCGGCGGCACGCCGGCGTTGATCCGGTGGGCGTTGGTGACGACCCCGGACTCCTGCGCCTGCCGGAAGATCCGGGTGAGCCGGACGGCGGGCACGGGGCTGTCCGGGGCCAGCAGATCGCCCAGGACCTCGCCCGCGCCGACCGAGGGCAGCTGGTCCACGTCCCCGACGAGCAGCAGGTGGGCACCTGGCGCCACCGCCTTGACCAGCTTGTTGGCCAGCAGCAGATCGAGCATGGACGCCTCGTCCACCACGACCAGGTCGGCGTCCAGCGGCCGGTCACGGTCGTAGGCCGCGTCCCCGCCGGGCTTGAGCTCCAGCAGCCGGTGGACCGTGGACGCCTCGGCGCCGGTCAGCTCCGCGAGCCGCTTGGCGGCCCGCCCGGTGGGCGCGGCGAGCACCACCTTGGCCTTCTTGGCGCGGGCCAGCTCCACGATCGAGCGGACCGTGAAGGACTTGCCGCATCCCGGCCCGCCGGTCAGCACGGCGACCTTCCGGGTCAGCGCGAGCCGGACGGCCTGCTCCTGCTCGGGCGCGAGGGAGGCGCCCGTACGCGTCGCGAGCCAGGCGAGCGCCCGGTCCCAGACGACGTCCCGGAAGGCCGGCATCCGGTCCTCCTCGGTGCGCAGCAACCGGGTGAGCTGGGCGGCGAGCGAGATCTCCGCCCGGTGGAACGGGATCAGGTAGACGGCCGTGACCGGCTGCCCCTCCGGTCCCGGAACCGCTTCCCGTACGACCCCCTCGGGGTCCTCGGCGAGCTCGGCCAGGCACTCGATGACCAGCCCGGTGTCGACCTGGAGGAGCTTCACCGCGTCGGCGATGAGCTGCTCCTCGGGCAGGAAGCAGTGCCCCTGGTCGGTGGACTGCGACAGGGCGTACTGCAGGCCCGCCTTGACCCGGTCGGGACTGTCGTGCGGGATGCCGACGGCCTGGGCGATCCGGTCCGCGGTCAGGAAGCCGATGCCCCACACGTCGGCGGCGAGGCGGTAGGGCTGGTTCCGGACGACGGAGATCGAGGCGTCGGCGTACTTCTTGTAGATCCGCACGGCGATCGAGGTGGACACGCCGACCCCCTGGAGGAAGACCATCACCTCCTTGATCGCCTTCTGCTCCTCCCAGGCGGCGCCGATCAGCCGCGTGCGCTTGGGCCCGAGCCCCGGCACCTCGACCAGCCGCTTCGGCTCCCGCTCGATGACGTCGAGCGTGTCGGTGCCGAAGTGCTCGACGATCCGTTCGGCGATCCGGGGCCCGATGCCCTTGATGAGTCCCGAGCCGAGATAGCGGCGGATGCCCTGGATGGTGGCCGGCAGGACCGTCGTGTAGTTCTCGACGAGGAACTGCTTCCCGAACTGCGGGTGGGAACCCCAACGCCCCTCCATGCGCAGCGACTCGCCCGGCTGGGCGCCGAGCAGCGAACCGACCACCGTGAGGAGGTCGCCGCCGCCGCGGCCGGTGTCGACCCGGGCGACGGTGTAGCCGTTCTCCTCGTTGGCATAGGTGATCCGCTCCAGGACCCCTTCGAGCACCGCCAGATTGGACATGCACCGACGGTAGCGAAGGGGTACGACAGCCCGCCGGGCAGCCGGGGGAACTCGACGTGCCGACCCGCCGGACCGGCCCTAGCGTGTCCGGCATGAGTACCGAAAGCTTCCAGGACGACGTCCTGAACGAGCTCGACGACGACCGCCTCCAGGAGATCGCCGGCCTGCTCGGCACGGACACGGCCGGTGCCCGGCAGCTCGCCGGCACCTCGGTGTCCGAACTCTCCGGCGAGCTGCGCCTCGCGGCGGCCGAGCCGGAGAGCGCGGACGAGGTCCGCCAGGCGGTGGCCGAGGCCGGCACCGCCGAGCCGCAGCTCCAGGGCGTCGCCACGCTCGGCGGGCTGATGACCGGCGGGCTCATGGCCGGGGTCCTGGGCCGGCTCGCGAAGCCGGCGGCGAACGCCGTCGCGCGGCGGACGGGGCTGCCGCCGGCGACGGTGAACCGCGCGGTCGAGCTGCTCGTCCCCGTGGTGCTCGCCGTGGTCACCCGGCGCGCCGCCGCGAAGAGGGGCGCCGACCTCGGCGACATCCTGGGCGGCGGCCGCAGGTAGCTCCGCACTCCGGACGCCGTCCGGACCGGACCGTCGCGCGGCCCGTGCGCGACCCGTGCCTTGCGTGGGAGCAGGACATGACAGAAGATCACGCCTTGTCGTGATCTTCGATGGATCGCGACTGAAGAGACGTTCTCACCACGGGGGTTGGCGATGTCCTCACAGTCCGCAGACCGCATACCGGCGAAGGATTCCCTGCCGGCCGCACGGGCCGCCGAGCCCGGGAGCGGCCCCGAACCGGGCGGTCGCCCGGGCCGCCGGGCCCTGCTCGCCGGACTGACCGGGGCGGGTGCCGTGGTCGGCGGCCTCGCGCTCGGCACCCGCAGCGCCGCGGCCGTCCCCGCCGCCGTGGAGGCCGGGGCGGGGACATACGTGGTCGACGTCGTCGCCAAGGGCGCCGACCCCACGGGCGCCACGCCGAGCGACACCGCGTTCAAGGCCGCCGTGGCCGAGGTGCTCGGCGGCGCCCCCGAGACCGGCGTGACGCCCCGGAAGGTGCTGCTGATCCCGCCGGGCACCTACCTGCTCACCGAGCCCGACCTGCTGCCGCCGACGCAGAACACCGACCCGCAGAACCAGAGCGTCGTCAACGGCATCTCGATCAGCGGTTTCGGCAAGCGCGTCTCCCACATCGTGTACGCGCCGACGGTCCGCGACACCGTGCTGTGGCGGAACATGGACCGCTACAAGAACATCCGGATCAGCGGCCTGACCTTCGAGAGCCAGGACGCGACGGCGACGTTCTGCCGTTCCTACTCCTCGGCGACGTTCGGCGTGCAGGACACCTGGTACACCGACGTCGAGTGGCGCGGCACCTGGAAGGCCGGGATCGTCCTCGACGGCCCGACGGGGGCCCGGTCCAACCTCAACAGCGAGATGGGCTGGGACCACTGCCAGGTGGGCGGTTCCTACGCCGACGCGTTCCTGGTCATGGGCACCGAGCCGGCCGAGCAGCAGCAGGACCAGTTCCTCAACTTCTGGTTCCGCGACTGCAAGGTGGAGTTCCAGTCGGGGATCTTCGTGCGCAACGAGCACGGCGGGTCGATGAACTTCATCGGCGGCTCCTACATCCTGACCGACGACGACTCCACGGGCACCTTCTTCAAGCTGAACGCCAACCCGCCGCGCTCCGACTCGGTCATGCGCCTGTACGCGCAGGGCATCCGCTTCGAGGTGCGGGGCCCGGGACACAAGGTGATCGACTCCTCCTGGTACAAGGGCACCATCACCTTCGTCTCCTGCGACGACACCGCCCGGGCCTACAAGTCATGGGCGGCCGCGGAGGGCGTCCCGCACGTGTACCGCTTCGACGCCGTCAACCCCTCGCGCGGGCCGATGATCCGCTACCAGGACTGCGCGCTGCTCGGCTCCCACCTGGTGACCGCCGCCAACGCGACGACCGCGGGCAAGCTGCTCTACGACGGCTGCCGCCTCGCCAACATGTCGACGGGGACGGGCGCTTCGGGCTTCCTCCGCTGGACGGGCACGGCGCCGTGGTACGAGTTCCGCGACTGCACGCAGAAGGCCGGCGTCCGGCTGGCCGACGCCAAGGTGCCGTAGGCGGGCCGGACCGCCCGGCCGTGTGCGCGACCGGGCGGCCCTGTCCTCACCCCCTCAACCCCGGGCCGCCCGGCCGTGTGCGCGACCGGGCGGCCCTGTCCTCAACCCCGGACCGCGTGCGCGCGGAAGCGCGCGACCGTCTCCTCCAGGACCTCGACGCCGTCCCGTGCCCAGAGCTCGTCGTTGAAGAGCTCGACCTCGATCGGGCCCCGGTATCCGGCCGCGTCCAGCAGCTCGCCCTCGTCGAGGAGACCGGCTCGCAGGCCGTCCTCATGGCCTCCCGCGCCCTGGCGGCCACGGCCCGGAGTGCCGAGGACTACCTCGACACCTACACGCGGCTGCTCCGGCAGTCCGCCGAGCCGGTGATCCTGCACTGGCTCGGGCCGATGTTCGACCCGGCGCTCGACGGCTACTGGGGCTCGGCCGATCTCGACACCGCGACCGAGACCTTCCTGGAGGTCGTCAAGGC
>NZ_RDBI01000040.1:1595098-1635501 GCF_008042125.1 Streptomyces sp. MS191
CAGATCAACTCCTCCTGGACGGTCCGCGTCCACCGCGACGAGCTGGTCGAGTTCCAGGTCGACGGCACCCACGGCTCCACCGCCGCCGGAGCCCGGTCGTCCCACCACACGTGGTACGTGTCGACGACCACGCCGACCTGTGTCGCGGGGAAGTGCTCCGCGATCTCCAGGGCCTGGTCCAGGGTGGACACCGCGCAGCGGTCGGAGGCGTACATCGGGTGCAGCGCCTCGATGGCCAGGCGGACACCCCGCTCCCCCGCGTACGGGGCGAGCTCCGCGATCGCCTCGGTGATGCGGGACCGGGCGTCCGCCAGGTCGCGGCCCCCGGGGGCGAGACCGCCCGAGACCAGCACGAGGGTGTCCGTGCCGAGCGCCGCGGCCTCGTCGATCGCGGCGCGGTTGTCGTCCAGGTCGCCGGCCGTCGTGAAGAAGCCGCCCCGGCAGAGGGTGGTGACCCCGAGCCCGGCGTCCCGCAGCAGCGCGGCGGTGGCCTCGACCCCGTACGACCGGACCGGCTCGCGCCACAGTCCGACGCCCGGGATCCCCAGCCGTACGCAGTGCTCGACGAGTTCGGGCAGGGAGAGCTGCTTCACCGTCATCTGGTTGATCCCGAAACGGGAGAGGTCGTTCACCGCGGTACTCCGTACACCGTGAGCAGGGACGCCATCCGGGCCTCCGCCCGCTCGGGATCGGGGAACAGGCCGAGTCCGTCGGCCAGTTCGTACGCCCTGGCGAGGTGCGGGAGCGACCGGGCGGACTGCAGACCGCCGACCATCGCGAAGTGGTCCTGGTGACCGGCCAGCCAGGCGAGGAGGACCACGCCCGTCTTGTAGAAGCGGGTCGGCGCCCGGAACAGGTGCCGCGACAACTCCACCGTCGGGTCCAGGAGTTCCCGGAAGCCCCGCACGTCGCCGGTGTCGAGGACCCGGACCGCCTCGGCCGCGAGCGGGCCGAGCGGGTCGAAGATGCCGAGCAGGGCGTGGCTGAAGCCCGCTTCGTCGCCGGCGATCAGCTCCGGATAGTGGAAGTCGTCGCCCGTGTAGCAGCGGACCCCCTCCGGCAGGCGGCGGCGCAGGTCGACCTCGCGCCGGGCGTCGAGGAGGGAGACCTTGATGCCGTCGACCTTGTCGGGGTGCGCCTTGACGACCTCCAGGAAGGTCTCGGTCGCGGTGTCGAGATCGGCCGAGCCCCAGTAGCCGTCGAGCGCCGGGTCGAACATCGGCCCGAGCCAGTGCAGGATCACCGGCTCGGCGGACTGCCGGAGCAGCCGCGTGTAGGTGTCGAGGTAGTCCTCGGCACTCCGGGCCGTGGCCGCCAGGGCGCGGGAGGCCATGAGGACGGCCTGCGAGCCGGTCTCCTCGACGAGGGCGAGCTGCTCCTCGTACGCGGACCGGACGGCCGCGAGGCCGGCGGGACCGACGGGCAGGCCGCCGCCGGCGAGCTGGTCCGTGCCGACGCCGCAGGCGATCCGGCCGCCGACCGCCTTCGCCTCGGCGGCCGAGCGCCGGATCAGTTCCGCCGCCCCGGCCCAGTCCAGGCCCATGCCGCGCTGCGCGGTGTCCATCGCCTCGGCGWCGCCGAGGCCGTGGGACCAGAGGTGGCGGCGGAAGGCGAGGGTGGCGTCCCAGTCCACGGCGGCGGGCCCGTCGGGGCTGGTGTCGGCGTACGGGTCGGCGACCACGTGCGCGGCGGAGAAGACCGTACGGGAGGCCAGGGCGCCGCCCGCGGCGGGGCGGGCGGCGGCGGGACGCGGGGTGTACTCCCGGACCCCTCCCCCGGCCTGGGGCAGGCGGATCACAGGGCGACCTCGGGCACGTCGAGGCGGCGGCCCTCGGCGGCCGACCGCAGGCCCAGCTCGGCGAGCTGCACCCCGCGCGCGCCGGCCAGCAGGTCCCAGTGGTACTCCTCGCCGAGCACCACGTGCCGCAGGAACAGCTCCCACTGCGCCTTGAAGCCGTTGTCGAACTCGGTGTTGTCCGGGACCTCCTGCCACTGGTCGCGGAAGGACTCGCCGGCCGGGATGTCCGGGTTCCAGACCGGCTTGGGGGTGGCCGAGCGGTGCTGGACACGGCAGCCGCGCAGGCCGGCGACGGCGGAGCCGTGGGTGCCGTCGACCTGGAACTCGACCAGCTCGTCGCGGTGGACGCGGACCGTCCAGGAGGAGTTGATCTGGGCGACCGCACCGCCCTCCAGCTGGAAGATCCCGTAGGCCGCGTCGTCGGCGGTCGCCTCGTACGGCTTGCCCTGCTCGTCCCAGCGTCGCGGGACGTGGGTGGCGACGTGCGCGGCGACGGAGGTGACCCGGCCGAACAGCTCGTGGAGCACGTACTCCCAGTGCGGGAACATGTCGACGACGATGCCGCCGCCGTCCTCGGCCCGGTAGTTCCAGCTCGGCCGCTGGGCGTCCTGCCAGTCGCCCTCGAAGACCCAGTAGCCGAACTCCCCGCGGACGGACAGGATCTCGCCGAAGAACCCGCCGTCGACGAGGCGCTTCAGCTTGAGCAGGCCGGGCAGGAAGAGCTTGTCCTGGACGACGCCGTGCCGGACGCCGGCGGCCTCGGCGAGGCGGGCCAGGTCCAGCGCGCCCGCCAGGTCGGCGGCCGTGGGCTTCTCGGTGTAGATGTGCTTGCCGGCCGCGATCGCCTTGCGTATCGCCTCGACACGGGCGGAGGTGACCTGGGCGTCGAAGTAGACGTCGACGGTCTCGTCCGCGAGTACGGCGTCGAGGTCGGTGGACCACTCGGTCAGGCCGTGCCGCTCGGCGAGCGTACGCAGTGCGTGCTCGCGGCGGCCGACCAGGACGGGCTCCGGCCAGAGGGTCTCGCCGTTGCCGAGGTCGAGTCCGCCCTGCTCGCGCAGGGCGAGGATCGAGCGGACGAGGTGCTGGCGGTATCCCATCCGTCCGGTGACGCCGTTCATGGCGATCCGGACTGTCCTGCGTGTCACGAAGTCTTCCCTCCACCCACGACGGATCAGCGCTGTCCGCACTGCTGATAGAAAGCGCTTTCTACTGACAATGACGCTAGCCTGCCGACAACACGCCGGACAAGGGGTCGGCCCCCGTCACCTCGGAGGAACGCGATGACCGTCACGCTGGCGGATGTGGCTGCGCGGGCGCGGGTGTCCCCGGCCACCGTCTCCCGTGTCCTGAACGGCAACTACCCGGTCGCCGCGTCGACGCGGGAGCGGGTGCTGCGTGCCGTGGACGAGCTGGACTACGTCCTCAACGGACCGGCGAGTTCACTCGCCGCCGCCACCTCGGACCTGGTCGGCATCCTGGTCAACGACATCGCCGACCCGTTCTTCGGGATCATGGCGGGTGCGGCGCAGAGCGCCATCGGCGAGGGCGCGTCGGGGCGGGCGGGCGGCGAGAAGCTGGCCGTGGTCTGCAACACCGGCGGCTCCCCGGAACGCGAACTCACCTATCTGACCCTGCTCCAGCGCCAGCGGGCCGCGGCGGTCATCCTGACCGGCGGCTCCCTGGAGGACCCCGATCATCTGGCGGCGACGGCGGCCAAGCTGGCGCGGCTCGCGGACGCGGGGACCCGGGTCGTGCTGTGCGGGCGGCCGCCGGTGGCGGGGGACGCCGCCCTGGCGGCGCTCACCTTCGACAACCGGGCGGGGGCACGGCGGCTGACCGAGCACCTGCTGTCCCTCGGGCACCGGCGGATCGGCTACGTGGCCGGGCCCGCGAACCGGACGACGACCCGGCACCGGCTGGAGGGCCACCGGGACGCGATGGCCGCGGCGGGGTTGTCGGGGGGCCAGGAGGAGCTGACGGTGCACGGCCCGTACGACCGCCGCGCGGGCTACGACGCCACGCTCGAACTCCTGCGCAGGGACGGGTCGCTGACGGCGATCGTGGCGGCGAACGACACGGTGGCGCTGGGTGCGTGCGCGGCGCTGCGGGACCGCGGTCTGAGCATTCCGGGGGACGTGTCGGTGGCGGGCTTCGACGACCTCCCGTTCTCGGTGGACGCGGTGCCGGCGCTGACGACCGTACGGCTGCCGCTGSACGAGGCGGGGGCCCGAGCCGGCCGCCTGGCGATGGGCACGGAGGAGCCCCCGGCGGGCGGCATCGCGACGGTGCCGGGCGAACTGATGGTGCGCGACTCGACGGCGCCGCCGGCGACGGGCGCGCGGGAACGGGCCGCGCGCTCGGGACCCCGTCACCGGCGGGGGTCAGCCCCGTCGCCGCGAGGACCGCGTCGACGGTCTCCTCCACCGACTGCCGGGCGTTGTCGATCCAGACGCCGTCGCCCGACAGCTCCGCCCGCATCACCTCGTCCAGCGGCGCCCAGTCGGTCGTCAGGCGCTTGTCGCGCGCGTTGTTGCGCTCCCACGCCGTCGCCGGGCCCGGGGCGAGGAAGACGACGTGGAAGGGACGGTGCCGCAGAGTGGCGCGGTAGAAGTCCAGGTGGCTCCGGCGGACGACCACGTCGTCGATCACCGGCAGGAAGCCGGCCGAGGTGAAACTGTCCGCGAGCAGGCAGGCGTTGCGGGCCCGCAGGAAGATCTGGCGGTCGGCCTCCGGGTCGCCGTCCGGGGTCGGCCAGTGGCAGCCCCGGACGATGAGGTCCTGGAGTCGGTCGACCTCGATGTGCGCGGACCGCGCGAAGCGCGCGGCGAGGGCCGCGGCCACGGTCGACTTGCCGCTGCCGGGGATGCCGCTGAGCAGGACGGTCGCGGGCGCGGGGTCACGGTCGATCGGCACGAGTTCCATGCCACAGGACGATATCCGGATCTTGGTCGGCGCCCTCGGGTGCCCCGGCGGGCTCCCGCGCCGCCGCTCCGGAGGGGAGCTGCCCGGCACCGGCCGCGGCGGCCGCCACGACGGGGGGCGGCATCGCCGGCGCGGTGGCGGACGGGGCCGGGGCCGCCTCGGCGGGCGCGAGGGACGTCAGCGCCACTCCCCCGACCAGCAGCGCCGCGGCGCACCAGCGCAGCGGACTGACGCCCTCGCCCAGGAAGAGGGCCGCCGAGGACATCCCGAAGACCGGCACCAGCAGGGAGAACGGTGCGACCGACGACGCCGGGTGCCGCCGGAGCAGCCATCCCCAGGCGCCGAAGCCGAAGATCGTGGTGACCCAGGCGACGTAGAGGACGACGCCGGCCCCGGCCCAGTCCAGGCCGCGCAGCGCCGCGAGGTCCCGTTCAGGCCCCTCCAGGACGAGGGACAGGGCGAGCAGCGGCAGGACGGGGACGGTGCTGACCCAGACCATGAAGTTGAGGGCGTCGGGCGGGGCGGCCTTGCGGGTGAGCACGTTGGACACGCCCCAGCAGGCCGCCGCGGCGACGCAGAACGCGAAGCCGGCGAGGGGTCCCGAGGCGTCTTCGTCGACCGCGGCCACCCCGATGCCGGCCAGCGCGACCGCCATGCCGACCAGCTTCGTCCGCCCCGGCCGCTCGCCGAGCGCGACGAAGGCGAAGAGGGCCGTGAACACCGCCTGGATCTGCAGGACCAGCGAGGAGAGCCCGGCCGGGGCGCCCAGGTCCATGCCGGTGAAGAGCAGGCCGAACTTGGCCACGCCGAGGACGAGTCCGACGCCCACGATCCACTTCCAGGCCGCCTTGGGGCGGCCGACCAGGAACACGGCGGGCAGCGCGGCGACGAGGAAGCGGAGGGCCGAGAAGAGCAGCGGGGGGAAGTGGCCGAGGCCGATCTCGACGACGACGAAGTTGACACCCCAGACGGCGGCGACGAGCGCGGCCAGGGCGATGTGGGCGGGTCGCATGGGTCGAGCATCGCCGCCCCCGACCGTGTAGCACCAGCACGGATCCCTTCATGGTTGGATGAAGCAGCGCTTCATCCCACCTGTCGCCGTACCGTCGCCGAGGAGGCATCGTGCTGGATCTCGGACGCCTGCGGGCGCTGCACGCCGTCTCCGTCCACGGGACGGTGGGCGGTGCGGCCGCCGCCCTCGGCTACACGCCGTCCGCGGTCTCCCAGCAGATCGCCAAGCTGGAACGGGAGACCCGCACCACCCTCCTCGAACGCCAGGGCCGTGGCATCCGGCTGACCGACGAAGCGCACCAACTGGTCGCCACGGCGGAACAGTTGCTGTCCCTCGTCGAGGAGGCGGAGGTACGGCTCGAGGAGCGGCGCGGGCTGCCCGCCGGACGGCTGGCGATCGGCTGCTTCGCGAGCGCGGCGCGCGGTCTGATGCCACGGGCGCTCGCCGAGCTGGCCCGGCGCCATCCCTCGCTGGACGCCCGGCTCACCGAGGTCGACCCGCACGTGTCGATCGAGCTGGTGGCGCGAGGGGTGATCGACCTGGCCGTCGCCCACGACTGGGACATCGCGCCGATGCCGACCCCGCCGGGCGTGGAGCAGGCGGTGATCGGCGACGACCTGTGCGACGTGCTGGTCCCGCGCGCGCATCCGCTGTCCGAGCGGGCGTCGGTGCGGCGGGAGGAGCTGGCGGGCGAGCGGTGGATCTCGCAGCCGCCGGGGACCGTGTGCCACGACTGGCTGATGCGGACGCTGCGGTCCACCGGGTACGAGCCGCACATCGTCCACCAGGCCGAGGAGAACCACACCCAGGTCGCGCTCGTCGCGGCCGGGCTCGGGGTCGCGCTCGTGCCGCGGCTGGGCCGCGGGGCCCTGCCGCCGGAGGTGACCCCGGTCCGGCTGGACCCGGTCCCGACCCGTCGGCTGCGGGCCCTGTGGCGTACGGGCGCGGCCCGCCGCCCGGCCATCACCGAGACGGTCCGCACGCTCCAGGAGCTCTGGCCGTCGGTCGCGGCCGCGATCTGACCCCGGCTCACCTCCATCCCGCACGGCCGGTACCGACCTGCCGGGGCTTCCTCCGGTGACCCCCACCCGTGCCCGTGGACGCGCCGACCCGTGCGCACGAACCCGTACGCACCCGCGCACTCCCGCCCACAGCAGGCCCGGCGCGCGAGGCCCGTGGACGCACCACGCGACGCGTTTCTTGCGCAGATCCTTGACCTGGCAGTTACTTTCGGGCTATCCGTGGCACCTTGGAAGTTTCCTTCACCATTGCACGGCCGGAAGGAGCATCAGTGCACCACCGCGCCACCTCCAGACGCACCCTCCTCACCGTCACCGCCGCCGCTGCCGCGGCGGCCGTCACCGGCGTGACCGCCCCGCTCGCCCACGCCGGGACGGACTCCGGATCCGACTCCCGCCCGGGGGCCGGCCTCCCCGACGCCCGGCTGCGCCGCCTCATCTCCGGCATGTCGCTGGAGGAGAAGGTCGGCCAGCTCTTCGTCATGCGGGTGTTCGGCCATTCCGCCACCGCCCCCGACCAGGCCGACATCGACGCCAACCTCGCGGAGATCGGCGTCCGCACCGCCGCCGAGCTGGTCGACCGGTACCACGTCGGCGGGATCATCTACTTCGCCTGGACGCACAACACCCGCGACCCGCACCAGATCGCCGAGCTCTCCAACGGCATCCAGCGGGCCGGCCTCGCCCAGCGGACCCCCCTCCCCCTGCTGATCTCCACCGACCAGGAGCACGGCATCGTCTGCCGGGTCGGCGAGCCCGCCACCCTCCTCCCCGGTGCGATGGCGCTCGGCGCCGGAGGCTCCCACTCCGACGCCCGCCGCGCCGCCCGGATCGCGGGCGCGGAGCTGGCCGCCGTCGGCATCCGGCAGAACTACGCCCCGGTCGCCGACGTCAACGTCAACCCCGCCAACCCCGTCATCGGCGTCCGCTCCTTCGGCTCCGACCCGCAGGCCGTCGCAGGACTGGTCGCGGCCCAGGTGAAGGGCTACCAGCGAGCCGGAGTCGCGGCGACGTCCAAGCACTTCCCCGGCCACGGCGACACGGCCGTGGACAGCCACTACGGCCTGCCGACCATCACCCACACCCGCGAGCAGTGGTCCGAGCTCGACGCCCCGCCGTTCCGCGCCGCGATCGCCGCCGGGATCGACTCGATCATGACCGCGCACATCGTCGTGCCCGCGCTCGACCCGAGCGAGGACCCCGCGACGCTCTCGCACCCGATCCTGACCGGGATCCTGCGCGGGCAGCTCGGCTACGACGGCGTCGTCGTGACGGACGCGCTCGGCATGGAGGGCGTCCGGACCAAGTACGGCGACGCGCGGGTCCCGGTCCTGGCGCTGAAGGCCGGCGTCGACCAGCTGCTCAACCCGCCGAAGCTGGACGTCGCCTGGAACGCCGTGCTCGACGCGGTCAAGGGCGGCGAGCTCACCGAGGCACGGCTCGACGAGTCGATCCTGCGGATCCTGCGCCTCAAGGCGAAGCTGGGACTCTTCGAGGAGCCCTACGTGAGCCGGGCGGGCGTGGACCGCACGGTCGGCATCCCGTCCCACCTCGCGCACGCCGACCGCATCGCCGAGGAGACCACCACCCTGCTCCTCAACGAGGGCGGGCTGCTGCCGCTCTCCCGCCGGAGTCACGGCGACGTCCTGGTCGTGGGCGCCGATCCGGCCTCGCCGTCCGGGACGACCGGGCCGCCGACCACCACCCTGGCCACGGCCTTCACCGAACTCGGCTACACCGCGACGGCGTTGTCCACCGGAATCACGCCGACCGCGGCGAAGATCGACGAGGCGGTGGCCGCGGCGGCCGGCAAGGACGTGGTCGTCGTCGGCACCTACAACGTGACCGCGACCAGCCCCCAGCGGACCCTCGTCTCCCGGCTCGCCGCGACCGGCGTCCCCGTGGTCACGGTCGCGATCCGCAACCCGTACGACATCGCCCAGCTCGCCGGCCAGCGCGCGACCGTCGCCACGTACTCCTGGACCGACGTCGAACTGCGGGCGGCCGTAAGGGTCCTGGCGGGCCGGGCGCGGCCGCGGGGGCGGCTGCCCGTGCCCGTGCAGCGGGCGGACGACCCGACCCGGGTGCTGCACCCCGTCGGCTTCGGCCTGTCGTACCGGTGACCCGGCGGGTGTCCCGCCGGGCCGGTCCGGCGGGACACCGGCCATGAACGACCGCGTGGCCGGACCCCCGAGGGGTTCCGGCCACGCGTCGTTCGATGCCGGGGGTTACGGCCGGAGGCCGTGCTCCCGGTTCAGCTGCTCGTCGTCCACCGTGTCGAGGCGGGCGTCGAAGCGGGCCAGCGGCCGGGCCGCGGCGGTCGCCTGGGCATCGACTCCGGCCCAGGCCAGGATGCGGGCGGTGGCCTTCGTCCGCTCGGCCTCGACGAGCGCGGCGACGGTGGCACCGTGGTTGGCGCCCGGCGCGTAGTAGACGTAGCTGTCGCGCGTGCCCTTGCCGAGGTGGAACGGTTCGGCACCCCAGGGGTCGTTGCCGCCGTAGACGAACAGCATCCGGTTCGCGTTCTTGCGGACCCAGTCGTCGACGTCCCGCATGACCCACGGCTTGAACTTCATCGGGATCTCACGCGGCACGAAGTTCCGGGCCGGCTGGTAGCCGTAGCGGCTCAGGCCCTTGAGGTGCGGCTGCTCGATGGTGGGCGAGCCGAGCTCGGTCGCCGCCTGGTAGTAGTACGGGGTGTACGCCTCCAGGCCCTGGTCGGTGTACGCCGAGAAGCCGGAGTAGGCGTCGATCGTCTCGTACACCGTGTCGTCGGTGGCCGTGGCGGCGTCCGGGATCTGGTCGCAGACGTCCTGGCCGTAGTACTGCCAGAAGCCCCAGACGAAGTCGAGGACGACGGCCTCGTACGCCTTGTCGAGGGAGCCGACGGTGTTGAAGGTGGCGCCTTCCGAGGCCGCCCACGCCTTGTACTTCTCCTCCAGCGGCGCGCGGCGGACGAGCGCCTCGCGCTGCATCGCGTTGAGGCGGTCGCGGCACTCCTTCGTCCCGACGTTCGCGAAGAAGCGGTCGTACGCGGAGTCCTCGTTGTTGACCACGTCGTTGGGCGCCACGTAGGCGACGACACCGTCCATGTCACGCGGGTAGAAGCGCTCGTAGTACGTCGCCGTCATGCCGCCCTTGGAGGCGCCGGTGGAGAGCCACTTCTTCCCGTAGATCGTCTTCAGGGCGGTGAAGATGCGGTGCTGGTCGCTGGCGGCCTGCCAGATGTCCAGCTTGCTCCAGTCGGCGGGCTGCGGCCGGGACGGCGTGAAGAACCGGTACTCCATGGAGACCTGGTTGCCGTCGATGATCCGGGTCGGCTCGCTCCGGCTGGGGGTGGTGCTCAGCGAGTAGCCGCTGGTGCGGAAGACCGTGGGGCGGTCCGAGTCCTTGTGGAGGACCGAGATCCGCTGCTGGAACGTGCCCGCCCAGGGGCGGTGGTGGTCGATCGGCTGCTCGTAGTTCAGGACGAAGTAGCGGTAGCCGGCGTAGGGCTTCTCCTCGATCAGGGTCATCCCGGGGATCGCCAGGATGCGGTCCTTGATGTCCGTGGTGGCGGACGTGCCGGCGGTCGTGACGCCGGACGCGCCGGTGGCCGGCTCCGCGGCGGTAGCCGCGCCGGTCGTCCCGACGGTGCCTATGAGCACCGTGAGCGACAGCAGCCATCTCAGCGACTTGCGCATTCACCCTCCCCATGATTCACAACGGTGTCGCGAACCTAGCGGGGCGAACGTGTGTGCCGCCAGACCCAGTTGGCCCTTACCTATGCTTCAACACAGGATCCACCCGGTCGACACCGTACGCCCGGCGACGGTGCCCGAGGCCCGGACGCAGCGGTTGAGCGCGTGCACCGTGACGGGCCCGGCCTGGCGGCTGAACCGTCCGCTGTCGACGACGGGTCGGCCGCCCCGCGGCTGGAGCGAGACGGCCATCGCGCGCCGCGCGCCGGGGCGCTTGGCGACGGTCAGGGCGCAGACGTACTGCCGGGTCTTGTAGAGGCGCAGTTCGCCGGTGGCGAAGGGCACGGTCTTGGTGGGCCGCCCGCTGCACACGGAGGCGGCCTCCGCGGACGCGGCACCGGGCCCTCCGAGAACCAGCCCGCCCGCGGTGAGCAGGACCGCCGTCACCTGCCCGAGCAGCCGCACACCGCGCGCTCCCACTCTCGTCTCACCGAACACGTGTATCCCTCCCACCTCTGTGCCGTACGTGCGTACGACGCACGGGAGCCCCAGTCGGTTGCCTCCGGTGTCGGCCGGCGGCCGGCCTCCGGGGCTCGAGCCCCGCCGGCGCCACTCTGAAGACCGGTTCCAGGGGGCGTCTTGCCGATCGGGCCGGGAGCCCGGCAAGACCGGCTCAAGACGCCTAGCCCGTCGAGGTGAGGACGAGCAGCAGGAAGACGCACTCCGCGCCGATCAGGGTCCAGAACGCGGCCTTGCGGGACGCGGCGGGGGGTGCGGTGTCCGGGGTGCACAGGGCGTGGATCCAGGCCGCGGCGGCCACCGCCAGGGTCGCCAGGTAGAACCACGGCGGGGTCGTGGAGCAGCCCACGCGGTAGCCGACGCAGCGGCCGGCGTTCTCGGAGGCGAGGGCCAGGATGCCGGCGAGGACCGTCGCGGGGATCAGCAGCAGGCCGGCCCAGAGGGACCGGGTGCGCAGGCGGACGGCCTCGGCCGAGGGGGCCGACGGGGCGGCGCCGGCCGGGGCGTGGTCGGGGACGGAGGCGGAGCGCTCGGTGCTCATGGGCCGATTCCATCCCGTGCACGGGGCGGCCGGCATGCGCCGGCCTACTCAGATCCCCGGGTACGGGTACTCACACCCGCTCCGGCTCCTCCTCGCCGATGAAGGTCCGCCACAGCTCCGCGTACATGCCGCCGCGGGCCAGCAGTTCGTCGTGCGTGCCGTCCTCGGCCACCTTGCCGTCGGCCATGACGACGACCCGGTCGGCACGGGCGGCCGTGGTGAGGCGGTGGGCGACGACCAGGGTCGTGCGGCGGCCCACGAGGCGGTCGGTGGCCTGGTTGACCTGCGCCTCGGTGGCCAGGTCGAGTGCCGCCGTCGCCTCGTCCAGGAGCAGTACGTCCGGGTCGACCAGTTCCGCGCGGGCCAGCGCGATCAGCTGGCGCTGCCCGGCCGAGAGGTTGCGGCCCCGCTCGGCGACCTCGTGGAGGTAGCCGCCGTCCAGGGTCGCGATCATGTCGTGCGCGCCGACCGCGCGGGCCGCGGCCTCGACCTGGGCGTCGGTCGCGTCGGGGCGGCCGTAGGCGATCGCGTCGCGGACCGTGCCGGCGAAGAGGTAGGCCTCCTGCGGCACGACCCCGAGCCGGTGGCGGTACGAGGTGAGGTCCAGGTCCCGCAGGTCGGTGCCGTCGGCGGTGACCCGGCCGCCGGTCGGGTCGTAGAACCGGGCGACCAGCTTGACCAGCGTGGACTTGCCGGCACCGGTCTCGCCGACGAAGGCGACGGTCTGGCCGGCCGGGATGCGCAGGTCGATCCCGGTCAGGGCCTCCTCCTCGTCGCCGTAGGCGAAGGAGACGTCCTCGAAGGCGATCTCGCCGCGCAGCGAGAGCACGTCGAGGGGTTCGTCGGCCGCGGCCGTGGAGGTCGGCTCGCGGAGCAGCTCCTGCATCCGCCCCAGTGAGACGGTGGCCTGCTGGTAGCCGTCGAAGACCTGGGAGAGCTGCTGCACCGGCGCGAAGAACAGGTCGATGTAGAGCAGGTAGGCGACCAGCGCGCCGGTGGTCAGGGTGCCCGCCTCGATGCGGTTCGCGCCGACGATCATGACGGCCGCGGCGGCGACGGAGGACAGCAGGGTGACGAACGGGAAGTAGACCGAGATCAGCCACTGGCCGCGGACCCGTGCGTCGCGGTAGTCGTCGCTGCGTTCGGTGAAGCGGGCCACGCCGTCGCGCTCGCGGCGGAACGCCTGCACGATCCGCAGTCCGGAGACGGACTCCTGCAGGTCGGCGTTGACGACGCTGATCCGCTCCCGGGCGAGCTCGTACGCCTTCACGCTGGAGCGGCGGAAGAAGTACGTGCCGACGGCGAGGACGGGCAGCGTCGCGAAGACGACGAGGGCGAGCTGGAGGTCGAGCGCGAGCAGCGCGCCCATGATCCCGAAGAAGGTGACGACGGAGACGAAGGCGGTGACCAGACCCGTCTGCAGGAACGTGGACAGCGCGTCCACGTCCGTGGTCATCCGGGTCATGATCCGGCCGGTCAGCTCGCGTTCGTAGTAGTCGAGGCCGAGACGCTGGAGCTGGGCGAAGATCTTCAGCCGCAGGGCGTAGAGGACCCGCTCGCCGGTGCGGCCGGTCATCCGGATCTCGGCGGTCTGCGCGACCCACTGGACGAGGACGGTCAGCAGGGCGAGCGCGGAGGCGGCCCAGACGGCACCCAGGGCGAGCCGGTTGACCCCGTCGTCGATGCCGTGGCGGATCAGCACCGGCAGCAGCAGGCCCATGCCGGCGTCGACGGCGACCAGACCGAGGCTGAGGAGCAGCGGCAGTCCGAAGCCGCGCAGCAGCCGGCGCAGCCCGTAGGAGTCCTCGGGGGTGACGGCGCGGGCCTCGTCGATGTCGGGGGTGTCGGTGGCCGGCGGGAGCGCCTCGACGGCGGCGAGCAGCTCGGGGGTGGCGCCGGGCGCGGCGGCCTCCTCGGCCTCCTCCTCACGGATCCACAGGGCGGTGGTGATGCCGCGCTCGACGTCGAACTCGGCGTCCATCTCCTCGCGGAGCGTGCGGTCCTCGGGGATCTCGACGGGGGTGAGCCGGCCGGGCGAGACGCCGCCGAGCTCGTCGGGGTCGGTGAGCAGCTTCCGGTAGAGCGCGGAGCGCTTCTCGAGCTCCTCGTGGGTGCCGAGGTCGGCGAGCCGGCCTTCGTCGATGACGGCGATCCGGTCGGCGAGGCCGAGGGTGGAGCGGCGGTGGGCGATGAGGAGGGTGGTGCGGCCCGCCATCACCGAGGCCAGGGCCTCGTGGATCTCGTGCTCGACGCGGGCGTCGACCGCGGAGGTGGCGTCGTCGAGCAGGAGCAGCCGCGGGTCGGTGAGGATCGCGCGGGCCAGCGCGACGCGCTGGCGCTGCCCGCCGGAGAGGGTGAGGCCGTGCTCGCCGACCTTGGTGTCGTAGCCGTGGGGCAGCTCGGCGATGAAGCGGTCCGCCTGGGCGGCGCGGGCGGCCGCCTCGATCTGTTCCTGGGTGGCGTCCGGATGGCCGTACGCGATGTTGGCGCGCACCGTGTCGGAGAACAGGAAGCTGTCCTCCGGCACCAGCCCGATCGCGGCGCGCAACGAGTCGAGGGTGAGTTCACGGACGTCGTGGCCGCCGACGAGGACGGCGCCGCGGGTGACGTCGTAGAAGCGCGGCAGGAGGAGCGAGACGGTGGACTTGCCGCTGCCGGAGGCGCCGACCACGGCGACGGTCTCGCCCGAGCGGATCTCCAGGGAGAAGCCGTCGAGGACGGGCCGGCCGTCCTCGTACGCGAAGCTCACGTCGTCGAACTCGACCGTGGCCTCGGCGTCCGCCGGGAGCTCCTTCGTGCCGTCCCGCAGCGTGGGCTCGGTGTCGATGAGCTCCAGCACGCGCTCGACGCCGGCGCGGGCCTGCTGGCCGACGGTGAGGACCATGGCGAGCATGCGGACCGGGCCGACGAGCTGGGCGAGGTAGGAGGAGAAGGCGACGAAGGTGCCGAGGGTGATCTGGCCGCGGGTGGCGAGCCAGCCACCGAGGGCGAGGACGGCGACCTGGCCGAAGGCGGGGACGGCCTGGAGCGCCGGGGTGTACCGGGCGTTCAGCCGGATCGTGCGCAGCCGGCCGGCGAAGAGCTTGCGGCTGGCGTCGCGGATCTTGCCGGTCTCCTGCTCCTCCTGGCCGAAGCCCTTGACCACCCGGACGCCGGTGACGGATCCGTCGACGACTCCGGCGACGGTGGCGGCCTGGGCCTGCGCGTACCAGGTGGCGGGGTGCAGGCGGGTGCGGCTGCGCCGGGCGATGAACCAGAGGGCGGGGGCGACGGCGAGCGCGACGAGGGTGAGCGGGAGCGACAGCCAGGCCATCACGACCAGGGAGATGAGGAAGAGCAGGAAGTTCCCGATGGTCATCGGGAGCATGAAGAGCAGGCCCTGGATCAGCTGGAGGTCGCTGGTGGCGCGGCCGACGACCTGGCCGGTGGACAGCTCGTCCTGGCGGCGGCCGTCGAGCCGGGTGATCGTCCCGTACATGTCCGTGCGGAGGTCGTGCTGGACGTCGAGGGCGAGGCGGCCGCCGTAGTACCGGCGGACGTAGGTGAGGAGGTAGACGAGGACGGCGGAACCCAGCAGGAGCCCGGTCCAGACGGCGAGGGAGCGGGTGCCCTCGCCGACCACGTCGTCGATGATCACCTTGGTGATGAGCGGTACGAGGGCCAGCACGGCCATGCCGAGCAGCGAGGAACCGAGCGCGAGCACCACGTTCGCGCGGTACCGCCACGCGTATCCGGTCAGTCTGCGCGCCCAGCCCTGCTCTTTGTGCCCCACCGCCGCCACGTGGCGCCTCCCGTTCGTCCTGGTCTGCCGGAAGGCACCAACGCGGGCGGCCGGTGATTTCATCCCGCCGCAACAAAGCGGGGGTGAAGACCGGTCCGTGGACCTAGGTCCACGGACCGGTCGGGGCCGGGAACGGCGCCGGGGCGCCGCTCCCGTCACAGGTGTGTCGGCTCGAACATCCGGAGCAGCGCCGGCAGGACCACGACCGACGGTCCCGGCGTCGCCAGGGCCTTCGCGAGGTCCGACGTCAGCGACTCGGGCGTCGTGCGGACCGCGGGGACGCCGAAGGACTCCGCGAGGGCGACGAAGTCCGGGCGGGCCAGCTCCGTGGCCGTGGCCTCGCCGAAGGCGTCCGTCATGTACTCGCGCAGGATGCCGTAGCCGCCGTCGTCGACGATCAGCCAGGTCACGTCGGAGCCGTACTGCTTCGCCGTCGCCAGTTCCGCGATCGAGTACATCGCGCCGCCGTCGCCGGAGACCGCGAGGACCGGGCGGGTCGGGTCGGCCGCCGCCGCGCCGAGCGCCGCCGGGAAGCCGTAGCCGAGGCCGCCGGCGCCCTGGGCGGAGTGCATGGTGTTCGGGTGGCGGGCGTCGAAGGCGGACCAGGCCCAGTAGGCCAGGATCGTCATGTCCCAGAAGCTCGGGGACGTGTCCGGCAGCGCCTCGCGGACCGAGGCGACGATCCGCTGCTCCAGGCCGAGGTCCTGGGCGGCGATCCGGTCCCGGACCCTGGCCAGGACGGTGGCCACCCGCGCGGGCGCGTCGGGGTCGGTGCGCTCCGGCACGGTCTCCAGGAGCGCCGAGAGGCCGAGCCGCGCGTCCGCGTGGATGCCCAGGGCGGGGTGGTTGGACTCGAGCTTCCCGGCGTCGGCCTCGATCTGGATCACCCGGCCGCGCGGGGCGAAGGTGTGGTAGTTCGAGGACAGCTCACCGAGGCCGGAGCCGACCACGAGCAGGACGTCCGCGTCCTCCAGGAAGTCGGTGGTGTGCCGGTCCTCCAGCCAGGACTGGAGCGAGAGCGGGTGCTCCCAGGGGAAGGCGCCCTTGCCGCCGAAGGTGGTGACCACGGGCGCGCCGATCCGCTCGGCGAGCGCGAGCAGCTTGCCGGAGGCGTCGGCGCGCACGACGCCGCCGCCGGCGATGATCGCGGGGCGTTCGGCGTGCGCCAGCAGGTGGGCCGCCACCGCCGTCAGCTCGGGCCGGGGCACGACCTCCTCCGGCGTCGCGTCCATCGCCGTGACGACCGGCAGGGTCGTCTCGGCGAGCAGCACGTCCTGCGGGATCTCCACCCACACCGGCCCGTGCGGGGCGGTCAGCGCCGACTCCCAGGCCGCCGCGATCGCGGAGGGGATCTGCGACTGCGTACGGACGGTGTGCACGGACTTCACGACGTCACGGAAGGACGCCTGCTGGTCGCGCAGCTCGTGCAGGTAGCCGTGGCGGCCGCCGCCGAGTCCCGCGACGGGGACCTGGGAGCCGATCGCCAGGACGGGGGCGGAGGCCGCGGCGGCCTCCTGGAGCGCGGCCAGCGACATCAGCGCGCCGGGACCGGTGGAGAGCAGCAGCGGGGCCGCCTCGCCGGTGATCCGGCCGTACGCGTCGGCGGCGAAGCCCGCGTTGTTCTCCACGCGCAGCCCCACGTAGCTCAGCGAGGAGCGGCGCAGTGCGTCGAACATGCCGAGCGCGTGCTGCCCGGGCAGGCCGAAGACCGTGGTCGCGCCGAGGCCGGAGAGGGTCTCGACGACGAGGTCGCCGCCGTTCCGCCCGGCGGGCGGGTTGAGCGCGGCCTCGGTCTGCGCGGCGGTGGGCCGCAGCACGAGGTCGTGGTCGTGGGTCATGACATCCCCTCGGGGTGGCGTGGTCGGTCGGTGTGGCGCGTGGGCGGGCGAGGCGGCCGCGCACCCACGATGCCGGGTCCCGCGGCGGGGGGCGCGCCCCGGGTGCGGCGGGCGGTCGCGTGGCGGCCCGCCCGGTCCGCCGGCCCGCGCGGGGCGGGGCTGCCGAGCAGCTCGTCGGCGGCGGGCCTCGACGGTCTCGACCGCCTCGTTGATGTTGAAGGGGTTGGCGGCGATGTCGCCGGCGTCGGCGACTGCGCCAGGGCGAACGGCGAGGCGTCCTGCGCCGGGTTGTACGGGCGGAGCAGGCGGGACGCCTCGCGGATCGCGTTGCCGCCGAAGCGGGCGGCCGGGGCGGCGGTTCGGGGCCCGGGCGGCGTCGAAGCGCCCGCGTACGTACGTCGGTACGCGGACGTCCGCCGCCCTGCCGAGGCACGGCACCGGACACCGCGCCCCCACCGGCGCCACGTCGGCGACCTTCCCTCTGGGCTGCCGCGCGACGCCTGGCGCGTGCCCTAGCGCGCGGCCTGGTCCTCGCCGGCGGCGCGGCTCGCGGCGATCTGGCGGGACATGATCGTCGTCAGCTCGTACGCGGTGTGCGAGGCGGCGACGGCGGTGATCTCGGCGTGGTCGTACGCGGGGGCGACCTCGACGACGTCGGCCGAGACCAGGTTGCAGGAGGACAGGCCGCGCAGGATCTCCAGCAGCTCGCGGGAGGTCATGCCGCCCGCCTCGGGGGTGCCGGTGCCGGGCGCATGCGCCGGGTCCAGGCAGTCGATGTCGATGGAGATGTACAGCGGGCGGTTCCCGATGCGCTGGCGGAGCTGGTCGGCGACCTCGTCGGCGCCGCGGCGGTAGATGTCCGCCGAGGTGACGATGCCGAAGCCCATCTTCTCGTCGTCGGTGAGGTCCTGCTTGCCGTAGAGCGGGCCGCGGGTGCCGACGTGGGACAGCGCCTCGGTGTCGAGGATGCCCTCCTCCACGGCGCGGCGGAACGGCGTGCCGTGGGTGTACTCGGCGCCGAAGTACGTGTCCCAGGTGTCGAGGTGCGCGTCGAAGTGCAGGAGCGCGACCGGGCCGTGCTTCTTGGCGACCGAGCGCAGCAGCGGCAGCGCGATGGTGTGGTCGCCGCCCAGGGTCATCATGCGCGCCCCGGTGCCGAGCAGCTCGTCGGCGGCGGCCTCGACGGTCTCGACCGCCTCGTTGATGTTGAAGGGGTTGGCGGCGATGTCGCCGGCGTCGGCGACCTGCGCCAGGGCGAACGGCGAGGCGTCCTGCGCCGGGTTGTACGGGCGGAGCAGGCGGGACGCCTCGCGGATCGCGTTGCCGCCGAAGCGGGCGCCGGGGCGGTAGGAGACGCCGCTGTCGAAGGGGACGCCGACCACGGCGACGTCGGCGGTGCCGACCTCGTCGAGTCGCGGCAGCCGGGCGAACGTCGCGGGACCGGCGTACCGCGGGATGCGGGACGAGTCGATCGGGCCGCGGAAGGCGCTCTGGTCGCTGCTGCTCATGGTCGGGTCCTCCTGAGGGGTGGGTATGACGTCCGGACTGATCGCGTCCGGTGGTTCGTGGGTCAGCCGGTCACGGGCGCCGGTACGGTCTCCGGCTCCGTGTGCTCGGCCGTGTCCGGGTCCTGGCCCGCCAGCCGGGCGCGCCAGTGGGCGAGCACGGCGGCGTCCGTCGGGCGGGTCGCCAGGGAAACGATCACATAGGCGGCAAGCGATGCCAACAATCCATAGTAAACAGGCTCATTTGCCAAGATTCCGTAAGACCACATCAGGCCAATGACCGACAGCCCGCCGACGGCGACCGCGGCCAGTGCGCCCTGCACGGTGCCGCGGCGCCACAGCAGGCCGCCGAGGATCGGCACGAGCAGGCCGCCGACCAGCAGGTTGTACGCGACGGTCAGCGCCTGGACGACGTCGTTGAGGGCGATCGCGATACCGATCACGGCGACGCCCATGACCAGGATGAAGACGCGGTTGCCCTTCACCTCGTCGTGGTCCTCCCCGCGGTCCGCGACCACGCCGCGCAGCCGCGACCAGATGTCGTTGTTGGCGACGGTGGCGCAGGCGATCAGCGCACCGGAGGAGGTCGACATGACGGCGGCGAGGGCGGCGGCGAGCACCAGTCCGCGCACGCCCATCGGGAGCTCGTCCTTGACGATGGTGGCGAAGGCGTCGTCGGCGCTGGGCAGGTTCGGGTAGAGCACCTTGGCCGCCGTGCCGATGACCGCGCCGGCGAGGGCGTACAGCAGGCAGTACGTGCCGGCGACGGTGCCGCCCCACCGGGCCACCTTGTCGGTGCGGGCGGTGAAGACCCGCTGCCAGATGTCCTGGCCGATGAGCATGCCGAAGGTGTAGATCAGCACGTAGGTGAAGATCGTCTCGCCGCCGATGCCGAGCGGCGCGAAGTACTCGGTGGGCAGCTGGGCCTTCATCTCGGCGAAGCCGCCGGCCTTCACCACCGCGATCGGCAGCAGCAGGATCAGCACGCCGATCGTCTTCACCACGAACTGCACCATGTCGGTGAGCGTGATCGACCACATGCCGCCGAGCGTCGAGTACGCGACGACGATGGCGCCGCCCAGGACGATCGCCACGGTGCGGGCCGATGGTGGAGGCGCCGCCGAGGACGATGGCTGCCATGGTCCCGGAGTACATCCAGGGCCCGAGCCGGCGGCCCGCCACCAGGAACTCGCTCTTCGACCTGGCGCGGCGCATGCCCCACCAGCCCATCGCGAGCATGCCGGCCAAGTACAGGACGATCACTGAGTAGTCGACGGCCATGGGGCGGGCCCTCCTTCGTTCACCTCGGTGGCGTGTCGTGCGGGGAGACCTCGTGACCTCGAATTCCTCGAAGGCCCGAGGGGCTGACCAGAGGCTGATCACGGGGACATCCGCCCGTACCCGCGGCCTGTGGATGGCACGACAGTAGGTGGCCGGAAAGCGACGATGAAGTGTACGTTTCCTCCATCGCCCGCCCCTCGGATGTACGAAGGATCCACGGCCATGTCCGCACCGTGGCGATCGTCCTGGGCGGCGCCATCGTCGTCGCGTACTCGACGCTCGGCGGCATGTGGTCGATCACGCTCACCGACATGGTGCAGTTCGTGGTGAAGACGATCGGCGTGCTGATCCTGCTGCTGCCGATCGCGGTGGTGAAGGCCGGCGGCTTCGCCGAGATGAAGGCCCAGCTGCCCACCGAGTACTTCGCGCCGCTCGGCATCGGCGGCGAGACGATCTTCACCTACGTGCTGATCTACACCTTCGGCATGCTCATCGGCCAGGACATCTGGCAGCGGGTCTTCACCCCCGCCGCCGGTCTCCCCGGCCCCGCCGGTCGCCCTGACGTCCCTGCTCGGACGCCGCGACCTCGGCCTGCGGCTGCTCGCCGGCCCCGAGGACGTCTCGATCCACTGGGTCCACACCTCGGAGATGTCCGACCCCTATCCCTATCTGCTCGGCGGCGAGCTGCTGATGACGGCGGGCGTGCAGCTGACCGATCCCGTGCGCTACGTGGCGCGGATGGTCGAGGCGGGGGCTGCGGCCCTGGGATTCGGCGTCGCCCCGGTGTACGACACGGTGCCCGCGGAGGTCGTCGCGGCCTGCGAGCGGTACGGGCTGCCGCTCCTGGAGGTCCCGCCGGAGACGCCGTTCACGGCGGTGGCCCGGGCGGTGTGGCGGCTGATGGCCGAGGCGCGCCACCGCGAGCTGCGCCGGGTGACCGAGGCACAGCAGTCCCTGGCGACGGCGGCGGCCCGGCCGGCGCCGGTTCCGGCGGTGCTCGCGGCGCTGGCCTCCCGGCTCGGCGGGCGGGCGGTCCTGTTCACCGCGGAGGGCGCCGCGGACGCCGCGGCGGGGCGGCCGATCCCGGCGGGGGCCACGCGGGCGCTGCGCGAGCTGGCGCGCGTGGTCGGCCCGCCGCGGCCGGACCCGGGGAAGGGCGCGGGACGGGCGGTCGCCCGCGCGGGCGCCGAGCGGCGGGCCGCCACGGCCGGCGCGCCCGCCTCCGCGGGCGGGGACGCGGAGGGCTGGCGTCTCGCCGCCTACGCGCTGGGCGGCGCCGACGGGCTCACGCTGGGCGTCGCGACCGAGGGACGCGAGCCCGGCGACCACACGATCGCCGGCGTCGCGGTCGTCCTGCTCTCCCTGCTGACCGCGCCGCACCGCGGCGCCGGCGTCGCGGCGCGGGACGCGGCCCTGGTACGGCTGCTGCTCGGCGCGGACCCGGCCGAGGCGACCGCGGCGCTGGGCGCCGGACCCTGGACGGTGGTCCACGCCCGCGGCGGCGACGGCACCCCCTTCGCCGCGGCGTCCCTGGCGGCGGCCCTGGGCACGCCGCTGATGGACGCCGGGGACGCGGGGGACACGACGGCGGCGGGGGACGGCGCCGCGTCCCGGCGGAGGGCCGGAGGCGACCCGGCGACCGACTCCCCCGGGGCATCCCCCCGCCGGGAGGCCGGCGGCGCCGGCGCCCCCGCACCGTCCGGCGCCTCCCCCGCCCCGGCGGCCCGGCACCCGGACGTCCGGCTGCTGCTGCCCGCCGGGCAGGAGGTCGAGCCGCAGCCGGGATGGGTGCTCGGGGCGAGCGCGCCCGTCGGCGCGGCGGAGCTGGCGGTCGCCGACGCGCAGGCGGCACGGGCGGTCCGGCGGGCGGAGGCCGCGCGGGTGCCGCTGGCACGGCACCGGCCGGCGGGCCTCGGCGCGCTGGTGGACCGGGCGGAGGCGGCCTCGTACGCCCGCGCCCTGCTGGCCCCGCTCTCGGACCCGCTGGCCGAGACGCTGCGCACCTGGCTGTCGCTGCACGGCAGTTGGGACCGGACGGCCGTGGCGATGGAGATCCACCGCAACACCGTCCGGCAGCGCGTCGCGCGCTGCGCCGCGCTCCTGGAACTCGATCTGGACGACGCGGACGTGCGGATGGAGCTGTGGTTCGCCCTGCGTTCCCGCTGAGGTCCGTTGTGAGATGAACGACCTCGGGGGTCCGCCTCTGGACACCGGCGCGAACTGCTGGGTAACTTTGCTGTCACGCTACTGAGCAAGCGCTTAGCCATGGCCCGCACACCGGAGGAGTCGTACCGTGCGCCGTACCGTATTCGACGAGGACCACGAGGCGTTCCGGGAGACCATCCGCGCCTTCATCGAGGCCGAGGTCGTCCCCGTCTACGACGAGTGGTTCGCCGCGGGCCAGGCGCCGCGCGACTTCTACGCCAAGCTCGGCGAGCTGGGCATCTTCGGCATCAACGTCCCCGAGGAGTTCGGCGGCGCGGGCCTGGACACCCACAAGTTCGAGGGCGTCCTCTACGAGGAGACCGCGCGCGCCGGCGTGCAGTTCGGCGGCTCCGGCGTGCACGTGCTGCTCGCCCTCCCCTACATCAAGATGCTCGCCACCGACGAGCAGAAGAAGCGCTACCTGCCGAAGTTCGTCTCCGGCGAGGAGATGTGGGCGCTGGCGATGACCGAGCCGGGCACCGGCTCCGACGTCGCGGGCATGAAGACCACGGCCAAGCTCTCCGAGGACGGCACGCACTACGTCCTCAACGGCGCCAAGACCTTCATCACCGGCGGCGTGCACGCCGACCGTGTGATCGTCTGCGCCCGCACCTCGGCCCCCACCGAGCAGGACCGCCGCTTCGGCATCTCCCTGTTCGCCGTGGACACCAAGTCCGAGGGCTACTCCATCGGCCGCAAGCTGGACAAGCTCGGCCTGCGCACCTCCGACACCGCCGAGCTGGCGTTCGTCGACGTGAAGGTGCCGGTCGAGGACCTGCTCGGCGAGGAGGGCAAGGGCTTCTCGTACCTCGGCCACAACCTCGCCTCCGAGCGCTGGGGCATCGCCTTCGGCGCGTACGCGCAGGCCAAGGCCGCCGTCCGGTTCGCCCAGCAGTACGTGCAGGAGCGCACCGTCTTCGGCAAGCCGGTCGCCCACTTCCAGAACACCAAGTTCGAACTGGCCGCCTGCAAGGCAGAGGTGGACGCCGCCGAGGCCGTCGCCGACCGCGCCCTGGAGGCCCTGGACGCGGGCGAGCTGACCCCGGCCGAGGCCGCGAGCGCCAAGCTCTTCTGCACCGAGGTCGCGCACCGCGTGATCGACCGCTGCCTCCAGCTGCACGGCGGCTACGGCTACATGAACGAGTACCCGATCGCCCGCCTGTACGCCGACAACCGCGTCAACCGCATCTACGGCGGCACCAGCGAGATCATGAAGTCGATCATCGCCAAGTCGATGGGTCTCTAAGTGCCCGAGGCTCTCGACGCTCTGCTCGATCTGCTCGACCTGGAGCAGATCGAGCAGAACTTCTTCCGGGGCCAGTCCCGCTCGGCCGTCGTCCCCCGCGTCTTCGGCGGCCAGGTGGCCGCCCAGGCGCTGGTGGCGGCCGGGCGGACCGTCCCCGAGGACCGGCTCGCCCACTCCCTGCACGCCTACTTCCTGCGGGCCGGGGACCCGGGCGCGCCGATCGTCTACACGGTCGACCGCATCCGTGACGGCCGTTCCTTCACCACCCGCCGGGTGGTGGCCGTCCAGCACGGGCAGCCGATCTTCCACCTCTCCGCGTCGTTCCAGGCGTACGAGGAGGGGCTGGAGCACCAGTACGACATGCCGGCCGCGCCGGACCCGGAGACCCTGCCGACGGCCGCGGAGATGCTGCCGCGCCATCTGCCCGCGCACGTCGCCCAGCGGCTGGTCGACGCGCGGGCCGCGGTGGACCTGCGGTACGCCGACGTGCCCCCGTGGGGCAGTGTCGGGGAGCCGCGCGAGCCGCGCTCGCAGGTGTGGTTCCGCACCAACGGCAAACTGGCCGACGACCCGCTGCTGCACGTCTGCCTGGCCACCTACGTCTCCGACATGACGCTGCTCGACTCGGTGCTCCTCGCCCACGGGCGGGGCGGCTGGGCGGTCGGCGACGTGGTGGGGGCCTCGCTGGACCACGCGATGTGGTTCCACCGGCCCTTCCGCGCCGACGAGTGGCTGCTGTACGACCAGGAGTCGCCGTCCGCCTCGGGCGGGCGCGGGCTCGGCCAGGCCCGGATCTACACGCAGGACGGGAAGCTGGCCATCTCGGTCATCCAGGAGGGTGTCGTTCGCGTTCCGCGCTGACGGCCGGACGTACCGTCCGGTGCATGGCGGAACAGGGCGAGAGTGTCTTCACGGTGATCGTGGCGGCGGCGGCGAACCTCGGGATCGCCGCCGCCAAGGCCATCGCCGGCGTGATCAGCGGATCGAGCGCGATGCTCTCCGAGGCCGCCCACTCGGTCGCCGACACGGTCACCGAGGTGATGCTGCTGGCGGCGCTCAGACGGAGCGCGAAGCCGGCCGACGAGGACCATCCGCTCGGCCACTCCGGCGAGCGGTACGTCTGGGCCCTGCTCGCCGCCGTCGCCACCTTCGTCGGCGGCGCGGTCTTCTCCGTCTACGACGGCGTCCACACCCTCACCCACGGCGAGGACCTGGGCGATCCGCTCGCCTCCTACATCGTGCTCGGCGTCGCCTTCGTCCTGGAGGGCTTCTCGCTGCGGACCGCGCTGCGGCAGGCCAGGGGCGAGGCGGCGGCGGCGCGGGCACCCCTGGGCCGCTATCTGCGGCTGACTCCGGACACCACCGTGAAGGCCGTGGTGATGGAGGACTCCGCCGCGCTCGCCGGACTGATGCTGGCGGCGGGCGGCCTGCTCGGCGGCGAGATCACCGGCTCGGGCGTGTGGGACGGGGTCGCCTCGATCCTCATCGGCGCCCTGCTGGTGTACGTGGCCTGGGAACTCGGCCGCTCCAACGCGGCGCTGCTGATCGGCCGCCCGCTGCCGCGCCCGATGCGCGAGGCGGTCCGGGAGGAGCTTCTCTCGGTGCCGCACATCATCGGTGTCCTGGAGCTGACCACCCTCATCCAGGGCCCGGACGAGGTCCTGATCGCGGCGAAGGTCGACTTCCGGGACGTGGCCTCGGCCGCGCAGGTCGAGTGGGCCTGCGAGGAGGCCGAGGAGCAGCTCCGGGAGCGCATGCCGTCGATCGCACGGGTGCATCTGGACCCGACCCCGGGGGTGACCCGCCGCGCGGCGGGCGGCCCCGGGGACGGCGGCTGACGTCCGGGCCCGGCCCCGGGCGTCAGTCGCCCAGGCCCGCCGCGTCCAGCAGGTACGCCGTCATCGGCTCGTAGAAGCGCGGGTCCACCACGTGGTCGTCGAGCGGGATGGTCACCTGCATCGTCCCCTCGGCCTCGCCGATGAAGAGGGCGGGGTCGTTGCAGTCGGCGTAGCCGACGGAGTCGACGCCCCGCTGGCCCGCGCGGCCCGCCCAGCCGTGGTCGGCCACGACGAGGTCGGGCCGGCCGTCCTCGCCGAGCGCGTCCAGGATCGCGTTCATCGGCTCCGGGGAGTGGGTGTGCCAGAGGCTGGCCCCCCGCTCGAAGACGGCGACGTCGGCGAACTGCACGACGTAGCCCTCGTCGGCGACGAGGCCGCCGGGGATCCGGACGATGTCGCAGCCGCGGGCGCGCAGGGCGGCGGCGACCCGGCTGTGGGCGTCGATCAGGGCACCGGGGTGACCGGTCGCGAAGAGCACCCGCTCCTTGCCGGCGGCGGCCTTGCGCAGCCGGGCGGCCGCCCGGTCGAGGGCGTCGACGGTGAGCTCGGGGTCGATGGTGTCCTGCCCGGCGCGGTGGGCGGGGTCGTCGTTGACGCCGCACCTCTCCGCCATGACGGCGAGCACGTCCTGCTCGTCGGTCCACCGGTCGCCGAGTTCCAGGCCGAGCCAGTAGTGCCGGTCGCCGTTGGCGAGCTTGCGGTAGTGGGAGAGGTTGTTGTCACGCGGGGTGGCGACGTTCCCCGCGATCCGGGTCCGGACGAGGTGCTCGACAAGGGCGGGGCGGCTGAGTATCGGCATGGTGCTCATTCTGCGCGACCCGCGTCCCCGATGGGCAGTCGGTTCCGCCCGGGGAGACGCTCCCTCAGGCCGCCAGCGCGCCGAAGGCGCCGTGCGCCAGGCGGCGCAGCAGTTCCTCCATGGCCGTGCGCCCGAGCGCGGCCAGGTGCGGCGTCGAGTTCAGCAGGCCGAACACCGCGTGCACGGCGGCCCGCGCCTCCGACTCCCCCGCCGCCGGGTAGAGCTCGCGGACCACCGCCACCCACAGTTCCACGTACTGCCGCTGGAGCTGGCGGACCCGCTTGCGGTCCTCGTCCTTGAGCCGGTCCAGCTCCCGGTCGTGCAGGGTGATCAGCGGCCGGTCGTCGAGGGCGAAGTCGATGTGGCCGTCGATGAGCGAGCCGAGGAGCGCCCGCGGGTCGCCGACCGCCTCGCCCGCCCGCAGCCGTCCGCCGTCCAGCAGCCGCTCGCTGATCCCGACGAGCAGTTCCGCGAGCATCGCGTCCTTGCCCGCGAAATGCCGGTAGAGCCCGGGGCCGCTGATGCCGACGGCCGCCCCTATCTCGTCGACCCCGACACCGTGGAAGCCGCGCTCGGCGAAGAGGCGGGCAGCCTCCTTGAGGATCTGCTCGCGTCGCGTCGGGGCGTCGGTCCTGGCGGTGGTGGTCATGCGTCCGATTCTAGACAATGCGGTTAGCGGTCGTTAACCTGATGGGCATACGTTAACGCTCATTAACCGAGCAAGGGAGCTCGAGGGATGCAGCAGGCACCTGTGCTGACGAGCGCGGCGGATCCCGCGTCGCCGGCCTGGCAGGCCAACGAGGCGGCCCACCACGAGCTGGCCGCGACCCTGCGCGCCAAGCTCGCGGCGGTCGCGCTCGGCGGTGGAGAGAAAGCCCGCGCCCGGCACACCGCGCGCGGCAAGCTGCTGCCGCGGGACCGGGTGGACACGCTTCTGGATCCGGGCTCGCCCTTCCTGGAGCTGGCCCCGCTCGCGGCGAACGGGATGTACGACGACCAGGCGCCCGCCGCCGGGGTCATCGCCGGCATCGGCCGGGTCTCGGGCCGCGAGTGCGTGATCGTCGCCAACGACGCGACCGTCAAGGGCGGCACGTACTACCCGATGACGGTGAAGAAGCACCTGAGGGCCCAGGAGGTGGCGTTGGAGAATCGTCTCCCCTGCCTCTACCTGGTCGACTCGGGCGGCGCGTTCCTGCCGATGCAGGACGAGGTCTTCCCGGACCGCGAGCACTTCGGCCGGATCTTCTACAACCAGGCGCGCATGTCCGGTGCCCGCATCCCGCAGATCGCGGCGGTCCTCGGCTCCTGCACGGCCGGCGGCGCCTACGTGCCGGCGATGAGCGACGAGGCCGTCATCGTGCGGAACCAGGGCACGATCTTCCTGGGCGGACCCCCGCTGGTGAAGGCGGCGACCGGTGAGGTCGTGACGGCCGAGGAGCTGGGCGGCGGCGAGGTGCACTCCCGCACCTCCGGCGTCACCGACCACCTCGCCGAGGACGACGCCCACGCCCTGCGGATCGTCCGCAACATCGTCGCGACGCTCCCCGAGCGCGGCCCGCTGCCGTGGTCGGTCGAGCCGGTCGAGGAGCCGAAGGTCGACCCGGCCGGGCTCTACGGCGCGGTACCGGTGGACTCGCGCACGCCCTACGACGTGCGCGAGGTCATCGCGCGCATCACCGACGGCTCGCGCTTCCAGGAGTTCAAGTCGGAGTACGGCCAGACGCTGATCACCGGCTTCGCCCGGATCCACGGCCACCCGGTGGGCATCGTCGCCAACAACGGCATCCTGTTCTCCGAGTCCGCCCAGAAGGGCGCGCACTTCATCGAGCTGTGCGACCAGCGCGGCATCCCGCTGCTGTTCCTCCAGAACATCTCCGGATTCATGGTCGGCCGGGACTACGAGGCGGGCGGCATCGCCAAGCACGGCGCCAAGATGGTGACCGCGGTGGCGTGCACCCGCGTGCCGAAGCTGACGGTCGTCGTCGGCGGCTCCTACGGCGCCGGCAACTACTCCATGTGCGGCCGGGCGTACTCGCCCCGCTTCCTGTGGATGTGGCCCAACGCCAAGATCTCGGTGATGGGCGGCGAGCAGGCCGCCTCCGTGCTCGCGACGGTCAAGCGCGACCAGCTGGAGGGGCGCGGCGAGAGCTGGCCCGCCGAGGACGAGGAAGCCTTCAAGGACCCGATCCGCGCACAGTACGAGCAGCAGGGCAGCGCCTACTACGCGAGTGCCCGGCTGTGGGACGACGGCGTCATCGACCCGATGGAGACCCGGCAGGTGGTGGGCCTCGCGCTCACCGCGTGCGCCAACGCCCCGCTCGCCGACCCCGCCTTCGGCGTCTTCCGGATGTGAGTGACAGATGACCATGTTCGACACAGTCCTGGTCGCCAACCGAGGCGAGATCGCGGTCCGGGTCATCCGCACCCTGCGGGCCATGGGCGTCCGTTCCGTCGCCGTCTTCAGCGACGCGGACCGGGACGCGCGCCACGTGCGGGAGGCCGACACGGCGGTCCGGCTCGGCCCGGCGCCCGCCTCGGAGAGCTATCTCTCCGTGGAGCGCCTGCTGGAGGCGGCCCGCCGCACCGGCGCGCAGGCCGTCCACCCCGGCTACGGCTTCCTCGCGGAGAACGCGGCCTTCGCGCAGGCGTGCGCGGACGCAGGCCTGGCCTTCATCGGCCCGCCCGCCTCCGCGATCTCGCTGATGGGCGACAAGATCCGGGCGAAGGAGACGGTGAAGGCGGCGGGCGTGCCCGTCGTGCCGGGCGCCGCCGACCCCGAACTGGAGGAGGCCGCCCGCGAACTGGGCGCTCCGGTCCTGCTGAAGCCCTCGGCGGGCGGCGGCGGCAAGGGCATGCGCCTGGTGCGCGACCTGTCGACGCTGACGGAGGAGATCGCGGCGGCGCGGCGCGAGGCCCGGTCCTCGTTCGGCGACGACACCCTGCTCGTGGAGCGGTGGATCGACCGTCCCCGCCACATCGAGATCCAGGTCCTCGCCGACGCCCACGGGAACGTGGTGCACCTCGGGGAGCGCGAGTGCTCGCTCCAGCGGCGCCACCAGAAGATCATCGAGGAGGCGCCCAGCGTCCTGCTCGACGAGGAGACGCGCGCCGCGATGGGTGCGGCGGCGGTCGAGGCGGCCCGCTCCTGCGGCTACGTGGGCGCCGGCACGGTCGAGTTCATCGTCCCGGGCGTGGACCCCTCCTCGTACTACTTCATGGAGATGAACACCCGCCTCCAGGTCGAGCACCCGGTGACCGAACTGATCACGGGCGTGGACCTGGTGGAGTGGCAGCTGCGGGTCGCCGCGGGCGAGCCGTTGTCCTTCGGCCAGTCCGACGTGCGCCTGACGGGCCACGCGATCGAGGCCCGGATCTGCGCGGAGGACCCGGCGCGCGGCTTCCTGCCGTCCGGCGGCACGGTCCTGTCCCTGCGCGAGCCGCAGGGCGACGGGGTGCGGACGGACTCGGGCCTGAGCGAGGGGACGGAGGTCTCCAGCCTCTACGACCCGATGCTCTCGAAGGTCATCGTGCACGCGCCGGACCGCGCCACCGCGCTGCGCCGGCTGCGCGCGGCCCTGGCGGACACGGTCACCCTGGGCGTGCCGACCAACGCGGGCTTCCTGCGCCGTCTGCTGGCACACCCGGACGTGGTGGCCGGGGACCTGGACACGGGTCTGGTGGAGCGCGAGGCGGACGGCCTGGTCCCCGAGGGCGTACCGGACGAGGTGTACGCGGCGGCCGCGCTGCTGCGGCAGTTCCCGCCGGGATCCGGCGCGCCCGCGGGCTGGACGGACCCCTTCGACGCCGGCAGCGGCTGGCGGCTGGGCGGCCGGCCGGCCTGGACTCCGCGCCCCTTCCGCGTCCCGGGCCAGGACCCGGTGACGATGCGGGTGCGGGGCACGTCGGCGGAGGCGGAGCTCGCGCTCGGTGAGTCCGCGGCGGAGCCGACGGCGGCGGGAGTCGGGGAGATCTCCGCGCACCACGTCTCCGTGCGCCTCGACGGGCTCACCCATCACTTCCACCGCGCCGACTCGGCCGAGGGGACCTGGCTCGGCCGGGACGGCGACGCCTGGCACGTCCTCGACCACGACCCGGTCGCCAGCGCCCTGTCCGGTGCCGCGCGCGGCGGGGCCGACACGCTCGCCGCGCCGATGCCCGGCACGGTCACCGTCGTGAAGGTGGCCGTCGGGGACGAGGTCGAGGCAGGACAGAGCCTGCTGGTCGTCGAGGCGATGAAGATGGAGCACGTCATCTCCGCCCCGCACGCCGGCACCGTCACCGAGCTGGACGTCACACCCGGCAACACCGTCGCCATGGACCAGATCCTCGCCGTGGTGACCCCCAGGGAGGAATCATGACCACGGGCCTGCCCATGCGCGTGCCCGCCCCCGGGCTCCCCGCCCGGGTCCGGATCCACGAGGTCGGGCCCCGCGACGGGTTGCAGAACGAGAAGAACGTCGTGCCGACCGCGGTCAAGGCCGAGTTCGTGCGCCGCCTCGCGGACGCCGGCCTCGGCACTGTCGAGGCGACCAGCTTCGTGCACCCCAAGTGGGTGCCCCAGCTGGCCGACGCCGAGGAGCTGTTCCCGCTGCTCGCCGGCGTGCCCGCCCGGCTGCCCGTCCTGGTGCCCAACGAGCGCGGCCTCGACCGCGCGCTGGCACTCGGCGCCCGGGAGATCGCCGTCTTCGCCTCGGCCACCGAGTCCTTCGCCCGGGCCAACCTCAACCGGACCGTCGACGAGGCGCTGGCCATGTTCCGGCCGACCGTCACGCGGGCCATAGAGCACGGCCTGAAGGTCCGCGGCTATCTCTCGATGTGCTTCGGCGACCCCTGGGAGGGGGCCGTCCCGGTGGAGCAGGTCGTCCGGGTCACCAAGGCGCTCGCGGACATGGGCTGCGACGAGCTGAGCCTCGGCGACACCATCGGCGTCGCCACCCCCGGGCACGTGGAACAGCTCCTGGCCGCGCTCGCCGAGGCGGGGGTGCCCGCCTCCCGGCTCGCCGTGCACTTCCACGACACCTACGGCCAGGCGCTCTCGAACACCCTCGCCGCGCTCCGGTGCGGCGTCGGCACCGTCGACGCCTCCGCCGGCGGCCTCGGCGGCTGCCCGTACGCCAAGAGCGCCACCGGCAACCTCGCCACCGAGGACCTCGTGTGGATGCTCGACGGCCTCGGCATCGAGACCGGGGTCGATCTGGCCGCCCTCACCGCCACCAGCGTGTGGATGGCCGACCAACTGGGCCGACCGAGCCCTTCCCGTACCGTCCGCGCGCTCTCCCACAAGGAGTCCTAGCAATGTCGCTCGACCACCGGCTCTCCCAAGAGCACGAGGAACTCCGCCGCACCGTCGAGGAGTTCGCGCACGACGTCGTCGCCCCGAAGATCGGCGACTACTACGAGCGCCACGAGTTCCCGTACGAGATCGTCCGCGAGATGGGCCGCATGGGCCTGTTCGGCCTGCCCTTCCCCGAGGAGTACGGCGGCATGGGCGGCGACTACCTCGCCCTGGGCATCGCCCTCGAGGAGCTCGCCCGGGTCGACTCCTCCGTCGCCATCACCCTGGAGGCGGGCGTCTCGCTGGGCGCGATGCCGCTGCACCTGTTCGGCACCGAGGAGCAGAAGCGCGAGTGGCTCCCCCGGATGTGCTCGGGCGAGATCCTGGGCGCGTTCGGCCTGACCGAGCCGGGCGCCGGCTCGGACGCCGGCGGCACCCGCACCACGGCCGTGCGTGACGAGTCCACCGGCGAGTGGGTCATCAACGGCTCGAAGTGCTTCATCACCAACTCCGGTACGGACATCACCGGTCTGGTGACGGTCACGGCGGTCACCGGCCGCAAGTCCGACGGCCGGCCGCTGATCTCCTCGATCATCGTCCCCGCCGGCACCCCGGGCTTCACCGTCGCCGCCCCGTACTCCAAGGTCGGCTGGAACGCCTCCGACACCCGCGAGCTGTCCTTCGACGACGTGCGGGTCCCGGCGGCGAACCTGCTCGGCGAGGAGGGCCGCGGCTACGCGCAGTTCCTCCGCATCCTGGACGAGGGCCGGGTCGCGATCTCGGCGCTCGCGACGGGCCTCGCGCAGGGCTGCGTCGACGAGTCGGTGAAGTACGCGAAGGAGCGGGTGGCGTTCGGCCGTCCGATCGGCGAGAACCAGGCCATCCAGTTCAAGATCGCGGACATGGAGATGCGGGCGCACATGGCCCGCATCGGCTGGCGTGACGCGGCGTCGCGCCTGGTGCTCGGCGAGCCGTTCAAGAAGGAGGCGGCGCTGGCGAAGCTGTACTCCTCCACGGTGGCGGTCGACAACGCCCGGGAGGCCACCCAGATCCACGGCGGCTACGGCTTCATGAACGAGTACCCGGTGGCCCGGATGTGGCGCGACTCCAAGATCCTGGAGATCGGCGAGGGCACCAGCGAGGTCCAGCGCATGCTGATCGCCCGCGAGTTGGGCCTGCCCGCCTGACGGTACCCGCCGCCCGGCCGTCCTCCGTGCCCGTCGCCCTCCCGGGGTGGCGGGCACGGTCGCGTCCCGGGGCGAAGGAATCCGCACCCCACCCGTTCAAGCCAACGTGAGGTTAGGCTAACCTATCTTCGATCTCTCCCGTCGGMTCGATCCCACCCGATCGATCCAGCCCGCCCAGAAGGTGGCCCGACTCCGATGACGACCACTGAGACCGTCCCCTTCCGCTTCTTCCCGCTCCAGGTCGACCGGACGAGGCGGCTCGGCCCCTCACTGGTCCGCATCACCTTCACCGGGGAGGACCTGAAGGGCTTCGCCTCGGGCGGCCGCGACCAGTCGCTCTCGCTCTTCCTGCCGCACCCCGGCCAGCCGGAGCCGGTCCTGCCGCCGCTCGACACGGACGACCTGTACGCGGTGCTCGGCGCCTGGCGCGCCATGCCCGCCGACGAGCGGGCCGTGATGCGCTCGTACACCGTCCGGGAGCAGCGCACCGCCCCCGACGAGATCGACATCGACTTCGCACTGCACGAGGACGGCGGCCCGGCCTGCCGCTGGGCCCAGCAGGCCGCGAAGGGCGACCGGGTGGTCGTCCTGGGCCCGGCCGTGCCGAAGAACACGGGGGTCCGCTTCCAGCTGCCGGCCGACGCCGACTCCGTCCTCGTCTGGGCGGACGAGACGGCCCTGCCGGCCGCCGCCGCGATCCTGGAGTGGCTGCCCGCGGACACGCGGGCGCACGTCCATCTCGAAGTGCCGTACGCCGGGGACCGGATGGAGCTGGCGACCGAGGCCGACGCCACGATCACCTGGCTGGTCCGCGAGGAGGGTGCGCCGTCCGCGGTGGAGGCGGTGCGCGGGGCCGAGCTGCCCGGCGACGCCCCCTACGTGTGGATCGCCGGAGAGTCGGGTTCGGTGAAGGCGCTGCGCCGCCACTTCGTCGGGGAACGCGGACTGGACCGGCGCCGGGTGACGTTCGTCGGCTACTGGCGCAAGGGGCTGTCGGAGGACGCCCTGCGCGAGGTGCCGGACGAGACCCAGGAAGACGCGTAGGCCCCGTCCCGCCCGCGCCCGCCGGCTCGTGCACCCGCGCCGGGCCACGCGTTCCGCCGCGCCATGGCGAAGCGGCGTCCGCCCCGATCCGGCACGACCGTCACGGCACCCCCGGCCCACGGCACCCCGCTCGACGGAGGGCGCCCGGGACGCCAACTGCTGTGACACGAGAGGGACGAGGGGTCGTTGCGAACTTAACTTAGGTTAGGCTAACCTAAGTTTGTTGTCGCCTCTCGCCCCTCCCTGTGTCCGGAGGGAGCGACCGAGTCCCGTACCCGGGAAGGACCCTGCATGCGCTCGCACCTGCTCAATGACGCCACGGCGGAGAGCTACCGACGCTCCGTCACCGAAGGAGTCGAGCGGGTGGCCGACAAACTCGCCACGACGCGACGCCCGTTCACGGGGGTCACGCCGGCCGAGCTGGCCCCGGTCATCGACGCCGTGGACCTGGACCGGCCCCTGGGCGACGCCTCCGCGGCCCTCGACGAGCTGGAGGACGTCTACCTCCGCGACGCCGTCTACTTCCACCACCCGCGCTACCTGGGCCACCTCAACTGCCCGGTCGTCATCCCCGCCGTCCTCGGCGAGGCGGTCCTCTCGGCCGTCAACTCCTCGCTCGACACCTGGGACCAGAGCTCGGGCGGCACCCTCATCGAGCGCAAACTGATCGACTGGACCACCGGCCGCATCGGCCTGGGCCCGGCGGCGGACGGCGTCTTCACCAGCGGTGGCACCCAGTCCAACCTCCAGGCCCTGCTCCTCGCCCGCGAGGAGGCCGGCACCGACGACCTGAGCCGCCTGCGGATCTTCGCCTCCGAGTGCAGCCACTTCAGCGTCCAGAAGTCCGCCACCCTCCTCGGGCTCGGCCGCGACGCCGTCGTCTCCGTCCCCGTCGACCGCGACAAGCGCATGCAGTCGGTCATCCTCGCCGCCGAGCTGGAGACCTGCCGCGCCGAGGGCCTGATCCCGATGGCGATCGTCGCCACCGCCGGCACCACGGACTTCGGCTCCATCGACCCGCTGCCCGAGATCGCCGCACTGGCCGCCGAGTACGGCGCCTGGATGCACGTCGACGCCGCGTACGGCTGCGGCCTGCTCGCCTCGCGCACCCGCCGCCACCTCCTGGACGGCATCGAGCACGCCGACTCGGTCACCGTCGACTACCACAAGTCCTTCTTCCAGCCGGTGAGTTCCTCCGCCGTCCTGGTCCGTGACGGTGCCACCCTGCGCCACGCGACCTACCACGCGGACTACCTCAACCCCCGCCGCAGCGTCGCCGAGCTGATTCCCAACCAGGTCGACAAGTCCCTCCAGACCACGCGCCGTTTCGACGCGCTGAAGCTGTGGATGACCCTGCGCGTGATGGGCGCCGACGGTGTCGGCGAGCTCTTCGACGAGGTCTGCGACCTGGCCGGGGCCGGCTGGGACCTGCTGGTCGCCGACCCGCGCTACGACGTCGTCGTCGAGCCCCGGCTGTCCACCCTCGTCTTCCGCTACATCCCCGAGGCCGTCACCTCCCCCGCCGAGATCGACCGGGCCAACCTCCAGGCCCGCAAGGCGCTGTTCGCCTCGGGCGAGGCCGTCGTCGCCGGCACGAAGGTCGACGGCCGCCAGTACCTGAAGTTCACCCTGCTCAACCCCGAGACGACCCCGGCCGACATCGCCGCCGTCCTCGATCTGATAGCCGGCCACGCCGAGCAGTACCTGGGAGAGAACCTTGTCCACGCAGCCTCTTGATTTCATCGGCATCGGACTCGGTCCGTTCAACCTCGGCCTGGCCTGCCTGACCGAGCCCGTCGACGAGCTGGACGGCCTCTTCCTGGAGTCCAAGCCGGACTTCGAATGGCACTCGGGCATGTTCCTGGAGGGCGCGCACCTCCAGACGCCCTTCATGTCCGACCTGGTCACGATGGCCGACCCGACCTCCCCGTACTCCTTCCTCAACTACCTCAAGGAGAAGGGCCGGCTCTACTCGTTCTACATCCGCGAGAACTTCTATCCGCTGCGCACGGAGTACAACGACTACTGCCGCTGGGCGGCCGGGAAGCTGTCCTCCATCCGCTTCTCCACGACCGTCGCCTCGGTCTCGTTCGACGAGGCGGACGAGGTCTACGTGGTGCGGACCGAGGCCGGCGAGACGTTCCGCGCCCGCCGGATCGTGCTGGGCACCGGCACCCCGCCCTACGTCCCGGAGTCCTGCCGGGAGCTCGGCGGCGACCTGATCCACAACTCGCGCTACCTCCCCCACAAGGAGGCTCTCCAGGCGAAGAAGTCGATCACCCTGGTCGGCAGCGGCCAGAGCGCGGCCGAGATCTACTACGACCTCCTCTCGGAGATCGACGTCCACGGCTACCGGCTGAACTGGGTGACCCGCTCCCCGCGCTTCTTCCCGCTGGAGTACACCAAGCTCACCCTGGAGATGACCTCCCCGGAGTACGTGGACTACTTCCACGCCCTCCCCGAGGAGACCCGCTACCGCCTGGAGAGCGGCCAGAAGGGCCTGTTCAAGGGCATCGACGGCGAGCTGATCGACGCCATCTTCGACCTGCTCTACCAGAAGAACCTGGCCGGCCCGGTCCCCACCCGGCTGCTGACCAACTCCGCCCTGAGCTCCGCCGCGTACGACGACGCGACGGGCACCTACACCCTGGGCTTCCGCCAGGAGGAGCAGGAGAAGGACTTCACGGTGGAGACCGAGGGCCTGATCCTCGCCACCGGCTACCGCTACGCCGTCCCCGCCTTCCTGGAGCCGGTCCGCGACCGGATCAACTGGGACGGGCAGGGCCGCTTCGACGTGGCGCGCAACTACGCCATCGACACGACGGGCCGGGGGATCTTCCTCCAGAACGCCGGCGTGCACACCCACTCCATCACCTCGCCCGACCTGGGCATGGGCGCGTACCGCAACGCCTACATCATCGGGGAGATGCTGGGTTCGGCCTACTACCCCGTCGAGAAGACCATCGCGTTCCAGGAGTTCTCCGTATGACCGTCCGCTTCCGCCCGCTCGACCCGCTGGCCGACGCCGAGCTGATCCACCCGTGGGTCACCCACCCCAAGGCCGCGTTCTGGATGATGCAGGGCGCGAAACTCCAGGACGTGGAGCGCGAGTACATGGCGATAGCCGCGAACCCGCACCACGACGTCTTCATCGGCCTGGTCGACGACGAGCCCGCCGTCCTCATGGAGCGCTACGACCCGCGCCACGTCGAGCTGGTGGGCCTGTACGAGCCGCAGCCCGGTGACGTCGGCATGCACTTCCTGGTCGCGCCCACGGACACGCCCGTGCACGGCTTCACGCGCCTCGTGATCACCGCCGTGATGCGCGAGCTGTTCGACGACCCGGCGACCGCCCGTGTCGTCGTCGAGCCGGACGTGCGCAACACCGCCGTCCACGCGCTCAACGCGGCCGTCGGCTTCGTGCCGGAGCGGGAGATCCGGAAGCCCGAGAAGGACGCGCTGCTCAGCTTCTGCACGCGCGAGCAGTTCGACGCCGCCGTGGGAGCCGCCCTGTGAACCCCGTCGCACACCTCACGCCCGAGCGCTGGGCCGACGCCAACCGGGCGCTGATCCGCAAGGGTCTCGCCGAGTTCGCCCACGAGCGGCTGATCCACCCGCGGGAGCTGGGCGAGAGCCGCTACGCGGTCCTCAGCGACGACGGCGCGACCGAGTACCGCTTCACGGCCGACCGCTTCGCGCTCGACCACTGGCAGGTCCTCCCCGAGTCCATCAGCCGCCACCGGGGCAGCGAGCGGCTGCCGCTGGACGCCCTGCAGTTCATCACCGAGCTGCGCGGCGCGCTGGGCCTGAGCGACGAGATCCTGCCGGTGTACCTGGAGGAGATCTCCTCGACCCTGGCCGGCACGGCGTTCAAGGCGACCAAGCCGCGTGTCGCTTCGGCCGAGCTGGCGCGGGCGGACTTCCAGGAGATCGAGACCGGGATGACCGAGGGTCACCCCTGCTTCGTCGCCAACAACGGCCGGCTGGGCTTCGGCGTGGACGAGTTCCGCGCCTACGCGCCGGAGGCGGCGAGCGAGATCCACCTGATCTGGCTGGCCGCGCGCCGGGACCGCACCACCTTCACGGCGGGCGCCGGCCTCGCGTACGAGAGCTTCATCCGCGCCGAGCTCGGCGACCGGGCGGTCGACGGCTTCGCCGCCACCCTCGCCGAGCGGGGCCTGGACCTGGCCGACTACCTGCTGATGCCGGCCCACCCCTGGCAGTGGTGGAACAAGCTGTCGGTGACCTTCGCCGCCGAGGTGGCGCAGGAGCGCCTGGTCTACCTGGGCGAGGGCGACGACGCCTACCTCGCGCAGCAGTCGATCCGTACCTTCTTCAACACCTCGGACCCGGCCAAGCACTACGTCAAGACGGCGCTGTCGGTCCTCAACATGGGCTTCATGCGGGGGCTCTCGGCCGCGTACATGGAGGCCACCCCGGCGATCAACGACTGGCTGGCCGGCCTGATCGAGGCCGACTCCGTCCTGAAGGCGGCGCGGTTCTCGATCATCCGCGAGCGGGCCGCGATCGGCTACCGGCACCTGGAGTACGAGGCCGCCACCGACCGCTACTCGCCGTACCGCAAGATGCTCGCCGCGCTCTGGCGGGAGTCCCCGGTGGCGTCGCTCGAGCCGGGCGAGCGCCTCGCGACGATGGCCTCGCTCCTCCACGTCGACCACGCGGGCGCGTCCTTCGCGGGCGCCCTGATCAAGGACTCGGGGCTCGCCCCGACCGCGTGGCTGCGCGGCTACCTGGACGCGTACCTGCTGCCGGTGCTGCACAGCTTCTACGCGTACGACCTGGTCTACATGCCGCACGGCGAGAACGTGATCCTCGTCCTCGACGAGCGGGGCGCGGTCACGCGGGCGGTGTTCAAGGACATCGCCGAGGAGATCTGCGTCATGGACCCGGCCGCGGTGCTGCCGCCGGCCGTGGAGCGGGTCCGGGCCGAGGTCCCCGAGGACATGAAGCTGCTCTCGGTCTTCACGGACGTCTTCGACTGCTTCTTCCGCTTCCTCGGCGCCACGCTGGCGTCGGAGGGCGTCCTGGACGAGGACGACTTCTGGCGGACGGTCGCGGAGTGCGTCCGCGGCTACCAGGAGTCGATGCCGGAGCTCGCGGACAGGTTCGCGCAGTACGACGTGTTCGCCGAGACCTTCGCGCTGTCCGCACTGAACCGGCTCCAGCTGCGCAACAACCGGCAGATGGTGGACCTGGCGGACCCGTCGGCGGCGCTCCAGCTGGTCGGCGACCTGGTGAACCCGATCGCGCGGTTCGCCCGATAGACCGGCGCATGTCCGGCGGAGTACGGTCCTCCGCCGGACATGCGCTCCGTCCTGCCCCGCTCCCCCGCTCCCGGCGGCCCTACTCGGCCGGCCAGGGCACCTGCGGCGAGCGGTGGTAGTCGATCCCGAGGGCCGTCATGCGCGGCCCCTGTTCCGCGAGCCGCACCCTGTAGGTCTCCCAGTCGTGCGTGGCCGCCGGCGACCAGCCGAGCTCCGCCACGCCCGGCAGGCGCGGGAAGGCCATGCGGTCGATGTGCGCGCTCTGCGAGATCGTCTCCGTCCACAGCGGCGCCTCGACGCCCCGGACCGCCGACTCGGGCACGTCCGGCAGATAGGCCCCGGGGTCCCAGTCGTAGGAGCGCCGGACCTCGACGTAGCCGGCCCAGGACAGGCCCAGCGGGGTGTCCTGGGTGTACTTCATGTCGAGGTAGACCCGGTCGGCCGGAGAGAGGATCAGCCCGGTGCCGTTCCGCGCGGCGCGGGCCACCTGTGCCTTCTCGGCCGCCGAGGAGCGGTCCAGGCCCCAGTACTGGGCGAGCGCCCCCGGTGCGGGCGTGGCACCGGTGAGCTGGTGCCAGCCGATGACGGTCTTGCCGTACTTCGCGACGATCGGCTGCACGCGGTCCATGAAGGCGACGTAGTCGGCGTGGCTGGTGGAGTGCGCCTCGTCGCCGCCGATGTGGAGGTAGCGCCCCGGGGTGAGCGCGGCGATCTCCCGGATCACGTCGTCCACGAAGTCGTACGTCTCGGGCTTCGCCACGCACAGCGAGCTGAAGCCGACGGAGGTGCCGGTGTAGAGCGGTGGGGCGATCCCGTCGCAGTTGAGCGCGGCGTAGGAGGCCAGGGCCGCGTTGGTGTGTCCCGGCATGTCGATCTCGGGGACGACCTCCTGGTAGCGGGAGGCGGCGTGGCGCACGATCTCCCGGTAGTCGTCCTTCGTGTAGAAGCCCCCGGGGCCGCCGCCGACCTGGGTGGAGCCGCCGTGCGCGGCGAGGCGGGGCCAGGAGTCGACGGCGATCCGCCAGCCCTGGTCGTCGGAGAGGTGCAGGTGCAGCGTGTTGATCTTGTAGAGGGCGAGCTGGTCGATGTAGCGCTTGACCTGGTCGACGGTGAAGAAGTGACGTGAGACGTCGAGCATCGCGCCCCGGTGGGCGAAGCGCGGGGTGTCGGTGACGGTGCCGCCGGCCACGGTCCAGGGCCCCGGCTGGACGGTGTCCCGCTCCACGGCGGCGGGCAGTTGCTGGCGCAGCGTCTGGACGCCGCGGAACAGGCCGGCGGGCCGGTGGGCGGTGAGGGTTACGCCGCCGGGGCCGGACTCCAGCCGGTACCCCTCCTCGCCGAGCGCGGACTCGCCGGCGCGCAGGCGCAGCAGGATGCCGCCGCGCCCGGCGGAGTCGTCGACGACGGGCAGCGGGAGGCCGGTGGAGGGCCGCAGGATCCCGGCGAGGTAGCCGCCGACGGCGCGGGCCTCGCGGGAGCCCTTGTCGACCCGGATGCGGGTGGCGGCGGTGAGTGCGTAGGGCGCCCCGCCCGGGGTGACGGAGGCGGGCACCGGGACGATCCGGCCGAGCGGCCGGGGAGCAGCGTCCTGCTCGGCGAAGGGCGCCGCGGAGGAGGGGCCGGGG
>NZ_RDBI01000040.1:1635601-1660991 GCF_008042125.1 Streptomyces sp. MS191
GGGTACCGGCTGGAGTCCGGCCCCGGCGGCGTAACCCTCACCGCCCACCGGCCCGCCGGCCTGTTCCGCGGCGTCCAGACGCTGCGCCAGCAACTGCCCGCCGCCGTGGAGCAGGGCACCGAGAAGACGCGGAAACGTTCTGAGCTGTCGCACGGGCGTGGTCCCTTTCGACGGGCTGGCGACTGCGGGCTTTACGTATCCGAACAGTCACCATGCGTACCGCGCACCCCAGCAGCGGTCAAGGTGTAGACCAATTAGGCCGTCCAGACCCGTGATCGCGCTCACGCTTGCCCGAAATCGGGCAGAATTCTTGCGAACAGGGTGAGACACCCCGCAGTATTCACGGGTGCTCGATCGCCGCCCGTCGCATGACGACCTCATCGACCACCTGGTGCGCAGCACCGCGCTCCAGCGCGGTGAGGCCGCCCGGGTGGTGCTCGACGTGCTGGCGTACTTCGACGAGTCGACCGAGGACTACGTCCGCCGCCGCCACCGCGAACTGCAGTCCGGCGGAGCGGTGAACGCCGAGATCTTCGAACGCATCGCGACCGAACTGCCGCATCGCGCGGTGGCGCCACCGGAACTCTCGCTCCGGCAGCTGCGTCGCATCGTCTACGGCTGAGCGGGCCGGTTCGTCCACGCCCGGGCACACACCCAAAACCTGGAGGGGTTCAGACTTTATGTGCGGAATCGTCGGTTACATCGGAAAGCGTGACGTGGCCCCGCTGCTGCTGGAGGGCCTGCAGCGACTGGAGTACCGGGGGTACGACTCCGCGGGCATCGTGATCACCAGCCCGAAGGCCGCCGGCCTGAAGATGGTGAAGGCCAAGGGCCGGGTCCGCGACCTGGAGGCCCGTGTCCCCAAGCGCTTCACCGGCACCACCGGCATCGCCCACACCCGCTGGGCCACCCACGGCGCCCCCAGCGACGTGAACTCGCACCCGCACCTGGACCCCGAGAACAAGGTCGCCGTCGTCCACAACGGCATCGTGGACAACGCCGCCGAGCTGCGCGCCAAGCTGGAGGCCGACGGCGTCGTCTTCGCCTCCGAGACGGACACCGAGGTCATCACCCACCTGATCGCGCGCTCCCAGGCCACCACGCTGGAGGAGAAGGTCCGCGAGGCGCTCAAGGTCATCGAGGGCACGTACGGCATCGCCGTCATGCACGCCGAGTTCAACGACCGCATCGTGGTGGCCCGCAACGGCTCCCCGGTCGTCCTCGGCATCGGCGAGAAGGAGATGTTCGTCGCCTCCGACGTCGCCGCCCTGATCGCCCACACCCGCCAGGTCGTCACCCTCGACGACGGCGAGATGGCCACCCTCAAGGCCGACGACTTCCGCACGTACACCACCTCCGGCGCGTCCACCACCGCCACCCCCGAGACCGTGGAGTGGGAGGCCGCCTCCTACGACATGGGCGGCCACGACACGTACATGCACAAGGAGATCTCCGAGCAGCCCGACGCGGTCGACCGCGTGCTGCGCGGCCGGATCGACGACCGCTTCTCCACCGTCCACCTGGGCGGCCTCAACCTCGACGCGCGCGAGGCCCGCGGCATCCGCCGGATCAAGATCCTCGGCTGCGGCACCTCGTACCACGCCGGCCTCATCGGCGCCGGTCTGATCGAGTCCATGGCCCGCATCCCCGCCGACGCCGAGCCGGCCTCGGAGTTCCGCTACCGCAACCCGGTCGTGGACCCCGACACCCTGTACATCGCCGTCTCCCAGTCGGGCGAGACCTACGACGTGCTGGCCGCCGTCCAGGAGCTCAAGCGCAAGGGCGCCCGCGTCCTCGGCGTGGTGAACGTCGTCGGTTCGGCGATCGCCCGCGAGGCCGACGGCGGCATGTACGTGCACGCCGGGCCCGAGGTGTGCGTCGTCTCCACCAAGTGCTTCACCAACACCGTCGTCGCCTTCGCGCTGCTCGCCCTGCACCTGGGCCGCATCCGCGACCTGTCGGTGACCGACGGCAAGCGGATCATCGAGGGCCTGCGCCGGCTGCCCGCGCAGATCAGCGAGATCCTGGAGTCCGAGGACGAGATCAAGAAGCTCGCCCAGGAGTACGCGGGCGCCCAGTCGATGATGTTCATCGGGCGCGTGCGCGGCTACCCGGTCGCGCTGGAGGCCTCCCTGAAGCTCAAGGAGATCTCCTACATCCACGCCGAGGCGTACCCGGCCTCCGAGCTGAAGCACGGCCCGCTCGCGCTGATCGAGCCGGCCCTGCCGACGGTCGCGATCGTCCCGGACGACGACCTGCTGGAGAAGAACCGCGCGGCCCTGGAGGAGATCAAGGCCCGCAGCGGCCGCATCCTCGCCGTCGCGCACCAGCCGCAGGAGAAGGCCGACCACACCATCGTCGTCCCGAAGAACGAGGACGAGCTGGACCCGATCCTCATGGGCATCCCGCTCCAGCTCCTCGCGTACCACACGGCGCTCGCCATGGGCCGCGACATCGACAAGCCGCGCAACCTGGCCAAGTCCGTCACGGTCGAGTAGCGGTCTCCGGGCCTGTCCCCCGGAGTCTCGGCCACGGTCGGGCGTACGGCCTGTCCCCGGACGCCCGACCGGACACGAAGCGGTCCCCGCGCACGCCACCCGTGCGCGGGGACCGCTTCTTTCGCGGGTCCGGTCCGCCCGCGGGCCACCCGAGCCGACCCCGAGGCCGGATGGACCGCCCGGCGGCGCCGGACCCTTCGGAGCCGCGTCAGCCGGTGGCCGTCACTCCCCGGCCCGCGGCACGCCGTCCCACCGAGGTCGGCCAGTTGGCGACCGCGGCCGTCGCGCCGTACCAGGCGGCGAGACCGGCGACCGCGGCGACCCAGCCCCCGGCCTTGGCGAGCCCGCTGGTGTCCATGAGCGCGCCGATGCCGAGCAGCAGCAGCGCGACGCACAGCAGCCCGTACACGCCCTGCCCGAGCAGTCCGCTGCCGGACGCGGCCACGGTCAGGGTGAGCGCGAGGAGCGCCCACAGCAGCAGGAAGAGCCCGGCCGCTTCCGACGAGCCGGCGTCGCCGCCCACTCCGGTGCCCCACGTGAACCAGAAGGCGCCGAGCGCCGAATAGGCCGTCCCCTCACCGCCGTTGCCCGCCCGCAGGGCGAGCAGACCGACGAGGAACAGCGCCACCCCGCCGACCCAGGTGGCGAGGCCCGCGGCATCCGATGCCGCGACGTTGTCGATCACGCCCGTGCTGCCGATGCCGAAGGCCAGCAGGGTCAGTCCGAGGGCGAGATGGCCGAGCGTGGAGGTGGTGTTTCCCGCGGCGACTTCGTTGTCCACGGCGGGCTCCCTTCAGGTGCGCAGTTGTGCTGCTTGGGCTGCTTTGTTCCGGTGAGCCTTATCTACCCTTCACAAGCGCACAATTCACCTGAGGATGGCCAGATTTATGGCCGAACAAAGGGAGTTGACAGATCGTCGGCCGCTGACGGGCCGAAGCAGGGCCCGGAGACGTCCCTCAGGGGATGACGACCACGGGCCGCTGGGCGCGCTTCGCGAGCCGGCCGGCCACCGAGCCGAAGATCCGCCCGACGATGCCGTGCGTGGAGCCGACCACGATCGCGTCGGCCGAGTACTCCCGGCCGACCTCCTCCAGCTCGTGGCAGATGTCGCCGCCCCGCTCGACGAGGATCCAGGGGACCTCGGCGAGGTAGTCGGCGCAGGCGAGCTCCAGACCGAGCACCTCGGTGCGGTGGTCGGGCACGTCGACGAAGACCGGGGGCTCGCAGCCGGCCCAGACGGTGGTCGGCAGCCGGTTGGCCACGTGCACGATGATCAGGCCGGACCCGGAGCGCCGGGCCATGCCGATGGCGTACGCGAGGGCTCTCTCACTGGAGGTGGAGCCGTCGAAGCCGACGACCACCCCGTGCCGGAAGGCGGGATCACAGGGGTGGCGTGGCTGTTCCACCGCGAGGGGGTCGACCGTGGAATCGGCGACGCGCTTGCGGTCCGCGGGTTCGGGGATTTCGTGACCGGCCATCGGTGTCTCGGCGAAGAAGGTCCTCGTGGGAAGGAACGGGAAAGTACGACGTGCGGAACAACGGTTGGCGGCGGAGCTGTGTCCGGGAATCATCTTCCCAACCCCATACCCCCAAGGGTACGGCGACACTCTCCTCCTGCCCAGGGGTGGCCGCGCCACACCCGGCCGTCACACGGCGTTCCAGGGAGCATGCACGAGCCCGTCCCGATATGGCAATGCCGGATGTGTCCTACAGGTGTCCCCGCACGGGGCCGAACGGACGCCGCCCGCAGTGACCGGAACCTTCCGTTCCTCGTTGCCAACAGGTCCAGCCACCGGCCAGCCGGTCCAGCCACCGCAGCAGGGAGCCCGCCCGTGCCCGCACCTTCGGTCACCGTCCCCCAGTCCGCCGCCCGGCCCGCCCCCTCGGGCCGACGCGGGAACCGCCGCCGGACGGCACCGGCACCCGGGGGGCCGGCCGGGCCCGCGGACCCGGCGCGCCCGTCCGGACCGGCGGGACGGACGGGCGGCACCGGCGGCGGGGGCGGCGCGACCGCGGATCCGGCCGGGGAGGTCGTCAGGTGGGCGGCCTTCTGCTGCGTCCTCGTCCCCGTGGTCCTCGTCGTCTACGGCACCTCGCTGGGCGGGGCCGCCGGCGCCGCCCTGGGCCTCGCCGCGGTGACGGCGGTCTGCCGGCTGCTGCTGCGGCGCTCCGAGCGGGGGCTGCGCGCCGAGTCGGCCGCCCCGGGCGGCCGGCGCTCCGGCGGCGGCCGGGGGCCGCGACGGAACCGTCGGCCGAGCGACCGGCAAGACTGACGTCCTCCCCCTGGAGCTGACAAGCTCGTACAGACGCACCCGTATGTTTTCAGCCAACTTCCCGGCCCCGGGGAGTCCTTGGCGGAATGTCCCCCCAACCCCGGCACCACCAGGCACGAAAGCCGTGCGGCAGGCGCGCACGCCCCATGGGGACGGGCCAGTCGCAGGCCACCCGCCTCCCCGTACCGCGCGCGAGTGGAACGCTTCGTGATCGAATGCTTCGCGCCAAGTTGCCATGTCGACAATGTGCCGGTTGGAGAACTTGTCACTCCGGCGGCGCCGGACACAGTAGATTCGATCATGGGTATCGAAGACTGGGGTCTCGTGCAAAACCGAGGGGAAACGTGCAGGAGCGACAGGACCAGGGAGACGCGAACACCGAGGGGGGCTTAGCGTCATGAGCCAGGACTCCACCGCACCGGAGGCCGCACGGAAACTGTCCGGGCGGCGCCGTCGCGAAGTCGTCGCGGTGCTGCTGTTCAGTGGCGGCCCCATCTTCGAGAGCTCCATCCCGCTCTCCGTGTTCGGCATCGACCGGCAGGACGCCGGCGTGCCCCGCTACCGGCTGCTCGTCTGCGCCGGCGAAGAGGGTCCGCTGCGCACCACCGGCGGGCTGGAACTCACCGCGCCGTACGGCCTGGACGCGATCAGCCGGGCCGGCACCGTCGTCGTACCGGCCTGGCGGTCGATCACCTCGCCGCCACCGCCGGAGGCGCTGGACGCGCTGCGAAGGGCACACGAGGAGGGCGCCAGGATCGTCGGGCTGTGCACCGGGGCGTTCGTCCTGGCCGCCGCCGGACTCCTGGACGGCCGGCCCGCGACCACGCACTGGATGTACGCGCCGACGCTGGCCAAGCGCTACCCGTCGGTCCACGTGGACCCGCGGGAGCTCTTCGTCGACGACGGGGACGTGCTGACGTCGGCCGGCACCGCGGCCGGAATCGACCTCTGTCTGCACATCGTGCGGACCGACCACGGCACGGAGGCCGCGGGCGCCCTGGCGCGCCGGCTGGTCGTCCCGCCGCGGCGCAGCGGCGGTCAGGAGCGCTACCTCGACAGGTCTTTACCCGAGGAGATCGGCGCCGACCCGCTCGCGGAGGTCGTCGCCTGGGCGCTGGAGCACCTGCACGAGCAGTTCGACGTGGAGACGCTCGCCGCCCGCGCGTACATGTCACGGCGGACCTTCGACCGCCGGTTCCGCTCCCTGACGGGCTCGGCCCCGCTCCAGTGGCTGATCACCCAGCGGGTGCTCCAGGCGCAGCGGCTGCTGGAGACCTCCGACTACTCGGTGGACGAGGTCGCGGGCCGGTGCGGCTTCCGCTCCCCGGTGGCGCTCCGCGGCCACTTCCGCAGGCAGCTCGGCTCCTCGCCGGCCGCCTACCGCGCCGCCTACCGGGCCCGGCGCCCGCAGGGCGACACGGTGACCGCGGTCCTGGACCCGGTCGTGCCCGCCCAGGTGGCGCCGGGAATGCGGCGCGGCCCGGAGCCGGGCAAGCCGCAGTCGGACCTGTACGCCTCCGGCCGGCCGGCCCTGCCGGGTCAGCGCACCTCGTAGGGCGCGCGCCACGAGCGGCGCGTCCCGCGACGGGCGCCCGGGGGACACCACCCCGGGCGCCCGTCGGCGTCCGGGGCGACCCGCGCCGGGATCCGGGCCGGTCGGCCGCCGGTGCGGGGCCGGGTCGGCGGGTGTCCCGCGGCGCGAGCAGGGTCCGATCCGCAGGCCACCCCCTAAGGTAGGACGCATGAACGATCGCATGGTGTGGATCGACTGCGAGATGACCGGGCTCTCGCTGACGGACGACGCACTCATCGAGGTGGCCGCACTGGTCACCGACTCGGAACTGAACGTGCTCGGCGAAGGCGTGGACATCGTGATCCGCCCGCCGGACGCCGCCCTGGAGACCATGCCGGAGATCGTGCGGCAGATGCACACGAACTCGGGCCTGCTCGACGCGCTCGCCGAGGGCACCACCCTCGCCGACGCCGAGGCCCAGGTCCTGGCCTACGTACGCGAGCACGTGAAGGAGCCCCGCAAGGCTCCCCTGTGCGGAAACTCGGTCGGCACCGACCGCGGCTTCCTCGCGCGCGACATGTCCGCACTGGAGGAGTACCTCCACTACCGGATCGTCGATGTCTCCTCGGTCAAGGAGCTGGCCCGCCGCTGGTACCCGAGGGCGTACTTCAACAGTCCGGAGAAGAACGGCAACCACCGCGCGCTCGCCGACATCCGCGAGTCCATCGCCGAGCTGCGCTACTACCGCGAGGCGATCTTCGTCCCGCAGCCCGGCCCCGACTCCGACACGGCGAAGCAGATCGCGGCACGCCACGTCCTGCCCGCGGAATGAGCCGCCGCTCGCGCTCGTCGTAATGCGGGCGCGAGCACCCGTCGGGACCCTGTAGACTTCTTCTCGGCCGGTCGGGGAAACCTTCGGGAAAACCGCCGGTCATGGTGGGTATAGCTCAGCTGGTAGAGCACCTGGTTGTGGTCCAGGATGTCGCGGGTTCGAGTCCCGTTACTCACCCTGAAGACAGAGGCCCCGGTTCGCGAGAACCGGGGCCTCTGCCGTTTCCGGGTCCCTTCGGGTGAGGCACGCGCGCCCCCGTCGCGGGCGGCGGCCCGGCGCCTAACGTGGCGTCGGTCACCAGGCCGCGCACGAGGAGGCCGCCCTGCGCAGGACCCTCATCACCGCCGCCCTGTCCGTCGTGCTGTGCGCGGCACTGCTCGCCGGCTGTGCCGAGGACCCGGACGAGGCCGCCGGCCGGACCGTCCTGACCGTCGGGGTCTTCGGCGCCTTCGGCTTCCAGGAGGCCGGCCTCTACGACGCGTACACCCGGGAGCATCCCGAAGTCGTCATCCGGCAGACCTCGATCGAGCGCAACGCCAACTACTACCCGCAGCTCCTCACCCACCTCGGTTCCGGATCCGGCCTCGCGGACGTCCAGGCCGTCGAGGTCGACAACATCGCCGAGATCACCACCACGCAGGGGGACCGGCTCGAGGACCTCGGCACCGCGCCCGGCGTGGACCGCGGCGCGTTCCTGCCCTGGAAGTGGGCCCAGGGCACCGCTCCGGACGGCCGGACCCTCGGCCTCGGCACGGACATCGGCCCCCAGGCCGTCTGCTACCGCAAGGACCACTTCGCCCGGGCCGGACTGCCCACCGAACGCACCGCCGTCGGCCGGCTGTGGGCCGGGGACTGGCGGAAGTACCTGGAGACGGGCCGCCGGTTCCGGGCGAGCGCGCCCCCCGGCGTCGCCTTCGTGGACTCGGCGTCCGGCGTGATGACCGCCATCACCGGCGGCAGCACCATCCGGTTCTACGACGAGCGGGGCGAGGTCGTCTACGACACCAGCCCGGCCGTGCGCCAGGCCTGGGACATCGCCGCCGCCTTCGCCACCGAGGGCCTGACCGCCCGGCTCCAGCAGTTCACCCCGGCCTGGGACCAGGCGTTCGCCAACGGCGCCTTCGCCACCGTCTCCTGCCCGGCCTGGATGCTCGGCTACATCCGGGACAAGGCGGGGCCGGCGGGCCGCGGGCGATGGGACGTGGCCCAGGCGCCCCGGCCGGGCAACTGGGGCGGCTCCTTCCTCGTCGTACCGTCGGCGGGCCGGCATCCGGCCGAGGCGGCCCGGCTCGCCGCCTGGCTGACCGCCCCCGCGCAGCAGGCGACGCTCTTCCGGCGCCGCGGCAACTTCCCCAGCGCCTCCGCCGCGTACCCGCTGCCGGCCGTCGCAGAGGCGCGGCTCCCGTACTTCGGCGACGCCCCGATCGGCGCGATCTTCTCCCGGGCCGCCCGGGGCGTCCCGGTGACCGTCCTCGGCCCGAAGGACGCCGTCATCGCGCAGAACCTGGCGGACGTCGGCATGCTCCAGGTCGACCAGCGCGGGAAGTCCCCGCGGGCCGCGTGGGACACGGCGGTGAGGACGATCGACAACGCCCTGGACCGGTGACCCGGATGGCAGCGGACGGGACCGGCGCCCCCACCCGGAAGAGCCCCGGGCGGACCGCCCCCGCGGCCCGGCGGGGCCGCCCCGGCCACCGGGACGGCGGCTGGAGCCCGTACGCCTTCGTGGCCCCCTTCTTCCTGTTCTTCGCGGCCTTCGGGCTCTTCCCGCTGCTCTACACCGGCTGGGCCTCACTGCACCGGGTGGAGTTGACGGCGCCGACCGAGATGGAGTGGGTGGGGCTGCGGAACTACTCCCGGCTGCTGAGGGACGAGTTCTTCTGGAACGCGCTGAAGAACACCGTCCTCCTCGGTGTCATGTCGACCGTCCCGCAGCTGCTGCTCGCGCTCGGGATCGCCGAGCTCCTCGACCGGCGGCTGCGCGGCCGGACCTTCTTCCGGGTCGCGGCCCTCACCCCGTACGCGACGTCGGTGGCCGCCGCGACCCTGGTGTTCGTGCTCCTCTTCGGACGGGACTACGGAATGGTCAACTGGGCCCTGGGACTGGCCGGGGTGCCGCCCGTCGACTGGCAGAACGGCACCTGGTCGTCCCGGTGCGCGGTGTCGGCGATCGTGGTGTGGCGCTGGACGGGCTTCAACGCGCTGATCTACCTGGCGGCCATGCAGGCGATCCCGCGGGAGCTGTACGAGGCGGCGGCGCTGGACGGGGCCTCGCGCCTGCGCCGGTTCGTCCACGTCACGCTGCCCGGGCTGCGGCCGACGCTCCTGTTCACGGTCGTGGTGTCGACGATCGGGGCGACCCAGCTCTTCGGCGAGCCGCTGCTGTTCAGCGGCGGGGCGGGGGCGACCGGCGGGGCCGACCACCAGTTCCAGACGCTGGGGCTGTACCTGTACGAGCAGGGCTGGGTGAACCTGCATCTCGGACGGGCCTCGGCGATCGCCTGGGCCATGCTCCTGATCCTGCTGCTGGTCGGGGCCGTGGCGGGTGCGGTGCGCCGGTACGGCCCCTGGCGCGGGGACGCCTCGTGACGGCCCGGCGGGCCGGACCGGTCACGTACGCCCTCCTCGCGCTCGTCACGATCGGGTCCCTCTTCCCGCTCGTGTGGACGGCGGTCGCCGCCTCGACGGACACCACCCGGCTGGCACGGACCCCGCCGCCCTTCCGTTTCGGCGGGAACCTGGGGCACAACCTGTCGATCGCCTGGACCGACGCCGCCCTGGGCACGGCGCTGCTGAACACGACGATCGTGGCGGGAACGGTGACGGCGGGGACGGTGCTGTTCTCCACCCTGGCCGGCTTCGCCTTCGCCAAGCTGCGGTTCAGGTTCCGCACCGGGCTGCTGCTGCTCGTGATCGGCACGATGGCGGTGCCGCCCCAACTGGGCGCCGTACCGCTGTACATGCTGATCGCCGAGCTGTCGTGGACGGACCGGCTCCAGGCGGTGGTCCTGCCCGCGCTGGCCTCCGCCTTCGGCGTCTTCTTCATGCGCCAGCACCTGGTCGTGGCCCTTCCCTCGGAGCTGGTGGAGGCGGCCCGGATGGACGGGGCGGGGGCGCTGCGGACGGTCTGGCACGTGGTGTTCCCGGCGGCCCGGCCGGCGATGGCCGTGCTCGGGATGCTGACCTTCGTGGCGGCGTGGAACGACTTCTTCTGGCCGGTCATCGCCCTGACGCAGAGCGGCAGTCCGACGGTGCAGGTGGCCCTGGCCGGTCTCGGGCGGGGCTACATCCCGGACCAGGCGGTGATCATGGCGGGCGCCCTGCTGGGGACGCTGCCGCTGCTGGTCGTGTTCGTCCTCTTCGGGCGGCAGATCGTCGGCGGGATCATGCGCGGCGCGGTGAAGGGCTGAGGGTCCGGGAGGGGGAGGAGCTCGGTGGGGCGGCCGCTCGGGGTCGGGGTGGCGCCGCCCGCGGAGCAGGCGGTCTTGTTGATCAGGCAGTGGGTCGGGTCGCCGGCCTGGCCGCTCGCCGAGGTCACGAAGCCGACGGTGACGGACTGGCCGGGAGCGAGCTCCTTGTTCCAGCTCGCGGGCCGGACCGTGACGTGCTGCCCGGAGACGGTGTGGTCACCGTTCCACAGCGAGCCGATCCTCGTCCCGGCGGGCAGGTCGAACTCCAGGGTCCAGTCCTTCTGCACCGCGGAGGTCTCGTTGGTGACGACGTACTGGCCGGTGTAGCCGCCCTCCCAGGAACTGGTCTTGGTGTAGGCGGCGCCGACGGACGCCGCCTGGGCGGTGCCGGTGAGCGCGAAGACCGCGCCGCCGATCACCGCGGCGGCGACGACGGCTCCGACGGCCTTGGTCCTGCCGGTCGTCCTGCGCCGGTGCGAGCTGGTGCCCATCGCGTGCCTGCCTCTGTGTGCGGGGGTGGGGTGCGGCAGCACGCTAGCGAGCCGGAGACGGACAAATCCGCCCGGAGGCGGGGTGGTTGGGGATCCTTAGGCTCCGCTTAAGGGAGGCATCGGGGAGACGAAAGGTTCGGGCCCGCGGCGGGGGTCACGGCTCAGGAGTCGGCGGCCCGCCGGCTGCCCGTGCCGCCCCGTCTGCGGCGGGCCGTGCGGTGGCCGCGCCGGCCGCCGTCGTCACCGGATCCGCGTCCGTCGAGCCCGATCCAGATCCGGACCTCGGTGCCGCCGAGCACCGAGTGCCCGATCCGGACGTCGCCGCCGGTGGACTCGGCCATCCGGCGCACGATGTCCAGGCCGAGGCCGGTGGAGCCGGCCCGGTGGCCGTTGTTGCCGCGGGTCAGCGCGGCGGCCGGGTCGGCGATGCCGGAGCCGGCGTCGGAGACGAGCACGATGACCGCGTCGTCGCCGTTGTGCACGTCGACGGAGAAGGCGGTGCCCTCGGGGGTGTGGCGGAAGACGTTGCCGAGCAGCGCGTCGAGCGCGGCGACCAGTTCGGGGCGGGCGACGGGGATGCGGACCGGGCGGTCGACGCCCGCGACCCGCACCTTGCGGCCCTCGTCCTCGGCGAGCGCGGACCAGAAGTCCATCCGCTCCCGGACGACCTCGGAGGCGTCGCAGCCGGCACCCGGACCGGTGGCCTGGGTCTGGGGCTTGGCCTCGCGCGCGGTGCGGATGATGGTGTCGACCTCGCGCTCCAGCTGCTCGACGGCGTGACGGGTCTGCTCGGCGGCCGGACCGGAGCCGAGCGAGGCCGCGTTGAGCCGGAGCACGGTGAGCGGGGTCCGCAGCCGGTGGGAGAGGTCGGCGGCCAGCTCCCGCTCGTTGGCGAGGAGCTGGACGACCTGGTCGGCCATGGAGTTGAAGGCGATCGCGGCGGACTTGAGCTCGGGCGGCCCCTCCTCGGGGACCCGGGCGCCGAGCCGGCCCTCGCCCAGGTCGTGGGCGGCGCCCGCGAGGCGCTGGGCGGGCTGGACCATCCGGACGCCGAGCCGGTCGGCGACCGCGACGGATCCGACGATCAGGGCGATGCCGACACCGGCCAGCACCAGCCAGGCGGTGGCGACGCCGTTGCTGACCTCACCCTCGGGGACGAAGAGTTCGACGATCGCGACCTGCCCGGAGCCGAGCGCGGTCGGCTGGAGCAGCACGGAGCCGCCCGGCACCTCGGTGATGGTGGCGCGACCCAGTTCGCGGGTGATGCGCAGATCGTCCTCGGCGGCGCGCCGGGTGCCGATCTCCAGGGCCTTGCCGCCCGGTTCGTCGGCGGCGGGGACGTGGACGGCCATCCGCCCGGCGGCGCCGTCCTCGGTGGTGGCGACGGCCCGGTCCAGCTCCTCGCGTTCGGTGGTGATCGCGAGAACGGGCGCGAGGCCGGCGGCCCGCCGCTCGGCGTTGGAGAAGGCACGGTCGCGGGCCATCTCCTTGACGACGAGGCCGAGGGGGACGGCGAAGGCGACGACGACCATGGCGGTGACGGCGAGCGACACCTTGACGAGGGCCCATCTCACGGCGCGTTCTCCCGCGGCGGCTCCAGCTTCACGCCCACCCCGCGCAGGGTGTGCAGATAGCGCGGCCGGGCCGCCGTCTCACCCAGTTTCCGCCGCAGCCAGGACAGATGCACGTCGATGGTCTGGTCGTCCCCGTACGACTGCTGCCACACCTCGGCGAGCAGTTCCTTGCGCGGCACGACGACGCCCGGCCGCCCGGCGAGGAAGGCCAGCAGGTCGAACTCCCGCCGGGTCAGGTCCAGGGTGGTCCCGTCGAGTTCGGCCTGACGCCGCAGCGGATCGATGGAGAGACCGCCGACCTGGATCACCCGCGACGGCGGTGCCTCGCCCGCGGCCGCCCGCGAGCGGCGCAGCACGGCGGCCATGCGGGCGGAGAGGTGCTCCACGGAGAAGGGCTTGACGAGGTAGTCGTCGGCCCCGTCGTTGAGGAGCCGGACGATCTCCGTCTCGTCGTCCCGCGCGGTCGCGATGATCACGGGGACGTCGGTGATGCCGCGCAGCATCTTCAGCGCCTCGGACCCGTCCAGGTCCGGGAGTCCGAGGTCCAGGATGACCACGTCGAAACGGAAATGGGCGACCTCGCGCAACGCCTCCAGGGCCGTGCCGACGCTCCGTACGGTGTGGGAGGCCTCGGTCAGATGCCGGATGAGGGCGGAGCGCACGAACTGGTCGTCCTCGACCACGAGCACACTTGCCATGGGCCGCACCGTACGCCATACGGGGGAAGCCGAGGGAAGGTCCACCCTCCGGGACGCCGGCGCACGCCGTGGTGCACTATGGCCCGGATGCGAAGAGGACTTGTTCACGCCATGGCGTGGTCGCTCGCCACGGGCGCGGCGGTCACCCTCTCGTGGTGGGGTGTGCACACGGTGCTGGCGGGCACGGTCTACGACCCGCCGCGCGCGCTGCCCATCCCCGTCGGCCACTCCGACGATCCGGACGCCGGGGGCAGCCGGCCGCCGGCCTCCGCGACCGCATCGTCCGGGAGTCCCACGGCCTCGCCGGGCGGGAGCGGCACCCCGTCGTCCTCGCCCTCCGCGACCCCCTCGCGCCGGCCGAGCGCACCCGCGGCGTCGAACGGCCCGGGTCCGGACGGCGGCGGCAGCGGCGCGGGCAACGTGAAGAGCTACGCCGTCGACGGCGGCCGGGTCGTCTTCGACATCGGCGCGACCTCGGCGGAACTGGTGTCGGCGACCCCGGCGTCGGGCTGGCAGATGCAGGTCTGGAAGCAGCCGACCTGGATCCGGGTGACGTTCACCCGGGACGGCCGCGAACTCTCCGTCTTCTGCGTCTGGCACGACACCGCGCCGCGCGTCGAGATCGACGATCGCTGACCCTCTCGGGCCCCGCGCGCGTCGGCGGGCCCCGCGCCCCGTCAGCGGAAGACGGACGCCGGCGGCACGGGCGAGGGCTTGGCGCTCGCGTCGGTCACCGGCGCCGCTCCCCCGGTGAAGTCGGCGAGCGCACGGCCGTGTTCGACCCGTCCGGCGTGCGGGTCGGTCGCCACGCGGCGGGTCAGCTCCGCGACCGGCAGCTCCCGGTCGGAGGCGAGCAGGACGGCGTTCCCGAAGCGGCGGCCCCGCAGCACGGTCGGGTCGGCGACCAGGGCAAGTTCGGGGAAGACGGTGGCGGCGGTGGCGATCTGGCCGCGCAGGTGGGTCAGCGGCGGCCCGTCGGCCAGGTTGGCCGCGTAGAAGCCGCCCGGCCGGAGCACCCGGCGGACCTCGGTGAGGAACTCCGTGCTGGTCAGGTGCGCGGGAGTGCGGGCTCCGCTGAACACGTCGGCGATGATCAGGTCCGCCCAGCCGTCCTGCACCTTGGCGAGCCCGGCGCGCGCGTCGGTGGAGCGGACGCGGATCCGGGCGCCGGTGTCGAGGGGGAGTTCCCGGCGTACGAGCTGGACCAGGGAGCCGTCGAGTTCCACGATCTGCTGGGTGGAGCGGGGCCGGGTGGCCGCCACGTACCGGGCGAGGGTGAAGGCTCCGCCGCCGAGGTGCACGGCCTGGACCGGCCGGTTCGGCGGAGCGGCGAGGTCGGCGATGTGACCGAGCCGGCGCTGGTACTCGAAGGAGAGGTGGGCCGGGTCGTCGAGGTCGACGTGCGACTGCGGGGCACCGTCGATCAGCAGCGTCCAGCCGCGGGGCCGCTCCCGGTCGGGTATGAGCTCCGCGAGTCCGCCGTCGACGGTCTCGACGACGGCGACGGCGCCCGCCGCCCGTTCACGCTGCTTGTTTCTGGCCACGAGCCCCATTATCGGCCCGTGCGCCGGTACGCCGCCCGACGAGCCCGCGGCGGGACCGGGGACGGCCCCGGGAGCCGCGGCGGGACTCCCTCAGCGGCAGCCGTCCGCCGCTTCGATCAGGCGGGCCGCCTGGCCGAGGGCCTCGCGCAGCACCTGCGGGTCGGTGACCTGGCCTGCGTCCTCGGGGGGCAGCAGCCAGCCCGCGGGCCGCGGGGCGCCACCCGCCGCCGGATCGGGCAGCTCGGGCAGCTCGGGGATGCGCAGACCTCGCCCGGAGGTCTGCGTACAGGCGCTGCCGGGCATGTCCCAGCCCGCGGCCGTACCGGGCGGCACCAGGAAGCCGAGGGTGTCGCAGGCTCCGTCGTGCAGGACGGGGCCGACCACCGGGGCACCGCCGCGGCGCAGGATGTCGACGGCCTCCAGGCCCTGCCGGGCCGGCACGGTCACCAGGTCGCAGGGCTGGCCGTGCGAAGCGCTCGCGTCCTGGGTGGGCGCGTGGCGCGCGGTCGACTGCGATCCGATCTCCAACAAGGGGACCCCTCCTCGCTCCTGAGGAGACACGTTCCGTCTCTCCGTATGGTTCAACGCCCGGGGGCGTCAACAGCTACGGCGGCACGCCGCCGCAAAGGATGGCAGTTCATGGCAGATCGCGAGCGAGATATCCGATTTGTAGCCAAACTCTGCGTGTGCGGCCGGTCACAGCAGGTACGTTCTTGCCCCGCCGGAACACCGGCAGCACAGGAGAGGGCTCGGCCATGGCGTTGTCACGGGCAGTTCCCAATCTCGCCTTCCGCCGGCTCCGCGGACAGCACTCGCCGGCGGAGTTCGCCGCGGCGGTCCGCCGGGCCGCGCGGGAGATCGGCGAGCAGGTCGCCTGCGACGCCCGCTACATCGGGCGCGTGGAGGCGGGCGAGATCCGCTGTCCGAACTACGCGTACGAGCGGGTGTTCCTGCACATGTTCCCCGGCCTGAGCCTGGCGGACCTGGGCTTCTCGGCACGGGAGGCGGTACGCGGACGGCGCCCGGCCACGGCGCCGACGGCGCCCGCCATCACGACCCGGAACGATGAGGAGAGCGACGTGCTGCGTCGCGCATTCATGACGAGCGGTACCGCCACGGTGGCGGTCGCCTCGCTGGGACTCGGCGGACCGGCCGTCGCGATCCCGGCCCCCCGCGGAGCGCACCGGATCGGCGAGGCCGAGGTGAAGGCCGTCGAGGACGCCGTACGGCAGATCCGCGTGCTCGACGACCGGCACGGCGCCGACGGGCTCTACAAGGCGGCCGCCCAGCCGCTGCGGGCGGCCTACGCCCTGCTCGACAAGGGCACCGCGGCCCGCCGCTCGACCGAGGACCGGCTGCACGCGGGCGCCGGTGAGCTCTCCCTGTCGGTCGGCTGGCTGGCCCACGACTCGGGACGCTTCGACGACGCCCGCTCGCACTACGCCGAGGCGCTCGCCACCGCGCGCGTGGCCGGCGACCCGGCCCTGGAGGCGCACGCCTTCTGCAACACGTCGTTCCTGGCCAGGGACGCGGGACGATACCGGGAGGCGGTCCGGGCGGCCCAGGCGGGTCTGCGGGCCGCCCGGCCCCTGTCCTCGGCGCGGCTGCTGTCGCTGCTCTCCCTGCGGGAGGCGGGGGCCTGGGCGGGTCTCGGCGACCGGACCGCCTGCGAGCAGGCGCTGGGCCGGGCGCACGCGCACTTCGCGAAGGGCTCGTCCCCCGGCGATCCGGAGTGGATGTCCTTCTTCGGCGAACCCGAGCTGGAGGCGCTGGAGGCGCAGTGCTGGTCGGCGCTCGGCGACCGGGGCCGCGCGGCCCGCCACGCCCATCGCGCGACGGTCCTGCAGAACCCGCATTTCGCGCGCAACCTCGCCCTCTACCGGGCCCAGCTCGCGGGGGACCTGGCCCACGCGGGACGGCACGACGAGGCGGCGGCGGAGGCGCGGCGGGTGGTGGACGCGCTGGGCGACGTCCAGTCCTCGCGCATCCGGGCGATGCTGGCGGACACCCGGCGGGTGCTGGCGGGCCACGGGGCGCGGACGCCCTGACCCGGCGGTACGGCGACGGAGCCGGAGCCGGCCCGGACCCGGCGGCCCGAACCGGCCGGAGCCGACCGGGTGCCGCACGGGCGGCCACCGGCCCGGGCGGCCGGCTCGCCTACTCCATGTGGCCCGTGTCGTTCCAGCGTTCGATCGCCGGCTCGCCGTACGCCCAGCCGAGCACCGACAGGCTCGTCGGGTCGAGGCGGATCCGCGAGCCGAAGGAGACGGGCTCACCGAGCCAGCGCGCCCCGATGGAGCGCAGGATGTGGCCGTGGGCGAAGACCAGTACGTCCCGGTCGGCCGACCGCGCCCAGTCCACGACCTCGTCCGCCCGGGCCGTGACCTGCTCCAGGCTCTCGCCCTCCGGCACCGCGTCGCGCCAGAGCAGCCAGCCCGCCTGACGCTCCTGGATCTCGTCCGGGGTGAGGCCCTCGTAGGCCCCGTAGTCCCACTCCATCAGGGTGTCCCAGTCCCGGGCCCGCTCGCCGAATCCCGCGAGGTCGCAGGTCTCCCGCGCGCGCAGCAGCGGGCTGGTGCGGATCTCCAGGTCCGGCAGGCCGTTCCACGGCGCCCGGTGCAGGCGCTCCCCCAGGAGCTTCGCGCCGCGTCGCCCCTCGTCGAGCAGCGGGATGTCGGTCCTGCCGGTGTGGCGGCCACTCAGCGACCATTCGGTCTGGCCGTGCCGGGCGAGCAGGATGCGCGGTGCCATGAAGGCTCTCCTGGGGGTCACGTAGCAGGTGCCCCTCCATCATCCCGCACGTGAACCGACGGCGACGTCCGGGCAACCTCGCGCCTCCGCACGGCGTCCCCTAGGCCGAGCCGAGGGGGAACACACGTATGACCGAGAGAGCCGCGCGCCGGCCGCGCTGGTGGGCCGAGTTGTCGCTGATCGCCGTGGTGTACGCCGCGTACTCGGGCGGCCGGCTGCTCGCCCGCGGGGACGAGGGCGGTGCCGTCGAGCACGGTCTGGCGATCCTGCGGCTGGAGCAGGCCCTCCACCTGAACGCCGAGCATCCGCTCAACCGCCTCTTCACGAGCACCCCGGCCCTCGGGATACCCGCCGACTTCGCGTACGCCTCGCTGCACTACCTCGTCACCCCGGCCGTCCTGGTCTGGCTCTTCCGCCGCCGCCCCGGGCGCTACCGGGCCGCCCGGACCTGGCTGATGCTGTCCACCCTCCTCGGCCTGGTCGGCTTCACGCTCCTGCCGACCTGCCCGCCGCGACTGCTCGACGCGGGCCACGGATTCGTCGACACCATGGCGCAGTTCAGCGCGTACGGCTGGTGGGGCGCCGAGGCCAGCGCCCCGCGCGGAATGGGCGGGATGACGAACCAGTACGCGGCGATGCCGAGCCTGCACGTCGGCTGGGCGCTGTGGTGCGGGGTGATGCTGTGGCGCCACGGGCGCACGCCGCTGTTCCGGGCCCTCGGCGTCGCCTACCCGCTGCTGACCGTGATCGTGGTGATGGGCACGGCGAACCACTACTTCCTCGACGCGGCCGCGGGGGCGGCCGTGATGGGCCTCGGACTCCTGCTCACGGCACCCGCGCTGCGGCTCGCGGACCGGGTCCGCGCCACCCTCCCGGGCGGCGAGGCACCCGTCCGATCCCCGATTGTCGGTGGCGGATGCGAGACTTCCGCGGGTGAGCGCATCCCTGGGCAGCGGAGCTCCACCGACTCCGCAGACGACACGACCGCATGGGGTCTCCCCAGCTCCGGCGACGCCGCGAGTGTGGGGAAAGCTCGCTGAGCTGCGCGGGCCGGCGACGGCGCCGCACCCGCTGGACGCGCGGGCGCTGGCGGCGCTGGCCGCCAACCCCGGCTGCAAGCGGCGGGCGCTGCTCGACGGCGCCGGGGTCGACAAGGCCGCGCTCGCGTCGAAGCTCGGCTCGCCCGCGGCCTTCGGCCAGTCGCAGTTCGCCTTCATGCGGGGGAACGCCTTCGAGGCGAAGGTCAAGGCCGACGGCGGGCGGGAGCTGCTGCGCCTGCTCGGGATCGACGAGCCCGGGGCGGTCGAGGTACCGGACCTGGCGGCGGCCGGACCCGAGGGGCGGGCGGCCCGTACGGCGCTGGCGCTGCGCGAGGCGACCGCTGCCGGGGGCTGGGCCCTGCTCGACCATCCGATGCTGGCCCTGGAGGTGGCCGGCTCCGCCGCCTACCTGGAGCCGGACGCGGTCGTGGTGCACCCCGACGGCCGGTGGACGGTCGTGGAGATCAAGTCGTTCCCGATGATCGACGGCTCGGCGGACGCCTCGAAGGTGGGGGCGGCGGCCCGTCAGGCGGCGGTGTACGTGCTGGCGCTGGAGCGGGTGGCGGCGCTGACGGAGGGCGCCGAGGTGGCCCACTCGGTGCTGCTCGTCTGCCCCAAGGACTTCTCCAACCTGCCGGCCGCCTCGGTCGTGGACGTGCGCAAGCAGCTGTCGGTCACCCGGCGCCAGCTGGCCCGGCTGACCCGCATCGAGGAGATCGCGGCGACGGTGCCGGAGGGCGTCACCTTCGACGTGGAGGGCTGCTCGACCGAGCAGCTGACGGCCGCGGTGGAGTCGGTCCCGCACGCGTACGCGCCGGAGTGCCTGTCCGCGTGCGAGCTGGCCTTCCACTGTCGCGAGCGGGCCCGGCTCGCGGGCGCGGTGGAGGCGCTCGGCCGGTCGGCGCGCAGCGAACTGGGGGGCCTGACCACGATCGGCGAGGTCCTGGCGGCGGCCCGCGGCGAGGCGGGCGACGCGGACGACCCGACCGTCGACGCCCTGCGCCGCGCCCAGGCGCTGCGCGGCGAGGCACTGGCGGCGGCCGGCGCGTCCCGGATCCCGGGACAGGACCTGGGAGGGCGGGAATGTCGCTGATCTCCACCCTCGCCCGGCTGGAGGCCGTCGAGTCGGGGCGGGCGCAGCCGCTCGCCACCGTCCGGCACCGGCACGTCGGGGAGCGGCCCCTGGTCCTCGTCCCGCTGACCACCGCCGGCGAGGCGGGCGCACCGCTCGGGGCGCTGGTCGGCACCGACCGCGCGGAGCCCCGGCTCCTCGTCGTGGCCCAACCGCGCGACCGCGACCTGCGGTTCGCGTTCCTCGCCGACCTGGCCGAGGAGGTCCTTCCGTACATCGACGGGTTCACCGAAGGCGTCGAGGCCGCCGAGCGCAACGAGACCGACCCGGAGACCGGCAAGAAGGTCAAGGTCGAGGTGGAACTCTGCTCGGACGCGCCCCAGTTGGTCGTGCCGAGCCGCGCGGGCGTCGAGTACGTCCGGCTGCTCGGCCGGTCCATGCGCTTCCGGCGCACCGCGGAGCAGGACCCGGAGACGCCCTTCCCCGCGCCACCGCGGGTGCCGCTGCTGGGCCGCTGGCTGACGCACTTCGGCGAGCGGGCCCGGGTGCCCGGCTCGTCCCTGCTGCTGTCCGCGACGGACCTGCTCAACCGGCACTGGGCGACCGGCCAGTCGTCCCTGGAGGACCAGCACCTGGGCGCCCTGCTGGCGTGGATCGACACGGACGGGTCCGCGTCGGGCGCCGAGGCGGCGCTGCGCGCGGAACTCGGCCGGGACCGGGACGGACAGCTGGTGTGCCCGCCGGCGGGGCCGGCGACCGACCCGACCTTCGACAACCGGCTGCTGGCACCCGCGATCGAGCGCTTCGACCGGGCCCGGCAGGCCCTCGGCGCGGCCGAGGACGGCGAGACGGCGGACGGGCTTCTCGGCGAACTGCACGGCGCGGAGCGGGAGATCCGCCGGCTGATCGCCTCGCAGCTGACGCCGACGTGGAACGCGGTGTGGCGCGCCCTCGACCTGCTGAGGGAGCTGCCGGAGGGCGCCCGGGTGGCCGACCGCTGGACCCGCGACCGCTGGTCCTTCACCGGGCACCGCGACCGGGTGACGGCCGGCGAGCCGCCCCAGCCGCGCCGGGACGACGCGGTGACGGCGGCGCAGAAGCTGGCGGCGCGCGAGCAGGCCCAGGGGCAGCTGGAGGCCCAGGAGGCCCTCGACGATCCGCTGGTGCTCGCCGGGCGGCGGCTGTCGGGTGAGGCGTTCGTGGCCGAGGTGGTGGAGGTGACGATGGCCTGGTCCGAGTCGAAGCGGCCGTCGCCCCGCCCCCTGCTGACGGTCCGCACGGACGACCGGCCGCACCTCGGCGCACCGGGCGCGTCCCCGGCCGAGGGCGGCGCGAAGGTGAAGGTCTACCGCTCGCTGGAAGGCAAGCCGCAGACGGCGGAGTTCGTCCGGTACGAGGCCGACGGCTCGCTGGTCCTGCGGATCACCGACCGGATGGGGCGGTCCAGGGAACCCGCGGAGGGCTCGGTGCCGCAGAAGGGCGAGCGGCTCGCCTGGACGCTGTTCGAGCACGAGCAGCGGGTGGGGGCGAAGCTGCCGGACCCGGAGGAGACGCCCTGGACGCACGGCGGGCCGCCCCGGTCCGATGCCGCCGAAGCGCCCGACACCGTCACCACGGAGGACCTGCTGTGAGCCCCGCCCTCTTCGACCCGTCGGCCGCGGCGACCCGGGCGACCGCGGACATCCTGGCCGACACGCTGCACGGGGACGCCCGCGGTGTGGTCGTGGACTCCCCGCCGGGCGCCGGCAAGTCGACGCTGGTCGTGCGCGCCGCGCTGGAACTGGCCGCGGCCGGACGTCCGTTGATGGTCGTCGCGCAGACGAACGCGCAGGTGGACGACCTGGTGCTGCGACTGGCGGAGAAGGAGCCGGAGCTACCGGTGGGCCGCCTGCACTCCAACGACAGCGACCCCTACGACAAGGCGCTCGACGCTCTGGACAACGTCCGCAAGTCGGCGAAGGCGGGCGATCTCGCGGGGCTGGACGTGGTCATCTCGACGGCCGCCAAGTGGGCCCACGTGAAGAACGTCGAGCCGTGGGCGCACGCGATCGTGGACGAGGCGTACCAGATGCGTTCGGACGCGCTGCTCGCGGTGGCGGGCCTGTTCGAGCGGGCGCTGTTCGTGGGCGACCCCGGCCAGCTCGACCCGTTCTCGGTGGTCGGCGCCGAGCAGTGGGCGGGGCTCTCGTACGACCCGTCGGCCAGCGCGGTCTCCACGCTGCTCGCGCACAACCCGGAGCTGCCCCAGCACCGGCTGCCCGTCTCGTGGCGGCTGCCGGCGTCTGCGGCGCCGCTGGTGTCCGACGCCTTCTACCCGTACACGCCGTTCCGCAGCGGCACGGACCACGGGGACCGGCGGCTCTCCTTCGGCGTGCCGTCGGACGGCTCGGGCCCGGACCGGGTCCTCGACGAGGCGGCCGCCTCGGGGTGGGGGCTGCTGGAGCTGCCGGCCCGGCACACGCCGCGCACGGACCCGGAGGCGGTGCGGGCGGTCGCGCTGGTGGTGCGCCGTCTGCTCGACCGGGGCGGCGCCGCCGTCTCGGAGCGGGGCCCCGACCCCGTACCGCTCACCGCGGACCGGATCGCGGTCGGCACCGCCCACCGCGACCAGGCGGCGGCGGTGCGGGCGGCGCTCGGGGAACTGGGCGTCACGGGCGTGACCGTGGACACGGCGAACCGTCTCCAGGGCCGCGAGTACGACGTGACGGTCGTCCTGCACCCGCTCTCGGGCCGCCCCGACGCCACGGCGTTCCATCTGGAGACGGGCCGGCTCTGCGTCCTGGCCTCCCGCCACCGGCACGCCTGCATCGTGGTGTGCCGCGAGGGCGTGGCCGACCTCCTCGACGAGCATCCCTCGACGGAGCCGGTGCAGCTGGGCGTGACGGTGAAGTTCCCGGACGGCTGGGAGGCGAACCACGCGGTGCTCTCCCACCTGTCCGAACACCGCGTCGCCTGGACCCCCTGACCCGCCCGCCCGTGCCGGGGCGTCCGGCCCCCGGCCGCTTCAGGGGGTCGCGGCGGCCGGGCGGGGGGCGGCTGCCGCCGCGAGGGAGAGGAGCGTGTCGACCGGCCACTGGTCGTCGGCGTGCTCGCCGTACTTCGCGGCGGCGACGCGGCCGTCGCCGGTGATCAGGAAGTCGGCGGGGAGACCGAGCCGTCCCCCGTTCGGCCGAGCGACCGGCGGCTTCTGCCGGCCGCGCAGCAGCGCCACGACGCCGAGGGCCACGGAACGGGCCACCGGCCACCAGACCCGCGGGTCGAGCAGCGACCGCGGCGAGGACTCCACACCGAACGCGGCGTACAGGCGCCGGCCGGGATCGGCGACGACCGCGAAGGGAAGGTCGTCGAGGTGCGGCCGCAACTCCTCCTCCGGCGAGTGGAAGACCACCACCTCGCGGATCCCGGCGGCCTCGATCTCCTCGTGCCGCCGGACCACCGAGCGCAGGTGCAGGTGGCAGACGGGGCAGCCCGCGAAACGCCGGAACTGGAGGTGGATCAGCCGTCCCGGGTCGGGGACGGTCAGCCGGGGCCCGAGGACGGGATCGAGCACGTGGACGGGGGCGGCGGAGCCGGGCGCGAGCAGCTTGCCGGGCAGGTTCATGGGACACCTCTCACGTAGGAGTACGGCGTACACCAACAGCGTAGGCGTATGCCGTACGCTGTCAAGCCATGCCGCGCCCCCGCTCGCTCACCCAGGCCCAGCTGGCCACCGCCGCCCTCGCCGTCATCGACCGCGACGGGCTCGCCGGCCTCTCCATGCGCGCCGTCGCCAAGGAGCTCGGGACGAGCACGATGGCGCTCTACCGGTACGTGGCGGACCGCGACGAGCTGGAGGGGCTCGTCGTCGAGCTGGTCCTGGGGGCCGTGGACACCAGCCCGCCCGCGCCGGACGCGCCGTGGCGGGACCGGGTCACCGTGCTGGTGCGGCGGCTGCGCGACACGGTCGGCGCCCACCCCGGCATCGTCCTGCTGACCGTCACCCACCGGCACCGCTCGCCCGGCGTCCTGCGCTGGTCGGAGGCGGTGCTCGCGCTCCTCGCGGAGGCCGGGCTCACGGGCGAGCGGCGGGTCGTGGCCCTGCGCGGACTCCTCGCGTACGTCATCGGCGCGATCCAGCTCGAGCACCTGGGGGCGCTGTCCGGCGCGGGGACGGCCGCCATGACGGCACTGCCGCCCGGGGAGTTCCCCCACATGACCGACACGGCCCGGCACGCCCGGCAGGTGGACACGGAACGGGAGTTCTTCGGCGGCCTCGCGGCCTTCCTCCGCGGACTCGACGCCTGAGCGGAGGGCCGCGGATCGGGCGGGCCACCCCCGAGGCCCTCTTGCGCGCAGGCGCCACAATGGAAGAGCGGCCCGGGTGTCCGGGCCGTGTGCGTGCGAGGAGGAGACGAACGATGGCGGAATCCGCGGAGCGCAACGACCAGCGGAGGCTGAGGCCCGCACCGCTGATCTTCGAGCCTGCCGAGGCGACCGCCGACCCGGAGCACTTCTTCGACCTGGAGTCGATGGAGGACCCGAGGGAGCTGCTGTCCCGGGCGACCGAGCTGACCCTGGCCTTCCGCGCGGCGACGGACCGGGCCGTGGAGTTCCAGGCGATCGCGGCGGCGCAGCTCGCCGACCCGCGCCGGTTCGACCGGCTGACGGCCGCCGACGTCGCCGCCCGGGCCGAGTGGACCGAGGACTACGCCCGGAAGATGATCGAGTTCGGCCGGGACCTGATCCGGGCGGGCGGGCGGCCCGCCGAGGACTGAGCCGGACACCGGGCCGGCGCATCCTCCGGCTCGGCCCCTCAGTCCACCAGGCCCGTCCACCGGGCCCGCCCGGCACGTCCGTTCGGCCGTGCCCACCCGCCCGCCACCACCCCGGCCGCACCGCCGGGGGCGCGCGCCCGCGCGGGCACATGGCGCAGGGGCGCTCGCCGCGGACTAGGGCGTCCGGCGCACGCCCGCGGCGATGACAGCGGGCATATGCCGGGGCGAAAGATACTCCCTTCACCCCCGCCCTGTCCGGGATTCCTCAACCCTCGGGAACGGAGCGGTCACTCCCGGTACACCTGGATGCATGACCGCATGGCTGCGAGACGAATTCCCCCTGAGCCCGTCCCCGTACGGCACGGACGAGCGCCGCACCGACCGGTCCGACGTCTTCGGATTCCTGCGGGACCGGGACGAGGGACGGCACCACACCGCCCGCGTCACGTCCTGCGGGGCCGGCTGGCTCGCCTCCGCCGCGGCGTACCCGCGCTCGGCGCTCGCCCAGTGGGAGGCCCGGCCCACCGCCCCCGCGGTGCTGCCCTGCGGCACGGTCTTCGACGTCGTGAACGTGGACACGGTCTTCGGGCGCCGGATGCTCGAACGCCTCTGGTCGGAGGGCCCCGGCTCCGGTCCCGTCGCCGTCCACCGCGGCCGGATGCTCCTCTTCGCCGCCCCGGGAACCGCCCAGCGACTGCCGTCCCTGCTCGACTGGGAGGAGTGGGGCGAGGCCGTCCCACGCCCTCTGTGCCACGGCGTCGGGGACGCCTCGGCAGGCTCGAAGATCAGCGGTGCGGGCCTCAGCCTCCGCTGGTCGTTGCGCTCCGCGGATTCCGCCATCGTTCGTCTCCTCCTCGCACGCACACGGCCCGGACACCCGGGCCGCTCTTCCATTGTGGCGCCTGCGCGCAAGAGGGCCTCGGGGGTGGCCCGCCCGATC
>NZ_RDBI01000040.1:1661091-1665344 GCF_008042125.1 Streptomyces sp. MS191
GGGTCGTCGCCCCCGACACGCGCAGCCCCTGGCTCCCGGGGCCCGAGGTCATGCTCTGGGCCTGCGTCCGGGCGGTCCGCGCGGCCTCCGCCGCCGACGTGCGGGTATCGATTTTTCCTCGCGCCGATCAGGATGCTAAGGTCTACGACGTCAGCAGGCGCCGCTAGCTCAGTTGGTTAGAGCAGCTGACTCTTAATCAGCGGGTCCGGGGTTCGAGTCCCTGGCGGCGCACAGACGAAGAAGGCCCCTCGCGCAAGCGGGGGGCCTTCTTGTCGTGCCCAGCCGCGCCGGTGCGAGCCTCCCGAAGGACGCCGGGACCAGCTCCGCGGAGGTGCTCAGGAACCCTCTTCGCCCACCGTCACCTTCACGGTCCAGACCCCCGCCCGGGTCCGGTCGGCGACTTCCACCCGCGTCCCGTCCTCCGGCACGGTGAAGGTCTCGCCCACGCCGAGCGGCGCGTCCGCGAGCGGCGGATAGACCGAGCGGTCCCAGCAGGCCTCGGTGTGCGGATGGGTGTCCACGACCTCGATCGGCCCGTCGCCGGACGCCGCCTCGTTCCGCACCCGGTAGACCAGCACGCCCTCGGTGCAGGTGTCCCGGTCGTTGCCCGTCGCGCCGCGCGCCTCGATCGCCAGGACGCTGCCCGAGCCGGTCCGCACGACCGCGAGCCGGTCGCCGACCGTGCCGTCGGCCACCGGCGCCGCCGCGATCGGCTCCAGGCTGAGCAGCCGCGAACCGGGACCCTGGACGCAGGTCACCTGGTTCCGCTCCAGCCATCCCAGCTTCCACTTGTGCCAGCCGAAGAGGTCGGGGGCCAGGCCGAACTGGCTGCCCATGACGTCCCAGTCGCCCACATGGGTGTCCCAGTCGCCCTTGCCGTCCACCGGCCGGTGGTAGAGGTCCGGCAGGTCGAAGACGTGCCCGGTCTCGTGGGCCAGCACGTTGCGGTCCGGAGGGTGCCGCTCGAAGACGGTGACGACCCGTTTGATCTCCTTTCCGTCGACGTCGAGCGGGTGGTCCAGGTTGACGACCTTCGTGGCGTCGGAGTCCACGCCCGGCGCGTCCGGGTCGGCGACCAGGTAGACGATGTCGTACCGCGAGAAGTCGACCCGGWCGTCCGCCGCGGCGATCGCGTCGCGCAGGTAGGCGGTGCGCCGGCCCGCGTCCCAGTCACGCCTTATGTCGTACGCGGAGGACGGCTGCGGCATCCGCGTCCACTCGCGGCGGACGWCCGGGAGCAGCGAGAAGCGCCCGTAGGAGGCGCGCCGGAAGAAGTCGTCGGTGCCGGGGAAGTAGTCGGCCGCCAGCTCGTCGGTGGTGGTCAGCGGGGTGGAGTCCGGGAAGGACAGGAAGATCATGACGGCGTCGAGGGAGTCGACCGGCTTGGGGTAGGAGCCGTTCCAGGTGTCCAGGCCCAGGGAGTGGTGGGCGGAGGTGCGGGGCAGGGCGCAGGGTCCGGCCGCGGGGGCACCCACGGCGGGGCCCGCCACGAGACCGGTCGCGGCGAGCGCGGCGAGGGAGGTGAACGCCGCCGACACGGCGCGCAGCCGCGGACGTTCCACTCCCCCGGGTGTCTGCTGACCCCTCACGTGGACCTCCGGCTCCGGAATAGGGGACACCCCACCCACCCTGTGCCGTTTCGCCGCGTTTCGCACTTTTCCGCTGCCCCAGTCGGGTGAGCGGGCGACACGGGGTCGACGCGACACGGCACGGCATCAGCTCACGGAAAGTCACATTCGGTCACGGCGACGTCGTCCCGTGTCAGACCCGCGCAGAAACGATCGGCCGGAGCCGCTCGGCCGAGCGACTCACGGCCCGTGGCGGACCGGAGGGCCCCACGGAGCTGGAACGGCCCCCCGGGCTACCTCTATGATCGGCACACTTTCAAGGCCGACCATCCCGAACCACATCTGTACGGCCCCGACTGCACTACGGGAGCGAGCGGTGAGCGGAACCCCCGAAGGACCGGTGCACGCCCAGCTCTCGCCCACACGGGAGCACACGCCTCCGATCACGGAGCGTCATCCCCACCCCCCGGCCGAGACGGGCCCGCGCACGCTCCCGACCGTCGAGGGCCGCACGGTCGCCGGGCTCCCCGCCGGGTCGGGACATACCTCCGATACGGGACTCCGGGCCGCTGCCGGGTGCCGCTCCGAGGCCGAGGCGCGCGACTACCGCGCCGCCTTCCGGGCCGCCCAGCTGGCGATGGCCGTCGTCGACGCCGACGGACTGGTGATCTCCGCCAACGACGCGTTCGGCACCCTCCTCGGCACCGAGGCGGACGCGCTCCGGGAACAGGCGGCCGCCGATCTCGTCGACCTCGCCTCCGACGCCCGCACCTGGCACGCGTACCACGAGGTGCTCCGCGGCCGTCGCTCCCGCCTCAGCTGCACCCGCCGGCTCAAGCATCCCGACGGGCGCTCCCTGTGGGCCGAGGTCACCGTCGCCCCCGTGCCCGAGAGCCCGCGCGTCCTGCTCTCGATCGCCGACATCAGCGACCGTCGCGAGCTCCAGGCACGCCTGCGACACCTCCAGATGCACGATCCGGTGACCCGGCTGCCCAACCGGACGCTGTTCTTCGAACGGCTGGCGGCCGCCCTCGACGGGCCCGCGGCGGACGGCGGCCCGGGGACCGTCCCCTGCCCGGGCGGGACCACGGACGGCGGATCGTCGTACGAGTCCTACGAGTCATACGAGTCGTACGGGCATGGCAGAACAGGGCGGATCGGCCTCTGCTACCTCGACCTGGACGGCTTCAAGGCCGTCAACGACACGCTGGGGCACCGGGTCGGCGACCGGCTCCTCGCCGCCGTGGCCTCCCGGCTCACGGAGTGCGCGGACAGCGACGGGTACACCCGCAGCGGCGGACATCTGGTGGCGCGCCTCGGCGGCGACGAGTTCGCGATCCTGGTCGAGGACTCGGCGGGCACGGAGCAGCTCGCGGACCTGGCGCAGTCCGTCCTGACCGCGCTCCAGCAGCCCTTCGACCTCGCCGGTCAGCGGCTCTCGGTCTCCGCCTCGATCGGCGTGGTGGAGCGGGCCGCCTCGGGAACGACGGCGACGGGGCTGATGCAGGCCGCGGACACGACGCTGTACTGGGCGAAGGCCGACGGCAAGGCCCGCTGGACCCTCTTCGACCCGGAGCGCAACGCCCACCGGATGACGCGCCAGGCGCTCAGCTCGACCCTGCGCCCCGCCGTGGAGCGCAACGAGTTCGCCCTCGAGTACCAGCCACTGGTGGGACTGTCGGACGGTGCCGTGCGCGGGGTGGAGGCCCTGGTGCGGTGGAACCACCCCCAGTTCGGCCCGCTCCCGCCGAATCGGTTCATCGGGATCGCCGAGGAGGACGGCTCGATCGTGGAGCTCGGCCGGTGGGTGCTGCGGACCGCGTGCCGCCAGGCCCGGCAGTGGCAGCAGGACCACCCCCGGGAACGGCCGCTCTTCGTGAGCGTCAACGTGGCCGTCCGCCAGGTCTGGGACTCCGACCTGGTGGCGGACGTGGCGGGCATCCTGGCCGAGACCGGGCTGGCACCGCACCTGCTCCAGTTGGAGCTGACCGAGTCCGCGGTGATGGGCTCGGCCGGCCGGCCGCTCCAGGCGCTCCAGGCGCTGAGCGACATGGGCGTGCAGATCGCGATCGACGACTTCGGGACGGGCTACTCGAACCTGGCCTATCTGAGCCGGCTGCCGGTCTCGGCCCTCAAGCTCGACGGCTCCTTCGTCCGCGGCTTCCAGGACGAGGCGCACCCCAACCCCGCGGACGAGCTCATCGTGGAGGCGCTGGTCCAGCTGGCGCACCGGCTCGGTCTGACGGTGACCGCCGAGTGCGTGGAGACCTCGGGCCAGGCGACCCGGCTGCGCCGCATCGGCTGCGACACCGGCCAGGGCTGGCTGTACTCCCGGGCGGTGACCCCCGACCGCATCGCGGCACTGATCGGCGCCGCTCCCCTGCCGGCCTGAAACCGTTCGCCGCGCCGGGCCGGGCGGCCGGGGCGGCACATGGATGCTGCCCCCGGCCGGAGGGACATCCGGGCGGGGGCAGCGGTCATGAGGGGGTGTCAGCCGGTGGTCAGCAGGCGCCCTGGTCCTTCCAGACGCCCCACTCGCCGGTCGTACCCGGCTCCTCGTTCTGGGTCCACCACTGGGCCTTCCAGGTGTGGCCCTTGTGGGAGACCAGCGCACCGCCGGTGTAGACCGTGCCCGCCACGTACGCCGGGGACGTGCAGCCGGTGGTCGGCGGCGGGGTCGTGGGC
>NZ_RDBI01000040.1:1665444-1675028 GCF_008042125.1 Streptomyces sp. MS191
CGGCAGCCGGCTCAGATAGGCCAGGTTCGAGTAGCCCGTCCCGAAGTCGTCGATCGCGATCTGCACGCCCATGTCGCTCAGCGCCTGGAGCGCCTGGAGCGGCCGGCCGGCCGAGCCCATCACCGCGGACTCGGTCAGCTCCAACTGGAGCAGGTGCGGTGCCAGCCCGGTCTCGGCCAGGATGCCCGCCACGTCCGCCACCAGGTCGGAGTCCCAGACCTGGCGGACGGCCACGTTGACGCTCACGAAGAGCGGCCGTTCCCGGGGGTGGTCGGCGGCGTGGTGGGCGGCGTGGTCGGGTTCGTCGGGGAGGAACCGACCGCGGTCACGATCTGGTTGAAGAGCGTGGCGTTGGCGTCCAGGCCGAGCAGCGAGTACATCATCGCGCCCGCCAGACCGCGCTGGTGCCCGTAGTCGGCGCGGGCCTGGATGGTCCGCTGGTCGAGGCCGGTGAAGAACTCGCCGTCCTTGTAGAAGTACGCCGACTTGGCCTGGTCGTCCCAGAAGGTCGTGGCCGCGTTGTCGACGATGCCGCCGAGCTCCTTGTAGTGGGCGATGCCGGCCTGCTGGCTGACCGGACGGGCCGCGGAGGCTCCGGTGGCGGGCTGCGCGAGACCGTTGGCGGACCCGGCCGGGACCCCCTTCCAGCCGCGGTAGTAGAACTCGTAGCCCAGCGTCAGCTTGTTCGCCGGGAAGCCGCCCGCGATGCCGTAGGCGGGCTTGCCGTCGATCCAGGAGTCGATGGCGTTGTCGATCGAGTACTTCTCGGTGCCCGGCTTGATGGCGTCCGTCGGGTCGTTGGCGCCCGAGTACAGCGGGGACTGGTGGTACGTCGGCCCGTCGCCGTCCCAGGCGCCGTGCATGTCGTACGTCATGATGTTCGCGTAGTCGAGGTACGCGCCGATCTTGTCCGTCTCGATGTTCTTGATCTTGTCCTGGCCGGCCGGGAGCGCCGCCGTCAGCAGGTACTTCTTGCCGCCGTGCGCCGCGCCGTACTCGTCCAGCTGCTTGCGGAACTCGGCCAGCAGCAGGGTGAAGTTGGCCTTGTCCTCGGGGCCGTAGTGGTTGCCCAGGTGACCGTCGGGCGAGCCCGGGTACTCCCAGTCGATGTCGATGCCGTCGAAGATCCCGGCCGCCGTGCCCGGACCACCGTAGCCGCCCTCGACCGGCAGGTCGCCCGCGATGTACTGCTTGACGCAGGAGGCGACGAGCTTCTTGCGGCTCGCGTCGGTGAGCGCCGCGTCGTGGAAGTACTTGGAGTACGTCCAGCCGCCCAGCGAGATGTTGATCTTCAGGTTGGGGTGCTTCGCCTTCAGTTCCTTGAACTGGTTGAAGACGCCCACGATCGGCTGGTCCCACTTGTCGGCCACACCGTCGACGCTGTCCGCGGCCGCGAAGGAGCGCTGGTAGTCGGCGTAGGAGTCGCCCGCGCCGTCACCGGCGTTGGGGTTGGCGTCGTCGCCGGCCGCCTTGTTGGCCTCGAAACAGGTGAGGTCGGTCGGGTGGATGTTCCCGAACGAGTAGTTGATGATGTCGAGCTTGCCCGCGATGCCCCGGGTGTCGAGGTGCTTGGGATAGAAGGCGTTCCCGTACACGCTCCACTGGTCGTAGTACGCGATCTTCACGCCCCCGGACGAGGGGGCGGCGGCGTCGGCCGCCTGGGCGGAACCGAGTCCGGCGGTCACGGCGAGCGCGCCGGCGGCGAGCGCGGAGCTCACCAGCGCGGCGATGAGGGGTCGTCTGCGGGGGTGCACGTGCGGCCTCCGAGGGAGTACTGGGGGTGGTGCCGTACAGGAACTGGAGCAGTGATAGCCCCCGCGTGAACAGCACGTCAATGGTCTGAACCAGATTGAGGACTAGACCAATTCGCGCGTGAAAGACCTCGTCAGAGCGGTGCAGCACAAAGCGGAACCGCCCGCCACTACATGTGACGAGCGGTTTAAGGTTCGCTTAGGACTCCGCGGCCGGGTCGTTCGCGACCGAACCAACGCCCCGTGGAAACCCAGGTTTTACCCGAGGTCCTCCGGCAGGCCGTAGGCGTCCGCGATCAACTCGTAGCTCCGCAGCCGCACGTCGCCGCCGTGCGCGTGGGCCGTGATCATCAGCTCGTCGGCGCCGGTCCGCTTGCGCAGGTCGTCCAGACCCGAGCGCACCTCGTCGGCCGTGCCGTGGACGATGTTCGCCAGCCAGCCGTCCACGAACTCCTGCTCGGCGGGGCTGAAGACGTACGCCTCCGCCTCCTCGGGCGTCGGGATCAGGCCGGGACGGCCGGTGCGCAGCTGGAGCATCGACAGCGCGCCGGTGCGGACCTGGCGGCGGGCCTCCCGCGCGTCGTCGGTGGCCAGCGCCGAGACGCCGATCAGCGCGTACGGCGCGTCGAGCACCTCGGAGGGGCGGAAGGAGTCGCGGTAGAGGTCGAGCGCCGGGATGGTGTTGTGGGCCGAGAAGTGGTGGGCGAAGGCGAAGGGCAGACCGAGCGTCCCGGCCAGCCGCGCGCTGAAGCCGGACGAGCCGAGCAGCCAGACCGGGGGCCGGCCCTTCGGCCCCTGCACCGGACCCGGCACGGCGTGGATCCGGGCGTAGGGGTGCCCGTCCGGGAAGTCGTCGTCCAGGAAGCGGGTCAACTCGGCCAGCTGCTGCGGGAAGTCGTCCGCGCCCTCGTTCAGGGTCCGGGTCCGGCGCAGCGCGGCGGCCGTCGCCCCGTCCGTCCCGGGGGCACGGCCGAGCCCGAGGTCGATCCGGCCCGGCGCGAGGGCCTCCAGGGTGCCGAACTGCTCGGCGATCACCAGCGGGGCGTGGTTGGGCAGCATGACGCCGCCCGATCCGAGCCGGATGCGGCTCGTGTGGGCGGCGAGGTGGGCCAGGATCACGGCCGGCGAGGAGGAGGCGACACCGGGCATGGAGTGGTGCTCTGCCGTCCAGAGGCGGTGGTAGCCGCGCCGCTCGGCGAGCTTGGCGAGCTCCACGCCGGTGGCGAGCGCCTCCGTCGCGGTCCTTCCCCTGCCGACCGTCACCAGGTCCAGTACGGACAGCGGAACGACCGACTCCCCGTGTCCCGTGCCTCGAATCGCGTCGCTCACCGTGGGCCCTTCTGCGCAGTGACATACGTACGCCGGAGCACAACAGGAGGGTGTCTCCGGTTATTCCCCGGAGGTGATCGGGCGGGCTTCCGGGGGTGATCGAGTCCGTTTCTCCGAAAAAAATCTTCTCGACTTCGGGCCTCGAACGCCCGCCCGAGGCCGCCCGGACGATGCCCTGACCTGACACTCTGTGCGACAAGTGTGACCCTGGCATATGCCAGAGTGGTGAGGCCCAGCTTAGGGCTGTGGAGCTGCGCATTATTCTCGCCAACAGCCGCCCCGGAAACGGCGCTTGACGGCTATCGTGGTACGGAAGTACGGAAGCTTGCGGTCACAACCTGGTATGGGGAAACCGTGGCGCTGAAGCCCGAGCCCACCGCGCCGTTCCACTCGGTGCAATACGCCCTCCGTGTGCTGGAGACGGTCTCACGGCACGGCGGCGGGGTGACGGACGTCCAGATCGCGCGGGAGACAGGTCTGCCGACCGCCCATCTGGCCTCCCTGCTGCTCATGCTGCGGCGCGAGGGGTACGTCGAGCAGGTCAGCGACGGCGCCTACGTGATCGGCGACTCGCTGGTCCTGCTGGGTTCCGGCATAACCCGGCGCGAGGCACTGGAGCGCAAGCTCCAGGAGACCCTGACCGAACTGCGCGACTCGGTCGGCGCGGCGGTCTACATCAGCCGGTACATCGACGGCGAGGTGAAGATCACCCAGTTCGCCGACGGCCCGCGCACGCCCAAGGTCAACGAGTGGGTCGACTTCCGCTCGGCGGCGCACGCCAGCGCGGTCGGCAAGTGCCTGCTGACCCAGCTCGACCAGAACGGCCGCCGCGACCACCTGTCCCGGCACCGCATCGCCCGGCTGACCTCGCGGACGATCACGAACGAGAAGGTCCTCTTCTCCAAGCTCGACAGCCAGCCGCCGACGGTCCCGGTGCTCGACCTCCAGGAGTACGCCGTGGGCACGGTCTGCGCGGCGGTGCCCCTGACCGCGGGCGCGTCCGTGGGCTGCCTCGCGCTCTCCCTGCCGATCGAGCACGCCCACCGGCTGCGCTCGGCCGCGGACACGCTGAACCGCAGGGCGGCTCCGGTGGTCCTCTCGCTGGCGATCTAGGTCCCGTCCGGACGCGGGGGCCCTTCCTCGGCCGGCGGGGCCCCGGGATCCCGCCCGAAACGGCCGAAAGGGTGCCGCATCGGCGTGGTCAGGAGCACCCCCGCCGACCAGGTAGTATTTTCTCTGTCAGCAGGCGCCGCTAGCTCAGTTGGTTAGAGCAGCTGACTCTTAATCAGCGGGTCCGGGGTTCGAGTCCCTGGCGGCGCACAGACGGAAGAAGCCCCTCGCGCGAGCGGGGGGCTTCTTCGTGTGCCCGGACGGCTGCGGCCGCCCTGGCCGGGCCGTGCCTCAGGCGCGGAGGTAGGTGAGGACCGCGAGGACCCGCCGGTGGGTGTCCTCGGCGGGCGGCAGGTTCAGCTTCCCCAGGATGTTGCCGATGTGCTTGCCGACGGCGGCCTCGGTGACGACGAGGCGGCGGGCGATCTCCCCGTTCGAATGCCCTTCCGCGACGAGGGCGAGCACCTCGCGCTCACGAGGGGTCAGCGCCTCCAGCGGATCGCGGCGCCGGCGCAGCAGCTGCCGCACGACCTCGGGGTCCACGACGGTCCCGCCGTCGGCGACGCGGTGGAAGCCCGGCGGCATCCTGACGTCGGTGACGACGATGTCCGGCCGGTGCGCGGCGACCGCTTCGCCGAGGGCGTCCGCGTCGCCGACGGCGGCGACGACCTCGTGGCCGAAACGCGCCAGGAGACCGATCAGGCCCTCGCGGAGGAGGACGCTGTCCTCGGCGAGGACGACGCGGAGGGAGCGGTCGGTGCGGGACAAGGGATCTCCACTCGCAGGAGGGTGGGGCCGCCGGCCGGGCTGATGATCGTCAGTGTGCCATCGAGGACCGCGAGCCGGTCGGCGAGTCCGGTGAGGCCGCTGCCGCGCGCGGGGTCGGCGCCGCCCGCGCCGTCGTCGGTCACCTCGATCCGGAGCCGTTCGGCGGCGTACCGGACGGAGAGTCCGGCGCGGGTGGCGCCGCTGTGCTTGCCGATGTTGGCGAGGGCCTCGCAGACGGCGAAGTAGCCGGCGCTCTCGACCGCGGTCGGCAGCCGGGGCAGGCCGGGCGGGATGTCGGTGGTGACGGGGACGGCGGAGCGGTCGGCGGCGTCGGTGAGGGCCGCGCCCAGGCCGTAGTCGGCCAGGACCTGCGGATGGATGCCGTGGATCAGCTCCCGCAGTTCGGTGAGGACCAGGCCGGCTTCCGCGTGGGCCTGGCCGAGCTGGTCGGCGAGGGGGCCCGGCGGCGCGTCGAGCCGCGCCAGGCCGAGGGTCATGGTGAGGGCGACGAGGCGCTGCTGGGCGCCGTCGTGCAGATCGCGCTCGATCCGCCGGCGCTCGGCCTCGAAGGCGGCGACGAGCCGGGCGCGCGAGGCGGTGACCTCGCTGATCCGGTCCCTCAGTTCGGTCTCGCGGGGAGCGAGGAGCGCGCGGCTGAGCGCGGCGCGGGCACCGGCCAGCGCGGCGAGCGGGTAGAGGAGGGCCACCAGCAGCACCGCGCCGAGCAGGGCCGCGGCGAAGGCCTGCGGATACGAGGTGACCAGGTACGCCTTGACGACCTTGGCCTCCTCACCGTCGAGCGCGAGCTGCAGGGGGGCGCTCATCAGGATGACGGGCAGGCCGAGGGCGACGGCCAGGACGATCAGGTCGAGCGGCCACAGGACGGTGGCGTGCAGGACGGTGTAGGCGAGTTCCCGCCAGGTGGCCTGCTCACGCACCCGGAGGCGCAGCCAGACGCCGAGCCCCGGGGCGTCGGGAATGCGGTGCGGATCGGCGGCGGGCTCGTGCTCGACGAGCCGGAGCCGCCGCCGCTCGATGCCGCCGAGGGCGATCCCGGCGAGCAGGAGCAGGGGCAGTCCGACGAGGAAGAGGGAGAAGAAGAGGAGCAGCAGGAGCACCAGGAGGGCGGGCACGCCGGTCGCCACCCCGCTCGCGAGGTACGCGGCGGACCGCCAGGGCCAGGCGGTGCGGGGATACCGGGGCCGGGTGAGGGCCTGCCAGGGGGTACGGGGCTCCATGGCGCCCACGGTAGGCGGCGGCCGGCCGCCCGGGCCATGGGTCTGGCGGGCGTGCGGGGGTATGCCTGGCCCTACCCCCGGCCTCTTCAGGGACCGGGCACGGTCGCGGACGGGCTGCGGCCCTGGGCGGCGTACTGCGCGCGCAGGGTGTCGAGGACGGCCGGGGTCACCGGTTCGTAGGGGGCGTCCGGGACCGGGCGCCACCACACCGGGTCCGTGCAGAGGAAGGAGGCACGGCGCAGGGCGACGCGGTGGATCTTGTTCGTGGCGGTCAGCGGGAGTTCCGGCACGATGCGGACGAAGCGGGGCGGCATCTTCGTCCCGAGGTCCGGCTGGGCGGAGAGGAACGCGGTGAACGCCTCGGGGGTGAAGGCGGCCCCCGGCCGCAGGGCGATCGCCGTCATGACCTGGTCGCCGGCCACCGGGTCGGGTATCGCGTAGACCGCGACGCCCGCCGCGTGCTCCCAGCGCGCGAGGATGCGCTCGATCACCGCCGCCGCGAGGTTCTCGCTGTCGACCCGGAGCCGGTCGTCCGTGCGTCCGGCGAAGTAGAGGAAGCCTTCGGCGTCGCGGTAGAAGAGGTCGCCCGTCCAGTACCAGCCGTCCCGCAGTCGGGCGGCCTCCGCCTCGGGGTTGCGCCAGTAGCCCTCGAACGGGTTCCGGCCGCGGTTGACGAGTTCGCCGATCGCCGAGCCGGCGTTGAGCAGGGCGCCCGAGGAGGAGAAGCGGGCCTCCTGGCACTCCTCGCCGGAGACGGCGTCGACCACCGCCAGGTCGTCCCCGGGCGCCGCCCGCCCGATCGCGCCGGCCGGCGTGTCCGGGGTCCGCTGGATCGCCGCACCGCCCTCGGAGGAGCCGTACCCCTCGACCAGCCGTACGCCGAACCGCGCCTCGAAGCGGGCCGCGTCCACCGCCCCGGCCTCGGTGCCGAACCCGAGCCGCAGCCGGTGGCCGCGGTCGTCGGGCCCGGCCGGGGTGGCCAGCAGGTACTGGACCGCGCGCCCCACGTAGGTGAAGTACGTCGCTCCGAACTCGCGGACGTCGGGCAGGAAGCGGGAGGCCGAGAAGCGGTCCCGCAGCGCCACCCCCGCGCCGGCCGCGAGCGCCGGCGCCCAGTCGGCGATCACCGCGTTGCCGTGGAACATCGGCATGCAGACGTAGTGGACGTCGTCGGGCCCCAGCCCGAAGTGGGAGACGAGGGAGCGGCCGGCCGCGGCGAGCCGGCCCTGGCTGCAGATCGCGGCCTTCGGCGCGCCGGTCGAGCCGGAGGTGAAGTAGAGGAGCATCCGGCTGCCGGGGTGCACGGGGCGGACGACGGCCTCTCCCGGCTCGGCACCCTCGTACGGCAGCAGCAGGGCCCGGTAGGCGTCGGTGTCGGTCACCAGGATGCGCACGCCCGGCAGGGCGAGCCCGTCGAGCAGGGGAAGGTACGCCCGCTGGGTGACCAGGACCCGGCAGTCGGTGTGGACGATGTCGCGGGCCAGTTCCGCTCCGCGCCGGGTGGGGTTGATGCCGGCGACGGCGGCCCCGGCCAGGGCCGCCGCGCTCAGCCACAGGGGGAACTCCGGCGTGTTGTCGAGGAGCACCCCGAGGTGCGGCTCGGCACCCCGGGGCAACAGCTCGACGAGCAGCGCGGCCCGCGCGGCGGCTCCGGCGGCGACCTGGTGGTGGGTGAGGACCGACGCCCGGCTCCTCAGCCCGATCCGGTGATCGCCCCACTGACGCTGCACGAGCTCCGCCACGGTCATGCGCCGGACGGTAGCTGACTAGCCGTCAGAACTGAACATCCGAGCAGGCGTAGAAGGCGTTCGCGGTGTCCGCGATCGTCCACACGGCCAGGATCAGATGCTTGCCGGTCTTGCCCGCCGGGATGGTCCCGGAGTGCGAGAGCGTGGCCGGCGGCTGCTGGTTGTTGTAGGGGACGGTCAGGAAGGGCTGGGAGTCGAGGGCCGCCCGGGTGAGCGGCTTGGTCCGGTCCCAGCCGTTCTTGGTGATGTAGTACCGGAAGTCGGTGGTGCGGTGGCGGGCGGTGAACTGCCAGCGGAAGCTGTAGCTCTGACCCGCGGAGACCTGAGTGGCGGGCCAGTTGCCGCCGCGCGGGTCGTCGAGCTGGGCGAACTGGGTGAGGCCGGCGGAACAGATCCTGCCGTCGGCGGGTCCGGCGGCCGGGAAGCCCTTCGGACCCTCGACCGACTGCGGCTCCCACTGGATGGAGCCGCAGTTGGTCACCGTGCCGTTGGCGCAGAGCTTCTGCCGGCTGATCGGTGAGTCGGTGTAGCCGTGACTGCTGGCACTGCTCGTGGCGAAGAGGGAGGCGGCTGCGACGCCGAGCGCCACCGCCGCCACACCTGTCTTTTTGCGCATGCTGTCGCTCCAGGAGAACGTGGGGGAGTTCTGTGACCCGTGCTGCACGCGTGCGGATGATTCGGCCGTGGGTGGTGCGATGGTGCGGCGGTACCTATTCCGGTCTAGACCAAGTACCAAGGTATTGACGGAAGTTGAACATGTCCATACCAATCGCGGGATTCACGCGCCGTCCCCCGACGCGGTACGGCCCGTGTAGAACGCCACCGTCAGGTCCTTGACCAGCGCCTTGCGCTCGTAGTCGTCCAGCTCGACCAGACCACGCGCGGTCAGCCGGTGGACCACGTCGTCGACCGCGTCCACGACGGCGGTCAGCACGCTGTCCCGGTGCTTCGCGTCGATCGCCGCGATCCGCCGGCGCTGCATGGCGGCCGCGATCTCGGGGGCGTACTCGATCCGGGTCGGCTGCGCCGAGAACACGTCGACCCCGACCGGTGCGCACTCCGCCGAGAGCATCCGGGTCAGCGCCTCGCCGACCGCCTCCGCGTCGCGCAGCGTCGGGGCGTCCTCGTGGAAGGCGTCCGCCGGAAGCTGGGAGAGCACCCGCGCCATGGCCGCCTCGACCTGCTCACGCAGGTACGCCTCGTGCCCGTCGACCCCCAGCGCGGCCCGGACGGTGTCCCGGATGCGCCAGACCACGAGGACGACGACGTCGAGCGCGGTGCCCTTCGCGTCCACCGCGGAGAGCGGCTCGCTGCGCCAGTGCCGCAGCCGGACGTCGACCCGCCGGCGCAGCAGCAGCGGGCTGATCCACAGGAGCCCGGTGCGGCGGACGGTGCCCCGGTAGTCGCCGAAGAGGGTGAGGACGTAGGCGTGGCCGACCCGGCCGCGGCCGAGGCCCCCGAACGTGAAGAGCGTGGCCAGCACCCCGAGCGCGAGCAGGGCCCACTGACCGAGGTGGATGCCGTGGTACGGACGTACCGGCAGCCGCAGCATCCGGCCGAGCGCGTCGGGCACGGCGCCGGCCCACCACACGACGGCCGCGCATCCCGCGAGCGCCAGGAACCCGGCGACGACCCCGATC
>NZ_RDBI01000040.1:1675128-1676959 GCF_008042125.1 Streptomyces sp. MS191
GTCGGGACGGTGGGGCCCGAGGGCCGGGCGAGGGCGCTCGCCCCGCCGCCGCCGAGCACCACGCCGGCCGCCGTCATCAGGACCAGGGCGCGCCGCGCACCGCGCGCCGCCGGGTGGCCGCCCGCGCGGACGGGCAGCGCGAGGGCCAGGTCGCGCCGCTGCCGGCCGCATCCCGCGCACGCGCAGTCGTCGGCGGGCTCGAACTCCTCGAAGATCGGCACACTCATGCGATTCCCCTCCACACTCGTCGAGTTCCTCCGGCGCTCTGGTACGGGCGCCAGTGTCTCAACTGTCTGGACAAATCGCATTTTGACGGATCGAAGCTACAAAACGACCATCCGACAGGCCGGTGAAGGCAGGTAATGGTCGGGAGCACCCTCGGGCGTCAGGTAGAGTTACGCAGGTCAGCAAGCGCCGCTAGCTCAGTTGGTTAGAGCAGCTGACTCTTAATCAGCGGGTCCGGGGTTCGAGTCCCTGGCGGCGCACGCGCAGTCGAGGCCCCCTCACCGATGGTGAGGGGGCCTCGATCGTTTCCCTCTCGGGCTCGGAGCTACCGGCCTGCTCCCCCGGACGCCTCCCGCCCTCACCCCGGCCGCGAGGCTCCACCGCGCCCTCGGCCCGCGTGCCGGTCGACCGGCCGGGGGGGGAGACGGCCAATGCAGTTGCCTCGACGAGCGAGCCGCTGAGCCCCGGACGCAGGCCGATCACCCGCCGCCCAGCGGTCGCGATCCGGACCGGGAGGGCGCACCGGTACGGTTCTGCGCATGGTGATCGACAGCGGCTTCCACGAGGTTCCCAGCGAGAACATTCCCGGGATACGCGACGAGGCCGCCCGCCAGGGCGCACCCGTGTTCACGCTCTCCACCGCCGGGCGGACCGACAAGGAGGCGTTCTTCGGGGCGGTGCGGGAGGCACTTCCCTTGGACCCTCCGCTCGGCACCTTCGGCATGGTGTGGGAGGCCCTCTCCGATTCGGTCTGGGGTGGGCTTCACGAGCTGAAGTCCCCCCGCGTGGTCATCGTCTGGCCCGACGCCCGGCCCGTTGCGGGCGCCGAGGGTGACTTCTGGGTCGCGCTGAGCATCCTCCGCGATGTGGCCGAGTCCCTCGCTGAAGCCCGATACACCGGCGGAAGGCCGACTCAGGTCTCGGTCTACGTCGCCTCGGCCTCAGGCGGTGGAGGAGAAGCGCTGCTGGAGGGTTGAACGGCTTCCTCACGTGGCCTGGCTACCCAGGTCAGGGCAGGGCTTGTGCTCCTTGTACACGACCAGCCGAGCCGGCAGGGAGACGCCGCCGCTCGGCACGGTCGTGCTTGGCTGTCGCCGCGTCCACCCGCTCAGTGGTGCACACCTTCGCCAGAATCCCGATCCGCACCCGCCCGCCCGCGTCCCACCCCGTCACACACGCGGGGCAACGGTCTCGCCGACTCAAAGGCAACTGCATGGGGGAGCCGGCCGCCGGCAGAGGACCGGCCCGGCCGGCGGACGCACGGGACGTGGGCCGCCGGCCGGGCCGGCCAGGGGGTGCTGCGAAAGTGCCGGCGYCCAGGGGGAGCCAGACCCGGGCCAGGACCGACCGGTCCCGGGCCGGGCGCGCGGCGGCGGGTGGACTGCGGACGGGCGGGCGACCGCTCCGGCCCGCGGCTCAGCCCTTCGTCACACCCGTGAGGTACGCGGAGACGACCACGTTCGCGGTGTAGGCGCCCGCCGTGCGGTCGAAGCTGCCGCCGCAGGTGATCAGCCGCAGCTCGGCCCGGCCGGCGCGGCGCTGCCCGTACACCTCGTGCGCGTCGAAGTGGTCGCGGGGGACGACCCGCACGTCGTCGACGGTGAAC
>NZ_RDBI01000040.1:1677059-1696955 GCF_008042125.1 Streptomyces sp. MS191
GTAGTACGTCGGCTCGTGCGTGGGGTGGTGGGTGGGCTGGTGGTGGCCCTGGACCTGGATCGTGCCGACGTCGCGGTGGCTGTGACCGTCGCAGGTCACGCTCACCCGATAGGTGCCGTCCTTCAGGTCCGACTTCACGGTGGTGTCGCCGAACAGCGGGTAGTCGCCGCCGTCGCGCCCGGTGAGTTCGGCGTCGGCGACGAACGCCAGGGACTTGGCGGCGCCGGTGGTGCCCTTGCAGCCCGTGACGCGGACGTCGACATCGGCACCCGGCCGGGCGGTGGACGGGGTGACGGTGATCTTCACGCCGTCATGGGCGTACGCGGCGCCGGCTGCGGGAGCCAGCACGAGTACGGCGGCCGCCCCTGCGGCACGGAGAGCAATGGGACCTGAACGCATCGTGACCTCCTGGTACTGGCAGGTTCACCCGGTTCCGGTCTTTTCGCATCCGCAGGGGCCCGGCACGCCTCCGAACAGGGGTTCCGGCCCGCGGGCCCACCCCCCGGCGGACGGATCAGACGCGGTCGACGATGTCCGCGATCGAGTCGACGATCTTGGAGGGCCGGAAGGGGTAGCGGTCCACCTCGGTCTGGGTCGTGAGACCGGTGAGCACCAGGAAGGTCTGCATGCCCGCTTCCAGACCGGCCAGGATGTCGGTGTCCATCCGGTCTCCGATCATGGCGCTGGATTCGGAGTGGGCGCCGATGGCGTTGAGTCCGGTGCGCATCATCAGCGGGTTCGGCTTGCCCGCGAAGTAAGGGGCCTTGCCGGTGGCCTTGGTGATGAGCGCCGCGACCGAGCCGGTCGCGGGGAGCGGGCCCTCCAGCGAGGGGCCGGTCTCGTCGGGGTTGGTGCAGATGAACCGGGCGCCGGCGTTGATCAGCCGGACGGCCTTGGTCATGGCCTCGAAGGAGTACGTCCGGGTCTCGCCGAGGACGACGTAGTCGGGGTCGTGGTCGGTCAGGACGTAACCGATGTCGTGCAGGGCGGTCGTCAGCCCCGCCTCGCCGATGACGTAGGCCGTGCCGCCCGGGCGCTGGTCGTCGAGGAACTGCGCCGTGGCGAGGGCGGAGGTCCAGATGTTCTCCACGGGCACGTCCAGGCCCATGCGGGCCAGCCGGGCGTGCAGGTCGCGCGCGGTGTAGATCGAGTTGTTCGTGAGGACCAGGAAGGGCTTCCCGGTCTCCCGCAGCTTCTTGATGAACGCGTCGGCGCCGGGGATCGGGACACCCTCGTGGATGAGGACGCCGTCCATGTCGGTCAGCCAGGATTCGATCGGCTTGCGCTCTGCCATGTGCGGGAAACTCCTGCCGTACGGAATGCGTGCGGTGCTGGGGACGCCGCGACAGCGCTGTGGCGACGTCCCCAGACTAGTCAGGATGTCCTGATCTTGACCCCGTCGATCACCCGGTACCAGGCGCCGGAAGCGGTGGAGCGGCAGCGGAATCCTGACCTGGGGAGGTCTGTAGGCACGCCCCGCTGCTGTTCTCAGTTGCCCGCCGGTGCCCGCAGCGGGAGACGCGCGCCACGGGACGTTGCCCGGGTGCACCGATGCCATCGATCCACGGTCCGGGGGCGGGTCCCTCAGCGGCGGGCGCGACGGCCGCGGCGGGCCACCAGCACCAGGACGGCGCCGACGAGGACGAGGGCGCCGGCCACGGGGGCCAGCAGGACGACGACGTCCCGGCCGGTCAGGGCGAGTTCACCCGGCGCGGTCGACGGCCGGATGGCGCCCCTGGACGGGGTGGCCGACGCCGGGGCGGGCACGGCGGTGCCGGGTTCCGCGCGGCTGGGCTCCGCGGCCGGTGCCGCGGGGTCGATGGTGAAGCGGTACGTCTCGGACTCGCCCACCCAGTCGCCGTCGTCGCCGCGGCGCTGCACGATCGCCGCGTTGGCGACGACCTCGTCGGGGGCGGTGTCGGCGCGGAAGGCGAGCCGGACCGGGACGGTGACCGTGCCGCCGGCGGGTACGGCGAAGCCGGGAAAGCCGGTGAGGACCCCGATGTTCTCGTGCTCCTCGGTCCCTTCGAACGGGACGGGCAGCCAGCGCCGGGCCGCCGCGTCGTAGAAGTCGAGCCGGATCTGGTCGGGTCGGAGCACCCGGTGGCGGTCGGCGAGGACGAGGACGGGGTGGATGCTGTCGCAGGCCTCCGTCGTGGTGTTGGTGAGATCGACGTTCCAGGTGGCCGGGGCACCGCCCGGGGCGTAGTCGGTGGGGCCGCCGTGGATCCGGGTGTCGACGGGGAACTCGGTGTCGGTGGCCTTGCCGCAGGTGGGCGGCTGGTCGCGCTGTTCGGCTTCGGGTCCCGGGCCGGAGTCGGCGCGGGGGCTGGGGCCGGGACCGGCGCCCGGCTCGGCCGCGGCGGGGAGAACGGCGAGCGCGAGGACGGCGGTTCCCGCCGTCGCAGCGGTCATGCCGAGGGCGAGGGCATTGCGCAGTCGCATGGGCGGGGTGCCTTTGCTGCTCGCGGGGCGGGCACGGCGGTGCCGGGTTCCGCGCGGCTGGGCTCCGCGGCCGGTGCCGCGGGGTCGATGGTGAAGCGGTACGTCTCGGACTCGCCCACCCAGTCGCCGTCGTCGCCGCGGCGCTGCACGATCGCCGCGTTGGCGACGACCTCGTCGGGGGCGGTGTCGGCGCGGAAGGCGAGCCGGACCGGGACGGTGACCGTGCCGCCGGCGGGTACGGCGAAGCCGGGAAAGCCGGTGAGGACCCCGATGTTCTCGTGCTCCTCGGTCCCTTCGGCGCGAGTTCCGCTGGTGGTGCGAGTCCCGCTCCCGCCAGCAGCTCCCGTACCTCCCGTGCCGCCGCCGACAGGACGGCCGGCGCGCCCGCGCCCAGGTCCAGGGCGGCGGTGCGGGTGACGACCGGCGTGCCGGCGAGGTCGACGAGGACGGAGGTCAGTTCGTCGCGGTCGAGGTGCAGCCCCACCGCGTACGCCGCCGACGGGACGAGCCGCAGCACCGTGCGGGGCTTGCCGCCGGTCGAGGCGCGCCGGCCCGCCTCGCGGGCCAGGCCCTCCGCCCGCAGCCGCGCCGTGATCTTGCTGACCGCCTGCGGGGTGAGCCCGGTCCGCTCCGCCAGCTCCAGCCGGCTGATCCCCGCCTCCCCCGCGCCACGCAGCAGATCGAGCACCAGCGCCGCGTTGTGGCTGCGCAGCGCCGGTAGGTTCGCTCCACCCAAGTCGTTCTTCACCTCGCCATTGTCTCCTGCGCTTGCACTTTGGCAACAGCGTTGCTTAAGTGGCGTCCATGACTGGCAGCACCGACCCCCGCACCCCCCTCCGCGTCGGACTCGTCGGCTACGGCCTCGCGGGCTCCGTCTTCCACGCCCCGCTGATCGCCGCCACCGAGGGCCTGGTCCTCGACACGGTCGCCACCGGCAACGCCGAGCGCCGGGAGCAGGCCCGCGCCGCGCACCCCGGCGTCCGGTTCGCCGACTCCCCCGACGACCTGCTGGCCCGGGCCGAGGAGCTCGACCTGGTCGTCGTCGCCTCCCCGAACAAGACCCACGTCCCGGTCGCCACCGCCGCCCTCGAAGCCGGCCTGCCCGTCGTCGTCGACAAGCCGGTGGCCGGGACCGCCGCGGAGGCACGCGCGCTCGCCGCACTCGCCGAGGAGCGCGGCCTGCTGCTGTCTGTCTTCCAGAACCGTCGCTGGGACAACGACTTCCGCACCCTCCGCGCGCTCCTCGCGGACAACACCCTCGGCCGGGTCCAGCGGTTCGAGTCCCGCTTCGAGCGCTGGCGGCCCCAGCTCAAGGGCGGCTGGCGCGAGTCCGGATCGCCGGAGGAGATCGGCGGCCTGCTCTACGACCTCGGCAGCCACGTCGTCGACCAGGCCCTGGTCCTCTTCGGACCGGCCGTGCGCGTGTACGCCGAGTCGGACGCCCGCCGCCCCGGCGCCGAGACCGACGACGACACCTTCCTCGCGATCACCCACGCGAACGGGGTCCGCTCCCACCTGTACATGAGCGCCACGACCGCCCAGCTCGGTCCGCGCTTCCGGGTGCTGGGCGAGAGCGCCGGCTACGTGAAGTACGGCCTGGACCCGCAGGAGGCGGCCCTGCGCGAGGGGCTGCGTCCGGTCCCGGGCGCGCCCTGGGGTGTGGAGCCGGAGTCGATGTGGGGCACGGTCGGCGCCGGGGAGTCCCCGCTGACGGGCGGCGGCACCCCGGTCGAGACCCTGCCGGGCGACTACCCGGCGTACTACGCGGCCATCGCCGCCGCGCTGCGCGGCACGGGCGACAACCCGGTCACCGCGCACGAGGCCGCCGCGGCCCTCGACGTCCTGGAGGCGGCGAAGCGGTCCGCCCGCGAGGGCGTCACCGTGGAGGTCGGCGCATGAGCGAGGTCGCCGAGCTGGAGGCGCTGGAGGCCGGCCTGACCCTGTCCCGTTTCACGTACGAGGACGCCTGGGCGCTCGGCACGCTGCTGGTCGAGCTGGCCCGCGAACGGCGCGCGCCGGTGGCGATCGACATCAGGCGCGGCCCGCAGCAGCTGTTCCACTGCGCGCTGCCCGGGTCGAGCGCGGACAACGACGCCTGGATCGACCGGAAGCGGCGGGTCGTCGAGCGGTACGGCGAGAGCTCGTACCTCGTCGGCGCCCGGTTCCGCGCCAAGGGCACCACGTTCGAGCAGTCCTCGCGCCTGGACCCCGACCGGTACGCCGCCCACGGCGGTTCGTGCCCGGTCGTGGTCGAGGGCGCGGGGGTGATCGGCTCGGTCACCGTCTCGGGCCTGCCGCAGGCGGAGGACCACGCGCTCGTGGTCGAGGCGCTGGGGCGGCTCAGGGCCTCGGCCGGCGGCGCCGCCGCGAAGTGAGCGCGGACACCCCGGCGGGCAGCCGCCGCGAAGTGAGCGCGGACACCCCGGCGCGCATGGGGTGCCCGGACCGCGCGTGAGCCCCCCGGCTCACGCGCGGGCGCGTCCGCGCCGCGTCCGTCCGGGCGTCCGGTCAGGCGTCCTTGAGTTCCTGACGCTGGCGGCCGAGGCCGTCGATCTCCAGCTCCACCACGTCGCCGGCCCGCAGGTACGGCTTGGGTTCGGGCTGCCCCATCGCGACGCCCGCCGGGGTGCCGGTGTTGATGACGTCTCCCGGGTGGAGGGTCATGAACTGGCTGACGTAGCGGACGACCTCCGCGACCGGGAAGATCTGGTCGGCGGTGCTCCCGTCCTGCTTCAGCTCGCCGTTGACCCAGAGCCTGAGGCCGAGCGCCTGGGGGTCGGGCACCTCGTCGGCGGTCACCAGCCAGGGGCCGAGCGGGTTGAAGGTCTCGCAGTTCTTGCCCTTGTCCCAGGTGCCGCCGCGCTCGATCTGGAACTCGCGCTCGGAGACGTCGTGGGCGACGGCGTAGCCGGCGACGTGGGCCAGCGCCTGCTCGGCGGACTCCAGGTAGCGGGCGGTGCGGCCGATGACGATCGCCAGCTCCACCTCCCAGTCGGTCTTCGTGCTGCGGCGCGGTACGAGCACGGTGTCGTCCGGGCCGACGACGGTGTCGGCGGCCTTGAGGAAGACGACCGGTTCCGCGGGGGTCGCCGCGCCGGTCTCGGCGGCGTGGTCGTGGTAGTTCAGCCCGATGCACACGACCTTTCCGATCCGGCCGACCGGCGGGCCGACGCGCAGCCCGGTCGCGTCGAGCGCGGGCAGCACCCCGGCGCCGGCCGCGGCGCGGATCCGGTCGAGGGCCGCCCCGTCGGCGAGCACTCCCCCGTCGATGTCGCCGACCAGCGCGGACAGGTCGCGCAGCGTCCCGTCCTGGTCGAGCAGGGCGGGACGCTCGGCGCCTGCCGGGCCGACACGCAGCAGTTTCATGGTCTTCTCCCTGTGGTCGAGGTGGGCCCGGAGCGGGCCCGTCTTAGCCCCGGCCGATGGAGTGCGGCCATCGGAGGATTGGTCGATCCTCCAAGAGTTCCGACCACTCCGCAATACCCCGTTCACAACCTGGACCCTTACGCGGCGGTAGCGAGCGCCCCCGCAGCCGGCATGTCGCGGTAGAGGAAGGCCCGCTCGACCGCGGTCCAAGTGGTGCTGGTGACGATGTAGAGGGCCGCGGCGAGCGGCATGACGGCCACCGAGATCAGGGTGAAGAAGGAGAACAGCGGCATCACCTTGGACATGGCCGCCATGGCGCCGGCGCCGGGTGCCTGCGAGTCGACGACCGGCGGCGCGGCCGCCATCTGGCGCTTCGTGCGGCGGAAGGTGAAGGTGGCCACGGCCGCGACGATCGCGAACAGGACGAGGTAGACCCGGCCGGCCGGGCCGAGGACGCCGCCGTGGGAGAGGGCGTCGACCCAGTGGTCGCCGAGCGGGGCCGCGAACAGGGTGTGCCCGGTCATCCGGCCGCTGGAGAAGAGGTGGTACATCAGGAAGAACGCCGGCATCTGGAGCAGGCTGGGCAGGCAGCCGGCGAGCGGCGAGACCTTCTCCTCGGCGTGCAGCTCCATCATCGCCTTCTGGAGGCGCTCGGGGTTCTTGGCGTGCTTCTTGCGGAGTTCGGCGAGCTGCGGGGCGAGCCGGGTGCGGGCCTTCTGGCCGCGGGCGGCAGCCCGGGACAGAGGGTGGATCGCGAGTCGTACGAGTGCGGTGAAGAGCACGATCGCGGCGGCGGTCGCCGCGGTGGAGAAGAGCGGCTGGAGCAGGTCGGCGAGCTGCTCGACCAGGGTGGCGAAAACGGACATGGGAGCCCTCCGGGGGTCTCTCGTCGTGCCGGGACGTGGAGCGTGGTCGGCAGGACGGAACCGCGCGGTACTCGGGCGTGCGGGTACCTCTACGCGGCCGTCGGGAGGGGACGGCCGGGTGCCCGGGGCCTGCGGCGACCCGAGGCGTCGGGATCGCGTTGGGGCAGGAAGGCGGTGCGTTGCTCGCGGTCGCGCAGGGCGGTGCGGACCCGGGTGGGCGGCACGGCGGGCGCGACGGAGGCGCCGATGAGGGCGCAGACGACGGTGGTCGCGGCGAGGGCGACGGCGGCGGAGACGCCGGCGCCGTCGGAGAGGAGCAGGTCGGCGAGGGCGAGCAGGAAGAAGAGCGGGGCGATGACACGCAGGAACACGTCTCGGATCACCACCGTCTCCTCTCGGTTCGTCCGTCGGCGCTCGCGGCCTGGGGCCGGGGCTTCTCGGGGCTTCTCAGGACCTCCGGGATTCCGGCGGCCTCCCAGCCGTTATACACGATGGGTTTCGCGAGGGACGAGCAGCCGACGGGGGCGCGACGGCGCGCGGCTGTGGCAGCGGGAGCCGGCACCGCCCCCCTCGTCCCGGCGGCGGCCCGGCTCCCGGGCGCCGTGGTCATGCTCGCGGTGGCCCGGGCAGCGCGGCGTCGGTGAACTCCTCGCGACCGAGGACGTCCTCGTCGGGCCGCTCGTCACGGTCGGCCGGCCCCAGCAGGGTGACGGCGACCGTCACGGCGAGGTTGGCGACGAGGGCGACCAGACCGGCGTTCACCCCCCACACGGGGTCGTTCCCGCCGAACACGAGCACGCAGACGACGCTCACCCCCACCACGAGACCGCTCACCCCCGCCACCAGGGTCAACCTGCGCCACAGAAGCCCCAGCAACACCAGCGGCAGGAGCTGGGCCATCCCCTCGTAGGAGATGAGGGAGAGCCGGACGAGCGTGTTCGGGGCGGTGTACGTCATCACCAGCGCGAGCCCCCCGGCCACCACGACCACGAGCTGCGAGAGCCCCTTCTCGCGCCCCCTCGCCCCAGGGAGCAGGGAGAGCACGCTGCGCCCCCACATCGTCCCGATGACCAGCATGAACACCGCCATCGGAACGATGGACGAGAGCGCGGCGGCGACCCCGACGATCCCGACCGCCCAGGCGGGCAGGGCGTCCACGACCAGCTCGAAGAGCGCGAGGTTCGACTCGGCGCCGACCAGGCCGGGCACGACGAAGAGGGCCGCCATGCCGAGCAGCATGGGGACGAACAGCAGGACGTTGTAGGCCGGCAGCCACACGGCGTTGCGGCGCAGGGTGTCGGCGTCCCGGGCGCCCAGGTAGCCGGCCACCGTGGTCGGGAAGATGACGACCGTGAGGCTGTTGAGCACGGTGGTGGAGGCGAACCAGCCGACCCCGTACCCGCTCCGCTCGCCGCCGTGGCCCGGCAGCGCCAGCCACTCCCGGCGCTCCTCGACGAGCCGGGTGAAGAACCCCCCGAAGCCGTCGAAGTAGTGCAGCGGGACGTACACAACGAGGAAGCCCAGGGTGAGGATCACCAGGGCGTCCTTGAGGACGGACACCCAGGCGCTGCCGCGCAGCCCGCTGACCACGACGAAGCCGGTGGTGACGGCGAAGGCCAGCGCGTAGGCCGCGTTCAGCGGGACGGTCCCGTACGAGACGGTCGAGACGACCACGCCCATGCCGGTGATCTGGAGCTGGATGTACGGAAGCAGGAAGACCGTCGCCAGGACGGCGACGGCCGCGCCCAGCCAGGGCCGCCGGTAGCGGTGGGCGACCGTGTCGGTGAGGGCGACGAGGCCGTGCTTGCGGGCGTAGCCCCAGAGCATCGGGCCGACGACGTACCCGACGGCGTAGCCGCAGGACATGTAGGCGACGACGTACAGCACCGGGGCGCCGTAGTCGTAGCCCCAGSCCGCGGCGCCGAGGTAGCTGAAGCTGGTGTAGCCCTCGCCGGCCATGAGGACCCAGATGAAGACCGGGCCGAGGGAGCGCCCGCCCACCGACCACTCGGTGAGGCCGCCCGCGCCGCTCCCGCGGCGCACGGAGAGCAGCCCGAGGACGACGGTCATAGCCATGAAGAACCCGAGGACCGAGGTGGCGACGACGGCGTTCACCGCGCCCGGCCCCCTCGCCCGTCCCCTTCCTCTTCCCCGTGGACGGCCGCGCCCGCGCGCCGGGCCCGGTCCCCGCGCCAGGCCAGTCCGACGGCGACGGGCGTGAGGACGGTCGCGCCCAGCAGCCAGAGCGGCAGCAGCGGCACCCGGTTCACCAGCGGCAGTGCGAGTACGAAGAACACGTACGGGAGGAGGAGCCACAGCAGCTGGGGCCTGCGTCTGATCACTCCGACGACACTAGCCTCGCCCACACGACGAGCCGGTACGCCGAGCTGAACTCCGGTGTGCAGGTCGTGAGCGTCAGGTAGGAGCCCGGCGCGGAGTAGCCGTACGACGGCCTGACCAGCGAACGCGGCACGGGCGCGATGACCCCGGTGTCCCGCGGCGCGGTGCGCGGCAGCACCTGGTCGACCCGGTAGGTGTACGTGGCGGTGCGGGTCCGCACCGTGATCTCGTCACCCCGCTCCAGCCGGTTGACGTACCGGAACGGCTCGCCGTGGGTGTTGCGGTGCCCGGCGAGCGCGAAGTTGCCGGGACGGCCGGGGGCCGCCGTACGCGGGTAGTGGCCGACGTACCCCTTGTCGAGAACCCTCTTCTTGTCGACGCCCTGGGCGACCGGGGCGCTGAGACCGATGCGGGGGATGCGGAGCACGGCGTACGCGGAGGAGGCGGCCGGAGCGGCCGCCGGGGGCGCGGCGGAGGCGTCCGGCACCGCGGCGGGGGCGTCCGGCCCGACCGTCGGCGGGGGTCCGGCGGGCGACGGCACGGCGGACTGTGGCCCTGCCCACTCCCGCTCCAGGAGCCGCACCCGCTCACCGGCCTCGGCGCGGGCCTCCCGGTTGGTCCACCACAGCTGGTGCACGACCAGCAGCAACAGGACGACACCGCAGGTGACGACGGCTTCGGCGCAGACCCACAGGGCGCGGGCGGGCACGCTCCGCACCCCGCGCGCCTGGACGACGACCGGCACCCTGTCCCGCACGCCGGGCACGATAAGCGCTCAGGCACCAACTCTCCAGGGCCGTACAGCAGTACGGTGTTCGTCATGCGCCCCGACACGTCTGCCGACCACGCCACCGAAGCCGAGCGTCTGCTGCGCACCGCCGGCCAGTACCCCGAGGACCGGGAGCCGCTGCTGCTCCGCGCGGCGGCCCACCTGGAACTGGCGGGCGACCGCGGGCAGGCGACCAGCCTGTACGACTCGCTCCTGTCGTCGGCCCCGCAGGACGCGCACCTCATCCGCGCCCTGAAGGCGGCCAACCTGTGGGAGTACGGCCACGAGGCGGAGGCGCGCGCGATCATCGACGGCGTCCGGGCCGCGGCGCCGCCGGACGCCTCCCCGTGGGAGATCGTCGCCGAGACGCTGGAGGCCCACGACGAGCTGGAGGAGTCGGAGGCGACCTTCACCCAGGCGGCCCGGCTGCTGGCCCCGGCGGACGCGGCGGGCGACACCCTCCCGTACGCCACCCAGTCGCTGCTGCTGTCCCGCCACCGGGTGCGCCGGATGCTGGCGCTGCCGCACGACGACTGGGACACCCTGGCGGACACCCTGCACACGGCGGACGTGGCCCTGGACGAACTCCACGACCCGAAGCGCCTGTGGTCGCTCGGCTCCTCCGACCCGGCCGAACTCCAGGCCGAGATCGCCCGCCTCCGCAGCGAACTGGGCTCCTACCGGACGGCGTTGTCCCGCCCGTTCCCGGTGGCCGTGCTGCACTGGCCGGAGGCGGAGCTCGACGAACTCCTGGCGGCCTACCCGGAGCTGGAGGCCGAGTACCCCACGTACCGCGCCCACCTGACGGACATCGAGGCGTCCCTGCGCGAACTCGCCGCGGCGGGCACCCCGAACCTCGGCATCGTCCCGGCGACGGTCCCCTCGTACGAGGCCTTCGCCGCCTCGGAGGCCTCCTCCCCGGCGAACGCGGACCTGCTCCCCCAGTACGCCACGACACTCGCGGCCCGCGGCCGCGCCACGGCCTGGCCCCCGCCCGGCGGCGCGGCCTGCTGGTGCGGCTCGGGGCGCGGGTACGGGGAGTGCCACGGGGGCGAGGAGGACTGACGGCGGGGGGCGGACCGACGTCAGCGCCCTATCCCTAGCACCTGGTATCACTGGGGCTCGGAACGGGGAGGGAACGACGTTGACGACTCCGGCAAACGCTCATGGGCCTGTCTCGGGACTCTACGAGCAGCTCATCACCTTGCGTCTGGAGAATCAGCTCCAAGGTCTGCAAGCGCGGGGGTGGCGTGCAATCGACGGTCTCGTAGGGGCCGATTCCGCACCGCACGTCATCGCCCGCCATATAGCGGACACGACCCGGCGCATCCTGGAGCGTCTCCCAGCAGCCGAACGCGTACACGCGGCCAACCACATACTCGAATCGATGAACAGCATCGAGGGCGCCCGCGAGTGGGTCGACCTCGTGTCCGACGGCCCTCGCCAGCTTCTCGCCATTGCCGAGCAGGAGGCAGAGGGCGTCTACAAGATCAGGCCGGCGACCCCGCTCGCCGAGACAGCGCTGATCACCAACGCGCCCGAGGACCCCAGTCTCGGCTTCGAACTACGTGCCGAGCTCGCCACAGCAGATCGAGTGGACCTCCTCTGCGCGTTCGTGAAGTGGCACGGCCTTCGTGTCATCGAGCAATCGCTCGAGGCGGCCTGCGCTCGGGGGGTTCCGGTCCGCGTCATCACCACGACGTACATCGGAGCGACCGAACGCAGGGCGCTGGACCGGCTCGTACAGAAGTTCAATGCCGAGGTGAGGGTCAACTACGAGTTGCGTTCGACCCGCCTGCACGCCAAGGCGTGGCTGTTCCGACGCAACAGCGGCTACGACACCGCCTACGTGGGCAGCTCCAATCTGTCGAAGGCAGCCCTCCTCGACGGGCTGGAGTGGAACGTCCGGCTCTCATCCGTCGCCTCACCGGACGTCCTCCGGAAGTTCGAAGCTACGTTCGACTCTTACTGGTGTGACGCCACCTTCGAGCGATACGACCCCGACCACGATGGCGCGCGCCTCGACGAAGCGCTCACATTGGCTGGTCGTGGTCCCAATAACTCCGCGAAACACTCCCTGACCTTGTCCGGACTCAACGTCCGCCCCTATCCCCATCAGCGCGACATGCTGGAGCGGCTGGAGGTAGAAAGGGAGGTCCACGACCGCCACCGGAACCTGCTTGTGGCCGCAACCGGCACGGGAAAGACCGTCATGGCTGCCCTCGACTACAAGCACCTGCGGCAGAAGCACGGTCGTGACCTGCGGTTGCTCTTCGTTGCCCATCGGCAGGAGATTCTCCGGCAATCCCTCCGTACGTACCAAGACGTCCTGGTTGATGCCAACTTCGGGGAGGAGCTGCACAGCAGCATCGCCCCGAAGGAGTGGACACACGTCTTCGCCAGCGTGCAGTCGCTCCATGCGCGCAAGCTTCAGCAGCTCAACCCCGAACACTTCGACGTCATCGTGATCGACGAGTTCCACCATGGCGTATCCCCCACCTACCGGAAGATCATCGAGCACTTTTCCCCTCTTGAGCTTCTCGGCCTGACGGCGACACCGGAGCGGATGGACGGCCGCAACGTGCAGGACGAGTTCTTCGAGGGCCGCATAGCTGCCGAGATGCGACTGTGGGAGGCCTTGGAGAATGACCTACTGAGCCCATTCCACTACTTCGGTATCACCGACAACACCGATATGAGCGGCCTCGCATGGAAGCGAGGGACGTACGACACCACCGCACTCAGCAACCTGCTCACCGGCAATGACGCCCGCGCTCGCCTCGTCGTCCAGGCGGTTATGGACAAGGTGGGTGATCCAAATTCGATGCGCGCGCTCGGCTTCTGCGTCTCCGTGGCTCACGCCCACTTCATGGCGGAGTTCTTCTGTCGTGCCGGCATCCAGGCCATGGCTCTCTCGGGCGAGTCACCCTGGGACATCCGGAGGAAAGCCCTCGCTGCCCTGAGCTCCGGAGAGCTCCAGGTGATCTTCTCCGTCGATCTATTCAACGAAGGCCTGGACATCCCTGACGTCGATACGCTCCTGCTGCTCCGACCGACCTCAAGCGCCACCGTCTTCATGCAGCAGCTGGGACGCGGCCTTCGCCGCAGCAACGGCAAGGCTGTGCTCACCATCCTGGACTTCATCGGCCAGCACCGCAAGGAATTCCGCTTCGAGGAGCAGTACCGCGCCCTGACCAACCTGACACGCAACCGTCTGCTCAGCAGCATCGAACAGGACTTCCCTCAGCTACCGTCTGGCTGCCACATCATCCTTGAGCCCAAGGCCAAGGATCTGATCATAAGCAACATTCGAAGCCAGATCAGTGTCAACGTGACGCAGTTGGCCCGCGAGGTCGGTCAGCTCGGCGAGCTGCGCCTGGACGCCTACCTCAAGGAAAGTGGGCGCGGACTCAAGGAGATATACCGCGGCGGTAACTCCTGGACCGGCCTGCTGCGTCGCTCGGGCCTGTTGCCCCAAGCCAGCCCCGAAGGCGAGGCCGCACTCCTCAAACGCGTCTCCGCTTTCCTTCACGTCGACGACCCCCAGCGGGTCACGGCCTACACACAACTCCTTGCAGATGACACCCCGATCTACGCCGACCTCTCGAACATCGAACGGGCCTATGCCCGCATGCTCTTCTTCACTCTGTGGCCCCTGGGCGGCGGATTCTCCCAGTACCAAGAGGCTCTGGACTCGCTGCGTCCTCTCAGCGCCTTCCGAGGCGAGCTCCGCCAGGTCCTGGCCTGCTCCCTTGACCGGGCCGACCACGTCCCTGTCCCTCTTGATGGCCCGCTCGCCGGTCTCCCTCTGACGATCCACGCCTCATACAGTCGAGAGGAAATTCTGCCGGCTCTTGGGCAATCAGCCATTGGTGGCTTTATGCCGGGACACTTCCGCGAAGGGGTCAAATGGTGCGAGGACATTGGGGCCGACGCACTGTTGATCACACTGGAGAAGGACGAGAAGGATTTTTCCCCGCAGACGCGTTACCGGGACTATGCACTGAACGATTCCCTCTTCCACTGGGAGTCCCAGAACCAAACCTCAGAGACATCCCCTACGGGAATCCGCTACCAAACCCACCGAGAGAAAGGCTCCCACGTCCTCCTCTTCGTCCGCCGCTACAAGAAGACGGACATAGGTGGCCCCCAGCCCTGGATGCTCCTAGGCCCGGCCGAGTATGTCGAGCACAAGGGCAGCAGGCCCATGGGGATCACATGGCAACTGCGCCACCAAATCCCTGCTGATGTGTGGACGTATTCAGCCGTCGCAGCGAACTAGCATCGCGCTGAGTTTGCTGCTCGACGCAGGCGAAGCAGGTGATCCCGTGACTGAGGGACAGTCGCGCCCACCTGCGCCACCCGCCCGCCGCGACGCCGGCCCGCGGGCGTAGCGTGGTCGGCACCAGTTCGAGCGGGTGAGGAAGAGGGACGACGTCATGGCGAGGATTCCTGCGGCGGTCGTGGCGGCGAGTGGGCTCGTCGGGGGTTACGCCGTCGCCCGGTTCACCGGGAAGCGGCCCCTCGGAGGCGTCGTCCTCGCCGGGGCCGGGGCCGTCGCCGCGCGGGAGTGGCGGCAGGTCGCCGGGGGCCGGACCGCGGCCGCGCTGACCGCCGCCTACGTCGCCGCCTTCGCCGGCTCCCATCCGCTCGCCAAGAAGCTCGGCGCCTGGCCCGCCGTGTTCACCGTGGCCGGGGCCGTCGCCGCCGCCTCCGCGGGCGCCACCCGCGGCCGGCGCTGACCGCCCACGGACCCCCGCAGGGCCTCCGGAAGCCGACCGCGGAACCTCTGTCTGCCGACCGCAAGGCCGCGCCCCTCGGCCGCCCCGCGACGCCTCCGGACGCCGCCCGCGGAAAAGACCGGGCGCCCGGCTGAACACCCCGGACCCTCCGCCCGTATTGAAGGGCACCTCCCCACAGTCGCCGGGCGGGTGAGCCGGAACTCACCCGCCCAGCGCGTGGCTCACCGTGTAGATCAGCAGACCCGCCAGCGCGCCGACCACCGTGCCGTTGATCCGGATGAACTGCAGGTCCCGGCCGATGTTCGCCTCGATCTTCCGGGAGGTCTGCGTCGCGTCCCAGCTGGCGACCGTGTCGCTGATCAGGGACGTGATCTCACCCCGGTACGTGGTGACCACATAGGCCGCCGCGTCCTCCGCCCAGCCCTCCACCTTCGCCTGGAGACGGCCGTCCGTCACCAGCCGGCCGCCCAGGGACATCAGCGAGGCCCGGGCCCGCAGCCGCAGCTGGCTCCGGTCGTCCTCGGCCGCCGCGATGATCAGACCGCGCACGGACGACCAGGCCGAGGCGATGACGTCCTGGATCTCCGGCCGGGCCAGCAGCTCCGACTTCAGGCGCTCCACCCGCGCCCGGGTGTCCGTGTCCGCCTGGAGGTCCGCGGCGAAGTCCCTCAGGAAGCGGTCGATCGCGGCCCGCGCCGGATGGCCCGGCATGTCCCGCATCTCCGTCACGAACCGGAGCAGCTCCTTGTAGACCCGCTCGCCCACCCGGCGGTCCACGAAACGCGGCGTCCAGCCCGGCGCCCCGCCCTGGACCGCGTCCATCACCGAGTCCGCGTGGAAGACCAGCCAGTCGTACGCCTTCGCGCACACCAGGTCCACCGCCCGGCGGTGCGAGCCGTCGGCGACGATCCGCTCCAGCGTCTTGCCGATGCCCGGCGCGATCTCCGCCGCCTCCGCCCGCCGGGTGATCGCCTCGCCGACGACCGCCTGTACGTCGGCGTCCCGCAGCACGGTCAGCGCGCCGCGCAGCGCCGTCGCCAGCTCCCGCGTCACCCGGTCCGCGTGGGCCGGCTCGGCCAGCCACGCGCCCAGCCGGCCGGCGACACCCAGACCGTGCAGCCGGCCGCGGACGACGTCCGCCGACAGGAAGTTCTCGCCCACGAACGACCCCAGAGAGGCGCCCAGCTGGTCCTTCTTCGTCGGGATGATCGCCGTGTGCGGGATCGGCAGACCCAGCGGACGCCGGAAGAGCGCCGTCACCGCGAACCAGTCGGCGAGCGCGCCCACCATGCCCGCCTCCGCCGCCGCGGCCACGTACCCGGCCCAGGCACCCCAGCCCTCGTTCTTCGCCCAGGTCGCCAGGACGTAGACGACGGCCACGAACAGCAGCAGCCCGGTCGCGAACGTCTTCATCCGGCGGACGCCGCGACTCTTCTCCGCGTCCGCCGCCGTGTACGCGAACGCCGCCAGCGGCCTCCGCGACACGGGTGCACCGCCCGGCCCGCCATCGCCGCCGGGAGAAGCGGGAGGTGCGGGCGGTCGACGGGATCACCTTCGGCGTGGAGCGCGGGGAGATGGTCGGCTACATCGGGCCGAACGGCGCCGGCAAGTCGACGACGATCAAGATGCTGACCGGGATCCTGACGCCGAGCGGGGGCCGGCTGCGGGTCGCCGGGATCGATCCGTCGCGGGAGCGGACCCGGCTGGCGCAGCGGATCGGGGTGGTGTTCGGGCACAGGTCCACCAGCGGATACGCCGCGGCCACCGCCGCCACGACCGGCGCCGCCGACGCCGAGGACGGGAACGCCAGGACCTGCCGCGGGCCCTCCGCGCGGACGAACCGAGCCCCCGCCACCTCGATCGGCGCCGACTCCCGCGCCAGGTCCACCACCAGCAGCCGCTCCCCCTCCCCCACCGCGTGCAGCCCGGCCAGCGTCCCGTCGTACATCAGCCGCCCGTGGTCGATCACCATCACCCGCTTGCACAGCTGCTCGATGTCCGTCAGGTCGTGGGTGGTCAGCAGGACCGTCGTCCCCCGCGAGGCGTTCAGCTCGCGCAGGAACTCCCGCACCCGCGCCTTCGACACCACGTCGAGGCCGATCGTCGGCTCGTCCAGGTACAGCACGTCCGGATCGTGCAGCAGGGCCGCCGCGATGTCGCCCCGCATCCGCTGCCCCAGCGACAGCTGCCGCACCGGCACGTCCAGCAGCTCGCCCAGCTCCAGCAACTCCACGCACCGCGCCAGGTTCGCGGCGAAACGGTCGTCCGGGATCCGGTACATCCGGTGCACCAGACGGTAGGAGTCCCGCAGCGGCAGATCCCACCACAACGTCGTCCGCTGCCCGAACACCACCCCGATCCGCTGCGCCAGCCGGGTCCGCTCCCGCGACGGATCGATCCCGGCGACCCGCAGCCGGCCCCCGCTCGGCGTCAGGATCCCGGTCAGCATCTTGATCGTCGTCGACTTGCCGGCGCCGTTCGGCCCGATGTAGCCGACCATCTCCCCGCGCTCCACGCCGAAGGTGATCCCGTCGACCGCCCGCACCTCCCGCTTCTCCCGGCGGACCAGGCCCGCCCGGCGCCGCACGGTGAAGACCTTCTCCACGTCCTCCAGCTCGATGAAGGCCATTCCTCAGCTCCCTGTCGATCGGTACGAACGAAGCCCCGCGCGCCACGCCAGGCCCGCGAGGGCGCAGCACACGGCCGCGACCACCGGCGACAGGAACGCCGCCCACCCGGGCACCCCCGCCGGAGCCGGCCGCCCCAGCACGTACAACGCCGGCAGCCAGTTCACGAACGCCAGCGGCACCACGTACACCACCCCCTTCACCAGGTCCTGCGCGAAGATCGTCGGCGGGTACTGCAGCAGCGTGTTCCCCCCGTACGTGAAGGAGTTGGTGACCTCCGCGGCGTCCTGCGCCAGGAAGAGCGCCGACGCCCCCACCACCATCACCGCCGAGAAGATCACCGTGCCGCACAGCACCATCGCGGGCACCAGCAGCACCTTCGCCGCCGTCCAGTCCACGTCCAGGACCACCAGCGACCAGACCAGCACCAGGGCCCCCTGCGCCACCCTGCCCAGCCGGCGCAGCGCGAACTTGTCCGCCGCGACCTGGGCGAGCACCGGCGCGGGACGCATCAGGAAGGTGTCGAGCGAGCCGTCGCGCACCCGCTTGCCCATGCGCTGCAGCGAGCCCATCGTCAGGTCCGCGAGACCGAAGGAGGTACCGGTCGTCCCGTACAGGAACGCGACCTCGCCGAACGAGAACCCGCCGAGCCCCTCCACCTCGCCGAACATCAGCAGGATGACGACGAAGTCGAAGAGCGTGACCGTGAAACTGCTGAACAGGGTCAGCGCGAACGAGGAACGGTACGTCGTCGTCGACCGGATCCACATCCCCGCGACCATCCGGTACGTCCGCCACGACTCGGCGAGGACCCCACCACGGGGCGGACACGCGACCGCACCGTCCTCGCGAGGAACCCCGCACCGGCCGCGGTCCCCGACCGGAAGCCCGGCCACCGCCCCGCCACGGCCCGGGAGCTCAGCCACCCTGCACCACCACCTTCCGCGTCGCGAGCCGCTGCGCCAGCCGCCCGGCCGCCAGCAGCACCACCGCCCAGCCCGCCTGGAAGCCGTACGCCCCCAGCAGCTCCGGGCCCTCGTACTTCTCCAGGTACACGTCCGCCGGGATCTGCAGCATCGACGCCCAGGGCAGCGTCCGGGCCAGCTCGCCCAGCGCCCCCGGGAACACGTTCAGCGGCAGCAGCATCCCGGAGAAGAACAGCCCGCCCAGCCACACCACCTGCACCACCCCCTGACCGTCCATCAGCCAGAAGGCGCTCATCGCGACCAGGTACCAGATCGCGAAGCTCACCACCGAGCCGAGCGCGACGGCCAGCACGAAGGCCGGCCAGGTCAGCGGACTCTCCGGCAGGGCGACGTCGAAGACGAGAGCGCCCACCACCATCGGAGCCACACCCCGGGCGAGCAGCTGGTAGGCCGCCCGGCCCGCGTTGGCCGAGAACCACCAGGCCTGGAGATCGGCCGGACGGTACAGGTCGACGGCGATGTCCCCGGTCCGGATCCGCTCGATCAGCTCCTCCTCGAACCCGCCGCCCATCAGCCCGCAGACCGTGATCAGTCCCTGGCCGATCCACACGTAGGCCAGCGCCTCGGCCATGTCGTACCCGCCCAGATGCGGCCGCTCGTCCCACAGCGCGATGTAGGTGTACGACAGGACGATCCCGAAGACGGTGTTGGTGAACACCCCCGCCGCCGTGGCCAAGCGATACGTGGCATAGCGCCGGAACCCACCCTGGGCGACCGTCAGATACAGCCGCAGCATGCCGCCTCCCTCCTGACGCCCCGTCGGCGACACCAAAGCGCACGACCCTAGCGACCCCACCCCGCCACCGCGAGTGGTTTTCGAGTCGTATTCCTGGCTTCTGTCACGTTGCGTGCAGTATGGGGAGGCCATCCCCTTCGTCCGGTACGGGAGCTCCCCACATGAGCGACGGCCAGCCACCGCGGCCCGGCTGGAAGCCAAAGGACCCCACGGTCCCCACCAGGCCCACCCACGCCACAGCGCAGGCCAAGGCCGCCACCAAGGCCCCGCCCCGCCGACCACCCCGGCGACGACGGGTCCTGCGGACCCTGCTCGGCACGTTCCTGCTCGGCACCCTGCTGCTGACCGGCGCCTTCCTCGCCGGATACCTCCTCGTCCACATCCCGCCCGCCAACTCCGCCGCGACCGCCCAGTCCAACGTCTACCTCTACCGCGACGGCACCCAGATCGCCCGCGACGGCGAGGTCAACCGCGAGAGCATCAAGCTGGACCAGGTCCCCCACAGCGTCCAGCACGCCGTACTCGCCGCCGAGGACCGCGACTTCTACTCCGAACGGGCGGTCGACCCCAAAGCCATGGTCCGCGCCGCCTGGAACACCCTCAACGGCAAGGGCAAACAGTCCGGCTCCACCCTGACCCAGCAGTACGTCAAGAACTACTACCTCGGCCAGGAGCAGACGGTCACCCGCAAGATCAAGGAGTTCTTCATCGCCATCAAGCTCAACCGCGAGAAGAGCAAGGACGAGATCTTCGAGGGATACCTCAACACCAGCTACTTCGGCCGCAACGCCTACGGCATCCAGGCCGCCGCCCGCGCCTACTACGGCAAGGACGCCCACGCCCTCGACACCGCCGAAGGCGCCTACCTCGCCTCACTCCTCAACGCCCCCAGCGCCTACGACATCGCCACGCACCCCGAGAACCGGCCCAAGGCCCTCGCACGCTGGAACTACGTCCTGGACGGCATGGTCAAGGAGAAGTGGCTGAGCCCCACCGCCCGCACCGCCGCCTCCTTCCCC
>NZ_RDBI01000040.1:1697055-1702545 GCF_008042125.1 Streptomyces sp. MS191
GTCCGAGGATGCTCCCCAGGGGGTGTTGCGGAAGGAGCGCCGTCCGCCCGGACGGCGGGGCGGGCGGGACTTTCGCAACACGCCCTAGTGCCCCGAGGTCGCCTTCAGCCCCACGACGGCGACCAGCAGCAGACACACGAAGAAGATCCGGGCGGCGGTCGCCGGCTCACCCAGCACCACCATGCCGAGCACCGCCGCACCGGCCGCGCCGATACCGACCCAGACGCCGTACGCCGTACCGATCGGCAGCGTCCTGGCGGCATGCGACAGCAACACCATCGAGGCGACGATCCCGGCGCCGGTGAGCAGGCTGGGACCCAGCCGCGTGAACCCGTCGGTGTACTTCATGCCGATCGACCAGCCGACCTCGAGCAGACCGGCGACGACGAGAAGAACCCAGGCCATGACGACGAACCTCCGCGAGACGTATCAACAGGGGTGCGTCGTCTTTGCGTATCGCGCGAACACATCGCACGAGGCCCGGTACGGCGCGTCTCGTCGGGTGGCACCAGCCTAGCAAAAAGCAGACAAAAGGCCTGGTGACAACGGTCACCAGGCCCCATGGCGAAGCCGACCCCGGGCCCGGACGGACCCCGGATCGCGCGGCGCCGGCCTACAGGTACAGGCCCGTCGAGTCCGTGGACCCCTCGAACCGGTCCGCGGCCACCGCGTGCAGGTCGCGCTCCCGCATCAGGACGTACGCGATGCCCCGCACCTCGACCTCGGCACGGTCCTCGGGGTCGTACAGGACCCGGTCGCCGATCTCGACCGTACGGACGTTCTGGCCGACCGCGACCACCTCGGCCCAGGCCAGCCGGCGGCCGACGGCGGCGGTGGCCGGGATCAGGATGCCGCCGCCCGACCGCCGCTCCCCCTCGGGAGAGTCGGTCCGGACCAGGACACGGTCGTGGAGCATCCGGATGGGCAGCTTGTCGTGGGTGTTCTCGCTCACGACTCGAACCTACCCGCCCGGGCGTGTCGCCCGTACTCGGGAGGGGTCATCCCTTGTGCCTGCGGGACGAGGCCGCGAGCAGGCCGACGAGGGCCACGGCGACCAGCGCCACTGGCACCACCCGCTCCAGCCGCGGCTGACCGTCCTCATGGGTGAAGCGGGCCTTCACTCCGGACACCGTCCGGTTCACGGCGGCGAACGCGCGGCCGGCGGTGTGGTCGACCGTGGAGGTCACCTTCGCCTTGGCGTCGCCGATGATCGTCTTCGGGTGCATCCGAATGCCGATCTCGTCGAGAGTGACGGCAAGCTGGTCGCGCCGGCGGACGATGTCCGCCTCGATCTGCGCAGGGGTCCTGGCGTCCGACACCGCGCTGCCTCCGTAGTCGTAATCGGTCGTTGACGGACAGTCTCTCAGCTTCGACGCCCCTGGTCCGTCCCAGGCCCCCATTAGGCTCGGTCGTGTACGCGTACATACTCCGAGGAGAGCCATGAGCGAGCGACTTCAGCCCGGTGACACCGCCCCCGCCTTCACCCTGCCCGACGCGGACGGCAACGAGGTCTCGCTCGCGGACCACAAGGGCCGGAAGGTGATCGTCTACTTCTACCCGGCCGCCCTCACCCCGGGCTGCACGAAGCAGGCCTGCGACTTCACGGACAACCTCGACCTGCTGGCGGGCGCCGGATACGACGTCATCGGCGTGTCCCCGGACAAGCCGGCGAAGCTCGCGAAGTTCCGCGAGCAGGAGTCCCTCAAGGTCACGCTGGTCGGCGACCCGGAGAAGAAGGTCCTGGAGGCGTACGGCGCGTTCGGCGAGAAGAAGCTGTACGGCAAGACGGTCACGGGCGTCATCCGCTCGACGGTTGTCGTCGACGAGGAGGGCAAGGTCGAGCGGGCGCTGTACAACGTGAAGGCCACCGGCCACGTCGCCAAGATCATCAAGGACCTCGGCATCTGACCCCGGCCACCGCACCGCCCGACGGCCCGCACCGCCCATCCGGCGGCGCGGGCCGCGGCGCGTCCCCGACGTGACCGTCCGATATTCGGCTCGTTACTCCGTACGAGGCCACGAACAGGTGGCCGGAGTACCGGAGGGGAGCCGGGATGCCGGTAAGTCCGTACACACGGGAGCGCCTGGCACAGGCTGCGGAATCGTCCCGCACCCTGTCGGAGGCGCTGGGGAAGCTGGGAGTGGACCCGCGGAGCGGCTCGCGACGGTACGTCCACGACCGCATGCGAAGGCTCGGGGTCGACACCTCGCACTTCGAGCGGGAGGGGGCGCGGTGGACGCGGGAGGTGCTGGAGCCGGTGGTGGCGGCGAGCACGAGTGTCAGCGACGTGCTGCGCCGCCTGGGGCTCGACGTCGTCGGCGGCCATCACGCCAACATCAGCCGCCGGATCAAGGCGTACGGCATCGACACCTCCCACTTCCGAGCGCCGTCCCGGGCGCCGGGGGTCCGGGGTCGGCCGCCGGAGGAGATCCTCGTCGAGCAGGCTCCGGGCCGCCGGGCGGAACGGGTGTCGAGCCGACGCCTCAAGCAGGCCCTCACGGCGCGGGGCGTCGCGGAGCGCTGCGCGCTGTGCGGCCTCCCGCCCACCTGGCTCGGTGAACCGCTCCCGCTGGAGGTCGACCACGTCGACGGCGACTGGCGCAACAACCGGATCGAGAACCTGCGGCTGCTCTGCCCCAACTGCCACTCGACGACGGACACCTACCGAGGGCGGGGCAAGCGCCGACTCCGGGAGATCTCCTCGTGAGCTCCCCGGTCCGCTACACCCGTGAGCTGCTGCTCGCAGCGGCCGAGAAGTGCTCGGACATCGACGAGGTCATCGCCTTCCTCGGCACCCGCCCGTACGGCCAGTTGCGCCGCTATCTGTGGCGCCGTTTCGCGCACCACGGCATCGACGCCTCGCACCTTCGCCGCGGCTGCCGGAGGCGTGGGCACCGTCCCCCCGCGGAAGAACTCCGCGAAGCCGTCGGCCGCTCCACTTCGCTGGCCGCCACCCTGCGGTTGCTCGGCCGGCCGGACAACACGAGCCAGCGGGCCGCACTGAAGCGGTGGATCGCCGAAGACGGCCTGCCCACCGGGCACTTCCTGGGGCAGGCTCACCAGCGTGGTCGGCCGAGCACTACTCCGCGCCTCGGTGCAGAGAGCGTGCTGGTGAAGCACGACGGCAGACGCAGAACCAGGTCGGCCCGTCTGCGCCGCGCCCTCGCCGAGGTCGGGGTACCCGAGCAGTGCGCACGCTGCGGCACCGGCCCGGTGTGGCGTGGAAGGCCGATGACCCTGGAGGTCGACCACATCAACGGCGACTGGAGTGACGACCGAGCCGAAAACCTCCGCCTCCTCTGCCCGAACTGCCATGCGATCACGAGCACCTGGTGCCGGGGAGGCAGACGGCGGACGCCTCGGTAACAACTGCCCGGCAGCCGCAGCCGCATGCCCGCTACGATGGCATGCGGCTAGCGGCCGTGGTGGAATGGCAGTCACGCTGGGTTTAGATCCCAGTGGGGTAACACCCGTGAGGGTTCGAATCCCTCCGGCCGCACCGAGCGCGACCTTCGAATCCCAGGTTCGAAGGTCGCTGCCTTTTCCGCCCCCCTCAGCCCAGCAGCTCCCGCACCACCGGCACCAGCGCCCGGAACGCCTTGCCGCGGTGGCTGATCTCGTTCTTCTCCGCCGGCGTCAGCTCCGCGCAGGTCACCTCGTGGCCCTCCGGCTGGAGGATCGGGTCGTAGCCGAAGCCGTTCGTGCCGACCGGGGCGAAGCGGAGGGTGCCGGGCATCGTGCCCTCGACGACGCGTTCCGTGCCGTCCGGGAGGGCGAGCGCGGCCGCGCAGGCGAAGTGGGCGCCGCGGTGGGGGGTGTCGATGTCGGCGATCTGGGCGAGGAGCAGGTCGAGGTTGGCGCGGTCGTCGCCGTGGGTGCCGGCCCAGCGGGCGGAGAAGATGCCGGGGGCGCCGTTGAGGACGTCGACGCAGAGGCCGGAGTCGTCGGCGACGGCGGGCAGGCCGGTGGCCCGGGCGAGGGCGTGGGCCTTGAGGAGGGCGTTCTCGGCGAAGGTGACGCCGGTCTCCTTGGTGTCGGGGATCTCCGGGTACGCGTCCGCGCCGACGAGTTCGTGGGTGAGTCCTGCGTCGGCGAGGATCGCGTGGAGTTCGGTGATCTTCCCGGCGTTGCGGGTGGCGAGGATGAGGCGGGTCATGTCCTCGATTATCGGGTCCTGGCCACCCGCGGCGGTCCGAGGGTCATCCGGGGGTGCAGACCTTGCCGATCTCGGTGGCGGCGTCGGTGATGGGCTTGATGTCCGGGGTGGTGTCGCCGTTGTTGACGGCGGTGCGGACGGAGTCGACGCCCTTGGTGAGGTCGTCGACGGCCTTGGAGAGGTCGGCGTTGTCGGTGGTGTCCTTGAGGTTGCCGAGTTCGGTGGATATGTCGTTCAGCGCCTCGTTGAGCTGGGTGGGGTCGTTGGAGGCGTTGGAGACGGCCTGCTGGAGCTTGTCGACGCTGGTGGCGATCGCGTCGGCGGTCTGGACGCAGTCCAGTGCCTTGTCGAGGGCTCCGCAGCCGACGAGGCTGGTGAGTGCGGCGGCCGTGGCCACGGCGAGTGCGAGTCGGCGCTTCAAGTCGGGTCCTCCCCTGGGTACGGAACGGGCGCACGGTTCTGGCCGTGCGCCCGTGTTCTCAATGACGCCTTGGTGGGTCAGAGGGTTCCTTCGAGTGCCTGGCGCTGGATCTCGGCGAGTTCGGCGCAGCCGCCGGAGGCGAGGTCGAGGAGGGCGTTGAGTTCCTTGCGGTCGAAGGGCTCGGCTTCGGCGGTGCCCTGGACTTCGACGAAGCGGCCGTCGCCGGTGCAGACGACGTTCATGTCGGTCTCGGCGCGGACGTCCTCTTCGTAGCGGAGGTCGAGGAGGGGGACGCCGTCGACGATGCCGACGGAGACGGCGGCGACGGTGCCGGTGAGGGGCTTGCGGCCGGGCTTGACGAGCTTCTTGGCCTGGGCCCAGGTGATGGCGTCGGCGAGGGCGACGTAGGCGCCGGTGATGGCGGCGGTGCGGGTGCCGCCGTCGGCCTGGAGGACGTCGCAGTCGAGGACGATGGTGTTCTCGCCGAGGGCCTTGTAGTCGACGACGGCGCGCAGGGACCGGCCGATGAGGCGGGAGATCTCGTGGGTGCGGCCGCCGATCTTGCCGCGGACGGATTCGCGGTCGCCTCGGGTGTTGGTGGCGCGGGGGAGCATCGAGTACTCGCCGGTGATCCAGCCTTCGCCGCTGCCCTTGCGCCAGCGCGGGACGCCTTCGGTGACGGAGGCGGTGCAGAAGACCTTGGTGTCACCGAAGGAGATGAGGACGGAGCCCTCGGCGTGCTTGCTCCATCCGCGTTCGATGGTGACGGGGCGGAGCTGTTCGGGGGTACGGCCGTCGATTCGAGACATGGGGGGAGCCTAGCCGCACAGGAAGGAGGGCCCGTTCCGGTGTGGGAGCGGGCCCTCTTTCAGGTGAGCGGGTGAGCGGTGCGAGGGGTGCCGGCGTGGGGTG
>NZ_RDBI01000040.1:1702645-1721382 GCF_008042125.1 Streptomyces sp. MS191
GGGGTCGGCGTCGGTGCCGATGACGACCTGGATCGCGGTGCCCATCTTGACGACGCCGTGGGCGCCGGCTGCCTTGAGTGCGGCTTCGTCGACCTTGGTGGGGTCGATGACCTCGGTGCGCAGTCGGGTGATGCAGCCCTCGACCTCTTCGATGTTGTCGATGCCGCCGAGGCCGGCGACGATCTTCTCAGCCTTGCTGGCCATGTGTTTCTCCCTGTCCGTTCCGTTCGGAGAACGTGAGTCTCGGCGCACCGAAGGTCCGCTTTGTCACGGTAACCCACGGTTGGCCCAACTTCGCGAGCGGGTAACCGCCTTCTGTCGAATGATGACGATCACCGGCGCCCTGCCCGCAGCGGGCTTCGGGAGCCTACCGCAACTGGTCTACACCAGTGTGCAACGACCGTCGGGGCGAGCCGGTTCCGGCCGAGGGAGGATGCCGATGAGCAGCGACAGCGCCGCAGCACCAGCACCTGCGAGGAAGCCGTTCTGGGGCAGTCTCTTCCAGGGGCTCCAGAAGATGGGCCGCAGCCTGCAGCTGCCCATCGCGGTGCTCCCTGCGGCCGGCATCCTCAACCGCCTCGGCCAGCCCGACGTCTTCGGCGCCGAGGGCCTGGGCTGGGACAACGTCGCCAAGGTGATGGCGGGCGCGGGCGGCGCGCTGCTCGACGGCAACCTGGGCCTTCCCCTGCTGTTCTGCATCGGTGTCGCGATCGGCATGGCCAAGAAGGCGGACGGCTCGACGGCGCTCGCGGCGACGGTCGGCTTCCTCGTCTACTACAACGTGCTGCGCCAGTTCCCCGAGACGTGCCCGCCGGGCACGGTGGACATCAACGGCGGCTGCCTCGCTCCCGAGGAGGCGTTCAGCGGCTACACGTACCAGAATCCGGGCGTCTTCGGCGGCATCGTCATCGGCCTGCTCGCGGCGTGGTTCTGGCAGCGGTACCACCGGGTGAGGCTGGTGGACTGGCTGGGCTTCTTCAACGGCCGCCGGCTGGTGCCGATCATCATGACCTTCGTGGCGATCGCGTTCGCGTCGCTGTGCCTGTGGGTGTGGCCGCCGATCGGCGACGGGCTGGAGAACTTCAGCGACTGGCTGGTGGGCCTGGGCTCGTGGGGTTCGGGGATCTTCGGTCTGGCGAACCGCGCGCTGTTGGTGATCGGCCTGCACCAGTTCCTCAACGTGCCGATCTGGTTCCAGTTCGGCACGTATACGAAGCCGGACGGCACGACGGTCCACGGCGACATCCCGATGTTCCTCGCCGGTGACCCGGACGCCGGTCAGTTCCTGACGGGCTTCTTCCCGATCATGATGTTCGCCCTCCCGGCGGCGGCTCTGGCGATCACGCACTGCGCGCGGCCGAACCGCCGCAAGGAGGTCGGCGGCCTGATGCTGTCGGTCGCGCTCACCTCGTTCGTCACCGGCATCACGGAGCCGATCGAGTACTCGTTCCTCTTCGTGGCGCCGGCGCTGTACGCGATCCACGCGGTCCTCACGGGCGTCTCGATGGCCGTGAGCTGGGCGTTCGGTGTGAGGGACGGCTTCAGTTTCTCGGCCGGTCTGATCGACTACGTGATCAACTGGAATCTCGCGACGAAGCCCTGGCTGATCATTCCGATCGGTCTCGCGTTCGCGGCCGTGTACTACGTGATCTTCCGCTTCGCGATCACCAAGTTCAACCTGCCGACGCCCGGTCGCGAGCCGGAGGAGGTGGCCGAGCAGATGGAGCAGGACGTGACCAAGGCGTAGGGCGCCGCCCTCCCCTGCGGAGCAGGGGCTTTCGTCCCCTTTCGGGAAGCCGCGCCAGGCCCCCGGACCTCATGGTCCGGGGGCCTTTTGTCGTCCATATCCGGCTATGGCTCAGCCCACAAAATTCGAAGGTTCCTTATCTAAGTCACACGTGCTACAACTGGTCTACACCACTCATTGGTGTAGACCACGCGGTCCAGACACCGCGTTCCACGAGACGCCGCCGTCGCCCCCTTTCACTGTCCTCTGGCGGCGCCTTGCCTTACTGGAGGAAGTTGATGAGTACGGCCACCGCCCAGGCCGCCGCTCCCGCGAAGAAGCGCGGATCCGGCCTGTTCCAGGGCCTGCAGAAGGTCGGTCGCAGCCTGCAGCTGCCGATCGCCGTGCTGCCGGCTGCCGGTCTGCTGCTCCGCCTCGGCCAGCCGGACGTCTTCGGCGCCGACGGCCTCGGCTGGGACAAGGTCGCCTCGGTGTTCGCCACCGCAGGCGGCGCGGTCTTCGACAACCTGCCGATGCTGTTCTGCATCGGCGTGGCCATCGGCTTCGCCAAGAAGGCCGACGGCTCCACCGCGCTCGCCGCGCTGGTGGGCTTCCTCGTCTACGCGAACGTGCTGAAGGCGTTCCCGGTGACCGAGGCCGTGGTCAACACGACCGAGAACAAGGGCGTCGACGTCGCGGCGACCTTCAACAACCCGGGTGTCCTCGGCGGCATCCTCATGGGTCTGCTGGCCGCGGTGCTGTGGCAGCGGTACCACCGCACCAAGCTGGTCGACTGGCTCGGCTTCTTCAACGGCCGTCGCCTCGTCCCGATCATCATGGCCTTCGTCGGCACGGCCGTCGGTGTGCTGTTCGGCCTGGTCTGGGAGCCCATCGGCAACGGCATCTCCAGCTTCGGCGAGTGGATGACGGGCCTCGGCTCCGGCGGTGCCGGCCTCTTCGGCCTGATCAACCGCGCGCTGATCCCGGTCGGCATGCACCAGTTCGTGAACACCGTCTCCTGGTTCCAGATCGGCGACTTCACCAACGCCGCCGGCGACGTCGTCCACGGCGACCTGAACCGCTTCTTCGCGGGTGACCCGAGCGCCGGTCTGTTCATGTCCGGCTTCTTCCCGATCATGATGTTCGGCCTCCCGGCCGCCGCCCTGGCCATCGCGCACTCCGCCCGCCCGGAGCGCCGCAAGGCCGTCATGGGCATGATGGTCTCCCTCGCGCTGACCTCGTTCGTCACCGGTGTGACCGAGCCGATCGAGTTCTCGTTCATGTTCATCGCGCCGGTCCTCTACGCGATCCACGCCGTGCTGACCGCGATCTCGATGGCCGTCACCTGGGCCCTGGGCGTGCACGCCGGCTTCACCTTCTCCGCCGGCCTCATCGACTACGGCCTGAACTGGAACCTCGCCACCAAGCCGTGGATGATCATCCCGATCGGTCTGGTCTTCGCGGTGGTCTACTACGTGGTCTTCCGCTTCGCGATCACCAAGTTCAACCTGCCGACGCCGGGCCGCGAGCCCGACGAGGAGGTCGAGGACCTCACCAAGGCGTGAGCCTGGCGTGACCTCGTACGAAGGCCCCCGGAACCGTCCTGGTCCCGGGGGCCTTCGCCGTGTCGTGCCCGGCCTTCGCCGTGTCGTGCGCGCCGCCCGCCGTACGCGCCGCTCCCCCGCGGGCCGCGTGCGGGGGCCCGCGCGGAGGGCCGCGGGTCAGATCTCGTAGACCGCGCCCGGGTACGCCAGCTCCGTCGGGCCGGAGAAGACCGCCCGCGCGTCCGCCAGGTTCAGTCGCCCGTCCGTCCACGGCGGGATGTGGGTGAGCACCAGCCGGCCCACCGAGGAGCGGGCCGCCTCGGCGCCCGCCTCCCGGCCGTTCAGGTGGAGCGCCGGGATGTCCTCCTTGCCGTGGGTGAAGGAGGCCTCGCACAGGAACAGGTCCGTGCCGTCGGCGAGTTCGTGGAGCGCGTCGCAGACGCCGGTGTCCCCGGAGTAGGTGAGGGAGCGGCCCCCGTGCTCCAGGCGGATGCCGAACGCCTCGACGGGGTGGACGACCTTCTCCGTGCGCACCCGGAACGGGCCGAGGTCGAAGGAGCCCGAGGTCAGCGTCCGGAAGTCGAAGACCTCGCTCATCGCCTTGTCCGAGGGGGTGTCGGCGTACGCGGTGGTCAGGCGCTGCTCGGCGCCCTCGGGGGCGAAGACCGGGATCGCGTCGCAGCGGCCGCCCTCGTGGCGGTAGTACCGGGCGACGAAGTAGCCGCACATGTCGATGCAGTGGTCGGCGTGGAGGTGGCTGAGGAAGATGGCGTCGAGGTCGTACAGACCGATGTGGCGTTGCAGCTCGCCCAGGGCGCCGTTGCCCATGTCGAGAAGCAACCGGAAGCCGTCGGCCTCGACGAGGTAGCTCGAACAGGCCGATTCCGCGGACGGGAACGACCCGGAGCAGCCGACGACGGTGAGCTTCATGGAGCGTGAACCTCCGTGGAAGGGCGTCCGTGGACGGGTGCGGGACAGTCGCTGAGGGGGAGGTCGTGCGATCTGTCGAGCGTACGGTGCGTGAGGGCCCGTCGCTCCTCCGCAGTGGTCCGTTGTGTGCGAACTCACGGGCGCTGTCACCGGTTCGGATGGACCTGGGGCGACAGGGCGCGGGAGACGGGCCGCCGGTAACGTCATGCGGTATGGACATGTCCTGGTGGCCGGCGCTGGTAGCCGTCGTGGTGATCGGATTGGCCGTGGCGCTGGCGGACGGCCGCAGGCGCGCGGCCCGGCGTCCCGGTGGGCGGGGCCGGCCGCCGGGCGGACCGCCGGTCCGGGGCGGGGGGCCGGGGCGTCGGCCCGGTCTGCTTCCCCGCCCGGGTGAGATCTGGTGGGCGGAGGTGCCCTACGAGGACGGGCCCGGTTCGAAGGACCGGCCGTGTCTGGTGCTGTCGCTGAAGGGTGACCGGGCGCTGGTCGCGAAGATCACGAGCAAGTACCACGACGAGCGGCCGGGTGTGATCGCGCTGCCGCCGGGTGCGGTGGGTGACGCGCGGGGGCGGCCGAGCTTCCTGGAGACGGACGAGTTGCGTCAGGTCGCGGTGGGCGGTTTCCGCCGGAGAGTGGGAACGGCGGACCCGGTGGTCTGGGACCAGGTCCGCCATCTCTCGTGACCGGGGGTGCGGGTGGGGCTCAGGCCCAGAGCTGGCCCTGGACGGTCTCGATGGCCTCTTCGGTCGTCGCCGCCGTGTAGAGGCCGGTCGAGAGGTACTTCCAGCCGCCGTCCGCGACGACGAAGGCGATGTCGGCGCTCTCGCCGGCCTTGAGCGCCTTGCGGCCGACGCCGATGGCCGCGTGGAGGGCCGCGCCGGTCGAGACGCCGGCGAAGATGCCCTCCTGCTGGAGGAGGTCCCGGGTCCGGGTCACGGCGTCGGCCGAGCCGACCGAGAAGCGGGTGGTGAGGACGGAGGCGTCGTAGAGCTCCGGCACGAAGCCCTCGTCCAGGTTCCGCAGGCCGTAGACCAGGTCGTCGTAGCGCGGCTCGGCGGCGACGATCTTGACGTCCGGCTTGTGTTCGCGGAGGTAGCGGCCGACGCCCATGAGGGTGCCGGTGGTGCCGAGGCCGGCCACGAAGTGGGTGATGGACGGCAGGTCGGCGAGGATCTCGGGGCCGGTGGTGGCGTAGTGGGCGCCCGCGTTGTCCGGGTTCCCGTACTGGTAGAGCATCACCCAGGTGGGGTTCTCGGCGGCGAGTTCCTTGGCGACCCGTACCGCGGTGTTCGACCCGCCCGCCGCGGGGGACGAGATGATCTCGGCGCCCCACATGGCGAGCAGCTGGCGGCGCTCCTCGCTGGTGTTCTCCGGCATGACGCAGACGATCTTGTAGCCCTTGAGCTTCGCCGCCATGGCCAGGGAGATCCCCGTGTTGCCCGAGGTCGGTTCGAGGATCGTGCAGCCGGGGGTGAGCCGGCCCGCCTTCTCCGCCTGCTCGATCATGTGGAGCGCGGGGCGGTCCTTGACGGAGCCGGTGGGGTTGCGGTCCTCCAGCTTCGCCCAGATGCGGACGTCGTCCGAGGGCGAGAGCCGGGGCAGGCGGACCAGCGGCGTGTTGCCGACGGCCGCCAGCGGGGAGTCGTAACGCATGTGGATCAGACCATGCCGCCGGCGACGGCCGGCAGGATCGTGACGTTGTCGCCGTCGGTGAGCTTGGTGTCGATGCCGTCCAGGAAGCGGACGTCCTCGTCGTTCAGGTAGACGTTGACGAAGCGGCGCAGGGTGCCGCCGTCCACGATGCGGGCCTCGATCCCGGTGTGGCGGGACTCCAGGTCGGCGAAGAGCTCGGCGAGGGTCTCACCGCTGCCCTCGACGGCCTTGGCGCCGTCGGTGTAGGTGCGGAGGATGGTCGGGATGCGGACCTCGATGGCCATGGCGTGGGCTCCTGTCGGGAACTGGCGTGGTGGGCGCGCGGCTGGGGCCCCCGCGCGGTGGGGGTGGTGCGGGGATGTGCGCTCGGGCCGGGTTCTCGTCGGGTCAGAGCGCAGCGCGGGACGTACAGGTCGCGCCGGCGACGCGGCACAGGTCGACGTGCAGTCGCGCCGCTCCGCCTCCGAAGACTCCGAGGAACGCGGAGGCGAAGGGAGCGTCAGCGACCGAGGCGGGCAGGCGTGTGCCCGGCGTCTGTTCGCTCACGTCATGGGAAACCATGCGGTCATCGTATCGATTCCCGGTCCGGGTTCCGGAATGTGATCTCACATGACGGACATCTCATGCTCGGCTGGTGGACGCGGGGTGCCCGGCCGGAAGGTAGAGGACGGTCGGGGTGCCGGTGACGGGGTGGGGGACGACTGCGGCGTCGACGCCGTAGACGCCCGCGAGGAGGCCGGGGGTGAGGACCTCCGCGGGCCGGCCGTGGGTCACGATCCGGCCGTCCCGCAGGACGTAGAGCCGGTCGCAGTAGGCCGCGGCGAGGTTGAGGTCGTGCAGGGCGAGCAGGTTGGTGGTGCCCAAGTCGCGTACGAGCGAGAGGACTTCCAGCTGGTAGCGGATGTCGAGGTGGTTGGTCGGCTCGTCGAGGACCAGCAGGGCGGGGTCCTGGACGAGGGCCCTGGCGACCAGGGCCCGCTGGCGTTCGCCGCCGGAGAGGCCGGGGTACGGGCGCTGCGCGAGGTCCGCGATGCCGACCCGGGCGAGGGCGGCGTCGGCCCTCTCCAGGTCGTCCCCGGTGTCGCCCTCCCAGAAGCGCTTGTGCGGGGAGCGGCCGAGGGCGACGAGTTCACGGACGGTCAGCTCGAACTCGGTCGAGGCGTCCTGCGGGACGGTGGCGATCCGGCGGGCCCGGGCCCTGGGGGTGAGGGCGTGCAGGTCGTCGCCGTCGAGCAGCGCCCGGCCCGAGGTGGGGCGCAGGGTGCCGTAGACGCAGCGCAGGAGCGTGGTCTTGCCGCTGCCGTTGGGGCCGACGAGGCCGACGGTCTCGCCGGGGCGGGCGAGCACGTCGACGGCCCGCAGCCGTGTCCCGTACGACAGTGCCTCGGTGCGCAGTTCGGTCACAGCGGGCTCCCTTCCGGGCGGCGGCGCATCAGCCAGAGGAAGAACGGGCCGCCGGTGAGGGCGGTGAGGACGCCGACAGGGATGTCCTGGGGTGCGGCGACGGTCCGGGCGGCGAGGTCGGCGAGGACCAGGGCGAGCGCGCCGCCGAGCGCGGCCACCGGGAGGAGGCGGCGGTGCGGGGCGCCGACGGCCATCCGGGCGGCGTGGGGGACCATCAGCCCGACGAAGCCGACGGCTCCGCTGGCGGCGACCATGACGGCGGTGACGAGCGAGGCCAGGACGAAGACGGCGGCGCGGAAGCGGGCCGTGTCGAGGCCGAGGACGGTCGCGCCCTCCTCGCCGACGAGGAGCAGGTCGAGCGGGCGGGCGAGGGTGAGCAGCGCGCCGACGCCGACGGCGAGGGCGGCGGCGGGCAGCAGGAGGGTGTCCCAGCGGGCGCTGCCGAGGCCGCCGAGGGACCAGAACATCGCCTCCTGGAAGTGCTCGGGGCGTCCGGCGAGCACCAGGAGGAGGGTGGTCAGCGCGGACAGGATGTAGGAGACGGCGACGCCGGCGAGGACGAGCCGGGCTCCGGTCATGGTGGAGCCGCGGCGGGCCAGGGCGTAGACGAGGACCAGGGCGAGCAGGGCGCCGGCGAAGGCGCCGGCGGGCAGGGCGAGCGTCGAGGTGATGCCGGCGCCGCCGCCGATGCCGAGGACCAGGACGAGGACGGCGCCGGTGGACGCCCCGGAGGAGATCCCGAGGAGGAAGGGGTCGGCGAGGCGGTTGCGGACCAGGGCCTGCAGGACGGTGCCGACGACGGCGAGGCCGGCGCCGACGACCGCGCCGAGCAGGACGCGGGGCAGCCGGACGTCGAGGACGATGGTGCGGAACGGGGAGGGTGCGGCGTTGCCGGTGAGGATGCGGGTGACCTCGGCGACGGGGATCGTCACGGATCCGAGCGCGACTCCGGCGACGACGGCGCACGCGAGGGCGGCGAGGAGGCCGGTGACGACGAGCCCGTACGGGACGGGGGCGGCGCCGGGCGGGCGTGCGGCGGCCCGCCCGCGCACCCGGACGGGCGGGTGCGCGGGCTGCCGGACGTCCCCCTTCGGGGGCGCGGTCACCGGGCCGGGTGGAGCTGGGCGGCGAGCTTGTCGACGGCGGCGGGGACGCGGACGCCGAGCACCGTGTCCGACAGCGGCATCACGGCGAAGCGCTGGTTCCTGATCGCCGGGACGTCGCGGAGGGCGGGGTCCTCCAGCAGGCGCTTCTTCTTCTGTTCGACGGTCGTGGAGCCGTAGTCGTAGATGACGATCACGTCGGGCCGGCGGGCGACGACCTGCTCCCAGGTCGCGTCGCCGAAGGGCTTGGCGAGGTCGGCGAAGACGTTGCGGCCGCCGGCGCGGGTGATCAGTTCGTTGCCGATGCCCGTGCCGCCGGCCGTGAACGCGGTCTTGTCGCCGCTGTCGTAGACGAAGACGGAGACGGGGGGCACGTCCTTCAGGCGGCGTTCGGTGGCGGCGACGGTCCGGCGGGCCCGGGCAGTCCAGTCCCGGCCCCGTTCGGGGACGCCGAAGGTGCGGGAGACCTCGTCGACCTCCCGGTAGAGGTCGGTGAGCGAGGAGGTGCCGGAGGGGCAGTACTCCGTGTTCAGCCGGGTTTCGATGCCCGCGGCCTTGAGGTCGTCCCGGCCGCGGCCGGCCTTGGCGTCGAAGGCGGAGGCGTAGCCGCCGTACACGAAGTCGGGGTCGGCGGCGAGCAGCGCCTCCTTCGACGGGTACTCCTTCGCGAGCACCGGGACGGTGTCGTACGCCTTCTTGTAGGCGGGCAGGACGCGGTCGTCGAGGTAGGCGGTGCCGACGAGGGACTTCTCCAGGCCGAGGGCCAGCATGACCTCGGTGACGTGCTGGTTCATCGTCACGGCCCGTCGCGGCGGGGCCTGGTAGGTGGTCTGCACGCCGCAGTTGGCGACGGTGTAGGGGAATCCCGGGGCGGCCTTCCCGGCCGGGGGCTGCGCGGCCGGCGCGGAGCAGGCGGCGAGCAGCGGGAGAAGGACGAGGGCGGGCAGCGGTGAACGGCGCCGGGTCAACACGGACGTGCCTCCTGACGGGGATTTCCACGTCCCCGGTCGGTGGTGAGAAGGCGGCAGGTCAGTTCCTGGCTTCCGGCTCCCGGGGCGGGAGCCGGTCACAGTGGCGGGACCGTGCCGGATTCGCACCGGCTTCCTGGGTCCTGCCGCCCTGATGTCCGGTCAGTCTCTCATCACGTCGTCGGCGTGCGGAGGCGCTTCAGGCTCCGGGGGTCTGCGCGTAGGCCTCGACGACCTGGACCTCTTCCTCGGTGACGACGCCTTCGACGATGGTGAAGGAGCGGAACTGGAAGGGGCCGGCGTCGTCCGTGTCCGCGGTGGAGACCAGCACGTAGTGGGCGGCGGGCTCGTTCGCGTAGGAGATGTCGGTGCGGGACGGGTAGGCCTCGGTCGCCGTGTGCGAGTGGTAGATGACCACGGGCTCCTCGTCCCGGTCGTCCATCTCGCGGTACAGCTTCAGCAGGTCGGCCGAGTCGAACTCGTAGAAGGTGGGCGAGCGCGCGGCGTTCAGCATCGGGATGAAGCGCTCGGGGCGGCCGGTGCCGGCCGGGCCCGCGACCACGCCGCAGGCCTCGTCGGGGTGGTCCGCGCGGGAGTGTTCCACGATCTGGTCGTACAGGGCCCGGGTGATGGTCAGCATGGTCGACAGGATAAGCGGGCGGGCCGCCGCGTACCGAGGAGTGGTACGCGACGGCCCGAATGCCGAGACGGCGGAGATCAGGAGCGCTTGACGAAGGCCGCGCCCTGCGGGTTGCGGGCCTTCAGCACGAGGTACGAGACGCCCATGATCAGGGCCCACACCGGCGCTCCGGGCCACAGCGCGACGCGGGAGTCGGGGTCGATTCCCATCATGACGATGACCATGCCGATGAAGGCGAGCGCGAACCAGCTGGTGAACGGGGCGCCCGGGGCCTTGAAGCCGGACTCGGGCAGCTCGCCGCGGTTCGCCTTGGCGCGGTAGCGGATCTGGCAGACCAGGATCATGATCCAGGCCCACATGCCGGAGATGGTGGCGAAGGAGACGACGTAGTCGAAGGCCTTGCCCGGCGCCACGTAGTTGATCCACACGCCGACCAGCATCAGCGCGGCGGAGACCGTCGTGCCGAGCAGCGGGACGCCGTTGCCGGTGAGCTTGGTGAGGAACTTCGGTCCCTGGCCGTTCAGCGCGAGGTCGCGCAGCATCCGGCCGGTGGAGTACATGCCCGAGTTGCAGGAGGACAGGGCGGCGGTCAGCACCACGAAGTTGACGATGGCGGCGCCGATGCCCAGGCCCATCTTCTCGAAGGCGGCGACGAACGGGGAGACGCCCGGCTGGAACTCCGACCACGGCACGACCGAGAGGATCATGATCAGGGCGCCGACGTAGAAGACGGCGATGCGCCACGGGACGGTGTTGATCGCCTTGGGCAGGACGGTCTTCGGGTCCTTGGACTCGCCGGCGGTGACGCCGACCAGCTCGACCGCGAGGAAGGCGAACATCACGATCTGCAGGGTCATCAGCGTGCCGCCGAGGCCCTTGGGGAAGAAGCCGCCGTCGTTCCAGAGGTTCGCCACGGACGCGGTCTCGGCCGCGTCGGAGAAGCCGATGGTGAGGATGCCGGCGCAGATGAGGATCATGCCGACGATCGCGGTGACCTTGACCATCGAGAACCAGAACTCGAGCTCACCGAAGAGCTTCACGGAGATCAGGTTCGCGCCGTAGAGGATGACGGTGAAGATCAGCGCGAAGGCCCACTGCGGGAAACTCCCGTGTGTCCAGAACGCCATGTACTTGGCGGCCGCGGTGACCTCGGTGATGCCGGTGACGACCCAGAAGAGCCAGTACGTCCAGCCGGTCACGTAACCCCAGAAGGGGCCGACGAACTCGCGGGCGTACTCCGAGAAGGAGCCCGACACCGGGCGGTACATGAGCAGTTCGCCCAGGGCCCGCATGATGAAGAAGATGACCAGGCCCGCGATGGCGTAGGCCAGGATCAGGCTGGGGCCGGCCTTGGAGATGGCCTTGCCCGCGCCGAGGAAGAGTCCGGTGCCGATGGCACCGCCGATGGCGATCATCTGGATCTGCCGGGCGCCGAGGCCACGCTGGTAGCCCTCGCCGCCGCCCACGGCCCCGTCGGTGCCGTCGTGCTGCTTGTCGACCTGCACTGAGGTCATGGTGGTGCGCCTTTCTCCATGCTGACCCGCGCCGACTGCGTCTGACTGCGGATCAGGTCCTGATCCCCCCGGATGTGGAATGGAGTGCTACCGGCGGTCAGCCGGCTCAAGCGCCCCCGGGGACAGGGGTGGCGTCCCCGGGCGGTCGTGAAGATTTATCACGCGTGAAACGTCGACCGACGGGCACCACTGTGGCGCACGCCACAGGAAGAAGCGGGCAAAGAGGACTCAACACGGCAAGCTAGAACACTTTGGTGACGTATTCGTTATCCGGATTTGAGCGTCCGCTGAGCGAACGAAAGAGGTTGCACGCGGGGGACGGAGACGTCCCGTCGACCCGGCTTCGGGCCGACGGGACGGCCGGGGCCGCCGGGGTGCCACGGGCCGCCGGGGGAGCGCCGGGGCGCGCCGCGCCGGGCGGGCCCCCCAGGGCGCCTACGACATCAGCGTCTCGACGAGCGACTCCTGGAGCGCGCCCAGCCACAGGTAGGCCATCACCATCGGCTTGCGCGGGTCGGAGTCCGGGAGCCGGTACAGCCCCTCTCCCCCGTCCTCGTCGGTGACCTCGAGACGGGTCCCGATGGTCAGCCGCAGGTCGTTGAGCGCGCCGAGCCAGGCCCGCGACTCGTCGGCGGTCAGCTTGAGGACGACCCCGCCCTCGCCGACCGGGGTGAGCGTGTCCAGGCTGCGGACGACGGCGAGGGCGTCCTCGCGCTTCCGGGCCCGCAGGTCGTTCTCGGTGTAGCGGCGGAAGTCGGCCGCCGCCGCCCGCTGCTCCTCGTCCGCGTCGCCGTACGCGTCGGGGAAGAGCCGCTTGAGGGCGGGATCGGACGGGGGCTCGCTCGGGCCCTCGGCGAAGAGCGCGGCGAGCGGGTCCTCGCCCTCGACGGGCTCGTCGCCCGGTCCGATCAGCTCCATGAGCTGGACGGCGAGGGAGCGGAGGATGGAGATCTCGACCTCGTCGAGCGCGACGGCCGCGCCGCCGCCGGGCAGCGTCTCGAACCGGCCGGCCATCAGCCGCGGTCCTGGGTGAGGGTCGCCCACAGTCCGTAGCCGTGCATCGCCTGCACGTCCCGTTCCATCTCCTCGCGGGTGCCGCTGGAGACCACCGCGCGTCCCTTGTGGTGCACGTCGAGCATCAGCTTGTGCGCCTTGTCCTTGGAGTAGCCGAAGTACGTCTGGAAGACGTAGGTCACATAGCTCATCAGGTTGACCGGGTCGTTGTGGACAAGGGTGACCCACGGGACGTCCGGCTCGACGACGGCGAAGGTCTCTTCTGCCGATTCCGTCTGTTCGATCTCAATTGGCGCGACGCTCACTCACCCCATGCTGCCACTCTCCGTGGCCCGTCGCACAAACGGGTCAGGGACGCGTCGCTAGAAATCGTCACTCTGACGAGTATTCGGGGTAGCATCGCTGACATGAACGCTGCGGACCTTGGGCTCCCGGTGGACGTGCCGTCGACCGCGCTCTTCACCGACCAGTACGAGCTGACCATGCTCCAGGCGGCCCTGAGGGCCGGCACCGCCGACCGGCGCTCCGTCTTCGAGGTCTTCACCCGGCGGCTGCCCGAGGGGCGGCGCTACGGAGTGGTGGCCGGCACCGGACGCGTCCTGGACGCCGTCGAGAACTTCCGGTTCGACCCGGCCGTCCTCGGCTTCCTGCGCGAGCAGGGCATCGTCGACGAGCCCACGCTCGAGTGGCTCGCGGGCTACCGCTTCTCCGGCGACATCTGGGGCTACCCCGAGGGCGAGGTGTACTTCCCCGGCTCGCCGATCCTGCGGGTCGAGGGCAGTTTCGCCGAGTGCGTGCTGCTGGAGACCGTGATCCTCTCGATCCTCAACCACGACTCGGCCATCGCCGCCGCGGCCTCCCGGATGTCGGCGGCCGCGAGCGGCCGGCGGCTGATCGAGATGGGCGCCCGGCGGACCCACGAGCTGGCCGCCGTCGCCTCCTCCCGGGCCGCCTACGTGGGCGGATTCGACTCCACCTCCGACCTGGCGGCGGGCTTCCGCTACGGCATCCCGACCGTCGGCACCTCCGCGCACGCCTTCACCCTGCTGCACGACAGCGAGCGGGACGCCTTCCGCGCCCAGGTCGACTCGCTGGGCCGGGGGACGACCCTGCTCGTCGACACCTACGACGTCGCCGAGGCCGTCCGCACCGCCGTCGAGGTCGCCGGGCCGGAGCTCGGGGCCGTACGGATCGACTCCGGCGACCTGCTCCTCGTGGCGCACCGGGTGCGGGCACAGCTCGACGAGCTGGGGGCCCGTGACACCAAGATCGTGGTGACCTCCGACCTGGACGAGTACGCCATCGCCTCGCTGGCCGCCGCGCCGGTCGACGCCTACGGCGTCGGCACCCAGCTGGTCACCGGCAGCGGGCACCCGACGTGCTCGATGGTCTACAAGCTGGTGGCCCGTGCCACGTCGGCCGATCCGAAGGCGCCGCTGACGCCCGTCGCGAAGAAGTCCGTGGGCGGCAAGGCGTCCGTCGGCGGGCGCAAGTGGGCGGCGCGGCGGACGGACGCGGACGGGATCGCCGAGACCGAGGTCATCGGCACCGGCGCGGTCCCCCCGGAGCTCGCCGACAACCGGCTGCTGGTGGAGCTGGTCAAGGGCGGCGACGTGGTGGCCCGGGAACCGCTGGAGGCGGCCAGGTCCCGGCACATCGCGGCCCTGGCCGGACTGCCGATGTCGGCGGTCCAGCTGTCGCGCGGCGAGCCGGTGCTCCCGACGGAGTACGTGTAGCGATCCGCGCGCGCCGCGACGGAACGCCCCCTCCCGAAGGGGCGGGGAAGTCTCTAGGCTCGAACCCGCCCCTCGCCCCACCCGCCGACACCGCTCTCCCACCCACCGGCTAAGGACCGGCGAGCCGGTGCTCCCGACGGAGTACGTGTAGCGATCCGCGCGCGCCGCGACGGAACGCCCCCTCCCGAAGGGGCGGGGAAGTCTCTAGGCTCGAACCCGCCCCTCGCCCCACCCGCCGACACCGCTCTCCCACCCACCGGCTAAGGACGGGCCGCGATGTGCCGGGACCTGGCCGCCTCCAGCGGTTCCCGGGCCACCACGTCGCCGCCCTTGACCAGCTCCACCAGCAGCCGGTTGTCGGCGAGCTCCGGGGGGACCGCGCCGGTGCCGATGACCTCGGTCTCGGCGATCCCGTCCGCGTCCGTCCGCCGCGCCGCCCACTTGCGCCCGCCGACGGACGCCTTGCCGCCCACCGGCTAAGGACACCCGCCATGCACCGCGCATTGATCGTTGTGGACGTTCAGAACGACTTCTGCGAGGGCGGCAGCCTCGCGGTGACGGGGGGCGCGGACGTCGCCGCCGCCATCACCGACCTCGTCGGCGAGGCGGCGGGAGCGGCGTACCAGCACGTGGTGGCGACCCGCGACCATCACGTGGACCCGGGCGACCACTTCGCCCCGGAGGGGCAGGAGCCGGACTACGTCACCTCCTGGCCGGTGCACTGCGTCGCGGGCACGGAGGGCGTCGGCTTCCACCCGAACTTCGCTCCGGCGGTCGCCTCCGGCGCCATCGAGGCGGTGTTCGACAAGGGCGCCTACGAGGCCGCGTACAGCGGCTTCGAGGGGCGCGACGAGAACGGCATGACGCTGGCGCAGTGGCTGCGGGAGCGGGAGGTGAGCGAGGTCGACGTGGTCGGGATCGCCACCGACCACTGTGTGCGGGCCACGGCGCTGGACGCGGCGCGCGAGGGGTTCCGGGTGCAGGTCCTGCTGGACCTGACCGCGGGGGTGGCCAAGGAGACGACCGAGAAGGCGCTGGGCGAGCTGCGCGCCGCCGGGGTCGAGCTGACCGGGACGCCGACGGTCTGACCGACGGCGTCCGGCGCTCCGGCGTGCCGGGGCTCCGCCGGCGGGGCGGGAACGTCCGGGACGGCCCTCAGCTCGCGGTCGGCAGGGACCGTACCGGGTGCCACAGCTCCTGGGCCGTGCCCGGGGTGGATCTCCAGAGCAGGCCGTCCGGGTGGTGCAGCACCGCCGTGATCTCGTCCGGGGTCGGCGGCTCGGCGTTGCCCCGGAGGTACACCGCGCGCAGCCCCAGGTTCCGCAGCCTGGTCAGGGCGCGGGACCGGTTCGACGCGTGGACCAGGAAGCGGACCATGGCACCGTCGCCGGCCGGGCTGGGCAGCCCTATCGCGACGACGACGCTACCGCCTGGCAACTTGCAGAACCCTCCACCGGGCATGCCGAGACCACTCCCCCGTGAGCCACTGTCAATAAGAAATCCGTCTGACGCACCTAAACACGATCGGCCGCCGCCCGCTAGAGGGCGACGGCCGATCATGCTCTGACCTGCGACGATACGAACTACTTCGTCGAGGGACCCACCTGGACGGTGATCGTCTGGCCGTTCTTCGGCTCCTTGACGACCGCGATCTTGGTGTTGGTGTCAGTTACCTGGACACCGGCCCGCTCGGTCTCCTTGTACCAGTACGTGCCCTTGCGGTCGTCGAAGACCGGGTTACCGGCCTGCGACTTGATGTTCACCGCGACGTCGGCCTTGTGCAGCGTGATGCCGTCGGTCCGGGCGAAGCCGAAGGTGGAGTCGTACGCCTGGACGCGGTTGCGCAGCAGGGTGCCGTCCGTCCACTTCAGCGGCGTCGGGTGGGCGTCGATCGGAAGGACGAGACCCTGGCCCGGGTGGACCGAGGTGTTGTTGTCCTTCTGCGAGGTGTCCCACAGCCAGATCAGCAGGCCGTTCTGGTACGGGTAGTGCTCGACCCAGCTCGACTTGTCACCCGTGAAACCGAAGTTGTACGGGCCGACCTTGAGGGTCGCGTCGTAGGAGACGTACTGGCGGTTCTCCGCGAGGTAGTACTGCTCGTACTCCTTCGTGAAGCCCTTGCCGACGCGCGAGAAGCCCTTGGCCACCCAGCCGTTGTCGCCGCTCTCGGCGTTGTCGCTGAAGACCGGGGCACCGTCGGCGGTGAGGGTGATGGCGTCGGCCGTGAAGCCCTTGCCGCCCGCGCCGCCGTCCGTCTGGTAGCGGAAGCGGAGGTCGAACTTCTTGCCCGCGTAGGCGTCCAGCGAGTAGACGAGGCTCTTGTGCGCACCCGAGACGTCGGTCAGCGCCGGGGCGCCGCTCGCGTCACGCGGGATGGCCTTGCCGTCGGCGGTGCCGTCGAGGGCCGTCCAGTTGGCGCCGCCGTCCGTCGACACCTCGGTGTAGAGGTAGTCGTAGTCCAGCTCGATGTCGTACCAGCCCTGGAGCGCCAGGGAGGCCGAGGTCTTGCCGGTCAGGTCGACGGAGCGGGTCAGGGTGTTCTTGAGGTCGTCACCCATGTTACTCCACCACTGCGTGGCGCCCTCGGCGGGCTGCACGACCTCGGTGGTGACCTGCTTCTTCGGCAGCTCGACGACGAGCGCCTGCGGGTTCTTGGTGTTGTACTCGGAGACGCCCAGGGTGTGGGTGCTCTTCTTGCCGCGCTGGGTGTTGCTCACCTTGGTGTAGTTGAGCCAGCCGAGCTGCAGCTTGTCCCAGGCGTTCATGTCGCCGGGCAGGTCGCCGATCGCGTCCTTGCCGGTGCCGAGCCACGAACCGGACGACATCAGCGTCCAGAAGCCCGTGGAGTTCTCGCCGCCCGCGGTGTCGTAGTGGTCCGGCAGACCGAGGTCGTGACCGTACTCGTGGGCGAAGACGCCGAGGCCGCCGTTCTCGGGCTGCATCGTGTAGTCGCCGACCCAGATGCCGGTGTCACCGATCTGGGTACCGCCGGCCTTGTTGTTCGCCGGACCGGTCTTGCCCGCGTTGGTGCCGTAGGCGTACCAGCGGTGGGCCCACAGGGCGTCGGTCGCCTGGACGCCGCCGCCCGCCGACTCGTCCTCGCCCGCGTGGACGATCTGGAAGTGGTCGATGTAGCCGTCGGACTCGTTGAAGTTGCCGTCGGCGTCGAAGTCGTACCGGTCCCACTGGTCGTACTGCGCCAGGTCGGCCTTGATCTGGGCGTCGGTACGGCCCTTGGCCTTCTGGTCCGCGGTCCACGCCGTGACACCGTCGCGGACGGCGTCCCAGACGTTGGCGCAGTTGCTCTGGCCGCAGTAGTTCGAGCCGTAGCGGGCCTCGTTGTACTCGACCTTGACCCAGTCGGAGACGCCGCCGTCGACCGAGTACCGGCCGGACGAGGTCTTCTCGTAGTAGGTCTTCAGCGACTGCTTGGGCTGTCCCTTGGCGTCCTTGCCGGTGCCGAAGTACAGGTCCTGGAAGTGCTTCTGGTTGTAGTCCTTCTGCCAGGCCGTGGAGTTGTCGTTCGCACGGTCCGGCGCGGCTATCTGGTTGTGCAGGGGGCCGGGCGTGCCGCCGAACTTCGGCTTCAGCTCGTCCGTGTCGTCGTCGGCGCGGTTCACCAGCGTGCTGGTGTCGACCTTGTCGCCGAACTCGACCAGGATCGTGAAGATCTTGTCGGTCTTCTCGCGGCCCAGCTCGACGTACTTCTTGCTGTCGAGCTTGACGACCTGGGAACCGCCGCGGCGCTCGACCTTGGACTCGCCGCTCAGCACCTGCTCGAGGGCGGCCTTGCGCTGCGCCTCCTGCTGCTTGCTGAACGGACCGTCGAGGTCGTGGTCGACCTTGGTCTTGTCCGCACCGTTGCCCGGTGCCGGGTCCTGCCGCACGTCGGCAGGGTTCGCCTGGGTGTTGCTGCCCGCCCAGGCGGTCGTGAAGGTCGAGGCGGTGGCGGCGGTAGCCGCGAGCGCCACGACGACTGCGGACGCTCTGATCGCCCGTCGTCTGTTGGTCACTTGATGTTGTCCTCCCCGGCGCCCGATGTCCGCAGACCTGAGGTGGGGTGTCCGCGGGCGGGGTCGCGCGTCACAAGTGACGACATTCGACCGGAGTTAAGAGAGAAAAGACAGATCTTGACTTGAACAGGCCAACTGCACTATGCAGGAGCGCCTTTCCGGATACCGAACGCCATCCGAACGTCATCCGAACAGGCAACCGGCGCACCCCGGCGGCCGGTTGGCGGATTCGGTGAATCCGTGCGCCCCCCGTGCACCGGCACCGTGGGTTAGGTCACGCTTACCAACGGTTCCTCTCGGGCATCCACCGTCGTAGAGTCGCTCGACCGAGGGCACCGCCCTGCGGTGGCCCGGGAGAGCGATCCACCACCGATGCAACCGACGCACCCGATGCCTCGAGGGACGGTACCCGTCATGCCGCGTCCGAACACCGCACAGCTCGCCTACGGTTCGGCCACCGTCGTCTTCTCGACCGCCGCGCTGCTCCTGCTG
>NZ_RDBI01000040.1:1721482-1734940 GCF_008042125.1 Streptomyces sp. MS191
GACGGGGTGCGGGGGTCGGCCTCCGGGGAGCCCCACGAGACCCGCTGGTCGCGCTCACCGCCGAACCCGGTCTGGCGGTTGACGTCCGCCTGCCAGGCGGAGGCCGGCTCGGGCGCCGGGCGCTCCGGGGCGAGCGGATCCTCGTCGAAGAAGTGGGGACCGGTCTCCTCGACCGACGGCACGGGTGCCGGTGCGGGGGCCGGGCTCGGCATCGGTGCGGGTCCCGCGGCCGAGGACGGCGCGGGACCCGTCGGCAGGGCCTCGCCGTCCCGCGGCGCGGGCCGGCTCGTCCCGGGCACCCAGGCGCCCCCGTTCCAGTACCGGATGTACCCGGGAATGGACGGGTCCGGGTAGTACCCGGCCTGCGGTACCTCTCCGCCGCCTCCAGGAGGAGTAGCCACTGCCCCGACTCCGTTCCGTTACAACGCTGCTTCGACCATCGGGCCCGCCGGCCCAAGGAGGACAGTAACGAAGAACGCGGCCCTGGGAAGATAGAGCCCGAGAGAAAGCCCGCCTTCGAGGGACATACCGCGATTCCCGCGACTCAGCGTCACGTTCGGGCCGGGGCTTTCCGGTGGGTCTCCGCCCCGGCCCACGCCCCGTCACCCAGCGTGGCGGGCGCCGGAGGTGAGTCCGCCCCGGACCCGCCGTCCCGTCGTGCGGACCCTGCGCGGAGGCTGTGCGGAGGCTGTGCGCATCCCGCGTCGCGGGCCACGGGGAAACTTCCCGAAGAAAGTTCCCGAAGTCGCGTCATGGCGAGCGGGCACCGCTGTCTCTTCCGGTACGGGCCCACGCGGGGCCCCGACCGGAGAGGACGTCGCACCGTGCAGAACACCGAGAACGGCAAGCACGCCGAGAACAACGGGCAGGCCGAGGACGTTACGCACGCGGAGAACGTCGCGCGCGCCGAGGACACCGCGACCGCCGGGCCGACCGACACCTCCGGGCACTCCGTGGTCGAGCGCGAGCTGGAGCTGAAGCTGGTGCTCTCGCCCGAGCGCAGCATCCCCGTACCGGCCCGGCTCTCCTACCGCACCGACGACCCCTACGCCGTCCACGTCGTCTTCCACATCGGCTCGGACCACCCCGTCGGCTGGACGTTCGCCCGGGAGCTGCTCGTCGAGGGCGTCTTCCGGCCCTGCGGCCACGGGGACGTGCGGATCTGGCCCACGAAGGTGGACGGCCGCAACGTCGTGCTGATGGCCCTGTCGTCACCCGACGGCGACGCGCTGCTCGAAGCCCCCGCCACGCAGGTGTCCGCCTGGCTGGAGCGGACCCTGCGCGCCGTCCCGCCGGGCACCGAGTCCGAGCGGCTCGGCATGGACGAGGGCCTCGCCGGACTGCTCGCGACGACCGTGGTGGCCGACGAGCTGTGGCTGCGCGATCCCTGGCCGTCGGACGAGTCTCAGGACGGTGAGGAGTGAGCCGACCGCCTCAGAAGAGCTTGCCGGGGTTGAGCAGGCCGAGCGGGTCGAAGGTCCGCTTGATGCCGCGCTGGAGTTCGAGCCCCACCGGGCCCAGCTCCCTGGCCAGCCACTCCTTCTTCAGCACGCCCACGCCGTGTTCGCCGGTGATCGTGCCGCCCAGCTCCAGGCCCAGCGCCATGATCTCGTCGAAGGACTCCCGCGCCCGTCGCGACTCGTCCTCGTCGGCGTGGTCGAAGCAGACCACCGGATGGGTGTTGCCGTCGCCCGCGTGCGCGCAGACGCCGATGGTCAGGTCGTACTTGCGCGCGATGGCGGACGTGCCGTCGAGCATCGCGGCCAGCTTCGTCCGCGGCACGCACACGTCGTCGATCATCGTCGCCGTCTTGATCGTCTCCAGGGCGGTGAGGGACAGCCTGCGGGCCTGCAGCAGCAGTTCCGACTCGGCGGCGTCCTCCGCCGGCACGACCTCGGTCGCGCCGGCCGCCGCGCACAGCTCCCCGACGGCGGCCAGGTCCTCGCCGGGATCGGGAGTGTCGAACGCGCACAGGAGCAGCGCCTCGGTCGTGTCTGGCAGCCCCATGTTCGCCATCTTGTTGACCGCACGCACAGTGGTGCGGTCCATGATCTCCAGCAGCGAGGGAGTGTGGCCGCGCTCCATGATCGCGCAGACCGCCTCACAGGCGGCGCCCGCCGAGGGGAACTCGGCGGCGAGCACCAGCTGTTGCGGCGGCTGGGGCCGGAGCGACAGGACCGCCCTGACAACGATGCCGAGACTGCCCTCGGAGCCGACGAACAGGCGGGTCAGGTCGTACCCGGCGACGCCCTTGGCGGTCCGGCGGCCGGTGGAGAGCAGCCGGCCGTCGGCGAGGACGACGTCCAGGCCGAGGACGTACTCCGCGGTCACCCCGTACTTCACGCAGCACAGTCCGCCGGACGCGGTGCCGATGTTGCCGCCGATCGTGCAGGTCTCCCAGCTGGACGGGTCCGGCGGGTAGTAGAGGCCGTGCTCGTTCACGGCCCGTGACAGCACCGCGTTCACCACGCCCGGCTCGACCACGGCGATCCGGTCGACCGGGTTGATCTCCAGGATCCGGTCCATCTTGACCAGGGAGAGCACGATGCAGCCCTCGGAGGCGTTCGCCGCCCCGGACAGGCCGGTGCGGGCGCCCTGCGGGACGACCGGCACCCGCAGCTCGGTCGCGACGCGCATGACGTGCTGCACCTGCTCGACGGTGCGCGGGAGCACGACGGCGGCGGGAGTGCCCGCGTCGCAGAAGCTCGCCATGTCCCGGGCGTAGGAGCCGGTCACGTCCGGGTCGGTGTGCAGCGCCTCGGCCGGCAGGCCCGCGCGCAGTCGTTCGTGGAGCCGCGTCAGAAGATCGTCCATGCGTCCAGCCTGGCACCCGGGGCCATCGGTGTGAACCCGCCGGACCTTCGGCTTCGCCGAGCGGAGTGGACGCTTCGTGTGCTCTTCGTACTGCCCCACAGTGACGCCATGAAGCGCGCCATGAAGAGGGAGAAGCTGTCGAGGACGGTCCTCGTCGCCGGGCTGGGCGCGGCGGTCGCGGCCACGGGACTGATGTACCTCCCCGCATTCCTATCGGACCTGTTCGAGGACGGCCCGCCGTCCGCATCCAGCCCCGCCGGGCGGGCGATGATCGCGGTTCAGGCCGGGGCGCCCGCGGCCCTGCCCGATCTGACCGCGCTGATCGCCGACCGGGAGAAGTGGCTGTCGGACCACGAGGACGACGACGCCTCGTGGGCCGTGCTGGGGGCGGCGTACACGGAGCGGGCCGCCCGCCTCGGCGACGCCGCGTCCTACCCGCGGGCCGAACAGGCCCTGCGTCGCTCGCTGGACGTGCGGTCGGCCGCGAGCGGGAACCTGGACGCGCAGCTCGGCCTCGGAGCGCTGGCCAACGCGCGGGGCGAGTGGAAGACCGCCCGGACGTGGGCCGAGCAGGTCCGCGCGGCGAACCCCGAGCGCTGGTCGACGTACCCCGTGCTGATCGACGCGTACAACGGCATCGGGGACTACAAGTCCGCGCAGAAGGCCATGGACACGCTGGAGAAGCTGCACCACGGCGCGACGGTCAGCGCGCGCGCCTCCCAGGTCCACCGCAACCACGGCTGGCGCGAGGACGCCTGGGCGGACGGGGAGGACGCGGTGGCGCGGGCCGGCGCGGTGCCGGAGAAGGCCGCGGCGCTCGCCCGGCTCGGCGACCTGGCGTGGGAGCGGGGCGAGCCGAAGGAGGCGCTCGCCCAGTACGCCGTGGCCCTGCGGCTCGCGCCGGACCAGGGGCCGGCGCTGGCCGGCCGGGCGCGGGCGCTCGCCGCGCTCGGCCGGAGCGACGAGGCGGTGCGCGACTACCGGACGGTGCTGGAGAAGCTGCCCCTGCCGGAGTACATCCTGGAGGCCGGCGAGCTGTACGAGTCGATCGGCCTGGACGGCGACGCCCGGGCGACGTACGAGCGGCTGCGGACGAAGGATTGGCGCAACGGCGCCAACGGCCTGGTGGTGCTCGGGCTGTACGAGGCGGACCACGGCGACCCGGCGGCGGCGGTGCGCAGGTTGAAGGCGGAATGGGCGCGCGGGCACGGGTCCATGCACGTGGCCGACGCGCTGGGCTGGGCGCTGTACCGGGCGGGACAGCCGCAGGAGGCCCTGCCGTACGCGAAGCGGGCGACCGACGAGGGCATGCGCAGCGCGCTCTTCGCGTACCACCGGGGGGTCATCGAGCGTGAGGTGGAGCAGTACGGGCCGGCCCGCCGGCACCTGAAGGAGGCGATGCGCATCAACCCGTACTTCTCGCCGCTGCTCGCGCCGCGGGCGCGGGAGGCGGTGGCGGCGCTCGGCGACCCGCCGGACGACCTGCCGGAGGAGCTGCGCCCGGCGCCGAAGCCGTCCGCCTCGAAGCCGTCCCGGGCGACGGTGGCGGCGGGCAGTCCGCCCTCCGGGGCATCGGCCGGCGGCGCGACGTCGGGTGGCAGCCAGGGGTCCGGCGGCGCGGGGTCCGGGAGTGGGACCTGGGAGGCGCGCGCGCTGACCGTCGCGCCGTGGTGCAGCTTCTCCAGCGTGTCCATGGCCTTCTGCGCGGACTTGTAGTCCCCGATGCCGTTGTACGCGTCGATCAGCACGGGGTACGTCGACCAGCGCTCGGGGTTCGCCGCGCGGACCTGCTCGCGCTCGATCGCCTCGAACAGGGCCTTGAAGTTGCCCTTGCCGAAGCCCATGGAGCCGTGGCGCTCGATCATCTCGAAGAAGACGGTCGGGCGGTCCTGGACCGGCTTGGTGAAGATCTGCAGCAGGTAGCCGTCCTCGTCGCGGTCGACGAGGATCTTCAGCTCGCGCAGGGTCTCGACGGGCACGCGGGTCTCGCCCGCCCACTCGCCGAGGGTGTCGTAGTACGAGTCCGGGGTGTCGAGGAACGAGACGCCCGCCGCGCGCATCGCGCGGACCGTCGCGACGATGTCGTTGGTGGCGAGGGCGATGTGCTGGACGCCGGCGCCGCCGTAGAACTCGAGGTACTCGTCGATCTGCGACTTCTTCTTCGCGATCGCCGGCTCGTTGATCGGGAACTTGACCTTCAGCGTGCCGTCGGCGACGACCTTCGACATCAGGGCGGAGTACTCGGTGGCGATGTCGTCGCCCACGAACTCCTTCATGTTCGTGAAGCCCATGACCTGGTTGTAGAAGCCGACCCACTCGTTCATCCGGCCGAGCTCGACGTTGCCGACGCAGTGGTCGATGGCCTGGAAGGTGCGCTTGGCCGGCGGCTCGACGATCGGGGCGGCCGAGACGAAGCCGGGGAGGTACGGGCCGTCGTAGCCGGAGCGCTCGACGAGGGTGTGGCGGGTCTTGCCGTAGGTGGCGATGGCGGCGAGGACGACGGTGCCGTTCTCGTCCTTCAGCTCGTACGGCTCGGTGATGCCGGTGGCGCCGTGCTCGACGGCGTAGGCGTACGCGGCGCGCGCGTCCGGCACCTCGATCGCGAGGTCGACCACGCCGTCACCGTGCTCGGCGACGTGCTCGGCCAGGAAGCGGCCCCGGTCGGTCGCGACCTTGATGACGGAGGTGAACACGAAGCGGGCGGAGCCGTTCGTGAGGACGTAGCTGGCGGTCTCGCGGCTGCCGTTCTCCGGTCCGGAGTAGGCGACGAGCTTCATGCCGAAGGCCGTGGAGTAGTAGTGCGCGGCCTGCTTGGCGTTGCCGACGGCGAAGACGACCGCGTCCATTCCCTTCACGGGGAAGGGATCGGCCTGCCGCGCCGTGGAAGGGGTGGGGTCGATGGTCATCGAGTTGTCTGCCATAGCGGCAGAGTCCCGCCGATCCACAAGCTGCGCAATAGTTCGTCACAGGGGTGGGCAATCTGTACAGCGACCGGTCAGTATGGGCGGGCTATCTGTACATGATGACCATCAGGAGGTCGCCGTGGCGATCGATCATCTGGACGGCCGCCTGATCGTGCTGCTCGCACAGGAACCGCGGATAGGCGTCCTGGAGGCGTCGCGCCGGCTCGGCGTGGCACGCGGGACGGTCCAGGCCCGTCTCGACCGGCTGCAGTCCAACGGCGTCGTCCGCGGGTTCGGGCCGCAGGTCGATCCGGCCGCCCTCGGCTATCCCGTGACGGCGTTCGCGACGCTGGAGATCAAGCAGGGTCAGGGACAGGACGTGCGGACTCATCTGGCGACCGTGCCCGAGGTGCTCGAACTGCACACGACCACCGGGCACGGGGACATGCTCTGCCGGCTGGTCGCCCGCTCCAACGCCGACCTGCAGCGGGTGATCGACCGGGTCGTGGGCTTCGAGGGGATCGTGCGGGCGTCCACCGCGATCGTCATGGAGAACCCCGTGCCGCTGCGGATCATCCCCCTGGTCGAGCAGGCGGCGGGGGACGAGCCGCGGTAGGACGCGTCCGGGGCGGGGCGGTCGCCGACACGGGGCCCGCACCCGTCCGAACACCCCGGCCGGACGTGCAAAAGAACCTATGCAAAGAACCTCTTGCAACTACTTCTTTGCAACTCTAGTCTTGAGTCATGTCCAAGCCCGAAGAGTTCCTGAGCCGCACACTGGATCCGCGATCCCTGCGCGGACTGGCGCACCCCCTGCGCATACAGCTGCTGCGCGCCCTCCGGCACCACGGGCCGGCCACGGCTTCCCAACTGGCCGATCGGCTGGGCGAGTCCAGCGGCGCCACGAGCTACCACCTGCGTCAGCTCGCCGCCCACGGCTTCGTCGAGGACGACCCGTCCCAGGGGAAGGGCCGGGAGCGGTGGTGGAAGGCGGCCCAGCAGGGGACGTCCTTCGACGCGGCGCTCTACAGGAACCCCGATCCCGAGGTGCAGGGCGCGGTCGAGATCTTCCTGCACGAGATAGCGACGATCCACACGCAGGAGCTGTCGACCTGGCTCGGGACGCGCCGCGACTGGGACGACGTGTGGGCAGGCGCCTCGGACATGAGCGACTTCACGCTGCGACTCCCGCCCGAGAAGCTGCGCGAGCTCAACGAGAGGGTCCACGAGCTCATCGACAGCTACCGCGACGAAGCCGACGCCGAGGCCCCCGACGCCCACCGCGTACGGATGCACCTGCACGCCTTCCCCCAGCGGGAGCGCTGAGCCACGCTCCCGCGCCGCGGTCCGGGCGCCGATCACCCGCCTCGCGGCGACAGGCCGCGGGGTGTGAATCCCCGCACCGCGACGCAGCACGCAGCACGCAGCACGCGTACCGATCCGTGGCCGGCGCGGTCACGGGCACCTCAGTCATGCACGGAAGGAACCGGAGTCATGCACGCCGACATTCACCTCCAGCTGCACCACCTGAACGCCACCGCACTGCACCACGAGGCGGCCGCCTCGCTGCCGTCCACCCCCGTCCGCGTCCAGCTGGGCTGGAAGCTCGTCGAGTGGGGACTCAAACTCGCCGTGACCCCCGCCCGCCCGGGCACCGAGGGATACACGGTCGCGGCATGACCGCGCCGGGGGGACGCACTCCGCTGACGGCCCTCCTGGCCGCCAACGCCATATCGATCACCGGCAACTCACTCACCCTGATCGGTGTCCCGTGGTTCGCCCTCGACCTCACGGGCAGCCCCGGGAAGGCGGGTCTGGTCGCGTTCTGCGCCGCCGTCCCCGTCGTCGTCTCCGCGATCGCCGGCGGCCCGGTCATCGACCGGATCGGGCGCCGCCGGGTCAGCGCCGGCTCCGACCTCGTCTGCGCGCTCGCACTCGCCGCGATCCCGCTCCTGCACCACACGGGGCTGCTCGAGTTCTGGATGCTGTGCGCGCTGATGGCCGTCACCGGCCTGTTCCACGCCCCCGGCGAGATGTCCCGGCACGTCCTCGTGCCCGACCTGGCCCGCCTCGCGGGCACCCCGCTCCCCCGTGCCGCGAGCCTGTACGACGCCGTGGCGCGCGGCGCCAGGATGACCGGCGCCGCTCTCGCCGGCGTCCTGGTCGCCCTCATCGGGGCGGACACGGTGCTGCTCGTCGACGCCGCGACCTTCGCCCTCTCCGCGGCGCTCGTCCTGGCGGGCATACGGAAGGTGGCCACCGCCGAGCCACGGCGCGACGCCACCGGCTTCTCGGTCTCCCGCTACCGCGCGGACCTGCGCGAGGGGTACGCCTTCCTGTTCCGCTCCCGTCTGCTGCTCGGCATCACGCTGATGGTGATGGTCACCAACGGCCTCAACCAGAGCTGGAGTTCGGTCCTCCTGCCGGTGCATGCCCGGGAGGAGCTCGGCGGCTCCGCCGCGCTGGGGCTGCTCGTCGCCGTCTTCGCCGGCAGCGCGCTGCTCGGCGCCCTGCTCTACGGAGCGGTCGGGCACCGGCTCCCGCGGCGGCCCGTGTTCACCGCCGGCTTCCTGCTGTGCGGCGCACCGCCGTTCGTGGTGGCGGCGTTCAGCGACACCACGCCGCCGCTGCTCGTCACCATGGCCCTGGCCGGGTTCGGGGCCGGGGTGCTGAACCCGATCCTCACGACGATCATCTACGAGCAGGTCCCCGACGCCCTCCGCAGCCGTGTCTCCGGTGCCAGCACGGCCGGTGTGCTCCTGACGACGCCGCTGGGCGGGCTCACGGCCGGCCTCCTGATCGAACGGGTGGGGCCGGGCCCCGCGCTGCTCACCGTCGGCGGGGTCTACTTCCTCGCGACGCTCGCCCCGGCGGTCTTCCCGTCCTGGCGCGGGATGGACGCGGGCCCGCCGTCCCCGGCCGGCCCGGTCAGCAGCTCGGAACCTTGTCTTCCAGACCCTGCTCCAGCGCCTTCAGGGACGTCACCGCGTCGCTGAGCGTGGACACGGGGATCAGCCGCATCCCGCGGGGCAGCTCCGCCTGCGCGTCGGAGCACTCGGCCTTCGGGACGAGGAAGACCGTCGCGCCGTCCCGTCCGGCGGCCTGGGTCTTCAGCGAGACCCCGCCGACCGCGCCGACGGTCCCGTCCGGCTCGATCGTCCCGGTGCCGGCGATGGTCCGGCCACCCGTGAGGTCACCGCCGGATCCGTCGCCGTCGAGCTTGTCGACGATGCCGAGCGAGAAGAGGAACCCGGCACTCGGACCACCGATGTCGGCGAGGTGGAGGGTCACCTTGACGTCCTTGGGGTCCAGCTTGAGATAGCCCAGGCCGGCGAGGACGGCGGCGTCCTGCGACTCCTTCATCTGACCGAGGTTGTGCTTCTCGACCTCGGCGTCCGACTTGCCCGGCGGGTAGACGGAGTCGCGCGGCAGGACGGCCCGGTCGGTGCGGAACCAGGCGTCCGCGACGGCGGCGAGGTCGTTGTCCACGCTCGGCCCGGTGGCCACGATCGTCGTCATCAGGAGCTTGCCCTCCGTCTGACGGACGGGCGCGCCGCTGATGGTGATCACCTGCCGGCCCTTGTCCACCCCGAGCACATCGGCCGTCGAGCCGGGCTGCGCGATGGCGTACGGCAGCGGCGCAAGACCGGCGACCGCGAAGAGCGCGGCGACGGGCAGGGCGCAGAGCGCGAGAGCACGGGGACGCGTGAGACTGGAGAGCACGCCACCAATCTACTGGGCGCCCGGTGACCGTCGTCGGGGAGCCACGGACGGCCGGGGCCCGGCCGCATCCGGAGGCTGAGCGCCGGGGAACGTGCGGGCGGGACGTCACAGCCCGGAGGTCACGACCCGGAGGCCGGAGTCCGCGGCGGTGCCGGCCGGAGTCCCTGACCCGGGCGGGGCCTGGCAGGGCCTGTCCGAGAGGCCGTGCCAGGCCGGTCCGGGCATGCCGAAGGGCTGCCCCCGCCGTCAGAGTCCGCCCGGCTCGCGGCGCTGCTTTCGCAACCCGCCGGACAGGACCTAGCGCAGTGCGTGGCGCCGCTGCGCCGCTGGCGCCCGCCTCCAGCTCGCCGTGGGTGAGGGTGAAGCCGGGGTCGATCAGGCTGCCCTGGCGCGCCGCGAGGATGGCGCGGCCGGCCGCGCCGCGGTCCAGCGGGTGCCGGAAGCCGGCCCGGTAGGCCACGTGGTAGTCGGTCCAGGTCGGTTCGACGACCGCGACCGCGAGCGCCTCCGCCCCGTCGACCAGGGTCAGGTGGGCCGTCGCCCCTATGTCCTCGGCGAGCGAGCGCAGCGCGGGCAGCGCCGCCTCGCGCACCAGCGGATGGACCTGGCGGCCCAGCCGGAGCACGCCGAGGCCGACGCGGGCCCGGCCGCCCAGGTCGCGTCGTACGAGGGCGTGCTGTTCGAGCGTGGCGAGCAGACGGTAGACGACGGTCCTGTTGACACCGAGTTTGTTGGACAACTCGGTGACGGTCAGGCCGTGGTCGGTGTCGGCGAGCAGCTTGAGGACCCTGAGGCCCCGGTCGAGCGTCTGGGAGGTTTCCGCGGTCACGACGCCCTCTCCTTCGGAGTGAGTGACGGCGGTCCTTCAAACGAAAGCTGCGACACCGGTCCCGTCGGCGACGCACGTCAGAGGCCGCCGGCAGGCCATGCGCACCGGCTGCGCTCCGCGGCGGCGCTGCCACGGGGCGTTTGCATTGCGGGGGACAGTAGCGACCCACTCCGCTCAGCGGAAGACCTCGTCCAGAATCCGGGCGCGGGCGACCGGATAGAGACGGTTCGGGATCCAAGTCGGTCGGATCGACGACTTCGGTGGACAAGATCGACTATGTCGGTCCCGTGTTCCGGGCCACCCGCGAACCGCGTGGCGAACGGGTCCCACCGGCCCTCCGGCCCTGCCTCCCGAGCGACGAACGGGGCCCGTGCGCCCTCGCGCGCACGGGCCCCACCTGTCCGGAGCTTTCAGGGTTTCCTCAGGTCAGCGCATGCGGGTCGCCCACTCCTGCACCTTCTTGATCCGTTCCCGGATCTGTCCGGCCGTCGCCTCGGCGCTCGGCGGACCGCCGCAGACCCGGCGCAGCTCGGTGTGGATGACGCCGTGCGGTTTGCCGCTCTGGTGGACATACGCGCCCACCATCGTGTTGAGCTGCTTGCGCAGCTCCAGCAGTTCCTTGTGCGAAACGACAGGCCGTCGCTCGGCGGGCAGCTCCAGAAGATCCGCTTCGGTGTCCGGTTTCTTTCGGCTGTGCGCGATCTGCCGGGCCTGGCGCTTCTGCAGGAGCAGCTGCACCTGGTCGGGTTCGAGGAGCCCGGGGATGCCGAGGTAGTCCTGCTCCTCCTCGCTGCCGGGGTGGGCCTGCATGCCGAACTCGGCGCCGTCGTAGAGGACGCGGTCGAAGACGGCGTCGGACTCCAGTGCCTCGAAGGGCAGCATGTCCTGCTCGCCGGTGTCCTCGTCCTGCTGCTTCTCGGCCTCCGCCAGCTCCTTCTCGGACTCGGCGTAGGGGTCCTCCTCGCCGTCCTTCTTCGGCCGGTCGAGGACGTGGTCGCGCTCGACCTCCATCTCGGTGGCGAACCCGAGGAGGTTGGGGATCGTGGGAAGGAACACGGATGCGGTCTCGCCGCGCCTGCGCGAACGCACGAAACGTCCCACGGCCTGGGCGAAGAAGAGCGGGGTCGAGATGGTGGTGGCGTACACGCCGACGGCGAGGCGGGGCACGTCGACGCCTTCGGAGACCATGCGGACCGCGACCATCCAGCGGTCGTTGTTCTCGCTGAACTCGTCGATCCGCTTGGACGCGGCGGCCTCGTCGGAGAGGACGACCGTGGCCTTGGTCCCGGTGATCTCGCGGATCAGCTTGGCGTAGGCGCGGGCGGAGTCCTGGTCGGAGGCGATGACGAGTCCGCCGGCGTCCGGGATGCCCTTCCGGACCTCGGTGAGCCGCTGGTCGGCGGCGCGCAGGACGTTCGGCATCCAGTCGCCGCGCGGGTCGAGCGCGGTGCGCCAGGCCTGGGAGATGGCGTCCTTGGTCATGGGTTCGCCGAGGCGCGCCGCGATCTCGTCGCCGGCCTTGGTGCGCCAGCGCATGTTGCCGCTGTAGCTGAGGAAGATCACGGGGCGCACGACGCCGTCGCCGAGGGCGTTGCCGTAGCCGTAGGTGTAGTCCGCCGAGGACCGCCGGATCCCGTCGTTGCCCTCCTCGTAGGTGACGAAGGGGATCGGGTTCGTGTCGGAGCGGAAGGGCGTACCGGTCAGGGCGAGCCGGCGGGTGGCCGGGTCGAACGCCTCCAGGCAGGCCTCGCCCCAGGACTTGGAGTCACCGGCGTGGTGGATCTCATCGAGGATGACGAGGGTCTTGCGCTGCTCGCAGCGGTTGCGGTGCAGCATGGGGCGGACACCGACACCGGCGTAGGTGATGGCGACGCCCTGGTACTCCTTGCTGAGCGGTCCGGCGCTGTAGTCGGGGTCGAGCTTGATCCCTATCCGCGCGGCCGCGGCGGCCCACTGCTTCTTCAGGTGCTCGGTGGGTGCGACGACGGTGATCTGCTGCACGACGTGGTGGTGCAGCAGCCAGGACGCGAGGGTCAGCGCGAAGGTGGTCTTTCCGGCTCCGGGGGTCGCGACCGCGAGGAAGTCCCGGGGCTGCTCCTGGATGTATCTCTCCATGGCGCCCTGCTGCCAGGCTCGCAGCTTGTTGGCGGTGCCCCAGGGGGCGCGGCCGGGGAAGGCGGGAGAGAGGTGATGGGAGGAGGTGGCGGTAGTAGTCACGGTCTCCGGTTCGACGCTCGTCCAGATATGACAACCGGGCCACCTTACCGGTGCGGCCACCGCGACCCCGCCCGGACGAGGCCGTGGCGGGGGGTCGTGAGACCGTCCTCACAGCCCCCGCAGACGCTCCGCGATGCCCGGAATGTCCCCGAGCGCGCCACCGGCCACGTCGATGACCAGGGCGTACGCCCGGTCCTGGTCCACGTCGGCGAGATCGACTCCGTTGACCGCCAGGAAGACGGCGGCCGAGAGCCAGGCCGCGCGCTTGTTGCCGTCGACGAAGGGGTGGTTCGTGGCGACGGCGTGCAGCAGCGCGGCGGCCTGCTCGTGGAGGTCCTCGTAGGCGCTCCGGCCGAACATCCGCGCCCGCGGCCGGTGCACGGCGGACTCCAGCAGACCGGGCGCTCTGAGCTCGGGCTCCGCGTCGCCGCCGAAGGCGATCGCGGCGACCTCCGTCACCTCGGCGAGCGTGAGGAAGCGGCTGTTCATTCGCCGAGCCTCCGCAGCAGGGAGGCGTGGCGCACCGCCAGCCGGACGGCGTTCTCCCGGACGACGGCCGCCTCCGAGGCCACGTGGCGGCGGAGCGCCTCGGCGGCGAGCTCCTCGACTGCGATGCCGCGGGCATCGGCCAGGTCGGCGAGCTCGTCGCCGACGGGAAGGGTGACGGTCGGACGGATCATGGACCTCAGGCTAAGGGCTGTCCTGCCGATCTCGGGCCGGGAGCCCGGCAGGATCGGCGAGACGCTTCCCGGGGCGGTACCGCTCGCCCCCGGCCGCCGCGCGACCGCCCGGCGGCGCCCCCGCCGGGCCTCAGCCCCGTCGGGGCGGGCCACCCGCCGGCTCGCCCTGACCGGTACGCCCTTCCGCTCCGACACGAACCCGATCCCCTTCGTCACCTACGAGGAGGGCAACGACGGGATCCGGCGGTCCTCGGCGGACTACACCTACGGCTACGGCAACGCCCTCGGCGAC
>NZ_RDBI01000040.1:1735040-1763206 GCF_008042125.1 Streptomyces sp. MS191
GGTCAAGGTCGTCGTCACCGGCGTCCCGGGCGCCACCGGCGACCGCGAGGACCCCGGCTTCCAGATCCCGCTCGGCCTCCTCGCCCTGCGCACCGGCTGCCCCGTCAAACTCAGCGCTACGCGCGAGGAATCCTTCCTCGGCCACGCCCACCGCCGCGGCCCTGCTCGCCGACCTGGCGCCGCCGACCCCGCACGAGACGGTCCTCGGCTCGGCGACGTCGTTGCTGAGACCCGGCTGGCTCCCCGGCCGGCTCGTGGCGGCACTCGCCCGCCAGTCGTCCGAGATCCTCGCCGCCGAACTGCCCGGGAACTAGCCGATGCTGTCACCCCTCGTCCACGACGACCCGGTCGCGATCGCCGCGTACCGCCTCCTCGCCCGCCTGGGCTCCGGCGGCATGGGCACGGTCTACCTGGCCCGCTCGCCCGGCGGCCGCACGGTCGCGCTGAAGACCATGCACGCCCGGCTCGCCGCCGAGGCGGAATTCCGCACCCGCTTCCAGCTGGAGACGGACGCGGCCCGGATCATCGGCGCCCGGCACGGCGCGGCCGTCTTCGACGCGGACCCGCGGGCCGAGACGCCCTGGCTGGCCACCGAGTACGTCCTCGGGCCACCGCTCGACGACGCCGTCTCGCTGTGCGGTCCGCTGCCGGAACCCTCGGTGCGCGCCCTGGGCGCCGCGCTGGCCGGAGCACTCGGCCAGCTCCACTCCTCGGACGTCGTCCACCGTGACCTGAAGCCGTCCAACGTGCTGGTCACCGCCTACGGGCCGAAGATCATCGACTTCGGCATCGCCCGCGCGGCCGGCGACGACCGGCTGACCCGTACCGGCGCGGCGGCCGGCACCCCCGCCTTCATGTCGCCCGAGCAGGCGGGCGGCCAGGAGCACACCCCGGCCGGTGACGTCTTCGCGCTCGCCGGCGTCCTGCTGTTCGCGGCCGCCGGCCACGGCCCGTTCGGCACGGGCGCCCCGGCGGACCTGATCTACCGCGTCCGGTACGCCGATCCCGACCTCGACGGCGTCCCGCCGGACCTGGCGCCGCTACTGGCGGACTGCCTGGCCAAGGACCCGGCGGCCCGCCCCACCACGGCCGAGCTGGCCGCGCGTCTCCACGACGGCCACGGCGACTTCGCGGACCACCTCCCGCCGCTCGTCCTGGCCGACATCGCCCGCCGCGCCACCGACGTCTGGCTGCACCAGCCGCACCGGCTGCCGCCTCCCGCGGACTCGGCGCTCTCGGCGACCGCGCCCGGCTCCGGCCCCTCCCGCCGCCGGCTGCTCACCACCGCCGGCGGCTCCCTGCTGGGCGTGGCCGGAGCGGGTGCCGGGGCCTGGGCCTGGCTGTCGTCCCGTGACGGCGGCGGCGGTCAGGGCGGGGGAACGCCCGGCCCTACGGCGACGACGACCACGCCGGCCCCGAACGGCTCGGACGGTTCGCCGCGGCCGCTCTGGCAGGTCGACTCCTACGACCCCGACCAGATGACCTTCCCGATGCTCGCGGGCGACGTCGTCGGCTTCGAGGAGAGGAGCTCCTTCCGGGTGCTGGACCCGAAGACCGGCCGGGAGCTCTGGGAGGACAACCTGGCCATCGAACCGCAGCAGGTGACCACGGACGGCACGTACTTCTACGACTCGCAGAACATCGACTTCGAGAACGACCTGGCGATCCGCGCCTTCCGCCCCCGGGACGGTGCCGAGGCCGCACGCCCCGTCCACATCAAGGGCTTCGACGGCTCCGCGCTCAGCACCTACCTGTTGACGGCCGGCGCCGGAACGGTCGTGGCGTACAGCCGACTCGGCAAGGGGGACGACAGCCTCGACGAACGGGAGCGGAACTGGCACCTCGTCGGCATCGACCTCCGTACCGCCAAGGAGGCCTGGCGGCGGCCCGTCCCGCACGAGGGGGTACGCCGGTTCCTCGCGCAGATCTCCGGCAGCCGGCTGATCATCGGGCGGCGCAGCGGCGACTTCGGCACCTTCAAGCTGGAGGCCCTGGACCTGCGGACCGGCCGGCCGCTGTGGCAGCGGAGCATTCCCATGGCCGAAGAGGACTACTCCCTCATCCCGGGCGAACTCACCCTGGACGGCCGGCACGTGTACCTCGGTGGGCAGAAGCTGCGCGCCGTGCGCATCGGCGACGGCGGCCTCGCCTGGGAGACCGGCAAGGCGAAGACGCTCTACGGCGTGCCGGCCGTCTCCGGTGACGCCGTCTACGTCACCGAGGGCGACCGCGGCCTGATGTGCGTGAACGCCGGCACCGGCCGGCGGCTGTGGGAGGAGAAGCCGCCCACCCGCGACCTCACCCCGGTGCTCGGCGTCCGGCCGGTGGTGGGGAAGACGTACGTGTACGCCCCGGTCATCGGCGGCCTGAACGCGATCGACCTGGGCACCCGGCAGTCGGCCTGGGTCTTCCCCACCGACGCCACCCGCTATCTCGTGGACAGGCAGCGGACGCGGATCTTCGGCGCCGGCGAGACGTCGGCGGTCGCGTTGCCGCTGGCGTGACCGCCCCGGCCGCCGGACCACGCCGGGCGGCCGACCTCCCCCACCGGACGACTTCGAAGCAGAAGGCAACGCAGTGACCATGCAGTCCCTCGCCACCGGCGACCCGCTCCGACTCGGCCCGTACCGCCTCCTCGGCGTCCTCGGCGAGGGCGGCATGGGCAAGGTGTACTTCGGCCGGGACGGCTCCGGCCGTCCCGCCGCCGTGAAGGTGCTCCGCCCCGACCTCGCCCACGACCGACACCTCGCCCAACGGTTCGTCCGCGAGGCGGAGATGGCCCGCGCCGTGACCGGCAAGGGCGTGGCGCGGGTCCTGGGCGCGCAGACCGAGGGCGGGCGGCCCTGGATCGCCGCCGAGTTCCTGGCCGGTCCGACCCTGGACGAGGCGGTCCGTTCGTACGGGCCGATGGACGAGCCCACGGTCCGCGCCCTGGCCCACTTCCTCTCCCGCACGCTGCACGACATCCACGCGGCCGGCCTGGTGCACCGCGACCTGAAGCCCGCGAACATCGTGCTGACGTCCTCGGGCCCCCGCGTCATCGACTTCGGCATCGCCCGCCCCGAGCACGGTCTGACGCTGACGACGACGGGCCAGATCCCCGTCACGCCCGGCTACGGCGCCCCGGAGCAGGTCCTCGGGCGGCGCGTCGGCCCGGCCTCGGACGTCTTCTCGCTCGGCGCCGTCCTCGTCTTCGCGGCGAGCGGCCGGCGCGCCTTCGACGCGACGCACGTGGCCGCCGTCCAGTACGAGGTCGTGCACGGGACGCCGGATCTGGACGGGGTCCCGCCGGCGTTGCGGGACCTGATCGGGCCCTGCCTGGCCAAGGACCCGGCGCTGCGGCCGGCGCCGACGCAGATCGCCGCCGCCTTCGCCCCGCCGAAGGGCGCGGGCCGCGCCTGGCGCAAGGGCCCCCTCGCCGAGGACATCGCCCGCCGCGAGGCCACGACCAAGGGGCTCACCGCTACCGCGCACACGGTCGTGCCGGGCACCCCGACCCGGCGGCGCTTCCTGGGCCTGGCCGCGGCGGGCGCGGGTGTGGTCGCGGCGGGCGGCGGCGGCACGGCCTGGTGGCTGACCCGGGAGGAGCGGAGCCCGACGCACGACGTGCCGCAGGCCGTCCCGACCCCGGCCGCCCCGTTCCTCTCGGTGATCGACGTCAAGCCGGGTGAGGCACCGGCCCCCCTGTGGGGGCCGCTCGACGTGACCGCGGCGAACGGACAGGTCCCGCTGCCCGTCCGCGACGTGGTGATCGTCCAAGCCAAGAGCGGCGGTCTGCTCGCCCTGTCCGTCACGGACGGCAAGGAGCGGTGGCGGGCGAAGGACATCGACGCCGACGCGGGATTCGTCTCCGTCGCCGACCGGCTGGTCGTGGCCGTGGACGACGAGCGCACCGCGCACGCCTTCGTCGCGGCCACGGGCAGGCACGTCTGGTCGACGGACGCCGACGCCGACCACCTGCTGGCGGCCGACGCCACCCACGTCTACCTGATCACCGGCGACAACGAACTGCGCGCCGTGGACGCCTGGAACCCCGCCGTCACCTGGTCCCGCCCGATGCCGTCCCCCCGCTCGCCGATCCCCGCACGGGCGGCGGCCGGCGGCGGCCGGCTGGTCGTGCACGACCGGACCGGCCAGGTGACCTGCGTGGACACCGCGACGGGCACGACCAGGTGGAGCCTGAAGAACCAGGGCACGAACGGCCCGGTCCCGGTGATCTCGGACGACACCGTGTACCTCGGCGGTTCCTCCCTGACCGCGCGCAAGCTGGACAAGGGCGACGTCGTGTGGACCGAGAGCGCCGACGAGCGCTCCAGGAAGGCCGGCGTGGGCTGGGGCAGCCCGACGGTCGACGAGGACCGCGTCTACGCGCTGGACAGCTACAACGCCTACCGCTACGGCACCCTCGTCAACAGCGACTCCCCGACCATGGACTGGTACGAGGTCCTGGAGGGCGTGGGGAGCACCGTGACGGCCCCGGCCGTCGAGGGCACGACGGCCTGGCTCCCCGGCCCGGACAAGGACTACGTGCGGGTCGTCGACAAGAAGACCGATGACTGGCTCTTCACGCTGACGATGAAGCGCGAGGGCCCGTACGCCATGGCGAGTGACGGAAACCGGGTCTTCGTGGACCGCGGCGGCCGGGTGCTCGCCATGCCGGTGTTCGGCAAGGCCTGACCGCGCTCGCGCCGGGCTCCGCGCCGCGGCCGGACCGGCGGCGTTCCCCGGGCGGGTGCGGGGTCACCGCACCAGCCCGGGGTGGCCGCCGGGCACGTCCGCCGGCGTTCCCCCGGCCTCAGTAGGCCGGCACACCACCGGCGTCGGGACAGCCCAACGCGACGGCGTACCTGCGGGAGAGGTCCTGGAGGACCCGGACGTTCGCCTCCTTGGGGCTCTTCTCCCTCGGGCGCGCCCCGTAGACGAGCTGCGCGTGGACGAGGGGCCTGCCGACCCCCGGCACCTCGCAGGCGAACCACAGCTCGGCGCTCCCGGAGTCGCCGTAGGCGCGCAGCCCGACCGGGAGGCGGGCCAGCGCGACCTCCGCGGGCTGGGGCGCCGGCAGGCTCTCGACCTCCTCGAAGAGCACGGTCATCTTCGACGGGCTCTCGTCGGGATCGGCGACGTCCGGCTCGATCACGCACTCGGTCAGCTCGCCGCCGCCGCGGCGCTCGGGATCGTGGAGGAGACCCTTGAGCGTCGGMGCCGTCCCGTGGGAGCGGTACATGAACTCCTTCGCCTCGGAGATCTGCTCCAGCGCCTGCGCGGACCTGGGCGACAGCCCCCCGCACACCCGGGCGGCCGGCACGGTGTCCTTCCCGGCCCCGGGCTCCTCGCCGCCGCCTCCGCAACCGGCCGACGCGAGCACGAGCACGAGGCCCCCGACGAGCAGGCGGGCACGCCGGGGGGTGTGACGCCGCGCCGTCATCCCTTCGGGTCCGGGGTGACTCGGTTGATGGCGTCGCCGCCGTCGTTGTACTTGCCCTCCACGCCGCTGTGCATCTTCCGCGCCCACTCGGTGCCGTCCAGGTTGTTGGCGGCGATGTACGCGTCCATCGGCGTCACCGCGCGGGCCGAGCCCAGCTCACCGTACTCCCGGAGCTTCATGTGCTCCTGCACCGAGAAGTCGGGGCCGTTCTTCTCCAGCTCCCGGTTGATGTCGATGCCGAACTGGGTCATGCCGGCACCGGCGACCGCTCCCGCCACCTGGGGGACGGCGAAGGCGGCCACGGCCGCGCCGCCCGCCGCCGCTCCGGCGAAGGGGAGGGCCACGGCCCCGACGCCCACCGCCACGGCGGCGCCGACGCCGAACTTCTTCCACTCCGCGGCCTCGGCGAGCTTCTGCTCCGCCGCCTTCGTGGCCTCCCCGTAGTGGGCGTGGATGTCGTTCGCGCGGGCCTGGTCGAGCATGCCGTGCATCTTGGCGCCCGTCTCGATGACCTGCGCGACCTCGCCGTTCGGCTCGGGGTGCGCGCGCAGGCCGCTGGCCGTGTACTCCTGCTGGGCCATGGAGAGGATCTTGTACCCGTCCTCGTCCCCACCCGCGACGGCGAGGAAGGAGGCCGCCGTGTCGTGCGACAGGTCGATGTGCCCCGGCCCGTTGTGGCCGAAGGCGGAGTCCCGCAGATCCTGGCCGGTGTAGGCGTTGCCGAAGTTCGACGAGGCCCAGTTGAGGTCGTCGATGTACCCCGCGCCCATCTTGGCGAGGCTGTCACCCATTCCCTTGTGGTCGTCCAGGTACTTCGGCTGGTCGCCCACGTACACCATCACCTGCTCGGCGACGTTCGCCGTCATGTCGTCACGGCGCAGACCGAGGTCCGGCTGGTCGTACGGCACGCCCAGGGTCGCCGCCTCGATGGCGTGCCCGAGCTCGTCGAAGTCCTCGCTGCCCTTGTTGTTGGGCATGTCCGGCCACTTGCGGTCCTCGAGCAGGTACTTGAGCTCCGGATCCATGTTGCCCGGTTCCTTGCCCGAGGTCTCCCAGCCCTTGGCGCCGAAGAACTCCTTCGCCGCGTCCGGGTTGTGGCCGAGGGCCTCCATGTACCCGGCCATGGGATCGAGACCGTGGTCCGTGCCGGCACCGAAGTTCAGGAACGTCTCGTAGCCGTCGGGCTGCCAGAGCTTCTTGGGATCGGTGCCCTTGTGGTCCTTCTCGAAGTCGATGAGGCTCTTGCCGTAGTCGTGGAGGAAGTCCTTCTCGTACTCGCCGTTGCGCATGAGGCTGCTCATGACCTGGTAGCCGTACGGCCCCTTGGTCATGGTCCCCATGTTCATGTCGACCATGTCGACCCGCTTGCCGCCGAGGTCGATCATCCCCTTCTTCCACTCCTCCATCGCCTTGCTGTCGGAGTGCGAGGCGGTGGCCAGGGTGTACCCCAGACTCTTCTGGATCTTGGCCGACTCCTTGGTCATGTCGTCGCCGAACTGGGTGCGGTCGGCGATCCTGGTCCAGAACTCGAGCGTCTTCTTCGGCCCCAGGCCGGTGGCGAACTGCTCGGCGAAGTACGGGTCGCCCTCGTGCTTCGACAGGAGACCGTTGATCTTCTTGATCTCGTCGAGGGTGTACGGGCGCTTGACGTTGGCGAGCTCGGTCAGGGCGTCGCGGTCCTTGTCGGCCTGCGCCTTGCCCTCCTTGGCACCCTTCAGGCTGTCGTACGTGTTCGAGTCGAAGCCCTTGCCGCGGCCGTTGTAGTCCTGGCTGAGCGCCCAGTAGAGGATGTCGTCGGCCTCCTGCGCGGCGGTCACCTGGTTGCGGATGCTCGTCCGGTACGCCTGGATCGTCTCCTGGTACCCCTTGTTCATGGACGCGAGGTGCTCGGTCGGGGTGTCCGCCGGCGGGTCGAACCAGACCTCGCCGTCCGGCTTGATCGAGAGGTTCTTGTCCTTCTCGACGTCCGACCTGATCGTCTTGAGCTTGGACTGCGCCTCGGAGAAGACGTCGTAGGCGTCGCTCAGCAGGCGGTGCACGTCCGCCGCCTCGTCCGCCGCGGCCGTTATCTGCTTGCCGACGAGGGAGACCTGCTCAAGTGCCGCGTCGCGGGTCTCGCCCTTCCAGTCGGACTCGGCGAGTCCCTTCTCGACCGTGTTGTCGTAGAGTCTGCCGGCCTTCCGGAACTCCTCCGGGAGCTTGCTCCACTTCCCCACCGCCTCCGACAGCTCGTTGAGATCGGCATCAAGAAGGGTCTTGTAGTCGAGCATGGATCCCGGATCTCCTCGATCGCTCAGGCGAGATTGCGGTTGGAGTCGTTGCCGGCCTTGCCGTCGTCCTTGCTGTGCCGCGCCTTCTCGGTCCGCTCACGGGCGTCGAACTCGGCGGCGGACTCGCGGAGCTTCCCCGCGACACCGTTCAGCAGCAGACCGTCGACGTACTTCATCTGCGATTCCCACCGCGTGGAGAACGTCTTGAAGGCGGGCCCGGACCTGAAGCCCTTGAGACCGGCCTGGATCTGCCCCGTCTCCTTGGTGGCGTCGTTGTCGGCCTTGGCGAAGTCGGTTCGCACGATGTCGGCCTTGCCCGCTCTGCCGCGCAGCTCGGAGGAGTCGACGTGCAGCTTCTTGCCGGTCGCACCGTCCTCCGGCGGGATCCCGTTGAGTCTCATGCGGGATTCCTGGTGCTGTACTGCGCTGGCTCGCGCGCTTGCCCACTCTTCGTCGAACGACATGATCTTCCGTTCCGGTGATCGCTGCGGTTTCGTTTCGGTTGGCGCTCAGCAGGTGCCCTCGTCGACCGACGAGGTGAGGTCGTACTCGGGCACGACCGTGGTGGACCCGTCGGCCCCGGGCACGGCGAACCCGCCCGACTCCTTCTTCGTGAAGGCGAGGCAGAAGGGGAACTCCCCTTCGGTGGTGCTCACTTGGAAACGGTCGCCGCCCTCGCCCTCCCGGGCGTCCGCCGTCTTCACGTCAAGCCGGTAGTACGGGCCTTCGCCCTCCGAGGCGTCACGCAGCGCCTCGGTGAGCATCGAATCGGTCGCACCGGACGGATGGGCATCGGCCTCGATCGTCTCGGCGGCGGCCACGACGACGGTCCGCATCTCCTCCCGCGTCCACGAGTCGCCGTCGGCGAAGTCCATCGCCCGGCACCCCGCGAAGAGCCACACACCGGCGAGGAGGAGCGCGGCGAACCGTCCCACCCGATTCGCCGCGTCCGAAGGCTCGTTGGCCGCGGGATCGCGGTACCGCCAGGCGCTGAGGCGCCAGTACAGGCGGCGCTGGTCCACACACCCGAGGACGACGAAGACGGCCGCGAGAATGAAGAAGAGGGCTATGACACCGACCATGACGGGATGATCAGCTCCGCCGGGAACGCATCACCGGAACGGCCACGGCAGCGCCGATGAGGACGACGGCGCCGATACCGAGACCGATCCAGAGTCCGGTGCTCCCCCCCTCGTCGCTCTCCGCCTGCGCGACGGGCCCCGGCGCGGGAGCCTTCGAGGCCGACCCGGACGCGGACGGCGCGGCGGACGGCGAGGCACCGCCGGCGGCGTCGAGGTCGGGGATGGGCCGGACGTCGGCGGGCCCGACGTCACCCGGGGTCTTCAGCGCACGGAGAGGCCGGATGGCGCCGTAGCCGATGAAGTCGTTCCGCTTCTCACCGGTGTTGGGACCGGCGATGGTGTTGAGCAGCGCCTTGAGCACCTGGTTGTTGGTCCAGTCGGGGTGCTTGGACCAGACGAGGGCGGCGGCGGCGGAGGCGAGGGCGGTGGCGTCGCTGGTGCCGGTCGTCTTGCACAGTCCGGTGCCACCCCCGCAAGCGTGAACCGTGTCTTCGCCAGGCGCCACCATGTCGACTTGGGATCCGTACTGAGAGGTTTTCGACCTTGTCAGTTTCTTGTCGATAGAACCGACACCCACTACGCCGGGGGTGGCACCTGGGTACTCAACCAAGTTGCCCTGACCAGCACTGTTACCTACGGAGGCAAAGACCAATTTGCCCTTTTCCAAGGCGTACTTCACGGCGGCTGTGAGCTGCTGCGAGCCTGCCGTGGCACCCTGAGAGATGCTGATCACCTTGGCATCGGAATCCGCAGCGATGCGGATTGCCTCAGGCATGTACCTGTTGAAGTCATCATTTGCATCTTGTTGATTCTGCTGACCCCGGTCTGAGCCTGGCACCCGAATCGGAAGAATCTTGGCAGCGGGAGCCAGACCGAAGGCACCCTTTCCTCCGTCCCTCTCGCCGGTACCTGCGATGAGGGCGGCCATACCGGTCCCGTGCCCCGTGTAATCGGTGAACTCGTCACCAGCTTTGTCGGGCGCAAGGTTCTTGCCCGCCAGCACCCTGCCACGCAAGTCAGGGTTGGACTTGTCCACACCGCTGTCGATGACCGCAACAGTGACGCTCTCGCCCTTACTGATGGCCCAAATCTCTTCAGCCTTCATGGTGTCGAGGTGCCACTGCTGATCCCGAACGGACTCCGCATGGGCGGGCACGGATGCAATGCCCACCAGCAGCATCCCCAAGGCGGCCGATGCGACAGACCGACCACTACCCCAACGAATACTGCTGGCGCGCATTTACTTCCTCTGACTCAGTCGATGACGGGCGGGGCGACAGGCCGGCCACCCTGCTGCCAGGTCTCCTCGTCCTCGACGAGGTAGTCCGGGCGCTCTCCATTACGTTCGTCACGGCGGGATCCGGCAGCCTGCGAGCCGCCGTGCATCATGCCGCCGCGCCCCGTCTGGCCGGTGCCATGACCGGACTCGCCCTGCGCACCGCCACGCACCAGGCCTGAGCCTCCGGGCGTGAAGGGACGAGAGCCGGCAGCTCCGGGCTGCTGCGGACGGCTACCGACGACGCCGCCGGTCTCGACGGCGAGGCGACGCCCGCCGCTGATGCCGTTCTGCCCGCCCATGGGGTGAGTACCGCCCATTCCACCCATGGGGCCGCGCCCCATGCCCGTGTTCGGGCCCGTGCCCCGCTCATTACCGATCACGGTGCCGCGCGGGATGCCCGTCGTCGCCCGACCGCTGTTGGGAGGAACCGCGCGTCCGCCGCTGATGCCCTCGCGCGGCATCCCGAGCGGTCCGGTGGTTCCGGGACCCGTGCGACCAGGGCCCACCGGTGCACGCGAGGCCATGGGAGGCGTGTTAGCCCGGGTACCACCCGTCACTGCGGGCGGGACCTGACCGGGCAGCGTGGTCATCGGAGGCGTGAAGCCGTCAGGCTTGCTGACGGGCGGTGTCACCGAAGTCTGCGGAGGAGCGGTCGTCGTCGGAGGCGGCAGGGTCCCCACAGTGTCGATCCCAAGATCAGCAGGAACCTCAGGGCGAACTACGTGATTCGGTCCGGTCTTGTCGCTCGGCGGAGGGACAGTACTCACGTCGGGCGTCACTCGGCCGTCTTGAGAGCGAGTGGCAGCAGTACCCGAGTCCGTCGAAGATCGACCATCGCCGCTTGACGCGGACCCCAAATACGGCCAGGGCGATCGCGTCCGACGCCTGGCTCATCCAGAACGACGCGTCGTCGCTGTAGTCGGCGAGGCTGTGCGTGCTGCTGGCGAGGCCGTCCGCCCACTCCATGAACGCCTTCTCCGCCTCGCCCTTCCACTCCACCCGGCCCGGGCGGTCGCGGAGGGTCTTGGCGATCTCGCGCATCTTGGTCGCCGCCTTGGTCAGGCGGTCGGCCGCGTCCTGGACGTAGAAGCTGCTGGCCTCGTCCACCCATGCCAGCATCTGCTCGTGTGACATGGAACGGAAGTTGGTCGCGCTGCCGCCTCCGCCGCCGTCTGATGGGATCATCTGTCGCCTCTTCCCCGTGTCCCCGTCGTCCTCGAAGTCCGTGTCCGCGGACTAGCCGAGCGAACCGTCGCCCGTCGTCGTCTCGCTGCCCGGCTGCGCCGTCCCGGAGCCGTCCGTCGTGCCCGTGGTGCGGCCCGCGGCCTTGTCGGCCTCTTCCTTGGCGGTCTGCGTGCGCTGACTGATCGTCAACATCCGTCGGCGGATGTCGTCGTCCGTCTGCTCGAAGCCGTCCTTCGACATCGTCACGGCGATCCCCATGCCTTCGAGGCAGTCGCCCAGCAGACCCGAGAGCTTGGTCAGCTCCCTGAGCACGTTGTCGTACGAGGAGAAGATGCCGGACGCCTCGATCCACGCGCCTCCGCCACCGCCGAACTGGCTGCGGGAGACCGGGTCCGCCGCCATGTTCTTCGTGCCCGCGGGGGATTCGGTCAGCGAGACGATCAGCTCGTCGATCCCCTTCTTGAACTCCAGCATGGATTCGGAGTTGTAGGCCACGGCGCGCTGGTACGCGCCGCCCCCTCCGTCCGCCATCGGTGCCAGCATGTGCACCACCCTCCCCCGTGTACCGACAACCAGCAAAGGCCGAGTCGAGCCTAGGAGTTCACTGTACCGAGAAGGAGTGTCAGGACGCACCTCCCGGTTGCACAAGCAACGCGGATCACATGATTACGAATTGGGTACGGCGACCGCCGCTTGGGGCCTGATCGGGAGGCGGTTGACGGGGCGTCCGGTCGCTGCGCGCACTGCTGAAGCCACCGCCGCGGGGGCTGTGACCACCGGGACCGCGCTCGCCGCCTTGGCGCCGAAGGGGGCCACGACGTCGCGCTCCTCGACGAGTTTCACGATGCGAATGTCCGGGGCGTCCAGGGATGTCGGGAGTGCGTAGCCCGTCAGGTCGGGGTGGCGGACCAGGCCGCGGGCCGTGCGGAGGTTCTCCGTGAGGGCCGCGCCGACGCCCTGGGTGACGCCCGCCTCGATGCGGGTGGCGAGCTGGGCCGGGTTGAGGACGCGGCCGACGTCCTGGGCGACCGCCATCTCCACGACGCGGATGGAGCCCAGTTCGACGTCGACGTCCACCACCGCGCGGATGGCGCAGAAGGCGAGGCCGACGAAGGCGTCGCCCTGGCCCGACTCGTCGAGCGGCTCGGTGGGGTGCGGGCGGCACTGGGCGGTGGCCCAGAGTTCCTTGCCGTCCATGGCCTCCGCGACCGTCATCGACAGGATGCCGTCGTACGAGGTGATCTTGCCGTCGGTGATCTGGAGGAGTTCGGTGGACATGCCGAACTTGTGGGCCAGCGGCTGGAGAAGCTGGGTGCGGACCATCTTCGCCGCGCGCTCGACGGCGCCGCCCGAGACCCAGGTGTGCCGGCCGTGGGTCGCCGGGCCGGCCGGGGGCTGGTCCGTGTCGACCGAGGCGACGTGGACCTCCTCGATGCCGAGGGTCTCCTGGACGATCTGGCGCGCCAGTGTCGAGAAGCCGGAGCCCGTCTCCACCGCCGCGCAGATCACGGTCGCGACCCCGTCGTGGACCTTGACGGTCGCGGTCGAGACCTCGTCCGTCCCCTCGGCGCCGAGCATGTGGACCATGCCCAGGGCGTAGCCGACGCCGCGGCGCACGGCTCCCGGTTCGCCCGCGCCCTCCGGGCCGCCCGGCAGCAGCCAGTCGTCCTCGGGGGAGTCCTTGGGCAGCGCGGGGAGCGGGAAGTCCCGTACGGCGGAGAGGAGTTCGGCCACGGGTGCGGGGCAGGTGACGGTCTGGCCGGTGGGCAGGATGTCGCCGGTCGCCAGGGCGTTGCGCAGGCGGAGGTCGGCCGGGTCCAGGCCGAGTTTCGCGGCGAGCTTGTCCATCTGCGCCTCGTAGGCGGCGCAGACCTGCAGGGCGCCCTCGCCGCGGACGTGGCCGGACGGCGGGTTGTTCGTGCGGACGGCCCAGCCCTCGATGAAGGCGTGCGGGACGACGTAGGGGCCGCAGGCGAAGGAGACGGCGGCGGCCAGGGACTCGGACGAGGCGTCGGCGTACGCGCCCGCGTCGAGCAGGATCTGCGCCTCGACCTTCACCAGCCGGCCTTCGGCGTCGGCGTGGTGGCGGTAGCGCAGCAGTGTGGGGTGGCGGTGGGCGTGGCCGAGGAAGGATTCCTCGCGCGTAGCGCTGAGTTTGACGGGGCAGCCGGTGCGCAGGGCGAGGAGGCCGAGCGGGATCTGGAAGCCGGGGTCCTCGCGGTCGCCGGTGGCGCCCGGGACGCCGGTGACGACGACCTTGACCTGGTCCGGGGAGAGGCCGAAGCAGGCGGCGGCGAGGTCGCGGTCGGTGTGCGGGTCGGTGGAGGCGGTGTAGATCTCGACGCCGCCGTCGGGGCGCGGGACGGCGAGTCCGGCTTCGGCGCCGATCGGCGCCGGGTCCTGGCGGCCGATCCGGTACAGGCCCTCGACGACGACCTCGCCGGCCGCGTCCGCGTCGCCGAAGCGCAGCGGGATGTGGCGGATGAGGTTGCCGTCCGGGTGGAGTGCCTCGGCGGCGAAGGCCTTCTCGGGGTCGGTGACGGGTTCGAGGACCTCGTACTCGACGGCGATGGCGGCGGCGGCGAGGCGTGCGGTGTCCGGATGGTCGGCGGCCACGGCGGCGATGGCCTCGCCGTGGTGGCGTACGAGGTCGGAGGCGAAGACGGGCCGGTCCGCGACGGTGCGGCCGTAGGTCGCCGCTCCCGGGACGTCGGCGTGGGTGACCACGGCGCGGACGCCGGGCATCTCGGCGGCGGCGGTGGTGTCGACGGAGACGATCCGGGCGTGCGGGTGGGGCGAGCGCAGCAGCGCGGCCCAGAGCAGGCCCTCGGCCCAGAGGTCGGAGGCGTACGGGAACGTGCCCTCGGCCTTGGCGCGCGCGTCGGACGGCGGGAGCGAGGCGCCGAGACCGTGCGGCGGGAGCTCCTGCAGGGGTTCGGGCGCCGTGGTGGTGGCGGTGGTCGCGTCGATGCTCACGCCATGCCTCCGTCGTGCGGGTGCGGGATCTGGTGCGGGATGCGCGCCTCGTCGGTCGACTCGGCGGCCGCGGCGGCCGCGCGCTCGGCGACGACCTCCTGCACGGCGTCGAGGACGCCGCGGTAGCCCGAGCAGCGGCAGAGGTTGCCGCAGAGGGCCTGGCGGGCCTCCAGCTCGGTGGGGGCGTGGTTGCCCTCCAGCAGGTCGTGGACGGTCATCGCCATGCCGGGGATGCAGAAGCCGCACTGGACGGCGCCGCAGCGGGCCAGGGCGCGCTGGACGTCGGAGGGTTCGCCGTCGGTGGCGAGGCCCTCGACGGTGCGGACCTCGCTGCCGGCCGCGGTCGCCGCGGGGACGAGGCAGGAGGCGACGAGCCGGCCGTCGACCTGCACGTTGCACGCGCCGCACTCGCCCTGCGAGCAGCCGTCCTTGGCCCCGGCCAGACCGAGGCGCTCGCGCAGGACGTAGAGCAGCGACTCGCCGATCCAGGAGTCCGTGACGGGCCGGTCGGCGCCGTTGACGCGCAGGGTGTACGAGGTGTGCGGGTGCTCGTCGCTGTCCGCGCTGCTGGTGGGGAGGGCGGCGGGGACGTCGTCCGGGAAGGCGGGCTCCTCGGTGTACGACGGTTCCGCCGGGGACTCGGGTGCGAATTCCGGCGCGGGCTCGGCCGTGGGGCCGTCCGCGTGCTCCGCCGGGTCGGCGGCGTGCTCGTGGGCGGGGTCCGGCGCGTGTCCGGCGTCGTGGCCGGATGCGTGCTCCGGGCCCACCGCGTCCGCGTCCGGCACGGCCCAGGGGGCGGGGGCGCCGCCCGGCAGGGTCGCGGGCGCGCTGCTCGCGTACTGCGCGAGCATCGACGCCGTGTATTCGCCGGATTCGTCCGAAGAGTCCGAGACGACCGGGATCCGCCACTGTCCGGTGGACGCCGACTCGGCCTCGGCCGCCTCAGGGAAGCTCCACTGGCCCGTCGCCTGCGGGTCCCGCTCCGGCTCGGACGGCGCCTCGGCGGGCGCGTCGGCGGCGTCGGTGGTGAAGCTCCACTGGCCCGTCGCCCCCGGGTCGGGGGTCAGGGGCACCAGCGGCGTGATCATCGGCGGTACGTAGCCGTGGCCGGGCGCCTCCAGCGGGACGCCGTCGAGCATGAAGTCGGGCGGCAACTGCACGAAGGCCGTGGCCTCGCCGTCGTAGCCCTCGCTCTGCGGGATCGGCTGCCAGCCGCCCCCGTACTCGTCCCCGCCGTCGTGGTGCTCGTTGCTGTGCCGGTCGTTGCTCACGACAGCGCCCTCCCCAGTGCCCGTCGGGCCAGCGCGGCGACCGTGCGCCGCAGGTGCAGTACGGCGGGCGGCAGCTGCTCGTCGCCCGGCGGGTCGGGGATGCAGGCGGCGGCGACGTACTCGCCGAACGCCGTCAGCGCCTCCGGTGCGAGGCCCCGGTCCCCGTCCCAGTCCACCAGGGTGGCGATCCAGTGCTCGGCCTCCAGCGGGCGGAGCGGCATCGGCGCGATCGCCCCGACCGCGCACCGCACCCCGCGCCGGGCGGGGTCGAGCACGACGGCGACGGAGGCGGTGGCGCGGGCCGGGCCGGTGCGGCCGGTGGCCTTCACGAAGACCTGGGGGGCGTGCAGCAGGGGCACCCGCACGAAGGCGACCAGCTCGCCGGGCGCCAGCAGGTCACGGCCGGCCAGCAGGTGGGAGACGGGGATCTCGCGCGTGCCCAGCGGGCCCATGACGACCAGGTCGGCCTCCAGGGCGGCCAGGACGGGCAGCGAGTCGCCGGTGGGTGCCGCGGTGACGATGTTGCCGCCGAGGGTGCCCGCGTTGCGGATCTGGGGCGGGCCGGCGGCCCGCGCGGCGGCGGCCAGGGCGGGGATGAGGGCCGCGAAGTCGGGCCGGCCCATCCGGGCGTGGGTGAGGCCCGCGCCGAGCAGCGCGTGGCCGTCCTGGTACTGCCAGCCACGGAGCTCGTTGATCCGGCTGAGACCGACGAGTCCGGCCGGCCTGAGCTGGCCCTTGTTGACGGCCGCCATCAGGTCCGTGCCGCCCGCGACGGGCACGGCCGCGGGCATGGCGGTGAGCGCCGCCACGGCCTCGTCGAGCGAGGCGGGCAGCGTCACGGACTGCGCCGTCTGTGGTGCGTGCGTGGTCAACCCGCTGCCCCTTCCCGGTGTCCCCGGCGGTCCCCGACTCGTCCCCGGCTGTCGCGCCTGTGTGGCCGTACCGTACGTGCACACAGCCCGGACGTGGCAACTCTGGCACATCTTCCGACCCGTCCGACGCGAGGGTCCGCGAAGGACGGTTCCGTCCAGGACGTCCGCGAGGGAGTGGAACATCCGTTTTGCCGCCGTTGGGTGACGGGCGGCCCGGGACGGCTCACACGTTCGGGGGCGCCCCCTCGATGGGCCGCCCCGGCACGCCGGGGCGGCGCTGTCGGGGAGAGGGTCCGGCGGGCGGGCGGTAGTCGACGCCGAGGGCGTCCAGACGCCGGTAGTGGGCGGTCATGCGCCGCTCGAAGTCCGCGAAGTCGCGGTCGGCGGGTGCGGGCAGCTCCGACCAGGCGACCTCGGCGAAGGCGGCGAGACGCGGGAAGACCTGGTAGTCGACGCGGGCCCGGTTCTCCATGACCTCGGTCCAGACGTTGGCCTGGGTGCCGAGGACGTGGGCGGCTGCCTCGGGCGAGAGGCCCGCCGGCACGGGCTCGAAGCGGTAGACGTCCTCCAGGGTGCGCACGTAGCCGATGGGCATCGGCTCGTCGTCGCCGGGCGCCTGCCGGTGGTCCAGGTACACGTGCTGCTCGGGGCACATGACGACGTCGTGGCCGGCCTCGGCCGCGGCGACGCCGCCCGCGTAGCCGCGCCAGGAGGACACCGCGGCGCCGGGGGCGAGCCCGCCCTCCAGGATCTCGTCCCAGCCGATGAGGCGGCGGCCGCGGTCGGCGAGCCAGCGGTCGAAGTGGCGGACGAACCAGGACTGGAGCTCGTCCTCGTCCGCGAGCCCGAGTTCGGCGATGCGGGCCTGGGCGGCCGGGGACCGCTTCCACTGGTCCTTGGGGCACTCGTCGCCGCCGATGTGGACGAAGGTCGACGGGAAGAGGTCGAGGACCTCCTCGAACACGCCCTCGTAGAAGCGCAGGGTCGTCTCGGAGGGGGCCAGGACGTTCGGGTTGACGCCCCAGGTGTCCCAGACGGCGAGGGAGGCCGTGTCGACGACGTCGCTGTTGCCGAGTTCGGGGTACGCGGCGATGGCGGCCTGCGAGTGGCCGGGGACGTCGATCTCGGGGACGACGGAGATGTGCCGCTCGGCGGCGTAGGCGACGATCTCGCGGATGTCGTCCTGGGTGTAGAAGCCGCCGTGCGGCGTCTCGTTCCACAGCGGCGACGCCCGGTGGCCCCATTTCGTGCGCGCCCGCCAGGAGCCGATCTCGGTGAGCCGGGGGTGGCGTCGGATCTCGATGCGCCAGCCCTGGTCGTCGGTGAGGTGGAAGTGGAAGACGTTGAGCTTGTGGGCGGCGAGGAGGTCGAGCTGGCGCAGGACGTCGTCCTTCGGCATGAAGTGCCGGGAGACGTCGAGCATGAGCCCGCGCCAGCGGAAGCGGGGGGCGTCGGTGACGGTGAGCCGGGGCAGCTCCCAGACCCGCCCGTGGGGGCCGGCCGGCGCCTTGCGGTACGCGTCGGGCCCGAGCAGTTGACGGAGCGTCTGGACGCCCCAGAACACGCCCGCGGCGGCGCCGCCCTCGACGAGGACGGCGGCGTCCTCGACCGAGCCGTCGGTCGACAGCCGGTAGCCCTCGGGTCCCGAGGCCCGTTCGATCCCGGGGTCGACGCGCAGCCGGACGGCACGCGGTCCCCCGCCGGGGGCGAACGGCAGGCCGGTGGCCGCGCCGAGCGCGGAGCGCAACCACCGGGCCACGCCCTCGGTGCCGGGTCCGGCGTCGAGCGGGGTACCGGCGTCCAGCGCGATCCGGCCGGGCGAGGTCCGGGGCGTACCGCAAGGCGCCGGCCGGCCCCCACGGGCGGGTCTGGGAGCTGCCCCGGCTCACCGGCTTCTACACCCAGGACGACATCCGCGAGATCGTCGCCTACGCCGCCGAGCGGCACATCTCCGTCGTCCCCGAGATCGACGTCCCCGGCCACTCGCAGGCCGCCATCGCCGCGTACCCCGAACTCGGCAACAGCGACGTCGTCGACACGGCCTCCCTCGCCGTCTGGGACACCTGGGGCGTCAACCCGAACGTCCTGGCCCCCTCCGAGACGACCCTGCGCTTCTACGAGGACGAAGAAGACGAGCACCGGGATCGTCATCACGGTCGAACCCGCCATGATTCCGCCCCAGTCGTTCTCGTCGGGCTTGAAGAAGACCAGCAGCGCCATCGGAAGCGTGGACTGCGAGGTGTCGCTGATGAGGAACGACTTGGCGAAGAGGAAGTCGTTCCAGGTCGAGATGAACGAGAAGACGCTCGTGGCCACGAGTCCGGGGAGGACCAGCGGGAAGAGGATCTGCCACAGGAACCGGGTGCGGCTCGCCCCGTCGATCTGCGCCTGTTCCTCCAGCGCCTCCGGGACGGCCTTCACGAAGCCGCGCAGCATCCAGATCGCGAACGGCAGGGAGAACGCGATGTGCGGCAGGATCAGCGAGCCCAGCGTGTTGAGCTGGCCGAAGTCCCGCATCAGGAAGAACAGCGGGATCGTCAGCGCCTCGATCGGCACCATCTGGGCGACCAGGAACATGATGAGCAGCGTCGTCCGGAAGCGGAACCGGAAGCGGGTCACGGCCGTGGCGGCCAGGAAGGCGATCAGCGCGGAGGCGAGGACGACCGAGCCCGCGACGACGAGCGAGTTGAGGAAGTACCGGCCGAATTCCTGCTGCTCGAAGACGCGCCGGAAGGAGTCGAGGGACGGGGACAGGGTCCACGGCCTCGGGTGCGCCGACTGGATCTCGCCGGCGGGCTTGAAGGCCGAGAGCACCATCCAGTGGAGCGGGAAGGCGACGACGGCCGCGACGAGGAGGGCGGCCGCCTCCGCCGCGAGCCGTCCGGGGCGGCGGGGCAGCCGGAGGAGGGGTGCGCTCACAGTTCTTCTCCCTGGCGTCGCAGCAGTCGGAGGTAGACCAGCGTGACGGCGAGCAGGATCAGCAGCATGACGACGCCGATCGCGGAGCCGAGGCTGTACTGGGACGAGGCGAACGCCTTCTGGTACGCGTACACGTTGAGGACGAGGTTCTGGCCGGCGATGCCGCCGCCGCCCGTCATCACGTAGATCTGGGTGAAGACCTTGAAGTCCCAGATGACCGACTGGATCGTGACGACGACCAGGATGGGCCGGAGCATCGGTGCCGTGACCGAGCGCCAGATCCGCCACTGCGAGGCGCCGTCGAGGGCGGCGGCCTCCAGGACCTCGGACGGGACGGCCTTGATGCCGGCGTAGACGGTGACCATGACGAACGGGAACGAGCACCACACGACCTCGAGGAGGACCAGCGCGAAGGCGCTGTAGCGCCCGTACGTCCAGGAGAAGTCGCCGAGGCCGAGGACCCGGTTGACCGGTCCGAGGTCGGGGTCGAAGAGGAAGACCCAGACGGTGGAGCCGGTGACGGCGGGGGTCGCCCAGGCGCCGAGCGCGGCCAGCATCAGGGCGAGGCGGGGCACGGCCCGGACGCGGGTCAGGAGCACCGCGAGGGCGCAGCCGACGGCCAGCGTGGTGACGACGCAGGCGGCGGCGAACAGGACGGTCGCGAGGAGGACCTGCCGGAACTGGGGGTCGGAGAAGAGGGCCGTGTAGTTGCCGAGGCCCTGGAAGGAGGTCGGGGCGCCGCCGCTGACCTGGGCCTGGGTGTACTCCAGGAGGGAGATCAGCCCGAGCTGGTAGATGGGGTAGATCAGGAGCCCGCCGAGGACGGCGAGCGCGGGGAGCAGGTAGAGCCAGGGGGTCCAGCCGGACCGGGAGCGCGGGCCCGCAGTGGTGCGGGGCCGGCCGGACGGGCCCCCGGCGCCCTTGCGGGGGCCGGGGACCGGGCCGCCCGCCGCGACGGCGGGGGGCGTCCCGGTCGCGCGGGACGGGCTGCCGTCCCCGGCCGCGGCGGCCGGCTTCGTGCCGTTCGGGAGGCTCATCGTCAGCTGCCCGCCGCCGTGAACGCGGCGTCCATCTTCCGGGCGGCGTCGTCCGAGGCCGCGGCGACGTCCTTACGGCCGCTGACGATCTCCTGGAACATCGTCGGGAGCACCAGCGAGGCGTCGATCTGACCCCAGGCGGGCGAGGCCGGGACGAACTTGGTGCCCGCGCCGAGGGAGTCGATGAACGGCTTCACGAAGGGCTGCTTGCGGGCGGCCTCCGCGCGGACGTCGGTGTACGTGGGCAGGAAGCCCATGGCGTCGAAGAGCTTGCCCTGGGTCTCCTTGCCGGTCAGGGACTTCATGAGGTCGACGGCGAGGGTGCGGTGCGAGGTGCTCTTCAGGACGCCGAGGTTGTTGCCGCCGGCGAAGGCGGGGGCGATCGATCCGGGCGCGACGCCGGGCAGCGGCACCACGGCGTACTTGCCCTTCACGGTGCCCGCCTCGACGGCCGCGTGGCTGAAGTCGCCGCCGATGGCCATGGCGGCCTTGCCGGAGGCGAAGGCGGTGACGGTCGCGTTGCCGCCCATCTGGGCGCACTTGGCGGCCGGGCAGTTGTCGTCCCCGAACAGGGAGGTGTACGCGGTGATGCCCTTGCGCGCGGACTCGCTGTTGACGGCGGCCTTGTACGACCCGCCGTTCCCGGTGGCGAGTTCGCCGCCGTTGGCCCATACGAAGGGCATGGCGCCGTAGGTGTAGGCGCCGCCGACGGCGAGGCCGTACAGCTCGGGCCTGGCCTTGCGGATCTTCTTGGCGGTGGAGATCAGCTCGGCCTGCGACGTGGGGGCGGTGAGGCCGAGCTCGCCGAGGACGTCGGTGCGGTAGTAGAGCGCGCGGACGCCGACGAAGAGCGGGGCGCCGTAGACCCTGCCGTCGACGGTGACCGAGGACCTGGCGGTGGGGTCGGTGTCCTTGGCGTCGGCCCAGGCGCCGAACTCGGCGGTGATGTCGGCGAGTCCGCCGTCCTTCACGTAGCCGGCGGTGTCGGTGTTGCCGTACTCGACCAGGTCGGGGGCGGACCCGGGGTCGTTGAAGGCGGCCTTGACGCGCTGCGCGCGGGTGTCGACGGGGATGTACTCGACCTGGACGTCGGTGCCCTCGTGCCGCTGCTCGAAGGCGGCGATCGCCGCGTCGACGACCTGCTCCTTGGGCTTGTTGTCGACCTCCTGGAAGAGCCAGACGCGCAGGGTGCCGGACTTCTCGTCCGCGGCGGCCTTGCCGTCGGAGGTCTGCGGGGCGCAGGCGGTGGCGGCGAGGCCGGCCAGCACAAGTGCGGTGACCGGCGCGGCGATTCGGGCAGCAAGCTTCATACGGGGCTCCCACCAATCATCGTTGCAGCATGCGCAACGGGCGTTTCGTGCTGCACAACACGCTGGAGGTTAGAGCTGCGCCCACCACCCGACAAGTGGTCTCAACCACTCTGTGACCACCCGACGCACCCCGTGCAACGCGCGGCCGGGGGCCGCCCCACGAGAACGGCCCCCGGCACACGTACCGAAGTACGCGCGCCGGGGGCCGTCCCCGTGGCGGAGGAAAGTGCTACTTGTCCTTGCCGCCCTTGTCCTTGTCCTTGTCCCCGCCGGGACCCATGGACTCGTAGATCTCCTTGCACATGGGGCAGACCGGGTACTTCTTGGGGTCGCGCCCCGGTACCCAGACCTTGCCGCACAGTGCCACCACGGGAGTGCCGTCGAGGGCACTCGCCATGATCTTGTCCTTCTGGACGTAGTGGGCGTAGCGCTCGTGGTCGCCGTCACCGTGGGACACCTGCGGCGTCGGCTCGACGAGGGTTCCCGTACCTGCCCCGCGCTCGGGCTCGAGAGTGCTCATAACAGCCAAGGGTACTGGGGCTCCCCGGGTACCCGCGCCCGGCCGGTCCGACGGATCCGGAGGGTCGCGCCGGTTCAGTTCAGCGAGGGATCGTCCGGGTACGTCGCCACGATCGCGAGCTCCCCGCGCTGGCGGCGGAGCACCGAGCGCCAGAGGGTCTCCGGGGACGGCGAGGAGACGTCACCCGGCTCGGACTCGACGACGTACCAGGCGCCCTCGCCGAGCTCCGTCTCCAGCTGGCCCGGACCCCAGCCCGCGTAGCCGGCGAAGATCCGGAGGGACCCGAGGGCCGGCCCGAGGAGCTCGGGCGGGGTCTCCAGGTCCACCAGGCCGATGGCCCCGAACACCCGGCGCCAGCCCAGTGGCCCCTCGTCGCCGGGGATCACCGCGAGGCCCAGCGCCGCGTCGAGCGAGACCGGGCCGCCCTGGAAGACGACGCCCGGGTCGCCGGCGAGCGGGGCCCAGGGCGCGAGGATGTCACCGACCGTGATCGGGGTGGGCCGGTTCAGGACCACGCCGAGCGACCCCTCGTCGTCGTGGTCGAGGAGGAGCACCACCGCGCGGTCGAAATTCGGATCCGCCAGGGCGGGGGTGGCGACGAGCAGTCGCCCTGTGAGCGAGGACACCTCGGTCATGCGACACATGATCCCGCATCTTCGGCGTTCGCGGAGCTTCTCGGGCACCGCGGGCGGACGGCGCGCACCCGGCGCAGCTCAGGGCGGCTGCGACGGCCGCGAAGATCCACAAACGGACGGTGACGCTCCGCAAGATCGCGTGAACAGAGTGTGTTGTGCCGAATTCATTACATCTGCGGGGGCCCCTCGCTCTACCGGAACGGGGGTGATCGGCCCTTACCCTATTTCCCTGGCCCCTGCCCGACGACTCCGGAACGCGAGATCCATGACCGGCACAGACGATGTACTGCTTGTCCACGGCGGAACCCCGCTGGAGGGCGAGATCCGCGTTCGCGGCGCGAAGAACCTCGTGCCCAAGGCAATGGTCGCCGCCCTGCTCGGCAGCGGTCCCAGCCGGCTGCGCAACGTGCCCGACATCCGGGACGTCCGGGTGGTGCGTGGCCTGCTGCAGTTGCACGGCGTCACGGTCCGCCCCGGCGACGAGCCCGGTGAGCTGGTCCTCGACCCCACGCACGTCGAGTCCGCCAACGTGGCTGACATCGATGCCCACGCGGGTTCCTCGCGGATCCCGATCCTCTTCTGCGGCCCGCTGCTGCACCGCCTCGGCCACGCCTTCATCCCGGGCCTGGGCGGCTGCGACATCGGCGGCCGGCCGATCGACTTCCACTTCGACGTGCTGCGCCAGTTCGGCGCGACGATCGAGAAGCGGGAGGACGGCCAGTACCTGGAGGCCCCGCAGCGACTGCGCGGCACCAAGATCCGCCTGCCGTACCCCTCGGTCGGCTCGACCGAGCAGGTGCTGCTCACGGCCGTCCTGGCGGAGGGCGTCACCGAGCTCTCCAACGCCGCGGTGGAGCCGGAGATCGAGGACCTGATCTGCGTCCTGCAGAAGATGGGCGCCATCATCTCGATGGACACCGACCGGACGATCCGGATCACCGGTGTCGACCGGCTCGACGGCTACACCCACCGGGCGCTCCCGGACCGCCTGGAGGCGGCGTCCTGGGCGTCGGCGGCGCTGGCCACCGAGGGCAACATCTACGTGCGCGGCGCCCAGCAGCGCTCGATGATGACCTTCCTGAACACCTACCGGAAGGTGGGTGGCGCCTTCGAGATCGACGACGAGGGCATCCGCTTCTGGCACCCGGGCGGCTCGCTGAACGCGATCCACCTGGAGACGGACGTGCACCCCGGTTTCCAGACGGACTGGCAGCAGCCCCTGGTGGTGGCCCTGACCCAGGCGTCCGGCCTCTCCATCGTCCACGAGACGGTCTACGAGTCGCGGCTCGGGTTCACCTCGGCGCTCAACCAGATGGGTGCGCACATCCAGCTGTACCGCGAGTGCCTGGGCGGTTCGGACTGCCGCTTCGGCCAGCGCAACTTCCTGCACTCCGCGGTCGTCTCCGGACCGACCAAGCTCCAGGGCGCGGACCTGGTCATCCCGGACCTGCGCGGCGGCTTCTCGTACCTGATCGCGGCCCTGGCGGCGCAGGGCACGAGCCGGGTCCACGGCATCGACCTGATCAACCGCGGCTACGAGAACTTCATGGAGAAGCTCGTCGAGCTCGGCGCCAAGGTCGAGCTGCCGGGCAGCGCCCTGGTGTAGGGCCCGTACGCGGACGAACGGAAGGGCGGCCACCCCCTGACAGGGTGGCCGCCCTTCCGTCGCCTTCAGACCCGCTCAGAGGCCCTCGGGCACTTACTTGCCCTTGGCGGCTTCCTTGAGCTTCGAGCCCGCGGAGACCTTCACGCTGTAGCCGGCCGGGATGTTGATCGGGTCGCCGGTCTGCGGGTTACGAGCGGTGCGAGCGGCACGGTGGGTGCGCTCGAAGGTCAGGAAGCCGGGGATGGTGACCTTCTCGTCGCCCTTGGCGACGACCTCGCCGACGGTCTCGGCGAGAGCGGCCAGCACGGCGTCGGCGTCCTTGCGGGTCACCTCGGCACGGTCGGCCAGGGCGGCCACCAGCTCACTGCGGTTCATGTTGTTACTCCCGTGTTCTTCTTGCCTGTGAGGCGTGAGATCGAAGCCGATGCTGCCAGGGCCCTCGGACAGTCCCCGGACCCGGGTCTGCTGTACAGACCCTCGCGCCCGAATAGGCATCCTGCCCCCACCAGCGGCGGGAACGCCAATCCGGCACCCTCTGGGGTCACACGAAAAGCGCCACGGCCTCCGGCATGGTGACGTTCCGTCGACTCCGCCGAAACTCTTTGGAGCCGAACAGCCACCCTAAAGGCGGGTTTACGGCGCGGCGACTCGCGACGCGCCGTTCACCGGGCTGACGTGGGGCCTGTCACAGCCCGTTCGAGGAGGTCTCCGCACCCGCGCCGGCCGCCTTCGCGGCCGTGCGGACGGCACCCGCGACGGCGCCCGCGACCTTGTCGTTGAACACCGAGGGGATGATGTAGTTCGGGTTCAGTTCGTCCTCGGTCACGACGCCGGCGAGGGCGGTGGCCGCCGCCAGCATCATGTCCGTGTTGACGGCCCGGGACTGAGCGTCCAACAGACCGCGGAAGACACCCGGGAAGACCAGCACGTTGTTGATCTGGTTGGGGAAGTCCGAACGGCCGGTGGCCACCACGGCGGCCGTCTGACGGGCGATCGCCGGGTCGACCTCGGGATCCGGGTTCGCGAGCGCGAACACGATCGCGCCCTCCGCCATGGCGGCGACGTCGTCCGCGCCGAGGAGGTTCGGGGCCGAGACGCCGATGAAGACGTCCGCGTCGACCACGGCCTCCTTGAGGGTGCCGGTGACGCCCTCGGGGTTGGTGTTGTCGGCGATCCAGCGCAGCGGGGTGCCGGGAGCCGCGTCGACCAGGTCCGTGCGGCCCGCGTGGACCACGCCGTGGATGTCGGCGACGACGGCGTGCTTGACGCCCGCCGCGATCAGCAGCTTCAGGATGGCCGTACCGGCCGCTCCGGCGCCCGACATGACGACCCGTACGTCGCCGATGCCCTTGCCCACGACGCGCAGGGCGTTGGTCAGGGCGGCGAGGACGACGATCGCGGTGCCGTGCTGGTCGTCGTGGAAGACGGGGATGTCCAGGGCCTCGCGCAGCCGCGCCTCGATCTCGAAGCAGCGGGGTGCCGAGATGTCCTCGAGGTTGATGCCGGCGAAGCCGGGGGCGATCGCCTTGACGATCTCGACGATGGCGTCGGTGTCCTGCGTGTCGAGGCAGATCGGCCAGGCGTCGATGCCGGCGAAGCGCTTGAAGAGGGCCGCCTTGCCCTCCATGACGGGCAGCGCGGCCATGGGGCCGATGTTGCCCAGGCCGAGGACCGCGGAGCCGTCCGTCACGACTGCGACGGAGTTGCGCTTGATGGTCAGGCGCCGGGCGTCCTCGGGGTTCTCGGCGATCGCCATGCACACCCGGGCCACGCCCGGGGTGTAGATCATGGAGAGGTCGTCACGGTTGCGGATGGGATGCTTCGACGCCATCTCGATCTTGCCGCCGAGGTGCATCAGGAACGTACGGTCCGAGACCTTGCCGAGGACGACGCCCTCGATGCCCCGCAGCTGCTCGACGATCTCGTCGGCGTGCCCGGTGGAGGTCGCGGCGATGGTGACGTCGATCCGGAGCTTCTCGTGGCCGGAGGCGGTCACGTCGAGGCCGGTGACGGAACCGCCGTGGGACTCCACCGCCGTGGTGAGCTGGGAGACCGCGGTCCCGCTCGCGGGAACCTCCAGCCGGACCGTCATCGAGTACGAGACGCTGGGCGCCGTTGCCATGGCCGAGTTCCTTCGCTTTCCCTAGCTTCATTGCTACGCCGCCTCGGCTGGTTGCCCGGCGGCGCCCTCCGATGGTCGCACCTACCTGCCGGTAGCAGGTAATGCGGTCATTTTGTTTTCGGAAAGTAGTTTCCACCATACGAGAAGCTGACGGGAAACAGAAGAGGCCCCCGTCACCAGTGGTGACGGGGGCCTCGACTTCGTACATACGCACGAAGAGTGTCCTGAGTGGCACCGACCCGCCATGCTCGCCTCGCGGCAAGTGGTCCCTCTGAGGGACGAAGGTTGGGCCCGGGGGCTTGGATCGAGCCGGTGCCACGACAAGGCTAACAAACCACCCTGGCAAGTGATTCCTACGGCGCAGGTTGACTTGAAATCAGCCCCGGACGACCCGGAGCGGGTCCGTCCGCTCAGTCCCTGAGCAGGTCCGGGACACCGTCCGCGTCCGGCACGTCCCGGGCCCCGGACACCACCGTCAGCTGCTGGGTGGCCCGGGTCAGGGCCACGTACAGCACCCGCAGGCCGGCGGGCGACTCGTCCGCGATCTCCGCGGGCGAGACGACCACCGTGGCGTCGTACTCCAGGCCCTTGGCCTCCAGCGAGCCGAGCGCCACCACCCGGTCGCCGAGGTCGGCCAGCCAGCGGGCGGCCTGCTCACGCCGGTTCATGGCGACGACGACACCGACCGTGCCGTCCACCTGATCGAGCAGCCGCTGCGCCTCGGAGCGGACGATTCCGGCCAGGTCGGCCTTGTCCGGGACCGCCACGAAGCGCGGCTCGACGCCTGTGGAGCGCACCGCGCGCGGCGACTCCTTGCCGGGCATCGCCAGCGCGAGCACCTTGGCGGCCAGTTCGGCGATCTCCGCCGGGTTGCGGTAGTTCACGGTCAGCTCGAACCGGCGGCGCGGGCGGCTGCCCAGGGCCTCGTCGCGCGCCTCGGCCGCCTCGTCCGGGGTGGACCAGGAGGACTGCGCCGGGTCGCCGACGACCGTCCAGGTCGCGTGGCGCCCGCGCCGGCCGACCATCCTCCACTGCATCGGCGTGAGGTCCTGGGCCTCGTCGACGATGACGTGGGCGTACTCGGTGCGCTCCGCCGCGAGCCGCTCGGCCCGCTCGCGCTGCGTCTCCTCGCGGACGGGCATCAGCTCCTCCAGGCCCGTCAGCTGGTCCAGCGGGTCGTACTCCCGCTTCCTGCGCGGTCGCGCGGGTGCGCCGAGCAGGGTGTGCAGCTCGTCGAGCAGCGCCACGTCGTGGACGGACAGGGCCTCGCGGCGCAGGGAGCGGGCCAGGCGCCGGACCTCGCCCGGGTTCAGGATGCGCCGGGCCCAGCGGCCGAGGCGCTTCTCGTCGGCCATCGCGTCGAGGACCTGGCGGGGCGTGAGCTCGGGCCACCAGGCGTCGAGGAAGGCGAGGAAGGAGTCCTCGGTGGAGACGTCCTCGTCGAAGGAGGAGCGCAGTTCGGCGGCCAGCTCGGGGTCGCTGTGCCGGCCGGCGGAGCCGGACTTGGAGTACAGCGCGTCGAGCAGCAGCTTGCGGGCCCGGGGGCGCAGCAGGTTGACGGGGGCGGAGCCGCCGAGGACGTTGTGCCGGATGCGCCGGAGCTCGTCGGCCTCCAGCTCGATGCGCCGCCCGAAGGCGACGACGCGCAGGAGGGTGG
>NZ_RDBI01000040.1:1763306-1771858 GCF_008042125.1 Streptomyces sp. MS191
GAGCTGGTCGGTGTCCCTCCCCCGGCCGGTCGCTCCGCCGGGCGGCGCGGGGGTCTCCAGGGCGCCGCGGGCCGCCTTGCGCAGCACCGCGAGCATCCGGGAGGAGCCCTTGACACGGGCCACGGCCGGCTCGTCGTAGGCGGTGGCCTCGGCGCCGTCGACGAGGCTGCCGACCGCGCGGATCGCGACCTGGCCCTCCTCGCCGAGGGAGGGCAGGACGCCCTCGGTGTACGAGACGAGCAGCGGGGTCGGGGAGACGATCAGGATGCCGCCCGCGTAGCGCCGCCGGTCCTGGTAGAGCAGGTAGGCGGCCCGGTGCAGGGCGACCGCCGTCTTGCCGGTGCCCGGGCCGCCCTCGACGTACGTCACGGAGGCGGCGGGCGCGCGGATGACCAGGTCCTGCTCGGCCTGGATGCTGGAGACGATGTCGCGCATGGTGTGGCTGCGGGCCTGGCCCAGCGCGGCCATCAGGGCGCCGTCGCCGATCACCGGGAGCTCGCGCCCGTCGAGGGTCGCCCGCAGCTCGGGGCGCATCAGGTCGTCCTCGACGCCGAGGACCTTGCGGCCCTTGGAGCGGATGACGCGGCGGCGCACCACGCGGCCGGGGTCGACCGGGGTGGAGCGGTAGAACGGGGCGGCGGCGGGCGCGCGCCAGTCGATCACGAGCGGCGCGTAGTCGGAGTCGAGGACGCCGATACGGCCGATGTGGAGGGTCTCGCCGATCTCCGCGTACTGGTGGGGCCCGTCGGACCGCACCGCGTCCTCGGCGGGCTCGACGGACGTGTACGCGCCGTCGGGCCCCTTCTTGCCGTCCTTGCCGTTCAGCAGGTCGATCCTGCCGAAGAGGAAGTCCTCGAACTCGTTGTTGAGCCGGTTCAGGTGGACACCGGCCCGGAACACCTGGGCGTCGCGCTCGGCGAGGGCGCCGGGCGTGCCGACCTGACCTCGTTTCGCCGCGTCGTTCATCAGGAACTCCGCCTCGTGGATCTTCTCCTCGAGGCGGCGGTAGACCTGATCCAGATGTTCCTGTTCGATGCCGATCTCGCGGTCACGGACCGTGTCGACCACACCGACGGCTTCCTGCGCGGCCACCGAGGCCCCCTTCTGACGTGCACTGGGCAGCCGTCGAGCTTATGCCACAGAAGGGGCCTATGTCAGGCGTCGACCTCCACGAGGCGCTCGCCGTCGAAGGTGCGGACCTCGAAATGGTCGATGTCGTTGCGGTTCATGGCCGCTCCGCCGTGGACGTAGAGCGGGTTCTTCGCCGCCTCGGTGGCGGCGCCGGGGATGCCGTACCCCCACTTCGGGACGGCCCAGGAGGTGACGACCTCCTCGTCCCCGCTCTTGGACACGGCGACCAGCCGGCACTTCAGCGGACCCTTGACGTTCTTGAGTTCGAGGACGGCGTGGGTGCCCCAGCCCTTCTTCTCCACGCCGACGGTGGCGCTGACGAGCGTGGTCGGGTCGGTGGCCTGGAACTTCTCCTCCATGTGGTGGAAGAAGGCGTCCTCGGCGGGGCTGGTGGGGTGCGGGTCGGCGGCGACGTTGTTCGTCCCCCCGCCGGACGTGGCGACCACGGCGACGGCGGGGCCGCCGACGACGAGGACGGCCGCGGCGGCGACGAGGAAGAAGGTGCGGCGGCGGGTGCGGGCCCGGTGGGCCCCGACCTCGTCGACGAGACGGTCGAGGAGCTTCGGGTCGGGAAGCGCGCCGACCGGCGGCTCGCCCTTCCTGCGGGCGGCCAGGGGCACCGGCGGGCGGGGGGCGAAGGCGTCGAAGGCGTCCTCCGCGTAGGGGTCGATGCCGGAGAGGCCGGCGTCCCGGAGCCGGGCTCCGGAGGACGGGGACGGCGTGTCCGCGAGCATGGCCAGCATCGGCTCCATCCCGGCGAACTCCTCGAGATGCGCGGCACACACCTCACAGCCCCCAAGATGAGCTTCGAACGCGGCGGCATCGTCGGTGTCCAAGATGCCGAGCACATACGCGCCCGCCGCATCATGTGGCGACGTCATACCGTTACCCCCCTCTCCTCCAACGCGAGCTTCATGGACCGCAGTGCGTAGAACACCCGGGACCGCACGGTCCCGGCGGGTATACCAAGACTCTCGGCCGCCTCGTTGACCGTACGCCCCTTGAAGTAGGTCTCGACCAACACTTCCCGGTGAGCGGGCGTCAAATCTTCGAGTGCGTCAGAGAGCGTCATCAGCCACAGCGCCTTGTCGATCTCGTCCTCCGCGGGCAGGACCTCGAGCGGTGACGGATCGACCTCCTGAGGCCGGGCCTGCCGGCTTCGGTGGCCGTCGATGACGATGCGCCGGGCGACCGTCACCAGCCAGGGTCTGACAGAGCCGGTAGCCCGGTTGAGCTGGCCGGCGTTCTTCCAGGCACGGATGAGCGTCTCCTGTACGACGTCCTCGGCGCGCTGGCGGTCACCGGCGACGAGACGGAGTACGTAGGCGAGCAGCGGTCCGGCATGTTCGCGGTAGAGGGCTCGCATCAACTCTTCGTCTGGGACGGCGGGTCGAATGCGGGTCACCTCGTTGCGATGCCGGGCCCGATGCGGACGGTCATCGGCCACGGCCGCATCCTTGCGCACCTGAACCTCCCGGTCGAGACCCTGTTTGTCGTCCAGAGGTACGCACCGGGCGCGGGTTCTTCTCAATGTCGCGCGAACTTTTTCGAGCGGGTTCCGGCGCGGGGTCCGGGAGGGCTCAGGCGGCGTCCTTTCCGCGTCGCGCTGCCCGATGCCGGGCAACACGCTCGCGGTTTCCGCACAGTTCACCGGAACACCAGCGGCGCCGGTGTCCGCGGGAGGTGTCGAGAAAAAATCGGCGGCAGTTGTCGCCCTCGCACTGCCTGAGCAGCGCGCGGGCGACCGGGTCGGTCAGCAGGTCGACGGCGTCGCGGGCGACGGCGGCGAGCAGGGAGCGGCAGTCCGGTTCGGCGCTCAGCACCCGGACGAGCAGACCCGTCTCGGCGCGGACGGCGCGTGGGGCGGGTGGCGCGGAGGCGGCGGCGAGGGTGTTGAGCCGCTCCAGGGCGGGGTCGGCGCGCCGACCTTCGAGCTGGGCCCGGACGACATCGGCGACGCAGTCGCGCAGTTCGCGGAAGTGGACGACCCAGAGGGCGTCGAGGGAGCGCAACGGGGTGGCGGCCGGGACGAGTCCGGCGGTGTGGAGGAAGCGGTCGAGATGGTCCCCGCGGTCGAGCGGCAGGGCGGCCAGGTCCAGGCAGATCCGCCCGGAGTCGAACCGTACGGTCATGCCCCTGTCACCACCTCGCGGTCGGGAGCCCGTCGGTGCCCGCGTCGGGCTCCCGTCCAGAGTGCCCGCGCGGGGCCGGTCCGGCTAGAGGCCGGGACGTCCGAGGGCTGGCTGGTGCCGCGGCCGTCGTCGCGGACCCGGGAGGACCGCCCGGACGGGACTCAGCCCCGCGGCGGAGGGTCGTCGTGGAGGACGCGCTGGAAGAGGTGGTGGTCGCGCCACTCCCCGTCGATGTGGAGGTAGCGGGGCGCGGTGCCGATCTGCTCGAACCCGCTCTTGGCGAGGACGCGTTGGGAGGCGAGGTTGTCGAACATGGTGCAGGCCTCGATCCGGTGCAGGCCGAGTTCCTCGCGGGAGGCGCGGCAGACCTCCTCGACCAGCGCGCTCGCCAGACCGCGGCCGGTGTACCGCCCGTCCACCCAGTAGCCGAGGGAGGCACTGCGGAAGGGCCCGAGGACGATGCCGGAGAGGATCGCGGCCCCGACGATCACCTCGGACTCCTCCCCCGCCTCCGTGGACACGGCGAACCACCGCCGGCCGCCGTCGGCGAGCCGCTCCGCCTGGCCCTCGGCCGTGTAGTACGCCTCGGTCCGGTACGGCTCCCGGTGACGCATGTGCTCGCGGTTGCGCAGCAGGGCGGCGGCGAGCGCCGCGGCGTCGGAGGGAGCAGCGGGCCGGATGCGCACGGCGTCGGTGGTCACGGGGGCCACCGTAGACGCCGGCGTATGGGACCGGGACGCCGGCCCATGTCCACGGCGGCGGGCCGCCGCTTGACTGGGGACATGACGACGAACGAGACGCAGGGCAAGGTCGGGACGGCGGCGGGCACGGTGCTGGCCGCGGCGACGGGGGCCACGGGACTGGTCGCGGGGGTGTGGTTCGCGTACGTCTGCTCGGTGATGCCCGCGCTGGCGCGCAGCGACGACCGGGTCTTCGTCGAGGTGATGCGGAACATCAACGACGTGATCCAGAACCCGGTCTTCTTCACCGCCTTCTTCGGAGCGCTGGTCCTCACGGCGGTCTCGGCCTGGCAGCTCCGGGGGACGCGGGCGCGGGGCCCGGTGCTCGCGGCGCTGGTCCTCTGCCTGGCGGTGTTCGTGGTCACCTCGGCCGTCAGCGTCCCCCTGAACGACGCGCTCGCCGCCGCCCTGCTGCGCAACCGCGAGCACATGCGTCACCGGGAGCCGTACCGGACCGAGGCGTACTACACGGCCGAGGGCCAGGCGGAGCGGCTCGCCGACGGCGGCCGGCGGTGGTTCGCCGTGTCCACGGAGGCGGGGGAGGAGTCCGAGGTGATCGTCGGGGCCGCGATCCTCTCCGGCATCGTCCTCGGGCCCTTCCGCAGTGCCTCCCTCGGCTACTGGGTGGACGGGCGGTACACCGGCCGCGGTCTGGCGAGCGCGCTGGTCGAGGGGGCGGCGGTGGCGGCCGGAGGCGGCCGCGATCGACAACGCTCCCCGCGCCCGGGCAGGGCCTGGCGCCCCCTCCGCCCGGGCTCAGGCGTCCGCGTACTTCGCGTCCGCCGCCGGGTCCAGGGCCAGCCGGTAGCCCCGCTTGACGACCGTCTGGATCAGTTTCGGCGTGCCCAGCGCGGTACGGAGCCGGGCCATCGCCGTCTCCACCGCGTGCTCGTCCCGGCCCGCGCCCGGCAGGACGCGGAGCAGGTCGGCGCGCGAGACGACCCAGCCGGGGCGCCGGGCCAGCGTGTGGAGCAGGGCCATGCCGGCCGGCGGGACCGGGTGCAGTCGGCCGTCCACGAGGACGGCGTGACCGCGGATCTCGACCCGGTGCCCGGCCAGCGGCAGCGTGCGCGCCCGGGCAGGCAGCTCCTGGCAGAGCAGCTGTACGAGTGGCCCGAGCCGGAAGCGCTCGGGCTGGAGGGTGTCGATGCCGTGCGCCTGGAGCGGCAGGGCCGTGACCGGGCCCACGCAGACCGCAAGCACGTCGTGCCGCAGCGCCGCCAGCAGTTCGGCCGCCAGCCCCCGGTCCTCGGCCCGGGTCAGGAGGGAGGCCGCGGCGGGCGCGCTGGTGAAGGTGACCGCGTCCAGGGTGCGGTTCAGCACGCCGTCGAGCAGCCGGTCCAGCGGGCCGACGTCCTCCGGCGGCATCCACCGGTAGACGGGGACGCCGACGACCTCCGCGCCGCCCTCCGTGAGCGCCTCCACGAAGCCCGGCAGCGGCTCGCCGTGCAGCTGGAGCGCGATCCGCCGCCCGTCGACGCCCTCGCCCAGCAGCCGGTCGAGGACCTCGGCCATCGACTCCGAGGACGGCGACCACGTCTCGGTCAGCCCCGCCGCCCGCACCGCGCCCTTGACCTTGGGTCCGCGGGCGAGGAGCTCCACGCCCCGCAGGCAGGCGAGGAGTTCCTCGCCGTACCCCCAGCCGTCGGCCGCCTCGACCCAGCCCCGGAAGCCGATGGCCGTGGTGGCCACGACGACGTCCGGGGCGTGCTCGATGAGCTCCTTGGTGGCGGCGAGCAGCTCGGTGTCGTCCGCCAGGGGCACGATCCGCAGCGCGGGACCGTGGACGACGGCCGAACCCCGGCGCCGGAGGAGCGCGCCCAGCTCGTCCGCCCGCCGTGCCGCCGTGACGCCGACCGTGAAGCCGGCGAGGGGGCCCTGCTCTTGCTCGTACATGACGACCGAGCCTGACGGTGTCGCGTGACAGACTCGGTTCGCCTGTATTTCCTGCCCGTTACGGACCACTCCGGATCACACCTCGGCGTAGCCGGGCTGCGGTTCGGCGGCGTCCGAGGCCGCTGCCGCGGTCTCCGCCGTGTCCGGTACGGCGGCGGGCCGCCGAAGGTATACCGCCCAGGTCACGACCATGCACGCCGCGTAGAAGACCAGGAAGGCGACGAAGGCCGCGGTGCCCGTTCCGGCGGTCTGGAAGGACTGGCGGAAGGCGAGGTTGATGCCGAGCCCGCCGAGCGCGCCCACCGCGCCGATCAGGCCCATGGCGGCCCCGGAGAGCCGTCGGCCGTACGCCTCCGCGGCCTCGCCGGTCAGACCCCTGCGGTGCCCCTGGGAGAGGAAGATCGCGGGGATCATCTTGTACGTGGAGCCGTTGCCGAGGCCGCTGAGGACGAAGAGGCCGATGAAGCCCACGAGGAAGACCGTCAGGGACTCGACGGCCGAGGCGTAGACCACGACACCGGTCGACACGGCCATCGCGGCGAAGGTCCACAGGGTGATGCGGGCGCCCCCGTGGCGGTCGGCGAGCGAGCCGCCGATCGGCCGGATGAGGGAGCCGAGCAGCGGCCCGATGAAGGTGAGGGAGGCGGCCTGCAGCGGGGTGCGCCCGAACTGGGTCTGGAGCACGAGCCCGAAGGCGAAGCTGTAGCCGATGAAGGACCCGAAGGTGCCGATGTAGAGGAAGGCCATGATCCAGGTGTGGCCGGCCTGCACGGCCTCCTTGGCGGCGCCCGCGTCGTTCCTGACGGGTGCGAGGTTGTCCATGAAGAGCGCGGCGCAGACGGCCGCGACGACGATCAGCGGGATGTAGACGCCGAGGACGATCCGCGGGTGGGCCGCCCCCGCGACGCCGATCACGAGCAGGCCGACGAGCTGCACGACGGGGACGCCGATGTTGCCGCCGCCCGCGTTGAGGCCGAGCGCCCAGCCCTTCTTACGCAGCGGGAAGAAGGCGTTGATGTTGGTCATCGAGGAGGCGAAGTTGCCACCGCCGACGCCGGTGAGCGCGGCCACCAGCAGCAGGGTGCCGTACGAGGTGCCGGGCTCCATCACCGCGTAGGCGAAGCCGGTCGGCAGGAGGAGCATCAGGGCGCTGAAGACGGTCCAGTTCCGGCCGCCGAACCGGGCCACGGCGAAGGTGTAGGGGATCCGGATGAGCGCCCCGACGAAGGTGGCGGTCGCGATCAGGAAGAACTTCCCGGCCGGGTCGACGCCGTACTGCGGTCCCATGAAGAGGACCATGACCGACCACAGGCTCCAGATGGAGAAGCCGATGTGCTCGGAGAAGACGGAGAAGATCAGATTGCGCCGGGCGATCCGTTCTCCTCGTTCACGCCAGAAGGTCTCGTCCTCCGGCTCCCACCGTTCGATCCACCGGCCGCCCATCACGTACCTCCACGGTGTCGGGTCCCGAGCATCCGGATGCTCCGGACCTCGTGCAGCAGACGCTAGGGAGGCCGCGTTTCAGACCGGTGGCAGGAAGTGACGGGTACGGAACCTTGCTCTCACCCGGGGCGGGCGCGGGATGTGAGTACGCCCCGGATCCCGGCGGGCCGGGCCGTCAGGCGGGACCGTCCTGCGGTAGGCCCGCCTCGCCCTCGGGGAGCCAGGAGCCGGCCGGGCGCCGCAGCCAGCCCTCCCGGGCGCCCATCTCGGCGGCGGCGGCCCGCAGGGCGTCGAGGGCGGGATGGCGCAGCCCTCGGCGCCAGACCAGGCTGACCGGGGAGAGGGGCACGGGATCGACGAGCGGCCGCAGGACGCTCCCCGGCATGGGCGGGAAGTCGACGACGGCGAGGACGGGCGTGCGGCGGCGCTCCATGAGCCGGCGGAACTCCTCCTTGCCCACGGCCATCGGCGCCGGCGGTGCGACCGTGATCCCACGGCCGGCGAAGAGCCGGGCGGCGAGATCGGTCCACTCCGGGGTCCGGTCGTTGCCGGCGCCGGCGTAGACCTGCTCACCGGCGAGCGCCGCGAGCGGGACGGCGTCGAGGTCCGCCAGCGCGTGGTCCTGCGGCAGCACGATCGCCATCGGCTCGTAGCGCACGAACTGCGCGGCCAGCCCGGTCCGCAGCCGCGGGTCGAGGCCGCCGTAGCGCCCGAAGGACGCGTCGAGGCCGCCTGCCAGGATCTGCCGGGCGGCGCCGGTCAGTCCGCTCTCGAAGCGGGCCATCAGTTCGTGTTCCGGCGCGAGTTCGCGGGCCCGCTCCAGGACGCGGCAGTGGGCGAGGCCCGCGCTGTTGAGGTCGACGAGCAGCGGGCGGGCCTCGGCGCGGAAGGCGTCGGTCAGCGCGTCGCAGGCGGCCAGCACCGCCCGCGCGTACGGGAGGAGGCGTTCGCCCTCCGGGGTGAGCGCGACCTGGCGTGTGGTCCGCACGAAGAGCTCCGCGCCCAACTCCCGCTCCAAGCGCCGGATGTCCCGGCTGAGCGCCTGCTGGGCGACGTAGAGCCGGGCGGCGGCGCGGGTGAAGTGGAGCTCGTCGGCGACCGCGGCGAAGGCGCGCAGGAGCCGGGGTTCGATGTCGTGCGGATGCGGGGAAAGGGCCACGCGGCATTTAACAACACAGGTGCGTCAATGGGCGCCGATCAGGTGTTGGAC
>NZ_RDBI01000040.1:1771958-1802673 GCF_008042125.1 Streptomyces sp. MS191
GAGAAACTCCTAGCGGACTGCACACGGAGAAGCCCTGATTCCGCACCGTTGGACGCGGGTTCGATTCCCGCCATCTCCACCGAGCGCCCGAGGGGCCCCAGGCCCGCTCGGACACCTCATCCCATGTGGGCACAGGCCCGGCAGTCGTCACGACGACCGCCGGGCCTTTGTCATGCCGGCGCGGTCACCGGGACCGGCCTGGCCGCGACAGCCGTCGTCGCGCCCTGGACGGCGCGGCTCGTCGACCGGTACGGGCAGGCCCGGGTCGCGGTCCCCGCGACCGCCCTGGCCGTGCTCGGCTCGCTCGCGCTGCTGCTCTGCGTGCGCTTCGAGGCGCCCGCCTGGACGCTGTTCGCCGCGTACGCCGCGACCGCCACCACCCCCAACACCGGAGGCATGTCCCGGGCCCGCTGGGCCCATCTGCACCGGGGCGACGCGGCGACCCTGCACACCGCCAACGCCTTCGAGCAGGCCGTCGACGAACTGTGCTTCATGCTCGGCCCGGTCCTCGCCGCCCTCCTGTGCTCCGCGCTCTTCCCGGAGGCGGGCACCCTGGCCGGGGCCGTCCTGCTGCTCACCGGCGTCCTCGTCTTCGCGGCGCAGCGCTCCACCGAGCCCCCGGTGTCCCCCCGCACCACCGCCGGCGGCTCGCTGCTGCGGACACCCGGCCTGGCGCCGCTGCTCGCGGTCTTCCTGGCCACCGGCGCGGTCTTCGGCGCGATGGAGGTGGTGACGCTGGCGTACGTGGACGGCCCGGCCGCCGGCCCCGTCCTCGCCCTGCAGGCGGCGGGCTCCTGCGCGGCGGGCCTGGTCTACGGGCGGGCCCGGCGCGGAGCCGGCCTGGCGGCCTGCCTGGCGGCGATGACGGTCCTGATGACGCTGCCGCTGCTGGGCGCCTCGACCGGCTCGCTGCTCGCCCTGGCGGGCGGACTGCTCGTGGCGGGCATGGCGACCGCCCCGACGATGGTCACGGGCATGACCCTGGTCCAGCGGCTCACCCCGCCCGCGCGGCTCAACGAGGGGATGACGCTGGCCGTGACCGCCCTGCTCGCGGGCGTCGCGGCCGGCTCGGCCACCGGCGGCTGGGCCGCCGAGCACGCCCCGACGACGACGTACGCCTTCCTGCTGCCGGCCGCCGCGGCCGCCGCGGCCCTGGTGCTGGCGGTGGTACGGAGCGCCGGCATGACAAAGGCCCGGCGGTCGTCGTGACGACTGCCGGGCCTGTGCCCACATGGGATGAGGTGTCCGAGCGGGCCTGGGGCCCCTCGGGCGCTCGGTGGAGATGGCGGGAATCGAACCCGCGTCCAACGGTGCGGAATCAGGGCTTCTCCGTGTGCAGTCCGCTAGGAGTTTCTCAGCCCCGGAGATCACGCGGACAAGTCTCCGACGGGCTCAGTCACTGTTTGATTTCCCTCAGGCCCCCGTGACCGGGGCTAGAGGTTTAGATCCCTTGATGACGCCAGGATCCGGGTCGGGACCATCCCCGGGCTGACGCTCCTCACAGAGGCTTCTACTCGATACCTAGATTAGGCAGCGAGGGCGAAGCGGGAGTTATCGCTATTGGAGTTGGCGATTATTGGTTGCGACATATGGTTTACGAGATCATTGCCGCTTCCTCGACACGCTTCCCCTGCTTCGACATCCGCTGTCGAAACCGATCATCCCCATGTTGATTTTTCAATGCGCGCACCCGCTGTGAGGTGCAGGGCCCATCGTACGTGACCGACGGGCGGCGTTGCCAGCGTATTCCGGCGAGGCGGCACGGAACCTCCGGGAGCCCGGCCGGATCGACGCGTCGAGCGCCGGCCGGTCCGGGCGGCCGAGCCGCCGCGGCGCCCCTTGCCGGCACCTCAGAGGGCCTGGGCCGCCCGCTGGCGCCGCTTCGCCGCCGCGATCGCACGGCTCGTCTCGCGCGTGTCCTGCTTCTCGCGGAGCGTCTGACGCTTGTCGTACTCCTTCTTTCCCTTGGCGAGCGCGATCTCGACCTTGACCCGGCCGTTCAGGAAGTACAGCGCGAGGGGCACGATCGTGTGACCCGTCTCCTGCGCCTTCGACTCCAGCTTGTCGATCTCGGCCCGGTGCAGGAGCAGCTTGCGCTTCCGCTTGGCCGAGTGGTTGGTCCAGCTGCCCTGGAGGTACTCCGGGACGTGGATGTTGTGGAGCCACGCCTCGTGCCGGTCGATCTGGACGAAGCCGTCGGCGAGCGACGCCCGGCCCATCCGGAGCGACTTCACCTCGGTGCCCATGAGCACCAGACCGCACTCGTAGGTGTCGACGATGTGGTAGTCGTGGCGCGCCTTCTTGTTCTGCGCGATCATCTTGCGCTCAGGACCCTTGTCCGGGTCCTTCTTCTTCGCAGGCTTGCCCTGCACGTTCACGAGTCCCTTTGCCATAGTGCGGCCATTTTCGCACTACGAGCCCCCTCCGAGGCCACTCAATACCGTTCTCGCCCGCGCTTCGGCCCGCGCCTCCGTCGCTCCGCCCACGTCCAGGTCCGGGGTGATGCCCCGGCCGTCCACACCGTGACCGGCTGGGGTGCGGTAGTGGCCGACGGTCAGCTCGGCGACCGAGCCGTCGGGCAGGGTGCTGGGCATCTGGACCGAGCCCTTGCCGAAGGTCCGCGAGCCGACGGTGACGGCCCGGCCGCGGTCCTGCAGGGCTCCGGTGAGCAGCTCGGCCGCGCTCATGGTGCCGCCGTCGACCAGCGCGACGACGGGCCGGTCGGTGTCTCCGCCGCCCTGGGCGTACAGGGCGCGCTGCTCGCCGTCGACGTCGTAGGTGGCGACGAGTCCGCCGTCGAGGAAGGCGGAGGCGGCGACGGCGGCCTCGGCGACGAGTCCGCCGGAGTTGCCCCGCAGGTCCAGCAGGACCCCGGCGCCGGCCGGCGCGGTCCGCACCGCGTGCCGCACCCGCTCGCCGGCGCCCTTGGTGAAGGCGGAGACCTTGATCAGGACCGCTCCGTCGTCGAGGCGGCGCACGGTGACGGTCTCGATGGCGAGACGGGCCCGGCGCAGGTTCTGGTTCCAGGCCGCGGCGCCCCGGCGGACGCCGAGCGAGACGGTGCTGCCGGGGACCCCGTCGCCGCGCAGCAGGGCGACGACCTCGGAGGCGGACAGGGCGGCGACGGGGCGGCCGTCGACGGAGACGAGCTGGTCGCCGGTCCGCAGCCCGGCCCGGGCGGCGGGGCCGCCGTCCCGCAGGCGGGTGATCTCGATCCGGCTCTTCCCGGCCCGCTCCACCCGGCGGGCGGACAGGCCGACCCCGGTGTAGCTGCCGTCGAGGGCCTGCTCGAACTCCTCGTACTCGGCCGCGCCGTACACCGCGCCCCAGCGGTCGCCGCTGCGGCTGACGAACTCCTCGGCGGCCTTCTTGCCGGACTTGCCGTCGGCCATCGCGTCGGACGCGGCACGGGCGAGGGCGGCCCGGTCGACGGTGCTGCCGGTCGGGGCGGGCAGCGTGGCCTTCGCGGCGGTGCCCTCCTGCCGCGGCAGGGAGCCGGTGGCCGCGGCGGTCGCGAGGACGCCGGTGAAGACCAACGTGAGAACGGCCCCACGGAGAACTCCGCGGGGCCTGAGACAGAGGTCGGGGCGAAGCCCCGGGCCGGCCGGCATGTGGCCCACTCTAGGACAAGCGAAAGGCGCCGTACGGTGGTTGACCGTACGGCGCCCGGGGGACTCAAGGGGCGCTTCTCACACCTTGAGGTACTTGCGCAGAGCGATGAAGGCGGCAATGGCCGGCATCAGCAGCCCGATCGCGATGACGAGCGGCAGCTTGGCGAGGACGGCGTCCCAGCCGATGAAGTTGACGAGCTGCATCTTGTCGGCGAGGGCGATGCCGTGGTCGATCAGGAAGTATCTGCCGACCAGCAGCATGATGCAGGCGACCGCGCCGCCCAGGAGTCCGGCGAAGGCGGCCTCCATGATGAACGGCATCTGGATGTAGAAGCTGGAGGCGCCGACCAGCCGCATGATGCCGGTCTCCCGTCGCCGGCTGAAGGCCGAGACGCGCACCGTGTTGACGATCAGCATCAGCGCGATGACCAGCATCAGCGCCATCACGCCGAGCGCCGCGATGTTCATGCCGTTCATCAGGTCGAACAGGTTCTGGAGGATGTTCCGCTGGTCCTGCACGGACTCCACCCCGTCCCGCCCGGCGAAGGCGGTGGCCACGACCTTGTACTTCTCCGGGTCGTGCAGCTTGACCCGGAAGGACTCCTGCATCTGGTCGGGCGTGATGACCGTGGCGATCGCGGTGTCGCCGTACTGCTCCTTGTAGTGCTTGTACGCCTCGTCGGTCGTCTCGTGCTGGACGTCCTCGACGATGTCCATCTTCTTCAGATCGGCCTGGATCTGCTCCTTCTGCTGCCCGGTCACCGCACCCTTGGCGCACTTGGGCGAGGAGGCCGCGTCGTTCTTGTTGCAGAGGAAGATGGAGACGTTGACCTTGTCGTACCAGTAGTCCTTCATCGTGCTGACCTGCTCGCGCATGAGCAGCGCACCGCCGAAGAGGGCGAGCGAGAGAGCCACGGAGACGATGACGGCGAAGGTCATCGTGAGGTTGCGCCGGAGACCGACACCGATCTCGGAGAGCACGAACTGAGCGCGCATGGTGTTCTACCCCCGCCCGCTCAGTGCTGGTAGCCGTAGACGCCGCGCGCCTGGTCTCGGACGAGACGGCCCTTTTCGAGCTCGATGACGCGCTTGCGCATCTGGTCGACGATGTTCTGGTCGTGGGTCGCCATGACGACGGTGGTCCCTGTCCTGTTGATCCGGTCGAGCAGCTTCATGATGCCGACGGAGGTCTGCGGGTCGAGGTTGCCGGTGGGCTCGTCGGCGATCAGCAGCATCGGCCGGTTGACGAAGGCGCGGGCGATGGCCACACGCTGCTGCTCACCGCCGGAGAGCTCGCCGGGCATGCGGTCCTCCTTGCCGCCGAGGCCGACGAGGTCGAGGACCTGGGGCACGGCCTTGCGGATCTCGCCGCGCGGCTTGCCGATGACCTCCTGGGCGAAGGCCACGTTCTCGGCGACGGTCTTGTTGGGCAGGAGGCGGAAGTCCTGGAACACGGTCCCGAGCTGGCGGCGCATGTGGGGCACCTTCCAGTTGGACAGCCGGGCGAGGTCCTTGCCGAGGACGTGCACCTGGCCGTGGCTGGCGCGCTCCTCCCGCAGGATCAGGCGGAGAAAAGTCGACTTTCCGGAGCCGGACGAACCGACGAGGAAGACGAACTCCCCCTTCTCGATCTCCAGGGAGACTTCCCGGAGCGCGGGGCGGTTCTGCTTCGGATAGGACTTGGAGACATTGTCGAATCGGATCACGGATGCACCACGGTCGGCCGGGAGTAGGTGTGCGCGACCTTACGCGACCGGGGATGGCCCGCGCAGTCGCGGTCCGCGCTTGTGTGCTTTATCCTTTTCGTCCTTCACGGAGGAATGTGCGGAATCCGGCGGGGCGCGCCGAAACGCTCGGGAGCTGGCAGAGTGGTAGGGGGAACGCCCGGGTGCCGCCGGGCGTTGTTCCGGGTGTGGATCCCTGTGCGGGAGGAGGAGAGCGCATGACCTACGACCGACTGGTGTGCGCCAACTGCGCGGCCCCCGTCGCGGAGGGCCGCTGCCCCGTCTGCCGCGCGAACCGCGAACGACTGAAGGAGGAGGGTCCGCTCGCGGGCCTGACCCCGGCGATGCTGCTGACGCTCGTGATCGCCCTGGTGGCGGCGGTGGCGCTGCTCGCGGCGCTGCAGACCGTGTAGGGCCCGGCAGGACCTGACGGGCCGCATACGAGCCGGAGGAACGAAGAAGGGCCGGGGGTCACCCCCGGCCCTTCCTCATGCCTCAGCGAGCCACTCAGACGGCGGCGCGCCCGCCGCCGACGAGACGCGGCAGCATCCGGAAGCCGATGCCGCCGGCGATCATCGTCGCGGCACCGATGAGCAGGAACGAGGTCTCGGCGGCGCCGGTCTCGGCCAGCTCCTCCTTGGCCTTGCCCTGCTCGACGGGCTGCGAGCCGGCGTTGTTGGTGCCGGGGTTGTTGTCGACGCACTCGGCGCCGTCGAGGTCGACGGTGCAGGTGCCGGCGCCGCCGTCGGTGGAGGAGCCACCGTCGGTCGAGGAGCCGCCGTCGGTGCCGTTGCCACCGTTGTCGCCCTGGCCACCGTTGTTGCCGTTGCCACCGTTGTTGCCGGTGCCGCCGTTGTTGCCCTGACCGCCGTTGTTGCCGTTGCCACCGTTGTTGCCGGTGCCGCTGGTCGTGCCGGTCGAGGTGCCCGTGGACGTACCCGTCGAGGTACCGGTAGAGGTACCGGTCGACGTGCCCTCGGAGGAACCGGTGGACGTACCGGTCGAGGTGCCCGTGGACGTACCGGTCGAGGTGCCGGTCGACGTGCCCTCGGAGGAACCGGTGGACGTACCGGTCGAGGTACCCGTGGACGTACCGGTCGACGTGCCCTCGGAAGAGCCGGTCGAGGTACCCGTCGAGGTACCGGTCGACGTGCCCTCGGAAGAGCCGGTCGAGGTACCCGTCGAGGTACCGGTCGACGTGCCCTCGGAGGAACCGGTCGAGGTGCCCTCGGTGGAGCCGAGGGAGGTGTTGCCACCGTTCTCGCCACCCTCGGTGTCGCCGAGGCCGGCCTGGACCTCGACAGTGCCGTCGTTGACCTCGGCACCGAAGGACACACCGACGGCGCTCGCGGCACCCGCCGCGGTGAGCGACGCACCGGCGGCGATCACGGCGCCGGCGGCTATACGCGCAACGCGGACACGCGTCTTCTTCGTCATCTGTTTGCTACCCCCAGTAGCTCATTCGTCATGGAGCCGCGCTCGGGGGCCTCGGACACCAGGAGCGGTCACGTCACCGGACCGGCCCCCATTCACACGCGCCCCAGAGATACGCATGCCGCGTGCCACCCTTCCGAGTTTCCGCATACGCGTCAAGGTCGTTGCGCGTGCGATGCCCGAAAGATCGTCAATTGCCTGGCATGCGGGGATGCAACTGTGACGTAAACCTGGAACTCCCGCCTCCCCGGCGGCAGTTCCCTTGTCGACAAAGCGTCAGGAGCGGTGCCGTTCCGCTTGCGCCCGCGAATCACCGTGGAGCACGAAGACGCCGGGCCCGTCGCACCTCTCGGTGCGACGGGCCCGGCGTGCGACCGCTTCGCGTGCGGTTACTTCTCCTGCTGCTTGCGCCAGCGGATGCCGGCCTCCAGGAAGCCGTCGATCTCGCCGTCCAGGACCGACTGCGGGTTGCCGACCTCGTGGTCCGTCCGCAGGTCCTTGACCATCTGGTACGGGTGCAGGACGTACGAACGCATCTGGTTGCCCCAGGAGCTGCCGCCGTCGCCCTTGAGGGCGTCCATCTTGGCTCGCTCCTCCTGGCGCTGACGCTCCAGCAGCTTGGCCTGGAGGACGTTCATGGCGCTCGCCTTGTTCTGGATCTGGGAGCGCTCGTTCTGGCAGGAGACCACGATGCCGGTCGGGATGTGCGTGATGCGCACCGCCGAGTCGGTCGTGTTGACGCCCTGGCCACCGGGACCCGAGGCGCGGTACACGTCCACGCGCAGCTCGGACTCGTCGATCTCGACGTGGTCGGACGACTCGACGACCGGCAGGATCTCGACACCGGCGAAGGACGTCTGGCGGCGGCCCTGGTTGTCGAAGGGGGAGATGCGCACCAGGCGGTGCGTGCCCTGCTCGACGGAGAGCGTGCCGTAGGCGTACGGGGCCTTCACGACGAAGGTGGTCGACTTGATGCCGGCCTCTTCGGCGTAGGAGGTCTCGTAGACCTCGGTGCCGTAGCCGTGCCGCTCGGCCCAGCGCAGGTACATGCGCTGGAGCTGCTCGGCGAAGTCGGCGGCGTCCACGCCACCCGCCTCGGCGCGGATGTTGACCAGCGCCTCGCGCTCGTCGTACTCGCCGGAGAGGAGCGTGCGGACTTCCATCTCGTCCAGCGCCTTGCGGACGGAGCCGAGCTCCGTCTCCGCCTCGGCGCGGGTGTCCGGGTCGTCCATCTCCTCGGCGAGCTCGAAGAGCACCCCGAGGTCGTCGATCCGGCTCCGCAGGGCCTCCGCCTTGCGGACCTCGGCCTGGAGGTGCGAAAGCTTGCTGGTGATCTTCTGCGCCGCCTCCGGGTCGTCCCACAGGGACGGGGCCGCGGCCTGCTCTTCGAGCACGGCGATGTCGGCCCTCAGCTTTTCGAGGTCCAGGACGGCCTCGATCGACCCCATGGTCGAGGAGAGGGACTTCAGCTCTTCGGATACATCGACGACTGCCACGCGTCCAGCGTAACGGCTCGCCGCGGATCCCCGGTCCCCGCGGCTACGGCTGCGAGGACGTCTTGGAGTCCTGCGGCGGCGCCTCGGCGTCGCCGGCGCTCGCCAGATAGCCGCCCGCCGCGAGCGCGCCGGCCACCACGACCGCCGCGACGGACAGGGTGATGCGCCGCTTGCGGACCGTCTCCGCCTTGTGGCGGGCCGAACCCGGGCGGCGGGCACCCGCCGCCCGGGGAGCCCGGGCGGTGCCCAGCGGGCCGCCGGAGAGCTCGTCGGGGGCGGGGACGCGCATGGAGGTGTGGGTGTCGCGGTTGGAGTCCGGCGAGGCGCCGGGCACCAGCGGCACGGCGGCGCGGCGCGGCGAGCCCTCGGCCGCGCCCGCCCCGGTCGGGTACAGGTCCTCGTCGGACGCGTCCGTGGCCGGTTCGGCGTCCGGCTCGTCCACGTCCAGCGGCGGGATGCCGGCGAGCAGCGGGAGCACGTCGCGCAGCCGGGCGCCGAGCTCCGAGGCGCGCAGCCGGGAGGCCGGGGCCTTCGCCAGGCACTGGACGATCAATTGCCACAGCTCCTCGGGGATGCCGGGGAGCGGGACGACCGTCTCGGTGACGTGGCGGCGCAGGACGGCGCCGGGGTGGCCGCCGCCGAAGGGGGTGAAGCCGGCCAGGAGCTCGTACAGGACGGTGGCGAGGGCGTAGATGTCGACGGCCGCGCGCGGGGGCAGGCCCTCGACGATCTCGGGGGCGAGGTAGTCGGGGGTGCCGATGATCCGGGTCGCCTTGGTGCGGCCGGGGGTGTCGATCAGCTTGGCGACGCCGAAGTCGGTGAGGAGGGCCGGGTGGGCGCCGCCGGGCCCGAGCGGTCCCTCCATGTCGAGCAGGATGTTCTCCGGCTTGACGTCGCGGTGGACCACACCGGCGGCGTGCGCGGCGGCGAGGCCGTCCGCGATGTCGGCGATGATCGCGACGGCCGCCTCGGGGGCGAGGCGGCGTTCGCGGTCGAGGCGGGTGCGCAGGTCGGTGCCGCGGACGAGGTCCATGACGAGCGCGAGGTCGTTGCCGTCGACGACGAGGTCGCGGACGGAGACCACGTGGGGGTGGTCGAGCCCGAGCAGGGCGGTGCGCTCGCGGACGAAGCGTCCGACGAGCTCCTGGTCCGAGGCCAGGTCCTCGCGGAGCAGCTTGATGGCGACGGGGCCCTCGGGACCCTCGCCGAGCCACACCGTGCCGGCGCTGCCCCGCCCGAGGATCTGGTGGGCCTTGTAGCGGCTGCCGATATTCCGTGCCAAGACTGCTCCCTCAGCGGCTGGCGGTCGCGACAAAGTTACGCGTCCCCGGGCGCCGGTCGGCACTTCCGAGGGGAAATCACCCCTCGGAAGTCGACAAATCGGCAGTGTTACTGCCCCGTACCGCCGGTAGCACCCCCGCCGTCCGTGCCGCCGAGGCCGGAGACCCAGTCGCTGACGGACGTGATCGCGTCGCCGATGGCCTCCCAGTAGCCCTTGCCCTGGGCGACCCAGTCCTGGAGCGGGGTGAGCTCCCAGATGAGCCAGCCCGCGACCACGAACAGCACGATCGTGAACAGACAGCCCTTGAGGCAGCCGAGGCCGGGGATCCGCATCGGGTTGGCGCTGCGCTGGCGCGGCGGGCGCGGCTCGCGCGGGGCCGGCGCCTGGGGCGGCGGCTGCGGAGGCGTGTACGGCTGCTGCTGCGGCCGGCCTCCGTACTGCTGGGGCTGGTGCTGCGGGGGCTGCTGGGGCGCGTACTGCTGCCGCTGGGGCTGGCGCTGCTGCTGGTACGGCTGGGGCGCCTGCTGGGGCTGCTGGTAGGGCTGCTGCTGCGGCCGGCCCCCGTACTGCTGGGGCTGGTGCTGCGGGGGCTGCGGCTGCCGCTGGGGGCGGCGGCGCAGCGGGTCCTGGCTCGGGTCCAGGTACTGGACCTGCGTCTGCTCGTTGCGGTCCCGGGCGGCGCGCAGCTGGCTCTGCCAGGGGTGCGGCTCCTCGTTCTGCGGGGACTGCGGGGGAACCGGCGGCATGACCGCGGTCGGGTCGGCGGCTCCCGGGCCCCCGCCGAGCCCGCCGGTCGGCATGACGCTGGTCGCGGCGGCGGGGTCGTACTGGGACCCGCCGGCGCCGCCGGTGGGCAGCACCTGGGTCGCGCCGGCCGGGTCCACGCCCGGGGTCTGCGGGACCGGCGCGGGCGCCGGGTCGGGGGCGAGCAGGGCGCCGACGCCGTCGGCGGCCTCGATCTGGGCGGGGGTGGAGTGCACGCCGATACCGGCGGCGACCGCGCGCAGCCCCCGGGCCAGGTTCTCGGCACTGGGCCGGCGCGCGGGGTCCTTGCTCAGGCAGCGCTCGATGACCGTCCACAGCGGACCGGGAACGGTCGAGGGGCGGCGCGGCTCCTCACTGAGGTGACGGTGCAGGACCTCCAGGGCGGTGCCGCCCGCGAAGGGGGGCCGGCCGGTGACGAGCTCGTACAGCAGGATGCCCGCGCCGTAGATGTCGACGGCGGAGGTCTGCGGACGGCCCTCGGCGGACTCCGGGGCGACGTACGCCGGCGTGCCGACGAACTCGTGCGTGCGGGTCAGCCCCGGGGAGTCGGCGAGGCGCGCGATGCCGAAGTCGGTCAGCATCGGGTGCATCTGGCCGCCCTGCTCGGCGAGCAGCACGTTGGCCGGCTTCAGGTCGCGGTGGACGACGCCGTCGGCGTGGCTGGCGGCGAGCGCGTCGGCGATCTGCGCGGTGAGCAGGCTCGCGGCGACGGGGGTGAGCGGGCCGTTCTCCCGGATGTAGCGGTGCAGGTCCGGGCCCTCGACGAGGTCCATGACCAGGGCGAGGACGTCGCCCTCCACGACCAGGTCGCGGGTGCGCACGATGTTGGGATGGGTGAGCCGGAGCAGCACGGAACGCTCGCGCAGGAAGCGCATCACGATGTCCGCGTCGTTGGCCAGCTCCTCCTTGAGGACCTTGATCGCGACGGTCTCGCCGGGCTGGCCGGGCACCGCGGCCTCGGCCCCCGCCGTCTCCCGCTGGCGGGCTCGCCAGACGGTGCCCGTGGCGCCGCGGCCGAGCGGCTCCTCGAGCAGGTACTTGCTGCCGATAGGCCGCACGTCACGCGCTCCCTGCTGATCGTGGTCCTGGGGGGTTCCCGGGGTCCTGTCGTCTGTTGTGACCCGTCCGGGTGTCCGACCCACTTTAGTGCCGCCGAACGGGTCACCGGTCGATCACATCGCCGATCGCCATGTGGCCGATTCTCACGCCTTGAGGCGCCGGACTTGTCCGAAAACAAGACGCGTCAGCTGTACCCGTGGTTGCCGCGCTCGACGCAGGGTGTGCTCAACCAGGCATTTTTACGTCCACAGCCGACCATTCAAGATCACTTGTGACCGACCCGCGGGCGTGTTGTCAGTGGCAGGTGCGAGGATGCCTACAGCACGTCGCATCGGGGTCGGGAGCCCCGCGCCGTGCCGACCTGAACCGGACGACGTGTCCGTGCCGGGCGGGGGGAGAGACACGGCGGTTCCCCTGCCGAGCACCACGCGCAGAAGGGACCGCTGACGGCGATGCAGATCCGGCTGACCGTCCTCGCACCGCACGCCGGCCACGGCGCGGGGCGCTCCTGCGACGTGCTCGTCACCGCCCCGGCGGGAACGGCACTGTCGGCCGTGGCCTCCGCCCTGGCCGCGGCCGTCTCCGGCCCCGACACCTCGACCTCCGGCACGACCGTGCTCTACGCGGGCCGGGAGCGGCTCGACGGGCAGCGCTGCGCGCTCGGCGAGCCACCGCTCGTGGACGGCGCCGTGCTCACCCTCCAGGTCCCCGGCGAGGACGACCGGATCGGCGAGGGCGCCTCGGCCCGGCTCCACGTGGTCGCGGGACCCGACGCGGGCGGGGTCCACCTGCTGCACGGAGGGCCGATCCGGATCGGCCGCTCCATGGACGCGGACGTCCCGCTCGACGACCCGGACGTCTCCCGCGTGCACTGCACGGTGACGGTCGGCGAGGACGGCCGCATCACGGTCGCGGACCCGGGCTCGACGAACGGCACGACCCTGGACGGCGTGCAGGTCGGCGACCGGCCCGTCCGGCTGCGCCCCGGCTCCCTGCTGCGGCTCGGCGAGTCCGCTCTGCGCCTGACCGGACCGGGTGACGGCGGTACGGAGGCGGTACCGACGGCGCCGGACGGCGAAGGCCACCTCCGGGTCGGCCCCGCGGCCGACGCGGACGCCCGGGGCGGCGGGGCGGACCCGCGTCCCGGAGGCGACGGCCCCCGCGGAGGTACGGCCCCGGCCACCGGCCTCGCGTACGGAAGCCACGGACAGCACGGGCCGGAGCGGCACGGGCACGGCCCGGGGGGCGGCCGGGACGGCCACGACGGCCCGGCCGACGGCCGCCCCCACCCCTCCGCCCGGCCCGGCGGACCCGCCGGTGAGCACGGCGCCCGCGATCCGTACGCCGACGCCGCCCACGGCGGCTCCCTCGGCCACGCGCGCGCCGAGGACTTCCCGGACGACGAGGGCGAGGCCCACAGCAGGACCCGCCAGACCCGCCGTCAGGCCCCGCCGGCCCGCGGCCGGCGCGGGATAGGAGCCTGGGCCCGCCGCCTCGCCGGCGGCCGCGAGGAGCTGCCGCTGCCGACGGCCGAGACCGGTTTCGCGCCGGCCACGTCCGGCACGGCCGCCGGCCCCGCGCCCGCCGCCGACACCTGGCCCGACCCGGCCGCCGTGCTGCTGACGGCGCTCGGCCCGGGCCCCCGGCTCTGGGAGCGCGGCCCGGACCATCCCGAGTCCCTCGTGGTCCGGCTCGGGACGGCCGACCGGGCCGAGCTGTCCGGCGTCCCCGTCACCGTCGGCCTGCGCGAGGCGGGCTCCCTCGGACTCGCGGGTCCGGGGAACCGGCTGGCCGGCCTCGCCCGCTCCGTCGTGGCCCAACTCGCCGCCCTGCACTCCCCCGCCGAGCTGGAGATCGTGCTCATCAGCGCGGACCGCAACCGGCCGCTGGAGGAGCGGCGCCGCGCCTGGTCCTGGCTCGGCTGGCTGCCGCACCTGCGCCCGGCGCACGGCCAGGACTGCCGGCTCCTCCTCGCCTACGACCGCGATCAGGCCCAGGCCCGCACGGCCGAGCTCATCCGCCGGCTGGACGACGGACCGCTCGGGCCCGGCTGGCCGAGCGCCGACCGCATGGCGGTGGCCGAGGCCGCGGCCCACCACGACGGACCGGTCACGGTCGTGATCGTGGACGGCGACCCCGGCACGGCGGCGCTGCGGGAGGCGACCGCGCGGCTCGCCGGGGCCGGCGCCGCCGCCGGCATCCATCTGATCTGCCTCGCCGAGGCGCCGTCCGCCTCCCCCGTCTCCCCCGTCGCCGCGACGTACGAGAGCGCCTGCGCGGCCTCGCTCGCCTTCCGCGAGTGCGGTGCCGTCGCCCTGCTGAGCGGCGACGTGGCGACGGCGCTGCGACTGCTGCGCACGGTGGGGGGCCGGGCCGCCGGTCACGGCACCGTCGGTGTCGTGGACGCGGTCTCGGTCGCCTGGGCCGAGCGTTTCGGACGGGCCCTGGCGCCCCTGCGCACGGAGTCCGCGACGCCGCGGGGCAGGGCCGCCGTGGCGGCCCTGCCCCCGTCCGCGCGACTGCTCGACGAGCTCGGGCTCGCCCGGGCCACCCCGGCCTCGCTGATGGCCCGCTGGGCCTCCGCCGGCGACGGGACGGCCGTACTGGGCGCCGGCCCGCGCGGACCGGTGTCGGTCGACCTGACGGAGGAGGGGCCGCACCTGCTGATCGAGGGACCGGCGGGCAGCGGCCGCACGGAGCTGCTGCGCTCGATCGCCGCCTCCCTGGCCGCGGGCGGCCGCCCCGACCGCCTCGGCCTGCTGCTGGTCGACGGCGCCGGCGGCGAGCGCGGTGAGGGTCTGGGCGTCTGTACGGAGCTGCCGCACGTCACCGAGCATCTGGTGGCCTCCGATCCGGTCCGGATGCGTGAGTTCGCCCAGGCGCTGGGCGCCGAGCTGAAGCGCCGGGCGGAGATCCTGGGAGACGGGCACTTCGCCGACCGGCGGGCCACCGGCCGGCTGATCGCGCAGCGCCCGCCGAGCGCGGCGGAGACGCTGCCTCCGGGCTCCCGGGCGAGCGTCCGCGTCCCCGACGCGCGCTCGGCCGGCGGCCGGCCCGGGGACGGCGGCCTCGACGACCGCCCGAGCACCCGGACCGGGCGGACCGGCGCCGACGAGCTGACGTACCTGCCCAGCGGCAGGACCCTGCGCACGGGCGAGGGAGCGATCGGCGAACGCCCCGGGGCGGGCTCCCGCGCCGGGGCCGCGGACCTGGCCGACCGGTCGAGCGGGCGGGTCGTGCGCGCGGCGGACGGGGACCTCGGCGACCGGCCGAGCGGCCGGCTGCCGCTGCGCGGCGACTCCGGTCTCGGCGACCGCCCCTCCGGACGGATCGCCCGGACCACCGCCGGCGAACCGGCCGACCGCCCGAGCGGCCGCGTGCTGCGGACGGACGAGGCGGAGCCGGCGGGAGGCGGCGATCCGGACGGCCTCGCGCGGCTCCCGCGGCTCGTCGTGCTGGTCGACGACTACGACGCCCTCGTGGCACCCGCGCTCGGCTCGCCCGGCAGGCCCGCCGCCGGTTCCGTCGTACGCGCCCTCGAAGCCGTCGCCCGCGGCGGCGCGCGGCTGGGAGTGCACCTGGTCGCGACCTCGGCGCGGCCGGACCGGACGGCGGACACGGAGCTGGCCCACGGCGCCCGGCTGCGGATCGTGCTCGACGCGCCGCCCGTGGCGGCCGGTCCCGACGAACCGGCCCCGGGCCGGGGACGCCTCGGCCACCCGGACGGCCGGGTGACCCCGTTCCAGGCGGGGCGGGTCACCGGCCGCATCCCCCGCACGGCGACGCTGCGTCCGACGGTCGTCCCCCTGGAGTGGGAGCGGATGGGCGATCCGCCCACCCGCAGACCCGTCCGCGAGCTGGGCAACGGCCCGACCGACCTGGCGCTGCTCGCCTCGGCACTGGACCGGGCGGCCCGCTCCGTCGAGGCGACGCCGGTGGCGCCGCTGACCCCGGCCGTCCACCCCTGACGTCACGTCACGAGCGGGTCACGATCTCCGAGTCGACACCGAAGGCGGTATTGCGGGCCCCGAACGCCCGGCGTAGACCTGTCGGACCGGGACGAGCACGCGCACGACAGAGACGGGGCAGAAATGCGTACAACTCTTCGTACACGCAGGGCCGCGACGACGATCGCCGCCTTCACCGCGGTCACCGCACTCACCCTCTCCGGCTGCGGCTCCGACGCGGCCGACACCCCCGGTCCGTCGGGGAGCAACGGACCGAGCGGCAGCGGGAAGACCGTCTCCTTACCCTCCCTCAAGGGCGAGAAGGTCGAGGTCGCCGCCGTCTGGACGGGGCCTGAGCAGGAGAACTTCACGAAGGTCCTCGAGGAGTTCGAGAAGCGCACCGGCGCCACCGTCACCTTCGTGCCGGCGCAGGACCCGATCGTGAACTTCCTGGGCACGAAGATCGCGGGCGGCTCCCCGCCCGACGTGGCGATGCTCCCGCAGGTCGGAGCGATCAAGCAGGCCGTCGCCCAGAAGTGGCTGAAGCCGGCCGGCCCCGAGGCCAAGGCGCAGCTCGCCGCCCACTACTCGAAGGGCTGGCAGGACCTCGGCGCGGTGGACGGCACGCAGTACGGCGTGTACTTCAAGGCCGCGAACAAGTCGCTCGTCTGGTACAACGCCGCCGCCTTCGAGAACGCGGGCGCCTCCGAACCGAAGACCTGGAAGGACTTCCTCGCCACCGCCGAGACGATCTCGGCCTCCGGCGTCACCCCGGTCTCGGTGGGCGGCGCGGACGGCTGGACCCTCACCGACTGGTTCGAGAACATCTACCTCTCCCAGGCGGGCCCCGCCAAATACGACCAGCTGGCCAAGCACGAGATCAAGTGGACTGACCCCTCCGTCACCCAGGCCCTGACCACGCTCGGCGAGCTGTTCGGCAAGCCGGCGCTGATCGCGGGCGGCGCGAGCGGCGCGCTCCAGACGGAGTTCCCGGTCTCGGTCACCCAGACCTTCACCGGGGGCGACCAGCCCAAGGCCGCGATGGTCTTCGAGGGCGACTTCGCCGCCGTCAACATCGCGGAGACCGACGCCAAGATCGGTACGGACGCCAAGGTGTTCCCGTTCCCGGCGGTGGGCGCGAGCGGTCAGGCTCCGGTCGTGACGGCGGGCGACGCGGCGGTGGCGCTGAAGGACACCAAGGGCGCGCAGGCGCTGCTGACCTTCCTCGCCTCCCCCGACGCGGCGGAGATCTGGGCGCGCGCGGGCGGCTTCCTGTCGCCCAACAAGAGCCTGGACCCGGCGGCGTACCCGAACGACGTGCAGCGGGAGATCGCCAAGGCGCTGATCGGGGCCGGCGACGACTTCCGCTTCGACATGTCGGACCAGATGCCGCAGTCGTTCGGCGGGACGCCCGGCAAGGGCGAGTGGAAGGCGCTCCAGGACTTCCTGAAGAACCCGAAGGACGTCGCGGGAACCCAGGCACGGCTGGAGGCCGACGCGGCCAAGGCGTACCAGAGCTGACGCCGTGACCACGGCGCCCGCAGGCCGGCCGGCGAAGCCGGCCGCGTACAAGAGCGTCACCGGCACCCGCAAGGCGGTGGCGGCGGGGTTCCTCCTCCCCGCCCTGCTGCTGCTCGGTGCGCTCGTCGTCTACCCGATCGGGTACTCCGTCCAGCGTTCCTTCTTCGACAAGTCCGGGGACTCCTTCGCCGGACTGGGCAACTACGTCGAGCTGTTCACCGACGACACGCTGCTGACCGCGGTGAAGAACAACGCGATCTGGGTGGTCCTCGCGCCCACGGTCGCGACGGCGCTCGGCCTGGTCTTCGCGGTGCTCACCGAACGCGTGCGCTGGGGAACGGCGTTCAAGCTGGTCGTCTTCATGCCGATGGCGATCTCCATGCTGGCCGCCGGGATCATCTTCCGCCTCGTCTACGAGCAGGACCCGGACCGCGGGGTCGCCAACGCCGTCTGGGTCGGGGTCCACGACACCTTCGCGGAGTCCTCCGGCTTCCCGCGCGCCCGCCCGCTGCCGGTGCACCCGCTGAAGGCCGCGGGCGGCGGGGCGTACGTCACCAAGGGCCCCGTCCGCGCCGGGGAGACGGCGAGGCTGCCGCTGATCGGCGTGGCACCCGCGCAGATGCCGGAGGACGCCCGGCCGGCCCGGGATCCGGCCGCGCGACCGGACGGGATCTCCGGCACCGCCTGGCTGGACTTCACCAAGGGCGGCGGCGGGCGGCCGAACTCCGTCGACGCGCGGGAGCTCGGTCTGAAGGGGCTGCGCATCGAGGCCGTGAAGGACGGCCGGGTCGTGGCGAGCACCACGGCGGCGGCCGACGGCACCTTCAGCCTGCCGGCCGCCGCGGACGGCGCCGTGCTCCGGCTGCCCGCGAGCAACTTCAGGGAGCAGTACGGCGGGTGCTGATCGCCGCGGGTCTGGCGAGCGTGCCGCGTGAACTGCTGGAGGCCGCCCGGGTCGACGGGGCGAACGAGTGGCAGGTCTTCCGCCGCATCACGGTCCCGCTGCTCGCGCCCGTCCTCGCCGTCGTCCTGGTCACGCTGATGATCAACGTGCTCAAGGTCTTCGACCTGGTGTTCATCATCGCGCCGGGCTCGGCGCAGGACGACGCGAACGTCCTGGCGCTCCAGCTGTACCGCTCGTCCTTCGGCACGGACGCGGACCTCGGGATCGGCTCCGCCATCGCCGTACTGCTCCTGCTGCTGGTCATCCCGGTGATGGCCTTCAACATCCGCCGGATGCGAAGGGAGGCCCGCCGGTGACGGCGTCCACGCACGGCACGTCCACGCACGGCGCGGACGGCAAGGACACGACGGGGAAGGCCACGTCCGGGAAGGCCACGTCCGGGAAGGGCGCGCCGGGGTCCGGCGGCGTCGGGGGGCGGCTCGCCGCCCGCGCCGCCGGCGGCGCGATGCGGGTGTTCCTGGTGCTGGTCGGCCTGTTCTGGCTGATGCCGACCGTCGGCCTGCTGCTGTCCTCGCTCCGCGGGCCGTCGGACATCAGCGAGAGCGGCTGGTGGAAGGTGTTCACCGCGCCGGCCCAGCTGACGACGGAGAACTACTCCCACCTGCTGGCCGACGACACCATCACGCGCTCGCTGCTGTCCACGGTCCTGATCACCGTGCCGTCGACGGTCCTCGTCGTGGTCGTCGGCTCGCTGGCCGGATACGCCTTCGCCTGGCTGGAGTTCCCGGGCCGGGACTGGTGCTTCATGATCGTGGTGGGCCTGCTCGTGGTCCCGGTCCAGGTCGCGCTGATCCCGGTCTCGAAGCTGTTCGGGGCCGTCGGCCTCTTCGAGACGACGCTGGGCGTGGTGCTGTTCCACACCGCGTTCGGCCTGCCGTTCGCGATCTTCCTGTTGCGGAACTTCTTCGCGGAGATCCCGCGCGAGCTGCTGGAGGCCGCCCGGCTCGACGGGGCGGGCGAGATCCGGCTGTTCACCCGGGTCGTGATGCCGCTGGGCGGGCCGGCGATCGCCTCGCTCGGCATCTTCCAGTTCCTCTGGGTCTGGAACGACATGCTGGTCGCGCTGATCTTCGCGGACTCCGAGTCGCCGCCGATCACGGTGGCGCTGCAGCAGCAGGTCCGGCAGTTCGGCAACAACATCGACGTGCTGGCACCGGGCGCGTTCGTCTCGATGGTGATCCCGCTGGCGGTCTTCTTCGCCTTCCAGCGTCAGTTCGTGTCGGGGGTGATGGCCGGCGCGGTGAAGTGACCGCCGCCGGCCGGGGCGACCGGGGGCGGGTGCGGACCGGCGCGGTCCGGTGCACACCTCGCCGCCGGGAGCCGGCCGTACGCCGCCCGGCCCCTGTCCGCCCGGCCGCTCAGGGGCGGGCCGTGAGCGCCGCGACCGCGGAGCGCGCCAGGTCGTCCAGGTACCCCTGCGGCAGGTCGCCGCGCACCACCACGAGCCGCCAGTAGAGCGGGCCGACGACCAGGTCGAGCGCGCGGTCGGGGTCGGCTTCCGGGGGCAGTTCGCCCCGCTCGACGGCCTCCCGCACGACCTGGGCGACCACGCCCTGCCGGCCGTCGAGCAGGGCGGCCTTGACGGCCCCGGCGATCTCCGGCTGCCGGGCCGCCTCGACCAGCAGGTCCGGGATGACCTGCGAGGCGACGGGGTGGCGCAGGGCGTGTGCCGCGACTTCGAGCAGGGCGCGCACGTCCCCGTACAGGGAACCGGTGGACGGTGCCGGCAGCCCCTCGGCGGCGAGGGCGCCGACGAGGTCGAGGACGAGCGAGAGCTTGGACTTCCAGCGCCGGTAGACGGCGGTCTTGCCGACTCCCGCGCGGCGCGCGATGCCCTCGATGGACATCCGGGCGAAGCCGACCGCGGCCAGCTCCTCGAAGACGGCGGCGCGAATGGCCTCGGTGACGTCCTCCCGGAGCACGGCGGCTCCCGCGGGGGCGCGGCGGGGGGTTCCGGAGGCTGTCGTCATGGACGGGATTCTATCCACCGACCGGCATGCACGTCACGACGATACGGTTGCGTTCCGACGCTCGACCGTCCTAGTCTCCCCGTAGCGACGATACGGCCCCGTCCCGTCGCTCCTGTCGTCACCGTGAAAGCGACCCCGTGACCACCGAGACGCTCACCCCACCCGCCACCGCCACAGCCGGCTCCTTCCCCGCACCGGAGGACCTGCGGGCGCTCGCCCTGCGGCACGGCCTGTCCGTCAGCGGCGCCCGCCCGCCCCTCCCCGTGTACGTCCGGGAGCTCTGGTCGCGGCGCGCCTTCATCACCGCCTTCGCGACCGCCCGCCTGACGGCCCAGTACAGCCAGGCGCGCCTCGGCCAGGTCTGGCAGCTGATGACCCCGCTCCTCAACGCGGCCGTCTACTACCTCGTCTTCGGCGTCCTCATGGACGTCCGCCGGGACATCCCCGACTACGTCCCGTTCCTGATCACGGGCGTCTTCGTCTGGACCTTCACCTCCCAGTCGGTGCTCGCCGGCACCCGCGCCATCAGCGGGAACCTCGGACTGGTCCGGGCCCTGCACTTCCCCCGGGCGAGCCTCCCCGTGGCGCTCGCGCTCCAGCAGCTCCAGCAGCTGGCCTTCTCGCTGTCCGCGCTGGCCGTCATCCTGTGCTGCTTCGGCGAGTTCCCCGCCTGGAGCTGGCTGCTCGCGGCCCCCGCCCTCCTCCTCCAGTCGCTGTTCAACACCGGCCTGGCCCTCGCCCTTGCCCGGCTCGCGGCCCGCACCCCGGACATCGCGCAGCTGATGCCCTTCCTGCTGCGGACCTGGATGTACGTCTCCGGGGTCATGTGGTCCCTCCCCCACCTGGCGGCGAGCGGCCGGATCCCCCAGGGCCTGATCACGGCCCTGGGGGCCAACCCGGCGGGGCTCTACATCGACCTGATGCGCTGCGCCCTGGTCGGCGGCTTCACGGCCGACCGGCTCCCCCCGTACGCCTGGGCGACGGCCGCCGCCTGGGCCGTGGCGACCTTCGCCGGCGGCTTCGTGTACTTCTGGAAGGCAGAGGAGACCTACGGCCGTGGCTGAACGCACCGGACTGTCCCCCCACCCCCGCCCCGCCGGAACAAGCGCGCCCGACGGGGAGCGCACCCCGACGGTCGTGGTCGACGGGGTCCACGTCTCGTACACCGTCCAGGGCGGGCGGCCCGCGAGGGGCGGCGCCACCGCCGCCCTCGGCCGGCTCCTCTCGCGCGGCACCCGGCCCGGCGGGCGCACCGTGCACGCGGTCAGGGGCGTCGGCTTCGCCGCGTACCGTGGCGAGGCGATCGGCCTGATCGGCTCCAACGGCTCCGGCAAGTCCACCCTGCTCAAGGCGGTCGCCGGCCTGCTCCCCGTCGACCGGGGGCAGATCTGGACCCAGGGCCGGCCGGCCCTCCTCGGCGTCAACGCGGCCCTGATGGGCGACCTGACGGGCGAGCGGAACGTGATCCTCGGCGGCCTCGCGATGGGCATGACCCGGGCGGAGATCGACGCCCGCTACGACGACATCGTGGAGTTCTCCGGGATCAACGAGAAGGACGACGCCGTCTCCCGGCCCATGCGGACGTACTCCTCGGGCATGGGCGCCCGGCTGCGGTTCTCCATCGCGGCGGCGAAGAGCCACGACGTGCTCCTGATCGACGAGGCGCTGTCGACCGGGGACGCCGCCTTCCGCCGTCGCAGCCGGGAGCGGATCGACGAGCTGCGCGCCGAGGCGGGAACCGTCTTCCTCGTCAGCCACTCGCATTCCACCATCACCGAGACCTGCGACCGGGCGCTGTGGCTGGAGGCGGGCACGCTGCGCCGGGACGGACCGGCCGCGGAGGTCGTCGCGGAGTACGAGGAGTTCACCGGGAAGGCCGGACAAAAGAGAGGGAAATAGCCCAATACGGAATAGAGTGCGGGTCGATGACGACGCATGGACACCGCACTCCGCCCCCCTCGCCCGATGCCGGCCCGGGCCACGGTGCCGCCCCGGAACCCGGTGACGGCACCGCGCCCTCGCGGCCGTCACCGGGCGGCACGCCGCTGCCCGCCTGCCCGCCGGCGCTCACCGCCTCGCCGTTCGAGTCGGACACCTTCACCGCGGCCACCTTCGTCCGCGTCGGCCGCGGCCCGCTCCTCGCGCTCGGCGCGGTCTGGCTCCTCACCCGGGCCGGCATGCTGCTGCTCCTGCTGCGCGACAGCCTGGGCATCGGGGGCGTGGGCCGGGAGGTCTCCGTCCTCTACCAGTACTGGTACGGCCAGTTCGCCCACGGCACCTTCCCGGTGAACGACGTGACCTGGCAGTACCCGCCGGGCGCCGGCCTGGTCATCGTCTCCCCGGCCGTACTGCCCTGGCTCACCTACTTCCAGGCGTTCGTCGCCCTCACCCTGCTCGCCGACGCGGTCGTGACCGCCGCCCTCGCGCGCGCCGACAGCCGCCGCGTCACGCACGGCGCCTGGATCTGGGTCTGCGGACTGCCGCTGCTCCTGCATCTTCCGCTCGCCCGGTACGACGTCCAGGTCACCGCCCTCGCCGTGCTCTCCCTGCTCGCCCTCACCGCCCGCTCGGCCACCGCGCACCGCCTCGGCGGGGCACTGGCCGGGATCGGCGCCCTGGTGAAGGTGTGGCCGGCCCTCGCCCTGATCGGCACGCCGCGGGGCCGCACCACCCGGGACGCCTGGGTCGCCGCCGGCGTCACCGCGGCCGCCCTGCTGGCGACCCTCGCCCTCTGCTTCTCGAACTCCTTCGACTTCCTGCGCCAGCAGGGCAGCAGGGGCGTCCAGATCGAGTCCCTGGGCGGCACGGCGCTGGCCCTGTCCCAGGCGACCGGGCTGTGGCCGGGCCAGGTGCAGTACCGCTACGGCGCCTTCGAGTACGTCGGCCCGTACGTGTCCAGCGTGGGGCGGATCGCGCTGCTGCTCACCGTCGTGGCCTTCGGCTGGCTGCTGATCTGGCGGCTCCGGGCCGTGCGGTGGACCGCCGCCACCCCCCTCGACGCGGCCCTCGCCGCCGTCCTGCTGTTCACCGTCACCAGCCGGGTGATCAGCCCCCAGTACATGATCTGGCTGCTGGGCCTGGCGGCCGTCTGCCTGACCTCGCGGGCGACCGTGATGCGGCCGGTGGCCCTGCTCCTGCTGCCGGCCGCGGCGCTGAGCTCGCTCGCGTACCCGATCCTCTACCAGGACCTGCTGACCGGGTCCTGGCCGGGCGTGGCGGTGGTCGCGCTCCGCAACGCGACGCTGTTCGCGGCGGCGCTCCTGGCCGCCCGGCGCCTGTGGACCTCGACCGTGGCCGACCCGTCGTGAGGGGTGCCGTACGACGACGAAGGGCCCCGCCGGTCACCCGGCGGGGCCCTTCGTCGTCAGGTCAGCTGCGCGCCCGCAGCAGCTGGCGCATCGTGCGCATGGCCACCGAGAGGTTCGCCAGGTCGAACGTCTCCGAGCCCTGGATCTCCTCCAGCGTCGTGCGCGCCCGGCCCAGGAGCGCCGCGTTCGTCTCCTCCCAGCCCTTGTAGCGCTCCTCCGGCGTCGAGGACCCGTTGCCCGCGGCGAGCACGTCGGCCGTCAGGGCGGCGTGCGCGGCGAACAGGTCCTCGCGGATGGAGGCACGGGCCATCGTCTGCCACCGGTCGGTGCGCGGCAGCTCGATGATCCGGTCCATCAGCTGGGTGATCCGCAGCCGGTCGGCCAGGTCGTAGTAGACCTCGGCGACCGCCAGCGGGTCCTTGTCCGTACGGTCCGCGATCGCGACGACGTCGAGGATCGGGAAGGCCGAGGAGAATCCGGCGACCCGCAGGGCGAGCATCTCCGGAACGCCCAGTTCGGTCAGCTCGGTCAGGATCCCCTGGTACCACTCCAGGTCCGCGCCGCGCAGCAGCTGCGGCAGCTCGGTCCAGACCTGCTCCACGCGCTCGGCGAAGAAGTCGATCGTCTCCTGGAGCTGGAGCGGCTGCGGCCGGTTGCCGAGCAGCCAGCGCGTGCCGCGCTCGACCAGCCGGCGGGAGTGCAGTCGCATCCGGGTCTGCACCTCGGCCGGGACCTGGTTGTCCAGTGCCTCGACCGCGTCCCAGACCTCGCCGAGCCGGAAGACGGCGCGGGCGGCGGTCTGCGCGCGCACGATCTCCTCGATCGACGCGCCCGTCTCCTCGCGGAGACGGTGCAGGAAGGTCGAGCCACCGGAGTTGACGGTGTCGTTGACCAGGACGGTCGTGACGATCTCGCGGCGCAGCGGGTGGTTGTCGACCGCCTCCGTGAACTTCTCGCGCAGCTGCGCCGGGAAGTACGCGTGCAGCAGGCCGAGCAGGTACGGGTCGTCCGGCAGGTCGGTGGCGATCAGCTCGTCGGCCACCGTGATCTTGGTGTACGCGAGCAGGACCGCGATCTCCGGCTGGCTCAGGCCCTTGCCGTTGTTGAGCAGGTCGCGGATCTGCCGGTCGTTGGGCAGGAACTCGAGCGAGCGGTCCAGGGCGCCGTCGCGGCCGAGCCGGCGCATGAAGCGCTGGTGGGCGTGGAGCAGGGACGGCGACTGGGCGACCGCGTTGGCCAGGGCCACGTTCTGCGCGTAGTTGTTGCGCAGGACGAGCCCGCCGACCTCGTCGGTCATCTCGGCGAGGATCCGGTTGCGCTGCTTGACGGTCATGTCGCCTTCGGTGACGAGCCCGTTGAGCAGGATCTTGATGTTCACCTCGTGGTCGGAGGTGTCCACGCCGGCGCTGTTGTCGATGGCGTCGGTGTTGACCTTGCCGCCCTCGCCGTCGGGACCGCCCTTGCGGGCGAACTCGATGCGGCCGAGCTGGGTCAGACCGAGGTTGCCGCCCTCGCCGACGACCTTGACGCGCAGGTTCTCGCCGTTGACGCGGATGGCGTCGTTCGCCTTGTCGCCGACGTCCGTCTGAGACTCGGTCGACGCCTTGACGTACGTGCCGATGCCGCCGTTCCACAGCAGGTCGACCGGCGCGTGGAGGATCGCCTGCATCAGCTCGGCCGGGGTCATCTTGACGACGCCGGGCTCGATGCCCAGGACCGCGCGCATCTGCGCGTTGACCGGGATCGACTTGGCGCTGCGCGGGTGGATGCCGCCGCCCGCGGAGAGCAGCTCGGTGTCGTAGTCGGCCCAGGAGCTGCGGGGCAGCTCGAAGAGGCGGCGGCGCTCGGCGTAGGAGACGGCCGCGTCCGGGTTCGGGTCGATGAAGATGTGGCGGTGGTCGAAGGCCGCGATCAGCCGGATGTGCTCGGAGAGCAGCATGCCGTTGCCGAAGACGTCGCCGGACATGTCGCCGACGCCGACGACCGTGAAGTCCTCGGTCTGGGTGTCGTGGCCCAGCTCGCGGAAGTGGCGCTTGACGGACTCCCACGCGCCGCGGGCGGTGATGCCCATGCCCTTGTGGTCGTAGCCGGCCGAGCCGCCGGAGGCGAAGGCGTCGCCGAGCCAGAAGCCGTAGTCGACGGCGACGGCGTTGGCGATGTCGGAGAAGGTCGCGGTGCCCTTGTCGGCGGCGACGACGAGGTAGGTGTCGTCCTCGTCGTGGCGCACGACGTCGAGCGGGGGAACGACCTCGCCGGCGACCAGGTTGTCGGTGATGTCGAGCAGCGCCGAGATGAAGGTCTTGTAGGAGGCGATGCCCTCGGCCAGCCAGGCGTCGCGGTCCACGGCCGGGTCCGGCAGCTGCTTGGCGACGAAGCCGCCCTTGGCGCCGACGGGCACGATGACGGTGTTCTTCACCATCTGCGCCTTGACCAGGCCGAGGATCTCCGTGCGGAAGTCCTCACGCCGGTCGGACCAGCGCAGACCGCCTCGCGCGACCTTGCCGAAGCGCAGGTGGACGCCCTCGACGCGCGGCGAGTAGACCCAGATCTCGAAGGCCGGGCGCGGCGCGGGGAGGTCCGGGATGGCCTGCGGGTCGAACTTCATCGACACGTAGGAGTGCGGGGTGCCGTCGGCCGTGCGCTGGAAGAAGTTCGTCCGCAGCGTGGCCTTGATGACGGTGAGGAAGGACCGCAGGATGCGGTCCTCGTCCAGGCTCGCGACCTGGTCGAGGGCGCCGTCCAGCTCCTCCAGCAGTCCGTCGATCAGCTCGGTGCCGGCGCGCTGGCGCTCCGGGGACATCCGGGCCTCGAAGAGGGAGACGAGCAGCCGGGTGGTGTGGACGTTGTTGCGGAGGGTGTCCTCCATGTAGTCCTGGCTGAACGTCGAGCCGGCCTGGCGCAGGTACTTGGCGTAGGCGCGCAGCACCATCGCCTCGCGCCAGTCGAGTCCGGCGGAGAGCACCAGCGAGTTGAAGCCGTCGTTCTCGGCCTCGCCGGTCCAGGTGGCGGAGAAGGCCTCCTGGAAGCGCTCGCGGGCGTCGTCGGCGAGGTAGTCGCCGCCGTTGGCCGTCGTGGCGGGCATCCGCAGACCGAAGTCGTAGATCCAGGCGTGCGTACGGTCGGCGCAGCGCAGTTCGTACGGGCGCTCGTCGACGACCTCGACGCCGAGCCGGCTGAGGACCGGCAGGACGGCGGACAGGGAGACCTGGTCGCCGGTCTTGTAGATCTTGAAGCGGCGCTCGCCGGGGCCGGTGGCGACCGGCTCGTACAGCGAGAGCGCGAACTCGTCGCCGGTGCGGGACAGCTGCTCCAGGTGGACCAGGTCGGCGACCGCGGCGCGCGGCGAGTGGTCGGCCTTGTAGCCCTCGGGGAAGGCGTTGCCGTAGCGGCGCAGCAGCTCGGCGGCGCGCTCCTCGCCGCACTCGGCGGTGAGGGCCTCGCCGAAGCCGTCGGCCCAGGAGCGGGCGGCCTCGACGAGCCGGGCCTCGATGCGCTCCTTGTCGGCGTCGGAGAGCTGCGGCAGCTCGGTGCCGGGCTCGACGCGGACGACGAAGTGGAGCCGGGACAGGATCGACTCGGTGTTCCAGGCCGTGAAGTCGACGCTGGTGCCGCTCAGCTCCTCCTTGAGGATGTCGATGATCCTCAGCCGGACGCCGGTGGTGTAGCGGTCGCGCGGCAGGTAGACGAGGGCGGAGTAGTAGCGGCCGTACTCGTCCTGACGCAGGTAGAGCCGCAGCCGGCGGCGTTCCTGCAGGTAGAGGACCGAGGTGACGATCGAGCGGAGCTCGTCGACGGGGGTCTGGAAGAGCTCGTCGCGCGGGTAGGTCTCCAGGATCTGGAGCAGGTCGCGGCCGTCGTGGCTGTTCGGCGAGAAGCCGGCGCCCTCCAGGACCTCCTGGACCTTGCGGCTCACGACCGGCACGCGGCGGACGGACTCCGTGTACGCGGCGGAGGAGAACAGGCCGAGGAAGCGGCGCTCGCCGATGACGTTGCCCTCGGCGTCGAACTTCTTCACGCCCACGTAGTCGAGGTACGAGGGGCGGTGCACGGTGGCGCGGCTGTTGGCCTTGGTGAGGATCAGCAGCTTGTGCTCGCGGGCCTTGGCGCGGGCGTCGTCGGGCAGCCGGCTGAAGGACGAGGAGACGGGCGCGTGGTGGCCGTCGTGCTCGCCGCCGTGCTGCGGGTCGGAGCGCAGGATGCCGAGGCCGGTGCCGGGGACGGCCGCCAGGGCGTCGCCGTTGACGAGCTCGTACTCGCGGTAGCCGAGGAAGGTGAAGTGGTCGGCGGCGAGCCAGCGCAGCAGCTCGCGGGCCTCCTCGACCTCGGTCGGGCGCAGGTCGGACGCGACGGGCTCGTCGGGCAGGCCGTCGGCGATGCGGAGCGCGGCCTCGCGCATCTTGTCCCAGTCCTCGACCGTCTCGCGGACGTCCGAGAGCACGCGCAGCAGGTCGGCGGTGATCTGCTTGAGGTCGGCGCGGTCGGTCTCGCGGTCGATCTCGACGTGGATCCAGGACTCGTTCAGCGCGTCGTGCGGCAGCTCGGCGGCGGCCCCGGCGGTCAGCACCTCGATGAGCTTGCCGGTGAGGTCGCGGCGGACGAGGACCTGCGGGTGGATCACGACGTGGATGCCGCGGCCGTGACGTGAGAGCTCGTTGGTGACGGAGTCCACGAGGAACGGCATGTCGTCGGTGACGACCTCGACGACGGAGTGGCTGGAGGTCCAGCCGTTCTCCTCGACCGTCGGGGTGTGCACGCGGACGTTCGCGGTGCCCTGGGGGCGGTTCTCCGCGAGCCGGTAGTGGGAGAGCGCGGCACCGAAGACGTCCACCGGGTCACGGTCGGTGAGGTCCTCGGGCGCCGTGTGCAGGTAGTAGCGCTGGAGGTAGTCGAGCAGGGTGTCGCGGTCGGGCCGCTTCCCGTTCTCGGGCCCCGTCGGAAGTCGCCCCCCGGCCGGGCTGTTCTCAGCTACCCGGGCGGCCCTCGCGAGCAGCTCGGCCTTGGCTTCGTCCAGCTTGGTCTGCATGTCCTCTGGCTCCTGTCGCGCGCCATTGCGTGACGTCGGTGGAAGAAAGGACACAACGCCACGACGCGGTGTTACCGGTCGGAGACGACGTTATGCCGCGATGAGAGATGTCCGAGCCGATATCGGCCAATCTCGGCGAGGCGCCCGGACGGCGAAGAACAGCGAACGCCTTGTCGGCCCGGCCGCCGGAGCGGGTCGGGCGAAGGCCGGGGGCTTCGCTGCCCCCAGGGCGTATCGCGCTGATCACGGGAAAAGCCTATCGCCTGCCACCCCCGGGCCGTCATGGTCCGTATGTGTACAAAAGAGGGGGTGGAAGTTTGACGTTATGGACAGCGACACATGTCCTCTTGGCAAAGCAGGGCGGCGCGGGGAGTGTGTACCGCGGGGCACCACCGACATCTGGGATCTGGGAGTCGTGATGGCGAAGATCTTGATCGTGACCGGGGACGCGGCCGAATCACTGGAGGTCATGTACCCCTACCAGCGGCTTCTGGAGGAGGGGTACGAGGTCCACATCGCCGCCCCCGCGCGCAAGCAGCTGCGGTTCGTGGTGCACGACTTCGAGCCGGGCTTCGACACCTACACCGAGAAGCCGGGGTACACCTGGCCCGCCGATCTGGCGTTCGACGAGGTGGATCCGGGCGACTACGTGGCCGTGGTGATCCCCGGCGGCCGGGCCCCGGAGTACCTGCGCAACGACCCGGAGCTCCGCAAGATCCTCAAGTCCTTCTTCGACGCGGACAAGCCGGTGGCCCAGATCTGCCACGGTCCGCTCCTGACGGCGGCGATCGGCGGTCTGGAGGGCCGCCGCGTGACGGCGTACCCGGCCCTGGAGCTCGACATGCAGGCCGCGGGCGCCACCTTCCAGGACACCGACGCGGTCGTCGACGGCCAGCTGGTCTCCTCCCGCGCCTGGCCGGATCACCCCACCTGGATGCGCGAGTTCCTCAAGGTCCTGCGCGCCCGGGGCTGAGCACCGGCGGACCTGCGGGGGCCGCGGGCCCGTCCGGGACTCCCCTGGACGCGACCGCGGCCCGGCGACCCTTCTGCGGGACGGCCCTCAGGCCAGCTCCTCGGCGACGGCCACGGCCTCCGTCAGCGAGTCCACCACCGGCACCCCCACCGCCTCCAGGCTGGCGCGGCTGTGCGACCCCCCGGTGTACAGGACCGCCTTCGCGCCGACGTGCGCCGCCGCCCGGGCGTCGTCCGCCGCGTCGCCGATGACGACGACCCGCTCCGCGGGCACGCCGCCCAGCGCCGCCAGGTGCCGCACCATGTGCGCCGCCTTGCCCTCGGTCGAGGAGCCGACGCGCCCGTCCACCCGGACGAACCGCGCCTCGATCCCGTGCCGGCGCACCAGCGGGACCAGCTCCACGTGCGGGGCGAGCGAGAGCAGCGACTGCGTGAGTCCGGACTCCTGCCGGGCGGCCAGCAGCTCCGCCGCGCCGGCCGTCAGGCCGCACCCCTCGGCCCGCGCCCAGTAGTGCCGATGGAAGACGCCGTCCATCAGCTCCCACTCGGCGTCCGTCGGCAGCCGCCCCATCAGGCGCTCGTAGAACAGCGGCACCGGCACCGTGTACAGGTCGCGGTAGCGCGCGAGCGTGATCGGCTCCAGGCCCAGCTCGGCGAAGGCGGCGTTCGTCGCGCCGATGACCGCGTGGATGTCGTCGAGCAGGGTCCCGTTCCAGTCCCAGACCAGATGCTTGCCGTGCCTCGTTCCGTGCTTCCCCATGGCACGACGGTACCGGCAGCCTCCGACAGGGGTTCCCTGCCGGGCGGGCCGGACCGCTCCCGCCGGCCGGGGCGGGGCGGGCGTCAGCCCAGCAGGCCGGGGATCTCCTGGATCCCGAACCAGAGCAGTTCGTGGTCCTCGGCCCCGTCCACCGTGAACTGGGCGTCGTCGTCCCCCTGGTCCGCCGCGCCCAGCGCGTCCGCCGCCGCCGAGACGTCGGCCTCCGCGTCGTCCGCGTCGGCGTGCACGGCCGCGGCCTTGGCCAGCGCGACCGCGCCGGCGATGCGGACCTCGCCGAGCGAGCTCGCGTCGAGGCCCCGGTCGGGATCGACGGCCGCGTCCTTGTCCGGCACGTCGACGGCGACGACGATCCGGCGCCGCGCGGCCGCGGGGTCGCCGGCGAGCAGTCGCAGCGAGGCGGCGGCGGCGCGGCTGAGCGCCGCGTACTCCAGCTCCTCGATGTCGTCGGAGACGTACCACTCGCGCAGGGCCGGCGTGACGGCGAACGCGGTCAGCGGGCCGGGGCCCAGCTCGCCCGCCTTGTGCGCCTGTGCGAGACCGGGGAGGGTCAGGGGGACGTACACGCGCATGGCTGGCCGCTTTCGTAGTCGGAAACGCCCTCAGGATACGTGCGGAGTCCCCCTTCGGGGCTTCCGGGCCGCCCCCTCGCCGGTCCACCCCACGCATGCCCCGGCCCCGTGCGCGCAGGCCGCGCGGCGCCCTCGCTCACCCTGATAGGTGAACCCGGCGGAGGGCCACCCGGCCGTCCCCGGCGCCTTGCGACGGCTCCGGGCACCCCCGTACAAGATCCCCAACAGAAGTTACCGCCCGGTAGTCAGCCGGGTGCGAGGGAACGGGATCGCCCATGCAGACCTCCGT
>NZ_RDBI01000040.1:1802773-1816077 GCF_008042125.1 Streptomyces sp. MS191
CCCCGGACCGCGCCCCGCGGCCCCGCCGGCACGGGTCCCCGGGGCCGTGCCGGAACCCGCCCCGGAGCCCCCGCACCGTCCCGTACGGCGCCTCGCGCCCTGCCTCCCCACGCCGTCTTCGCCGAACGGCTGCTCGCCGTCCTGAGCGGCGACCGGCCCGTCCACTGGATGCTCGGCCAGACCGTCGGCGAGGCGTACGAGCAGCTCGTCCGGCTGGCCCCGGAGACGCCGCTGCGCTCCGGCGGGGCGCGGCCCGTCCTGCGCCGCTGTGCGGTCCACCCGCCCCGGACCGGGGTCGTCGAGGCCTTCGCGAGCATCGCCGTCGGGGAGCGGGTCAGGGCCATGGCGTTCCGCCTGGAGCGGGGCGCGGACGGCCGCTGGCGCTGCGCCGCCGTCGAGCTGGACGGCCTGCACGCGCGGGTACCGGCCCAGTCACGGGCCGGCCGGGCATGACGAAGGGGCCGGACACCCCACGAGGTGTCCGGCCCCTTCACCGTCCGGCCGCTGCGGCCGCTACTTCTTGCGGCGGCGTCCGCCGCTGCTCTTCTGCGCCTTGCGGCGCTCCGCACGGGTCAGCCCGTCACCGGCCACGTCGTCGCTGACGAAGTCGCCCTCGACCACGGAGCCGTCGCCGTCGACCTTCGGCGCCGAGAAGTGCAGGCGGTCCGGGCGCTGCGGGGCGTCGAGGCCCTTGGCGCGGATCTCCGGACGGCCGGCGCCGGCCGGCACGGCGTCCTGCTTGTCGAGCGACGGCGCCGCGTCCCGCACCGGGACCTCCTCGACCTGCTGCTCGACCTGGACCTCCAGGTTGAACAGGTAGCCGACGGACTCCTCCTTGATGCCCTCCATCATCGCGGTGAACATGTCGAAGCCCTCGCGCTGGTACTCGACCAGCGGGTCCTTCTGGGCCATCGCGCGCAGGCCGATGCCCTCCTGGAGGTAGTCCATCTCGTAGAGGTGCTCGCGCCACTTGCGGTCGAGCACGGAGAGGACCACGCGGCGCTCCAGCTCCCGCATGATGTCCGAACCGAGCGACTTCTCACGGGCGTCGTACTGCTCGTGGATGTCGTCCTTCACGGACTCGGCGATGAACTCGGCCGTGATGCCGGCGCGGTCACCGGCCGCGTCCTCGAGCTCGTCCACGGTGACCTTCACCGGGTAGAGCTGCTTGAACGCGTTCCACAGGCGGTCGAGGTCCCACTCCTCCGCGAAACCGTCGGCGGTCTCCTGGCGGATGTAGTCGTCGATCGTGTCGTCCATGAAGTGCTGGATCTGCTCGTGCAGGTCCTCGCCCTCCAGGACGCGGCGACGCTCGCCGTAGATGACCTCGCGCTGGCGGTTGAGGACCTCGTCGTACTTCAGGACGTTCTTGCGGGTCTCGAAGTTCTGGGTCTCGACCTGGGACTGCGCCGAGGCGATCGCGCGGGTCACCATCTTGTTCTCGATCGGCACGTCGTCCGGCACGTTGGCCATGGCCATGACGCGCTCGACCATCTGGGCCTTGAACAGGCGCATCAGGTCGTCGCCGAGGGAGAGGTAGAAGCGGGACTCGCCCGGGTCGCCCTGACGGCCGGAACGGCCGCGCAGCTGGTTGTCGATACGGCGCGACTCGTGGCGCTCGGTGCCGAGGACGTAGAGCCCGCCGAGCTCCTTGACCTCCTCGAACTCCGCCTTCACGGCCAGCTCGGCGCGCTCCAGGGCGGCCGGCAGGGCCGCGGCCCACTCCTCGACGTGCTCGACCGGGTCCAGGCCGGCCTGGCGCAGCTCGGCCTCGGCCAGGTCGTCCGGGTTGCCGCCGAGCTTGATGTCGGTGCCTCGGCCGGCCATGTTCGTGGCGACGGTGACGGCGCCCTTGCGGCCGGCCTGGGCGACGATCGTCGCCTCACGGTCGTGCTGCTTGGCGTTCAGCACCTCGTGCTGGATGCCGCGCTTGGAGAGCTGCTGGGAGAGGTACTCGGACTTCTCGACCGACGTCGTACCGACGAGGATCGGCTGGCCCTTCTCGTGCTTCTCCGCGATGTCGTCGACGACCGCGTTGAACTTCGCGACCTCGGTCCGGTAGATCAGGTCCGACTGGTCCTTGCGGACCATGGGCTTGTTCGTGGGGATCGGGACGACGCCGAGCTTGTAGATCTGGTGGAACTCGGCGGCCTCGGTCATGGCCGTACCGGTCATGCCGGACAGCTTGTCGTAGAGGCGGAAGAAGTTCTGCAGGGTGATCGTGGCGAGCGTCTGGTTCTCGTCCTTGATGTCCACCCCTTCCTTCGCCTCGATCGCCTGGTGCATGCCCTCGTTGTAGCGGCGGCCGGCGAGGATACGGCCGGTGTGCTCGTCGACGATCATGACTTCGCCGTCGATGACGACGTAGTCCTTGTCCTTCTTGAACAGTTCCTTGGCCTTGATGGCGTTGTTCAGGTACCCGACGAGCGGGGTGTTCACCGACTCGTAGAGGTTGTCGATGCCCAGCCAGTCCTCGACCTTGGCGACACCGGACTCGTGGATGCCGACGGTGCGCTTCTTCTCGTCGACCTCGTAGTCGCCGGTCTCCTCGATGCCCTTGAGCGGGTTGCCGGCCTCGCCCCTGGTCAGGCGGGTGACCAGCTTGGCGAAGTCGCCGTACCACTTGGTGGCCTGGTCGGCCGGGCCGGAGATGATCAGCGGCGTACGGGCCTCGTCGACCAGGATCGAGTCGACCTCGTCGACGCAGGCGAAGTTGTGGCCGCGCTGGACGAGCTCCTCCTGGGACCACGCCATGTTGTCGCGCAGGTAGTCGAAGCCGAACTCGTTGTTCGTGCCGTACGTGATGTCGCAGCCGTACTGCTCGCGGCGCTGCGCGGGGGTCATGTTGGCGAGGATGCAGCCGACGGTCAGACCCAGGAACTTGTGAACGCGACCCATCAGCTCGGAGTCGCGCTCGGCCAGGTAGTCGTTGACCGTGATCAGGTGCACGCCCTTGCCGGAGAGCGCGTTCAGGTACGCCGGGAGCGTGCCGACGAGGGTCTTGCCCTCGCCGGTCTTCATCTCGGCCACGTAGCCGAGGTGGAGCGCCGCACCGCCCATGAGCTGGACGTCGTAGTGGCGCTGGCCGAGGACGCGCTTGGCGGCCTCGCGGACGGTCGCGAAGGCCTCGGGCAGCAGGTCGTCGAGGCTCTCACCGTCGGCGTACCGCTGCTTGTACTCCTCGGTGAGCGCCCGCAACTCGGCGTCGGAGAGGTTGACGAAGTCCTCTTCGATGGAGTTGACCTGGTCCGCGATGCGGTGCAGTTTGCGCAGGATCTTGCCTTCGCCTGCACGCATGAGCTTGTTGAAGACGGACACTGAGGCTGGTCTCCTTGCCGGTCGGGCCTGGCACTGGGTCGTGTGATGGACTCGGGCGCGGGCACGGCAGGTGGTCCCCACCGCAACGGCCATCGTAAGCGAGACCGCCGCCGCGCCGGGAGGCCCGCAGTGCCGTGGGGCCACTGCCGCCCGGAAAAGAGAACGCACAAGGCGGGCGGAAGGTGCCGCCGGGCACGAAAAGTGCTCGCATCCGCGTGTCCCGGTCACCACAATTCCGTCATGGAGCCCATCACCCTGACCACGGAACGCCTGACGCTGAGCACGTTCGTCCCGCAGGACGCCGAAGAGGTCTTCGACATCTGCCAGGACCCCGAGATCCAGCGCTGGACCACGGTGCCCTCCCCGTACGCGCGCCAGGACGCCCACGACTTCCTGAACCACGTGGTCCCGGCCGGCTGGCGCGACGACACCGAGTACTCCTTCGCGGTGCGGACCCGGGACGGCGGCCCCCTCCTGGCCGCGGCGGCCCTGCACCACCCGCGCTCGGGCAGCTGGGAGGTCGGCTTCTGGACCGCGAAGGAGCACCGCGGCCGCGGCTACATGACCGAGGCGGTGCTCGCGATGGCCCGCTGGGCCTTCACGGACCTGGGCTGCACCCGCCTGGAGTGGCGTGCCGAGGTCGGCAACACCGGCTCCCGGGCGACCGCCCTGAAGGCCGGTTTCACCGTCGAGGGCGTCCTGCGCGCGGCCCTGCCGAACAACGGCACCCTGCGGGACACCTGGGTCGGCTCGCTGCTCCCCGCCGACCTCGGCCTGCCGGGCGCGCTGCCGTACCTCCCCGCGCCGCGGAACCCCTGACCCCGCCCGGCCACGCGCCGCGCCTCCCGGCCCCGGCCTTGGCTCCGGCTCCGGCTCCGGCTCCGGCTCCGGCTCCGGCTCCGGCTCCGCGGAACGCCGGATGACTGTCGGTGCCGCCCTCTAGGGTGCGGATCATGACGACTGTGCCGCCGCCCGCCGCCGAACTCTCCGCCGACGACGCCCGCCGGATCGCGCTCCGCGCACAGGGCTTCCTGGGCGCGCCCGACCGGAAGGCCGGGGTCCGCGGCGTGCTGCGCCATCTGGGACAGGTCCAGCTCGACACGATCTCCGTGCTGGCCCGCTCCCACGAGCTGATCCCGTACGCGCGGCTGGGCGCGGTCGGCCGTCGGACGGTGGAGGACGCGTACTGGACCGAGGCGCACGCCTTCGAGTACTGGTCGCACGCGGCCTGCATCCTGCCCGTCGAGGAGTGGCCGCACTTCGCCTTCCGCCGCCGCAGCTACCGCGACCGGCCGCACTGGAACCACCGGCTGCCGGACGGCGCGTACCAGGCCGTCATCGGGCAGCTGCGCGCCGAGGGCCCGCAGACCGCCACCCAGCTGGGCGGCGCGAAGAACAAGGGCGAGTGGTGGGACTGGTCCGAGTCGAAGATCGCCGTGGAGCGCGCGCTGATGTACGGCGAGGTGGTCTGCACCGAGCGGCGGGGCTGGAAGCGGGTGTACGACCTGGCGGAGCGGGCCGTCCCGGACCACCTGCTCCACGACGACCTCGACGACGCCGAGTGCGTCCGCCGGCTGGTCCGGCAGGCGGGCGAGGCGCTGGGCGTGGGCACGCGCGCGGACATCGCCGACTACCACCGCCTCAAGGGCGAGCAGTTCGACGCGGCGGTCGAGGCCGCCGGCCTGGTGCCGGTCACGGTGGCGGGCTGGGCCAAGCCGGCCTGGGCCGATCCGGCGGCGCTGGCCGCCGAGCCGCGCGGCCGGCACCGGACGACGCTGCTGTCGCCGTTCGACTCGCTGATCTGGGAGCGGGCGCGCACGGAGCGGATCTTCGGCTTCACGCACCGGCTGGAGGCGTACGTGCCGAAGCAGAAGCGGGTGCACGGCTACTTCGCGATGCCGTTGCTGGCCGGCGGGAAGCTGGTGGGCCGGGTGGACCCGGCGCGGGACGGCCGGACGCTGGTGGCCCGCCAGGTGTCCGTGGCCTCCCCGAAGGCGATCGCGCCGATGGCCGTGGCGCTGCGGGAGGCGGCCGAGTGGGTGGGGTGCGACTCCGTGCGGATCGAGCGGGCGGAGGACCGCTCCCTGGCGGCGGCGCTGACCGCCGAGCTCGGTTGACGGGTCCTCCCGGAGCCTGCCGGCCCCTCCCGGGGTCTGCGCGCCTCCCCGAGGTCGTCCTCGGGGAGGCGCGCAGACCCCGGGGAGGGGCCCGCCGGCGTCACCTGATCTCGAGGATCTTCTCCCGCATCGCGTAGACGACCGCTTCCATCCGGGAGTGCAGCTGGAGCTTCTCCAGGATGTTGCGGACGTGGTTCTTCACGGTGTTCTCGGAGATGAACAATTCCTTGGCGATGTCCCGGTTGTTCATTCCGGTCGCGACCAGCTTCAGGACTTCCAGCTCCCGGTCGGTGAGCCGGGGAGCGGGCACGAGCCTGCGTTCGTCGGTGCGCTGGATCATGGATTTGAACTCGGTGAGGAGTTTCGACGCCATGGAGGGGCTGATCTGCGACTGGCCGTCGGCGACCGCGCGAATCGCGGTCGCGACCTCGTCGGTGGAGATCTCCTTGAGGAGATAGCCGGTCGCGCCCGCCTTGATCGCGTCGTAGAGGTCGGCCTCCTCGTCACTGATCGTCAGCATGATGATCTTCGCGCTGGGCGCCACCTCCTTGATGGAGGTGCAGGCCTCGATGCCTCCGCGCTTGGGCATCCGGACGTCCATCAGCACGATGTCGGGCAGCAGGTCGGCGGCCTTGTCGACCGCCTCGGCCCCGTCACCCGCCTCGCCGACGACCAGGATGTCCTCCTCCTGCGCGAGGACGATCTCGAGTCCACGCCGGAAGAGGGCGTGGTCGTCCACGACGAGGACCCGGATCGGCTCCTTCCGCGAGTCGCCGCTGTCCGAATCCGATCCTTCGGGGGTGGCCGCGCAATCGGGCTCCCGCCCTCCGTGCACCGGCCCGAAGCTGTCCGCCATCGTTCCTCCCCCTGAGGCCGTGGCCTGAAGTCGTGTTCGGTCCTCCAACCGCTGCTCACGAAGCACCGGTTGGCGTGCACGACATGATTTCATGCCCGGACCCCGGCGTGGTGATCCCGTGGTCGCACGGGGGTGCCCCTGGGGGCGCACGGGGCGCTCCAGGGGCACCTTGAGGGGCTGATGAGTCTGGTGCGGCTGCGGGTCAGCCGCCCAGTGCACCACCGGCGCCGCCGCCTTCGGCCAGGGGGTCGCTCTCCAGGTGGATGACGCCGTAGTCGTACGCGTGTCGCCGGTAGACGACGCTCGGCTGCTTGTTGTCGGAGTCGACGAACAGGTAGAAGTCGTGCCCGACCAGCTCCATCTCGTAGAGAGCCTGGTCGAGGGTCATCGGGGCGGCCCTGTGGGTCTTCTCGCGGACGACCAGCGGGCCTTCGCCCTGAACCTCGATCGAACCCATCATCGTGGTGGGTACCTTGGCGGACTCCTCGGCCACGAGCTCGCCACTGCCGTTGAGCTGGGCGACACCCGGCACCACGTCGCCGACCTCGGCCGCCGAAAGCCTGCCGTTGCCACGGCGGGTGTACCTCTTGTCGTGCTGCTTGCGCAGCCGTGCCTCCAGCTTGTCGCTGGCGAGGTCGAGAGCTGCGTACGGGTCGCCTGCCGCCGCCTCCGCCCGGATCACCGGGCCTCGGGAGTGGAGGGTGATCTCCACGCGGTCCGACCTGTCGGCCTGCCGCGGGTTGTGCTCCTTGGACACCTCGACGTCGAGGCTGATCACCTTGCCGTCGAGCTTCTGGATCTTCTCCAGCTTCAGCTTCTCGGCCACGTGCTTGCGGAACCGCTCGGGCACCTCGGTCTTGCGGCCCTTGACGACGATGTCCACGCAGAACTCCGTTCCCGGATCGCCCAGATCGGCTCCTAGGCCGCTGGGCCTCTCCCTTTGCACCAGACTCCGATGTTTACCGGAGTCTCGGACTTGGCGACTTTCACCTCGTCCTCCCCAGTCGACAAGATCCCCACCCCACCGACCTGAGGTTAATTCGCCCTGAACTCCTGTCCTGTAGGCGCACCCGTATGCATTGGGTGAGGCCATGACTTTCGTCATTCCTCACAACCGAACATAGCTCGTTCGGACGGGTGTCGGCACCCGGTGCAGCCACATACCTCCATTCGGGTGTTTTCACCTCTCACCACCTGCAACGATGCAACTTCCCTGTCAGTTCCGGTTTATTGCGAACGACGAGGGAGAACCGGCCACGACCGCCGCCGGCTGTGCCGCCGGCGTCGACGACGGCGCCGGAAGGGGGATTCGGTCGATCCAGGGTTCCGTCCGGCCGCCCGGACGGCCGTGCGCGGTGAACGGCGGGTGTACAGGACGTACGGCGGCCACGGCCCGCGCCGCCTCGGTCAGCGACGCGCCGGTGGTCATGAGGTCGTCCACCAGCACCACCCGTCCGGCCGCCAGCAGCCGCGCACCGCCCGCCACCACCTCCAGCGCCCCGGCCAGGTTCTCGAACCGTCCCCGGGCGTCGAGGGCGGACTGGTCGGCCACGGCACGGCCCTGACGCAGGACCGACACCACGCGGGCGGGCCGCCCCGACTGCCGGAGCCGGCGGGCCGCGGCCAACGCGATGCGCCGGGTGGGATCGTGGCCACGTGCCCGTACCGCGCGACGCGACGAGGGCACCGGTACGAGGAGCAGGGGGTCGGCCCCAGGAGCCCCACAGGACACCGCAGCCGCCTCCACGGCCCCTGCGAGCGCCGCTCCCAGGGGCTTGGCGAGTCCCAGGGCACCGCGCTCCTTGTGGGCGAGGAGGGCGGCGCGCACGGCACCGTCGTAGGGCGCGGCCGCGTGCACCCGGGGCAGTCCGGCGGGCACGGGGCGGGGCAGGATCCGGCGCGGACCGGACTCCGTCAGCTCCGCCCGGCATGGCGGGCACAACTCGGAACGCGGCCTGCCGCAGCCTCCGCAGGCGACCGGCAGTACCAGTCCGGCGATCTCGAGCCACCACCCCCGCATGGCTCCACTGTCCTCCTGCCGGAGCGGACCGGCCACCCCTGTGGACGACGGACCGGGAGGGCGACCGGGGCGGGCACCGAGGAGGGGGGCGGGCGTCCGGCGCCGAGCGCCGGACACGCCTGCGGGGCGTCTCGCCGATCAGCTCGGCAAGATCGACAAGACGCCCCCTCAGCCCGGATAGACCGGCGAGGACCCGAGGACCTTGCCCAGGCGCTGCCAGTTCGCGCCGGGCACCAGGCGCACGATGCCGTCGTTGCCCGAGTCCGCCACGAGCGGGGACCGGTCGTCGTTGGGCGCGGCCACGGCGGTGACGCCGTTGAGGCCCGGCAGCAGCGAGGACGTCGAGGTAGCCCCGTCCGTCTGGATGTACCGGACCTGCTGAACGCCGCCGGCCTCCTTGCCGACCACGACCAGCCGGCTCGGACCGGCCCAGGAGACAGCCGTGACCGTCTCCATGCTCGGCGCCACGGCCTTGAGGTCCTCGACCGACACGGTCTGCTGGGCGCCGCTGCCCTCGCGCATCACCCGCCCGATGTTCAGGGTGGTCCGGCCGTCCTGGCGCTTGAGCAGCAGGGCGACCCGGACGCCGTCGGCGGAGACCCGCAGCGACTCGACCCGGATGCCGTCCGCCAGCCAGGGCGTCGACACCTCGACGCGCTGCCCGTTGCCGCCCGGAACCATCCACAGGCGCGGCCGGACGGGGTTGCGGTCGGCGACCCACAGGTCGCCGCGGCCGTCCCAGCTGGGCGCCGAGAGCCGGTCCTCGGGCCGCGCGGCGGTGCTCGTGACGACCGGAGGGGTCAGCTCCTCGTCGGAGAGGATCGACGCCACCCGCAGCTCGCGGCCCTCCTTGGCGACGCCCGCGGCGCGACTCTCGTCACGGTCCACGGCGACCGACCGCAGCGGCAGCAGGCCCTTGCCGAAGGGTCCGGGCGCCGGCTGCGGCTCCTCGGCCGTCCTGCCGCCCACGAGCAGGGTCATGAGCTTGCCGTGCTCGTCGACGAAGAAGGGGTTCTCGGACCGCTCGGAGGTCCGCACGGGCGCGAACTCGTCCCGCGCCTGCCGCTTGCCCAGCACGCACAGCGACGATCCGTCGGACCGCTGCAGCTCCACCTGCTCGACCCGGACGGACGTCAGGTCGCCCAGCGTGAACAGCAGCTGCGCGGCCATGCGCCGGCACACCTCCGGACCGACCCGGTCGGCCTTGGCGTTGAGCGGCACCTTGAGGGTGGACTGGTCGTCCGGGGCGAGCGAGGTGACGCCCTTCTTCAGTTCCGTGCCGGAGGGGAAGCGGGAGACCGCGGCCTCCTGCAGCCACAGCGTCGGCCCTTCGAGCAGGGCCTTGACGGTCTGCGTCACCGGGTCCATCCGGGTGATCGGGTCCTGGCGCTGACGGATGTAGACCGGGTCGGCGACGACCCAGTCCTCCCCCGAGGCGAAGTAGTACTTGTTGACCGATCGGTAGTTGCGCTGGAAGTCGGCGTCGCTCAGCACCAGCCCGGACGGCAGGTGGTCGATGCGCCACTCCTTGCCCTTGCCGTCCTCCGAGGGCTGCTGGACCACGTGGATCTCGTCCTGGAACTCGGCCCGGGCCGGCTCGTAGGCGTGGTACTCGTTCACCTTCGCCACCGTGCGCCCCTTGATGGGGAAGGACCGGCCCCGGCTCTCCGGGTCGTCCACGGCGACGGCCTGCTCACGGTCCGGGGCCGTGGCGAGCACCGTGATGGACGCCTCCGGCTTCCAGTCGCGCGCGGCCTGCTTCGTCAGGTACTTGCGGGCCGTGGCGAACCCCAGGTCGTCGCTGGTCATGGCCTCCAGGAAGCCGTCGACGATCTCGTCCGGGTCGGCGTTCTCGCGCGGCTGCACGGCGTACACCCGGACCTGCGAGTCGCCGAGGCTGGACGCCTTCACGCTCTCCACGTCGCCGCTGTCGGGCATGGTGGCGCAGCCGGCGACGAGCAGACCGCCGCACGCCAGCAGGACGCTCGTACGCGCCGTCCGGCTGCCCCGCGCGGGCGTGCGCGAAAGGCCGCCCCCGCTCGCCGCGGCCGCCGCGCCCGTCCGGTACGCCTCCACCCCTGCCCCCTGTCCCTGGTGCCCGTCGGCCTGCTTCCGCTCCCCTCGGGAGTCAGCGCCCACGTGTTCCGCCTTCCCGTTCGGTGTTCGAGGTGACCATGGCCTCGCCGCCGTCGGCGTCCCCCACGGACCGTGCCACCACCCGGGCTCCGCTGCCGGGCAGGGCGGTCGGATCCGCGGTGGCCCGCGGCGCTCCGGGCAGCCGCGGCGACACGGGCAGGGACGGCCGGTCGCCGGCCGTCTGCGCGGGCACCGCCGTCAGGCGCGTGCCGGTCTCCTGCGAGGGGCCGGACGCCGCCTGCTCGCGGTTGCGGCGCGAGTCCTCGGGCTCCAGCGGTATCGGGGAGCCGCGCAGCGGCTCGTCCGCCGTACGCGGCAGCGTCAGCCGGAACTGGGAGCCTCCGCCGGGCTCGCCCCAGGCCTGGAGCCAGCCGCCGTGCAGCCGCGCGTCCTCGACGGCGATCGACAGGCCCAGACCCGTGCCGCCGGTGGTGCGTGCGCGCGCCGGGTCGGCGCGCCAGAAGCGGTTGAAGACGCGGGTGGCCTCGCCCGGCTTGAGTCCCACGCCGTAGTCGCGGACGGCGACCGCGACGGCCCCGCCCGCGGCGGCGAGCTTGACGACGACGTCCCGGCCCTCGCCGTGCTCGACGGCGTTGACGACCAGGTTGCGCAGCACGCGCTCGACCCGGCGGGCGTCCGCCTCCGCCACGACCGGCTGCTCGTCGCCGACGACGACGATCCGGCCGCCCTTGCGCTCGGCGAGCGGCTCGGCGCCGCCGATGACCCGCCGGACGACCTGGCGCAGGTCGATCGGCTCCGCCTCCAGGGCCGCCGCTCCGGCGTCGAAGCGGCTGATCTCCAGCAGGTCGGCGAGGAGGGACTCGAAGCGGTCGAGCYGSTCGCCGAGGAGCTCGGCGGAGCGCGCGGTGATCGGGTCGAAGTCGACACGGGCCTCGTGGATGACGTCGGCGGCCATCCGCACGGTCGTCAGCGGCGTGCGCAGCTCGTGCGAGACGTCCGAGACGAAGCGGCGCTGCATCCGCGAGAGCTCCTCCAGCTGCTGGATCTTGAGCTGGAGGTTCTGCGCCATCTTGTTGAAGGCTTCACCGAGCCGGGCGATGTCGTCCTCGCCGGTGACCTTCATGCGTTCCTGGAGCCGGCCGGCGGACAGACGCTCGGCGATCCCGGCCGCCATCCGGACGGGGGTGACGACCTGGCGCACCACGAGCCAGGCGATGGCGCCGAGGAGCACCACGACGAACAGCCCGGCGGTCGCCAGCGTGCCCTTGACCAGGGCGAGGGAGTCCTCCTCCTGGGTCAGCGGGAAGAGGTAGTACAGCTCGTACTGGTTGCCCTCGGCGTCGTTGAGGCGCTTGCCGACCACCAGGCCCGGCTCGGAGTGCTTGCCGTCGGTGTAGTGGATCCGGGCGTACGTCTGGAAGGTGCCCGACCCCTGGGCGACGGAATGCCGCAGGTCGACGGGGATGCTGGTGGCCGGATCGACCTCGCCGGAGGCGCGGGCGCCCCGGCTCGCGGTGCCCTCGGACTGCTCCAGGGACAGCGCCACGACGTTGAACGCGCTCTGGCCGCCACTGGCGAGCTGCTCGACCAGGGTGGAGCGCCAGTTCACGGACGCCCCGGCCCGGCCGCCGTCCTGCTCACCGGGCACGGAGGGGGTCGTCGCCGCCTTGTCCTGGGCCGCCGAGAAACCTCCGGCGGCCTGGCTCTGGGCGGCCTTCTCCTTGGCGTCGAGGAGACCGTTGCGGACCTGGCCGATGACGACCAGGCCGAGCAGCAGCACGACGCCGAGGGACATCAGCAGGGTGCCCGCGACGACGCGGAGCTGGATGTTCCGGCGCCACAGCCGCACCGCGGGCAGCAGCGGGCGGCGGAACCAGCGCATCACCAGCCGGAGCACCGGGCCACCCGGTGCTCCGTCCTGGAGGAGGCGTCCTCCACGGAACGGACGGCCGAATCGCGAGCCCCCCCGCCTCGGTCCGGCAGTCCGCCCCGTCCGGACTCCCGGCTCGCCGGGCTTCGGAGCAGTACTGCCTATGCTCATGTCAGCTCGGCCCCGCCTTGTAACCGACGCCTCGGACGGTCACCACGATCTCCGGCCGCTCCGGGTCCTTCTCGACCTTGGAGCGCAGCCGCTGGACGTGCACGTTCACCAGCCGGGTGTCGGCCGCGTGCCGGTATCCCCAGACCTGCTCCAGCAGGACCTCGCGGGTGAACACCTGCCACGGCTTGCGGGCCAGCGCGACGAGCAGGTCGAACTCGAGCGGGGTCAGGGCGATGGACTGCCCGTCCCGCTTCACCGAGTGACCGGCGACGTCGATGACCAGGTCGCCGATGGCGAGCTGCTCCGGCGCGGGCTCCTCCGACCTCCGCAGCCGCGCCCGGATGCGGGCGACGAGCTCCTTCGGCTTGAACGGCTTGACGATGTAGTCGTCGGCCCCGGACTCCAGGCCCACCACCACGTCGACGGTGTCGCTCTTGGCCGTCAGCATGACGATGGGCACACCGGACTCGGCCCTGATGAGCCGGCACACCTCGATGCCGTCCCTGCCGGGCAGCATGAGGTCCAGCAGCACCAGGTCCGGCTTGGCCTCACGGAATGCGGCGAGCGCCTTGTCACCGTCCGCTACGAACGACGGCTCGAACCCTTCACCCCGCAGCACGATCCCGAGCATCTCGGCCAGTGCGGTGTCGTCATCGACGACGAGAACGCGTCCCTTCATATCGACATCATCCCATTTCCGTATCAGTCTCAAGGCGGCTGGTGAGATAGCTCACTGACCTGCGTCGACGTCTGTGATCGTCCACCGGTGGCTGCCCTGGTCGCTGTGGTCGCTGATACCAGGCATGCATGTCACCCCCGTAGCCGCCCTGAACCGTACCCTGGCCCCCCGCTCCG
>NZ_RDBI01000040.1:1816177-1855977 GCF_008042125.1 Streptomyces sp. MS191
GTCCTTGGACCACTGCGGGGCGGAGCCGTTCGCGTCACCGGGCTCGGTGGGCCGGGGCACTCCGGGTCCGTCGRGGCCGTCGGAGGGAGCGGACCCGGGCGAGGTCCAGCCCGGAGTGTCGTTCACGGTCGTCCACCTCGAGGAATGGTCGCGGGGCCGGATCGGCGAACCGGCGCGGTCTCGGCGGCCGGCCCGCTGTCTGTCGCGGCGGCCGACCGTGAGCCATCGTGCCACGCGGAACCCGCCCGCGGACCGGGGTGCGGGCCTCCATCTCGCCTTGATCGCCGASCGCGCCGGTTCGCCGATCCGGCCCCGCGACCATTCCTCGAGGTGGACGACCGTGAACGACACTCCGGGCTGGACCTCGCCCGGGTCCGCTCCCTCCGACGGCCACGACGGACCCGGAGTGCCCCGGCCCACCGAGCCCGGTGACGCGAACGGCTCCGCCCCGCAGTGGTCCAAGGACCAGCCGCCCGCCGGCCAGTGGTCCTCGCCGGGCGCCCCCGCTCCCGGACGCGCCCACACGCCTCCGCCGGGCCCCGGCTGGTCAGGCGGCCCCGTCCACCGCCAGTGGGGCAAGCCGCCGGCCGCCAAGCCCGGCGTGATCCCGCTGCGCCCGCTGAGCCTCGGAGAGATCCTCGACGGCGCGGTGTCCACCCTGCGGACGTACTGGCGCACCGTCCTGGCGGTGTCCGTCACGGTCGCGGTGATCTCCCAGACGGCCGACATCCTGGCCCAGCGCTACCTCATGCCGGCCCCGCCGGAGATCAACCCGGACGCGACCCCGGCCGAGGCCCTCGACCAGTCGCTGGAGTCCGTCCGGGTCAGCATGGTCGGCCTGGCCCCGGCGCTCGTCATCATGGTGATGACGAGCCTGGTGTGCGCCGCCCTGCTCACCGTCGTGATCAGCCGCGCCATCCTCGGCCGCCCGGTCACGCTCGCCGCAGCCTGGCAGGAGGCGCGGCCACGGCTGCTCCAGCTGCTGGGACTGACCCTGCTGCTGCCGCTGATGAGCGCGGCCATCGTGGGCGTCGGCATGCTGCCCGGTCTCCTCCTCGGCGGCACCGGCGGCGACGCGCTGACCGGCCTCGGGGGCATGGCCGGACTGGTCGTCGTCGTCTGGCTGATGGTCCGCTTCAGCCTCTCCTCTCCCGCCCTGATGCTGGAACGCCAGGGCGTGATCCGGTCGATCAAGCGCTCGGCCAAGCTGGTCGACGGTTCCTGGTGGCGCATCTTCGGCATCACGCTGCTCACGCAGCTGCTGCTCTTCATCGTCGCGATGATCATCGCGATCCCCTTCGCGATCATCGCGATCGTCGCCGGCGACGGCGGCCTCAGCAGCTTCATCGACAACCCGGAGGCCGGCAACAGCTGGTCGTTCCTCCTGATCACGGGCATCGGCGGCGTGATCGCCAACGCGATCATCTACCCGATCTCCGCCGGCGTGACCGTCCTCCTCTACGTGGACCAGCGCATCCGCCGCGAGGCGCTGGACCTCGAACTCGCCCGCGCCGCGGGCGTTCCCGGCTACACCTCCGGGAGCTGACGGGGTGACGGCCACGGGGGGCGCGGTCGTCGCGCGGTTCATGCCGGCCGCCGACGACATACCGCTGGACATCCCCCGCGACCCCGCCCGGGAGGCGGCGGAGCGGGAGCTGTCCAAGCCGATCTACCACGAGAACGACCCCAACCTCCTCGAACGCGGCCTCGACCGCTTCTGGGAGTGGATCGGCCGCCTCTTCGACTCGGCGTCGGGGGCCTCCCCCGGCGGTGTGCTCGGCCTGGTCGCCATCGTCCTCGTGGTGCTCGCCGTGGCCGGCGCCCTGTGGTGGCGGCTCGGCACCCCCCGACGGGCCGTCACCACCGCGGACTCCCTGTTCGACGACGGCCCCCGCACCGCCGACGAACACCGGGCCGCCGCCTCCCGGCACGCGTCCGCCGGCCGCTGGAACCAGGCGGTCCAGGAGCGGATGCGGGCCATCGTCCGCTCCTTGGAGGAGCGCGCACTGCTCGACCCGCGGCCCGGCCGCACGGCCGACGAGGCGGCCGCCGAGGCCGGCCGTACCCTGCCCGCCCACGCGGACGAGCTCCGCTCCGCGGCCCGCGCCTTCGACGACATCACCTACGGCGGGCGCACGGCGGACGAGCCCGCGTACCGGCGTATCGAGGCGCTGGACGAGTCCCTGGAGCGGACCAGGCCCACCCTCGACACCGCTTCCGCGGGGGCAGCCGAGTGAACCGACCGCTCACCAGCGCCACCTCGGCCTCCCTCACCCCTCGTCAGATCTGGTCGCGCGTCCGTGGCGTGCTCCTCGTGCTCGCCCTGATCCTGAACGGCGGCCTCACGCTGGCGACCGTCCGGTCCGCCGACCACCACGGCCTGCTCGACCCCAGGTCCGCCGACCCCGACGGCAGCCGTGCCGTCGCCGAGATCCTCAAGGCCCAGGGGGTAACACTCCGGGTCGTCACGTCCCTCGACGAGGCCACCGCCGCGACCGGTACGGACACCACCCTCCTGGTCACCACCCCCGATCTGCTGACCGTCTCTCAGCAGTCCGCTCTCCGCGAGGCCATGAAGGCCTCGGCGGGCCGCACCGTCCTCGTCGGCGCAGGCGAGGCCTCGATCCCGTTCCTGGCCCCCGGCGTCTCCTCCGCCACCAGCGCCCCCGTCCGCAACCGGCCCGCCGACTGCTCCCTGCCCGCCGCCACCCGCGCCGGCAGTGTCGACCTCGGCGGCGAGCGCTACCTCACCGCCGGGGCGCAGGCCGATGCCTGCTATCCCGCCGACGGGCTGCCGACCCTGGTCCTTCTGAAGGACCCCGCCGCGGGCGAGACGGTCCTCGTCGGCTCCCCGGACGTCTTCCTCAACGACCGTCTCGACCGGCAGGGCAACGCCTCGCTCGCCCTGCAACTCCTCGGCTCCCGGCCTCATCTCATCTGGTACCTCCCCTCCCTGTCCGACCCTTCCGCCGTCGAAGCCGACGCCGAGACCGAGGACGGACCCACCGACGACTTCCTCTCCCTCGTCCCCTCCGGCTGGCTGTGGGGCACCCTGCAACTCGCCGTCGCAGCGGTCCTCGCCGCCGTGTGGCGTGCTCGCCGCCTCGGTCCCCTGGTGACCGAACCCCTGCCGGTCGTCGTCCGCGCCTCCGAGGCCACCGAGGGCCGTGCCCGCCTCTACCGCAAGTCCCGCGCCCGTGACCGCGCGAGCTCCGTCCTGCGGGCCGCGACCCGCACCCGCATCGCTCCGCTCCTCGGCGTGCCCACCCGGGACGCCCACTCCCCCGAGGCCCTGCTCCCCGCCCTCTCCGCGCGCCTCACCGAAGCGACCGGAGAGCCGGCGGACGCCAGGGGCCTCCTCTTCGGCCCGGCTCCCGCCGACGACGCCGCCCTGGTCCGCCTCGCGGACCAACTCGACGCCCTCGAAAGAGAGGTACGCACCTCATGAGCGCCCCGACCCCCGAGACCGCTACGACCTCGGACACCGCCCGTGCCTCCCTGGAGGCCCTGCGCACCGAGATCGCGAAGGCCGTGGTCGGCCAGGACCCCGCGGTCACCGGACTCGTCGTCGCCCTGCTCTGCCGGGGTCACGTCCTGCTCGAAGGTGTCCCCGGTGTCGCCAAGACCCTCCTCGTCCGCGCCCTCGCCTCCGCTCTCGAACTCGACACCAAGCGCGTCCAGTTCACCCCCGATCTGATGCCGAGTGATGTCACGGGATCACTCGTCTACGATTCGCGCTCCGCCGAGTTCTCCTTCCAGCCGGGCCCGGTCTTCACCAACCTGCTGCTCGCCGACGAGATCAACCGCACTCCTCCGAAGACCCAGGCCTCGCTCCTGGAGGCGATGGAGGAGCGTCAGGTGACCGTCGACGGGACTCCCCGCCCGCTGCCCGATCCCTTCCTGGTCGCCGCGACGCAGAACCCGGTCGAGTACGAGGGCACCTATCCCCTGCCGGAAGCCCAACTCGACCGCTTCCTGCTCAAGCTGACGGTCCCGCTGCCCTCACGTGCGGACGAGATCAGCGTCCTGACCCGTCATGCGGACGGCTTCGACCCTCGCGACCTGCAGGCCGCCGGCGTCCGGCCGGTCGCCGGCCCCGCCGACCTCGAGGCAGCCCGCTCCGCCGTCGCCAAGACCTCGGTCTCCCCGGAGATCACCGGCTATGTCGTCGATATCTGTCGTGCCACGCGTGATTCCCCCTCGCTCACTCTCGGTGTCTCCCCCCGTGGTGCCACCGCACTGCTCTCCACCGCTCGCGCCTGGGCCTGGCTCACCGGCCGGGACTACGTCACCCCGGACGATGTGAAGGCCCTCGCCCTGCCCACCCTGCGTCATCGCATCCAGCTGCGGCCCGAGGCCGAGATGGAGGGCGTCACCGCCGACTCCGTCATCAACTCGATCCTCGCCCACGTCCCCGTACCCCGCTGAGAACGGCGCCCCATGGCCCTCACCGGACGAACAGCGCTCCTGGCTGCCCTCGGTTCGCTCCCCGTGGGCCTCCTCGCCCCCAGCTGGGCGGGGATGCTCGCGGTCAACGCGCCCCTCTCACTCGCCATTCTGTGCGACTACGCGATGGCCGCACCAGTACGAACGCTGCAGTTCACCCGAAGTGGTGACACAACAGTTCGACTGGGTGACGCGGCGGAGGTGCACCTCACCGTCACCAACCCGTCGGGCCGCCGGCTGCGCGCCCACCTGCGTGACGCCTGGCCCCCGAGCAGCTGGACGCCCGGTACCGAGCGGGCCGCGTCCCGCCGGAAGGTGACCGTTCCGGCCGGCGAACGCCGCCGGATCACCACGGCCCTGCGCCCCACCCGCCGCGGAGACCGGCAGGCGGACCGCGTCACCGTCCGCTCCTTCGGACCTCTGGGCCTGGCCGCGCGGCAGGGTCGTCACGAGGTCCCGTGGACCGTCCGTGTCCTGCCGGCGTTCCCCAGCCGCAAGCACCTGCCGTCCCGGCTGGCCCGTCTCCGCGAACTGGACGGCCGCACGAGTGTCCTCATCCGCGGGGAGGGCACCGAGTTCGACAGCCTGCGCGAGTACGTGCCCGGTGACGACACCCGGTCCATCGACTGGCGTGCCACCGCACGGCAGACGAGCGTCGCCGTCCGTACCTGGCGCCCGGAACGGGACCGCCACATCCTGATCGTCCTCGACACCGGCCGCACGTCGGCGGGTCGCGTCGGGAACGTGCCGCGACTCGACGCGGCCATGGACGCGACGCTGCTCCTGACGGCGCTCGCGTCCCGGGCAGGCGACCGTGTGGACGTCCTGGCCTACGACCGGCGTCTCCGCGCCCAGGTCCGGGGGCGTTCGGCGGCGGACGTCCTGCCGGCGGTGGTGGACGCCCTGGCGACCGTCGAGCCCGAACTCGTCGAGACGGATGCCCGGGCACTCGCCGCTTCGGCGCTGGCCCGGGCACCGCGCCGCTCGCTCCTCGTCCTGCTCACGAGCCTGGACGCCGCGCCGATCGAGGAGGGGCTACTGCCGGTGCTTCCGCGGCTCACACGGCGCCACACGGTGGTGGTGGCCTCGGTCGCCGATCCCCGTACGGCTCGGATGGCGACGAGCCGCGGCACGGTCGACGGTGTGTACGAGGCCGCGGCGGCGACCCAGGAGCAGTCGCAGCGTCATCGCACCGCGGGACAGCTGCGTCGCCACGGTGTCACGGTCGTCGACGCGGCCCCTGACGCTCTCGCCCCCGCACTGGCCGACGCCTACCTCGCGTTGAAGGCCGCCGGCCGCCTCTGATCCCCCGGGTGTGGGCTTCCGGCTTTCGGCCCGGAGCCCACACCGGACGTCGGGCGGCTCACCGGATCACCCAGAACGAATCTGCCCGGAACGCAGAAAAGCCCCGCACCATAAGGTGCGGGGCTTTCCCACAATGATTGTTCGGCGGCGTCCTACTCTCCCACAGGGTCCCCCCTGCAGTACCATCGGCGCTGAAAGGCTTAGCTTCCGGGTTCGGAATGTAACCGGGCGTTTCCCTAACGCTATGACCACCGAAACTCTATGAAATAAACAAACTCCAGCCGACAAGGGCGAGTTCGTTACTTCAGAACTAACACAGTGGACGCGAGCAACTGAGGACAAGCCCTCGGCCTATTAGTACCGGTCAGCTCCACCCATTACTGGGCTTCCACATCCGGCCTATCAACCCAGTCGTCTACTGGGAGCCTTACCCTCTCAAGGAGGTGGGAATACTCATCTCGAAGCAGGCTTCCCGCTTAGATGCTTTCAGCGGTTATCCCTCCCGAACGTAGCCAACCAGCCATGCCCTTGGCAGGACAACTGGCACACCAGAGGTTCGTCCGTCCCGGTCCTCTCGTACTAGGGCCAGAGGTTCGTCCGTCCCGGTCCTCTCGTACTAGGGGGACGGCCCGCCGGGGCGCTGCCCGGGGCCGCGGGAGTGGTGGGACCGGGTGTCGCGGCGGTGCCGGGGAGTCCTGGTGACACGGTTCCGGCCGGGACCGGGGTGGTGCCCGGTGGTGGGGGGTCGGGGTTCGCGGCGCCCGGGCTGTCCGAGGTCGCGCCGGGCGCGGCCGCTCCGGCCGGGGCTCCGGACTCCGGAGCGGCGGCCGGGAACGGACCGGCGGCCCCCGCGACGGGCTTCGCGCCACCCGCCTAGGACGACCCCTGGGGCCCTGTCCGGGCTCCCCCGGCTCCGGCTCTTCCCGGGGCCCGGGGTTCAGCCTCCGCGCGCGACGGCCCTTACCCCTCGGAGAGGCCGTTCTCCGGGAACTCCCCGGAGTGGTCCGGAGCGAAGCCCTCGGACGGGACCTGGGGGAAGACGGACGGCGGGGACTCCAGGTCCTCGAGTTCGATGCCGGGGGCGGAGAGGACCACGTCCCCCGCGATGTGGACCGTGTGCCGCTCCCCGGTGTCCAGGCTGTCCACCCGGTRCTCGTCCACGGCCAGCGGGCCGTTGTCAGTGGCGTGCGCTTCACTCTTCACCAGCGACCAGGACTGGTCGACCGTGAGGGGGGCGAGCACCGGATCCGTGAAGGCGACGAGCCGGACGCGGGTCGCGGGGGAAGCGGGGGTGAGACGCAGGAGTCGCGTGAGCGCGACGAGGAACGCCGGGGACGTGCCGGTGAAGGCGTGGGCGCGCACATTGCCTTCGGTGGCGTGGGTTCCGGTGGGGTCCGTACGGACCCAGGTGACGCCGTCGAGGGCCGCGCCGCGGACCTGCCAGCTCGAGGCGTGCAGTTCGAGGCGGATGGGGCGGCCGAGTTCGTCGACGGCGAGGTCGACGGAGCCGGCGTGATCGCCCGTGGGGGTGGTGGTCTGCGAGACGTAGCGCCAGCCGGAGGGGCCGGGTGCGCAGTGGAAGTGCTCTTCACCGAGGGGGGTGTGATCGTGCGGGTCGTGGAGCGAATAGCGGCCGCGGGGCATGGGTCCTCGGTGTGCTTCCTGGAGGGTGGGGCCGTGTGCTGATGGCCCCTGGGGACGAGGCAGGCCCCCGGCACGGGGGTGCGGGGGCCTGCCTGATTCCTCTACGGGTGCCGGGGACGGGCGCGTGTCAGTGCACGCGCTCCGTCGGCCGTGGCATCAGTAGCGGTAGTGGTCCGGCTTGTACGGGCCCTCGACCTTGACGCCGATGTACGACGCCTGCTCGGGGCGGAGGGTCGTGAGCTTCACGCCCAGCGCGTCGAGGTGGAGGCGGGCGACCTTCTCGTCGAGGTGCTTCGGGAGCACGTAGACGTCGGTCGGGTACTCCTCCGGCTTCGTGAAGAGCTCGATCTGGGCCAGGGTCTGGTCCGCGAAGGAGTTCGACATCACGAAGGACGGGTGGCCCGTGGCGTTGCCCAGGTTCAGCAGACGGCCCTCGGAGAGGACGATCAGGACCTTGCCGTCGGGGAACTTCCAGGTGTGGACCTGGGGCTTGACCTCGTCCTTGACGATGCCGTCGATCTTGGCCAGGCCGGCCATGTCGATCTCGTTGTCGAAGTGGCCGATGTTTCCGACGATGGCCTGGTGCTTCATCTTGGCCATGTCGGCGGCCATGATGATGTCCTTGTTGCCGGTGGTCGTGATGAAGATGTCGGCCGTCTCGACGACGTCCTCGAGGGTCGCGACCTGGTAGCCGTCCATCGCCGCCTGCAGGGCGCAGATCGGGTCGATCTCGGTGACGATGACGCGGGCGCCCTGGCCGCGGAGGGACTCGGCACAGCCCTTGCCGACGTCGCCGTAGCCGAAGACCACGGCGGTCTTGCCGCCGATGAGGACGTCGGTGGCGCGGTTGATGCCGTCGATGAGGGAGTGGCGGCAGCCGTACTTGTTGTCGAACTTCGACTTGGTGACGGCGTCGTTGACGTTGATGGCCGGGAAGAGCAGGGTGCCCTCGGTCATCATCTCGTAGAGGCGGTGGACACCGGTGGTGGTCTCCTCCGTCACGCCGCGGATCTCGGACGCGAGCTGGGTCCACTTCTGGGGGGACTCGGCGAGCGTGCGGTTCAGCAGGGTCAGGATGTAGCCGTACTCCTCGGAGTCCGCCGTGGACGGGTCCGGGGCCTCGCCGGCCTTCTCGAACTCGACGCCCTTGTGGACGAGGAGGGTGGCGTCACCACCGTCGTCCAGGATCATGTTCGGACCGCCGGTGGGGGTGTTCGGCCAGGTCAGAGCCTGCTCCGTGCACCACCAGTACTCCTCCAGGGTCTCGCCCTTCCAGGCGAAGACCGGGACGCCGGCCGGCGCCTCGGGGGTGCCGTTCGGGCCGACGGCGATGGCCGCGGCGGCGTGGTCCTGGGTGGAGAAGATGTTGCAGGAGGCCCAGCGGACGTCGGCGCCGAGGGCGACCAGGGTCTCGATCAGGACGGCGGTCTGCACGGTCATGTGCAGGGAGCCGGTGATGCGGGCGCCGGCGAGCGGCTGCTGCTCGGCGTACTCGCGGCGGATCGACATCAGACCGGGCATCTCGTGCTCGGCGAGGGTGATCTCCTTGCGGCCGAAGGCCGCCAGGGACAGGTCGGCGACCTTGAAGTCCTGCTGGTTGGCGACAGTCGTCATGACTGGGCTGCTCCTTGTGGATCGGTTGCGAGGGTTCGGTTGAAGCGCCTGACACCGCAGCTCGGGGACGTGCGGGCATACGAATGCCCGGTGTTCCCGGGGTGCAGTCGTCGGAGGCCCTCTCTCCCTCGGCCGGCCCCGCGGGCCGCCCGACCGCCATCAGCAGCGACGTCTGGCTGGTCTCGAATCTACACCGATCGGCCGAGCGACCCACAGTCCGCCCGGGGCCGGGATTCGGCCGGTTCCGGCCTCGACAGCGGTCCGGAAGGTGCCGTCGCCGGGTCGTCGCGGGCACCGGAAGGCCCCCGGACCAGGAGGTCCGGGGGCCTTGGCGGTGCTGTCGGCGAGGAGGTCAGTGGCCGGTGCCGGGGCCCTCGCCGCCGGGGGTGGCGGCGGGGTCGGGGCCGGCCGCGGCGGCCTTCTCGTCGTAGATGTCCGGCTCGAGGTAGATGACGCGGGCGATCGGGACGGCGGCACGGATGCGCGCCTCGGCCGCGTCGATGGCGCGGGCGACCTCGGTGGCCGTGTCGTCGTGCTCGACGGCGATCTTCGCGGCGACCAGGAGTTCCTCGGGGCCGAGGTGGAGGGTGCGCATGTGGATGAGGCGGGTCACGGTCCGGCCGTCGACGACCGCGGCCTCGATCTTCTGCACCTGGTCCGCGCCGGCGGACTCGCCGAGGAGCAGCGACTTGGTCTCGGCGGCGAGGACGAGCGCGATGAGGATGAGGAGGACACCGATGCACAGGGTGCCGATGCCGTCCCAGACGCCGTCCCCGGTGGCGAGCGCCAGGCCGACGCCGCCGAGGGCGAGGACGAGGCCGACGAGCGCGCCGAGGTCCTCCAGCAGGACGACGGGGAGCTCGGGGGCCTTGGCCCGGCGGACGAACTCCGTCCAGGACAGGCCGCCGCGGATCTCGTTGGACTCCTTGATGGCCGTGCGGAAGGAGAACGACTCGGCGATGATCGCGAAGACGAGGACGCCCACCGGCCAGTACCAGGCCTCGATCGGGTGCGGGTGCTTGATCTTCTCGTAGCCCTCGTAGATGGCGAACATGCCACCGACGGAGAACAGGACGATCGAGACGAGGAAGGCGTAGATGTAGCGCTCGCGGCCGTAGCCGAAGGGGTGCTGGGGGGTGGCCTCGCGCTTGGCCTTCTTGCCGCCGAGCAGGAGCAGCCCCTGGTTGCCGGAGTCGGCCAGCGAGTGGACGCTCTCGGCGAGCATGGAGGACGAACCGCTGAAGAGGAACGCCACGAACTTGGCTACCGCGATCGCGAGGTTGGCGGCGAGTGCCGCCACGATCGCCCTGGTTCCGCCTGACGCGCTCATGGGTGTACGAGTTCCCTTCGTCGATGCTCCGGCTGTGCCGTGGTGCGGTCCGCTCCGGTCCCGCGATCGGATCGTGTGACCCGTTCCGGTGATCCGGCCGCACATTGTTGCATCAGGCGGCGACGGTGGCTCTGAAGACCGTCCCCGGTCCGGACAGCGCGACCTCTTCGCCGGCCGGCACGAACACGGACTCGCCGGGGGCGAGGGTCTCGTCGCCGGCACGGGGGCGGCCCGCGACGGCCAGCAGGATCTGCGGCGTACCGGCGGTGACGTCGGTGGGGGCGGCGCCCTCGGCGCGGACGAAGCGGGAGAGCCGGAACTCGTCGATGGGGATCTCGTAGAGCTCTTCGCCGGACGGCGACGCCTCGGGGCGCAGGACGGCGGGCTCGCCCGGTTCGAAGCGGGTGACGGCGAGGAGTTCGGGCACGTCGATGTGCTTGGGCGTCAGCCCGCAGCGCAGCACGTTGTCCGAGTTGGCCATGATCTCGATGCCGAGTCCGTCGATGTAGGCGTGCGGAACGCCAGCCCCGAGGTAGAGGGCTTCGCCGGGCTGGAGCCGGACGTGGTTGAGCAGCATCGCGGCGAGGACGCCGGGGTCGTTCGGGAAGTGGTGGGCGAGGACGGCGTACGGGGCGTGGGCGCCGCCGAGCCGGGCGGCGGCGGTCGCGGCCTCGGTGACGGTGGGGGCCAGTTCCTCGCGGTCCGCGGACAGCAGGGCGGTCAGCACCTCGCGCAGCGCGGCCTCTTCGGGGTGGGCGTGCAGCAGGTCGACGTACGGCTTGAGGGAGTCGACGCCGAGCGCGGCGAGGGCGTCGGCGGCCTCGGTCGGGGGCCGGAAGCCGCACATGCCGTGGAAGGGGGTGAGGGCACAGATCAGCTCGGGCTTGTGGTGGGGGTCCTTGTAGTTGCGCTGGGGGGCGTCGATCGGGATGCCGGCCGCCTCCTCGGCGGCGAAGCCGGCCCGGGCCTGGGCGAGGTCGGGGTGGACCTGGAGCGAGAGCGGCGATCCGGCGGCGAGCAGCTTGAGGAGGAAGGGCAGGCGGGGGCCGAACTTCTCGACGGCGGGTGCGCCCAGTTCGCGGACCGGGTCGGCGTCGATGACCTCGTTGAGGGGTCCGCGCCCGGTGCCGGAGGGGGCTCCGGGGTGGGCGCCCATCCACATCTCGGCCTGCGGCGCGCCCGTGGGGGCGATGCCGAGCAGTGCCGGGATGGCCGTCGTGGAGCCCCAGGCGTAGGGGCGGACGGTGTTGACGAGGCGGTCCATGGAGCCTTCCAGCTTTTCTCGGTGCGCGTGAGGCGGTGCGGGCGTCAGGCGGGCGGCGCGATGSCGGCCGAGGCCAGGGAGAGGTAGACGGCGGCGAAGTCGGTGACGGCGAGGAGTTCGGCGAGCGCCTCCAGCTCGGTGCCCTCCTCCGGTTCGAGTTCGCTGATGGCGGTGTCGTGGCTGAGGGCCAGTTCGCGGGCGGCGGGGGCGGCGGTGAGGCCGCCGGTGGGCCGGTCCCGGATCAGGACGACGCGGGCGCGCAGGGCCTGGGGCTCTTCGACGCGGTCGCGGAAGAAGTCGTCGGGGTCGGCGCCGGCCGCGTAGTCGCCGGCGAGGAGGACGCCGTGGGCGGGCAGGGCCTCGGGCAGGTCGGCGGCGAGGGCGGGCAGGCCGGCGAGTTCGGCCAGGACGGCGGCGAAGCGGCGGCCCGCGGGGCCGGCGGCGTCGCCCTCGGTCCAGATCAACGGCAGCGAGTCGGCGAGCTCGGCGGCGAGCGTCTTGGCGGGGTTGCTGTAGGTGGCGATGGCCGGGCCGCAGCGCTCGGCCGTGCGGTCGAGGCGGTCGGCGACCTTCTCCAGGACCTCGGGCGGCGCTTCGAGGAGGCCGACCCGGTCGAGCAGCACGAGCAGCGGGGTGAACAGGGCCCACAGGGCGCCGGGGCCGACGGAGAGGACCTCGGTGTACTCGTCGGGGCTCTCGTACGGTGCGGTGGCCATCGGGACGAACATGCCGTGGGAGCCGTTGACGGCCTCGGTGAGGGGCGAGCTGCGCGGGGCGACGGCGACGACGGTGATGCCGCGGCGGTACGCCTGCTCGGCGAGGAGGGCGAGGCCGGGCTCGGAGCCGTCGGTGGTGGGCAGCAGGAGCAGGTCGACGGAGCCCGCCCAGCCGGGGAGCGCCCAGCGCAGGGCGCCGGCCACGGGGGCGACGCCGGTGGGCTGGAGGCGGATGACGGGTGCGGAGGCGCCGGCGAGGGCGCCGATCAGGTCGGCGACGCCGGCGGCCGCGGTGCCGGGGCCCGCGACGAGGACGGCGCGGGGCCTGCCTTCGGGGCGGAGGTCGGCGATGCCCGCCTCCGCGGCGTGTCGGGCGGCGGTCCGTACCCGTGCGCCCGCTTCGGCGGCACCGCGCAGGAGGCCGCGGCGGTCGGCGAGGGCGAGGGCTTCCGGTGCGTCGAGGAGGGTCTCGTCCAGCATGGGGCCTCCGGGGGAGGCCCCATGCTGGACGAGACCCTCCTCGACGCACCGGAAGCCCTCGCCCTGAGGCCCCATGCTGGACGAGACCCTCCTCGACGCACCGGAAGCCCTCGCCCTCGCCGACCGCCGCGGCCTCCTGCGCGGTGCCGATGGAGCGTGGTGCGGCGGCCGGTGTGACGCGGGGGCCTCGGCGCGGGGCCGGCGGGTGCGGTCGCCCCGAGCCGGCCCCCGGGCGCGGGGTCGCGGCGGTACGGGGTCCGCCCTGCGGGCCCTGTACGGGGCCCGGTGACATCCGCGCCGGGCAGCGGCCGCCAGGGCGTGTTGCGGAAGTGTCGCCGTCCGCCCGGAGGGCGGGCCCCGCGGCGCCTGGTGCATGCGATCGCAAGGCGGAGGGTCGCTCTCGTACTGGGCGTACTCGGGCGATCCCGACAACGCAGCAGAAGCATCTGCGAGGCGTCGCGGGGCGGGCGGGACCTTCGCAACGCGCTCTAGGCCGGGCGGCGGGCCTCGTCGACGAGGAGGACCGGGATGCCGTCGCGGACCGGGTAGGCCAGGCCGCAGTCGTCGCCGGTGCAGACGAGCTCGGGGGTCTCGGCCGCCGTGCGGTCGTCCAGCGGCGCGTGGCAGGCCGGGCAGGCGAGGATCTCCAGGAGGCCGGCTTCGAGCGGCATGAGGTGGTCCCTTCGAACAAACGGTGGTGGTGCTGCCCTTTGGGCCAGGTCAGCCTACCGCCGGGGGGCGGGGCGCGCGGCTCGGCGCCCGGCCCGTCCCCCGGCGGGAGAGCGGGGTCAGTCGGTCGCGCGGACCAGGGCCAGGACCTCGTCGCGGAGCTTGGCCATGGTGGCCTCGTCGCGGGCCTCGATGTTCAGCCGGAGCAGCGGCTCGGTGTTGGAGGCGCGGAGGTTGAACCACCAGTCCTCGGCCGTCACCGTCAGGCCGTCGAGCTCGTCGAGGGTGACGTCGTCGCGGGAGGCGTAGGCGGCCTTCACCTTCGCGGCGCTGGCGGCCTGGTCGGCGACGGTGGAGTTGATCTCGCCGGAGCTGCTGTAGCGGTCGTACGCGGCGGTCAGCGCCGACAGCGTGCCGTCCTGGCCGCCGAGCGCGGCGAGGACGTGCAGCGCGGCCAGCATGCCCGTGTCGGCGTTCCAGAAGTCCTTGAAGTAGTAGTGCGCCGAGTGCTCGCCGCCGAAGATCGCGCCCGTCTTCGCCATCTCCTCCTTGATGAAGGAGTGGCCGACGCGGGTGCGGACGGGGGTGCCGCCGTTCTCGCGCACGACCTCCGGGACGGACCACGAGGTGATCAGGTTGTGGATGACCGTGCCGCCGGGGGTCTTCGCCAGCTCGCGGGCGGCGACGAGCGCCGTGATCGCGGACGGGGAGACCGGCTCGCCGCGCTCGTCGACGACGAAGCAGCGGTCGGCGTCGCCGTCGAAGGCGAGGCCGAGGTCGGCGCTCTCGGCGCGGACGCGGGCCTGGAGGTCGACGATGTTCTTCGGGTCGAGCGGGTTGGCCTCGTGGTTCGGGAAGGTGCCGTCCAGCTCGAAGTACATCGGCACCAGGTCCAGCGGGAGACCCGCGAAGACGGTGGGGACCGTGTGGCCGCCCATGCCGTTGCCGGCGTCCACGACGACCTTGAGCGGGCGGATCGAGGTGAGGTCGACGAGGCCCTTGAGGTGGGCGGCGTAGTCGTCGAGGGTGTCGCGCTCGGTGACCGTGCCGGCGGTGGCGGCGGCCTCGGGCGCGCCCTGCTCCGACCACTGCTCGACGAGGGCGCGGATGTCGGCGAGGCCGGAGTCCTGGCCGACGGGGGCGGCGCCGGACCGGCACATCTTGATGCCGTTGTACTGGGCGGGGTTGTGCGAGGCGGTGAACATGGCGCCCGGCAGGTTCAGCTGCCCGGACGCGAAGTACAGCTGGTCCGTCGAGCAGAGCCCGATCAGGGTGACGTCCGCGCCGAGGCGGGCCGCGCCGCGCGCGAAGGCGGACGCCAGGCCGGGCGACGAGGGGCGCATGTCGTGACCGATGACGATCGCGTCCGCGTCCGTCACCCGGACGAACGCGGCGCCGAAGAGCTCCGCGAGCGTCTCGTCCCACTGATCCGGCACCACCCCGCGGACGTCGTACGCCTTCACGATCTGCGACAGATCAGCAGCCACGGAACAACCCTCCTGAGTTCTCGGCACGCGTATGCGGCGCGTGTACGGAGCGCCCAAACTACCCGGGCGCGGTCCGCGGACCGCAGACCGAGGGGTCGGTACCGGCGTGAAAAGGAGGTTCCGGGCGTCCGGTCAGGAGTCGGGGGAGCGCAGGACGCGCAGGTGCCCGCGGCGTCCGATCTCCACCGGGTCGCCACCACGGCCGCCCTTGCCGCCCGCCTCGGCCGCCCGCTCCTGGGGGCGGGCCGCCTCGCGTACGGCGTTGGCGAGGGCTTCGAGGTCGTCGCCGCTCGGGCGGGTCGGGGCCGACCCGTCGGTGAGCCGCACGACGTCCCAGCCGCGCGGGGCGGTCAGACGCTCGCTGTGTTCGGCACACAGGTCGTAGCAGTGGGGCTCGGCGTAGGTGGCGAGCGGGCCGAGGACCGCAGTCGAGTCGGCATAGACGTACGTCAGTGTCGCGACGGCAGGGCGGCCGCACGCGGTGCGCGAACAGCGACGTACAGGGCTCACGACGTTGGACGGTACCGCACTCTTGAGCGGGCCGCGACGACTCTCCCTCAGGTCACTCCACCGTGTCGCGTTGTGAGGTCCGACACGACCGATCATCGGGCGTCCCCCCTGACCTGCGGGGGAGAACGGGGCCGGAGGCGGGGACCAGAGCCGATTCGGACATCCTTCGGACGCAATCCGGTCAAGGACCGCCAGATGGCCGATCGCGGACATCCGTCGAATCGAGCCCGTGCTTGGCCGGAACGCTCAACAAAGGACAGCTCGGGCGGACGGTCCGCGGCACGGGACCGCGCGGGGACACGGACGGAGCGGAGTCCTCCACGGTCCGTGAGCACCGAGGAGAGTTACGCTGCGTCAGTGATGGACAGTCCTGTGCCGCCGCGCCCCTCCTCCCGCCCGGCCGAGCCGCAATCGGCGGATTCTCACCCGGGCGAGTCCCGTCCGGCGGAGTCCCGCCCCGCGGACGCGCGCCCGGGGACGGGCGAACCCCGGGTGCGCCGCCGCGACCGCCACGGTCGCGGGATGCGCGGCCCGGTCGCGCCGCCGCAGGTCCCGCTGTCCACGAGCCGGGCCGACAGCTTCCGGGACCTGGTCCTGGACTCCGTGGAGCGCCTGGAGCGGCGCTGGCCGCAGCTGGCGGACGTGGAGTTCCTGGTGCTCGACGTGCCGCCCTCGGTGCCGGGCGAGTCGGTGCCGCTGGGCGGTTCGGCCCCCGCCGCGAAGGACGGGCCCGCCCGGGTCGTGGTCTACCGGCGGCCCGTCGAGATCCGCTCCAAGAGCCGCGACGAGCGGGCGCTGCTGGTGCACGAGGTCGTCGTGGAGCAGGTGGCGGAGCTGCTCGGCCTCTCCCCCGAGTCGGTCGACCCCCGGTACGGGCAGGACTGAGCCCCCGGGCGCTCCGCACCGATGTCTGGGCCGGCCCACGATGCCGACCCGGCCGATGGGCAGCAGGCGGAAGCGGCTGCCGGCCCCGCACCACGCCTTCCGGGGCGGGGGCGGGGACGGGGCCGGGCGCCTCGCGTCAGTCGTCGAGGACGGAGAGGTCCTGGCGCGCCGACGGGACCTCGACCGTGCCCCGGTCGTCCGTCAGCGTCTGGACCGTGAACATCTGGATGCCGTTCTCCGGCAGCGCCAGGGTCCGCGCCGCGTGGACCGGTCCGCCGGAGACCGGCTCGACGGTCAGCGCGTAGGTGCCCTTCAGCCCTTCCGGGACCGGGGGCGTGATCGCCGTGGTCGTGCCCGCCTTGACGGTGACGGTCTTCGTGACCGGCGTGCCGCCCTGCGTGCCCGCCGAGGCGGTGACCCTGACGGTGGCCTCGGCGCCCGGCGCGGTCAGGGAGAGCGTCGAGCCGGCCGAGCGGTTGTCGGCGACGGTGGCGCGCGCGGTGATCGCCGCGGCGGCCGGGATGAAGGCGATCTCCTGCTTGTCGCCCTTGCCGCGGACCACGCGCAGTGCGGCGACGACGGGCGTGGCCTTCTTCGGGTCCGACGGGGTGAGCAGCAGCGAGCCGGCCTCGCCCCGGGTGAGGTCCGGCAGGTCGACGGCGGCGGTCATGCCCGACTTCACGTTCAGGGACTGGGCGCTCGCCGGGACGATCGTGCCGCTCGCGCCGGCCAGCTGGATCTTGAGGTCGGCGTCGTCCTCGCCCGGCGCGTACGCGACCAGGCGCACCGAGGTCGCGTCCTTGGGGATGCCGGGCAGCACGAGGCTGCCGGCCGGGTCGGCGGACGCGGGCAGCCAGTCGCTGCCGGCCTTGTCGTCCCCGACGCCGAGGACGRCGCCGACCCGGCCGGTGCGGGTCGTCACGTGGACGGTGACGTCGGCGGCCGGGGACTCGGCGGTGAGCGTGGACAGGAGGACCGGGACGCTGGAGTGGGCCGGGACGGGGATGCCCTCGGTCAGCTGCGACTTGAGGGCGCCCTGCGGTCCGTGGAGCTCGATGTCGGCGACGGCGGCGGTGTCGTCGGGGTTGGTCAGGTGGACGTAGTCCTGGCGCTGCTTGGCCGTGGAGGCGGCCGGGAACCAGAAGTCCGTGTCGGGGGCGGTGCAGGAGACGCCGAGGAGTCCGCGGGCGCCGCCGGCGGGGACCATCGTGGTCTGCTGGACCGTCCAGCCGGGCGCGAGCGTGCCGGTGGCCGTGCCGGTCAGGGCGGGGGCCGCGCCACCGTTCGCCTCGGCTCCGACGGGGGTGCCGGGCTGGGTGACGGTGGCCGGGGCCTTGGCGGTCGTCGGCTTCTTGGGCGGGGTCTCGCCCGGTGCGGCGGCGGCGAGCGGGGCGGGGGCCAGCTCGGCCTTGGCCGCGCCGGGCTTGCCCGTGTCGGCCTTGCCCGTGCCCGTCCCGCCCGCGGCGTCCTTCCCGGCCGGCGTGAAGGACGTGTAGACGGTCTCGGCCACCTCGGACGTGCTCGGCGCGGGGCACAGCAGGCTGGAGCGCTCCACGGGCAGCCGGGCCGGGGCCTTGGCCCCGGCGGAGGACGATCCGTCCGGCGCGGTCAGGGCGGCGAAGCCGGTGACGGCGGCGAGTGCGGTGGCGACCGCGATCAGGGAGAGGGTGGTGCGCTTCACTGGTTGCTGCTCCCGTCGGGACGCTGCTGGGTCTCGGGGCCCTGGCCGTCGCCGTATCCGTAGGTGTACGGGTCGTACGGCTGCTGCGGGTCGTAGGCCTGGGGCTCGTACGACTGCTGCTGCGCGTACGGGTCGTAGGACTGCGGGTCGTACTGCGGCTGCTGCGGGTCGTACTGCGGCTGCTCGTAGCCCTGCTGGGCGGGCTGCTGCGGGTACTGCTGCTGGTACGGGTCGGCCGGGTACTCCTGGTAGTAGCCCTGCTGGGCGTACTCCTGCTGTTGCTGCTGTTGCTGCTGTTGCTGCTGTTGCTGCGCGTACGCGGGGTCGTAGGTGCCGTCCCAGTCCGCGGCCTCGTACGCCTGCTCCGCGGTGGCCTGGGCGGGCACGGGTGCCGGCGCCTGGGCCGGCTCCTCGGCGACGCCCTCGGACGCCTCCGCCTCGGCCGCCTCCGCGGCCGCCCGCAGGCGGCGGGCCCGACGGCCGTCGCCCTCCATGGCCTGGGCGGGGATGACGGCCTCCTCCTCCGGGAGGTCGTCGTCGATCTCCCGGCGGCGGCCCGGCAGGGCGAGGACGAGCAGGACGACGGCGAGGCCGACCTGCGTCCAGATCCACACGGTGTGGGTGAGCGGCTCGTCGTAGGTCAGGTCGAGGCGGCCTCCCTCGGCGGGGAGTTCGAAGCCCTGGGCCCAGCCGTCGAGGGTGGTCGGGCGCAGCTCCTTGCCGTCGAGGGTGGCGGTCCACCGCTCGTCGGCACGGTCGGCGATGCGCAGCACGCGTCCGGCGGGACCCGACGGGATCTTGGTGTGGGCCTCGACCGGCCCGGCTGCGACGGCGACCGGCCGGGCGGCCTCGTCGCCGGGCTTCGCCGCGGGGACGATCGTGGCCCGCGCGACCTCGCGGTCGACGCGCCACAGGGCGCTGCCGTCGAGCTGGCTGAGCCTGCTCAGGCCGGGCGTGGAGTCGAGGACGCGGCCCATCTGGCGCGGCGCGCCGTCCCGTACGAGGACGTACCGGATCGCGAAGCCGCTGAGCTCCTCGGTCTGGTCCGCGCCGGAGCCGGCGACCAGGTGGCCGACCACCTTGTCCAGGCGCGGGTCGCTGCCGGCGGCCACGGCCAGTTCGGCGTCGCCGAGGCGGCCGCCGGAGCCGCGAACCAGGGTGTAGACGACCTCGCCGGACGTGCCCCCGAGGACGAGGGTGCGGGGCTGGTCGCGGGTGCCGCTCTCCTCGGCGACGAAGGCCGGGACCTGGACCGGGTCGCGGCGGGTCAGCGGGCCGTCCGCGCCGGCGATCATCCAGGTCGCGGCGGCGACGACGGGTCCGACGGCCGCGGCGAGGGCGATGAGGGCGGCGACGGGCTGGCGCCAGCCGAAGCCGTGCGCGGCGACGCGGGTGCGCCCGCCCTCGGCGCCGATCATGCCGGCGGTGAGCAGCGCGGCGCCGTAGACCAGGGTGGCCGGGCCGGACCAGCCGGTGCCTCCCGCGCCGTTGGACAGTACGGCGAACAGCAGGCCGGCGAGGGCGGCCGCCCAGGCGACGCGCACGGCGAACCGGCGCTCCTCGCGCAGCAGTCCGGCCAGGGCGGCGAGCACGAAGCCGATGAGGAGGAGGCCGCCGGTGGTGCCCGGGCCGCCGGGGCTGGTGCCCAGCAGGTCGAGGGCGGAGGCGGTGCCCGTCCGGATGTCGAGCCCGGCCTCGCGCAGGAAGGCGGAGGGGCCGGTCAGCAGGCTCAGCGACCAGGGGGCGAGGACGAGGAGCGGGGTGCCGAGGGCGGCCAGGAAGCGCAGGGCGTACGCGGTGATGTCGTCGCGGCGCAGGACGAGGACCGCGATGCCGAGGACGAGGGCGAGCGGCCAGACGATCGGGGTGAACGCCATCGCGAAGGTGAGCAGGAAGGTGTACGCCCAGGTGGCGCGCCAGCTGCCGCGTTCCTCGCCGCGCAGGCCGTGGGCGGCGACGGCCGCGCGCGCGATGAGCGGGAGCAGGATCGCGAGGACGGCGGTGCCGAGGCGGCCGGTGGCGAGCGCTCCGGTCGCGGCGGGCAGGAAGGCGTAGGCGATGGCGCCCCACGCGCGCAGCAGCCGGGACTCGACGACGCCGCGGGCGGCGAAGTAGGCGGTGAAGCCGGCCAGCGGGACCGAGCAGACGAGCAGCAGGGTCAGCGCGAAGGAGGTGGAGCCGAGGAAGAGCGCGGAGAGCGCGGCCAGGACGCCGAGGTAGGGCGGTGCGGTCGGGGTGCCGCCGGTGCCGATGGCGTGCCAGGCGTCGGAGTAGCGCGCCCAGAGGCCGGAGACGGAGTCGGGGGCGGGCAGCAGGGTGCCACCGGCGAGCGAGCCGCCGCCGTACAGGCCGCGGCAGGCGACCACGGAGACCAGCAGGAGCAGTAGGAAGAGGACGGGGCCGGGCTTGCCGGCGATCTTCTTCAGCCGGGCGAACTGCTCGACCTCCAGGAAGTCGGCGTCGTCGCCACCGGGTCCGGACTCGACGGCGCCGTGCCGGGAGCCGCCGGAGTCGGCGTCGGAACCGCCGAAGTGGGAGACGACCTGCTCGGCCGCGGCGCGCACGGTGGCGCCGGGCGGCGGGAAGAGCGGGCGCAGCTCGTCCGGGGCGACGGCGGGGTTCTTGCGCCGCCGTCGGGCGGCGAGGATCCGCTCGGGCCGCAGCAGGGTGCCGAAGAGGCCCATGACCTCGTCGACGGCCTGGCCGGGCACCTTGCCGACGAGGTAGGTCAGGGTGCGCAGGAGGGTGCCGACGACCAGCCGGAGCAGGACGTAGGGCAGGGCCGCGCCGCGGGTGTTGGCGAGGAGCGTGTAGACGGCGCCGGCCTTGTCGACGCGGTGCGGGTTGGCGACCGAGCGGCCGGCGCAGTCGACGGTGCGGCGCTCGCGGGCGGACGCCTCGGCGTGCCGCAGGACGGCGTCGGGGGCGACGAGGACGCGGTGGCCGGCGGCGTGGGCGCGCCAGCACAGGTCGACGTCGTCGCGCATCAGGGGCAGGCGCCGGTCGAAGCCGCCCAGTTCCTCGAAGACGTCGCGGCGCACGAGCATGCCCGCGCTCGACACGGACAGGACGGAGCGGACCTGGTCGTGCTGGCCCTGGTCCTGTTCGCGGCGGTCGAGGCCGGTCCAGCGGCGGCCGCTGCGGGCGATGGAGACGCCGGCTTCGAGCAGCTGCCGGCGGTCGTACCAGCCGCGCAGCTTGGGTCCGACGACGGCGGCGTAGGCGTCCGAGTCGGCGACGCGCAGGAGCTCGGCGAGGGCGTCCGGCTCGGGGGAGCAGTCGTCGTGGAGCAGCCAGAGCCACTGCACGGGTTCGCCGTGCGGGAGTTCGGGCATGTCGTAGGCGTCGTCGCGCCACGTCCTGCTGACCGGGTCCCAGCCGCTGGGGCGCTTGAGGTAGGGGAGTTCCTCGGGTCCGAGCACCGGCGAGGTGCGCGCGGCCTCCTCGACGGCGGCGCCGAAGCCGGTGCGGCGGGCGAGGTGCAGCACGCGGTCGGCGCCGATGGCGTCGGCGACGAGCTGCGCGGAGTCGTCGGCACTGCCGGTGTCGGCGGCGACGACGTTCTGCACGGGGCGTTCCTGGGCGAGCAGCCCGGCGAGGGCGTCCGGCAGCCAGCGAGCGCCGTCGTGGGAGACGAGCACGGCGGTGACGACGTGTCGCGGGAACTCAGGAGTTGAGGACATCGAGGTACGGGCCCTCCGGCCGGGGGGGTCGCCCGCAGAGGGGCGTGGGTGCGTCTCGGACGGGGCCCCACACTAACGGCTGTCATGAAAACGGTCCGCCGCCTGTGGACAGAGCACAGGMGGCGGACCGTTCGTTGTGTACGGGTGTGCGCGGATTGCCGCGCGGTACGGCCGGGTGGGCGGCGAGGGCGGCCGGCTCAGACCGCGGCCTTCTTGAGGCGGCGGCGTTCGCGCTCGGACAGGCCGCCCCAGATGCCGAACCGCTCGTCGTTCTGCAGGGCGTATTCGAGGCATTCGGAGCGGACCTCGCAGGCGAGGCAGACCTTCTTGGCCTCGCGGGTCGAGCCGCCCTTCTCGGGGAAGAAGGACTCGGGGTCGGTCTGGGCGCACAGCGCGCGCTCCTGCCAGCCGAGTTCCTCGTCCGCGTCCTCGACCAGCAGTTCCTGGAACAACTCGGTCATGTGCGCCCCTCGTCCGTCTTCGCGTCCCCGTGGTGTGGCCGTCCTCGATACCGGCCGAACGACACGAGTGAAATTACAAGTTTGTGCTCTGTGCGAGTCAAGCCGGAATCTGCTATTGGGCCCGGTATTCACTCTGCGGAACCAAGGCTATGCGGAAAGTGTTCAAATCACCAAAAACCTGACACATGCCACTGGCCTGGCCGCACCGCTCGCCTTCCCAGGGGAGGACGTCCGACGCGTTGATCTTGTTGCCCTCTCGTCGCGGAAGCGATCGAGATCACAGTCCGATCACAGGACCCCCACCACGTTTAAAGCGCGGATGCTGCGCCTGTCTCCCGCCCCACGGCTGCACAAACCTTTCTCCGGACGCTGCAACCGGATGAGGTGAAACATTACGCCCAAATCGGTCATTGGGTTGACAGTCGGGACTCTCTCCCGCCACCTTTGATGCCATGCCAGCGACCTCAGCGCCCTTCGCGACCCACACCGGTGGGTTCCGCAGCGCTGTCCAGGCGCGCTGTTGCTGTTGTTGTTCCAGCTGTTGATGCCGTCAGCGCTCCAGCTCCCACGCGGTCGATCCCTTCCACGCTCTCCGCGTGCCCCGCGAATCACCTGCGACACCCCCCGCACCTGCACTCCTGCTTCTGCCGAGGAACCACCGCACCCATGAACAGCGACAGCGACCTTCAGATCGCCGGCGACATCCTCGAGGTCCAGCACCTCCTGCAGCCCGCTCGTGAGCACCCCACGACCGTGGCCGAGTTCGCCGGTCTCGCGCGCGCCATCGCCGCCGACCGCGCGCAGTGGGCCCCCCACGTCGAGTACGACGCCACCACCCGCTGGTACCACCGGCTGCGCACCGGCCCCGGCTACGAGGTCTGGCTGCTCTCCTGGGTGCCCGGCCAGGGCAGCGGACTGCACGACCACGGCGCCTCGTCCGGCGTACTGACCGTCCTGCAGGGCGAGCTGACGGAGCGTACGGACCGGGGCGTGCGGACGCTCTCCGGGGGCGCGCAGCGCGTCTTCGCGCCGGGATACGTCCACGAGGTCGTCAACGACTCGCTGGAGCCGGCGATCAGCCTGCACGTGTACTACCCGGGCCTCACCGAGATGCCCATGCACGAGTCGCGCCGGGCGCAGTGCGCCCCGGCGGCGCTGGACGGCGTACCCGCCTGACAGACTGCTGTGCATGCGCATTGTGGTTCTGGCAGGTGGCATCGGCGGTGCACGCTTCCTTCGCGGTCTCAAGCAGGCCGCACCGGACGCGGAGATCACGGTCATCGGCAACACCGGTGACGACATCCATCTCTTCGGACTCAAGGTCTGTCCCGACCTCGACACCGTGATGTACACGCTCGGCGGCGGCATCGACGAGGAGCAGGGCTGGGGCCGCGAGGGCGAGTCCTTCACGGTGAAGCAGGAGCTCGCGGCGTACGGGGTGGGGCCCGAGTGGTTCGGCCTCGGGGACCGGGACTTCGCGACGCACATCGTGCGCACCCAGATGCTGGGCGCCGGCTATCCGCTGAGCGCGGTCACCGAGGCGCTGTGCGCCCGCTGGCAGCCGGGCGTGCGGCTGCTCCCGATGTCGGACGACCGGATCGAGACGCACGTCGCCGTCGACGTGGACGGCGAGCGCCGCGCGGTGCACTTCCAGGAGTACTGGGTGAAGCTGCGGGCCTCCGTGGAGGCGCACGCGGTGGTGCCGGTCGGCGCCGAGGCCGCGAAGCCCGCCCCGGGCGTCCTGGAGGCGATCGCCGAGGCGGACGTCATCCTCTTCCCGCCGTCCAACCCCGTCGTGTCGGTCGGCACGATCCTGGCCGTGCCGGGCATCCGCGAGGCGATCGCCGAGGCGGACGTGCCGGTGGTGGGCCTATCCCCCATCGTCGGCGACGCACCGGTGCGGGGCATGGCCGACAAGGTGCTGGCCGCGGTCGGCGTGGAGGCCACGGCCGCGGCCGTGGCCCGGCACTACGGCTCGGGGCTGCTGGACGGCTGGCTGGTCGACTCCGTCGACCGGGGCGCGGTCGACGACGTCGAGGCGGCGGGCATCCGCTGCCGGGCGGTGCCGCTGATGATGACGGACGTGGACGCGACCGCCGCGATGGCACGCGAGGCACTCGCGCTGGCGGCGGAGGTCCGGGCATGACCGGTCCCGAGGGCGGCTCGCCGGAGGGTACGGCCGCGGCCGGTCCGGCGGACCCCGCCAGGGGCCCCGGCCTGGCGCCGGCGGCCGGTGACGCGTTCCAGGTCCGGGCGCTCGCCGGGCTGCCCGAGGTGCGGCCCGGGGACGATCTCGCCGAGCTGATCGCCGCGGCCGCGCCCGGCCTCGAGGACGGCGACATCCTGCTCGTCACCTCCAAGATCGTGAGCAAGGCCGAGGGCCGGGTGGTCGCCGCCGACGACCGCGAGGCGGCGATCGACGCAGAGACCGTGCGGGTGGTCGCCCGCCGCGGCACGCTCCGGATCGTGGAGAACCGGCAGGGTCTGGTGATGGCCGCGGCCGGGGTCGACGCCTCCAACACCCCCGCCGGCACGGTGCTCCTGCTGCCCGAGGACCCGGACTCCTCGGCCCGCGTGCTGCGCAAGGGACTGCGCGCCGCGCTGGGCGTCGACGTCGGGGTCGTCGTCACGGACACCTTCGGCCGCCCCTGGCGCACCGGTCTGACGGACGTCGCGATCGGCGCGGCCGGGGTGCGGGTCCTCGACGACCTGCGCGGCGGCACCGACGCGCACGGCAATCCGCTCAGCGCGACGATCGTCGCCGTCGCCGACGAGCTCGCCGCGGCGGGCGACCTGGTGAAGGGCAAGGCCTCCGGTCTGCCCGTCGCGGTCGTCCGCGGGCTCGGTCACCTCGTGGACCCCTCGGACGAGGCGGGCGCGCGGGCGCTGGTCCGGGACTCCGTCGACGACATGTTCCGGCTGGGCACCTCGGAGGCCGTACGGGAGGCGGTGGCCCTGCGGCGCACCGTCCGCGAGTTCACCGACGAGCCGGTGGACCCGGGCGCGGTGCGGCGTGCCGTCGCCGCGGCCGTCACGGCACCTGCCCCGCACCACACCACGCCCTGGCGCTTCGTGCTGCTCGAGTCGGCCGGGGCCCGCACGCGGCTGCTCGACGCGATGCGCGAGGCGTGGATCGCGGACCTGCGGCGGGACGGCAGGTCGGAGGAGTCGATCGCCCGGCGCGTGCGCCGCGGCGACGTGCTGCGCAACGCGCCGTATCTGGCGGTGCCGTGCCTGGTCATGGACGGTTCGCACCACTACGGCGACGCCCGCCGGGACGCGGCCGAACGCGAGATGTTCGTGGTCGCGGCGGGCGCGGGCGTGCAGAACTTCCTGGTGGCGCTCGCCGGTGAGCGGCTCGGCTCGGCGTGGGTGTCCTCGACGATGTTCTGCCGTGAGGTCGTACGGGAGGTCCTCCGGCTGCCGGCGGACTGGGACCCGATGGGCGCGGTGGCGATCGGCCATGCCGCGGCGCCGCCGAGGGAGCGGCCGGCGCGGGAGACGGATCGCTTCGTCGAGGTGCGTTGAGGGGTACCCGGCCGCGCTGAACGTGCTCGGGCCGCCTCGGCCGTCCGGCCCGGGGTCCTTCGTGCCGGCGGGCGGCCGCCCCGGCTCAGAGTGCCGCGATGTCGCCCGGGGTCATCCGGGGCGCGCGGCGCGGCGGGGTCCGGCCGCTGAGCAGGACGAGCCGGGCTGCCCGGTGGCGCTGCCCCGCGTACGGGGCCAGGAGTTCCAGCATGGCCGCGTCGTCGGCGGTGCGGTCGCCGGCCAGGGCGTAGCCCACGATGCCGGGCAGGTGGTAGTCGCCGACGGTGACGGCGTCGGGTGCCCCGTTGCTCCGCTGGATCGTCTCGGCCGAGGTCCACGGACCGATGCCGGGGATCAACTCCAGTCGCCGCTGGGCCTGTTCGGGCTCCATCTGGGCGGCCTCCTCCATCCGGCGGGCCACCTTCGCGGCGCGCAGGACCGTGGCGGCGCGCTTGTCGTCGACGCCGGCGCGGTGCCATTCCCAGGAGGGGATCAGGGACCAGGTACGGGCGTCGGGCATGACGTGGAGCTGCGGCGCCCCGGGGCCGGGCGCGGGTTCGCCGTACGAGCGGACGAGCAGGCGCCAGGCGCGGTAGGCCTCGTTCGTCGTGACCTTCTGCTCCAGGATCGACGGGATCAGCGACTCCATGACCAGGCCCGTGCGGGTCAGCCGGAGGCCGGGGCGGCGGCGGTGGGTGGCGGCGAGGAGCCGGTGGCGCGGGGTGAACGCGGCGGGCTCGTCCTCGGCGCCGAGCAGCTGCGGCAGGCCGTCGAGGAGCCAGTCCGCGCCGGGTCCCCACGCCTCGGCCTCCACGACGCCTTCGCCGCGGTTCAGGGCGACGCGCAGCGTGCCGGGGCCCGCGGGCGTCCGGGTGGCCCGCCAGACGGAGCCGTCCGGGGTCGCGCGGAAGGTCGGGTCGGCGGGACCACGGCGCAGGGGGCCGAGGACGAGTCCGAGGTCCGTGGGAGCGGCCGGTGTCCAGCGGCGCGTGGTGCCGGCCGGTGTGGCCGCGGAGCCGGCGGGGGGCGTGGCCCCGCCCCCCGGGCGGGCGGCGGGCACGCCGACGTGACCTCCGCGCACGGTGGTGCGGGTGGTGCGGGGAGCGAAACGGCCGGCCATGGCTACGAGCCTAACGGGGCGGGTGCGGCCCTGTCGGGCGGCGGCGCAGGTCCCCTGCGGCCGGCGCGGTGCCGGTCCGCGCGAGGGCGACCGCCCCGGCGAGGGGCCGCGGCCGCCGGTGGGGCCGTGGCAGTGACAGGGGCCACCGCCGCCGGGAGCGCCGGCGGTCGGTGGCCCCTGTCGGTGACCGTGACGTGGTCCCGCTACTGGTCCGAGGAGAAGCGGACCGATCCGGCCGGCAGCTGTGCGTTGCACCAGACGCGGACGCCGTCGCGCAGTTCGTTGTCCGCGCCGATGTGGGCGCCGTCGCCGATGACGGCGCCCGCCAGGACCGCGCGGGCGCCGATGCGCGCGCCGGCGCCGATCAGGGAGTCGGTGATCACCGCTCCCGGCTCGACCACGGCGCCCGCCAGGACGGTGGAGCCCGTGATGCGGGCGCCTTCGCCGATCACCGCGTCCGCGCCGACGACCGTGCCGCCCGACAGCTTGGCGTCCGCGGCCACCCGGGCCGACGGAAGGGTCAGGCTGTCACCGCAGCGGCCCGGGACCGCCGGCGAGGGGGCGCGGCCGAGGACCAGGTCGGCGGAGCCGCGGACGAAGGCCTGCGGGGTACCGAGGTCGAGCCAGTAGGTGGAGTCGACCATGCCCTGCAGATGCGCGCCCGTGGCCAGCAGCTCGGGGAAGGTCTCGCGCTCCACGGAGACCGGCCGGCCCGCCGGGATCGTGTCGATGACCGAGCGGCGGAAGACGTACGCCCCCGCGTTGATCTGGTCGGTCACGATCTCCTCGGGCGTCTGCGGCTTCTCCAGGAAGGCGGTGACGCGGCCGGTCGCGTCCGTCGGCACCAGGCCGAAGGCGCGCGGGTCGTCGACCCGGGTGAGGTGGAGCGAGACGTCCGCGCCCGAGGACTCGTGCGTGGCGACCAGCGCCCCGATGTCCAGGCCGGTCAGGATGTCGCCGTTGAAGATCAGGACCGGGTCGTCCGGGCCGGAGCGCAGCCGCTCGGCGACGTTGCGGATCGCGCCGCCGGTACCGAGCGGCTCCTCCTCGGTGACGTACTCCAGGCTCAGCCCCATCGACGAGCCGTCCCCGAAGTGCGGCTCGAAGACCTCGGCCAGGTACGAGGTGGCGAGGACGATGTGCTCGACGCCGGCCGCCCGGGCCCTCGCCAGCTGGTGGGTCAGGAAGGGGACGCCTGCCGCCGGAACCATGGGCTTGGGCGTGTTGACCGTCAGGGGCCGCAGGCGCGTGCCCTTGCCACCGACCAGGAGAATCGCTTCTGTCACCTGTCGTCTCTGCTTCCTGTGCGGGGCCGGTTCCTGTTTTCGGGGCCGGTCATATCGCGCGTCCGTGCGATATGACCGGTCAGTTTATGCAGACGCTCAGGCGCCCGGTCCCTCAGCGTCGTCCCTGGTACTTCGCGGAGGTGGTCCGGGCCGTGCCGAGCTTGCTGTAGAGGCGCTTGCCGGGGCACTCCGTGGCGAATCCGTCACGGTGTCCGGAGATGGTGTTGAACTTGACCTTCTTGCCCTTCTTGTAACGGTTTCCACCACCGGAGACGAGATACGTGGTGCCCTTCGGATTCACTCCGTAGAGCCCCAGCTTCCACGCCGTCAGACGCGCGACGGCGGTCACCACGGCGGCCGGCGGGGAGGCCGAACCGTAGGTGCCGAGGACGGCGATGCCCATGCTGTTGGTGTTGAAGCCGCGGGTGTGGGCGCCGAGGACGGCCTTGGCCACGCCTCCCGCGCGGCCCTCGTAGATGTTTCCGCACTTGTCGACGGCGAAGTTGTAGCCGAAGTCACGCCAGCCGCTGCTCTTCACGTGGTAGCGGTAGATGCTGCGCAGGATGGACGGCGCCTGCTTGCAGGTGTAGCGGTTGCCGGTGACGGTGTGGTGGACGAAGGCCGCCTTGACCGACTTGGTGTAGACGAAACCCCGCTCCCGCAGCTTCTCGTCGGCTCCCCACCCCTTGCGGGTGATGATCTTCGGCCGGGGCCCGATGTACGGCTTCGCCGCCGCGGCGCCGGCCAGGGTCGCCTCCGTCCGGGCCCGCGACAGGGCCGGGATCTCGGTCGCGCCCGCCGGAGCGAGTTCGGTGTTCGCCACGGAGCCCGCCGCCTCCGCGGCGGCGGACGTCCGGGTCGCCGCACCGGCGCGGTCCTCCGGGGCGCCCGGCTCCGGGCCGGGGTCGACGAGTTCGAGACGCATCCCGGCCGGGAGTTCCGAGCCCTCGGCGGCCCGGCCCGCCGGCCGCTCCTCGCCGTCCGGCCGCTCGTACGCCTCCGGTCGCACGTCTCCGTCCGGCTGCCCGTACGTCTCCGGGCGCGCCTCGGCGTCCGGCTGCCCGGGCAGCTCCGGCCGGACCCGGATCTCGACCCCGTCGGAGTCGCCGACCCACAGCGGCGCGGTGGACCCGCGGACCGCGCCGGACGCGCCCTCCGCGGTGCCGGGGTCGGCCCCGTGCTCCTCGTTGTGGGTCCCGACGGCCTGCCAGTCGGACCACATGCCCGTTCCGGTGGCCCGGGTGCGGACCTCGACGGTGCCGTGCAGCTCCCGCCGCGCGTCGTCCCAGACGACGCCCACGAGGGAGAAGGGCCTGACGTCCCGTCGGGTCAGCCCCTGGGCCGCGCCGGTGGCGGCGCCGCCCAGCGCTCGTTCACCTCCCCCGAGCGGTCCGAGCGGAAGGGACTGGGTGGACCCGGCGAGCTCCGGTTCCACTCCCGTACTCGCCGCGGGCGGGCCGAGCGACTGGGACACGGCCGGGGTGGCGAGGGTCAGGGGCAGGGTGAGTACCGCCGCGCAGGTGACGGCGATCGAGGAAGAGAGGTAGGCACGCATGTGGCGATCGTCCGCAGCCGCACGCCGTTTCGCATGGCGGGAGGAAGGAGGGAAACTGACGGTGCGTCGGGCCGACCGGAGGACGGCGTCACCGGTACGGCGGCCTTCCGCGGCACCGCCCGCGTACCCTTGCCCGCGTGAACGCCAGCGACCGCACCCCCGCCGACCTGCTGCGATCCGCGCTCGCCGCGGACCCCGCCCGCCCCTTGGTCACCTTCTACGACGACGCCACCGGTGAGCGCGTGGAATTGTCCGTCGCCACCTTCGCCAATTGGGTGGCCAAGACCGCGAATCTGCTCCAGGGCGAGCTGTCCGCCTCGCCCGGCGACCGGCTCGCGCTGCTGCTGCCCGCGCACTGGCAGACCGCGGTGTGGCTGCTCGCCTGTTCGTCCGTCGGCGTGACCGCGGAGCTCGGCGGCGACCCGGCGGACGCGGACTACGTCGTCGCCGGCCCCGACTCCCTCGACGCGGGCCTGGCCTGCTCGGGAGACCGGATCGCGCTCTCCCTCGCCCCGCTGGGCCGCCGCTTCCCGGCGCCGCCCGCGGGATACGCGGACTACGCGGTCGAGGTACCGAGCCAGGGTGACCGTTTCGCCCCGTTCGTCCCGGTCGACGCGGACGCCCCGGCCCTCCTGGTCGACGGTACGGAACTGACGGGCACCCAGCTCGTCGAGCGGGCCCGCGCGGAGGCCGGGGCGCTCGGCCTCGCGCCCGGCGCGCGCCTGCTGTCGGGGCGTTCGTACGACACGTGGGAGGGGGTCTGCGCCGGGCTGTACGCGCCGCTGGCGGCCGGCGCGTCCGTCGTGCTCTGCCGGAACCTCGACCTGCTGGCGCCCGAGGCCCTCGACAAGCGGGTGGAGAGCGAGCGCGTCACCGCGACCGTGGCGTGACGGCCCCGGGGACCACTCGTACGGCGCAGCGACCCGCCGAGTCCCCGGGTCCGCGCGCCTCCTCCGGTACATGATCGGCGGTAGGAATCGCCCTCCGCACAACCAAGCGTCCGGTTCGACCGTCTACCACTGCGACCGGCGGCCGGCGCGCCGCCGACGCCATGAAGGATGGACCCAGACGTGACGGACAGTGCTGGCACGCCCCCCGCACCGGACGACCCGGCAGAGGACGGGACGTCCGGCACCGATGGTGGCACCGGCACCGGGACCCCCGAGGAAGCTCCGCGCCGCAAGCGGCACTGGCTGCGCTGGACGGCGCTCGGGGTCGCGGTGGCCGTCCTCGCCGCCGCCGGTGTCGGCTGGTGGTTCTACCGCAAGCTGGACAACAACATCACCACCGACACCACGGCCGCGGACGAGCTGCTGCGGTACGAGAAGGAGCGCCCGACGCACGCCGCCGGGTCGGCGCAGAACATCCTGCTCATCGGTTCCGACACCCGGGCGGGCGCCGGCAACACCAAGTACGGGCAGGACAAGGGCACCCAGCGGTCCGACACCGTGATCCTGCTGCACATCGCGGCGGGGCGCTCCAGCGTCACGGCCGTCTCCATCCCGCGGGACCTGATGGTGCGGCTGCCCAGCTGCCGCAAGCCGGACGGCACCCGCACGCGGGAGCAGTTCGCGCAGTTCAACTGGTCGTACGAGTTCGGCGGCACGGCGTGCACGATCCGCACCGTCGAGCGGATGACCAAGATCCGGATCGACCACCACATGGTGATCGACTTCCGGGGCTTCAAGAAGATGGTGGACGCGGTCGACGGGGTGCGGATCTGCCTCAAGGAGCCGATCGACGACGACGACGCCCACCTGAAGCTGCCCGCCGGGCAGCACACGCTCAACGGAGAACAGGCGCTGGGCTACGTGCGGGCCCGCAAGTCCCTCGGCAACGGCAGCGACACCGAACGCATGGACCGCCAGCAGCAGTTCCTGGGGGCCCTGGTCAACAAGGTGCAGAGCAACGGCGTCCTGCTGAACCCGGCCCGGCTCTATCCGGTGCTGGACGCGGCGACCAGGTCGATCACGACGGACCCGGGGCTGGACTCGCTGCGGGACCTGTACGACCTGGCGCGCACGATGCGGAGCGTGCCGACGGAGAAGGTGCAGTTCCTGACCGTGCCGCGGCGGCCCTATACATATGACGCGAACCGGGACGAACTCGTACAGCCTGCGGCAAGTCAACTCTTCAAGCGGCTAAGGGAGGACAAGCCGGTGGCGGTGACCTCGGGGAGCCAGAGGCAGGCCGCTCCCCCGCGTGCGGGCACGGCCGGTCCGACGCCGGCGCCGACGTACTCGGGGCGGAACGCGGCGGAGCGTGTGTGCTCCTCGTGAGGGGTGAGTAAAGCGCAGTCCAAGGGGAGGGTGATGACGTATGAGGTTTGGGCAAATTGCCCGGTTGTAAGGGGCGTGGAATTTGTCACTGGCGTCGCCCTGCGCTGAACTGGGCGGATAGTGTGACGCGACCCGGTGCGCCGACCCAGGCGTCGCGCACTCAACGGATCGAACGACCGAGCGCCGACGGGGAAGGCGCCTCGCGTGGCACCGACGGAGGATTCAAGTAACCGTGGACGCGCACAGCCGTGGACGGGCGGACGAGATCGACCCCGCCGACCAGTGGGTACTCAACCCGCAGACCGGCAACTACGAACTGCGACTGAACCACTCCGGTGGGCAGTCGGCACCCCAGTCCCGCTCGCACGGCGCCACCCCTCCGGGCCCGAGGACTCCCGGCCGGGGACGGCCCGCGGAGCCCGGCCGCACGCCCGCGCAGGGTCGCGGCGCCGAGCCGGGCCGGACCGGTGAGCGGGGCCGGACCGCCACGGAGGCGCCCGTACCGGGGCAGCGCCGTCGCCGCGCCGCGGAGCCGCCCGGCGGTCAGCCGTCGCCCGGCCGCCGCCGGGGCAAGCCCGCCAGGACCAAGGCGGGCAGGAAGAAGAAGGTGCTGCTGTGGACCGGCGGCACCATGGCCGTCGTCCTGGTGGCCGGCGCCACGGCCGCGTACGCGCTGTACAACCACTTCGACGGCAACCTCAAGACGATCGACGTCGGTGACGCCGCCGGCGACCCGTCGATGGACGGGCCGCTCAACATCCTGATCATCGGCAACGACGTGCGCACCGGCGAGGGCAACGAGAGCTACGGGAACAAGGACAACGTCACCGGCCACGCCGACACGACGCTCCTCTTCCACGTCTCGGAGGACCGCACCAACGCGACGGCCGTGAGCATCCCCCGGGACCTCAAGATCAAGATTCCGGACTGCCCCACGAAGCAGCCGGACGGGTCGACCAAGGTCATCCCCGGCTCGGTGGGCACGACGCGCTTCAACGAGTCCTTCGGCGTGAACGGCCGGGACCCGGGCTGCACGATGCGCACCGTCAAGAAGCTCACGGGCGGCGTGGAGATCAACCACTTCATGATGGTGAACTTCAACGCCGTCAAGACGCTGTCGACCGCCGTCGGCGGTGTGAAGGTCTGCCTGAACAAGCCCATCAACGACAAGTCCTACTCCAAGCTCAACCTGCCCAAGGGCGAGCACCGGATCCAGGGCGAGCAGGCGCTGGCGTTCCTCCGGAACCGGCACGGCCTCGGCAACGAGAGCGACCTGGACCGGATCAAGATGCAGCAGCAGTTCCTCGCGTCCATGATCCGGCAGCTCAAGGAGGACACGCTCGACAGTCCGACCAAGCTGTACACGGTCGCGGACGCGGCGACCAAGGCGCTCACCGTGGACCAGGGGATAGGCAGCGCCATCAAGCTGACCAGCCTGGCCAAGGAGCTCGGCAAGATCGACCTGAAGAACATCAGCTTCATGACGGTGCCGGTCGTCGACAACCCCGACGAGCCGCCGAACCGGCGGGCCACCGTCGTCCTCGACCCGAACAAGGCTCCGCAGGTGTTCGGCATGATCGAGAACGATGTCTCGTTCACCGAGGTCAAGAAGAAGCAGCAGGACACCAAGAACGCCCAGGCGCAGGCCGAGGCGAAGCTGCTCCAGGGCCCGCGCGCCAAGGCCGTCGACGTCCGCGTCGACGTCTTCAACGGCAGTGGCATTCAGGGCGCGGCGCAGAAGACGATCGAATGGCTCCAGAACGACCAGGGCGTGAGCAGGTCCACGAACAAGGCCAACGCCCCCGAGAAGGCGGCCAAGACGACGCTCACGTACGCACCGAACCAGGCCGACCAGGCCCGGAAGCTCGCCGACATGATGGGTCTGCCCGCCACGGCGCTGAAGCCGGGCACCGTGGACGCCGGGGAGCGTGAGCCGATGTCGCTGGTTCTCGGAGCCGATTTCAAGGGCGCGGGGGTGCCCATCACCGGTCCGGCAAAGGCGCCGGACGTCGACAAGGTGGAAGCCGACAAGACGGTGTGCGCCCAGTGACCCGGAAACTCCGGGCCGTGGCACACGCCTGAGACGAGGGGGACCAGGGGTGGGACAGAGCAGCGTGCGTAGGGAGGGGACAGGAACGCGTGGGGGCGTTCCGCCCGCTCGCGATCTGGGCTGGGACGAGAGTCTCTACGGCGACGAAGGCGGCACGGACTCCACGGGGGACACCCGCCGGACCGGCGGCGACGCCGACGGCGGCGGCGGGAACTCCGGCGAAGGCCGGACGAGTCACCGGCGCAAGGGACCGCGCGGGCGGGGCAAGAAGAGCGGAAAACGCAAGATACTCCGCTGGGCCGCCGCGACCCTGTCGATCTTGATACTCGCGACGGCCGGTGCCGGGTACCTCTACTACCAGCACCTCAACGGCAACATCCGCAGCGGGAGCCGTGCCGGCGGCGACAGCGGCGTGAAGAAGGCCGAGCCGAACGCGCTCGGCGACACCCCGCTCAACATCCTGCTGATCGGCTCCGACAGCCGCGCCGACGCGAAGAACGTGGCGCTGGGCGGCGGCAAGAACGACCGGGACCGCAAGCCTCTCGCCGATGTCCAGATGCTGCTGCACATCTCCGCGGACCGCAAGAACGCCAGCATCATCTCCATCCCGCGCGACACGGTCGTCAGCATCCCGAAGTGCACGGCCGAGGACGGCACGCCCTACCCCGCCACGAGCAACCGGCCCATCAACGAGACACTGCAGCGCGGTGGCCCCGGTTGCACCCTGACCACCTGGGAGAGCCTCGCCGGGGTCTACATCGACCACTGGATGATGGTCGACTTCGCCGGTGTGGTGTCGATGGCGGACGAGGTGGGCGGCGTCCCGGTCTGTGTGAAGACCGGTGTCTGGGACAAGTCGAACGCGGTCGTGAAGGGCGGCTCGGGGCTGAAGCTTCCGAAGGGCACCACCGAGATCAAGGGCGAGCAGGCGCTCCAGTGGCTGCGCACCCGGCACGCGTTCGGCAGCGACCAGAACCGTGCCAAGGCCCAGCACATGTACATGAACGGCATGATGAAGAAGCTCCAGGAGCAGAACGCCTGGACCGACACCGGGCGCCTCATGGGGCTGGCGGAGACCGCCACGAAGGCGCTCCAGGTCTCCGACGAGATCCGCACGGTGGCGAAGCTCTTCGACCTGTCGATGCAGCTGAAGAACGTGAAGATCGACCGGCTCACGACGGCCACGATTCCCACGGTGGCCTACCCGCCCCGCCCGAACGAGTGGCTCCAGATGGTCCCGGCGTCCGCCGACAAGATGTGGGCGATGGTCCGCGACGACGTCGCCCTCGACAAGAACGGCGACGAGGACCCCGGCAAGTCGGCGACCGCGAAGCCGAAGGGCCCGGCCGCGGCCCCGCCCGGCTCGCTCGACGTCACGGTCGTCAACGGCACCGCCACCGGCGGCCGGGCGGCCGTGGAGCGGCGGGCCAGCTCGATCGCCGCGACGCTCCAGGGCAAGGGCTTCACCGAGGCGGAGGCCTCGCGGACCCAGGAGCCCCGCACGGACTCGGTGGTCAAGTACCCGACGTCGGGCGGCGACCAGGCCAAGTCCGACGCCCAGTCCGTCGCCAAGGCCCTGGGCCTGCCCGACTCGGCGGTCCGGGCCGACGCCAAGACGGAGAACATCACGCTCGTCATCGGCGGCGACTGGCGCGAGGGCTCCACCTACAAGAAGCCGTCGCAGAAGGCGGGCGACCTGCCGGACGGCGCGGACGACAAGGTGGACTGCATGGACGTCTACTCCGTCTACAAGTGGGACGGGAAGAGCTGACGGCTCCCCGCCGACGACGCGACGGCCGGGCCCGGAAGGGTCCGGCCGTCGCCGTCTCCGGCCGGTCCGGCGGCCGGCAAGGGGCCGGCACGAACGCGAGCGGCCACGAGCCGTACCGGCAGACCGGCCCGACCTGCGGCTGAACACACGCCGAGGCCGGCCGGTGCGACGGCACCGGCCGGCCTCGGTCCCTCCGGCACCGCCGGTGGGTCAGACCTGTGTCGTCCGCACGGCCGGACGCCGGCTCGCGATGACCTTCCTCGCCAGGGAGCGCGGGCTCGTCAGGAAGCCGTAGCCCCAGGACATGTGCATCGTCGCCAGGGCCACCGGGATCTGCAGACGGGCCTTCGCCGACAGGCCCTTGCCGGCCGGGATCGAGCCCGCGGTGATCGCCGCGAGGTAGCCCGCCGGGAGGACGAAGCCGATCGGGGTGACCGCGACGCCCACGACCAGACCGGCCGCTATGGCGCACACCGCGGTCGGCGGGGCCAGGTAGCGGAGGTTGATGGAGCCCTGGTGGTAGCGGGCCACCACATGGCGCCAACGGCCGTAGTCCTTGTACTGCTTGGCCAGCGCGCGCACGCTCGGGCGCGGCCGGTACTGGACGCGCAGCTCCGGCGAGAACCAGATCAGGCCGCCCGCCTCGCGTATCCGGAAGTTCAGCTCCCAGTCCTGGGCGCGGATGAACTCCTCGTTGTAGCCGCCCTGCTGCTCCAGCGCCTCGCGCCGGAAGACACCCAGGTACACCGTCTCGGCCGGGCCCGCCTCACCGCCCGTGTGGAAGGCCGCGTTGCCCACGCCGACCTTGGAGGTCATCGCGGCGGCGACCGCCTCTTCCCAGGCGTTCTCGCCCTCGGCGTGCATGATGCCGCCGACGTTCTGGGCCCCGGTCTCCTCCAGGAGACGGACGGCCGTCGCGATGTAGTTCGGCGACAGCATCCCGTGCCCGTCGACGCGGACCACGATCGGATGGCGGGACGCCTTGATCGCCGCGTTCAGGGCGGCGGGCGTACGGCCCGTCGGGTTCGGGACGGTGTGGACGCGCGGGTCCTCGCGGACGAGTTCGGCGGCGATCTCGTCGGTGCGGTCCGTGGACGGCCCGAGCGCGATCACCACCTCCATCTCGCCGTCGTACTCCTGCTCGAGGATGTGGCGGACCGAGTTGCGCAGGTGCCGCTCCTCGTTGAGGACCGGCATGATCACGGAGACGGGCGGCAGGGCGGCGGGCATGACTTCCTCGGGGTCCGGGGGTGGTCCCCCAGGGACAGCGGTACGCCCGCCACGTTACCGCGAATGGGGGACACGGTCGCGCGCCGCGGCGGCGGGTGCGCGCTGGCGCTGATCGTATGGGCCTACGGTGCTCACGGTTCCCTCGTCACACCGCGGAGGTGTCCCCCGGTGCCCCCACCGCCCCGCCCGCCCCGTCCCCGACCGGCCGTCGCGCGCACCGCACCGGCCCGCCGTGTCAGACGGACCGTGCGGCCACGGTGGGGCCTGCGGATGGCGACGACCCTGTCCGTGCTGGTCCTCGGCGCGGGGGGCATCGGGCACGCCCTGGTGACCGGGCTGGACACGGGGATCAACCGGGTCGACCCGTTCAAGGACATGAAGAACCGGCCCCAGGCGGGGAACGGCGTGAACGTGCTGGTCGTGGGCACCGACGGGCGCGACCGGATCACCCCCGAGGAGCGCCGTGCCTACCGGCTGGGCGGGGCGCCCTGCCACTGCACCGACACCCTGATGCTCGTGCACATCTCCGAGGACCGGGAGCGGGCGAGCGTGGTGAGCCTGCCGCGGGACTCGTACGCCGAGATGCCCGAGCACGTCGACGCGACGACGGGCAAACGGCACCACGCGCACCCGGTGAAGCTGAACGCCGCCTACGCCGAGGGCGGCCCCGGTCTGACCGTGCGCACGGTCGAGGGCATGACGGGCGTCAAGATCGACCACTACCTGGAGGTCGACTTCACCAGCTTCATGAAGACCGTCGACGCGGTCGGCGGGGTGAGGATCTGCACACCGCGCCCCATGAAGGACCCGTACACCGGCCTCGACCTGGCGGCCGGCCCCCACGACCTGAACGGCGGGCAGGCCCTCCAGTACGTGCGCTCGCGCCATGTCGACGGCGCGGCGGACATCGCCCGGATGCAGCGCCAGCAGCGCTTCCTCGCCGCGCTGATCCATCGCACGACCAGCAGCGGGGTGCTCCTCAACCCGGTGCGGTTCCGCGAGGTCGCCACGACGATGCTCAACTCGGTACGCGCGGACCAGGGGTTCGGCACGGAGCAGCTGCTGTCGCTCGCCAAGGCGATGCAGGGCTTCACCCCGGCCTCCTCGGAGTTCGTGTCCGTGCCGATCGGGGACATGAGCTTCCCGGTCAAGGGCATCGGCTCGACGGTCAAGTGGGACGCCCCCAGGGCGCAGCGGCTCTTCGAGGCGCTGCGCGACGACCGGCCGCTGACCCCGCGGAAGGCCGACGCCAAGCCGGCCCGGACGGTCGTGGTGGACGTGGCGCCGAAGACGATCCGCGTGCAGGTCTACAACGGGACGCGGACGGACGGCCTGGGCCGCAAGGTGGACGACGCCCTGCGGTCCACGGGCTTCGACACCACGCGCGCCCCGCGCACCGGCGCCGGGCCGCAGCTCGGTCGGACCCGGATCGAGTACGACCCGCGCTGGGACCGCTCGGCGAAGTCGCTGGCGGCCGCGCTGCCGGGGGCGGAGCTGAAGGCGGTGAAGGGGCAGGGCGCGACGCTGCGGGTGACGGCCGGCGCGGACTACCGGAGGGTGGTCGCGGTGCGGGCCGAGGAGAAGCCCACGGGTCGCTTCGACGCGGTGACCGGGGACCAGGTGGTGTGCCCGTGAGAGGTGTCACGCCGGGACGCCTCTCGGCGTGATCCCGGTCGCGGGCCGGGCGGCGGATGCGCCGCCCGGGCTTCCCGGCACCGCGCGGGGCCGGGAAGGGGTCGGGCGGCTCAGTCCTCGTAGCCCTCCGCCACGCGGCGCTCCCGCAGCTCCTTGATCGCGCGGCGGCGGGCCAGTCGGTGGGTGCGACGGATCTGGGCCTCCTGGTAGCGGCGCTTGTCCCGCTCGGTCTCGGGGACCACCGGCGGGACCACACGCGGCTTTCCGTCCGCGTCGACCGCGGCGAAGACCAGGTAGGCGGAGCCGACCTGCTGGGCCGGGGTGGACTCGTTCCAGCGCTCGGCCATGACCCGGACGCCGACCTCCATGGAGGAGCGTCCCGTCCAGTTCACCTGGGCCTTCACATGGAGGAGGTCCCCCACCCGTACCGGCTCCAGGAAGACCATCTCGTCCATGGAGGCGGTGACGGCCGGGCCGCCGGAGTGGCGTCCGGCGACGGCTCCCGCCGCGTCGTCGACGAGTTTCATGATCACGCCGCCGTGCACCGTACCCAGCAGGTTCGTGTCGTGGCTCGTCATGATGTGGCTGAGGGTGGTGCGGGACGCGGAGGTGGGCTTGCCCGGAATATCGCCCTGATCTGTCATGCCCTCCACCTTATGCCGGGTACCGGTGCCGTCCCCTTTGCATCAGCTTGGCAACGGCCTCGACCCGATACTCCACCCACCCTGTCGGTGCCCCCGGAGCGGCCTGCACACTGGACCGCATGAATGACTGGCCCGATGGGCGGAGCAACGATCGCGACCGCGGCTACGGCGGCGCCGAGCCCGAGGGTGCTCGCGTGATGCGCCACGTGCAGCGCCCCCAGGTCCCCCAGCAGCCGCAGCAGCGGCCGCAGTACGACGACGGCTACGGCCAGGCCCCCGGCCAGGGTCGGGTAGAGCTTGAACGGGTTGAGGATCGTGCCCGGCGTCGCCGCCTGGTTGGCCAGGGCCGAGAGGAACTTCTGCTGGTTCTTCGTCCGGGCCAGGTCCGACTGCGCGAACGCGTACCGGGTGCGGACGAAGGCCAGGGCCTGCTCGCCGTTGAGGGTCTGCTCACCGGCCTGGAAGTCGGCGCCGGAGTTCTTGTCCTTGAACCCCTTCTCGATGTTCAGGTCCACACCGCCGAGCGC
>NZ_RDBI01000040.1:1856077-1887909 GCF_008042125.1 Streptomyces sp. MS191
ACGGGAGGTTGCGGGCCATGACGATGCGCTGGACCTGGTTGGTGCCTTCGTAGATCTGGGTGATCTTGGCGTCGCGCATCATGCGCTCGACGGGGTAGTCGCGGGTGTAGCCGTAGCCGCCCAGGAGCTGGACGGCGTCGGTGGTGACCTCCATCGCGACGTCGGAGGCGAAGCACTTGGCGGCGGCGCCGAAGAAGGTCAGGTCGCCGTCCACGCGCTCGGACTTCGCCGCGGCCGCGTAGGTCAGCTGCCGGGCCGCCTCCAGCTTCATGGCCATGTCGGCGAGCATGAACTGCACGCCCTGGAAGTCGGCGATCGGCTTGCCGAACTGCTTGCGCTCCCGGACATAGCCCTTGGCGTAGTCCAGGGCGCCCTGGGCGATGCCGATGGCCTGGGCGGCGATCGTGATCCGGGTGTGGTCCAGCGTCTTCATCGCGGTGGCGAACCCGGTGCCCTCCGCGCCGATCATCCGGTCCGCCGGGATCCGCACGTTGTCCAGGTACACCTCACGGGTCGGGGAACCCTTGATGCCCAGCTTCTTCTCCGGCGCGCCGAACGAGACACCCTCGTCGGACTTCTCCACCACGAACGCGCTGATGCCCCTGGACCGCTTCTCCGGGTCGGTGACCGCCATCACCGTGTAGAACTCCGACACCCCGGCGTTGGTGATCCACCGCTTCACACCGTTGAGGACCCAGAAGTCCCCGTCSCGSACCGCACGCGTCTTCATSCCCGCCGCGTCCGAACCCGCGTCCGGCTCCGACAGCGCGTAGGAGAACATCGCGTCACCCTTGGCCAGCGGACCGAGGTACTTCGCCTTCAGCTCCTCCGAACCCGACAGCACCACCGGCAGCGACCCCAGCTTGTTCACCGCCGGGATCAGCGAGCTGCTGCCGCACGCCCGCGCGACCTCCTCGATCACGATCACCGTCGCCAGCGCGTCCGCCCCCGCACCCCCGTACGTCTCCGGCACGTGCACCGCGTGCAGATCCGCCGCCACCAGCGCGTCCAGCGCCTCCTGGGGGAACCGCCCCTCCTCGTCCACCGCCGCGGCGAACGGCGAGATCTTCGCCTCCGCCAGCGCACGGACCGTCTCCCGGAGCATGTCGTGCTCCTCGGACAGGCGATACAGGTCGAAGTCCTTGCCCATGATCTGGAGCTCCCCTTGAGCTGCTGGCCTCGGGCCGGGTGCCGATGTACGAGCCGGGTCTGGAGGACCTGCTCGCCCGGCACGTCGACGGCATCGAGGGCTCGACCGGACGGCTGCGCTTCACGACCTCCTGGGAGGAGGTCGGCGCCTTCGGAGACGTCCACTTCGTCTGCGTGAACACGCCCCAGAAGCACGGCGAGTACGCCTGCGACATGTCCTACGTGGACGCCGCCTTCGCCTCGCTGGCCGGCGTGGTGCGCTCCGGCGCGCTCGTCGTCGGCAAGTCGACGGTGCCGGTCGGCTCGGCCGAGCGACTGGCGGAGCTGCTGCCGGAAGGGGTCGAGCTCGCCTGGAACCCGGAGTTCCTGCGCGAGGGCTTCGCCGTACGGGACACCCTGCACCCGGACCGGGTGGTGGCCGGTGTGCGCAGCGAGCGGGCGGAGAAGCTGCTGCGCGAGGTGTACGCCGGGCCGATCGGGGAGGGCTCGCCGTTCGTGGTGACCGACTTCCCGACGGCGGAGCTGGTGAAGACGGCGGCGAACTCCTTCCTCGCGACGAAGATCTCCTTCATCAACGCGATGGCGGAGGTCTGCGAGGCGGCGGGCGGCGACGTCGCGAAGCTGGCCGAGGCGATCGGCTACGACGAGCGGATCGGGTCGAAGTTCCTGCGGGCCGGGATCGGCTTCGGCGGCGGCTGCCTGCCGAAGGACATCCGTGCCTTCATGGCCCGCGCGGGCGAGCTCGGCGCGGACCAGGCGCTGACGTTCCTGCGCGAGATCGACTCCATCAACATGCGGCGGCGCGGCCAGATGGTCGAGATGGCGCGCGAGGCACTGGGCGGCGGATCGTTCCTCGGCAAGCGGGTGGCGGTGCTGGGCGCGACCTTCAAGCCGGACTCGGACGACGTACGCGACTCGCCGGCGCTCAACGTCGCGGGCCAGATCCACCTGCAGGGCGGTCAGGTGACGGTCTACGACCCCAAGGGCATGGACAACGCGCGCCGGCTCTTCCCGACGCTGGGCTACGCCGATTCGGCGCTGGAGGCGGTGCGGGGCGCGGACGTGGTGCTGCACCTGACGGAGTGGAGCGAGTTCCGCGACGCGCTGGACCCGGCGGAGCTCGGCGCGGCGGTGCGGGCCCGGGTGATCCTCGACGGCCGCAACGCGCTGGACGCGGGCCGCTGGCGCGAGGCGGGCTGGGTGTACCGGGCGATGGGCCGCCCGCGGGCCTGACGCAGGAAGGACCGGGCCGGTGCCCCGGGCGTCGTCGCCCGGGGCACCGGCCGTGTTCCGGCCCCGTCCCGGCGGGGGGGGACGGGTCAGGCGGCGCGGAGACGGGTCGCGCGGGAGCGGAACTCCGTCTGACGCAGCGCGCGGGTGGCGTTGGCGTGGGAGAGCAGGACCAGGTCCTGGGCGGTCCAGCCCCGGCGGAGCAGCTCCGCGAAGAGGGGGGCGTAGCCCTGTGCCGGGTCCTTCGGGTGGGAGACGCCCACGCAGTGCGGGCCGGCCAGCGTGTGGACGCGGTCCAGGACGTCGGCCGTCACGGCCGGGTCCTCGGCGACCGGGACCATGCAGACGCCGCCGTTCGCGCCCAGCAGGCGCAGGACGTCGTCCGGCAGCGACCCGGGGTCGGCCTCGGTCATCAGGACCGGGGCCTTCGCCACGGCCAGGACCTCACGGACGGTGTCGGGGGCCGCGCCCGACAGGTCCACGGCCAGGCCCAGACGGTTCATCTCCCGTACCGCGTCGCGTACGAAGCGGTCGAAGCCGGCGAGCGTCACCGCCCGTACGCCGAGCGCGTGGTAGGCCCGGAGCGTGGCGAGCGAGCCGCCGATCGCGTCGGCGCTCACCGGGCCGAGCAGCACGGCCACCCGCCCGTGGTTGACGGCGGCCGCGACCTCCGTGGTGGTGTGGGCGAGGCGCAGGTCCTCGGGACAGGCCGCCACCAGGGCGCGGATCGCGTCGATCCGGCGCAGCGCGCCCACCACCCCCTCGTCGGGTCCGACGCGCACGGACCAGAACTGGCCCCCCACCTCCTGCGCGCGGACCGGCGGGAAGTCCTCCGGGTCGAGTTCCGCAGGGAACTCCGTACGCCCCTCGACGACCGGCTGCCCCGCGAGCAGGGCACGCGCGCGTGCCGACTCGTCGAGGGGTGGCGGTGGTTCAGGGGGGTCGAGCTCGCCGGCGGCGGCAGGAACGGCGGAGAGGGTGTGGGGATCGTCTAGCAGACCTGCCATGGTGTTACTCCGAACTCGGCGATGCAGTACCACCCCGCCGAAGGCGCGGGGCAGTACGGTCCACCGTGCCACCGCCGTCGGGTCGGGTCTCGGTGGACTGCTCCGTCCGGGCGACGGGCCCGGGACGCCGAGAAGGCCCCGCCGAGGCGGGGCCTTCTCCTGTCGGACCGTCAGGAAGGTTGCCCGTCGGGGGAGTCGGCGGAGTCCGCGGCGCCGGGGCCGTCGAGGGACTCGATCGTCGCGTTCGACGGTCCTCGCGTCGCCCGCAGCTCGCGCGAGACCGCCTCGGCGTCGCGCAGCACGCGCACCGCATTCGACCACGTCAGCTGGGCGAGGTCGGCGCGCGACCAGCCGCGTGTCAGCAGCTCCGCCACGAGGTTCGGGTAGCCGGCGACGTCGTCGAGACCGGACGGCGTGAAGGCCGTGCCGTCGTAGTCGCCGCCGATGCCGATGTGGTCGATGCCCGCGACCTCGCGCATGTGGTCGAGGTGGTCGGCGACGGTCGCGGCGGTGGCGACCGGACGCGGGTTCTCCTCCTCGAAGGCGCGGTGGATCTTCATCGCGCGCGGGGTGGTGTCGAGGTGGTGCAGCCCGTGCGCGCGCATGTTCTCGTCGGCGCGGGCCGTCCACTCCACCGCGGCGGGGAGGATGAACTTCGGCACGAACGTGGCCATCGCCACGCCCCCGTTGGCCGGGAGCTGCGCCAGCACGTCGTCGGGGATGTTCCGCGGGTGGTCGCAGATCGCCAGTGAGGACGAGTGGGAGAAGACGACCGGTGCGGCCGAGGTCGCGAGCGCGGCCCGCATCGTCGTCGCGGCCACGTGCGAGAGGTCGACCAGCATGCCGACGCGGTTCATCTCACGGACGACCTCGTGGCCGAAGGCGGAGAGGCCGCCGACGCCCGGCACGTCCGTCGCCGAGTCCGCCCACGCGGTGTTGTCGTTGTGGGTGAGCGTCATGTAGCGGACGCCCAGGGTGTGCAGGGCCCGCAGGGTGGCGAGGGAGTCGTTGATGGAGTGGCCGCCCTCGGCGCCCTTCAGGGAGGCGATACGGCCCTCCGCGCGCGCCGCCTCCATGTCGTCGGCGGTCAGCGCGGGGGCCAGCTCCGCCGGGTAGCGCGCGAGGAGCTGGTCGACGGCGTCGATCTGCTCCAGGGTGGCGCTGACCGCGGCGTCCCCGGTGAGCCGGCAGGGCACGTACACGGACCAGAACTGCGCGCCGACGCGGCCGGCCCGCAGCCGGGCCAGGTCCGTGTGCAGCGACCCGGTCTGGTCGGCGCCGATGTCCAGGCGGTCCAGGTCGTAGCGGGCCTGCTCGCGCAGCGCCCAGGGCAGGTCGTTGTGACCGTCCACGACAGGGTGGTCCGCGAGCAGTTCGAGCGCCTCGGCGAGGCGCTCCTGCGCGGGCGCCGTCCCGGCCGTGCCGTCGGCGCTCACTTGGCGAAGCCGAACGACTCCGCGCCCTCGACCTTGGCCCGCAGCCGCTTGCCCTTCTCGGTCGCCTGGTCGTTCAGCTCCTGCTGGAACTCCCGCATCCTGGTGAGCAGGTCGGGGTCGTGGGCGGCGAGGATCCGGGCGGCGAGCAGGCCCGCGTTGCGCGCCCCGCCGACCGAGACCGTGGCCACCGGCACTCCGGCCGGCATCTGGACGATCGACAGGAGCGAGTCCATGCCGTCGAGGTACTTCAGCGGAACGGGCACGCCGATCACCGGCAGCGGGGTGACGGAGGCGAGCATGCCGGGCAGGTGGGCGGCGCCGCCCGCGCCCGCGATGATCGCCTTCAGGCCGCGGCCCGCGGCCTCCTCGCCGTACGCGATCATCTCGCGCGGCATGCGGTGCGCGGAGACGACGTCGACCTCGTAGCGGATCTCGAACTCGTCCAGGGCCTGCGCCGCGGCCTCCATCACCGGCCAGTCGGAGTCCGAACCCATGACGATGCCGACGACGGGGGTGGTGTCGGGGCTGCTGCTCATTCGGTGATCGTTCCTCGCAGGTAGCCGGCGGCGTGGCGCGCGCGCTCCAGCACGTCGTCCAGGTCGTCGCCGTAGGTGTTCACGTGACCGACCTTACGGCCGGGCTTCACGTCCTTGCCGTACATGTGGATCTTGAGCTGGGGGTCGCGGGCCATGCAGTGCAGGTACGCGTAGTACATGTCGGGGTAGTCGCCACCGAGCACGTTGCACATGACCGTCCAGGGCGCGCGCGGACGCGGGTCGCCGAGCGGGAGGTCGAGGACGGCCCGGACGTGGTTGGCGAACTGCGAGGTGATCGCGCCGTCCTGGGTCCAGTGGCCGGAGTTGTGCGGGCGCATCGCGAGCTCGTTGACGAGGATGCGTCCGTCGGTGGTCTCGAAGAGCTCGACGGCCAGGTGGCCGACGACACCGAGCTCCTTGGCGATCCGCAGCGCCAGCTCCTGGGCCTGGCCGGACAGCTCCTCGGACAGGTCGGGCGCGGGCGCGATGACCGTGTCGCAGACGCCGTCGACCTGACGGGACTCGACGACGGGGTAGGCCACGGCCTGCCCGTGCGGCGAGCGGACGATGTTCGCGGCGAGCTCGCGCGCGAAGTCGACCTTCTCCTCCGCCAGGACCGGGACACCCGCCAGGAAGGGGTCGCGGGCGTCCTCCTCCTTGCGGACGAACCAGACGCCCTTGCCGTCGTAACCGCCGCGCACGGTCTTGAGGATGATCGGGAACCCGCCCACCTCCTGCGCGAAGGCCACCGCGTCGGCCGGGTCGGCCACGATGCGGTGCCGCGGGCTCGGCACGCCGATCTCGTCGAGCCGGGCGCGCATCACCCCCTTGTCCTGGGCGTGCACCAACGCGTCGGGCCCCGGGCGGACGGGGATGCCGTCCGCCTCCAGGGCCCGCAGGTGTTCGGTCGGGACGTGCTCGTGATCGAAGGTGATCACGTCGCAGCCACGCGCGAAGTCACGCAGCGTAGCCAGGTCGCGATAGTCGCCGATGACGACCTCGCTCACCACCTGCGCCGCCGAATCCTGCGGGGTGTCACTGAGGAGCTTGAACCTGATGCCGAGAGGGATGCCCGCCTCGTGGGTCATACGGGCGAGCTGACCGCCACCGACCATGCCTACTACCGGGAACGTCACCCTCTTAGGGTATCCGCACGAGACGGTGAGCCTCATCCGGCTGTGCTTTGGCACAGGCGGGCGGCCTTTTCCCGTGGTTTGCCACGTCCACAGGCAGGTGACAGGGCGGCTGGTTAGCATGGCTGGGTCGACACATCCGAACGGACGGGGCTGAACGATCACTATGGGTGAACGAAGCGCACTGCGCGCGCGGCTCGACCGGCTCACGCGTGAGTTCGCCAAGTTCGGCGCGGTCGGTGGTGTCGGGCTCCTGGTGGACCTCGGGGTGTTCAACCTCGTACGGCACGTGACGGACGTGCCCGTCGTCCGGGCGAGCATCATCGCGACCGTCGTCGCGATCGGCTTCAACTACCTCGGCTTCCGGTACTTCACGTACCGGGACCGGGACAAGAGCAGCCGGACCAAGGAGCTGACGCTCTTCCTCCTGTTCAGCGTGATCGGCCTGGTGATCCAGAGCGGGATCCTGTACGCGGCGACGTACGGCTTCGGCTGGGACACCCCGCTGCAGAGCAACGTCTTCAAGTTCCTCGGCATCGGCGTCGCGACGCTCTTCCGCTTCTGGTCGTACCGGACCTGGGTCTTCCGTACGCTCCCCGCGCGCGAGGCCGTGCAGACCGCGGAATCGTTCCTGGAGCAGGCGCCGCGACAGGCGCCCCACAAGCAGCCCGACCGCGTCTGACCCCATTCCCCGGCCCGGGCCTGACGGCCGCGCTCAGCGGACCGGGCGCTGCGCCGTCTCGTCCTTGCGGCCGCTGACCTCGCGGCCGAGGAACAGCGCGAACACCGGAGGCTGCTGCTGGAGCAGCTCCAGCCGGCCGCCGTCCGCCTCCGCCAGGTCGCGGGCGACGGCCAGGCCGATACCCGTGGAGCTGCGGCCGCTGACCGCCCGCTCGAAGATCCGCGCGCCGAGGTCGGCCGGGACGCCCGGGCCCTCGTCGGTCACCTCGATCACGGACTGGTTGCCGGTGACCCGGGTGCGCAGGGCGACGGTGCCGCCACCGTGCATGAGCGAGTTCTCGATCAGGGCGGCGAGGACCTGGGCCACGGCCCCCGGGGTCCCGACGGCGCGCATGCCCTGCTTGCCGGAGTGGACGATGGCCCGGCCCGCGCTGCGGTAGGCGGGGCGCCACTCCTCCAGCTGCTGCTTGATGACCTCGTCGAGGTCGAAGGCGATGGCGGAGCCCGTCCGGGGGTCGCGGGAGTTCGTCAGCAGCCGTTGCACGACGTCGGTCAGCCGCTCGACCTGGGTGAGGGCGATCGTCGCCTCCTCCTTGACGGTGTCGAGGTCGTCGGAGAGGGCCACCTCCTCCAGGCGCATGGAGAGCGCCGTGAGGGGTGTACGGAGCTGGTGGGAGGCGTCCGCGGCGAGCCGGCGCTCGGCGGTGAGCATCCGGGCGATCCGTTCGGCGGAGGCGTCCAGGACGTCCGCGACCCGGTCGAGCTCGGGCACCCCGTACCGCTTGTGGCGCGGACGGGGGTCGCCGGAACCGAGCCGTTCGGCGGTCTCGGCGAGGTCGGTGAGCGGCGAGGCCAGCTTGTTCGCCTGGCGTACGGCGAGCAGCACGGCGGCCACGACGGCGAGCAGGGCCACGGCGCCGATGATCAGCAGGGTGCGCCCGACCTCGGCGGTGACGGTGGCCCGGGACTCCTCGACGACCACGGTCTCGCCGCGCTCGCCCTCGGCGGTGGAGCGGATGACGCTGCCGCCGGGCCGGGTGCCGATCTCGATGCGGTCGCGGCCGGGGATCGTGATCTCGGCGTACCGCTTGGCACCGCTCTGCTCGGCGAGGATGTCGGGGTTGACGGGCTCTCCCCCGATGAGCCGGCTGTCGACGATGGAGACCAGCCGCAGGGCCTCGGAGTCCACGCTCTCCTGGGCACTGCTGGAGATGGTGCGCGTCTCGACGATGACGAGGGAGACCCCGAACACGGCGATGACGACGAGCACCACGGCGAGCGTGGAGTTGATCAGACGGCGGCGCACGTTGCCCTCCGGGCCGGGAGTACGGGGTACCCGACGAGCCTACGGCGCTCCGGCGGCCGGGCGCGGCGTACGAGGACGGGGGCCCAGGCGCCGGACCGCCCACCGGCCCCCGGTCGGCTCGTCGGCGCCGGTCAGCTCTTCTCGAAGCGGAAGCCGACGCCGCGGACCGTGGCGATGTAGCGCGGGTTGGCCGCGTCGTCGCCGAGCTTCTTGCGGAGCCAGGAGATGTGCATGTCGAGGGTCTTCGTCGAGGACCACCAGGTGGTGTCCCAGACCTCGCGCATCAGCTGGTCGCGGGTGACCACCCGGCCGGCGTCGCGGACCAGGACCCGCAGGAGGTCGAACTCCTTCGCGGTGAGCTGGAGCTCCTCGTCGCCCATCCACGCGCGGTGCGACTCGACGTCGATGCGGACGCCGTGCGTCGCGGGGGCCGCCACCGGCTCGGTGGCGCCGCGCCGGAGCAGGGCCCGGACACGGGCGAGCAGCTCGGCGAGACGGAAGGGCTTGGTGACGTAGTCGTCGGCGCCCGCGTCCAGACCGACCACCGTGTCGACCTCGTCGGCGCGGGCCGTCAGGACCAGGATCGGCACCGTGTGGCCCTCGGCGCGGAGCCGCCGGGCCACCTCCAGGCCGTCCATCCCGGGCAGCCCGAGGTCGAGTACGACGAGGTCCACTCCGCCCTGGAGTCCGGCGTCGAGGGCGGTGGGCCCGTCCTCCCGCACCTCGACCTCGTACCCCTCGCGCCGCAGGGCGCGGGCCAGCGGTTCCGAGATGGATGCGTCGTCCTCGGCCAGCAGTACTCGGGTCATGAGCTGATGGTAGTCCGCACGGCCCACGCACCGGGGCGTGATCCACCGCCCCGGACGATCCCCTCCGGATCAGGGATGTCATCCTGCTCATGACCTTCGATCAGTGCCCCCTGGTTCCTCTTTCACCTGTGATCCATCTCTCAAGTCCTTCCATTTCAGGCACTGTCGTGTCGTATGGTGGCGATACGTCAGTAGCGGTAATCGGGGACCTTTGGCTCGCTTCACACGCCAAGGGTCTCTTTTCTGCACGAGGTGGGCACCGCCGGCCTCGGAGACGGTGAACGACCTGTGGGCCGGGTCCCGGAGCGCATCGACGCTTCCGGGGCGTGGATCCCGGTGGGCTGCCGAACGCTCCCACCGGTGCCGGCCTCCCCCACCGGGCGCATCACGCTCACAAGGCGCGCGTCCCGACAGAGCAAGGATCGACATGGCGTCCAGCCTGACGACGGCTTCCACCGGAACCACTGGTTCCGAGAAGACGTTCTTCGGCCACCCCCGCGGCCTGGCCACCCTCTTCATGACCGAGATGTGGGAGCGCTTCTCCTACTACGGCATGCGGGCCCTTCTCGTTCTGTACCTGGTCTCCGGCGGCGCGGACGCCGCTACGGGCAGCCAGGGTGGCGGCCTCGCCATGACGGCGGCCACGGCGACGGCCATCTACTCGGTGTACGTCTCGATGGTCTACCTCATGGCCATGCCGGGCGGCTGGTTCGGCGACCGCGTCTGGGGCGCGCGCAAGACCGTCACCATCGCCGGTTTCGTGATCATGGCGGGCCACGCCTCGCTGGCCATCCCCGGTCAGGCGATGTTCTTCGTCGGCCTGGCGCTCGTCGCCGCCGGCTCCGGTCTGCTCAAGGCCAACATCTCCACGATGGTCGGCCACCTCTACGACGGCCCCGACGACCCGCGCCGTGACGGTGGCTTCACGCTCTTCTACGTCGGCATCAACCTCGGCGCCTTCGTGGCCCCGTTCGTGGTCGGCACCGTCGGCGAGAAGGTCAACTGGCACCTCGGCTTCGCGCTCGCCGCGCTGGGCATGGGCCTGGGCCTCGTCCAGTTCCTCATCGGCACCCGGAACCTCAGCCCGAAGAGCAACATCGTCCCGAACCCGCTGTCCCAGGCCGAGCGCAAGGGCATCCTGGTCAAGGCCGCCCTGATCTTCGCCCTGGCCGCCGCGTTCTACGGCGTCGTCATCGCCCTGGGCGTGTACACCCTGAACTGGGCGCTCGTCCCGATCACCCTCGCCGGTCTGATCATCCCGGTCGCCGTCCTCGTCCGCATCAAGCGGGACAAGGACCTCGACAGGACCGAGCAGTCGAAGATGACCGGCTACATCTGGTTCTTCGTCGCCGCCGCCGTCTTCTGGATGATCTACGACCAGGGTGGTTCGACCCTGTCGCTGTTCGCGGACGACAAGACCGCTGACACCGTGTTCGGCTTCGGCTTCCCGGCCACCTGGTACCAGTCGCTGAACCCGCTGTTCGTGATGGCGCTCGCCCCGGTCTTCGCCTGGCTGTGGCTGTGGCTGGCCCGCAAGAACCAGGAGCCGAACACCATCGTGAAGTTCGCGATGGGTCTGGTCCTCGTCGGCGCGTCCTTCTTCGTCTTCATCGTCCCGATGAACATGGCGGGCGACGGCACCAAGGTCTCCCCGATGTGGCTGGTCACGATCTACATGATCCAGACCATCGGTGAGCTGTGCCTCTCCCCGGTCGGCCTCTCCGTCACGACGAAGATGGCGCCGCAGAAGTACGCCTCCCAGATGATGGGTGTCTGGTTCCTCGCCGTCACCGCCGGCGACTGCACCACGGGTCTGCTCTCGCTGGCCGGTGTGGACCTCAACGGCACAGGGATCATCGCCATGCAGGCCGCGCTCGCGGTCCTGGCGGGCTTCGCGATCTACATGTACCGCAAGAAGGTCCAGGGACTCATGGGCAGCGTCCACTGACGCTCCCGACGGACCGCGTCGTACGCACGGAGGGCCGCCGCACCGGATTCGGTGCGGCGGCCCTCCGCCGTTCGGCCGGACGTCACCTCCGCAGGCGCGCCCACGGAGTGAAGGTGAACACCGCCCCGCCGAGCAGGATCACCGTGCCGGCGACCAGGGCGAGCGCGCGCAGGGCGCCCTCGTCCTCCGCTCCGGTGGCGGCGAGCCCACCGGAGCTTCCGGCCGAGCCGGAGCCTCCGCCCGCGGCCGCGTCGCCGCCGCCCGCCGCACCGCCCTCCTGCTTGGACGTGTCCAGCTCGAGGGAGGCCTGGACGCTGCCCTTGACCTGGCAGGGGATCACGATCGGCGAGCCGCCCAGCGACACGTTGATGGTCAGCGTGCCGGGACTGAGCGTGGACTTGCCGCTCGCGCCCGGCTTGTACGTGCCCTTCATGTCCGGCAGGTCGACCGGTTTACCCTGCTCCAGCGGGGCGGAGTTCGCCGGTCCCGTGACGGTGACGGTGCCGCTGTCGGCGCCGCCGATCCTGACCGCCATCGAGGGCTTGAGCGCCCCGGCGGGGAGCGGGGCGGGGCTGTCCATGACGCCCTTGGCGGTCTTGACGGTCAGGTCGAAGCTCCCGCCGTTCTTCTTGGCGTCGATCGTCACCTTCGAGGTGATGTTCGCCGGCCCCGGCGACTGGCAGGCGAACTGGACCGCGACCTCCTTGCCGCTGAAGTCGGTCTGCCCCCCGCCCCCGCCGGAGGTACCGCCCGCGGTCGACCCGCCACCGCTCGTCGTACCGCCACCGCTCGTCGTACCGCCGGAGGACGTTGTACCACCGGACGCGGTGGTGCCGCCGGACGCGGTGGTGCCGCCCGAGGACGTCGTACCGCCGGACGAACCGCCGCCGCCCGCCGAGACCTTGATCGTGGCACCCGCCGCCGGCGTCTCCTTCGGCGAGCACTTGGTGTCCGTCGACAGCGGCTTCGAGACGTTGATCGTGTACTTGTCCGGGGTCAGCGTGATCTCACCCGCCTTCTCCAGCTTCAGCTTGCCCTTCATGTCCGGCAGGATCATCGGGCTGTTCTTCGGGATGGCCGGGTTCTGCCGCGGGCCCTCGACGGTCAGCGTGGCGCTCGCCGCGCCGCCCACCTTGATCGTGCCGGTGGGCTTGACCGTGTCCTTCTCCAGGTCGAGGACGTCGGGGTTCTTGGACGCGGCCTCGACGGTCTTCCAGACCACCTCGACCTCGTCGCCGACCTTCGCCTCCGCCGGCGCGGTGATCTGCACCTTGGTGGTGCCCTGGACCGGCGGAAGGCCGGAGATGGACGGCGGTATGCACTCGGTCCTGTACGAGACCTCGGCCGCCTGAGCGGGGCCGGCGGTCAGCAGGATCCCCGCGCCGCCGAGCATCAGCGCGACTCCCGCCGCGCTCATCCTCCGTTGCGTGCTCACGAATGTCCCTTCGTCGTCGGGCTGTTCTCTGACGGTGCGGAGTCCGGGGTGAACCACGGCAGGACCGTGGTGCTGTCGTCGGCCCGTGCCGGGACGGGCCGGGGTGCGCGCAGGGGCGTGCGGAGCCGGCGGTGTCCGGCGGCCGGGGCGGACCGGGCGGCGGGGCCGCGGGTCGGGCGCACCCGGTCCACCACCGCCATGCCGATCCGGAAGAGCGCCGCCGGGACGACCACGGCGAGCAGCACCCAGAACAGCGTCACGCCCCAGGGCCGGCCGACGCCCCAGGGCTGCTCGACCAGGACCTTGCCCGCGTACCGGACCGAGACCTGGTAGTCGCCGTGCGCGCCGGCGGTCAGTTCGACGGGCAGCCTGATCGTCGCCTTCCCGCCCGGCCGGATGGTGCCGCGCCACTGGCGTTCCTCGTACTGCGGCGAGAAGACGCCGTGGCTGGTGCCGACCTGGAAGACCGGGTCCCTGACCGGGGTCTGGCCGAGGTTGCCGACGGTGAAGACGACCTCCCGCCCGGCGGGCGCGCCGAACCACACGAGTACGCCGCTGGACCCGTCGAGGCGGACCGAGGCGAGCACGGCGAGCCGGCCGTCGCCGGACGCTTCCGGCAGAGGTGCGACCGGATGCCCGGCGACGGTGAACGCCACGTCCACCGCGTCCTGCTGGCCGGTGACGCCGGCCACGTGCACCACACAGGGGCAGGGCTTGGGAGGTTCGGCGACCGGCATCTTCCGGCTGAACGCGCCCTTGGCGTCGACGGTGGCGGCCCGGCCGGCCGTGTTGGCACAGGAGTTGGTGCCGCCGATGACGCCCTTGCCCGGCGCGGACTGGCCGCAGATCAGCAGCATCAGCAGTGCCCCGGGCTTCCAGCCGGAACCGCTCACCGTGATCTCGCCGCCGGTGCCGCCCTCGGCCTGGGACAGGGCGACGGCCGGGCCGGGGGCGGGTGCGGCGCCGGCCCGGATGGCGGGCAGGAGACTCAGCACCAGCGCGGCGAGCAGCAGGCAGAAGGCCACGCCGGCCCGGGAGTCGGCCCGCGACCTGCCGGCGGCTCCGCCGCGGAGGTACGCCCGGTCCCGCCCGTCGCGCCATTCGCGTCCGCCGCGCCATCCGCTCATCGGGTCGCTCCCGCCGTCGCCTCGGCCCGCGCGTGTTCCTCCACCGGGTCCCCGGGCGTCGGGCCCGGCCGGGTGCGGCGCCTTCGGGCCGCGTGGGCGGCCGCTCCGGCCGCCGCGAGCAGTGCCGTCGTGCCGGTGGCCCACGCGGGTCCGGAGACGAAGACGGCCTCGGTCCGGGCGGTCGCGGGCGGGGCGCCCGGGGCCGTGACGCTCAGCCGGACCGTGACGGAGTCGAGGGCCGGCCGATCGGGCCAGGGTTCGGTGCGGACGGATCGCTCGCCGGGGCGCAGGGTGACGGGCAGAGCCCGGGAGGGGCGGTCGAGGACGGTGCCGAGGACGCCGTCGGCGCGCACCGCGACGCGGGGCGTCAGGACCGTGTTGCCGCGGTTGACGAGGGTGTAGCGCAGCGTCCCCGAGCGGTCGGTCGTCACGTCCTCGACGGTGAGCGCCGCCAGGCTCGGGCCGCTCACCCGCAGATGCAGCGGCACCCGGCTCTCCCGTCCGCCGGAGGTCGCGAGCAGGGTGCCCGTGTGTTCGCCGGGCGGGGTGGCGGCGGTCACGGTCACGGCGAAGGGCACGTCGGCCCGGGTCCTGGCCGGCACCGTGACCGTCCGCGCGGCGAAGGCGACGGGGGCGCCCCGGGCGCTCAGGCGCACCGTGAGCGGTCGCGCGCCCGGGTTCGTCACGGACAGGGTGTCCTGCAGGACGCTGCCGGCGGCGCCCTCCAGATAGACGTACGGCCGACCCTCGGCCGGTCCGGCGCTCCACTGCGGGGCAGGGGCCGCCGCGACCGCTCCCAGCAGCGTGGCAGCGGCGGCCCCGAGCCCGGCCCACGCGCCCCGCATCAACGCGCCGGGCGCCGCGTGAGCCAGAGCACCCCGGCCGCGCCGGTCAGCAGCACGGTGCCGCCGAGGGTGCCGAGCGCCGTCGCGGAGTCGAGCGGGCCGGTCTTCGGCAGTTCCCCGCCGCCGGAGGACCGGGTGGCGCCGGACGAGCCGCCGGAGTCCGACGAGGACCCGCCCGCGGCGGTGACCTGGAGTTCGAGGGCCGGCTTCGGGTTGTTCTTCGGGGTGCAGACGGCCGCGTCCATGCCGAGCGCGTGGACGGTGAGCACCCCGGCCGTGAAGGTGACCTTGCCGCTCTTCTTCGGCGTGTACGTGCCCGTCAGCTTCCCTATCCTGATCGGGGTGTCGGGCGGGATCGCCGCGGTGTTGGGCGTGCCCGTGACCTTCAGCGTCCCCTGTTCCGCGCCGCCGAGCCGGAGTTCCGCGCGCGGGGTCATGACGCCCTTGGGCAGCTCGACGGGACTGTCGGAGACGCCCTTCTCGAAGGACATGGTGATCGTGTAGCCGCTGCCGCTCCTGACGGCCGTGATGTCGACGGGCGAGACGGCGCCCTTCGGGCCGATCTTCGTCTCGCAGGCGTAGTCGACGTCGACGACGGCGGCCCGGGCCGCGGGGGCGGAGGCCAGCACCACCGAGCCCGCCGCCGCTGCCAGCGCGAAAGCTGTTCTCCTCCGGTACGGCACCTCAAGCACCCCTCACCGCAAAGTTACTGACGGCACATCAGATTGGGCGTCAAGGTACGCCTGGGGCGTTGCAGAGGGAAGACAAAGGGACGGGCGAAGTGGATGCCCGCCGGACGTGGCCGTGCGGGCCGCACGCCTGTCCGGGGCGGGAGCGGCCCGTGGGGCCGGAAGGGGTGCGCCGGGCGGGTCCGCGACGACCGGAGCCGCCGTCGGGACGCGCGGGAGCGGTCGGCACGCGGGAGCGGTCGGTACACGGGGGCGTTCGGCACGCGGCACGGACCACCGTCCGCGCCGGGCCTCAGACGTCAAGCGCCTGACCTCAGGCGCCGGGCGTCAGGCGTCAGGCGTCGGACCTCAGGCGTCAGGCGGCGAGTGAACCTCTGACACCTCGGCAGGATCTACGCGGGAGAGGCCAGTTCGGCCCAGACGGTCTTCCCGGGGGCGCCGGGGGTGCGCTCGATGCCCCAGTCGAGGCAGAGCCTCTGCACGATGAACATGCCGTGTCCGCCGGGCCGCCCGGCGCGGTGCGGGGCGCGGGGCGCGGGCTGGCCGGCCCCCCGGTCGGTGACCTCCAGGCGAAGCACCTTGTTCCTGCGCCGGACGCACAGCTCCTCGGGGCCCTCCGCGTGCAGGCAGGCGTTGGTGACCAGTTCGGAGACGACGAGCAGGACGTCCTCGGCGGCGGCCCGGGCCTCCGCGGTCGCGGCGGGGAGCCAGCCCCACGCGTAGAGGGCCGACCGCGTGAAGTCGCGGGCGAGCGGAACGGTGCCACTGGTCGCGCCGAGCGCGAGCGTCCGTACGTCGAGATCGGCGGCGACGCCCGACACCGGGCCCGCGACCTCCTCGACCTCCCTGCCCCCAGCAGCAGTGTCCATCAGCGCTTCACCTCACCGATTCAACCGATATCACCGGACAACTCACCCGACCCGGGCTCTTCTGCCCGGCTGTTTCCCGAAAACACCCGCTCAGCCGGGGAGTGCCGCGGCGAGCGAGTCGTGCACGGTGAAGACGACGTCCGCACCGGTGATCTCGAAGACCCGGGCGACGACGGGCCGCATGCCGGCCAGATGGACGCCTCCCCCGGCGGCATCGGCCTTCAGCCGGGCACCGAGCAGCACGTTGAGCCCGGTGGAGTCGCAGAAGTCGAGCCGTGAGCAGTCGACCACGAGCCGTGAGCGGCCGGCGGCGAGAGCCCTTTCAAGTGGCATACGCAACAGTTCGGCGGTGTGGTGATCGAGCTCACCCACCGGGGTGAGCACTTCGCTCGCCCCCTCGGTTCGAACCTCGACGCGCAGCCGTCCCGGCTGCGTGCTGCCGACGCTCTGGCGGTCCATGCCCGTGCCTCTTCTCGCTGTCGCGGATGCCCGTTGACGTGCGTAGAACCATACAAGTTCGAGGCTCCCTCCGGTAGCCGAACTCCACCACACATCCCTACAAAACGGACAATTGACACTTGCGACGTACCCCGCCGACCGGGTAGGGCTAGTACCGGAACATTCGAAACGGCCGGCTTTGGAGGCGCCGCAAACCGCAGCGAGAAGAAACGATGGAGGAGACCATGTCACCCCGGCTCGACGCCCCGCGCACCCCCGACGGGACGCGGCCGTCGTCATCGAAGGCGACCGTGTCGTCTGGGTCGGTGAATCCAGAAAAGCACCCGCCACTGACAACCGGGTCGACGCCGCCGGCCGGGCGGTGATCCCCGGATYCGTCGACGCGCGGGCGCTCTCCAAGACCCTCTTCGCCCGCCTCGACGCACTCGAGGAGGGCACGCACGAGTACGCGTACGTCCGCAACACCCTGGTCGAACTCAACCTGGCCCTGGTGAAGTTCGCCGCCTCCCGGTACCGCACCCGCAGCGAGCCGATGGAGGACATCATCCAGGTGGGCACGATCGGCCTCATCAAGGCGATCGACCGCTTCGAGCTCACCCGCGGCGTCGAGTTCCCCACCTTCGCGATGCCGACGATCGTCGGCGAGATCAAGCGCTTCTTCCGCGACACCTCGTGGTCCGTGCGCGTCCCGCGAAGGCTCCAGGAACTCCGCCTCGACCTCGCCAAGGCCGGTGACGAACTGGCCCAGAAGCTCGACCGCGCGCCCACCGTCGGCGAGCTCGCCGAGGAACTCGGCCGCAGCCGCGAGGAGATCGTCGAGGGAATGACGGCGGGCAACGCCTACACGGCGAGCTCGCTGGACGCCCAGGCCGAGGACGACGACGGCGAGGGCTCGCTCGCCGACCGCATCGGCTACGAGGACCACGGCATCGAGGGCGTCGAGTACGTCGAGTCGCTCAAGCCGCTGATCGCCGCGCTGCCCGCGCGCGAGCGGCGCATCCTCTCGCTCCGCTTCGTCGCCGGCCGGACCCAGTCGGAGATCGGCGAGGAGCTCGGCATCTCCCAGATGCACGTCTCGCGGCTCCTCAACCGCACCCTCGCCCGGCTGCGCAAGGGCCTGACGCTGGAGGAGTGACTCCCCGGCGGACCCGGGACAGAGCCGTCCCGGGCGGCCCGCACCGGGAGCCCCGCGGAAAGGGCCCGTTCTTCGGAACGGGCCCTTCCGCGTGTCCGGGCGCCGCCCCGGCGCCGGCGCGGCCGGGTCAGACCGCGCGGACCCCGCGGCGCCAGACCTGCTCCACCAGCGGCACGCCCGGCCGGTAGGCGAGGTGGACGTGCGAGGGCGCGTCCAGGACGGACAGGTCGGCGTACGCGCCCGGTGACAGCCGGCCGACGTCGGTGCGGCGGAGCGCCGCGGCGCCGCCGGCGGTGGCGGACCAGACGGCCTCGTCCGGCGTCATCCGCATGTCCCGGACCGCCAGCGCGATGCAGAACGGCACGGAGGACGTGAAGGACGAGCCGGGGTTGCAGTCCGTGGACAGGGCCACCGTCGCGCCCGCGTCCAGCAGCCGGCGGGCGTCCGGCCACTCGGCGCGGGTGGAGAACTCGGCGCCCGGCAGCAGCGTGGCCACGGTCGCGGACTGCGCCAGCGCGTCGACGTCCGCGTCGGTCAGGTGCGTGCAGTGGTCGGCGCTCGCGGCGTCGAGCTCCACGGCGAGCTGCACGCCGGGACCGTACGAGAGCTGGTTGGCGTGCACCCGCGGGTGCAGGCCCCTGGCCTTGCCGGCGGTCAGGATCGCGCGCGCCTGGTCGCCGTCGAAGGCGCCCTTCTCGCAGAAGACGTCCACCCAGCGGGCGTGCGGGGCGCAGGCGTCGAGCATCTCGCCGGTGACCAGGGCCACGTACCCGGCCGGGTCGTCGGCGTAGTCCGGCGGGACGATGTGGGCGCCGAGGTAGGTCACCTCGTCGGTGTGGGCGGCGGCGATCCGCAGGGCGCGCGCCTCGTCCTCGACCGTGAGTCCGTAGCCGGACTTGGTCTCGAAGGTGGTCGTGCCCTGGCGCAGGGCCTCCGCCAGGTAGCGGGTGAGGTTGCGCTCCAGGTCGGCGTCCGAGGCCGCCCGGGTCGCGGCGACCGTCGTGCGGATGCCGCCCGCCGCGTACGCCTGGCCGGACATGCGGGCGTTGAACTCGGCGGTGCGGTCGCCCGCGAACACCAGGTGCGAGTGGGAGTCGACGAATCCGGGGATCACCGCCCGGCCGGCGGCGTCGACCCGGTTGTCAGTGGCGGGTGCTTTTCTGGATTCACCGACCCAGACGACACGGTCGCCTTCGATGACGACGGCCGCGTCCTGGATCAGACCCAGGGGCGTTCCATCACCGAGGGAGGGATCGTTGGTGACCAGACTCGCGATGTTGACGATGGCGGTGGCGGCCGTCGCCACGGTGCTCTTCGCGCTGGTGGGGGCGGAGCTCGCCACCGGACTGTTCGTTGCGGCGGGGCCGTTCATGGTGAGGGGTGTCTCCTTCAGCCGCGCAGGGCGGCGATCGAGTCCGCGAGGGCCCGGGGCACGTCCGGCACGGACGCGTGCGCCCCGTCCCGTACGACGTGACGGCCGCCCACGATCGTGTGCCGGACGTCCGCTGCCGACGCTGCGAATACCACCGTCTCGGCTGCCAGACGCGGCACCGGTCCCGCTGTCCTGACCGAGTCGAGGGCGATCGTCGTCAGGTCGGCGAGCGCGCCCTGCTCGATGCGGCCCGCGTCGGGCCGGCCGAGGGAGGCGTGGCCGTCCTCGGTGGCTGCCGTCAGCAGGGCGGCCGCCGTCCAGTGCCCGCGGGTGCGCGAGCGCAGGCGCTCGTTGAGCTCCATGGCCCGCGCCTCCTCCAGGAGGTCGACGACCGCGTGGCTGTCGCTGCCCAGCGACAGCGGGGAGCCGGCCCGCTGGAGCGCGACCGCGGGGCCGATGCCGTCCGCGAGGTCCCGCTCCGTCGTCGGGCACATGCAGGTGCCGGTGGTGGACGAGCCGATCAGCGCGATGTCGGCGTCGGTCAGGTGGGTGTTGTGGACGCCGGTGGTCCGCGGGCCCAGCACGCCGTGGTCGGCGAGGAGCTGGGTCGGGGTCCGGCCGTGGGCCGCCAGGCAGGCGTCGTTCTCGGCGGTCTGCTCGGAGAGGTGGACGTGGAGCGGCGCGCCGCGCTCGGCGGCCCAGGAGGCGACCGTGGCGAGCTGGTCGGCAGGCACCGCCCGTACCGAGTGGATGGCCGCGCCGATCCGCACGTCGTCCCCGTCGCGGTCCTTCAGCAGGGACGCCCGCTCGGCCCAGGCGTCCGCCGTCCCGTCGGAGAAGCGGAGCTGGTGCCGGTCGGGGGCGGCGCCGAAGCCGGAGGAGAGGTACGCCGTGTCGAGGAGGGTGATCCGGATGCCCGCCTCGGCGGCCGCCGCGATCAGTGCCTCGCCCATCGCGTTCGGATCGGCGTACGGGGTGCCGCCGGGCGCGTGGTGGAGGTAGTGGAACTCGCCCACGGCCGTGATGCCGGCCAGCGCCATCTCGGCGTACACCGCCCGGGCGAGTGCGTGGTACGAGTCCGGGGTGAGCCGGGACGCGATCTTGTACATCACGTCGCGCCAGGTCCAGAAGGTGCCGGAGCCGACCTGGACCGTGCCGCGCAGGGCCCGGTGGAAGGCGTGCGAGTGCGCGTTGGCGAGGCCCGGGATCGTCAGGCCGCGCAGCACGACCGCGCCCGGCGGGGGTGTCTCGACCCCCTGGCGCACGGCGCTGATCCTGCCGTCCGTCACGTCGAGGGCCACGCCCGGCTCGACGTTCGTGTCGAGCCAGGCGTACTCCGCCCAGTAGGTCGTCAGCTGCACGCCAGCCCTTCCAGTACGTCGGCGAGTGCGAGGACCCCGGCCACGCAGTCGTCCTCGGCCGCGGACTCGGCCGGGGAGTGCGAGACACCCGTGGGGTTCCGTACGAACAGCATGGCGGTCGGGATCGAGCCGGAGAGGATTCCGGCGTCGTGTCCCGCGCCCGTGCCGAGGACCGGGGTCTTCTCCCCCAGGATGCCCGCCAGCTCGTCCCGCAGCGCGTGGGCGAACTCGACGACCGGGGTGAAGGACTCCCGGACGACGGTGAGGTCGATGCCGTTCCGGGCGGCGTGCGCGCGGGAGGCGGTCTCGATGCCGGCGATCACCGTGTCGAGGGCGTCCTGGTCGGCCGCGCGGGCGTCGAGCCAGCCGCGGACGAGGGAGGGGATGGCGTTGACGCCGTTCGGCTCGACCGCGATCTTGCCGAACGTGGCCACCGCACCCGCGAGTTCGGCCTCCCGCCGGGCGGCGAGGACGGTCTCGGCATAGCTGAGCATCGGGTCGCGGCGGTCGACGAGGCGGGTGGTGCCGGCGTGGTTGGCCTCACCGGCGAAGTCGTACCGCCAGCGGCCGTGCGGCCAGATCGCGGAGGCGATGCCGACGGGGTCGCCGGACAGGTCCAGGGCCCGGCCCTGTTCGACGTGGAGCTCGACGAAGGCGCCGATCCGGGCGAGCCGCTCGGGATCCGCGCCGATCGTGTCGGGGTCGTACCCGGCGGCCTCCATGGCCTGCGGGAGGCTGATCCCGTCGGCGTCGCGCAGCTCGAACGCCTTGTCCTTGGTCAGCTGTCCGGCGGTGAGCCGGGAGCCGACGCAGGCGAGCCCGAACCGGGCGCCCTCCTCGTCGCCGAAGTTGGTGATCGCGAAGGGGCGGCTGAACCGGACGCCGCGGGAGCGCAGCTCGTCGAGCGCGGCGAAGGCGGACACGACGCCGAGGGGGCCGTCGTAGGCGCCGCCGTCGGGCACCGAGTCCAGGTGGGAGCCGGTGACGACCGCGTCACCGGCCTCCGGGTCGCCGAGCCAGGCCCACTGGTTGCCGTTGCGGTCGACCTCGTAGTTCAGCCGGCGGGCCTCCGCCTGCATGCGGAACCACAGCCGGCAGTCCTGGTCGGCGCCGGTCCAGGCGTAGCGGCGGTATCCGCCCGAGGCGTCGCTGCGGCCGAGGGGCCGCAGCGACCGCCACATGGCGTGGAAGGTCTCGCTCACGCAGAGCCGTCCTCGCGCATCGGCACGCGCACGCCCTTGTCGTCCGCGACCTCCTCCGCGATGTCGTAGCCCGCGTCGACGTGGCGGATGACGCCCATGCCCGGGTCGTTCGTCAGGACGCGGCGGATCTTCTCCCCGGCCAGGGGGGTGCCGTCGGCGACCGTGACCTGGCCCGCGTGGATGGAGCGGCCCATGCCGACGCCGCCGCCGTGGTGCAGGGAGACCCACGAGGCGCCGGAGGCGACGTTGACCATGGCGTTCAGCAGCGGCCAGTCGGCGATCGCGTCGGAGCCGTCGAGCATGGCCTCGGTCTCGCGGTACGGGGAGGCCACCGAGCCGCAGTCGAGGTGGTCGCGGCCGATGGCCAGCGGCGCCGCGAGCTCGCCGCTCGCGACCATGTCGTTGAAGCGCTCGCCGGCCTTGTCCCGCTCGCCGTAGCCGAGCCAGCAGATGCGGGCCGGCAGGCCCTGGAAGTGGACCCGCTCGCCGGCCATCTTGATCCAGCGGTGCAGCGACTCGTTCTCCGGGAAGAGCTCCAGCATCGCCTTGTCGGTCTTGGCGATGTCCGAGGCCTCGCCCGACAGCGCGGCCCACCGGAACGGGCCCTTGCCCTCGCAGAACAGCGGGCGGATGTAGGCCGGGACGAAGCCGGGGAAGGCGAACGCGCGGTCGTAGCCGGCCAGCTGCGCCTCGCCGCGGATCGAGTTGCCGTAGTCGAAGACCTCGGAGCCGGCGTCCATGAAGCCGACCATGGCCTCCACGTGCTTCGCCATCGACTCGCGGGCGCGGGTGGTGAAGCCGGCCGGGTCCTTGGCGGCGGCGTCGGCCATGTCCTCGAAGGCGATGCCGACCGGGAGGTAGGAGAGCGGGTCGTGCGCCGAGGTCTGGTCGGTCACGATGTCGATCGGGGCGCCCTCGGCGAGCATCTGCGGCAGCAGCTCGGCCGCGTTGCCGAGGAGGCCGATGGAGAGCGGGCGGCGCGCGTCCCGGGCCTCGACCGCGAGCCGGAGCGCGTGGGCCAGGTCGTCGGCCTTCACGTCCAGGTAGCGGTGCTCGATGCGGCGCTCGATGGCGCGGGGGTCGACGTCGATGCAGATCGCGACGCCGTCGTTCATCGTGACGGCGAGCGGCTGGGCGCCGCCCATGCCGCCGAGGCCGGCGGTCAGGGTGATCGTGCCCGCGAGGGTGCCGCCGAACTTCTTCGCGGCGACGGCGGCGAAGGTCTCGTAGGTGCCCTGGAGGATGCCCTGGGTGCCGATGTAGATCCACGAACCGGCCGTCATCTGGCCGTACATGGTGAGGCCGAGCTGCTCCAGGCGGCGGAACTCCTCCCAGTTCGCCCAGTCGCCGACCAGGTTGGAGTTGGCGATGAGCACGCGCGGCGCCCACTCGTGCGTCTGCATGACGCCGACGGGGCGGCCGGACTGGACGAGCATCGTCTCGTCCTGCTTCAGCGTCCGCAGCGTGCGCACCATCGCGTCGAAGGAGCGCCAGTCGCGGGCGGCCTTGCCGGTGCCGCCGTAGACGACGAGCTTGTCGGGGTGCTCGGCAACCTCGGGGTCGAGGTTGTTCTGGAGCATCCGGAGGGCGGCCTCCTGCTGCCATCCCAGGGTGCTCAGTTCCGTACCGCGCGGGGCCCGTACGGGGCGGGGTCCTGACATCGGGAATGCCTCCTCCGGCACAACGACGAGACGATCACCGATCGTCTTGTGATGTAGATATTCACATCCTGGCCTGCTGAATACTTGTAGTCAACAGCTGCGGTGCACCCGGCCAGGTGATGGGATGGGGCTCATGGCTTCCGACCGTCGTGATCAGGCCGTCCGCGCGGCCGTCGTACAAGGTCTCCTCTCCCCCGCCGAACCCGTGGTCGCGCTCCTCGACACCGCCGGGATCCGCGCCTCGGCCGCCGCCCTCACCGACGCCTTCGCCGCCGTCACCGACGCGCCCGTGCTGCACGCCTTCGCCGTCAAGGCGGCCCCGCTCGTGCCCGTACTGCGCCTGCTGGACGCCTGCGGCCTCGGCGCCGAGGTCGCCAGCCCCGGCGAGCTCGCGCTGGCCCGCGCGGCCGGCGTCCCGCCGTCCCGCACCGTGCTCGACTCCCCCGCCAAGACCTCCGGGGAACTGCGCGAGGCCCTCGCCCTCGGGATCGCCGTGAACGCCGACAACCTCCAGGAACTGGCCAGGATCGACGCCCTCGTCGCCGCCGCGCCGACCGCGAGCCCCGTCGGAATCCGGGTGAACCCGCAGGTGGGAGGCGGTTCCATCGGCGCGCTGTCGACCGCCACCGCCACCTCGAAGTTCGGTGTGGCGCTCCGTGACGAAGGAGCCCGTGAGACCGTCGTCCGCGCCTTCCTCGACCGGCCGTGGCTGCGCCGGCTGCACACCCACTCCGGCTCCCAGGGCATGCCGCTCGCGCTCATGGCCGAAGGCGTCGGCGCCGTCCACGCGCTGGCCGAGGAGATCAACACCAGGGCCGGGCGGCAGCAGATCGACACGATCGACATCGGCGGCGGCCTGCCGGTGAACTTCGCCTCGGACGAGGAGACGCCGACGTACGCCGAGTACGCGCGACTGCTCGCCGCCACCGTGCCGGGACTGTTCGACGGGCGCTACGGCCTGGTCACCGAGTTCGGCCGCTCCCTGCTCGCCAAGCACGGCACGATCCTGGCCCGGGTCGAGTACACCAAGACGTCCGGATCCCGCCCCATCGCCGTCACCCACGCCGGGGTCCAGGTCGCCACCCGGACCGTCTACGACCCGGGGTCCTGGCCCCTGCGGGTCCTCGCCTACGACTCCGAGGGCCGGCCCCGTGCCGGCGAGGAGACCGTCCAGGACGTGGCCGGTCCCGCCTGCTTCGCCGGCGACCTGCTCGCCACCGCGCGCACCCTGCCGCTCCTCCGGCCGGACGACGTGGTCGCCGTCCCGGACACCGGCGCGTACTACTTCGCCCACCACTACGCCTACAACAGCCTGCCCCGGCCCGCCGTCCACGGCTTCACCGTCACCGGCGCGGGCACGGCGGCGGACGCGGACGCGGACGGCAAGGAGGTCGCCTTCACGACCGTGCGCCGGGCGCAGACGCTGCGGGAGATCGTCGCCGAGTCCGGCGGCGAGCGGCCGGACGCACTGCTGCCGTAGCAACGGGAGCGCTCGCCCCACCCCGGTGGTTCGATGAAGTCATGACCACCAAGAGCGTCGTCGTCGAACGCCGGATCGAGGCCACCCCCGGACCCGTCTGGGAGGCGCTGACCGACCTGAAGGGCATGGAGCGGGTCCTCAGCGGGGTGAACCGCGTCGAGGTGCTCACGGAGGGCGGCTTCGGGGTGGGCACCCGCTGGCGCGAGACCCGCACGATGTTCGGCAAGGAGGCGACGGAGGAGATGTACGTGACGGCCAGCGAGCCGCCCGACCGCTACGTCACCGAGGCCCACTCGCACGGCATGCACTACGTCACGGAGTTCGCGCTCCGGCCCGCGGGGACGGGGGCCACGATGGTACGAATGACGTTCTCGGCGACTCCGGCCGGCGGAGCCGCGACCGGTCTGCTCGCCCGGCTGCTCGGCGGCCTGGGCGCCCGCGCGGTGCGCAGGGCCGTGGCCCAGGACCTGACGGACGTCGCGGCCTCCGTGGAGCGCCGCGGCTGACCGCCACAGGGGCGCGTCCGGGGCCTCCACCGCCGGCGCGCGCGGGGGCGCACGGGCGAGTCCGTTCATGTGCGGAGCGCATTCAATCAGCCTGCGGCATGTTCCGATGGAAAATGCCAGAACTCCTCCCCACGGCAGGAACGTTGAGTAACGTCTCCGTCACTGCCGTACACCCGCACGCCGCATCGGGAGGGGAACCCGCGTGCCCGGAATCGATGAGTGCCTGCTGGAGGCGATGGCCCTGCCGGGCGCTCGCGGGGCCTCCCTGGTCGACTGGACCAGCGGCCTCGCGCTCGGCACGGCGGGTGACTCACCGGTCGGAGACCACGAGACCACCGCCGCCGAGACCGCCGAACTGGCCCGCGCGGCAGCGGAGTACGACTCCTTCGCGAGCGGCGAGGACCCGCAGGCGGCCGCGGAGTTACCCAAGGGGCCACCGGTCGAGGACCTGATCGTCACCAGCCGCGGCGGCTACCACGTCCTGCGCTTCGTGGAGACGGCCTTCGACAGCAGCGTCTTCCTGCACCTGTGGCTCGACCGCGACGCGGGGAACCTGGCGCTGGCGCGGATACGGCTGCGCGACCTCGCCGAGAGACTGGTCCTCGGATGACCGTATCCCCGATGCTCGTGCGGCTGGCCGCGGAGCGCGCCACCGGAGCCCTGCTGCGCGACCACGGCACGCTCTACCTGATCGACGGCCGGGTGGTCCACGCGGAGAGCCCTGCGGCGCCCGGACTGGACGTCCTGCTGACGGCGGGCGGGCGGCTCCCCCGCGAGGGCTGGGACGAGGCCGTGGACCGGGCCGGGGCCCGCCGCGAGGTCGGCCGCTTCCTGGTCGACAGCGGCCGCCTGCACGGCGGCGAACTGGAGATCTGCCACCTCGGAGCCGTCTTCGACGCCGCGTTCTTCGCCCTCGCCCCCGGCAGCGGCCCGACCCGCTTCCGGTACGGGGTCGGCCACTGGTTCGGCTCGGTGCGGCCGGTCTCCACGGAGGCCATCGAGCGCGAGAGCGTGCGCCGCCGCGAACTGCTCGACCAGGTATGGCCGTACGCGTCCGTCGACACCGCCCCCGTCCTGCCCCGCGCCGCGGCCCCCGGCCAGACGGTGAGCGCGCGCCAGCGGGCGCTGCTGGCCGCCGCCGACGGCAGGCGGACCCCGGCGGACATCGCCCGGCTGCTCGGCCGGCCCGCCTTCCACACCCTGCTGGACGTCCGGCGGCTCGCAGCCGCCGGACTCGTCGTGACCCCGCTGGACCCGTTACCGGCACCCCAGCCGACCCTGCCGTCGTGGGTCGGCGAGGTGGCGGCCGACCCGGACATCGCCCTGCTGCGCCGGCTCCGTGACGCCCTGGAGGCAAGTCTGTGATGAGGCGTGCCCTGCGCATGCGCGCCGAGAGGAGACAGTTGATGACCGCAGAAGCCGAGGTGCTCGGTGAGCTGAGACGGCTCCGCGCCCGGCTGCCCCAGCTCACCGGAGCCCTCGCGGCGAGCGCCGACGGCCTCGTGCTCGCCCAGGACACGGTCGACGGCGAGGCGGAGAGCGTGGCGGCCCTGACCGCGGCGGCCCTGGGTGTGGCGCTGCGGCTGACCGACTCCACCGGCCAGGGCGGCTTCCGCGAGCTCCTGGTGCGCGGCGAGCACGGCTACGTCGCGACGTACGCGGCGGGCGGCTCGGCGGTCCTCACCCTGCTCGCGGAGCCCCGCATCAACGTGGGGCGGCTCCATCTGGAGGCGCGCCGTTCCAGCGCCCGGATAGGGGAGCTCGTCGACGAGGCGCTGGAACGCAAGGACCTTCCCTGACCCGTACCACTCACCGGCAACACCTCACGGAAAACGAACACGAAAAGAAGGAAGTGCGACACTCATGGCGAACACCGAGACGTCCCTGAAGGAAGCCGCGTCGATCGAGGGCGCGATCGGCGCCGCCCTGGTCGACTACACCAGCGGCATGGCCCTCGGCACCATCGGCGGAGGCAAGGAACTCGACCTCAACGTCGCGGCGGCGGGAAACACCGACGTGGTCCGCGCCAAGGTCCGGACGATGGAGATGCTCGGTCTCAACGACGACATCGAGGACATCCTCATCACCCTCAACGGCCAGTACCACCTGATCCGGCTGCTCAAGGGGCGTGGCACGAACGGCCTGTTCCTCTACCTGGCGCTGAGCAAGGACCGGGCGAACCTGGCCATGGCCCGCCACCAGCTGAAGAAGATCGAGAACGAACTGGAGGTCTGAGCCGGCGTCCGCGGGGTCACTCCACGAACAGGCCCCGCGCAGCCGCCTTGGTGTCGAACTCCTCCAGCCGCGCCTGCGCGTCCGGGAGTTCGTCGGCCATCGCCTCCAGCAGGACCCGGCCCAGCAGCATCGGGGCACAGGCCGTGTCGAAGGCGAGCCCGGTGCCGACGGCGGCGGGGATGAGCAGATCACTGTGCGCGGCCACGGGCGCGAAGGCCGACTCGGCGACCGTCACCACGGTCAGACCGGCCGCGCGCGCGTACTCCAGCGTCTCCACGACCTCTTTGGGATGGCGGGGCAGCGCGAAGCACAGCAGGGCCGTCGCCCCGGCCCGCACCGCCGCGTCGACGCGGTCGGTGAGCATCGAGCCGCCCTCGTCGAGCAGCCGGACGTCGGGGTGGACCTTGGCGGCGAAGTAGGCGAAGCCGCGCGCCTGCGAGGAGGCGGCGCGCAGCCCGAGCACGGGCAGCGGCCGGGACGCGGCGAGCAGTCGCCCGGCGCGCTCCACGGGTGCGGGATCGGCGAGCAGTCCGGCGAGATGACGGAGGTTCTCGATCTCCGCGAGGACGGCCTGCTGGTACTCGTTGTACTCCGCGCGCTCCTCGGCCTTCTTCTCCTCCGGGGCGACCTCGCGCAGATGACGGCGCAGGGCGGGGTAGCCGTCGAACCCGAGGGCGACGGCGAAGCGGGTGACGGACGGCTGGCTGACGCCGGCGAGTTCGGCCAGCTCGACGCTGGACAGGAAGGGTACGTCGGCGGCACGACGCACCATGCAGTGCGCGATCCGCCGCTGCGTCGGTGTCAGCCGATGCCCTTCGAAGAGCGCCTGCAGCCGTCCGGCCGGGCTGTCGCTCACGCCGTCCCCCTTCGGATTATTCACCTACCCCGAACTCTGCATGAGAATATGCAGCAGGGCAAGAAGAACCGGGGGTTAGCCCCACTGACGCCGGTGCCGCCCGTCCGTACGGTGACGAGCATGGATTCCCGCGACCCCGCCCGCACCGAAGAGCTCAGGAACGAGCTGGACGCCACCCTGCACGCCCGCCGCGAGCTGGGGACGGAGTACGAGACCGCGCTGATCGAGTCCTTCCTGGGCAAGGTCGAGCAGAGCCTGGACGCCACCATCGACCGCCGGGTGCGGCGCCGGCTGGCCGAGCAGCAGACCTCGGCGGCCCGGGGCGGCCGCTCGCCGGCCGCCGGCCGCGTCGAGGGCTTCGGCGAGCGCTACGGGTTCGGGATCGTCTCGCTCGTGCTGGCCGTCCCGCTCTCCGCGATCGCGGCGGCCCAGGCGGACCTGGAGGGCCTGATCGTGGCCTGGGTGGGCATCGTGGGGGTGAACGCCGTCCACGGCCTCCGGGACCGGCTTCCGGGCCGTCGCACGGACCAGGACGAGGACTGCTGACAGACGTGCCGCCCACCCCCTGGGGGGTGGGCGGCACGGTGGATTGCGCGGGGGCCGCCGCACCCCCATCACTGGGGGGCGGGACGACGGCGGTCCCCGCGAGGGACACGAACCCGGGTCAGGGCCGGTCTCCGCGTCCGCGGCGTCGTCAGGAGGTCCGGGAGCCGCTCCGTTGTCCTTGACGCCGACATCCACCAATGTGCCGGACGCGTGTTAAGCGGGTGCTGCGGGTACGTGTCGCCCTCGTACCGGTTTCGCGAACACCCGTCCGGGCCGCGTCGCGCTACTTCGCGGTGTGCTTGACGCCACCGTTCGCGAGGAAGGCGAGCAGGTCCTGACGGCTGACGACGCCCGTCGGCTTGCCCTCGACCAGCACGATCGCCGCGTCCGCCGCACCGAGCACGGACATCAGGTCGGCGACGGGCTCGCCGGAGCCGACCTGCGGCAGCGGCGCGCTCATGTGGCGGTCCAGCGGGTCCTCCAGGGAGGCGCGCTTGGTGAACAGCGCGTCGAGGAGCTCGCGCTCGACGACCGAGCCGACGACCTCGGCGGCCATCACGTCGGGGTGGCCGGCGCCCGGCTTGACGATGGGCATCTGGGAGACGCCGTACTCGCGCAGGACCTCGATGGCCTGGCCGACCGTCTCCTCCGGGTGCATGTGGACCAGGGAGGGCATGCCGCCGGACTTGTGCCGCAGGACGTCGGCGACGGTGGCGGACTCGGTGTCCTCCAGGAAGCCGTAGTCGGCCATCCACTCGTCGTTGAAGATCTTGGAGAGGTAACCGCGGCCGGAGTCCGGCAGCAGGACCACCACGACGTCGTCGGGGCCGAGCTCCTTGGCGACCTCCAGCGCGGCGACGACCGCCATGCCGCAGGAGCCGCCCACGAGGAGGCCCTCCTCCTTGGCGAGGCGGCGGGTCATCTGGAAGGAGTCCTTGTCGGACACGGCGACGATGCGGTCCGTGACGGACGCGTCGTAGGCGGTGGGCCAGAAGTCCTCACCGACGCCCTCGACGAGGTACGGCCGGCCCGAGCCGCCCGAGTACACGGAGCCCTCGGGGTCGGCGCCGACGACCTCGACGCGGCCGCCGCTGGCCTCCTTCAGGTACTTGCCGGTGCCCGAGATCGTGCCGCCCGTTCCGACGCCCGCCACGAAGTGGGTGATCTTCCCGTCGGTCTGCTCCCACAGCTCGGGACCGGTGGTCTCGTAGTGCGAGCGCGGGTTGTTCGGGTTCGAGTACTGGTCGGGCTTCCAGGCGCCCGGGGTCTCCCGCACGAGGCGGTCCGACACGTTGTAGTACGAGTCGGGGTGCTCGGGATCGACGGCCGTCGGGCAGACGACGACCTCCGCACCGTAGGCGCGGAGCACGTTGATCTTGTCCGTGGACACCTTGTCGGGGCACACGAAGATGCACTTGTAGCCCTTCTGCTGGGCCACGATGGCGAGGCCGACACCGGTGTTACCGGACGTCGGCTCGACGATCGTGCCGCCGGGCTTGAGCGCGCCGCTCTCCTCGGCCGCCTCGATCATGCGGATGGCGATCCGGTCCTTGACCGAACCGCCGGGGTTGAAGTACTCGACCTTGGCCAGGACGGTTGCCTGAATGCCGGCCGTGACGCTGTTGAGCTTCACCAGCGGGGTGTTGCCGACGAGGCTGATCATCGAGTCGTGGAATTGCACCGTAATCTCCGGGGTCTCCGTAATGGTGCAGCCAGCGTATGCGTAGTCGGAGCGGGTTACGGGGCAGTTAGATCCTGAACGGCTTCAAGGAGGTGACTGCCCCCATGTCGAGGGCGAGGGTGGCACGGCGGATCGCGGCGGGCGCGGCGTACGGCGGCGGCAGCATCGGGCTGCTCGGAGTGGCCGCCGTGGGCGTCCTGCTGGCCGAGGTCCAACTGGCGAAGAGGTCGGTGGGAGGCGGGGTCGCACCGCTGCCTCCCGGGGCGGAAGGTCTCTACGGGCGCTCGTTCGGGTCCTCGGACCCCGCCTCCGCCCCGCTGCGGCTGGCCCTTCTGGGTGATTCGACGGCGGCGGGCCAGGGCGTCCGCCGGTCGGGGCAGACGCCGGGGGCCCTCCTGGCCTCGGGACTGGCCGCGGTCGCGGAGCGTCCGGTCCTCCTGCGGAACGTGGCGCTGCCGGGGGCGCGCTCGGACGACCTGGAACGTCAGGTCTCCCTGCTGCTGGCGGGTCCGTCGGGGCCGCCGGACGTGTGCGTGATCATGATCGGGGCCAACGACGTCACGCACCGGATGCCGGCGACGGAGTCGGTGCGATGCCTGGCGACGGCGGTGCGGCGGCTGCGGACGGCGGGCGCCGAGGTGATCGTCGGCACCTGCCCGGACCTGGGCACCATCGAGCCGGTCTACCAGCCGCTGCGCTGGCTCGCGCGGCGGGTGTCGCGGCAGCTGGCGGCCGCGCAGACGATCGTGGTGGTGGAGCAGGGCGGCCGGACGGTCTCCCTGGGCGACCTGCTCGGGCCGGAGTTCGCGGCGAACCCGCGGGAGATGTTCGGGGTGGACAACTTCCACCCCTCGGCCGAGGGGTACGCGACGGCGTCGATGGCGATGCTCCCGACGCTGTGCGCGGCGCTGGGCGTGTGGCCGGACACGGACCGGCTGGAGCCGGACCGCCACGAGAACATGCTGCCGGTGGCGAAGGCCGCCGCGGAGGCCGCGCGGGAGGCGGGCACGGAGGTCACGGGCGCCCGGGCGCCCTGGGCCCTGCTCAAGCACCGCAGGCGGCGGCGCCTGCCCGAGGCGGCGCCCGAGCCGGCCCCCTCGGAGGCGGACGCACACCACCCGTGACGGGGGGCGGGCGG
>NZ_RDBI01000040.1:1888009-1894063 GCF_008042125.1 Streptomyces sp. MS191
TCGGGCATCACACCGTCTGCACGGTGACCGAGACGATACGTACAGGTAACTTCCCCTTCAGTCCTGCCAGAACCGCACCCCAGAACCCTCATGGAGCCGTGATGCCCGAAGCCGTCATCGTCTCGACCGCCCGCTCCCCCATCGGCCGGGCCTTCAAGGGCTCCCTGAAGGACCTGCGCCCCGACGACCTCACCGCGACCATCGTCCAGGCCGCTCTCGCCAAGGTCCCCGAGCTGGACCCGCGCGACATCGACGACCTGATGCTCGGCTGTGGCCTTCCCGGTGGCGAGCAGGGCAACAACCTGGGCCGCATCGTCGCCGTGCAGATGGGGATGGACCACCTGCCCGGCTGCACGATCACCCGCTACTGCTCGTCGTCCCTGCAGACCTCCCGCATGGCGCTGCACGCCATCAAGGCGGGCGAGGGCGACGTCTTCATCTCGGCCGGTGTCGAGATGGTGTCGAGCTTCGTGAAGGGCAACTCCGACTCGCTGCCGGACACGCACAACCCGTACTTCGCCGAGGCGGAGGCCCGTACGGCCTCGGTCGCCGAGTCCGAGGGTTCGACGTGGCACGACCCGCGCGAGGACGGCGTCGTCCCGGACGCGTACATCGCCATGGGCCAGACCGCGGAGAACCTGGCGCGGCTGAAGGGCATCAGCCGCCGGGAGATGGACGAGTTCGGCGTGCGGTCGCAGAACCTCGCCGAGCAGGCCATCAAGAACGGCTTCTGGGAGCGCGAGATCACCCCGGTGACGACGCCGGACGGCACGGTCGTCTCCACGGACGACGGCCCGCGCGCCGGCGTGACCCTGGAGGGTGTCCAGGGCCTCAAGCCGGTCTTCCGCCCCGACGGTCTGGTGACGGCGGCGAACTGCTGCCCGCTGAACGACGGCGCCGCGGCGCTGGTGATCATGTCGGACACGAAGGCGCGTGAGCTCGGCCTGACGCCGCTCGCCCGCATCGTCTCCACCGGCGTCTCGGGCCTGTCCCCCGAGATCATGGGCCTCGGCCCGGTCGAGGCCTCCAAGCAGGCCCTGAAGCGTGCGGGTCTGACCATCGGCGACATCGATCTGGCCGAGATCAACGAGGCGTTCGCCGCGCAGGTGATCCCGTCGTACCAGGACCTGGGCCTGGATCTGGACAAGGTGAACGTGAACGGTGGCGCCATCGCCGTCGGCCACCCCTTCGGCATGACGGGTGCCCGCATCACCGGCACGCTGATCAACAGCCTCCAGTTCCACGACAAGCAGTTCGGCCTGGAGACGATGTGCGTCGGCGGCGGCCAGGGCATGGCCATGGTCATCGAGCGGCTGAGCTGAGCCGGAGCGGAGGGTAGGGGTCGCCCGAGGCACGAGGGCGGCACCTGCCCGCAGCGGTGGCGAGGCGCAGCGCGACCCGGCAGGCCGAGCGGCTGAGCTGAGCCGGAGCGGAGGGTAGGGGTCGCCCGAGGCACGAGGGCGGCACCTGCGTTCCGTGGCGGGGCGGTTCGGTGCGGTCGGGCACCGGCAGCGCTCCCATGGCCTGACTGCGGGGATTCCAACCGTCCCGCGTCCCAGCCGTGACCGAATCTCCCCCAGGATGTGACCTACGTCCCGGGGGAGAGTCGTTTCTGCAGGTCACGGCCACATCGGGACTAAACACCGGGCATAAATACCTGTCCAATTCGTGACGTAATGCACTGACAGGAGGCACACCCTCAGGCCAAGCTGATGTAGGAAGTCGGGGGATCGACTCGGAATCGGGAGTACGTCAGTGAGCGCCATGTCTCTTGCCCTGCTGGTGACCACGGCCGCCGCCACGGCCGTGGGCGCCGCCGCCCTGCACGCTGCCCACGGTCTCCGTAAGCAGGTCGCCGCTCTGCGTAGCGAACTCGCCGCCGCGCACGGTGTTTCCGTGCCGCACGCCCGGCAGTCGCCCGTCGCCGAGATACGCGCCGCGGTCGCCGAGGCGCTGGCCGAGGAGCGGGAGCGGGAGCTCGCCGAGGCGCGCGCCTTCTGGGCCGCCCAGGAGGCCCGGGACTCGGCCGACGCCCCCTCGCTGCTCGGCGGACTGTCGGGCTCCGGCGAGGACGCCCCCTTCTTCGTGCCGCGCCAGGCCGACTTCGTGGGCCTGGAGGCGATGGCGCTGGAGGCGATGGAGGCCGAGGCCGCCGCTCTCGACGGCGTCGCCGCCGAGAGCGTCCTGGAGGAGTTCCCCGAGCTGACCGAGTACGCCGAGGACTCCCCGGAGCTCGCCGCGGCCCGCCGTCGGCACCCCTCGCACCCCGACTTCGTCCCGGTGCAGACACCCGTCGTGACCGACCACGAGCGCACGGTGGCCCGTCTCGAGGAGCTCGCCGACACGGCCACCGCGCTGACCGACGTCCGCCCCGGACCGCTCGGCACCCTCGACGTGTACGTCTTCGCCGACGGCACCACGCTCTGCATGACCCCCGGCCACCGCGAGACCGCCGAGCGTCTCGCCGAGGCCCTGCGCGCGGGCCACACTCCGGTCCTGCTGGGCGGTTCGGGCATCTCCGGCGCCTACGCCCTGACCTTCTCCTGCGGCGACACCGAGAGCGTCTACATCCTGGCGGACCGGGTCATCGCCTCGCTCTGACCGGCGCGACGCACCGCGCGGCCGCCGGCACACCGCGCCGCGCGCTCCGGCCGGACGGCTACAGCCCCGCCCGGCGCTCCGCCTCACGGACCAGCCCCACGGCCTCGTCCCGTTCCCTCTCCCGGGAATCGGCCGGGGCCGTTCGCAGGATTTCGGCCAGATCGTGCCCGGCGACCACGAGTTGGTCCGCGACGGCGAAGACCCCCGCGTCCGGGATGACCCGAAGGGGGCCGTCCGGCTCCTCGATCCGTTGCGCGCGCAGCGCCAACTGCCTTGCCAGCTCCAGTCCTTCGGCGGCGGCACCACGCTGGAGGCGGCTCTGCGGGGCGGCCCGCAGGCGGTCGGCGAACCGCTCGACGACGGCGTTCAGTTCACTCGTATCAAGCACTCCGCGACCCTACGCGCCCTCCAGGGACTGTTGCCAACGGGCGAACGGTCAGGCACGGTGACGGGAAGGAGCACACGGCAACACGCGTCCGGAGGCGCCGATGTCCCACGCTTTCTCCGAAGAGACCCATCGCAACCTGCTCGCCCGCATCCCCCATTGCACCGGTCGTGAAGTCTCCGACTGGCTTCGCACCGTCGACGAAGGCCCTTCTCTCGTCCGCTTCGAGGAGAAGGTGAGCTGGCTCAGGGGTGCACACGACCTCGCGTACGGCCACGCGAAGGCGATCGTCCACGAGTACGACCTTCGTCGAGCGGCCCGCCGGCTGCTCTGACCGGGAGGCCGCCGAAGCCGGCGGACACCGGCGTCCCGTCCCCTTCAGGGCTCGAAGGCCCGCCCGGCAGCACCCCGGGCGGGCCTTCGGGCGTCCGGGCCGCCCACCCGCCGGCCCCGCCCGCTCCATCCGCTCCCCCGCTCCGCCCGCGCCCCCGCACGCCGTAGGGCCCGCCCGGCGGATGCCGGACGGGCCCTACGTCATGTGCTCACGTGCTCACGCACGCACGGGGCGACCGGGCCGCCCGCGGGTGCGTCAGTCGTCGCCCTGCAGGATCGACAGCAGGCGCAGCATCTCCAGGTAGATCCACACCAGGGTCATGGTGAGGCCGAAGGCGGCCAGCCAGGACTCCTCGCGCGGGGCGCCGTAGGTCACGCCGTCCTCGACCTGCTTGAAGTCCAGGGCGAGGAAGCAGGCACCGAGGATGATGCCGATCACGCCGAAGAGGATGCCCAGGCCGCCGCTGCGGAAGCCCAGGCCGTCACCGGCGCCGTCGAAGAGGGAGAACAGCGCGTTGACGGCCATCAGCAGGACGAAGCCGATCGCCGCCGCCATCACGAAGCCGTAGAAGCGGCGGGTGACGCGGATCCAGCGCATCTTGTAGGCGATCAGCACGCCGGCGAAGACCGCCATCGTGCCGAGCACGGCCTGGGCGACCACGCCGGGCGAGATGTAGGTCGAGACCGCGGCGGAGATGACGCCGAGGAAGACGCCCTCGAACGCGGCGTAGGCCAGGATGATCGCCGGCGAGGCCTTGCGCTTGAACGACTGGACCATGGCCAGGACGAAGGCGACCAGCGCGGCGCCGATGGCGATGCCGTACGACTTGCCGAGGTTGGCCTCGTCGACCGGGAGCAGGAACCACGACAGGGCCGCGGTGATCACGACGGTGCCGAGCGTCATGGCCGTACGGCTCACGACGTCGTCGATCGTCATCACGTCGCCGCGGGTCTGCGGCGGGGCGGCGTACTGGGTGTCCTGCGTCGCGTACGGGTTGGTCGCGTAGGGGTTGCCGGTGCCCTGGGCATACGGGTTCGTCCCGACGGCGGGGCCCCCGGCCTGCGGCTGCTGCGCGTCGAAGCCGGCGGGGCCGTGGTCGCGGCTGAACCCCCGTCGCGAGAAGACCGGGTTACTGCTCCTCATCTCACTCCTCCATGGCCGCACTGCGCAGCCTTGCGTCAAGAGTAATGCGGAAGCAAAAGAAGCACCCTAGTGCTCGGGGAGGATCTTTTTCACGATCGCGGTGAGCTCGAGGGCGGGACGAGGGGGAGCTGTGCCCGGAACCGGACTCGAACCGGTACGGCCCGAAGGCCAGCGAGGTTTAAGCTCGCCGTGTCTGCATTCCACCATCCGGGCATGGCGCGCGTCGCCGCGTTGGCACATGAGCCTATCGGGACGCCTCCCCCGTTCAGCCGAACAGCTTCCCGATGTTGTCTTATTTTATTGAGGTCTGAGGGTGTGTCAGTGCAGGTGGGGGCCCCATCGGCAAACTGTGACGGGGCTCGCAGGCGCAAAGGCGTCCACCTCGGAATGACGGAAAGTCGCCGCCCTGTGGCGCACTCCCCCACGGGGTACCCGGTCGAGGAGCACTCCCGGGGGACCCGTCGGGGTTCCCGTCATACCTCAGGAGGACAGGGCGGCCCCCCGATGCGACTCCAGGCTGCCCCGGGAACGGGCACGTGGACGGACGACCTCGGCCGGAACGGCCGACACGATGGAGTGGTTCCCGAGCAGCCGAAGTGACAGGAGTCCCCCCTCGTGAAGACCACCACCACCGTGCCCCGCGCCACCGCGGTGGCAGCCCGCGCCACGGATCTCTCGAAGGTCTACGGACAGGGCGAGACCCAGGTGGTCGCACTCGACCGGGTCTCCGTGGACTTCCGGCAGGCCGAGTTCACCGCGATCATGGGCCCCTCCGGTTCCGGCAAGTCCACCCTGATGCACTGCGTCGCCGGGCTGGACTCCTTCAGCTCGGGCTCCGCCCGCATCGGCGACACAGAGCTCGGCACCCTGAAGGACAAGCAGCTGACGCAGCTGCGCCGGGACAAGATCGGCTTCATCTTCCAGGCGTTCAACCTGCTCCCGACGCTGACCGCGCTGGAGAACATCACCCTGCCCATGGACATCGCGGGCCGCCGGCCCGACAAGCAGTGGGTGGAGCAGGTCATCGACATGATCGGCCTGTCCGGCCGGCTCGGACACCGTCCCGCGCAGCTCTCCGGCGGCCAGCAGCAGCGCGTCGCCGTGGCCCGCGCCCTGGCCTCCAAGCCCGAGATCATCTTCGGTGACGAGCCCACCGGAAACCTGGACTCGCGCTCCGGCGCCGAGGTGCTGGGCTTCCTGCGGAACTCGGTGCGCGAACTGGGCCAGACGGTCGTCATGGTCACCCACGACCCGGTCGCCGCCTCCTACGCGGACCGTGTCGTCTTCCTCGCGGACGGCCGGATCGTCGACGAGATGATCGCCCCGACGGCGGACGGCGTGCTCGACCGCATGAAGGCCTTCGACGCCAAGGGCCGTACGAGCTGAGGCCACMCCGAGCAGCCCGATGCTGCCGCCGCCGTACGCCGCGCCCGCCGCGATCCGCCGTGCCACCCTCGCCCTCGACATGGGCATGAAGGCCTTCGACGCCAAGGGCCGTACGAGCTGAGGCCACTCCGAGCAGCCCGATGCTGCCGCCGCCGTACGCCGCGCCCGCCGCGATCCGCCGTGCCACCCTCGCCCTCGACATGGG
>NZ_RDBI01000040.1:1894163-1914573 GCF_008042125.1 Streptomyces sp. MS191
CGCCCTGGAGTCCGTACGCGACCCGAAGGTGCGGGCCGCGGCCGGCGGCCTGCTGAGACTCGCCGGACTCCTGCCGCCCCCGGCGCCTCGCGGCCGGCCCCACTCCAGGACACCCACACCATGTTCCGTACCGCCTTGCGCAACGTGCTCGCGCACAAGGCCAGGCTGCTGATGACCGTGCTCGCCGTGATGCTCGGCGTGGCCTTCGTCTCCGGCACGCTGGTCTTCACCGACACGCTCTCCGGCGCCTTCCGCAACCAGTCCGCCAAGAGCTACGACGACGTCGCCGTCTCCGTCAGCGCCGCGGCGAACCAGGCCGACCCGGTCAAGACGCCGGGCCTGTCCGAGCAGACCCGGCAGAAGATCGCCGCGATCGACGGCGTCGCCGCGGCCACCGGCCGGGTCGGCGGCTTCGCCGGCGTCCCGGACAAGGCCGGCAAGCTGATCGGCTCCGGCTGGTCCAACAAGGGCGGCAACTTCGCCCCCGGCGGGAACGGCGAGGACGCCTCGTACGCCTTCACCGCCGGTACCGGGCCGGTGGAGGACGACGAGATCGCCCTCGACAAGGAGACCGCCGACAAGGGCGGCTACCAGGTCGGCGACCGCGTCCGCGTGGCCACCAACGGCCCGGTCGAGACGTACACCCTGTCCGGTGTCTTCACCACCGAGGACGGCGCGGTCAACGCCGGCGGCAGCCTCGTGCTGTTCGACACCGCCAAGGCGCAGAAGCTGTACCTCCGTCCCGGCTTCTTCTACGACATCACCGTGGCCGGCAAGCCGGGCGCGGACGACGAGAAGATCCTCACGGCCGTGCGGAAGGTCGTCGGCGACTCGGCCGACGCCCAGACCGGCCAGGCCCTCGCCGACCAGCAGGCCAAGGACATCGAGTCCGGCCTCGGCGCGCTCAACCAGATGCTGCTCGGCTTCGCCGGCATCGCGCTCTTCGTCGGCGTCTTCCTGATCTCCAACACCTTCACCATGCTGGTCGCCCAGCGCACCAAGGAGCTCGCGCTGATGCGCGCCGTCGGTGCCTCGCGCAAGCAGATCACCCGTTCCGTGCTGGCCGAGGCCGGTGTGGTGGGCCTCGTCGCGTCGCTCGTCGGCTTCGGGCTCGGCATCGGTCTCGCGGTGGCCCTGCGGGCCGGCATGAACGCCTTCGGTCTCAAGGTCCCGGACGGCGAGCTCGTCGTCGGCACCACCCCGCTGGTCTCGGCCCTCGCCGTCGGCGTGCTCATCACGATGCTGGCCGCGTGGCTGCCGGGCCGCCGGGCCGCGAAGATCCCGCCGGTCGCCGCGATGAGCAGCGTCCACGCGGTCGCCACCACCAAGTCCCTGGTCGTCCGCAACACCATCGGCGCGATCGTCACCGGTGTCGGTTCGCTCGCCATCGTCCTGGGCGCCGGAAAGGGCGGCGACGAAGGCCGGATGCTGATCGCCGGAGGGGCCTTCCTCTGCCTCATCGGTGTGATCGTGCTGATCCCGCTGCTCTCCCGCCCGGTGATCGCGCTGACGCGGCCGCTCCTGAAGCCCTTCGGCGTGGCCGGCTCGCTGGCCGGGCAGAACGCGGTCCGCAACCCGCGCCGCACCGGCGCCACGGCCTCCGCTCTCGCCATCGGCCTCACCCTGGTCACCGGTCTGTCCGTGCTCGGTGCCACGGTCGGCTCGGCCGTGGACCGGATGACGACCGACCAGATCAAGGCCGACTACATGATCACCATGGCCAGCGGCGAGGGCCTCAACCAGGCCGCGCTGGACGCCGTGGAGAAGACCCCGGGCGCGACGGCGGTCTCGCCGCAGCAGGCCGGCTGGGTGCAGCTGAAGGGCGACTTCGCGTCCGTCTCCGGCGTCACCCCGGGTGACGTCGAGAAGGTGCTCAACCTCCATGTGGTCGCCGGTTCGCTGGGCTCCCTGGCCGACGGCCGGGTCGCGGTCGCCGACAAGACGGCCGAGAAGAAGGGCTGGAAGGTCGGCTCGACCGTGCCGGTGGAGTTCTCCGACAAGAAGAAGGGCGAGCTGAAGGTCGGCGCGGTCTTCGAGGAGAGCGAGTTCGTCTCGCCGCTGGTCCTCGACAGCGAGATCCTCAACCGGCACGACCCCAAGCCGTACATCCCGCAGATCTTCGTGAAGATGGACGGCGGCCCGTCCGCCGCGGCCGAGAAGGCCGTCGTGACGGCCCTCGGCGACAACCCGGCCATGACGGTCATGGACCAGAAGGACATCCGCGACTCGTTCGGCGGCGTCATCAACATGATGCTGAACATCATGTACGGCCTGCTGGCGATGGCCCTGATCATCGCGGTGCTGGGCGTCGTGAACACCCTGGCCATGTCGGTCTTCGAGCGTCAGCAGGAGATCGGCATGCTGCGGGCGATCGGCCTGGACCGGCGCCGGGTGAAGCGCATGGTCCGGCTGGAGGCCGTGGTCATCTCGCTGTTCGGCGCGGTGGTCGGCATCGGGCTGGGCTCGTTCCTCGGCTGGGCGATCGGCGAGACCCTGAAGAACAGCCTGCCGGACTACGCCCTGGTGCTGCCCTGGGACCGGATCGCCGTCTTCCTGGTGCTGGCCGGACTCGTCGGCGTGCTGGCCTCCCTGTGGCCGGCCCGCAGCGCGGCGAAGCTGAACATGCTGGCCGCGATCAAGGCCGAGTGACGGTTCCACCGGCACGCGGAAGGGCCGGGTCCCCCGAAACGGGGACCCGGCCCTTCCGCGTACTCGCGTCCTCGCCTACCGGCGCCTCTCGTCCCAGACCCGGGGGCGCAACGGCACCCCGGACGTGCCCGGCCCCGGGGTCCGGACCGCCAGGAACTGGTTCACGCCGATCCGGTTGCGCTCGAAGGAGACGGCGGAGGCGGCCATGTAGAGCCGCCAGATCCTCGCCCGGCCGGGCGAGGTGCTCCGCACCGCCCGGGGCCAGTCGCTCTCCAGGTTCGCGACCCAGCGGCGCAGCGTGAGGGCGTAGTGCTCGCGCAGCGCCTCCACGTCGCGGACCTCGAAGCCGGCGTCCTCCAGCAGCGTGAGGGTGCGCCCCATGGGGGCGAGCTCGCCGTCGGGGAAGACGTAGGCGTCGATGAACGCGTCGACGCGGTAGGCGGCTTCGTCCGGTTCGGGGCGGCGCGAGATCTGGTGGTTGAGCAGCCGGCCGCCCGGCTTCAGCAGGGCGTACAGCGTGTCGGCGTACTCGCGGTAGCGGACCGCGCCGACGTGCTCGGCCATGCCGATCGAGGAGATCGCGTCGAACGGGCCGTCCGTGACGTCCCGGTAGTCCTGGACCCTGATCTCGATCCGGTCGGTCAGGCCCTCCTCGGCGATCCGCTTGCGGGCGTAGACGGCCTGCTCGCGGGAGAGGGTGACGCCGACCACCCGGGCGCCGTACTCGCGGGCCGCGTGGACGGCCATGGAGCCCCAGCCGCAGCCGACGTCGAGGAGCCGGTCGCCCTCCTTCAGGTCCAGCTTGCGCGCGATGAGGTCCAGCTTGTCGCGCTGGGCGTCCTCCAGGGTGCCGCCTTCGGTCCAGTAGGCGCAGGAGTAGACCATGGAGGGGCCGAGGACCAGTTCGTAGAAGTCGTTGCCCACGTCGTAGTGGTGACTGATCGCCTGCTTGTCGCGCCGCTTGCTGTGGCGGGAGCCGGTGCGCCGCCGGATCTCCTCGGCGGGCGGCGCCGGGGGCGGCAGGAGTCCGGCGAGTCTCAGCAGGCCGCCGGCCGCGGCCCGCACCTTCGGGTCGCGTACGGACTCCAGGGCGCTCCTCGCCTCCTCGCCGCGCTCCCAGACCACTCCGGCCAGCCGGTCCAGGACCTCGTACAGGTCGCCCTCGACGTCGATCTCGCCGGAGACCCAGGCGCGGACCAGGCCGAGTTCACCGGGCCGCCAGATCAGCCGGCGCAGGGCGCGGCGCTGCCGGACGATCAGGACCGGGCCGCCCGCGGGGCCGGCCTCACTGCCGTCCCAGGCCCGCAGTCGGACCGGGAACGGGACGCCGAGCAGGTCCTCGGCGAGTGTCGTCAGCCGCGATGCGGCGTCGGCCATGGTGCACACCTCCGTGATGTCGTGCCCCAGAAATGCTCGTCACCACGTAAACACTCTCCGTAGGCCGAAGCAGTCCCGAACCAGCGCAACGAGTCGGCAAAACACCCGGGCGGACATGCCGAAGGGCCGTCCGCACCACGGATGGCGGACGACCCTTCGGCATTTACGGTCATGCGGGTCCTGCGGGTACCACGGGAGGGCTAGGAGGCCTTGGCCTTCTCCTGGCTCGCGGCGGCGGCCGGAGCGGGGGCGGGCTTGGCCGCCTCGTAGAACTCCTCGCGCGGCGTCTCCATGGCACCCAGGGAGACGACCTCGCGCTTGAGGAACATCGCGAGGGTCCAGTCGGCGAAGACGCGGATCTTGCGGTTCCAGGTGGGCACGGCCAGACCGTGGTAGCCACGGTGCATGTACCAGGCGAGACGGCCCTTGAGCTTGATCTTCATCTTGCCCATGACGATCATCGCGACGCCCTTGTGGAGGCCGAGGCCCGCCACCGCGCCCTTGTTCGCGTGGCTGTACTCGGTCTGCGGGAAGCCCCGCATGCCGGAGACCACGTTGTCGCCGAGGACCTTCGCCTGACGCAGCGCGTGCTGGGCGTTCGGCGGGCACCAGGCGTTCTCCACACCGGCCTTGCGGGCGGCGAGGTCCGGAACCTGGGCGTTGTCGCCCGCGGTCCAGATGTAGTCGGTGCCGGTGACCTGGAGGGTCGGCTGGGCGTCCACGTGGCCGCGGGGGCCGAGCGGGAGGCCGAAGCGGGCGAGCGCCGGGTTCGGCTTCACGCCGGCGGTCCAGACGATCGTGTTGGAGTCGACCTCGAGGCCGTTCTTCAGCACGACGTGGCCGTCGACGCAGGAGTCCATGGACGTCGAGAGGTAGATCTCGACGCCGCGGCCCTCGAGGTGCTCCTTGCCCCAGCGGCCCAGCTCCGGGCCGACCTCGGGAAGGATCTTGTCGGCGGCGTCGACCAGGATGAAGCGCATGTCCTCGCGCTTCACGTTGGTGTAGTACTTCGCCGCGTCGCGGGCCATGTCCTCGACCTCGCCGATGGTCTCCGCGCCGGCGAAGCCGCCGCCCACGAAGACGAAGGTCAGCGCCTTGCGGCGGACGTCCTCGTCGGTCGTGGAGTCGGCCTTGTCGAGCTGCTCCAGGACGTGGTTGCGAAGGCCGATGGCCTCCTCGACACCCTTCATACCGATGCCCTGCTCGGCGAGGCCGGGGATCGGGAAGGTGCGGGAGACCGCGCCCATCGCGATGACCAGGTAGTCGAAGGGCAGGTCGTAGGCCTCGCCGACGAGCGGCGCGACCGTGGCGACCTTGCGGTCCTGATCGATGGTGGTGACGCGACCGGTGAGCACCTCGGCTCCGCGCACGACGCGTCGCAGCGGGACGACGACGTGACGCGGGGAGATGCTGCCTGCGGCGGCTTCGGGGAGGAAGGGCTGGTACGTCATGTACGAGCGCGGGTCGACGACCGTGACGGTCGCCTCTCCGTAACGCATCTTCTTGAGAATGCGTCGAGCTGCGTACAGGCCTACGTACCCACCGCCTACTACGAGGATCCTGGGACGCTCCGTGGTGCTCATGCCATCGAGTATCCACCCCTCCGAGGGGGGTCGCTCGTGCGCCCCTTCACAAGCTCTCCGGGTACCTCTGCTACACTCCGCGCCCCACGTGACCCAGGTCATGAGCAGCAAAGGAACCACGGGGTCGGGGCGGACGTTGTTCACCCCTTGTGAACTGGCCTGGAGAGCACTCGTTAACGCTGAACCACAGGGTGCGTTCACGCGATGGAAACATGGTGCGAAGCGGCCCCCGCACCTACGAAAGAGTCCCCGCAGGGCCCCTGGAGGCCCGAATGGCCCTCTGTGGCCCCCACGGGGACTCTTTTCCTTGTGAAGAACTTCACGAACTTTCCCGGCGGGGCCTCGCGGGCCGCGTCGCCGGGCGCCCGTTATGCCACGGAGAGGGCGATCCCGTCCAGGATGTCGTGCTCGCTGACGACGACCTCGCGGGCCCCGGTCCGTTCCATGATCTCCAGCAGGACCAGCGCCCCGGCGGCGATGACGTCGACCCGCCCCGGGTGGATGACGGGGATCGCCGCGCGCTCGTCGTGGGTGGAGGCCAGCAGCCGCTCGACGACGGCGGCGACCTGGTCGCGGGAGATCCGGGAGTGGTGGATCCGCTCGGAGTCGTACTCCTCCAGACCCAGCGCGATCGCGGCGACGGTGGTCACCGAGCCGGCCAGTCCGACGAGGGTCCCGGCCGCGGCGACCGGTACGGTCTCCTCGGCCAGCGCCAGGGCGGCCCGGACGTCCGCGCGGATCGCGTCGACCTCCGCGGCGGCCGGCGGGTCGCTGCGGACGTGCCGCTCGGTCAGCCGGACGCAGCCGATGTCGACGGACCGGGCGGCCTCGACGTGGCGGTTGCCGACGACGAACTCGGTGGAGCCGCCGCCGATGTCCACGACCAGGTATTTCTCGGTGCCGGACAGCTCGCCGGTGGCGCCGGTGAAGGAGAACTCGGCCTCCTGGTCACCGGTGATCACCTCGGGCTCGACGCCCAGGATGTCCTGGACCCCGGCGACGAACTCGTCGCGGTTCTCGGCGTCGCGGGACGCGGAGGTGGCCACGAAGCGGACCTTCTCGGCGCCGAGCTCCCGGATCACCTCGGCGTAGGCGCGGCAGGCCGCGAAGGTGCGCTCCAGGGCCTCCGGAGCGAGCCGGCCGGTCCGGTCGACGCCCTGTCCGAGGCGCACGATCGTCATCCGCCGGTCCAGCTCGACCAGTTCGCCCGTCTCGGGGTGGACGTCGGCGACCAGCAGGCGGATGGAGTTGGTACCGCAGTCAATGCCCGCGACCCGGGTCACTTCCCCTCCTCTTCCGCGTCCTTGTCGGCGCACGGCGTGACGCAGGGGCCCTTGGCCCACCACTCGGGGAGCATCGCGAGGGCCTCGTCGCCCAGCGGGTTCACGCCGGGGCCGGCGGCCAGCGAGTGGCCGACGAGGACGTGCAGGCACTTCACCCGGTCCGGCATGCCGCCGGCGCTCGGGAAGCCCTCCAGGACCTCGATGGCGTCACGGCGCGCGATGTAGTCCTCGTGCGCGGCCCGGTAGGCGGCGGCGAGCTCCGGGTCGGTGCCGAGCCGGGCCTGCATCTCCTTCATGACCCCGTTGGCCTCCAGCGTGCCGATGGCCGAGGCCGCGCGCGGGCAGGTCAGGTAGTACGTGGTGGGGAAGGGGGTGCCGTCCGGGAGCCGCGGCGCGGTCTCGACGACGTCCGGGTTGCCGCAGGGGCAGCGGTGCGCGATGGCGCGCAGTCCCCGGGGCGGGCGGCCGAGCTGGTCCTGGAAGGCGGCGACGTCCGCGTCGGTGGGCTCGGTGCGTGGGGTCTGCGGAGGGGGCGTTTGCATGCCTGCGTCTGTCTTCTCGTCGGGGGCGGTTCGGTGCGGTGCGGTGGTCGGGCGACCGGCGGACGGGCGCGCGGGGCGCCGCGGCGCGGTGCCATTGTCTCGCGTCGTGGGGTCAGCGGGCCGCGTCGGCGTGGTCGACGCCCTCCCAGAGATGGGAGTACCAGGGCTGTCCGGCCTCGCCCTGCTCGGCGCGGCGGGCGCGCGCGGCGTCGGGGTCGTCGACGGTGAAGCCGGTCTCGCCGGGCACGACGTAGTGCAGGTGCTCACGGGCGAGGCGGCGGACGTACGCCGGGTCCTGGAGGCGGGCCTTCTCGTCCCTCAGCTGCTCGACCCGGTCGGCGGCCTCGGCGGCCTGGCGCTCCTGGTCGGCGATCTCGCTCCGCTGGGACACGTACTGCCGCATCGGGTAGGCGAGCGCCACCACGAGCGAGCAGACGATCAGGGCCAGGAAGGCCGCGCGGCCGGTGAGCCGGGAGCGGCGCGCCTGACGGCGTGTCTGGGAGCGGTAGACGCGGGCGGCGGTCTGCTCGCCGAGCAGCCTGATCCGGGTCGCGGTCGAGAACCGGTCCCGGTCCTTCGCTGCCATGGTCTGCGCCTCCCCTGTTCCGGGCTCCGTCCGGGCGCGCTTCCCGGTAGCGGAAGCAGGGCCGTCCCCGCACACGGTACGGGACCGAGTGCGGGGACGGCCGGAACTGCCGGGTGTGAAGCCGTCAGCCCTTGAAACGCGGGAAGGCGCTGCGGCCCGCGTAGACCGCGGCGTCGTCGAGGATCTCCTCGATGCGCAGCAGCTGGTTGTACTTGGCGACGCGCTCGGAGCGGGCCGGGGCGCCGGTCTTGATCTGGCCGCAGTTGGTGGCGACGGCCAGGTCGGCGATGGTGACGTCCTCGGTCTCGCCGGAGCGGTGGGACATCATGCACTTGAAGCCGCTGCGCTGGGCCAGCTCGACGGCGTCCAGCGTCTCGGTCAGCGAGCCGATCTGGTTGACCTTGACCAGGAGGGCGTTCGCGGAGCCCTCCTCGATGCCACGGGCCAGACGCTCGGGGTTGGTGACGAACAGGTCGTCGCCGACCAGCTGCACCTTGGAGCCGAGCTTCTCGGTGATGGCCTTCCAGCCGGCCCAGTCGTCCTCGAACAGCGGGTCCTCGATGGAGACCAGCGGGTACGCGGCGACGAGCTCCTCGTAGTACTCGGTCATCTCGGCGGCCGAGCGGGCCTTGCCCTCGAACTCGTACTTGCCGTCCTTGTAGAACTCGGAGGCGGCGCAGTCGAGGGCGAGCGCGATGTCCTTGCCGGGGACGTAGCCGGCCTGCTTGATGGCCTCGAGGATGAGGTCGAGCGCGGCGCGGTTGGAGTCCAGGTTCGGCGCGAAGCCGCCCTCGTCGCCGAGACCGGTGGACAGGCCCTTGGTCTTCAGGACGGACTTGAGGGTGTGGTAGACCTCGGTGCCCCAGCGCAGGGCCTCGGAGAAGGACTCCGCGCCGATCGGCGCGATCATGAACTCCTGGATGTCCACGTTGGAGTCGGCGTGCGAGCCGCCGTTCAGGATGTTCATCATCGGAACGGGCAGCAGGTGCGCGTTCGGGCCGCCGAGGTAGCGGAACAGCGGCAGGTCGGAGGCCTCGGAGGCGGCGTGGGCCACGGCGAGCGAGACGCCGAGGATGGCGTTGGCGCCGAGCGAGGACTTGTCCGGGGTGGCGTCCAGGTCGAACATCGCCTGGTCGATCAGGCGCTGCTCGGTGGCGTCGTAGCCGACGAGCTCCGGGCCGATCTGCTCGATGACGGCGAGGACGGCCTTCTCGACACCCTTGCCGAGGTAGCGGTTGGGGTCACCGTCGCGGAGCTCGAGAGCCTCGAACGCACCGGTGGAGGCGCCGGACGGAACGGCAGCACGGCCGGTGCTGCCGTCGTCGAGGCCGACCTCGACCTCGACCGTGGGGTTGCCTCGGGAGTCCAGGATTTCCCGGGCTACGACGACGTCGATGGACGGCACGAGCATCTCCTTCTGGGATGTGACGCTAGATGTGACGCAAGAGCCGTGCAGGGTCGCTTGGCCTTGCGACAAGAGCCTAACCGGCTCGGAGGCTCCGGCCAGCCGGGCGCCCGCCCCCTGGGACGAAAAAGGACCCAAGGGCATGCATAAGGGGGCGAAGGGACCCGAAGCTACCGATCGGTAATGCGAGGAACCCCGGTCCGGCGCGCACGGGGGAGGGCGCGCCGGACCGGGGTGGTCACCGCGGGAGGGTCACAGGACCCGGTGAGCCGCCGGACTCACCCGGGCCGCCGGGCTCACTTCAGGTGAAGCTGCTGGCCCGGGTAGATCAGGTCGGCGTCCTCGACGACGTCCTTGTTGAGCTCGAAGAGCTTCTCCCAGCCGCCCTTGACGTGCTGGGCGGCGGCGATCTTGCTCAGGGTGTCGCCGGCGGTGACCTTGTACTCGCCGTCGCCCTTCTTGACCTTCTTGCCGGTCGGGGTGGTGACGGTCTTCTTCGACTCGGCCTTCTTCGGCGTCGCCTTCGGGGCCGTGCGCTGCTCGCTGCGGGTGGTCGGCTGCTCGGCCTTGCGCTCCGGCGCCGGGGCGCTCTCGGCGGTGCCACCGGTGTACGCGGCACCGGACAGGCCCACGCCGCAGCTCGGCCACGCACCCTTGCCCTGGCCGGCCAGGACCTTCTCGGCGACCGCGATCTGCTGGGACTTCGACGCCTGGTCGGCGCTGGCCGCGTAGGCGGTGCCACCGTAGGCGGCCCAGGTGGAGGCCGAGAACTGCAGGCCGCCGTAGAAGCCGTTGCCCGTGTTGATGGACCAGTTGCCACCGGACTCGCACTGGGCGACGGCGTCCCACTCGGAGGCGGTCGCGGCCGAGGCGGACCCGGCGGTCATGAGCGGGGCGGCGACGGCGACGCCCGCCACTCCGGCGAGAGCGATGGCGCGGGTGGCCTTGGAGGAACGACGGTGTTTGCCCTTGACGGAAAACAGCATGGGAATTCTCCTCACCGACGCCTGCGAGGTGAGCTGTCGGGTTCGGGCCATGTGAGTTGCCCGGCCACGTGACGAGCACGCGGCTTCACCCCGAGCCGGAGTTCCGGCCGTCTGTCTCAACGGCCGGGACCGGCACTTACCTTGGGTCCCCCGCTCCTGCCTACGGCGCTTGCGCGACGACTGTTCCCCTCGGCCGGCGGCAGGATTCGGCGTTACCGGTCGACGGGGCCCGCGGTGGCGAGCGGTCCCGACCGTAGACACAGACCTCGGGAAGTTCAAAGAAGGCCAAAACGGCCAAATCGCCCCTCCCTGCACCCCCATGAGGGGTGTTTACGCAGGTGAGGGGCGATCGGAGCAAACTTTGCGGACGTGACACGCCAAGCGGGACGAAGAGACTCATGTCTCACTTGGACAGAACGGACATAAGTCCTCGAACTACCCCTGGGTTTCCACGGGTTCCTCGCTCAGGTCGAGGCTCTGACCAGGGAGGATGAGGTCCGGATCGGCGCCCACCGTCTGACGGTTGGCGTCGTAGAGGGCGGTCCAGCCGCCGGGCAGCGCCTTCTCCCGTGCAATCTCGGAGAGGCTGTCGCCGGGCTGGACGGTGTATTCACCCGAAGTGTCCGTAGTGCCCGATTCCTCCGAACCAGCCTGACCGGCCGACCCGCCTGGCTGCCCGTCAGCCGGCGAGGCGTGACGTCCGGTTTCCTGCCCCTCGCCCGAATTGCCCTCTTCGCGAGCAGCCTCCCCCCGGTGCTTGCCGTTGCCCGGGCCGGCCGTGTCGCCGGCGGCGGAGTCCGGATCGCCGGTCGAGTCCGACGTACCGGGCGTAACGGACGCATCGGATGATTCCGGCGTGGTGGAGGTGGCGGGCGCGCCCGGCGTCGCGGCGGTCCCGGCCGGGGTGGCCGGCTTGGCGGCGTCCGGCTTCGCCTGGGTGGCGGGCGCGGTCGGCGTGGTCGGCGCGGGGCTCGTGCCGGGGTCGACCTCGGGGGTGGCGCCGTCGTTCGTCAGCTGGGCGATCGGGGCGCAGGTGGCCCAGACCTGGGTGCCCTGCGCGGCGAGCGCCTTCTCGGCGACCGCGATCTGCTGGGAGCGGCTGGCCAGGTCGGCACGCGAGGCGTAGGCCGTGCCGCCGTAGGTCTCCCAGGTCTCCTGGGTGAACTGGAGCCCGCCGTAGAGCCCGTTGCCGAAGTCGGCGCTCCACAGGCCGCCCGACTCGCACTCGGCGACCCGGTCCCAGGTGGCCGCGTCGGCGGCGGAGGCGGACCCTGCGCCGAGCAGTGGCAGCGCGAGGGCCGAACCCGTCACGCCTGCGGCCACGATGATCGCGGGGGCCTGCCTGGGTCTGCGGTGTCGTCCGTTCCCGGAGCGCATACGGAGTGCCTTTCGCCTGACTGCTTGAGACGACGGTGAACGTAGCGGCATTCGAACGTCAGTCACAAGTCGATGCAGCGGAGATCACGTAAAAGTCACAGTTATGACGCACCGTCAGCTCGCAAGGGGGGTGAACTCCACCGGAAGCGTGCGCAATCCGCGCATGATGAGCCCGCCCCGCCAGCGCAAATCGGCCGGATCGCCCGCAAGTCGCAGATCGGGCAGCCGGGTCAGCAACGTGGCCAGCGCGGTCTGACCCTCCAGCCGGGCGAGCGGGGCACCGATGCAGTAGTGGATGCCGTGTCCGTACCCGAGGTGCTGGTTGTCGCGCCGGGAGAGGTCGAGCGTGTCCGGCCCGGCGAACCGCGCCGGGTCGCGGTCGGCGGCGGCGAGCACGACGAGCACCGGATCGCCCGCCGGGATCGCCTGCCCGCCGATCGTCAGCGGTTCCACGGCGTACCGCCAGGTCGCCATCTCCACCGGCCCGTCGAAGCGCAGCAGTTCCTCGACACCGGTCTCCAGCAGGCCGCGTTCACCCGCCGCGAGCGAGGTCTGCAACAGCTCCCGCTGCCCGGGGTGGCGCAGCAGCGCGTACATCCCGTTGCCGATCAGGTTGACCGTGGTCTCGAAGCCGGCGAAGAGCAGGATGAAGGCCATCGCCGCGGCCTCGTTCTCGGTGAGGTGCTCCCCGTGGTCGGAGGCCCGGATGAGCCCGGAGATGAGGTCGTCGCCCGGCTCCCCGCGCTTGCGGTGGATCAGCTCCGCCAGATAGCCGCGCATCTTCTTGACCGAGCGCGCGACCCCGCCGCGCGGGCCGCCGCCGTGCCGGATCATCATCCCGGCCCAGTCCCGGAAGTCGTCCTGGTCCTCCGGCGGGACGCCGAGCAGGTCGCAGATGGCGTAGATGGGCAGCGGGAAGGCGAACTCGTGGATGAGGTCGGCACTCCCCTCCCGCGCGAACCCGTCGATGAGCCGGTCGGTGAGCTCCTGGACCCGGGGCGCGAACTCCGCGACCCGGCGCGGGGTGAACGCCTTCGACACGAGCCGCCGCAGCCGGGTGTGGTCCGGTGGGTCGATGTTGAGCAGATGCGTCATCAGCTCGGCCTTGCGCTCCCCGGGGATCCCGGTCTTCCCCTTGGCGTGCGCCGGCTCGTCGTGGTGCGCCGGGTTCTTGGAGAGCCGCTGGTCGGCCAGCGCCTGCCGCGCGTCCGCGTAGCGCGTCACCAGCCACGCCTCGACCCCGCTCGGCAGGGTCGCCCGGTGCACGGGCGCGTGCTCCCGCAGCCAGGCGTAGGCGGGGTACGGATCACTCGCGAACTCCCAGGTGAAGAGCTCGGGCGCGGGCGCGGAGGGCTGGTCGTGCATGGCCCCGACACTATCCGGCCCGGCCGCGCACGACCCCCCGGCGGGCTGCCCCGCCGGGGGGTCGTGCGCGGCCGGGCCGGATAGGTGCGCGGCCGGGCCGGATAGTGTCGGGGCCATGCACGACCAGCCCTCCGCGCCCGCGCCCGACCGCTCCGCGACACCCGCCGCGGGCCCGGTGGCGAACGGACCGGAACGGCACCGCGGGACCGGCCGGCGACGGCACCGCGAGGCCGGCCGCCAGCGGGCTCCCGCCCGACTCCCGCCACGGAACGCGCCCTTGCGGAGGAGATGTGGCGATGTCGTGAAGGCGTGTGGCCTAGATTCTCCCGAGTGGACCCTCAGTTGCTCAGGAGTACGTTCGCCGTCGTCGAGAGACGGGCCGAACACGCGGTCACGTACTTCTACTCGCACCTCTTCTGGCACAACCCGGGCGTGCGCGACCTGTTCCCCGAGGACATGCGGCCGCAGCGCGACCGGCTCTTCGCCGCGCTGACCCAGCTGGTGACGCGGCTGGACGACCCGTCGCTCGCGGAGTACCTCGGGCATCTGGGCCGCGACCACCGCAAGTTCCTCGCCGCGCCCGCGCTGTACGCCGCCGTCGGGACCAGCCTCGTCGCCGCCTTCGCACACGCCTCGGGCGCCGCCTGGAGCGTCGAGGCGGAGAAGGCGTGGACCGAGGCGTACGCGCTCGTCGCCGATCTCATGATCGCGGGCGCCGACCTCGCCGAGGAGTCCGGGGAGCCGGCCTGGTGGGACGCCGACGTGGTGCGGCACGAGCGGCTCGGCGACGACCTCGCCCTGCTGACCCTGCGCCCCCGGCAGCCCTTCCCGTACCTGCCCGGGCAGTACGTCAGCGTCAGCTCCCTGCGGGTCCCGCGGATCTGGCGGACCTACTCGGCCGCCAACGCGCCACGCCCGGACGGGACCCTGGACCTGCACGTCAGCCGCATCCGGGGTGGGCTGATGAGCACCGCCCTGGTCGACGAGACGGACGTGGGCGAGACGCTGCGCCTGAGCGCGCCCGGCGGCGGGCTGACCGGCCGGACCCCGCCCGGCCGGCCGCGCACCTACATCGCCGCGGGCACCGGCTGGGCGCCGGTGAAGGCGCTCCTCGAGGAGCTGGCCGAGGCCCCCGGGGAGACCGAGGCCCGCCTCTTCCTCGTCGCCCGCGCCCGGGAGTACCTCTACGGGAGGGACGAGGCCGAGCTGCTGCGGGACCGGATCCCCGGGCTGCACGTCACGTGCATCTCCGCCGCGCCGCGCAGCCGGCGCGTGCAGGCCACGGAACGGCTGCACCAGGCCCTGTCCATGTGCGGCCACTGGCCCGACCACGACGTCTACCTCGCCGGGCCGCCCGCGCTGCTCACCGAGACGGTGCCCGTCCTGGAGCACCTCGGGGCCGAGCCCGCGCGGATCCTGCACGACGTCCTGCCGGCCGTGGGGCGCTTCCAGGTCCGCCCGGGCACCGCGGCCGAGCGCCTGCTCGGACCTCCTGACCCGATGTGGCACAACCCCGGGGCCCGCGCCCCACGCGACACCTGAGCGGGGGCGGGAGTCAGGCCCCGCCGTCGGAGCCGTGCCCCTCCGCCACCCGGATCGCGTCCCGGTACGCCCGGGCCGCCGCCCGCAGCGACGCCTCGGGGTCCACACCGGCCGCGTCCGCCCGGGCCGCGAGAGCCAGCAGTTCGTAGCCGACGCCCTCGCCGGCCGGCGGCTCGACGTCCAGACCGGCCGTCCGCACACGGCCCGCCAGCTTCGCCGCGAGCGCCAGCCCCGGCTGTCCGAGCGGAACCCCGTCGGTGACCGAGTCGCGCTGCTTCTCGACGGCCTTGGTGCGCAGCCAGTGCTCCTTGACGTCCTCCGGTGTCTCGGCGGTCTCGTCGCCGAAGACGTGCGGATGGCGGTGGATCAGCTTCTCGACGATCGTGCCGGCGACGTCGTCGACCGAGAACGGCCGCTCCTCGTCCTCCTCGGCGATCCGGGCGTGGAAGACGACCTGGAGCAGCACGTCGCCGAGCTCCTCGCGCAGCTCGTCGCGATCCCCGTCCTCGATGGCCTCGACGAGCTCGTACGCCTCCTCGATGCCGTACTTGGCGAGCCCCTTGTGGGTCTGCTGCGAGGACCAGGGGCACTCGCGGCGGATGCGGTCCATGACCTGCACCAGGTCGAGGAGCCGGGCGCCCGGCAGGTCGTACGAGCCGGGGAGCAGCTCCAGGTCGGGCATCGGGACCCGGCCGGAGCCGGCCAGCCGGGCGAGCCCGTCGGTCAGGGCGCGGTCCCCCTCGCCGGACGGCAGCACCACAACGGTCCGGCCCCCGGCGCAGGCGTCGACGAGTTCCTGGGCGTCGGGGCGCGCGTGCTCGACCGAGACGCCGGCCTCGCGGAGATACGGCAGCTGGGGGTGGTGCTCGTCGGCGCACAGCACCCGGTCGGCCCCGTGCAGCGCCTGCCAGGCGGGCCAGGACAGGAGTCCGGGCGCCACCCGATGGCTGGCGGTGAGCAGGACGATGCGACCGGTGTCGAGGGGTGCTTCAGCGTTCACCCTTCGACCTTACGCGGCGCCGTGACCCGGCTCAGGCGCCGGCCTCCACCGGCTCGGGCGCCTTGCTGATCTGCCGCAGCCAGGGCGCGGTGAAGGTGCCGAGCTGGATCTTCTCGTCGTCCCAGGCGCCGAAGCGCGGGTTCACGTCGATCTTCAGGTCCTTGGAGGCGGCGGTGAAGACCTCGGTGAGCTTCTTCTGGCCCTCGGGGGTGTTGGAGATCCCCAGCTTGGCGGCGATCTTGTTCATCAGGACGGTGCGCCGGACGACCCCGTCGATCTGGTCGGGCGCCACCCCCTGCTGCTGGAGCAGCATCGCGGCGAGCTGCGTCTCGCCGCCGCTCTGCCGGGCGAACTCGGCGCGCGTCTGCTGCACCTCGCCGCGGTCGGCGGTGATGCCGTGGTCCTCGGCGACCTGGTCCACCACCCGGTCGAAGATCATCACGTTCAGCTTCTCGCGGCTGAGGTCGCCGGTGGCCTGGATCAGCTGCGCGGCCTGCGGGGACTTCTGCTGGGCGGTCCGCACGTCCTGCACCTGCGCCTGGAGGCTGGACACCTCGATGCGCTCGCCGCCGACGACGGCCGCCGTCCCTGGGTGGGCGTCACTGCTGCAGGCGGTGAGCAACGGGGCCGCGGCGAGGAGCGCGGCGGAGACGGAGAGCGCAGTGCGGCGGTGCAAAGGAGCCTCCCGGCGTGGGTCGTGCGTCAGTGGAACGACCTTGCGGTGATCGATGTTAGGCAGTCGTCGTGATCAGGGCCACTCCTTCGCGGCCACTACTTCGAGGCGACTGTTCCGACCAACGAGTCACGTGTTCGGGTGGTGTCGGGTCTCAGCATGATCGTTCGGGAGAGCAGGAAGGTGACCGGGATCGCCGCGGCCGCCGCGATCAGGGGGGCGTACCGGCTGCCGAGGCCCGCGACGCCGACCAGGAGCCAGACGCCGACGGTGGTGATGACCAGGTTCGCCGCGTTGGTGAGGGGGAAGAGCAGGAACTTCCGCCAGGTCGGGCGGGTCCGGTAGGTGAAGTGGGTGGTGAGGAAGAAGGAGCCGACCATGGACAGCGCGAAGGCGATCACATGGGCGGCGATGTAGGGCAGCCACAGCGTCAGCAGCAGGTAGAGGCCGTAGTACGTGGCCGTGTTCACGACCCCGACCAGCGCGAAGCGCAGCACCTGCCAGGTCACCGTCATCGTCGTACGAGCTCCTCGGGCCGCAGCCGCTGCCGCGGCACACCCACGTTCGTCGCCTTCACCAGGAAGTGCGGGCGCCGCTTCACCTCGTAGTAGATACGGCCGACGTACTCACCGACCAGGCCCAGCATCACCATCTGGACACCGGCCAGGGCCGTGACCGTGACGAGCAGCGTGACGTACCCGGGAGTGTCCACGCCGTTCACCAGGGCGACACCGACGATCCAGGCGGCGTACGCCAGTGCCACGGAAACGAGCAGCATTCCCAGGTACACGGCCGCCCGCAGCGGTTTGTCGTTGAACGAGAGAAGTCCGTCCAGACCGTAGTTGAGCAGTTTTCCGAAGGTCCATTTCGAGCGGCCCTCCTCGCGCACCGCATTCTCGTACGAGAAGGTGGTGCTGCGGAATCCGACCCAGGCGAAGAGGCCCTTCGAGAAGCGGTTGTACTCGGTGAGTTCGAGGATGGAGTCGACCGTCCGGCGGGAGAGCAGGCGGAAGTCGCCGACGCCGTCGACGAGCTCGACGTCGACCAGGCGGTTGATCGCCCAGTAGTAGACGCGCGCGGTCAGGGTGCGGGTCACCCGGTCGCCGGCGCGGGTCCGGCGGGCGATGACCTGGTCGTACCCCTCGGCGTGCAGGGCCACCATGCGGTGCACGAGCTCCGGCGGGTGCTGGAGGTCGGCGTCCATGATGACGACGGCGTCGCCCTCGGCATGCTGGAGGCCGGCGAGCATCGCCGCCTCCTTGCCGAAGTTGCGGCTGAAGGAGACGTAGCGGGCGCGGGGGTCGGAGGCGGCGATCTCCTCCAGGAGCGGGAGCGTACGGTCGCGACTTCCGTCGTCCACGTAGACCAGCTCGAATTCGCCGTCGAATCGCGAGAGTTCGGTGGTCACATGGTCGTGGAAGCGGCCGATGATCTCCTCTTCGTTGAAACACGGGACCACGATCGAGAGCAGCACGCAGGAAACGACAACGGAGCCGGATGTCGCCGTCGGATTCGCCACATGGCGATGAGGCGACCATTGCGTGAACTGGCCCCGGTGCGACGTGATTTCGATTCGCGCACTGGCATATTCGAACCATCATGGAGATCAGGACCCCGCGCGCCGTCGGCCGGGCCGCCGGCCTCGCCGCCTTCCTCACCGCGCTCGCCGTGTGCGCCGGGGACGCCGTCGCGCGTGCCTTCCCGTTCGGTCCGCGCCGGCGGGGCGTCAACGACCTGTCCAACCAGTTCGTGCCGTACCACGCCCACCTCTGGGACCTGCTGCACGGCAGGGGCGACGGCGGGCTGCTGCTCGACTGGCAGTCCGGCTGGGGCACGAGCTTCCTGCCCGACCTCGGCACCTACCTGACCAGCCCGTTCGCGCCGCTGGTCGGGCTGTTCCCGCGCGCGGACATCGAGTACGCCCTCTACGCGGTCACCGTCCTGAAGACGGCGGTGGCCGCGGCCGCGACGGCGGCGCTGCTGCTGCGGATGCGGCCGGGCGCCTGGTGGGCGGCCGGCCTGCTCGGCTCCTCCTACGCACTGTGCGGCTGGTCGGTGGCCGAGGCGACGTACAACCCGATGTGGCTGGACGGGCTGATCGCCTTCCCGCTGCTCTGCCTGGTGGGCGAGTGGGTGCGTGAGGGGCGGCACCGGCCGGCGGGGCCGCTGCTCGTCGCCGTGTGCTGGGTGGCCAACTTCTACACCGCGTACATGGCGACGCTGGGCGCCGGCCTGGTGCTGCTGGTCCGGCTGGCCGTGGCGGGGGGCTCCGCCCCACGGGTGCTCGGGAGGGCCGCGCTGACGGCCGGGACGGGCGTCGGGCTGGCCGCGCCGATCCTGGTGCCGGTCCTTCTGGGGTCCCGCCACGCCTACCCGGGTGTCACGAGGGAGTTCACGCCCGCGGACTGGACGGACGTCCTCGCACGGCTGATGCCCGCCACGTACGGCTTCGCCACCCCGGCCGTCTTCGTCTGCACGGCGGTGCCGCTGCTCGCCGCGTCCCTGCTGTTCCGGCGGGACGTCGCCCGGCGGGAGCGGCTGCTGTGGACGGGGCTGGTGGTGACGGTCGCGGTGTCGATGCAGTGGGGTCCGGCCCATCTGGTGTGGCACGCGTTCGCCACGCCCAACGGCAGTCCGTACCGGCAGAGCTTCGTCCTGGCGGGGGTCCTGGTCCTGGCGGCCTGGGCGGGCCTCGGACGCGGGCTGCCGGACCGGCGGTCCGTGCTCGGCGGCCTGGGCGTGACGGTGGTCCTCGGCGCCGGCGCGCTGGCGAGTCCGCAGCTGACCGGCTGGGGACTCGCGCTGTTCGCGGCGGGCGCGGCCGTGACGGCCGGGGCGGCCCTGGGGGGTGTCCGGAAGGTCCCGCCCGGCCGGCGCCGGGCGGGCCCCCTGGCGGTGCTCGTGCTGGCCGCGACGCTGGTCGGGCAGGCGGCGGCGACCACGGCGTACGCGGACCGGGAGCGCCTCGCCCGGCTCGACGACTACCCGGCCTTCGACGCCGCGGACGTCCGGCGGGCGGCGGCGCTCGCCGAGGCGGACGGCTGGCCCGCGTACCGCACGGACTCGGGGCTCCCGCGGGTCGCCGCCAACGAACCCCTGCTGCTGGGCGGCCAGGGCGGGGCGTACTACAGCAGCCACACTCCGGCCGTCCTGACGGAGACGATGACGGCCCTCGGCGGCGGCTGGACCTCGCGCGGGCGCAATCTGCAGAGTCTGGACAACCCGGTGACGGACGCCGTGTTCGGTGTGGGCGCGCGCTGGCGGGACGGGTCGGTCGTGCGCGGCGACGCGGCGCTCCCGCTGGTGACGGTCCGGCCCGCGGGTCCCCCGCCGCGCTACGGCCCCTCTCCGTTCCGCAACCAGGAACTGCTGCTGGGCGCGCGGGTGTACGACCGGCCGGCCGGCGGCGCCTGCCCGGTCGGCCGCGACGTCCTCGTGTGGGCACCGGACTTCACCGGCCGGGCCACCCTCGGCGACCGGTCGGCGTCGCTGCTGGGCGGCGCGCCGAAGCGGCGCGCGGCGATGGTGTGGCTGGGCGCGCAGCGGGTCCCGGGCACGCGGCCGGTGCTGACCGGGCGGGGCGACCCGGGCGAGGTCGGCTGTCTGGACCGGGCCCGTCTGCGGGCCGCGGTGGCCGCGCTCACGGCGACGGCGGCGACGCACGTCGAGGTGACGGACTCGGGCATCCGGGCCGAACTCCCGCCCGGCGCACGGGGCACGGTGGTCGTGGCGGCCCCGCGCATCGCGGGCTGGACCTGCGAGGGGCGGCCGCCCGGCACGTACGGCGGCCTGATCGCCTTCCCGGCGACGGGCGGGCCGGTCGCCTGCGACTTCCGCCCGCCGGGCCTCCGGGCGGGTGTGGGTACGGGCCTGGCGGCGGCGCTGGTGCTGGCGCTGTGGACCCTCGCCGGTGCGCGCGGCACCCGCCGGATCGGGGGTGCCCACACGAGGACGTCGCGGCCGACCGGGCAGGCGCCGCCGGCCGGCCGGTCGTACACCCGCGCGCCCAGCAGCAGTTCCTGGTTGCGGAACGGAGAGGGGC
>NZ_RDBI01000040.1:1914673-1932806 GCF_008042125.1 Streptomyces sp. MS191
AGTGGACGGCCGGGACGGACGAGGTGGGGCGCCGGCCGGTCCCCGGGAGGAACGCGCGCGGGCGGGGGCCGGCGTCCGCGCGGGTCACGGCTCCTAGGGCTCCGTGCCGGGCTCGGCCGGGCTCCTTCGCCGTGCCGGCGGTCCGCCCGCGGCGGCCGTCAGGAGGACGTCGGCGGCGGAGGTGCGGGCGTAGAGCACGCTGCGGCCGGCCCGATGGGCGCTCACCAGTCCCGCGGCGCGCAGGGCCGCGAGGTACTGGGACACCCCGGCCGTCGAGAGGCCCGTGCGGCGGGCGAGTCCGGTCGTCGTGGCGGGCGTCTCCAGTTCGGCCAGCAGCAGGGCGCGGGAGCGGCCGAGCACGGGCGCGAGGGCGCCGGTGCAGGCGGCGGGGCGGCGTTCCCACAGGGCGCCCGTGCCGCGCGCCGGATAGGCGAGCTGCGGCGGATCGGGCGGCGTCACCCGGGTGAAGGGGATCGGCCCGATGAAGACCGAGGGGATCAGCAGCAGGCCGTCACCCGCCGAGGAGCGGGGCAGCGGCCGCCTGCGGCGGGTGAGCCGCAGGCTGTCGTCGTGCCAGCTCACCGAGGGGTGGAGGTCGTGGAAGAGGTGGGCGGCGCCGTGTTCGGTGATCTGCCGGATCCGGTGGAAGACGTCGGCGTCGAGCACCGCCCGGATCCGCGCCCAGTAGGGGGCGATCGCCAGCTCCCAGTAGGTCTCGATCTCCGCCACCAGCCGGGGCAGCCGTTCCCGCGGGGCCGCGTGGAGACCGCGGGCGCGGGGGCCGAGGCGCCCCTGCTCGTCCCGCAGCCGGTCGAGGTCCTCGCGGATCCGGCCGGCGGGCGCGGTCCGGATCCGTTCCAGTTCCTCGCCCAGCGTGGCGCCGGGTCCCGGGGGTGCCGGGTTGAGGAAGTCGGGGACGTATCCCGAGGGCGGGACCAGTTCGGCGAGCCAGCCCCGGTCAAGGCCGGCGGCGGTCAGCCGCGGCCGCACCTGTGCGGCCCAGACGCGGTGCACCGGGTGGGTCCCGGCCGCCCCGGAGAACAGCAGCCGGCAGCTGGGGCCGACCTCCCACATGGGCGACACGGCGAACCGTGTCTGGGCCAGATCGCGTACCGAGAAAGCCAGTTCCACCGCCACGGCTCCCCCGAGGATTCACACATGCCCTCACCTTTGGTGCGGCATCCTAGCCGTCGTGGATCATTCGCGGCATGACCTCACAGACGATCCACGCCTCGGCGTCGGGCACCTGGAAGCTCGGCGACCTGGAGATCAACCGGCTCGGCTTCGGCGCGATGCGGCTGCCGCAGACCGGTGCGGCCCTCGGGCGGGAGGCCGTGTCGAGCGACCGCGGCCGGGCGGTCGGGGTGCTGCGCCGCGCGGTCGAGCTCGGCGTCAACCACATCGACACCGCCGCGTTCTACTTCTCCCCGCTGCGCTCGGCCAACGAGCTCATCAACCGGGCGCTGGCCCCCTACGCCGACGACCTGGTGATCACCACCAAGGTCGGCCCGGGCCGCGGCCCGTCCGGTGACTGGCTGCCCCACGCGACGCCCGGGCAGCTGCGGGGCCAGGTGGAGGAGAACCTGCGGCAACTGGGCCGCGACCACCTCGACGTGGTGAACCTGCGGGTCGTCGGCACCGATTCGGTGGCCGAGCGCTTCGGCGCGCTGGCCGACCTGCGCGAGGCGGGCCTCATCCGGCACCTGGGCCTGTCCAACATCACCCCGGAGCACCTGGCGGAGGCGCGGGCGATCGCACCGGTGGTGTGCGTCCAGAACATGTACGGGATCGGCGTGCGGCCCGACCAGGACGCGTTCGTGCGCGAGTGCGGCGAGCTGGGGATCGCGTTCGTGCCGTTCTACTCCATCGCCGGCACCGGCCGTGAGGGCGGCGCGCGGCAGGACGCGGACGCCGGGAGCGAGGAGATCCTGACCGTCGCCCGCGCGCACGGGGTGAGCCCGACGCAGGTGCGCCTGGCCTGGACGCTGCACCAGGGTCCGCACGTCCTGGCGATCCCGGGCACGGGCGACCCGGACCACCTGACGGCGAACGTGGCGGCGGGGGCGCTGCGGCTGACCGGGGAGGACCTCGCGCTGCTGGACTCCCTGCACGGACGCGCCGCCTGACGGCACGCGGGGACGACGCAGGGGCCGGACCCGGGCGGGTCCGGCCCCTGCGGGCGTGTGCGGGGCGTCAGTTCTTGACGGGCTCCAGGCAGAGCACGAACTTGTCCGCGTCGAGCTGCTGCGCGAGCGCGACCTCGGCGACGCCCTCGCACTTGTCGAGGTCGAAGGTGTTGTCGACGACCTTGACGACCTTGTAGAGGTCGGCCGCCTTCTCGGTGCAGCCCTTGCTCTCGACCTCGGGCTTGTTCTCCGGGCCGGTCACGACGACGCAGTCGCCGGCCTCGGCGTGCACCGGAGCCTCGCCCGTCAGGTGGGGAAGGCCCAGGCGCCAGAACAGGACGACCGCGATCGCCACGACGATGCCGAGGATCTTCTTGCCCAGGCCGCCCTTCTTCTTCACGGGCTCGGACGGCGCGACGGGGGCGTCGAACGGGCCGGGGGCGGCGGGCTGCTCGGGGGTCTGCGGCGCGGGAGGCGTGGCCATGGAGAGTTCCTCGGGGACGTGTGCATGATCGAACGCGCGTACGTTACCGGCCCCTGGACGCACAAATGGGACTCTTCCCTTCCGTTTCCCAATCGGATACGGAGTCGTGATTCTGCCGACTCGTCAGGACCGGCCCCGCCTACAGCCCCTCCGCCTCCGCCGCCGCCCGCTGGGCGTCGAAGTTCCTCACGTACGCGTCGAAGACCGCCGGGTCCTCGTACTTGAGCAGCGCCTCGTCGTTGTACTTGAGCGCGGTCACCGTGTACGTGTGGCTGCCGGTGAAGACGATCCTCTTGTTGGCGCCCCCGAGGTACGTGCCCTCGACCAGGAGGTACTTGGTGTGGGTCGCGGTGCCCCCGCGCTGGTCGTTGTCGAGCTGGTGCAGCGCGATGCGGCCCTTGGCGGTCGGCTTGGTCAGCCAGCCGGCCACCTCCGTGTTCGGCGGATTGTCGAGCTTGCGGTAGACGATGTCGACGTAGCAGCCGGCGTCGGCCAGGGCCCAGAGCTGCTGGGCCACCTCGGGCCGGGTGATGTGGTGCTGGGCGATCCGGAGGCGCGTCCGGCCGTCCGACGTGCCGACGCCCGGGTCGTTGCCGAAGCAGGGCGCCGCGGTGCCGACCGGCTGGGCCACCGTCTTGAGGATGTTGACGACCACGTCGGTGCCCGACCGCGGGAAGAAGTAGACCTTGGCCGCACCCGCCTGCGTGTCGTGCGGGTAGTCGGCGACCTGCGGCACCTGGCCGGCGGCGGCCCCGGCCAGGTCGCCGAAGTACGCCCCGTACGCGTCGAAGAACTCCTTGTTGCCGGCCACCGTCATCGCGTCGTTCCACGCCAGCGTGCGGTCCCACTCGACGAGGTTGCCGGAGGACTGCACCACCACGTCGTCCACGGGGACGGTGCCCTTGCCCTTGGTGCGGGAGAACAGGAAGAACTTGTTGTGGTTGACGTTGTCGTACCAGCCGTCCGGGTCCGCGGCCGTCGTGCCGGGGTCCTTGGCGAGGCACGCCTCCTGCGCCTTGCAGACGCGCACCCAGGAGTCCCCGCCCAGACCGCTCTTCAGGCTGTCGACCGCCGTCGCGTACCGCTCGCTCTCCTGGTCCAGGACCACCTGGACGGTGACTCCGCGCGCGTGGGCCGCGAGCAGCCTGCCGGACAGCCACTGCGATCCGTACGCGAACATGGATATCCGGATGGACGAGCCCGGTTCGGCTCCGTCGACGAGGCCACCCAGGTGCGACAGGATCCGGCCCTCGGCGGTCGTGTCGCCCGACGGGTCGTTGAACACCGGGCCGGTGGTCACCGTCGGGAGCGGCTCGGCGCCCGCCGCCGGTGAGGTCATGAGGAGGGCACCCGCGGCGAGCGAGGTGACGACCGTTCTGAAACTGCGCTTGGTGATGATCACCCGCGCATTGTCACCCGAGAAGCCCCATCTTCCGCTGACGGTCCAGCGCACGCCGCAGGTCCGAGGGCACCGGGTGATAGGGGCCGTACACCCGCTCCGTGTCGTAGAGCAGCGACTGCAACTGGTGGCCCGCCGCCGTGTGGTCGCCCATCGCGAGCAGCAGGTTCCCGATCCGGCGGCGGATGTCGAAGGCCTTGCCCTGGTCCGCGCCGGGGGCCCCGTTCTCGTGGTACGGCAGGACCTCCCGGTACGCCGCCAGGGCCGCGGCGGTCTCGCCGAGCTGCTCCAGGCACTGCGCCGCGTCCTGGCGGAACTGCAGGGCCTGCGAGTCGGCCGGACCCGCCTCCGCCGCACGGTCGTCGGCGAGCCGGCGCAGCTCCGGCAGCGCCCGGCGGTACTGGCCGTCGTCCAGCAGCGTGGCCGCGTACTGCTTGCGCAGGATGCGGACGACGGGCGAGTGCTCGCCGTGCTGGGCCGCGGCGACCGGCAGGATCCCGCCGAGGATGTCGACGGCCTGGGTGATGGAGCCCTCGCCGAGCAGCCGCTTGACCTCGTCGACGGCGGCCGCCACGTCCGGCCGGGCGGCCGACGGGACGACGGGCGGCGTCATCGGCGGCGGGGGCGTCGCGGCCCGGTCGGGCCAGGGCGCGTGCGGGCGCAGGAAGGGGCGGGTCGGGTCGAGCGGCCCGGACGGCATCCCGCGGGCCGGCAGCATCGGCAGCAGCTGCTCGTACACCTGGTGCGCGTCGGACGGGCGGTGCTGCGGGTCCTTGGCGAGCAGGCGCAGGACGAGCGCCTCCAGCGCCTCGGGCACCTCGGGCCTGGACCGGCGCACCGGGAGCGGGGGCTCGTAGAGGTGGCGGTGCAGCACGCCGAGCGCCGTGGAACCCGCGAACGGCACGTTCCCGCTGAGGAGTTCGTGGAGCAGGACACCGAGCGCGTACAGGTCGGTGTACGGGCCGACGGCGCCGCCCATGGCCTGCTCGGGCGCCATGTAGGCGGGGCTGCCGATGGGCGAGCCGGTGTGGGTCAGGCGGGTGGTGTCGGTGTCCAGGACGGAGGCGACACCGAGGTCGAGGACGGTCACGGTGCCGTCCGGACGCACCATCACGTTGCGGGGCTTGAGGTCGCGGTGGACGATCGGCACCGCGTGCACGGCGGCGAGCACCGCGCACAGCTGCGCGGCCACGGACACGGCCCACTCCCAGGGGTACGGGTCGTGCTCGGCCAGGTGGTCGGCGAGGTCCGCGCCCTCGACGTACTGCATCACCAGGTACAGCTCGTCGCCGTCGCTGCCGGCGTCGTGGACGGTGACGAGGCCGGGGTGGTCGACCTGGGCGGTGACCCGGCACTCGCGCACGAAGCGGCGCCTCATCTCGCCCGCGGCGGTCGCGGCGGCCATGTGGTCGGGCCGCAGGAGCTTGACGGCGACCCGGCGGTCGAGCCGTCCGTCGTACGCCGTCCAGACCTGGCCCATGCCGCCCTGCCCGATGATCGTGGACAGTTCGTAACGGCCGCCGATGACGCGTCCGTTCACTTCTCCTCGTCCTTACGCAGCAGATGGCTGAGCTCGTCCAGCTCCGCGCGGACCTGGTCGATCCGGTGGTTGCCCTGGGGGTTCGGCTGCTGCTGGGGCCGGTCCTGCGGCTGGGGCGGCAGGGTGGGCCGCGCCGGGGTCTGCGGCGTGCTCCGGGGCGGCTGGTACGACGTCGGGGCGGGCGTGGCCGCCGGGGGGGCGTACCCGGCCTGGTGCTGGGGCACCGTCGTCGCGTACGGCGGGTAGGGCGGGGCCCCGGCGCGCACGCGGAGCCGGTCGTGCCGGATGTCGACCACCAGGAAGTAGGCGGTGAACGCGGCGGCGTTGATCAGGATCAGGCTCATGGCCACGTCGGCCTGGGTCGTCTCGATGTCGTCGGGCATCAGCAGCAGCCCGGTGACCATGACGGCCCCCGAGAACCCGCAGAGGACCCAGTCGAGCGCGCGACGGGTCACCACCGCGAGCCGCAGCATCGTGGCCCACGTCAGGAAGCCGATGCTGAAGAGCGGAAGCAGCGCGAAGACCACCCGGAGCACGATCACGGACGTCGGAACGGTGCGCGAGGGTGGCGGGGGCACGTAGCCGGGGCCGTACATTCCTGCTCCTGCTCAAAAAGGTCGCTGGGGAGTCGAGCGTATACAGCGACACCGACGGCGTCCCCAGGGTTGTACGGAACCGTTGCCGAACCGATCACGGCCCGTCGACGACGGCCGGGCGGCCGCGGGCCGCGGCAGGCCGGTACGGGTGGCCTCTCAGGGCGCGACCGTGCCGTCCGTGAGCCCGTCGTACATCCCCTGGACCAGCTGCTCGCCGAGCCGGCCCGCGAGCCGCAGCGCCTCCTCGAAGGCGGCCAGCGCCCGGAACCGCTCACCGTGGCGCTGCTGTTCGGCCAGCGGCAGGCGCGGCAGCTGGAGCCGCCGGACGTCGAGCCGGGTGGCGGTCGAGGCGTAGCTGCTGGCCTGGCGGTTGTTGGCGGTGCCGCGCAGGAACCCGGCGAGGAACCACGGGTCGAGAGCCGCCGGGTCGGGGCGCAGCAGCTGGAGGTTGCGGCCGAGTACGGCGCCGGCGGTGGCCTCGTCGACGACGCGGGCGACCGAGCCGCCGCCCAGGACCGGCACGACGACGTCGCCGGCGAGGAGCAGGACGGCGTCCTCGCCCGGCCCTTCGGGGAGGGTGCCGGACGGCGGCTGGGCGGCGAGGACGTCGTGCTCGGTGAGCACGCGGACCGGGCCGCCCGGGCCGCCGGGCCCACCGGCGCCGCCGGCGCGCAGTTCGAGCGCGCCGGCGCGGGCGAGTTCGCCGACGGTGACCCCGGTGAGCCGGACGGCGGCGGCCGGGTCGGCGGCGCCGGGCTCGGCGGCCGGCGGGGTCAGGGCGACGGTCCGGCCGAGGGTCGCGGTGAGCCGCTCGCGGACCTCGGCCAGTTCGGCCGCGCCGCCTCCCGCGGCCGGGGGCGGCAGGTGGCGCGCGGGGGCCAGGTCGACGTCGTCGTCGAGGAGTTCGATGACGGGCACCGCCCTGCTGGCGCCCGGCACCTCGGCGACGGTGCCGTGCTTGTCGAAGGGCAGCCAGGCGTCGAGTACGGCGCTGTGCACGGCGGGCCAGTCCAGCCGGTCCCGCCCCGCGCCGCCGGTGTGCTCGGCGCCGGTGGTGTCGACGAGCAGCAGCCCCGGCGGGACGGCGACCCCCGCCGCGGGCCTGCGCAGCACCCAGAGGTGGAGCGGGATGCCGTACGGGGGCGCGGCGCCCGCGGGCAGGGCGACGACGGCCCGCAGGGCTCCCCGGCGGAGCAGGTCGGCGCGGATGCGGCGGCCGGAGCGGCGCGAGGCGGCGGCGGGCGGCATGAGCAGGACGGCGGTCCCGCCGGGGCGGAGCCGGGCCAGGGAGTGCTGGACCCAGGCGAGTTCGGACTCCGTGCGGGCCGGGAAGCCGTACTCCCAGCGCGGGTCGTAGGCCAGTTCCTCGTGGCCCCAGTTGCGCTCGTTGAACGGGGGGTGGCAGAGGACCATGTCCGCCGCGAGCCCGGGGAAGGCGTCGGCGCGCAGGCTGTCGCCGGTGCGCACGCGGACCTCGGCGTCGGAGGCCAGGGCCAGGCGCAGGGCGGTGAGGGCGGCCAGGTCGGGGTCGGTGTCCTGGCCGTGGACGGCGGCCGGGTTCCGTACGGCGCGCAGCAGCGTGCCGGTCCCCGAGGCCGGGTCGAGGACGGTGGGGCGGGAGTCGCCCGGGCCGGCGGCGAGGGCCGCCATCAGGGCGGCGGGGCCCGGCGGGGTGAGCGTGTACTGGCGCGGGTTGGCGTCGAGGTGCCGGCCGAGCAGGAACTCGAAGGCCTGACGGGCGCCGCTCTCGGCGGCGAGTTCGGCGGCCCCGCGCATCAGCGGGACGGAGACGGCGAGTTCGGCGGCGGCGGGGGTGCGGACGGCCCGTTCGGCACCGAACCGCCGGGTGAGGGTCTCGTCCAGGGCGACCGGCAGGGTCTCGGCGAGCCGTTCGTCCGAGAGCGCGGCCAGCTTCAGCCAGGCCGCGGACCGGTCGCGCACGAGCAGCAGTACGGCCCCGGCGTGGACGAGGGCGGTGACGGCCCCGCCCGGGTGGCCGGCGATCTGCTGCCAGACGCGTTCGCGCAGCGGGACCTCGGCGAGCTTCCCCTGGGCCCGGAGCCACCCCTCGACGTCGGCGAGCGCGAAGGAGGGGCTGGTCTCGGTGCCTCCCACGGGGCGGGGGAAGTCGGCGTGCCTGCGACGCCAGTTGCTCACGGCGGCACGCCCCACCCCGGCGAGCCGTGCGATCCCGGCGGCGGTCACCTCTGCTGCGCTCTCCGGCACTGACCGACCCCTTTCACCCACCCGCTCGCCCGCTGCTGTGGCCCGATCTTACCGATGAACACGAGACGCACCACTTCACAGCGTGATCCGAATCAAGTCTCGTGAACCGTGTTGACTCGGTTCACAGGCTCTGCTGTTATTGATTCATCGCTCCACGGGGCCCCGGAAGGGCCTTGGACACAGATTCCGCACGTCCCCATGTCCGGGAGGGCACGCCATGTCGTACGACACCCAGATCCCCCACGCCCCGCAGCCGCCCCGGGCCGCCCTGCGCAACGGGCTCGGCACCGCCGCCCTGACCCTCGGCATCATCGGCACCGTCTCCGGCCTCGTACCGTTTCTCTTCTGGCTGGCGGGCATCCTCGGTGTGATCGCCCTGGTCCTGGGCCTGGTGGGCCGCGGGCGCGTCAAGCGCGGCGAGGCGGACAACAAGGGCGTGACGACGACCGGCGCCGTCCTCGGTCTGGCCGCCCTGGTCCTCTCCGTCGTCGGCACCGTGCTCACGTTCGCGCTGCTGAACGACGCGGTCGAGGAAGCCAGGAAGGAAGTCCAGGAATCCGCCCCCAAGAACCCGTCGGGCGAGAAGCCGGGCGCGGGCGGCGGGTCGGCCGGCCAGGACGCCAAGGGCAAGGCGCTCGCGGCCGGTGACACCGCGGTCTACGACGACGAGCTGAAGGTCACCGTCTCGGCTCCGAAGGCCTACTCCCCGAGCGAGTTCGCGGTCGGCCACACCAAGGGCAACAAGGCGTACCAGGTCACCGTGGTGATCGAGAACGGCGGCAAGGCGAAGTTCGACGCCACTCTCGTGACGGCGGACGCCCGCGCCGGCAAGGACGGCGTCACCGCCGAGCAGATCTTCGACGACAAGACCGGCAGTGGCTTCAGCGGCACGATCCTGCCGGGCAGGAAGGCCACCGTCACCTACGCGTTCGACGCCCCGGCGGCGGCCGCGAACCTCACGGTCGAGGTGTCCCCCGGCCTGGAGCACAACGCCTCCCAGTGGGACCTGAAGATCGGCTGACCGCCGGACCGCCCGCTCCGGCGAGAGGGCCCCGGACCCCCTCCCGAGGTGATGCTCTGGGCCTTCTCCGACCTGCGGCACGGCCGCACGCCGGACACGGTCAGCGCGATCGAGGTGTGCGTGGCCACCAAGGCGCTCGGCCAGGGACTGTCGGGGCGGATGCTGGCCGAGATGCGGGACAACGCCCGCCGGCTCGGCTTCTCCGAGGTCGTCGCCCCGGTCCGGCCCAARGCCAAGCACCTGGAGGCCGTTCCCGACCCACACCGTCGCCTCCTCCGGGGGCGGACGGCGCGGGTCACGCCCGGATCCCGCGGGTCACAGCCGGTGGCGGACCCAGACGTTCGGCTCGACGTAGACGGCGTAACCGCGGGCGGCCTCGCAGTGCACCGGCACCAGCGCGCCCGGGACCTCGACCGGACCGTCCGTGTCGAACGGCAGGCCGGTCCACCGGCGCCACTGGTCCAGGGAGCCGGATATCGTCATCGACGCCGGTGCGACCGCCTCGATCACACCGCCCGCCCGGACGTGGACGCGCAGCCACGGGTCGTGAGGCAGACCGTCCGCCTCCCGGGTCCGGAAGGCGTACTCGTGGATCGGCGAACCGGCCTCCAGGTGCTTGGCGTTGGGCCGGACCGGGGCGACGACCTCGGAGAAGCCGAGCCGGCGGGCGTTGTCCCGCATCTCGGCCAGCATCCGCCCCGACAGTCCCTGGCCGAGCGCCTTGGTGGCCACGCACACCTCGATCGCGCTGACCGTGTCCGGCGTGCGGCCGTGCCGCAGGTCGGAGAAGGCCCAGAGCATCACCTCGTCCCAGCCGCGGGCCGGCAGCTCGCCCCGGTCCTCGCCCTCGAGGCGGAAGGGCACGCTGAAGGCACGGGCGACGACCTCACCGTCGGCGTCGGTCGCCACGAGCACGTACTCCGGCAGCTCGGTGACGATCCGCGCCATGTATCCCCAGCCGACCGGGTCGTGCAGGGTGAACTCGGGCCACAGGTCCTTGATCGCCCACAGCGCGCCCTGGAGTTCGGGACGCTCGGCGAGGGTGGTGACAGTCAGCTCCATGCGCGCAGACTAAACGATCTTCGACGGGCGCCCCCACCGGATTTCCCGGGGACCCCGCCACCACGCCCGGGACCCCGGCCGCGCGCGGGGTGCCGGCGGTCCGGCCAGTCAGCCGCCGCACTGGCGCAGCATCGTCTCCTTGTCCGCCTTCGTCACCGGCAGCCCGTACTTCAGGGCGACCTGGGCGAACCGCACGGCGTACGAGCAGCGGATCCGCTTGTTCGGCGGCAGCCAGGAGGCCGGGCCGGAGTCGCTCTTGGCCCCGTTGGTCGGGCCGTCCACCGGGAGCAGGTTGAGCGGGTCGTTGGCGATCTGCCGCCGCTTCGCCGCGTCCCAGCGCGCGGCGCCCATCTGCCAGTCGTACGACAGTGGCATGACGTGGTCGATCTGCACCGCGCTCGCCTTCTGCTTGCGCCAGTCGAGGGTCCGGCCGGTGTACGGGTCGTCGAGGGTCAGGGAGATGACGACGCAGTCCGAACCGGAGCGGTGGCGCACGTCGCGGCCGTCGCGGGCCAGCAGGTCGTTCCGGGTGTCGCAGCCGTTGCGCGCGAGCGGCACGCCGTCGACCGCGTCCGTCCAGGCGTGGCCGAAGGCCTCGCGGTCGTAGCCGGTCCTGGGGCCGCGGCCCGCCGTGCGGACACGCGAGATGACCTGCCGTGCGGCGGCCCGGTCCGGCTCGGAGGTGAGTGCCGCGAGGCCCGGCTTCGTACCGTCCGGGTTGTCCAGCGGGCTGGCCCCGGAACCGGCCGCGGGCGCCGACTCGGCGCCGGGGGTCTTCGGGTCGAGACCCAGCCCGTCTCCCTTACAGCCCGTCAGCACGACGGCCAGCAGCGCCGCCCCCGCCGTGGCACCGGCGCGCGCCCGCCGGCCAGGTGTCCACGCGCCGGTGTCGCGGCGCGGACCAGGGTCCGCCCCCTCGCCGACCGTCCGGTCCGTACCCGTCCGCTCCCCGGCCATCGCGTCCCCGCCCCTTCGTGTCCCCGGCACCTCGTTCTCGGGTACCCCCGTCCCGGGACCCTACCCAGCCGCGGCGGGCGGCTCGACGCGCGGATTCCACCGCAGGCGCGTAGCGTCGAATGCGCTGTATGTCCCCTTCCGAAGGAGCGGCGACCCATGGGGCTCATGGACAAGCTCAAGGGCATGATGGGCCAGCATCCGGACAAGGCTCAGCAGGCCTCGGATGCTGCGGAGAAGAAGATCAACGAGAGGACCGGTGACAAGTACACCGGTCAGGTCGACCAGGCCCAGCGGAAGGCCGAAGGCTCGATGGGGATGCCGGACCGGCCGGAGCAGCCACCGAACTGATCCCCCTGGACACACGCCGGCCGCGGAGCGCCCCGAGCTGCCCCGCGGTCGGCGTGCGTGTGCCCGCCCCGTGCGTGCGGCGGGACCGCCGCCCCCTCGGCAGGCCCACCCGCACGGGCTGTCAGATCTTCCCGATGCCGAGCGTGTTCTCGGCGGGCAGCAGGCCGGAGCCGAGGGCGGCCAGCCACGGGCCGCCGAGCAGTCCGGAGAGCCGGTCGGTGGCCTCGGCGCCGAGCGCCTCCCAGGGGGCGACGGCCAGTTCGTCGGTGCGCCGTTCGACCTCGGCGCGCAGCGCGCGCCCGGCGTCGGTGGCCGTGCCGTCCGCGGCGAGCAGGCCCCGGGCGGTGAGCCGGGCCCGGGCGGCGGCCCACTCGGCCTCGGTCCAGCCACGGCTGGTGAAGGTCTGGTCCGAGGCCGCCCCGACCGCGGCGAAGGAGACCAGGGCCTCCACGGGGTCGAGTCCGGCGGTCAGCAGTGCGGCCAGGTGTCCGTCGCCGCGGTGCTCGCGCAGCAGTGTCGCGGCCTGCCACAGGACCAGGTGCGGGGCGTCGGGCCAGGCCAGATCGGCGTTGGCGGCGGCCAGCGGGCGGCCGGCGGTCGACAGGGACCCGGCGGCGCGACGGGCGAGGGCGGCCGCTTCGGCCAGTTCCGGACCGTCCACGACGTCGTCCCCGAGGACGGCGCGGTAGGTGCGGTCGACGGCCCGGAGCCGGGCCGCGAGCACGTCGGACGGCGCGGCGGTGTCCCAGCCGGCCGGTACGAACCGGGCGACCATGCGCGGGCTGAAGCTGTAGAAGGCGGAGGCGACACGTTCCGCTCCGGCCGGACCGAGCGGGGCCGCACGCCAGGCGAAGTAGCTCGGCCAGCGCTCCGTCACGTCGTGGCCGAGGGCGGCGGCCTCCTCGAAGGCCTCGGGCGCGTAGTAGAGGAGGGCGTGCAGGGGCTCCAGCAGGTGCCACATCTGTCGTGCGCGCCCGGGGTCCATGCCCTGCCGCACGGCGGGGGCGGCCTGCCCGGCGGGCAGGTCACGGGGTTCGCGGGAGTCCGGGGTCTGTCGGGCGTCGACGGTCATGACCTTCTCCTTCGCTTCATCTTGTCACTGGCAAGATTGCTCCCCGGTGCCGAACTTGTCAATGACTAGATTTGGCGTACGCTGCCTGGCATGACCAGCCGGAGCAGCAGCTATCACCACGGCGACCTGCGGCAGGCGGTCCTCACCGCCGCCCTGGACGTCATCGCCGCCGAGGGCCCGGCGGCCCTGAGCCTGCGGGACCTGGCCCGCCGCGCGGGCGTCTCGCACGCCGCCCCCGCCCACCACTTCAAGGACCGGACGGGTCTGCTCACCGCGATCGCGACCGAGGGGTACGACCTCCTCGCCCGGGCCCTGGCGGACGCGCCGAGCCTGCGGGAACGCGGCGTCGCGTACGTCCGCTTCGCCCTCGGCCACCCGGCCCACTTCCAGGTGATGTTCCGGCCCGACCTGCACCGGGGCGACGACCCGGCGCTCCTGGCGGCCAAGGAACGCGCCTCCGCCGAACTGCGCGCGGGCGTCACCACCCTGACCGCGGCGGGCGACGCGCGGGTGGCCGGCATCGCCGCCTGGTCCCTGGCGCACGGCTTCGCGACGCTCTTCCTGACCGGCAACCTCACGGAGGCCGCCGAAGCCGTCGGCACCTCCGGCGCCCCGGCCGGGACGGGGGCTCCGGAGGACCTCTTCCGCGACCTCACCCGCCTGCTCTTCCAGGGGAGTTCGCCAAGTCCGGGCAAAACCGTCGCCCAGCCCTCGCCTGACGACCCGTCGCCCTCCTAGGCTCCCCGACGACCACGCACCACCCGCACCACTTTCACCACACAGGCATCAACGGGGGAGTTCGCCGTGTCCAGATCCACCCTGCTCAACTGGGGTCCCACCATCGTCTTCAGCGTCGTCCTGCCCTGGGTGACGTACGGGGTCCTGACCGACCACGGCGTCGAGTCGCTGACCGCGCTCTTCCTCATCGCCCTCTGGCCGCTGGTCGAGGTCGCGCTGTACTTCGCGATACGCCGCCGGGTGGACGAGTTCAGCGTGATGATCCTCGTCGTCCTGCTGCTGGGCGCGCTCAGCGCGCTCGTCTTCCACAGCGAGCGGATGGTCTTCGTCAAGGACTCCGCGCTGACCGGCCTGCTCGGACTCGCCTTCCTCCTCTCGCTGTTCACCGCGCGCCCGGTGATGTTCCACTTCGGCCGGAAGTTCGCCACGGACGGCACGCCCGAGGGCATCGCCCGCTGGAACGGCTTCTACGAGACCCTGCCCGGCTTCCGCAGGACCCAGCGGCGGCTGACCGTGGTCTGGGGCGTCGCGTTCCTGGTCGAGGCGGCCGTACGGATCGCGCTGACCTTCGTCCTCGACACCGCCACGATGGTGGGCGTCACCGGCATCCTGCCGTTCGTGGTGCTGGCCGGACTCATGGCGTTCACGATCCGCACCGGACGCCGGAGCCGGGCCCGTACGGCCGCGGCCCAGCAGACCGCGCCCGCGACCGCGGAGCCGGGCACCGCCGCCTGAGGCGGAACGGCCGGAGGCGGCCCGAGGGCCGGCGGGAGCCCACCCGGGCCCCGCCGGCCCTCGGCCGTACGCGTCTCGCGGGACCGGCCCGCCTCCGCTATCCCAGGATCGTGGTGAGGAACTCCCCCGTCCACGCCAGCAGCTCGCGCCCGACCACCGGCTTGCCGCCGATCTTCCCGGACGTCGGACGCGGCACCAGGATCTGGTGCACCGCCGGCTTGACGACCGAGCGCGGGTGCAGCCGCTTGAGCCTCAGCTCCTGCGACTCGCGCAACTCCACCGGCGCGAAGCGGATGTTCGGCCCCTGGAGCACGATCTCGCCCACCCCGCAGGCCCGCGCCAGCATCCGCAGCCCGGCGACCAGGAGCAGGTTCTCCACCGGCTCCGGGAGCTTGCCGTAGCGGTCGGTGAGCTCCTCCCGCACCGCCTTGATGTCCTCCTCCGAGTTGGCGGAGGCGATCGCCCGGTACGCCTGGAGGCGCAGCCGCTCGCCGGGCGCGTAGTCGTGCGGGACGTGCGCGTCGACCGGCAGCTCGATCTTGACCTCGAGCGGCGGCTCCTCCTCGGCGCCGCCCTCCATCTGCGCCCGGTAGTCCGCGACGGCCTCGCCGACCATCCGCACGTACAGGTCGAAACCGACGCCCGCGATGTGGCCGGACTGCTCGCCGCCGAGCAGGTTGCCCGCGCCGCGGATCTCCAGGTCCTTCATGGCCACGTACATGCCCGCGCCCATCTCGGTGTGCTGGGCGATCGTCGCGAGCCGCTCGTGCGCGGTCTCGGTCAGCGGCTTCTCCGGCGGGTAGAGGAAGTAGGCGTATCCCCGTTCGCGGCCGCGGCCGACCCGGCCGCGCAGCTGGTGCAGCTGCGACAGGCCGAAGTTGTCGCCCCGCTCGACGACGAGGGTGTTGGCGTTGGAGATGTCGATGCCGGACTCGACGATCGTCGTGGAGACCAGAACGTCGAACTTCTTCTCCCAGAAGTCGACGACGACCTGCTCCAGCGCGCTCTCGCTCATCTGGCCGTGGGCGGTGGCGATCCGCGCCTCCGGGACGATGTCCCGCAGCCGCGCCGCCGCCCGGTCGATCGACTCGACCCGGTTGTGGATGTAGAAGACCTGCCCCTCGCGCAGCAGTTCGCGGCGGATGGCCGCGCCGATCTGCTTCTCCTCGTACGGACCGACGAAGGTCAGCACCGGGTGCCGCTCCTCGGGCGGGGTGGTGATCGTGGACATCTCGCGGATGCCGGTGACCGCCATCTCCAGCGTGCGCGGGATGGGGGTGGCGGACATGGTCAGGACGTCGACGTTGGCCCGCAGCTTCTTCAGCTGCTCCTTGTGCTCGACGCCGAAGCGCTGCTCCTCGTCGACGATGACCAGGCCGAGGTCCTTGAACTTGGTCTCGGACGAGAACAGCCGGTGCGTGCCGATGACGATGTCGACCGAGCCGTCCTTGAGGCCCTCCAGCGTCGCCTTCGACTCGGTGTCCGTCTGGAAGCGGCTGAGCGCCCGCGTGACGACGGGGAACTGCGAGTACCGCTCGGAGAACGTGCCGAAGTGCTGCTGCACGAGCAGCGTCGTGGGCACGAGGACCGCGACCTGCTTGCCGTCCTGCACCGCCTTGAACGCCGCGCGCACCGCGATCTCGGTCTTGCCGTAGCCGACGTCTCCGCAGATCAGGCGGTCCATGGGGACCGTCTTCTCCATGTCCTCCTTGACCTCGGCGATGGTGGACAGCTGGTCGGGCGTCTCGGCGTACGGGAAGGCGTCCTCCAGCTCCCGCTGCCAGGGGGTGTCCGGGCCGAAGGCGTGGCCGGGCGCCGCCATCCGGGCGCTGTACAGCTTGATCAGGTCGGCGGCGATCTCCTTGACCGCCTTCTTGGCCCGGGCCTTGGTCTTCGTCCAGTCGGCGCCGCCGAGCCGGTGCAGGGTCGGCGCCTCGCCGCCCACGTACTTGGTGACCTGTTCCAGCTGGTCGGTGGGGATGTAGAGCCGGTCGCCGGGCTGTCCCCGCTTGGCCGGGGCGTACTCGACGAGGAGGTACTCGCGGGTGGCGCCCTGGACGGTGCGCTGGACCATCTCGATGTACCGGCCGACGCCGTGCTGCTCGTGCACGATGTAGTCGCCGACCTCCAGGGTCAGCGGGTCGATGGTCTTGCGGCGCTTGGCCGGCATCCGCTGGCCGTCCTTGCCGGCCGCCTTCTGGCCGGACAGGTCGGTCTCGGTCAGCACGGCGAGCTTCAGGGCCGGGTCGACGAAGCCGTAGTCGATGGACCCGCAGGAGACGTGCACCACGGACGGCGTGACCTCGGTGAGGTCGGCGGCCAGCCGGGCCGGGATGCCCTCGCCGCCGAGCACCTCCACGGTGCGGGAGGCCGGGCCGTGCGCCTCCGTGACGTACACCGTGCGCCAGCCGTCGGCCAGCCAGCCCTTGGTGTCGGCGAGCGCCCGCGCGGTGTCGCCGCGGTACGTCTCGGGGGCGCGCATGCCCAGCGTGAGCGTGTCGGCGCCGGATTCGTCGGCGGTGGCGTCCGCCGCGAACGGGGAGACCGACCACCACATCATGTCGATCTCGCGGGCCCGGTCCCGGACGTCCGCGATCCCCCACAGGGAGGCCGCGTCGACGTCGATCGGGGCCTCGCCGCCGCCCGCGGTGGCCGCCCAGGACGCCTGCAGGAACTCCTGGGACGTCGCCACCAGGTCCGCCGCCCGGGTCCTGACCCGCTCCGGGTCGCAGACCACGGCCATCGAGCCCTTGGGCAGGACGTCGATCAGCAGCTCCATGTCGTCGACCAGGACCGGCGCCAGGGACTCCATTCCCTCGACCGCGATGCCCTCGGCGATCTTGCCGAGCAGTTCGCCCAGCTCGGGGTGGAGCTCGGCCAGTTCCGCGGCCCGCCGCCGCACGTCCTCGGTCAGCAGCAGCTCGCGGCAGGGCGGCGCCCACAGCCCGTGCTCGGCGACTTCGAGGGACCGCTGGTCGGCGACCTTGAAGTAGCGGATCTCCTCGACGTCGTCGCCCCAGAACTCGATGCGGAGCGGGTGTTCCTCGGTGGGCGGGAAGACGTCCAGGATGCCGCCGCGCACGGCGAACTCGCCGCGCTTCTCGACGAGCTCCACCCGCGAGTAGGCGGCGGCCGCGAGACCTTCGACGATCTCGTTCAGGTCGGCCTGCCGCCCGGTCCGCAGCGCCACGGGCTCCAGGTCCCCCAGCCCCTTGACCTGGGGCTGGAGCACCGACCGGATGGGCGCGACGACGACCGACACCGGGCCGGCGGCCGGGTCGTCGGGCGAGGGGTGGGCCAGCCGGCGGAGGACGGCGAGGCGGCGGCCGACCGTGTCGGAGCGAGGCGAGAGCCGCTCGTGCGGCAGCGTCTCCCAGGAGGGGTAGTCGACGACGGTGTCCGGGTCGAGGAGGCTGCGCAGGGCGGCGGCCAGGTCCTCGGCCTCGCGGCCGGTGGCGGTGACCGCGAGTACCGGCCGGCCCGCCTCGCGGGCGAGGGCGGCGATCGCGAAGGGGCGCGCGGCGGGCGGGCCGACCAAGTCCACGTGGGTGCGGTTGCCGTCGGTGGCGGCCTTCACCGCTTCGGTGAGGGCCGCGTCCTTGACGACGACGTCGAGCAGACCGTGCAGGCTCATGGACTTCCATCCCGGGGGTGGCTGGCAGAACGGGCAACGCGAACAGCCCGACACGTCTCACGGGCCGGGGGGAGATTCCAGCCTACGCCCGCGGGTCGCCCGRCCGCCCGCCGCTCGGGCGAGGCGCCGGGCCGGGTCGCCCCGGCGGGCGGACGGCGGCGCGGCCGGTCAGGGCGCGGCGCGGCCGGTCAGGGC
>NZ_RDBI01000040.1:1932906-1965913 GCF_008042125.1 Streptomyces sp. MS191
GTCTACTCGCTGGCGATCGCGTTCAGGACGTTCATCCGTCCGGCCCGGAAGGCCGGTACCAGTGCCGCGAACAGGCCGACGAAGGCCGAGCCGACGAAGACCGTCAGGATCGTCGTCCACGGGATCTCCAGGACTCCCAGCCCCTCCAGGGCGAGGAGCTTCTGGGCCGCGGTGCCCCAGCCCATGCCCAGCCCGAGGCCGAGCAGGGCGCCGAAGAGGGCGATGACCACCGACTCCAGGCGGATCATGCGGCGCAGCTGGCGGCGCGAGAGGCCGATCGCCCGCATGAGGCCGATCTCCCGGGTCCGCTCGACCACCGACAGGGCGAGGGTGTTCACCACGCCGAGGACGGCGACGATGATCGCCAGGGCGAGGAGCCCGTACACGATGTTCAGGAGCTGGCCGACCTGGTCCTGCAGGTCCTTCTTGTAGTCGGTCTGGTTGCGCACGTTGTACTGCGGATACGGCTCCAGGGACTTCTTGAGGGCGGTGTACGCCTGCGCCTCCTGGCCGTCCCGGGCCGCGGCGAACATGATCACGCTCTGCGGCATCTTCTCGGCCGGCAGGTAGCGGGCGGCGGTCGTGATGTTCGTGTACATCACGCCCTTGTCGACGTTGCCCGCGTCCGACGTGATCGCGGCGACCCGCAGCTTCGCGGTCCGGCCGCCCTTGAAGGCGACGGTCAGCCGGTCACCGACCCGGACGCCGTGCGCGGTCGCGTAGTCGCTGCCGACGGACATCGCGTCCGGGCCGTAGGCGTCGGCGAGCCGGCCGCCGGTGGTGTCGCGCTTGAGGTCCTGGGCGTACGTCGGATCGGCGGCGACGACCTCGTCGTCGACGGAAGCGCCCTTCGGGTCGGTGATCCTCGCGTCCACCGACTTGTACTCGGTGACGTGGGTCAGGCCCGGGGTCTTCTCCAGGGCCGCCTGGGCCTGCGGGACGATCGGCTGCCCGGTGGGCGACTGGACGATGAAGTCCGCGCCGACCGTGCGGTCCAGTTCCTCGGTGGCCGAGGCGACCAGGGAGGAGCCGACCACCGAAAGGCAGGCCACCAGGGCCAGGCCGATCATCAGGGCGGCGCCGGTGGCACCGGTACGCCGCGGGTTGCGCAGCGCGTTGCGCTCGGCCATCCGACCGACCGGGCCGAAGACCCGCAGGACGACGACGCCGATGGCGCGGACGACGCCGCCGGCGAGCAGCGGGCCCACGACGATGAAGCCGATGAGGGAGAGCACGATCCCGAGGCCGAGCCAGAGCGAGCCGGCTCCGGCCTTCTCCGCCTGGGTCGCGGTCCACAGGGCGGCCGCGCCGCCCGCCGTCAGGAACAGGCCGACACCGCCGCGGACCAGACCCGCCTTGGCGTCGGCAGGGGTGCCGGCGTCGCGCAGGGCGGCCATCGGGGAGACCTTGCCGGCCCGGCGGGCGGGGACGTACGCGGCGACGACGGTGACCACGATGCCGAGGCCGAGGCCGACGGCCGGGGTCGTCCACGCGACGGTCAGGTCCTGGGTGGACAGCTCCATGCCCATGGAGGACATGAGCTCCATCAGGCCGACGGCGAGGCCCACGCCCGCCGCGACACCGGCGACCGAGCCGACGACGCCGAGCAGCAGCGCCTCGACGAGGACGGAGCGGTTGACCTGCCGGCGGCTGGATCCGATGGCCCGCATGAGGCCGATCTCGCGGGTGCGCTGGGCGACCAGCATCGAGAAGGTGTTGACGATGAGGAAGATGCCGACGAGGAAGGCGATACCGGCGAAGCCGAGCATCGCGTACTTCATCACGTCGAGGAAGCCGGCGACGTCCTCGCGGCCCTCGTCCGCCGCCTCGGCGGCGGTCTGCAGCTTGTAGTCGGCGCCGACCACGGAGGCGATGTTCCGCTTCAGCGCCTCGTCGGACACGCCGGGCGAGGCGTCGACCATCACCTGCGTGAACAGGCCCTCCTTGCCGAGGAGTTCGCGCTGGGCGGTGGCCGTGTCGAAGTAGACGACGGTGGCACCGGGGTTGGTGACCTTGAAGTCGGCGATGCCCGAGATCCTCGCGGTGAAGTCGCCGGTGACCGCGATGGTGCGCAGCTCGTCGCCGATCTTCAGCCCGTGCTTCTCGGCGGTGCCGCCGTCGACCAGCACCTCGGTGGGCCCGCGCGGCTCGTGGCCGGAGCTGATCTCCACCGAACGCAGCTCGTTGGGAGTCCAGTTGACGGCGATCGTCGGTGCGCCGCTGGTGGGGCCGACGTTCTTGTTGCGTGCGTCGACGACGGTGACGCCGAGCGAGACGACCGAGCCCTGGGCGTCCTTGACGCCCTCTGCCTTCCTCACCCGGTCGACGAGGGAGGCCGGGAAGGCCTCGGGCCGGCCGCTGGCCGGGATCTCGTCGGTGCCGCCCGACTTGGCGCTCAGGGTGACGTCGGACGCGGTGGACGCGAAGAGCTTGTCGAAGGTGGTGTTCATGGTGTCCGTGAAGACGAGCGTGCCGGACACGAACGCCACGGACAGCAGGACGGCGACGGCGGAGAGCGCCATGCGGCCCTTGTGCGCGAAGAAGTTGCGCAGGGAGGACTTGAGGACGGTCATGACGTGCGCCCCCGGGCGTCGAAGTCCTTCATGCGGTCGAGGACGGCGTCGGCGGTGGGCCGGAGCATCTCGTCGACGATCCGGCCGTCCGCGAGGTAGAGGACACGGTCGGCGTGGCTCGCGGCGACCGGGTCGTGGGTGACCATGACGATGGTCTGGCCGAGTTCGTCCACGGACTGGCGCAGGAAGCCGAGGACCTCGGCGCCGGCCCGTGAGTCGAGGTTTCCGGTCGGCTCGTCGCCGAAGATGATCTCGGGTCGGGCGGCGAGCGCGCGGGCCACCGCGACGCGCTGCTGCTGGCCGCCGGAGAGCTGGGTGGGACGGTGCTTCAGACGGTCGGCGAGACCGACGGTGGAGACCACCCGGTCGAGCCACTCCCGGTCGGGGCGGCGGCCGGCGATGTCCATCGGCAGCGTGATGTTCTCCAGCGCGTCGAGCGTCGGCAGCAGGTTGAACGCCTGGAAGATGAAGCCGATCCGGTCGCGGCGCAGCCGGGTCAGCTTCTTGTCCTTGAGGCCGGTGATCTCCGTGTCGTCGAGGAAGATCTGGCCGCTGGTGACGGTGTCGAGGCCGGCGAGGCAGTGCATCAGGGTCGACTTGCCGGAGCCGGACGGGCCCATGATCGCGGTGAACTGCCCGCGGGCGATGTCCACGTCGACGTGGTCGAGTGCGACGACCCTCGTCTCACCCGCTCCGTACGCCTTGACGACCTGCCGCGCCCGCGCGGCCACCGCCGTGCGCCCTGCGGCGCCCTCGTGCTGGGGGATGGTCACAGCCGAAGTCACGGTATGTCTCCTATGCCTGGATCGGATCCGACTCGTCTACGAGTCTGCGAGGGACGGGGCGGCTGGTCACTGGTGCCTGTCGCAGTCTTCGCCCTGGGGTTTTCCGTAAGACCAAGCTAAAGACAGGAAGGGGGCTTCCTCGTCCTCCGCCGGAACGAACGGCCCCTGCCCTCTATGGGGGAGACACCCCTAGGGGTTCTCCACCCGCGGGTCGAGTGAGAAGGTGGTCCGGCGAAATAGATGTACGACTCATCAGGTGTGCGGACCACCGGGTTCCGCGGCGCCGGTCGTACGGGCCCGGCCGCGCCGGGCCGACAGGGGAGGGATCCCGAAGTGTCCGAGACGACGCCACGGCGGACGGCGGCAGCGGCGGTCACGCCTCACGGGCGCGGCCCGGTCGTCGCCGCGTTGATGCTGGTGATGGCCCTGAGCGCGCTGGACGGCACCGTCGTCTCGACGGCCGTGCCGCAGATCGTCGGCGACCTCGGCGGCCTCTCCGTGTTCTCCTGGCTGTTCTCCGGCTACCTGCTCGCCGTGACCGTGACCCTGCCGGTGTACGGGAAGCTCTGCGACACCTTCGGCCGCAAGCCCGTCCTGGTCGCCGGCACCGTCCTCTTCCTCATCGGCTCCCTGCTGTGCGCCACCGCCTGGAACATGGCCTCGCTGATCGCCTTCCGCGTCGTCCAGGGCCTGGGCGGCGGCGCACTCCAGGGCACCGTGCAGACGATCGCGGCCGACCTGTACCCGCTGAAGGAACGCCCCCGGATCCAGGCGCGGCTGTCCACCGTCTGGGCGACGGCCTCGGTCGCGGGCCCCGCCGCCGGCGGCCTGCTCGCCGGATACGGGGACTGGCGCTGGATCTTCCTGCTCAACCTGCCCGTCGGCCTGCTCGCCCTGTGGCTGATCGGGCGCCACCTCGTCGAACCGGGCCGCCCCTCGGCGGTCGGGGGAGGCCCGGGCGCCGCGGCACGACCCGCCGTCGACTGGCCCGGGGCCCTCGCCGTCTTCGCGACCGGGGCCCTGCTCCTCACCGCGCTCGTCCAGGGCGGCGTCGCCTGGCCGTGGCTGTCCGCCCCCTCGCTCGGCCTCTTCGGCGGCGCCCTCGTCCTGGGCGCGGTCACCGTCCTCGTCGAACGGCGGGCCACCGAACCGATCATCCCCGGCTGGATCTGGCGCCGCCGCACCATCGTCACCGTCAACCTCGCCCTCGGCGCGCTCGGCCTCCTGATGGTCGCCCCGACCGTCTTCCTGCCCACCTACGCCCAGGCCGTCCTGGGGCTCGGACCGATCGCGGCCGGCTTCGTCCTGTCCGCCATGACCCTGAGCTGGCCGGTCACCGCCGCCCTGTCCAACCGCGTCTACGGCCGCATCGGCTTCCGGCTGACCGCCGTCATCGGCATCACCCTCGCTCTGCTGGTCCTGCTCGCCTTCCCGTTCCTGCCGTTCCCCGGCGAGCCCTGGCAGCCTGCCCTGCTCATGCTGCTGCTCGGCGGCGCGCTCGGCTTCTTCCAGCTCCCGCTGATCGTCGGGGTCCAGTCGACGGTGCCGTACGGCGAACGGGGCACCACCACGGCGTCCGTCCTCTTCTGCCGCCAGGTCGGCCAGAGCGTGGGGGCGGCCCTCTTCGGCGCGGTGGCCAACGCGGTCCTCGCCGCCCGGCTCGGAAGCGGCGACCTGGACGGCCTGGCCCGGGCCCTCGACGCACCGGGCTCACTCGCCGCCGGAACCGCGGACGCGCTGCGGCGGGCGGTCGACGCGGCCGTCGACCACGTCTTCACGGGCGCGGCCGCGGCGGCGGCACTCGCCCTGCTCGTCCTCCTCACCGTCGCACCCCGCCGCTTCCCGGTCCTGCCCGACGGCGACGACCACCCGGAAAGCCCCTCGCGGACCGGCACCTCGCGAACCACCCCCACCCGCAGCGCCCTTCGGCGGACCGGCACCTCGCGCGCCGACGCCTCCGGGACCGGCCCTTCCCGCACGGGCGGTTCGCCCACCGGCCGTACGCGCGAGGACACTTCACCCACCGCCGCTCCGCGGAACGAAGCCGACAGGGCGTAGGCCCGGCGCAGGCCCTGTCCGGGCTGACAGGGCCTAAGGACTGTCCCCGGGCGGACCGTCCGGCGGCTCCCCGGGCGTCCCCCGGCCCGTCAGGGCCGCCAGGGAGCTGCGGATGTGTTCCATGTGCGCGTGGATCACCTCGGCGGACTCCGTGTGCTCCCGCAGGATCCGCTCCGTCTCGCGCTCGGCGCGCTCCCGGCGCACGCTCGCCCCGGCCAGCAGCTCCGCCGCCCGCGCCTCGGCGTCCTCCTGGCCGTGCCGGGCGCTCTCCTCCGCCTCGGCGAAGACCCGCCGGGCCTCGGCCAGTCGCGCCTCGGCCGCCGCGAGCAGTCCCTCGTGCCGCGCGTCGAGGTCCGCCGCCCGCGCCGCCTCCGTCCGTTCGGCCCGCTCCCGGGCCGACGTCTGGTCCGCGCGCTGCCGGTCGAGCAGCGCCGCCGTCCGGCGCACCGTGTCCTCCAGCTCCGCCCGTGCCCCGCCCCGGAGTTCGTCCGCCTCGCGGCGGGCCGCCCCCCGCAGTTCCTCGGCGGCCGCGCCGGCCGCCGCCAGCGTCGCGTGCGCGGCCGCGTCCGCCGCGTCCCCGGTCTCGGCCGCGTACGCCCGCGCCGCCTCGGCGACCGCCTCGCCCGCCGCCCGGGCCTCCTCCGCGAGCGCCTGCGCCGCCGTCCTCGCGGCCACCGACACGGCCTCGGCCTCCTCCTCGCCCAGGACCAGGATCCGCTGCGCCCGGGCGCCGAGGGACTCGTAGCGCTGCGGCGCGAGCCCCGCGACCAGCTCCCGCAGCCGCGCCGCCGCCGCCTCCCGCTCCCCGGCGAGCACCGCCAGCCGCTCCGCGTCCTCCCGGGCGGCGTCCCGTTCCCCGGCGAGCGAGGCGAGCACGCGGTCGACCTGTTCGGGACGGTAGCCCCGGCCACCCCGTAAGTCGGAGAAACCCATCCGCTGACGCTCCTTCCACGACGGCCCGAAACCCCAAGGATGCGCCATCGGCCCCCCGGGAAAGGACAAAAGGCGCCCGACGTGACGTACACGTCGGGCGCCCCGGGCCACCGGGCGGGACTCAGCCCCGTCTCAGAGGAGGCCGTCCCACATCTGCTCCAGCAGAACCGACCACCAGCTGTCCGGCGACGCGAGCGCCGCCGGGTCCAGCATGGCCAGCTGCGCCTGGAAGTCGACCGTCCAGCGGCCCGCCTGCTCGGGGTTGAGCCCGAACCGGAGCCGCCACATCCGGCCCAGCAGCGCCATCGAGCGGGTGAACTCCGGCAGACCGCTGTTCACGAACTGCGGCGGCACCGGCTGCCCGCCCGGACCGGCCTCGACCGGTACGGCGACGATGTGCGCGGTCCCGTACTGGACGCAGATCGCCCGCCCGAAGTCGGAGCCGATCACGAGGTACGAGCCCGCGTCCGACGCCGGCTGGATCTGCCGCTGCGCCGCGAGTTCGGCGAGCGTCGGCACCACCGGCTGGGCCGGCTGCGCCCAGAAGAACGGCCCGAAGTCGGCCGGAAGGCCCGCCCAGACCAGGGTGAGCGCCACGATCTCCGGAACGCCCTGGCGGGACACGGCCCGCTGGTCGAACCGGCAGATGCCCGGACCGAACGCGCCGGCCATCTCCTGCGCGACCCCCTCCGGGGGGATCGGCGGCAGCGGCTGCACCTGCGGCAACGGGGTACGCACCGGCGCCGGCCGGGCCGGGCCGTCGGCGACCTGATGCAACTCCCCCTGATGGGTCAGGAGTTGCCGCATCCCCTGCTGCCGGCCCGCGTGATCACGGCCGTACGGCGCGATGTTGGTGATCCGCGCCTGCGGCCAGGTCTCCCGGATCATCCGCGCGCAGTAACCACCCGGCAGCTCGCAGGACTCCAGCTCCGTGTGCAGCTCCAGCACCTGCTGCGGCGGCACGTTCATCGCGCGCAGCTCGTGCAGGATCTGCCACTCCGGGTGCGGAGTGCCGGGGGCGGACCGCCTGATGATCTGCGCCTCGGACCCGTCCGGCGCGCGGTACCGCAGCACCGCCTGGTACCCGGGCCCCACGGTCGGCTGACCGGTCGGCTGATGCGGGTACCCGTACGCCGGAGGCGCGCCGGGAGCCGGCGCGGGCGCCGGCGGAGGCGGCGTGCCCGGACCACCGGGGCCGCCCGGACCGGGCTGCGCCAGCATCGTCGCCGCGTGGTGCACACCGGGCGCGCCGGGAGGCCCCGGCGGGGTCGGTGCCCCGGGAGGCCCGGGCGGGGCCGGCGGACCGCCGGGACCCGGGTGGGCGAGCATCGTCGCGGCGTGGTCGATGCCACCGGGCGGGGTGCCCGGCGCACCCGGCGCCGCGGGCGGAGGCGGCGGCGCACCGGGGCCGCCCTGGTTCGGGTGCGCGAGCATCGTCGCGGCGTGGTCGATGCCACGCGGCGGGGTACCGGGCGCGGCCGGCGGACCGGGCGGCCGGGGACCGTCGGGGCCGAGCTGCGACACCAGCTGCGTCGGCACGTAGCCGCCCGCGGGAGCGGCGGGCTGACCCGGCACACCGGGCGCCTGCGGCGGCGGCGGAGGGTTGCCCCCGCCGCCCCGCGAGGCCCGCGGCGGCAGGACGGCCTTGCTGGTCGCCGCGTCCGCGATGTCCCCCGCACCGGGCGCGCCGGGAGCAGCGGGCGGCGCGGGCACACCGGGAGCGGGCGTGCCACCGGGCACCCCCGGAGCCGACGGCACACCCGGAGCGGCCGGCGCCCCCGGAGCCGACGGCACGCCGGGCGCCGCCGGGGAACCCGCCGGCGCGGACGGGCCGCGCGGCCCGTCCGGGCGCGGCGAGGACGGGTCGAGCCTCGGCGCCACCGCCGTCGGCGGCAGCGCGCTGCCGCCCGACATCAGCGCCGTCGGCGCGTCCGCGCCCACCACCGGAAGCGGCGTGTCCTCGTCGTCCGCGCCCGAGAGCGGCGGCGCGAAGACGGTCGCCGGCAACGGCACCGCCCCGTCGGCACCGCCCGAGCTGGCGTTCGCGTCGACCCACGGGCTGTCCGAGGGCGCCGTCGCCGGCACCCCGTCCTGCGCCGTCGGCTCGTGCTCCGCGGGACCCGGCCGGTCCACGGGCTCCGGCCGGTCCACCGGAAGCGGCCGCGCCCCGGACCCCACGGGCTCCGGGGTCGCCGGGGTCGCCGGGGCCGCCGGCGCGGGCACACCCGGCTGCGAGGCGTCCGGCGCCTTCGGCAGCCCGATCCGGTCCGCCGCGTCCTGCAACCACTCCGGCGGACTGAGCAGGAACGAGGTCTGGTTCAGGTCGATCCGCTCCGGCGGCGCGGGCGCCACCGCCCCCGGCTCGTCCGCGGCCGTCCCGTACTCCTCCTCGTACCGCCGGATCACCTCGCCCACCGGCAGCCCCGGCCACAGCGTCGCCTCACCGCTGTCGCGCGCGATGACCAGCCGCTGCCGGCCGCCGTCCGACCTCGGACCCTCCTCGCGGTCCTCCGCCCACACGACGAAACCGAGCTCGAACTCCCGCACCCGCACCTCGCGATGCTGGTACGCCGGCACGTCACCGTTGATCCATTCCTCGGCGCGCTCCTGCGCCTGCGCGAACGTCACCACAGCCAGCTCACTCCCCCACCGGAACCACGGACACGGCGCGCGCGAAGCCGCCGTCCACCATCAGGTTCGCGACCGTCTCCAACTCCGGCGGATTACCCGCCAGCCGCTGCAGGAACGCGTCGAAGTCCTCACCGCACGGCAGCAGCAACCGCTCCACGCGCTCGTTCACACTCCAGCCGTCCTGATCCCGCGCGTCGTCGTACGCGCAGAACCACACCGTGCCGACCGCGGCACCCCGCACCTTCACCGCCAGAATGCCGCCCTGCACGAACGCGACACCCAGGTAGTCCTTCGTCAGGTGATCACGCAGGCACTTGTTGACGTAGACGAGGTCGTTGACCCCCGCCTCCTCGCGCACCGTGAAGAACGGCTGGTCCACCAGCAGCCCGAGCTCCGCGTCGAGCGCCGCGCCGACCGGCGCACAGCCGCCCGCCGCCTTCAGGAACGACCGGTACGCGCCCGGCAGGCGGTACCCGAGGTCCTCCTCGACACCCAGCAGTTGCTGCTCCGACACCGACACCAGCGCCTTCGGCAGCCCGAAGTGCGCCGGCCGGGTCTCCTGCAGCGGACGCGTGCCCCGCTTGCCCTGGTCGACGGCCGCCGTCGCCACCCCGCCGTGATGGCGCAGCAGCGCCTTCACCTCCACCGGCACCAGCTCCATGCGACGGCTGCCCGCCACGTGGTGCCAGGTCCAGCCGTGCGGCGTCGCCACCGACGGGATCGTGTCCCACAGCTCGTGCCCCGTCGCGGCCAGCGCCGCGTTCGCCGACACGTAGTCCGTCAGCCGCAGCTCGTCGACACCGAAGCCCTCCGGCGGCTCCGCGATCTCCGCTGCGGCCCGGGCGTACGGCGAGAAGTCCGGGTAGCCGTGCTCGTCCACCCGCACCCCTCGAGGATGCCGGGAGGCCCGGACCGGGTCCGGGAAGTGCACGACCTGCCCGGCGTAGGCCGCGTTCGGTGGCGCGGCTGACTGCCCGAGCCGACCTGTCGTCATGGCGGTTGCCCCCTGCGCTGGCTGCTGGCTGATTCCGCACAGCCTATGCGGTGCCACAAGGCCGTGACATGGCCCGATACCTCCGAGCGGCTACCGTGACCAAGTGTCACGTCCGCATGACTGAGCGGCGATAGTTCCGACACACCGAAGGCACGTTTCCGCTACCCAGCTTCCACATGGGGCACCCCGTTTGGCAGTCTGTTCAAGCAACTCGGGGGATTGCGCGGAGGGGAAGACGAGCACCATGTACGCAGCACAAGCACCCACTCAGGGTGACCCACGCCTCAACTGGAGCAGCACCGAGCCCACCAAGGCCCCGATACTGCGCTTCCGCCGCGACGGAATCCTTCCCACGGTCGGCGCCGCACTCTCCGTACGCGGCGAGACCCTCACCTGCACCGCAGGCCGCGGCGACCAGCCGCCCGTCCTGCACCCCCTCGTCCAGGACTTCCTGGACACCCTCACCAGCGGACAACGCGAACGCTTCACCGGCCGCTGCCCCGAAGCGATCCTGCTGTCCCGGCACCTCACCGCCACCGAGACCGGCCGCTCCAAGCGCGCCCAGCGCAAGCCCCTCACCTCCGGCGAGGCGCGCCGCTCACTCAAACAGGCGAAACTCACCGCGCGCCGCATCCGCGAGGACGGCGACCCGCTGCACGGCAGCTACGCGGCACCCTGCCGCTCCTGTACGGCGCTGCTCGCCCACTTCGGCGTGCGCACCGTCGACCCCACCTCGACTGTCGAGAACGGCTGACCGCACCTGAAATGCCCGACCACCTGAGCACCACCCGCTTCCCGGTCAACGTCGACGCCGCCCTCCGCGAGGCCGGCTGGCAGCCCGGCCGCTGGGACATCAAGCTCGCCGAGGAATGGGCCGACGCCCTGCGCGCCCACACCTCCCCCGGCGGACACCGGCACAGCGTCTTCCCCGCCGCCGTCGAAGCCTGGGCCGAATTCGGCGGACTGCACATCACCGCACCCGGCGCCGGCCGCCAGATCGCCCCCGCGACCGTCAGCTTCGACCCGCTCGCCGGCCTCCACCTCGCCCGCACCATGGCGGACCTGGGCCGCGCCCTCGACACCGAGATCTCCCCCCTGGGAGAGGAGGACGAACACCACGCCGTGCTCGCGATAGACCTCGAAGGCCGCGTCTACAGCCTCGACCACACCGGCGACTGGTTCCTCGGGCAGGACATCGACACCGCCCTCGCCACCCTGGTCACCGGCTCCCAGCCGACCCGCCTGGTCACCAGCGGCACCTGACCCCGCGCGACACGGCGATCCCCTGCCCCGGGGCAGGGGATCCCCCACCCGGCACCCACCGGAACCGGCGACCCTGGCCCACGACGGCCTCCCGGGGCACCGACCCCGCCGGGGCCTCCCGGCGCGCCCGGTGTGCACCACGCGGCGACGATGCTGGCGCAGCCCGGTCCGGGCGGCCCCGGTGGTCGACCTAAGCGACCCGCTCCGCCACCGGCAGCACCGCCGACACCCGAAAACCACCCGCGTCCGTCGGACCCGACACGAACACACCCCCGAGCCGCGTCACCCGCTCCCGCATCCCCACCAGACCGTTGCCCCCGCTCGGCAGCTGCGCATCCGCCACCGCCGCGTCCGAAGGACCGTTCTCCACCTGCATGGCCACCTCGGCCTCCCGGTGGGCCAACCGCACCACGACCCTCGCCCCCGCCGCGTGCTTGAGGACATTGGTCAGCGCCTCCTGCACCACCCGGTACGCCGTCCGCTCCACCTCCGCCCCGTACACCCGCGCCTCACCCAGCACCGCCAGCTCCACGACCACCCCCGCCAGCCGCGACTGCTCCACCAGCGCCTCCAACGCGTCCAGACACGGCCCGTCCTCCGAAGCCGCCTCCGCKGCGGCCGCGGCGGCCCGCCCCACCGCCGCCAGCGGCACCGCCGCGGGCACCGCCACCGGCACGTCCTCCCGCAGCACCCCCAGCATCTCCCGCAGCTCCGTCAACGCCTGCCGGCCCATGTCACCCACCAGCGCCGCGTTCTTCACCGCCTTCTGCGGATCCTTCAACGCCACCGCCTGCAACGCCGCCGCGTGCACCACCATCAGCGACACCCGGTGGGCCACCACGTCGTGCATCTCCCGCGCGATCCGCGTCCGCTCCTCCTGCCGCGCCCACTGAGCCCGCTGCTCCGCCCGGTCCGCGAGCAGCGACAACTCCTGCTCCAGACTGTCGGCCCGCTCCCGCAGGCTCTCCATGAGCCGGCGCCGCGCCCTTATGTACAGCCCGAAGAGCACCGGCGGCGCGTTGAGCCCCAGCGTCATGAAGAGCGAGACGACGGGCACGTACCAGCCGCTCGGATCGAAGTCCTGGCTGCCGACGTCCTGCCGCAGCCGCACCACCGTCACGAGGAACACGGCGACCGTCGACATCCCGGCCAGCGCCGCCGTGATCCTTCGCGGCACCTCCGAGGCGGCGAGCGTGTACAGCCCGACCATCCCCATCAGGAAGCCCATCTCGGCCGGCGTGACGGCGATCGAGACGAGCACGACCGTGATCGGCCACTTCCGCCGCACCACCAGCACGGCCCCGACGAGCAGGCCGAACAGCACCCCCACGGGCACCGGCAGTCCCGCCGTGTCGGCGAACCCGATCCCCTCGAGCCCGCACTCCAGCGCCGACACCACCGCCAACGCGATGTCCAGCACCGCGCTGCGCGGTCTCCCCCACCACCACCAGCCACGGACGGGCGTGCCCGCCGCGTCCCGGTGAGCCCCCGTTGCGGTCATGCCTTCCACCCTACGGGCGCCCGCGACCCATTTTCCGGAGACGGGACGACCGCGGAGAGTCCCCCGTCAACCAGACACGGACACCCGTCCCTCGAACTACTGAATCGACCAGACTTTCGACCCGGATGTCCGGATTCCGGACGACGCTGGACCCATGACAGCCGACACACGGGACCGGAAGCGGCACCCGAACGCCAAGGACGACCTCCGCGCAAAGGCGCGCACCTTGCGCGCGCAGGGCCGGACGTACGACGAGATCACGCGCGAGCTGGGCTGCTCGAAGAGTTCGGTCTCGCTCTGGGTGCGGGACATGCAGAGGCCGGAACGGCGCAGACGCACCCGCGAACAGGCCTCCGAGATCGCAAAGCGCGGCTGGGAGGACCGGCTCCGCCTGCGCGAGGAGGAGCGGAACAGGGCCAAGCAGGCGGCGGCGAGCGAGGTAGGGAACCTCTCCGACCGCGAACTCTTCCTGCTGGGCGTGAGTCTGTACTGGGCCGAGGGCACGAAGGACAAGCCCCACGCCCGCCGCGAGAGAGTGGCGTTCGTCAACAGCGACCCCGGCATGATCAAGGTGTTCGTCGCCTGGCTCGACCTGCTCGGCGTGGACCGCGAGCGACACACGTACCACGTGCTGATCCACGAAACCGCCGATGTCGGGGCGGCCGAGCGGTACTGGGCCGCCCTCGTGCACGCCGACGCCTCACGGTTCGGCAGGACGACGCTGAAGCGGCACAACCCCACGACGATCCGCAAGAACGTGAACGACGACTATCGCGGCTGCCTCGTGATCCATGTCCGCCAAAGCGCCGATCTGTACCGTCGCATCGAAGGGGCGTGGTGCGGCATAGTAGGGGCTGCATCTGCGGCGGTCCGAACAAAGCGGACATAAGCCCCATCCCGGGTCGTCTAAGGGCAAGACGTCAGATTTTGGTTCTGATCATGGGGGTTCGAGTCCTCCCCCGGGAGCGGCATGCACGGTTCGGGTCCCGACCTCCCTGGTCGGGACCCTTACTCATGTCCGCTCCGAAGGCCCCCGGTATCCTTCGGTGGTCCACCCACCGAAGCCGAAGGGCACACCCGTGAGCGCCAATCGCCCGGCAGCCGTCGTCGTCCTCGCAGCGGGTGAGGGCACCCGCATGAAGTCGAAGACCCCCAAGGTCCTGCACGAACTCGCCGGGCGCTCGCTCGTCGGACACGTGGTCTCCGCAGCGCGCGAGCTGGAGCCCGAGCACCTCGTCGTGGTCGTCGGGCACGCGCGCGAGCAGGTCACCGCGCACCTCGAGACGCACTACGCCGGCACCCGCACCGCCGTGCAGCACGAGCAGAACGGCACCGGGCACGCGGTCCGGATGGGGCTGGAGGGGCTGGGCCAGGCTCCGGACGGCACGGTCGTCGTCGTCTGCGGCGACACCCCCCTGCTGTCCGGCGGGACGCTGCGCGACCTCGCCGCCACCCACGCGGCCGACGGCAACGCCGTCACCGTGCTGACCGCCGAGGTGCCGGACTCCACGGGCTACGGCCGGATCGTGCGGGACGCGGCCACCGGCGCCGTGACCGAGATCGTGGAGCACAAGGACGCGTCCGAGGCGCAGCGTGCGATCCGGGAGATCAACTCGGGTGTGTTCGCGTTCGACGGGCGGCTGCTCGTCGACGCGCTGGGGAAGGTGCGGACGGACAACAGCCAGGGTGAGGAGTACCTCACGGACGTGCTGTCGATCCTGCGCGAGGCGGGGCACCGGGTGGGTGCGTCGGTGGCCGGTGATCACCGCGAGATCCTGGGGATCAACAACCGCGTGCAGCTGGCGGAGGCGCGTGCGCTGCTGAACGCGCGGCTGCTGGAGCGGGCGATGACGGCGGGTGTGACGGTGGTCGATCCGTCGTCCGTGCTGGTGGACGTGACGGTGACGTTCGAGCCGGACGCGGTGATCCATCCGGGTACGCAGCTGCTGGGTTCGACCCATGTCGGCGAGGATGCCGAGGTCGGCCCGAACAGCCGTCTGAAGGACACCCGGGTCGGCCGGGGCGCGCGGGTGGACAACACGGTGGCGGACTCGGCGGTGATCGGGGAGGGCGCGACGGTGGGTCCGTTCGCGTATCTGCGTCCAGGGACGACGCTCGGCAGGAAGTCGAAGGCCGGGACGTACGTGGAGATGAAGAACGCCACGATCGGGGACGGCACGAAGGTGCCGCATCTCTCCTATGTGGGTGACGCGACGATCGGTGAGCACACGAACATCGGGGCCGCGAGCGTGTTCGTCAACTACGACGGTGAGACGAAGCACCACACCACGATCGGCTCTCACTGCCGTACGGGTTCGGACAACATGTTTGTGGCGCCCATCACGATCGGCGATGGTGCGTACACCGCGGCGGGGTCGGTGATCACCAAGGACGTGCCGGCGGGTTCGCTCGCCGTGGCGCGGGGCCAGCAGCGGAATATCGAGGGTTGGGTGGCGCGGAAGCGGCCGGGCAGTGCGGCCGCGCAGGCCGCTCTGGCGGTCACGGAGGAGCCCGCCGGGGAAAGCTGACCGGAAACGGGTACGTCAAACTCGGCGTACCGTGATACGTGCACACAAATTCGGCTGGCTCGCACACGCGCACGGGAGCGCGGGATTCGCGACCAGGGAACACGTCTGAGGAGACAGTGCTGTGACCGGGATCAAGACGACCGGCGAGAAGAAGCTGATGCTCTTCTCCGGCCGCGCCCACCCCGAGCTGGCCGAGGAGGTCGCGCACCAGTTGGGTGTCGGCCTCGTGCCGACCAAGGCTTTCGACTTCGCGAACGGTGAGATCTACGTCCGTTTCCAGGAGTCGGCTCGTGGCGCGGACTGCTTCCTGATCCAGAGCCACACGGCTCCGATCAATAAGTGGATCATGGAGCAGCTGATCATGCTGGACGCTCTGAAGCGGGCGTCCGCGCGGAGCATCACCGTGATCATCCCGTCGTACGGCTACGCGCGGCAGGACAAGAAGCACCGCGGGCGTGAGCCGATCTCGGCGCGTCTGATCGCGGATCTGCTGAAGACGGCGGGGGCCGACCGGATTCTGACGGTCGACCTGCACACGGATCAGATCCAGGGCTTCTTCGACGGTCCGGTGGACCATCTGTCGGCGCTGCCGGTGCTGGCGGACTACGTGGGTGCGAAGGTCGACCGGAACAAGCTGACGATCGTGTCTCCGGACGCGGGTCGTGTGCGGGTGGCCGACCGCTGGTGCGACCGTCTGGACGCGCCGCTGGCGATCGTGCACAAGCGTCGTGACAAGGACGTCGCCAATCAGGTGACGGTGCACGAGGTCGTCGGTGACGTGAAGGGCCGTGTGTGTGTCCTGGTCGACGACATGATCGACACGGGTGGCACGATCTGCGCCGCCGCGGACGCCCTGTTCGCGCACGGTGCGGAGGACGTGATCGTGACGGCGACGCACGGCATCCTGTCGGGTCCCGCCGCGGATCGTCTGAAGAACTCGAAGGTGAGCGAGTTCGTGTTCACGGACACGCTGCCGGACCCGAGCGCGCTGGAGCTGGACAAGATCACGGTGCTGTCGATCGCGCCGACGATCGCGCGTGCGGTGCGTGAGGTGTTCGAGGACGGTTCGGTGACGAGCCTGTTCGAGGAGCACTGAGGTTTCCTCCGAGAGGGCCGCTTTCCCGCTGGTCGGGGAGGCGGCCCTTTCGCCGTGCCGGGCGGGTGCCGGCGGGGGTCTCCGGGGGCTTCCGGTGATCCAATTGGGTGGTGCGGGGAGCGGCGAGTAGACTGCCGTAGTTGCTCGGCGAGGGAGGCCGTACCCGGAGTGGTACGGCGGTCCGTTATCGACGCGCTCTTCGTAGCAGGCCATCGCCAGTCGTGGCCGGGTGACAGTCGTTTCGTCACCACATTACGAGGAGTGCACATGTCCGAGGTCAAGATCGCCGCGACCCTCCGGTCGGAGTTCGGCAAGGGCGCCGCCCGCAAGATCCGCCGCGACAGCAAGGTTCCCGGCGTTCTCTACGGTCACGGTTCGGACCCGGTCCACGTGACGCTGCCGGGCCACGAGCTGCTGCTCGCCCTGCGTACCCCGAACGTCCTGCTGTCCCTGGACATCGAGGGCAAGAACGAGCTCGCGATCCCGAAGGCCGTGCAGCGCGACCCGCTGAAGGGCTTCCTGGAGCACGTCGACCTGCTTCTGGTGAAGCGCGGCGAGAAGGTCACCGTCGAGGTTCCGGTCGTGGCCGAGGGTGAGCTGGCCGCCGGCGGCAACCTGCTGGAGCACGTCCTCAACACGCTGTCCGTCGAGGCCGAGGCCACCCACCTGCCCGAGTCCGTCACGGTCTCCGTGGAGGGCCTGGAGGCCGGTGCCTCCGTCCTCGCCAAGGACATCACGCTGGAGAAGGGCGTCACCCTGGTGACCGACGCCGACGCCGTCGTGCTGCAGGTCCTGGCCGCGCAGGCCGAGGAGCCGGCCGCCGAGGGCACCGAGGAAGAGGCCGCCGCCGAGGGCGCCGAGGCCTGAGCCGTAGGCTCTGCCTGACGTGACGGGGTGACGGGCCGACAGGCCCGCCACCCCGTTTCTTTCTGTACGCACACGAGGAGACGTGACGCACATGACGGACGACGCGAACGCCCCCTGGCTGATCGTCGGCCTCGGCAACCCGGGCCCGGAGTACGCGGCGAACCGGCACAACGTGGGCTTCATGGTGGTGGATCTGCTGGCGGAGCGGATCGGCGGGAAGTTCAAGCGGGCGCAGAAGGCGCAGGCGCAGGTCGTGGAGGGCCGGATGGGTGCGCCGGGGCCGGCGAACCGCCGGGTGATCCTCGCGAAGCCGATGTCGTACATGAACCTCTCGGGCGGTCCCGTGACGGCGTTGCGTGATTTCTACAAGGTGCCGACGGCGCGTGTGGTGGCCGTCCACGACGAGCTGGACATCGACTACGGCGTGCTGCGTCTGAAGCTGGGCGGTGGCGACAACGGCCACAACGGTCTGAAGTCGATGACGAAGTCGATGGGTGCCGAGTACCACCGGATGCGGTTCGGGATCGGGCGTCCGCCGGGCCGGATGCAGGTCGCGGACTTCGTGCTGAAGGACTTCTCGTCGACCGAGCGCAAGGAGCTCGACTACTTCGTGGACCGGGCGGCCGACGCGGTCGAGTGCCTGGTGGCGGAGGGTCTGGAGCGCGCGCAGTCGGCGTACAACTCCTGATCGGCGAGCCGAATCAGTACGACTGTACGATCGCGGGTCATGACGCATGCCCGTAACGCCGCCATGGCCCTGGTCGCCCTGCTGCTCGTCGTCGGGGGCGCCTGGTCGTCCTGGGGGACGGCCCAGCACGTCCTGCTCTCCAAGGGGCGCGAGCACGGCACCCTGACGGTGACCGGCTGCAACGAGGAGACGTGCAGTGGCCGTTACGTCCCGGAGGATCCGGCGCAGCCGCACAGCGCCCTGACGATCGAGCACTCGGTGGCGGCGGCCAAGGGCAAGACGCTGCCGGTGGTGGTGAAGCCGGGCACGGAGGAGGCGGTGCGGACCGGCTGGGGCGGCGGGCTCCACGCCTGGCTGCCGCTGGGCGGGGCGCTGCTGCTGGCGGCGCCGGTCGTCGGGGGCGGTCTGCGGATGACGCGTACGGCGTGGTCGCTGGCGGGAGCGGGCGCGGCGCTTCTGCTCGGGGCGTTCCTCGCGCTCTGAACACCTCGGTCGGGTGGGCGAGTTACCGCTGAGATTGTTATGAGCCACCGGGTTAAGAGCGACTTAATGGTGCCTATAGGCTGCCCCCGCGCCGCCCCCCACGGCATCCCTCATCCCAGATGGACGACTGCACATGCGACGATCCCTCATACCCGCAGGCGCGCTTGTCGCGGCCCTGGCGGGCTCCCTCGTGCTCGCGCCCGGCGCGCTCGCGAACGGCAAGCCCCACGGTGACAACGGCACCGTGAAGATCCACGACTCGAAGACCGGCGAGGAGATCAAGGCCAACCAGCCGAAGGTCTGCTCCTTCTACCTCGACGCCTTCGGCTTCGACGCGGGCCAGAAGGTCGACTGGCACATCGAGGCCTGGGCGAACAACGAGAAGGAGAAGGGCGAGACGGTCAAGTCCGGCCTGATCACTCTCGACGCCGACGGTCACGAGCGTACCGAGGACATGACCCTCCCGAACGGCCAGTACAAGCTGTTCTGGAACTTCGAGGGCGAGAACGGCAAGGCCAAGCACAAGGTCTTCAAGACCGACTGCCCGCCCGGCGAGGAGCCCACGAAGCCGGGCGAGGAGCCGACCAAGCCGGGCGAGGAGCCCACGAAGCCCGGTGAGGAGCCGACCAAGCCGGGCGAGGAGCCCACGAAGCCGGGCGAGACCCCCGGTTCCACCGCCTCCCCGACGCCCGGTGCCCCCGGTTCGACCGGTGGTACCGACACCAAGGGCGACTCCGAGGGCAACCTCGCCGAGACGGGCTCCAGCGCCCCCGTGGGCATCATCGGTGCCGTCGCCGTCGCCCTCGCGGGTGTCGGTGGCCTTCTGGTGATGCGCCGCCGCAAGGCGCAGCAGCACTGAGGACGCCGTAGGGCGTCGTGACGCGAAGTGCCCCCACCGGCCGGGCCGGTGGGGGCACTTCGCGCGTCGGGGGCCGTCAGCCGGTGTTGCGCAGGCCCGCGGCCACGCCGTTCACCGTGAGGAGCAGGGCCCGGGCCAGCAGCGGGTCGGCCTGCTCGCCGCGCTCGGCCGCCTCGCGCTGGCGGGCCAGCAGGGCCACCTGGAGGTAGGAGATCGGGTCCAGGTAGGCGTCGCGGATGGAGAAGGTCTGCTGGAGCACCGGGTTGGAGTCGAGCAGCTGCCGGCCGCCCGTGACCTTCAGGACCTCGGCCACGGTCAGCGCGTGCTCGGCCTCGATGGTGGCGAAGACGTGCTTCAGTTCCTGCGGGACGAGCGTGTCGACGTAGTGCCGGGCGATCCGCAGGTCAGTCTTCGCCAGCGTCATCTCGACGTTGGAGACGAAGTTGCGGAAGAAGTGCCAGCGTTCGTACATCTCGCCGAGCACCGCGTCGAGGCCGGCCTCGCGCAGCGCCTTGAGGCCCGAGCCGACGCCGAACCAGCCGGGGACGATCTGCCGGGACTGGGTCCAGCCGAACACCCACGGGATGGCCCGCAGTCCGTCGAGGGAGACGCCGGAGCCGGGGCGGCGAGCGGGCCGCGAGCCCAGGTGCAGGTCGGCGAGCTGGTCGACGGGGGTGGAGGCGAGGAAGTACGCCGGCAGGCCGGGGTCCTCGACGAGCTTGCGGTAGGCGATGTGGGCCGCTTCCGAGACCGTGTCCATGGCCGCGTCCCAGGTGGCCAGCGCCTCGTCGGACTGGCGGGGCGCGGTGTGCAGGGCGGATGCCTGCAGGGTCGCCGCGACGGTCAGTTCGAGGTTCTCGCGGGCCAGCGACGGGATGAGGTACTTGTCGGAGATGACCTCGCCCTGCTCGGTCACCTTGATCTCGCCCTCCAGGGTGCCCCAGGGCTGGGCGAGGATCGCGTCGTGCGAGGGGCCGCCGCCGCGGCCGACGGTGCCGCCGCGGCCGTGGAAGAGGCGCAGGCGGACGCCGTAGCGGTGGGCGACGTCGCGCAGTCGGCGCTGGGCCCGGTGGATCTCCCACTGCGAGGTGGTGATGCCGCCGAACTTGGAGGAGTCGGAGTAGCCGAGCATGACCTCCTGGACGTCGCCGCGCAGGGAGACGAGCCGCCGGTAGGAGGGGTCGGCCAGCATGCCGTCGAGGATGACGTCGGCGGCCTTCAGCTCGTCGGTGGTCTCCAGGAGCGGCACGATGCCGATCTTGGCCCAGCCGGCGTGCAGGTCGATCAGGCCGGCCTCGCGGGCGAGGACGGCGGCGGCGAAGACGTCGTCGGCGCCCTGGCACATCGAGATGATGTAGGACTCGATGACCTCGGGGCCGAAGCGCTCGAAGGCTTCCTTGATGGTGTGGAAGACGCCGAGGGTCTTCTCGCCGGCCGGGTCCAGCGGGGCGGGCGTGGGCGCGAGCGGCCGGCGCGAGCGCAGCTCCTTGGCGAGGAGCTTCTGCCGGTAGTCGCGGGGCATGTCGGCGTAGCGCCAGGACTCCTCGCCGAGCCGGTCGAAGAGCTGGCCGAGCGCGTGGTGATGGGCGTCGGCGTGCTCGCGGACGTCCATCGTGGCGAGCTGGAGGCCGAAGGCGGACAGGGTGCGGATGGTGCGGTCCATCCGGCCGTCGGCGAACAGGCCGCCGCGGTTGGCGCGCAGCGAGTCCTGGATCAGGGCGAGGTCGTGGACCAGCTCGGAGGTGCCGAGGTAGTCGCGGCCCTCCTCGTGGGTGGTGCCCTTGGCCAGGCGGCGGCGGGTGTTGACCAGCTTCTGGCGGATGCAGGTCGCCTTGAGCCGGTAGGGCTCCTCGGCGTTGAGGCGCTTGTAGCGGGGGCTGATCTCGGGCAGCCGCTCCAGGTCGGTCTGGAGGGAGGTGAGGAGTTCCTCGGTGGCCCCGGCGTAGCGGATGGAGTTGGAGAGGAAGCCGCGGAGCTCGTCGACCAGTTCGAGGGCGTCGTTGATGCCGTGCTCGTGCTGGAGGATCAGGACCTCCCAGGTCACCGCGGGGGTGACGTTGGGGTTGCCGTCGCGGTCGCCGCCGATCCAGGTGCCGAAGGTCAGCGGGCGGGTGCCGGCGGGCAGCTCGATGCCGACGCGCTCGAGCTCGGCGGCGAGGTCCTCCAGGACGTCGCCGACGGCGCCGGCGTGCAGCTCGTCGAGGTAGTAGATGGCGTTGCGGGCCTCGTCGGCGGGCTCGGGGCGGACGACCCGGAGCTCGTCGGTCTGCCAGATGAGGTCGATGTTCTCGGCGAGCCGCAGGTCGTGGCGGCGGCGGTCGGCCTCGATGACCGGGGTCTCCAGCAGGGCGGCGATGCGGCGCAGCTTGTTGAGGACCGAGCGGCGGGCGGCCTCGGTGGGGTGCGCGGTGAAGACGGGCCGCACGTTGAGGTTCTTCACCGTGGCGCGGACGTGCTCGGGGTCGCCGTCCTTGAGCATGTCGACGGTGCGGGCGATCAGGCCGCCGTCGGCGGCGCGCTTCTCGCGCATCTCGCGGCCGCGGTGGACCTGCTCGGTCACGTTCGCCAGGTGGAAGTAGGTGGAGAAGGCGCGCACCAGCTTGGCGGCGGTCTCCAGGTCCGTGTCGCCGAGCAGCTCGGCGGCGGCCTCGCCGTCCTCGCGGGTGAGCCGTCGGACCTTCTCGACGAGGTCGAGGATCTCGTGGCCCTCCTGGCGGACGAGGGTCTCGCCCAGCAGGTCGCCCAGTCGGCGGATGTCGGATCGCAGCTCGGCGCTGGCGGTGGGGGTCTGGTCGGCACTGCTCACAGGTGCGGCTCCTTGCAGTGTTTGAGCACGTCTGGAGGGGTACTGGAGGCTTGCGGACCGCGCTGTCCGACGCACCCAGGATAGGTGTCCATTTCCACGACGCCTTCCGTGCCCCTCCTTGCGCCCTCTTGCCGCGGGGCATCCCACTGCCATACTTACGTCGCCGTAGGTTACGGAGGCGTAGCCACGCGTCCCTTTGACTCCCTTTCATCCCTTCATCCCCAGGGGACCCTCATGACCACTACCCCCGAGGTGACCTCGGAACCCGAGGCGCGCGTCACCGCCGCCGATCCCCCCTCCGCCACGCTCGGCGGGGACAGCAAGCGGTCGATCGAGCAGATCACGCTGCTGCTCTTCATCACGGTGCCCTTCCTCGCGCTGCTCGCCGCGGTGCCGCTGGCCTGGGGCTGGGGGGTGAGCTGGCTCGATCTGGGCCTGCTGGTGGCGATGTACTACATCGGCTGCCACGGCATCACGATCGGCTTCCACCGCTACTTCACGCACGGCTCCTTCAAGGCCAAGCGGCCGCTGCGGATCGCGCTGGCGGTCATGGGGTCGCTGGCGGTGGAGGGACCGCTGGTGCGCTGGGTGGCCGACCACCGCAAGCACCACAGGTTCTCCGACGCGGAGGGCGACCCGCACTCGCCGTGGCGGTTCGGCGAGACGGTGCCGGCGCTGATGAAGGGCCTGTGGTGGGCGCACATCGGGTGGATGTTCGACGAGGAGCAGACGCCGCAGCACAAGTACGCGCCGGATCTGATCAAGGACCCGGCGATCCGGGCGGTCTCGCGCCAGTTCGTGCTGTGGACGGTGGTGTCGCTGGCGATCCCGCCGCTGGTGGGCGGCATGGTGACGATGTCGTGGTGGGGCGCGTTCACCGCGTTCTTCTGGGGCTCTCTGGTGCGGGTGGCGCTGCTGCACCACGTGACGTGGTCGATCAACTCGATCTGTCACGCGGTCGGCAAGCGGCCCTTCAAGTCCCGTGACCGCTCGGGCAACGTGTGGTGGCTCGCGGTGCTGTCGTGCGGCGAGTCCTGGCACAACCTGCACCACGCGGACCCGACCTCGGCCCGGCACGGGGTGCTGAAGGGCCAGGTCGACTCCAGCGCCCGGCTGATCCGCTGGTTCGAGCAGCTGGGGTGGGCCTCCGACGTGCGCTGGCCGGACGCGTCCCGTATCGAAGCCCGCCGCCAGGACGAGCCCGCGAACGCGGCATGATGGATGACGTGGCGATCGATGGCAGCACGACTACCGGCAGCAGCGGCACCGGCAAGCCCCGCAGGGGGCGACGGGTCCGCATGACAGGCGCGGAGCGCCGTGAGCAGTTGCTGGACATCGGCCGCACGCTCTTCGCCGAGAAGGGCTTCGAGGGCACGTCCGTCGAGGAGATCGCGGCCAAGGCCGGGGTGTCCAAGCCGGTGGTGTACGAGCACTTCGGCGGCAAGGAGGGCCTGTACGCGGTCGTGGTCGACCGGGAGATGCGCCAGCTCCTGGACGGGGTGACGGGCGCGCTGACGGCGGGGCATCCGCGGGAGCTCCTGGAGCAGGCGGCGTTCGCGCTGCTGGACTACATCGAGAACTACACGGACGGTTTCCGGATCCTGGTCCGTGATTCGCCGGTGGCGCAGTCGACCGGCACGTTCGCGTCGCTGATCAGCGACATCGCCACCCAGGTCGAGGACATCCTGGGGCTGGAGTTCAAGGCCCGCGGCTTCGATCCGAAGCTGGCGCCGCTGTACGCGCAGGCGCTGGTGGGCAGTGTGGCCCTGACCGGCCAGTGGTGGCTGGACGTCCGCAAGCCGAAGAAGGCCGAGGTCGCGGCCCATCTGGTGAACCTGGCCTGGCACGGTCTGGACGGTCTGGAGCAGAAGCCGCGGCTGATAGGGCACCGCAAGAGCTGAGCGTGTGGGGAGAGTCGGACGGGGGCGCCGCGGATGCGGCGCCCCCGTCCTGTCACTCCAGGGGCTCCAGGAACTCCAGGCGGTTGCCCACCGGGTCCTCGGAGTAGAAGCGGCGGTGGCCCGGGAGGTCGTCGTCCCAGACGACCTTGGCGCCGCGTTCCTCCAGGTGGGCCGCGTAGCCGGCGATCGCGGCGACCCGCAGGCCGGGGTGGGCCTTCGCCGCGGGGCGGAAGTCCCGCTCGATGCCGAGGTGGAGCCGGACGGCCCCGTCCGCGGCCTCGAACCAGCAGCCGCCCCGTGCGGCCAGGACGGGCGGCTTGGCGACCTCGGTCATGCCGAGGACGCCGGTGTAGTACGCCCGGAGGAGGTCCTCCGAGCCCGGCGGTGCGGCGAGCTGGACGTGGTCGACGGCGGTCAGCATCAGAGCCCCTTCGTGGCGACGGCGAAGATCCGGCGGAACGGGAAGACGGTGCCGTGCGGGCCGGGCGGGTAGGCCGCGCGCAGCAGGTCGCGGTAGGCGGCGAGGAAGGCCTCGGTCGCCCTCTGGTCTCCTTCCAGGGCGGTCAGGACGGGGCGGAGCGCGGTGCCCTTGACCCAGTCGAGGATCGGGTCCTCGCCGGGCAGGAGCTGGGAGTAGGTGGTCTCCCAGACGTCGGTCGCGCAGCCGAGGTCGGCGAGCCGGTTCAGGTAGTCGGCCGGGTCCAGGACGTGGATGAAGCGGCGGCCCTGGTCGCCGAGGCGGTCGCGCCACTGCGGGGTGTCGCAGAGCTCGCCGAGCAGGGCGTGGCTGGGCGAGGTGAAGTTGCCGGGGACCTGGAAGGCGAAGGTGCCGCCGGGCTTGAGTCCGGCGATCCAGGGGGCGAAGGACTCGGGGTGGTTGGGGACCCATTGGAGGGCCGCGTTGGAGACGATCAGGTCGTAGGGCTCGTCGGGGTTCCAGTGCGCGGCGTCGGCGGGCCGGAAGTCGAGCCAGCCGCCGCCGGCCGTGGTTCCGGCGTAGTCCTTCTCGGCGCGCTGGAGCATGTCGGGCGAGAGGTCGAAGCCGGTGATGTGGGCGTCGGGCCAGCGGTCGGCGAGGAGCGCGGTCACGTTGCCGGGTCCACAGCCCAGATCGGCGATCCGGGCGGGCCTGCCCTCGGTGGGCAGGTGGGGGATGCGGGCGAGCAGGTCGAGGAAGGGACGGGCGCGCAGGCCCGCGTGCCGGAGGTACTGCTGGGGATCCCATATCGGTGCGGCAGAAGCAGAAGATGGTGCGGAATGCATGTTCGAGCCCCCTTGCTGGAACGAGCTACCGAAGCGGAACAGTGTTCCGGCCCGGTCCTTCCCCATAGTCCAGCCGAATATATCTTGACGTCAAGAGACTTTATGTCAACAGACCCTCTACACTGATCGTCATGGAGGACGAGGTCGACCGGCTGGTCGCTGCATGGCGCCGCGAGCGCCCGGACCTCGACGTGGAACCGCTCGAGGTGCTCAGCCGCGTCTCGCGGCTCGCCCGGCACCTCGACCGCGCCCGTCGGCTCGCCTTCGCCGAGCACCAGCTGGAGCCCTGGGAGTTCGACGTCCTCACGTCGCTGCGCCGCGCCGGCGCCCCCTACCAGCTCTCCCCCGGCCAGCTGCTGACCCAGACGCTGGTCACCTCCGGAACCATGACCAACCGCATCGACCGGCTCACCAAGAAGGGGCTGGTCGAGCGGCTTCCCGACCCCAGCGACCGGCGCGGGGTCCTGGTCCGCCTCACCCCCGAGGGCCGCGACCGCGCCGACCAGGCGCTGGCCGGACTGCTCGCCCAGGAACGTGCCATCCTCGCCCAGCTCTCGCGCGGACAGCGCGGGGAACTGGCCGACCTGCTACGCCAGTTGACCGCCCCGTTCGACAACGTCCCCGGCTAGCTCGGCGGGACCGACACCGGCCCGTCGCGCCAGCGCCACCGCGGCCAGCGTCGAGTGCACGCCCAGCTTCCCGAGCACGTTCTGCATGTGGGTGCGGACGGTGTGCGGCGACAGGAACAAGCGCTCGGCCACCGCCTTGCGCCCCAGGCCCGCCACCATGCAGCGGAGCACCTCGCGCTCGCGCGGTGTCAGCGACTCCACCAGCTGTTCGCTCTCGGTGCGGTGCTTCCGGGCCGCCGTGAGCTCCCGCAGGACGCCCGTCAGCAGTGCGGGCGGCAGATGCGTCTCGTCCCGCAGGACGCCGCGGATCACGGCGAGCAGCCGCTGGAGCGAACAGTCCTTCGCCACCCATCCCGAGGCACCGGCCTGGAGCGCGAGGGCGGCCCGGTGCGGGTCGTCCTTCTCGGCGAGCACGATCGAGCGGACGGCAGGCCGGGCCTCGCGGACCCCCGCGACCAGGGAGATGCCGTCCACCACGGCCTCGCCGTTGTCCGGTACGGCGCGGGCGACCGCCGGAGCACCGGGCAGCGCGCCCAGGTCCGCGTCGACCAGCAGCACGTCGTAGCGGCGGCCCTCGGCGGCGGCGCGGTCCAGGCAGCGCAGTGCCGCCGGACCACTGCCCGCGGCGGAGACGTCGACGTCGGGCTCGGCCGCGAGGGCGGCCGCCAGCGACTCGGCGAAGATGCGGTGGTCGTCCACCACCAGGACCCGGATACGGACCACGGACACCCCCAAAGTGTCGAGAACGGACCGGCGCGGATACGGCGCCGGGGGCGGGTCCGTCATGCGCACGGCCGCCGCCGTGCAGTGACTTTTACCCCACCCCGGGCGCCGTACCCGACTGGTCTCGCCCCCTGAACGGCACCGGCCCCCACCGGTGCTGTGCATCAGAGTACGGGCGAGCCGCGGAGGGGGAAGCCGATTCACAGAACTGGTCGTCAGGGGAGTGACGCATGAGCCGCACGGGTCGAAACCCGACAGAAGTCGACAGTTCCGAAGGCCGCGAGCGCGCAGGGGCCCCGTCCGCCGGGCCCCCGCGCGGGGGTGGTGGCGTCACAGGCGCCGGGCGCCCGCCGCGGGGATCGCCGCGAAGACGCCCGGCGCGGTGAACCCGGCCTCGGCGAACGCCTTGCCCACCGCGGCGGACACCGACTCGGCCGCCGACTCCTCGACCAGCACGATCGCCGAGCCGCCGAATCCGCCGCCCGTCATCCGTGCGCCGAGCGCCCCGGCCGCTCCGGCGGCCTCGACGGCGAGGTCGAGTTCCGGGCTGGAGACCCGCAGGTCGTCCCGGAGCGAGACGTGGCCCTCGGTGAGCACCGGGCCGACGCCCCGGACATCGCCGGCGTCGAGGAGGGCGATCGTCCGCTCCACCCGGTGGTTGTCCGACACGACGTGCCGGACGTAGCCGCGCACGGTCTCGTCGCTCAGCCGCGCGAGTGCGCCGGACAGGTGCGCGGCATCGACCTCGCGCAGCGTGCGCACGCCGAGCGCCCGCGCGCCGGCCTCGCAGCCGGCGCGCCGCTCCGCGTACGCGCCGTCCCCGAGAGCGTGCTTCACGCGGGTGTCCACGACCAGCAGCCGCAGTCCCTGCGCGGCCAGGTCGAAGGGCACCTGACGGTACGACAGGTCGCGGGTGTCCAGGAACAGGGCGTGGCCCTCGGCCGCGCACGCCGACGCCATCTGGTCCATCACCCCGCAGGGCACCCCGACGAAGGCGTTCTCGGCCCGCTGGGCGAGGACGGCGATCTCGGGACGGCTCAGGCCCAGGCCGTACAGGTCGTCGAGGGCCAGGGCGGTGACGACCTCCAGGGCGGCGGAGGAGGAGAGCCCGGCGCCGGTCGGCACGGTCGAGGCGAGGTGGACGTCCGCCCCGGTGACCGGGTGGCCCGCCTCGCGCAGGGCCCAGACGACACCGGCCGGGTAGGCGGCCCAGCCGGTGCCGGAGCGGGGTTCGAGGCTGTCGACGTCGAGCTGGACGACCCCGCCGTCGACGTCGGCGGAGTGGACCCGCAGCACGCCGTCGGTGCGGCGCGAGACGGCGGCCACCGCCGTGTGCGGGAGAGCCAGCGGCATGACGAAACCGTCGTTGAAGTCGGTGTACTCACCGATCAGGTTGACCCGTCCCGGAGCCGCCCAGACGCCCTCGGGCCGTGCTCCGTACAGTGCCGCGAACTCCCCCGCCACGCTCATGCCTGTCCCTGCTCCCTCTTGTTCGCGAACGCCCACGCGTCCTGCACGATGCCCGCCAGGTCCGGGCGGGACGGATTCCAGCCGAGCCGCTCCCGCGCGGTGTCGGCCGAGGCGACCAGGACGGCCGGATCGCCGGCCCGGCGCGCGGCCACGACCTCGGGGACCGGGTGGCCGGTCACCTTGCGCACGGTCTCGACGACCTCGCGGACGGAGAAGCCGTTGCCGTTGCCCAGGTTGCAGATCAGGTGCTCGCCGGAGGTCATGGCGCCCAGGGCGAGCAGGTGGGCCTCGGCGAGGTCGGCGACGTGGATGTAGTCGCGCACACAGGTGCCGTCGGGCGTCGGGTAGTCGTCGCCGTAGACGTTGATCGCCTCGCGCTTGCCCTGGGCCACCTGGAGGACCAGCGGGATGAGGTGCGACTCGGGGTCGTGGCGCTCGCCGCAGTCGCCGTAGGCGCCGGCCACGTTGAAGTACCGCAGGGAGACCGCGGCCAGGCCGTGCGCGGCGGCCTCGCCGCTGATCATGTGGTCGACGGCGAGCTTGGTGGCGCCGTAGGGGTTGGTCGGGGCGGTCGGCGCCGACTCGGTGATCGGGACGCTCTGCGGCTCGCCGTAGGTGGCGGCGGTGGAGGAGAAGACGAGCCGGCGCACCCCCGCCTCGCGCATGGCGGCGAGCAGTGCCATCGTGCCGCCGACGTTGTTCTCCCAGTACTTCGCGGGGTCGGCGACCGACTCGCCGACCTGCGAGAAGGCGGCGAAGTGCAGGACTCCGTCGAAGGAGGGGTCCAGCCACCGGGCCGCGTCCTGGATGCGGCCCTGGACGAAGGTCGCCCCGGCCGGGACGCCCTCGCGGAAACCGGTGGAGAGGTCGTCGAGGACGGTGACCTCGTGGCCCGCTTCCAGCAGGTGCTGCGCGACCGTGCCGCCCACGTAGCCGGCCCCGCCCGTCACCAGATACTTGCTCACTTGCTCGCTACCTCTCGGAGTCTGTGTGCCGCGGACTCCGGTGGCACGTCGTTCATGAACGCGCCCATGCCGGACTCGGTGCCCGCGAGGTACTTCAGCTTGCCAGAGGCCCGGCGCACGGTGAAAAGCTCCAGGTGCAGCGCGAACTCCTCCCGCCGGTCGTCCGTGAACGGCGCCTGGTGCCAGGCGGCGATGTACGGCGTCGGCGGCTCGCCCGGGCCGAAGATCCGGTCGAAGCGCCTCAAGAGTTCCAGGTAGACCTGTGGGAACTCTGTGCGGGCGGCGTCGTCGAGCGCGCGCAGGTCGGGCACCCGGCGGACCGGGTAGAGGTGGACCTCGTACGGCCAGTGCGCGGCGTAGGGCACGAAGGCGATCCAGTGCTCGCCCTCCAGGACGACCCGTACGCCGTCCGCGCGCTCGCGGGCCACGACCTCGTCGAAGAGGTTGCGCCCGGTGCGCTCCCGGTGCTCGGCGGCGTTGCGGCGCATGAGCGCGGTCCGGGGGGTGGTGTAGGGGAAGGCGTAGATCTGGCCGTGCGGGTGGCCCAGGGTGACGCCGATCTCGGCTCCCCTGTTCTCGAAGCAGTAGACCTGCTCGACGCCCGGCCGCTCGGCGAGTTCGGCCGTGCGGTCGGTCCAGGCGTCGAGGACCAGGGCGGCCCGGTCGGGGGTGAGGTCGGCGAAGGAGGCGTCGTGGTCGGAGGTGAAGCAGACGACCTCGCAGCGGCCGGCCTCTCCGGCGAGGGAGGGGAAGCGGTTCTCGAAGACCGCGACCTCGTAGCCGTCGGCCGGGATCTCGCTCCGCCGGCCGTCCCGGGACGGGCAGAGCGGGCACTCGTCGGCCGGCGGGTGGAAGGTGCGGCCCTGGCGGTGCGAGGCGACGACGACGCTGTCGCCGAGGAGCACGTCGTGGCGGACCTCGGAGCGGGACGCGACGGGGTCGAGCGGACGGGTGTCGACGGCGTCGCGGACGGTGCCGTCGCCGGCGTCGTAGTAGATGAGCTCGCGCCCGTCGGCCAGGGTGGTGACGGTCTTCTTCACGGGAGTGCCTCCGTGCGCAACCAAACAGAACCACGCACAAGGAACCACAATCAAACATCCGCGTCAACGCCGACGACGGCTTTCGCGTAGGACCGACCCACCTGGGGGACGGCGCGAGGCAGTGGCGCGACACCCGGGCAGGGACGGGCCCGCCCGGGAGCCGGCCGGGCGGCACCCTTCAGGGACGGCTCTGAGCACCCTGCCGGACGGACACTCCCTAGCCGCGCGGCGCGCGGGGCGCGGGAACGGGCGCGTGGTCCAGCAGGCCGGTGCGGGCGGCGAGCGCGGCCGCCTCCAGTCGCGAGCCGACCCCCAGCTTCATCAGCACGCGCTGCACGTGCGTGCGCGCGGTGCTGGCGGCGATCCCCATCCCCGCGGCGATCAGCCGGGTGTCCTCGCCCTCGGCCACCCTGACCAGGACCTCCACCTCGCGCGGGGTCAGCATCCGCAGCAGCCGCTGCCCCTCGTCGTCGGGCTGCGCCACCGGGTTGAGCAGCTCCGCGAAGGCGCCCTGGAGGAGCTGCGGCGCCACCGCCGTCTCCCCCGCCCGCGCCTTCATCAGGGCGCGCTCGACGCCCTCGATGCGCTCGTCGTGCCGTACGTACCCGGAGGCGCCGGCCGCGAAGGCCGCCGCGATCCCGCGCGGCGAGGGCACCGGCCCCAGCACGACCACGGCGACCTGGGGCCGCTCCCGCTTGATCCGCACGATCGGGTCGAAGGCGCCCGGTTCGGCCGGCGCAGCCGTGCCGAGCAGACACACCTCCGGCGCCCGGCTCACGACCAGCTCCGCCGCGCCCGCGACCGGCGCCGCCGCCGCGAGCACCCGGTGCCCACGGAGCTTCAGTGCCGAGGCGAGCGCCTCGGCGAGCAGACGGTGGTCGTCGACCACCATGAGCCGCACGCCCATCGAGCAACCCCTTATCCCCCCTGGAGCCGTCCCCCGGCTCCAGCGACCCTGATGCCCCGGCAAGTTACACGGTCCTTTGGGCCGACGTGCCCCGAACTCCTACGGAAGACCGCCCAGGGACCGAAATGACCCCGCCTGAGCACAAATTGCCGTGCCGTCAGGCGTGGCAGGCCACTCGTCCGGGGCGGCCGCCGGCGGCCCGCGAGCAGGAACGGGACGGCGAACGCGGACGCCCGGGGGTGCCGACGCGCGTGGGCCCCCTCCGGTCGTCCGGAGGGGGCCCACGGTCACTGCACGGGGATCACTGCGCGGCGCGGAAGGCGATCGCCAGGTACTCCTTGTCGTTCGTGGAGGAGGACTCGCGCGGCTTGCTCAGCAGCGTCTGCGAGATGAAGAACCGTCCCGAGGCGTAGCGGTACTCCGAGCCGTTCTCGGTGAAGCCCGTCTCCGCGTCCCGGACGGCCTTGTCCGCCGGGTTCTCCAGCAGCACCGTCTCCTTCATGGTGCCGCCGTCGATGGAGACGACCTTCCCGCCCTTGTCGTACGGGGGGTGCTTGTAGGCGATGAGGTTGCCGCCGTCCATGCGCATCGGCATCAGCGTGTAGCGGTCGCCCGCGTCCGCCTTGCCGCCGGCCTGCTTGCCGGTGGCCAGGTCGAACGAGAGGATCTCGTTCGTCTCGTCGCCGTACTCGCCGGTGCTGCCCTCGTGCTCCTCGGTCGGCAGGTAGAGCCGGCCGTTGCCGACGAGCGCCTTGCTGCAGGACTCGACCTTGGTGGAGCGGCAGCTGGCCGCGTACCGGTCCGCGTCCGCGGTGATCTTCGCCTTCAGCTTGCCGGTCTGCTCGTCGATCGAGAAGAAGTCCGAGATGCCGCTGCCGTCGCCGGCGGTGTCGCCGACGTCGGCCGCCACGACCAGCGGCTTGGTGGACACGATCGAGGCGTAGTCGACGCCCGCGGGCATCTTGTACTGCGAGATCGGCGCGCCGGTCGTCGGGTTGAGGTTCTGGATCGTCACGGTCTGCGAGCCGTACGGGCCGCACTTGCGGGCGGCGACCAGACCCGCGCCGCCGCCGTAACCCATGTCGTAGCAGTTGTCGGCGTTGGGCTGGGGCTTCCAGCGGGGGTTGCCGTTGCCCAGGTCGAAGGCGGCGCCGCCGTCCGTGCCGCCGGCCGCGACCGTGGTGCCGCTCAGCGTGATCTCGCTGAAGCGCACCTTGCCGTCGCCTCCCGATCCGCCGGTGACGTGGGTGGACCACAGCAGCTTCCCGGTGTTGAGGTCGACGACGCCGACCTCGGTGCACTTCTGGTAGTACTTCGGCGCGACGCGCTTGGCCTCCTCGAAGAGGATCGCCGTCTTGTTGTCGGCGGTGACGTGACGCGAGGCGCCGCAGACCTGGCCGGCGAGCGGCAGCGTCCAGAGCGGGGTGCCCTTGTCGATGTCGTAGCCGACGACCGAGTCGACGCCCGGCTTCACGTACGCCTTGTCGGTGAGCCAGGAGCCCGACACGTCCGTGATGTCCGGGACCTTCGGCACGGGCAGCTGGAAGGCCACCTGTCCCTGGACGTCGGCCGGCGGCTTCTCCTTGCCGTTGCCGCCGATCCCGCCGGTGCCGCCGGTGCCCTGGGGGGAGCCGGAGCTGTTCTTGGCGGTGTCGTCCTTCTCGTCGCCGCCGCCGGAGGTCGCGTACCAGACGCCACCGCCGATGAGCAGCACCACGGCCACGGCCGCGGCGATGATGATCTGCATCTGCGAGGAGAGCTTCTTGCCGCCGGACGGGCCGCTCTGGCCCGGCTGCGGGTACTGCGGCTGGGTCGGGTACCCGTACGGCTGCTGCTGCGGGTAGCCGTACGGGGGCTGCGTCGGGGGCTGCTGCGGGTAGCCGTACGGCGGCTGCTGCGGCTGCTGCTGCTGCTGCGGGTAGCCGTAGGGCTGCTCATCGGCGGMGGCGTCTGGTACGCGACCTCCGGCGGCGGCGACGAGAAGGACGACACCGCCAAGAACAGCTCCGGCTCCCCCCAGGGCACCGGCGGCACCGGCGGGATC
>NZ_RDBI01000040.1:1966013-2014175 GCF_008042125.1 Streptomyces sp. MS191
GAGGGGGCTGGGTCATCGGTCTGCGTACCTCACTTGCTGAAGGCCATCATCGTCTTGACTTCCTTCTCCGCCTTGTCGTTCAAGGCCGACACGCGCCCTGCGGTGATCACGAAGGTGCCGTTGCCGTAGGCGTAGCCGGGGTCGTAGTAGGTGCTCTCGATCTGGGCGGTGGCCGCCGGGTGCTGGAGCAGGACCTTCGGCGCGCCGCCGGTCGGTGCGACGGTGGCGACGGCGCCGCCCTTGTCGTAGGACGGGTCGACGTAGACCAGGACGTCCGAGCCCTCCATCCGGAGGGGGATCATGCTCTGCTCGCCGGGCGCCTTGGACCGCCACTTGGCCTTGCCGGTGTTCAGGTCGAACGCGACGACCTCGTTCGGGGTTCCGTAGCTCGTCTCGGTGGCCATGTAGAAGGTGTTCGCGTCGGCGGCGACGCCCACGCAACCCTGGAGGTTCTTGCCAAACACGACGAAGGATCCGCCGCACTTGGGGGCGAACTTGTCGTTGCCGCCCTGGATCTGCGAGCGCAGGCGGCCGTCGGCGGTGAGGGCGAAGACCATCCACTTCTTCTCGTCGCGCTGCGTGGCGGAGACGACGAGGGGGTTCACCGAGTAGACCCGGTCGACCTCCCAGTTGGCCGGGAGCTTGTAGTTCCACCTGGCCTTGCCGGTGTTCGGGTCCACCTCCCCGATCTGCTGCTGCTTCTTGTTCACGTCACCGGAGGGGCAGGAGGAGGCCGCGATCAGCTTCTCCCCGCCCGCGTAGGCGTACGGCTTGCAGCCGCTGCTCGGCGAGGCGAAGAGCTGCTTGCCGTCCGCCATGGAGAAGCCGTACGAGCTGCTGGTGCCGGCGGCGGTCACCGTGCTGCCGCTGATGGCGAGGGTGTTGTCGTCGAAGGCGAACAGGCCGGTGGCCTTGGGCACTTCCTTCTTCCAGCCCGCCTTGCCGGTCTTCAGGTCGACCTGCTGGAGCTGCGTGCACTTGGCACGGTCGCCCGCCTTGTCATGGTGGCCGAAGACCATGGTGCCGTCGGCGGCCGGGGCCGGCGGGGCGGCGCACAGCTCGAAGGGCACGTCCAGGTGCCACTTCGCCGAGCCGTCGCTGAGGCTGTAGCCGTCGATGCTCTTGTACATGGCCTTGACGACGACGTCGCCGACGATCCACGGGCCGAGGACGTCGGAGCCGTTCTTCGGCAGGTCGACGTTGTTCTTCAGCATCCAGTTGATCTTGGCCTCGCCGGGCTGACGGCCGGCGTTGAGGTCCTCGGGACCCTTGTCGCCGTCGCCGCTGCCGTCGCCCTGGTCGACGGACTCGCTCGGCTTCGGGCCGGTCGGGGAGGCGGTCGGCTGGGCGACCGGCTTCCCCTCCTCGTCGCCGCTCAGGGCGAACCAGGTGCCGCCGCCGATGAGCAGGAGCGCGGCCGCGGCCGCGGCGATGATGACGCCGGGCTTGCCCTTGAAGGGGTTCGAACCGCCGCCGGGCGGTGCCGGGTACGGGGCCTGGCCGGGGTACTGCGGCTGGCCGGGGTAGCCGTAGCCGGGCTGCGGCGGCTGGCCGTACGGGCCGGGCTGCGCCTGCGTCGGGTAGCCGTAGCCGGGTTGGGGAGCCTGCTGGCCCGGGTAGCCGTAGCCGGGCTGCGGGGCCTGCTGCGGATAGCCGTAACCGGGCTGCGGCGGCTGGCCGTACGGGCCGGGCGCGGTCGGCGGCTGCTGCGGGGCCTGCGCCGGAGGCGGCGTCTGCGGGGCCGCGGCCGGCGGGCCCTGCGGGGGTTCCGGGGTCTTGTCGAACGGGCCGGGCGCGGGCGGCGTCTGCGGCGGCGCGGCCGGCGGGGCCGGCGGCATCGGCGGTACGGCCGGGGTGCCCTGGCTCGGGCCGTCGGGGCCTTCCGGAGCGCCGAAGCCAGGCGGCTGGTTGCTGGGCGGCTGGGTCATCAGCGCTTCCCCCTTGAAGTGAGCGGGTTTTCTTTCTACCACTCACGGGATGGCGCAAAAGTGACCGGTCCGCCCCTTGTACCCAAGGGAGGACCGGCCCGTGATGTCGTCGTTACGCGTCCTCGGCGAGTTCAAGCCAACGCATCTCCAACTCGTCACGCTCCCCGGCCAGTTCGCGCAGCTCGGCGTCCAGTTTCGCCACCTTCTCGAAGTCTGTGGCGTTTTCGGCGATCTGGGCGTGCAGCTTGCTCTCCCGCTCGGAGAGTTTGTCGAGTTGACGCTCCACCTTCTGCAGTTCCTTCTTCGCGGCGCGGGCGTCGGCGGCGGACACTCCCTGCTTCTGCTGCGCGGCCGGAGCGGCCGGCACCGGGGTGGCCTCCTCGATCATCCGGCGGCGGCGCTCCAGGTACTCGTCGATGCCGCGCGGCAGCATCCGCAGGGTCCGGTCGCCGAGCAGTGCGAGCGTCCGGTCCGTGGTGCGCTCGATGAAGAAGCGGTCGTGGGAGATGACGACCATGGAGCCCGGCCAGCCGTCGAGGAGGTCCTCCAGCTGGGTCAGGGTCTCGATGTCGAGGTCGTTGGTGGGCTCGTCGAGGAAGAGCACGTTCGGCTCGTCCATCAGCAGGCGCAGCAGCTGCAGGCGGCGTCGCTCGCCACCGGAGAGGTCGCCGACCGGCGTCCACTGCTTCTCCTTGGTGAAGCCGAACTGCTCGCACAGCTGGCCCGCGGTCATCTCGCGGCCCTTGCCGAGGTCGACCCGGTCGCGGATCTGCTGCACGGCCTCCAGGACGCGCAGCGAGGCGGGCAGTTCGGTGACGTCCTGGGAGAGGTAGGCGAGGCGCACGGTCTTGCCGACGGCGATGCTGCCGGCGGCGGGCTGGGTCTCGCCCTGGGTCTCTGCGGCCTCGGCGAGGGCCCGCAGCAGCGAGGTCTTGCCCGCGCCGTTGACGCCGACGAGGCCGATCCGGTCGCCGGGGCCGAGCTGCCAGGTGAGGTGCTGGAGCAGCGTCTTCGGTCCGGCGGTGACGGTCACGTCCTCCAGGTCGAAGACGGTCTTGCCGAGCCGGGCGTTGGCGAACTTCATCAGTTCGGAGGTGTCGCGCGGCGGCGGCACGTCGGCGATCAGCTCGTTGGCGGCCTCGATGCGGTAGCGCGGCTTCGAGGTGCGGGCGGGGGCGCCGCGCCGCAGCCAGGCCAGCTCCTTGCGCATCAGGTTCTGGCGCTTGGCCTCCTCGGTGGCGGCGATGCGCTCGCGCTCGGCACGGGCGAAGACGTAGTCGGAGTAGCCGCCCTCGTACTCGTGGACGGCGCCGCGCTGCACGTCCCACATGCGCGTGCAGACCTGGTCGAGGAACCAGCGGTCGTGGGTGACGCAGACGAGCGCCGAGCGGCGCTGCTGGAGGTGGCTCGCGAGCCAGGCGATGCCCTCGACGTCGAGGTGGTTGGTGGGCTCGTCGAGGACGATCAGGTCCTGGTCCTCGATGAGCAGCTTGGCCAGCGCGATACGGCGCCGCTCGCCTCCGGAGAGCGGCCCGATGACGGTGTCGAGCCCCTTCTCGAAGCCGGGCAGGTCGAGCCCGCCGAAGAGGCCGGTGAGCACGTCGCGGATCTTGGCGCTGCCGGCCCACTCGTGGTCGGCCATGACGCCGATGACCTCGTGGCGGACGGTCGCGGCCGGGTCGAGCGAATCGTGCTGGGTGAGCACGCCGAGCCGCAGGCCGCCGCTGTGCGTGACGCGGCCGGTGTCGGCCTCCTCCAGCTTGGCGAGCATCCGGATGAGGGTGGTCTTGCCGTCGCCGTTGCGGCCGACGACGCCGATCCGGTCCCCTTCGGAGACGCCGAGTGAGACACCGTCGAGCAGGGCACGGGTGCCGTACACCTTGCTGACGGCCTCGACATTGACCAGGTTGACGGCCACTTTGACTCCTGTACCGGGGGATCGATCGACGTCCAAGGGTAGACGCCGCGGGGGGTGCGATAGCCTGCTGCGATCTTTCGAGGCGGGGGGCCGGGATGTCCGATTCCGTGTGGGCGCGTCTGCGCGGGCACCGGTGGCTGCCCCAGGCGACCGCGGTGGTGGTACTCGCGGCGCTGGTCGCGGGCTTCTTCGTGGTCCGGGCGGAGCGCCGCGCGGACCACAACGCGGCGGTGCTGGCCAGGGCCTGCGGGGGCGTACTGCCCCGGGACGCCGTCCGGGACCTGCTGTCCGGGGACGTGCGGTGGGAGCTGCGGACCGGAGCCGGGCCGCGCGCCCTGGCCGGCTGCGCGGTCGGCGGGACCGGCGAGGACGAGCCCCGGCTCGAGTTCGCGGCCGTGCCGCTGGCGGACCCGCCCCTGAAGGGCGTCCGGGCGGAGGACCTGGCGGGCGACACCCCGTACGCGTCGGCGCCGGAGTGGGCACGTGAGCACGAGCGGGCCGACACGCAGGTGACCGTGGCCTGCCCCGCCGGGCTGCCCGGGCACCCGCGGAGGGTGACGGGCTTCCGGGTGTACGCCTCGCTGGTCGGGGGCCCGGAGGCGGCGGCCGAACTGGGGCCGGCCGTCGCGGCCCTCGCGAACGACGTCCGGGAGCGGAACCGCTGCGGGGGCGTGCCGGTGCGCCCGTCCGACGCGCGGGCGCCGGCACCCGCGCGGGATGACGGCGGCGAGCGCGAGGAGAACCCGGCGCCGTGCCGGTGGTTCGGCGGGAAGACGGAGTCGGCGGCGGGCGGCGAGCACGCCTGGGCCCGCGGCTGCGCGATCGGCCTGCCGGCGACGGACGTGCACGCGGTGAGCTCGGCGAGCTGGTGGGGTGACGTGCTGCCGGAGGCGCGCACGGAGTACGGAGCGGAACTCGCCGGACTCGGCGGCGGCGCGCCCGCTTCGGCGGTCCGGCGGTCCTACGAGGTGGCGGCCTGGGCCAGGTCGCGGTGCGCGCAGGGCACGACGCTGCACCGGGTGAGCGTGAGCGGCCTGGACAAGGCGGCGCTCGCGGCCCGCGTCGACGGGCTGCTCGACCGCTATCTGGCCGCGGCCACCGGCTGCCGTGACGTCGAGGTTCTCGGGAAGGTGTGGGCATGAGCGAGACGGACGACCGGCTCGTCCCGCGGCGGCGGGTGCGGCGGGCGGTGGCGTGGACGGTGTCCGTGGCCGTCGCGGCCGGGGCGGTGTTCTGGATGTCGGGTGGCTGGGACGCCTGGCGGCACGACGCCGCCCTCGACTCGGCCTGCGAGGGCGACCTGGCGGCCGGTGAGCTGCGGGCCCTGCTCGGCGGGGCCGAGGTGACGACGTCCGGCGGGCCCGGGGAGCGTGCCTGGTGGTGCCGGGTGCGCGGGGCGGACGACGAGGACGGGCGGGTCCGCCTCGACCTGTCGGTGCGGCGCGCCGGCTCCCCGGCGGCGGGCGTGGAGGCGGACCGCGAGGACGCCCCGCTCGGCCACGGCTGGACCGGGTCGTTCGGCTTCTCCCCCGACGGCGACGCGGAGGACCGCGGCGAGGCGAGGGTGACGGTGATGCTGGACTGCGGCACCGAACCGGGGGACGGGCTCGTCGCCTCGGTGAGCACCCGCATCGACCGGGCCGACTTCTCCCGGGCGGTGGAACGGGACCGGCTCACCGCGGTGCTCACCGGGACGGCGGTCTCCTACGCGCGCCGGACGGGCTGCGAGGCCGCGCCGGGGCGCCCGGTGAAAAACGTCGGCATGTCGGTGACGTCGTGGGACCACCGGCCGTTCGCCGAGGTGTCCGGGAGCTGCGCGGGCGTCCTGGACGCGGCGACCGCCGCGCGCTGGGGCGTCCGCACGGCGGTCGAGACCGTGCCGGGGCCGAAGCCGGTCGAAGGCTGCGCCCTCGGCGGGACGGCCGGCACCCCGCTGTACGGCTTCACGGCGTTCTACGGGCCGTTCCTCGGCCTCAAGGGCATGGAGCAGCGGGACGACGCCCGGCTGGTGGGCGCGCACCGGGACGGGCGGTACATGCTGGCCGCCTCGTGCCCGGGTGCCGGGGGCAAGGCCGTGTACGAGGTGGCCTCCCGCACCGGCGCGGGGCACACCTCCGTCCTCGCGCTGGACCACCCGGGCCTGCGCGCCGCCCTGCGGCGCTTCGCGGAGAAGTCCGCGAAGGCCCACGGCTGCGGGGTCCCGACGGCGTCCTCGGCGGTGTCCGGGAACTAGGTCCTGTCCGGGCGATCTCGGAGGATCGGCCCGCGGGTCAGACGGCTCCGGGCCGGTGCCGCGCGGTCCGGCCCGCACGTTCGACCAGGAGCCAGCCCGCGAGCGTCATGGCGATGGCGGCGGGGGCGGTGACCCGGACCGCGATCAGGGTGGCCGCGTGGCCCTCCAGGAGGCCCGCGAAGCCGGTCATGGACAGGCCCAGGACACCGAACAGCGCCAGGGTGATGCCGAGGACGGCGAGCGGGCCGCCGCTGCCGGTGGCGGGAGCGGCGGGTACGGGCTGTTCGAACCGGCGGAAGGCGGCGACGAGGACCGCGGTGACGACGACGGCCGCGGCGATGCGGACGGGCACCTGAGCCCACCAGGCGGCCGTCGCCGGGTCGGGCGGCGTCAGGCCGAGGGCGAGCACGGCGCCGTAGACGCCGAGCATGGCGGTCAGGTGCCAGAGGAAGGCCGTCATGGCGATGCCGTTGGCGGCGACGACCTTGCGCCAGACGCCGGCCCGCCCCGCGAACCTCGCTCCCGGCCCCTTGAGCAGTTCGACCGCGCCCACCAGCCACAGGCCGTGGCKGAGCAGGGCGAGTGTGGGCGGGGCCATGTTGGAGACCTTCTCACCGGGCATCCCGACCATGGAGAGCGGGTACGGGCCGAGGGCGACGAGCGCGGCGGCGCCGAGGAGGCCGGTGCCGGCGAGGAGGCCGGGGCGGCCGATCCGCCCGTCGGCGCGCAGGAAGCCGAGCTGGTGGACGGCGAGCCAGACGAAGGCGAAGTTGAGGAACTCGACGAACGGCACGTCGAGGGCGAAGCGCAGCACGTCGACGGCCGCCGCCCCGCCGGCCAGGCCCGCGAAGGCGCCCCAGCCGTGGCGCTCGTGCAGGCGCAGCAGCGGCGGGGTGAAGGCCACCATCGCGAGGTAGATGCCGATGAACCAGAGCGGCTGGGCGACCAGCCGCAGGGCGACGCCGGTCAGGCCGCCGTCCCGGCCGAGGAGCGGGACGAGGAGTGCCGCGGCGCCCCAGACGCCGATGAAGACCATCGCGGGCCGCAGCAGCCGCTGGAGGCGGGCCCGCAGGAAGGCGGCGTAGTCCGGCCGGGAGCGGTAGGCCAGGGCGTGGGAGAAGCCCCCGACGAAGAAGAACACCGGCATCACCTGGAGTCCCCAGGTGAGCGGCTGGAGTTCCGGTACGACGGCGAGCAGGTTGCCCACCGTCCCGTCCCCGGACACGGCGGCCATCAGCCAGTGGCCGAGGACCACGACGCCCAGCGAGGCGACCCGCAGGAGGTCGACGTACCGGTCGCGGGTCGCGGGCGTGGCGGCGGCGAGCTCACGAGCGCTGATTCCCATGCGCCCAAGGTCCCGCGGAGGGCGGGCCGTTCGTCAGGGCGCGGATACTCAACCGCGGCGTGAGTACGTGGCCGGGCCGGCGGGCCGGGCGGGACTTTCCGGACCCGCCCTACCGAACGGTGGCCCCCGGCGCGGGTGAGGTGGCCGTCCGTGCCGTGCGGCAGGTGCCGGAGGCGACGAGGGCGGCGGCGACCGACTCGGCGGTCTCGGCGTCCTTCACCAGGAAGGCGGTCGTCGGGCCGGAGCCGGAGACGAGGGCGGCGAGCGCCCCGGCCGACAGACCGGCGTCGAGGGTGGCGGACAGCGAGGGTCGCAGCGAGAGGGCCGCCGGCTGGAGACCGTTGGCCAGGGCGCCGGCGAGGGCGCCGGCGTCACCGGTGCGCAGCGCCTCCAGGAGCGCGGGCGAGGCGGCCGGTTCGGGCACGTCCACGCCGTCGTTGAGGCGGTCGAACTCGCCGTAGACGGCGGGGGTCGACAGGCCGCCGTCGGCGACGGCGAACACCCAGTGGAAGGTGCCGCCGACCGGTACGTCGGTCAGCTGCTCGCCGCGGCCGGTGCCGAGGGCGGCGCCGCCGACGAGGCTGAACGGCACGTCGCTGCCGAGTTCGGCGCAGATCTCCAGGAGTTCGGCGCGGGAGGAGTTCAGGCCCCACAGGGCGTCGCAGGCGAGCAGGGCGCCGGCGCCGTCGGCGCTGCCGCCGGCCATGCCGCCGGCGACCGGGATGTCCTTGACGATGTGGAGGTGGACGTCCGGGGAGATGCCGTGGCGGGCGGCGAGGAGCTCGGCGGCCCGCGCGGCCAGGTTCGTCCGGTCCAGCGGGACCTTGTCGGCGTCCGGTCCTTCGCAGGTGACGGTCAGGGCGGCGGCCGGAGTGGCCGTGACCTCGTCGTGGAGGGAGACGGCGAGGAAGACGTTGGCCAGGTCGTGGAAGCCGTCGGGACGCGCCGCACCCACGGCGAGCTGGACGTTGACCTTGGCGGGCACGCGCACGGTGACGCCGGCCGTCGTCGCGCCGGCGCCGGGGGTGCCGGCCGGTTCCGTACCGCTCACTTCTTGGCCTCCGCGATCCGCGCGAACTCCTCGACCGTCAGCGACTCGCCGCGGGCCTGCGGCGAGATGCCCGCCGCCACCAGGGCGTCCTCGGCCGCGGCGGGGGAGCCCGCCCAGCCGGCGAGGGCGGCGCGCAGGGTCTTGCGGCGCTGGGCGAAGGCGGCGTCGACGACCGCGAAGACCTCGGCCTTGGAGGCGGTGGTCGCGACCGGTTCGGTCCGGCGGACCAGGGACACCAGGCCGGAGTCGACGTTCGGCGCCGGCCAGAAGACGTTGCGGCCGATCGAGCCGGCCCGCTTCACGTCGGCGTACCAGTTGGCCTTGACCGAGGGGACGCCGTAGACCTTGTTGCCGGGCTGCGCCGCCAGCCGGTCGGCGACCTCCGCCTGGACCATGACCAGCGTGCGCTCGATGGTCGGGAAGCGGTCCAGCATGTGCAGCAGGACGGGCACGGCCACGTTGTACGGCAGGTTCGCGACGAGCGCCGTCGGCGGCGGCCCGGGGAGCTCCTGGACGTGCATCGCGTCGGAGTGCACGAGCGCGAAGCGGTCCCGCTTCGCGGGGAGGCGGGCCGCGATCGTCGCGGGCAGCGCGCCGGCCAGGACGTCGTCGATCTCGACGGCCGTCACGCGGTCCGCGGCCTCCAGCAGGGCCAGGGTGAGGGACCCGAGGCCCGGTCCCACCTCCACGACCACGTCGTCGGGTCGCACCTCGGCCGTGCGGACGATCCGCCGGACCGTGTTGGCGTCGATGACGAAGTTCTGGCCGCGCTGCTTGGTCGGGCGGACGCCGAGCGCAGCTGCCAGTTCACGGATGTCGGCGGGGCCGAGGAGGGAGTCGGGATCGGTGGTGCTCACCGGTACAGCCTACGGCCGCAGTGGGGCCAGGGACTCGCCCCCCGCTGCACGTAGAGCTTCTTGGCCCGGTACGTCTGTTCCGAGGCGGGCGCGTTCTGGGCGACTCCGGTGCCGCCGAGCGAGCGCCAGGTGCCCGGGTCGAACTGGTACAGCCCGCCGTAGGTGCCGGACGGGTCGACCGCGCCCGGCCGGCCGCCGGACTCGCAGGCGGCCAGCGCGCCCCAGTCGAGTCCGTCGGCGCCGGCCACCGACGAGGGCAGCGGGCGGGTGCCGACCTTCACCTTCCGGGCGACGGGTTCGCGGACGATCTCCTCGCCGATCCGCTTGGGCCGCTGCCGGACGCCGTTGACGGTCCGCAGCGCGTAGACGACTCGGCGCACACCGGCCCGGCCCTGCTCCTCGACGACCTCGGTGCCCGCGAACAGGTCGGGGTCGCGGGTGCGCTCGACGGCGTACGGGATCGGCTCCTCGCGCACTTCGCGGGTGCCGGTGATCCGCATGACGGTGATCGTCTGGCCGTCGCGCGGGAAGGATCCGGGCGGTGCCGAGGTGGTGTCCTGGCCGGTGAGGGTGATGCCGGCCTCCTCGACGGCCTCGCGGACGGTGGCGGCGTTGGTGCGCAGGGTCCGCTCGCGGCCGTCGGCGAGGAGCGTGACGGTCCGTTCGGTGCGGACGTCGAGGGCGAGGCCGTGGCGGGAGATGGCGGCGGAGCGCGAGACGGAGAGGTAGGCGCCCTCGGCGCGGACCCCGAGCTGGCGCAGGGCGCCGTCGACGGTCCGGGCCGTGGTCCACACCTCGCGGCGGCGGCCGTCCAGGGTGAGCCGGACGGGGCGGCCGTAGCGGACGACGACCTCGTCGCCGCTGGCCAGTGCCTCGCCGGGGGCGGGGGCGACGATGTCGTGGTCGCCGACGGTCAGCCCTTCGTCGGCGAGGAGTTCGTCGACGTCGTCGGCGAAGGTGTGCAGGGTGCGCGGGACGCCGTCGACGGAGAGCCGGACGGCTTTGTCGTTGGCGACGAAGGCGCTGGTGCCGCCGGCGAGGAAGGCGACGACGAGGGCCTGCGGCACGAGGCGCCGCAGGCCCTCGACGGCGGGCGGGGACGACTTGCGGCGCCGTGCGGCCCGCCGGGCCTCGGCGCGGGTGCCCTGACCGGGGACGACGAGGGGTGCCACCTGGGTCGGCTGCTCGTGGAAGGGCAGCGTCGCCGCCCGCTGTCCGCCCCGCGCGGCGCGATGACTGCCCTGGGAAGTGCTCACGAGGCCGGGACCCTAGCCCGGACGGCGGTCACTCTCCAAAGCGACTCGACTACACGACGTAACCGTTATGGATCAGTAATCGAAGGCCCGTGCGGTGTTGTCGGCGATCGCCGCGCACAGGGCGTCCTCGCCGATCCCGCGGACCGCCGCCATCGCGCGGACGGTGACGGGGATCAGGTAGGGCGCGTTGGGCCGGCCCCGGTAGGGCGCGGGCGTCAGGAACGGGGCGTCGGTCTCGACCAGGACGCGCTCCAGCGGGGCGACGGCGAGGGCGTCGCGCAGCGGCTGGGCGTTCTTGAAGGTCATGTTGCCCGCGAAGGACAGGTAGTAGCCCTTGGCCGCGCAGATCCGGGCCATGTCGGCGTCACCGGAGTAGCAGTGGAAGACGGTCCGCTCGGGCGCGCCCTCCTCGTCGAGGACCCGCAGCACGTCGGCGTGGGCCTCGCGGTCGTGGATGACGAGGGCCTTGCCGTGCCGCTTGGCGATCTCGATGTGGGCGCGGAAGGACCGCTCCTGGGCGGCCATGCCCTCGGGGCCGGTGCGGAAGTAGTCCAGGCCGGTCTCGCCGACGGCCCGGACGTGCGGCAGGGACGCCAGCCGGTCGATCTCGGCGAGCGCCTCGTCGAGGGCCGCGTCGCCGCCGGCCTCGCGCGCGCCCTGGCGGGACCAGCCGTCGGGGTCGCCGAGGACGATCCGCGGGGCCTCGTTGGGGTGCAGGGCGACCGCCGCGTGCACGTTCTCGTACGCGGCGGCGGTCTCGGCGGCCCACTGGGACCCCTTGAGGTCACAGCCGACCTGGACGACGGTCGTGACGCCGACGGCGGCGGCCTTGGTCAGGGCCTCCTCGACGGTGCCTGACTGCATGTCCAGGTGGGTGTGGGAGTCCGCCACCGGCACCAGCAGGGGCTCGGGCAGCGGCGGCGGGGCGTCCTTGGAACTCATGGACCCGATCGTACGAGGCTCGACGGGTCCCCTCGCGGTGGCCCGGGTGCGAGCGCCCGGGGCCGGCCGTCCGGTCGCGGCTGCCTACTTGTCGCGGTGCTGGAAGGGGTGCAGCAGGTCGGAGAGGTGCCAGTGGCGGGCGGGCTCGGCGGGCGGCGCCTCCTCTTCGGGCGAGCCCTCGATGAGTTCCTGTCCGATGGGCCCGGCCATGCCGACCGGCCTCGCCTCCCGGGCCCCGCGGCGGTGCTTCTCGGCCGCGGCGATGAGGTCGAGGACCGAGGAAACCTGTCCGGCCCGCATGATGCGCACGACGTGCCCGCCGCAATTCATGCAGGTCGGGCTGGACAGCGGTGACGGTACGCGTTCGCCACCCGCTTTGTAGACGATGAAAGTCTGACCGGCCGCATCGACGTGGTGCTCGATGTCGTACTCCTGCTCCCAGCCGTATCCGCAGCGCATGCAGGCGAAGGCGTACGCCTCGTGCGCGACGGGTGTGCCGGTGCCGGTGATCTCACTCATGCCAGCTCCTCTCCACTGATCCAGTGGACGCCTTTTCGGGCCGGAGCGCATCAGCGCCGGTGGAACAATGGAATGCTCTTTGGCCTTCCCTTGCCCTGAGGCCCTCGGCAGGCCCGCCGCACGGGTTTCGCTTTGCTTTTCACGATAGTCCTTTACCGTTCCCGGGGCTCTGCGCAGCCGCATTCTTTGCCGCGACGACGGCATCGAACACCTCGCGTTTGGGAAGTCCGGCCTCGGCGGCGACGGCGGCGATCGCCTCCTTGCGCCGCTCCCCCGCCTCCTCGCGCACCTGCACCCTGCGCACCAGCTCGTCGGCGTCGAGTTCGGCCGGCCCGGTCTCCGGGGCGCCCTCGACGACGACGGTGATCTCGCCGCGCACTCCGTCGGCGGCCCAGGCCGCGAGCTCGCCGAGGCCGCCGCGCTTCACTTCCTCGTACGTCTTGGTCAGCTCACGGCAGACGGCCGCCCGCCGGTCCGCGCCGAAGACCTCGGCCATCGCGGCGAGGGTGTCGTCGAGGCGGTGCGGGGCCTCGAAGTAGACGAGGGTCCGGCGCTCGTCGGCGACCTCGCGGAGCCGCCCGAGGCGCTCGCCGGCCTTGCGCGGCAGGAAGCCCTCGAAGCAGAAGCGGTCGACGGGCAGCCCGGACAGCGCGAGCGCGGTGAGCACCGCGGAGGGGCCGGGCACGGCGGTGACCTTGATGTCCTGTTCGACGGCCGCGGCGACGAGCCGGTAGCCGGGGTCGGACACGGAGGGCATGCCGGCGTCGGTGACCAGCAGCACCCGGGCGCCGCCGAGGAGCGCCTCGACGAGCTCGGGCGTCCGGGCCGACTCGTTGCCCTCGAAGTAGGAGACGACGCGCCCGGACGTGTGGATGCCGAGGGCGCGGGTCAGGCCGCGCAGCCGGCGGGTGTCCTCCGCGGCGACGATGTCGGCCGCCTGGAGTTCGGCCGCGAGCCGCGGCGGGGCGTCCGCGATGTCCCCGATGGGGGTACCTGCGAGTACGAGCGTTCCGGTCACCGTTCCTGTCACATGGCCCATCCTCGCAGCCCGCAGAGGCGACTCGCACAGGCGCGTTCCCTACGATGGCGCGGTGACCAGTACCGCACCTGAGGCCCTGGAGGGTCAGCACGCCGTGGAAGAGCCCTCGTCGGTCTCGACGCCGCCGGCATGGCAGCACCGTCTGCGGCGCTTCGGCTACGCGCCCGCGGCCCGGGGAGCGGCAGGGGCGGGGCTGCGGGAGCGCCTCGTGCCGTCGTACACCCGGCCCTCGGAGCGGCTGTGGTCGCTGCTGGGGGTGTCGCCGCTGCTCGCGGAGCGGCTGTGGCGGCTGTCGGCCTGGTGCGGTCCGCTGCTGGTGGCGCTGTTCGCCGGGGTGCTGCGGTTCTGGAACCTGGGCAAGCCGCACGCGGTGATATTCGACGAGACCTACTACGCCAAGGACTCCTGGGCGCTGGTCAACCAGGGGTACGAGGGTGCCTGGCCGAAGGACATCGACAAGACGATCCTGAGCGATCCGTCGAGCGTCGTCGTGCCGACCGATCCGGGCTACGTGGTGCACCCGCCGATGGGCAAGTGGGTCATCGGCCTGGGCGAGAAGATCTTCGACTTCACGCCGTTCGGCTGGCGTTTCATGGTGGCGCTGCTCGGCACGCTGTCGGTGCTGATGCTGTGCCGGATCGGCCGGCGGCTGTTCCGCTCGACCTTCCTGGGCTGCCTGGCGGGCACGCTGCTCGCCGTGGACGGCCTGCACTTCGTGATGAGCCGCACCGCGCTGCTCGACCAGGTGCTGATGTTCTTCGTGCTCGGTTCCTTCGGCTGCCTGCTGATCGACCGGGACTGGGCGCGGCGGCGGCTTGCGGCTGCCCTGCCGGAGGACGAGGAGGGGGTGCTGCGGCCGGACGCGGAGGTCGCGGAGACACTGCGCCTGGGCCTGCGACCGTGGCGGCTGGCGGCCGGGGTGATGCTGGGCCTGGCGTTCGCGACGAAGTGGAACGGGCTGTACATCCTGGCCGCGTTCGGCCTGATGGCCGTCCTGTGGGACGTGGGCGCGCGGCGCACGGCGGGCGCGGTCCGCCCGCATGCCGCGGTGGCCCGCCGGGACCTGGTGCCGGCGTTCGTCTCGGTGGTCCCGGTCGCGGTGCTCACCTACCTCGCCACCTGGACCGGCTGGATCAGCACCGACAAGGGCTACTTCCGCAACTGGGCGGCCGAGCAGGACAAGGCGTACGGCTCGGGCCTCTGGTCGTGGCTGCCGGACTGGCTGCGCAGCCTGTGGCACTACGAGACCGAGGTGTACCAGTTCCACGTCCACCTGACCTCGCACCACACGTACCAGTCGAACCCGTGGAGCTGGATCGTCCTGGGCCGCCCCGTCTCGTACTTCTACGAGAGCCCGGCACCGGGCGAGGCCGGCTGCCCCACGACCGCGACGGAGAAGTGCGCGCAGGAGGTCCTGGCCCTGGGCACGCCCCTGTTGTGGTGGGCGGCGTGCTTCGCGATCCTCTACGTCCTGTGGCGCTGGTTCTTCCGCCGGGACTGGCGGGCGGGCGCGATCGCCTGCGGGATCGCGGCGGGGTGGGTGCCGTGGTTCCTCTATCAGGAACGCACCATTTTCCTCTTCTACGCGGTGGTGTTCGTTCCGTTCCTGTGTCTCGCGGTGACGATGATGATCGGGGCGATGATCGGCCCGGCGGGTTCCTCGGAAAGGCGCCGGACGTTCGGTGCGGTGGGGGCCGGTGTACTGGTCCTGCTCATCGTCTGGAATTTCATCTATTTCTGGCCGCTGTACACCGGGACGGCGATTCCGATGGACCAGTGGAGAAACAGGATGTGGCTGGACACCTGGATCTAGTGGGGCCATTCCCGGCGCAATCGGATCTCGCTCGACACGCGGGCGGAGGCACTGGTTGACTGCGGCTACCACCTGGGGAGGGGATTCACAGTCATGCGCAGTGGAGCCAAGGTCGCGTTGGTAGGCAGTGTGTTCGTCGTCGTGGCGAGCGGGGTCGGATACGGCGGATACAACCTCTGGACCGGAATAAGCGGGAGCGGGAATTCCGGTACCGGCGTGCAATCCGGTACCGGTGCGAAGAAGTCCGGTCCCCTGCACACCGACGAGGTCGTCGGCACCGCCAAGGACTTCCTGGCCGCCTGGGCGGCCGGGGAGTCGGACCGGGCCGCGCAGCTGACCAACAACCCCGTCGACGCCGGGCCCGCCGTGCTCAACTACCGCGAGGGCGCGAAGGTCTCCGGAGCCGTCATCACCCCCGGCGCGCCGAACGGCACCACCGTGCCGTTCACGGTGAAGGCCACCGTCACCTACGAGGGGCGGTCGAAGCCCTGGACGTACTCCTCGCAGCTGACCGTCGTGCGCGGGCTCACCACCGGGCGCCCCCTGGTCGACTGGAAGCCGTCCGTCCTCCATCCGCGGCTGACCAGGGGCACGACGCTGCGCACGGGCACCGCGAAGGCCGCCGCCGTCAAGGCCGTCGACCGCAAGGGCGGCGAGCTGACGAAGGAGAAGTACCCCTCCCTCGGTCCGGTCCTCGACCAGCTGCGCGAGCGGTACGGCAGGAAGGCGGGCGGCACCGCCGGCATCGAGACCTGGATCGAGTCCGAGGCCGAGGGGGTGGCCGACTCCACCCTGCTGACCCTCGTCAAGGGCGAGCCGGGGCGGCTGGAGACCACCATCGACCCGGACGTGCAGGCGGCGGCCGAGCAGGCGGTCCGGCAGTACGGGCAGGCCGCGGTCGTCGCGGTGAAGCCGACCACCGGCGAGATCCGGGCCGTCGCCAACAACCCGGCGAGCGGCTACAACACGGCCTTCCTCGGCAAGCAGGCGCCCGGCTCCACACTGAAGATCGTGACCGCGGCCCTGCTCCTGGAGAAGGGGCTGGTGACGGCGGACCGGCCGGCCGAGTGCCCGGAGAACGCCATGTACTACGGCCGCACGTTCCACAACCTGAAGAACTTCAAGCTCGGCAACGTGCCCTTCTCGCAGAGCTTCGCGCAGTCCTGCAACACCGCGTTCATCAAGAAGATCGACGACGTCGGGGACGACGCGGCGCTCGGCAAGGAGGCCCGGGACGTCTTCGGGATCGGCCTCGACTGGCAGACCGGCGTGGACACCTACGACGGCAGCATCCCGGCCGAGACCGGCGGCGAGGCCGCCGCCCAGTACATCGGCCAGGGCACCGTGCAGATGAACGTGCTCAACATCGCCTCGATCACCGCCACCGCGAAGACCGGCTCGTTCAAGCAGCCGATCATCGTGCGCAAGGACCTGGACGACCGGACGATCGCCACCGCCCAGCGGCGCCTGCCCGACCCGGTGGCCCGTCAGCTGCGGGACATGATGCGGCGCACGGCCACCAGCGGCACCGGCGCCCGGGCGATGGCGCCGGTCGGCGGCGACAAGGGGGCGAAGACCGGCTCGGCCGAGGTGGGCGGCCAGGACACCTCCAACAGCTGGTTCACCGGGTTCTCCGGCGATCTGGCCGCGGCGGCCGTCGTCCAGTCCGGCGGGCACGGCGGCGACGCCGCGGGGCCCGTCGTGGCGAAGGTCCTGAACGCCGGCTGAAAACGTTCGCTTGGCCCGTACACATACCGTTAGCGTGCGGGCCATGAGCGCTCACGAACCCATCGCCGAGTCCACCGCGTCCCCGGTCCATCCCCTCTTCGCCGAAGCCCTGCGGGAGCTGGGCCTGGAGGTCGAGGTCCGCAGCTTCCCGGACGAGACCCGGACCGCGGTCCAGGCCGCCGAGGCCATCGGCTGCCAGGTCTCCGAGATCGTCAAGTCACTGATCTTCGCGGCCGACGGGGTGCCGGTGCTGGTCCTGATGGACGGCTCCTCCCGGGTCGACGTGGAACGCGTCCGCGAGGAACTCGGCGCCGCGGCCGTGACCCGGGCCGACGCCCGGATCGTCCGCGCGACCACGGGCTACGCGATCGGCGGTGTCCCGCCCTTCGGCCACCGCACCCGGACCCGGGTACTCGCCGACCGCGGCCTGCTCGACCACGCCGTGGTGTGGGCGGCGGCGGGCACCCCGCACACCGTGTTCGCCCTCGACCCGCGGACGCTGATCGCCCACGCGGGCGGCGCGGTCGTGGACGTCCGCGAGCGTGTGCGGTGACGCCGCTGGTCGCGGCGGCCGTCCTCGCCGCCGCGGTGACGCACGCCAGCTGGAACGCGATCGCCCACCACATCCGGGACCAGCTGCTCTCCTTCACGCTGATATCCGGCGGCGGGGCCCTGATCGGCGGCGTGACCGCCTGCTTCGTCGCCCTGCCGGCGCCGGGTGCCTGGCCGTACCTCGCCGGCTCCGCGGTGCTGCACGTGGGCTACATGGCCCTGCTCATGCGGTCGTTCACCCTCGGCGACTTCGGTCAGATGTACCCGATCGCGCGGGGCACGGCCCCGCTGGCCGTGACCGTCCTCGCGGCGGTCTTCGTCGACGAGATCCCGGACGGCTGGCAGCTCACCGGTGTCGCCTTCGCCTGCGCGGGCCTGACCGGCCTGGCCCTCTGGGGCATCCGGGGCACCGGGCGCCGCCCCGACTGGCCCGCCCTGCTGGCCGCCGGCGCCACCGGACTGGCGATCGCCGGCTACACGGTCGTCGACGGCGTCGGAGTGCGCGCGTCCGGTACCCCGCTCGGTTACATCGCCTGGCTGATGGTCCTGGAGGGCGTGGCGATCCCCGCGTACGCCCTGTGGCGCAGGCGCGGCGCGCTGCCGGCCCAGCTCCGCCCGTACGCCGTCCGCGGCCTGCTGGGGGCGGCGCTGTCGGTGGCCGCGTACGGACTGGTGCTGTGGGCCCAGACGAAGGCGGCGCTGGCGCCGATCGCGGCGCTGCGGGAGTCGTCGATCATCGTCGGAGCGGCGATCGGCACGCTGTTCTTCAAGGAGCGCTTCGGCGGGCCGCGGGTGGCCGCGGCCGGTCTGATGGTCGTCGGCATCGGGCTGATGCTGCACGCCTCCTGACGGGGGCGCGGAGCCCGGCGACCGAGGAGGCCCTGCCCCGCCGCGGTGAAGCGGTGGGGCAGGGCCTCCTGCGTGGCGCGGGGGCGCCTTACATGTAGTAGCCGAACAGGTCGGCGATCACGTGCACGGTGCCGCTCTTCGAACGGAAGTCGATCTTTCCGTTGACGACGGGGACGGTCACCAGGTTGGCCGTGGTCTGACCGGCCGTCCAGTTGAGGTTGGACGCGTTCGGCAGCGCCGTTCCGTCCGGCCACACGGTCAGGAAACCGGCGGTGGACGGGGCCGTGACGGTCACGTTGAGGACGACCGCCTTGGCGTTGGCCAGCGTGTGGCCGTCGTTCAGGTTCAGCACCAGGTTGGTGCCGGCGCCCAGCGGTGCCGCCGAGGCCGTACCGAGGGCGGAACGGGTGTCGAGCAGCCGGCTCGGGCCCGCGGTGTGGAAGGACACACCGTCGGTCGCGGCCGTGTAGTAGCCGAAGACGTCGGCGATGAAGTGCACGGTGCCGCCACCGGCGTTGTACAGCTTCACCTTGCCGTCCGCGCCGACCGGCACGACGACCATGTTGGGCCGGGTCTGACCGGTGAGCCAGTTGATGTTGGACGCGGTCGGCTGGGTGGTGCCGCTCGGGTACGCGATCAGGTGGCCGTTCGAGGTCGGCGCGGTCGCCGTGACGTTGAGGACGACCGCGGTGGCGCCCGTGGCCGGGACGCCGCCGGCGCCCGCGACGGTCAGGGTGACGGTGCCCTTGCCCGCGACCGGCGCGGTGCCGGCGCGGCCGATGGCGTTGCGGGTGTCCAGGATGCGGGCCGGGCCCTTGGGCACGTAGGTGCTGCCGCCGGCGTCGGCCGAGTAGTAGCCGGACACGTCCGCGATGAAGTGGGTGGTGCCACCACCGGCGTTGAAGAGGTCGACCGAGCCGTCCTTGCCGACCGGGACGGTCACCAGGTTCGGGATGGTCTGGCCCTTCAGCCAGTTGATGTTGGACGAGGACGGGCGGGTGGTGCCGCTCGGGTACGCCGTCAGGAAGCCCGACGCGGAGGGCGCGGTGGCCGTGATGTTCATGACGACCGAGGTCACGCCGGTGGCGGGGACGCCGCCGACGCCCGCGACCTTGAGCTTGACCGTGCCGTTGGCGCCGACGGGGGCGGTGCCGGCGCGGCCGATGCCGTAGCGGGTGTCCAGGATGCGGGCCGGGGCGAGCGCGTTGAAGGTGGTCGCGGCGGAGCGCGGGACCGCCTGGCACAGGCCCTTGACGATCTCGCGGCCGTTCGGCGTGCCGAGGCCGGTGGCGAGGTCGTAGCCGGCGCCGGCCTGGTAGAGGCCGCTGACGTTGCCGGACTGGGTCACGTTGTTGTGGCCGGTCGTCACGTCGCGGAAGGCCGTCGCCGGGAGCTTGTACAGCGCCTGGTGGGCGTAACCGACCGGGCCGTTGGCCTGGCAGGCGAGGTCCTGGTCGGCCTGGGCGATCAGGGCGGCCCACACCGGGGCGGCGCCACTGGTGCCGCCGATGATCCACCACCACTGGCCGCCGTCCTGGCCGAAGGCGACGGGGTAGCCGGTTTCGCCGTCGCCGACCGCGGAGACGTCCGGGACCTGGCGGCAGTTCGTGCCGGCACCGGCGGTGCAGAGGTCGCTGTAGCCCGCGCCGGTCTTCCCGGTCTGGAAGCCGTCGGCGGCCACGGTGAAGTGACGCGAGACGCCGCCGCCCGAGCCGGTCCAGGTGGTCTGGTTGGTGACCGAGGTCCGCATGGTGGTGCCGCCGACGCCGAGGACGTACGGCGAGGAGGCCGGGTTGTCGGTCACGAGCTGGTCGGCGTTCGGCTGGTCCGGCACGCCGTTCTGGTCGTTGTCGAAGTAGCAGCCGGTGGAACCGCTGTCGCCGGAGGCGGCGACGATGGTCTGCCCCTGGGCCGCGGCCTGCTGGAACGCCAGGTTCTCGGCGTCCATGACCTCGGTCGGGGTGTTCATCTCACAGCTGCCCCAGCTGACGGAGACGACCTTGGCACGGTTCTCCGTGACGATCTTGCGGAAGACGTCCGTGCCGTCGTCCCAGGTGTTCGGGCCCTGGTAGACGAGGATCTTGGACTGCGGGGCGAGACCGATGATGGTCTGGACGTCGAGCGCGGTCTCCATTCCCGCGCCGGTGTCCAGGCCCGCCGGCTCGGTGGGGCCGCCGTTGACCCGGACCGGGGTCACGGGCACCTTCGTGCCGTGGCACGCCTGGTAGCTCGCGATGTCCTTCGGGTCGTAGTTCTCCAGCGAGTAGATGGCGATCGTGGTGCCGGTCTGGACGTTCGGCTGGTTCGCCATGTTGTACGCGGTCGCGAGCGACCGGGCACTCCAGTAGTCCTGCTTGTCGTACATCGGCGGGTAGTTCGGGTCGGACGCGTCCGCGAACATGTCCACGATGCCCGAGCACATCGCCGGGGTCGTGCCCGTCAGGCGCGGCTGGCGGGTGACCGAGCCGGCGTCGTCCGTCGGCTGCACGCGGCCCGCGCGCTTGGCGCCGGAGTTCCGCGGCTCGAACGAGGCCAGGCTGCTCAGGCCCACGACGCCGCGGACGGCGCCGGCCGTCGCACCGTCGAACTGCGGGGCCGCGGTGTTCGCGACGCCCTTCTTGCCGTCCTTCAGCCGGTAGCCGTCGAACTCGGTGCGGAACGCCTTGGCGGCGCCGCCGACCGTCGTGGTCACCGGCAGGGTGAGGCCGTCGGCCTCCAGCTCGCCGACCGTGAGGCCCTTGGCCTCCAGTTCGGCCCTGACCTTCGCGACGGTCTGCGGCGCGGCGCCGAACGCGGCCGCGAACTCGCCCGTACCGAGGTACTGGCGGTACTGCGGCGACTTCGGGTCGGACACCGCCGCGACGAAGCGGTCCAGCGCGGCCTGGTCCCGCGGCTCCAGCACGACGTTCAGGTCGAGCTTCTCGCCGGCGGCCGGGTCCGCCGTGCGGACGGCGCCGTGCGGGATCTTCGGGGCCGATCCGACCCGCTTGGGTCCGGGCTCGTCCGTGGTGGCCGCCTGCGACGCCGGTATCCCGGCGGCGGTGACGGCGAGGGCGGCGACCGCCGCCGCGCCCCATCTGAATGCCTTCTCACGGGCGGTTCGGCCCATGCACACTCCCTTTCACGATCCCCGTCGTCCCGGTGTGCGGGCAGGTGAATCCGCGGGAAGGGTGCGCCGTGCGGGTATGCGGGCACGGCGAAAGCGTGCAAAGTCGTACTGGGGTCCGGGCTCCGCCCGGGACCCGACCATGTGAGCCCCCCCGGCGGTGTCACCGCTCCTGCGCGGTGGACGACGGCCAGACCTGAATCTTTATCAGGCAACAAAAACGCACTCCACAGCGGGTGCCGATGGTTACCGGACTGTGATCGATCCGAACCGGCACCGAAGGGGCGTTCAGGGAGCAACGGGTCGGAACGGGCGGGCTCCCGGGGCCGGTTCGGCTCAGTCGTCGAAGGCGCCGAGGACTTCGCGGAAGTGGGTGTTCACGGCCAGGAGCCCGCCGTCGACGCGCAGCGTCGTGCCGGTGATCCACGCGGCGTCGGCCGAGGCCAGGAAGGCGACCGCGGCGGCGATGTCCTCGGGGGTCCCGACCCGGCCGAGCGGGTAGACGCGTTCGGCCAGCGCGGCGAGGCGGTCCTCGCGGCCCGCCCAGCCCCGGGTCGCGACGGTGCCGGGATCGATCTGGTTGACGCGGACGCCGCGCGGGGCGCCGTCGCCGGCCAGGGTGCGGGTGAGCGAGGCGAGGCCGGCCTTGGCCGCGCTGTAGGCGTGGTTCCCGAAGTCCTGACGCGCGTTGACCGAACCGATGTTGACGATGGCCCCGCGCCCCGCAGCGGCGGCGAGGAGGGGCAGCGCCGCCCGGGAACAGCGGACCGCGCCGAGGAGGGTGGCGTCGAGCTGCTGCCACCAGCCCTCGTCGTGGTCGTCCTCGAAGGCGGCGGCGTCGGGCGCGACCGGGGCGAGGGCGTTGTTGACGAGGACGTCGAGTCCGCCGAAGGACTCCGCCGCGCAGGCGACCGCCGCCTCCACGGAGGCGCGGTCGGTGACGTCGCAGCTCAGGCCGACGGCCCCGGGGATCGCCTCGGCCGCGGCGCGCGCCGCCCGGCCGTCCAGGTCCGTCACCAGGACGCGGGCGCCCTCGGCGGCCAGCCGACGGGCCGTCGCCTCGCCGATGCCGCGGGCCGCGCCCGTGACCAGGGCGGTGTGGCCCGCGAAGCGACCGTGGACGGCGCGGGGCGAAGGGCCGCCGGCAACGTCCGGGAGACGGTCCGCGGGCGGCTGCGGGGAAGGGTCCGGGTGGTGATCCATGAAGGGATCACAGCACCGAACGCACCGCCCGCACCAGAGCCTGGGCCCGCGGATCGGCGGTCACCGTCTTGCGCATCCCGTTGGTCACGTACCCGAAGGAGATGCCCGACTCCGGGTCGGCGAAGCCGAGCGAGCCGCCCCGTCCGGGGTGCCCGAAGGAGGTGGGGCCGAGCAGCGGGGAGGCCGGGCCGTGGAGCATGTGGCCGAGTCCGAAGCGGGTGCCGACCATCAGCACCCGGTCGGGCCCCACCGACTCCTCGGTGCGGGCGAGCGTCAGGGTCGCCGGGGCGAAGAGGCGGACGCCGCCGTCGACGGGTCCCAGGGCGGAGGCGTAGAAGCGGGCCAGCGCGCGGGCCGTGGAGACACCGGCCGAGCCGGGGAGTTCGGCGGCCCGGTAGACCGGGTCGTTCTCGTCGGGCTTGGGGTCGATGGCGCCGAAGGCGCGCCGGGTGAGCGAGCCGGGATCGCGGTAGGCCTCGGTGACCGAGCGCTTGGGGCGCAGCCTGAGCGCTCCGCCGCCGGGCGGGTCGATCTCCTCGACGGGGCCGATGCGGCCGACCCGGTGGTCCTCGTCGGCGGGCAGGCCGATCCACAGGTCGAGGCCGAGCGGGCGGGCGATCTCCTCGGCGACCCAGCGTCCGATGGTGCGCCCGGTGACCCGGTGGACGATCCCGGCGAGCAGCCAGCTGAAGGTGTGGGCGTGGTAGCCGTGGGCGGTGCCGGGCTCCCAGACGGGCGCCTGGGCGGCGATCGCCCGCAGGGCGGTCTCCCGGTCGACGGCCTCGGCGAGGGTCAGCGGCCGGTCCAGGACGGGCAGGCCGGCCTGGTGGGCGAGCACCTGCCGCACCGTCACCCGGTCCTTCCCGGCCGCCTTGAACTCGGGCCAGTAGGTGCCGACCGGGGCGTCGAGGTCGAGCTGTCCGCGCTGGTGGAGCAGCAGGGGTACGGCGGCGGCGACGCCCTTGGTGGCCGAGCGGACCACCTGTGCGGTGTCCACGGCCCAGGGGGCGTCGGCTGCGTTCCCGTCGACGTCCCGGGCGCCGGCCCACAGGTCCACGACCTTGACGCCGTCGCGGTAGACGGCGACGGCCGCGCCCCGCTCCCCGCGCTGCTCGAAGTTGCGCCGGAACGCGTCCCCCACCGGTTCGAATCCGGCCGCCACCGTGCCCCGGACGTCCACGTGCCACGCTCCTCGTCGTTCGTCGTCACCCCATGGTGCAACGTCCGCCTCGAAGCGCGGATTCCGGGTCGGTCAGCTCAGCACGACGGAGACGTCGATGTTGTCGCGGGTGGCGTTGGAGTACGGGCAGACCTCGTGCGCCGCTTCCACGAGCGAGGCGGCCAGCTCCTGGTCGACCAGGGGCAGGGAGACGCTGAGGGCGACCGCCAGTCCGTAGCCGCGCGCCTTGTTGGGTCCGATGCCCACCTTGGCGGCGACGGTGGATCCGGAGAGGTCGTAGCCGGCCCGGCGGCCGACGAGCACGAGCGCGTTGTGGAAGCAGGCGCTGTACCCGGCGGCGAAGAGCTGCTCGGGGTTGGTGCCCCGGCCGTCCCCGCCGAGCGCGGGCGGCATCGCGAGGCGGAGGTCGATCAGACCGTCCTGGCTCGTCACGAAGCCGTCGCGACCGCCGTGCGCGGTGGCCTCGGCCACGTACATGATCTTCGTCGGACGGCTGTCCGCGCGGTCGCTCATGGTCCGCCCCGGTAAGTGAGGAGTGCACAAATGGATTGTGCACAAGGTATCGGACGGAGCGGCTCCACGTTACCCCGGGGTAGTGAGGGCGCCCACGGCCCCGGGCGGCGACCGTGCTCGCGATGGAGCCGGAGATCCTCGTCCTCGACGAGCCGTCCTCCAACCTCGACCCGGCCTCGCGCCGCGAGCTCGCCGACATCCTGCGGTCCCTGGACGTCACCGTCCTGATGGTCACGCACGACCTGCCCTACGCACTGGAACTCTGCCCGCGCTCGGTGATCCTCAGCGACGGGGTGATCGCGGGCGACGGGGAGACCAGGGACGTGCTGAGCGACGCCGAGCTGATGCGGCGCCACCGGCTCGAGCTGCCCTTCGGCTTCTCCCCGCAGTCGGTCTGAGCCTCCGCGGCCTGACCGCCCCGCTCAAGCTGCGCGTCGGCGGCGAGCTCGTCGACGCCGCACCGGCCCGCGAGGCCGCGCCCGCCGGCGGCCCCGCGCCGCGCAGGCTGTGGCTCGGCGGTCTGGTCACCGCCCTCCTGCTGGCCGGCTTCGTCTCCTTCTACGCCTCCGCCAGCCCGGACGGCCATCAGGCGCTCTTCGGGGTGGACCTGACCGTGGGGCGCGGCGAGCGGGAGGGCGGCGGCCCGCGCCCACTGGGCCCGGGAGGCGGTCACCTCGTCGATGACCGGCATGGCCCCCGCGTATCCGCGGCTGACCATGGCGAGGTGGACGCGTTCGCCCCGCTCGTAGGAGCGGATGAAGAGCGCGCCGGCGGACTTGGCCAGCACGCCCCAGTGGCGGACGCCCTTCGCCTCGAAGCCGCGCGAGCGCCGGGCGATCGACATCCGGCGCATCTCGTCCGAGATCACGTCGCCGTAGCGGAGCATGAAGGACGCGATCTGGACCAGCAGCGGCGGGAGCCTCAGCCGCTGGAGACCGAGCAGCAGGGAGCGCAGCTCGGTCGTGGCGGCGAGCAGGACGGAGGCGGCGACGCCCAGGGTCCCCTTGGCCAGGACGTTCCAGGCGCCCCAGAGGCCCGGGACGGACAAGGAGAGACCGAGCAACCCGACCTGCTCGCCGGGGACCACGAAGGGCATCAGGAACGCGAACGCCACGAACGGGATCTCGATGACCAGCCTGCGCAGCACGAAGCGGGCCGGCACCCGGGCCCGCGCCGCCACCCCGGCGAGGAGCAGGGCGTAGAGACCGAAGGCCCAGACCGCCTCGCGGGACGTGCAGACCACGACCACCACGAAGGCGAAGACCGCGGCCAGCTTGACGTGCGGCGGCAGGGCGTGGACCGGCGAGTCGCCCCGCCGGTACAGCTTGTGCGCGTGCCCCGCCCCCATCTCAGACCCGCACCCCGGCCGACGCGTCGTGGGAGGCACGACGGCGCTTGACGGCCCAGAACGCGCCGGAGCCCGCGGCGAGGGTCACCCCGACGCCGATCACGCCGGCGAGGCCGCCGGAGAGCCGGGGGGCCTCGATGCCCTTGATCCCGTAGTCGGCGAGCGGGGAGTCGGCGGCGGCGTGCTCCTCGACGTTCCTGTCGATGCCCTTGTCGGCGGCGACCTTCTCCAGGCCGTCCGGGCTGGCGGAGGCGTAGAAGGAGACGAAGCCGGCCAGCAGGAGGGCGGTGACCAGACCGCCGAGCCACAGCCTGCGCGGCGCGGGGCCGCCGGCGGGCGCGGCCTCGCGGGCCGGTGCGGCGTCGACGAGCTCGCCGCCGACGCGCAGCTTGAGCGGGGCGGTCAGGCCGCGGGCGCCGTGGACCAGGTCGGGGCGGACGGCGATGACCGCGCCGACAGTCAGCATGGTGATCACGGCCTCGCCGATGCCGATGAGGGTGTGCACGCCGATCATGGCGGTCAGCACCTGCGGGATCGGGACGTCGGTGGTGCCGCCGATCGCGTAGACGAGGGTGAAGGCACCGGCCGCGGCCGGCACGGAGACGAGCGCGGCGACGAAGGAGGCGACCGTCACCGAGCGGCGGGTGCGCGGCAGGACGAGGACGAGACCGCGGAAGAGCGCGTACGCGACCACGACCGTGACGACGCCCATGACGGTGATGTTCACGCCGAGCGCGGTCAGGCCGCCGTCCGCGAAGAGGATGCCCTGCATCAGCAGCACGACCGCTATGCAGAGCACGCCCGTGTACGGGCCGACGAGGATCGCGGCGAGCGCGCCGCCGAGCAGGTGTCCGCTGGTCCCGGCGGCGACCGGGAAGTTCAGCATCTGGACCGCGAAGATGAAGGCCGCGACCAGGCCGGCGAGCGGAGCCGTGCGCTCGTCCAGCTCGCGGCGGGCTCCGCGCAGGCTGACGGCGACGGCGCCCGCGGCGACGACTCCGGCGGCCACCGAGACCGGGGCGTTGATGAATCCGTCAGGTACATGCACGGCACTGATGATAGGCGCTACCTGCAAAGAGCTTGCAAGAGCGCACGGACGACAGAAGTGCGCCGCGCGAAAGCCGGAGAATATGGGACATTAGGTAATACAAGCCTCAAGCGCGAGGAGTCGGCCGATGCACCCTGCGGATGACCACGCCGTCGAAGATCACGCCAAAGGCCGGATCATCACCGACGCCCCTCTCTCGCGGCCCGTCCCGGTCGCCCTGCGCTACGACCCCGACGCCGAGCCCGCCACCGTGCGCTTCGCCTTTCCCGGCAACATCGAGTGGTCCTTCCCGCGCGCCCTCCTCGAATCGGGGATGCGCGCCCCCGCGCGCCGCGGCGACATCGGCATCTGGCCCTGCGGCCGGGTGCAGACGGTCGTCGAGTTCCACACGGCGCACGGGGTCGCCGTCGTCCAGTTCGACACGACCGCCCTGCTGCGCTTCCTGCGACACACCTACGCCGTCACCGCGTCGACCACGACACGATGACGGCGTAAGGCCGCGTCGGTACCCCGTCCCCACGGGTCCCGGCGCGATCCGGGGCGCGACCGCTCGTTCGCGGCCCCGGAGCCGGGGGATCAGACCTTCACGAGCCTGCGGTCCGCGTCGGGGTCCGCGTCCTGCGGGTCGTCCGCGGGGGCGGCCAGGGCCTCACCCTCCACGTCCACGTTCGGCAGGATCCGGTCGAGCCACTTGGGCAGCCACCACGCCTTGTGGGACAGCAGGGCGAGCACCGCGGGCACGATCGCCATCCGGACCACGAACGCGTCGAAGAGGACGGCGACGGCGAGACCGAAGCCGATCATCTTGATCATCTGGTCGGTCATGCCGATGAAGCCGGAGAAGACCGCGATCATGATCACGGCGGCGGCCGTGACCACCCGGGCGCTGTGCCGGAAGCCGGTCACGATCGTCTCGCCGGGGCGTTCCCCGTGGACGTACGCCTCCCGCATCCGGGTGACGAGGAAGACCTCGTAGTCCATCGCGAGGCCGAAGACCACACCGACCATGAAGATCGGCATCATCGACATGATCGGGCCGGTCTGCTCGACCCCGAACAGCGAGCCGAGCCAGCCCCACTGGAAGACCGCGACGACCGCGCCGAGGGCGGCGACCACCGAGAGCAGGAAGCCGAGGGCCGCCTTCAGCGGGACCAGGACCGAGCGGAACACCAGCATCAGGAGCAGGAAGGCGAGGCCGACGACCAGCGCCAGGTAGGGCACGAGCGCGTCGTTCATCTTCTGCGAGAAGTCGATGTTCATCGCGGTGGCGCCGGTGACCAGGACGTCGTCGCCGGTCGAGGCCCGGATCTCGTGGACCAGGTTCTCGGTCTCCACGGAGGAGGGGCGGTCCTTGGGGATCACGGTGATCATCGAGGTGTCGCCGGCCTTGTTCGGCGTCGGCGGGGTGACGGCGACGACGCCGTCCAGGCCCTTGATCGTCGAGACGGTGGAGTCGGCCGCGGCCTTGTCGCCGTCCACGACCACCATCAGCGGGCCGTTGAACCCGGGACCGAACCCGTCCGACAGCAGGTCGTACGCCCGGCGCTCGGTGGCGGAGGCCGGCTTGGCGCCGTCGTCCGGCAGGCCCATCTCCAGGGAGGCGGCGGGCAGGGCGATCGCACCGAGGCCCAGGACGCCGACGAGCAGGACCATGACCGGGCGGCGGATGACGAACCGCGCCCAGCGGGTGCCCATGTTGGGCTTGTCGTCGGCCTTCTTCAGCCCCTTGCGCTCCTTGCGGCCCACGACCTTGGAGCCGGCGAAGCCGAGCAGGGCCGGGATCAGGGTGAGCGCGATCAGGACGGCGATCACGACCGTGCCGGCCGCGGCGAAGCCCATCTTCGTCAGCATCGGGATGTTGACGACGGCGAGGCCGACGAGGGCGATGACCACGGTCAGCCCGGCGAAGACGACGGCCGAACCGGCCGTGCCGACCGCGCGGCCCGCTGCGTCCTCGCGTTCCCGGCCGTCGGCGAGCTCCGCGCGGTAGCGGGAGACGATGAAGAGGGCGTAGTCGATGCCGACGGCGAGGCCGATCATCATCGCGAGGGTGGAGGTGGTGGAGCCGAGGTCGAGGACGTTCGCGAGCGCCGTGATCGAGGAGACGCCGATACCGACGCCGATGATCGCGGTCAGCAGCGGAAGCCCGGCGGCGACCAGCGAACCGAAGGTGATGACGAGCACGATGCCGGCGATCACCACGCCGACGATCTCGCCGGCTCCGGTCTCGGGCATGGTCTGGAGCGCGTCACCGCCGATCTCGACGGTCAGCCCCTGACCCTGCGCGTCGTGCCCGGTCTTCTGCAGGGCCTCGCGCGTCTCGTCGCTCAGCTCCATGCCGGAGAGCTTGTAGCTGACGGAGACGTAGGCGGTCGAGCCGTCCTTGGAGACCGCCTGGGCGGTGTACGGGTCGGTGACCGAGGCGACCTGGTCGGAGCCGGACTTCAGCTCACCGACCACGTCCTGGACCTTGGCCTTGTTGGCCGGGTCGGTCATCTTCTGACCTTCGGGGGCCTTGAAGACGACCCGGGCGGTGGCCCCGTCGGCGTTGCCGCCGGGGAAGCGCTGCTCAAGGAGGTCGAAGGCCTTCTGGGCCTCGGTGCCGGGGATCGAGAAGGAGCTGGAGGTCGCGGCGGGCGCGGAGGCCGCGCCGGCTCCGGCGAGCGCGAGCAGCGCCACCCAGAGCAGGGCGACGAGCCGTCGGCGCCGGTAGGCGGAGCGACCCAGCTTGTAGAGGAACGTGGCCACGGGGGCGTACTCCCATTGGTGAGTGGGACAAGGGCATGGGGAGCCGGCCCGACGGCGTGAGCGGTGCGACGTCAGGTACTGCGGTCTTCAGGGGTGCCGGACGCCGGGGTGAGGGGGCACCTCGGCGTCGGGACGGTGCCGGTCGGGGGGGATCCCCGGTCAGACGCCCAGTGCGGGGAGCACGACGGCGTCGACGTAACCACTGAGGAAGGCGTGGTCGACCGGCTGGTCCTCGATCAGCGGGCGGGCGATGAACGCCCCGATCAGCATGTGGGGCACGAGTCTCAGGGCCGGGTTGTCGGCACTGATCTCGCCCCGGTCCACCGCTCGCCTCAGCACCTCGTCGAGGCCGGTCATCTCGGGTTCGATGAGCAGCTCGCGCAGCGCCTGGAGCAGTTCGGGGTTGTTGTGGACGGCATGGGCCAGGCCCCGCATCAGCGCGGAGTCCTTCTCCATCTGGCAGTCGTCGGTCCGCTCCAGGATCGCGTGGAAGTCGCCGCGCAGGCTGCCGCTGTCGATCTCGGCGAGACTGACGGGCTTGTTGTGGCGCAGGGCCCTGGCGACGAGTTCGGCCTTGCTCCCCCACTGGCGGTAGAGGGTGGCCTTGCTGGACCGGGTGCGGGTGGCGACGGCGTCCATGGTGAGGGCGTCGTAACCGACCTCGCGCAGAAGGTCGAGCACGGCTTCGTACAGCTCGGCCTCACGCTCCGGGGTGAGCCTGCTGCGGGCCATGTCCGATCCTCCTTCCGAACGAAACGGTTTCGTACAGTACGAAGATACCCGCCCGCCCAACGAAACGAAACCGTTTCGTACGTGTCGCAGCCCACACCGGCCGGGCGCGGAAGCCGGAACTCCGCCCGAAAGATTCGCGTTCCCGAGTTGCCGCACCCCCTCCCCGCGGAAAGCATTGGGGAGTGAGTGACGACGTCGCGTATCTCCGCTTCCCGCACCTCCACGACGACCTGTTGTGCTTCGCGGCCGAGGACGATCTCTGGGTCGCGCCCCTCGTCCCCGAGGGGCGGAGTCCGGGCCGGGCCTGGCGCATCACGGTCGACCGCACCCGGGTCGGCCATCCACGCTTCTCGGCCGACGGACGTCGGATCGCCTACACGAGCTGGCGCAGTCTCGACCCCGAGATCCATCTCGCCCCGGTCGAGGGCGGCCCCTCCCGCCGGCTCAGCTACTGGGGCTCGACGGACACCCGGGTCTGCGGCTGGTCGCCCGACGGCGACATCCTCGCCGTCTCGTCGCACGGCCAGCCGTTCTCGTACTACTCCTGGGCCTACACCGTCCCCACCGACGGCTCCCCCGGCGGCCGGATGCCCTGGGGGCCGGTGTCCGACATCGCCGTCGCCGACCTCGACGGCGAGCGGCGCACCCTGCTGCTCACCGGCAAGCCGCCGCACGAGCCGGCGGCCTGGAAGCGCTACCGGGGCGGGGCGACGGGCCGGCTCTGGCTGCACGGCGAGCGGCTGCTGCCGGAGCTCGGAGGCCACCTCGACGCGCCGATGTTCGTGGCCGGCAGGATCGCCTTCCTCTCCGACCACGAGGGCATCGGCAACCTCTACTCCTGCCTGCCCGACGGCACGGACCTGCGCCGCCACACCGACCACGACGCCTTCTACGCCCGGCACGCCTCCAGCGACGGACGCCGGGTGGTCTACCAGTGCGCGGGCGACCTGTGGATGGTCGAGGACCTGACCCTCCCCGACGCCGCCCCGCGCAAGCTGGACGTCAGGCTCGGCGGCCCGCGCGCCGGCCGCCGCCCCTACCAGGTCCCGGCCGCCCATCACGTGGACGCGCTCTCGGTCGACGAGACGGGACGCGCCAGCGCCGTCGACGTGCGCGGCAGCCTGTACTGGCTCACGCACCGCGACGGACCGGCCCGGACCATCGCCGACACCCCGGGCGTCCGGGTGCGCCTGCCCGAGATGCTGGGCAGCGGCGGTCAGATCGCGTACGTCACCGACGCCGACGGCGAGGACGCCGTCGAGGTCGCCTACCTCCCGCGCGCCAGCGGCGACCGGCCGCCGCGCCGGCTCGCCTCGGGTGAGCTGGGCCGGGTCGAGGAGCTGGTCTCCGACCCGGACGGCGAGCGCCTGGCCATCGCCTCCAACGACGGCCGGCTGCTGCTCATCGACGCCACCGAGGAGTCCGGCGGCGAGGTGACCGAGCTGATCCGCTCGATCAACGGCCCCGTCCGCGACCTCGCCTTCTCCCCCGACGGGTGCTGGCTGACCTGGTCCCACCCGTTCATCGGCCGCTCCCTGCGCCAGATCAAGATGGCCCGGATCGCGGGGCCGGGCGCCCGGATCATCGTCGACGTCACCAACGGCCGGTTCGAGGACGAGAATCCGGTGTTCACCCGTGACGGCCGCTATCTCGCCTTCCTCTCCTGGCGGGGCTTCGACCCGGTCTACGACGTGCACACCGGCGACCTGTCCTTCCCGCTGGGCTGCCGTCCCTATCTCGTACCGCTGTCCTCGGCGACGCCCTCCCCCTTCGCGCTGCTGCCGGACGGCCGCCCGGCGGCGGGCGGGCTCGACCCGGTCGAGGACACCGACGACGGCGACGGCACGGTGACGGTGGAGGTCGAGGGGCTGGAGAGCCGGGTGACGCCGTTCCCCGTGTCGGCCTCCAAGTACTCGGCGCTGCACCCGGTCAGCGGCGGCGGGCTGGTCTGGCTGCGCTGGCCGATCTCGGGCGCGCTCGGCGAGACCTTCGCCAACCCCTCCGACACCTCGGGCCGCCCCACCCTGGAGCACTTCAACATCACGAAGGCCCGCAAGGCCGAACTCGTCCAGCACCTCGACTGGTTCGCCGTCAGCGGCGACGGCTCACGGCTCGTGGTGGCCGACGAGGGCGAGCTGCGGGCGGTGCCCTCGACGGAGTCGGGCGACAGCGACTCGACCGTCTACATCGACCTGCGGCGGATCCTGCACGAGGTCGAACCGGAGGCGGAGTGGCGCCATGCCTTCGACGAGGCCGGCCGGATCGTCCGCGCCTACTTCTGGGAGCCCGGTCTGGGCGGGGTCGACTGGCCCGCCGTGCTGGACCAGTACCGCCCGCTGGTCGAACGGGTGTCCTCGKCCGACGAGTTCGCCGACCTCCTGCGCGAGGTCATGGGCGAACTGGGCACCTCGCACGCGTACGTCACGCCCGCCCGCCGCAACGAGGGGCCGCCGCACTACCAGCGGCCGATGGGACTGCTGGGCGCGAACCTGGTGCCCCGCGACGGCGGCTGGACGGTCAAGCGGATCCTGCCCGGCGACTCCTCCGACTCCAAGGCCCGCTCGCCGCTGGCCGGTACCGGCATCCGCGAGGGCGCGGTCCTCACGCACGTCGACGGCCGCCCGGTGGACCCGGTGTGCGGCCCGTACCCGCTGCTGGCCTCCTCCGGCGGCACGACGGTCGAGCTGACCTTCCGGCCGGCGGAGGGCGAGGGCCCGGCGCGCCGGGTCGCCGTCGTGCCGCTGGTCGACGACCGGCCGCTGCGCTACCAGGACTGGGTGGCCAAGCGGCGCGCGGTGGTCCGGGAGATCAGCGGCGGCAAGTGCGGCTACCTGCACATCCCGGACATGGGCGGCTCGGGCTGGGCGCAGTTCAACCGCGACCTGCGGATGGAGGTCTCCCGGCCGGCGCTGATCGTGGACGTGCGCGGCAACGCGGGCGGCCACATCAGCGAGCTGGTCGTCGAGAAGCTCACCCGCAGGATCCTGGGCTGGGACCTCACCCGCAACGCCCAGCCCGTCAGTTACGCCTCGAACGCCCCGCGCGGTCCGGTCGTCGCCCTCGCCGACGAGGCCACGTCCTCCGACGGCGACATGATCACGGTCGCGTTCAAGCTGCTCGGCCTCGGGCCGGTGGTGGGGCAGCGCACCTGGGGCGGCGTCGTCGGCATGACGGGGCGTCACCGGCTGGGCGACGGCACGCAGATCACGGTGCCGATGAACGCCGCCTGGTTCCCCGAGTACGGCTGGTCGGTCGAGAACCACGGCGTGGAGCCGGACCTGGCGATCCTGCGCACCCCGCTGGACTGGGCCGAGGGCCGCCACGCGCAGCTGGACGACGCCGTCGAACTGGCGCTGTCGCTGCTGGCCGGGACCCCCGCGGCCAGTCCCCCGAACTACGACTCGGTGCCCGACCGTTCGCGCCCGAAGCTGCCACCGAGGTCCAGCACGTAGAAGAGGCCGGGCCGCCCGTCGAACGTCTCCTCCCCGACGGGCACGAAGCCCGTCCTGGCGAGCACCGCCCGCGAGCCCGCGTTGTCGAGAGTGGTCGCGGCCCGGATCGTCCGCAGCCCGTGGACCCGGGCGGCGAGCCGGCACACCTCCCGCACGCCCGCCGTGGCCACGCCCCGGCCGGCGGCCTTCCGGGCGACGCGGTAGCCGAGTTCGGCCGATCCGTCCGCCACGTCGACGAGGTTGAACCGCCCGAGGATCTCCCCGTCGTCGCCGACCAGCACGTGGAAGAGGATCGCGCCGGTCTCCTGCTCGTCGAGCAGCGCCCGGTGGCGCTCCTCGAACTCCTCGAAGTACGCGTCCCCGCGGTCGGGCACGGAAGCGGCGAACCAGGCCCGGTTCTCCCGCTCGAAGGCGAGCAGGGCGGGGGCGTGGTCGAGGCGCAGCGACTCCAGTCCGGGCATGGCGGCACGGTACGCGCCGCCGTGGACGGGCCGCACCCGGGTTTCCTCCGGCCGCCGGGCAGGGACGGCGCGCGGCCCGGGGCGGGCGCGGACGGCGCGAAAGGCGCACCCGGCGTCCCGGGTGCGCCTTCCTCAGTGGACAGACGTCAGGCGTCGTAGTCCTGGTCGAAGCGGTCCTGCGCCTCCATCTGGGCCCGGCGCTCCTCGTCGGAGCGGTCCTTGGCCCGGGAGGCACGCGACGACGCCTCGTCCTTCGCGTTGCCCATCTTCGCCCTCGCCTGGTCGGCGAGGTCCTGCGCCTTGTCCCTGAACTGGTCTGCCTTGCCCATGAAGGTTCACTCCTGTGTGAGGGGTACGGGGCGTGACGCCCCTTGGGCCTCGACCAGCGTGGCACGGCAGAACATTCCACGCATTTCGATCAGGCACCCTCGGTAGTCGCCGGGCCCCGGCCCACCGAGCGGGCCTCCTCGTCGGCCGCTCCGCCGGCGCCCACCAGGCCCTTGGACACACCGGAGAGCCGCGGTTCGAAGCGCTTCATCTCGCGCTGCCCGACGGTGGCGATGAGCCCCGGGAGGTAGCCGCGCACCGACTGCATCCCGCGCAGCCACCACTGCGCGTAGACGTGCGCCGAGCGCCGCTCGATGCCCGCCACGATCCGGTCCACGGCCGGGCCCAGCGGGTAGGTGCGGTTCGACGGCCAGGGGAGCCGGGAGCGCAGCTCCTTCATGACGTCGTCCTGGTCCGCGCCGCGCACCATGTCGGTGTCGGTCCAGGACAGGTAGCCGACGCCGACCCGCACGCCCTTGTAGCCGACCTCCGCCCGCAGGCTGTGGGCGAAGGCCTCGACGCCCGACTTGGAGGCGCAGTACGCCGTCATCATCGGTGCGGGCGTGATCGCCGCCAGGGAGGCGATCTGGAGGAAGTAGCCACGGGACTCCGTGAGGACCGGCAGGAACGCGCGGCCGGTCACCGCCCCGCCGATCAGGTTGACCTCGATGACGCGCCGCCAGGCCACCGGGTCGGAGTCCACGAAGGGGCCGCCGGCGGCGACGCCCGCGTTGGCGACGACGATGTCGACCTTGCCGAAGCGCTCCTTGACCTCCTCCGCCACCCGGGCCATCGCCACGTGGTCGGTGACGTCCGCGTGCCACCAGTCGGCCTCGGTGTGCAGCCGCGCGGCGACCTGCTTCAGCTCCTCCGGCTCCAGGCCGACGAGCGCGATCCGCGCGCCGCGCGCGGAGAGCTTGCGGGCGAGGAGCTCGCCGACACCGCGGGCCGCGCCCGTGACGACCGCGACCTGCCCCTCCAGGCTCACCCTGCTCATGCGTCCTCCTTCACACCCAGGTACGTGACGGTCAGTTCGCGGATCTGCCCGGTGACGACCTCCGGGGCCTCCACCGGTGTCATGTGGCCCATGCCCGCCAGTTCGACGAGGCCCACGCAGCGGGGCAGTGCCGCCGCGATCGTGCGCGCGTGCACGGGCGGGGTCAGCCGGTCCGCCGTGCCGACGAGCACGGCCACCGGCTGCGTCAGGTCCGCCAGGCCCGCCTCCAGGTCGAGCTCCGCCAGGACGTGCGACCAGGCCACCCGGGCCGGGCGCGGGCAGGCGTGCACGATGCGGGCGCAGGCGTCGACCCGGTCCGGCGCCGAACCCGGGCCCATCGTGGCGTACTTGAGGACCTTCCGGGAGACCGGCGTGACCGGCCCGAGCGGCGCCCTGGCTCCCAGGATCCCCCGGGTCAGCCGGCTTCGCAGGCCGCCCGGCCGGATCGGCACCACGAGGGACTCGGCCACCAGCCGGGCGGGGCCGGTGGAGCACAGCAGCACGGCGGCGGCGTGGTCCCGCAGACCGGGGCGGTCCGCGGCGGCCATGATCGTCATGCCGCCCATGGAGTGCCCCGCCAGGACCGCCTTCTCGCCGGGCGCGAGGGTCGCGGCGAGGACGGCCTCGAGGTCGTCGGCGAGGGCCGCGGTCGAGTAGCCGGACCGGCCGACCTGCGGCGTACGGCCGTGGCCGCGCTGGTCGTAGGCGATGACCCGGTGGTCGGCGGACAGGTCGCGTATCTGCTCGGCCCAGAAGGCGATCGAACAGGTCCAGCCGTGCGCGAGGACGACGGCCGGGGCGTCCTCCGGCCCGAACACCTCGACGTGGATCCGCGATCCGTCGGCCGAGACGGCGGTCAGTTCGCGCGCGGGGCGCGGTGCGGCGGGTCCCCCGCCGGTCAGCCGGCTCACTTGACCTTCTCCTTCTTCTCGGCGGTCCGCGGGGCGGCCTCGGCCTGCTCCTGCCTGGCGGGGGCGCGCAGCACCTCGTACTCCGCGAGGTCGACCTGCCTGGTCTCGCGCCGGAACTCGCCCGTGGTGCCGGGCCACAGCGTGGTGTTGCGGCCGTTGGCGTCGAGGTACCAGCTGTCGCAGCCGCCGGCCTTCCAGACCGTGCGCTCCATCCGGGACTGCACCTTGCGGTTCCAGGCGCCGACGGCGGAGGGCCGGGCGGCGAGGGCGGCGCGGCCGCCGAGGACGTCGAGCTGGCGCATGTAGTCCGCCAGGTAGTTCAGCTGGGACTCGATCATCAGGATCATGGAGGAGTTCCCGAGGCCCGTGTTGGGGCCGATGATCGTCATCCAGTTGGGGAAGCCGGCGGCGGTGGCGCCGCGCAGCGACTCCATGCCGTCCTTCCAGGTCTCCGCGAGCGTGCGGCCCTCGGCGCCGACGACCCGTTCGGCGATCGGCATGTCGGTGACGTGGAAGCCGGTGCCGAAGACGATCGCGTCGACCTCGGTCTCGGTACCGTCGGCGGCGACGAGCGTGCTGCCGCGGATCTCGCGCAGCCCGGAGGCGACGACGTCCACGTTGGGCTCGGCCACCGCCGGGTAGTACTCGCTGGACAGCAGGATCCGCTTGCAGCCGATGCGGTACGACGGGGTCAGCTTGGCCCGGAGCACCGGGTCCTTGATCGCCTTGGCCATGTTGGCCTTCGCGATCGACTCGACCAGACCGAGCTCGGTCGGGCGCTTGGTGAAGGCGCTCACTTGGAGTTCACGGATGCCCCAGAGCAGTCCGCGGCGCAGCGTGCCGGTCACCGGCAGCTTGCGGTGCAGCCAGCGCTCGGGGCCGGTGATGGCGCGGTCCATGCGCGGCATCACCCACGGGGGCGTGCGCTGGAAGAGGGTGAGCGTGCCGACGCGGGGCTGAGCCGGAAGGTGTCGGTGACGTGCTCCAGGTAGGCGCGGATGTGCCGCTGCCCGGAGAAGGTCCGCGGCCAGTCGGCGTTCGGCGCGAAGGAGAAGGAGTAGAGGTGCGAGGGGACGTCGCAGGCGCAGCCGGGATAGCTGTTGTCCCGCCAGGTCCCGCCGACGGAGTCCGCCCGCTCCAGGACGACGAAGTCGGTGATCCCCTCGCGCCGCAGCCTGACCGCCGCGCCGAGGCCACCGAAGCCCGTTCCGATCACCGCCACCCGCACATGCTCGTGGTTCGTCATGCCGCCTCCGCCGCACCCAGGACTCCGCCAGCAATCACTGGCACGATTGGGAGAGTAGAGCAGCTCCATACCGAGCGGTAGGGGTACGACGAGGGAAAGTTACCGGCGGTACAACATAGGCTGGCCGCGTGGCGGAAGGATCGGATCACGTGACGGATCAGGCGGCGGGACGGACGACGGGGCAGCCCGGCCGGGCGGGCGGAACGGGCCGCGCCGACCGGACGGGCACGGCCGACCCGGCATCCGGCGTCCGTGAGTACCGGATGGAGGAACTGGCCTCCGAGGCCGGCATCACCGTGCGCACGCTGCGCTTCTACCGCGAACGCGGCCTCATCCCGCCGCCCCGCCGCGAAGGCCGGATCGCCTGGTACGACGAGCACCACCTGGCCCGGCTCCGCACGATCGCCGCCCTGCTGGAACGCGGCCACACCCTCAACGGCATCGCCGACCTCACCGCCGCCTTCGAGAGCGGCCGGGACGTCGGCGAGGTGCTGAGCCTGGGCGAACCCACCGAGGAGGAGCCAGTCCGGCTCACCCCGGAGGAACTCGCCGACCACTTCGCCGGCGAGGTCACCCCCGAGAACCTCGCCGCCGCGCTCGACCTCGGCTACCTCGCGACCGACGGCGAGGAGATCATCCACATCAGTCGCCGGCTGCTGGACGTCTCGGCCGCGCTCGTCAGGGAGGGCGTCCCGCTGGCCGCGGTCCTGGAAGCGGGCGGCCGGGTCCGCGAGCACGCGGACGCGCTGGCCGCGCTCTTCACGGACCTGCTGCGCGCCCACGCCGAGGAGAAGGACGTCGAGCGGCTGCGCCCGCTGGCGAAGAGCGTCGTGGAGGCCGAGCTGTCGATGGCGCTCGACCGCAGGCTGCGCGAGGCGCCCTGACGGCCGGACCGGCGGGACGCCCCCGGGCGCTCCCGGAGCGCATGATCAGGTGACAGGTTCTTCAAAGGTTCTTCATCACTCCCGGCCTACGTTCGATCCGCCCGCCGCACCCGCGGCCGGGCGAGGCGGGACGAGCGGGAGAACCGATGAGGACGAACCGGGTACTGCTGGCCGCGGCGGCCTCGGTCATGGCGTTCGCGCTGACCGGCTGCGGCGGTGACGACGGCGCGGCGAAGGTGCCGACGGCCGACGGCGGCGGATCGTCCGCGTCGGCGGGGGCCACCGGCGGGAAGGACGGCGCGGGCGGCAAGGACGAGATCGCCGCCTACGTGGACGGCCAGCGCGCGTACGTGACGTGCATGCGGAAGAACGGCGTCGACCTGCCCGACCCGGACGCCCGGGGCCGGATCGACTACGGCACCGGCGGCAACGCGCTCACCCTGAAGAAGAACCCGAAGTTCGTCGCGGCCTCCCAGAAGTGCGCCTCGCTGGCGCCGGCCGTCCCCGAGAGCCTGGAGAAGGCCGACAACCCGAAGCTGACCCCCGAGCAGCTCAAGACCCGGCGGGACTACGCCGCCTGCATGCAGAAGAACGGCGCGCCCGACTTCCCCGACCCCGGCCCGGACGGCGACTGGGGCGGCTCCTCGGGCTCCGAGTGGAACCAGACCTCGGCCGGCGCGCGACGCGCGACGCGGCTCTGCGCGGCGATCAACGGCGACCCGACCGACCCGCCGCCGGCCAAGGGCTGACGATGACGGAGACGGTGACGCAGGCCGCCGACGCGGTCGCGGCGGCCGGCCCGCCGGCCCGGCCGCCGCGCGGCCGGTACCGCCGGCGGACGGTGCTCGTCGGGACGGCCGTGGTCGTCGTGGCGGCGGTGGCCGTCGCCGGGGCGCTCGGGCTCGGCGGGGGCGGGGCCGAGGGCCCGGGCGCCCCGCCCCGGGCCGGCTCCCTGGTGCCGGTGACGAGGACCACGCTGACCGAACGGACCTCGGTGGACGGCCGGTTGGGCTTCGGCGCGGAACTGCCGCTGCCGGTCAAGGCCCAGGGCACCGTGACCTGGCTGCCCGAGGCCGGCACGACGGCCGAGCGCGGCGACGAACTGCTGCGGGTCGACGACCGGCCGGTGACCCTGCTGTACGGGGCCCTGCCGATGTACCGCGACCTCGGACTCGCCCCGCGGGAGGACGCCGAGGCCCCGGCCGGGCGCACGGCGGACGACGGCGGGCAGGGCGAGGGGAAGGGCACCTCCCCGACCCCCTCGGGGTCACCGGCGCCGGGGGGCGCCGGTGACCGGGGGACGGCCGGCGGGACCGGTGCCGGCGGCACCGCCCCCCGCGTCACGAGAGGCATGGACGTCATGCAGTTGGAGACCAACCTGGCCGCCCTCGGCTACACCGGCTTCACCGTGGACGAGACGTTCACCCGCGGCACCGCCGAGGCCGTCAAGCGCTGGCAGCGGACGCTCGGGCTGCCCCGGACCGGAACGGTCGGCGTGGGCGACGTCGTGTACGCGGCGGGCCGGGTCCGGATCGGCCCGGCCGGCACCTTGCTCGGCCAGGCCGTCGGGGAGAACACCCTGGCGTACACCGGTACGGCCCGGAAGGTGGTCGTCGACGCGTCCGCCACGGACGCCGCCTGGGCCGTGCGCGGGGCGGCCGTCACGGTCGGACTGCCCGACGGCGCCACGGTCAGGGGCGAGGTGGTGTCCGTCGGCAGGCAGGCGACCGCCGGCCACGGTGCCGGTCACCGTCGGCATCAAGGACCAGAAGTCCGCGGGGCGTTGGGAGAGCGGCCCGGTGACGGTCGAGTACGTCGGGCGGGAGGTCGCGAACGTGCTGAGCGTCCCGGTGTCCGCCCTGGTCGCCCTCGCCGAGGGCGGGCACGGCCTGGAGACGGCGGACGGCCGGTTCGTCGCCGTCAGGACCGGTCTGTTCGCCGACGGCAGGGTCGAGGTCCGCGGCCCGGCCGTCCGCGAGGGCATGAAGGTGAGGATCCCCGAATGACGGTCACGGGGTGCGACACGGTGGTGGAGTTCGACGCCGTCGGCAGGACCTACCCCGGCGGTGTGGCGGCCGTACGGGACGTGAGCCTGCGCATCGGGCGGGGTGAACTGGTGGCGATCGTCGGGCCCTCGGGCTCGGGCAAGTCCAGCATGCTGAACCTGATGGGCAGCCTCGACCGGCCGTCCACGGGGCGCGTCCTGGTCGACGGCCACGACGTGGCGGCCCTGTCCGACCGGGAGGTCTCCGCCCTGCGCGCCACCCGGATCGGCTTCGTCTTCCAGCAGTTCCACCTCGCCGTCGGGGTCCCCGTCCTCGACGCGGTGGCGGACGGCCTGCTGTACGCGGGCGTGCCGATGCGCCGCCGCCGCGCCAGGGCGTCGGCCGCGCTGGAACGGGTGGGCCTGCGCCACCGGACGCACCATCTGCCGCACCAGCTCTCCGGCGGCGAGCGCCAGCGCGTCGCGGTGGCCCGCGCGGTCGTCGGGGAACCGGCCGTCCTGCTCGCCGACGAACCCACCGGCAACCTCGACTCCGCCTCGGGCGCGGCCGTCCTCGCCCTGCTGCGGGAACTGCACGCCGCCGGCACGACCGTCGTCGTCATCACCCACGACCGCGAGATCGCCGCGGAGCTGCCCCGGCGCATCGAGATGCGCGACGGCCGGGTCGTCGCCGACACGGCGCACGGCGCGACGATCGGGGCACCCCGGTGAAGCGCACCGCCACCGGGGCGGCCGGACGGGATCCGGCGACCCCGGCCGACCCGCCGGCGCGGTCCGCGCTGCGCGCCGCGCGACTCGGCCCCGCGGACGTCGTCCGGCTCGGCGGCACCGGTCTGCGGACCAGGCCGCTGCGGGTCTTCCTGTCCGCGCTCGGCATCGCCATCGGCGTGGCCGCCATGATCGCCGTGGTCGGCATCTCCGGCTCCGGCCGGGCGGAGGTGGACCGGCGGCTGGACGCGCTCGGCACCAACCTGCTGCGGGTCGCGCCCGGCGAGACCCTCTCCGGGGACGCGGCCGCGCTGCCGCCGGAGTCCGTGGCCATGATCCGGCGCGTCCCGCCCGTGCGGCAGGTCGCCGCCACCGGCGCGACCGGCGCCCGGGTCTACCGCAACGACCGCATCTCCCTGGGCCGCACCGGCTCCCTCGACGTGCTCGCCGCGGGCTCCGGCCTGCTGCCCGCCGTCGGCGGACACGTCCGCAGGGGGCGCTGGCTGGACGGCGCGACGGAGGACTACCCGGCCGTCGTGCTCGGGGCGACCGCGGCCCAGCGCCTCGACGTGTACACCCCGGGGATCCGGCTCTGGATCGGCGGCCGCTGGTTCTCGCTGATCGGCGTGCTCGACCCCGTACCGCTCGCGCCGGAACTCGACAGCGCCGCGCTGGTCGGCTGGCCGGCCGCCGGGACGTACCTCCGCTTCGACGGCCATCCGTCGACCGTGTACGTCCGGGCGGAGGACAGCCAGGTCGCGGCGGTGCGGGCGGTGCTGGCGGCGACGGCCCACCCGGCGAAGCCCGGCGAGGTGCGGATCTCGCGCCCGTCGGACGCACTGGCGGCCCGCGAGGCCACCGAGTCGGCCCTGACCGGCCTGCTGCTCGGCCTCGGCGGGGTGGCCCTGCTCGTCGGCGGGGTCGGCGTCGGCAACACCATGGTGATCTCGGTGCTGGAGCGGCGCCCGGAGATCGGCCTGCGCCGGGCCCTGGGAGCGACCAGGGGGCAGATCCGGACCCAGTTCGTCACGGAGTCCCTGCTGCTGTCGCTGATCGGCGGCCTCGGCGGGACGGTCCTGGGGACGCTGATCACCGCCGGATACGCCGTCAGCCGCGACTGGCCGACGGTCGTCCCCGTCTGGGCGAGCGCGGCGGGCGTCGGCTCGACCCTGCTCATCGGTGTGATCGCGGGGCTCTATCCCGCGGTCCGGGCGAGCCGGCTGTCGCCGACGGAGGCGCTGGCCGGCACCTGAACGGGGCCGGGGGCGGCCCCGTTCGGGACCGCCCCCGGCGTGCTCCGTTCGTCAGGACCCGGGCGCGCTCAGCGCGTCCGGGACGGCGTCAGCACGGGACGAAGCTGCCGCCGTTGCTCAGCAGGTCGTCACGGATCCAGCCGTACACGTTGTCGGAGCGGTTGTGCAGGTAGGTCCACGTGTAGCCGTCGTTGCCGACGGTGTAGCAGAAGTAGTTCAGCTGGTCGTTGTTGTAGGCGATGCCCTTGCTGACGCAGCCCGTGCTGGACCCGCTGCGCTCGTTGGCGCCGTTGGCGTAGTTGCCCCACGCCGAGCCGTCCTTGTCCGAGGCGCCGGTGCCACAGGCGGCGTGGGCCGCCGCCGGCGTGGACGCGACGACCGGAATGGCCAGTGCCGCCATGGCGACGGCGGGAAGAATTGCTGCGATTCGACGCTTCACTTCGAAACCCCCAAGAATGTCGTTTCGTCAGCACTGCACCCAGGGCCGGACGGAACCCGGAACGAATGCAGCGGCCTCTGCGCCGAACGTGCGGCGAGCGGCGTGAAAACCGTCGCCCGCCGACGGAGATGAAGAAATGCTTCCGGCGCGGACTGACCCATTTCGGGCACCTCCCGGTCCGGAATTCTCCCGGGCGAAATCCCGCCGCTCCCAGGGGAAATCGGCCGTTCCGCCGCCCTTTCCGATCCCCGGCCGCAGCCCCTCCCCCGTCCCGTAGCGTGGGAAATCCCCGACCGAAGGAGTCCCCTTGAGCGCACGCCTCCCGTCGTCCGGTCCGGGTGGGCCGCGATGAGCTTCCGGCTCCGTGCGCTCGGCCTGCTCATGCTGGTCGCCCTGACCGCCACCGCCGCCACCGCCTGGCTGACCCTGCGCCAGGCGAACCGCCAGGTCCGCGAGGCCGTCGCGGCCGGCCAGGAGGAGGTCTCCCGGATCACCGGCGAGCTGCGCGGGTACGGCTTCGCCCACGGCACCTGGGACGGGCTGGCCCCTACGGTGGGCGCCCTCGCCCGGGACACCGGTCAGCGCATCCGGGTCGCCACCGAGACCGGCGTCGTCCTCGCCGACTCCGACGCCCTCCAGGGCCGCGAACCCCGCGCCCTCGGCAGCCAGCCGGCCGTCGTGGTCGACGCCCGGCCCGTCCTGGCCCTCCCCGCGGGGCTGGTTCCGGGGGCCGCCCGGAAGGTGACCGTCACCGCGATCGGCGACTACCGCGCGACCGCGGCGGACGCGGTCTGCCTGACCCGGGCGGGCGCCGCGGTGACGGCCCGCGCCGACGAGCTCGGCCTGCCCGCGCTCACGACCCCCGTCCGCCCGGCGCAGTGCCGCGAGCCGTCCTCCCCGGACGTCGCGCAGCGCGCCGCCGACGACGCGGCGACCCGGCGCWGCGCCGGCGAGGGGCCGCTCACGCCCTGTCTCCGGCAGGTCTTCCACGAGCGCACGGCCTCCGTCGCCCCGGCCCGGCTCGACGTGCGCCTTGGCTACCAGGACGAGTCGCCCCCGGCGCTCGCCGCCGCGCCCACGGTGGCCGTCGCCGTCGGCGTGGCCCTCGCCGCGATCCTCGGCGGCCTGCTCCTGAGCCGGGCCGTCCTGCGGCCCGTCCGGGCCATGACGATCGCCGCGAAGGACCTCGGCGAAGGGGACCTGGGGCGACGGGTGCCCGTCTCGGGACGGGACGAGATCGCCCGGCTCGGCGGGGCGTTCAACCGCATGGCCGACTCCATCCAGGCGGGCGAGGCCCGGCAGCGCCGGCTCACCGGCGACATCGCGCACGAGCTGCGCACGCCGCTGGCCAATCTGCGCGGCTATCTGGAGGCGCTGCGGGACGGCGTGATCGAGCCGACGCCCGAGGTGCTCGCCTCCCTCCACGAGGAGGCGCTGCTCCAGCAGCGGATCGTGGACGACCTCCAGGACCTCGCCCTGGCGGAGGCCGGCGCCCTCACCTACCACCGCTGCGAGGTCGACCTGCGCGAGCTGCTGGAGGCCAGCCGCACGGCGCACCGCGCCCAGGCCGAGACCGCGGGCGTCGCGCTGGAACTGGACGCCCCTCGGCCGGTGTACGTGACCGCGGACCCGGACCGGCTGCGGCAGGTCGTCGGGAACCTGGTCGGCAACGCGCTGCGCGCCACGCCGCCGGGCGGAGGCGTGACCCTGGCCCTGGTGCCGCACGCCGAGCTGGCGGTCGTCGAGGTGCGGGACACCGGCCACGGGATCCCCGCGGAGGACCTGCCCCGCCTCTTCGACCGGTTCTGGCGCGCGGACGCCTCGCGCGGGCGGGCGACGGGCGGCAGCGGCCTCGGTCTGTCGATCGCCCGCCAGATCGTGACCGACCACCGGGGGACCATCGACGTGCACAGCACGGTGGGGGCCGGGACGACGTTCCGGATCGTCCTGGGCGCGCGGCCGGGACCGGGCGGACCCGGGGCGGGCTGACCCTCCGGGCACGCCTCAGACGGTGCCCGCCGTCCCGTCACCGTCGGCGAGCCGGTACCCGCGCCCGTACACGGTCTCCAGGTGGCGGGGGCGGCCCGGGTCGGCCTCCAGCTTCCGCCGCAGGTTCATCACGTGCGCGTCGACCGTGCGCTCCAGGACGTCCCGGTCGAAGCCGAAGACCCGCTCGATGATCTGCGCCCGGGTGAAGACGCGGCCCGGCTCGCGGGCCAGCGCCTCCAGGATGGCGAACTCCTTCGAGGTCAGCGTCACCGGACGGCCGGCCACCCGGACCTCGAAGCGCGCCGTGTCCAGCTCCACCTCGCCGACCCGGAGCAGCGCGGTCTCCGCCGCCGCGCCGCCCTTGCGTGAGCGGCGCAGCAGGGCCCGTACCCGGGCGGTCAGTTCCCGCGGGCTGTAGGGCTTGGTGAGGTAGTCGTCCGCGCCGAGGTCGAGGCCGAGGAGCATGTCCTCCTCGGTGCTGCGGGCGGTCAGCAGCAGAATCGGCACCTCGGATCCCTCGGCGCGCAGAATGCGGCAGACGTCGAGACCGTCGACGAACGGCAGCATCACGTCGAGAACGATGAGATCCGGCCGACCGGATCGCGCCTTTTCGAGTGCGGCGCGTCCGTCGGCCACGACTTGGACGGCGTTTCCCTCGCGTTCGAGATACACCCGGATCAGTCGTGACTGTTTTTCGTCGTCCTCGGCGACCAGAATGCGCGCGTTCAACGATTTCCCCCCACCCGGAACCGCTCTTTCCCGCACGGTATTACAGAGCGGCCCGGGAGGGTGTCCGGACCGGCCCCGTTCCCGTCCGGACGAGCGCCCTCCACGGGACTGCCCTCAGAGCTCGTAGACCGCCGTGACGGGCGCGTGGTCGCTCCACCGCTCGCCGTGCGTGGCGGCGCGCTCGACGAAGGCCTTGACGGCCCGCCGGGCCAGACCGGGGGTGGCCACCTGGTAGTCGATGCGCCAGCCGCTGTCGTTGTCGAAGGCGCGTCCGCGGTACGACCACCAGGAGTACGGGCCCTCCTGGTCGGGGTGGAGCGCGCGAACGACGTCGACGTACTCGGCCTCGTCGAAGACGCGGGTCAGCCAGGCCCGCTCCTCGGGGAGGAAGCCGGAGTTCTTCTGGTTGGTCTTCCAGTTCTTGAGGTCGGCCTGCTGGTGGGCGATGTTCCAGTCGCCGCACACCACGACCTCGCGGCCGTCGGCGGCGGCCCGCGCCTTGAGCTCCCGGAGGTACGGCAGGAACTCGTCCATGAAGCGGACCTTCTCGTCCTGCCGGTCGGTGCCGACCTCGCCGGACGGCAGGTAGAGGCTGGCGACGGTGACACCGGGCAGGTCGGCCTCGATGTACCGGCCGCTGCCGTCGAACTCGCTCGATCCGAAGCCGACCTGCACGCGGTCCGGCTCACGACGGGTGTAGAGGGAGACGCCGGCACGCCCCTTGGCGGCGGCCGGGGCGTGCGCGGTGAACCAGCCCTCGGGCGCGCGGACCTCCTCCGGGAGCTGCGCCGCCTCGGCGCGCACTTCCTGCAGGCAGACAGCGTCGGCGGAGGTACCGGCCAGCCACTCCACGAAGCCCTTCTTGGCGGCGGCTCGGAGACCATTGACATTCACGGACGTCACAGTGAGCATCCCGGGAGAATACCGACACGGGAGGCCCCGGGTCGGGTGGCGCATACATGTACGATGTATCGCATGATTATCCGCCCCACCCCGTACGACCACCCCGACGCGGTCAAGCTCGAAGACGCCGTGCAGCTGGAGTACGCCGTCCGCTACGGCGACGAGGGCGACGCCACCCCCCTCGACGCGGGGATGTTCCTCCCGCCCCTCGGCCTCTACCTCCTCGTCTACGACGCCGAGGACCGCCCGGTCGCGACCGGCGGCTGGCGCACCCAGGACGAGAACGACGAGGGCTACGCGAACGGCGACGCCGAGCTGAAGCGCATGTACGTGATCCCGGAGGCCCGCGGCCTCGGCCTGGCCCGCCGCGTCCTGGCAGCCCTGGAGGACGACGCCCGCGCTGCCGGACGGACCCGGATGGTCCTGGAGACGGGTGTCATGCAGCCGGAGGCGATCGCCCTCTACGAGTCCAGCGGTTACGAGCCGTGCACCAAGTTCGGCCACTACCGCCTGTACGAGAACAGTCGTTGTTTCGCCAAGAGTCTGACGCGCCCCTGACATCTCCGCCCTTCTCTGGCAGCCTTCTCACGCACGTCGATCCGCACCGCTCTCATCCCCACCTGCCTCGGCAGAAGGAGACATGCGTGAGACGCCATCGCACAGTCGCGGCCGCCCTGTCGGCCGCCTGCACCCTGCTCGTCGGCGCCCTGACCACGACACAGGCCCAGGCCGCCGACACCACCCCCGCCGCCGCTCCCGCCGCCCGCTCCGTCACCGCGACGCAGCAGCAGCGGGCGGCGGCGTTCTGGACCCCGGCCCGTATGAGGTCGGCCACCCCGCTGGACCTCCGGCTCGTTCCGGGCGCCCGCACGGAGGTCGCCCGCGCGGAGCGGCCGACGACGGTCTCGCCCACCGCGGCGGCCCCCGCGGCCTTCCCGCAGGCGGGCGGGGCCTGGACCGGCGGCGGCGCGGTCGTGAAGACCTCGGGCAGGGTCTTCTTCACCTTCCAGGGCCGTACGGCCTCCTGCTCCGGCAACGCCGTCACCAGCCGGAACGCGAGCACGGTCGTCACGGCCGGCCACTGCGTGAAGTACCAGGGCGCCTGGCACACGAACTGGGTCTTCGTCCCCGGCTACGCCAACGGCAGCGCGCCGTACGGGCAGTGGACGGCGACGAAGACGCTCACCACCCCGCAGTGGGAGGCGAGCGAGGACATCAACTACGACGTGGGCGCGGCGGTCGTCGCCCCGCTGGACGGCCGGACGCTGACCTCGGTCACCGGCGCCCAGGGCATCCAGTTCAACGGGGGCTACAACAAGCCGATGTACGCCTTCGGCTTCCCGGCCGCCTCCCCGTACGACGGCAGCAAGCTGGTGTACTGCTCGGGGAACTCCTCGAAGGACTTCCTTCTCTCCCAGGACCACGGCCTCGCCTGCAACATGACGGGCGGCTCCAGCGGCGGCCCGTGGTTCACCGGCTTCGACGAGTCCGCGGGAACGGGCCTGCAGGTCTCGGTGAACAGCTTCGGCTACGCGTTCCTGCCGAACCGCATGTTCGGCCCGTACTTCGGCAACGACGCGAAGGCGCTGTACGAGAAGGCCCAGACGTCCTGACACCCACGCGCACCGCGCAAACGCGGAGATCCCGCCCGATCTTCCGATCGGACGGGATCTCCGTTGTGCGCTGGTGGACCTGTGGGGATTTGAACCCCAGACCCCCTCGATGCGAACGAGGTGCGCTACCAGACTGCGCCACAGGCCCTTGCGACGTGTGAAACATTAGCATCCCGATCGGGGTACTCGGAAATCCGCTCCCCGCAGGTCAGCCGACGCGTCTCATTCGTTGGCCGCGCGGGGGCGGTCGTCGTCCGCGTACTGGTCGAAGAGCGGGGTGCGGCCGTGGTCGCGGTTGCGGCGCTGCGGGGCGCTGCGCTGGCGGGGAGCCGGGGAC
>NZ_RDBI01000040.1:2014275-2034975 GCF_008042125.1 Streptomyces sp. MS191
GAGCCGGGGACGGGGCGGGCGGCGGGGCCGGGTCGGCCGCCGTGGAGGAGCGGGCCGCGCTCCAGGTCTCCGGGTCCGTGATGTCGATGCCGCTCGTGGCGCGCGGGGCGACCGGAGCGGTGACGTAGGTGGGCAGCGGTACCGGGACCGGCTCCCAGCTGTCGCCGCGGGCCGGGCCGCGCTCGCGCTGCTGGTCCACCCATTCGGCGTGGTCCGTCTGCTCCACGAGCGCGCGACGGCCGGCCTCCTGCGGGGAGACCTCGGCCGCCGGTTCCGCTTCGGGATGGCCGGCCTCCTCGTCGGCGGAGGCCGCCGAGGAGGAAGGCGCCGACGCGGGCTGCCGGCGCTGCGGCCGGCTCTCCCGCAGGCGCGCCGCCGCCGCCTCGGCGCGGCGCCGGTCCATCACGTACACGAAGCGCCGTCGCTCCTGGACGCGCAGATGCACGATGTACGCGCTCAGCAGGACCGCCGGGACGGCCGGTGCCCACAGGAACGTCAGGCCGCCCACCGCGGCCACGACCGCGCCGAGCGTGAAGGCGAGGAAGAGGACGACGGTGGTACGCCGGCGCCGGGCGAGTACCTTGCCCCGGCGGGCCCGCTCGGCAGCCGACTTCGAGGGCCGCCGCGCGGGGGCGGGGGCCGGGAGTTCGAGCCGGGCTTCCGTTCTGGCCGCGGGCGCGGAGAAGGCCCGGACGTCGACCGAGCTCAGATGCTCGGTCTCGACGTCCGGGTCCACGTCGGGTTCCGCGTGGTCCGCCGTACGGTCCCGGTCCTTCAGCTCCTTGGCATACCGGCGCTCCATACCCGCCCGTCCGGACAGCAGCCGGATGGCGGTGCTGAAGCGTTCCGTCGGACGGGCCTCGTTGAGCTCGTCCTGCCTGCGGAGCCACATCGGTACCAAGTAGGCGGCCCAGGCCCCGACAATGACTGCGTAGATGAGGCCGCTGCTGCTCACGCTTCACACCGTAGAGGGGTTCGCGTGAGGGCATCGGCCAATTGGCCCGGTGTGTCGCACGATCTGGCTGATATCACTGAACTTTTTTGTGATTGTTCAGATCGATTGCCGATCGACGAGTGGTCAACTGTCGATTAAATTCGAACACTTATGTCATTGTGCGGGATGTGGCGGACGTGCCTGGTGCCAGCGCCGCAACAGCCCCTCCGGCACTTCCTCCGCCGTGAGGGCGAAGACGAGATGGTCCCGCCAGGCACCGTCGATGTGCAGATAGCGGGGGCGCAGGCCTTCCTCCCGGAATCCCAATTTCTCCACGACCCGCCGCGACGGCCCGTTCTCGGGCCGAATGCAGACCTCCATGCGGTGCAGCCCGACCACGCGGAAGCAGTGGTCGACGGCGAGCGCGACCGCCGTCGGCATGACGCCGCGTCCGGCGACCCGGCTGTCCACCCAGTAGCCCACGTGGCCCGAGCACATGGAGCCCCAGGTGATGCCGGCCACCGTGAGCTGACCGACCAGTTCGCCCCGGTACTCGATCACGAAGGGCAGCATCCGGCCCGCGTTCGCCTCGGAGCGCAGGTGGCGGACCATCTGCCGGTAGGTCGGGCGCTGGGCGACGGGCGCGCCGGGGGCGGCAGGCGGGACGGTCGCCTCCCACGGCCGCAGCCAGTCCCGGTTGCGCCGGTTCACCTCGCGCCAGGCCCGCTGGTCGCGGAGCTTTATGGGGCGGAGCACGACGTCGCCGTCCACCAGGATCACCGGCCAGGACGGGATCATGACGCGTGCCCCGGACCGGGTCCGGGGTGGTCGCCGCCGCGGATCTGGTCGACGGCGTGGACGAGGAGCGCGTCGAGGACCGCCAGCCCGTCCCGGACGCCGCCCGTGGAACCGGGCAGGTTCACGATCAGGGTGCCGCCCGCGACGCCCGCGAGCCCGCGGGAGAGCGCGGCCGTGGGGACCTTCGTCCGGCCGTGCGCCCGGATCGCCTCGGGAATGCCGGGGATCTCGCGCTCCAGGAGCGGCCGGGTGACCTCCGGGGTGGCGTCGGTGGGCGAGATGCCCGTGCCGCCGGTGGTGAGGATGACGTCGTAGCCGGCGGCCACCCCGGCCCGCAGCGCCGCCGCGACGGGTTCGCCGTCCGGGACCACCCGCGGCCCGTCCACGGCGAAGCCCATGCCCGCGAGACCCTCGACGAGGAGCGGACCGCCCCTGTCCTCGTACACCCCGGCCGCGGCCCGGTTGGAGGCGGTGACGACCAGTGCCCGGTACGGGGCTCCGGACGCGCCGCCGCCGGTCCCCGCCGGCCCGGGGGACGTGGCGCCGCGGGGTCCGTCCCCGGCCGCCGCGTCCTCGCCCGAGGCGCCGTGCGGGTGGTGCGCGCCGTGGTGCGCCTCGGAGACGCGGCCGGCGCGGACCTGCGGGACGGCGGCCGTCACGAACCGGCCTCCGGCTCCGCGTCCGTCCGCGTCCAGGTGCCCGACTTGCCGCCGGTCTTCTCCTCCACCCGCACGTCGGAGATGACCGCGCCCTTGTCGACGGCCTTGATCATGTCGACGACGGTCAGGGCAGCCACCGAGACCGCGGTCAGGGCCTCCATCTCGACGCCCGTGCGGTCCGTGGTCCGCACCGTCGCCAGGATCTCGACGGCGTCGTCCGCGACCGTCAGGTCGAGCGTGACGCCGGAGACGGCCAGCGGGTGACAGAGCGGGATCAGGTCGGGGGTCTTCTTCGCGCCCATGATCCCGGCGATCCGGGCCGTGGCGAGGGCGTCCCCCTTGGGCACGCCCTCACCGCGCAGGAGCTCGATCACGCGCGGCGCCACGAGGACCCGCCCACTGGCCCGGGCGGTCCGCGCCGTGACGTCCTTCGCGGAGACGTCGACCATGCGGGCCGCACCCGCCTCGTCGATGTGGGTGAGTCCTTGCTGCGTGCTCATGGCCGTGACACTCCCGGTCGCTGTGTGGGACGACACGGTACCGCCACCAGGGCCTCCTCAGCCGAGGAGGACCACTTCCAGCGTGCTGCCGGGTTCCACCGAGGTCGTCTCCTCGTCCACCACGAGCAGCGCGTCCGCGTGGGCGAGCGCGGCGATCAGATGCGAGCCGGCGCCACCCACGGGAGTGACCGTGCCGGCCTCGGCGTCGTACGTGCCGCGCAGGAACTGCCGCCGCCCGGCCGGGGAGGACAGCGCCCTGTCCGCCACGAGCTCGGCCCGCACGCGCGGGCGGTGCAGGTCGGTGAGGCCCATCAGCGCCCGGATCGCGGGCCGCACGAAGAGCTCGAAGGAGACGTAGGAGGAGACGGGGTTGCCGGGCAGGGCGAGCAGCGGGATCTGCTCGGGGCCGATCGTCCCGAAGCCCTGCGGCTTGCCCGGCTGCATGGCCAGCTTGCGGAAGTCGACCTGCCCGTCGACGGTCAGCGCCTCCTTGACGACGTCGTACGCGCCGACGCTGACACCGCCGGTGGTGACCAGCAGGTCGGCGCGGATCAGCTGGTCCTCGATGGTGGCGCGGAGCGTCTCGGCGTCGTCGGTGACGGCGCCGACCCGGTAGGCGAGGGCGCCGGCGTCACGGGCGGCGGCGGCGAGCGCGAAGCTGTTGGAGTCGTAGATCTTGCCCTCGCCCAACTCCTCGCCGGGCTGGACCAGTTCGCTTCCCGTGGAGAGCACGACCACCCGCGGGCGGGGGCGCACCCGCACGGTGCCGCGGCCGATCGCGGCGAGCAGCCCGATCTGCGGCGGGCCGAGCACGGTGCCGGCCCTGAGCGCCAGGTCGCCGGCCTGGACGTCGCTGCCGCGGGCGCGCACGTGGGCGCGGGCCTCGGCGGGGCGGTGGACGCGGACCTCGCCGGCCGCGCCCTCGGGGGCGGTGCTCGCGGCGCGCATGCCGCTCGCCGCTCCGCCGCCGCTGCCGCCGTCGGTCCACTCGACCGGGACGACGGCCTCCGCGCCCGGCGGCAGCGGGGCGCCGGTCATGATCCGGGCCGCCTGCCCCGGTCCCACCCGGGGCAGGCCCCCGGCACCGGCCGCCACGTCGCCGATCACGGTGAGGACGGCCGGGTACTCCTCGGTGGCCCCGGCGACGTCGGCGACCCGCACCGCGTACCCGTCCATGGAGCTGTTGTCGAACGGGGGCAGCGCGACCGGCACCGTGACGTCCTCGACCAGGACGCAGCCCTGGGCGTCGGGCAGTTGCAGCTCGATCGGGTCGAGCGGTGCGACCGCCGCGAGGATGTCGTCCAGGTGGGCGTCCACGGACCACAGATCACGGGACGGCCCCGCGCACGGGTCGCCGGACGACGGTGCCGTACTGCTGCTCAAGGTGCTACAACTCCTCGCTGACGTAACTGCGCAGCCAGGTCCGGAAGTCCGGGCCCAGGTCCTCACGTTCGCACGCGAGTCTGACGATGGCACGCAGATAGTCCCCCCGGTCACCGGTGTCGTAGCGGCGGCCCTTGAAGACGACTCCGTGCACCGGGCCGCCGATCTTCTCGTCCATGGCGAGCTTCTGCAGGGCGTCGGTCAGCTGGATCTCGCCGCCGCGGCCCGGCTCGGTCTCCCGCAGTATGCCGAAGACGGCCGGGTCCAGGACATAGCGGCCGATGATCGCGTAGTTGCTGGGTGCGTCCGCCGGGTCCGGCTTCTCCACCAGGTTCGTCACCTTGACGACGTCGGAGTCGGCGGTGGGCTCGACGGCGGCGCAGCCGTAGAGCCCGATCTGCGAGGGCTCGACCTCCATCAGCGCGACGACGCTGCCGCCCTCCCGCTCCTGGATCTCCACCATCCGGGAGAGCAGCGGGTCGCGCGGATCGATGAGGTCGTCGCCGAGGAGCACCGCGAAGGGCTGCTCGCCGACGTGCGGGGCGGCGCACAGGACGGCGTGTCCGAGACCGCGCGGGTCGCCCTGGCGGACGTAGTGCATGGTGGCGAGGTCGTTGGACTCCCGGACCTTGGAGAGGCGCTCGCTGTCCCCCTTGCGGGTCAGGGCCTCCTCCAGCTCGTAGTTCCGGTCGAAGTGGTCCTCCAGCGGACGCTTGTTGCGTCCGGTGATCATCAGGACGTCGGAGAGTCCGGCCTCGACGGCCTCTTCGACGACGTACTGGATCGCCGGCTTGTCGACGACCGGCAGCATCTCCTTCGGCGTCGCCTTGGTGGCCGGGAGGAACCGGGTGCCGAGGCCCGCGGCGGGGATGACAGCCTTGCTGATCCTGGGGAGCGACTGAGTCATGCGGAGCACCATAGCCGCTGGGTATGAGAGGAAGATGGGGCTCCCGTTGACTTCCTTCACATAACGACAGGTACGAGAGGTTCGTGAATGCAGAGTGAGGCCACAGTGACCGTCGAACAGTCCGGCGACCCGTCGGAGAAGGCCGCTCTGCGCCGGGAGCTCCTCGCCGCGCGGGCCGCGCTCACCGGCGGGGACACCGCGGCCGAGGACCTGGCCCGGGCGGCGCTGGAGCTGGACGAGCTGGCCGGGGCGTCGACCGTCGCCGCCTACGTGTCGGTGGGGCGCGAGCCGGGCACGCGCGCGCTGCTCGACGCGCTGCGGGCGCGGGGCGTACGGGTCCTGCTGCCGGTCCTGCTGCCCGACAACGACCTCGACTGGGCGGCGTACGAGGGCGGGGAGGGGCTGGCCAGGGCGGGCCGCGGCCTGCTGGAGCCGACGGCGCCGCGGCTCGGCCCGGACGCCGTGTGCGACGCCGACGCGGTGCTGCTGCCCGGCCTCGCGGTGGACGGCCGCGGGATGCGGCTCGGCCGCGGCGGCGGCTCGTACGACCGGGTGCTCGCGCGGCTCGGGCGGGCCGGGGCGCGACCGGCGCTCGTGGTGCTCCTCTACGCGAACGAGGTGGTCGCGCGGGTCCCGGAGGAACCGCACGACCACCCCGTGCACGCGGTGGTGACCCCGGACGGGGTCACCCGCTTCGGACCCGCCTGAGCGGTCCGCCCGGCCCTACGGCCGCAGGACCAGCGTGTCCTTCGTCGAGGCGTCGACCGCCGCCTTGCCGAAGGACCAGTCCAGCAGTTCGCCCTTGACCCACTTGTCGGTCTGGTCCGTGTAGTGGCCGTGGAAGGCGTGCCCGGAGGCGCCGCTGAGGTTTATCCAGCGGGACCTGTCCCAGTCGCCGACGTTGACGACCATCCGCATCGAGGGCACCCAGACGACCTCGTAGCCGCCGGCCGCGTTCCAGCCGGTCGCGTCGACCGCGGCCTCGCCACCGCCCAGGTTCCACGGGCCGCGGTTGAGCAGCGACTGGACGAAGCCCGGACCGGCGGTGCCGAGGGTCTGGTTCGTCAGGGTCAGCTGGTGCAGCCGGCCCCAGCTCCAGGTCGAGACGTCCTTGCCGAGCTCGGCGGTCAGCTCCCAGCGGGCGTCCTCCATGGCCCGGGCGAGCAGCTGGTCACGGGTCTCGGTGGCCTGGTCGGTCCGGTTGGCCTCGGTCTTCCACCAGGCGCTGTTCTCCTGCTTCAGCAGCGGGCGGACCACCTCGTACCAGCGGTCGCCGCCGTCGGGCTGCGCCGAGTCCGAGTCGCGCTGGCCGCACTCCCGGACGAGCTTGTTCTGCTCGTCCGCCGGGCCGGTGAAGTCCGCCGGGCGGACGTTGATGCAGTCTCCCTCGGCCCGCAGCTCCTTGGGCAGCTTGTCGCCGAAGGCGAGCTTGAGGACGTTGCGCCAGACCGCGTTGAAGTACGCGGCGGCGGCCGAGTCCGGCTCCTGGGTGTAGTCCCAGCCCTCCAGCAGCTTCTGCGCCTCGCGGACGTAGGGGTCCGAGATGTCGATCTTCAGCAGCAGCGGGTTGAGCAGGGTCGCGATCTCGCTGCGGTTGTCCATCTGCATGGTCCGCATGTCGTCCGGCGAGATCTTGCCGCCGTCCTTGGTCTTCGACTCGATGAGGTCGTTGATCCGCTGGCTGCGCGAGCCGTAGCCCCAGTCCTTCGTCAGGAGGTGGGGATACGTGGCGGGGTCGACGACGGCCTGGTTGGCGGTGACGATGTAGCCGCGGTCCGGGTTCTCCTCGTAGGGCAGCTCGTCGTAGGGGACGAAGCCCTCCCACTTGTAGGAGGAGTCCCAGCCCGGGGCGGGGACGGTGCCGTCGCCCTTGGAGCGCTGCGGGATCTTGCCGGGCGCCTGGTAGCCGATGTTCTCGGCGTCGGCGTAGACCAGGTTCTGGGACGGGACCTCGAAGTTCTTGGCCGCGGCGCGGAACTGCTTGAAGTCCTTGGCGCGGTTGATCTCGAAGACGGCGTCCATGGACCTGCCCGGGTCGAGGGCGGTCCACCGCAGGGAGACGCCGTAGCCGGCCCCCCGGTCCGGGGCGGCGTTGCTGACGCCGGCCTTCTGGCCGACCTTCTCCAGCTCCGAGGAGCGGTCGGAGACCAGCGGGCCGTGCTCGGTCGAGCGGACGGTGATCTTGCGGGTGCCGCCGCCCGCGATCTTGATCGTCTCCTCGCGGGTGACGAACGGCTTGGTCTTGTTGTCCACCAGGTAGCCGGCGTCGCTCACCTTCTCCAGGTAGAGGTCGCTGACGTCGGCGCCGAGGTTGGTGAAGCCCCACGCGATGGTGTCGTTGTGGCCGATGATCACGCCCGGCATGCCGGAGAAGGTGTACCCGGCGACGTCGTAGCGGCAGGTCGCCGAGACGGAGCGGCAGTGCAGGCCCATCTGGTACCAGAGGGACGGCAGCATCGGCGCCAGGTGCGGGTCGTTGGCCAGCAGCGGCTTGCCGGAGGTCGTGTACTTCCCGGAGACGACCCAGGAGTTCGATCCGATGCCGTTGCCGTTGGGACCCAGCAGGGCCGGGATCTCGTCGAGGGAGTCGGCGAGCGAGCCGAGCTGGGACTGCATGCCCCGCAGCGCGTCGTTCGACCGGCCGACGCTCGAGCCGTCACCGTCCGACGCCTCGCCCTTCGGGTCGAAGGCGCCCTTCTCCTCGTCCAGCGCACCGCCCTGGACGATCGGCTGGTGCAGCTCGTACGGGTAGCCCGGGTACAGGTCCTTGATCTGCTGCGCGTTCAGCCGGCTCGTCATCAGCGAGCGGTCGATCTCGTCCTGCATGTTGCCGCGCAGGTCCCAGGCCATCGCCTTGAGCCAGGCCACCGAGTCGACCGGCGTCCAGGGCTCGATCGCGTAGTCGTTGGTGAAGGCCAGCGCCGCGTACTCGACCGAGATGTCCGAAGGGTCCCGGTCCTTGAGGTAGGCGTTGACGCCCTCCGCGTAGGCCTGGAGGTTCTTCTTCGTCTCCGGCGACAGGACCTTGTCGTACTCCTCCTGCGCCACGTGCCGCCAGCCCAGCGTGCGCAGGAAGGCGTCGGTGTTCACCTGGGTCTTGCCGAACATCTCGGACAGGCGGCCCGACGTCATGTGACGGCGGACGTCCATCTCGTAGAAGCGGTCCTGGGCCTGCACGAAGCCCTGGGCGCGGAAGAGGTCGGCCTCGGTGTCCGCGTAGATCTGCGGGACCCCGTAGGCGTCCCGCTTGACCTCGACCTGACCGGAGAGCTTGTCCAGCCGGATCGTGCCGGTCGTCTGCGGGAACGAGGCCCGGACGGTGGAGACGCCCCAGTAACCGCCGTAACCGAAGCCCGCGACCAGCGCGAGGACCAGGACGAAGACGATCAGGCGGGCGCGGCGCCCCCTCTTCTTGGCGGGTGGCGCGGTCGTGTTGGAGGGCATCGCTGTCCTTCGAGGGGCAGGGTGGTCCTGGAGTACGGGAGCAACCTTAGGCGCAGCGCCTCACCCACCTGGACGCGGTGCCCGTATGAAGCCCCGCACTGGTGAGCGAGCGAAGGGCAGGAGGGCGTCAAGAAAACGTTAAAGATTAGGTAAGGTAACGAAGTGTCGGCTGCTGGAGGAACGATCCGGCTGCATGCGAGGGGAAGGATCGGCCACTGACTGTCCACCAGCTCAACGAACTCCTGCTCATCTGCTCGCTCGTCCTGCTCATCGCTGTGGCGGCGGTGCGGATCTCGTCCCGGAGCGGGCTTCCCAGCCTGCTGCTGTACCTGGGGATCGGGGTCGCCATCGGGCAGGACGGGATCGGCAACGTCGCCTTCGACAACGCCGAACTCACCCAGGTGATCGGCTATGCCGCGCTCGTGGTGATCCTGGCCGAGGGTGGCCTGGGCACCAAGTGGAAGGAGATCAAACCCGCGTTGCCCGCGGCGGTCGTGCTGTCGACCGTCGGCGTCGCGGTGAGCGTGGGGGTCACGGCCGCGGCCGCGCACTACCTGGTCGGCCTGGACTGGCGCCAGGCCCTGATCATCGGCGCGGTCGTCTCCTCGACGGACGCCGCCGCCGTCTTCTCCGTCCTGCGCAAGGTGCCGCTGCCCTCGCGGGTGACCGGTGTCCTGGAGGCCGAGTCCGGCTTCAACGACGCACCCGTCGTCATCCTCGTCGTCGCCTTCTCGGCCGTCGGCCCCGTCGACGACTGGTACGTCCTGGTCGGCAAGATCGCCCTGGAGCTGGCCATCGGCGCGAGCGTCGGCCTGGCGGTCGGCTTCCTCGGCGCCTACGGCCTGCGCCACATCGCGCTGCCCGCCTCCGGCCTCTACCCGATCGCCGTCATGGCCATCGCGGTGGTGGCGTACGCGGCCGGCGCCATGGCGCACGGCTCCGGCTTCCTCGCCGTCTACCTGGCCTCGATGGTCCTCGGCAACGCCAAGCTGCCGCACGCCCCGGCCAACCGGGGATTCGCCGAGGGCCTCGGCTGGATCGCCCAGATCGGCATGTTCGTCCTGCTCGGCCTGCTGGTGACGCCGACCAAGCTCGTCGACGACTTCTGGCCGGCGGTGATCATCGGCCTGGTCCTGACGATGGTGGCCCGGCCGCTGGAGGTCCTCGTCAGCCTGCTGCCCTTCCGCATCCCCTGGCAGGAGCAGGCGCTGATGTCCTGGGCCGGCCTGCGCGGAGCCGTCCCCATCATCCTCGCCACCATCCCGATGGTGTCCGGCATCCGGGGCAGCGAGCGGATCTTCAACATCGTCTTCGTGCTCGTCGTCGTCTACACCCTGGTGCAGGGGCCGACGCTGCCGTGGCTCGCGAGAGCCCTCAAGCTCGGGGACTCCGCGGAGGCCGCCGACCTCGGGGTCGAGTCGGCGCCGCTGGAACGGCTGCGCGGCCACCTGCTCTCGGTCGCGATCCCCGAGGGCTCCCGGATGCACGGCGTGGAGGTCGCCGAGCTGCGGCTGCCGGCCGGGGCCGCCGTCACCCTCGTCGTGCGGGACGACAAGAGCTTCGTGCCGGGGCCGGCGACCGTGCTGCGGCGCGGGGACGAGCTGCTCGTCGTCGCCACCGACCCGGTGCGGGACGCCGCCGAGCGGCGCCTGCGGGCCGTCGGGCAGGGCGGCAAGCTGGCCGGCTGGCTGGGCGCGGGCGGATCGACCGCGATCTCCGGGCACCGGGGGTCCATTCCGCGGCTCTCCGGACACCGCGACCCCAAGGGAAAGCGGACATCCGGTTAATCACAGGCATTATTTGGAAGGGGTAGGCGTTTTCCCAGGCAAGGAGACGCCTCTCCCTGTATCATGAAGGCACACTTGATCGAACCAACTCTGCCTGACGCAGAGCTGGCGCCGACCGTATGGCGGCCGTGGGTCCCTCCGCAGTGGGGCACGGCATCTACCGCAGTTCCGCGCATGAGGACAGCTCTCGGCGACACCCGCACCACCGTGCTCGGGGCGCGCTACCAGGCGGCGGAAAGGCAAGGACCGTGGCGTCCACGGTCACTTCTGACACGCCTGAGTCGCTCACCGAGGCGACCGGCGTCACCGGCGGGAAGGCCGGTTACGGGCAGCTTCTCCGAACCCCCGGAGCACTGTCCTTCCTGCTGCCCGGATTCGCGGCGCGGCAGCCCTTCGCGATGCTGACCATCGGCATCGTCCTGCTCGTCCAGCACACCACCGGCTCGTACGGCAGCGCCGGTGCCGTCGCCGCCGTCACCGGCGTCTCGATGGCGCTGTTCGCCCCGCAGAGCGGCAAGCTGGCGGACCGCTTCGGCCAGCGCGCCGTGCTGGTGCCGGGCGTCCTCGTCCACACCGTCGCGGTCTCCCTGCTCGTCGTCCTGGCCCTGACCGGCGCCCCGCTGTGGGCGCTGTTCCTGGCGGCCGTCCCGGCCGGCGCCTCCGTCCCGCAGGTCGGGCCCATGGTCCGGGCGCGCTGGGCGGCCACGCTCGGGGGCGACTCCGCGACCCCGTCGCCGCTGCTGCCGACGGCCGCGGCGTTCGAGTCGGTCACGGACGAGTTCACCTTCGTCGTCGGACCGGTCCTGGCCACCGCGCTGTGCACCGGAGTCCACCCGGCGGCCGGCCTGATCACCGAGGCCGCGCTGACCCTCTTCGGCGGCCTCTTCTTCGCCGCCCAGCGGCGCACCCAGCCCGCCCACGGGCTGCACTCGGCGGCCGCCGCCGAACCGCGCGTCTCCGCCCTGTCCATCCCGGGCGTCCGGGTCCTGGCCATCGCCTTCCTGGGCATCGGCTCGGTCTTCGGCGGCATGCAGGTCTCCCTGACCGCGTTCTCCGAGGAGATCGGCAACCCCGGCGCCAACGGACTGCTCTACGGGATCTTCGCCGCGGGCAACATGCTCGCCGGCATCGCCATGGGAGCCGTGGCCTGGAAGATCGGCCCGCGCAGGCGCCTGATCCTGGGCTACACCGGGCTGACCGTGGCGGCCTCGCTGCTCTGGTCCGCGCACTCCGTGCTGCTGCTCGGCGCGCTCGGCCTGGTCGTCGGACTGTGCATCGCCCCGGCCCTGATCACCGGCTACACCATCGTCGAGACCCTGGTCCCGGCCGGTGCCCGCACCGAGGCCTTCACCTGGCTCACGGGCGCCGTGGCGCTGGGCCAGGCCGCGGCCGTCACCGTCGCCGGCCGGCTCGCCGACGCACAGGGCGCGAGCACCGGGTTCCTCGTTCCGCTCGTGGGCACGGCGCTCGCGCTGGCCACCCTGGTGGGCCTGCGCGCGCACCTCAGGCCCCGGGTGGCCGGACGGGTGACCGCACGTGGTATCGGTCACCGAGTGCCGGTGACGGTGGACTGATCCCGCGGAATACGTCAGTATGGATCGTCGTTAGCACTCGATGAGTGTGAGTGCCAGGAGGAAGACAAGTGCCGACCTACCAGTACCAGTGCACCGAGTGCGGCGAGGGCCTCGAGGCGGTGCAGAAGTTCACCGATGACGCGCTGACCGTGTGCCCCAACTGCCAGGGACGCCTGAAGAAGGTGTTCTCCGCGGTCGGCATCGTCTTCAAGGGCTCCGGTTTCTACCGGAACGACAGCCGCGGCTCGTCGTCCAGCAGCTCGCCCGCGTCGTCGAAGCCGTCCGGCACCTCGTCGTCGGCCACGTCGTCGTCCGACGCCAAGCCCGCCGCTTCGTCCGGCACGACCTCGGGCTCGTCCGCCTCGTCGAGCTCGTCGAGCTCCACCTCGGCCGCCTGACCCAGGCGCGTCGCGGCCGGGCTCCCGCCCGATCCACTGATCCACGAAAGCCCCGCCGCCTCGCGCGGCGGGGCTTTCGCGCGCCCTGCCCCTGTCAGGTCCCGGACAGGAGCTGCGCATGCCCGAAGGCCGCCGGGGACGACCGGACAGCCCTTAGTCTGACCCGCATGGCGACCAAGGCGTTTGCGGACATCGGCGTGATCGGCGGCTCGGGCTTCTACTCCTTCCTGGAGGACGTGACGGAGGTGTCCGTGGACACCCCCTACGGCAGCCCCAGCGACTCCCTGTTCCTCGGCGAGGTCGCCGGCCGGCAGGTCGCGTTCCTGCCGCGGCACGGCCGCGGTCACACGCTGCCGCCGCACCGGATCAACTACCGCGCCAACCTGTGGGCGCTGCGCTCCGTGGGCGTGCGGCAGGTGCTCGGCCCGTGCGCGGTGGGCGGCCTGCGCGAGGAGCACGGCCCCGGCACACTGCTCGTGCCGGACCAGCTCGTCGACCGCACGAAGACCCGGGTGCAGACCTACTTCGACGGCGAGCCGCTGCCGGCCGCGTGGGGCGGTGCCACGCCGAACGTCGTCCACACCACCTTCGCCGATCCGTACTGCCCCGACGGCAGGCGCGTGGCCCTGAAGTCGGCCCGCGGGCGGGGCTGGGAGCCGGTGGACGGCGGCACGATGGTGGTGGTCGAGGGGCCGCGCTTCTCGACGCGTGCCGAGTCGCGCTGGCACGCGGCGGCCGGCTGGTCCGTCGTCGGGATGACCGGGCACCCGGAGGCCGTGCTCGCGCGGGAACTGGGGCTCTGCTACACCTCGATGGCGCTGGTCACGGACCTGGACGCGGGCGCGGAGACCGGCGAGGGCGTCTCGCACACCGAGGTGCTGCGGGTGTTCGGCGCGAACGTCGGCCGGCTGCGGGAAGTGCTCTTCGACGCGGTGGGGGCACTGCCGGACACCGCGGACCGGGACTGCCTCTGCACGCACGCGCACGACGGCTGGGACCTCGGCATCGAACTCCCCTGATTCGACTGCCGTGCCGCACCTGTCCCGTGCCTCACCTGCTCCGTGCCGTACCTGTCCCGTGCCTCACCGGGGAGGGTGACGGGGTTGTCCACAGGCGGCGGGCCGTCCACAGGCCGGAGCGGGATCTCGACGGACGCGGGACGGTGGGTGCGGTTCTCCGGACGGTCCGGGGAAGCACCCGACACCTGACAGGTGGTGGCCGCCATGACGACCCCGTTCCCCGTTCCCTCCCCTCCCCCGGTGCCCTGTTCGTTCTCCGCCGTGCCCGAGACCCGCGCGGTCCCGCGGTTCGAGCCGCTGCGGGTCCCCGGGCGCGGGCGGCTGCGGCCCGGCAGGGCGCTGCGGCGCGGGCGCCGGGCGCCCGCCGCGGTGCTCGCGCTGGCTTCGGCGGCCCTCGCGGTGAGTTCGGCGACCGGTGCGGGCGCGGGCGAGGTGTCCGCCGGGGCACCGGGGCCGCACGCGCCGCCCGTGCGGCAGAAGCCGACCGCGGTGCGGCTGGTGTCCGCCCCGGTGCGGATCGCCGACGCGGCGACGGTGCGGCTGCTGCGGCCCGGTGACCGGGTCGACGTGATCGCCGCACCGGGCCGGACCTCCCTGGGCGGGGGCGGGGACGGCGAGGCGCGTGTCGTCGCGACGGGCGCCCGGGTGACCGGCGTCCCCCGCCCCGCGGACCCGGGCCCGGACGCCGGCGTCGGCGCGGACGGCGGAAGCGGTGGTGAACGCGGGGCGCTGATCGTCCTGTCCGTCCCCCGGTCCGTGGCGACCGCCCTGGCCGGGGCGGGCATGGCGTCCCAACTGGCGGTGGTCCTGTGCTGATTCGCACGGACAGCCTGCTCGGTAACCGGTACGTGTGTACGGATTGGACGCCCTCGTACCGGGCACGGCGTAATGGCAGCACCAACTGCACTTACGTCGAAAGGCATGCGGGTGACCCCGAAGAAGGAGAGCGTACTGGCGGGCTTCAAGGCCTTCCTGATGCGCGGCAACGTGATCGACCTGGCGGTGGCGGTCGTCATCGGCGCCGCGTTCACGAACATCGTGAACGCGGTGGTCAGGGGCGTCATCAACCCGCTGGTCGGCGCCTTCGGGACCAAGGATCTGGAGAGCTACCGGTCCTGCATCAAGGGCCCGTGTGTGGTGGACAAGGCCGGGAACGTGGTCACCGGCATCCCGATCATGTGGGGCCTGGTGCTGAGCGCCATCCTCAGCTTCCTGATCACCGCGGCCGTCGTCTACTTCCTGATGGTCCTTCCCATGGCCAAGGTCCTGGCCAAGCGGGCGGCTCACGACAAGGCGAAGGAAGGCGTCCAGGAGACCCTGGAGATCAGCGAGCTGGAGGTGCTCAAGGAGATCCGCGACCTGCTGGTGGCGCAGCGCGGACCGGGCACGGGAGGCGGTACGGGCGCCGGTACGAGTGGTGGCACGGGCCCGGGGACGGGGACCGGCGGGACGGACGCGCCCGGCCGGCTGTAGGCGACGTCTCCGTCGTCGGCCTGCCGTCCGGGCCGCGGGAGGCTTCCCCCTGCTCGGCCGACGCTCGCCGGCGTCCCGCCGCGGCGGGACGTCAGATGTGGTGCGGCGGCTTCTCGTCGAGGAAGCGCGCGAGGTCGGCGGCGCTGCCGCCGCCCGGAGGCCGCTCGCCCCACCCGCGGTCCGTATCGTCCGCGGACTGCTGGTCCAGCGGATCGTCGAAGATCAGTGCCGGCCTGGGTCGGGTGTTCGTTTCGTCGTCGGACTGCTTCGCGTCTCGCGGTCCGTGGGCGGGGGCGGTGCTCATGCCTTCAGGGTACGCCCGGGGCACCGCCCCGGACCCGGGCGATCAGCGGTCCTTCGGGTCGATGAGCCACAGGCCGAGCACGACCAGGAACGACAGGACGAGGAAGCCGGCGCCCCACCAGGCGGTGCCGGTGTTGCCGGCCATCCATTCGTCGACGACGACCGTCAGCCCCCACAACTGGCCGATGACCACGGTCAGGGCGAGGGTCAGGCGGGCGGAGAGCTTCGAGGAGCGCTCCGGTTCCTGCTCGGTGCCGGCGCCCGGTCCCGGGCCGGTGTGGCGGACCCGGGGGTCGCCGTATCCGCTGGTGGCTCTGATCTGGGGGTACCGCTCGTGCAGCGGACGGTTCAGCCGGGGCTGGCCGCTGCCGGGGGTGTACGCGGGCCGCGGCGGCATGCCCGCTCCGGTGGTCGCCGGAGCGGGACCCGCCGGGGGTTGCGGGCCGGCGTCCTCGGGGGCGCCGGAGTGCCGTGGGTGCTCCGGGTGTCGGGGGTCCTCGGGTCGCTCGGGGTCCTCGGGGAAGGGGCCGTCGGTCATGTCCGTTCCTTCCTCTCTCCCGCGCCGCCGGGCGGGGCCACCGGGCAGCCCAGTTGCTCGGCCAGGGCGGACCGGGTGCCGGCGAGCTGCCGGCACAGCCCGTCCTGGAGGCTCTCGCCGGAGCGGGTGGTGCCGATGGCCCAGACGCTGCCGTCGGTCTCCTCCACGAGGATCACCTTGGGCAGTGGCCGGGGCGGCGGGCCCGCGGTGACCTCGCCGGTGCGGGCGTCGAAGACGCCCTCGTGGCAGGGGCAGTACAGCTCGCCCTCGCTGCCCCGGTCCTTGCGCCAGAGCACGGCGCACGCGAGATGGGTGCAGACGGCCGAGTAGCCGGCCAGGGTGCCGTCCTCCAGCCGGACGGCGACCGCCCGGTCCTCCTGCTCCGGGTAGCGGAAGGCGAGGGACTCGCCGGGCGCGAGGGAGTCGGCGATCTTCTTCGGTTCCAGCGGGCCGTCGCTGTCGCCGTGGCGGTGCAGGATGCCGGCGGCGACGCCGAGGCCGCCGACGGCCAGTCCGCCGGAGACGGTGGCGACGATCCGCAGGTAGTCGCGGCGGGTGGTCAGGGAGTCCGCGGCGATGCGGTCGTGGAGTGCCTCCCGGGCGGCGTCGGTCGGCCCGGGGCTGTCGGCGGGCGGCGGCGGCTGTTCCGTGACGCTCATCGGGCGTCCTCCTGCCGGCCGGGGGCCGTCGCGGCCGCCTGGGTGTCGCGCACATCCACTCCGTTGATCTCGACGACGGGGAGGCCGCCGGGGACGGGCCACTGGACCTTGTCGGCGGGGACGACCATCGCCACTCCGGTGGAGACGGTGGTGGAGCCGAAGGTGAAGGAGTCGGCGACCTGGACGCCGGGGCGCTCGGCCTGGAGTTCTTCGAGCGTCCCGTAGAAGAGGGCGCCGGTGGGGCAGACGGTGGCGCACATCGGGGCGAGGCCGTAGGCGGTGCGGTCGTAGCAGAGGTTGCACTTCATCTGCAGCTTCGCCTGGAGGTCGATCTTCGGGACGCCGAAGGGGCAGGCGTTGACGCAGTTGGCGCAGCCGATGCAGCGGGTGGTGTCGGCCTGCTGCACCACGCCGTCGGCCGTGACCAGGATCGCGTCCGCCGGGCACACCTCGGCGCACGGGGCGACGGGGTCCTCGCAGTGCATGCAGACCGTGGGAAGGGAGGCGACGGAGTGTCCCTCGTCGGGGTAGTCGAGATGGATCATCGACTTGCCGCGGTGCGAGTCGCACTCACGGCAGGCGGAGACACACGCCTGGCAGCCGATGCAACGCCCCGGGTCGATGAAGATCGTGCGGCCCATCATGAGCGCGTCAGCTCCTCTCCGCGGTGCCACGGCCCTGCGGGGCCGTGGGGGGAAGGGGGTCGGTGCGGGAGACCTGGGTCTCCGGGTAGGCCTGGTGCCCCGGGGCGGTCGGCGGCGCGGGGACCTCGTCGATCCGTTCGGCGGCCTCGATCCGCGCGGCGCACACCTTGTACTCGGGGATCTTGGAACGGGGGTCCAGTGCGTCGATGGTCAGCGCGTTGGCCGCGGTCGGGACGGGCCAGTGGTAGGGCACGAAGACCGTGTCGGGACGGATGGCCTCGGTCACCAGGGCGGGGAAGACCTCGCTGCCGCGGCGGGTGACGACGCGGACGGGGTCGCCGTTGCGGAATCCGTGCGAGGGGTGGACCTCGACCCAGGGGCGCGGGGTCTGTTCGACGAGGGCGCCCAGGCGGCGGGTCTGGTTGCCGGAGAGGAAGTGGGCGACGGTGCGGCCGGTGGTGAGGGAGAGGGGGTACTCCTCGCTGTACGGGTCCATGGGCGGGTGCCATTCGACGACCTGCATGTGGATCCTGCCGTCCGGGTGGTAGGTCCGCCCGTCCTCGAAGAGGCGGGGGGTGCCCGGATGGTCGGTGGAGGGGCAGGGCCAGGCGATGCCGCCGGTCTCCTCCAGGCGTTCGTAGGTGATGCCGTAGTAGTCGTTGACCGTTCCGGCGGAGGCGATTCGGAGCTCCTCGAACACGGAGCGGGAGTCGGGGAAGTCGAACTTGTCGCCGGCGCCGAGGCGCTTGGCCAGCTGGCAGATCACCCAGGTGTCCGTGCGGACCCCGGCCGGTGGTTCCTGGGCCTTGTTGTGCTTGACCACGCGGGCCTCGGCGTTGGCCATGACGCCTTCGTCCTCGGCCCAGACGGTGACGGGGAAGACGACGTGCGCGTTCGCCGCGGTCTCGGAGAGGAAGAAGTCGAACTGTGCGTGGAACTCGGTGGTGTCGTACCCGTCCTTCACCGTCGCGTAGTTGGGGAGGGAGACGAAGGGGTTGTTGCAGATGCCGATCAGCCCGCGGATCTCCTTGCGCTGCATCTGCCAGACCATCTCCATCATGGAGGTGCCGGCGGGCGGGAGTTCGGCCTCGTCGATGCCCCAGATCTCGCAGATCTGGCGGCGGTGCTCGGGGTTCGTGATCGAGCGTCCGCCGGGTAGCAGGTCGGACTTCTGGCCGTGCTCGCGGCCTCCCTGGCCGTTGCCCTGGCCGGTGATGGTGCCGTAGCCGGCGCCGGGGCGGCCGATGTGCCCGGTCGCGGTGCAGAGGTTGATGATCGACAGGCAGTTCTCGACGCCCTGGGAGTGGTGCTCGACGCCCCGGGCGTGCCAGGCCATGGCCTTCTCCGCGCCGGCGAACATGCGGGCGACCTGCCGGATCTGCTCCTCGGGCACTCCGCAGATCTGCGCGGAGCGGGCGGGCGGGTAGGCCTCGACGGTCTGCCTGACCTCGTCCCAGCCGGTGGTGTGGGCGGCGAGGTACGCCTCGTCGGTGAGGCCCTCGGCCACGACGACGTTCAGGACGGCGTTGAAGAAGGCGGAGTCGGTACCGGGCTTGAGCGCGACGTGGAGGTCGGCGGTGCGGGCGATCGCGGTCTCGCGCGGGTCGACGACGATCAGCGTGGCGCCCCGGTCCCGGGCCCCCCAGAGGTACTGCGTCATCACGGGGAAGCACTCGCCGACGTTGGAGCCCGCGATCAGGAGACAGTCGGTGAGGAGGATGTCGGAGAAGGGGTTGCCGGCCCGGTCGATGCCGAAGGCGAGCTTGTTGGCGCCGGCGGCCGAGACCATGCACAGCCGCCCGTTGTAGTCGACGTGCCGGGTCTTCAGCGCGACGCGTGCGAACTTGCCGACGAGGTACGTCTTCTCCGAATAGAGGCTGGCGCCGCCGAGCAGGCCGAAGGCGTCGTGGCCGTACTCGGCCTGGATGCGGCGGATCTCGGCGACGGTGAAGTCGAGGGCCTCCTCCCAGCTCGCCTCCCGGAAGGGCTCGTCGCGGTTGCGGCGCATGAGCGGGGCGGTGAGCCGGTCGGGGTGGTTGACCTGCTGGTAGGCGTTGATGCCCTTCGGGCAGAGCCGCATCCGGTTGATGTCGTGGTTGCGGGGCTCGACGCCGAAGACCTTGCCGGCGCGGTCGACGCGGAGGTACATCCCGCACTGGACGCCGCAGAAGCAGCAGTGGGTGGGGACCAGCGTCTCGCCGTTCTGGTCGGCGTGCCACCGGTCGGCGGGGATGCCTCCGGCGTCGCGGAAGTTGCGGGTGCCGGGCGGGGCGAGCGAGGGGTCGAGCGGAGGCCGGCGTCCCGGCTCCCGCCCCAGGTGCTGCTGCGTCACTTGAAGCCCTTCTTGACGTGGGTGAGGTAGGCGTTGCCGCGCAGGACGCGTTTGCAGCGGGGGCAGTACTCGGCCCACTCGTCGAAGCCGAGGTCGAGGTCGCGCATGGTGCCCTGGAGGTTCTCGACGTAGGGGGTGGTGTCGATCAGTTCGTGGCAGCGGCGGCAGGCGAGGATCTGCTCGTCCTCGCGCCGGGAGGTGTACTTGAACAGCTGCATGCCGACGGCGGCGGGCCGCTGGACGATGTGGAAGAACTTCCCGAACGGGATGTAGATCAGGGTGAAGACCACCGAGACCATGTGCAGGATCGCCAGGAACTCGTAGCCGCCGCCGTGCAGGAAGATCGAGGAGAAGGTGAGGAGCAGCCCCGTCACGGCGATGACGATCAGGGCGATCAGCGGGACCAGGTCGTAGGCGAACCGCTGGCCGGTGACGGCCCCGCGGTCCTTCATCCGGCGCCACAGGAAGTAGGAGGCGCCGGGGATGACGAGGACGGCGGCGATGTCGAGCCCGTGGAACATCAGCCAGCCCACGATGTTCAGCGAGTCGAAGCCGAGGACCTTGATGCCCCAGATCCGCATCTCGTAGCCGGGCCCGGAGCCGCTGCCCGAGGTGAAGGTGAACCAGCCCCAGGTGAGCGGGAAGGTGATGAGCGCGGCCAGGATGCAGCCCCAGAAGATCAGCTGGTGGGCGGCCCAGCGGGCGTGCGAGCGGGCGCCGAGGAACTTCTGGAAGCCGAGGTAGGTGGCGATCATCCGCGGCAGCGCCGTGGGGGCGCTGCGGAAGTTCTCGGCCGAGAAGAGGGACCGCCAGCCCTGCTTGAAGAGCCGCCGGGCGCCGGGGGCGGAGATCCAGACCGTGTACCGGTAGGCGACGCCGAAGGCCAGGAAGACGGTGGCGACGGCGTACGGGAGGAGCGCCGAGTCGAAGTCCCGGAGCAGCCGGCTGCCGAGAACGATCGCGAGGATCAGCAGCACGGAGACGGCGGTGCCGGCGAGGGCGGCCCGTCGGCGCACGGCGGCGAGCGTCTGGGAGTCGGGCACCGGGCCGGCCGCCGGAACGGTCTCGGACGCGGTCAGCGTCGCCGTCCCCGTGGTGGCCGGCGCCGCGTCCGAGGACTGCGGCACGTCCGGTGCGGAGGTCCCGTGCGAGGACGTGGTCGGGGGCGTGTTCGGGTCGGGCCGGCCCGGGGGCGGATCGGCCGGGCCCTGCGGTGGCTCGGTCACCCGGTCACCGTAGGGCGATATAGGCCATTTCGCCCCGTTCGGCGGGGCGGGTGGGTGAGGCCGTCCCTCAGATGGCGTTCAGGCTGAGGCTCCCGGACACGGCCCGCGCCCGGGCCGTCCGC
>NZ_RDBI01000040.1:2035075-2106228 GCF_008042125.1 Streptomyces sp. MS191
CCGCGGCGGCGGCCCCGGCACCCGGGAGACCGACGCCCTCGACCCCCGCAACGTCGTCCAGCGCGTCGAGGCCGTGGTCCTGACCGGCGGCAGTGCCTACGGGCTGGAGTCCGCCGCCGGCGTGATGGCCTGGCTGGAGGAGCAGCACCGCGGCGTACGGGTCGGGCCCGACCCCGCGCACGTCGTGCCGGTGGTGCCCGCCGCCTGCGTCTTCGACCTCGGCCGGGGCGGGGACTTCCGGGCCCGTCCGGACGCCGGGACGGGCCGGGCCGCGGTGGAGGCGGCGGCCGCGAGCGAGGCGCACGCACCCGTGGGGACGGGCGCGGTCGGCGCGGGCACCGGAGCCGTCGTCGGCGGCCTCAGGGGCGGGGTCGGCACGGCCGGCACGGTCCTGGAGTCGGGCATCACCGTCGGCGCCCTCGTCGTCGTGAACGCGGTCGGCTCGGCGGTCGACCCGGAGACGGGAGTCCTCTACGGGGAGTACTTCCACGGCGGGCCGCCGCACCGGCCGGAGCCCGCCGTGCACGAGGAGGCGCGGCGCCGGCTCGCCGAGGCCCGGGCCGCGAGCACCCCACCGCCGCTGAACACCACCCTCGCGGTCGTCGCCACCGATGCCGCCCTCACCCGCGCCCAGGCCCAGAAGTTCGCGGGCACGGCGCACGACGGGATCGCCCGGGCCATCCGCCCCGTGCATCTGCTCAACGACGGGGACACCGTCTTCGCCCTCGCGACCGGGGAGCGGGAACTGCCCCCGGAGCAGGGGCCGCTCGCGCTGAACGACGTCCTGGCGGCGGGCGCGGACCTGGTGACCCGGGCGATCGTGCGGGCGGTGCGCGCCCCGGCCGAGGGGGTGGCGGGGCCGGGCGGAACCTTCCCCGCGTACCGCGAGCTGTACGGCGACGGTGCCTGAGGGGCCTCGCCGCACCTCCTCCCATCCGACGATCGGGCCGCTCGACTCCCTTGCAGGTCAAGGGAGTTGAAAGTTTCATGACCGACCCGGCCGTTACCGGCGGGAACTTCCCGCACGCGCCCTTCGTTTTGCCGAACCCCGGACACGGTGTCAGACCCAGGGGCTACGTTAAGCAAGCACCGAGTGACATGCGGCGACGGCCTGGAGACCCTCTTGAACGATCCGCAGGATCCTCACGATCCGTACGAGACGACCGAGACGCACCTTGAGCGGCTCCTCGGCAGGGCGCTCAACTCCTTCGATCTGCCCGACACCACGGTCGAGCGCCTGGAGTCGGCGCTCGCCCACTCCAGTGCGCTGTTCTCCTCGCACCACAGCGCCTCGCTGCACCGCACGACCCACCGCCACACCTATCTCCTCGCCGACGGCACCGCACTCAGCCTGTGGGAGCTGGTGCACAACTCGGGCCGGGACGGATCCGAGCAGCACGAGCTGTACACGGACGAGGGCGAGGCCCGCCTGGCCGCGTCCCGACTCCCCGCAGGTCTCGACCCGGGCTGGGGCGCGGACCGCCCGGAGGACCGGGAGTCCGGCGATGACGGCGACCTGGAGCTGCTCGGCACGTTGCTGTCCCGGTCGATACCGGCGCAGCCCCGGGCGTACGTCCCGGACAACTCCGCGGACCACGCGCGGCGGGTGCTGCGGCGGGCGGAGAACGCCGACCGGCCGGGCGAGGAGACCGCGCGTCGGCTGAGGGTGGCGTTCGCCCACCACATCACGCAGGCCTTCGGGCGGCAGTGCCCGGTGCGCAGCGGCCGGGACGCCGGATTCACCCTCTACGAGCACGCGTTCCTGCTCCTCGACGGGAGCGAGCTGAGCCTGTGGGAGGTCGAGCACACGGCGACCCCGGACGGCCGCCACATGTGCGAGGTGTACACCGACGAGCACGTGGCGCGCGAGGCGATGGAGCACCGGGCGCGGGTGCGCTGACGGGCTTGCCGTCCGCGCCCGGCGAGGGCCCCGGGGAGGTCTTCTCCCGGGGCCCTCGCCCGTCAGGCCCTGCGCACCAGGAGCGCCACGGTCACGCCGGTCAGGCGCTCGGTTCCGGTCGCGGTGTAGCGCGCCCGCAGTGCCCGGGCCTGCGGGGCCGGGAGCGCGTCCAGCGGGTCCGGCTGGTTGCCGGCCACCACCAGCCAGATCCTGGCCTCGTTCCGCAGGCACACCGCCGGATCGGGGCACTCCGCCGGCCAGAGACCGGCACGGTCGGCGGCCGACTCCGCGAGGAACACGTCGCGGGGCCTGAGGTCGTCCGGCAGGTAGAAGCGGACGCCGACGTCGAGCAGGCGCCAGTAGTCCTCGCCCCGGTCGTAGACGACCGCGTCCCCGGGCCGGTGGTACTTCCGGACGGTCGACGCGGCGCCCTCGTAGTCGACGCCGTGCCAGAAGTGCGCGTAGGGGCGGCGCAGCGCCTGCTGCTCGGAGAGGGTGAGCAGGGCGAGGGCCACCAGACCCGCCGCGACGACCCCGCGGGCCCGGGCGGCGCACAGGCCCGCCCCCGCCAGGACGGCGCAGGCGGGCAGGGTGAACAGCAGATAGCGGTGGAAGAAGTACGAGACGTCGCCGTGCGAGACCGCCCACAGCAGCAGCGGCGGCAGCACGGCCAGGGCCGAGGCGGTGAGGAGCGGGCCCCGGGTCGCCGGACGGCGCTCGCCCCAGGCCAGTAGGGCGGCCGTGGTCACCGCGCCGGCGGCCAGGGCGGAGCCGTACAGTTGCGGCCAGAGTCCGAGCAGGCTCCACAGGTCGGGGCGGGGGATCCAGGAGATCTGCCGGCCGGCCTGCCCCCGGCCGAGGAGGGCGACGGGGGCCGCGACGGCGACCCCGGCGGCGACCGCGAGGACGAAGCGCCCGACGACCGGCCGCTCCTCGCGGGCCTTGAGGGCCACGGCGACCGACTGCCCGGCCAGGGCGGTCAGCGCCACCAGGTGGAGCAGACCGACCGCCGCCACGCACAGGGCGTAGGCGGCCCAGCGGCCTGCGGCCCGCGGCCGTTCCAGGGCGCGCAGCAGCGTCAGCGTGGCGAGGGCGACGGCCAGGACGACGAGGGCGTACGGCCGGGCCTCGTGGCCGTAGCGGGTCACGGCGGGGACGAGCGCGAGGAGCAGGCCGGCGGCCAGTCCGGCACGGCGGCCGAACAGCCGCTGCCCGATCAGCGCCGTGCAGGCGGCGGCGCCGGCCATGGCGAACGCGGACGGCAGCCGCAGGGCGGTGGCGGAGTCTCCGAAGACACCCATCCAGCCGTGCAGCAGCAGGTAGTAGGCGCCGAGGACGGCGTCCACGTTCCGGAGGGCGTCGAGGAGCTGCCCGGTGGATCGCCCGGCCATGTCCCAGGTGTTGAGCTCGTCCTCCCACAGCTGCGGGCTGCCGATCCCGTACAGGGTCAGCGCGAGCGTGAGCAGTGTGGGCCACAGCCAGACGCCGGGCCCGGCCCGGCCGTCGCGTGCGCCGCCCGGGCGGCCTGCGGACGGCCTCGGCTCCCGGACCGGCGTCGCGACGGCCACGGGGGCCGGGGACGGAGAGGAAGGGGGCGACGGTGAGGGGGTTCCCATGTCGGGGCTCAGTCCCTCGCCGGCACGGCCGCGCCGCCGGCCGCGTGCGGGATCGAGGCCAGGCGCCGGACGGCGAACTCCCGGTTGGAGCGGGTCTGCTCGCGGTACGACTCCGGAAGGTCCGGCATGGCCAGCAGCCGGTCGCAGGCGGCGAGCGAACCCGCGTGGTCCCCGACCCAGTACGCCGTGATCGAGAACTCGAACAGCAACCCCCAGCGGTACACCCAGGGCTGCATGAAGAGCAGGTCGTCCGGCTGCTCCCGGTCCAGGACGGTGGCGACCAGGGCGTGGGCGGTGTGGTGGCGGCTCATCGTGCGCAGCCGCGCGGCCAGCTCGTAGCAGGCTTCGAGGCGCTGCGGGCGGGACTCCCAGGCGCGGGTGAAGGCGTCCATCGCACCCGGCCAGTCGTCGGAGTCGGACTTGAGGATGCCGCACTGGAGCAGCGCGTAGTAGACCTCCTCGCCCCAGCCGCCCATGCGGGCCCGGCGCTCGTAGAGGTCGATCGCCTCGGCGGTGCGGCCCATGTCCCGCATGGTCTGGGCGAGGTAGAAGACGGTGCGGGTGTTCGTGGGGTCGCGGTCGAGTTCGGCGCTCAGCAGCCGGGCGTCGCGTTCGAACTTGTCGTGGCGCGAGCCGCCGTCGGCGAAGTGCTCGATGACGAGCGCGTCGAGGTTCTCCTGGGCGTGGTGCCGGTCCGCGGTCAGGTACTCGTGGGTGACACCCTCGTACCGCCAGGGGATGTCGCCCTTGACCAGGCGTTTGATGCGGTACTCCATGGTGCCCGCGTGCCGCAGCATGTAGGCGTCCGCGGTCAGCTCGGGCAGCGGCCCGGCCCGCCGGATCACGTGGTCGGCGTCGAGGAGCAGCAGGTAGTCGGCCTTGCCGCGGGCGTGGGCGATGTTCAGGCTCCGGTTGTGCCCGAAGTTCACCCAGGACTCCTCGTGCAGCTCTCCGGGGATGCCGTCGAGTGCCTTGCGGATGAGTTCCTGGGTGCCGTCGGTGGAACCCGTGTCGGAGATGACCCAGGTGTCCACCAGGTCACGTACGGAGGTGAGGCAGCGCTCGATGACGGCGGCCTCGTTCTTGACGATCATGCACAAGCAGAAGGATGGCTTCACGGCAACACCACTTCCGGTGGGGAGGTCGGGGGCGACCTTATGCAGGGGATGCGGAGGCCCGGTGACGGCACGCCGAAAGTCGGAACAGAATTCGCTGCTGCGCAGGCACCCATTGGTATTTCGCTCGTAGGCCAAGGTGTTGAGAGTGCGCTGAGACCTTCAAGGCTTTGCATCCGCGATCCGATGATCCTATTAGGAAGCTCGAAACCCGCTTCCGGGACATCATTCGAATCGGTTGAAGAAGGAGCAGTGCATGAGTCCTGATGTCAGGACGAGGTCCTCGCTGGGCCCCCTCCCCAAACGCCGCGCCTGGCTCAACGGCGGCGCGCTCGCCTCGATCGCGCTCGTCATCACGGGATTCGCGAGCCCGGCGGCCGTCGCCACCGGAACGGCCGGCCCTGCCGGCCCGGCGCAGAGCATGGGGGCACGGCCCTCCGGCACGGACACGTCGGGCCCGCCGCGCGGCGACGAGTGCGACGACCACGGCCGCCCCCACCACGAGGACCATGGCCGACCGCCGCACGAGGAGCACGGCCCGTACCACCACGGACAGCCCGGTGCGCGCGACTCCGGCGGGGCGCCCCAGGAGGACGCCCTCCAGAGCTTCCTGGACCAGCAGATGCAGCAGTTCGCCGGGGACCCGGGCCGCTACGTGCGGTCGGCGTCCGGCGGGCACGACGAGTGCAAGGTGGGCCCGACGGGCCCCACCGGACCGACGGGCCCCACCGGTCCGACGGGTGACACGGGCGACACGGGAGCCACCGGCGACACGGGTGACACCGGTCCGACCGGCGACACGGGCCCGACCGGCGACACGGGTGCCACCGGCGACACCGGTGCGACGGGTGACACCGGCCCGACCGGCGACACGGGCACCGACGGTGCCACGGGTGACACCGGCCCCACCGGCGACACCGGCCCCACGGGTGACACGGGACCGACCGGCCCGACCGGCGACACCGGCACCGACGGTGCCACGGGTGACACCGGCCCCACCGGCGACACCGGCGCGACCGGTGACACGGGACCGACCGGCCCCACGGGCGACACCGGCACCGACGGTGCCACGGGTGACACCGGCCCCACCGGCGACACCGGCCCCACGGGTGACACGGGACCGACCGGCCCGACCGGCGACACCGGCCCCACGGGTCCGACCGGCGACACGGGTCCGACCGGCGACACCGGCCCCACCGGTGACACGGGCCCGACCGGCCCGACCGGCGACACCGGCCCCACCGGTGACACGGGCCCGACCGGCCCGACCGGCGACACCGGCCCCACCGGTGACACCGGCCCGACCGGCGACACCGGAGCCACGGGTGCGACCGGAGCCACGGGCGCGACCGGCCCCTGCTCCGACATCGACACCTTCAGCAATTCGGCCACCGAGGACTTCCAGGCCGCGCTCACCGGCGGGAAGGCCTACGTCGGCAAGGCCGCCACGCTGGGCGGAGCGATCACCTGGCAGGACCTCACCAACACCGTCGCGACCGCGTCGGACCCCGCCAACCCGGACTACCCGGCGAACGCCTGCGGTATCGCCATCGAGGCGCGGGGGAATGCCGCCTACGTCAAGGTGGTCACCACGACCGGCACGGTCTGGCAGACGGTAGGCAACCTCGCCATGGGGGGCTTCGTCTGGAACCAGGGCTGGCTCCAGCAGGCGACCCCGACACCGGCCGCCCTCCGCGCGTTCAAGCGCAGCATGGACTCGACGGCGGCCCCGCATCAGGCGCCGAAGGGCCTGAAGGGGATCAAGCGCCCCTGACGGAGCGCTGATCGGTGAACGCGGAAAGGTGGTGCGCTCCGGAGCGCACCACCCCCCGCACGGCCGTTCTGCCTCGATCGCGACGCGGCAGAACGGGGAAGGGACCCGGGGCWWGCCCCGGGTCCCTTCCTTCACGCCACGAGCCCTGTCGGTGCCTCAGGCGTCAGTGCGTCAGCACCGGCTGGTCCTGCTTCCCCACGGTCCCGTCGGACGGCTCCACGCCCGCCTCGGTTCCGTCGGTCGCGTCGGCGGTGTCGGCTTCGGCTGCCTCGTCCACCGCGCCCTCCACGTGCTGCTTCGGCTTCGCCGGCAGCGCGAACATCACCAGGAAGATCACGGCGAGCACCGCCGCCACCCACCACAGCGAGTTCCGGAAGGCGTCCGCGAACGCCGTCCCCACCTCCTGGGGGGCCTTGGCCAGCCGCTCGTCGTCGATCACGCCGAAGAAGACCACCGACACGAGCCCGAGCCCGAGCGCGTTGCCCATCTGGCCGGTCGTGTTGATCAGCCCGGAGGCCGAGCCGGCGTGCTCGCGCGGCACCTCCGAGAGCACCGCGTCGGTCAGCGGAGCCACGATCAGGCCCATGCCCAGGCCCATGACGACCAGCGGCGGGATCATCTGCCAGGAGTGGATTCCGGTCCCGTACCGTCCGGCCTCCCAGAGGTAGAGCAGCACACCGGCGACCATCGTCAGGGCGCCGGCCTGCAGCACCTTGCGCCCGAAGCGCGGGACCAGCTTCTGCACCGACATGCCGGCCGCCACCGAGACGGCGATCGAGAACGGCACACCGGTCAGACCGGCCTTGAGCGGGCTCCAGCCGAGCCCGATCTGCATGTACAGCGTCCAGACCAGGAAGAAGATGCCCAGCACGACACCGAAGGTCAGCTGCACCGCGATACCGGCGGCGAAGCTCTTCACCTTGAACAGCGACAGCTCGACCAGCGGCGAACCGTCCTTCTTCGTCTTGTGCTTCTCGTAGCCGACGAGGGCGGCGAAGACGAGGAGGCTGCCCGCCATGCAGAGGTGCCCCCACAGCGGCCAGTCCAGCTCACGGCCGCGCGTGAGGGGGTAGATCAGCATGAGCAGCGCCAGCGTCACCAGCAGGACGCCGACCAGGTCGAGCCGGAGCGCCTTGGGCGCCTTGGACTCGCTGATGAACTTGCGGCCCAGGATCAGGCCCGCGATGCCGACGGGCAGGTTGATCAGGAAGATCGGGCGCCACTCCATGCCGAAGAGGTTCCACTGCGTGAGCAGCGCGCCGAGCAGCGGCCCGGAGACCGCGCCGAGCCCGATGATCGCGCCGAACATGCCGAAGACCTTGCCGCGCTCGTGCGCGGGGAAGGTGACGTGGATGATCGACAGGACCTGCGGGACCATCATCGCGGCGGCCGCGCCCTGGAGGAGGCGGGAGGCGACGAGCATCTCCGGGTTGGCTGCGAAGCCGCAGAGCGCCGAGGCGAGGGTGAAGCCGGCGGTGCCGAGCAGGAAGAGGCGCTTGCGGCCGTAGATGTCACCGAGCCGGCCGCCCGTGATCAGACCGGCGGCGAACGCGAGGGCGTAGCCGGCGGTGATCCACTGAATGGCTCCGAACGAGGCACCGAGGTCGCGCTCGATGCTGGGGATCGCGATGTTGACGATCGTGGCGTCGACCAGATCCATGAAGGCGGCGGTCATGACGATGGCGAGGGCGATCCAGCGCCTTCGATCGGTGGCTTCGTGTGCACTCATACGATGAAGATAGAGGCCATCTAGGTCAGCTGATGTCCTAGATGAACCGCACCCTGGAGGGCATGACGGACACTCCGGCACGACTTCTGAATCTGCTGTCCCTGCTGCAGACGCCGCGGGAATGGCCGGGCAGTGAGCTGGCGACGCGGCTCTCGGTCTCCGCCCGGACGATCCGGCGCGACGTCGACCGGCTGCGGGAGCTCGGCTACCCGGTCGAGGCGACGAAGGGCGCGGTCGGCGGGTACCGCCTGGTCGCGGGCACGGCGATGCCGCCGCTGGTACTCGACGACGAGGAGGCCGTCGCGATCGCGGTGGGGCTGCGGGCGGGCGCCGGGCACGCGATCGAGGGTGTGGAGGAGGCGTCGGTCCGGGCGCTGGCGAAGCTGGAACAGGTGCTGCCGTCACGGCTGCGGCACCGGGTCTCCACCCTCCAGAACGCGACGATCCCGCTGACCCGCGGCGACGGCGCCACGGTCGCGCCGCAGACCCTGACGACGCTGGCGGGGGCGGTCACCGGGCAGGAACGGCTGCGGTTCGGCTACCGGGCGGGGGACGGAACGGAGAGCCGGCGCCTGGTGGAGCCGTACCGGCTCGTGTCGACGGGGATGCGCTGGTACCTCGTGGCGTACGACATGGAGCGCGAGGACTGGCGGACGTTCCGGGTGGACCGGGTGAGCGAGCCGTTCGCGACGGGCGCGCGCTTCGGCCCGCGGGAGCTGCCCGAGGGAGGCGCGGTCGCCTACATGTCCCGTTCGATGGCGCGGGCCACCGCCGAGCTGGACCTGGACGTCGACTTCGAGGCACCGGCCGAGTTCGTGACCGCCCGGCTCCCCGCGCACCTCGCGCCGGAGGCGACCGGGCCGGGGACCTGCCGACTGCGCACCCGTTCCGCGGACTCGCTGGAATGGGTCGCCCTCCGGCTGGCGCTGGTCGACTGCCCGTTCAGGATCCACGCGCCGGATCCCCTGATCGCCTACGTCCGGGACCTCTCGGCCCGTCTGGGTGCGGCGACCTCCGCCTGACGGAGACCGGAAAGGGGGCGCGCCCGGGGCAGGAACCCCGCACGCGCCCCCGTGTCCCGACGGACGATCCGGTCCGGACAGGACCTAGGCGACCGCGTCGAAGCCGGTGTCCCGCGCCATCTTCTTCAGTTCGAGCAGCGCGTGCTTCTCGATCTGGCGGATGCGCTCGCGCGTCAGGCCGTGCTCCTTGCCGACCTCCGTGAGGGTCCGCTCCCGGCCGTCCTCGATGCCGTACCGCATGCGGATGATCGAGGCCGTCCGGTGGTCCAGCTTGTCGATCAGGTCGTCGAGCTCCTCGCTGCGCAGCAGCGTCAGGACGGACTGCTCGGGCGACACCGCCGACGTGTCCTCCAGCAGGTCGCCGAACTGCGTCTCGCCCTGGTCGTCGACGGACATGTTCAGCGAGACCGGGTCGCGCGCCCAGTCCAGGACGTCCACCACCCGCTCCGGCTTCGTGTCCAGCTCGGCGGCGATCTCCGCGGGCTCGGGCTCACGGCCGTGCTCGCGGTTGAACTCGCGCTGGACCCGGCGGATCCGGCCGAGCTCCTCCACGAGGTGGACGGGGAGCCGGATGGTGCGGGACTGGTCGGCTATGGACCGCGTGATGGCCTGGCGGATCCACCACGTGGCGTACGTGGAGAACTTGAAGCCCTTGGCGTAGTCGAACTTCTCGACCGCGCGCACCAGGCCGGCGTTCCCCTCCTGGATCAGGTCGAGCAGCGGCAGCCCGCTGCGCGGGTAGCGCCGGGCGACCGCGACGACGAGCCGCAGGTTGGACTTGATGAAAACGTCCTTGGCCCGCTCGCTCTCGGCGACCAGCGCCTCGAGCTCCTCGCGGGTCGCGCCGCCCGCCTCGCTGTCCACCTCGCCGTCCAGGATCTGCCGGGCGTACACACCGGCCTCGATGGTCTGCGACAGCTCGACCTCCTTGGCGGCGTCGAGCAGGGGCGTGCGCGCGATCTCGTCGAGGTACATGCCGACCAGGTCGCGGTCGGCGATCTCCCCGCCCACGGCGCGAACGCTGCTTGCCCGGCTGCTTCCGCCAGTGGCGGACGAACGACGGGCGACGGCACGGGTTGCCATGCGAGCTCCCTTACTGAGTAGGTCGCGACACCCTTTCGGGTGCCCTGCATCCGACGGAAACAACGACTGGAATCAGGACAGAATTCCCACACGACGCATTGATTTTCGCGATCATGCAGTACCCTGTGCCGCCAACGAGGGGGTCACATGTCGGCGGATACCGCAGAGGTGCAGGTCAGACCGGGCGCGGAGGGCGACCTGGCGTCACTGACCGAGCTGTACAACCACTACGTCCGTGAGACCGCGATCACATTCGACACCGTGCCCTTCACCGCGGAGCAGCGACTTCCCTGGCTCCGCTCCCATCCTGAAGACGGCCCCCACCGCCTCCTGGTTGCCCGGGACGCCGTCGAGGGGGCACAGGACCGGGTCCTCGGCTACGCGACCAGCAGCCCGTTCCGCCCCAAGCCCGCCTATTCCACGTCCGTGGAGGTGAGCGTGTACCTGGCCCCGCACGCCGCCGGCCGGGGCATCGGCACACTGCTGTACGAGCGGCTCTTCGCGGCCCTCGCCACCGAGGACGTCCACCGCGCCTACGCCGGAATCGCCCTGCCCAACGAGCCCTCGGTCCGCCTCCACGCCCGCCTCGGCTTCCGTCACATCGGCACGTACGGCGAGGTCGGCCGGAAGTTCGGCCGCTACTGGGACGTGGCCTGGTACGAGAAGCGCCTCGAGTCCTAGGCCGGACGGCCGGGCCGGGGCCGCGCGACCTAGGACGCGCGGCCGTTACGGATCTCCGAGGACGCGCCTACCGTCGCCCCCATGGACGACACGACCGGAACTCTCGACGAAGCCCTGGAACGCCTCCACGCGACCGGTCCCGAGCGGAACGGCTGGCTCTCCAACCACGCCCCGATGGCCGTCGAGGCGCTCGTCCGCCGCGGGCAGGCACCGGCCGTGCACCGCTGGCTGGACCGCTACCGGCACAAGCTGGAGGACATGCCGTCGCCGTGCTCCCCGGTCACCGACGGCGACTGGCGCGAGGCGCTGGGCGACCCGTCCCGGATCGCCGACTGGACGCGCCACTTCGAGCGGGCCGTCGAGGAGCGGCCCTGGCGCGAGGTGCTCGCCGAATGGTGGCCGCGCCTGCTGCCCGGCATCGCGGGCGGTGCGACCCACCCGGTGATCCGCACGGGCCACGCCGTACGCACCCTGCTGACGACCGGGGAGACCGCACCGCGCCGAGCCGAACTGGCCCACGCCCTCGGCTACTGGGCCGCCCGGCACCGACCGCTGCGGGCCGTCGCCCCGCTCCCGTCGGCGCCGTCCGCCGCGGCGGCGCTGGACGCCGTTCCGGCCGTGCGTTCCCAGGAAGGCGGGATCCGGGTCCGGCTGGAGCAGCTGACCGCCTTCCCCCGCTGGGGCTCGGCACCCGACCCGGACACCGCGCACACCCGGCTCACCGAGCTGGTCACCGCCGCGACCCACCGGTACGCCACCCACGGTCACGGAGAGCCGGTCATGCTGGTGCACGCGGCGACCGCGCCGAACGCCGTGCTGCGCACGCTGCCCGCGCTGCCGCGCGAGCTGTGGGCCGCGAGCCTGGCGGCGGCCTGGGCGGCCTCCGCCGCGGTGACCGCCGCCTACACGCCGCCCGAGCCGCTGCCGTACACCGCCGGCACCCTCGCCCCGGAGGAGATCTTCGAGCGGGCCGCGGCACACGGCGACGATCACACGATCAAGTTCTGCGACACGGCGCTCGACGTCGGCGACCCGACGGCGATGGCCGCCGCCCTCCGCTCGATCGAGCTCAACGAGCCGGTCTTCTAGGTCCTGTCCTGTCCTGTCCTGTCCGGGCGCGGCCGGCCTGATCCGTCCGCCGCCCCGACCCCTGCCGGCCCCGGGAGGGGTTCCGCGGCTCAGCCGAACTGGACCGAGCGCTTCGCCAGCCCCATCCAGAAGCCGTCGATCACACTCCGCCCGCCGTCCAGGTCCCCGGCCGCCTCCGCCGCGCCGAGCGTCACGAACAGCGGCGCGAAGTGCTCGGTACGCGGGTGGGCGAGCCGGCCGGCGGGCGACTTGTGCTCGAAGTCGAGGAGCGCGTCCACGTCCCGTTCCCGCAGGGCGCGGTCGCCCCAGGCGTCGAACTCGGCGGACCAGCCCGGCACGCCGCCGCCCGTGTGCCGCAGCGCGGCCAGGTTGTGGGTGAAGAAGCCGCTGCCGACGATCAGCACGCCTTCGTCCCGCAGCGGCGCGAGCCGTCGGCCGATGTCCATCAGCCGCTGGGGGTCGAGGGTGGGCATGGAGATCTGCAGGACGGGGATGTCGGCGCCGGGGAACATCTCGACCAGCGGCACGTACGCACCGTGGTCGAGCCCCCGGTCGGGGATGTCCTGGACGGGCGTGCCGGGCGCCTGGATCAGCTTGCGCACGGAGGCGGCGAGCTCGGGCGCGCCCGGGGCCGCGTACCGGACGCGGTAGTAGTGCTCGGGGAAGCCCCAGAAGTCGTAGACCAGCGGCACGGGCTCGACCGCGCCGAGCGCGAGCGGGGCCTCCTCCCAGTGGGCGGAGACCATCAGGATGGCCTTGGGGCGGGGCAGCCCGGCGGACCAGGCGGCCAGTTCACCGGGCCAGACCGGGTCGTCGGCGAGCGGCGGCGCACCGTGCGAGAGGTAGAGGGCGGGCATCCGTTCCAGCGTGGCGTCCATGACGACCGCCTCCGTTCGGGGTCCGAGGAGAAGTTCTTTGAAAGTTCAAGCTCTGAGCTCGTGACGAGCTTAGCCCCGATGTAGTTCAACTTTCAAGGATGGGTCGTACGATGGATACATGACCACGGCATCCACTGAAGGGCCCCGCTGGCTCAGCGACGAGGAACAGCACGTCTGGCGTGCCTACCTCCACGCCACCACCCTCCTCGAGGACCATCTCGACCGCCAGCTGCAGCGCGACGCCGGGATGCCCCACATCTACTACGGCCTGCTCGTGCAGCTCTCCCAGGCGCCCCGCCGGCGACTGCGGATGACCGAGCTGGCCAAGGACGCGAAGATCACCCGCTCCCGCCTCTCGCACGCCGTCGCCCGGCTGGAGAAGAACGGCTGGGTGGTGCGCGAGGACTGCCCCTCGGACAAGCGGGGCCAGTTCGCGCGGCTGACGGACGACGGCTTCGCCGTACTGGAACGGACCGCGCCGGGGCATGTCGCGGCCGTCCGGCAGGCCATGTTCGACCGGCTCACGCCCGAGCAGGTGCGGGAGCTCGGCGAGATCATGAAGGTGATGGCGGAGGGTCTCCAGCCGACGGGCCCGAACGCCGACCTGCCCTGGCTGCGCTGAGCGGAAGCCGGTCGGGGGCCCGGGCCGCGCCGGAACGACCGCGGGACCGGCGGCGTAGGCCGACCGGTCCCGCGGTGGGTGCTCATCGCCCGGGGAGGACCTGGGCGATCACGTACCCGTGGCTCCCCCGTGCCGTCAGTGCGCGACGACCGGGATCTTCACCTCGTCCTCGACACCGTCACCGGATCCGGCCACGACGCCGGAGCCCGGCTTCCCGGTGGTGATGAGGGTGACGGCGATCGAGGCCGAGACGACCAGGATGCCGACGGCCCACCAGATGGCCGCCGAGTAGCCCTCGACCATGCCCTGGAGCTGGAGCAGCTTCTGGGCGCCCGGGGTGGTGGCCCCGGCGGCGTGGTCGGCGATGTACGCGGTCGTGGCCGAGGCCGCGATCGTGTTCAGCAGCGCCGTGCCGATGGCACCGCCGACCTGCTGCGAGGTGTTGACCATCGCGGAGGCCACACCGGCGTCCCGCGGGTCCACGCCGTGCGTCGCGAGCGACATCGCCGGCATGAAGGCCGTACCCATGCCGAGGCCGAGCAGCAGCTGCGCGGGCAGGATCAGCCCGGCGTACGAGGAGCCGATCTCCAGCTGGGTGAGCAGCAGCATGCCGACGGCGGCGGTCAGGAAGCCCGGACCCATCAGCCAGCGCGGGGGCACCCGGGTCATCAGGCGCGTGCCGATCTGGGTGGAACCGGTGATCATGCCCGCGATCATCGGGAGGAACGCGAAGCCCGTCTTGACCGGCGAGTACCCCTTCACGACCTGCAGGTAGTAGGTGAGGAAGAGGAACAGGCCGAACATCGCGATGACCGCGAGGCCGAGGGAGAGGTAGACACCGCCGCGGTTGCGGTCGGTCAGGACGCGCAGGGGCAGCAGCGGGGACTTGACCCGGGCCTCGGTGATCACGAAGGCGAGCAGCAGCACGGCCGAGCCGACGAAGAGCCCGATCGTGGTGGCGTCCGACCAGCCCGCGGACTCGGCGCGGGTGAAGCCGTAGACCAGGGAGACCAGACCCAGGGTGGACAGGATGACGCCGGGGATGTCGAGCGCCGAGCGGTTGCGGCCGCCTGCCGGCTCGCGGATCACGAAGTACGCGCCGGCGGCGGCGACGATCGCGAACGGGATGTTGACGAAGAAGGTCCAGCGCCAGTTCAGGTACTCGGTGAGGAAGCCGCCCAGGATCAGGCCGACGGCGCCGCCGCCACCGGCGATCGCGCCGTAGATGCCGAAGGCCTTGGCGCGCTCCTTGGCGTCGGTGAACATCACCGCGAGGAGCGAGAGCGCGGCGGGCGCGAGCAGCGCGCCGAAGGCGCCCTGGAGCGCACGCGCTCCGAGCATCATCGCCTCACCGGTCGCCGCGCCACCCAGCGCGGAGGCGACGGCGAAGCCGATCAGGCCGACGACGAAGGTGCGCTTGCGGCCCCACAGGTCGGCGATGCGGCCGCCGAAGAGGAGCAGGCCGCCGAAGGCCAGGGCGTAGGCCGTGATGACCCACTGCCGGTTGCCGTCCGAGATCCCCAGGTCCTGCTGGGCGGAGGGCAGGGCGATGTTCACGATCGTCGCGTCGAGCACGACCATCAGCTGGGCGAGGGCGATGAAGACCAGGGCCTTCCACCGACTGGGGTCGGCCTGGACCGCCGGAGCGGTCGCGGTGATTTTCGACATGGGGGTAGCCACCTCTTGGTGCGTACAAGGAGCAAACGGGCTTACTGAGCGCGCGGGGCGCGAAGGTTCGGGGTGGGGCGCGGAAGTTCAGGAAGGGGTGCGGGCCGGTCCCGGCTCACGGCCGGCAGGAGTCGCCCCGCAGATCCTCCAGAGTGGTGGCCGAGCCCGGCAGCTCGGAGCGCGCGGGCGCTTCGAGGCCGTCCAGGAACAGCTGCAGGTGACGGTGGACGAAACGGTCCATGGTGAGGCAGGCCGTGCCGGGCAGCGGGCGGGTGAGCTGGGAGACGGCGATCATCAGGTCGCCGACGCCGACGTCGGTGCGGAGCCTGCCCGCCTGCTGCGCGCGGTCGACGAGGCCCTGTACGGCCTCCTCCAGCCGCTCGCGTTCGGCGCGCAGTTCGGGATGGTCCTTGTCGAAGGCGCCGTCGAGCATCGGGCACAGGGCTCCGATGCGCTCGTCGGCCGCGGCGTGGACGAAGCGGCGCAGCGCCGCGAAGGTGTCGTCCTCCTCGGCTGCCCCCTCCGCCAGGTCCGTGGTGCGGGCCATGACGGAGACGACGACCTCCTGCACGAGGTCGGCGCGCTCGGGGAAGTTGCGGTAGAGCGTGGCGTTGCCGACTCCGGCGCGGCGCGCGATCTCGTCGAACGGGACCTGGGGTCCGAACTCGACGAACATCTCGCGGGCCGCCGTCACGATCCGCTCGCGGTTGCGCAGGGCGTCGGCCCGCGGCCGGGGTGCGCGGCGGGCGGGCGCGGTGTCGGCGGTGCTGGTCACGCCACGGCTCCTTCAGGTCGTCTCGGGTGCTCCGGGGAGCGTTCTGCGGTGCGCCGCGACGTTCGCGGCCTCCGAGGCGATCCGTGCCATGCACGGTGTCGCGCGATCCGGGGACTATGTCCCCGCTTCTCTCGGACACAGGCGTAAACGGGGAGCGAGTCCCCGGTTGTTCCTTCCGTCGATGTGACCTGGGTCACCCATGCGGCTCGCGCCTCGACACCCCCTGATCGGGCCAACCCCGCGCGCGCCCCCGCACCTCCCGACACAGGCTGATCGGAGCGCGGAGACGCAGATCGGTCCGCAGATCAGTCCGCAGATCAGAAGGGCGCCGCATGGAGAAGACCCCCCGGCGGATACGCAGACCCGTGGCCCTGGCCACGGCGTCCGCCCTCGCGCTCGCCGCCCTGGTCTCCGCCAGCACGACCCTCCCGGGTCCCGCTCCGGCCTCGGCCGGCCCGGTGGCCGCCGGGCCCGGCGAGGCACCACTGGGTCCGTGCCGGATCGCGACGACGCTGGGCGTGCAGATGTCGGAGGGACTGCCCACCGCCCCGGGGTACGCCCGCTCCACGGGCCGCATCCGCGCCCTCAACCTGATGATCGACTTCCCGGACGCGCCCGGCGACGGCGCGGCGCTCGCACGCTACGAGGAGTTCTTCCCGCAGACCGCCGAGTGGTTCCGCACCAGCTCCTACGGGCGGCTGCACTACTCCCCCGAGGCCCCGATACCCGACTGGCTGCGGATGCCCCGGCCGTTCTCCTCGTACGGGATAGAGCGCGGCTCCCCCTACGAGCCGGGCTACCGCGGGCTCGTCGAGGACGTCGTGAAGTCGGCCGACCCGCTGGTGGACTTCAGCGGGTACGACCTGGTCAACATCCTGGTCACGCCGAACGCCGGCCCCTCGGCCCTCGACACCGTGCTGTCCGTGACCTTCTCCGGCAACGACGACGCCCCGTACGCCGACGGCGTCCCGCTCGCCAACACGTCCTTCGTCTACAGCCGGCAGGACGACGGATCGGGGTCGTACTCCGAGACCGGCTACCGGGTGCTGCCGCACGAGAACGGCCATGTCTTCGGCCTGCCCGACCTCTACACCATGGACGGCGGCGGGACCGTCGGGCACTGGGACATCATGTCCGAGGACTGGGGGGCCAACAACGACTTCCTGGGCTGGCACAAGTGGAAGCTGGGCTGGCTCGACAACGACCAGGTCGGCTGCGCGTCCGGCAGCGGCACCAGCGAGCACATCCTGACGCCGCTCGCCACGGCCGGCGGCCCGAAGCTGGCCTTCGTCCCGCTCGGCGAGCGCTCGGGGTACGCGGTCGAGGTCCGCACCCGGGACGGCAACGACGAGGCCGTCTGCGAGCCCGGCGTCCTGATCTACCGCGTGGAGTCGGACGTGGACACCGGCCACGGCCCGGTGACGGTGGCCGACAGCGACAAGGACAGCGGCGGCTGCACGCGCCGCCCCAACGTCCACGCGGAGCTCTCGGACGCCCCGTTCCGCCCGGGCGAGACCTTCACGGACCGGGCCAACGGCATCCGGATCTCGGTCCTGGAGGAGGACGAGAACGGAGCGTTCCGCGTCCGGATCACCCGGTCGTGAGGACGCCGCATGAAGCGCCCTGCGGGGCGGGCACTGCCGCGGGCACCGGGCCCGTCGGGGGCGTCAGGCGGGCGGCGACGGCCGGCCCGCCGGCGCCCGGTCCCCGGCTGGCCGGCCTCCCGGCCTCCCGAGCGGGCGCCCGGCGGGGTCAGCCCGCCGTGAGCTCCGCCCTCAGCTCCCGCTTGAGGATCTTGCCGGTGGGATTGCGGGGCAGCTCGGCGTCCCGCACGACGACCCGGGCCGGCACCTTGAAGGCGGCGAGTCTCCCGCCCACGTGCGCGCGCAGCCCGTCCGCGGTCACCGTGGCCCCCGTCCGCAGCCGCACCACGGCGGCCACCTCCTCGCCGAGGACCGGGTGCGGGATGCCGAGCACGGCCGCGTCGGCGACGTCGGGATGCGCGTGCAGGGCCGCCTCGACCTCGACGCAGTACACGTTCTCGCCGCCGCGGATCACCATGTCCTTGAGCCGGTCGACGACGGTGACCCGCCCGTCGTGGACCCGGGCGAGATCACCTGTGCGGAACCAGCCGTCCTCCGTGAAGGCCTCCCGGGTGGCCGCCTCGTCGCCCCAGTAGCCGCGGATCAGGGCCTGCCCGCGCAGCAGCAGCTCGCCGACGCCGTCGGCGTCCGGACGGTCGACGCGGACCTCGGTCGCGGGCGTGGGACGGCCCACCGACCCGGGCCACCGGCGGTACTCGGCGCCGAAGTTGGCGAGGACGCCGCCGCAGGTCTCGGTCAGCCCGTAGCCGTTGCGGGGCTCGATGCGCTCCCCGTAGCGGGCGGTGAGCCGGGCGACGATCTCGGCCGGCGCGGCCGCCCCACCGGTGTTGAACATGACGAGCGTGCTCAGCGGGTCGCCGGTGCGCTCGGCGAGGTCGAGCAGCTGGAGCGCGGTGGTCGGCACGCCCGCGTAGTGGGTGACGCCGTGCTCGCGGATCAGCTCCAGCGCCCGGGCCGCGTCCCATTTGCGCATGAGGACGAGGGAGCCGCCGGCGGCCATGACCGAGTAGAACGACGTGAAGGCGGCGACGTGGAAGAAGGGGAAGGTCGTCAGCGAGACGGGGGCGGCGCCCTGCCCGGGGATCGTGCCGCGGCCGAGGGCGGAGGCGGCGGCGTAGTAGCGCGGGTTCATCGCCGCCCCGGCCTGCGCGAGGTGGGTGGCGACGGCCCCCTTGGGGCGGCCGGTGGTGCCGGAGGTGTACATGAGCGTGGCGTCGTGCTCGGGCAGCACGTCGACGAAGGGCGGGCCGAGGAGGGAGTCGGTGTCCCGCACGTACGCCCGGAAGCCGTCGACGGCCTCCCCGCCGGCGGCCCCGTCACCTCCCTGGCCTCCCTGGCCTCCCTGGCCTCCCTGGCCTCCCTGGAAGACGATGCCGGGCACCCGGTGCGCGCGGGCCCAGCCCCGGACCCGGCCGACCCGCTCGGCGTCGACCAGCAGGACGCGGGGCCGGCAGTCGTCGAGGACGTACGCGAACTCCTCCGCGGTCCACCAGGCGTTGAGCGGCACGGCGACGAGTCCGGCGAGCTGGGCGGCCCAGAAGGCGATCTGCCACTCGGGGTGGTTGCGCATGGCGACGACGGCCCGGTCGCCGGGCCGCAGACCGTAGGTGTCGACGAGGAGCCGGGCGAGCCCGCAGGCCGCGTCGAAGAACTCCCGGTAGCCGAGGACCCCGTCCTCGGAGTACAGGAACGGCCGGTCGCCGTAGGCCCAGGTGGCCTCCACGAACTCGCGGAGGGTCCGCGGCCCGTCCACGTACACACCGTCCTCGACGGCGAACGGCGCTCCCGGCGCGGACAGCCGGGCGGCCACCGCCGCGGCGGCCGCGGTCACGGCGTCCTCGCCCGGCGCGGTCTCGGCTCCCGTGGCCGTTCCCCGGCCGGGGGACGGCACGGCCGCGGCGGCCGCGGTCACCGGCTCCGGCGTACTCGCCGGCAGCGGCTCCCCCGCCGTCTCCGGTACGTGCCCTGCCGCTTCCGCGGCGGACGGCTCGGTGTGCGACGCGACCACGATCGTCGTTCCCTTCCCAGCGCCTGCTCGGTCCCGGCGGGCGTGACACCCGCCCTCCCGGACCATCGATTCCGGACTGCACACATAATGCGCGAGTGAGCGACCTTCCCGTCCCCCTGGCCCTGGAGCAGATACCTCCGGGCACCCGCGCCTGGCAGGCGGCAGACGCCGAACGCTGGCGCGCCGCCGGACCCGGGCGCTGGGCAGATCCCCTGTGGCCCTTCCTCGCCCTGCTGGCGACGGCCGTCTGGTCCATCGCGGAGGCCCCCTACCCCGTCTGCACCACCGCCATCCCCTGCACCACGGACTGGCCGGGTGTGTCCCTGGCCACGATCGAGGTGCTCACGCTGGTACTGCTGCGCCGCCACCCGGCGCTCGCGCTGCCCGGCCTGGTGGTGTCCGTCGGCGGGCTGCTCCTCGATGACGCCCCGGACGGTTCGCCGGGCCTGCTGGCCGCGTCGAGCGTGGCGCTGCTGCTGGCGGCCCTCTACGCCGCCGCCACCCTGATCCACCGCCTGGTCTGCGTGAGGCAGCAGCAGCTGGTGGCCCTGGAGGCCGCCGACGGGGCACGCGCCCCGCTGCCCGGACCGGCCGGGACGTTCCGTCGCGGCCGGGGCTCCTTCGCCCTGGCCTCCCTGCTGCTCGCGGTGTCGGTCTTCGCCGTCTGGCAGGGAGAACGGGACGCGTCCGCGTTCGACGAGCGGGTATCACGGGCGACGCCCGCGACCGCCCGCGTCGTGGAGAGCGACGACGAGGGCGGCACGCTGACCGTCCGCTCGGAGGCGCTCGGCACGCACACGGTCGAGGTGCTCTTCCCCGAGGCCCACCCCGTCGGCTCGCACCTGGACCTCCTCGTCGACGGTGACTGGATCCGGCCGGCCGCCGAGCCCTACGACACCTTCGGCTGGGAACTGCTCCTGCTGGTGTCCTCCGTGCCCGGTCTGGCCTTCCTCGTCAACGGCCTGGTGGCCCGCCGCCGCGCCGCGCGGCTGCGCGCCGAGCCGGCGCCGGTCCTGCGGGTGCTGCTCGCCTCCCGGCCGAACGACGCCCGGACGTGGCTGCACGCCGCGGACGACAGGGCCGCCGAACGACCGCTGCTCTCCTTCCACACGCGGTACGTCTTCGAGGAGGATCACCCGGAGGACGACTTCGACCCCGACGACCTCGCGGAGGACGAGGACGACGACTTCGACGAGGCGGGCGAGGCGCCGCGGCTGCGCGAGGCGGTGCTCTACGGCAGCCCGCACGCCGGCGCGGAGCTGGTGCTCGTCTCGGCCCTGGAGGAGGACGGGCCCCTGACGGAGTGCACCGTCTCCCCCGCCCGTCCGGCACCGCTCCTGCGACCCGAGACGACCTCGCGGCGACGCCCCACGGCGGACGTCGTGGCGGCGCTCCCCCTCTCCCGGGAGCCCCTCGTGTGGTCGGCGGACACCGGCGCGCGGATCAAGGGGCTCGGCTTCCTCCTGATGGGGGTGTTCGTCCTCGCGAGCGCGTGGGGCGACGGCTTCTCCTGGCGCTGGATCGTCGCCGGCCTCGCCCTCCCCTGGCACCTCTCCGCGGCCGCCACCACCCTGAACTGGCGCGTCGTCGCGGACGACAAGGGCCTCTGGCTGTGCGGCGCCTGGCGCGTCCGGCACGTCCCGTGGGACGCGGTCAAGGCGGTCTCGCACGTCGACGACGGCATCCGGGTCGGCATCCCGGACAACGAGCTGCGGCTGTCCCCCACCGGCTGGTCCTGGCTCGCCCGCCGCCTGGGCCGCCGCTCCACGGCCCTGGACGCGGCGGAGTCCCTCCGTGTCCTCGTCCACCACCCCGAGCTCCGCCCCCGGACCTCGGCCGGCCACCACGGACTGCCCCTGGGCCCGTACCTCGCCGCCGCCGCCGTCCTCTGGGCCGGCGCCCAGGTGTTCCTCCGCTGACGCGCCGGGGGCGCCGGCCTCCTCGCGCGGAGCCCGCCCGTACGGAGCCCGCCCCCGGACGTGCTCCGCGACGGGGAGGAAGCGGCCCGGCACCGGATCGGGAACCCGTCCCCGACGGCACGGTGCGTAATCCGGTGTGCCACCTGTCGGACACCCGTGCGATCATGCGGCGAACTCCGCGACGAAGATCGCGACGACACCGCTCCTGGGGGGCCGGGAATGCCAAGACCGCCGGTTGCTGCGCCGAGATCCGCGCCGTACACCGCTCTGCTCGCCGCGCTCACGCTGGTGCTGTCCCTGCTGCTTCCGATCCTGCCGGTCGGACCGGCCGGAACGGCACACGCGGAGGACCTGCCCGCCCTCGCCGACTGCGTGACCGTGCCGGTGAACGACTACGGCACCGCACCGACGGCCACGACGTCGGCCGAGACCTGCAAGGCCTTCACCGCGGCCACCACCGGCCCGTACGACGTGTTCGGCGTCGCGCCGGTGGAGGGACGCCGCGCCCGCCTGGCCGTGTACGACGCTGCCGGCGTCGCCGTCTGCGCCGCCGAGGGCGCCTGCCGACTGACGGCAGGCGACACCTACCGCGTGATCACCGATCAGCCGACGCTGATCCTCGACCGTTCGTCGACGCGGGGCTGCTCCCCGATGGCACCCGGTCGCCACACGGGTGCCCTCGAGGCACCCGGTGCGATCGACTGCCTGACGCTGTCGCTGCCCGCGAAAGCCCACGTGGAAGCCCTCACGCCACTCAAGTCGCCGCACACGGTGGAGGTCGTGGACGGAACGGGCACGAAGATCTGCGCGGCGGGCGGGCTGGCCGCCCACACCTGCGAGCTGACCGGTCCCGCCCCGCACCGCGCGCTCGTCTCCACCACCGACGTCGAGGCGCCGACCGGCACCTACCACCTCGCGCTGCATCGCACGGACGTGCCCGACGAGTGCCAGGCCGTCCCTGCGGGCGACTTCACGTCGTCGACCCCCAAGGCGACCGTCGCCCTGGCGGCCGACGTCTTCTCGTACTGCTTCACGATTCCGGCGGACGACCACACCGCCCACGAGTTCGTCCGGCCCGAGGCCCTCGACGGTACGTGGATCAACACGGGGGGCGCCACGGGCGAGCCCACCCGATGGTCCCAGGCCGAGCACACGGTCCTGGACGCGGAGGGCGTGCGTGTCTGCGACACCGACTGCGCCCTCGCGCCGGGCACCGCCTACACCGTGCTCGTCCGTACCACCCTCCGGGACAAGTTCTCCCTCGTACGCCGCGACGTGACCGGCACCGCCCAGGGCTGCCCGGCGCAGTCCGCCGTCCCGGCGGGCGGTTCCTCGAAGAGCGGACCGCTCGGCATCTCGGGCACCGTCTCCTGCCTCCAGGTGACCACCGACGACGCCGCGGACGTGGTGTACCTCGACTCCACGGCACAGACGACCGTGCACGACGGGGCGGGGCGATCGACCCGGTGCGCCGGGCGTTGCACCGTCACCGGCGCGACGCGCTACCAGGTGGTCACGACCGCCTCGTACCGCCCGGCACCCACGTACCGGCTGGACGCGATGCGCATCGCCACACCGGCGGGCCCGGCTCCGCAGTGCGCGAGGGTGCTGAACCTCCGCGACGGCTACGGACCGAGGACGGGGACGCTGGACGACCAGCACGTCGCCGACTGCGTTTCGCTGCCCACCGCCTCGAACGACGACCTCTGGGTGTGGGTCAGGGACCCCGAGGGAACGGCGTACACGGCCGTCGCCTCGCTGTGGGACGCGGAGCTGAACAACACCTGCCGCCCGGAGCGGGGCGGCTCACGCTGCACCCTCGGCGCCGGCTCCGCCACGGCGGCGCCCTCCCCGAGCATCCTGGTGCTGGGACGGAGCGCCACCCTGACCTCCTACCGTGCCGAGGTCGAGTGCAACGCGGACACCACACGTCTCTGCGGCGGGGTGCCGATATCCGTCTCCTCCGTCTCCCCGACGTCCGCCCCGCGCGGCTCGCTCGCGACGCTCACCGTGCACGGCAGCGCTCTGAGCATCAAGGACACGGTGCGGCTGACCAAGGACGGGACGACCCTGACGGCCAAGCCGGTCGCGGTCTCTCCCGACGGCCGGTCCCTGACCGTGACCGTGGGCCTGAGCGTCGCCACCCCCGGTGACTGGAGCGTGCGCGTCATCGCCTTCGGCAAGGTGTATCCCGTCGGCACGTTCACCGTGACGCCCGCCGTCTCGGGCCTCGGCAGCTACGTGCCGCTCACCCCGACCCGTGTGATGGACACGCGCTACGGCATCAACGTGCACCGGGCCAAGGTCGGCCCGGGTGAGACCGTCTCACTGCTCGTCACCCAGGGCTACGTACCGAACGGCGTCAGCGCGGTCGTGCTGAACGTCACGGCGACCGGCCCGAGCACCGCCGGCTTCGTCTCCGTGTATCCGGACGGCACGCCCCGGACATCGGCCTCCAACCTCAACTTCAAGGCGGGGCAGACCATCCCCAACCTGGTGGTCGTGCCGGTGATCAACGGCTACGTGAACTTCTACAACAAGGCGGGCTCCGTCGACCTCGTCGCCGACGTGGCCGGCTACTACGTCACCGACGGTTCGGGAGCCACTTTCAGGCCCACGGCACCGACCCGGCTGATGGACACCCGGGACGGAACGGGCGTGGCCAAGGCGAAGGTCGGGGCGCAGGGGTCGGTCACCCTGAAGGTGACGGGCACCGGCGGGATTCCCGCCACCGACGTCAAGGCGGTCGTGCTCAACGTCACGGCGACGTCGCCCACCGCGGCGGGCTTCGTCTCGGTCCATCCCGGCGACCAGAGCCGCACGTCGGCGTCGAACCTGAACTTCGTCGCCGGCCAGACGATCCCGAACCTCGTCGTCGTCCCCGTCGGGAAGGACGGTGACGTGACCTTCTACAACCACGCCGGATCGGTGGACCTGATCGCCGACCTGGCCGGTTACTTCACGATGGACGCGACGGGGTCCGGGTACCGGCCGCTGGCTCCGACCCGGTTGATGGACACGCGGGACGGGACCGGCGTGGCCAAGGCGAAGGTCGGGGCTCAGCAGACGGTCACCCTCGACGTCGCCGGCAGGTCCGGCATCCCGGCCACCGGGGTCACGGCGGTGATCATGAACGTGACCGCCGTCGCGCCGACCGCGGGCAGCTTCGTCTCCGTGTTCCCCGACGGAGTCGCACGCTCCTCCGCGTCGAACCTGAACTTCACCGCCGGGACGACCATCCCCAACCTGGTCGTCGTACCCGTCGTGAACGGGAAGGTGAACTTCTACAACCACGCCGGGTCCGTGGACCTGCTCGCGGACGTCGCCGGGTACTACACCTCGTAGCGCCGGTACGGAAGCCGCGGCCGCCATCCGGCGGCACGGTGCGAGCTCGGCGTCGCCACCATCCGCTCCGGTGGTGATCACCCCAGCAGATCACCACACACGTCCGCTAGGCTGTCCCCGGTACCTCTCCTGGCTTTCCCACAGGAGGGGCCGGGGACACGCATGACGGCCCCGCCCCACCTGAGGCCGGGGACCGGGTACCACCGACGTGTAGTGATCTTGGGTGGAGAATCCTCGCCGGAACCTCCGCACGGATTTCCACACACCCCGCCTTCGTAGCTCAGGGGATAGAGCACCGCTCTCCTAAAGCGGGTGTCGCAGGTTCGAATCCTGCCGGGGGCACAGGAAGAAGGGCCGGTTCAGGGGCATGTCCCCCTGCCGGCCCTTCGTCGTGGGCGTCCCCAGCATCCACCGCCCGGCGTCCTCGGACCGCGCTCCCCGCGCCCGCGCCGGCATGCAAGGATGCGCACCGTACAGGTGATGATCTTGCAGGGGGGCTTCCACACCTATGACCGTTCGTTCCGCCCGCAGACCGGGCCGCGGCTCGTCGAAGGTTGCGCGGCCCGGCGGCGAAGAGTTCTCGACATGTCGCTGACTCGCCGCACCGTCCTGACCGCCGCGGCGGCCGCGGCCGCCGCTCCGGCCATCGCCCCCGTGGGCACCGCACAGGCAACCGGCCCCGGGGTCCCCCTCGCGGCCGAGCCCGTCGCCGAAAGCCTGCCGGCCGCCGGCCTGGCCGCGGGGCACAGGTTCGACCTGCGCGCCGAGCCCGTCGATCTGTTCGGCAAGGAGGTCCGGCTCACCCAGGGAAGGGTGCACCAGCAGGTCGCCTTCGATCCGGTGACCGGCCTGGCCTACGTGACCCAGGTCATCAGTGACGGCCGCCAACTCGCCGACGAGCCCGCTCCGGTACCCGGCGCCGAGCGCGACCGCCGGGGCGATCTCTGCGTCAACGAGGTCGCTCCCGACGGCACCGTCCGCGCCGTCATGTACCTGAGGCGCGTCGGCCACGGCGGCGGACTCGGCGTCGAGCACGTCGACGGCCGTCCCTGGCTCTGGCTGGAGACCGACGCGGACCCCGTCACCAGCGGCTTCGCGCACGGCAAGCGCATCGGCCGGGTCGCGTTCACTCCCGACGCCGTCGTCGACGCGGGGAGCGGCCCGATCGAGGTGTTCGACCCCGTCCCGGAGCACTCCGCCGTCACCCCGTCCCTGGATGTCGTTCACGGCCGGATCGGGGTACGTACCGGGACGTCCGGTGCCGGGGAGTACCGCGTCTACGACCTGGACGCCTTCAAGCGCCGCGTCTTCACCCCGCTGTACACGTTCCCGGCCATGTACCGCACCCAGTCCTGGTGTCTGTACGGGGACCTCGTCCTGCAGAACGAGGGCGCCGCCTACGGCGCCGACAACCCGCGGCCCGGCAATTCCTGGTGGAACGTCTACGACGTCACCACCGGCCTGATGATCGAGCGGCGCTTCAACGCCACCGCTCTCGACCTCTCCCACCGCGAGACCGAATCACTCACCGTCCGCCAGACGCCCGACGGGCCACAGCTCGTTTTCGGCTTCGCCACCCAAGAACCAGGACCGCGCCGCATGGCTCTCTACGGCATCACCAGCACCACCGACGGCACCGGCGACCACGTGCCGTGGACCAACCTGGACTACGACTCCACCCTCTACACCCCCAACTCGGGCAACTACGTCCCCCAGTACCGCCAGCTCGGCAACCGCATCGACCTGCACCTCCGGCTGTCCCGCGCCGACGGCACCCCGTGGACCAACGGCGAGAAGATCCTGACCCTCCCGCCGCACATCCGCCCCAACCGCACCCAGGGCATGGTCGGTCAGGTCAGCGGCTCCGGCGTCTCCGACTCCCTCACCGTCCGCTGGGAGGTCCTCACCGACGGCTCGCTGGTCCTGTTCGACCAGCGCGGACTCACCAGCTGGATCGGGCTCGACGCCGGATTCTTCACCAGCTGAACGCTTCCACGGTGGGGGCGAGGGGCCCGTCTTCCCCTCGTTGCGTGTGCCGGTCAGCGGTCGAGGAAGGAAGAGCACCGGTACGGGCCGACCGGTGCGGCGTCGGATCGGAGGGTGACCTGGACGTCGTCCGGCCGGACCTCGGGGTGGAGGGCGGACTGGGCGTGGGCCAGGCTGCACACCAGTTGCCCTGTGAGCAGTCGGTTGTGGGCGGCGAGGAGCGCGCCCGGCATGGTCAGCGTGACGCGGTCGCCGTCGCCGACCGCGTCGTACGTGCCGGGTGGCTCGACCAGATTGACGAGTCCGCTGCTCTGCTCCGACGCGTTCGGGCCCGCGGTCAGCAGCTTGACCGCGGAGTTCAGTTCCTTCAGCTCGACGAGGCGCGGGACTCCCCGCAGACCGCTGTCGGTCGCGAAGTAGATCCGCAGGCCGGTCCTCAGCCCGGACGCGGGCTCACCCGCGTCGACCACCCCCGTCGGCCGGACGCCGCAGCCCGCGATCGCGGTCATGAGCAGCGCGACCCCGGCCACTCTCCGTGCGGGAGTCACCGCGTCGCCTCCTTCGCCGGCCCGCGCGGCAGCCGGAGGGTGAAGACGGCGCCGCCGTCCGGCCGGTTGGCCGCCTCGATGAAGCCGTCGTGCAGACGGGCGTTCTCCTGGGCGATGGCCGTGCCCAGGCCACTGCCCTCGGACCGCGTCCGGGCGGTGTCGGATTTGTGGAAGCGGTCGAAGACGCGTGGCAGGGACTCGGGGGGAATGCCGGGTCCCCGGTCCGAGACCTCGACGACGATCTCGTCCTCGGTCGCTCGGAGCACCAGGTCGACGGGCGGCGCGCCGTGCCGCAGGGCGTTGCCGACGAGGTTCGCCACGACGACGTCGATGCGGCGGCGGTCGACCGGGGCCCGCACTCCCTCGGCGAGGTCCGTGCGTATCCCGTCCGTCCAGCCGCGCCGGGCGAGCGTCGCGCGGAGGGCCTCCCCGAGGTCGGTCTCGGTGAGGTTGAGCCGGGCCGCCTTGGCGTCGAAGCGGGAGATCTCGATGAGGTCCTGGACGAGCCGGGTGAGCTGCGCGGTCTCGGCGCTGACGGCACGCGCGGCCGTGGCCGAGTCCGGCGGCATGTGGTCGGCGTCCTCGTCCAGCACCGTCGCCATCATGGTCATGGCGGCCAGCGGAGTGCGCAGTTCGTGCGAGACGTCGGCGACGAAGCGGCGGGCCCGCTCCTCCTGCGTACGCAGCTCGGCGACGGATGCCTGCAGGCTGTCGGCGGTGTGGTTGAAGCTCTCGGCGAGTTCGGCGAGTTCGTCCCGCCCCTTGACCGGGACCCGGGTGGAGAGGTCGCCTGCGGCCAGCTGCCGGGTGGCCCTGCCCAGATCCCGCACCGGACGCAGCACGGTACGGGCGGCCAGCAGGGCCAGGACCGCGGCCAGGAGCACGACGGGGACCAGCCCCGCCCGCACGGTTTCCAGCAGTCCGGCGATGTCCTCCTCTTCCTGCCTGAGCGAGGCCACGGTGAAGACGTCGAGTTCGGACGGACGCCCGTCATCGAAGGCGACGGTCGTACCGACCACCAGGAAGGGGTCGCCGCGCCACTCCACGCGCTGGAAGCTCATCCGGCCCTGGCTGCGGACTCTGGAGCGCAGCTCGGGTGTGATCCGTGTCCGGTCGGCGAGTGTGTCGGAGACGGCCTCGAGATCCCGGTAGCGGGCCACCACGAGGGCCCCGCCGCTCCGGGTGGCGCTGATGCGTCGGGAGACGTCCTCCGCGAAACGGGTGAGCGTGGTCCGGTCGGGTGGCGTGTTCAGGTCGGCGGAGACCTCGCCGACCCGGTTGCGGAAGTCCGTCTGGATCGCGTCCTGGGCCCGTTGGAGCACCGCGTTGCGGGCCACGCGGTAGGCGAGGGTCGTCGCTGTGACGGCGCTGATCAGGGCGACGAGAGCGAAGGTGACGACGAGCCGGGTGCGCAGGCCGCGGGCACGCCGCAGGCGGCTCACAGGATGCTCACAGCGGGCCGAACCGGTAGCCGAAGCCGCGTACGGTCTGGACGTACCGGGGCCGGGCGGGGGTGTCCTCGATCTTGGTGCGGAGCCGGCGGACGGCGGCGTCCACCAGCCGGGAGTCGCCCAGGTAGTCGTGGTCCCACACCTTCTCGAGGAGCTGTTCGCGGCTGAAGACTCTGCCGGGGGCGGCGGACAGCTCCAGGAGCAGCCGCAGCTCCATCGGCGGCAGGGCGATCGGCGTGCCGCGCTTGGCGACCGTCAGAGCGGCCCGGTCGACGACGAGCCCGGCGTGCTCCTCTCCGGGACCGGGGGAACCGGGCGCCGGCTCCGCCCGTCGCAGCGCTGCCCTGATCCGGGCTTCGAGCACTCTGGCCGTGACCGGCTTGACCACGTAGTCGTCGGCGCCCGCTTCGAGACCGGAGACGATGTCGTGGTCGTCACCGCGCGCGGTGAGCATGATCAACGGCATGGTGCTGCGGGCCCGGATGCGGCGGCAGACCTCGAAGCCGTCGATCCCGGGCAGCATGAGGTCGAGGACCGCGAGCTCGACCGAGGCTCCGTCGGGCCCGTCCAGCAGGGCGAGGGCCTCCTCGCCGGTGGCGGCCGCGGCCACCTCGTATTTGTGCCGGCGCAGCACGAGTTCCATCCCGTCGCGTACGGACGGGTCGTCCTCGATGAGAAGCACGTGCGGCATGCCGTCCAGTATGAGCATCGCAGGGAGCCCGCCCGGCCCCCGCCCGATAACGAATGCGCAGTCCGCGCGCATCGTTACGCGCTCATCATGTGCCCATCAATAGCTCATCATGTGGGTCGGCGAATTTTCCGGCATGAACCTTCCGCGCGATTCCCGCGCCTTTTCCCGGCTGCTGTCGGCGGCGCTCATGGCCGTCCCCGTCCTCGCTCTCACCAGTGCCTGCGGTGGCGACGACGGCCGGGGCGAGACCGAGGCCATCGCCTCCGTCCCGGGCACCCCCTCCGTGACCGGCCCCTCCGGCTCCGCCTCTCCTCGGCGTTCGGGGACCGGGGACAAGGGCGCCTTCTACGACGCGCAGCTGACGTACGTCCAGTGCATGCGCGGCAAGGGCGGCGTCAAGGAATTCCCCGACCCGAAGCTGAGCGGTCACCTCGACTGGACCGCGATCGACGAACTCGCGCAGAAGTCCGGAACCCATCCGGTGAAAGGAGGCGGCAAGGAACACGACGTCTGCGGCAGCGAAAGGACCGCGGCGATGATGCTCGAGCCGAAGCGCGACGCCCAGAAGGACTACGAGTCGATGCTGGCGCACGCCAAATGCATGCGGGACAACGGCGTCTCCGCATTCACCAACCCCACCATGTCCGGCGGCAACGTGATGCCCGGCGGTGACCCCAGTCCGGCCTCGCCCCGGATCGACGTCCGCTCACCGGCCTACAAGCAGGCCCGGCAGGCGTGCGAGGACCGACTGCTCGACGGACTGGAGGGCAGGCAGTGACGCGCCGCACGAGGCTCTTCGCCGTGGCAGGGGTGGCCGCCGCCACCGTGGCTGCCGGGGCCGTGGTCCTCGGCGGCGGCCACGAAGCGGGCCCGCGCGCCACGGAGGACAGGCTGCCGCCCGCCACCGCCACCATCACGCGGACCGATCTGGTGGTCAGCAAGACGGTCGACGGCAGGCTCGACTTCGCGCAGCGCCGTGCCGTCAAATCCGCGGTCGAGGGGACGGTCACCCGGGCCGCCGTGGAGGGCCGGACCGTCGCGGCGGGGCAGCGCCTCTACGAGCGGGACGCACGTCCCGTGGTCCTGATGTACGGGCCGACCCCCGTGTACCGCGCGATGAAGACGGGCGACCGCGGCCCCGACGTGCTCCAGCTGGAGCTCAACCTGCGCGACCTCGGCTTCGGCGCGGGCCTGTACGTCGACACCCGCTACGACGCCGGCACCGCGGCCGCCGTCAAGCGATGGCAGAGGTCGCTCGGCATCGAGAATCCGAACGGCGAGGTCGGCCACGGGGACGTCGTCTTCCAGCCCGCCAAGGTCAGGGTGGTCTCGGCGGACGCCGCCCTCGCCGACCGGATCGGTCCCGACGCGCCCGTGCTCACGGTGGCCTCCCTGAAACCGGTCGTCCGTGCCCAGCTCGACCAGAGCGACGCCGTACTGACCTCCAGCGGCACCAAGGTCGACGTCACCCTGCCCAGTGGGCGCAAGGCCACCGGGAAGGTGTCGGGGACCGTCAGGCCCGACACGTCGGGCGACCCCGCCGCCCAGGGCGGTCAGGACGGCATCACGGTGGAGATCGCCCTCGACGGCGCCGGCTCGCCGGCCGCGTCCGAGGACCCCAAGGCCACCGTGAGCGTCACCTTCGTCAGCGAGCGCCGCGAAGGAGTGCTGGCCGTGCCGGTCGAGGCGGTTCTCGCCCTGCGCGGCGAGAACGGCGGCTACGGCCTGCAGATCGTGCAGGGCCGCTCGACCCGGATGGTCCGCGTCGAGACCGGCATGACCACCGGCGGCCGTATCGAGGTCAGCGGCGCCGGCATCACCGCGGGCATGAAGGTCGGTGTGCCCACCGAATGACGATCATCGAACTGCACCAGGCCACCAAGTCGTACCCCGGTGGTGTCCACGCCCTGCGCGACGTGGACCTCAGAGTCGACGAGGGCGAACTCCTGGCGATCGTCGGCCCGTCCGGCTCGGGGAAGTCGACGCTGCTCAACCTGATCGGCACGCTCGACAGGCCCACATCCGGATCGGTCAAAGTGGCCGGGTACGAGGTGAGTTCACTCTCCGACAGTCATCTGTCGGCGCTGCGGGCCCGCCATGTCGGATTCGTCTTCCAGCACTTCCACCTGGCCGCGGGCCGGACCGCGGTGGACAACGTCTCGGACGGTCTGCTCTACGCGGGGGTGCCCTTCAAGCAGCGGCGCGCGCGGGCACGTGCCGCGCTGGAGCGGGTCCGTCTCGGCCACCGGCTCGACCATCGTCCCGGCCAGCTCTCCGGCGGCGAGAAGCAGCGGGTCGCCATCGCCCGCGCCCTGGTCGGCGAACCCCTTCTGCTGCTCGCCGACGAGCCCACCGGCGCCCTGGACACCGCGTCCGGCGAGATCGTCATGGAGCTCTTCCACGAGCTCAACGAGGCCGGCACCACGGTCTGTGTGATCACCCACGACAACGAGATCGCCGCGTCCCTGCCCCGGCGCGTCCGCTTCAGGGACGGCTCGGTGGAGTCCGACTCTCGTACGGCGGAGGTGCGGTCGTGAACAGCCCCGGAGACGGTGCCCTGTCCCCGGCGCCGGGTTCGACGAGCGAACCGAAGCAGCTGTCCGTGCCGCGGCCGGCCCGCCTGGCTCCCGCCGACGTCCTGCGCCTGGGCGCCGTCGGTCTGCGGGCCCGGCGCGCCCGCATCGTGCTCTCCGCCCTCGGCATCGCGATCGGCATCGCCACCATGGTCGCGGTCGTCGGCATCTCCACCTCCAGCCGCTCCGACCTGATGGCGCAGCTCGACCGACTCGGTACGAATCTGCTGACCGCCGAGGCCGGCGAGGACGCCATGGGACAGGCCGTGAAACTCCCCAAGAACGCGGTCGCCATGGTGGAACGCATCGGCCCGGTACAGCACGCCACCGCCACCGCCGAGGTCGATGCCCGCATCCGCCGAAGTGACGTGGTCCCGGAGGAACGGACGGCGGGCGTCACGGCCCAGGCGGCCCGTCCGGACCTCCTGACCGCCCTCAACGCCCGGGTGCACAGGGGCGTCTGGCTCGACGGCGCCAGGGAGCGGCTGCCGGTGACCGTGCTCGGCTCCGTGGCCGCCGAGCGCCTGGGCGTCACCCGGCCCGGCGAGAAGATCATGGTGAACGACGTGGACACCGTGGTCATCGGAATCCTCGAACCCGTCGAACTCGTCCCCAACCTCGACCGGGTCGCCCTGGTCGGCCTCCCCGCGGCGGAGACGTACCTGGGCTTCGACGGCCACCCCACGACCGTGTTCGAGCGCTCCTCGGACGCCTCGGTCGAGGACGTCCGTGCGGTGCTCGCCCGCACCGTCCACCCCGGCAACGAAGGCTCGGTCAAGGTCTCCCGGCCCTCCGACGCGCTGGCCGCGAAGTCCGCCACCGACAAGGGGCTCACCACCCTGATGCTCGGGCTCGGCGCGATCGCGCTGCTCGTGGGCAGCGTCGGTGTCGCCAACACCATGGTCGTCTCGGTGCTGGAACGCCGACAGGAGATCGGCCTGCGCCGCGCGCTCGGCGCCACCAGGCGGGCCGTCCGGCTGCAGTTCCTCACCGAGTCGCTGCTGCTGTCGGCCCTCGGCGGCGCGGCGGGCGCGCTGCTCGGCGCGACGGCGACCTTCGCCTTCGCCCGGGTACAGGGCTGGACGGCGGTCGTACCGCTGTGGTCACTCGGCGGCGGCCTTGCCGCGACACTCGTCACGGGCGTCGCCGCCGGCCTCTATCCGGCGATTCGCGCGGCGCGCCTGCACCCCACGGTCGTGCTCAACGCCACCTGATCCCTGGGCCCTTCCCCTACCGCCGGCACGTCAGGCGCATCTGGCCCGCCGCGTGGTGGGCGTACTCGAGCGACGAACTGCCCCAGTCCTGGCCGCGGTCGAGGAGCCGGACGCTGAAGACCGTGGTGCGCAGGGTGTAGTTGCCGGCCCGGAGCAGCTCCCCGTGGTGCGTGGTCTGGTCGAGGGTGAAGGCGGCGTACGGCGTGCCGTGGTCGAGGAGTTGGTAGACCGAGGGGTCGCCGGCCGCGTCCACCGGCCGGGGCGGGTACGGGATGTGGACCGAGAGTTCGCAGCTCGTGTAGCCCGGGCTGACGTGCCAGGTCCAGGTGGCGGAGTTGTCGGCGTCCTCCGTCGGGCTGCCCGACATCGGCATCGCCGAGAAGCGGCCGTCGCAGCCCCCGCCCCGGTAGCCGCCTCTGGTGACGGTGTACCAGCCCTCGAAGCCGTCGGAGTAGCGACCCGTCTCGTGGTAGTCGCCGCCCGTGCAGCCCGGTCCCGCCCACACGGTGTAGGAGGGCGGGCCGGAGGTGCGCGACGGGTCCCGCGACGGATGGGTGGGCGCCGGGGCGCCGGACGCGGGCGGCGAGGTCCGGYCGGGAGCCGAGYTGCCGGGGGTCCCGGACGGCTCGCCGGGGAACTCGGTGGGGCCGATCCGGGTCGGCAGCGTCCGTTCAGGCGGCTCACCCGCCGCCGGGGGCGGCGCCTCGCCGCCGCTCAGGGTCACCACGGCCACCAGGCAGCCCGCGCCCACGGCGAGCACCGCGAGCACGATCCACGCACGACTTCCCCGGGACGGGGGCTCGGGGGTCGCGCCGCCACACCGGGGGCACACCATGCCCGGCAACGGACCCCGGTGCCCGCCGACGCATTCTTCGCACGCCATAGCGGGACACCTTACGGCCGTTTCCGCCGCGGGGAACCGGCTCTCAGCGAAGTTCCTCCGGGCACGCCGTGCCGCGCGGAAAGATCTTGTACGGTGCGGCGAGCCGGTAGACGCCCGCCTTCGGGGCCACCAGCTCCGTCCATTCGTCGCCGTCCACGTCGGCTTCGGTCTTCAGCAGGCAGCCCTCGGCGTTGCGGAAGACCTTCGGCAGTTCGGTCGCCGACGCCTCGCGGGCCGTCTTCGACGCCTCCGTCTCCTGCGGCGGTTCGATCTTGCCGCCGTCCGCGTCGAGCAGCGCCAGCCAGGGCGAGTACGGGACGCGGATCAGCACCCGGCCCGGGGCGTCGACACGGATGACGACCTGGTCGGCGCCCGCCCGCTCGACCTCGGCGGGGGGCGCGGCGAGCGGCGTCGGGTCGGTGACCCGGTAGAGCCGCCAGTTGGCGTCGGACCAGACCTGCTCCAGGTACGGCAGTCCGTCCGCGACGAGTTCGGCCTCCCGCTCGGCGCCCGAGTCGGGAGCCCCGGTGGGGAGCACCACGTAGTGCACGGCCCAGCGGTCGAGCCAGTCCTGGTAGTTCGCGGCGTTGAGGGTGTCGTCGTAGAAGAGCGGGTTGCGCTCCATGTCCGCCTGCCGGTTCCAGCCGCGGGCGAGGTTGATGTACGGGGTGAGGGCGGAGGACTCGCGGTGGCTCGAGGCGGGGACGACCTCGACGCGTGCCTTCTCGGCCCCGCGCACCTGGAGCTGGTTGATCAGCGGTGCGACCTCACGGGCCCAGGAGGCGTCGGGGGCGGTGCGGATGACGTCGTCGACGCCCTTGAAGCCGATCCAGATGTTCAGGCCGGCGAAGGCGAGCAGGACCGCGTACCACTTGCGCGAGCGCGGCACCGTGTACGGCAGGGCGGCCAGCAGCACCACGCCGGCGAAGAGCATCACGAGCCGCGAGACGTTGGAGCCGATCTGCGAGTCGACGGCCCAGGTCAGCAGGGTGCCCACGGAGTAGACGGCGGCTCCGGTGCGGACGGTCCGCCAGTCGCGCGGGACCAGCAGGAAGACCAGGACGCCGAAGAGGAACGGCAGCGACGTCGAGGCCCAGGACATCGGCTGCGTACCGGAGAAGGGGAACAGCCAGGAGGAGACGGCGACGACGAGCACCGGGGCCAGCCCGAGGGCGTAGGCGCCGGGGCGCCGCCGGTTCAGGAAGAGCGCCGCCGCCGCGACGCCGAGGAAGAGTCCGGCGACCGGGCTGCAGGCGGTGGCGATGCCGGCGAGCGGCGCGGCGACGGCGGCCTTGGCCCAGCGTCTGTGGCGCCACCGGTGCGGCCAGCAGAAGACGGCGGCGACGGCGCCGAGCGCGAACATCATGCCGAGCCCGAAGGTCACCCGCCCCGACAGCGCGTTGCACAGGAAGGCGAAGACACCGGCGAGCGAGCAGGCCAGCGGATTGCGCACGGCCCGGACCCGGACCAGGATCAGCGCTGTCAGACCGGCCGAGACCGTGCCGGCGATCATCATCGTCGTCCGCACCCCGAGGACGGACATGAGGTACGGGGAGACCACGCTGTACGAGACCGGGTGCATCCCGCCGTACCAGGCGAGGTTGTACGCGGAGTCCGGATGACGCCCGACGAACTCGGCCCACGCGTCCTGGGCGGCGAGGTCGCCGCCACTGTTCGCGAACAGGAAGAACCAGAGGACGTGCGTGAGGGCGGCGACCCCGGTGGCGATCATCACCGGGTAGCGGCGCCGGCGTCGTGCGGGGCGCGCCGGGCGGTCGGCCGGGGGCTGCCCGACGGCGGGACGGGGGGCCGGGAGATCTATTCGCGCCGGTACCCGGGTACGCGGATGCGCGGCGGCCTCGTCGGCGCGTGTCGGCTCGGCGGTGGTCACTGCGGCCCTCTCCCGTGCTCCTCGTCCCCGGAACGCTAACAGGTGCCGGGCGCGCGGCGCCCCGGGAATCCGGGGCGCCGTACACATCGGCCGCAGGTCAGCCCAGACGGGTCAGCTTCCTGTCGAAGCCGGGCTCGACCAGGTCCTTCTGCAGCGCGACGGGCGCGCTGACCGCACCGGCGCCGGTGCCGATCGAGATCTCGCCGACGACGTCGCCGGCCTTGGCGGTGTGCGGCACGGCCTTGCCGCCGTCGGTCAGCCGGAGCTGCACCTTCAGGCCAGGCCAGCCGATCGCCTTCAGTTCCTTGGTCGCGACGACCGGGGTCGTCCCGCCGAGCCCGTCGTCGATGTGGCCGACGACCTGGCCCTTGCGGACCACGGCGGCGGAGGTCACGTCCGCCTGCGCCTTCTCGATGATCTTGAGGCTGTAGTCGATGGCGAGCTGGAGCTTCTGGTAGAGCTGGTCGGCGTCCTTGGCCCCCATCACCACACCGAGGATGCGGCGGTTCTTGCCGTCGACGACGGTGTTCGCGGACCAGAGCAGGTTGCCGCCCGCGGGGGTGGACGAGCCGGTCTTGATGCCGCCGACACCCGGCTTCAGCAGGATGTTGTTGTTGTTCTCGATCTGGCCCGGGATGCCTTCGACGGTCAGGTTCGGCATGTTCACGATCTCGCGGAACACGTCGTTCTGCATGACCGCCTTCGCCAGCTTCAGCTGGTCGAGCGGGGTGGAGACGGTGGTCGACTGCAGACCGGACGGGTCGGTGTAGACCGAGTCGGTCATGCCGAGGTCCTCGGCCGCGGCGTTCATCTTCTCGACGAAGGCCGCCTCGGAGCCGGCGTCCCAGCGGGCCAGCAGCCGGGCCACGTTGTTGCCGGAGGGGATCATGAGGAGCTGGAGCAGCTCCTTCTCCGAGTACTCCTGCCCCTCCTTGATCGGCGCGGTCGACTCGTTCGGGGCCTTGGCCTGCTCGCCGGCCTTCTTGTCGACGGGGATCTCCGGACCGCTCTGGCTCCCCTTGATGGGGTGGTCGCGGAGGATCACGTACGCCGTCATCGTCTTGGCGACGCTCGCGATCGGCGCGGGCTTCTGCGCGCCGTACGTGCCCAGCGAACCGACGCCCTCCACCTCGGCGGCACCCTGGCCCTCGGTCGGCCACGGCATCTGCAGTTCGCCGCCCTCGAAGGTGAAGGTGGGCTCGGCGGTGAGGCCGAGCACCGGTGGCGGCAGCGGCCGGACGAACTGCACGATCGCAAAGACGATCAGCAGCAGCACGACGAGCGGCGTCCAGATCCGCACGCGCCGCACGGTGGTGCGGAGGGGGGTCTGCGGCGCGTGCGGATCTGGACGCGGGTCGGGGGGAGCTTCAGCGCGGTCGTCGGCTGGTCGACGGGAGCCGGGCGGACGGTCTTGAAGACGGCCGTGGGCTGGTCGACGGGCTTGGCGGGCGCGCCGGTCCGGTCGGGCCCGGCGTCCGCGTCGGGCGCGGTGGCGGTCTCCGCGTCGGACGCGTCGGGGTCCGTGTCGGGCTCGTCGGACTCCGCGGCGGGCGCGGCGGCGTCCGACGGCTCCTCCTGGGCCTCGACGGGCGCCGTGGCGGGCTTGCGTGAGGCGAACCAGGACTCCGGCGCGGAGGCCGGCTTCGCCGCGGGCTCGTCCTCGGCGGGCTCGTCCTCGGCGGAGTCGGCGACGTCGGACGCGGGTTCGGCGGCGGGTTCGGCGGCGGCGGAAGCGGCCTCCTCGGAGTCGGCCGCGGTGTCGGCCTTCTCCGCCTCGGGCTCGGCGGGCTCGTCGGCGGAGGCGTCGGCATCGGCATCGGCTTCGGCGGCCGGCTCGGCGTCGACCGCGTCGGCCTTCTCGGCCTCGGGCTCGTCCACCTCGTCGGCGGAGGCGTCGGCATCCACTTCCGCTTCCGCTTCGGCTTCGACATCCGCCTCAGCCTCGGCGGCATCGGCGGAGGCGTCCGCCGTGCCCTCGGCACCCTCGGGGCGCTCTTCGGTCCGCGGGTCGTCGCCGGAGGCGACCCAGGCCGCCACCGCCGCCCTCAGGCGGTCGCCGTTGTCCTCGGGAGCGGCCTCGCCGGCGGACTCGTCACCGGCCGGCGCCTCGTCCTCGGTGGCCGCAGTGGCCTCCGAGTCGGCATCGGCCGCGGGGACGTCCGCCTCGGTCTCCGTCTCGGCCTCCGTCTCGGGGGCGGTCTCGCTGTCCGCCTCCGCGGTCTTCTCCGCCGCCGGAGCGTCGTCCTCGGACACGCGCGGGGCCGGCGACCGGAAGACGGCGGTCGGCTGGTCCACGCGGACCGCGGCCGGGGCCTTCGCCGTCGTGGACGAGCCCTCGGCCTCACGGAGGACGGAAAGCCTCGGATCCCGGGCACCGCCGCCCGGAGCCGCCCCCTGCGAGGACTCCTTCTGCTCCGCCTTGTCGGGGGACTCGCCCGCCACCGTGCCTCCTCCATGCGTCATGCGTACGTCCGAACCATGTACCAGTGTCCTGTGTGAACCCCTTGGCTCCCGTGCTAGACGAGAACGACATACCTACTGGTTCCCGTACGAACCACCCAGGCACTCTCGACAGATGAATGTGAGAGGGGTCACCCTGTGACTCATCCACGCGGGGAGGCATGGATGGGCAGGAGCCGCAGAACAATTCCGGAGGAGCTTCTGCTGCTCGCTCTGGACCCGGCCACGGGTACCACAGCGCAGCCGCAGTCGCTCGACCTCGGCCTCGCCGGAGCTCAGCTAGTGGAGCTGGCTCTGGCAGGACGGATAGCCCCTGACGGGGATCGTATCGCCGTGGTGATGCCACGGCCGACCGGAGATCCGACTCTGGACTCCGCACTGGAACTGCTGCGCAGGCGCGGCAGCCCGGTTCGGGCCGTCCACTGGATTGGCGGGCCCCGACTGGGGCTGCGCCAGATTTACCTCGCTCATCTGGAGCGGTGCGGCATGGTGCATGCCGTCGAGGGCCAGATGTGCGGGGTGCTGCCGACGACTCGCTACCAGGCGACGGACACGGCGATCAGCCGGGACATCAGGGCCCGGCTGGACAGTGCGATCCGCACCGGCGTACCGCCGGACCCGCGGACCGCGGCGCTCGCCGCGCTGGCCCACGCGGTCGGTCTCGGCAAGCACCTGTACCCGGGGAACGAAGGACGGTCGTCGCGGTCCCGGCTGCGCGACCTGATCCGACACGACCCCATGGGCGGCCTCGTGGCGCATGCCGTGATGGACGTCCAGAACGGCGTGGCCGCCCAGCCGCGCCGCAACTCCGCGGCGGGTGGCGGACGTCCCTCGGGCGTTCCGGAGCAGCCCCACCGCGGCAGCATGGCCCGCGCCGCCGTGCACTGAGCACCACAGAACCGATCCGGGAGCCGCCGCCGTGTGCGGGGTGGTCACGACGACCGCCCCGCACACGCGCGCCACGGCCCTCGCGTCGGGCATCGTGCCTGCGTGACGGCTGCGTTGTCGTCATTTCCCAGCGCACACCGCACCTTTGGTGGCAGTCTGCCAAGCAGTAGATACTCACAGCTACGCAGGCCGATTGCCGGAGGTGCAGTTTCCGTGGCGTCCAGTGTCAATCCCACCGTAAGGCGACGCCGTCTGGGTCAGGAGCTGCGCCGGCTCCGGGAGCAGAAGAACATGACGGCCGAACAGGTCGCCGAGCGTCTGCTGGTCTCCCAGTCGAAGATCAGCCGCCTGGAGAACGGCCGCCGTTCGATCAGCCAGCGCGACGTCCGCGACCTCTGCGGGGTGTACGAGGTCGAGGACGAGCGGGTCGTCGAGTCCCTGATGCAGATGGCCAAGGACTCGCGCCAGCAGGGGTGGTGGCACGCCTTCGGCGACATCCCGTACAGCGTCTACATCGGTCTGGAGACCGACGCGGAGAGCCTGCGGGTGTACGAGCCGCAGGTCATCCCCGGTCTGCTGCAGACCCACTCCTACGCGGAGGCCGTGATCACCGGCGCGCTGCCCGAGTCCGCCGCGGCCGACATCGACAAGCGCGTCACCGTCCGGACCCGCCGCCAGGAGCGCATCAGGGACGCCGAGCGCCGTCTGCGGCTGTGGGCGGTCATCGACGAGGGAGCGCTGCGCCGGATCGTCGGCAACAAGCAGCTGATGATCGAGCAACTGGAGCATCTCGTCGAGCAGTCGCACCTGCCGCACGTCACCGTCCAGGTGCTGCCGTTCGACATGGGCGCGCATCCCGGCATCAGCGGCCACTACGCGATTCTCGAATTCCCGGACACGTCGGACTCCAGCGTCGTCTACATCGAGGGCGTGACCAGCGACCTGTATCTGGAGAAGGCACAGGATGTCGCGAAGTTCAGCGTGATGTACGAGCACTTGCGGGCACAGGCGCTGAATGTCGAGCAGACCCGGGAGTTCATCTCGGACATCGCCAAGGAGTACGCCACGGGAAATTAGGGAGGAAATGCCGCCATAGGGAGCCACCCCCCGCGGAAGAGGCCCGTACGGTACACCCCGCCCGGGCCCCAGCGGAAGCCCGCTTGGAATATGCCATCCGGTCGAGTGAACGCCCGCCCCACATGGCGGGGCCGACGAGTAGCGTCGATCACGCCAGCAAGAAAGTTGGCGCGACACCTACTGGCAGAACCGGAGTCAAGAACATGGCGATTACTCAGGGCGCTACGGACACCTGGACCAAGTCCTCCTATTCCGGAGGGAACGGGGCCTGCGTCGAAGTCAAGTCCCCCGTCGTGGCCGCGATCGCGGTGCGGGACTCCAAGGCACCCGAGGGCCCTTCCCTCGCCTTCGGCCCCGATTCCTGGAACCTCTTCGTCGGCGAAGTGAGCACCGGAACCCTCTGAGCGCGTGCGCGCCCGGGATCGCACGGTGTTAAGGAAAGAGCCCTCTCGACCGGTCCGCCGTCCTGGCCGAGGGGGCTCGGCTTCGTTCGTGACCGTTCCTCACCTGAGTTCGTCGACGTAGCGGTCCGTCCCCGGCACCGTCGGGACGAACGGTGCCAGCAGCTCGACCCGTCCCGCCTCCCCCGCCAGGGACTCCAGGCCGGCGAAGTGCTCCTGCCAGCAGTCGCGGGGATCGCGCTCCAGGAACCACAGCAGCGTCAGCCGGTTGTCGACGCCCTCGACCTGCTTCACGTACGTCATCCGGTCCCCGGGCAGGGGTGTCGGCCGGAAGATCGTGACCATCGCCGCCGGTGAGCCGGCGAGCCGCTTCGGGAGTTCCCGTGAGCGCAGCCGCTCCAGGAGCTCCGCCCGCTCCGCGGGCCCGTCCGCGTCGACGACCTGGAGCACCAGGCCCGCGTAGGGGTGGTCGAGGGCGTGGAAGTCGCGGGGGCCGGCCGCGCCGTCGCGGTAGACGGTGGCCACGTGGTCCTGGAAGGCCGTGAAGACGTGGGTGCGGTCGTGGTAGACCCGGCCGTCGCGGTTGAGGCGCTTGTTGATGCCGACGGTCCACTTCATGTGCTCGTCGTAGCGGCCGTCGGTGATCCAGTAGGTGGAGAGGTAGCAGCCGGCGGTGACCGGCTGGGCGATCGCCGACTTCTCCGGGCGGCGCAGCTCCTGCAGCTCCCGGGTGGCGACCCAGCGGCGGCCGGCGTACATCCAGGGCATCGCCATCGCGCCCGCGTAGTAGTGGTCGTCCTCGTACCAGCGGTTGTACGCGAACTCGTGGCCCGGGTGCGGCTCGACCATGGTGATCAGGGCGTGCCCCGGGCGGACCCCGTAGGGACCCACGGCCGCCAGTTCCGCGTACGTCTCGCTGCGGGTCTCCCCGCGGTCCTCCGCGCGCGCGTCCTCGCCCATTCCCGACCCCTTCCCAAGTCCGGTGGAGCCACCTACTCTGACGGGCCGTCAGATAATTGGCCAGACTCGGGAGGCGCCCGGATGCTGCTCCAGGGAAAGACCGTGGTCGTGTCGGGCGTCGGCGCCGGACTCGGTCACCAGATCGCCGCCGCGGTCGTCGCGGACGGGGGCAACGCCGTCCTCGGCGCGCGCACCGAGGCCAACCTCGCCAAGTCGGCGGCCGAGATCGACCCGGCCGGGCACCGCACGGCGCACCTGCCCACCGACATCACCGACGAGGCGCAGTGCGAGGCCCTCGCCGCCCTCGCGGTCGAGCGCTTCGGCGGGATCGACGGCGTGGTCCACGTGGCCGCCTGGGACAGCTACTTCGGCGGGCTGGAGGACGCCGACTTCGCCACGTGGCAGGGCGTCCTGGACGTGAACCTGCTGGGCACGCTGCGGATGACCCGGGCCTGCCTGCCGGCGCTCAAGGAGCGGGGCGGGGCGGTCGTCCTGATCGGCACCCAGTCGGCCGTGGCGGCGCCCTCGCAGGTCCGGCAGGCGGCGTACGCGGCGTCGAAGGGGGCGCTGACGTCGGCGATGTACTCCATGGCGCGGGAGCTCGGTCCGCACCGGATCCGGGTCAACACCGTGCTGCCGGGCTGGATGTGGGGTCCGCCGGTGCAGGCGTACGTCCGGTTCACCGCGCACACCGAAGGGGTGCCGGAGAGCGAGGTGCTGTCCCGGCTGACGGAACGGATGGCGCTGCCCGAGCTGGCGACCGACGCGGACGTCGCCCAGGCCGCGGCCTTCCTCGCCTCGGACCGCGCTCGGGCCATCACGGGACAGTCCCTGCTGGTCAACGCCGGTGAACTGATGCGGTAGCACCTCGCGGGACCGTACACCCAGGAGCCGCACGGCGCGGGATGCCGTGCGGCTCTCTCGTGCTCTGAGTTGTTCACAGTCATGAACACAGGTCAATGACTCGAACGATTTTACCTGCTCTTGACCCTCCGGTCCGTTGTCGTGAGCGCGCGATTCCCCACACCATGAACGGCGTTCACAAGGCGGACCGGACCCCTGGAGGGGGCTCAATGAACAGTCTCGACTGGGCCGTGCTCATCGGCTATTTCGGCGTGATGGTCGCGATCGGCGTCTGGTCCCACAAGCGCGTGGACAACGTCTCCGACTTCTTCACGGCGGGCGGCAAGATGCCCTGGTGGCTCTCCGGCATCTCGCACCACATGTCGGGCTACAGCGCGGTGATGTTCACCGGATACGCCGGTATCGCCTACACCTACGGCGTCACCTCCTACGTGACCTGGTCCTTCCCCATCGCGGTCGGCATCGCCATCGGCGCCCACCTCTTCGCGCCCCGGCTCAACCGGCTCCGCTCCCGGCTCCACGTGGCGTCGCCGCTGGAGTATCTGAAGACCCGCTACAACCTGCCCACCCAGCAGGCCCTCGCCTGGTCCGGCGTCCTGCTGAAGATCGTGGACGTGGGCGCCAAGTGGGCCGCCATCGCCACCCTGCTGTCGGTCTTCACCGGCATCTCCCTCAACCAGGGCATCCTGATCACCGGCGTGATCACCGGCATCTACTGCACGGTGGGCGGGCTGTGGGCCGACGCGCTGACCGAACTGGGCCAGTTCGTCATCCAGTTCTTCGCCGGCATCGCGATGCTGATCGCCGTCCTGGCGAAGCTGGGCGGCGTGAGCGCGCTGTGGACGGTCTGGGACCGGCCCGAGCTCCAGGGACACACCGAGCCGACCGCCGGCCCGTACACCCTGACCTTCCTGCTGGCGTTCCTCTTCATCAAGACCTTCGAGTACAACGGCGGCATGTGGAACCAGGCCCAGCGCTACATGGCGACGCCGAGCGCCCGCGAGGCCACCCGCTCCGGACGGCTCTCGTCCCTGCTGTGGTTCGTCTGGCCGCTGGTGCTGTTCTTCCCCATGTGGGTCGCGCCGCTGCTGGTCGACCCGAAGAAGCCCGACGCCTCCGACTCGTACGCGCTGATGACCGAACAGCTGCTGCCGCACGGACTCCTGGGCCTGGTCATCGTCGGCTTCTTCTCGCACACCATGGCCATGTGCTCCTCCGACGCCAACGCCATCGCCGCCGTCTTCACCCGTGACATCGCCCCGGCCCTGAGCAAGGCGGCGCGCGGCTGGACGCACCGGGCCGGGCTCATCGCGGCACGCTGGTCGACGATCGCGTTCCTGGCGCTGTCGATGGCGATCGCCACCCAGGTCAACTCCCCCACCTTCAAGGACATCATCACCGTCGTCATCAAGTGGGTGGCCGGTCTGATGGGGCCGATCGCGATCCCGTTCATGCTCGGCCTGCTGCGGGCCTTCCGGAAGTCCGGCCCGACGGCGGCGCTCGTCTCCTGGGCCGCCGGCCTGTTCGCCTTCTGGCTGACCAACTACGGCCTGGACGGCGTCGAGCTGCAGATCCAGATCGTCTCGCCGCTGGCGACCTCCCTCGTCCTGTACGTCCTGATCGGCTTCGTCAAGCCGGAGGACACCCCGGAGCGGGACGCGGTGCTCGACACGATCCACTCCGACGGCGGGGCCGCCGCCGTCCCGGCGCAGACCGGCGGCGACCGGTCCGGTCAGCCCCTCGGGTAGCGGGCCAGCCAGCCCGGGGACGACTCCGAGGGGCTGTGCAGGGCGGCGCCCTGCGTCATCTCCATCGCGAAGTCGTCCGAGATCTCCAGGACCGTGGAACGGCCCTCCAGTTCGGCCAGCCAGGCCGGCGGGAGGGCCGTCTCGCCGTGCAGCGCGCCGAGCAGCGCACCGGTGAGGGCCCCGGTGGCCGCCGAGGGGCCGCTGTGGTTGACCGCGAGCCGCAGGCCGTGCCGGATGTCCTCGCCCACCAGGGCGCAGTAGACGGCCACGGCGAGCTGGTTCTCCGCCCGGTCCACGTCGGCGCCCAGCGCGATGACCCGGGCCGCGTTCGGCATCCCCTGGCGTACGGCTCCCAGGGCCTGCTGGAGCGCGTCGGTGACCGGCTCGTGGCCCGGGCGCGAGGTGAGCTGGCCGAGGGCCCGCTGGACCGAGCCGTCCACGGTCTCGCCGCGCGCGAGGCCGTGCACGACGACGGCGAGTGCGCCGGCCGAGAGGTAGGCGGACGGGTCGCCGTGGCTCTGGGCCGCGCATTCCACGGCCAGTTGGCACACCAGCTGCGGCTCCCAGCCGACCAGCAGGCCGAAGGGCGCGGAGCGGACCAGCGCGCCGGAGTCGGTCGCGTCCGGGTTCTTGGGCCGGTCGAGCGTGCCGAGGACCTCGTCGCCGAAGCCGGTCAGGCAGGCGCGGGCCGGATCGCGGCGGGTGTAGAGCCACTCCTCGCACGCCAGCCAGCCGTTGTCCTTGCGCCGTTCGTCGGGACCCCAGTCGCGCTGTGTCGCGGCCCAGCGCAGATGGGCCCGGTGCACGTCGGTGGGCGGGTGCCAGGCGCCGGTGTCGCGGCGGACCTGGGCCCGGACGAGCCCGTCGACGGTGAAGAGGGTCATCTGCGTGGCTGCGGTGACGGCGCCCCGCCGCCCGTAGGCGGGCACGGGCTCGGTCAGGCCCTCGTCCCCGTGTGCCGCCCGGATCTCCTCCAGGGAGTGCGCCGCGATCCCCGCGCCGAAGGCGTCGCCGATGGCCCCGCCCAGCAGACAGCCCCGTACCCGGGCCCGGAAGTCCTGCTGTTCGGCACGGCCCCACACGGCCGCGGCGGTCGTGGTCACAACGTGCCCTCCCCCGGTGAAGCAGGTCTGCCGCAGCACTGTAATCGACCGGGTACGCACGTTCGCGATGCGGAACGTTATGTGATCTGACGCCCTTCAGGCCGGATTTGACCGAAGTTCACCCGGGGTTCCCTCGCGACGCCCCGAGCCCGGGAGCCGGCGCCGGGGCCCACCGCGCCCGGAGCCCGGGAGCCTAGGGGCCCGGGAGCCCGGGAGCCCGGAAGCCCGGGAGCCGGGGAGCCGGGGCCGCCGCACCACGCCGGGAGCCGGGAGCCGGCGCTCGGGCGGTCAGTCCCCCTCCGCCGGGGTCAGCTCGGCCAGCCGCGAGCCCAGGGGGCGCGCCAGCTCCGCGAACCGGCCGGTGTCGGCGCCCCGGGACGCGGCGAGGTCGTCGAGGACGTCGCGCACGTCGACGACGCCCGCCCACAGGTGGGGGAGCCGGAGCATCCGCTCCAACGCCTTCCCGGCCTCCTCCCACCGGCCCAGGGCCGCCCGGGTCACGGTCAGGGCCCCGAGCTCGTCGACCGTGGGCTCGTCCGCGACCACGAAGGCGCGCTGTTCCTCGTACTCCCGCCACAGCGCCGCGGCGGCCTCGATCCCGGACATCCGGCTCTCCACCCGGGCCAGCAGGAACAGTCCGTCCCGCGGCTTCGCCTCGCGCAGCCGCACCGCGGCCTCCCGGGCCTCGCCCGGCCGTCCCAGCCCCAGCAGGGTCCAGGCGATGAGCTCCCACCGGTCGGCGCGGTCTCCCGGTGCCAGCGAGGCGAGCAGGTGGTGCGCCTCCCGGAGGCGTCCGAGGTGGAAGAGGGCCATCGCGCGACGGCCCGTGAGCCACGCGGAGTCGCGGTCCGGGCAGCGCTCCAGATCGGCGAGCGCCTGCCGCGAACGGCCGACCGCCTGGGCGAGCCACGCCCGGTCCGCCAGCGCGACCGTGCCCTTCAGCTCGACCAGCCGGTCCATGTCCGCCAGGCCGCCGCGCACGTCTCCGAGCAGGCACCGGACACGTGCCCGGCGCTCCCGGGCCCCGCGGTGGTCGGGGGAGAGCTCCAGGGCCCGGTCGTAGTCGGTCAGGGCCTCGGTGAGCCGGCCCGCGGCCGTCCGCGCGGCCGCGCGTGCCAACCGGTCCACGACGGACTCCGGGTCCGCCTCGGCCAGCGCGTCGCAGCGGGCCCGCCCCCCGGGGGTGGCTCGGACCTCCCGGAGCAGGAGGACCGCCAGGGCCCATGCGGCGCCGTCGGGCGCCAGTTCCCACAGCCGCTCCAGATCGTCCAGCGCCCCCTCGGTCCGGCCCCGGGCGCGACGGACCTGGCAGCGGACGCCGAGCGCCCCGGCGTGGTCCGGGTTCAGCGCGATCGCCCGGTCCAGGTCCGCCAGCGCCTCCCCGAGCCGGCCCGCCCGCTGGTGCGCCTGGGCGCGGTCGACGAGCGCCGTCGCCACGTCGTCGCCGCTCGCGACCGCCCGGTCCAGCACGGCGGTCTCGGCGTCCGGGTTCCCGAGCCGGCGCTGGAGCTCCGCCAGTTGGGACAGGGCCCAGCCGTAGTCCGGCCGGGCCGCCACGGCCTCCTCCAGGACGGACAGCGCCTCCTCCAGGCGGCCCAGGTCGGCCAGGACGAGGGCCTTGCTGCCCAGGGCCCAGGCGTAGGCGGGGTCGAGTCGCAGGGCGCGGTCGAGGTCGAACAGCGCCTGGCCGTGGCGGCCGGAACGCCAGTGCAGGTAGCCGCGGTTGGCGGGCAGCCAGGCCAGGTCCGGCCGTCTCTCCTCGGCGCGGTCGAGATCGGCCATGGCCCCCGCCTCATCGCCGAGCGCGAAGCGTACGTCGGCCCGGCGCAGCAGCGCCCACCAGTAGTCCGCGTCCTTCTCGATGGCGCGGTCGAGGTCGGCCAGCGCGCCCCGGAGGTCGCCGAGCTGGAACCTCGCGTGGCCCCGCGTCGCCAGGACCACGGCCTCCTCCGGCCCCGACTCCAGTGCCCGGTCGCAGTCGGCGACCGCGAGCGCGTACCGGCCCGCCCTGCGGTGCAGTTCGCCGCGTTCGGCGAGGATCCACGGGCTGTCCGGGGCGTGTCCGTCCGCGCGGTCGAAGTGCTCCAGCGCCGCGGGCAGGTCGCCCCGCCGCTGGCCCACCATCCCGAGCCCGAAGTGCGCGCGGGCGCATGCCGGGTCCAGGGCGAGGGCCCGCTCGTAGTCGGCGGTCGCGGCGTCGTACTCCTCGGCGTGGCGCCGGCGTTTGCCGCGGGCCACGAGCGCCGCCACCTGCCCGGCCGCGCCGAACGCCGCCCGGGACAGCAACAGGTCGAGCAGGGCCACGACGGGCTCCGGCCCGGTCTCCAGGGCGTTCGTGGCGGCGTCGGCCCATGCCCGCAGAAGCGGGGCGTCCGCCGCCTCGCCCGCGTCGGCGAGCGTCCAGGTCCAGCGGCGGGCCGTGGCGGGCCCGTCGTCGCAGGCGTCGACGCCGTCCCGGAGCGCCTCGGCCAGCGCGGCCTCGGGCCGGGCGCAGAGCCGGTGGTACGTCTCCTCCAGGCGCGCCGCCCGCCACTCCTCGCGTCCCCACCGCTCGTCGTCCCGGACGCCGTCCGCCGCCGCCACGGCCCGGCCGGCGAACGCGTCCGCGAGGCGTTCGTGGTCCTCGGTCCACTTCCGCGGCGAGCGGGTGCGCTGGAGGTAGAGCATGGGGCCGCGGACGACGTCGTGGTACTGGAGGCGTCCGTCGTGGGCGGAGACGAAGGGCAGGGTCCGCAGCCAGTCGAGGAGTCCGGGGTCCGCGTCCGCGCCGACGGCGGCCAGGAAGACGTCCTCGTCCAGCCGCCGGGGCAGGGCGCAGGCCAGGGCGGCCGCGTGCCGGTCGGGGTCCGGCTCCCCGCGCAGGAAGCGGTCCACGGCGGTGGCGCTGGGGACGCCGGCGTCGCCCGGGTTCTCGGCCAGGGTGGACACCAGGACCGGAAGGCCGCCCGACAGGCGCAGGACGTCCTGGACGACGTGCTCGTCCACCACGCCCCGCCCGGTGAGGAGCCTGCGCGACTCGGCCTCGGTGAAGGGCCGCAGTGCCAGTTCCCGGGCGTAGAAGGCGCTGTCCGGCCAGGAGGCCGGGTCGAGGCGGTCGCGGCCCGCGATCACGAAGACGGTGGTGGCGGGCAGGGCCCCGTACCGCTCGGTGGTGACGAGGTCGCGCAGCCAGGTGTCGAGGTAGGGCGCGGTGCGTTCGTAGGTGTCGAAGAAGAGGGTCAGCCAGGGGACTTCGGCGGCGACCCGGTCCAGTTCGGCGACGAGGACGGGGGTGAGGCTGCGGACCGGGTCGAGGACGAGCCGCACGTCGTCCTGGTTGCGGAAGCGGGCGCTGAGTATGCCGCGCAGCCGGTCGGCGCCGTGGGCGAGCGGGCCCGGGTCGACGGCCCCGGCGAAGGCCCCCACGACGGGGATCATGCCCGCGCCGACCAGCCCGGCCTGGGCCAGCGCCATGCTGCCCGCGCTGGGCGGGGCGTCCGGTCCCGTCCCGGGCCCGGCCTCGGCCGCCGCGGACGCTGCCTCGGCCTCGTGCCGTCGCTGCTCGTAGGTGGCGAGCTGCCGGTCGAGGGCCTTGAGCGGGTGCCCCTGCCGGGCGAAGCAGGCGCTGATCACGGCCAGCACCTCGGGGACGCTGTTCGGCTCCTCGTCGGCGTACGCGGTCACGGCGCCGTGCCCGGCGGCGACGTCCAGGAGTTCGCGCAGGAGGGTGGTCTTGCCGACGCCCGCGTTGCCGCGGACGTGGAAGAGGAACCGGTGCCGGTCGTCCTCCACGGGTAGCTCGAAGTTGGCCCGGAAGGCGGCGATCTCCTCCTGGCGGCCGACGAACCGGGCGCGCTTGCGCCCTTCCATCAGGGCCTGCATCGACGGTCGGGCGGTGGCGGCCATGCGCCTCAGTCTGGCAGCACCGGCAGCAGCTCCGGGAGGTGTCCGTCGGACTCCTCGGCGGCCCGAACCCGCTCCTGCGGCACCTCGCCGTAGAGCGTCGTGCGGGGCCGGGCGGGCCGGCCGGCCGCCTCGGCGATGGCGACGAGGTCCTTGACGGAGCGGTACGACCCGTAACCGGAGCCGGCCATCCGGGAGATGGTCTCCTCCATCAGGGTGCCGCCCAGGTCGTTCGCGCCCGAGCGCAGCATCTCGGCGGCGCCGTCCGCGCCCAGCTTCACCCAGCTGGTCTGGATGTTCGGGATGTGCGGGTGGAGCAGGAGCCGCGCCATGGCGGTGACCGCGCGGTTGTCGCGGACCGTCGGGCCGGGGCGGGCGATGCCCGCGAGGTAGACCGGCGCGTTGGTGTGGATGAAGGGGAGCGTCACGAACTCGGTGAAGCCGCCGGTCTCCTGCTGGATGCGGGCGAGCGTGCGGAAGTGGCCGAGCCAGTGCCGGGGCTGGTCGACGTGGCCGTACATCATCGTGGAGGAGGAGCGGATGCCCAGCTCGTGGGCGGTGGTGACGACCTCGATCCAGGTGGCGGTGGGCAGCTTGCCCTTGGTGAGGACCCAGCGGACCTCGTCGTCGAGGATCTCGGCCGCCGTGCCGGGGATCGAGTCGAGGCCGGCCTCCTTCGCCGCCGTCAGCCATTCCCGTATGGACAGCCCGGTGCGGGTCGCCCCGTTGACGACCTCCATCGGGGAGAAGGCGTGCACGTGCATGCCCGGGACGCGTTCCTTGACCGCGCGGGCGATGTCGAAGTACGCGGTGCCCGGCAGGTCGGGGTGGATGCCGCCCTGCATGCAGACCTCGACCGCGCCGACCTCCCACGCCTGCTGGGCGCGGTCGGCGACCTGGTCGAGGGAGAGGGTGTAGGCGTCGGCGTCGGTGCGGCGCTGGGCGAACGCGCAGAAGCGGCAGCCGGTGTAGCAGACGTTGGTGAAGTTGATGTTCCGCGTGACGACGTACGTGACGTCGTCGCCGACGGCCGCCCGGCGGACGTCGTCGGCGATCCGGGTGAGGGCGTCGAGCGCGGGTCCGTCGGCGTGCAGGAGGGCGAGCGCCTCGTCGTCGGTGAGCCGCGTCGGGTCGTCGGCGGCGGTCGCCAGCGCGGCGCGGACGTCGGTGTCGATCCGCTGCGGGATCATGCCGGGCGCGGCGGCCTCGCGCAGCGACTCCCAGTCGCCGTAGACCTCGTCGAAGTCGTCCCGCCGGTCATGGGTCCGGCCGGTGGTGTCGATGGTGTGGTGCAGGTCGGTGCGGCCGGTGGCGGTGAACGCCTCGTCCGGCTCCTGCCAGGGCAGGCCGCGCACGACCGCGTCCGGGTCGGCGAGCCCGGTCTCCGGGTCGGCGAGGGCGCGCACGTGCGGGAGCAGCCGCGGGTCGAGCCAGGGCTCGCCCCGGCCGACGAACTCCGGGTAGACGCAGAGGCGTTCGCGCAGCTCGAAGCCGGCCGTGCGGGACTTCCCGGCGAGGGTGTCGATCTGCGGCCAGGGCCGCTCGGGGTTCACGTGGTCGATGGTGAGCGGGGAGACGCCGCCCCAGTCGTCGATGCCGGCGCCGATGAGCCGCCCGTACTCCTCGTCGACGAGGTTCGGCGGGGCCTGGAGGCAGGCGGAGGGGCCCATGATGTGCCGGGCGACGGCGATGGTCGCGACGAGGTCGTCGAGTTCGGCGTCGGGCATGCCGCGCATGGCCGTGTCCGGCTTGGCGCGGAAGTTCTGGATGATCAGCTCCTGGATGGAGTGGTAGGCGCGGGAGATGCGGCGCAGCGCGAACAGCGAGTCGGCGCGCTCCTCGTACGTCTCGCCGATGCCGATGAGCAGCCCGCTGGTGAAGGGGACGGAGGAGCGGCCGGCGTCCTCCAGCACCCGCAGCCGCACGGCCGGTTCCTTGTCCGGGGAGCCGTGGTGCGGGCCGCCGGGCTCGGACCAGAGCCGGGTCGCGGTCGTCTCCAGCATCATGCCCATGGACGGGGCGACCGGCTTGAGGCGCTGGAAGTCCGTCCAGGACAGCACGCCCGGGTTGAGGTGGGGCAGCAGGCCCGTCTCCTCCAGGATGCGGATGGCCATGGCCCGGACGTACGCGATCGTGTCGTCGTAGCCGTGCGCGTCCAGCCACTCGCGCGCCTCGGGCCAGCGGTCCTCCGGCTTGTCCCCGAGGGTGATGAGCGCTTCCTTGCAGCCCAGTTCGGCGCCGCGGCGGGCGATGTCCAGGACCTCGTCGGGCGACATGAACATCCCGTGGCCGGCCCGGCGCAGCTTGCCCGGCACGGTCACGAAGGTGCAGTAGTGGCACTTGTCCCGGCACAGCCGGGTGAGCGGGATGAAGACGCTCTTCGAGTACGTGATGACACCGGGCCGCCCGGCGGCCTCCAGCCCGGCGTCCCGCACCCGGCCGGCGGACGCCACGAGGTCGTCCAGGTCCGCCCCCCGCGCCTGCAGCAGCACGGCGGCCTCGGCGACGTCGAGGGCCACCCCGTCCCGGGCGCGCCTCAGGGCGCGGCGCATGGCGTTCTCGGTGGGGCGTTCGGCGCGTACGGGCTGCTGATCCGTCATGCACCGAGCATACGAGCGGGCCGCGGGATTGAGTACGCGTACTCAATCCCGCCCACCTGCGGATTCGTACGATGATCTTCCGCGAGGACGAGGACCCGACCTCCGGACTGGCCGTCACCGTCGTCTCCCGCTGCTTCCAGGAGACCCCCGGCGCCTCCCCTGCGCCCTGGACATCTGAGTACCCGCGCACGGCCCGTCTGAGATGTCGCCCCCATCCGGGCGGTACCCGGCCGGACGTAGCGTCCCGGTCATGACGAACGAGCTCATGGACGACGTGGCGGCGCCGCAGGCGCCGCTGCTGCGCAGCGCCCTGCGCGGCACCTTCCACCTCCTCCTCGCGGCGGTCGGCGTCCCCGTGCTGCTCGTGGTCGGGCTCGTCGTCGTGTACGCCGTCGAGCGGGGCACCGGCGAGGGGTTTCCCGAGGTGGCCCCGGCCGTGATGGCCGAGCGGGCCGCGTCGCGCACGCAGGAGCTCTACGACGTCGCGGGACTCGGGGGCGAGCTGCCCGCCGGGCAGGCCGGCGGGGACAACCGCGCGGCCGAGAACACCCTCTCCGCCGAGGTCTGCCACCCGGACGGACTGGAGAGCATCGCCGACGAGCCGGAGAAGGGCTCCTACCGACTCGGGCACGACTGGCGGATCGCCGGCGTCTCCGAGGCGGAGGGCGTGCCCGCGCTGCGCCGGCTCCGTGACCACCTGGAGAAGACCGGCTGGGACGTGACCGCTTTCCGTGAGAGCGGTCAGGACCGGGAGCTGCGGGCCGAGCGCCGCGACGGGGTGGGCGACGACCCGGAGCGGGTCGTCGTCACCTGGTGGTCGTACTGGCGGACCCTCGACGGGTTCACCGCGATGCCCTGCGCCTACGACCCCTCCGGGGTCGGCGGCGAGGACGCCGCGGACTCCCTGGAGCCCCCGACTCTCCGGTGACGCGGGCGGTCAGAGGAACCGCGCGTACGTGTCCAGCACCCCCAGCACCTCCGCCTCGTCGCCCGGCGGGAGTTGCAGCACGACCTCCTCGCAGCCCAGCTCCGCGTAGTGCGCGAGCTTGCCGGGGCTGGGCAGGACGGCGTACGGCACCACCTGGAGCGTGGCCGGGTCCCGGCCCGCCTTCTCGAACGCCTCGCGCAGGACGGGCACGGACTCGGTCAGGCCCCGGCCGCCGATCGGCATCCAGCCGTCCGCGTAGGCGGCGATGTGCGCGAACAGCTTCGGGCCGGCCGCGCCGCCCAGCAGGATGCGGGGCGCGCCGCCGCCCGGCTTGGGGTGGACGTGCGAGGCGCGCACCGAGACCCCCGACTCGCCTTCGTAGGCGGTCGGTTCCTCGGCCCAGAGCGCCTTCATCAGCGCCATCCGCTCCCGGCCCAGTTCGCGCCGGGTCGCCCATCGCACGCCGTGGTCGGCGGCCTCCTCCTTGTTCCAGCCGAAGCCGACGCCCAGGGTGAACCGGCCTCCGGAGAGGTGGTCGAGCGTGGCGACCTGCTTGGCCAGCCCGATGGGGTCGTGCTGCGCGATCAGGGTGACCCCGGTGCCGAGCGCGAGCCGTTCGGTGACGGCCGCGGCCTGCCCGAGGGCGACGAAGGGGTCGAGGGTGCGGGCGTACTCCGGGGGCAGGTCGCCGCCCGCCGGGTACGGGGTGGCCCGTTCGACGGGGATGTGCGTGTGCTCGGGGAGGTAGAGCCCGGCGAAGCCGCGCCGCTCCAGTTCGCGCGCGATCCGCACGGGCGTGATGGTCTCGTCGGTCAGGAAGATCGTGGTCGAGATCCGCATACGGGCACGGTAGGGGGTGCGGCCGGGATTTCCGAGAGTCACGACGTGAGGGGGGCGTGCGTTGTCCGGGAGTTCACGGGCTTCGAGCAGGGTGCCGGGCATGAGCGAACCGAGCAGACGGACGCTTCTCACGACGGGCGCCGCGTCCGCCCTTACCGTGGGTGGGGTGAGCTTCGCGCACGCCGGGGAGCAGGACCCCGGGGAGCGGGACGGCGGCGACCGTTCGGAGACGGTCGGCGGCACGCTGCCGCCCGGCTCCCCCGACTGCGTGTACCTCCCGGTCGAGATCCCGCGCGGGGTCCGCGAGATCCACGTCTCGTACACGTACGACCGGCCGGCCGTGCCCGCCGGGACGCAGGGCAACGCCCTGGACATCGGCCTCTTCGACCAGCGCGGAACGGCGCTCGGGGGCGAGGGGTTCCGGGGCTGGTCGGGCGGGGCGCGCAAGGAGTTCTTCCTGCGCACCGACGAGGCGACGCCCGGCTATGTCGCCGGTCCGCTGCGGGCCGGGACCTGGTGGGTGGTGCTCGCCCCGTACACGGTCGCGCCGCGGGGGCTCACGTACGCCGTGACGATCACCCTCCGCTTCGGTCCCTCGCTGCCCGCTGTCCGGCCCGTGTACCCGCCGGACCGGGCCGCGGGCAGGGGCAGGTCCTGGTACCGCGGCGACAGCCACCTGCACACCGTGTACTCGGACGGGCGCCGCACGCCGGCCGAGGTCGCCGCGCTCGCGCGCGCCGCCGGGCTCGACTTCCTGACCACCACCGAGCACAACACCCATGCCGGGCACGGCGCGTGGGCCGAGGCGGCCGGGGACGACCTGCTGGTCCTCCTCGGCGAGGAGATCACCACCCGCAACGGCCACGTGCTGGCAATCGGGACGGCGCCGGGCACGTTCGTGGACTGGCGCTACCGGGCGCGGGAGAACCGTTTCGGGCACTTCGCGCGCGAGATCCGCCGGGCGGGCGGCCTCGTCGTCCCGGCGCACCCGCACGCCACCTGCATCGGCTGCAACTGGAAGTTCGGCTTCGGCGACGCGGACGCGGTCGAGGTGTGGAACGGCCCCTTCACCCCGGACGACGAGGTGTCGCTGGCGGCCTGGGACGCGGCACTCGCCCGGGGCCGCCGGACGCCCGCGATGGGCAGCAGCGACGCCCACCGCGACCCGGACCGCGTGGGCACCCCGCAGACCGTGGTCCTGGCCGACGACCTGAGCCGGGAGGCGATCCTGGCGGGCCTGCGCGCGGGCCGCGCGTACGTCGCCGAGTCCTCGTCCGTCTCCCTGGACTTCGCGGTGACGGACGGCCGGGGCCGCTCGGCGGGGATCGGCGAGCGTCTCGCGGTCCCCGCGGACGAACCCGTCACCGTCCGCCTCACCGTGACGGGCGCCCCGGAGGGCGGCACGGTCCGCTTCGTCACGGACCAGGGCGTCCTGCACACGGCCCGGGCCACGGGCCCGGTGGAGTGGGTGACGACGGCCGCGTACGCGGGCTACGTCCGGGCGGAGGTCCGGCACCCGGCGGCGGCGCCCCCGCTGCCGGGTGCGCTCGCCGCCTTCACCAACCCGGTGTTCCTGGAGGTCAGCCGTCGTACTCCGTGAGGTCGATGGCGTGCACGCGCAGCGGGACGCGGAAGACCGGGTGCTCGGTGTCGCGCTCGGGGGTCATGCCGAGCTTGCGCATCACGTTCTCGGAGGCCGTGTTGCTGATGTGGGTGATGCTGATCACCCGGTCCAGACCGCGGTCCTGCAGGGCGAACTCCAGGGCCGCGTGGGCGGCCTCGGAGGCGTAGCCCTGGCCCCAGAACGGGCGCCCGAGCCGCCAGCCGATCTCCACGGCAGGCAGCACCTCGGGGAGGAAGTCCGGCACGGACAGACCGGCGAAGCCGATGAGTTCGCCGGAGGCGATGAGCTCGACGGCGAAGAGCCCGAAGCCCTCGTCGTCCCACTCCTCCTCCCAGCGCTCGATGTCCTCGGCGGTCTCCTCCAGGTCGCGGACCGACCCGTCGCCGATCCAGCGCATGACCTCCGGGTCGGCGTTGATCTCGGCCATCGGGACGAGGTCGTCGTCGGTCCAGCGTCGGAGGATGAGGCGGGGGGTGCGGATCTCGGTCATGACACCATCTTCCGTCATGCGGAGCGGGTCGGTCCGAGCGCCCGCTGCGTCGCGGCGAGGTCGCCGTAGCCCCCTTCCTGCCAGACGCGCTCGCGGAACTCCTGGAAGGTGAGCGGCCGGGTGTCCTCGCCGGGCACGTCCCGGAAGTGCACGGTGCCGCAGCGGTGGCAGTACCAGGCTCGTGACCAGAGGCGTTCGGCCTGGGCCCGGCCGCTCGTCAGCCGCGTGAACGCGCGGTGGCCGCGGACCTGCCGGACGAGGACCAGCACGGCCGCCGTCAGGGCGAGCGCCGAGACCACCGCGAGCCAGGCGAAGTCCGGCCACGCGGGACCGGCGGTGGGCAGCGCCTCCCCCGGTGCGTGGAAGATCCCGTTCTCGTCGAAGAACCCGCCGCCCTCGGCCACCGGGACGTCGTCGAGCCAGTGGCCCGCGCCGGCTCCGGCCACGAAGGTCCCGATCGCCACCAGGAGGGCCAGCACGCCGAGGCACCCGATCGCCCGGGACGGGGGGTCCGGCACGGGCGCCAGGGCCTCCGAGAGGGCGGTCGTCACCGGGCGGTCGACGGTGCGGTCATGGTGGTCGCCGGGATTGCGCTCTCGCACCCTGACCGTGTCCCGTCCCGCGAGGTACACGGCCGGTACGGCCTGCAACCGGTCCTCCCGGCCGCACCCCGGGCACTGCGGTGTCCTGGTCATGATTCCCCCTCGGACACGGCGGGCGCGTGTCGTCGGCACAGTGTCGTCGGGGACATGCCACAACGACGTCCGGCGTGTGTCACGACTTCGCATCCGCCGTGCGCGGCGGCCCACGCGGCGCCCGGGGAAGGGAAGGCCGTCCGGCGCCGCGGGCGCCGACCCCGCGTCATCGGAGGACGGCGAAAACCACCCGTGGGCAAGGCCGTTCGGCTGCTTGGATGACCGTCATGCTGAACCGACTCGAGACGTACTACGACACCGCGCCCCGATCCGCCGCCCGTGCGGAGGAGTTCGGGCCGCTCACCCTGTTCGTCCGGGAGGGCGAGGGCTGGCCGTTCTACGCCCGGCCCACCCTCGGGCACTCCGGGGAGGTGACGCCGGCCGAGGTGGACCGGGTCCGGGCGAGGCAGCGGGAGCTGGGGGCACCCGAGGCGTTCGAGTGGGTGGCGGAGACGACGCCGGGACTGCGGGCTGCGGTCGAGAAGAGCGGGCTCGTGGTCCACGAGCACCCGCTGATGGTCCTGACCGACGAGGACGTCCTCGCGCCCCTCCCGCTGCCCGAGGACGTCACGGTGCGGATGGTGGGCGCCGGCGATCCGGTCCTGCCGAGCGCGGTCGCCGCCCCGTACGCGGCCTTCGGCGCCGAGGCCACGCCGTCGGCCGTCGCCCAGGTCGCGGTGCGGATCGCCGAGGGGGCGACGCGCCTGGCGGCGGCGCTGGACCCGGAGGGCCACGCGCTCTCGGCCGGTCAGCACCAGCCCGTGGGGGCCGTCTCCGAGGTCGTCGGGGTGGGCACCCTGCCGTCCGCCCGCCGCCGGGGCCTGGGGCTCGCGGTGACCGCCGCCCTGGTGGCCGACGCCCGGGCCCACGGGGTGGAGACGGTCTTCCTGACGGCCTCGGACGCGGACGTGGCCCGGCTCTACGGGCGGCTGGGCTTCCGCACCGTCGCCACCGCCCTGATCGCGGAGCCCGCCGAACCGGCCGCCTGAACCCGGGTCGGGGAAGAAGCCGCCGAACCGGCCGCCCGACCCGGCCCGGCCGGCCCGACCCCGGCCCGACCCGGCCCCGGATCGAGAAAGAAGTCCGCGGTCGTGTCACATCCGCGTCGCCCGCTCCGTCATGACGGTGAGGCCGGCACAGGGACGGCCCGCACCGACCGCGGAGGAGCGATCACCATGCAGCACGAGATCAAGGCCCGGATGACCAACCCCGCCTACGTCCTGCCCGAGGCCGGCTCGGCCATCCAGGACCTGGTGAAGGCCACCCGGCAGGGCGGTGTCCCGGAGTCCGTCCTGGAGCTGGTGCACCTGCGGGCCAGCCAGATCAACAACTGCGGCTTCTGCGTGGACTACGGGGCGAAGAGCGCCAGGAAGGCGGGGGTGAGCGACGAGAAGCTGTTCGCCGTCGCCGCCTGGCGCGAGACCCCGTACTTCTCCGACGAGGAGCGCGCCGCGCTGGCGCTCGCCGAGGCCGCGACCCGGCTCGCCGACACCTCGGACGCCGTGCCGGACGCGGTCTGGGACGCGGCGGCCGATCACTTCGACGAGAAGCAGCTCGCCGCGATCGTGCTGATGGTGGGCCTCACCAACCTGTTCAACCGGCTCAACGTCACCGTCCGGCAGCCGGCCGGCGTGGGGCTGTGACGGGCGCCTCGCGCACCGGCGGCGCGTCGACGGGGTCCTCCGACCCGACGACCGGGCGGAAGTGCCCGATGCGCGGGCCCGCCCCGTTGCCGTGGGGGCGGAGGGCGGGATTCGGGGCGTCCGTAACCGGTCGGCGCCGTGTCGGACTGCTGCTGCTCGGTGTCGTGATCATGCTGGTGATGCAGCGCAGGAGCCCCGCCTTCTTCCGCGGCGAGGTGCTGACCAAGGAGACTCCCTCGCTGGTCGTCGCGGACTGACCGCGCGCGACCGGCGTCGGACACGGCGGAGGTGGCGGGCCCGTGGGGGGTCCCGTCACCTCCGTTCCGCGTCAGCGTCCCGGCAGGAGCCGCTGGACGGCGGCGTTGGCGGGCGGCAGGTCGGCGGGCGCCGGCTGCTTCTCGTCGGGGTTCAGGACGCCGCTGAGCGGGACGACCGTGGACAGGCCGACATCGCTCTCGGCGACGGCGGTACCGGCGGAGCCGAGCGAGCCGGCCACGGCGAGACCGGCCAGGGCGGCGGTGAGGATCTTCTTCATGCCCCGCCCAACGCCGCCGTCCAGCGGCTCCTGCCGGGACGCTGACGCGGAACGGAGGTGACGGGACCCCCCACGGGCCCGCCACCTCCGCCGTGTCCGACGCCGGTCGCGCGCGGTCAGTCCGCGACGACCAGCGAGGGAGTCTCCTTGGTCAGCACCTCGCCGCGGAAGAAGGCGGGGCTCCTGCGCTGCATCACCAGCATGATCACGACACCGAGCAGCAGCAGTCCGACACCGATCACGAAGACCGAGCCGACGCCGAAGACCGCGGAGCCGCTGCCGTAGGCCGGGTCCCACATGTCGTAGAGCGTCTTGCCGAAGACGGCCGTCAGCAGGAGGCCGCCCAGGACCGGGCAGAGACCCTTGTAGACGAAGTCGCGGCCGGAGCGGAAGAGCTCCTTGCGGAAGTACCAGGCGCAGGCGAACGCGGTGAGCGAGTAGTAGAAGCAGATCATCAGGCCGAGCGCGTAGATCGTGTCGACCAGGACGTTCTCGCTCACCAGGGTCATGACCGTGTAGAAGACGCCGGTCGCGACGCCGGCGATGACCGTGGCCTTGCCGGGGACCTTGAAGCGCGGGTGGACCTTCGCGAAGGACGCGGGCAGGGCCTCGTACGCCGACATCGCCAGCACCGTGCGGGCCACCGGGATGAAGGTCGTCTGGAGGCTGGCCGCCGCCGAGGCGAGGACCGCGACGAAGAGCAGGATGCCGAGGGCCGGGCCCATGACGGGGCCGGCGAGGGCGGCGAAGACGTTGTCGGAGGTCTCCGGGTTCGCGAGGCCCAGGCCCTTGTCGCCGGAGCCGACGGCCATCTGCGCGGCGATGCCGGTGGCGAGGTAGGAGGCGACCAGGACGACCATCGCGACCAGCGCGGCGCGGCCCGGGGTCTTCTCGCTGCCGGTGGTCTCCTCGTTGGTGGCCAGGCAGGCGTCCCAGCCCCAGTACATGAAGATCGACAGCGACAGGCCGGCGGTGAAGGCGGCGAAGGACTGGACGGCGAACGGGTTCATCCACGACCAGGAGAAGTCCAGGCCCGTGTCGAAGGTGCCGCTGCCCGCCTTCTGGAAGGCCATGGCGACGAAGACGACGAGGACGACGAGCTGGAGGCCGACGAGGGCGTACTGGATGCCCTTGGTGGCGGTCATGCCCCGGTAGCTGATCGCGGTGGCGACGGCGATGAGGGTCAGGCAGGTGAGGATGTGGACGGCCTTGTTGTCGTCCAGGGCGGCGATCGACGGATCACCGGTGATCTCGCCGGCCAGCAGCCAGAAGTAGGAGGTCGCGACGCCGGCCAGGTTGGACAGCACGATGATCGTCGCGATGACGAGGCCCCAGCCGCACATCCAGCCGATGCGCGGCCCGAAGGCCTTCACGGTCCAGGTGAACGAGGTGCCGCAGTCGGGCATGACCTTGTTCAGCTCGCGGTAGGCGAAGGCGACCAGCAGCATCGGCAGGAAGCCGGCCAGGAACACCGCGGGCATCTGCAGCCCGACCTCGCCGGCCGTGGAGCCGAGCGTGGAGGTCAGGCAGTAGACGGGGGCGACGGTCGAGATGCCGATGACGGCGCTGCCCAGCAGCCCGACCGAGTTGCCGCCGAGTCCCTTGGTGCGTACGCCCTGAGTGTCGCCCGAGGCGGGGACGACCCTTACCGTGTCTCCGGCCTGGGGCCGTGCATCCACCTGAGTCATGAACAGGACGTTAAGTGCTGCGGTTTCCACATCCGGAACACCGCAATCCGCTCACCTTCCCGATCTTCACCTTGCATTGCGAGGTGAAATCCGTGCACCCGCCAACGATTGGAAGATCCACTGCCGGGTGAGGCCGATCGATCGGTAGGCGTACCGATCGGTGTCCGATATGCGGGAACCGCAGCTGGGCCCGGAATGTCCGATTTCAAAATTTCCCGCGGGATTTTCCGGGCCGTTCCCCAAGCATGATCAACCGGGCCAGACCACCGCCTGCAGCTCGCTGTAGGCGTGCAGGGCGTAGGAGCCCACGTCCCGCCCCACCCCGCTCTTCTTGAACCCGCCGAAGGGCGCCTCCATGTTGCGCCCCACCGTGTTCACTCCGACCCCGCCGGCCCGCAGCCGCGCCGCGACGCGGAACGCGCGGGCCGTGTCCCCGGACCAGACGTAGTCGATCAGCCCGTAGTCGCTGTCGTTGGCCAGCGCGATCCCCTCCTCCTCGTCGTCGAAGGGGACGACCACGACGACCGGTCCGAAGATCTCCTCCCGGACCACCCGCATCGTGTTCGTGCAGTCGGCCAGCAGGGTGGGCGCCACGTAGAAGCCGCGGTCGAGGTCAGGCCGCTCGCCGCCGGCGACCACCCGGGCCCCCTCCTTGCGGCCCAGTTCGACGTACGACTCCACGCGGTCGCGGTGGGCCGCCGAGATCACCGGGCCGACGACCGTGCCGCGTTCCCGGGGATCGCCCACCTTCATGAAGGCCAGGTAGCCGGTCAGCTTCTCGATCAGACGGTCGTGGATCCCGCGCTGGGCGAGCACCCGGGTCGGGGCCGTGCAGATCTGCCCGCTGTAGAAGGCGAAGGTGGTGCCGATGCCCGTGACCGCCGCGTCCAGGTCGGCGTCGTCGAGGACCAGGGCCGCGCCCTTGCCGCCCAGCTCCATCAGCTGCCGCTTCATGTCGCGGCCGCAGACCTCGCCGATGCGCTGCCCGACGGCCGTGGAGCCGGTGAAGGACACCATGTCGACGTCGGGCGAGTCGACCGCCGCCTCCCCGACCCCGGGAGCCGAGCCGGTGACGACGTTCACGACGCCGGCCGGGACGCCCGCCTCCTCCAGCGCCCGCGCCATCGCGTACACGGAGAGCGGGTCCTGCGGCGCGGGCTTGACCACCACCGTGTTGCCCATGGCCAGGGCCGGGGCGACCTTGCCCGCCGGGTTGGCCCAGGGGTTGTTGTACGAGGTGATGCAGGTGACCACGCCCACCGGGCGGCGCACGGCGAGCGCGCCGAAGACCCCGGCCCTGCCCATCGGACCCGCCTCGTTGATCTGCGGGGGCAGCGCCTGCTCGACCGGCTCCAGGGCGCCGCGCGCGTACCGGCGGAACCGGGAGACGCCGACGGCGACCTGCATCCCGCGGGCGGTCCCGGTGGTCGCGCCGGTCTCGGCCTGGGCGAGGGCGGTGAGGCGGTCGGCGTCGCGGGCCATGATGTCCGCGGCCCGGTCCAGGAGCGCGGCGCGCTCCTCCGGCCGCGTCCGGGACCAGGCGCCGAAGGCCGCGCGGGCGGCGGCGGCCGCCTCGTGCACCTGCGCCCGGGAGGCCTCGGGGGCGAGGCCGACGACCTCCTCGGTGGCCGGGTCGATCACCTCGTAGTGCCCGCCGTCGGGCTCGGTCCACGTGCCCCCGATGAAGAGGCTCTCGGTACGGGTCATCGCGTCGACACCGTCCTCGTGTCCCGGCCGGATCGCAGTACCCGGCCCGGTATCGCGCCGGTCACCTCGTCGTCGCGGACGGTCTCCACGCCGTTGACGCGGACCGAGACGACGCCGACCGCCCGCGAGTCCAGCCGCGGGCTGTCGCCGGGCAGGTCGTGCACGAGGGTCGCCGGTCCGGCGTCGATGCGCTCGGGATCGAAGAGGACCAGGTCGGCGTGGAAGCCCTCCTCGATCCTGCCCCGCTCGCGCAGCCCGAAGAGCCGGGCGGGGTCGTCGCTGAGCATCTTCACCGCCTGCTCCAGCGGCACCAGCTTCCGGCCGCGCAGGCAGTCGCCGAGGAAGCGGGTGGTGTACGGCGCCCCGCACATCCGGTCCAGGTGGGCGCCCGCGTCGGAGCCGCCCAGCATCACGTCCTCGTGCTCCCAGGTCTCGCGGCGCAGCGCCCAGGAGGCCGGGTCGTTGTCCGAGGGCATCGGCCACAGGACGGTCCGCAGGTCGTCGTTGGCGCAGACCTCGACCAGGCACTGGAAGGCGTCCTGGCCACGCTCGGCGGCGATGTCCCGGACGACGCGACCGGTCAGGCCCTCGTTCTCGGCGCTGTACGTGTCCCCGATGACGTAGCGGTCGAAGCGGGCGAGGCGCCGGAAGACGCCGGCCTCGCGGGAGTCGGCGCGGCGGAGCATCTCCGTGCGGACCTGCGGGTCGCGCAGCCGCGCGATCCGTTCGGGCACCGGCAGCGCGAGGATCTCGCCCCAGCCGGGGATGAGGTTGAGGGCGCAGAAGGTACCCAGCGACATGTTCATCGGGGTCAGGATCGGCATGGTGAGGGCGACGATCCGGCCGCCGGACTTGCGGGCCCGCTCGGAGGCGACGAGCTGGCGCGGCACGCGTTCCGGCACGGCGGCGTCGATGGTGAGGACGTTCCAGTTGAGCGGCCGGCCGGCCGCCGCCGTCATCTCGACGAAGAGGTCGATCTCGGCGTCGGAGAACTGGTCGAGGCAGCCGGCGAGGATCGCCTCGATCTGGGTTCCCTCGTGCTCGCCGACGGCTCTGGAGAGCGCGATCAGTTCCGCCGGGGTGGCGTGCCGGGAGGGGACGGGGGCGCCGWCSCCGTCGGAGTGGGTGGCGGACTGGGTGGTGGACAGGCCCCAGGCGCCCGCGTCCATGGCCTCGTGGAGGAGCCGTTCCATCGCCCGCAGCTGGGCGTCGGTGGGCTGTCCGCCGACGGCGTCGGCGCCCATCACGTACCGGCGCAGGGCGCAGTGCCCGACCATGAACCCGGCGTTGACGGCGATCCGCCCTTCGAGGGCGTCGAGGTACTCCGCGAAGGAGGACCAGGACCAGTCGACCCCGTCCTCCAGGGCCGCCAGGGCCATGCCCTCGACCTTGGACATCATGCGCCGGGTGTAGTCGGCGTCCTCGGGCCGGTCGGGGTGCAGGGGTGCGAGGGTGAAGCCGCAGTTGCCGCCGGCGACGGTGGTGACGCCGTGGTTCATGGAGGGGGTCGCGAAGGGGTCCCAGAACAGCTGGGCGTCGTAGTGGGTGTGCGGGTCGACGAACCCCGGGGCGAGGACGAGCCCGGTGGCGTCCTCGCTGCTCGCGGCCTGTTCGGTGACGGTGCCCGGCTCGGCGACGAGGGCGATGCGCCCGTCCCGTAGACCGACGTCGGCGACGCGGGCGGGGGCGCCGGTGCCGTCCACGACGGTGGCCCCCTTGATCAGGTGATCGAGCATGACGTCCCTTTCCTCACGTGGACCACATGGACGCGCCCCGGCCGGGGACGCGGTAGCCGGCCGCGGCTACGACGTCCCCGACCGGGGCAGGTACGGAGCGGCGGTCCGGGAAGACACCGCCCCGCGCTCGCGGGTGGGAGGGGCACCGGAGGGCCCGCCCCGCCCCGTCAGGAACCCGCGGCCTGGCGGAAGCGGGTGGTGCGGTGGACGGGGTCCGTGTCGATCTTGGGGATCACGTGCTCGCCGATCAGCTTGATCGTGTTCATCGTGTCCTCGTACGAGACCCCGATCGGCAGACCGAAGGACAGCTGGTCGGCCCCGGCCTGCTCCCAGCGCTTGCACTGGCGCAGCACCTCCTCCGGGTCGCCGCAGATCATCAGTTCCTCGGCGATGAGGAGTTCGATGATCTCCGCGCTGTACTCCGGCAGGAGTTCGGGCCACTCGGGGATGCCCTCGGGCCGCGGGAAGGTGTCGTGGTAGCGGAAGAGCAGCGACTGGAGGTAGTTGAGGCCGCCGCCGACCGCGATCTCGACGGCCTTGTCGTGGGTCTCCGCGCAGATCGCCGTGGAGGTCACCATGACGTTGTCGTTGACGAAGTCGCCGACCGCCTTGGCCTCCTTGATCGCCGTCTTGTACGACTCGACGACCCACTCCATGTCGGAGACCTTCTGCACGCTGAAGCCCAGGACGCCCAGGCCCTTCTTCCCCGCCATCGCGTAGGAGGAGGGCGAGCCGGCGGCGTACCACATGGCCGGGTGGGACTTGCCGTACGGCTTGGGCAGGATCTTGCGGGGCGGCAGGGACCAGTGCTTGCCCTGGAAGCCGACGTACTCGTCCTGGAGCCACATCTTGGGGAACTCGGCGATCGTCTCCTCCCAGATCTCCTTCGTGTGGTTCATGTCGGTGATGCCCGGCATGAACCCGAGGATCTCGTGGGAGCCCGCGCCGCGGCCGGAGCCGAACTCGAAGCGGCCGGCGGAGAGGTGGTCGAGCATGGCGACCTTCTCGGCCACCTTGACCGGGTGGTTCACGGGTGCGAGGGGGTTGAAGATGCCCGACCCGAGGTGGATCCGGTCGGTGGCGTGGGCGAGGTAGCCGAGGTAGACGTCGTTCGCCGACAGATGGGAGTACTCCTCCAGGAAGTGGTGCTCGGAGGCCCAGGCGTACTTGAACCCGGATCGGTCCGCCTGGATGACGTACTCGGTCTCCTCCATCAGCGCCTTGTGCTCGGCCTCGGGATCGGTCTCGGCGCGCTTGCCGACGTATCCCTGTACGAAGATCCCGAATTCCAAGGGGTTCACCGTCCTCGTTATTTCTGACGTACCGTCAGATTCTCGATGTGCCCGACTTTCGCACCGCCGCGCGGGTGCGTCAATACCTGACGGCACGTCAGCTGAGTCCCGTCCGGGCGGGCCCGGGAGGGCCGCCCGGACGGGAGCCGAAAGGTCAGAAGAGGCTGACGCCGGCCAGCCAGCCGCCGTCGACCACGAACGGCTGGCCCGTGATGTAGGCCGAGTCCTCCCCGGTCAGGAACAGCGCGAGGGCCGCGACCTCCTCCGGCCGTCCGATGCGGCCGAGCGGCACGAGCTTGCGGTACAGCTCCTCGGTCGCCGCCGGGTCCACGCCCTCGGGGTTGCTCATCGGGGTGTCGATCGCGCCGGGGCAGACCGCGTTCACCCGGATGCCCCGCCCCGCCAGCTCCAGGGCCGCGACGCGGGTGAGCCCGAGCACGGCGTGCTTGCTGGCGGCGTAGGCGCCGACGCCCGCCATGCCGGTGAGACCCGTGTACGAGGCGGTGTTCACGATGGTGCCGCCGCCCGCCTCGGCGATCTCGGGCGCGACGGTACGGATGCCCAGGAAGCAGCCGACCTGGTTGACCTGCACGATGGCCTGGAACTCGTCGAGCGGGGTGGCGACCAGCTCGTTGAACCGCAGGATGCCCGCGTTGTTCACCAGGCCGTCGATCCGGCCGAAGCGCTCGCGCGCCCGGGCGACGGCCGCGGACCAGTCCTCCTCGCGGGTGACGTCGAGGCGGACGTACGCGGCCCGCTCCTCCCCCAGCTCCTTGGCCAGCGCCTCGCCGGCGTCGTCGAGGACGTCCCCGAGGAGGACCTTCGCCCCCTCGGCGACGAAGAGCCGCGCCTCCTGCTCGCCCTGCCCGCGCGCCGCGCCCGTGATGACGACGACGCGCCCGTCCAGCTTGCCCATGCCCTGCCACGCTCCTCAGTTCAGGTGTGGTGCGACCTCCGCGGCGAACGCCGCCATCTGGTCGACGAGTTCGGTACGGCTCCGGGAGCGGAACCGGACCTGGATCTGGTGCACGCCCATCTCCCCGTACGCCCGCAGCGACGCCGCGATGTCCTGCGCCTTGCCCGTCAGGGTGCGCCGCCCGACCTCCCAGCCGGCCTCGCCGACGTAGAGCGGCTCGACGATGGCCCCCACCGTGATCGGGGCCTCGACACCGGCCYCGGCCCGCAGTCGCAGCAGCTTCGCGATCTGAGCGGGGAGCCGGTCGCGCGGATCGCCCTGGGGCAGCCAGCCGTCCCCCCGCACCGCCGCCCGGCGCACGGCGGCCGGCGACGATCCGCCGACCCAGACGGGCACCCGCTCCTGGGCGGGCCGGGGCCGCTGCCCGAGGTCCTTGAAGGCGAAGCGCTCGCCGGAGAACTCCGGGTACTCCTCCGGCCCGAGGGCCGACTTCAGCGCGTCGATCGTCTCGTCGAGGACCCGCCCGCGGCCCGTGAAGTCCGCGCCGACGGCGTCGAACTCCTCCTCCACGTGACCCGCCCCCACCCCGAGGACCAGCCGTCCGCCGGAGAGGTGGTCGAGGGTCGCGTACGCCTTGGCGGACACCAGTGGATGCCGCAGCCCCACGATCGCGACGTGCGAGAGCAGCCGGACCCGCTCGGTGGCGGCGGCGAGGTAGGAGAGCGTGGCGACCGGGTCGTACCAGACGGTGCCCATGGGCCCGGCGAGCCGGCGCGGGATGGCGACGTGGTCGCAGCTCGCGATGTAGTCGAAGCCGCAGCGGTCGGCGGCCCGGGCGATCTCGACGAGATCACCCGGACCGGCCCCGGCCTCCCAGGCCTCGGCGTAGAGGGTGCTCTGCGACTGGACCGGGAGCTGCATCCCGTAGGACACCATGGACCCCACCCCTTACCTGACGATCCGTCAGTTAAATGAAGGAGCCCATCGTCATCGCTGACGGACCATCAGGCAAGGGGTGTGCCGGACCGCTTTCCCGCACGGAGCCCCGCGCCACCGGACCGGCGCGCGGCCGGCACCGGTCCGTCCCCCGGGCACGCCCTACGGACGCCAGAGTCCGTCCGGTGTCAGCCCCAGCAGCTCGATCGCGTTGCCGCGCACGATCCGCTCGACCACGTCCGGGGCCAGGTGCCCCATCTGCGCCTCTCCGACCTCGCGGGACTTGGGCCAGGTGGAGTCGGAATGCGGGTAGTCGGTCTCGTAGAGGACGTTGCCGACGCCGATCGCGTCGAGGTTCCGCAGACCGAAGGCGTCGTCGAAGAAGCAGCCGTGGACGTGCTCGGCGAAGAGCTCCGACGGCCGGCGCAGCACCTTGTCCGCCACGCCGCCCCAACCCCGGTTCTCCTCCCAGACGACGTCGGCGCGCTCCAGGATGTACGGGATCCAGCCGATCTGGCCCTCCGCGTACATGATCCGCAGGTTCGGGAAACGCTCGAACTTGCCGCTCATCAGCCAGTCCACCATCGAGAAGCAGCAGTTGGCGAAGGTGATGGTGGAGCCGACGGCGGGCGGGGCGTCCGCCGAGGTGCTGGGCATCCGGCTCGACGAGCCGATGTGCATGGCGACGACGGTGCCGGTCTCGTCGCAGGCCCGCAGGAACGGGTCCCAGTAGTCGGTGTGCACCGACGGCAGCCCGAGGTGCGGAGGGATCTCGGAGAAGGCGACGGCCCGCACGCCCCGGGCGGCGTTGCGACGGACCTCGGCGGCGGCCAGCTCGGCGTCCCACAGGGGCACCAGGGTGAGCGGGATCAGCCGGCCGGCCGCCTCGGGGCCGCACCACTCCTCGACCATCCAGTCGTTGTAGGCGCGGACACCGAGGAGGCCCAGCTCGCGGTCCCCGGCCTCGGTGAAGGTCTGCCCGCAGAAGCGCGGGAAGGTGGGGAAGCAGAGCGCGGACTGGACGTGGTTGACGTCCATGTCGGCGAGCCGGTCGGGGACGGAGAAGGAGCCGGGGCGCATCTGCTCGTACGTGATCACCTCCAGCCTGATCTCGTCCCGGTCGTAGCCGACGGCGGTGTCGAGCCGGGTGAGCGGGCGGTGCAGGTCCTCGTACACCCACCAGTCACCGATCGGCCCGTCGTCGCCGGGCGCGCCCATGACGGGGGCGAACTTGCCGCCGAGGAAGGTCATTTCCTTCAGGGGGGCGCGGACGACGCGCGGACCGGTGTCCCGGTACTTCGACGGGAGCCGGTCCTGCCAGACGTGCGGAGGCTCCACGGTGTGGTCGTCCACCGAGATGATCTTCGGGAAGGTCTCCATGTCCGTCACGGTAGCGCTCATCTGACGACCCGTCAGCTAGTCGGGGGGCGGATCCTGTGCAGACGGTCACCCGATGCTGACGCGCGGCCCACGGACAAGGCAGACTGTCTTGGGCGAAACCAGCGGTACGGGCAGGGGGAGCTATGGACCGTGAGAACGGCTCGCGGGTGCCGGAGCAGCGGACTCCGGCGACGGGTTCCGACGACGCCGGCCGGGAGCAGGCCGCCGATCTGCGCTTCGGCGTGCTCGGACCCGTGCGGGCCTGGCGGAACGGCGAGGCACTCCCCTCGGGCTCGCCGCAGCAGCGTGCCCTGCTGGCGGCGCTGCTGCTGCGCGACGGGCGCACGGCCACCGCCTCCGAGCTGATCGACGCGATCTGGGGCGAGGAACCCCCCTCGCAGGCGCTGGCCGCCGTACGCACCTACGCCTCACGGCTGCGCAAGATCCTCGACCCCGGGGTCCTGGTCAGCGAGTCCGGCGGCTACGCCATCAGGGCGAGCGCCGACTCCCTGGACCTGAGCGTCGCCCAGGAGCTGGCGGCCGAGGCCGAGAAGCTGCGGTCGGCCGGCGACCGCGCCACGGCCCGCGCCCGGCTCAACAAGTCCCTCGGCCTGTGGGACGGCGAGGCGCTGGCCTCGGTGCCCGGTCCGTACGCCGAGACCCAGCGGACGCGCCTGGAGGAGTGGCGGCTGCAGCTCCTGGAGACCCGGCTCGACATGGACCTGGAGGTCGGCGCGCACGCGGAGGCGGTGTCCGAGCTGACCGCCCTGACCGCGGCGCACCCTCTGCGGGAGCGGCTGCGCGAACTGCTGATGCTGGCCCTCTACCGCAGCGGACGGCAGGCGGAGGCGCTCGCGGTGTACGCGGACACGCGCCGCCTCCTCGCCGACGAGCTGGGCGTGGACCCGTGCGCCGAACTGTCCCGTCTCCAGCAGCGGATCCTCCAGGCCGACGCCGAGCTGGACCGCCCGGTGGAGGAGGCCTCCCGGGCCGCGGCCCCGGCCGCCCGGCCCGCTCAGCTTCCGGCGACGGTGCCCGACTTCACCGGCCGCGGCTCCTTCGTACGGGAGCTGGGCGACCGGCTCGCCACCGCCGAGGGCTCCGTGATGGCCGTCTCGGCGCTCGCGGGCATCGGCGGCGTCGGCAAGACCACGCTCGCGGTGCACGTGGCGCACGAGGCCCGGCCGCACTTCCCGGACGGCCAGCTCTACGTCGACCTCCAGGGCGCGGGCTCGCGGGCCGCCGCGCCGGAGACCGTGCTCGGCGCCTTCCTGCGGGCCCTGGGCACCCCCGACGCGGCCATCCCCGACTCACTGGACGAGCGGGCGGCGCTGTACCGCTCCACCCTCGACGGCCGGCGGATCCTGGTCCTGCTCGACAACGCGCGCGACGCGGCCCAGATCCGGCCGCTGCTGCCGGGCACGGCGGGCTGCGCGGCCCTGGTGACCAGCCGGATCCGGATGGTGGACCTGGCCGGCGCGCACCTGGTGGACCTGGACGTCATGTCCCCCGAGGAGGCGCTCCAGCTCTTCACCCGGATCGTCGGCGCCGAGCGGGTGCAGGCGGAGCGCGAGGCGGCGCTGGACGTCGTGGCGGCCTGCGGCTTCCTGCCGCTGGCGATCCGCATCGCCGCCTCCCGGCTGGCCGCCCGCCGCACCTGGACGGTCTCGGTGCTGGCGGCCAAGCTCGCCGACGAGCGCCGCCGGCTGGACGAACTCCAGGCGGGCGATCTCGCGGTCAAGGCGACCTTCGAACTCGGCTACGGACAGCTGGAGCCGGCCCAGGCCCGCGCCTTCCGCCTGCTCGGCCTCGCGGACGGCCCGGACATCTCGCTCGCGGCGGCGGCGGCCGTCCTGGACCTCCCGCCGCACGACACCGAGGACCTCCTCGAGGCCCTCGTCGACACCTCCCTGCTCGAGTCGGCGGCCCCGGGCCGCTACCGCTACCACGACCTCGTCCGCCTCTACGCGCGTGCGTGCGCGGAGCGTGACGAACACCCGCCGGTGGAAAGGGATCTGGCGCTGTCGCGACTGCTGGACTTCTACCTGTCGACCGCGGCCCGGGTGTACGCGATCGAGCGGCCGGGCGACCGGACGGTCGCGCACCTGGAGGCCACCTCGCACGCGGGGCTCGCGTTCGCCGACCACGCCGAGGCCCTCGACTGGCTGCACGCCGAGGCGGACTGCGTGCTGGCCTGCGTGCAGCAGTCCCTCGGGCCCGCGTCCCTGCGCCGGGCCGTCGACCTCCTGATGGCGACGAAGGACCTGGCCGAGTCGGGCATCAACGCCCGGCGGTACGAGATGGCGACCGTGGCCGCCCGGGACGCCGCCCGCACGGCCGGCGACGCCCGCTCCGAGGGCAGGGCCCGCACCACGCTGACCCAGGTGTACAGCACCGCCGGCCGGTTCGAGGAGGCCGACGGGGAGGCCCATCTCGCCATGGACCTCGGACGTGCGTCCGGGGACCCCTGGACGTGCGGGAACGCGCCCAACGAGCGGGGCATCCTCGCGCTGTACGAGAACCGCCACGTCGACGCCGAAGCCCACCTCTCCCGTGCCCGCGACGCCTTCCGCGCCGACGCGAACCGGCCCGGCGAGGCCAGCGCTCTGTGCAACCTCTCCCGCGTGCACCTGGCCACCGGTCGTGTCGCCAGCGCCGTCGAGCTCGCCGAGCAGGGCATCACCATCTACGAGAA
>NZ_RDBI01000040.1:2106328-2121794 GCF_008042125.1 Streptomyces sp. MS191
TCCACCTGGCCGACCGCCGGTACACCGCGGCGGCGGCCAACGCCGAGCAGGCGCTGTCCGTGCTGCACGGCATCGGCGGGGAGTGGCGCCGGGCGAACGTCCTGACCGTCCTGGGCCAGGGACTCGCGGCGCTGGGCCAGACGGACCGGGCCCGGGTGTGCTGGACCGAGGCGCTGTCGGTGTTCGACGGACTGGGCTCGCCCGAGGCCAAGGCCGTCCGCGTGCTGCTCCACCCGGCGGCGGTCGCCTGACCCGGACCGGGCGTTCATCATTCGTTTATCGCCGCACGGCATTCTCGTGCATGTCGATCCGCCGCGTCGGGGGGCAGACGGATCGCCATGAGGCCCCACCACTAAGGTGATCGGCCCTGGACGGTCCGCCCGGCGATCCGCGGGGGAATTGCCGGGCGGACATGTCAGTACCACCAGCCGAACGACTTCAGGAGCTGCTCCATGGCCGACAACCTCAAGCCCACGGACTCGCACGCGACGGGCGAGGAGTTCACGACGCTCGACTCGCACGCCACCGGCGAGCCCATCAAGCCGCTGGACTCGCACGCGACCGGCGGGGACGTCACCACGCTCGACTCCCACGCCACCACGGAGCCGATCAAGCCGATCATCAAGCCGCTCGACTCCCACGCGACGGGCGAGCCCCTCGCGTAACCGGGACGAGCCGGCCCACGGGGGACACGAGGGCCGGCGCACCACGGGGGGACGGCCGCGGCGACGCCATCGGGGGAGTCGCCGGAGCCGTGAAAGTCCGGCAGTGGAGGCATCGCGTGCTCGGGGGACGTCTGCGGGGCCGGGGGGACCCGCCAGGCAGGGACCGGTGCACCGCGACCGGACGGTACGAGGGAGGGGCCGGGCAGTMGCCCGGCCCCTCCGTCGTACCCGTGCCCGGCGCCCCGTGCGGCCGCTACGCCCCTGCCCGCGCCCGCAGTTCCCCCTTCACCACCTTGCCGCTCGCGTTCCGCGGCAGCTCCCCCACGAACTCGACCTCCCGGGGGACCTTGTAGTTCGCCATCTCCCGCCGCGCCCAGGCGATCAGATCGTCGCCGGTCACCCGCGCCCCGGGCCGCCGGACCGCGAACGCCTTGCCGACCTCCCCGAGCCGGGGGTCCGGGATGCCGATGACCGCGACGTCGGCGATGTCCGGGTGCAGGCCCAGGAGTTGCTCTATCTCGGCCGGATAGGCGTTGAAGCCGCCGACGATGAACATGTCCTTGACCCGGTCGGTGATCCGCAGGTTCCCCGCCTCGTCGAGGACGCCCACGTCGCCCGTGTGCAGCCAGCCGTCGGCGTCGATCGCCCGGGCCGTCTCCTCCTCGTCCTCGAAGTAGCCGCGCATCACGTGGTGGCCGCGCACCAGGACCTCGCCGGCCTCGGACAGGCGGACCTCGGTGTCCGGGATGGGGCGCCCGGAGGTCGTCGCGACGACGTCGGCGGGGTCGCCCCGGCGGCACATGGTGACGATGCCGCTCGCCTCGGAGAGGCCGTACGCCGTGAGCACCGTCGCCACGCCCAGCTCGCCGCGCAGCCGTTCCACCAGCCGGAGCGGGACCACCGCGGCACCCGTGACGACCAGGCGCAGCGACGCGAGGTCGTACGCGGCGCGGGAAGGGTGGTCGAGCAGCGACTGGTGGAGGGTGGGCGGGCCGGGCAGGACCGAGACGCGTTCCGAGGCGATGTTCGCGAGGACGGTGTCCACGTTGAACACCGGCTGCGGGATCATCACGGCGCCCCGCATCAGGCAGGCGATGATCCCGGCCTTGTAGCCGAAGGTGTGGAAGAAGGGGTTCACGATCAGGTAGCGGTCGCCCTCCTCCAGCCCGGCGAGCTCGGACCAGATCGCGTAGCAGCGCAGGGTCTGGGCGTGGCTGATCACCGCCCCCTTGGGCCGGCCCGTCGTCCCCGAGGTGTAGACGAGGTCCGAGGGGTCGGACGGGGAGATCGCGTCGGCCCGTGCGCGGACCTGCGCCGACGTGATCTGGTCGCCCTCGGCCAGGAAGGCCTTCCAGGTCAGGTAGTCGTCCGGGGCGCTGTCCCCGAGCACCACCACCCGCTCCAGGTGGGGCAGGGACACCTCGGCGCGACGCAGCGAGGCGACGTACGAGGTGCCGAGGAAGGTGCCCGTGACGAACAGCAGCCGGGCGCGCGAGCGCTCCAGGACGTAGGCCGCCTCGGTGCCCTTGAAGCGGGTGTTCAGGGGCACCAGGACGGCGCCCGCGGTGACCGCGCCGAGCGCGGAGACGATCCAGTCCAGCGTGTTGGGGGCCCAGACGGCGACCCGGTCGCCGGGCTCGACCCCGGAGGCGATGCAGGCCGCCGCCGCCCGTTCGACCCGTTCGCCGAGCTCGCCGTACGACAGGCGCGTTCGGCCCTCGATCACCGCGTCCGCGTCCGCGTACCGTGCGGCGGCCGACCTCACCAGCCGCGGGATCGACCCCCATTCCAGGTCGCCGCGCATCTCCACCACTCCCCTCAGCTGACTATCCGTCAGATTAGCTGTAGCCTGACGCGCTGTCAGCAGCTCGCGATCGGGGAGGTTGCAGTGCTCAAGGACGCCACGGCCATCGTCGGGATCGGTCAGACACCCTTCGCGAAAAGGCTCCCCGAGTCCGAGAAGACCCTGGCCTGCCGGGCGATCCTGGCCGCCCTCGACGACGCCGGGATCGCCCCCTCCGAAGTGGACGCCTTCGCCTCCTACACCATGGAGGAGACCGACGAGGTCGAGGTCGCCAAGGCGATCGGCGCCGGCGACGTCACCTTCTTCTCCAAGATCGGCTTCGGCGGCGGGGGTTCGTGCGCCACCGTCGGCCACCTCGCCGCCGCCGTCGCCACCGGGCAGGCGAGCGTCGGCGTCGCCTGGCGGTCGCGCAAGCGCGGGTCGGGGCCCCGGCCCTGGACCAACACGGCCGTCCAGCTCGCCACGCCTGGGCAGTGGACCCGCCCCTTCGGACTGCTGCGCCCCACCGACGAGATCGGCATGCTCGCCCGCCGCTACATGCACGAGTACGGCGCCACCCGCGACCACCTCTTCAACGTCGCCCTCGCCTGCCGCAACCGGGCGAACCAGAACCCCGCCGCGGTCATGTACGAGCGCCCGCTGACCCGCGAGATGTACATGACCGCGCGCTGGATCAGCGAGCCGCTGTGCCTCTTCGACAACTGCCTGGAGACCGACGGGGCGCTGGCCTGCGTCATCGTCTCCGCCGAGCGGGCCCGCGACTGCCGGCAGCGGCCCGTGTACGTCCACTCGACCGCCCAGGGACTGCCCGCCCAGCACCACGGGATGGTCAACTACTGGAACGACGACCCGCTGACCGGCCCGGCCTGGACCGCGGCCCGACAGCTCTGGAAGCAGGCCGACTTCGGCCCCCAGGACGTCGACGTCGCCCAGATCTACGACGCCTTCACCCCCCTCATCCCGCTCTCCCTGGAGGGCTACGGCTTCTGCGACCGCGGCGAGGGAGCGGCCTTCACCGAGGGCGGCGCCTTGGAGATCGGCGGCCGGCTGCCCCTCAACACCGGCGGCGGCGGCCTCTCCGAGGCCTACGTCCACGGCTTCAACCTGATCAACGAAGGCGTCAAGCAGCTCCGGGGCACCTCCACCGCCCAGGTACCGGACGCCGCCACCTGCCTGGTCACGGCCGGCGAGGGGGTCCCCACGTCGGCGATCCTGCTTCGAGCCTGAGGAGTTGAGACACCATGCTGACACCGGTGGTCGACGAGGACGGCGCCCCCTTCTGGGAGTACGCCGCCCGGGGCGAGCTGCGCGTGCAGGCCTGCGCGGCGCCCGGCTGCGGCGAGCTCCGCTTCCCGCCCCGCCCCTGCTGCCCGCACTGCCAGTCCTTCGACAGCACCTGGCGCCTGATGTCCGGCCGCGGCCGGACATGACCAGGGCACCCAGGAGCAGGAGCAGCCCGCCGCCGACGGCGTTCGCGACGCCGTCTCCGAGCCCCGTGCCGTCGCCGCCGACCGTGAGGCTGCCCTCCGCCTGGCCGACCCGGACCATCCACAGGATGGTGAAGCCGAGCACGACGAGTCCGGCGAGGGCGACCAGCAGGCGGGAGCGGAGCACCACGCCGATGAGGGCGACCAGGGCCGCGAAGGCGAACGGCAGCAGGATCGACCCGATCACCGCCGCCCCGGCGTCGGTGGTGCCGCCGAAGAGGTCCTGGACGCGGTAGTCGCTGCCGTGACGGCCGTCGTACCAGGCACGGAAGGGGCTCCAGACGGCGGCCGTCGCTCCGGCGAGGGCCAGGACCGAGCCGATGACGTTACGGACCATCGATCGGCCTCCTTCGGTCCGGCTCTCGCTCCCGACGCTACGCCGGGTGCGAGGGGCCTGCCAGGCGGCGCTAGGGTGGCGCGGACACGACAGGCAGCGGCAAGGCGGCGGTAATGGCGACGGSGACGGCACGGAGGCGAGGACTTCGGCTCGCGGCGACGCTCACGATGGTGATGCTCGCGCTCACCGGTTTCCAGACGGGCAGCCACGGCGGCGGCAGCGGCAAGAGCAAGTCCAGCAGCAGCTCCGGCGGCAAGAGCGGCAAGAGCAGGAGCGGGAAGAGCGATTCCGGCAGCGGCTCCGGCGGCGGCTGCTCCAGCTCCAAGAAGAAGAACGACGACTACTCCCACGACGACGAGGAGACGTACGACGGCGCGGGCTCCGGCGGCACCACCGCCACCCCCGGCGTCACCACGTCCCCGACGTCGCTCGTGGACGTCGTGGTCGTCGACTGCGTCGACCCGGCCCGGAAGAAGCGCAAGGGGAGGCCCGCCCGCAAGGCGGACACCACCGCCACCCTGCGGATCACCTCCCGCGCGACGCTCACGGAGACCTTCCAGGTCACCCTGGAGTTCAAGGACGCCGGGGGCTCGCGGGTGGACTCCGCCGTGCAGCGGATCACCGTCGAGGCCGGGGAGACCAGGAACGTCGAGGTCGCGATGAAGAACCCGAGGACCGTCGACCGGGTGCGCGCCTGCTGGGTCTACGACGTGCGCGAGCAGTAGCGGGCGCGGTGCCCGCCGGGCCGGTCCCGGAGGGGCGCCCGTCCGGCCGGACGGAGCCCCCTGCCGGAACGCGTCCTACCGCAGGTGGTGGCCGCCACTCCGACGGGTGAACAGCTCGGCCTGCCGCTCCGCCGGCAGGTTCCCGAGCGCCACCAGATGGGGTGCGTGGGCGAGTGCCTGGGCGCGGGCCGCCTCCTTCACCGACCACAGGGCGCGGACCGTGCCCTGCACCGCCTCGGTGGGGTGGGAGGCGATCACGGCGGCGACCCGCCGGGCGGCCTCCAGCGCCCCGCCGGTCGCCGTCAGCTCGGAGACCAGGCCCGTCTCGTAGGCCCGGCGGGCCGAGATCCGTTCGGCCGTCCCCGTCAGCGCCATCCGCGCGACCTCGCCGAACGGCATCCGCTGCGCCATGTGGACGGTCTCGAAGGCGCTGACCATGCCGTAGGTGGTGTGGGGGTCGAAGAAGGTCGCCCCCTCGCCGGCGACGAGGAACTCGGCCTCTCCGAGGAGGTAGAAGGCCCCGCCGCAGGCCATCCCCTCCACGGCCGCCACGACCGGCTTCCAGAGGTCGTTCGCCTTCGGTCCGACCGCGATCAGCGGATCGTCGATCGTGTACGGCGAGGAGGGCTGCGGGACCTCGGCGGCGCGGTCGATCCCGGTGCAGAAGGCCCGCTCGCCCGCACCGGTGACGACGGCCGCCCGCACCTCGTCGTCGTAGCGGAACTCCCGCCAGACGGCCGCGAGATCGCGGGCCATGTCCAGGGTGAGGGCGTTGTGCTTCCCGGGCCGGTCGAGGGTGACGACCGCGACCCCGGTCTCCTTGTCGCGTGCGACGGTGATGCTCATCCGCGCTCCAGCAGCCAGCGCGGCACGGTGAAGCCGTCCACCTCGGTGAACGCCACCTTCACGGCCGCCCCGATCCTCAGCCGTGCCGGGTCGACCGAGTCCAGCGGGGCGTCCGGGGCCGTGACGACGTTGCCGACGAGGCGGATGCGGGGCGCCTCCGCGAGTTCGACGACCACGGCGTTGTACGGGGCCTGGGCGGCGTAGTCGGGCCGGCTGCTCCAGCTCCAAGAAGAAGAACGACGACTACTCCCACGACGACGAGGAGACGTACGACGGCGCGGGCTCCGGCGGCACCACCGCCACCCCCGTCGGCCGCGGCTCCCACCCGGACGATGGAGGAGCCGCAGTGGGATCGCCAGGACCCCGGCCGGCAGCAGTGGGAGCCGGACCCCCACCACGAGCCCGACGGGCCGTACGGGCCGCCGCGCGGGCCGCAGCCCTGACCGGCGGGACGCGCCGGAACGGTCGGGCCTACGCCCGGGCCGCGCCCCGCCCCGTCGCCGTTCCCTTCACCGCGTCCAGCGCGTACACGCACCGGTCCTTGCTGCACGCGTAGACGACACCGCCGCGGGCCACCGGCGAACCGGTGATCTCGCCGCCGGTCGCGAGCTTCCAGCGCAGCTGACCGCCCGTGGCGTCCAGCGTGTACAGCACGTGGTCGGCCGAGCCGAAGTGCACGCGGCCGTCGGCCACGACCGGGGTGCCGATCAGCTCGCCGCCCGCCGCGAACCGCCACTTCGGGGTGCCGGTGACCGCGTCCAGCGTGTAGAGCGCGCTGCCGCTGCCCACGTGCACGTTGCCGTCGACGACCAGCACCGGCTCGGCCGACTGACGGGACTCGGTGGCGATCCGCCAGCGGTCCTGTCCGGTGGTCGCGTCCAGCGCGTACACCGTGCCGAGGTAGTCGGCGAGGTAGACCCCGCCACCGGTGACGGCCGGACCGGGCGCGAAGGCCGGCGGCGAGAGGAAGACCGCGGGCGCCTCGAAGTGCCAGCGCACGTGGCCGCCCGCGATGTCGATCGACAGCACCCGGGTGCCGGCCGAGACGTACACGCAGCCGTCCTCGGCCGGCGCGACCCGGATCGGGACGTTGCCGCAGGAGGCCGCGTCGCCGATCGGGTACGACCAGCGTTCGGCTCCCGTGCGCGCGTCCATCGCCCGCAGCCGGGCCTCCCGCCACACGTACACCGTGTCGCCGTGGATGGCCGGACCGGCCTCCGGCGTCTCGAAGTCGCTCTGCGCGCCGGTGATCTCCCACAGCTTGGCGCCGTTGGACGCCTCCCAGGCCTGGACCCCGCCGCCACGGGTGCCCGTGACGACCGTGCCCCGGTCGACCTTGAGGGAGTACACCCAGGCATCGGTCTGCAGCCGCCAGCGCTCGGACCCGTCGGTGGCGTCGAGCGCGTAGAGCGTGGGCCCGTCGGAGGCGTGGATACGGCCCTGGGACACCGCCATGGACCAGGCCACGTCCCGGGTCTTGAACTGGCGCCGCCCGCTCGCCGTGTCCAGCGCGTGCACCTCGAAGGAGGTCACGTAGAGCAGGTCGCCGTCGACGACCGGGGTCCCCCAGACGTCGTTCGACATCCGGAAGCGCCACGGCCGCCAGTGGCCCGGATCGGCGCCGGGCTGCACGGCCTGGGAGGCCCCGTCCGGAGACGGGGACGGCGCGGGGAGCGGGCGGGAGCCGGGCGGCGGGCCGGGCTCGGCGCCGTTCGCGCCGCCGGGCGGACGGATCCAGCCGGTGGCCGGACCCGCGTCGGCGCCCAGGCCGAAGGTGGCCCGGGTGTCGGCGACCCGGGGGCCGGGGCCGATGGGGACCGTGGCACCGGCGAGCCGCACCGGCCCGCCGGCTTCCGCGGGGCCGGCGTGCCGGCCGCCGCCCACCGGGGCCGGGCCGCCGCCGCGCGGATCGCCGCCCCACTCCGGCGCCGGCCGGGGCGGACGCGGCGGCGCGGGCGGCGCCGGCGGCCTGGCGGCGGGCGCCTGAGTGGGGCGGCCGCCGCGGCGGTGCTCGATCATCTCGGTGGCGCTCTGCGGCAGCCAGGCCGAGGCCGTGCCGCTGTCGTCGCTGCCCGAGCCGAACAGGTGCGGTGCGAGCTGCGCCTGCAGGTCGGCCGGGGACGGGCGCCGCGAGACGTCCATCTGCATGCAGGACTCGATGAGCGGCCGGAGCTCGTCCGGCAGACCCTCCAGATCCGGCCCCTCGCGGAGCAGCATGAAGACGGTCTCGACCGGGTTGGCGCCGTGGAAGGGGGCGTGGCCGGTGGCCGCGAAGACCAGCATCGAGCCGAGCGAGAAGACGTCGCTGGCGCCGGTGACGCTCCGCGAGTCGCGCGCCTGCTCGGGCGACATGTACGCGGGCGTGCCGACGGCCACGTTCGTCATGGTCAGGCGCGTGTTGGAGACGCCGGACGCGATGCCGAAGTCGATCACCCGCGGCCCGTCCTCGACGACGAGGACGTTCGAGGGCTTGAGGTCGCGGTGGACCAGGCCCGCGCCGTGGATGGACTGCAGGGCTTCCGCGACACCGGCCGCCAGCCAGCGCACCGCCTGGGCCGGCAGCGGCCCGCACTCGTTCACTATTTCTTCGAGGGAGGGCGCCGGGACGTACGCGGTGGCCAGCCAGGGCACGGCCGCCCGCGGATCGGCGTCGACGACGGCCGCGGTGTAGAAGCCGGAGACGGCCCGCGCGGCCTCGACCTCACGGGTGAAGCGGACACGGAACAGCTGGTCCTCGGCGAGCTCGGTCCGCACGGTCTTGATCGCCACACGCCGCCCGGACGCCGAGCGGGCGAGGTACACGAGACCCATGCCACCTGCACCGAGCCGGCCCAGCACCTCGAAGGGCCCGATCCGTCTCGGGTCGTGCTGCGTCAGCTGCTCCACTTGCCTGCCACCTCCCCGTACGGGCCATGAGAATACGGCCCCGTGGCCCTGATTCTTCCTGTCCGAGGCGGTGGTTGCGAACCCGGGGGCGGATCGGGGTGTCCTACCGCATATCGCCGGGCGGGGCGACGGGCGCGGCGGCGGGTCAGGAGCCGGACGTCGAGCCGGACGGGGAGGGCTTGCCGGAACCCGGTCCGGGCGCGGTCCCGCCGTCGGCGGGACCCCCGGCGCGACCCTCGGAGTCGCCCCCGGCGGCCTGACCGGCGGGGCTCGCGGAGGCGCCGGAAGAACTGTCGGAGGCGCCGGGCGCGGCGGCGGACCGGCTCTTCTCCGCGGATTCGGCCGACGGCTCCCCGGCCTCCTCGGCCGGTTCGGCCAGGACCGCGAAGCGGGCGCCCTGGTCGTCACGCAGGACGGCGATCCGCCCGTGCGGGGTGTCGAAGGGCGGGTTGGCCACGCGGCCGCCCAGGCGGACGGCCGTGGCGCAGGTCTCGTCGCAGTCGCGGACGGCGAAGTAGACGAGGATGTGCCCGGGCATCGCGGCCGGGAAGGCGTCGGTCAGCACGGCCCGGCCGCCGAAGGCGGTGTCGTCGCCGGTGCGGGAGCCGGGCGGCGACCAGACGCGGTAGTCGAATCCGCTGTCCCTGCCCTCCTCGTCCGCCTCGACCTGGCGGCCCAGATAGCCGAAGACGGAGGCGTAGAAGGTGTCGACCGCGTCCCGCTCCCGGGTGTAGACCTCCATCCAGCAGAAGGAACCGGGTCGCATGGTCTTCTCGAAGCCCTCGTCGTCCCCCGCCTGGCGCAGTCCGAACACCGCACCGCCCGGATCGGCGGCGAGCGCCAGGACCCCGAAGGGGCCGACCGGGTACGGCTCCATGATCATCTGACCGCCGGCGGCCTTGATCCGAGCGGCCAGGGTCCCGGCGTCCCGGGTGGCGAGGTAGACGGTCCAGGTGGTCGGCATCCGGCCGTCCCGTTTGGGCACGAGCCCGGCCACGCGCCGACCGTCGCTCAGCGCCTCGTCGCGGTCGTCGTCGAAGGTCCAGCCGAAGAGCTCGCCGTAGAACCGCTTGCCCGCCTCGAGGTCGGGAAGCTGCGCGTCCACCCAGCACGGGGTGCCCTCTGTGAATACGGCCATGGTTCCACGCTAGGTCCGGGACACCCTCGCCGCACGCCCCTAAAATCGAACATATACGCAGATAGGGGCCCGCCGGCCCGCGTTTTCATGGGTTGTCCACCGAAGTTGTCCACAGGCTGTTAATAAGCCTATTCGAGTGTGGACGAGTGGGGAGGAGCCCCCGCCGGGCCCCGGACGACCCCCGTTCCGGGCAGCCGCCACCCGGGCGGGGACGGCTCCCCGCCCGGGCCCGGAGGAGCCCCCTCCCGGCCTCGCGAGAGCCTGCGCACCCACCCGGAAGGGCCTCCGCACCGATCCGGAAAGGCCCCCGGACCTGCCCCGACGGGATCCGGAGACCCGGACGGCGCTGCCGCCGGAGCCGTTCCGGCGGGCTCTCCACCGGCCTGCACCCCATTTGCAGTCGGCCGAATCGCGCGCCGATCACCCCTCGGTAAGCTGACGGCATGACAGGACAAGTACGCACCGTCGACGGCCGCGTGGCCGGACGACGCGGCCAGGCGACGCGGCAGAAGCTGCTCGACTGCCTCAGCGAGATGCTCAGCTCCTCGCCGTACCGGGACGTCAAGGTCATCGACGTGGCCCGGAAGGCGGGCACTTCACCCGCGACGTTCTACCAGTACTTCCCCGACGTCGAGGGCGCCGTCCTCGAGATCGCGGAGGAAATGGCCAAGGAGGGCGCGGGATTGACCGAACTGGTCTCCGGCCGCTCCTGGGTCGGCAAGGCCGGCTGGCAGACCTCGGAGGAACTCGTCGAGGGCTTCCTGGATTTCTGGCGCAAACACGACGCCATCCTCCGAGTGGTGGACCTGGGAGCCGCGGAGGGCGACAAGCGGTTCTACAAGATCCGCATGAAGATCCTGAACTCCGTCACCAACTCCCTTACGGAATCGGTGAACGAACTCCAGGCGAAGGGCAAGGTCGACAAGGACGTCAGCCCCGCGGCCATGGCGGGCTCCCTGGTGGCGATGCTGGCCTCGGTCGCCGGCCACCAGAAGGGCTTCCAGACCTGGGGTGTGAAGCAGGCCGAACTGAAGCCGAACCTGGCGCTGTTGGTCCACCTGGGCATCACGGGCAAGAAGCCGACGAAGTAGCCCGCGCCGCCTCCCCCTCATCCGTCCTGTCGCGCCGGCGGCGGTCCCGTCCGAGAGACCGCCGCCGGCGTTCGCGTGTCCGGCCTTCCGCCGGGACACCTCCGAGCGGCCCCCGGCCGGCTCGGGGCCGCCCGGCCGTCAGCCCGGTCGGCGCCGGGTCAGCCGGAAGAGCCGGATCTCCCGCTCCACCCGCGCCTGGTAGGTGGCGTAGGGCGGCCAGAACTCCAGCGCCGCCCGCCAGGCCGCGGCCCGCTCCTCCCCCGTCAGCAGCTCCGCCCGCACGGGGATCACCTCCCCGTGCCAACTCACCTCGGCATCAGGGTGCTTGAGCAGGTTCCCGGTCCAGGCCGGATGACCCTCCCGGCCGAAGTTGGACCCGATCAGCAGCCAGCTCCCGGCCGGCTCCGGCATGCAGGCCAGCGGCGTCACCCGGGGAAGTCCCGACCGCGCCCCCCGTACGGTGAGGATCACGCCCGGCAGCATCCGGGCGCTCGGCAGCACCTTCCCCCGGGTCAGCCGGTGGACCGCCCGGTCCATCGCCGGGATGACGTGCGGGGCGACCTTGGCGAAGACGCGGGTGGACGACACCTTCTGGATCAGACGTACGCCGACGGCGGCCATCAGGCGGCCACCTCCCCGGCGCGGCCCCCGAAGAGCCCCGTCGCCTCGGCGGCGCGGGCCCGTAGCCGGTGCACGGGGCCGAAGAGCAGTTCGTCGGCCGCCGCCCGTTTGAAGTACAGGTGCGCCTCGTGTTCCCAGGTGAAGCCGATGCCGCCGTGCAGCTGGATGGTCTCCCCCGACACCGTCCGCAGCGCCTCCAGCGCCGCCGCGAGCGCCAGCCCGCCGGTCCCGGGCTCCCGCACCGCGCAGTAGGTCAGCGAGCGCGCCGACTCCAGCTGGACGTAGAGGTCGGCGAGCCGGTGCTTGACCGCCTGGAAGGAGCCGACGGGCCGGCCGAACTGCTCACGGGTCCCGACGTACTCGACCGTACGGTCCAGGGCCGCCTGGGCGGCGCCGACGGCCTCGGCCGCCAGGACCACGGCGGCCGTGCGCCCGGCGGCGGCGAGCGCCCCGAGCACGCCCGGCTCTTCCGCCGGGTCGCTTCCGAGCAACTCGGCCTGTACGTCTCGCAGTTGCACGAGAGCCTGGGAGCGGGTGGCGTCCAGCGAGGACTGACGCGTCCGTACGAGCCCGGCCGCGTCCCCCGGCACCAGGAACAGCAGGGTCCGGCTCCGCACGAAGCCGCCCGTGTGCGCGGCGACCACGAGCAGGCCGGCGCTGTGCCCGTCGAGGACCTGAGCCGCCTCCCCGTACAGCCGCCAGCCCTCCGCCGCGCTCCGCGCCTGCACGCCGCCGGACCGGCCGCCGCCGGCCCAGGAGTCGTCGGCGTTGTCGCCGGTGAGCCCGAGGGCCAGCGCGAGGGAGCCGCCCGGCACCGCGAGGGCGCAGGTCAGCGAGCCGTCGGCGATACGGGGCAGCAGTTCGGCGCGCTGTGGAGCGCTGCCGAGGGCGGCGATCAGCGGCGCGGCGAGCACGGCGGTGGCCAGGAGCGGCGAGGGCGCGAGGGCCCGGCCGGTCTCCTCGCAAGCGAGGGCCAGCTCGGCGGGGCCGCAACCGACGCCGCCGTACTCCTCGGGCAGGGCGAGGCCGGGCAGCCCGAGGTCGCCGGACATCCGGTTCCACAGATCGGTGTCGTACCCCGCGGGGGTCGCGACGGCGGCGCGGACCCCGGCGGGTCCGGAGCGTTTGGCGAGCAGTTCCCGCAGGGTGCGGCGGATCTCGTCCTGCTCCGCGGTGAAGGCGGCGTCCATGGAGCTCCCCTCGGTATCTGACGGCCCGTCATGCTAGGGGGAGCCGGACCCCGCCGCGCCCTCGCCGACAGCGGCCTCGACCGCTCGGTGATCGACGGACTGGCCTCGGCGGGGCTCGGCACGCTCGCCCCGGCCGAGGTCGCCGAATACCTCGGTCTTCGCCCGCGCTGGGTGGACTCGACCGCCGTCGGCGGCGCCACCTGGGAGGTGATGGCCGCCCACGCGGCCGACGCCATCGCCGCGGGTCACGCCGACGTGGTCCTGCTGGTCTACGGCTCCACCGCCCGCGCGGACATCAAGGCGCGCCGCCGGACCTCGAACCTCTCCTTCGGCGCGCGCGGCCCGCTCCAGTTCGAGGCGCCCTACGGCCACACCCTCGTCGCCAAGTACGCGATGGCCGCCCGCCGCCACATGCACGAGTACGGCACGACGCTGGAGCAGCTCGCCGAGGTCGCCGTCCAGGCGCGGGCGAACGCGGCGCACAACCCCGAGGCGATGTTCCGCGAGCCGATCACCGTGGACGAGGTCCTGGCCGGCCCGATGATCGCCGACCCGTTCACCAAGCTGCACTGCTGTATCCGCAGCGACGGCGGCTGCGCCGTGCTCCTGGCCGCCGAGGACCACGTGCCGGACACGGCGAAGGCCCCCGTCTGGATCCTCGGCACGGGCGAGCACGTCTCGCACACCACGATGTCGCAGTGGGAGGACTTCACCGTCTCCCCGGCGGCGGTCAGCGGCCGGCTCGCCTTCGAGCGGGCGGGCGTGCGGCCGGAGGACATCGAACTGGCCCAGATATACGACGCGTTCACCTACATGACACTGGTGACGCTGGAGGACCTGGGCTTCTGCGCCAAGGGCGAGGGCGGGGCCTTCGTCGAGAAGGGCAGGCTGACGGTCGGCGGGGGCGGGCTCCCCGTGAACACGGACGGGGGCGGGCTCTCGGCCTGCCACCCCGGGATGCGGGGGCTCTTCCTGCTGGTGGAGGCGGTCCGGCAGCTGCGCGGGGAAGCGACGGGAGCCCAGGTCCGGCGGGCCGACGGGAGCCTGCCGGAACTGGCGGTGGCCTCGGGGACGGGGGGCTGGTTCTGCTCCTCCGGGACGGTGGTGCGCGGCACGGCCGTCGAGGTCTGCCGCCGGATGGGGGTCTGGGACGAGATCGTCGCCGCCTCCACGGACATGGACGGCGGCTCCTACGTCGACGACGCGGGCCGCACGGTCGGCGAGCTGCCCGCCGAGATCTTCGGCGGCCGGGCCGGACAGGACGACGAGATCATGCGCGGCGACCTCGCCCGGATCCTGTACGAGCGGACCCGCGACGACGTCGAGTACCTCTTCGGCGACTCGATCGCCGCGCTCCACGACCTGGGCGACGAGGGCGACGGCGTGGACGTCGACTTCGAGAGCGGGKCGCGCCGCCGCTTCGATCTCGTGGTCGGCGCGGACGGCCTGCACTCGAACACCCGCCGGCTGGTCTTCGGCGAGGAGCGGCGCTTCAAGCGCCACCTGGGCGCCTACATCTCCATCTTCACCGCCCCCAACCGCCTGGGCCTCACCCGCTGGGAGACCTACCACGCCCGCCCGCACAAGCTGGTCTCCGTCTACAGCGCGGCCGGGGAGAGCGCGCACACGGCGAAGAACTGCTTCGTCTTCGCCTCGCCCGCGGAGCTGAGCTACGACCACCGCGACAGCGCGGCGCAGAAGCGTCTGCTGGCGGAGGCGTTCGCGGGCGACGGCTGGGAGATCCCCGCCCTGATCGAGGACTCCGCGCATGCCGAGGACTTCTACTTCGACTCGATCGCCCTGATCGAGATGGACCGCTGGTCCAGCGGGCGGGTCGTCCTGCTCGGCGACGCGGCCCACTGCACCTCCCCCGCCTCCGGCCAGGGCACCGGCCTCGCCCTGACGGGCGCCTACGTCCTGGCGGGCGAGCTGGCGGCGGCGCGGGGCGACCACCGTGTGGCGTTCGCCGCGTACGAGCGCGAGATGCGCCCGGGCGTGGAGCTCAACCAGCGGTTCGCGGAGAAGTTCGCCAAGGAGATGACGGTCTCCTCCCGCCGGAAGATCGCGCTGCGGATGTTCATGGTGCGCCTGCTGCCGAAGACCCCCTGGAAGAACCTCATCGCGAAGAAGATCCGCGAGGAGGTCCAGCGGGTGGCGCACGCGGTCCCGGTGAAGGACTACGACGCCCGACTGTCGGTTTGAACGAGTTCGAAACCCGCTTCCGGGACGGCTGGGGCCACTGTTACGATCAGCGTCTCGGGTGGCGTGCGCCGCAGGGGACAGGCCGGATCAGACGGTCTCGTCGGCCCCCACCCGCAGCCTGATCAGGCATTCCCGGAGGGGGAACCATCACCGTGCACCGTCACGCGCGCGCCCAGACGCGCAGAGCAGTCGCCATCGCCCTGGCGACCGGCATCACCGCCGGCCTGTCCCCTGCGGCGCACGCCACCCGAGACGCTGATCGTAACAGTGGCCCCAGCCGTCCCGGAAGCGGGTTTCGAACTCGTTCAAACCGACAGTCGGGCGTCGTAGTCCTTCACCGGGACCGCGTGCGCCACCCGCTGGACCTCCTCGCGGATCTTCTTCGCGATGAGGTTCTTCCAGGGGGTCTTCGGCAGCAGGCGCACCATGAACATCCGCAGCGCGATCTTCCGGCGGGAGGAGACCGTCATCTCC
>NZ_RDBI01000040.1:2121894-2177418 GCF_008042125.1 Streptomyces sp. MS191
GGCCCGTGGGTGGGGCCGTGCGTGCGCGGACGACAGCGTGCCGGAAGATCACGATTCGCAGTAGCCCCTCGTCTCCCCCTTTTCACTGGAGCCCCGGCCGTCTCCCCCGTTCCGGGGTCGGCCTCGTAGTCTGGAGTCATGACCGAACGCAAACCGCCCGGCGTCAGCTTCGAGTCATTCGTGGACAAGCAGATCCGCGAGGCCGCCGAGCGCGGCGAGTTCTCGCGGTTGTCCGGCTTCGGCAAGCCGCTCGACGACGACCGTGCCCCCTATGACGAGCTGTGGTGGATCAAGGGCAAGATGCACCGCGAGGGCGCGTCCGTCCTGCCGCCCTCGCTGACGCTGCGCAAGGAGGCCGAGGACGCCGTCGAGGCGGTCGGCCGGGCGGTCTCCGAGAGCCAGGTGCGGCGGATCCTCGGCGAGATCAACACGAAGATCGCCGAGGCACTGCGCCGGCCGCCCGCGGGCCCGCCGCTGAACCTCACGCCGTTCGACGTCGAGTCGATGGTGGAGAGGTGGCGGAAGGAGCGGGAACCCGGGCGGGGCACGGGCGCGTCCTCCGGCTGACTCCGGCCTCCTCTACCCTGATGCGCGTTCGACTGACCACGCATCAGGTTCGACCGGGGGGAGCCAGGCCGGCATGCGCAGCGACAGCGGCAAGGAGAGGGCGCGGGGCGGGACGGACGGGGGCATCGAGCCGCTCGCGCCCGGGGATCCGCGCCGGATGGGCCCCTACCGCTTACTCGGACGGCTCGGCMCCGGCGGCATGGGACGGGTCTACCTGGCCCGCTCCGAGGGCGGGCGCACCGTGGCCGTCAAGGTGGTGCACGAGGAGCACGCCTCGGACGACCGGTTCCGGGCCCGCTTCCGCCGCGAGGTCGAGGCGGTGCGGAAGGTCGGCGAGCACTTCACCGCACCCGTGCTCGACGCCGACCCGGAGGCCGACCGGCCGTGGGTGGCGACCGGCTTCGTCCCGGGGCCGTCCCTCGAACAGGTCGTCCGCGGGCACGGGCCGCTGCCCGCGGAGTCGATCCTGGCGCTCGCCGACGGGCTGCTCAAGGCGCTCCGCGGCATCCACGGGGCCGGCATCCTGCACCGCGATCTGAAGCCCTCCAACGTGATGCTCACGGTCGAGGGCCCCCGGGTGATCGACTTCGGCATCGCGCGCGCCCTGGAGCCCTCGGTCGAGTCGCTCCTCACCAGCACCGGCCTGGTCGTCGGCTCGCCCGGGTTCATGGCCCCGGAACAGGTCCGCGGCGAGTCCCTGGGTCCCGCGGCCGACGTCTTCGCGCTGGGCTGCGTGCTCATGTACGCGGCCACGGGCCGGCTGCCGTTCGGGCACGGCGCCAGCAACCAGCACGCGATCATGTTCCAGATCGTCGAGGCGGAGCCCGATCTCGACCGGGTGGAGGACGAGGCCCTGCGCGGCGTCATCGCCCGCTGCCTGACGAAGAGTCCGGACGAACGCCCGGGCGTCGACGCGCTGCTGGCGGACCCGGCGCTGTCCGGCGCGGCCACGGCCGACGGTTCCTGGCTGCCCCCCGGGCTGGTGGCTCGCCTCGCCCGGCAGGCGGCGCGGCTGCTCGACGCGGAGGCGCTGACCACGACCGACCAGGCGCCGGAAGCGGACGCCGCCGAGGGACCGGAGCCGGGCGGCGAGGCGACGGGCGAGGAGCGCGGCGCCGAGAGCGCGGGCGGGTCCCGCCCGGATCCGGCGGTCTCCTCCGACACGGGCACCCTCGGCCTGCGGGACAAGGCGGACGGGCACGGCGGCGCGCGGGATTCCGGCGCCGCGGCGGGAGCCGCGCCCGAGGGCGCGGGCGCACGGACCGAGCGCCGCCGGAGCCGCGGCACCTGGCTCGTCGCGGCGGCCGCCCTCGCGGTGGTGAGCGTCGGCGGCAGCGTCACCTACTACATCCAGGACGAGGCCCGGCACCGCGGCATCCAGGGAGCACCCGGCGGCGAAGGCTCCACCCCGCCGGCCTCGCCCACCACCGGCGTGACCGCGACGCCGCCCTCCACGGCGCCCCCCTCCCGGGGCCCTTCGGGCACGACGGCCCCGCCGAGCGGCGMCGCGGCGGGCGCGGGCGGGGCGGCGAGCACCGGAGGAGCCGTCGGCGGCGGGTCGACGGGCCCGACCGGAGGCGGCGGGTCGACGTCCGGGAGCTCCGCCTCGATCACCGGCTCGCCCACCTCGGGCGGCGCGTCCGGCGGCTCCGCCACGTCCGGGGGCCCGACCGCCTCGGGCGGCTCCTCCGGCACCCGGGGCACGGGCTCCGGCGGCACCACCGCCGCGCCCGACAACCGCGTCCCGTCGGCCTTCGTCGGCACCTGGACCCTCAGCGGCTCGTACGCCATCGGCCAGCCGCAGACCGTCACCATCTACCGGGTCGCCCCCGGCCGGATCGCCGCCAAGCTGGTCATCGACTCCCAGGGATTCCACTGCGAGCACCACGCGACGCTGCTCTCGGTCGCCGACGGCGGGCAGCGCATCAACCTGTCCTCCGGCGCCCTGGACAAGGCGCGTTCCACCAGCTTCTGCGGAAACAGCGACCCCTCGTACTTCGCCCTCGCCGTGCCGACCGGCCTGCGCCACGACGTCGGCCCCTCCCACGGCGACGGCTACCACTACGAGCGGAGCTGACCGCCGCCCGGCGGCCGTGCGGGTGAATCCCACCCGTCCGGCCGCCCCGCCGACCGTGCGGGCCGCGACGCCTCGGGGAGCCTGACGGGACCGAACGGAGCCCGACCCGACCCGCGAGGAGCCCAGCCCCATGAAGAGCGCCGACCTGCTGCTCGACGCGTTCGACCGCGTCCGGGACGCCGTGCACGGAGCCGTCCAGGGCCTGTCCGAGGACGAGCTGACCGCGCGGATCGACGGCGAGGCGAACTCGATCGCCTGGCTGGTCTGGCACCTCACCCGCATCCAGGACGACCACGTCGCGGGCGCGTTCGGCACGGAGCAGGTGTGGACCGAGGAGGACTGGATCTCCCGCTTCGGCCTCGGCTTCCCGAAGGGCGCCACCGGCTACGGGCACACCAGCGCGCAGGTCGCCGCCGTCCGGGCCCCGGCGGACCTGCTCCTCGGCTACTACGACGCGGTGCACGCCCGCTCCCTGGAGCAGCTGGGCGCCCTCACGAACGCCGACCTCGACCGGGTGGTGGACGAGGCGTGGGATCCGCCGGTGACCCTCGGCGTCCGGCTGGTGAGCGTGATCGCGGAGGACAACCAGCACGCGGGCCAGGCGGCCTACGTCCGCGGCGTGCTGGAACGCCGGTAGCCGGGCGCGGGCTCACGGCAGCGGGACCGTCGCCCAGACCGTCTTGCCCACGCACCGGCTCCTGACGCCCCAGGCGGTGGCCAGAGCCTCGACGAGCAACAGGCCGTAGCCGCCCTCGTCGGGACACCCCGCCGGCCGGGGTGCGCGTTCCGCGCGGGGGTCGCTGACCTCGATCCGGACGTGATCGCGGGCCGATTCGAGCCGCAGCTCGAAGTCGCGGCCGGGGACCCGGCCGTGCCGGACCGCGTTCGAGGCGAGCTCGGCGACGACCAGCTCGACCGCGTCGACCGCGTCGGTGGCGGCCACGCCCCAGTCGCGGAGCTGCTGCGCCGCGAGCAGCCGGGCGAGCCGGGCGCCCCGGCGGGTGGCCGACAGACGCTGCACGAACACGCCGGCGGACACGCCGCCGAACTCACCGTTCGGGGTGACGATTTCGGACTTCATGCCCCTGAGCCTGGTGCGCCCGCTCTACGCTGACCAGCAGCGACGCCACGACGCTGAGTAACTGTACGGGTACGCCAAGAGGGCGGTACGGATGTCGGGGAACCAGGGGGAACGGCCGGAGAGGCCGTCCGAGGTCGACGGTACGGCGCACCTGTTCAGTGCGCTCGGAAAGATCATCAAGGTGCTGCGGAGGAACGCCGGCCTGAGCCAGGCGGAACTGGCGGAGGCCACGCACTGCAGCGAGGACCTGGTCTCGTCGGTGGAACGCGGGGTGCGGACCCCGCAACCCGACTTCCTGCTGCGCGCCGACCGGGCGCTGGAGGCCGGCGGAGTACTGACGGCGGCGGTGGAGGACGTCCGGGAGGCCCTGGCGCGGGCACGGACACGACACCCGGACTGGTTCCGCGACTTCGCGAAGGCGGAGGCGGAGGCGGTGGCTCTGCACTACTACGAGGTGCAGGCGGTGCCGGGGTTGCTCCAGACGGAGGCGTACGCGCGTGCGGTGTTCCGCTACCGTCGCCCGCTGTACGACGAAGAGACCGTCGAGAAGCGAGTCACCGACCGTCTTGCACGCCAAGCGATCTTCGACAAGTGGCCTGCCCCCACGGTCAGTTTCGTGGTGGAGCAGGCAGTACTGCTACGGCCCATGGGCGGTAGAAGCGCCTTTGAGGATCAGCTACGCCACATCATCAAGATTGCCAAGCTTCGGACCGTGCAGCTCCAACTGATGCCGACGGACTGGGGGGAGCACCCTTCGCTGGGCGGGTCATTCACCCTGCTCACCCCTCGGGGGCGTCGAGAAGTCGCGTACACCGAGAGCTACGGACACCCTCGGCTACTCACGGACCCAGAGGAAGTGCGCATGTTCACAGAACGCTATGGAATCATCCGAGCGCAGGCACTCACGCCTCACGAGTCTCTGACGGCAATCGAGAAGATGCTGGGAGAGTTATGAGCACCGCACAACTGGTGTGGTTCAAGAGCAGTTACAGCGACGGCGAAGGCGGCAACTGCGTCGAGGTCGCCGCCCACCCCGCCGCCGTCCATGTCCGGGACTCCAAGGTGCCCGACGGTCCGCTGGTCTCCGTCGCGCCCTCCTCCTGGGCGGCCTTCGCCGCGTACGCCGCCGTAGCATCCAGGCGTGACCAGTAGAAAGTTCGTCCTCTTCGACGTCGACGGCACCCTCATGGACGCCGTCGCCAACCAGCGCCGCGTCTGGCACGCCTGGGCGGCTCACCACGGTCTCGACGGGGACGAGGTGTACGCCGTCGCCCTCCGGACGCGGCCGGTCGAGACCTTCGCGGCCGTCGCGCCGGGGCAGGACCCCGACGCCTGCCTCGCCCTCCTGCACTCCCTGGAGGACGAGGACGTCCGCTCGGGCACGTACGCGGCCTTCGACGGCGCCGCCGCCCTCCTGCGCGCCCTGCCGGCCGACCGCTGGGCGCTCGTCACGTCCAACTACGAGCACCGGGTCCGGGGGCGCTTCGAGCGGACCGGGCTGCCGCTGCCGTCGCTGATCGTCGACGCGGCGTCGGTGAGCGAGGGGAAGCCGTCGCCCGCCCCGTACCTGCTGGCGGCGGGGAAGCTGGGCGCCGGGCCGTCGGACTGTCTCGTCGTGGAGGACGCGCCGTCCGGGGTCCGTTCCGGGCTCGACGCCGGGATGACCGTGTGGACGGTCAACACCCCCGGACCGGCCGAGGGTTCGCATCGGCACTTCGCCTCCCTGGCCGCCGCGGCCGACGACATCCTGGCGTTCGCCGGCCCCGCCTGAGCCGGTCCGCGGACCTCACCGATCACCCCGACCGCGGCCGCCTCCTTGACTATCGTCGAAGGAGGCCCGCGCGGGCGGGGGAACGGGGACGGCTCATGACCGAGGAACGGCGGCACGCCGTGCTGTCGTTGGGCATTCCCCTGGTGCGGACCGAGGACGGATCCTCCCCGCGCCTGGGGCTCGATCTGCTCGAACAGGCCCCCTGGCACTCCGAGAGCGTCACGACGGTGCTGCGGGACTTCCGCTACGCCCTGCTGCCGGGGCCGGACGGGGATCCCGTCGACCATCTGGGCCGGGTGGACTCCGCGGTGGTCAGCCCGGACGTCGACGTGCTGATCGTGCACATCGTCGGGCACGGCGAACTCGCCGAGGAACGCAGCGAGAAGCTCTACGTCCTCGACGGGTCGGGCAGGCGCCTCGCCCGGCCGGTGGCCTCCTGGATCGAGCTGATCGAGGACCATCCGGACGATCACCGGCCGATGACGCTGTTCATCCTCGACGTCTGCTACGCGGGCGAACCGGCCGTACGTGCCTGGCACGGGCGGATGAACGTGGCCAGGCGCCGGGCCTGGGTGCTGGCCGCGACCGGACCGAAGGACACCGCGTTCGGCTACCGCCTGAGCCGGGCCGTGGTCCGGGTCCTGGAGAAGTACCGGAACCGCGAGGTGCGCTTCGACCCCTCGGTGCGGTACATCCCGCCGAGCACGGTCTACCAGGAGATCGACCGCACGGTGAACGACCTGATCGCGGAGGTGCCGGGGAGCCTGCCGCAGTCGATCATCACGAGCCTGGTGCCCGCGCATGTGGACCTGTCGCAGCTCCCGTTCTTCCCGAACCCCGCCTACGGCGAGACGCCCGCCGACGGACTGCCCGGCGACCTGCCCCCGGAGATCGCGCGGCTCACCGACTGGGCCTGGGACCCCGAGCACTTCATGCGGCGCGGCGGCGGGGGCGAGCCGGTGGGCCGCGACTGGAGCGAGGGGTACTTCTCCGGGCGCGAGAAGGAGCTGGGCGAGCTGTCGGCCTGGCTCGACGACGCGGAGGCCGGGCCGCGGGTGCGGACGGTCACCGGCAAGCCGGGGTCGGGGAAGTCGGCCCTGCTCGGTGTCCTGGTGTGCGCCGCCCACCCCCTGCTGCGCCGGCACACCCGGCGGCTGTGGCACCGGCTCGACGGCCCGGTGCCGGGCGAGAACGGACGGCTGGCCGTCGTGCACGCGCGGCGCCTCGGGCTCGACCAGATCACCGCCGCGCTCGCCCGCCAGCTCCGCCCGGACTCCCCCGCCGCCGCGTCCGGCGGCGCCGCGAACCCCGCCGACCACCTGTACGGGCTGCTGCCCGACGACGGGCCCCCGGTCACCGTCGTCGTCGACGCCCTCGACGAGGCCGACCGGCCCGAGGACATCGTCGCCGCCCTGCTGCTGCCGCTGGCCCAGCGGGCCCGGGAACCGGGCAGCAGGCTGCGGTTGCTCGTCTCCACCCGCGAGGACGGCCGTTTCCGTTCCCTGCTCGCCCTGGCCCGCGACGGCGGCGGGTGCACCGACCTCAGTGCCGCCTCCCCCGACACCGTCCGCCAGGGCGTCGCCTCCTATGTGGAGCGGCTGCTGCGGGACGACGGCCCGTACGCCCGGGGCAGTCGCAGCGCCGCCCGCGCCGCGCTGGCGGACGCCGTCGCCGAGCGGCTGGTGGGCCGCGGGGACGAGCTGCAGTGGGGCGAGTTCCTGGCCGCCGGCCTGTACGTGCACTACCTGCTCGCGGCCGAGGAGCCCTGCGACACCCCCGAGGAGGCCGCGGCGCTGGGCGGGCGCGTGCCGCTCGGGCTGCCCGAACTCCTCGAACTCGACCTGATGCGGCATTCCGGCGAACCCCACCTGCGTCCGGTGCTGACCGCCCTGGCGTTCGCCCAGGGCCGGGGCATGCCCGAGCGTGTCCTGGCGCACGCGGCCTCGGCCTTCACCGAGGATCCCGGCAGGGAGCCGCTCCCGCTGCCCCAGCTGTACGAGGTGCTGGACCGCAAGGCGCGCTTCTACCTGCGGCGTGAGGTGGACGACGACGGCACGACCCTCTACCGCCTCTTCCACGAGGGTCTCGCCCAGTGGCTCCAGGCCAACGCCCCGGGTCCGGCCGGCACCCCGCCCGCGGGCGGGGCCGGCGCACCGGTCCCGCCCGCCGTGACCGCCGACGCACAGGAAGGCACCCCGTGACCGCCGCCCTCTACACCCGGCTCCTGGAGTCGGTCCCCCGTGACGGGGCGGGCCGCAGGCTCTGGCATCTGGCGGCTCCCTACCTCTGGCGGCACACCGCCCAGCACGCGCTCGCCGCCGGCCGGCTCGACGACCTCGTGCGGGACAGCGAGTTCCTGCTGCACGCCGACCCGCACGCCCTGGCCGACGCCCTGCGGAACGTGGAGTCGGAGCAGGCCCGGCACACGGCGGCCGTCTACCGCGCGTCCTGGGGCCTGCACCACGGCATGCCGCCCGCCGAGCGCCGGCAGCTCCTCGCCCTGGACGCGGCCCGGTTCCGGGACGCGCGCATGCAGGCGGACCTGCCGGGCGACGCGGACTGGCGCGTGCGATGGGCGACGGGACACCAGGTGACGAGGGAGCTCGTCCGCACGCTGGTGGGACACGACGGGGCCGTCACCGCCGRGGCGGTGACGTCGGTGGACGGGCGGATGCACGCGGTCACCGGGAGCGCGGACCGGACGGCCCGGGTGTGGGACCTGACCACCGGACGCCAGGTCGGCACCCTCGACGGTCACGACGGGGCGGTGGGCGCGCTCGCGGTGGCCCGGGTCGACGGGCGCCCGCACGCGCTCACGGTGGACCAGGGCAGCACGGTCCGGGTGTGGGACCTGACGACCGGACGGAAGGTGACGGAGCTGATCGGCCACACCAGCGCGGTGACCGCCGTGCTGGTGACGGAGCTGGACGGCCGGCCGCACGCCGTGACCGGGGGCAAGGACCGGGGGGTGCGGGTGTGGGACCTGACCACCGGGCAGCTGAGGAGACTGGTGGGTCGGCACTCCAAGATGGTCATCTCGCTGGCCGTCGCGGAGGTCTTCGGGCGCCCGTACGTCGTCGTGAGCGACCGGTCCGGGGCGGTGTCGGTGTGGGACCTGACGAACGCCCGGCGGGTCCGGGAGCTGACCGGCCACCGCGACTGGGTGGTGTCCGTGGCGACGGCGGTGGTGGCGGACCGTCCCCAGGCGCTGACCACGGACACGACGGGCACGGTCCGCGTGTACGACCTGGCCACCGGGGCGCGGGTGGGGGAACTGACCGGGCACACCAAGGCGGTCGACGTGGTGACCGGGGCGTCGCTGGCCGGCCGCCCGCACGCGCTCACCGGGGACCGCTCGGGCGCGGTGCGGGTGTGGGACCTGGTGACCCGTCGGCAGCGGCGGGTGCTCATCGGCCACACCAAGGCGGTCACCTGGGTCACGGTGGCCGTGCTGGACGGCCGGCCGCACGCCGTCACGGGCAGCCAGGACCACACGGTGCGGGTGTGGGACCTGACCGCCCGGCACGAGACCAGCGCCCTGAAGGGCCGGACCGACCGGGTCGACACCGTCGCGGTCGCGGACGTCGACGGCTCCCCGTACGCGATCACCGGCGAGCGGGCCGGGGCGGTCCGCGTCTGGGACGTGGCGGGCGGCCGGCAGGTCCGCGAGCTGAGCGGGCACGGCAGCGCGATCCAGAACATCGGGACCGCGACCGTGCGGGGGCGTCCCCACGCGCTGGCCATCGGCACCCATCGCTCGGTCCGGATGTGGAATCTGACCACCGGGGAGCGGACGCGGTCGCTGCGGGGCCACGAGTCCGCGGTGGTCGCACTGGCCGTGACGGAGCTGGACGGCCGGCCGCACGCCGTGACCGGCAGCCACGACCGCACGGTGCGGGTCTGGGACCTGACCACGGCGTCGGAGGTGGGCCGGATGACGGGCCACGGGGGTTCGGTCACCGCCCTCGCGGTGGCGCGGGTGGAGGGCGTCCCGCACGTCGTCACGGGGACGAGCCAGGGCTCGCTGCGGGTCTGGGACCTGACGACCGGGGAGCGGACACGGTCGCTGGTCGGCGGCCACAGCGCGGTGATCGCGATCGTGGCCGGCGAGGTGGACGGCCGCCCGCACGCGCTCACCAGCCATCGCGCGGGGCGGGTCCACCTCTGGGACCTGACGACCGGCCGGCAGACCGGGACGCTGATCGACGGGGGCCTGACCGTCCACGCGGTGGCGATGGGCACGGTCGACGGCCGTCCCTGCGCCGTGACGGCCGGACTCGACCGGACGGTGCGGCTGTGGGACCTGGGAACGCGGACGTGCGTCTCCGCGTTCCACCTTCCGGACGAGGCGCGGGCCGCGACCGTGGGCTCCGACTCGACCGTTCTCCTCGGCGTCGGCCACGAGGTCGTCGCCCTCAGTCTCGAACCCCTCGCACGGAGGCTTCGTTGACCGGTTCCGCACCTCTTTCCATCGTCGCCGTCCACGGGGTCGGCAACAGCTTCGGCGCCGGCGTGGACGGCGAGCTCCTCGAAGACCTGCGGGGCCGCCGGGCCGCCGTATGGGCCAAGGAGATCGCCAAGGGCCTGGGCGTGGGCCCCGACCGGCTCGACCTGGACTTCGCCTACTACGCCGACCGGCTGGCGGCCGGCCGGCCCGTGGCGCAGGGGGACGACGACGAGCTGCTGGACGACCCGCTGGCCCGTCGGATGCTGGAGGAGTGGGCGCGGGAGCTGGGTGTCGCCGACGAGGTGTCCCAGGGGCACGCGGCGATCCCGGTGCGGGCGCTGTCGTCGTGGGTGGCGCGGAAGTTCGACCTGGCCGAGGGCCCGCTGCGGATCTTCATCCGGCTGTTGTTCCGCGAGGTGGCGACCTACCTGCGGGCCGACGACGCGCCGGAGCGGCTGGCGGCCCGCGAGGAGGTGGCCGCGCGGATCGCGGCCCACCGGCCGCGGGTGGTGATCGCCCACTCGCTCGGCTCGGTCGTCGCCTACGAGGCCCTGCACGCCCATCCGGAACTGCGGCCCGAACTCTTCCTCACGCTCGGCTCGCCGCTCGCGATGCCGCGCGCGGTCTTCGACCGGCTCGTCCCGCGCCCGCAGTACCGGGGCACGCGCCCGCCGGGCGCCACCCGCTGGGTCAACATCGCGGACCCCGGCGACCCGGTGGCCGTGCCGCCCGGTCTGAGCGGGTACTTCGAGGGGATCGCCCTGGACCACACCTCGGTGGTCGGCTTCCACTTCGACCTGCACAACGCGGTCAACTACCTGCGGTCGGCGACGACGGCGGCGACCCTGGCGCCGTACACGGGCGGGTAGGGGCCGGGTCTTCCGGGAGCCGGCCCGGCGGCCGGGCGGCGGCGCCGGGCCGGGCCGGGTCCGTTCAGTCGGGCCGGCCGCCCGGAGCGGTGAAGACGGGGATCGCGGCGTCCTCCCGGGCGTGGAAGGCCACCTCCAGGTCCATGCCGATCCGCAGGTCGTCCTCGGCCACCCCGACCACCTCGGTCATCATCCGCGGGCCCTCGGCSAGGTCGACCACCGCGGCGACGTAGGGCACCCGTTCGCCGAACGGCGGAAGGTCGTTGCGGTGGACGACGGACCAGGTGTAGAGCGTGGCCCGGCCGCCGGCCGGCTCCCAGGCGACGTCCTCGCTCCAGCAGTGCGGGCAGAACTCGCGCGGGTAGTGGTGGGCGCGCCCGCACGCGGCGCAGCGCCGCAGGAGCAGCCGGCCCTCGGCCGCCGCGTCCCAGTAGGGCCGGGTGAAGGCGTCGATGTCGGGAAGGTCGAAGCGGGAGCTCATCCGAAGAGTCCGATCGCGTGGTCGAGGGACCAGGTCTGCCAGGACAGGGCGAGGAGGGCGACCAGCGAGATGAGCGCCATCATCGCGTTCTGCCCCTGCTCGGCCCAGTCGTGGATCATCAGGACGAGGTAGAGGAGATTGAGCAGCAGGCCGCCGACGAGGGCGACCGGGGTGAGGAAGCCGGCCACCAGGCCGAGTCCGAGGGCGAGTTCGGCGTAGACGACGACGTACGCCATGAGCCGGGGCCGGGGGGCGACGACTTTCTCGAAGCCGGTCCGCACCGCGCCCCAGCGGTGCTCGGCCGCCACGCCGGCGGCCCAGGCGATGCCGGTGCCGCGCTCGAACCAGCCCTTCCTGTCCTTGTGGCGCCAGCTCTCCAGCCACCACAGGCCGAGGCCGATGCGGAGGACGGCGAGCCATTCGGCGCCGGTGAGCCAGACGGTCTGCATCTGTCGGTACCTGCCCCTCCCGAACGAATCTGACGATACGTCAGTTCAGCGGATGGCGCCCCGATCCCGCAAGAGGGAGGCAGGCGTGACCGATTCGCAACCAATTCCCCTCTTGACCGAGACCCAACAAGTGAGCATGTCATTACGCTCAGCATTCATGGCCCATACCCCCCATGACCGCCCCGACCATCCCGTTTACGTCATCGGCGGCGGACCCGGCGGACTCGCCGTCGCCGCCGCCCTGCGTGAGCAGGGCGTCCGGGCGGTCGTCCTGGAGAAGTCCGACGCCGTCGGCGCCTCCTGGCGCGCGCACTACGACCGGCTGCGCCTGCACACCACCCGCCGGCTCTCCGGACTGCCCGGACTGCCGATGCCCCGCTCCTTCGGGCGCTGGGTCGCCCGCGCGGACGTGGTGCGCTATCTGGAGAAGTACGCCGAGGTCCACGAACTGGAGATCGTGACCGGCGTCGAGGTCTCCCGGGTCGAGCGCGCCGGGGACGACTGGACGCTGCACGCGACCGGTGGACGCCGGCTGACCGGGCGGGCGGTGGTCGTGGCCACCGGCTACAACCACACCCCGCGGCTGCCCGAGTGGCCGGGACTCGACACGTACGACCGCGAACTGGTGCACGCGAGCGCCTACCGCAACCCCGCCCCGTACGCCGGCCGCGACGTGCTCGTCGTCGGCGCCGGCAACACCGGGGCCGAGATCGCCGCCGACCTCGCCGAGGGCGGGGCCGCCCGGGTGCGGCTCGCGGTGCGCACGGTCCCGCACATCGTGCGGCGGTCCACGGCCGGCTGGCCCGCCCAGCGCACGGGCATCCTGGTCCGCCGCCTGCCGGTCCGACTCGTGGACCGGATGGGCGCCCTGATGGCCAGGGCGGCCGTGCCGGACCTGTCCGAGCACGGGCTCCCGCGGCCCGACACGGGGCTGTACTCGCGGGTGCGCGAGGGGGCGGTCCCGGTGCAGGACGTGGGACTGATCGACGCGGTGCGGGCCGGCACGGTGGAGGTGGTCGGCGCGGTCGAGTCCTTCGACGGCGACAAGGTCGTCCTCGCCGACGGGACACGGATCACGCCCGACGCGGTGATCGCCGCGACCGGCTACCGGCGGGCGCTGGAACCGCTCGTGGGCCACCTCGACGTGCTCGACGAGCGGGGCCGGCCGGTGGCCCGGGGGGCGCGGACGCCGGAGGGGGCGCCCGGGCTCTACTTCACCGGATTCACCAACCCGATCAGCGGGATGTTCCGCGAGCTCGCGCTCGACGCGGAGAGGATCGCGCGCCGGATCGCGAGGACGACCCGCTAGGGAGCGTCTTGCCGAGGACCGGAGGGAGCCACCTCTTCACCGGTGATCACCGGTGGAGAGGGCGCGGTTCGTGCGGCGGCCGGCCAGTCGATAGGGTGCCAGGTCACGACCGCACCCGGTTCGAGCACGGGCAGGTCAGGCTCCGCCGCGGCTCGTGGCGCCCCCGCAGCTGCCATGCCGTCACCTGCCTGCCCGGTCCTGGGACATGGGGCGGCCTTCACGGCCGGGCAGACGGTTCCGGTCGACGGGGTCAGGAGGAACGAGTGGCACAGGTCATCGCAGAGGTCTCCAGGACGTTCAACGAGTTTCTGCTCCTGCCCAACCGGACCCGGACCGACTGCTCGCCCGCGACGGTCACCCTGCGGACGCCCCTGGTGCGGCACGTCGCCGGAGAGCCGTCGGCGATCGAACTCGGCTCCCCGTTCACGTCCGCGATCATGCAGGCCGTCAGCACGCCGGAACTCGCCATCGCCCTCGCGCGCAACGGCGGTCTGAGCTTCCTGCACCACAACCAGTCCATCCGGGACCAGGCCGCGGCCGTCCGCCAGGTGAAGAACTTCAAGGCCGGATTCGTCACCAGCGACACCAACGTCCGCCCCGACGACAGTCTGAGCCACCTGGTCGCGGTCATGCGGCGCACCGGCCACAGCACCGCCGCGGTCACCCACGACGGCAGTGCCACCGGCCGCCTGCTCGGCCTGGTGACCTCCCGCGACTTCCACCCCCAGCGCCACGACCTCGACGGACCGGTGAGCGGCCGGATGACCGCCATCGCCGACCTCCCGCACGCCGCGGCCGACACCACGCTCTCCGAGGCCAACGCCCGGCTGTGGGACCAGCGTCTCGACTGCCTCCCCGTGCTCGACGCCGAGGGCCACCTGCAGCACCTGGTCTTCCGGTCCGACTACACGGACAACAAGCGCTTCCCGAACCAGGCCGTCGACAGCGCCAAGCGCCTGCGCGTGGGCGCGGGCATCAACACCCACGACTACCAGGAGCGCGTTCCCGCCCTGCTGGAGGCCGGCGCCGACGCCCTGTGCTTCGACTCCTCCGACGGCTACAGCGACTGGCAGGCGCAAGCCCTGCACTGGGTGAAGAAGCACTACCCGGAGATCCCCGTCGGCGGCGGCAACGTGGTCGACGGCGAGGCGTTCACCTTCCTCGCCGAGGCCGGCGCGGACTTCGTCAAGGTCGGTGTGGGCGGCGGCTCCATCTGCATCACCCGCGACCAGAAGGGCATCGGCCGCGGCCAGGCCAGCGCGGTCCTGGACGTCGCCGCCGCCCGGGACGCCTTCCGCGATCGCACCGGCGAGTACGTACCGATCTGCTCGGACGGCGGGCTGGTCCACGACTACCACGTGGCCCTGGCGCTGGCGATGGGGGCCGACTTCGTCATGATGGGGCGCTACTTCGCCCGCTTCGACCAGGCGGCCGGCGCGAAGCTGCCCACCCGGGACGGGTTCGTGAAGGAGTACTGGGGCGAGGGCTCGAACCGCGCCCGCAACTGGCAGCGCTACGGACAAGGGGGCCAGGGCCTGATCTTCGAAGAAGGCGTCGACGGCTACGTCCCCTACGCCGGCGACCTCACCGAAGGGCTCGCCGTGACCATCGCCAAGCTCAAGACCACGATGGTGTCCTGCGGCTCCGGCACGCTTCCGGAGTTCCAGTCCACGGCCCGGCTGACCCTGGTCTCCGACCAGAGCTTCCAGGAGAGCCACGCCAACATCACCCTGCGGGACACCCCGGCGACCGTCGGCTGACAGGCCGCCAGGAGCCACGCGCCCCGGCCGGGATCAGGACGGGCGGGAGCCTCGGGGGACGCGGGGCGAGGGGGCAGCGGCGGGACCGGACACGGGCGGACCCGGCCGCCGGGAACCCGGGGAGGGTATCCGAAGGGACCGTCGCTGCACGGGTGTTCCTGACTGAGCGTCAGTTCTGTAATCTGACTACACGTCAGTTATGGACGACGGACTCGGGACTGGGACGGGCGGACCGATGCTTGGATCGACTCACGGCACCTTCACCACCGATCTCCGCGCCCGCGTGGTGGCCTGCGGAGAGCACCCCGGACAGACCGGGACCACCGTCCACGGGAGAACCGCCGCCGAGGGCGATCACGACGTCAGCGGCCGGCCGCTGCACGCCCCCGTCCCCGACCTCGACCGCTTCTTCCGGCCGCGTTCGGTCGCCGTCGTCGGCGCCTCCGACGGCGAGGGGCGGCCCAACACCGGCATCACCCGGCAGCTGGTGGCCTGGGCCGAGCGCGTCGGCGCGGAGCTGGTGCCCGTCCATCCGACCCGTGCGGAGGTCTTCGGGATCCCCTGCGTGCCGTCCGTCGGAGCGCTCTCCGCGGTCCGTGCCGAGCCCGTGGACCTCGCCGTGCTGCTCGTCGCCGACCCGCTGCCGGTGGTCGAGGAACTCGCCGACGCCAAGGTGCGGTTCGCGGTCGCCTTCGCCTCCGGCTTCGCCGAGACCGGCCGGGAGGGCGCCGCCGCGCAGGAGCGCCTCGCCGACGCCGTCCGGCGCTCCGGCATCCGGCTCCTGGGACCCAACACGAACCTCAACGCCTTCGAGCGCTTCCGGGACGACCTGGACGGCCCCGCGATCGCGCTCATCACGCAGTCGGGCCACCAGGGGCGCCCCGTCCACACCCTGCAGGAGCTGGGCGTACGGCTCTCGCACTGGGCCCCGACCGGCAACGAGGCCGACCTGGAGACCGCCGACTTCATCTCGTACTTCGCCGGGCAGCCGGAGGTGGGCGCCATCGCCTGCTACGTGGAGGGCCTCAAGGACGGTCGCTCCTTCCTGCTGGCCGCCGACCGCGCCGCCCGCGAGGGGGTGCCGGTCGTCACGGTGAAGGTCGGGCGCACCGAGACCGGGGCGCGGATGGCCGCCTCCCACACCGGCAAGCTGACCGGCGCGGACCAGGTCGTCGACGCCGCCATGCGGCAGTTCGGCGTGATCCGGGTCGACGGGCTCGACGAACTCCAGGACACCGCGGCGCTGCTGGCACGCGCCCGCAAGCCGGTGGCCGAAGGCGTCGTCGTCTACTCGATATCCGGCGGCACCGGCGCCCACTTCTCCGACCTGGCGACCGCCGCGGGCCTGACCCTGCCGACGCTCTCCGAGGCCAAGCAGGCCGAGCTGCACACGTGGATCCCGTCCTACCTCGGCGTGGCGAACCCGGTGGACAACGGCGGGCACCCGGTCGGCGACTGGCGCGGCCGGAAGATCATCGACGCGATCCTCGCCGACCCCTCCGTCGGGGTCCTCATCTGTCCCATCACCGGCCCCTTCCCGCCGATGAGCGACCGGCTGGCGCAGGACCTGGTGGACGCGGCCGAGGCCACCGACAAGCTGGTGTGCGTCGTGTGGGGGTCGCCGGTGGGGACCGAGGCCGCCTACCGCGAGACCCTGCTCGGCTCCTCGCGGGTCGCGACCTTCCGGACCTTCTCCAACTGCATCGGGGCCGTGAAGTCCTACCTCGACCACCACCGCTTCTCCGCCGGCTACCGCTCGCCCTTCGACGAGGCCCCGCGCACCCCCTCGCCCTCCTTCCGCAAGGCGCGAGCCCTGATGCTGCCCGGCCGGCAGCTCAGCGAGCACTCCGCGAAGCAGCTCCTGCGGGCGTACGGGATCAGGGTGCCGCGCGAGCAGCTGGTGACCAGCGCCGCCGCGGCCGTGCGCGCGGCCGGCCTGGTCGGCTATCCGGTGGTGATGAAGGCGTCGGGCACCCAGCTCGCCCACAAGACCGAACTGGGCCTGGTCAAGGTGGGGCTGACCTCGGCGAGCCAGGTGCGCGACGCCTACCGGGAGCTCACCGACATCGCCCGCTACGAAGGCATCGACCTCGACGGCGTCCTGGTCTGCCAGATGGTCGGCCGCGGCGTGGAGATGGTGGTCGGAGTGACCCGCGACCCGCTCTTCGGGCCGACGGTCACCGTGGGCCTGGGAGGCGTCCTGGTCGAGGTGCTGAACGACGCGGCCGTACGCGTGCCGCCGTTCGGCGAGCACGAGGCCCGGGCCATGCTCGGGGAACTGCGCGGCCGGGCCCTGCTGGAGGGGGTGCGAGGGGCGCCGCCGGCGGACGTCGACGCACTGGTGGAGGTCGTGCTGAGGGTGCAGCGGATGGCCCTCGAACTCGACGGCGACCTCGCCGAACTGGACATCAACCCGCTGATGGTGCTGCCGCGCGGACAGGGCGCGGTCGCCCTGGACGCACTCGCGGTCTGCCGATAGGAGCCCCGTGGACGACGTCCTGCACGCCGTCGGGAACGGCGTCGCGTGGATCACCCTGAACCGTCCCGAGGTGATGAACGCCGTCACCTGGGACCAGCGCGAGCGGATCATCGGGCTGCTCGCCGACGCCTCCGCCGACCCGGACGTGCGGGCGGTGGTGCTGACCGCGACCGGCCGGGGCTTCTGCGCGGGCGCGGACCTGCGCGGGGCTCCCCCGTCGGGCGGGGCGGGGGCCGCGGCCGGGGAACGCGTCCCCGGCGACGTGGCCCGGACCGTCCGGCGCGGGGCGCAGCGCCTCATCGGGGCCGTACTGGACTGCGAGAAGCCGGTCGTCGCGGCCGTGAACGGCACGGCGGCGGGGATCGGGGCGCATCTGGCCTTCGCCTGCGACCTGGTGCTCGCGGCCGAGTCGGCGCGCTTCATCGAGGTGTTCGTCCGGCGCGGGCTGGTGCCGGACGGGGGCGGGGCCTATCTGCTGCCCCGGCTGGTCGGCCCGCAGCGCGCCAAGGAGCTGATGTTCTTCGGCGACGCGCTGGACGCGTCCGACGCGCGGACCATGGGCCTGGTGAACCGGGTCGTCCCGGACGGGGAGCTGGAGAAGACGGCCCGCGCCTGGGCCGAACGCCTGGCGCAGGGCCCGACCCGGGCGATCGCCCTGACCAAGCAGCTGGTGAACGCCTCCCTGGAGGCCGACCGCGCGGGCGCGTTCGCGGCGGAGGCGGCGGCGCAGGAGATCAACATGACGACCCGGGACGCGAACGAGGGCGTCGCCGCCTTCGTCGAGCGGCGCACCCCGCGCTACGAGGGCCGCTGAGGCACGACGACGGTACCCGCAGGAGGGTTCCTATCTGACGCTTCGTCAGTTTCAATGGGTGATGTGATGGGACACGCTGGGATGGCGGCCACCGCCGTCCGATACCTCAGGTCCGCCGGGGCGCCCACGGCCGTGGAGCCCCGCTCGGGCGTCCACCCCCGGCCACTGCTGCGGGCGGTACGGGACGACGAGCGGCTGCCCGTCGATCCGGCCGAGTTCCGGCGCGTGCTGGGCCACTTCGCGAGCGGCGTCACCGTGGTGACCGCGCGGGACGACGAAGGACCGGCCGGCTTCGCCTGCCAGTCCTTCGCCTCGCTGTCCCTCGACCCGCCGCTGATCGCCTTCATGGTCGCCCGCACCTCGACCACCTGGCCCCGCATCGCCCGGGCCGGCGCCTTCTGCGTCAACGTCCTGGGCGCGGACCAGGGCCCGTTGTGCCTGGGCTTCGCGAAGAGCGGCGCGGACAAGTTCGCGGGGGTGGCCCACACCCCGGCCCCSGTGACCGGCTCGCCCCGCCTGGCCGGTGCGCCGGCCTGGATCGACTGCACGATCGCCACGGTCCACACCGGCGGCGACCACCTGATCGTGGTGGGCCGGGTGGAGGCCCTCGACGGCACGGCCGAGGGCGACCCGCTCGTCTTCCACCGCGGCCGCTTCGGCCGCCTCGCACCCTGAGCCGCGCCCGGCGCCCTGGGGCAGGCGGGACTTTCGCAACGCCCCCTAGACCGCCGGCCGCGGCCGGCGGCGGATCACCAGGGCCATCAGGGCGGCGGCCGCGCACAGGGCGCCCGAGGCGTACCAGACGACGTCGTACGAGCCGAAGACGTCCCGGGCCACGCCGCCCGCGAAGGCGACCACCGCCGCGCCCACCTGGTGGGAGGCGAGCACCCAGCCGAAGACGATCGCGCTGTCGTCGCCGTAGTGCTCGCGGCACAGGGCGATCGTCGGCGGGACCGTGGCCACCCAGTCCAGACCGTAGAAGACGATGAAGAAGATCATCGGCGGGTGGATGGAGGGGGCCAGCAGCATCGGCAGGAAGAGCAGGGACACGCCCCGCAGCGCGTAGTAGACCGCGAGCAGCCGCCGCGCCTCGAAGCGGTCCGTGAACCAGCCCGAGGCGATCGTGCCGACCACGTCGAAGACACCGATCACGGCGAGGAGCGAGGCCGCCGCGGTGATGGGCATGCCGTGGTCGTGGGCGGCGGGCACGAAGTGGGTCTGGACGAGGCCGTTGGTCGAGGCGCCGCAGATCGCGAAGGTGCCGGCGAGCAGCCAGAACGGGCCGGTGCGGGCCGCCTTGATCAGAACGGTGACGGCCCGGCGCGCCGCCCCCGTCACCGGCGCGGGCTTCTCGGCGTACACGCCGCCGTAGGGGGCCTGGCCCACGTCCGCGGGGTGGTCGCGCAGCAGGAGCCAGACGAAGGGGACGACCGCGAGGGCGGCGAGCGAGACGGTCACGGAGGCCGGGCGCCAGTCGTGTTCCTCGACCAGCCACGAGAGCAGCGGCAGGAAGATCAGCTGGCCCGAGGCGCTCGCGGCCGTGAGGATGCCGGTGACCAGGCCCCGGCGCTCGGTGAACCAGCGGTTGGTGACCGTCGCCGCGAACGCCAGCGCCATCGACCCGCTGCCGAGACCGACGAGCAGCCCCCAGTACAGGATGAGCTGCCAGCTCGACGTCATGAAGACGGTGAGGCCCGAACCGGCGGCGATGACCGTGAGGGCCGTCGCGACGACCTTGCGGATGCCGAAGCGGTCCATCAGCGCCGCGGCGAAGGGCGCCGTCAGGCCGTACAGCGCGAGGTTGACCGAGACCGCGAGACCGATCGTGCCCCGGGACCAGCCGAACTCGCCGTTGAGCGGGTCGATGAGCAGGCCCGGGAGGGAGCGGAACGCGGCCGCGCCGATGATCGTGACGAAGGCGACCGCCGCGACGAACCAGGCGCGGTGGACACGGGGTCCGGGGGGCGAGGACGGCGCGGGAGCCTCGGCGGAAGTCTCGGTTGGCTGGGTCACGTCACACAGCATCGTGGGGTGCCGACGCCCGGGCCACTGGCCCGACTGACAGCTTTCGCAAGAATCGGGCCACCTTCTCGGGCCGCGCCCCCTCCCCCCGCCGACCCCCGCGGGCGGGGCCTCACTGCACCCGCGGCAGGGTCCTGATCGGCCGCACCACCAGCAGCGCCACCACCACGAGGACCGCGATCCCCGCCCCGGTCAGCAGCACCGTCTCAGTGCCCACCGCCTCCGCCACCGGCCCGGCGAGCGTCCGGCCCGCCGCCATCATCAGCAGGGATCCGGCCACGTCGTAGGCGTGCATCCGGTTCAGCGCGTCCTGCGGCACGTGCGTCTGCACCGAGGTCGACCACATCACCAGCCAGAAGGCGAAGGCCGCGCCGCCGACGAACTGGCCGGCGCCGAGCAGCGCGACGGACGCCCCCGAGCCGAGCAGGACGAGGTTGACCGGCAGGCCGAGCAGGGCCACGGCGCCCGACGCCAGCGGCCGGCGCGGGCGCAGCCGCAGGGCGAGCAGACCGCCGGCCGCGCTGCCCGCGCCGTTGACCGCCATCAGGACGCCGTACGCGGCCGAGCCGTGGTCGCCGGTGACCAGGGTCGCGGTCAGCGGGACCATCGGGCCGGCGACCGTCAGGCCGTACACCGTCCAGATCGCGATGACCCCCCACAGCCAGCTCCGCGCCCGGAACTCCCGCCAGCCGACGGCCAGCTCGGCCCGCAGCGAGCCGCGGGCGGCCGTGTCGCCGGGGGCGGCGGGCAGACGCATGAGGGCGAGGCAGAGCGCGCTGACGGCGAAGGTCGCGCCGTTGGCGCCGAAGGCGGCCCCGGCGCCCAGGAGCGCGACGAGCAGACCGGCGACGGCCGGCCCCGCCATCGTCATCAGGGACTCGGCGACCCGCAGGACGGCGTTGGCGCGCTGCACGTCGGGGGCGATGCGCGGGATCGTGGACGCGACCCCGGGCTGGAAGAGGGCGGCGCACACCCCGCTGACGGCGCTGAGCGCGTACACGGACCACAGCGGAGGGCCGCCCAGCGCGAAGGAGACCGCGAGGACGGCCGCGCCGGGAAGGCGCAGCACGTCCGCCGTGATCATCATGCGGCGGGCGGTGAAGCGGTCGGCGAGGACGCCGCCGAAGACCACGAACAGCGCGAAGGGGCCGATCCAGGCGCCCAGCGCGTAGCCGACGGAGGAGCCGGAGTGACCGGCGCCGAGCAGACCGGCGGCGAGGGCGACCGGGACCATGCCCTCGCCGAAGACGGCGGCGGACCGGGCGACGAAGAACAGCCGGAAGTTCCGGCTCCAGAGCGTCGCGGGCGCGGCGGGGGCGAGGTCCGGTCCGAGGACCGCCTCGGCGGACACCGCGCCGGGAATGCCCGCGTCGGCCTCAGACTTGTACGTGTACTTGTCCGTCACGGACCCGAGATGTATCAACAAATGGTCTGGACCACCAAGGGGTTTTCGGAGGAACCACCGTGCCGCACCGCATCGCCGTCCTGGCCCTGCCCGGCCTGCTCCCCTTCGAACTGGGCATTCCGCACCGGATCTTCGGGCGGGCGAAGGACTCCGGGGGCCGGCCCCTGTACGAGATCGTCACCTGCGCGCCGGTGGCCGGACCGGTCCGGACGGACGCGGACTTCGCCGTGAACGTCGAGCACGGGCCGGAGGCGCTGGCGACGGCGGACACGGTCGTCGTCCCGGCCTCGTACGAGCTCGGCCCGGTCTACGAGGAGGGCCGCCTGACGCCGGAGCTCGCGGCCGCCCTCGCGCACATCAGGCCCGGGACGCGACTGGTGTCCATCTGCACCGGCGGCTACGTGCTGGCCGCCGCCGGCTGGCTCGACGGGCGTCCGGCCACCACCCACTGGTCCTCGGCCGAGCACTTCCAGCGGCTGTTCCCGAGCGTGCGGGTGGACGCGGACGTGCTCTTCGTCGACGACGGGGACGTGCTCACCTCCGCCGGCGTGGCGGCCGGCATCGACCTCTGCCTGCACATCGTGCGGCGGGACCACGGCACCGCCGTCGCCAACGAGGTGGCGCGCCGGACGGTCGTCCCGCCGCACCGGGACGGCGGCCAGGCCCAGTACATCGAGCGCCCGCTCCCGGACCCGGGCGCGGCGACCACGACGGCCGCCCGCGCCTGGGCGCTGGCCCATCTGCACGAGCCCCTCCAACTGCGCGACCTCGCCGTGCGGGAGTCGATGAGCGTACGGACGTTCACCCGCCGCTTCCGCGAGGAGGTCGGGGTCAGCCCCGGCCAGTGGCTGACCCGGCAGCGGATCGAACGCGCCCGCCACCTCCTGGAGTCGACGGACCTCCCGGTCGACAAGATCGCCCGCGACGCCGGCTTCGGCACGCCCCAGTCCCTGCGGACGCACCTGCAGACGGCGATCGGCGTGACGCCGACGGCCTACCGCCGCACCTTCCGCGCGGGCGCCACGGACTGAGCCGCGGGGGCGGCCTCCACCATCCGCCGCTCCCCCAGAGCACCGGCCGCCGTCAGCAGCAGCGTCAGGCCGACACCCCAGAGGATCGCGGTCGAGGGCGCCACCACCCGCAGCAGGCCGCCCGCCAGGGAGCCGCTCGCCGCGTACCCGGCTCCCACGGCGGCGTACATGACCGAGTAGCCGGCCGCCAGTGCGCTCGGGGGGAGGATCCGGCGCAGGGCCAGGTTCCGGGTCAGCATCGCCGGCGCCTGGAGCAGACCGGCCAGCACCAGGGCGACGGCGACGGCGGCCGCCCAGGGCAGCAGGGCCACCAGGACGACGCCGCCCGTGACGCCGAGGATGAGGACGAGGCTCTGGGCCGTGAGCCGGCCGGGCCAGTCGCCGCGGAGCCCGTACAGGAACGCCCCCAGCGCCGAGCCGGCCGCGAAGCCGGCGAGCAGCGGTCCGGCCCAGCCGATACCGATCCCGCGCTGCTCCAGCAGGGCGGGCAGGACGAGTTCCGCCAGGGCCAGCAGCGTCAGGCTCGCCGCGCCGGTCACGTACACGGGCCAGGCACGCGCCAGGAGCCGTCGCACCGCCTCGCCGCCGGCGCCGCCCTCGGCCTTCCAGCCGACGGGGAGCAGCCGGAGCCCGGCCACCGCCAGCGCCATCGATCCGCCCTGGAGCAGCAGCGGCACGGCCGGGTCGACTCCCAGCGCGAAGCCCGTCGTGAGGGCGGGCGCACCGGCCCAGATCCCGAAGGTCAGCACCGACTCCATGCTCATCGCCTGGGTGACGGCGTGCTCCGGGACCAGCGAGGTGAGCAGCGCGCGCAGCCCGCCGGGCACGGCCGCCGGTCCGGCTCCTGCGGCGAAAGCGAGCCCGCCGAGGACGGCGGGGTGCGCACCGTCGAGGAGTCCGAGACCGGCGAAGCCGAGCGCGCCGACCGCGAGTCCGGACGCCAGCTGCGGCCGGGCCCGTTCGGCGTTCATCCGGATGCCGAGGACGGGCGCGGCGATGATCTCGCCGAGGACGTACACGGCGGCGAGGACGGCGCCGAGCGTGTACCCGCCGGGCCGCTCGCGGACCAGGAGGACCAGCGCGAGCGGCGCCATCGCCACCGGCATCCGTCCGGCCACGGTGACGGCGGACCAGGCGAGGACGGGCCGGGTGGCGAGCGCTCGGTACGGCATGGCTCCGAACGTAGCGACCCGCCGCCCGCCGCCGTCGGGATTTTTCCCCCGGGAAGGCCGCTCAGAAGGTGAGCACCCCGCGGGCCACCTTCCCCCGCGCCGCGTCCTCGGCCGCTCTCTCGAAGTCCTCCACGGGATAGGTCTCGGTGACGAGCTCGTCGAGGAGGAGGCTGCCCCGTCGGTAGAGCTCGGCGTAGAGCGCGAGGTCCTTCTGCGGACGGGAGGAGCCGTAGCGGCAGCCCAGGATCGACTTGTCCAGGAACATCGCGGCGGGCAGGAAGCTCGCCTCGGCGGCCGGGGCCGTCATCCCCAGGAGCACCGCCTGGCCGTGCCGGTCGAGCAGGTCGACGGCGGCGCGCACCAGGCCGACGTGGCCCACGCACTCGAAGACGTGGTCGGCGCCGGTGGGCAGCACCTCCCGCACGCCGTCCGCCGAGTCCAGGAAGTGCGTGGCGCCGAAACGGCGGGCGGTCTCCTCCTTCGCCGGGTTGGTGTCGACGGCGACGATCGGGTGGGCTCCGGAGATCCGGGCACCCTGGAGCACGTTGAGGCCGATGCCGCCGGTGCCGATGACGACCACGCTCTCACCCCGTGCCACGCGGGCCCGGTTGAGCACGGCCCCCACCCCGGTGAGGACGCCGCAGCCCATGAGGGCGGCGGAGGTGAGCGGGATGTCGGAGGGGATCCGCACGGCCTGGACGGCCTTGACGACGGTCCGCTCGGCGAAGGAGGAGTTCGACGCGAACTGGAACAGGGGCTGACCGCCGCGGGAGAAGGGCTGTCCGGGCCTGCCGATCGCCTTCCGGCACATCGTGGGACGGCCCCGGTCGCAGTCGGCGCAGGTACCGCAGTTGGCGAGCGTGGACAGGGCCACGTGGTCACCGGGCCCGACATGGGTGACGCCCGGACCGACGGCCTCCACGATCCCGGCGCCCTCGTGTCCGAGGACGACGGGCGCGGGGAACGGGATCGTCCCGTCGACCACCGACAGGTCGCTGTGGCACAACCCGGCGGCGGCGACCGCGACGAGGACCTCCCCGGGTCCGGGGTCCCGCACCTCCAGGTCGTCGACGACCCGGACCTGCTTCCCGTCGAAGACGACGCCTCTCATGACCGCTCCTCGTCCGCGACGTTGGGGCGGGAGCCGGCCGCCGCGGCGCGGGCCATCTCCTCCAGCCGGGCCAGCAGCGGCATGGGGTCGGTGCCGACCGTGCCGGGCAGGAAGTCCGCGATCCGTTCCGGCGTCCACGCGCCGCCCTCGGCGTACCCGGCCCGCAGCTCGCGGGGCTGCGCCCAGACCGCGATCTTGGGTCCGGCGATCGTGTAGACCTGGCCGGTGATCCCCTCCGCCCGGGCCCGCTCGGAGAGGAGGTAGACCACGAGCGCCGCCACGTCCTCCGGCTCGCCGATCTCCTTCAGCTCCATGGGGACGTTGGCCGACATCCGGGTGCGGGCCACGGGCGCGACCGCGTTCGCCGTCACGCCGTACTTGTGGAGCCCCAGCGCCGCGCTGCGCACCAGCGAGATGATCCCGCCCTTGGCGGCGGCGTAGTTGGCCTGCGCCACCGATCCCTGGTGGTTGCCGCTGGTGAAGCCGATCAGGGTCCCACCGCCCTGCTTGCGCATCACCGCCGAGGCGGCCCGGAAGACGGTGAAGGTGCCCTTCAGGTGGGTCGCGACGACCGGATCCCACTCCTCCTCGGACATGTTGAACAGCATCCGCTCGCGCAGGATGCCGGCCACGCACACCACTCCGTCCACGCGCCCGTACTCCGCGAGCGCCACGTCCACGATCCGCGCGCCGCCCTCCATCGTCGAGATGTCGTCGGCCACCGCGACCGCGGATCCGCCCGCCGCCTCGATCTCCTTCACGACGGCGAGCGCGACCTCGGAGGTCGGCTCCCCGCCCTCGACGGAGACGCCGTAGTCGTTGACGACGACTTTCGCGCCCTCCGCCGCGCACGCCAGGGCGACCGCTCGGCCGATCCCCCTCCCCGCGCCCGTCACGGCGATGACCTTGCCAGCCAAGAAGTTCCCCACGCCCGGCCCCTTCCCGCGGTTTCTGACGGTCCGTTAGATTCGTCAACAGGATTCTACGACCCGTCAGATACCGGAGAACAAGACCCCTGGAGGCCCCGATGTCAGCTCCCCCGGCTCTCCCCGCCGCGTTCCACGACATCGCCAAGCGCGTCAACAACTGGGGCCGTTGGGGCCGGGACGACGAGATCGGGACGCTGAACCTGATCACCGACGAGGTGGTGCGCGAGGCCGTCGCGACCGTCCGCTCGGGACAGCGCGTCCCGCTCGCGCTCGACCTCGAGCAGGACGGCGTGCAGACCGGGATGATCCCCGGCCGGGTCAACCCGCTGCACGTCATGGTCCAGGTCAACCAGGAGCTCTTCGGCCCGGGAACGGTCGCCACCAGCGACGACGCCGTGACCTTCGGCCTCCAGGCGGCGACGCACTGGGACGCGCTCACGCACGTCTCGCACTCGGGGAAGATCTACAACGGCCGGCCCGCCGCCTCCATCACCCCGCACGGGCGCTCCGAGTTCAGCGGCATCCACACCGCGCGCCACATCGTCGGTCGCGGCGTGCTGCTGGACGTCGCCGCGGCCAAGGGGCTCGACCGGCTGCCGGGCGACCACGCCGTGACCCCCGAGGACCTGGACGAGGCGGCGGAGTTCGGCCGGGTGACGGTCCGGGCCGGGGACATCGTGCTCGTACGGACCGGGCAGATGCGGCAGTACCTGGCCGGGGACAAGCACGGGTACGCCTTCCCGTCCCCCGGGCTGTCCGTGCGGACGCCCGAGTGGTTCCACGCCCGGGACGTCGCCGCCGTCGCGAACGACACGCTCACCTTCGAGATCTTCCCGCCGGAGATCGAGGACCTGTGGCTGCCCGTGCACGCGCTGGACCTCGTCGAGATGGGCATGCTCCAGGGCCAGAACTGGAATCTGGAAAGTCTGTCCACAGCCTGTGCACAGAGCGGGCGGTACGCCTTCCTGCTCTCCGCGATGCCGGAACCCTTCGTCGGCGGCACGGGCACGCCGGTGGCGCCGGTCGCGATCCTCTAGGTCCTGGCGGGGCCGCCGGCACGCAGGGGCGCGACCGGGAACAGAGGGACTCACGGGTGGCGGCGAGCTTCGTGCCCGCCCCGAGCACGGCACGGCGGGCCGCCACCCGGTCGCGACCCGCACTCGCCGAGGGCGCGGCACCCTCGTCGTCCCCTCGCGACGCATCGCTCACCCCAGAGTGAACAAAACGGCACGAACCGTCAACAGTGCCTCCGGCGGAGCGTCAGCAGGAGGCCCGGTCGAAGGCGATCGGCTCCCGTACCGCCGGGGCCGGTGCCGGAACGCTCCGGTCCACCTCGCACCAGATGCTCTTGCCGGCGCCTTCGCGCTGCCAGCCCCAGCGGTCGGCCAGGCCGTCCACCAGCTCCAGGCCGCGGCCGTTGGTGTCCTCGCCCTGTGCGTGCCGCTGGAGCGGGGGCCGGTCGCTGCGGTCGGCCACCTCGACCCGGACCGTGCCCGCGTCCGGGCAGCCGGCCCCGAACAGCATCCTCAGGACGGCCGGACAGCCGGTGTGCACCACGGCGTTGGTCACCAGCTCGGAGATGAGCAGCACCAGCGTCTCGGCCAGCGGCTCGTCCACCCCTATGCCCGATCCGGCGAGCCTCGAACGGGCCCATCGCCGGGCTCGTCCCACCTCTGCCGGGTCGGCCCCGACCTCCAACTGAACCTGAAGCACCTGCACCGTTCACACCATCCGAACCGGCGGACACATCGCCTCGCGCCTCACAGCCATCGACGCCCTCACGGAACGTGATTTCCTTGCGAGACAGCATGGTTGACGTACAGTCACCGCAACAAGCGCTTCAGGCATATTCCAGCGCGAAGGAGTACGCATGGTCCATACTGTGCGACGCACGCTGCGGGGAGTCGAACAGGGGCGCGCGAGGCGCCTCCAGGGGGCGCGAACGGCGGGCATTCCGGGGCCCGGAGCCGCCGCACCGGCGGCACCGGTACGGACCGGACCCACAACCACTCGCATCCCACGGAGCGTACCGGAGCAGGACCCCGACTCCGGGCCGTGACGGTCCGGCCGAGGGACACAACCCGATATCGACGCTGCGTGAGCGCCACCGGGCGCGGTGGCTACAACCGCGCCGCCTCCACCTCCTCCGCGAGGGCCTTCGGGAGCCAGCGTTCGGCCCGGACCCAGGCCCGTTTCAGATGCAGATGGACCTCCGCCTCCCAGGTGAAGCCCATGCCGCCGTGGATCTGGAGGCAGTCGCGGGCGCAGCCGGTCGCGGCCTCGTCGGCGAGCAGTTTGGCCCCCGCGATCTCGACCGGGTCACCGGTCACGGCCGCCGCGTAGACGGCGGCGCGGGCTACTTCCGTTCGTACGAGCATCTGCGCGCACAGATGCTTGACGGCCTGGAAGACGCCGATCGGCCGGCCGAACTGCTCCCGCTCGCGGGCGTGGCGCACGGCCGCCTCGGTCGTGCGCCCGGCGCTGCCGAGTTGTTCGGCCGCGGTCAGCAGTGCGCCGGTCGCGACGAGCGCGTCCGGCACCGGGGCCGTGGCGTCCGCGCGTTCCCGGCGGGCGGGGCCCGGCAGCCGGTGCAGGGGCGTCAGCGGGTCGACCGAACGCACCGGGACGGCACCGGAGACGTCCCCGCGGACGACGTCCGCCTCGTCCAGCCACTCCACGAGCCCTCCGTCGGGCCCGGTGACCACGGTCTTGCCCTCGGCCGCCCCGGGCACCTCCCCGGCCGCCAGGTGCGTCGCGATCAGCGGGCCGGGCAGCAGGGCGCGTCCCGCCTCCTCGAAGGCGAGCACCGCCTCGGGGAGGCCGAGGCCCACACCGCCGGCCTCCTCGGGCAGCCGGAGCGCGAAGAGGCCCGCCTCGCCCAGTTCCCGCCAGAGCGCCCGGTCGAGCGTCCCCGTGGCGACGGCCGCCCGGAGCTCCTGCGCGCCGAAGCGTCCGGCGAGCAGCTCCCGCACGCCCGCCTTCAGCGCCCTCTGGTCCTCGGTGAGCCGGAAGTCCACTCGGATCACCCTCCCTTCGGAAGGCCGAGGATCCGCTCGGCGACGATGTTCCGCTGGATCTGCGAGGTGCCGGCGGCGATCGTGTACGAGAGCGAGGACAGCCGGTCCTGGTTCCACTCCCGGCCGAGGTCGAGCGCGTCCGGGCCGAGGACGGCGGCGGCCGCGTCGTACAGCTCCTGACGGGCGTGGGAGTAGCGGAGCTTGAAGACGGAGCCGCCGGTGCCGGGAACGCCGCCACTGGCCTGCGCCTCGCTGACGTTCCACTGGGTGAGGCGCCACAGGGCGCGGAACTCGGCGCTCAGCGCGCCGAGCCTGCGGCGCACCACGTCGTCGTCCCAGGTGCCGTTGCGCCGTGCCTCGGCGGCGAGTTCGCCGAGGGTGCGGCGGCAGGCGACGACCTCGCCGACGAAGGCCGTGCCGCGTTCGAAGGACAGCGTCACCATGGTCACCCGCCAGCCGTCGTTCTCCGCGCCGACCCGGTGCGCGGCCGGTACCCGGACCTCGTCGAGGAACATCTCGGCGAACTCGGCGGACCCGGCGAGCGTGCGCAGCGGCCGGACGGTGATCCCGGGGGCGTCCATCGGCATCGCGAGCCAGCTGATGCCGCGGTGCCGGGGGGCGTCCGGGTCGGTGCGGACGAGCAGCTCGCACCAGTCGGCGACCTCGGCGTGCGAGGTCCAGATCTTGGAGCCGGTGACCACGTAGTCGTCGCCGTCCCGGACCGCCCGGGTGCGCAGGGAGGCGAGGTCGGAGCCGGCGTCCGGCTCGCTGAAGCCCTGGCACCAGACCTCGTCGCCGCGCAGGACGGGCGGCAGCCAGCGCTCCCGCTGCTCGGCGGTCCCCTCGGCGGCGATCGTCGGTCCGGCGTGCAGCAGCCCGACGAAGTTGGCGCCGACGTAGGGGGCGCCGGCCCGCTCCGTCTCCTCCAGGAAGATCAGCCGATGGGTCGGGGAGGCGTCCCAGTGGACGTCCGCGTACCCCGCCTCGTACAGCCGGCGCTGCCAGCCGCAGTCGTAGGCGCGGCGGCCCGGCCAGTCCAGCGGGTCGGGCCGCGGCGGCAGGGTGGGCAGGACCGTCGCGAGCCAGGCGCGCAGCCGCGCCCGGAACTCCTCCTCCTCGGCGGTGTACGCGAGGTCCATCAGACGATGTCCAGGCCGAGCATGCGGATGGCGTTGCCGCGCATCAGTTTGTAGACGGTCTCGTCGTCGAGGTCCTTGACGTGGTCGAGGGCGACCTCGCGGGTGTGCGGGAACGTCGAGTCGACGTGCGGGTAGTCCGTCTCGAAGGTGGCGTTGTCCCGCCCCACCACGTCGAGCGAGGCGATGCCGTGCTTGTCGCGGAAGAAGCAGCAGAAGATCTGCCGGTAGTAGTACGTCGAGGGCGGTTCGGGGATCAGGTCGCGGACCCCGCCCCAGGCGCGGTGCTCCTGCCACACGTCGTCGGCCCGTTCGAGGGCGTACGGGATCCAGCCCATCTGGCCCTCGCTGTAGGCCAGCTTGAGCGTGGGGAACCGGACCAGGACCCCGCTGAAGAGGAAGTCCATCATCGAGGCCATCGCGTTGTTGAAGCTGAGCGAGGCCTGCACGGCGGGCGGGGCGTCGGGGGACGCGGCGGGCATCTGGGAGGAGGAGCCGATGTGCATGTTGACGACGGTGCCCGTCTCCTGGCACACGGCGAAGAAGGGGTCCCAGTAGCCGGAGTGGATCGACGGCAGCCCCAGGTGGGTGGGGATCTCGGAGAACGTCACGGCCCGCACCCCGCGCGCGGCGTTGCGCCGGATCTCGGCGACGGCGAGGTCGATGTCCCAGAGGGGGATGATGCAGAGGGGGATGAGCCGCCCGCCGCTGCCGCCGCACCATTCCTCGACCATCCAGTCGTTGTAGGCGCGGACGCAGGCGAGGGCGACCTCCTTGTCGTGGGCCTCGGCGAACGTCTGGCCGCAGAAGCGCGGGAAGGTGGGGAAGCACAGGGACGCCTCGACGTGGTTGAGGTCCATGTCCTTCAGCCGTTCGGCGGGGTCCCAGCAGCCGCGGCGCATCTCCGCGCGGGTGATCCCCTCCAGGGTCATGTCGTCGCGGTCGAAGCCGACGGCGGCGATGTTGCGCTTGTACGGGAACTTCAGGTCCTCGTAGATCCACCAGTCGGTGGGCGGGCCGTCGGGGTCCATGGTGATCCGGTACTTCCCGCCGACGTACTCGAGCTCCCCGATGCCCGCCGTCACGGGCCGCGGTCCGCGGTCGCGGTACCGCGCCGGCAGCCAGGTGTCGAAGAGGTGCGCGGGCTCGATCACATGGTCGTCGACGCTGATGATCCGAGGCAGTTCCTGGTCCATGGGCGCACTCCTCTTCTGACGGGTCGTCAGATAGCAGGCTAGCCCCGCACCCCTGGACCGACAAGGAGCATGGCTCTACGCTCTCCGCACGATCTGACAGTCCGTCAGTTCGATCGAGCCGCTCGGAGTCGAGAATGACCGACACCGCACACGCCCTGGGCGCCTCCCGCACGCTCTGGGAGCTCGTCGCCCGCCGCGCCGCCCTCACCCCCGACCACCCCGTCCTGCTCCAGGGTGACCGGACGCTGACCTTCGGCGAACTGCGCGACCGCGCCGAACGCTGCGCCGCCGGCCTCTGGGAGATGGGGGTGCGCCCGGGCACGGTCGTCGCCTGGCAGCTGCCGACCCGGATCGAGACGGCGATCCTGTCCTTCGCGCTGACCCGCGTCGGAGCCGTCCAGTCACCGGTCATCCCCTTCTACCGGGACCGCGAGGTCGGCTTCGCGCTGCGCGCGTCGGGGGCCGCGTTCTTCGCCGTCCCCGGGGTGTGGCGCGGCTTCGACCACACGGAGCTGGCCCGCCGGCTCGGCGCCCGGGGCGTCTTCGAGGCCTACGACTCCCTTCCCGACGGCGACCCGGCGGTCCTGCCACCCCCGCCGGCACCCGACACCGGCCAGGACGTGCGCTGGATCTACTGGACCTCCGGGACCACCTCCGACCCCAAGGGCGTGCTGCACACCGACCGCTCGCTGATCGCCGGCGGCTCCTGCCTCGCCCACGCCCTGCACCTGACCTCGGACGACGTCGGCTCGATGGCCTTCCCGTACGCCCACATCGCCGGACCCGACTACACCGTGATGCTGCTGCTCTACGGCTTCCCCGCGGTGATGTTCGAGCAGTTCGCGCTGCCCGGCGCCCTGGAGGAGTACCGCAAGCACGGGGTGACGGTGGCGGGCGGCTCCACCGCCTTCTACGCGATGTTCCTGGCCGAGCAGCGCAAGCTCCCCCCGGGCGAGAAACTCATCCCGAGCCTGCGGCTGCTCGCCGGCGGCGGGGCCCCCAAGCCGCCGGAGGTCTACCACGCGGTGGTGCGGGAGATGGGGTGCCAGCTCACCCACGGCTACGGCATGACCGAGGTCCCGATGATCACCATGGGCTCGCCGGACGACACCGCCGAGAACCTCGCCACCACGGAGGGCAGACCGCCGGCCGGCATGGAGATACGCATCGCGCGGGACGCCTCCGGCAACGGCGAGGTGCGCCTGCGCGGCGAGGCGGTGTGCCGGGGATACCTCGACCCCGCGCAGACGGCCACCGCCTTCGACGAGGACGGCTTCCTGATCACCGGTGACGTGGGCCACCTCACCCCGTCCGGGCACCTGGTCCTCACCGGCCGGATCAAGGACATCATCATCCGCAAAGGGGAGAACATCTCGGCCAAGGAGATCGAGGACCTCCTCCACCGGCACCCGGCGGTCGGCGACGCGGCCGTCATCGGCCTGCCGGACCCGGAACGCGGCGAGCGGGTCTGCGCGGTCGTCGAACCCGCCGAACGGCCGCCGGGCGCGGCTCCCCTGACCCTGGCGGCGGTCACCGCCTTCCTGCGCGGCGAGGGGCTCTCCGTGCACAAGCTGCCGGAGCAGCTGGAGGTGGTCGAGGAACTCCCGCGCAACGACACCCTGCGGAAGGTACTCAAGTACAAACTGCGCGAACGGTTCACCGCGGTGGACACGGCCTGAGCGCCGAGCGACCCGCTCCGCAGTACGTCCCTTTTGGGTGAAACCTTCCCGGGCTTTCCGACGTCCTCCTCTCGGAAGCCGGTCACGGGCCAGCGGGGGAGTGGACGTTCATGGCACTGAGGAAGTACACCGCGCACATAGCCGTCGTCGCGTCGGCGGTCGCACTCACCGGAGCGGTGTGGGGCGCGTCGGTCCTGACCCGCTCGGAGGCGGCCGACACGGCGCGCGGGCCGGCCGCTCAGGGCAAGGGCCCCTCGACCCGGAACCCGGCGCGCCCGCCCGCCAGGGTCCCGGAGAGCATCGCGCACGCCTCCGAGTCGGGCGGACAGGCCGTCAACATCACCATCGACGACGGCCCGGACCCGCGGTGGACCCCCGACGTGCTGCGGATCCTGAAGAAGAACGACGTCAAGGCCGTCTTCTGCATGATCGGCCCGCAGGCCCGGCAGCACCCGGACCTGGTGAAGCGGGTCGTCGCGGACGGACACCGGCTCTGCGACCACACCACCGACCACGACACCACGATGGACCGGAAGTCGCCCGAGTACCAGAAGCAGCAGATCCTCGCGGCGAAGAAGATGATCGAGGACGCGGCGGGCGGTGCGAAGGTCGAGTACTACCGCGCCCCGGGCGGCGCCTTCACCCCCGACAGCCGTCGGATCGCCGCGGCGGCCGGCATGCGGCCGCTCGGCTGGAACGTCGACACGAAGGACTTCCACCGGCCCGGCACGCAGGCGATCGTCGACACCGTGCGCAACGAGCTGCCCAACGGGCCGACGATCCTCTTCCACGACGGCGGCGGCGACCGCAGCCAGACCGTCGCCGCGCTGGAGCAGGTCCTGCCCTGGCTCAAGGAGCAGGGCCACCCGACCGGCTTCCCCGTACGCACCCGTCCCTGACGGGGCTGCGGCCGCTCAGTCCCTGCGTCCGGTCGCGGCCACGGTGACACCGAGGCCGATCATCGTGATCCCGCCGATCCCGCCGACCAGCGAGAGGCGCCGGGGCGAGCGCCCGAACCAGTCGCGCGCGGTGGCCGCGGCCACGCCCCACACCGCGTCGGAGGCCAGCGCGATGACGTTGAACACCACGCCGAGCAGCAGCATCTGCGCCGCCACGTGCCCCGCCTCCCGGTCCACGAACTGGGGCAGCACCGCGGCGAAGAAGACCATCGTCTTGGGGTTGCTCACCCCGACGACGAATCCCTCCCAGAACGTGCGCCGTCCGCCCCGCTCCGGCCCGCCGCCGTCGAACGCGGCCCGCAGCGCACCCCGTTCGCGCCAGGCCCGGAAGCCCAGGTACACCAGGTAGGCGGCGCCCGCGAGCTTCAGGACGGTGAAGACGAGGACCGAACGCTCCACCACGGTCCCGACGCCCAGCGCCACCGCCGCGGCGAGCGCGTAGCCGCCGAGCGTGTTGCCCGCGACGGTGGTCAGCGCGGCGCGGCGGCCGTGGGCCAGCGCGCGTCCGATCACGAACAGCACACTGGGGCCGGGGATCACGATCAGCAGGAGCGACATGGCCGCGAAGGCCGCCAAGCGGTCGGTGGACACCATGGCGCCATGCAAGCACGGCCGGCCCGCACCCTTCCAGGGGCGTCTCACATGCCAGAGCCCCCGGCGGGACGCCCCTCAGGCGTCGCGGTCCTCCGTCATGAAGTACCGGGCGAAGGCACCCACGGCGGCCTCCTCGTCGACGGCGCCCGAGTCCGCGGTCGGCAGCGTACGGGCGCTCAGCGCGGCCGCCACCGGGGAGACACCGAGCGCCAGCAGGGCGCGCTCCACCTCCGCGGGTGTCGCGGCGATGGCGAGCGCGGCGTGCAGGAACGGCCGGGCGATCTCCGCGAACCGCTCGGGGTGGTCGTGCAGCCGCTTGACCGCGCCGCCGAGGAACTCCTCGTGGCTCACCTTCTGGTCGCCGTCGACGTCCGCGATCCCGGCCATGCCCTGCCAGAACGCCTCGGCGCCGTCGCACAGGGCCTGCCCGCGATCGGAGCGGAACGTGACGCCGAACTCGGTGAGAAGCCGTTTCGCCGCGGTGGAGAAGTCCTCGCGGGAGATGGTCCCGTCGCCGTCCTGGTCGAAGGCGGCGAAGCGGGAGGCGAGTCGGCGCTGCAAGAGCCGCTCGCGGTCCGTGTGCTGCGTGTGCTCCATCCCCGGAGACTACGACGATCGGGCCCGCTATGCCGAGAGGGGCCTGGCGTCCTCGCTCACGGCGGCGTCCACGTCCCCGTACACCTCGAAGAGGCGCCGCACCCCGAGCGCCGCCAGGACCCGGTTGACGTGCGCGCCCTCCATGGCGTCCGGCGCGGGCAGCACGACGTGCAGCCGGCCGCGGCAGGAGTACATCAGCCGGCGGGCGGCGATCAGCACGCCGACCCCGCTGGAGTCGCAGAACACCACGCCCGAGAGGTCCAGGACCACATCGTGGCGCCCGTCGGCGACGGCGTCGTGGACCCGTCTGCGGACCAGAGGAGAGGTCACCAGGTCCAGCTCCCCGCGGATGCGCAGCACCGTCCACGGGCCCTGTTCGTCTTCGTCTTCCTCGACGTGGAGCGTCACCGATCGCGCCCTTCAAACGGAGGGAGTCCTTCCCGTGCCTCTCCCGCTGCCCCGGGAGAACCGCGCGAAACCCCCCGTATCGTGATTGACGCTTTCCTTACCATCAGGAATTCCGTCAAGAGCGCACTTGCGGCAAAGAGGAGTGCGCCAGTGCCGCGGCGCATTACTTTGGAGTATGAACTCGGGTCGGGAGGGCCGCCGCAGAGCTCCGGAGGGCTTCGTATGGCGAAGGACACACCACCGCGCTGGGACCGCAGGATGCAACAGCGGCTGGCGCGGGGCGAGGCAGCCGCGCTCGGGGAGCTGTACGACCGCTTCGCCTCGCTGGTGCACAGCCTCGCCCACCGGGTGCTCGACGACGACGACGCGGCCGACCAGGTCACCCGCGAGGTCTTCGGCTACATCTGGGAGAACCCCGACGCCTACGACCCCAAGGAGGGCAACATGCGCTCCTGGGTCGCGCGGCTGACCCAGCGGCAGGCCGTGCACCGGCTGCGCCAGACCGAGGCGGTGGCCTACGCGGAGAGCGGCGAGGGGTCCGCGGAGGAGCTGGAGCAGAAGGTGCGCCGGGCCTCGGTGGCGGCCCGCGCCGACTACATCGTGACGTCGATGCCGGCGCCGCTGCGGGCCGCGCTGGAACTGGCCTATTTCCAGCGGCGCGACTACCGGCAGACCGCGGCCGACCTCGGCGTGACGGAGGACGAGGCGCGGCGCCGGCTGCGGCTCGGCCTCCAGCTGCTGTCGTCCGCGAACACCCGCCCGCTGGAGGGGTCTTCGCCACCCGGTTACGGGCGTGCCCGGTGACCGGGTCCAACGGCTCCGACGACACCCCCGACGAGGTCGCACGCGCGCCTCGGATACCGGGACCGCGCTGGGCGGCGGACGACCACGCCGACCTGTCGCGCGCCGTCCCGCCCGCGGACGCACCCGGCCCGGCCCCGGACCTCCCGCCGACGCCACCTCCTCCCCCGCCGCCGCCTTCGCACACCGTGCTCAAGTCCCTGCTCGGGGCCTGGGCGCTGTCGGCGTGCTCGGCGGAGGAGACCGAAGCGGTCGAGAACCACCTCACCGAATGCGCCCCGTGCGCCGACGAGGCCCTGCGCCTGCGGGACGCGGTCGGCCTGCTGCACGCGGAACGGGACCTGGACCTCGACCCGCTGCTGCGCTCCCGGGTCCTGGAGAACTGCCTCGGCCGCCGACCGGCCCGGATCCCGGTGCCGGCCTGGGCCGCCCCGTACGACGCGGAGACGGCCCGGCTGGACGCGCTGCTCCAGGACATCGGCGAGTCGGAGTGGCACGCCCCGGTCCGGCTGAAGTGGTTCGAGGAGGAGCGCCCGGCCAGCCGCCGGACCACGGTGGCCGGTGTGATCGGGCACCTGCTCACGGTCGACGGCCTGGTGTCGACGGCCCTGGGCCTGGACGACCCGCTCGGCGGCGGCCGGACCGCGTCCCCGGTCTCGCCGACCGCGCGGACGGAGGCGTACTGGCAGAGCTCGGACCATCCGGTGACGCGCGGCGTGCGCGAACCGTGGCGCGACCAGAGTCACACCCTGATCCGCACGGTCTCCTTCGCCGGGCGCGGCGTCGCGGACCTCACCGTGACCTACGGGGACTTCGCGCTGCCGATGCGCGACTCGCTGCTGGAGCGGGCCTTCGAGTGCTGGGTGCACGCGGACGACATCGCCAACGCCGTGGCGTACCCGTACGAGCCGCCGAGCGGGGCGCACCTGCACGGGATGATCGACCTGGCGGCCCGGCTGCTGCCGGCCGCCCTGGCCGGTCGCCGCCGCGCGGGTCTGGCCGCTCCGCCCCGCCACCTGGTCGAGGCGGGTGCCCCGGGCCGCTCGCTCCATCTGGAGGTCGAGGGGGCCGGCGGCGGCCACTGGTACATCGCCCTCGACTCGCCGGCGGCCATGGGTTCACCGGACCACGCGGTGGCCCAGGTGGCGATGGACGGTGTCGAGTTCTGCCAGCTGGTGGCGGGACACGTGCCGCCCGAGGAGGCCGCGGCGGGCCAGGACGGCGACCGCGAGGCGATCCGGGACGTCCTGTTCGCGGCGGCGTCGCTGAGCAGGCTGTAGCGGGGGCAGGGGCGTGCACGCCCCTGCCCGCTCCGGCGCGACCCGTCAGGCGAAGACGACCGTGCGGCGGCCGTTGAGCAGGATGCGGCGCTCCGCGTGCCACTTCACGGCCCGTGCCAGGGCCTGGCACTCGACGTCGCGGCCGATCGCCACCAGCTGGTCCGGGGTGACCTCGTGGCCCACCCGCTCGACCTCCTGCTCGATGATCGGGCCCTCGTCGAGGTCGGCCGTCACGTAGTGGGCGGTCGCGCCGATCAGCTTCACCCCGCGCGTGTGCGCCTGGTGGTAGGGCTTCGCGCCCTTGAAGCTCGGCAGGAAGGAGTGGTGGATGTTGATGATCCGGCCCGACAGCCGCTTGCACAGGTCGTCGGAGAGCACCTGCATGTAGCGGGCGAGGACGACGAGCTCCACCTCCTCGGCGCGGACGAGCTCCAGGAGCTCCGCCTCCGCCTCCGCCTTGGTGTCCTTGGTGACCGGAATGTGCCGGAACGGGATGCCGTACGAGCCCACCAGCTCCGCGAAGTCGGTGTGGTTGGACACGACGGCGACGATCTCGACCGGCAGCGCCCCGATGCGGGAGCGGAAGAGCAGGTCGTTCAGGCAGTGCCCGAACTTCGACACCATCAGCACGACACGCATGCGCTCGTCGGCCCGGTCGAGCTGCCACTCCATGTCGAAGGCGTCGCCCACCGCGGCGAAGCTGGCCCGCAGCTTGTCCACCGACACCGGCGCCTCGGCCGAGAAGTGGACCCGCATGAAGAAGAGGCCGGTGTCCCGGTCCCCGAACTGCTGGCTGTCCTCGATGTTGCAGCCCGTGATGAACAGGTAGCTCGACACGGCGTGCACGATGCCCTGTTTGTCCGGGCAGGAAAGCGTGAGGACGTACTGGTCGGTCATCCCCGTAGCGTGCCACACGCGGGGAGAACGCCCCGGCCTCCGTCCGTCAGGCGGACCGGGTCATGATCCGGAGCACGTCCAGCGAACGCGGGGGCGCGTCCGGGTCCTCGCCGTCGGCCGACGCCAGCCGCACGTGCGCCTCACGGGCGGCACGGACGGCCTCCGGCCAGCCGTGATGGTCCATGTAGGCCGAGACGGGGGCGTCCGGGCCGACCTGGTGCATGATCCTCAGCACCCGGAGCACGGCCACGTCGACGAGCGCGGCCTCCCCCGAGTCGCGGAAGACCGTACCCACGTACTTCTCGGCGGACCAGTTGTCGAGCCAGGTGTCCTCGACCAGGCGGTAGACGGCGTCGGTGACGTCGCCGTACCCCTCGTGGCCGGCCAGCCAGGTGGTCTCGTGGAACCCGGGGTCGGAAAGCATGTGCAGCGCCGAGCGCACGTTGCTGCGCCAGCGCCACCAAGGCAAGTCGTTGAGCGGCATGCCGCCCATGGTGGAGGAGCGACGGCCGCGACGGGAAGAGTTCATCGAACCGGAGACTGGACTGGACACGTTTCGATCGTACGTTCCCTGCCGACCGGTCCCGACCGGCCCCCGCAATTCACCTTCACGTCACCCAACGTTGAACCATGCTCACTCCCGCGTTACCCATGAGGCGGAATTGTGCATGCCCATGACCGGTAGGCGACTGACCTCATTCCTCGCGCACGTCACGACCGCGGCGGCCGGAGCGTCGCTGCTCACCGGATGTGGCGTGCTCCCTGGTGCCACGGGGGGCTCCAGGGAGCCCGTCACGGTGATGACCTGGGCACCCGACGGCACCCGGGCCACCAACATGCCGGGCATGCCCGCCATGGCCAAGGCCTACGCCCGCTGGATCAACGAGTCCGGCGGGATCGACGGCCACGAGCTCCGCGTCCTCACCTGCAACGAGGAGAACACCTCCGCCGGCGCGGCGGGCTGCGCGCGCCGGGCCGTGAAGGAGGGGGCCGTGGCCGTCGTCGGCTCCTACAGCCGGCACGGACAGGCCTTCCTCGCCCCCCTGGAGGCCGCCGGGATCCCGTACATCGGCGGCTACGGCGTCACCGAGGACGAGTTCACCAGCCCCCTCTCCTACCCCGTCAACGGCGGCCAGGCGTCCCTGCTCGCCGGCAACGGGATCCAGCTCGCCGAGTCCTGCCGCAAGGTCTCCCTCGTCCGGCCGGACAACGCGGCCGGCGACAAGCTGCCCGACCTCCTCAACTCCGGCCTGCGCAAGTCCCGGCACGGCAGCGCCATCGACATCCCGGCCGCGGAGGACTCCACCGAGTACACCCGGCAGGCCGGCCGGGCCCGCTCCAAGGCCGGCCGCGACAAGGGCTGCGTCACCGCCGTGCTCGGCGAGCGCACCCAGACGTTCTTCGACTCGTTCCGCCGGCTGCCCGGGAACGCGCAGGCCGGCGACGGCGACGAGGGCGTCCGCATCTCCTCGGTGCTCGGCAGCGTCGCCCAGCCGGTCATCGACCGCACCGGCGGCCCCCACAGCCCCTTCGAGGGCGCCTACGTGACCGGGTGGTACCCGGAGGAGAACGACCCGAGCTGGGCCCCGATGCGCAGGGTGATCAAGGAGCAGGCCTTCGTCGACAACCGCGTCGACCCGGCCGACGCCGGCGTGCAGACGACCTGGATCGCCTACACCGTCCTGAAGCAGGTCGTCGAGTCGCTCGACACCGACACCGTCGACGCGAACGCCCTCTCGATGGCCCTCGACCGCGGGGTCGAGATCGACACCGGCGGCCTCACGCCGCCGCTGCGCTGGCGGCACGAGGACCTGCTCGGCGCCACCGGCTTCCCCCGGATCGTCAACCACCAGGTGACGTTCCAAGTGGTGCGCCAGGGACGGCTGGTGGCCCAGAAGCCCGGCTTCGTCGACGTCGGCCAGACCGTCCTCACCGCCCCGTAGGGCCGCGCCGGACCATCCGACCGCCGGGCGGGGCGGCGCCCGGCGGATCGGCGGCGGTCAGAGCTGGGTGGGCGTCCGCTTCGACAGCCCGTACTTCGTGGCGGTCGGGTTCCACAGCCCGGCCGCCTCGCGCTTGGCGACGGTGGCTTCGCTGCTCGCCTTGCCCGCGGCGGCCGTCTCGCCCGTGCTGCGCGCCTTGCCGCCCTTGCACAGCTTCTTGTTCTTCATCTGGTCGGCCCAGGCCGCGTAGTGGTCGTCCGCGGAGGCGGACGCCTGCCACGCCTTCGTCAGGGACGCCGTCAGCTCCGAGTTGTTCGGCAGCCGGTCGACCGACAGCGCCTCCAGGCGGGTCACCAGACCGCGGCGCTGCTCGGCGGCGCCCCGCAGGTCGGAACCGGCCTGGTCGAGGTTCTTGCACTGCTTGATGGACTCGACCGAACGGATCACCGCGTCACGGCTGTTGTTGCTGTCGGCGAGGAGCTTGTCGAGCGCCTTCGCCTGCGGCTCGGCCGGGTCGGCCGCCTTCTCCGTGGGGGCGGTGGACGGCGTGCCGGTGGTGGCGGCCACGGGCTGGCCGGACTTCTTGTCCTTGTCGTCGTCGCCACCGCTGAGGAGCGCGCCGGCACCGAGGCCGACGACCGCGCAGCCGATGACGACGGCGGCGATCAGCGCGACGGGCGACCTGCGGCGCGGCTCGGGCTCGTCGTCGTACCCGTCCTGGTAGGCGTCCTGGTACGGCGACGGCTGCTGCTGACGGAACTGCTGCTGCGGCGGCTGCTGCGCGTACGGGGCCTGCTGGTACTGCTGCTGGTACTGCTGCCGCGGGGCCTGGTGCTGCGGCTGCGCGGACGGCTGCGGCATCTGCGACGTCGTGTCGCTGCGGAAGAGGTTGTCGAACTCCGCGGGGGGCTGCCGCTCGCCGTGCATCTGCGCCGGTACGGGAGCGATGTACTGGGTCGCGTCGGACGCGCCGGCCGGCGGAGCCGGCTGCTGCAGCGGGCCCGTCCCGAGGAACCGGGTGTCCGGGCCGCCGCCCTGCCCGGCGACCGGCGGGATGTACTGGGTGGCCTGCATGTCGGAGGCCGGGGCGGCCGGCGGATAGCCGTAGCCCGGCTGCGGCGCCTGCGGCTGCACGTCGGAGGCCGGGGCGGCCGAGGGGTAGCCGTAGCCCCCCTGCGGCGGCTGCGCCCCGGGTATGGCGCCCGGCATCGGCCCCGGCGGCCCGCCCTGCGGGACCGGCGGCATGTACTGGGTCGCCTGCATGTCCGCGGCGCCGCCCGGCACGGCCTCCGGCGGCAGCGGCTGCCCCTGCTGCCCACCGGGGCCCCAGCCGCCGCCCCACGGCTGCCCGCCGGCCGGCCCGGCGGCATGGCCGCCCGCCGCACCACCGTCGGCGGGCAGCACGACACCTTCGTGCGTGGGCCGCCCCGCCGGGTACTGCGGCTCCGGACCCTGTCCGCTTTGCGTCACCGGGACTCCTACTGATGGACCTACGGAATCGTCGGCCCACGCTACCGGGTGCGTCCGGCGGCGTGCACACGCGTGTGATTCCGATTACACACCTGGGACAACTCCCGTGACGCACACCCCTGGTGAGCGGGCGTGACGACGCTCACGTCCCGTCCCCGGCGGTGGGCCGGACCCCCGATCCGACCGCGCGGCACACCACTCCCCCGGTCCTCCCCTTCTTCACCGCCCTCCCCGTCCACCTTCCTCTCCGCCGTTCCCCGCTGCCGCGCCCACCTCGGCGCTGTGCGGGGCCGCGCCTCACGCCGCGTGGAGCGCGAGCCGGGTGCCGAACTCGCGGACCGCCGGCTCCCGGGAGAAGGGTTCGAGGCGCTCCTTCAGGTCGTCCAGGTACTCCGCACCCCGGGACGACCGCAGGGTGCCCAGGAGTTCGAGCGCCTGCGTGCCCGCGTGGCAGGCCTGTTCCACCTCGCGCCGCTGGACGTGGGCCGAGGCCAGCAGGACCAGGCCGATCGCACGGCGCCGGGCCCGCGTCTCGGGGTGACCGGTCAGGGAGTCCTCCGCGGCGCGCGCCGCCGCCTCCGCCTGTCCCAGGTCCCGGTGGCAGTGGGCCAGTTCGTCGGCCAGGTAGGCGTGGTCGAAGTGCGCGATCCACGCCGGGTCGTCCCCCGAGTCCGGGTCCGCCCGCTCCAGCGCCCGCACCGCGCGACCCGCCACCACCTCGAAGGCCCGCGCGTCCCCCAGCAGCGCGTGGCCACGGGCCTCCGCCGCGCAGAACATCGCCTCCGCCCGCGGCGTCACCCGACCCCGCGCGCCCTCCTGCGCCGCCCGCGCCAGCTGCGCGATCTCCCGGGGGTTGCCGAGCTGCGCCGCCAGATGACTCATCGAGGCCGCCAGCACGTACCCGCCGTAGCCGCGGTCCCCGGCCGCCTGCGCCATCCGCAGCGCCTGGATGTAGTAGCGCTGGGCGAGCCCCGGCTGCCCGGTGTCCACCGCCATGTAGCCGGCCAGCTCCGTCAGCCGTGCGACGGCCCCGAAGAGCTGCCGGCCCACCGACTCCCGGTACGAACCCGACAGCATCCCCGACACCACGCTGTTCAGGTAGTGCACGACCACCGGGCGGACGTGACCGGAGCCGAACCGGCGGTCGAGGTCGACCAGCGCGGCCGTCATCGCCCGGACCGCCTCCACGTCCGCGATCCCCACGCGCGCCCCGGCCGACCGCGCCACCTGCGCGTCCGCACCGGTGATCAGCCAGTCCCGGCTCGGCTCCACCAGCGCGGAGGCGGCCACGGTCGACCCCGAGAGGAAGTCCCGGCGGCCCACGTCGCTGCGCCACAGCTCGCAGACCTGCTCGATCGCGCCGAGCACCGTCGGCGCGAACTGCAGCCCGACGCCGGAGGCCAGGTTCCGGCCGTTCGCCATGCCGATCTCGTCGATCGTGACCGTGCGGCCCAGCTTGCGGCCCAGCGCCTCCGCGATGATCCCCGGCGCCCGGCCGCGCGGCTGCTGACCCCGTAGCCATCGCGCCACCGACGTCTTGTCGTAGCGCAGGTCGAGGCCGCGCTCCGCTCCGACCATGTTCACCCTGCGCGCGAGGCCGGCGTTGGAACACGCGGCCTCCTGAATGAGCACCTGCAGCCGTTCGTTCGGCTGACGGGCAACGAGTGGCCTGGCTGCCATGACTACCCCCTGAGGCCGGTGTGCGAGCGATAGGACTGATCACTGCCCGGCGGATATCCGGTCAATGCAGATGTGAACACGCGAAACCGGACGCATCGGCCACTGCCCTGTGGTCGACACCCCCCATCACCGGCTACCCATCCGCCGCTCCCCGCAGCACGCGCGCCCCCGCCCGTGCACCGATGCGCCCCACATGCAGGATCGATGCTCCACACCGCTCTTCGTCCCGCCCGTAACCCCAGGTGGCGGCGGGAGTTGAGTTCACCGTGGAAGAGACGATCGGAGTCACGGAGGCCGCGCAGATCCCCCAGCAGCGAGGGGAGCTGCTGCTGGACAGCGCCGTGCGGTACGCGGAAGAGCGGCACTGGGACGTGTTCCCCGGCACCTGGCTGGAGGCGATCGAGGGCGGGGAGCGTTGCTCCTGCGGTGCCGACGCCTGCGTGGCACCCGGCGCCCACCCGGCCAGGCCCGACTGGTCGACCCAGGCCACCGGCAGCGCGGTCGGGGCGCGGCGCATGTGGTCGAAGCACCCCAAGGCGTCGATCCTGCTGCCCACCGGCCGCACCTTCGACGCGATCGACGTACCGGAGTCGGCGGGCTTCCTGGCGCTGGCGCGCATGGAGCGCATGGAGCTGACCCTCGGCCCGGTGACCTGCACCCCCGACCGCCGGATGCTCTTCTTCGTGCTGCCGGGCGCCGCCACCAAGGTGCCCGACCTGGTCCGCAAGCTCGGCTGGGCCCCGGCCTCGATCGACCTGATCACGCGCGGAGAGGGCCACTACGTGGCGGCGCCGCCCACCCGGGTCGGCGGGATCGGCGCGGTGCAGTGGGCACGGCGGCCCACCCCGGCGAACCGCTGGCTGCCGGACGCGGAGGAGCTGATCAGCCCGCTCGCCTACGCCTGCGGCCGGGAGGCGGCCGCCGAACGGGCGCGTCAGTCGTGACCCTTTCCCCCTGAAGCCGCCGCCGTAAGGTTGGCCCCGTCGCGTACGGGGACGACCGAAGGGTTGACGGATCATGCCTGACCAGGCATTTGACGGAGTGTTCGAACAGGCGGGCCACGCGCCGGAGGACGGCGCGGTGCCCGCGGTCCGGGTCGAGGGGCTGTGGAAGCGCTTCGGCCCGCAGATCGCGGTGAACGGGATCGACCTCGTCCTGCCCGCGGGGAAGTTCATCGGGCTCGTGGGGCCCAACGGCGCCGGCAAGACGACCACCCTGTCCATGATCACCGGGCTGCTGCGCCCGGATCACGGACGCATCCTCGTGGCCGGCCACGACGTGTGGCGCGACCCCGAGTCGGTGGCCGAGGTCAAGGCCCGGATCGGCATCCTGCCCGAGGGCCTGAGACTCTTCGAGCGCCTCTCGGGCCGCGAACTCCTCGCGTACACCGGGCGGCTGCGGGGGCTGCCCGGTGCCGAGGTCGACAAGCGGGCCGCCCAGCTGCTCGACGTACTGGACCTGGCCGGCTCGCAGAACAAGCTGGTCGTGGACTACTCGACCGGCATGCGCAAGAAGATCGGGCTGGCGGCGGCGCTGCTGCACAACCCCGAAGTCCTCTTCCTCGACGAGCCGTTCGAGGGCGTGGACCCGGTGTCCGCGCAGACCATCCGGGGCGTCCTCGAGCGGTACACCGGCTCGGGCGCGACCGTCGTCTTCTCCAGCCACGTGATGGAGCTGGTGGAGTCGTTGTGCGACTGGGTCGCGGTGATGGCCGCCGGCCGGATCCGGGCGCAGGGCACGCTCGCGGACGTGCGGGGCGACGCGCCGTCGCTGCAGGCCGCGTTCCTCGAACTGGTCGGCGCGCAGGGGCGGCAAACCGGGGAGTCCCTGGACTGGCTGGGCGGTTCCGCCCGATGAAGACCGCCACTTCCGCCTCCCCCGCTCCGGCGGCCGAGGCTCCGTCCCTGACCTCGGTGTTCGTACGGCTCAAGCTGGCGTTGCTGCGCAACGGGCTGCGCCAGTCAGCGGGCCGGACCGTCGCCTACGTCACCTCGATCGTGGTGGCGGCCGTCTTCGCGGCGGGGATGGTGCTCGCCTTCGTGCTGCTGCGCGGGAACGAGGACGCGGCCTCGGTCGCCGTGCCGATGACGGCGGTGCTCGCGCTCGCGTGGACCGTGATGCCGCTGTTCGTGCCGAGCGGCGACGAGACGCTCGACCCCTCGCGACTGGTGATGCTGCCGCTGCGGCCCCGGCCACTGGTGCGGGCGCTGCTGGTCGCCTCACTGGTGGGGATCGGCCCGCTCTTCACCGTCTGCATGGCGCTGGGCGCGGCCCTCGCGCCGGCCCGGGGCGCGGCCGGGATCGTGGTCGCGGTGCTGGCCGTGCCCCTGGTGACGCTGGTGTGCGTGGCGCTGTCACGAGCGGTCGCGGCGGCCAACGTGCGGCTCCTGACCTCGCGCAAGGGCCGGGACCTGGCGGTGCTGAGCGGCCTGGTCATCGCGGTCGGCATCCAGCTGGTGAACTTCGGCGCCCAACGGCTCAGCCGGGCCGGCGGGCTGTCCGCGCTCGAACCGGCCGCCGAGCTGACGGGCTGGCTGCCGCCCGCCTCCGCCGTCGCCGCGGTGGACGCGGCGAGCGCGGGCGACTACCCGTCGGCCGTGGCCCGGCTGCTGCTGACGGTGGCCGCGCTGGGGGCGCTGCTGTTCTGGTGGCAGCGGAGCCTGGTGAAGCTGATGACGACGCCGGACGGCTCGACGATCGGTGCGGCCGGCGAGGCGTCGACGAAGGACAGGGTCGGCGGCGGACTGCTGAACCGGCTCCTGCCCGGCGGGCGTACCGGCACGGTGATGGAGCGCAGCCTGCGTTACATCTGGCGTGATCCGAAGACGAAGGCCGCGTGGATCACCTCCCTGGCGATCGGCCTGATCGTCCCGATGGTCAACGCCCTCCAGGGCACCGGCTCGATCTACTTCGCCTGCTTCGCCTCCGGCATGCTCGGCATCCAGATGTACAACCAGTTCGGGCAGGACACCTCGGCGTTCTGGATGGTCGCGCAGACCATCTCGACGACGGCGGACGCGTACGCCGAACTGCGGGCGCGGGCGCTGGCCCTGCTGACGATCACCCTGCCGTACACGGCCCTGGTGACGGCGGCGACGGCGGCGGTCCTCGGCGACTGGCAGGCGCTGCCGCAGGCACTCGGCCTGGCCTTCGCACTGCTCGGCGCCATGCTGGCGACGGGCGCGGTGGCGTCGGCGAGCTTCCCGTACTCGATCCCGCAGGACAGCGCCTACAAGAACGTCGCGCCGGGGCAGGCCGGGCTGGCCTGGATCTCGATCCTCGGCGGGATGCTGGCGGCGGCGGTGCTGTGCGCCCCGGTGATCGGCGCGACGATCTTCCTCCACCTCACGGACCGGGAATCGCTGCTCTGGATCCTCCTCCCGGGCGGCACGGCGTACGGGGCTCTGATCGCCTGGGCGGGCCTGCGGATGGCGGCGCCCCGGACGGCGCGGCGGCTGCCGGAGATCCTCGCGGCGGTGAGCAAGGGCTGAGGGCCGTCCCTCGGGGAGCGTCCGCGCGCGGACGAGGAGGGCGGGACCGGACGGGATACGTCCGGACCCGCCCTCCTCGCGTCTCCCGATCCGTGGATTCCTGGGGCGCGCCGGCCCTTCGGACTGGGGTCTTCCGGCCGACCCGGCCCTCGCCGGGATACTCCAAGACCGAACCAATTCAGAGTCTTCGCAGCTCAGCGGGTCGTTCGGGCTTGTACCACTGACCGGTTTCGGCATCGCGGGCCCGTTCCCGCGCCTCGGCGCACCCTCTCCCAGCTGCCCGAACGACCAATCGGTCGGGTGCTCCCCGGGGCCCACGGCCGGAAAGCGGCGAGCGATGTGCGATCACCCTCCGCATCAGCAAGACTCCCGTCCGCAATCGCACGTCACCCGCACACACATCCGAAGGAGACATACCCGTGCGTTACCTCCGCGGCTCATCCGTCGCCACCGCCCTCGCCACCGTCACCGGCCTCGCCCTCCTGGGCACGGCCGGAGCCGGCCTCGCCCAGGCCGCCCCGGCCGCTCCCGCGAGCCTGTACCCGCCGTCGGCACTCGTGCTCACGGTCGGCAAGGGCGAGGACGCCGCGACGGCCACGGTCGAGAGGGCGGTGACCCTGAACTGCAGCCCGCGCCCCAGCGGCACCCACCCCGCGCCCGCCGCCGCCTGCAAGGAGCTGGCCGGGGTCGGCGGTGACCTCGCGCAGCTGAGCGTGATGTGGGGCGACAGCCCCTGTACGCGCCAGTGGGACCCCGTGACGGTCACCGGCGACGGTGTCTGGCAGGGCCGGCGGGTCAGTTGGTCCGCCACGTACGCCAACAGTTGCGAGATGCACGCCGGGATCGCGCGGAACAGCGTGTTCGCGTTCTGATCCGCGACCGCGACCAGGGAGGCCGGGCCCCGAGGGGCCCGGCCTTCCCCGCGTCCGGGCGGGGCCGGGTCAGGACGTGAGGACGCCGTTGAGGAAGGGTTCGACGGCCTCGCGCCACGCGGTGGCGTGCTCGGCCTCGTAGTGGAGGAGGTGACCGGCGTCCGGCACCTCGGCGTAGGCCCCGCGGGGCAGTACCCGGACCATCTCCTGGGCCTCGGCGCGGCCCAGTTCGCCGTCCAGACCCCGGACGACGAGGGTGGGGCAGCGGACCTGGGCGAGCGAGTCCCAGTGGGCGTCGTGGACCCAGGTCTCGCGGGAGGTGAGCATCTGGGCGGGGTCGAAGACCGGCCGCCAGCCGTCGGCGTGCTCGGTCATCACCTCGGCGAAGAACTCGCCGCGGGCGGGGTGGGGCCGCTCGACCCAGGGGTCGTCCTCGCCGAACCACTTCCGCACCGCGTCGAGGGAGGCGAAGGGGAGGGGCCAGCGGCGGAACCAGTCCTGCCACTCCCGCTGGGAGGCGGCCCCGAGGGCGGAGGCCCGCATGTCGCAGATGACCAGGGCGCGGACGAGGTCGGGGCGCTCGGCGGCGAGCTGCCAGGCGGTGAGGGCGCCCATGGAGTGGCCGACGAGGGTGACCGGTCCGAGGTCGAGCCGCTCGACGGCGGCCACCGCGTCGGCGACGTACGCCTCGCGCGTGAACGGGCCGGCGGAGGGCTTGTCGCTGCGGCCGTGACCGCGCTGATCGAGGGCGACGGTCCGATGGCGTTCGGCGAGCCAGCGAGCGGTGGGCGCCCAGTGGGAGGCGCGCCCCATCAGACCGTGGAGCAGTAAGACGCCCGAGGCGTCCCCCTGCACACGCTCTTCCCTGAACTCCCAGGCAGCCAGGCGTACGCCGTCGGCTCCGGTGACGTCGATACGTCGCATGTTCCCTGGCACCCCCTTCTTTCCATCGAGCGTGTCGAGCCCCGCCAGACTATCGAACCTGTATTCGAAAATGGGGGTCTGCCACGCAACACCCCTCGTTCGAGTGACGGTGCTCAAGGATTGGCGCGCGTCGCCGAGGGGAGATGTTCAGCGGGAGGCGGGCCGCTCGGGGAAAACGGTCCGCAGGGAATGACCCTGGGAGCTCGGGGCTCCGGGTCAGCACAGGGGAGGACAGGCCCCGGCGCCCATGGGCGCCGGGGCCCTCTGTCGTTCGGCGCACCGCCCTCATCGCACCCTCCCCGGCACGTCCGGCTCCGCTCCCGTGTCACCAGCGTGGCACGCCGCGCGTTCGGCCGTGGTGATTCCGACGTAAAACGGGCCGGGCGGTTGACCGCGCGGGGCAGCCCTGTTCGGTAAGCCGAACGCCCGCCCGGCGAACCCCCGGAAAGGGGTCGGCCGGACGGGCGTGGAAACGGGCACGGCCCCGGACACGCGTCGGCTCGCCGCCGTGCGACGAGCCCGAACGACCGGGGAGGGATCCTGGCCGCGCCGGCCAGGACAGGACCTACTGCTTGGCGACGAAGACGTGCGCGGCGACCTCGGCCTCCAGCTCGGCGGCCTCGCCGCTGCTGCCGACCAGGACACCGCCCGGAGACTCCGTCACGCTGACGACGGAGCCGGGCTGCACGCCCGCCCGACGCAGCGTGTACATCAGCTGGGCGTCCGTCTGGATCGGCTCGCCGATCCGGCGGACGATCACCGTCTTGCCCTCGTTGCCCGCGTCCAGGTCCGCCAGCGACACCATGGAGTCGTCCAGGAAGGACTCCGCCTCGGCCTTCTCGCCCAGCTCCTCCAGACCCGGGATCGGGTTGCCGTACGGCGACTCCGTCGGGTGCCGCAGCAGCTCCAGCACGCGGCGCTCGACGGCCTCGCTCATCACGTGCTCCCAGCGGCACGCCTCGGCGTGGACCTGCTCCCACTCCAGGCCGATGACGTCCACGAGCAGGCACTCGGCGAGCCGGTGCTTGCGCATCACGCGCGTCGCCAGCCGCCGGCCCTCGTCCGTCAGCTCCAGGTGCCGGTCGCCCGCGACGGTCACCAGACCGTCCCGTTCCATGCGGGCGACCGTCTGGCTCACGGTGGGACCGCTCTGGTCCAGCCGCTCCGCGATCCGGGCACGCATCGGGACCACACCTTCTTCCTCGAGCTCGAGGATGGTGCGGAGATACATCTCCGTTGTGTCGATCAGTCCGGACATACGTGCCCCTCGATGAGTTGTGCGCTGGCCCTGCACCAATTCTGACGCATCCCGCCGACAACCGTGCCGCGCCGGGGTGAGGCGGTATTGACAGAGCAATGGTCCAGACCGCACCGTGATCCGCGACACGACGACAAGGAGCTTCTGGAATGGGCGACGGCGCGCGCGAGAGCAAGCTGGCCGGACAGTTCTTCGACGCCGCGATCGGCCTGCTCCAGCGGGTGCGCGACGAGGACTCCGGGGAGATCGCCGCCGCCGGTGCCGCGATCGCCGAGACCGTCGCCGCGGGCGGCCGGCTCTTCGCCTTCGGCGCCGGCCACTCCTCGCTGGCCGCCCAGGACGTGGTCTACCGGGCCGGCGGACTCGCCCTGATGAACCTGCTGGTCGTGCCCGGCGTCGTCGGTGTGGACGTGATGCCCGCGACCCTCGGCTCGGCGCTGGAGCGGGTGGACGGCCTCGCGAGCGCGGTCCTGGACTCCTCCCCCGCGTCGGCGGGCGACGTGCTCGTCATCATCTCCCTCTCGGGCCGCAACGCCCTGCCGGTCGAGATGGCCATGAACGCCCGGGCGCTCGGCCTGAAGGTGATCGGCGTGACGTCGGTGGCGTACGCGACCGAGACGAAGTCCCGGCACGTCTCGGGGACGTACCTGAAGGACCACTGCGACGTCGTCCTCGACTCCCGGATCGCCGTCGGCGACGCCGAACTCACCCACGAGGGCATCGAAGCCCCCTTCACCCCCGCCTCGACGGTCGTCACCAGCGCCCTGATGCAGGCCATGATGGCCGCCGCGGCCGAGGAGCTCGTCCGCCTGGGCGTCGAGCCGCCGCTGCTGCGCTCGGGGAACGTGGACGGCGGGCACGAGTGGAACGGGCGCGTGATGACGGAGTACCGCGACCGGATCTTCTACCGCCACTGAGCGGCCGCCGTCGGCACGGACGGCCCGCCCCGCGACCGCGACCCGCCCGCGGACGGAACTCCCTTGACCTTCCTTCACCCCCGGATGAAGCATGGGCCGCGTCCGAACCGACCGGCGAACGAACGGGGTTGAGGAACATGGCGAAGACGGCACGGAGAACGGCCGGCCTGGTGGCCGTGACGGCGGCGGCGCTCGGACTGGGAGCCGCGGTGGCGAGCCCGGCGCAGGCGGCGGCCTCGGACTACGTCGCCTCCTACCGCTACCTGTCGGACTGCCAGCGGACCGGCGCGATGTACGTGCACTACAACGGGGCGCACTCGTACTACTGCTCCGGCAACTACGCCGTGGGCTACTCGCTGTACGTGCAGTACCAGGTGTGACGCGCGGCGGGCGCCCTCAGGCCCCGGGGCCGGGGGCGCCCGTCGGGTCCTTCCCCGCCAGGTCCAGGGAGGCCGCGACCCGGACCGCCACGGTCTCCGCGTAGACCGCGTCCGGGCGTTCGAAGGCGGGGCGGGAGGCCGAGCGGAGCAGGGTCAGCACCCCGACCGTACGGCCCCGGCTGCGCAACGGCATGCACAGGGCGTGGACGGCGTCGCGCGGCCACCGGCGTTCTCCGGCCCAGTCCTCGGCGGCCTTCGCGTCCCCCGTCGAAGCGGAGCAACGGACCGGCCCCAGGCGGTTCACGGCCTGCAGGGCGGGATGCCCGGCGGCGTAGCGCAGCGGGATCCCGCCGCCCGCGACCGGCGCGACCGGGCCCGGCGCCCCCGCCGGGGTGGCCGCCACCCGGAACAGCCGCTCCGAGCCCGCCGTCACGTCCACGAGCGCGTGGTCCGCGAAGCCCGCCAGGGCGAAGTCCAGCAGCACCGTGGCCGCCTCCATCGGGTCCTCGCACTCGGCCGCCGCCGCGCCCGCGCGGTGCAGCTGGCTGTAGCGGAAGCGCAGCCGGTCCGCCTCCTGCTCGGCCAGCCGCTCCTCCGTCACGTCCTGGAAGAGCCAGCCCACACCCAGCGGCACCGGCTCCTCCGCGAGCGGGGAGGCGAGCCGCAGGAAGCCGCTCCGCCAGCACCGCCGGCGCTCGCCCTGCGCGGTCCGCAGGGTCACCCACACTTCGGACAGCGCCCGCGGCGCCCCCTCCGCGAGGACGTGCTGGAGCGCGCCCTCCAGGTCCTCCACGCCCTGGACGACCAGCTCGCCGAGCGGTCGGCCCAGCAGCGCCGTGCGCCCGACGCCCATCACCCGGGCCGCGTGGGCGTTGACCACGGCCGGCCGCAGATCGACGTCGACGAGGACGACACCCCAGGACGCGTCCTCGAACAACGCCTCGCTCAGCGCGATCGACCGCTCCAGGTCGATCTGCGCGTGCACCTCGCTGAAGGCGCAGTACACCCCGGCCGGGGAGCCGTCGGGCCCCCGCACGCCGGCCGACTGCGTCCGCACGAGGACCCGGCCGCCGTCCTTGCGCAGCAGCGCGAACTCGTGCACCTGGCGCCCCGGGGCCCCCATCGCCCCCATGAGCCGCGCGAGTGCCTGTTCCGCGTCGGCCGGGCGTGCCGCCCAGCCGTCGAATCCGTGCCGCCCCACGGCCTCCCCGGCCGACCAGCCGAGGATCCGCTCGGCCTCACGGTTCCAGTGGGTGACGTGCCCGCCGGCGTCCAGCGCGCAGAGCGCCGCGTCCATCCCGTCCAGCAGGGCGGCCAGCAGATCCGCCCCGGGCCCGGGCCCGTCGGCCGCCCGTCGCGCGGTCTCGCTCGTGGAAGCACTCATCCCGGACCCCCTGGCAGGACGGTGTACGCGCGTGCATCCGCACGCCCCCGGCAATTCAACTGGAACGTGACCCAGGACACACCCGGTTCGGGGAAATCGTTGCACCGCGGAAACGAACCGGTCCGGGCGGGATCCGGACGCCTCCGTCGGACGGGTTCGAAGCCGTCCCGTAAATCGCTTGAGCCCGCGCGCCCGGCTTCCTAGGGTGGATGCACACGCTGAAAGGAGGTGATCCGAAAACATGGTTTCTTTTCGGACTCGTGAGGTGACTGCGGGCTAAGGCCTGCCGTCGCACTCTGTGCACCTCGGCAGGCCTTCTGCCGACATCAACGCAGTCACCCGACCCGTGGGCCGCCGGTAAGTCCGGCCGGCTTCCGTCCGAACTCGAGCGGACGGGACCAGGCCCACGGGTCGTCTGCGTCCACGGCGCGCCACCCCGCGCACGGACGCCGCCGGGACGACCGGCCCCCACGATCACCTCCTTTCAGCGTGTGCATCCACCCTAGGAAGCCGGGCGCGCGGGCTCAAGCGATTTACGGGACGGCTTCGAACCCGTCCGACGGAGGCGTCCGGATCCCGCCCGCCGCCCGGCATCAGGGCGACAGACGCTCCACCCGCCACTCCGCCGCGCCCGCGCCGTCTCCGGCTTCGCCGACCCGCGCGTACCGCAGCCGGTCGTGCAGCCGGTTCTCGTGGCCCTGCCAGAACTCCACCGTCTCCGGCACGACCCGGAAACCGCCCCATTCCGGAGGCACCGGCACCTGCTCGCGGTCCGGGTAGCGCGCGGCGAGTTCCTCGTAGCGCGCCAGCAGCTCCTCGCGCGACGCGATGACCGACGACTGGTGGCTGGCCCAGGCGCCGAGCTGCGAGCCGTGCGGGCGCGTCCGGAAGTACGCGGCCGTCTCGTCACGGCCGGTGCGGACGGCCCGGCCGGTGACGATGACCTGTCGGGCCAGCGGATGCCAGGGGAAGAGCAGCGAGACGTACGGGTTGGCCGTCAGCTCGGCGCCCTTGCGGGAGAGGTAGTTGGTGTAGAAGACGAACCCGTCCTCGTCGTAGTGCTTGAGCAGCACCGTGCGGGAGGAGGGGCGGCCGTCGGGGGTCGCCGTCGAGACGACCATCGCGTTCGGCTCGTGGATCGCCGGACTGTCGGCCGTCTCCTTGAACCAGCGCGCGAACTGTTCGACGGGTGCGGGGGCGAGGTCGCCCACCGTCAGCTGAGGGGTGCGGTACTGCTCGCGCATGTCGGCGGGATCGAGAGCGTCGGTCACGGACATCATCCTGCCGCAGAGGCGCAGTCTGCCCGGCACCGCCCGACGGTAATCCTCCGTCGCCGGATCGGCGCAGTGTGCCGGATGTCACGCTTCCCCGCATCATCGGAACCGTACAGACTCTTCCGCTGGACGACTGTTACTTCCCGACCAACACCCGGATGATTGATCATCGATAGAGGAGCCGCCTGATGTCCGACTTCGTACCCGGACTCGAAGGAGTCATCGCGTTCGAAACGGAGATCGCCGAACCGGACAAGGAGGGCGGCGCGCTCCGGTACCGCGGCGTCGACATCGAGGATCTGGTCGGCCACGTCTCCTTCGGCAACGTCTGGGGCCTGCTCGTCGACGGCGCCTTCGACCCCGGCCTGCCGGCCGCCGAGCCCTTCCCCATCCCGGTGCACTCCGGTGACATCCGCGTCGACGTCCAGTCCGCGCTCGCCATGCTCGCCCCGGTCTGGGGCCTCAAGCCGCTCCTCGACATCGACGCCGAGCAGGCCCGCGACGACCTCGCCCGGGCCGCCGTCATGGCCCTGTCGTACGTCGCCCAGTCCGCGCGCGGCCAGGGCCTGCCCATGGTCCCGCAGAGCGAGATCGACAAGGCCGAGTCGGTCGTCGAACGGTTCATGATCCGCTGGCGCGGCGAGCCCGACCCCCGGCACGTCAAGGCCGTCGACGCGTACTGGACGTCCGCGGCCGAGCACGGCATGAACGCCTCCACCTTCACCGCCCGCGTCATCGCCTCCACCGGCGCCGACGTCGCCGCGGCGCTCTCGGGCGCGGTGGGCGCCATGTCCGGACCGCTGCACGGCGGTGCGCCGTCCCGCGTCCTCGGCATGATCGAGGAGATCGAGCGGACCGGCGACGCCGTGGCCTACGTGAAGAAGGCCCTCGACAAGGGCGAGCGCCTGATGGGCTTCGGCCACCGCGTCTACCGCGCGGAGGACCCGCGCGCCCGCGTGCTGCGCCGCACCGCCAAGGAGCTGGACGCGCCGCGCTACGAGGTGGCGGCGGCACTGGAGAAGGCCGCGCTGGAGGAGCTGCACGCCCGCCGCCCGGACCGGGTCCTGGCGACGAACGTGGAGTTCTGGGCGGCGATCATGCTGGACTTCGCCGAGGTCCCGGCGCACATGTTCACCTCGATGTTCACCTGCGCCCGCACGGCCGGCTGGTCGGCGCACATCCTGGAGCAGAAGCGCACGGGCCGCCTGGTGCGCCCCTCCGCCCGCTACACCGGCCCGAGCCGGCGCGACCCGCACGACATCGACGGATACGCCGACCTCGCCTCCTTCGCGGGCTAGGGCGTGTTGCGAAAGTCCCGCCTGCCCCACGACGCCTGGCACGCCCGCTCGCTGCGTTGTCGGGATCGCCCGAGTACACCCAGTACGAGGGCGACCCTCCGCCTTGCGATCGCACGCACCAGACGCCGCGGGGCCCGCCCTCCGGGCGGACGGCGCTACTTTCGCAACACCCCCTAAAGGGTGTTGCAGAAGGTCGGGCTTTGGCAGGCCAAAGTGGCTTCTGGTCTGCTGTTTTACCGTGTCATGGCGAGGTTGTGCATGGTGGCTACGGCCTGGACGGCGTGGTGGAGGCCGT
>NZ_RDBI01000040.1:2177518-2189697 GCF_008042125.1 Streptomyces sp. MS191
GCGGTGAATGACCCGGCAGACGGTGGCCGGAGAGATGCCGAAGAGCGGAGCGAGCTGCCGCATTGTCAGGTTGGTGCGGTAGTACACGGCCACCAGCAGCACCCGGTCCGGCAGCGGCAGGCACCACGGACGGCCACCACCGGGACCGTTCCCGCCCCGCTCCTTCACCACTTTCACCAGCTTCGCGAACCGGTCGATCCGCAAGCCCGTGAACGTCTCCACCCACACCGGCTCAGCCCGCAACACCCCACCCATGCAAGGGAAATGCCCGGAACTGAGCCTTCTGCAACACCCTTTAGCACGCATCCCCCACGCGCCGGGGCCCGGCGGGCGATCGCCCGCCGGGCCCCGGCGCGTCCGTACCCCTGACAGCCCCCGCCGTCACCCCGCGGTGGTCAGCTGGCGGCCCTCCGCGGTCAGCAGGTCCGCGTGGTGCCGGGCGGCGACCAGCGGATGGGCGCGCAGCTTGCCCTTGAGCTCGTTGCGGCCGTACTCGGCGAACAGCGGATTCGCGGGGTCGCTCGTCACGCCGGGAGCGGCCGTGGCGTACGGGAAGGTCAGCGGCGTGATCCGGGCGTCGAGCCGCGGGTTGTAGAAGAACGGGACCGAGAAGCGTTCCGTCGCCCCGGGCGGGGACACCACCCGGTGCTTGGTCGCGACCAGATAGCCGTTCGTCGCGACCTCCAGGAGTTCGCCGAGGTTGACGACGAAGGCCCCGGGCAGCGGCGGCACGTCGTGGAAGAGGCCGTCCTCACGCTCGACCTGGAGGCCGCCGACGTGGTCCTGCAGGAGCAGGGTCAGGAAGCCGTAGTCCTTGTGGGCCCCGACGCCCTGGTCGGCGCCGTCGCCGGCGCTTCCCGGATAGCGCACCAGCTTGAGGTGCGGATGGGCGTGGGTACCGAAGTTGTCGTCGTAGAAGTCCTCGGGCGCCCCGATCGAGACGAGCAGCTCGTGCAGCAGCCGCTCGGCGACCCCGCTGAGCCGCTCGACCCAGTTCAGGGCGGCGATCCGCAGTTCGGGCAGGGCGGCGGGCCACTGGTTGGGCCCCTGGAGCCACCAGTACGGGGCCTCCCCGGGGCCGGGGACGTGGGCGGGCCGCTCGGCTCCGATGTCGAGCTGGTCGCGCCAGTCGCGCGAGCCGCCGGTGCGCTCGTCGCCGACCCGGGTGTAACCCCGGAAGTGCGGCGAGTTGATGTTGTCGATGGCGAGCCGGTCGGCCTCCGGCAGGGCGAAGAAGGCCCGCATGGCGGAGGTGAGCGCCGTGGCCTCCGCCTCGGTGACACCGTGCCCCACCAGCTGGAAGAACCCCACGTCGTGGGCGGCGCTGTGGAGCTGGGCGTGCAGCAGACGCCGGGCCTGGGGGCCGCGGTCGGCGGCGGCGAGGTCGACGATGGGGAGCTGGGAGGTGTACGTCATGGTGTGCATCCGCGGGGTGTACGGGAGCCCGGGCGCCACCGCCGGAGGTGGGGCGGGGGCCACGGGTGCTGCCTGAGAGAGAAGGGCTCGCCCCTGGGGGCGTCGGGATCAGGCGGAGCGTCGACAGCCCATGCTCGTGACGCGGACGAAGTCCACGTGGCGGCGGCGTACGAGCGAAAGCATGCGACCAGCGTACTGCGGCGCGCGCCGAACGGGTGTGGCTCCGGTCACGGCACCCGCCCGCACCCCGGCAGCCGCCCCGGCCGGGCCCGTCAGCCCAGCGCCTCGTCCAGCAGCACGGCCCACTGCGCGACGACGCGCTCGCGCCGCGCCCGGTCGTCGGTCAGCAGCGTCGCCAGGCCCAGACCGCGGGCCATGTCCAGCAGCCCCTGGACCGTCTCGCGGACACCCGGCACGGATTCGTCCGCGCCCAGCAGCTCGACCGCGATGCGGTGCGACTCGCGACCGACCCGCGCCTCCAGCTCGGTCACCCGGGCCCGCAGCTGCTCCTCGTCGGACGCCGCGACCCACAGGTGGAGGGCGGCCCGGAAGAGCGGGCCGGTGAAGAGGTCGACGACCGCGGCGACGACCTCCGGGCGACTCTGCACCGGCAGGGTGCGCAGCGCCTGGGAGCGCTCCTCGGCTACGTACTCGACGGCCGCGGTGAACAGATCCTCCCGGGTCGGGAAGTGGTGCTGGGCCGCCCCGCGCGAGACGCCGGCCCGCTCCGCCACGACCGAGACGGTGGAACCCGCCCAGCCGTGCTCGGCCAGGCAGGACACCGCCGCCTCCAGGAGCCGCTGCCGGGTGGCCCGGCTGCGGTCCTGCTTGGGAGAGGTCACCACACCCATTCGGGGTCCCGTCGTTCGAGGAAGGCCGTCATCCCCTCGCGCGCCTCGGCGGACGCGAACAGCGACGCGGACCGCTGGACCAGCTCCTCCGCGTCGCGCTCGAAGGTCTCCAGGACTTTAGCCGTGACCAGCCGCTTCGACTCGGCCAGGCCCTGCGGGGAGCCCTTGCGCAGACCGTCCAGAATGCCGTCCAGCTCCTCGTCGAGGGCCGTGACCAGGCCCATCCGGACCGCCTCCGCCACCCCGAAGCGCTCGCCCGTCAGGTAGTACCGCGCCGCCGCCCGCTGCTCCAGCTTCGGCAGCAGCGTCAGCGAGATCACGGCCGGGGCCACCCCGATCCGCGCCTCGGTGAGGGCGAAGTCCGCCTCCGCGGAGGCCACGACCAGGTCGCAGGCGCCCAGCACGCCGAGGCCGCCGGCCCGGGCATGCCCCCGTACGACCCCCACGACGGGCTTCGGCAGCTCCACGATCTGCCGGAGCAGCGCCACGAAGGTGTACGGGTTCGGCGGGGCCTTCAGGTCCGCGCCCGCGCTGAACGTGGAACCGGAGTGCGCCAGCACCACCGCCCGCACCGCGGGGTCCTTCCCGCACCCGGCCAGGGCCGCCGCGAGCTCGGCGACGAGGGTCGCCGAGAGCGCGTTGCGGTTGGCGGGCGAGTCCAGGGTCAGGGTCGTGATGCCGCGCTCCTCGGCGGCGGTAACCAGGGTCATGCGCCTTCTCGCTCCCTCAGTTCGCGGCGCAGGATCTTCCCCGACGCGGCCCGGGGGACCGTGTCGACGAACTCCACCCGCCGGATCTTCTTGTACGGGGCCACCTTCCCGGCCACGAACTCGATCACGTCCGTCGCGGTCAGGTCGCCGGCGCCCGCCTGCCGGACGACGTACGCCTTCGGTATCTCCGTGCCGTCCTCGTCGTACACCCCGATCACCGCCGCGTCCGCGACCCGCTCGTGGGTGAGGAGCAGCGCCTCCAGCTCCGCCGGTGCGACCTGGAAGCCCTTGTACTTGATGAGTTCCTTGACCCGGTCGACGACGAAGAGCCAGCCCTCCTCGTCGACCCGGCCGACGTCCCCGGTGTGCACCCATCCGTCGGCGTCGATCATCGCTGCGGTGGCGTCGGGCCGGCCCAGGTAGCCCTTCATCACCTGCGGGCCGCGGATCGCGATCTCGCCCTCCTCGCCGACGGCCGCGTCCCGGTCCGGGTCCGTCAGCGAGACCAGCCGCATCTCGGTGGACGGCAGCAGCTTCCCGACGGTCCCGGACGGCGGGTCCGGTGCCTCCAGCGGCACCACGTGCGTTCCCGGCGACAGTTCCGTCATGCCGTACGCCTGCCGGATCGGCGGCAGGTTCAGCCGCTCCGAGCAGGCCCGGGCGAGCGCCCCGTCCAGCGGGGCCGCCGAGCACACGATGTACTCCAGCGACGACAGGTCGTACTGCGCGACCGCCGGATGCTTCGCCAGCGCGAGCACGATCGGCGGCGCGACGTACAGGGCGTTGATCCGGTGCTTCTCGATCGCCGCCAGGAACTGGTCGAGGTCGAAGCGCGGCAGCACGACGACCGTGGCGCCCTTGCGCAGCGGGGCGTTCATCAGCGCGGTCAGACCGTAGATGTGGAAGAACGGCAGCACCGCGAGGATCCGGTCGCCCGGCCCCATCGGGATGAACGGTTCGAGCTGGGCCAGATTGGTGGCGATCGACCGGTGGGTCAGCATCACGCCCTTCGGTATCCCGGTCGTGCCCGAGGAGTACGGCAGGGCGGCGATGTCCTCGTCGGGGTCGATGGCGACCTCGGGCTCGGGCGCGCTCGTGCCGAGCATCGCCTGCAGCGAGCGGTACCCGTCCTGTGCCGCCGCCTGGTCGCAGATCAGGATCTCCTCGACGCCGCCCGCGAGTTCGGCGGCCAGCCGGGCCGTCTCGAGGAGCGGGGACACGGTGACGATCCAGCGGGCCGCCGAGTCGCGCAGCTGCTTGGCGAACTCCTCCGGCGTGGCCAGCGGATGGACGGTGGTCACGGCGGCGCCGGCCCGGGAGGCTGCGTAGAACGCGATCGGGAAGAGGACGGTGTTGGGGCTGTGCAGGGCGAGGACGTCGCCCGGCCGCAGCCCCGCCTCGGCCAGGCCCGCCGCGATCCGCCGGTGGAACAGGTCGACCTGCGCGTAGGTCAGGGTGACGTCGCCGGTCCCGTCGATCAGCGCGGGGGTGTCGCCCCGCTCGGCGGCGCGGCCGAGGACGGCCTCGTGGATCGGCTGGGAGACGGCCGGGACATCCGCGTACTCGCTGAGAAACACCATGCTGCACCCCTTGGGTTGCGGACAGTGGTCGCCAGAATCGCGTGTGTCAGTACGACTTGGGGAGACCCAGGGACTGATGGGACACGTAGTTGAGGATCATCTCCCGGCTGACCGGCGCGATCCGGGCGACCCGGGAGGCGGCGATGAGCCGGGCGAGGCCGAACTCCCGGGTGAGACCGTTCCCGCCGAGGGTGTGCACGGCCTGGTCGACGGCCTTCACGCACGCCTCGCCGGCCGCGTACTTGGCCATGTTGGCGGCCTCGCCGGCGCCGACGTCGTCCCCGGCGTCGTACAGGTGGGCGGCCTTCTGCATCATCAGCCGGGCCAGCTCCAGCTCGATGTGCGCCTGGGCCAGCGGATGGGCGATGGCCTGGTGGGCGCCGATCGGCGTCTTCCAGACCTGCCGCTCCTTGGCGTACCGGACGGCCTGGTCGAGGGCGTAGCGGCCCATTCCGATGGCGAAAGCCGCCGTCATGACTCGCTCCGGGTTGAGCCCGGCGAAGAGCTGGAGGAGGCCCGCGTCCTCGTCGCCCACCAGCGCCTCCGGCGGCAGGTGGACGTCGTCGAGCGTCAGCTCGAACTGCTTCTCCTGGGCGTCCAGTTCCATGTCGATGTGACGTCGCCCGAAGCCCGGGGCGTCCCGCGGGACGACGAAGAGACACGGCTTGAGGGTGCCCGTCCGGGCGTCCGAGGTCCGGCTCACGATCAGGGTGGCGTCGGCGATGTCGACGCCGGACACGAACACCTTCCGCCCGTTGAGGACCCAGCCCTGCTCGGTCCGCGTGGCGGTCGTCGTGATCCGGTGCGAGTTGGACCCCGCGTCCGGCTCGGTGATGCCGAACGCCATGGTGCGGCTGCCGTCGGCGAGACCGGGCAGCCACTCCCGCTTCTGCTCCTCGGTGCCGAACCGGGCGATGACCGTGCCGCAGATCGCGGGCGAGACGATCATCATCAGCAGCGGCGCGCCGGCCGCGCCCGCCTCCTCCAGGACGATGGAGAGCTCGGCGATGCCGCCGCCCCCGCCGCCGTACTCCTCGGGCAGGTTCACGCCGAGGTAGCCGAGCTTGCCTGCCTCGGCCCAGAGCGTGGCCCGGTCGAAATCGCGGCCGTGGCGCTGCCCGAGGGCGGAGACGGCGGCGCGCAGGGCGGTGTGCTCGGCGGACTCGACGACGGATCCGGTCATTGCTCTTCCTCCTGTGCTTCGTGCTGAACGACGGCGAGCAGGGCACCGACCTCGACCTGGCGGCCGGGGACGGCGTGGAGCGCGGTGAGCGTGCCGGAGGCGGGCGCGATGACGCGGTGCTCCATCTTCATGGCCTCCAGCCAGAGCAGCGGCTGCCCGGCGGTGACGGTGTCGCCGACGGCCAGGCCCTCGGCGACCCGGACGACGGTGCCGGGCATGGGTGCGAGCAGGGAGCCGGGCTCCCGCTGCGCGGTCGGATCGGGGAAGCGGGGCCGGACCGTGAGCCGGTGCGGGCCGACGTGGACGGTGTCGCCGTACCGGGACACCTCGAAGTCGCGCACGACCCCGTCGACCTCGAGCCGCACCCGGCCCGGTACGGCCGTCACGACGCGGACGCCCTCGGGTGCCAGGACCTCGTACCCGCCGCCCCGGGTGGGCCGGTAGCGCACCTCGTGGTCGCCGTACGTCCTGCTCTGGTCCTGCGAGGCCACGTTCCGCCAGGCACCGCCGAACCGGCCGCCGCGGGCCGACGCCTCCGCGAGCGCGGCGGCCACGGCCGCCTGCGCCTCCCCCGGAAGCGGGCCGGTCAGCTCGTCCAGGTGACGCTCGTAGAAACCGGTGTCGAGCCGGTCCGCGTCCAGGAACGCGGGATGCCGCAACGAGGCCACCAGCAGGTCCCGATTGGTGACCGGCCCGTGGATCCGGGCCCTGGACAGCACGTCCGCGAGCCGGCGCGCGGCCTCGGCCCGGGTCGGCGCGTGGACGACGACCTTGGCGAGCATCGGGTCGTAGTGCACCCCGACGGCGTCCCCCGAGGCGTAGCCGCTGTCGACCCGCAGGCGGGAACCGGTCACGACGCCCGGGAACCCGGCCCCGGCCGGCCCGTCGGGGAACTCCAGGGTGTGCAGCACACCCGTCTGCGGGGCCCAGCCCCGCGACGGGTCCTCCGCGTAGAGCCGGGCCTCGATCGCGTGCCCCGCGGCCCGCGGCGGCTCGGCCGGCAGCGCGGCGCCCTCGGCGACCGCGAGCTGGAGCGCGACCAGGTCGACACCGAACACCGCCTCGGTCACCGGGTGCTCGACCTGGAGGCGGGTGTTCATCTCCAGGAAGTGCGCCCGGCCGTCCGCCACCAGGAACTCCACCGTGCCCGCGCCGACGTAGCCGACCGCCCGGGCCGCCGCCACCGACCGCTCGCGCAACTCCTCGACGAGCCCGGGCTCCAGACCCGGCGCCGGAGCCTCCTCGACGACCTTCTGGTGCCGGCGCTGGAGCGAGCAGTCACGCGTGCCGAGCGCCCACACCGCACCGTGCACGTCGGCCAGGACCTGCACCTCGACGTGCCGGCCGTTCTCGACGTACGGCTCGACGAACACCTCGCCGTCCCCGAAGGCACTCGCCGCCTCCGCCGACGCGGCGGCCAGCTCCTCCTCCAGCGCGGCCAGCTCGCGCACGATCCGCATACCGCGGCCACCGCCGCCCGCCGCCGCCTTCACCAGCACCGGCAGGTCCGCCTCGGTCACCTCGGCCAGCGGGGCGACGCCCAGCAGCTCCTTCGCCCGCGTCTTCGACGCCATCGCCTCGATCGCGGCCGGCGGCGGGCCGATCCAGACCAGACCGGCGTCCGTCACCGCCCGGGCGAAGTCCGCGTTCTCCGACAGGAACCCGTACCCCGGATGCACCGCGTCCGCCCCGGCCGCCAGCGCCGCCTTCACCACCAGATCGCCGCGCAGGTACGTCTCCGCGGGCGCCGAACCCGGCAGCCGCACCGCCGCGTCGGCCTCCCGGACGTGCAGCGCCGAGGCGTCGGCGTCCGAGTACACGGCCACCGTCCCGATGCCCAGCTCACGACACGTACGGAACACCCGGCAGGCGATCTCCCCGCGGTTGGCGACGAGTACCGACTGAATCATCGAAGCTGCCTCACATTCGGAAGACGCCGAAGCCGCCGCGCGCGCCCTCGACCGGTGCCGTGTGGATCGCGGACAGGCACAGCCCGAGGACCGTGCGGGTGTCGCGGGGGTCGATGACGCCGTCGTCGTAGAGCCGCCCCGACAGGAACATCGGCAGCGACTCCGACTCGATCTGCGCCTCGACCATCGCGCGCAGGCCCGCGTCCGCCTCGTCGTCGTAGGGCTGCCCCTTCGCCGCGGCGGCGGCCCGCGCCACGATCGACAGCACCCCGGCCAGCTGCTGCGGGCCCATGACGGCCGACTTCGCGCTCGGCCAGGCGAAGAGGAACCGCGGGTCGTACGCCCGGCCGCACATCCCGTAGTGCCCGGCGCCGTACGACGCCCCCATGAGCACGCTCAGATGCGGCACCCGGCTGTTCGACACCGCGTTGATCATCATCGCGCCGTGCTTGATGATGCCGCCCTGCTCGTACTCCTTGCCGACCATGTAGCCGGTGGTGTTGTGCAGGAAGACCAGCGGGATGTCGCGCTGGTTGGCGAGCTGGATGAACTGCGCCGCCTTCTGCGACTCGGCCGAGAACAGCACGCCCTGCGCGTTGGCGAGGACACCCACCGGATAGCCGTGCAGCGACGCCCAGCCGGTCACCAGGCTCGGCCCGTACAGCGGCTTGAACTCGTCGAAGTCCGAGCCGTCCACCACCCGGGCGATCACCTCGCGCGGGTCGAACGGCGTCTTGAGGTCCCCCGGCACGATCCCGAGCAGCTTCGATGATTCAGTCGGTACTCGTCGCCAACCGCGGGGAGATCGCCTGCCGGGTGTTCCGTACGTGTCGTGAGCTGGGCATCGGGACGGTGGCCGTGTACTCGGACGCCGACGCCTCGGCGCTGCACGTCCGGGAGGCCGACGCGGCGGTGCGGCTGCCGGGTTCGGCGCCCGCGGAGACGTACCTGCGCGGCGATCTGGTGGTGAAGGCGGCGCTGGCGGCCGGGGCGGACGCGGTGCATCCGGGGTACGGGTTCCTGTCGGAGAACGCGGACTTCGCCCGGGCGGCTCGCTGGTGGAGTCGGGGGGTGCCGATCTGCCGTCCCAGAAGGAGATCTTCATTCCGGGCGGGGCGCTGTTCCGGGACCTCACGCGGCTGTCGGCGGCCGGCATTCCGACGATCCGCCGCGCCTGGCGCAGGGCGTCGGGCTCGTCCACGGCGTAGTGGTCGGCGAGCCCCGAGGTCCGGGCGTGCATCTCGGCGCCGCCCAGCGACTCGTCGTCGCTCTCCTCCCCCGTCGCCATCTTCACCAGCGGCGGACCACCGAGGAAGACCTTCGACCGCTCCCTGATCATCACGGTGTGGTCGGACATGCCGGGGACGTACGCGCCACCCGCCGTCGAGTTGCCGAAGACGACCGCGATCGTCGGAATGCCGGCCGCCGACAGCCGCGTGAGGTCCCGGAACAGCGCCCCGCCCGGAATGAAGATCTCCTTCTGGGACGGCAGATCGGCACCCCCCGACTCCACCAGCGAGATCACCGGCAGCCGGTTGGCGAAGGCGATCTCGTTGGCCCGCAGCGCCTTCCGCAGCGTCCACGGATTGGAGGCCCCGCCGCGCACCGTCGGGTCGTTGGCGGTGATCAGGCACTCGACGCCCTCCACCACCCCGATGCCGGTCACCAGCGACGCGCCCACCGGATAGTCGCTGCCCCAGGCCGCGAGCGGCGACAGCTCCAGGAACGGCGTGTCGGGGTCGACCAGCAGCTCGATCCGCTCCCGGGCGAGCAGCTTGCCGCGCCCCCGGTGCCGGGCGACGTACTTCTCGCCGCCGCCCGCCAGCGCCTTGGAATGCTCGGCGTCGAGGGCGGCCAGCTTGTCGAGCATGGCGGCGCGGTGGGCCGCGTAGTCGGGTCCGCCGGTGTCGAGGGCGGAGGCGAGCACGGTCACAGCAGTTCCTCCAGAAGGTCCACCGGAATGTCCAGGTGCCGCGAGCGGAGCCACTCGCCCAGCGCCTTGGCCTGGGGATCGAAACGGGCCTGGGAGGCGACGCCCTCGCCGAGGAGCCCGGTGACGACGAAGTTCACCGCCCGCAGACCGGGCAGGACATGACGCACGACGGTCAGGCCCGCGGTCTCCGGCAGCAGCTCACGGAACCGCTCCACGGTCAGCGTGTGGGCGAGCCAGCGCCAGGCCGCCTCGGACCGGACCCAGACGCCCACGTTGGCGTCACCGCCCTTGTCGCCGCTGCGAGCACCGGCCACCCGCCCCAGCGGAGCCCGGCGCACCGGACCGGCCGGCAGGGGTACGGGCAGCGCGGGCTCCGGCACGGGTTCGAGGACCCGGGTCCGCGCCGGTACGGGAACGTCCTGCCGGGTCCCGTCGGGCAGGACGGCGACGTGCGGAACCTCGGCGGCCGGCACGTACCGCGCCTCGAACACCCCGTACGGCGTGCCCTTCCCGGGCGGGGCCGTCACATGGAAACCGGGATAGCTCCCCAGCGCCAGCTCCACCGCCGCACCGGTCAGCGCCCGGCCGACGGCCTGCGGGTCCGGATCGCGCACGACGAGCCGGAGCAACGCGCTCGCGGTCTCCTCGCTCTCCGCGTCGGGCCGGTCGGTGCGGGCCAGTTCCCACCGCACCTCGGCGGGCCGCGACCCGGCCCGCTCGAACGCGTCCTCGACCTGGTCCCGGACGAGCCCCGCCTTCTCCTCGATGTCGAGACCGGTCAGGACGAACACCACCTCGTTGCGGAAGCCGCCGAGCCGGTTCACCCCGACCTTCAGCGTGGGCGGCGGTGCCTCGCCCCGCACGCCGCCGACCACGACCCGGTCGGGCCCCTCCTGGCTGAGCCGGACGGTGTCGAGGCGGGCCGTCGCGTCGGGGCCGGCGTAGCGGGCACCCCCCGTCTCGTACAACAGCTGGGCGGTGACCGTGCCGACGTCGACGAAGCCCCCCGTACCGGGGTGCTTGGTGATCACGGACGTGCCGTCGGCATGGATCTCGGCGACCGGGAAACCGGGCCGGCGCACGTCGGCCGGGCGGAAGAAGGCGTAGTTGCCGCCGGTGGCCTGGGTACCGCACTCCAGGACGTGCCCGGCCACGACGGCGCCCGCCAGCTTGTCGTGCCAGTCGGGGTCCTCGGGGGTCCAGCCGAAACGCCACTGCGCGGGCCCCGTGACCAGGGCGGCGTCGGTGACCCGGCCGGTGACGACGACATCCGCTCCGGCGTCCAGGCAGGCGGCGATCCCGGCGCCGCCGAGGTAGGCGTTCGCCGTCAGCACGCCGTCGGCCGCGGGCAGCCGGTCACCCTCGACGTACCCGATCCGGGTGGGGAGACCGAGCCGCTTCGCCAGGACGCGCAGCGCCTCGGCGAGCCCGGCCGGGTTGAGGCCGCCCGCGTTGGCGACGATCCGGACGCCCCGCTCGTGGGCGAGACCCAGGCCCTCCTCCATCTGGCGCAGAAACGTCCTGGCATACCCGGCGTCCGGGTCCTTCAGGAGGTCGCGGCCGAGGATGAGCATCGTCAGCTCGGCGAGGTAGTCACCGGTCAGGACGTCGAGCTCGCCGCCGGTGAGCATCTCGCGCACGGCGTCGAAGCGGTCACCGTAGAAACCGGAGGCGTTGCCGATGCGGAGGATCACGGCCGCTCCCCCTGAGGCCGGCCGGGACCGGCGGGCCCGGCGAAGGCCTGGGCGATGGACAGCCACTCCTCCGCGTCGCCGCCCTTCGCCGTCAGACCGGTGTCGGCCCGGTGCACCCGCTGGGTGACGAGGAGACAGAAGTCGAGCGCCGAGCCGGTGATCCGCTGGGCGGCGTCGGCCGGCCCGTACGTCCACTCCTCGCCGTCGGGGGCGACGAGCTCGACCCGGAACGGCTCCTCGGGCGCCTTCAGACCCCGGACCAGATAGGCGTAGTCCCGGGCCCTGATGCCGATCCAGGCGACGTGCCGCAGCCGGGCGGTCGGCTCGCGGACGACCCCGAGCGCGTCGGCCACGTCCTGCCCGTGCGCCCAGGTCTCCATGAGCCGCGCGGTGCCCATGGACACGGCGCTCATCGGCGGCCCGTACCAGGGGAACCGGGCACCCGCAGGGGCGGCCCGCAGCGCTTCCTGAAGCCGCTCCCGCCCGGTGCGCCACCGCTCCAGCAGCACGGCGGGCGGCAGGGCGGCACCCTCCTCGGCGCCCGCGTCGACGAAGGTGTCGGGGGCCGCGAGGGCCTTCTCGGTCTCGGCGGCGAAGCCGGCGGGATCGGTGGCGGCGAGCAGGGCCGCCCGGTCGGTCCAGGCGAGATGCGCGATCTGATGCGCGACGCTCCAGCCGGCGGCCGGGGTCGGTGCCGCCCATTCCGCGTCACTCAGCCCTCTGACGAGCCGGTCGACTTCTTCGCTCTCACTGCGCAGATCGTCGAGGACGACGACGGGGTCGGACACGGTGCGCTCCCCTCGGGGCACGGGCGAACCACGGGCGTGTGCCGAGGAGCATGGCAGCGGCGAGGGAAACAATCAAGCGTGCTTGCTTGAGAATTTTCGGGGAGGGGACGGGGG
>NZ_RDBI01000040.1:2189797-2202877 GCF_008042125.1 Streptomyces sp. MS191
CCCCCCAAGCGCCCCCCCTACAGCGGCGCGTCCTTCCCCGCCGGGAAGGGTCCGCCGTGGCCTGGGACGATCGTGTCCGCGGCCGCCAGGACGCGCAGGCGCGAGGTGCGGTGGGTGTCGCGGTGCGGGGCCACCGGGTCCTCGGCCGGCCCGTCCGGGCGCCACCAGAGGTCGCCCACGAAGGCGACCACGCCGTCCGCAGTGCCGGCGAGCAGGGTGATGTCCTCGGGGCTGTGCCCGGGCGTCCTGATCAGGCGCAGCGACGGCGTCAGCTCGTACCCCTCGGCGTCCCGGTCGGTCCACTGGTCGTGCAGGTACTCCGCCTTGTGGTCGTGGACCCGCGCCTGCCCGAACAGGCCCACGTTCATGGTGTTGTCGGGGTGATGGTGGCTGAGCACCACGTCGGTGATGTCGTCGGGGCCGAGGCCCAGTTCAGCGAGCGGGCCGAGGATGCGGTCGCGGCTCGCCACCATGCCGGGGTCGACGATCACGTGCCGGTCGCCGTCGGTGACGTACGAGACGGTGGCGGCGACCCCGGGCCCCGTGGAGAGGGTGTAGCCGGTGGTCAGGATCTTGTGGACGGCGCTGTTGCCGCGCGGCCGGTCGGTCTCTCGGGCGGTCTCTCGGTCGATCACTCGCTCTGTCATGCCTCAACCTTCGTACCTCGCGGCGGAGTTCCGTGAGTGGCCTTGCTGCCACCCATCGCGGGTTTTGTGCCACACTCCGCGCCATGCCGTTCCTCTCCGTCGCCGCGTACGCCCCGCCGCGCGTCGGCATGCTCGCCGTCGGTGTCGTCGCGGAGGTCTTCGGCGCTCCCCCGGCGGGCCTTCCGCGCTTCGACTTCGCGCTCTGCTCCGACCGGCCGGGGCAGGTCCCCACCGATCTCGGGGTGCCGCTGGCGGTCGAGCACGGTCTCGACCGGCTCGCCGTCGCCGATCTCGTCCTCGTCCTCCCCTGGGCCGACTTCCGGGTGCCGCCGCCCGATCCGGTGCTCGACGCGCTCCGTGCCGCGCACGCGCGCGGCGCGCTGGTGGGGGCGCACTGCGTGGGCGCGTTCGCCCTCGCCGCCGCCGGGTTGCTCAACGGTCTGCGGGCCACCACCCACTGGCGGTTCGCCGAGCTGCTGGCCCGTCGCCACCCGGACGTCACCGTCGAGGCGGACGCCCTCTACGTCGACGAGGGCCGGGTCCTGACGGGCGCGGGCGCGGCCGCCGGGTTCGACCTGTGCCTGCATCTGGTGCGCCGCGAGTACGGCGCCGCCGCCGCCAACACCGTGGCCCGTGACCTGGTGCTGCCGCCGCACCGGGACGGCGGTCAGGCGCAGTACCTGGTCGCCCCCGTCCCGGAGGACGGCGAGGACGAGCGGCTCGCGGAGGTCCTCGCCTGGGCGCGGGCGCATCTGCACGAGCCGCTTCCCGTCGCGGAGCTGGCGCGGCGCGCCCTGATGAGCCGGCGCTCCTTCGCCCGCCGGTTCGCCGCCGCGACCGGGACGACGCCGCACGCCTGGGTCCTCGGCCTGCGGCTGAGCCGGGCGGAGGAGCTGCTGGAGACCACGGAGTTGCCTGTCGAGGAGATCGCACGGCTGGTCGGCTACGGCTCCGCGGCCGTCCTGCGCGAGCAGTTCGTGCGCCGCCGCGGCGTGCCGCCCCGTACCTATCGCCGTACGTTCGGCCGCATCTCGTAGGCCGGGAGGGGTCTACGTGTCCGGGTCCCGGTCCGGTCCGGGCGATCACACGGGACCGCCCTTCCCGCCGTGCGGCCCACCGCCCGGTTCGGCTCCTCCCGGTTCGGCTCCGTCCGGTTCGCCGTCCGCCTCGCCGCCGCCCGCCGTCTCCCACTCCTCCTCCAGTTTCCGTGCCAGGACCTCGGCCAGGTGGCGTCCCTTGCGGTCCGACAGGTGGGCCAGTTGGGTGCGGCACGAGAAGCCGTCCGCGAGGACCACGGCATCCTCGCCGGCCGCCCGCACCGCCGGGAGCAGCTGGTCCTCCGCACAGGCCACCGAGACCTCGTAGTGGCCGGGTTCGAAGCCGAAGTTGCCGGCGAGGCCGCAGCAGCCGCCGCTCAGTTCGCCGGTGAGGCCGGCGCGTTCCCGTAGCCGGCGCTCGGCGTCGTCGCCGAGGACCGCGTGCTGATGGCAGTGGGTCTGGCCGACGACCTCGCGGTCCACGCGCGGCGGTTCCCAGTCGGGGGCGAACTCCTCCAGGGCCTGGGCGAAGGTGCGTACGGAGGAGGCCAGTCGGGCGGCCCGGGGGTCGTCCGGCAGCAGTTCCGGCAGGTCGGTCCGGAGGGTGGCCGCGCAGGAGGGTTCGAGGACGACCACGGGGTGGTCGGGGCCGTCGCCCAGCGCGTCGAGCGTCCGGCGCATCACCTTGCGGGCGCGGTCGAGCTGACCCGTCGAGACGTAGGTGAGCCCGCAGCAGACCCTGCCCGGTGGCAGGCCCACCCGTACGCCGGCCGCGCCGAGGACGCGGACCGCCGCCCGGCCGACCTCGGGGGACAGGTGGTTGGTGAAGGTGTCCGGCCAGACGAGGACGTCCGAGGGTGCTCCGAGCCGCGCCCCGAACCAGGAGACGAACGTCCGCGGCGCGACCCGCGGCAGCGGCCGTTCGGGGGTCGCCCCGGCCAGCCGGGCCGAGAACGGCAGGACGCGGGCGGCGTTCAGCAGCGGGCCCGCCCAGCGCAGCCATTGCGGCAGCCGTCCCATGGTGACGTGCGACCAGGGCCGCCGCCGGTCCTCGTAGTAGTGGTGGAGGAACTCCGCCTTGTAGGCGGCCATGTCCACGCCCACGGGGCAGTCGCTGCGGCAGCCCTTGCAGGACAGGCAGAGGTCCAGGGCCTCGTGGACCTCCTCCGAGCGCCAGCCGTCGGTGATCACCTCGCCGAGCGCCATCTCGTGCAGCAGCCGTGCGCGCCCCCGGGTGGAGTGCTGCTCCTCGCCGGTGGCGCGGTAGGTGGGGCACATGACGTCGGCGGCCGGACTCGGGCCTTCCACCCGGCACTTGGCGACGCCGACGCAGCGGGCCGCGTCCGGGACGAGGGTCAGCCCCTTGAAGCGCAGGTTCCGGTCGAGTTTCCCGGGGCGGACGAGCATCCCGGGGTTCAGGCCGCCTCGGGGGTCCCACACGTCCTTGACCTGCCCGAAGAGCCCGACGAGCTCGGGTCCGTACATCTTCGGCAGGAGTTCGGCCCGGGCCTGTCCGTCGCCGTGCTCCCCCGACAGCGAGCCGCCGTGTGCCACCACGAGGTCGGCCGCGGCCTCGGAGAAGCGCCGGAAGTGCTTCACCCCGGCCGGGGTCCACAGGTCGAAGTCGATGCGGACGTGGACGCATCCGTCTCCGAAGTGGCCGTAGGGCGTCCCCCGCAGCCCGTACTCCTTCAACAGCCGCCGGAAGTCCCGCAGATAGGCCCCCAGCCGGGCGGGCGGTACCGCGCAGTCCTCCCATCCCGGCCAGGCGGCGGTCCCGTCCGGCATCCGGGTGGCCGTTCCGGCGGCGTCCTCGCGGATCCGCCACAGGGCCCGTTGGGCGGCGGGGTCCGTCACCACCGCGGCGTCCAGCGCGTCGGCGGCCCGGACCAGGGCCCGCGCGGCCGGTTCGCCGTCCGTCTCGACGAACAGCCAGGCGCCGCCGCGCGGGAGTCCGCTCGCGCCCCGTACGAGGTCGGCCGCCATGCCCTCGACCGTGAGCGCGCCATGGGCCGTGAGGCCCGCCGCCGCGTCGGCGGCCGCGCTCTCGTCCGGGTATCCGAGGACGGCGAGGACGGGCGCGGCCGGGGCGGCCACCAGGCGGACCGTCGCCTCCGTCAGGATCCCGAGCGTGCCCTCGCTGCCGCAGAAGGAGCGCGCCACGTCCGTGCCGCGTTCCGGGAGCAGCGCGTCGAGCGCATACCCGGAGATGCGCCGGGGCAGGCCGTCGGGGTAGCCGGTCCTCAGCAGCGCCAAGTTCGCGTCGACCAGTTGCCGCAGGCCGTCCGGCGCGCCCTGCCCGTCGCGGCCGGGGCGCAGCCGTGTGCCCCCGTAGGTGAGGACGTCGAGTTCCCGGACGTTGTCGGCGGTCGTGCCCCAGGCGACCGAGTGCGCGCCGCACGCGTTGTTGCCGATCATCCCGCCGAGGGTGCAGCGGCTGTGCGTGGACGGGTCGGGCCCGAAGGTCAGTCCGTGCGGGCGGGCCGCCTCGCGCAGCCGGTCGAGGACCACGCCCGGCTGGACGACGGCGGTCCTGGTCTCGGGGTCGAGGGACACGATGGCGCGCATGTGGCGTGTGAAGTCGAGCACGACGCCGGTGCCGGTGGCCTGTCCCGCGATCGACGTGCCGGCGCCTCTGGCGACGACCGGGACCTCGTGGGTACGGCACACGGCGAGGGCGGCGGCCACGTCCGCCGCGTCCCGCGGGGCGACGACGCCCAGTGGTACACGGCGGTAGTTGGACGCGTCCATCGTCACGAGGGCCCGCGCACCCGCGCTGAAGTCGACGTCTCCGCCGACGGCCCGTCGCAGTTCCTGAGCAAGATCCCCGGGTTCCACCATGGGGACAGAATGTCCCACCGGGTGTCTCATCCGGCGGACATCGTCCGCCGCCACCCCCACGACCCGATACGCTCCGCCTCGTGGCTGAGATCCAGATTCCCGCTGACATCAAGCCCGCCGACGGCCGTTTCGGCGCGGGCCCCTCCAAGGTGCGTACGGAGGCGCTGGACGCCCTGGCCGCCACCGGCGCCTCTCTGCTCGGCACGTCCCACCGCCAGGCCCCGGTCAAGAACCTGGTCGGCGAGGTACGTGCCGGTGTGCGTGACCTCTTCTCGCTGCCCGAGGGATACGAGGTGATCCTGGGCAACGGCGGCTCGACCGCGTTCTGGGACGTCGCGACCCACGGGCTCATCGAGAACAAGTCCCAGCACCTCACCTTCGGCGAGTTCTCCTCCAAGTTCGCGAAGGCCGCGAAGCTGGCTCCGTGGCTGGCCGAGCCGACCGTGATCTCCTCCGACCCGGGTACCCACCCGGAGCCGAAGGCCGAGGCGGGCGTCGACGTCTACGCGTACACGCACAACGAGACCTCCACCGGTGTCGCCGCGCCCGTCAAGCGCGTCGCGGGCGCCGACGAGGGCGCGCTGGTCCTGGTGGACGCGACCTCGGGTGCGGGTGGTCTGCCGGTCGACATCACCGAGTCGGACGTCTACTACTTCGCCCCGCAGAAGTCGTTCGCCGCCGAGGGCGGCCTGTGGCTGGCGGCGTTCTCCCCGGCGGCGCTGGAGCGTGCGGCGCGCGTCCACGCGTCGGGCCGGCACATCCCGGAGTTCTTCTCGCTGCCGACGGCGATCGACAACTCGCTGAAGAACCAGACGTACAACACCCCGGCGCTGTCGACCCTCTTCCTGCTGAACGAGCAGCTGAAGTGGATCAACGGCCAGGGTGGGCTGGACTGGGCCGTGGCCCGTACGGGCGCCTCGTCGCAGGCGCTGTACGGCTGGGCCGAGGAGTCCAAGCACGCCTCGCCGTTCGTGACGGACGCGGCCAAGCGTTCGCAGGTCATCGGCACGATCGACTTCTCGGACGAGGTCGACGCGGCGGCGGTCGCCAAGGTGCTGCGCGCCAACGGCATCGTGGACACCGAGCCGTACCGGAAGCTGGGCCGCAACCAGCTGCGGATCGCGATGTTCCCGGCGATCGACCCGGCGGACGTGCAGGCGCTGACCGCCTGCATCGACTACGTGATCGAGAAGCTGTAACGGCGGATCCCGTCCTGCGGGGGCCCGGCATCGGACATGGCCGATGCCGGGCCCTCGTGCGTGCGGGTCAGCGGCGGCGCAGGAGGCGCTTCCCGCCGAGGACGAGGGCGGTGGCCGCGCCGAGGACGAGCACGCCGAGCGTGAAGCTGCCCTGCTCCCCCTGACCGGCACCGGCGTCCTTGCCGCCGGATCCGGGCTTCGCCGGTCCCGCGCCGCCGTCCCCGGACGGCTTCTCCCCGTCCTTCTTCTCGACGTCGACCCGGACGACCCGGCTCTCCTTGCCCTCCGAGCCGAACATCAGCCCCGAGCCGTCCGCCGTATAGGTGACGGACTCGGCCTGCCCCTGGAAGGGCGCCCCGGCCGACACCCCGTCGCCCACGATGCGCCCGTTCTTCCAGTCGTACACCCGGGCGCTGAGGTAGCCGCGCAGGACCAGCCGTCCGCCGTCGGGCGAGAAGGCGCCGTCCGTCACCCAGGGCACCTCGCCGACCCGCCGGAAGACGTTCTTCCCGCCGGTGGAGAGCCGGGCCGGGCCCTCGTACAGGCCGCCGCCGCCCTCCCGCTTGGTGGCGATGTAGACCCGGCCGGTCTTCGGATGGACCATCAGGGCCTCGGCGTTGCGGGCCCCGTCCGCGTACGTCACGTCGTACTGGGTGGCCCGGACCGTCTGGTTCCCCAGCCGCTTCGGCTCGGGGAAGCGGTAGATCCAGACGTGGTCCCAGGAGCCGTCGAGGTTGTCGCCGATGTCGCCGACGTAGAGGTAGCCGTCCGGTCCGACGGAGACGGCCTCCATGTCGCGGGGCGTGCCGACGCCCCTCATGGTGAGGGTCGCGACCGTTTCGCCCGTGCGGGAGTCGATGCCGTAGATCAGCGGCGCGTCCTGGTCGTTGTGCGTCCAGTAGACGCCGGGGTGGGCCCGGCTCGCGGCGAGTCCGCTGGACTCGGTGATCCGCGGGTCCTTGATCGTGAAGTCCCGGTCGGCGGCACCGTCCTCCGCGGGGGCCGCGGCGCCGGCGACGACCGCTCCCGCCTCCTGGGCGGCGCCGGCCGGCACCGCCGTGAGCAGGACGAGGGCCGCCGTACCGGTGGCGCAGAGAAACGATCGCATGCCCTCAAGCGTGCCATGGCGGCCGGGAGGTGGCCCGGATCACGTCGCAGCCCGCGGCCGCCGTCCACGATGATGGGAGCCATGCGTTTTATGTTCGTCGGCGACAGCATGACCATCGGACGCGCCGGCGACTACACCTGGCGTTACCGCATGTGGCAGCACCTGGAGACGGTCCTGCCGGGGCGGTACGAGATCGTCGGCCCGCGCACGGAGCTGTACGACACCGCCGCGGACGCCCCCCGCTCGCACGCCTACGCCGACCCGGCCTTCCCCGCGCCCGCCCGGCGCCATCTCGCCGGCTGGGGCGAGGGCTGGCTGCACATGGCGCCGGTCGTCGGCGAGGCGGTCGCCTCCACCCGGACGGACGTGCTCCTCGTCTCGCTGGGCCTGATCGACCTCGGCTTCTACACCGACAGCGACCAGACGGCGGAGAACGTGCACGCCTTCGTGGCCGCCGCGCGTTCGGCGAACCCGCACGTCAGGGCCGTGCTGCTGCCGGTCATCCCGAACGTCCGGGCGGAGTCCGACGGCCCCTTCGCCGCCGACTGCCACCGCTTCAACGTCCTGCTCGCCAAGGCGGTCGCGGACCTGGACACGGCCGCCTCCCCGCTGCTCCTCGCGACGGTCCCGGAGTCGTACGACATCCACACGGACACCTACGACGGCACCCACCCCGGTCCGACCGGCGAGCACAAGCTGGCGGCGGCCTTCGCGGACGCGATGCACCAGGCGTGGGGCATCGGCGCCGCCTACGGCAGCGCGCGGGGCGCCGGGGTGACGGMCGGCGCCTGAGCCGGGTGCGGCCCGTACGACGTCCGCCGACGGCGAACCCGCCCTCGTCCGCCGGGGCCCGGGTGGTCGACTGTCGGCATGGAGATCCTGATTCTGGGTGGAACGGCGTGGCTCGGCCGGGAGCTGGCCCGGCAGGCGGTCGGGCGCGGGCACCGGGTGACCTGCCTGGCCCGGGGCGAGAGCGGCGAGGTCGCGGACGGCGCCCGGCTGGTGGCCGCCGACCGGGCCGGCGGCCCGCGTGCCTACGCGCCGCTCCTCGACCGCGGCTGGGACGCGGTCGTCGAGGTGTCGTGGCAGCCGGGGTTCGTCCGGGAGGCGCTGGCCGCGCTGGGCGACCGCGCCCGGCACTGGACCTATGTCTCCTCGGTGAGCGCCTACGCCTCCCACGCCGAGCAGGGCGCGGACGAGTCCGCGGCCCTGCTGCCCCCGACCGACCGGGACGAGGCGGACCGCGAGGGCTACGGCGAGGCGAAGTCGGCCTGTGAGCAGGCGTCGGCGGCCGCCGTGGGCGATCGCCTCCTGATCGCCCGAGCGGGTCTCATCGGCGGCCCCGGCGACGCCAGCGGGCGCTCCGGCTACTGGGCGGCCCGCGCCGCCCGCGATCCGCTGGGGCCGATGCTGGTGCCCGACGAACCGGCGATCACGACCCAGGCCATCGACGTACGGGACCTCGCCGGCTGGCTGCTGGACTGCGCGGAGAAGGGCACGGCCGGCACCTTCAACGCCGTCGGGCCGGTCGTGCCGTTCGCCGAGTGGATCGAGCTGTCCCGCACCGCCGGCGGGCACACCGGCCCGGTGGTCACCGCCGACTCCGCCTGGCTGCTCGCGCAGGGTGTGGCCGAGTACATGGGACCCGGGTCGTTGCCGATGTGGGTGGTCGAGCCCGGCTGGGAGGGGTGGTCGAGCCGGAGCGGCGCCGCGGCGACCGCGGCGGGGCTCCGGCACCGGCCGCGGGCGGAGCTGCTGGCCGACACGGTCCGCTGGGAGCGTGCGGAGGGCCTGGACCGCGACAGGCGTGCCGGGCTGAGCGCCGCGCGGGAGCGTGAACTGCTCACGGCCCTGGCCGCGCAGCCCGGCTGACGGCCCGTCGGTCCCTCGCGGGGCGGCGGAGGCCGGCCGCCGCCGTCCCCGTCCGAGGTCGGGACACGTCCCAAGGCACAGCTCAGGGCCCTGGGACGGCTGGGACGGGGCCGGAGGCCCCGTTTCGGGTGCCACCGGGGGTCGGCGCTGCAGCAGAGTGGCGAGCGAAGCGATCGTCACTTCTCCTGCCGGAGACGACACACAGGAGCACCTGTCCCATGCTCAAGAAGCTCACCGCGAAGGCCGCCCTGGTCGCCACGTCGGCCGCACTGCTCGGCGCGACGCTGACCGGCGGCACCGCGTCCGCGGCCACCACGTCGCCCTACATCGGCGACGGCTACACCAACAACACGCACGCCGTGTGGTGCGTGCAGCATCTGATCAACTACGCGATCGACCGGGGCTACTACTACGGTCTCGCCAAGGTCGCCGAGGACGGCAAGTGGGGCCCGAAGACCAAGGGGGCCGTGATCTTCGCGCAGCGAAGCAACGGCTTCCAGGCCGACGGGATCGTCGGGCCGCAGACGGGCGACCAGCTGATGATGGACGGCGACCCGTACTACACCGGCGGCCGTGCGGGCGACGGCTACTGCCACACCTACGTCCCCACCACCTACTGAGCCGGCGGGCCGGTGCGGGAACGCGCTCCCGGCTCCGGCCGGAACCGCCTCACGCCGCGCGCGTGAGGCGGTTCGCCAGGGTCGACAGGGTGTACGCGCCGATGCCGAGGACGACCTCCAGCGCGTTCTGCCGGGTGTAGCCGTGCCGGAAGAAGCGCTCCAGCTCCTCGTCGCCCACCGCGCCCGACGAGGCGATGACCTGATGGGTGAACTCCCGGACGGCCTCCAGCCGGGCCGGGTGCTCCGCCGGGCCCAGCCTGGCGAGCTTCGCCTCGTGGAGGCGGACGCAGAGGTGGCACTGGTTGCGGGTGGCGACCGTCAGGATGACGGTCTCGCGGGAGTGCGGATCCAGCGTCGTGGATTCGAAGAGCGCGCTCGTCTTCAGGAAGCCGTCCAGCGCGTGCGGTGAGGCGGCCATGCGGCCGACGGCCTGCGGCAGATGGCCCCAGGCGGCGGTCACGGACTCCATGGCGGGCCGGGCGGCGGCGGGGTCGTCGGCGCGCTCGGCGTAGCCGGCGGCGAGGAGCCGGTCGACGGTCTTCCCCGCGGCCTGCTTGGAGACGCCGAGCCGCCGTCCGATGTCGCTCGCGGTCGCGCCGTGGGCGCCCACGGCCTGCATGGCGAAGCCGTGCGCGGGGCGGAGTTCGGGGTGGCCCTGGCGGGCGAGCTCGGCGTGGAGGCGGTCGATCAGGGTGGGACGTCGGCGGGCCGCTTCCCGGCGGTCAGCCGACGCGCTGTTCCAGGACCTGGCCGGGCCAGTCGCCGACCGTGAACGGCTCCGTCCTGCGGAACCCCTGGCGCTCGTAGTACGCCACCAGCCGCCCCTCGCTCCCCGCGAAGCAGTCCACCCGCAGCAGGGACAGGCCCTGCCGGCGGGTCTCCTCCACCGCGTGCGCGAGCAGCGCCGCGCCCACGCCCCGGCCGTGGAACCGCCCGTCCGTCGCCAGCAGGTGCACGTACACCTCCGGCTCGTCCGCCGGCGCCACGTACGAGGTGGGGTGCGGCGTCAGGGTCATCGTCCCGGCGGGCTCCCCGTCGATCTCCGCCATCCACGGCGTCCCCGACGCGACGACCTCCTCGACCGTCCTCACCGCCGCGGGCCGGGACGTCCACGGCGTGGTGCCCCACTGCGCGGTGATCCCCCGGCCGTTCAGCCAGACGACCGCGCTGTCGAGCATCGCGAGTATCGCGGGAACGTCGTCGGACCCGCCCTTCCTGATCGTGATCTCCATCCGGCCGACGGTAGTCGCTGCCAGACTCGTCACATGAGGCTTTTCGCCGCCGTGCTGCCGCCCGCGGAGCAGCTGTCCGAGCTCGGCCGGGCCGTGGACCGTCTGAGCCGGCTGCCCGGCGCCGGCGACCTGCGCTGGACCTCCCCGCCGGGCCGGCACTTCACGCTCGCCTTCATGGGCGAGGTCGGAGAGGACCTGCTGCCCGACCTCCACGCGCGTCTCGCCCGCGCCGCGCACCGCACCGCCCCCTTCCCGCTCCGCCTCCACGGGGGCGGCCACTTCGGCCGCCGCGCGCTGTGGGTGGGGGCGGCCGGCGACCTGGACGAGATGCGGCTGCTCGCCGAGCGCGCCGACGCCGCCGCCCGCCGGGCGGGCGTGCCGATGGACGAGCACCGCCGTTACCAGGCCCACCTGACCATCGCCCGGGCCCGCACGGACCGGGATCTGCGGCCGTTCGCCGCCGCGCTGGACGCCTTCGAGGGCACCCGCTGGGAGGTCTCCGAGCTGGCTCTCGTGCGCAGCCGGCTGCCGGTCGCCGGGGTGCCGGGGGAGCAGCCGCGCTACGAGACGGTCGGCTCCTGGCCCCTGGGCGGGGCGGAGTCCGGTCCGGGCCCGGGTTAACCTCGACGGGTGGACCCGAAGACCCGAAACCGGATCATGGCCGGCGTGCTCGTACTGATGTTCGCGATCATCGCGGTGGCGTCGGTCGTGGGCTGAGTCGTACCCCCGCCGCGCGCGCCCGCCGCGGGGTGCCCGCGCGCTCCGGGATCCCGCTCCGCGGGCACGCCCTTGCTTCGAGTGGACTCGAAGCAGTTGGCTTGGGGCTCATGAAGTACACGCAGCTCGGACGCACGGGACTCAAGGTCAGCCGACTCGTCCTCGGCACGATGAACTTCGGTCCCCAGACAGACGAACCGACCAGTCACGCCATCCTGGACAGCGCGATCGACGCGGGCCTGAACTTCGTCGACACCGCGAACGTCTACGGATGGGGCGAGAACAAGGGCCGCACCGAGGAGATCCTCGGCAGCTGGTTCGCCCAGGGCGGCGGCCGGCGCGAGAAGACCGTCCTCGCCACGAAGGTGTACGGCAACATGGCCGCCGAGGGCGACCCGTGGCCCAACCACGACCGGCTGTCGGCGCTGAACATCCGCCGTGCCGTCGAGGCGAGCCTGAAGCGGCTCCGCACCGACCACATCGACCTCTACCAGTTCCACCACGTCGACCGGCGGACTCCCTTCGAGGAGATCTGGCAGGCGGTCGACGTGCTGATCCAGCAGGGCAAGGTGCTCTACGCGGGCTCCTCGAACTTCCCGGGCTACAAGATCGCCCAGGCGAACGAGACCGCCGCCCGCCGCGGCGCCGTCGGGCTGGTCAGCGAGCAGTGCCTGTACAACCTCGCGGAGCGGCGCGCCGAGATGGAGGTCATCCCGGCGGCCCAGGAGTACGGGCTCGGCGTCATCCCCTGGTCGCCGCTGCACGGCGGGCTCCTCGGCGGCGTCCTGAAGAAGCAGGCCAAGAACGGTCGCCGTGCCTCCGGCCGGTCGGCGGACTCGCTCGCGAACACCGCGGTCCGCGCCCAGGTGCAGGCGTACGAGGACCTGCTGGACAAGCATGGCCTCGAACCCGGCGAGACGGCGCTCGCCTGGCTCCTGACCCGTCCGGGCGTCACCGGCCCGATCGTCGGCCCGCGCACGGCCGAGCAGCTGGAGAGCGCCCTGCGCGCCCTGGAGCTGGAGCTGAGCGAGGAGCTGCTGGCCGGTCTGGACGAGATCTTCCCCGGCCCGGGGCCCTCCCCGGAGGCCTTCGCCTGGTGAGTGCGTAGCCGTCCCGTCCCCTTGCCCGCCGGCCGCCGTCGCCTCGTCCGCGACGGCGGCCGGCGGCGTCCCACGGGGGCGGGAGGCGGTTCCGGGGTCAGGTGCCGCCGAGCCAGCTCGTGGCGTCCAGCCGGTAGGCCGTCTCCGCCGGTACCACGGTGCGCAGCGCGGCCTCCAGGTCCCGGACCCGCTCCGGGCCCAGCGTGGCCGCCCACTCCGCGCGCAGCTCGTCGAAGACGGCGGCCGAGCGGGCGAGCGCGTCCAGGCCGCGCGGGGTGAGGCGGACGAGCTTGCGGCGGGCGTCGGCGGGGTCGTCGGCGCGCTCGGCGTAGCCGGCGGCGAGGAGCCGGTCGACGGTCTTCCCCGCGGCCTGCTTGGAGACGCCGAGCCGCCGTCCGATGTCGCTCGCGGTCGCGCCGTGGGCGCCCACGGCCTGCATGGCGAAGCCGTGCGCGGGGCGGAGTTCGGGGTGGCCCTGGCGGGCGAGCTCGGCGTGGAGGCGGTCGATCAGGGTGCGGAAGCCGCCGAAGAGGAGGAGCGGCAGCTCGAACCCCTTGCCGTTATCGACAACCTGGTTTACGTTTCTCTCGTCGACAGGGTCAACCATGTTGTCGATTCTCTCACGTGTGCCTTGCCGTTATCGACAACCTGGTTTACGTTTCTCTCGTCGACAGGGTCAACCATGTTGTCGATTCTCTCACGTGTGC
>NZ_RDBI01000040.1:2202977-2215384 GCF_008042125.1 Streptomyces sp. MS191
GTCGTTCTGGCTGTTCGCCCTGCTGCTCGTGCCGATCGGCATGTTCGGGCTGACGGTCAACATCACCGCCAACTGTCGTTCTGGCTGTTCGCCCTGCTGCTCGTGCCGATCGGCATGTTCGGGCTGACGGTCAACATCACCGCCAACTCCGCCGTCCAGCTGGCGACCGACCCCGTCATGCGGGGCCGGGTCATGAGCCTCTACATGATGGTCTTCGCCGGCGGCACGCCGATCGGGGCGCCGCTGCTCGGCTGGATCACGGACACCTACGGCCCCCGGGTCGGCTTCGCCACCGGCGGCCTGATGTCGCTCACGGCGGCGGGGGCCGGACGGCTCCCTCCGCCGGAGGCGCCCCGCCCCCCTTCCGCACGGGCGTCAGGCCGCCGTGGCGAGTCGTTCGCGGGGCACGAAGCGGACCTGCGGGTGACTGCCCTGCCAGGTGAAGGACACGCGCAGCCCGCCGACACGGGCCAGGATCAGACCGATCACGCCCGCCGCCGTGAGCGACATCAGGCCGCCGGTGGCGAAGCCGACCCGGGGGCCGTAGGTGTCCGTGATCCAGCCGAGCAGCGGCGCCCCGATCGGCGTGCCGCCGGCGAAGACCATCATGTAGAGGCTCATGACCCGGCCCCGCATGACGGGGTCGGTCGCCAGCTGGACGGCGGAGTTGGCGGTGATGTTGACCGTCAGCCCGAACATGCCGATCGGCACGAGCAGCAGGGCGAACAGCCAGAACGACGGCGACAGCGCCGCGGCGATCTCCAGCACGCCGAAGACGACGGCGGCCCCGACGAGCATCCGCAGCCGGGAGCTGCCGCGCCGGGCGGCCAGCAGGGCGCCGGCGAGCGATCCGGCCGCCATCAGGGTGTTGAGGAAGCCGTAGGTGCCGGCGCCGACGTGGAAGATGTCGTCCGAGAAGGCGGTCAGCCAGATCGGGAAGTTGAACCCGAACGTGCCGACGAAGCCGACGAGGACGATCGGCCAGATCAGGTCCGGCCGGCCCGCGACGTACCGCAGTCCCTCCCGCAGCTGCCCCTTGCCGCGTGGCGCGCGTTCCGTCTTGTGGAACTCGCTCGGACGCATCAGCAGCAGGCCGGTGAGCGGCGCGAGGAAGAACAGGCCGTTGAGCAGGAACGCCCAGCCGCTGCCGACGGTGGCGATCAGCAGGCCGGCGACGGCCGGGCCGACCAGGCGGGCGGACTGGAAGTTCGCGGAGTTCAGCGAGACGGCGTTGCGCAGCTGGTCCGGGCCGACCATCTCGGAGACGAAGGACTGGCGGCTCGGGTTGTCGACGACGGTGACCATGCCGAGCAGGAAGGCGATCAGGTAGACGTGCCAGACCTGGATGTGGCCGGAGAGCGTGAGGACCGCGAGCGCGAGTCCGCACAGGCCGAGGGCGGCCTGGCTGAAGAGGAGGATGAGCCGCTTCGGGTAGCGGTCGGCGATGACACCGCCGTAGAGGCCGAAGAGGAGCATCGGCAGGAACTGCAGTGCCGTGGTGATGCCGACGGCGGCGGCGGAGCCGGTGAGGCTGAGGACCAGCCAGTCCTGGGTGATGCGGGCCATCCAGGTGCCGGTGTTCGAGACGATGGCGCCGGTGAAGAACAGCCGGTAGTTCCGGATCTTGAGGGAGGAGAACGTTCCACCGTTCTCGCGGGTGCGCGCACGGCCGTCGGAGACACCGCCTCGGCGGTCGCCCTCCCGGTCGTCTCCGGGTCCCTCGCGGGTGTAGGTGTCGGATTCATGGACGGGGGCGGAGTCTGCTCCGGATCCCGTACTCAAGGTGCGTCGCCTCCTCGGCGTCGGGTTACAGGTGGGCGAGCTTCTCCAGTACGGGGGCGGCCGCGCGCAGCTTGGCCCACTCGTCCTCGTCCAGACCTTCGGCCAGGGTGGCCAGCCAGGCGTTCCGCTTGCGGCGGGACTCCTCGAGCATGGCCTCGGCCTGCTCGGTCTGGCTGACGACCTTCTGCCGGCGGTCGTCGGGGTGCGGCTCCAGCCGGACCAGTCCCTTGGCCTCGAGCAGCGCCACGATGCGGGTCATCGACGGCGGCTGGACGTGCTCCTTGCGGGCCAGCTCACCGGGGGTGGCGGAACCGCAGAGCGACAACGTGCCGAGCACCGACATCTCGGTGGGGCTCAGCGACTCGTCGACGCGCTGGTGCTTGAGGCGTCGGCCCAGTCGCATGACGGAGGAGCGGAGCGCGTTCACGGCCGCGGCGTCGTCGGCTGTGCCGTGGGACAGGTCAGGCATGGTCCTTAGCGTAACTCATTACCCTGCCTAAAGACCAATACGAACCGCCCTACCGTCCACCTGGTCACGGTTCGCTCTCGATGTATCACCCAAATGAGTGAGTCAGATCCGGAAAGTGACGCCAGGGGGTCCGTCTGCCCCGACTCTGACGGCATGGGATCGACAGTGCTCAGTCTGCGCATCGACGGTGAGCTGCTCGACCGGCTCAGAAGTCACGCCGCCAAACGCGGAATGAGCGTCCAGGACTATGTGGCCCGGACGCTCATTCGCGAGGATTTCGACGAGCGGTTCAAGACCGCCGTCGACGAGACGGAGAAGTTCTACGGGGCGCCCGACGCGCCCCGCGATCACGTGAGGCCGAGTGCCGGCATCGCGTAGTAGAAGACGAAGACCGCCGAGACGACGTACATGGCCACCGGGACCTCGCGGCCCCGGCCGGCCGCGAGCCGCAGCACGCTGAAGGCGATGAAGCCGATGCCGATGCCGTTCGTGATCGAGTACGTGAACGGCATCATGACCATCGCCAGGAACGCCGGCACGGCGATGGTGAAGTCGCTCCAGTCGATGTCCTTCACGGACCCGGCCAGGATCAGGAAGCCGACCGCCAGCAGGGCGGGCGTCGCCGCCTGGGACGGGACCATCGTCGCGAGCGGCGTGAGGAACAGCGCCACCGAGAACAGCGCGCCGGTCACCACCGACGCCAGACCCGTGCGGGCCCCCTCGCCGACGCCCGCCGTGGACTCCACGAAGCAGGTGCTGGCCGAGGAGGAGGTGGCACCGCCGGCCGCGACCGCCAGGCCGTCCACCAGCAGGACCTTGTTGATGCCCGGGAAGTTGCCGTCCTGGTCCATCAGCTTCGCCTCGTCGCCGACGCCGAGGATCGTGCCCATCGCGTCGAAGAAGCACGACAGCAGCACGGTGAAGACGAAGAGCACGCCGGTCAGCATGCCGACCTTGTCGAAGCCGCCGAACAGGCTCACCTCGCCGACGAGCCCGAAGTCGGGCGAGGCCACCGGGTTGCCCGGCCACGTCGGGGTCGTCAGACCCCAGGACGGCACGGTGGCGACGGCGTTGATCACCATCGCGACGATCGTCATGACGACGATGGAGATCAGGATCGCGCCCGGCACCTTGCGGATGATCAGCGCGAGGGTGAGCAGGGTGCCCAGGACGAAGACGAGGACCGGCCAGCCGGTGAGGTGCCCGTCGCCGCCGAGCTGGAGCGGGACGGTGGTGTGCGCGGCGTCGGGGATGCGGGAGACGAAGCCCGAGTCGACGAGGCCGATCAGCATGATGAAGAGGCCGATGCCGATCGCGATGCCCTTGCGCAGGCCGACCGGGACGGCGTTCATGACGCGTTCGCGCAGCCCGGTCGCGACGAGCAGCATCACGACGATGCCGGCGAGGACGACCATGCCCATGGCGTCCGGCCAGGACATCCGCGGCGCGAGCTGGAGGGCGACGACCGTGTTGACGCCGAGGCCGGCCGCGAGCGCGATCGGGACGTTGCCGATCACGCCCATCAGGAGGGTCGTGAAGGCGGCGGTGAGCACGGTCGCGGTGACCAGCTGGCCACCGTCGAGCTGGTGCCCGTACATGTCCTTGGCGCTGCCGAGGATGATCGGGTTCAGCACGATGATGTAGGCCATCGCGAAGAACGTGGCGAAGCCGCCACGGATCTCGCGGGCCACGGTGGAGCCGCGCTCGGAGATCTTGAAGTAGCGGTCGAGGCCCGAGGCCGGCCCCTGGGGGGTCGCGGGCTCCGGGGCGGTGGCCTTGGCGGWGGCCGTGGTGCTCATGGGGGTTCCTCTTGGGTATGTTCTTGGCGGTTCATACGAAGGAAACCCGCCAGAGGCAAACCGTTTCAGTATGAACACATGAATGAACCAGCGTCCATCTCCGCGCGTAGACCCCTGCGGGGCGGGGCCTCGGACGATCAGGAGGGCGCCCGGACCCACGGGGTACGAGGCGCCCGGACCCACCCGGCACGAGCACGGCCTCCGCCCGGCGACGCACCCCGTCCGACGCCGCGGACCGGCCTCGAAGCCCGCCCGCGACACGCCCTAGACTGACCGCATGGCGAAGTGGACCCCCCGACACGAGGCACCCGAGCCCCTGGAGGGGCCCGTCGTCGCCACCATCACCGGCGGCACGATCCTCTGGTTCGTGCTCTTCCTGGTGCAGGTCCCCTTCTACGGCTGGTTCGACGACCGCGACCTGACCTGGTGGGTGTGGACCTGCCTGGCCGGGGCCGGCCTCGGCCTCATCGGCATCTGGTACGTCCGCAAGCGCGACGCGGCGATCAAGCGGGACGAGGCCCGACGGGCCGCCGAGGCAGGGAGCGCGCCCGGGACCGACGGCGCGACCCTGTAGTACCGGGGGACCATTCCACTCCTCCCCCGGTCTGATCCTCGGGCACCTCGGCGGGTGAACGGGCCGCTCCGGCCGTACCGTCGAAAACATGACTCAGCGGGCGAAGATCGACACGGGCGACGACACGACCGCGGCGCCCGAACCCCCCGTCGTGCACCGTGTCGACGGGCTCACCTCCGCCGAGGTCGCCGAGCGGGTGGCGCGCGGCGAGGTCAACGACGTACCCCTCCGCTCCAGCCGCTCCACCACCGACATCGTCCGCGGCAACGTCTTCACCCGCTTCAACGCGATCATCGGCGTCCTGTGGGTGGTCATGCTCTGCGTGGCGCCGATCCAGGACAGCCTCTTCGGGTTCGTGATCATCGCCAACACGGGCATCGGCATCATCCAGGAGCTGCGGGCCAAGAAGACCCTCGACGGGCTGGCGGTCATCGGCGAGGCCAGACCGACCGTCCGCCGCGACGGGGCGGCCGTCGAGGTGTCCACCTCGGCGATCGTCCACGGAGACCTCATCGAACTCGGGCCGGGCGACAAGGTCGTGGTCGACGGCGAGGTCGCCGAGGCCGACAGCCTGGAGATCGACGAGTCGCTGCTGACCGGCGAGGCCGACCCCGTCGTGAAGAAGCCCGGCGACCGGATGATGTCGGGCTCCTTCGTCGTCGCGGGCGGCGGCGCCTTCACCGCCACCAAGGTCGGCCGCGAGGCGTACGCCGCCCAGCTGGCCGAGGAGGCCTCCCGCTTCACCCTGGTCCACTCCGAGCTGCGCAGCGGCATCTCCACGATCCTCAAGTACGTGACGTGGATGATGATCCCCACCGCGCTCGGCCTCGTCGTCAGCCAGCTCGTCGTCAAGGACGACAACTTCAAGGACGCCGTCGCCCGCACCGTCGGCGGCATCGTCCCGATGATCCCCGAGGGCCTGGTCCTGCTCACCTCCGTCGCCTTCGCGATCGGCGTCGTGCGGCTCGGCCGCAAGCAGTGCCTGGTGCAGGAGCTGCCGGCCATCGAAGGCCTCGCCCGGGTCGACGTCGTCTGCCTCGACAAGACGGGCACCCTGACCGAGGGCGGCATGGACGTCACCGAACTGCGGCCGCTGGGCGGCGCGGACGAGGCGTACGTACGCAAGGTCCTGGGCTCCCTCGGCGAGTCCGACCCCCGGCCGAACGCCTCGCTCCAGGCCGTCATCGACGCCTACCCCGACAACGAGGACTGGCGCTGCACGCAGGCGCTGCCCTTCTCGTCCGCCCGCAAGTACAGCGGCGCCGCCTTCAGCGAGGGCAACGGCGAGTCGTCCTCCTGGCTCCTCGGTGCCCCCGACGTCCTGCTGCCGGCCGGCGACCCGGCCCTCGCCGAGATCGACCGGCTCAACGAGCAGGGACTGCGCGTCCTGCTCCTGGCCCGCACCACCCGCGAGCTCGACTCCGCCGACGTGGCGCGCGACGTCCGGGCCACCGCCCTCGTCGTCCTCGAACAGCGGCTGCGGCCCGACGCGGCCGACACCCTGACCTACTTCGCCGACCAGAACGTCGCCGCCAAGGTCATCTCCGGCGACAACGCCGTCTCGGTCGGCGCGGTGGCCGGAAAGCTCGGCCTGCCGGGCGCCGAGAACACCATCGACGCCCGCCGGCTGCCCACCGAGCGCGAGGAGATGGCCACGGCCCTCGACGCGCACACGGTCTTCGGCCGGGTCACCCCGCAGCAGAAGCGCGACATGGTCGGCGCGCTCCAGTCCCGCGGCCACACCGTCGCGATGACCGGCGACGGCGTCAACGACGTCCTCGCCCTCAAGGACGCGGACATCGGCGTCTCCATGGGCTCCGGCTCCGAGGCGACCCGGGCCGTCGCCCAGATCGTCCTGCTGAACAACTCGTTCGCGACGCTGCCGTCGGTGGTCGCCGAGGGCCGCCGGGTCATCGGCAACATCACGCGGGTGGCGACCCTCTTCCTCACCAAGACGGTCTACTCCGTCCTGCTGGCGGTCCTGGTGGTCTGCTCGCAGGTCGAGTACCCCTTCCTGCCCCGGCACCTGACCCTGCTGTCCACGCTGACGATCGGCGTCCCGGCCTTCTTCCTCGCACTCGCCCCCAACAAGGAACGGGCCAAGCCGCACTTCGTGAAGCGGGTGATGCGGTACGCGATCCCGGCCGGCATCGTCGCCGGGGCGGCCACCTTCGCCACGTACCTGCTCGCCCGCCACCACTACAGCGGCGCGGGCGCCCTGGACGCCGAGACGAGCGCGGCGACGCTGACGCTCTTCCTCGTCTCGATGTGGGTCCTGGCGATCATCGCCCGCCCCTACACGTGGTGGCGCATCGTCCTGGTCGCCTCGATGGGCGGCGCGTTCCTGCTGGTGCTCGTCGTGCCCTGGCTCCAGGACTTCTTCGCGCTCAAACTCGTGGGCACGACGATGCCGTGGACGGCGGTGGCGATCGCCGCGGCGGGCGGGGTCGTCCTGGAGTTCGCGTGGCGGTGGGTGGACCGGAGGTTCCCCGCCTGAGCCGTGGGCATCGGGGGCGGGGAACCGGGGCGGAACGGCTCAGCGCACGTCGACGCGGTCGCCGGCGGAAGGCGGCCGGACGGACGGTACGGACGGCCGGATCACGAGTGTCCGGGGATCGCCGGGGGCGGGGGCGTGGAGGCCGTCGCCTTCCACAGCCGGTGGCAGGACAGCAGCACCGCCGCCACCAGCAGCCCGTTGCGGACGACCATGAGGGTGTTGCCCAGCGCCGTGCCCCGGATGACGTCCAGGTAGTACGTGGGGAACGCGAGCGCCGTCACCGCGGTCGCGGCGAGCAGCACCGCGGCCACCGGACGCTGGGTGGTGTGCCGGGAGGTGAGGCAGACCGCCGCCAGGCCCAGCAGCCACACCATGTACTGCGGACTGATCACGCGGCTGGTGACGGTGAAGAGCAGGACGGCGGCGAGCGCCGCGTCGAACGGGGTCGCCGCGGTCCACCGGGAGGCCCGCCCGCGCCAGAGCATCAGCCAGCCGAAGGCGGCGGCCGTCAGCATCAGCGACAGCTGGGCCACGAGGTCGACCTGCGCGCCGCTGAACTCCAGGGCGCCGTAGCGGGACTCGATCCGGATCGGCTCCCCCGCCGCCCGCAGCAACGCCAGGACCGTACCGCCGAGGGACTCGATCTGCACGCCCCTGGCCCCCTGCTGCCGGAGGAAGGCGAGGCTGTCGCTGAAGCAGAGGGCCAGCACGGTCAGCAGCGCGGCGGCCGTCGCGACGGCGGACAGCCAGGCGTCGCGGCTGGAACGTCCGCGCTCCGCCCCCAGCAGGGTGAGCAGCGGCCACACCTTGATCAGGGCGCCCAGCGCGGCGAAGGCGCCGCCGAGCCGCGGGCGGCGCGTGCCGCTCAGCAGCGCCAGGACGGCGAGGGCCGTCACCTGGATGTCGAAGCGGCCGTGCGGCAGGTTCAGCAGCAGGGGCAGCGCGGCCGCCCACAGCCAGGCCCCGGCGAGCAGCCGTCCCGGCCTGGCCAGAGCGAGGGTGATCACGGCGTCGGCGGCGAGGGTCAGCAGGAGGAACGCGGCGAAGTAGTCCAGGAAGGGCAGCGCCGAGGGGAACAGGAAGAGCAGACCGGCGCCCGGCGGGTACTGCCAGGTGACGTCGCCGACCGGGTAGGAGCCCCCGGCCAGCTGCTCGGACCAGCGCGGATAGAGGAAGTTCACCTCGCTCGCCACGTTGCTGACGCCGATGTCGTCCTGGACGAGCAGGTACACCATGACGATCCGGGTGAGGACCCAGACCGCCCAGAGCGCCGCGAGGGACCTCCGCCGGGACCAGGAGGAGGTCCAGGCGTCGGCGTGGTGCGCCGCCCGGACCAGGACACGCGCCGCCGCGCCTCGCCCTTCGGCCGGGCCGTCCGCCGGACGGGGTGCGGGCGGATCCTGGTCCGGCCCGGTGGGAGCGCCGCCCAGCAGGCCGGCCTTCTGCTGCGTCATGGTTCGGGAATGTAGGCGGACGAATCCGCCGATCCCGGTCGGCGGACCGCGCGGCGGCGCCAGGTCCCCCGGGAGCGGGCACGCATGGACCCAGGTGGATCAACGCCGGTCCACCGGTCAGGACGGGACCGGACGGGACCGGGCCGAGTCCCGTCCGGACGGGACCTAGTCGAACCAGCGGTCGCGGGCCAGCTCCGCCGTCCTGGACGGGTCCTCGAGCAGGGCGGCCACCTCGAACCGGCGGGGCCACTGGCCGGCCGCCCAGGCCAGCCCGGCCGCGACGCCCTCCAGCGTCGCGGCGTGGATCACGCCGTCCGGGGTCCGCCGCCAGTCCAGTTCGACGCCGGCCGCACGGAGCTCCTCGTGCTCGATGTACGTCCCCGGGGTCGCCGGGCCGAGCAGGGCGTGCACCGAGGGCGGCACGTCGTGCTCCTCGCCGACCGTGGTGACCTCGGCCTCCACGGTCTCGCTCAGCCGGCGGACCTGGAACAGCTCCGCCAGGTCGGCCGCGCGGGACGGCGACACCGGCAGCAGCGGCAGGTCGCCGGCGAGCGGCAGGAGGTCGGGGGCGTCGGCGACCAGCGCCTCGGCCGCGTCGACCACCACGAGCGCGCCGTCGACGACCGCGCGCAGCTCGTCGGGGAGGGTGACCTGCTCGGGGTCCAGGTCGGCGAGCGCCGTGTACAGCGCGTGCAGCTGGGCGCCGGTCACCTCGCGCTCCGGGTCCGCGAGGCGCGTCAGCAGTTCCGCGGCGCCGCCCGGCTCGTCGAGGAGGGCCGCCACCGAGGTGCGGACGCCGAGCGCCCGCAGGACCTGCTCGTCCTCGAAGCCGGTCGCGTCGGCGGAGTCGTAGAGCCCGGCGAGCAGCGGGTCCGTGCCCGCCGCGCGCAGTCCGGCCGGGCGCCGGCCGTCCAGGACGGGGTGGTCCCGCAGCCACCAGGCGGTGTACGAGCGCACGGTCTCGGTCGTGCCGTCCGGCAGCAGCACCCGGACCGGCTGGGTCAGCGCGTCCCGCAGCGGGGGCCGCGCCAGCATCGCGAGGGCCTGCGGCCAGGCGTCGTCGTCGACCAGGTCCAGGTCGCGTACGGCGACGATCTCGGTCGCCACCGGCGGCACGGGGGCCTCGGGCAGCCGGTCCAGCACGTCCTCGCACCAGACGTCGACCGCGTCGAGCAGCCCGGCGTCGTCGGGTTCGGCGAAGTCGCCGTCGCGGGGCTCCAGTTCGTCCGGGTCGAGGACGAGGTCGGTGGCCCGGACCAGGACGAAGTCCGCGAGCACGCCGCAGGCGGCGAGCGGCTGTTCGCCCCACCGCTCGGCCAGCTCGGCGTCGCAGAAGGCGAGTTCGTCCTCGCGCATCACGGCGGCGAAGGCGCTGCCCGGCAGGACCAGCTCGCCGGCCGGGGCCGTCTCGCCGTCCTCGTCGGGCAGGGCCAGCGCGCCGAGCCACGGCTCGTCGCCCGGCTCCAGTTCGGCGTCCCGTACGAGCGCGAGCACGGTCTCCGCGAGCTCCTCGGCGTCCAGCGCGTCCGCGTCCTCGTCCCAGATCTCCCCGGCGTCGAGGGAGCCGGCGACGGCCGCCCTGACCTGGGGGGTCGTCAGCACCGCGCGGGGCGTGGCGGGCAGGGCGCCCAGCTTCTCCAGGAGCGGGTGGACCGCGTCCGGGTGGGCGACCTTGAGACCGAGCCGGGTGAGTTCGGCGGGCGTGCGGTCCTGCGGCAGCAGGACCTGGCGGGGGCCGATGGTGGTCCGGGTGCGGGCGGGCGTCTCCGGGTCGACGGGCTCCGGGGCGGCCAGCGGGACGGGCAGGCCGGTGAGCCGGTCGGGGTCGACGCCCGCCAGGGAGTCGTAGAGCCGCCACCACCACGTCGGCGGCCGGTCGACGCCCGCGAGCCGGTCGATCGCCTCGGTCAGCGGCACCCGGCCGATGCCGAGCGTGCGCAGCTCCACGCGCCGCTCCAGGCCGGCGGGCAGCAGGGTCGGGAAGACCTCGGCGAGGACGCCGACGGTCTCGGCGCCCGCTCCCTCCACCACCTCGGCCTCCACGGGCCGCAGCGCGGGCATCTCCTCGGAGGGGGCCTCGGGCGCCAGGAAGGCCACGCGCGGCAGGCGCTCCAGGATCGCCGCGCGCAGTGCGCCGTCCAGGGGGCCCTTGCCGAGCGGTCCGGGCACCAGGTCGAGGGTGGCGACCGTCACCGGCTGCCAGTCGGCGAGGAGTTCGGTGTAGGCGTCGGCCGCGCGCTCCAGCAGGAAGTCGGTGAGGGGTCCGGGCGCGGGGTGCCGGCGGGCGGTGTCGAGCGGCAGCGAGGCGATCAGGAGCGCGGGCAGGCCGAGCGGTTCGTCGGTGGGGGTGGGCGCGGACGCCCTGCTGCTGACCCTGCCCGGTCTCGCCGAGATCGTCGTGGACACGGCGGACGGCGTCCGCACCCTCCGGCGCTCCGAACAGGACGGCTACGTCCACATCGAGGACACCGCCTCCACCGCGGGCAGGCCGAGCGGTTCGTCGGTGGGGGTGGGCGCGTGGACGACGGGGGCGGTACCGGGGAAACGCGGGGCGCCGGTGGCGTCGACGGGCACGGCCCAGGTGACCGACCAGTACGGGCGCAGGCGTTCCTCGACGGGCCGGCCCTTGAGGAGGGCGGGGTCGAGGGCGCCGCCGTGGCTGACGGTCCGCCAGCGGTGCGTGCCCGCGGTGGAGGCGGTGTCCTCGATGTGGACGTAGCCGTCCTGTTCGGAGCGCCGGAGGGTGCGGACGCCGTCCGCCGTGTCCACGACGATCTCGGCGAGACCGGGCAGGGTCAGCAGCAGGGCGTCGTCGATGGAGTCGAGGAGCCGCTCGGCGAGGTCGACGGCGGCGGAGTCGCGCAGCGGGAGGACGACGACCGTGTCGTAGCCGTCGGGGGCGGTGCCCTCGGCGGGCAGCGGGAGGCGGAGCAGCGGCACGTGGCCGTCGCGGCGGCGGAGTTCGTCGCCGAGCCCGGGGCTGTGGCGGGCGGCGTCGGCGGCCAGCTCGCGGGCCTCGGCGAGGGACCAGCGGACGCCGCCGTGGCGGCCGAGGACGGCGGGCTCGTCGCTGACGGCGAGGACGGCGGCGAAGCCGACGCCGAACCGGCCGACGGCCTCGCGGTCGTTCTCGCGCTTGGCGGAGGCGCGCAGGGTGGAGAGCGACTCGACGCCGGTCGCGTCCAGCGGGGCGCCGGTGTTGGCGGCGGCCAGGACGGCGGGGGCGTCGTCGTCGGCGGGGTGCAGGGTCAGCCGGAGACGGCCGGTGACGCCGGCGCGGCGGGCGGCGTCGGCGGCGTTCTGGGCCAGCTCGACGACGAGCCGGTCGCGGTACCCGCCGAGGGCGAGGTCCTCCTCGGCGTTGGCGTCCTCCCGGAACCGGGCGGGCCCGGCCCCCCAGGCGTCGAGCACGCCCCGCCGCAGCCGGGCGGTGCCGAAGGGGTCGGCTCCGTCGGTCGTCGTCCTGACGCTGACGCTCACGTCTGACTCCACTCTGCGGGACGGGATGGGGCGGGTGCCCGAAGGTACCGCGACCTGTGGGTGTCCCGCGCCGCCCGTTCCGGGCGCCTGCCCGGCCGGACGCGGCGCATGCGTGCCCGCGGTGGAGGCGGTGTCCTCGATGTGGACGTAGCCGTCCTGTTCGGAGCGCCGGAGGGTGCGGACGCCGTCCGCCGTGTCCACGACGATCTCGGCGAGACCGGGCAGGGTCAGCAGCAGGGCGTCGTCGATGGAGTCGAGGAGCCGCTCGGCGAGGTCGACGGCGGCGGAGTCGCGCAGCGGGAGGACGACGACCGACGGAGCCGACCCCTTCGGCACCGCCCGGCTGCGGCGG
>NZ_RDBI01000040.1:2215484-2222533 GCF_008042125.1 Streptomyces sp. MS191
CCCGGGCGGACGTCCCGGTCCCGTACGGTCCCCGTGGCCGCGGCCCGGGGACCGTACGGGACCGGGACGTCCGCCCGGGAGATCGGCGCATCCCTGGGAGCTCCGTGCCGGGTCGACGGTACGGGACCTCCGCCGGCACTCCGAGGCCCTGTCGGGACCGCGGGAACCCGGGACGGCGGGAGCCCGGACTTCCGGGACCCCGCCGAGGGGGACTAGGGCCTGTTGCGGAAGGAGCGCCGTCCGCCCGGAGGGCGGGCGGGACTTTCGCAACACGCCCTACGAGTGGCCCAGGTCTTCCGAGGTGTCGTCCGGCTCCGTCGTGGAGCCGGAGTCCTTGGCCGGGCGGAGCGGGAACGCGTCCGTCGCCATCGAGTCGAGGACCGGCGGCGCCGGGCGCGGGGGCTTCGGCATGACCGCGGCCTCGGAGTGGCCGCCGCAGCCGTACGACAGCGAGACGACCCGGCCGTCCGCCGGGGAGAACTCGTTCGCGCAGACGCCGAACGCCTGCTTGAGCGAGCCGGCCAGCGGCACCAGGAAGCCGCACGACTCGCACGAGGCCGGCGCGGCCTGCGCCATCGGCGTCTTGGCTCCGAAGGACTCGTCCCAGCGGTCCGCCGCCACGTGCAGGCCGTACCGGGACAGCACCCGGGCCCGCCGCACGCCGAGTTCCTCGGCGACCGAGGCGATCGCGCCCCGGGACGGCGTACGGGAGACGATCTCGGCGTCCTCGGCGTCGAGGTGGTCCGCCATGTCCTCGGAGACCGCGGAGTTCGGCGGCGGGGCGTCCTCGCCCGTGTAGCCCGGCTCCAGCCGCAGGTCGTCCTGCTCCGTGGGCAGCAGGTCGCCCGGTCCCATGTCGCCCGGCCGCAGCCGCTCGCTCCACGGCACCCACTCGGGGGCCAGGAGGGCGTCGGTGCCGGGCAGCAGGACGGTTTCGTCAAGCGTGACGTTCTTGGCGCGCGAGGCCCGCGTGACCGTCACGGCCCAGCGCCAGCCGCGGTAGCCGGGCTCCTTGCACGCGAAGAAGTGGGTGACGACCCGGTCGCCCTCGGCGACGACACCCTCGTGGTCCCCGATGAGACCCGGGGCGGCGGCCTCCTCGGCGGCCTCCCTGGCGAGGTCTACCGCCTCGGCGCACAGACGGTCGGGGGTACGCGGGGTACGCGGGGTACGGCTTCGCGTCGTCGCAGCACTCACAGGTCTCGCTTCTCTCCTACGCCGTCTCACGGGTGCGCCGGCCGAGGAGCGGAGCGAAGCACCGGGCGGCGGGCGGAGCGGACCAGAGGGCCGCATCGACGTCCGCACCCGACACGTCTCGCGTGTCTCGGGCACACCTATCGCCATCCATTCTGCGGGATGCCGAAGAGGCGCGCGGCCGAGAACTTCCGCCGGTGGCGCGCTACGCACGCTACCCCCTCCGCCGCGTTGCGCCCACCTGCCCGTCCCAAGTGGCCCGGATCGCGGACGCCTCGGGCCCGTATCGCGGACGGTCCGAAGCCGGCCCGGGGTGCCGGCCGGGGCCCGGAACGGCCGCGCCACCAGGGCCGGGACCCGGACGTCCGGCACGGCGTCCGAGAGGCCCGTGGAGGGCCTTGGGCCGCGCCACGGTTCGTACGGCAGGGGCGTGGGGCACTATGACGGAGTGGCAGCCGCACGGTCTTCCGCACGATCCCACGATCATGCCGGGCCGCTCAGCCGAGCGGGCCGGTCGCTGGGGCGCGCCCTGCACCTGCCCTTCACCGGCACCGCGAGAGGCATCAGAAAGGCGACCCACGCCCACGGCGCGGGCGAGTCGGGCCTGGGCCGGCTCATCGAACTGCACGCGGTGAACGGCGCGGGCGACGTCATGATCACCGTCGCGCTCGCCTCCACCGTGTTCTTCTCCGTCCCGACCGACGAGGCACGCGGCCGGGTGGCGCTCTACCTCGGCATCACCATGCTGCCGTTCACCCTGCTGGCCCCCGTGATCGGTCCGCTTCTGGACCGCATCCCGCACGGCCGGCGCGCGGCGATGGCGGGGGCGATGCTCACCCGGGCCATCCTCGCGCTCACGATGTCCGCGGCGGTGGCCACGGGCGGGCTCCAGCTGTATCCGGCGGCGCTCGGGGTGCTGGTGGCCTCGAAGGCGTACGGCGTGGTCCGCAGCGCCGTCGTGCCCCGGCTGCTGCCGCCGAACTTCTCACTCGTCAAGGCGAACTCCCGTGTCACCCTCGCGGGTCTGCTCGCCACCGGGATCGCCGCCCCGATCGGCGCGGGACTCCAGCAGATCGGGCCGGGCTGGCCGCTGTACGGGGCGTGCGTGCTGTTCCTGCTGGGCACGTACTGGGCGCTCCGGCTGCCGCACAAGGTGGACTCGGCGAAGGGCGAGCGGCGGGCGCACCTGCTGACGCACGGCGAGAAGAAACCGAGCCTGCGGACGGTCGGGCCGTCGGTCCTGCACGGCCTCCAGGCCAACGCGGCGCAACGGATGCTGTCCGGGTTCCTGATCTTCTTCCTGGCCTTCCTGCTGCGGGTGCATCCGCTGCCGGGGCAGAGCGCCGCGGTGTCGCTGGCCATGGTCGCGGTGGCCGCCGGGGTCGGGAACGCCTGCGGCACGGCGGTCGGCTCGCTGCTGCGCGAACGCGGCCACGGCCCGGAGGTGATCATCGCGACGATGATCACGATCGTGCTGGGCGCGGCGATCTGCGCGGCGCTGTTCTTCGGCGGGCTGATGGTGGCCGTCCTCGGGGCGGTGGCCGGCCTGACGCAGGCGCTGTCGAAGCTGTCGCTGGACGCGCTGATCCAGCGGGACGTGCCGGAGGTGGTGCGCACGTCCGCGTTCGCCCGCTCGGAGACGGCGCTGCAGATGGCCTGGGTCGTGGGCGGCGGGATCGGCATCGCGCTGCCGCTGAACGGGACGCTGGGCATGTGGGTCGCGGCCGGGATCCTGGGGCTCGGCGCCCTGCTGTCGGTCCGCGGCCTGCTGACGGCGGCCCGCCGTCCCGGACCGCCCGCGCGTCCGGAGTAGGGCCGGGCGGCAGCGGGCGGCCCGGCATCGGGGGCGGAAAACGCGGCGCGCCGCACCCCCGCGTGGCGCAGCTCGACACGCCCGATAGCCTTCGGGCCATGACCGTTGCGTTCTTCACCGGCTCGCGCCGCCGGGCCGCCGTCGCCCTCGGGGCCGTCTCCGCCGGGCTCCTCGTCCTCTCCGCCTGCGACAAGCCGACCCCGCTCGCGACCCTGACGGTCGGGACTGAGTCGGTGCACTCCGAGGCCGCCTGCTACAACGACGGCGACGCCATCAAGGAGTCCGAGTTCCAGAAGTGCCTCAACAAGAAGGCCGAGAAGTCCATCTCGGTCTCCGCGGACGACAAGATCCGCTTCGGTGTGGACCCCGAGGTCGCCGAGAACGGCTGGACGATCTTCCTCGGTGGCCAGGCCGCCGAGCCGGAGCCGTACCACAAGACGTACCGGACCATCCCGGCCAGCGCCTTCTTCGCCACGCAGACCGGCGAGTCGACGGACCAGTCCCAGGTCACCATCGTCGAGACCGACGGCAAGAAGCTGATCGGCGTCTGGCACTTCGACCTGAAGAAGAAGGACTCCTGATCCTCCGGTGACCTTCCGGATCCTGATCGTGACGGCCGTGGCGGCGGAGGCCGACTCCGTCGGCCTCGGCCTCCCCTCGCACGGTCCGGGCTCGGGCGAGGTCCCGCTCCCGGGCGGATTCGCCCTGCGCCGCCACACGGGTCCGACCCCGGATCCGGACGGAATCCCGCGTACCGCCACGGTCCACCCGGCCGCCGACGACCTCGCCGTCGTCGCCGACGTACTCGTCGGCGGGGTCGGCCCCGCGGCCGTCGCCGCCGCCACCGCCACCGCGCTCGCCTCGGCCGCCGCCCCCTACGACCTGGTCGTCTCCGCCGGTATCGCCGGCGGCTTCGCGCCGGCGGCCCCCCTCGGGTCGGTCGTCGTGTCCGACACCCTCGTCGCCGCCGACCTCGGGGCCCAGACCCCCGACGGCTACCTCGACGTCGAGGAGCTCGGCTTCGGCCGCTCCGCACACCGCGCGCCCGAACCGCTGACCCGCCGCATCTCCGCGGCGCTCGCCGCGGGCGGACAGCGCCACACCGTCGCCCCCGTGCTGACCGTCTCCACCGTCACCGGCACCGCCGCGCGGGCCGCCGAACTCGCCGGGCGCCACCCGGACGCCGCCGCCGAGGCGATGGAGGGCTTCGGCGTCGCCGAGGCCGCCGCCGCGTACGGCGTGCCCGTCGTGGAGATCCGCGCGGTCTCCAACGCCGTCGGCCCGCGCGACCGCGCCGCCTGGCGGATCGGCGAGGCCCTGGACTCGCTGCGGAACACGTTCCAGCTGCTCAGCCACTCCGTCTTCGTGGAGCCCGCCCCATGACGCCAGCGCTCAAGATCGCCTACTCGCCCTGCCCGAACGACACCTTCGTCTTCGACGCCTGGGCCCACGGCCGCGTCCCGGGCGCGCCCCGGCTCGACGTGACCTTCGCCGACATCGACCTGACCAACGGCTGGGCCGAGCGCGGCACGTCCGTCCACGACGTACTGAAGGTCTCGTACGCCGTGCTGCCGTGGGTCCTCGACGAGTACGCGCTGCTGCCCTGCGGCGGCGCGCTCGGCCGGGGCTGCGGCCCGCTGGTCCTCACCCGCGAGCCGGGGGCGCCGGCGGAGCTGGCGGGCAGGACCGTGGCGGTGCCGAGCGAGCGGTCGACGGCCTACCTGCTGTTCCGGCTGTGGGCGGCCGACGTGGTCCCGGAGGGCGTCGGCGAGATCGTCGTCATGCCCTTCCACGAGATCATGCCGGCGGTGCGCGACGGGAAGGTCGACGCGGGTCTGGTCATCCACGAGGCCCGCTTCACCTACCAGAACTACGGGCTGCACGCGCTGGCCGACATGGGCGCGCACTGGGAGGACACGACCGGGCTGCCGATCCCGCTGGGCGCGATCATCGCCCGCCGCTCGCTGGGCGAGGACATGCTGCGGCGGCTCGCGGACGCCGCCCGCGCATCGGTCCGGATGGGCTGGGACGACCCGGCCGTCTCACGCCCGTACGTACTGGAACACGCGCAGGAGATGGACCCGAAGGTGGCCGATCAGCACATCGGTCTCTACGTCAACGAGTTCACCGCGGACCTGGGCGAGCACGGCTACGCGGCCGTCCGCGGCCTGCTCACGCGCGCCGCGGCCGAGGGGCTCGTACCGGCCCTCGGACCGGACGCGCTGGCGTTCCCCTGAGGGCCGTCCCGGACAGGACCWGGTCCTGTCCGGGCACCTGAGGGTCGCCCGTCACCCCCGGGGATCGGGGGCTGCCGGGAGCGAGCCGGTGGATCAGACGTCGAGCTGGTCGGCGACCGCCCGCAGCAGACCGGCGATCTTCGAGCCCTGCGCCTTGTCGGGGTAGCGGCCGCGCTCCAGCATCGGCGTGATGTTCTCCAGGAGCGTCGTCAGGTCCTGGACGATGGAGGCCAGTTCGTCGGGCTTGCGGCGCTGGGCCGCGGCGACGGACGGGGTCGGGTCGAGCACCGTCACGGAGAGGGCCTGGTCACCGCGCTGTCCCGCGACCACGCCGAACTCCACACGCTGCCCCGGCTTGAGGGCGTCGACTCCGGCAGGGAGGACCGACGAGTGCACGAAGACGTCGCCGCCGTCGTCGCGGGAGAGGAAGCCGAAGCCCTTCTCGCTGTTGAACCATTTGACCTTGCCGGTAGGCACGTCTGTCCTCGTCCTCGTACTCGATGGGTGCGCCGGGAGTCCGGCACCGGATGGCTGCCGGCTGGCAGTCCGGAAAGCGGTGGAGCGGGTCGCCCGACCCGCCGGGCACCAGGCTAATGGTCAGGTAGCTGGTGACAAGACGTCGCCGGTCTGTTCCTTCGGCCTGGGAACTACCCTGGCCGAATGCGTAGTGAAACCCCTTCGGCCTCGTCGGACGACACCGCTCCGGGTGACGGTCTGGTCCGCGCCGGTGCGATCGTCTTCATCATCGGTGCGGTGGCCACCCTGGTCACGGTGGCCCCGCTGTTCCTCGGCACCGATCCGTTCCCGCCCGTCGCGTACGCCGTCTGCATGCTGATGGGCGTCGGGTTCCTCGTCGCCGGGGCCGGCGTGCTGCGCTCGATCGCGGCGCAGCGCCGCCAGGCCCGCCGGGCGGCCGCACCGGGCCACTAGGCCGCGAGAAAGCCCTCCCACCAGGCACGGAACTCCGTCAGGTCGGCCAGCACGACGTCGGCGCCGGCCGCGCGCAGCTCGTCGGCGTCGCACGGGCCCGTCGTCACGCCCACGGACAGGGCGCCCGCGGACGCGGCGCCGCGCACGTCACCGGTGTGGTCGCCGACGTAGACGCGCGCCCCGTACGCGCGCAGCGCCTCCGCCTTGCCCTCGGCCCACAGCCCGCCGATGACGGCGTCCGGCTCCATGTCGAGGTGGGTGAGGTGCAGGGCCGCGTGCGGCTCGTTCTTGGCGGTCACCACGATCGTCCGGCCGCCCGCCTCGCGAACGGCTTGAATCGCATCCCTGGCGCCGGGCATCGGGAGCGACGGCTCGATCGCGTACGTCGGGTAGGAGGCGCGGTACTCCGCGGCCCGCGCCACGACCTCCTCCTCGGGGAACCAGTGCGCGAGCTCGTGCTCCAGCGGCGGCCCGAGCCGCGACACCACGAGGTCGGCGTCGATCGGGACGCCGGTCCGGGCGGAGAAAGCCTCGAACGCGGCCTTGATGCCGGGACCGGAGTCGATCAGGGTCATGTCGAGGTCGAAGCCGACGGTGAGACGAGTCATGGGGTCATTGTGCCCGGGTGTTCGAAAACGCCGGCCGGCCGGACCGACCCCCGGCGGATCCCGGCGTCAGACCCGGCGCTGCGATCTCCACAGCAGGAACAGCGCCGACGCGACCGCCGCTCCCCGCACCACCCACGGCCAGGTCTGGCCGATCGCCGCGCCCATCGCCTCGCCGCCCTGCGCGATCGGCGCCCCCCAGCGCCCCGCCAGCCGCCCCCAGATCCACACGGCGCCGGCGCCGGCCGCGAGCCCGGGGGGAGATCCAGG
>NZ_RDBI01000040.1:2222633-2243829 GCF_008042125.1 Streptomyces sp. MS191
CCACGACGGCGTCCCGCCGAACCGCGACCGGACGCCGCCACCACCGGCGCACCGCGGCGTCCTCCTCCGGGACCGCCTCCCCCGCGGACTCCGGCCCGTCCCCGGCCTCCGCCGCACCGTCGTCGGCATCGTCGTCGTCGGCCGGTGGCGGCTTCAGCAGCTCCGGGATCTCCACCCCGCCCACGAACCCCGGCACCAGGTCGTCCCCGCGCTGCGGCGTGGCGTCCGTGCGCCACCAGTCGGGTTCGGTGTCGGCGGCCCCGACGTCGTCCATCCCCGCCAGGTGCGGCGGCGGCGCGCCCGTCCGCGACCCCGGAACCGTGCCCGACGGCGCCGTCCTCCGGGGCTTCGGCACCGCGCTCCTCCTCCACCGCCCCCGCTGCTCCGGCAGTCCCGGCTCCGGAGGGTCCGGAACCGGCGCGACACCCGACGCCCGGTCCACCACCTCGTCCGGTGTGCCGAGCTGCCGGAGGATGCCGCGCACCGCCTCCGGGCTCTCCTCGCCGTACGTGGCGCGCCGACGGTCGATCTCGCCGCGGAGAGCCGACACGAGCCGCATCCGGGAGCCCGACGACAGCTGCCGTTGCTGCGCCAGATCGCCGACCCGGCTCAGATAGTCGAAGACCAACTGGTCGCTCTCGATCCCCACAGTCCCCTCCACGGCCGGTACGCCCCGACGTTAGCGCCCGCGCAGGGGCTAACGTGGGGCGGATGGGGATCGGTGAGCTCGACCGGGAGGCGCACGTGCCCGCAGGAACTGGTGCCGCCGCCGCACCACGCACGCTCGCGGAGGCGCTGCGCGCGCGAGGCGACGAAGGGCTCGCCGCGCTGCTGCGCGCCCGCCCGGATCTGCTCAACCCGGTGCCGAACGACCTGACGCAGCTCGCCACCCGGGCCGGCACCCGCGGCTCCGTCGTCCGCGCCCTGGAACGGCTCGACCGCTTCGCGCTGCAGACCGCCGAAGCGCTCGCCATCGCCCCGGACCCGGCGCCCTACCCCGTCCTCCTGGCGCTGCTCGCCGGCGACGAGAGCGACCCGGACATCGAGGCGGCGCTGCCGCGCGCGGTGGCGGTGCTGCGCGAACAGGCACTGGTGTGGGGCGAGGACGACCGGCTGCGCCTCGTGCGGACCGCCCGCGAACTGCTCGCCCCCTCACCGCAGCACCCGTCCCCGACCGGGCTCGGGCCGACCGTCGCCGAGGCCACGTCCGGCATGTCGCCCGGCCGGATCCAGGAGATCATCGGGACCGCGGGACTGCCCCCGACCCACGACCCCGTCTCCGCGGTGGCCTCGCTCACCGCCCTGTTCACCGACCGGGCCCGCATGGACGCCCTCCTCGACACCGCGCCCTCGGACGCCCTCACGGTCCTCGACCGGCTGGTGTGGGGCCCGCCGTACGGCGAGGTGACCGCGAACCCGGCCCCGCCCGTGCGCTGGCTGCGCGACCGGGGCCTGCTGCTGCCCGCCTCGCCGCGCACGGTCGTGCTCCCCCGGGAGGCGGCACTGCACCTGCGGGGCGGCCGGGCCCACCGGACACCCGCACCGCACCCCCCGGCGCTGTCCGAACTCCGCTCCTACTCTCCACAGGCGGTGGACAGCGCGGCCGCCGGCCAGGCGTACACCGCCCTCGCGACCGTCGAGGAACTCCTCAAGGCGTGGAACCAGGGCGGCCCGCAGGTGCTGCGCGCGGGCGGCCTGTCCGTCCGCGACCTGAAGCGGACGGCGACCACCCTGGAGGTCACGGAACAGATCGCGGCCTTCTGGCTGGAGCTCTGCTACGGCGCCGGCCTGCTGGCCTCGGACGGCGAGGCGGACGAACGGTACGCGCCCACCCCCGCCTACGACGACTGGCTCGACCTGCCGCCGTCCGAGCGCTGGGCGCGGCTCGCCTCCGCCTGGCTCACCGCGACCCGTACGTCCGGACTGGTCGGCGGCCAGGACGCGAAGGGCCGCACGCTGTCCGCCCTCGGCCCCGACCTCGACCGGGGCCCTGCCCCCGAGGTCCGCCACCGGGTCCTGGCCCTCCAGGCCACGCTGCCGCCCGGCTCGGCGGCCGACCCGGAGTCCCTGCTCGCCCGGCTGCGCTGGGAACGGCCGCTGCGCGGCGCCGCGGGCGGCCAGACGGGCACCGGCGGATCCGGCGGCACCCTCCCGAACCCGGCCGGAACCTTCGGCGGGAGTTCCACCACCACCTCCACCGACCTCCGCTCCCGCATCGCCCTGTGGACGCTCACCGAGGCCGAGATGCTCGGCATCACCGGCCGCGGCGCCCTGTCCTCGCCCGCCCGGGCCCTGCTCAACCTGCCCCTGACCGAGGCGGCCACCGAACCGGTGACCGACGGCGGCGTCGAACCGTCCCTGGCCGCCTCGCGGGCCGCCACGCTCCTCGCCCCCCTGCTCCCCGAGGCCGTCGACCACGTCCTCCTCCAGGCCGACCTCACCGCCGTGGCCCCCGGCCCGCTCCGACGCCCCCTCGCGGACACCCTGGCCGTCCTGGCGGACGTGGAATCGAAGGGTGGCGCGACGGTCTACCGGTTCACGCCCGGCTCGGTGCGCCGGGCCCTCGACGCCGGCCGCTCCGCCTCCGACCTGCACGACTTCCTGACCGCCCACTCCCGGACGCCGGTCCCGCAACCCCTCGCGTACCTCATCGACGACGTCGCCAGGAAGCACGGCCACCTGCGCGTGGGCGCCGCGTCCGCCTACGTGCGCTGCGACGACGACGCGCTCCTCGGGGAGATCCTGGCGGACCGGCGGTCCGCCCCGCTGCGGCTGCGCCGCCTCGCCCCGACGGTCCTGGCCGCCCAGACCGACCCGGCGGCACTGCTCGAAGGGCTGCGGTCGATGGGGTACGCCCCGGCCGCCGAGTCCGCCGAGGGCGCGGTCCTGATCACCCGCGCCGACGCCTACCGCACCGGTCACCGCACCGCCCCCGTCCCGGTCCCCGACGGCCCGCCCGTACCCGACGGGACCCTGCTCGGCGCGGCCGTCCGCGCCATCCGGGCCGGGGACCTGGCGTCGACGGCGGTCCGCAAGGAGCGCCCCGAGGCGGCCGGCCCGCCGGCCGGCGGCGGACTCCCCCGCACCTCGCCCGCGGAGACCCTGGCCACCGTCCAGGCCGCCGCGATGACCGGCTCGGCCGTCTGGATCGGCTACGTCAACGCGGAGGGCGCGGCCAGCCAGCGGGTCATCGCCCCGGTCCGGGTGGAGGGCGGCTTCGTGACGGGCTACGACCACACGGCGGACGAGGTCCGCACGTACCCGCTGCACCGGATCACGGGCGTCGCGGAACTGGCGGACGACGCGGTCTAGGTCTCCCCGGACCGGACCTGGGACCGGCCGGGCGCCCCCCGGGTCCGGGCGGCGGCGCGCCGGCCGGGCCGACCCGCCTCACGCCTCGCCCGCCCCGCATCCGCCGCCGATGCGGGACACTGGATGTTTGGCCGTTACGGGAACGGCACGGGAAGGACCTGATCAAGCGTGAATGGACCTCTCATCGTCCAGAGCGACAAGACGCTCCTGCTGGAGGTGGACCACGAGCAGGCGGACGCCTGCCGCCGTGCCATCGCGCCCTTCGCGGAGCTGGAGCGGGCGCCCGAGCACATCCACACCTACCGCGTGACCCCCCTCGGCCTGTGGAACGCCCGCGCGGCCGGGCACGACGCCGAGCAGGTCGTCGACGCGCTGGTGGAGTTCTCCCGCTACCCCGTGCCGCACGCGCTGCTCGTGGACGTCGCCGAGACGATGGCCCGCTACGGCCGGCTGACCCTGAGCAAGCACCCCACCCACGGCCTGGTGCTGACCAGCACCGACCGGCCGGTGCTGGAGGAGATCCTGCGCTCGAAGAAGGTGCAGCCGCTGGTCGGCGCCCGGATCGACGCGGACACGGTCGTCGTGCACCCCTCGGAGCGCGGCCAGATCAAGCAGACGCTGCTGAAGCTGGGCTGGCCGGCCGAGGACCTCGCCGGCTACGTGGACGGCGAGGCGCACCGCATCGACCTCGCCGAGGACGGCTGGGCCCTGCGCCCGTACCAGAAGCAGGCCGTCGAGGGTTTCTGGCACGGCGGTTCCGGCGTCGTGGTGCTGCCCTGCGGGGCCGGAAAGACGCTGGTCGGCGCCGGGGCCATGGCCCAGGCGAAGGCGACCACGCTGATCCTCGTCACCAACACCGTCTCGGCCCGGCAGTGGAAGCACGAGCTGGTGAAGCGGACCTCGCTGACCGAGGACGAGATCGGCGAGTACAGCGGGACGCGGAAGGAGATCCGGCCGGTCACCATCGCGACCTACCAGGTCCTGACGACGAAGCGGAAGGGCATCTACCCGCACCTGGAGCTCTTCGACTCCCGCGACTGGGGCCTGATCGTCTACGACGAGGTGCACCTGCTGCCCGCGCCGGTGTTCAAGTTCACCGCCGACCTCCAGGCCCGGCGGCGGCTCGGCCTGACGGCGACGCTGGTCCGCGAGGACGGGCGCGAGTCGGACGTCTTCTCGCTGATCGGCCCGAAGCGCTTCGACGCGCCGTGGAAGGAGATCGAGGCGCAGGGCTACATCGCGCCCGCCGACTGCGTCGAGGTCCGGGTCAACCTGACCGACTCCGAGCGGCTCGCGTACGCGACCGCGGAGGCGGAGGAGAAGTACCGCTTCTGCGCGACGACCGCGACGAAGCGGAAGGTGACGGAAGCACTGGTCAGGAAGTTCGCCGGGCAGCAGATCCTCGTCATCGGCCAGTACATCGACCAGCTGGACGAGCTCGGCGAGCACCTCGACGCGCCGGTCATCAAGGGCGAGACGTCCAACGCGCAGCGCGAGAAGCTCTTCGACGCCTTCCGCAACGGCGAGATCAGCGTGCTCGTGGTCTCGAAGGTCGCGAACTTCTCGATCGACCTGCCGGAGGCGACGGTCGCGATCCAGGTGTCGGGCACCTTCGGTTCGCGCCAGGAGGAGGCCCAGCGCCTCGGCCGGGTGCTGCGGCCCAAGGCCGACGGCCACCAGGCGCACTTCTACTCGGTGGTCGCCCGGGACACGATCGACCAGGACTTCGCCGCGCACCGGCAGCGGTTCCTGGCGGAGCAGGGGTACGCGTACCGGATCGTCGACGCGGACGAACTGCTGGCCGGCGACACCCCGTAGGACCCGGCACGACAGACCCCGGGGGTCAGTCCGCGCCTCCCCGGTACACGGGGCGGGGGTTCCGCACCCCCGCCTCGCGGGGGTGGTCGCCGAGCAGGACGACGCCCACGGCCGCGCCGCCGTACGCGCGTATCGCGCGCAGCGCGGTGGTGAGCGGCCGGGTGCGGGAGCCGGGGAGGGCGCGGGCCGGGGTGAAGGTCGCTGTGGTCATGCCTCCATGATGGATTTCGGACATTCCGAACACATCGCCCTGCGGGTGGACCCGGGCGGCGGCACGGGTACGACCTGAGTCGGGCGCCGTCCCCTACGGGATGTACGGGACGACCGGCCCGGGCCGTGCGACCGCCCGTCCGGGTGGAAATCCGTTCGCCCGCCGCCCCGGCCGGGAGCTACACTCTCCGACTTCCCCGCCTCCCCTGTGGAGAGCCACCGTCCGGTCGGAAACCGGCGGTCGCCCCGACATGCCCACGCACCAGCCTGGAGGCACCGCCATGTCCGCGCCCGCAACCGACCCGCTCGCGCGCGAACGCGCCCATCTCGCCGAGTCCCGTGCCGCGCTGCGCGCGATGCGGGAGGACGTCGAAGCCCTGGACATCAAGGACGTCACCGCGAACTGGGTCAACTCGGTGGTGCTCGGCCGCCAGATCGAAGAGCGGATCAAGGCGCTGGCGGACCTCTCCCACACGCCGCTGTTCTTCGGCCGCCTCGACTACCTGCACACCACGCAGGAGGGGCAGCGCTTCTACATCGGCCGCCGGCACGTCCACGACGCCGGCGGCGACCCGATGGTGATCGACTGGCGCGCGCCGGTCTCGCAGCCCTTCTACCGGGCGTCCCGGAAGGACCCGCAGGACGTGGGGCTGCGCCGCCGCTTCGGCTACACCGGCGGCGACCTCACCGCGTACGAGGACGAACACCTCTCCGACCCCACCGAGCTCGAGCGCACCAGCCGGCTGCTCCAGGCGGAGATCGAACGCCCCCGCGTGGGCCCGATGCGGGACATCGTCGCCACCATCCAGCCCGAGCAGGACGAGATCGTCCGCTCCGACCTGTCCGGCACCGTCTGCGTGCAGGGAGGGCCCGGCACCGGGAAGACGGCCGTCGGCCTGCACCGTGTCGCCTACCTGCTGTACGCGCACCGGGAGCGACTGGCCCGCACCGGCACGCTGGTCATCGGGCCGAACCGCTCCTTCCTCCACTACATCGAGCAGGTGCTGCCCGCCCTGGGCGAGCTGGAGGTGCAGCAGGCGACGGTCGACGACCTCGTGGCCCACGTCGAGGTCAGCGGCGCGGACGAGGCTCCGACGGCGGTGGTCAAGGGTGACGCGAGGATGGCGGAGGTGCTGCGCCGGGCGGTGCGCGCGCACGTCACACCGCCGACGGAGTCCCTGACGGTGGTCCGCGGATCGCGCCGCTGGCGGGTCCCCTCCTACGAACTGGAGGAGATCGTCCAGGAGTTGCTGGAGCGCGACATCCGCTACGGCGCCGCCCGCGACGCGCTCCCCCAGCGCGTCGCACACGCGGTCCTGGTCCGGATGGAGCAGGCCGGCGAGGCCCCGGACGACCGGGTGCAGGACGCGGTGGCCCGCAATCCCGCGGTCAAGGCGTTCGTGAAGGCGGTCTGGCCGCCGGTCGACCCGGCGAAGCTGGTGCTGCGCCTGCTGGGCGACGCCGCGTTCCTCGCGGAGCACGCCGAGGGGATCCTCGACGAGGACGAGCAGAAACTGCTGCTCCGGACGAAGCCCGCCCGCTCGGTGAAGTCGGCGCGGTGGTCGGCGGCGGACGCCGTGCTGATCGACGAGGCGAAGGACCTGGTGGAGCGGACGCACTCGCTCGGCCACGTCGTGCTCGACGAGGCGCAGGACCTGTCACCCATGCAGTACCGGGCGGTGGGGCGCCGCTGCACGACCGGTTCGGCGACGATCCTCGGAGACCTGGCGCAGGGCACGACCCCGTGGGCGACCGGGAGCTGGGCGCAGGCGCTGACGCACCTGGGCAAGCCGGCGGCGCTCGTGGAGGAGCTGACGGCCGGCTTCCGCGTGCCGCGCGAGGTCATCGCGTACGCCTCCCGACTGCTGCCGCACATGTCCCCCGGCCTCGCGGCGGTCGAGTCGGTCCGTGAGAACCCGGGCTCGCTGTCGGTCCGCGCCTGCGAGCCGGCGGAGCTGGACGCGGAGGTGGTCGCGGCCTGTGTCGCGTCCCTGGCCCACGAGGGCTCGATCGGCCTGATCGCCGCCGACGCGCGGATCGCACCGCTCGCGGAGGCACTGACCGCCGCCGGGCTCCTGTACCTGTCCCCGGGCGAGGAGACCACGGCCGAGTCACGGCTGACACTGGTCCCGGCGTCGCTGGCGAAGGGTCTGGAGTACGACTACGTCGTCCTGGACGACCCGGCAGCCGTCGTCGACGGCGAACCGGACGAGCGCACCGGACTGCGACGGCTCTACGTCGCGCTCACCCGCGCCGTGTCGGGCCTGACGGTCCTTCACTCCTCGCCCCTGCCGAAGCAGTTGGACTGACCCTCCGGCACCGGTTCCGGCACCGGGCCTGCGGCCGCGTCAGGTGCGGAGGAAGGCGCGCACGCCCCCGGACACCCCGTCGTCGCCGAGGAGCGCGTTGTGGTCGAGACAGCCCGCGGCGTTGTTCTCGGCGCCGGCCAGCGGGACGCTGCCGTCGGGGTTGATCACCTCGTCGCAGTTCGACCACCAGGTGGCGTACCGCACGGCCCCGGGCGTCTCGTCGCCCTCCGCGAGGCGCTTCTGGACGTAGGAGCCCGGGGTCATGTCACGGCACGCCTGGTCCCACAGGGCGCAGGCCCACGCGGTGCCCGTGCCGTGGTTGGGGCCCGCCAGCGAGATCCAGTGCGCGACGGAGGACGGGCCCGCGGCGTCGAACTTCACGTACCAGCGGGAGACGAGACTGCCGAAGGAGTGGGCGACGAGGTCGACCCGGCTCGCGCCGGTCCGCCGCTTCACGTCCGCCACGTACGCGGCGAGTTCGCCGGACAGGACCTCGTTGACGGACCGGTGGGTGTCGTACCCGAAGGAGAACAGCTCACCGTCCCCGTATCCGTCGGCCCTGAGGTCCTCGCGCAGACCGCCCCACACACCCGGGTCGGCGTTGTAGCCGTGGACGAAGACGACGGGGATCCGCGGCGCCGCCTCCCGGGCGCCGGCCGGGGCGGGGAGGAGCACCGACACGACGGCGGCGCACAGCGGAACGATCCAGACGCGGAGCCTCGACACACGTCCCCCTCACGGGCGTTGCTCACGAGCGGTCGGGAGCATGGTGGGGCAGCCGGGCCGAGATGAACAGCCCCGTGCGCCCCCGGGTCCACACCCGGGACCCGACGGCCCGGAACACCCGGCCCACCCACCAGAGCCTCACGCCCCGTCCCCGCGCGGGAGCGTCACACCCCGGTCTCGTACGGACGCGTCACACCCCGGTCTCGTACGGACGCGTCACACCCCGGTCTCGTACTCGGCCAGCGCCTGGGTGAGCGCGCGGCGGGCGACGTCGGCGAGGACGGGGTTCGTGACCCGGTAGTAGTGCTCGGTGACCAGGCCCCAGCACAGCGCCCAGCCGCGCCCGCGGGCCCAGGTCGCGTCGTCGACCCGGGCGGCCTCGCGGAACAGCGGCCGGGTCCCGGGGGTCAGCAGGGTCCAGGCGGCCATCATGTCGCAGGCCGGATCACCGGTGCCCACGCCGCCGAAGTCGATGACCGCGCTGAGGCGCCCGTCGCGGGTGAGCAGGTTGCCCGGCAGCAGGTCGCCGTGGACCCAGACCGGGTCCGCCTCCCACTGCGGGAGACGGAGCACCGACTCCCAGGCCGCCGTGACCAGGGCCCGGTCCGCGGTGCCGTCGGCGTCGAGGTCCCGCAGCACACGGGCCGGGTAGTCGCCCGCCCACTCGGTGACGTGACCGCCGCGGAAGGACGCGGGCCCGCCGGAGGCGTCCACCGCGCGCAGGGCCGCCCCGAAGCGGCCCAACGCGACGGCCGCGTCGGCGAGATCGGCGATCGGCTCGTCGTAGGCGTCGGCGCCGTCGAGCCACGTGTACACCGACCAGGGCAGCGGAAAGCCGTCGCCGGGCACCCCCTTGCCCAGCGGCACCGGCACGGGCAGCGGAAGATGCGGGGCCAGGTGGGGCAGCCAGCGCTGCTCCTTGTCGACCTGGCGGGCCGCGCCGGGCAGGCGCGGCAGCCTGACGACCAGGTCGTCGCCGAGGCGGTACACCGCGTTGTCCGTGCCGGCCGAGGCCACCGCGCGGACCGGAAGCCCCGACCAGCGCGGGAACTGCGCGTCCACGAGCCGTCGGACGAGTCCCGCGTCGATGTCGAGTTCGTCGGGGTGCAGCTTGGGGGTGGCCATGGTCGGCGAGGCTAGCCAGCCGGGGCGAGGGATGGCCATCGAATTACGGTGGGGGCGGCGCGACCACGAGAGAGGTGGATCTGATGTCCGGTACGGAACTCCCCCGGGCCGCACGGCCGGTCACCGTCGTCACCGGGGGCAGTCGCGGGATCGGCGCGGCGACCTGCGTACGGCTGGCGGCCGACGGCCACGACCTGGTGCTGGGCTACGTGCGCGACTCCGCGGCGGCCGCATCGACGGCGCACGCGGTCCGCGAGGCCGGCGCACGGTGCGCCGTCGTCCGTGTGGACACCTCCGACGAGGCGGACGTGGAGCGGCTCTTCGACGCGGCGGCCGCGTTCGGACGGCCGGTGACGGGCCTGGTGAACAACGCGGGCGTGACCGGGCCGCTGGGGCGGCTGGCGGACGCGCGGACGGCGGACCTGCGGCGGGTGGTGGAGGTCAACCTCCTCGGCTACCTGCTGTGTTGCCGGCGCGCGGCCCGGGACATGGCCGCCACGGGCGGCGGGGCGATCGTGAACGTCTCCTCGGCCGCGGCCACGCTGGGCAGTCCCGGCGACTACGTCCACTACGCGGCGACGAAGGCGGCGGCCGACGCGCTGACCGTCGGCCTGTCCAAGGAACTCGGCCCGGACGGCGTCCGGGTCAACGGGGTCGCGCCCGGCCTGATCGACACGGACATGCACGCCGCGATGGGCGCCCCCGACCGTCCGGCCCTGGCCGCCCCGACGATCCCGCTGCGCCGCCCGGGCCGCCCCTCCGAGATCGCGTCCGCGGTCGCCTGGCTGCTGTCCGAGGACGCGTCCTACACGACGGGCACGATCCTGCGGGTCGCCGGAGGCCGCTGAACCACCAGGGCGGGACCGCTTCCGGCGGCCCCGCCCTGGCGGGTGGCAGGTCCTGTCGTCGCGGTGGCCTTCTCGGGCCCGCGACGACGACCCGGAGGGGGCCTACGCGTCGATCGCCACGCGCCAGGCGCGGACCGCGTCCGTGGAGACCGGTGCGGCCCAGCCCAGCGGGCGGGCCGCGCCGCCGATGTGGAAGGCGTTCAGGCCGGCGGCCCGCAGGGTCGGGAGGTGGTCGAGGCGCAGGCCGCCGCCGACGAGGATCCGGGGCTCGTAGCCCGGCTCACCGGCGCGGGCCGCCTCGGCACGCAGGACGGGGAGGCCGTCGTCGACACCGGTCGCCGCACCGGCCGTGAGGTAGGTGTCCAGGCCGGGCAGGTCCGCGAGCAGCTTGCGCAGCCCGTCGCGGTCGTCGGCGCGGTCGATCGCGCGGTGGAAGGTCCAGCGGCAGCCGTCCAGGACGGCGAGGAGCCGCTCGACGGCCACCAGGTCGGGCGAGCCGTCGGCCGTCAGGAAGCCGAGGACGAACTCGTCCGCGCCCGCCTCCCGCAGCTCGCGCGCACGGCCCACCAGGGCGTCCACGTCGCCGGCGGCGAAGCCGTCGGTCAGTCTGAGCATCACGCGCAGCGGGATGTCCACCGCGGCGCGGATCGCCGTGAAGCCGGCCCGGGACGGGGTCAGCCCGTCCGCCGCCATGTCGGTGACCAGCTCGAGGCGGTCCGCCCCACCGGCCTGGGCCGCGACCGCGTCCTCCTCGTCGAGGGCGATCACCTCCAGTACTGCACGGTTGCTCATTGAGCCCATTCCTCCACGGATGACGGCTACTACAGGTCTAGTCCAATGACCAGCCTAGCCGTGCGCGTGCCCTCCCGCATCGTGCGTGGCACTCCCCGACGGCACCGGCCCGGCCGGGGCGCTCGCACCGGCCCCCGCACCGGCACGCACCGTGAAGGCAGCCGTGCGCACCTTCCCGTCGTGCCGGAAGTCGAGGAAGAGGCGGTAGGTGCCCGCGCTCGGCGCCGTCGCCGTGAACGAGACGACCGGACCCGGGCCACCCTCGTTGGGGTGGACGTGGAGGTAGGCGAGGTCGCCGTCCCGGAGCGCGACGAGGTGACCGTACGCCCCGAGGTAGGGCTCCAGGTCCGTGACGGGGCGGCCCCCCTTGGCGACGGTGAGCCGCAGCTCCCCCGGCCTGCCCGGGTCGAGCGTCCCGCCCAGGGTGACGCGGTACCCGTCCACGACGGCCGTCCGCTCGGCGGCCGGCAGCGGACGCGGCGCGTACGCCCCCGGTACGGACAGGTCGGCGCCGAGCGTGACGCCCTCGGCGCCCTTCGCCGCGGGCTTGAAGTCGGCGAACACCTTGTACCCGCCCGCCGCGGGCAGGTCGACCGGCGTCGACCAGGTCCCGTCGGCCGCCCGCACGGGGTGCAGATGGCGATAGACCGTCAGGTCGCGCGAGGCGACGATGAAGTGGAGCTCCTTGCCGTGCTCGGTCGCGTAGGCGGTGACCTTCCGGCCGCCGCCGTCCTCGACGGCGAACCTGAGCACGCTGCGGCCCACGGCCGGCCGGGGCGTCTCCAGCACCAGCGTGTAGCCGTCCTCGGACACCTGCAGGCCGCCGGCCGCCGGGGCGTTCGCGGCACCCTCGCCGTGTTCCGCGTGCGCCGCGCCCTCGTCCGGTTCCGCCGACGCCGCGTGTTCCCCGTGCGCGGCCGCCTCCGGCTCGGCCACGGGCCCGATGCCCTGGCCGACGCCGTACGCGGTCCCGAAGGTCGCGGCGAGTGCGGCGGCGAAGGCGGTGATCTTCATCCCGGTGTTCATGACAGCTCTCCCGTGGCTGGTGACCGCGTTCCGTACGATGCCTTTCACCATACCCCTGGGGGGTATCAAGTCAAGCGGGGGAGGCGCTTGCGCGGAATACCGGCCGGGGGTATACATGGACTCAAGAGATACCCCCCCAGGGTATGCATGTKCCTCACGGATCCGAGGAGGAACCCATGTCCCGCCGCACCCCCGACGCCGACCGCCCGACCGCCACCACCGCGACCACCACCGCCTACGCCGTCACCGGCATGAGCTGCGGACACTGCAGGACCGCCGTCACCGACGCCGTCGGCGCCCTCGACGGCGTCACCTCCGTCGACGTCGACGTGCCGGGCGGCCTGGTCACCGTCACCACCGGCGGCGCACCCGACGACACGGCGATCGCCGCCGCGATCGACGACGCCGGTTACACACTGACCGGCCGCGCCTGACCGGCCGTCGCCCCGGAGACCAACCGCCCCGACACAGAGAGGCCCTCATGACCACCACCGCTCCCGGCGCCGCCCAGGTCGAGCTCGCCATCGGCGGCATGACCTGCGCCTCCTGCGCGGCCCGCATCGAGAAGAAGCTCAACCGCATGGACGGGGTCGAGGCCACCGTCAACTACGCCACCGAGAAGGCCAAGGTCACCTTCGACACGGACGTCTCCGTCGCCGACCTCATCGCCACCGTCGAGGCCACCGGCTACACCGCGGCCGAACCACGCACCGGAACCACCCGCGCCGACGCCACCGACGACAGGCACCACACCGGCGACACCGACGACACCGACGACGAGAAGCGGGCGGACGAGGAACTGCGCCCGCTGCGGCAGCGGCTCGTCACCGCCGTCACCCTCGCCGCCCCCGTCATCGCGATGGCCATGATCCCCGCCCTCCAGATCGAGTACTGGCAGTGGCTCAGCCTCACCCTCGCCGCGCCCGTCGTCGTCTACGCCGCCTGGCCGTTCCACAAGGCCGCCTGGACCAACGCCCGGCACGGCGCGGCCACGATGGACACCCTGATCTCCGTCGGCACGATCGCCGCGTTCCTCTGGTCGCTGTGGGCCCTGTTCCTCGGCACCGCGGGGACGCCGGGGATGACCCACCCCTTCGAGTTCACGATCGCCCGCACCGACGGCGCCGGGAACATCTACCTGGAGGCCGCGGCCGGCGTCACCGCCTTCATCCTGGCCGGCCGCTACTTCGAGGCCCGCTCCAAGCGCAAGGCCGGCGCCGCGCTCAAGGCACTGATGCGACTCGGCGCCAAGGAGGTCACCGTCCTGCGCGACGGCCGGGAGGTCACCGTGCCGACGGCCGAACTCCAGGTCGGCACCCGCTTCCTGGTCCGCCCCGGCGAGAAGATCGCCACGGACGGCACCGTCGTCGAGGGCTCCTCCGCGGTGGACGCCTCCATGCTCACCGGCGAGTCCGTACCGGTCGAGGTCTCCGTCGGCGACACCGTCACGGGCGCCACCCTGAACGCCGGCGGCCGCCTCGTCGTCGAGGCCACCCGCGTCGGCTCCGACACCCAACTGGCCCGGATGGCCAAGCTCGTCGAGGACGCCCAGAACGGCAAGGCCGCCGCCCAGCGCCTCGCCGACCGGATCTCGGCCGTCTTCGTCCCCGTCGTCATCGCCCTGGCGCTCGGCACCCTCGGCTTCTGGCTCGGCACCGGCGCCGGTCGGGCCCGGGGGAATGACAGGCACAAACCCCCGGTTGACCCATGTCATGCCGTCTTTGCCTGCCGAGCCCGCCGCCGCCTCCGCCACCCGCATGCCGTTGGCCGTGTACATCCTCGGCCTCTCCGTCTTCGCGCTCGGCACGAGCGAGTTCATGCTGTCCGGCCTGCTGCCGTCCATCGCCGACGACATGGACGTCTCGATCCCCCGCGCCGGCCTGCTCATCTCCGCCTTCGCCATCGGCATGGTCGTCGGCGCCCCGCTCCTCGCCGTCGCGACCCTCCGCCTGCCCCGCAAGACCACGCTCATCGCCCTGATCAGCGTCTTCGGGCTCGGCCAGGTCGCCGGCGCACTCGCGCCGAACTACGCCGTGCTCTTCGCGTCCCGGGTGGTGAGCGCCCTCGCCTGCGCCGGGTTCTGGGCGCTCGGCGCCGCCGTCGCCATCGCGATGGTCCCGGTCGGCGCCCGGGCCCGGGCCATGGCGGTCATGATCGGCGGCCTGTCGATCGCCAACGTCCTCGGCGTCCCGGCGGGCGCCTTCCTCGGCGAGCACCTCGGCTGGCGCTCCGCGTTCTGGGCGGTGGCGCTCGCCTCCGCGATCGCGCTGGTCGGCGTGGTCACCCGGATCCCGCACATCCCGCTGCCCGAGACGAAGCCCGTGCTCCGCCGCGAGCTGGTCATCTACCGCGACCGCCAGGTGCTGCTCTCGGTCCTCGTCACCGCCCTCGCCGCCGGTGGCGTCTTCTGCGCCTTCTCCTACCTCGCCCCGCTGCTCACCCACGTGTCGGGGCTCGACGCGGGCTGGGTCTCCGGCGTCCTCGCGCTGTTCGGCCTCGGCGCGCTGGTCGGTACGTACATCGGCGGCCGGGTCGCCGACGCGCATCTCTTCGGGGTCCTGCTCGGCGGCATCACGGCCTCGACGGTCTTCCTGGCCGGCCTGGCCCTCCTCGCCTCCAGCCCGGTGGCCACGGTCACGCTGACGTTCCTGCTCGGCGTCTCGTGCTTCTACACGGCCCCGGCCCTCAACGCCCGCATGTTCAACGTGGCGGGCGCCGCGCCGACCCTCGCGGGCGCCACGACCACGGCGGCGTTCAACCTCGGCAACACCGGCGGCCCCTGGCTCGGCGGCACGGTGATCGACGCGGACCTCGGCTTCGCGGCGACGGCGTGGGCGGGAGCGGCGATGACGGTCGCGGCGCTCGGCACGGTCGTCGTGGCGCTGCGCCTGCACCGCCGGACCTCGACCAGTCAGGTCGTGGCCACCTCCGCGACCCGGCCGGAGGACCGCACCCCGTCCGCTTCCGTCTCCCACTAGGGCGTGTTGCCGACCGGGGCTACACGTCCTGACGCGGCAGCGCCTCGCCGGGCGCCGGGCGGCCCTTGGGCCGCCGCAGTCCCGCCTCGGTGATCCGGCGGACCAGCTCCTTCGAGCCGATCTCGACCGCGCCGGCCGCGACGGCGTCCGCGTAGCGCTCCGACGGGATGTCGTAGTGGTCGCGCTCGAAGGCGCGGGGCGGGGCGCCGATCGAGGCGGCGAAGGCGTGCAGTTCCTCGTGGGAGACGTCGCTGACCAGGTGCGACCACATACGTCCGTGCCCGGGCCAGGTCGGCGGGTCGATGAAGAGCGTCACTTCAGTCCGCCGACCGGGGCGACGACCACGCCCGCCTTGCCGCAGACCCAGTGCGGGTCGGGGCCGAGCTCCGGTTCGACGTCCAGGGCGTGCGGGTCGCCGGCGGAGCAGACCGGGCACAGCGGCCAGCGGCCGTAGCGCTCCAGGAGCGCGTCCTGGACGTCCTGGGCGACGAGTCCGGCGACGTACGTGATGCCTTCGGGCCACTGCTCGGCCCACCACCGTCGGTGGGTGACCGAGTCCTCCACCATCGAGACGACCTCGGCCGCGGCCACGTCGCGAGCCGCCAGGTCGGCGAGGACCAGGGCGCGGGCGGTATGGAGAGCCTGCTCCAGGGGGTCGATGTCGTCCATGAAGTCATTGTCTCCCCACTCGCCCCGGGGACGAAGGCCGTCTCCGCGTCCGAGGACGGAGGTCCCGCCCGCATCCGGGCCCGAAGAGGTCTTGACGCTCCCCGCTCTCGAAAATATCTTTCAAGCGTGACCAATGACGTGAAGGAAATTTTCAACGGGGCGGACGGCAGACCCGGTACCGCCGCCGGGGCCGTCAGCGCCCCGCCCGCGCCCGCCGCCCTCGCGGCCAAGGTGCGCACCCTCGCCCCGTCCATGACCCGCTCGATGCAGCGGGTCGCCGAAGCCGTCGCCGGCGACCCGGCCGGCTGCGCCGCCCTCACGGTCACCGGTCTCGCCGAACTCACCGGCACCAGCGAGGCGACCGTCGTCCGCACGGCCCGCCTCCTCGGCTACCCCGGCTACCGCGACCTGCGGCTCGCCCTGGCCGGCCTCGCCGCCCAGCAGCAGTCCGGCCGCGCTCCCTCCGTCACTGCCGACATCGCCGTCGACGACCCGGTCGCCGACGTGGTCGCCAAGCTCGCCTACGACGAGCAGCAGACCCTCGCCGACACGGCCGCCGGACTCGACACCGTCCAGCTCGGCGCCGCCGTCGCCGCACTCGCGACCGCCCGCCGCATCGACATCTACGGTGTCGGCGCCTCCGGTCTCGTCGCCCAGGACCTCGGCCAGAAGCTGCTGCGCATCGGCCTGCTCGCGCACGCCCACAGCGACCCGCACCTCGCCGTCACCAACGCCGTGCAGCTCCGCTCCGGCGACGTCGCCATCGCCATCACCCACTCCGGCTCGACCGGAGACGTCATAGAACCGCTGCGGGTCGCCTTCGACCACGGCGCCACCACGGTCGCGATCACCGGCCGCCCGGACGGGCCGGTCACGCAGTACGCCGACCACATCCTCACCACCTCCACGGCCCGCGAGAGCGAGCTTCGCCCGGCGGCCATGTCGTCCCGTACCAGCCAGCTGCTCGTCGTCGACTGCCTGTTCACCTGCGTCACCCAACGCACCTACGAGACGGCCGCCCCCGCCCTCGCGGCCTCGTACGAAGCCCTGGCCCACCGGCACTCACCGCGCACCCGCTGACGTCCCGCCCGCCGAAGCCCGCACCCCGCACGAGACGCACCCGCTGAACCCGCCGACGACGTCAACGACGACGCCGAAGCACCGAAAGAGCCGCACCGCATGACTTCCACGTACAGCCACCTCCAGGCGCAGCTCGCCACGCTCGCCACCGAGGCCTTCCGCCCCGAGCTCGCCGACATCGACCGGCTGCCCACCGCCGAGATCGCCGCCCTGATGAACGCCGAGGACACCGCCGTCCCCGCCGCGGTCGCCGCCCGGCTGCCGGAGATCGCCGCCGCGATCGACGCCACCGCCGCCCGCATGGCCCGCGGCGGACGGCTCGTGTACGCCGGCGCCGGCACCGCCGGCCGGCTCGGAGTCCTCGACGCGAGCGAGTGCCCGCCGACGTTCAACACCGACCCCTCCGAGGTCGTCGGCCTGATCGCGGGCGGCCCGTCGGCGATGGTGAAGGCGGTCGAGGGCGCGGAGGACTCCAAGGAGCTCGCCGCCGAGGACCTCGCCGCGCTCGGCCTGACCGAGCACGACACCGTGGTCGGCATTTCCGCCTCCGGCCGCACCCCCTACGCCATCGGCGCCGTCGAGCACGCCCGCGCCGCCGGTGCGCTCACGATCGGCCTGTCCTGCAACGCGGACAGCGCGCTGGCCGCCGCCGCCGAGCACGGGATCGAGGTCGTCACCGGCCCCGAGCTGCTCACCGGGTCGACCCGGCTGAAGGCCGGTACGGCGCAGAAGCTGGTCCTCAACATGATCTCGACGATCACGATGATCCGGCTCGGGAAGACGTACGGGAACCTCATGGTCGACGTCCGCGCCTCCAACGAGAAGCTCCAGGCCCGCTCGCGGCGGATCGTCTCCCTCGCCACCGGCGCCCCCGACGAGCAGATCGAGACCGCCCTGGCCGCCGCGGACGGCGAGGTGAAGACCGCGATCCTGATGATCCTCGCCGACATCGATGCCAAGGCCGCCGACCAGCGCCTCACCGACTCGCAGGGCCACCTGCGCGCCGCCCTGCACGCCGACGGCGCGCGCTGAACGTCCCCCACCCCCGCACAGCAAGGCACGACCGCACCATGAGCACAGACGACAAGAACCGCGCCATCGCCGCCGCGATCCTCCCGCTCGTCGGCGGCGCGCAGAACATCGACTCCGTGGCCCACTGCATGACCCGGCTCCGGCTGGGGCTGCGCGACCGCTCGCTCGTCCAGGACGAGGCCCTCAAGGCCCTGCCGTCCGTGATGGGTGTGGTGGAGGACGACACGTACCAGATCGTCCTCGGCCCGGGGACCGTCGCCCGCGTGACCCCGGAGTTCGAGGCCCTGGTCGCCGCCGCGCCGGCACCGTCCCCCGCGCCGGCGACCGCCGGCGCCGCGGCAGCCGGAGCCGACGACCTCGCGGCACAGGGCGCGGCCCTGAAGGCGGCCCGCAAGCAGCGGAACGCCACCCCCTTCAAGCTGTTCCTCCGCCGGATCGCGAACATCTTCGTCCCGCTGATCCCCGCCCTCATCGGCTGCGGCATCATCGCCGGCCTCAACGGCCTGCTGGTCAACCTCGGCTGGCTGCCGTCCGTGACCCCCGCCCTCGCCGCGATGGCCAGCGGGTTCATGGCACTGATCGCGGTCTTCGTCGGCTACAACACCGCCAAGGAGTTCGGCGGCACGCCGATCCTCGGCGGCGCGGTCGCGGCGATCATCGTCTTCCCCGGCGTCGCGAAGATCGACGCCTTCGGCCAGACGCTCTCGCCCGGCCAGGGCGGTGTGCTGGGCGCGCTCGGCGCCGCGGTGCTCGCGGTGTACGTCGAGAAGTGGTGCCGACGCTGGGTCCCGGAGTCCCTCGACGTCCTGGTGACCCCGACCCTCACCGTGCTGGTCTCGGGTCTGGTCACGATCTTCGGCCTGATGTTCGTCGCCGGAGAGATCTCGACCGCCATCGGCGACTTCGCGGACTGGCTGCTGGCGAACGCCGGCGCGGGCGCCGGCTTCGTCCTCGGCGGCCTGTTCCTGCCGCTCGTGATGCTGGGCCTGCACCAGGCCCTGATCCCCATCCACACCACACTGATCGAACAGCAGGGGTACACCGTCCTGCTGCCGATCCTCGCGATGGCCGGCGCCGGCCAGGTCGGCGCGGCCATGGCCGTCTACCTCCGGCTGCCGCGCAACGGCTCTATCCGCCGCACCATCAAGTCGGCGCTCCCCGCGGGCTTCCTGGGCGTGGGCGAACCGCTGATCTACGGCGTCTCGCTCCCGCTGGGCCGCCCGTTCGTGACGGCCTGCGTCGGCGGCGCGTTCGGCGGCGGCTTCGTCGGGCTGTTCAACATGCTCGGCGAGAAGGTCGGCTCCACGGCCATCGGCCCCTCGGGCTGGGCGCTCTTCCCGCTCCTCGACGGCAACAAGGGCCTCGGCGCGACGATCGCGATCTACGCCGGCGGCCTGCTGGTCGGCTATCTGGCGGGCTTCCTCGCGACGTACTTCTTCGGCTTCGGCAAGGCTCTCCTGGAGGAGTTCAACGTGGACACGGACCCGGAGACCGTCCCGGTCGCCTCGGGCACCCCGGCCGCGGGCACACCCGAACCCGCGAAGGTCTGACACCGACGCACGAGGGCCGCCCCCCGGTACGCCACCGGGGGCGGCCCTCGTGCCACGTCACCGGGCGCGGCCCCACGTTCCCCGGGGGCGAATCCGGCGCCCGTCCTCGGCGGACGACGCCCCCGCGCACATCACCGGCAGGTGACGTCGGCGGCCGGACGCTCCCCGGTGCGCAGGAAGTCCGTCACCGCACGGTCCCCGCAGGCGTTGCCGTTGCCCAGGTACATGCCGTGGCCCCCGTGGTCGACCGAGACGAGACGGGCCCGGTCGCCCAGCGCCGCCCGCATCCTCAGGCCGGCGGCGTAGGGGGTCGCCGGGTCCCTCATGCCCTGGACCATCAGGATGTTCGACGGGCCGCGGCCGGTGATCCGGACCGGCTTCTCCACCGGCGTCTTCCAGAAGGAACACGGCGTGATGTTGGCCGGCATCCCGGCCGTGAGCGGATGACGGACCCGGTCCGCGGCGACGGCCCGGCGATAGGCCGGGACGGACCCGGGCCACTTCACGTCGTTGCAGATGACGCCGACCGTGATGGCCGTGTCCTGGTCGGTCATCGCCGCGTCCAGACCCGGCGGGATCACCGGCCTCACCTCCGGGTCACGCGCCGACGCGTCCAGGACCAGCCGGGCGAACGCCGGGAACGCGGCGTCGCTGTAGAGGGTGTTCTGCAGCGCCTGCCGGAACACGTTGCCGGTCAGCGGCACGCCCGGGGTCGTGGACTCCCGCGGCTCCCGGTCGAGCCGCGCCGCCAGCGCCAGGACCAGCGGCCTGACGTCCTCGGGCCGCTCGGCCAGACGCAGCCGCTGGTCCGGCCGGTCCCGGTCCGGATGCGCCGCCCAGGCGGCGAAGTCCGGGAACCGGTCCTCGGCCCCCTCCGCCATGTACTCCAGCCAGCCCCGCTCGACCCGCTTCGGGTCGGGGTCGCTGCTGCTGTCGAGAACCAGGCGGTCGGTGCGCTGCGGGTACTTCTGCGCGTACACGGCACCGACGTACGTCCCGTACGAGACGCCCCACGCCGAGATCCGCTCCTCGCCCAGTGCCTCCCGCAGCCGGTCCAGGTCACGCGCCTGGTTCTCCGTGGTGAAGCTGCGCAGCCGGTCCCCGCCGTTGCGCGCGCACGCCTCCGCGGTGCGGCGGGCACGGGCCACGTTCTCCTCGATCCCGCCGTCCGCCGCCGGCCAGCCGCGCACGGTCACCAGCCACCGGTCGCCCTCGTCGAGCCCACAGCTCGCCGTCGAACTGCCACCGACCCCCCGCGGATCGAAGGCCACCAGGTCGTACGTGCCACCGAGCCGCTCCCGCAGCGCCGCGCCCTTCTGCGACAGCCGCTTGACCCCGGAGCTGCCGGGGCCACCGGGGATCACCATGAGGGTGCCGCGGCGCGCCGTTGGCTCCTGGCTGCGGATTCGGGACACGGCGAGGGAGAGCGCCGGGCCGCCCGGATCGGCGTAGTCCTGGGGGACGGAGAGGGTGGCGCACTCCTGACCGAGGCCCTCGGGTCCGCAGGGCACCCAGTCGAGCCCGCCGACGGGGGCGGCGGCCCGGGCCACGGTGAGGGAGGCGGCCACGGCGGCGGCGGAGAGGGCGAGAACCAGGCTGGTGCGTCCGTAAGTCGTCATGCGCCAAGCCTTGTTGACGGACACTCACGTTCCCATCCGGCAGCCGGGACACCCCCGGGTGGGGGTATCCCCCGGGGGTGTCCCGGCTGCCGGATGGGAACG
>NZ_RDBI01000040.1:2243929-2268534 GCF_008042125.1 Streptomyces sp. MS191
GCGCTGGTACGAGACCGAGCGGCCCGGCAGCGGAACCACGTCACCCGACCGGTCGTCCCCCCTCCCAGGATCACCCCTCGCGGCGCCGGAATCACCTCGGCAAAACCCGGTGAACACGTTCAACCAGAAGGCGCTATCGTGCAGGCACGCGGCTGCGGTTCACCATGCGCCGCCTTCTGACCTGTGGGGGGTCCCTTTGATGCGCTCTACGCGCACGCTTCCGCGCGCCTTCGTGCGCGCGGCGGCAGTCTTCGTACTTTCGGCAGGTGTCACCCTGCCCGCCGTCGTCGCGGCCCCGTCCGCGTACGCGGCGACCGTCAGCCAGACCGTGACGCAGGACGACGGTCGGCTCACCCTGGGGCTCCCGAGCTACGCGCTCTGGGTGAAGGTGAGCGTGCTCGCCTCCACCGCCCCCGATGCCGCGGTCCTCGCCTCGACCGACGAGCTGACGTCGACGGGCTCCAACGCGTGGACCACCGACGCGCCGATCCGGCTTCCGGAGGGCACCGCGTTCGGCGACTACCCGCTGGCGGTGGACTTCCGTCTGCCCGGCGGTGTCGTCGAGCACTGGACCGGCGGCACGTTCGGCTACAAGCTGCACACCGGTGTCGGCGCGGTCGCCTTCGACCGCAAGGCCACCAGCTACGACCAGCGGGACGTCGTCCTCTCCGGTACGGCCAGCACCTGGAACCCGGCGACCGGGGAGCGTACGCCCGCCGCCGAGGGCACCTCGGTGCGGGTCACGCTGAACCTGCGCGACGCCTACTCCGCGACGAGGACCACCACCGCCCTCGCCACCACCGGCGCCGGCGGCGCGTTCTCGCTGCCGTTCACGCCGAACGCCGAGGTCACCGGCGGTACCGCGGTGGTCGACCCGGCCACCGGTGTCGACCCCGACGCCGCGCGTCAACTCCCCGCCGTGGGCGTGGAGAAGCTGACGTACCGGATCACCTCGGACACCGACAGGTTCCGTGTCCTCGCGGGCACCGACGTCCGTGTGACCGGACGGGTCGAGCGGCTGACCGGGGACGGCTGGCAGTCGTTCGCGGGCGCCCCGGTGGTCTCCACCGGCAGCGAGCCGCTGTCGTACGACACCGCACTGCGCAACGAGATCGGCTCCGGCACCTCGCTGCCCGACGGTTCCTTCACCTACCAGGCGCGGGTCCAGTACACGACCGGCGCCGTCTACACCGGGCTGCGTCCTTCCGTCTACTACGGCAAGGGCAACGACCGTCCGTACGACGTGGCCGCCATCGCGGTCCCGCAGCAGTTCTCGTACACCCAGTACCGGATGAGCCTGGACGAGTTCGGCAAGGTCACCGCCTACGGGCAGCTGGGTGACGGCACCACCTACTGCGCCACCAAGCGCGACTGGGTCGCGCTCCAGGTGTCGCTGGACAACGGGCGCACCTGGGGCCAGCTGAAGTCCGGTCCGGTCAGCGACTACTGCAGCTACTCGTTCGACGTCTGGGGCTACACCGACGCCCTCTACCGGATCTACCACCCGGAGACCGACCGCTTCGTCTCGAAGACGAGCACCCCGGTGCGTCTCGCCCGCAACCCGACCCGGATCGTCAACGTGTCGATCAGCCCGTCGCGGCCGCGGACGAACACGAAGATGACGGTCAAGGGTCTCGTGCAGCAGAAGGTGAACGGGGTCTGGAAGGCCATGCCGGGCGCCAAGCTGACGCTGGTCTTCAAGCCCAAGGGCGACCCGAGCTGGTACTGGGCCAAGAAGGACGTGGCGACGAACAGCTACGGCAACTTCAGCTTCAGCACCACCAATTACGGCGACGGCACGTGGGCTCTGTTCCTGCAGTCCAAGTCCGGTTACTTCTACAGCGAGTCGAGGACGATCTATGTCGATGCGCTCTGACCTCCGGTTCTCCGCCGTCTCCCTCGTCACCGCGCTCGCCCTCGGCGCGGGGGCCGTTCCGGCGCTCGCCGACGAGGCGCCCGGTGCGCCGGCCCCCGTGGGCATCGGCCGGGCCGTCACCGACGCCGACCAGCGCGGTGTCTTCCGGGTGACCGCGTGGACGGACGCGCCGCAGGCGGCCGTCACCTCGGTGTCCGCGAAGGTCCGGCAGGGCGACACCGTCCTCGCCGACGTGCCGGCGCTGGTCGAGCAGACGAAGGGCACGTTCGCCCTTCCCTCGGAGGCCACGCTCAAGCTCGCCGAGGACGGCGGGTCGATCCCGGCGCTCGGCAGGTACGCGATCGACGTGACGGCCACGGACTCGCTGGGCAACACGGTGACCCGTACGAACGCGGGCACGCTGGACTTCACGCTGCGGCCGCTGCTCACCTTCGCCGTCGGCGTGCCCGGCTGGAACGACCCGAACATCCGCCCGCAGGGCAAGCTGACGGGTGTCCAGCCCGGTTCGGGTGACGTGGTTCCGCTGCCGGGCCGCTCGGTCTCGTACCAGCGCTCGACGCCGGACGAGGGCCCGGTGCTGTCCGCGGTCACGACGGACGGCGGAGAGTTCTCCGGCGACCCGATCCCGGCGACGCGGCAGTACGAGTCCTACAAGGCCACGTTCAGCGAGGACAGCTCCGAGGTGCACGGCAGCACCTACGACTGGCGGTGGTTCTCGGAGTGGCAGGCCCGCAGGATGACGGTGACCGCGTCCGCCGACAAGACCCGTGCGGTCAGTGGTGAGGTCGTCACGATCACCGGCCGGGTCACCGACCCGGAGAACGGTGGTGCCGCGCTGGCCGACCAGCCGGTGCGGGTGGCCCTGGGCGCGCCGCACGACTACTACCACGAGGCCACGCCGTTCCCGCAGACGGTGCGGACCGACGCGGAGGGCAACTTCACGGCGAAGCTGGTCGCCGCTCCGGGCCCGAACGCGGAGGGCTGGACCGTCTCGTCGGCCGACCTGTTCCAGGCGTTCTCGCCGGTGCAGGGCCTTCTGGTGATGCCGCTGGACTCGCGTACGGACGTCCTGAACTACTCGCTCGCGACCGACGCGCGCCTGACGGTGTGGGGCACGTTCCGTTCGACGTACGAGCGCTGGTCGGGCACCTCGTCGAACCAGACGGTGGTCCTGGAGCAGTCGCCCGACGGGCGGACCGGCTGGAAGAAGATCGGTTCGACCGACTTCTACTCCTCGGTCCGGGTGCCGTTCGGCATCGGCGCGTGGAACACGGGCGGCTGGTTCCGGGTCCGGCACCTGATCTCGGACCAGTACGCGGAGTCCGTGAGCAAGCCGTTCTACATCGTCCGCACGCCGACCCGGGTGCAGGGCGTGAACGCGGCTCCGGAGCCGGTCCGCAAGGGCTCGACGATCACGGTGACGGCTTCGCTCCAGCACGACAGCAGTGGCTGGCGGGCTCTCGGGGCCCAGCCGGTGAGCGTGTGGTTCCGGCCGTGGGGGCAGAGCACCTGGAAGAAGGTGGCGTCCGGCACGTCGGCTTCGAACGGCGCGGTCTCGCTGAAGACCACGGCGTCGGTGGACGGCTGGTACACGGTCCGTTACTACGGTGACGGGACGCACTTCCAGGCGTTCGGCGGCGAGGACTGGATCGACGTGCGCTGACCGTACGCGGCAACGCGAGAGGGCTGCACCCCCGTSACGGGGGTGCAGCCCTCTTTCGCGTTCAGCGAGGAACTACCGAGCCGGGGCTCAGAAGTCCATGTCACCGCCCGGCATGCCGCCCGGAGCGCCGGCAGCGGCCTTCTCCGGCTTGTCGGCGATGACGGCCTCGGTGGTGAGGAACAGCGCGGCGATCGACGCGGCGTTCTGCAGCGCGGAGCGCGTGACCTTCGCCGGGTCGATGATGCCCTCGGCGATGAGGTCGACGTACTCGTTGGTCGCGGCGTTGAGGCCGTGGCCGACGGGCAGGTTGCGGACCTTCTCCGCCACGACGCCGCCCTCGAGGCCGGCGTTGACGGCGATCTGCTTCAGCGGGGCCTCGAGGGCCAGCTTCACGATCGCGGCGCCCGTGGCCTCGTCGCCCGTGAGGTCGCCCTCGAGCTTCTCGAAGACCGAGGAGGCCTGCAGCAGGGCCACGCCACCACCGGCGACGATGCCCTCCTCGACGGCCGCCTTGGCGTTGCGCACGGCGTCCTCGATGCGGTGCTTGCGCTCCTTGAGCTCGACCTCGGTCGCGGCGCCGGCCTTGATGACGGCCACGCCGCCGGCCAGCTTCGCGAGGCGCTCCTGGAGCTTCTCGCGGTCGTAGTCCGAGTCGGAGTTCTCGATCTCGGCACGGATCTGGTTGACGCGACCGGCAACCTGGTCGCTCTCGCCGGAGCCGTCGACGATCGTGGTCTCGTCCTTGGTGATGACGACCTTGCGGGCGCGGCCCAGCAGGTCCAGGCCGGCGTTCTCGAGCTTGAGACCGACCTCCTCGGAGATGACCGTGCCGCCCGTGAGGATGGCGATGTCGTTCAGCATGGCCTTGCGGCGGTCGCCGAAGCCCGGGGCCTTGACCGCGACGGACTTGAAGGTGCCGCGGATCTTGTTGACGACCAGGGTCGACAGGGCCTCGCCCTCGACGTCCTCGGCGATGATCAGCAGGGGCTTGCCCGACTGCATGACCTTCTCCAGGAGCGGGAGCAGGTCCTTCACGGAGGAGATCTTGGAGTTGACGATCAGGATGTACGGGTCGTCCAGGGACGCCTCCATACGCTCCATGTCGGTGGCGAAGTACGCCGAGATGTAGCCCTTGTCGAAGCGCATACCCTCGGTGAGCTCGAGCTCCAGACCGAAGGTCTGGGACTCCTCGACGGTGATGACGCCTTCCTTGCCGACCTTGTCCATGGCCTCGGCGATGAGCTCGCCGATCTGGGTGTCGGCGGCGGAGATGGAGGCCGTGGAAGCGATCTGCTCCTTGGTCTCGACATCCTTGGCCTGCTCGAGCAGGGCGGCGGAGACGGCCTCGACGGCCTTCTCGATGCCGCGCTTGAGGGCCATCGGGTTGGCGCCGGCGGCGACGTTGCGCAGGCCTTCGCGGACGAGCGCCTGGGCGAGGACGGTCGCGGTGGTCGTACCGTCACCGGCGACGTCGTCCGTCTTCTTGGCGACTTCCTTGACCAGCTCGGCGCCGATCTTCTCGTACGGGTCCTCGAGCTCGATCTCCTTGGCGATGGAGACACCATCGTTGGTGATCGTGGGGGCGCCCCACTTCTTCTCGAGGACGACGTTGCGACCCTTGGGGCCGAGGGTGACCTTGACGGCGTCAGCGAGCTGGTTCATGCCGCGCTCGAGACCGCGCCGGGCCTCCTCGTCGAACGCGATGATCTTGGCCATGTGAAGTGGTCCTCCCGGACATGGGGTGGATAACGCTCCAGGACCGCGCCGACGCCCGCGACGGACGGCCTGCGTGCCCGGCGGTTCCTTGCCCCACCTGGCCAGCGGGCCTCGTCTGCCCGATCCTCGTAAGCACTCTCACCTTCAGAGTGCTAACGCCAATGATTAGCACTCGGCCCATGCGAGTGCAAGCGCCTCTCGGGGATCGGGCGGCACGGCGGGGCGCGACGGGGCGCGACGGGCGCGCGCGGGCGGGGCGCCGGCACGGCTCCGGCGTGGCTCCGGCGTGGCTCCGGCGTGGCGAGGGGGCCGGACGCCGCCGGGCGGGGTGTCGCGGAGACGCACGAGGGGTCCGCATCCGGTCAGGATGCGGACCCCTCGGCGTGAGTGCGTATGTGGTGGCCGATCGCGCCGCGTTCAGACGGCGAGCTTGACCATGTCCGCCTGCGGACCCTTCTGGCCCTGCGAGATCTCGAACTCGACTCGCTGACCCTCTTCAAGGGTGCGGTAGCCGTCCATCTGGATCGCGCTGTAGTGGACGAAAACATCCGCACCACCGTCGACCGCGATGAAGCCGTAGCCCTTCTCCGCGTTGAACCACTTGACGGTGCCCTGAGCCATGCCTAACTCCCCTATTACTGGCCCTTGCGCGGGACCGCACTTCGCGACCCCGGGTCAGACCCTGCGCCGGAACGCGTCGACCGCGGCTGAATGTATCTGCCCAACTGCCCTCTGCAACAGGTCAATCGGACGAGAATTCTGGGCATGCAGGAAAGGAGAATTGCGGAGGATTTGCTGAATTACGGGGCAAGTCGGGCCCGGCAAAGTGCGCAGAAGGTACACAAGACTCGAACACTTTGGCTGCTTCTTGTCAGGTCCGGGCGCATTCTCATATGCGCCTGGCATGAGCAGCGGAGGGGACTTCCCCAACTCTATCGCGTTCAACCATGCAGAATTGCCCCCTCCGTTTCTCGACGGAAGGGGCAATTCAGGTGACTGCGGGTAACCCCGGGGGTCAGCAGCCCCCGGCGACGGCCGGGATGATGGACACGCCGGCGCCGTCCGGCGTCGCCGTCTCGAGGCCCTGCTCGAAGCGCACGTCGTCGTCGTTGACGTAGACGTTCACGAAGCGGCGCAGCTTGCCCTGGTCGTCCAGGACGCGGGCCGCGATGCCCGTGTGGTTCTTCTCCAGGTCGGCGATGACCTCCGAGAGGGTGGTGCCCTCCGCCGGGACCTCGGCCTGACCGCCCGTGTAGGTGCGGAGGATGGTGGGGATGCGGACCTTGACGCTCATGGGGGTGCTGCCTTCCGTGACGGGGGTGGTCAGTGGGCCAGGCCGGCGTCGCGGAACGCGTCCAGGCTCGGGCGGATGGTGGCGGTCGCCTGGGAGGTATCGGCCACCGCGTCCAGGGTCTTGAGGCCGTCACCGGTGTTCAGGACGACGGTGGTCAGGCTCGGGTCGATGAGGCCCGCCTCGATCAGCTTCTTCGTGACGCCGACCGTCACGCCGCCCGCCGTCTCGGCGAAGATGCCCTCGGTCTGCGCGAGCAGCTTGATCGCGTCGACGACCTGCTCGTCGTTCACGTCCTCCACCGCGCCGCCCGTCCGGCGCGCGATGTCCAGGACGTAGGGGCCGTCGGCCGGGTTGCCGATCGCCAGGGACTTGGCGATGGTGTCGGGCTTCTGCGGGCGCACGACGTCGTGGCCGGCCTTGAAGGCCGCCGACACCGGGGAGCAGCCCTCCGCCTGGGCGCCGAAGATCTTGTAGGGCCGGTCCTCGACCAGGCCGAGCTTCACGAGCTCCTGCAGACCCTTGTCGATCTTCGTGAGCTGGGAGCCGGAGGCGATCGGGATGACGATCTGGTCGGGCAGCCGCCAGCCGAGCTGCTCGCAGATCTCGTAGGCCAGCGTCTTGGAGCCCTCGCCGTAGTACGGGCGCAGGTTGACGTTGACGAAGCCCCAGCCCTCGCCGAGCGGGTCGCCGATGAGCTCGGAGCAGAAGCGGTTGACGTCGTCGTAGTTGCCCTCGATGCCGACGAGGTCGCCGCCGTACACCGCGGCCATGACGACCTTGCCCTGCTCCAGGTCGTGCGGGATGAACACGCAGGAGCGGAAGCCGGCGCGCGCGGCGGCGGCGCCGACGGCGCCGGCCAGGTTGCCGGTGGAGGAGCAGGACAGGGTGGTGAAGCCGAAGGCGCGGGCGGCCTCGAGCGCCTGGGCGACGACGCGGTCCTTGAAGGAGTGCGTCGGGTTGCCGGAGTCGTCCTTGACGAAGAGCTTGCCGGGCTCGACGCCGAGTTCGCGGGCGAGGTTGTCGGCCTGGACGAGCTTGGTCCAGCCGGGGTTCAGGTTCGGCTTCTCGGCGACGTCGGCGGGGACGGGCAGCAGCGGGGCGTAGCGCCAGATGTTGGCGGGGCCGGCCTCGATCCGCTTGCGCAGCGATTCGGGGTCGCCGAGGGGGAGGTCGTACGCGACTTCGAGGGGGCCGAAACACAGCTCACAGGCGAAAATCGGGCCGAGGGGGAATACTTCGCCACATTCCCGACAGGAAAGCCCGGAAGCGGGACCGAGGTCAACCGTGGAAGCGGTGGAAACAGTCTGAACAGCCATGGAGGCGAGGCCCTTTCTCCTCATCTTTCTCATGGCGGACGTCGCCATGAGACGGATTTGGCACCTTCCCTAGCCGGGAGCCTCGCGGGGCGCAGTGCGACGACTGCGGACGAGACCGGCTGGAGGGTTGCCGGGGCTTCAACGGGCCGTTTCCCTCTGCCCCTCTGGATGAGCGGTATTCGATTGGGTGGTGCGGTTGTGTGGACGCCGGCGGCACCCCGACGTGCGTCGGACCTCGGCGTTGTTCAAGACTGTAACCGAAGGCGCGGACTGTTGAGATAGTCGTCCGAACCGCGAGATGGATCACACAAACGGCAACTGGGGAGTAACGGACGTGCTGGATGAAGTGGAGCGCTGGCTGGCCCGGCGGTCCTGGTCCGTGACGGACCGTCCGCTGGAGCAGGTCCTGGCCGCGAAGCGGGGCACGCGGGTCAGCGTCGTGCTGCCCGCGCTGGACGAGGAGGCGACGGTCGGGGACATCGTCGCGGTGATCCGGCGGGAGCTGATGTCACGGGCGGTTCCGCTCGTGGACGAGCTGGTGGTGGTCGACTCCGGGTCCACCGACCGGACGGCCGAGGTGGCGGCGGCGGCCGGGGCCCGGGTCGTTGCGCGGGACGCGATCCTGCCGCGGATACCCGCCCTGCCCGGCAAGGGCGAGGTGCTGTGGCGCTCACTGATGGCGACGGACGGGGACGTCGTCTGCTTCGTGGACGCCGATCTGCGGGACTTCTCGGCGGACTTCGTCTCGGGGATCGTGGGCCCGCTCCTGACCGATCCGGACGTCGACTTCGTCAAGGCGATGTACGACCGGCCGCTCGGGGACGCGCCCGGCCAGGGGGGCCGGGTGACCGAGCTGGTGGCCCGCCCGCTGCTGAACCTGCACTGGCCGCGGCTGGCCGGCTTCGTGCAGCCGCTGGGCGGCGAGTACGCGGTGCGGCGCTCGCTGCTGGAGCGGCTGCCCTTCCCGGTCGGCTACGGCGTGGAGCTGGGGCTGCTGGTCGACGCGCTGCACTCGGCGGGCCTGGACGCGCTCGCCCAGGTCGACGTGGGGGTGCGCAAGCACCGTCACCAGGACGAGCAGGCTCTCGGCCGGATGGCGGCGGCGATCTACCGGACGGCGCAGCTGCGGTTGTCCCGCGGGCATCTGGTGCGGCCCTGGCTGACGCAGTTCGAGCGGGCCGACGGGGGCGACGGGCCGGGCGCGCAGGGAGGCTTCGTGCCCCGGACGTACCCGGTGGACACGGAGGAGCGTCCGCCGATGGTCGAGATCGCGGAGTACGCGCACCGCCGCGTGGCGTAACACCACCCGATGATCGCTTTTGCCTACATTTCGCTGTTATGCGACACACCTCCCCTCTGGGCAGAACGGCGGCTGCCGGCGTGCTGACGGCGGCCGCACTCCTCCTCGCGGCGGCCGGTCCCGCCGCCGCGGACGCGGTGGTGCCCGCCGCCGGAGCGTCCGTGGTCTCCGCGGACGCGCCCCGGACGGCGTCCGGGGCCGCCGAGGACCCACGGACGCGGGCCCGTCCCCCGGAGCGGACGCCCGGGCGGGCACCGGCCGCCGCGCACGGGTCCCGGGGCCCGGTGTCGGGGACCGGGGCCGGCGACGCGCGGCTGTGGCTGCTCGGCGGTCTCGTGCTGGCCCTGGCGGCGACGGGCGCGGTGGCACGTGCGGCCCTGCGGGAGCGCGTCGATCACTGACCGTGGCCGAACACGGCTGTCTTGTATACGTACGTTTGAGCGTTTCCGGGACGGGCTAGGTTCGCCACATGGCTTCTGTGCTGGTGGCTTCCAACCGAGGACCCGTCTCGTACGCCGTGGGCGAGGACGGCGCGCTCGACGCCCGGCGGGGCGGTGGCGGCCTGGTCTCCGGGCTGAGCGCCGTGTCGTCCGAGGACAGCGTGTGGGTGTGCGCGGCACTCGGCGACGGCGACCGGGAGGCGGTCCGGCGCGGGATCGGCGAGCCGGGCGTACGGATGCTCGACATCGACCCCGACGTCCACGCCGACGCGTACAACGGCATCGCGAACTCGGTGCTCTGGTTCGTCCACCACATGCTCTACCAGACCCCGCTGGAGCCGGTCTTCGACGCGGAGTTCCGCCGCCGGTGGGCGTCGTACGAGACGTACAACCGCGCCTTCGCGCGGGCGCTGGCGGACGAGGCGGACGACGGCGCCTGCGTCCTGGTGCAGGACTACCACCTGGCGCTGGTGCCGGGGATGCTCCGCGAACTCCGCCCCGACCTGCGCATCGGGCACTTCTCGCACACCCCGTGGGCGCCGCCCGAGTACTTCCGGATGCTGCCGGACGACATCGCGCGGCAGCTCCTGCGGGGGATGCTGGGAGCCGACCAGCTGGGCTTCCTGACCCGGCGCTGGGCGGACGCCTTCGCGGCCTGCTGCGCGGCGGAGGTGGGCGGCACGGGCGACACGCGGCTCGGGGTGTACGGGCTCGGGGCGGACGCGGACTTCCTGCGGGAGCGGTCCCGGCGGCCGGACGTCGAGGAACGCCTCGCGGCGCTGCGGGAGCAGGTCGGACCCGGCCGCCGGGTGATCCTCCGGGTGGACCGGACGGAGCTGTCGAAGAACATCGTGCGGGGTATGCACGCCTACCGGACTCTCCTGGAGGAGCATCCGGAGTGGCACGGCCGGGTGGTGCACGTGGCCTTCGCCTACCCCTCCCGGCAGGACCTGGCGGTCTACCGCGACTACACCGAGGAGGTCGGCCGGGTCGCCGCCACGATCAACGCCCGGTACGGGACGGACGACTGGACCCCGGTCGTCCTGCACGTGAAGGACGACTTCGCCCGCTCGCTCGCCGCGTACCGCCTGGCGGACGTGGCCCTGGTCAACCCCATCCGGGACGGCATGAACCTGGTCGCGAAGGAGGTGCCGGTCGTCTCCGACGAGGGCTGCGCGCTGGTCCTGTCCCGGGAGGCGGGCGCCCACGAGGAGCTGGGCGAGGACGCGATCACGGTCAACCCGTACGACGTGACGGGCACGGCGCACGCCCTGCACGAAGCCCTGACGATGGGCGGTCCGGAGCGGGCGGAGCGCACCAAGCGCCTGGCCGCTGCGGCGACGGCCCTGCCGCCGCAGCAGTGGTTCCTGACGCAGCTGGAGGCGCTGCGGGCGTAGATCCGGTCCGGGTGGTCTCCGCCGACCGTGACGACGTCACGTCGGGGATGCGGGGCGTCGCGCCGGCCGCCCGGCGGGGTGCGGGGCGGCCGGGCGAGCCGGGTGTTCAGCCGGCGTCCCGGACCGCCTGCGCGAGGTCCGTCAGGAAGCCGACGACGGCCGCCGGGCCGGGGACCGAGAGGTCGGCGCGCTCGGACAGCTCCGGGACCTCCGCCGAGCCGCTGCACACCAGCAGTCCGGGCGTGCCGTTCGAGCGGAGCTTCTCCACGGCCGCGTAGGCCGGCAGGTCACCGAGGTCGTCGCCCGCGTACAGGACGGACTCGGCACCCACCTCCCGGACGTACTCCGCGAGGGCCACGCCCTTGTCCATGCCCGGGGGGCGCAGTTCCAGCACCATGCGGCCGGGTTCGAGGACCAGGCCGTGCTGGGCGGCGAGGTCGCCGAGCGGGGCCTTGAGCGCCTCGAACGCGGCCTGCGGGTCGGTGGAGCGGCGGGTGTGGACGGCGACGGCGCGCCCCTTCTCCTCGATCCAGGTACCGGGCCAGGCGCCGATGCCGTCCAGGAAGCCGGGGAGTTCGGCCCGGACGGCGGCCACTCCGGATGCTCCTCCAGGAGAGTCCGGTAGGCGTGCATACCCCGCACGATGTTCTTCGACAGCTCCGTCCGGTCCACCCGGAGGATCACCCGGCGGCCGGGTCCGACCTGCTCCCGCAGCGCCGCGAGGCGTTCCTCGACGTCCGGCCGCCGGGACCGCTCCCGCAGGAAGTCCGCGTCCGCCCCGAGCCCGTACGCGAGAACCTTGCGATCGGCCATCAGGCGGATACCTCCGAGTCGGACTCGTTGTGGGCGCGGGCCTGTTCGGGGTCGGGGACGATCTCGGCGAGCGTCCCGTCGAAGTCGAGGGCGACGACGGCTTTCTCGGGCCGCGCGAGGAGCGCGGCGAGGCCGTCGCGGCCGGCGGGTGTGGTCGGGTGCGGAAGGCTGACCATATGACGACCCTACCGAGGGAGCGCGCCCGGGGCGACGGTGTCGGCAAGAGCCGCGGGCTTCCGGCGGGTCCGGTCCGCCGGCTCAGCGGCGCTGTTCCTTCTCCGCGCGGACCCGGCGCAGGCGGTTGACCGTCACCGGGTCGTGGGCCAGCGCGCGCGGGTCGTCGAGGAGGGCGTTGAGGAGCTGGTAGTAGCGCGTGGGCGACAGGCCGAGCTGTTCGCGCACGGCCCGCTCCTTGGCGCCGGGGCCGGGCCAGGAGCGGCGTTCCACGGCGAGGACGGCGCGCTCGCGCTCCCCGAGGCCGCCGGGCTCGGCTCCGTCATCGATGGTCATACGACCCAACTTATGCGGTCGCCGCCCGGCTCGGCTCCCCCGGTCGCGGGACCGGCCCCGTCCCGGCCCTCGGCTCCGGGACCGGACCGCCCGGCCCGCGGGCCGGGGCCGCCACTACTCCGCGCTCTCGGCCGTCGAGGCGTCCTGCGCGATCTTCCCGAGGACCTCGGAGGGGGTGTGCCCCGGCGCGACGGCCTTGCCGATGTTCTTCTTGACGCTGTCGCTGACCTTCGCCCAGGAGGTCTTGCCGACCGGCGGGAGCTGCGAGTCGGGCAGCTCCTTCAGGAACTCCCGCAGACTCTCGTGCTCGGGCGACTCCTGCATCGCCGCGGACGCGCTGACCGTGACGGGCAGCAGATCGTTGTCACCCGCGAACTTCAGGACGTTCTCGTCGCTGAAGACGAAGTTCAGGAAGTTGCCGATCTCCTTGCGGTGACCGTTCTGCTTGAAGCCCATGATCCAGTCGGCGACGCCCATGGACGCCTTGGACTTCCCCTCGACGCCGGGCAGCGCGACCTTGCCGACCTTGACGCCCTTCTTCTCGGCCTCCTGCATCAGCGAGGGGTGGCCGTTGAGCATGCCGACCTCGCCGCGGGTGAAGGCGGCGAACGCCTGCTTGCGGTTCAGCTTGGCGGGGGCGATCGGGCCGGTCAGGTCCTTCTCGACCAGGTTCTCCTTGAGCCACTCGAAGGTGTGGACGTTCTGCTCGGAGTCGATCTTGTAGTGGTCGGTGAGGTCGGTGTAGCCCGCGCCACCGCTGAGCATCCACATCATCGACTCGGCCTGCGCCTCCTCGGGGCCGAGCGGCAGCGCGAAGGGGTACGGGACGTCGTCGTCCTTCAGCTTCTCGGCGTCGGCGGCGAGTTCGGCCCAGGTCGCCGGGGCCCTGGTGATGCCGGCCTTCTCGAAGAGGGTCCGGTTGTAGAAGAGCAGCCGGGTGGAGGCGACGAACGGCATGCCGTACTGGATGCGCTTCATCTCGCCGGCGTCGACGAGCGGGGCGAGGAAGTTCGCCTGGACGGGGATGGAGAGCAGCTCGTCCGCCGAGTAGAGCTCGCCGGCGTCCGCGTAGTCGGCGTAGCCGCCGATCTGGGCGATGTCGGGGGCGTCGTCCGCGGCGACCATCTCGGCGACCTTGCGGTCGATGTCGTCCCAGGACTCGATCCGGACGTCGATCTTCACGCCGGGGTGCGCGGCCTCGTACGCCTTGGCGAGTCCGGCCCAGTACTGCTTGGTGGTGTCGCCGCCGTTGAGGTCGTAGTCGGCGGCGACGAGCTTGAGGGTCACGTCGCCGGAGGCCTCGCCGCCGTCGACGAGACCGCAGCCGGACAGCACGGCGCTCAGGCCGAGTGCGGCGACGGTCGCGGTCAGTCCAAGGTATCGCCGCTGCACAGCTCTCCCCCACCCTCTGCTCGTCATCGAGGTGCGATCTTCTCCCGAAAAAAGGCATGAGGTCTACACCACTCGGGTATCGCTTTCGCAACGCGCGCACCTACGGAAACAGGCGCCCGAACGGCTGATGGACGCCGCCGGCCGACCGTCGGGCCGCCCCACTCCGCATGAATTTGTATGCTCGCGCAACAATCTTCGCCCAGTGGACTAGACCTTTTTGCGGTTCACGCGCGAGACTGTCCCGCGTGAGACACGTCATCGCCCTCGATGTGGGCGGCACCGGCATGAAGGCCGCCCTCGTCGGGGCGGACGGCACCCTGCTCCACGAGGCCCGCCGCGCCACCGGGCGCGAGCGCGGCCCCGAGGCCGTGGTGGAGACGATCCTCGGCTTCGCCGCGGAGCTGCGGGCCCACGGCCTGGAGCGGTACGGACAGCCCGCCGCGGCCGCGGGAGTCGCCGTCCCCGGCATCGTCGACGCCGAGAACGGCATCGCCGTCTACGCCGCCAACCTCGGCTGGCGGGACGTCCCCATGCGTGCCCTGCTCAGCGACCGCCTCGGCGGAGCCCCCGTGGCCCTCGGCCACGACGTCCGCACCGGCGGCCTCGCCGAGGGCCGGATCGGCGCGGGCAACGGCGCCGACCGCTTCCTCTTCGTGCCCCTCGGCACGGGCATCGCCGGTGCCATCGGCATCGGGGGCGCCATCGAGGCCGGCGCCCACGGCTACGCCGGCGAGATCGGCCACATCGTCGTGCGCCCCGGCGGCGCCGACTGCGGCTGCGGCCAGCGCGGCTGCCTGGAGCGCTACGCCTCCGCCTCCGCCGTCTCCCTCGCCTGGGCCGAGGCCTCCGGCGACCCCGAGGCGGACGCCGCCGACTGCGCCAAGGCGGTCGAGTCCGGCGACGCGACCGCCGTACGGGTGTGGCAGGACGCCGTCGACGCCCTCGCCGACGGCCTGGTCACCGCCCTCACCCTGCTGGACCCCCGCACGCTCATCATCGGTGGCGGTCTCGCCGAGGCCGGGGAAACCTTGTTCACACCCCTGCGGGCCGCGGTGGAGGAACGCGTCACCTTCCAGAAGCTGCCCGCCATCGTGCCGGCGGCCCTCGGGGACACCGCCGGCTGCCTCGGCGCGGGCCTGCTCGCCTGGGACCTGCTCGCCGACCGGGGCCCCCTCGCCGAGGGGACCACCGACCAGCGCCCCACCCACAACGAGTCCGACTCGGAGGTATCCGCCTGATGGCCGATCGCAAGGTTCTCGCCGGCGCCCGCGTGGTGCTGCCGACCGGGATCGTCGAGAACGGACGCGTGATCGTCGAGAACGGCCGCATCGCGGGCAGCACCCCCGCCGAGACGCCCTCCGTCGACCTGAGCGGCCACTGGGTCGTCCCCGGCTTCGTCGACATGCACAACCACGGCGGCGGCGGTACCTCCTTCACCTCCGGCACGGTCGACGAGGTCCTCCACGGCGTCCACACCCACCGCCTCCACGGCACGACCACCGTCGTCGCCTCCTTCGTCACGGGCGACATGGACTTCCTCGGCCGCCGGGCCGGCCTGCTCTCCGAACTGGCGGAGCAGGGCGAGATCGCCGGCCTGCACTTCGAGGGCCCGTTCATCTCGCCGTGCCGCAAGGGCGCCCACGACGAGACGCTGCTGCGCGACCCCGACCCGGCCGAGGTGCGCAAGCTGATCGACGCGGCACGCGGCCAGGCCCGGATGGTGACGCTCGCGACCGAGCTGCCCGGCGGCATCGACTCCGTACGGCTGCTCGCCGAGCACGGCGTGATCGCCGCCATCGGCCACACCGACGCGACGTACGAGCAGACGCAGGCGGCCATCGACGCGGGCGCGACCGTGGCGACCCACCTCTTCAACGCGATGCCCGCCCTCGGCCACCGCGCGCCCGGCCCGATCGCCGCGCTCCTGGAGGACGAGCGGATCACGGTCGAGCTGATCAACGACGGCACGCACCTGCATCCCGCGGCACTGGAGCTGGCGTTCCATCACGCGGGCGCGGGTCGCGTCGCGTTCATCACCGACGCGATGGACGCGGCGGGCTTCGGCGACGGGCGCTACTCCCTCGGCCCGATGGCGGTCGAGGTGAGGGACGGGGTCGCGCGGCTCGTCGAGGGCGGCTCCATCGCGGGCTCGACCCTCACCCTGGACCGGGCCTTCAAGCGGGCGGTCACCATCGACGGCCTGCCGGTCGAATCCGTCGTGGAGGCCATCTCCGCGAACCCCGCGCGACTGCTCGGCGTCGACGACAGGGTCGGCTCGCTGGAGCCCGGCAAGGACGCCGACCTGGTGGTCCTCGACGCGAACTTCGACCTCAAGGGCGTCATGCGCAAGGGCGCGTGGGTGGTTGAACCCCAAGTAGGCTGATTTTGCCACGAATTGTTTCAAGCCGAACGGAAGGCGGTAGGCCCGAGGACTGGGCCTACCGCCTTCCGTTTGGCATGATCGGGGCGCGAACGGCAGGCGTTTGACACGGCGTACGGGGGGTGAACAGGTGATTCTCACGGTCACCCTCAACACGGCACTGGACCTCACCTACCGGGTGCCCGCCCTGACCCCGCACGCCTCGCACCGTGTCACCCAGGTCATCGAACGCCCCGGCGGCAAGGGCCTCAACGTCGCCCGTGTCCTCGGCGCCCTCGGTCACGAGGCGGTCGTCACCGGCTTCGCGGGCGGCCCCACCGGCGAGATGCTCCGGGCCCACCTCGCCGGCGGCCGGGTCCGCGACGAACTCGTCCCGATCGCCGGACCCACCCGCCGGACCGTCGCCATCGTCGACACCGCGTCCGGCGACACCACCCAGCTCAACGAGCCCGGGCCCACCATCACCGCCACCGAGTGGTCGGTCTTCACCGGCCGTTACGCGCAGCTGCTCACCGGCGCCTCGGCGGTCGCCCTGTGCGGCAGCCTGCCGCCCGGCATCCACGTCGGCGCGTACGCGGAACTCGTCCGGCTCGCCCGCGGCGCAGGCGTCCCGGTCCTCCTCGACACCAGCGGCGAACCGCTGCGGCGCGGCATCGCCGCCCGCCCCGACCTGGTCAAGCCGAACGCCGACGAGCTCGCGGCGCTCACCGGCTCGCGCGAACCGCACCGGGCCACCCGCGACGCCCGCCGCCGCGGAGCGCACGCGGTGGTGTCCTCCCTCGGCCCCGAGGGCATGCTCGCGGCCACCGGGGACGGCCTGTGGCGGGCGGCGCCCCCGGCCGCGGTGAAGGGCAACCCCACCGGCGCGGGCGACTCGGCCGTCGCGGGCCTGCTCTCCGGCCTGGTCGACGGCCTCGCCTGGCCGGAGCGGCTGGCGCGCGCGGTGGCGCTGTCGGCGGCGACGGTCCTGTCGCCGGTCGCGGGCGAGTTCGACCGGGTCGCGTACGAGGAGATACTGCCCCGGGTCACGGTGACGGAGCAGGCCGCGGCGGCATGAGCCCGAGGTCGTGGGCGCCCGCACGACGGCTCCCGCGGACCGGCGCCCGCCCGCATGACGAAGCCCACATGACGAAGGCCCCCGCGGAACCGTGTTCCGGGGGGCCGATCGTCGGACGGAAGCCGGCGGGGGCGCCTCTCAGGCGCCCGACTCCGGTGTGATCTTCAGCCAGTCGAAGACCGCGTCGCACTGGTTGCCCTGCTCACACGCCAGCTTGATCGTGTTCGTGCCCTCCTTGAGAGTCACCGGCGCCCACGTGGTCTGCCAGTTCTTCTCCAGGTTCGGGTCCGTGGAGTGGATGAAGTTCTTGAGCCCGATCGGGGAGCTGTTCGCCTTGTCGTTGACGACCAGGGTCGCGTTGGCGTCCACGGCCGGGATCGCGTAGCGGACGTACAGGCGGTACTTCCCCGCCTCGGCGACGTCGGCCTGCCAGGTCACGGAGGACCCGACGGCGTTGAAGCCGGTCACGTAGGCGCCGTCCGCGCCCTCCGCGCCCTTGATGTCCTTGGCGAGGAGCGCCGTGCCGCCCAGCTTGAGGGTGGCCGCGTCCTGCTGGGGCAGCTCCGCCTGGCTGGGCTTCGCGCTGGGCTGGGTGCTCGGGGTCTCCGTGACCTGCGAGGCACCGTCGCTCGGCTTGCCGCCCGCGACGCCGCCGTTGTCCTCGTCGCCACCGCTGTTGTTGATGACGGCGGCGGTGATGCCGATCACGACGACCGCGACGACCGCGATCGCGCCGATCAGCAGCCCCTTGGTGTTGGGGCCGCGGCCACGCTGGGGCGGCAGCGGGGCCTGGCGGGTCCGCTCGTTGCCGGGGTAGGTCTCGGGCGCCGCGTACTGGGCGTTCGGCTGGCCGTACTGCTGGCCGCCGTAGTTCGCCTGCTGCGGCACATGGGCGCCCGGCTGACCGCCGCCGTACTGGCGCTCGCCGACCGTCCTGACCTGGTTGTACGACGTTCTGGGGACACCCGGCTGCGCGGCCGGTCCGGGGTAGCCGTAGCCGCCGGCCTGGCCGGGGTGCTGGGCGCCCGCCGCCTGGCCGTCCGCGTACAGGTAGCCGAACGGATCGTCGTTCTCGGGCGTGTTCGCGCCGTCGTTACCGGCAGCCATCCGGGTCACTCCTATCCATGCTCGCCAGCCGTCGCCGACCGGCCGAGCCTACCCCGAACGGGGAAGCGGACGATCCGGTCCTTGACATCCGGGCCCGGATCGGCGCGCTATCCGGCGCGGCGGTGGATCTTGGAGCGGGAGCGCTTCTCGATGTACATCCGCTGGTCGGCGGAGTTCAGGACCTCTTCGACGGTCATGCCGCACTCGGCCCAGCCGATGCCGAAACTCGCCCCCACCCGGACGGCCAGGCGGCGGGCGCCCAGCACCCCGGCCAGGCCGGCGGCTACGGCTACCCCGGACCGGCCGCGCAGCCGGGTGTGGATCTGCGAGCGCCCGAACGCCGCCCGGGCGACCGAGGCGGAGAACCTCGACGCGGGCTACGACGCGCCCTACGGCCACGAGCACGGCTTCGGATTCGGCGCGGCGACCGGGGCCGGCGGCCCGTACGACCACCACGTCCACATCGTCGCCCCCACCGGCGGCGAGGTCGACGACGGCACCAAGGGGCTCGCCGTCCTCTTCTGCGACCTCGACGGCTTCAAGTCGATCAACGACCGCTTCGGCCACCACACCGGTGACGCCGTCCTCATCGAGGTCGCCCGCCGCCTCACCACCGGCGTGCGCGACGGCGAGCCCCTTGGTGCCGTCGTCGACCTCGCCGCCGGTGGGGGCGACGATGTGGACGTGGTGGTCGTACGGGCCGCCGGCCCCGGTCGCCGCGCCGAATCCGAAGCCGTGCTCGTGGCCGTAGGGCGCGTCGTAGCCCGCGTCGAGGTTCTCCGCCTCGGTCGCCCGGGCGGCGTTCGGGCGCTCGCAGATCCGGGCGCTGAGCCGGGACCGCAGCTCGGCGCTGTTGGGCAGTCCGGTGAGGGCGTCGTGCGAGGCGCGGTGGGCGAGCTGGAGCTCGTGGCGCTTGCGCTCCTCGATGTCCTCGACGTGGGTGAGCAGGAAGCGGGGGCCGTCGGCGGTGTCGGCGACGACGGAGTTGCGCAGGGAGACCCAGACGTAGGTGCCGTCGCGGCGGCCGAGGCGCAGCTCGGCGCGTCCGCCTTCGGCGGAGGTCCGCAGCAGGGTCCCGATGTCCTCGGGGTGGACCAGGTCGGCGAAGGAGTAGCGGCGCATGATCGACGCCGGGCGGCCGAGGAGCCGGCAGAGGGCGTCGTTGGTGCGGAGCAGGCGGCCGTGCTGGTCGCCGCCCATCTCGGCGATGGCCATGCCGGAGGGGGCGTACTCGAAGGCCTGCCGGAAGGATTCCTCGCTGGCGCGCAGGGCCTGCTGTTCGCGCTCCAGGCGGACGAGGGCGCGCTGCATGTTGGCCCGCAGCCGGGCGTTGCTGATCGCGATCGCCGACTGGGAGGCGTACATCTGGAGCGCTTCCTGGCCCCAGGGGCCGGGGTGCCGGCCGTTGCGGGGGCGGTCGACGGAGATCACGCCGAGGAGTTCGCGGCCGGAGCCGGAGGCGTACATGGGGGCGTAGAGGCGGTCGTGCGGGTGCCACTCGTCCTCGAAGCGCGGGGCGGGGCCCTCGGTGTGCCACTGCGGGACGTCGTCCTCGATGAGGACCCAGCCCTCGGTGTGGGATATGAAGCGCAGGTCGCCCCAGGCGACGCCCATCGAGAGGCGGCGTTCCCAGGAGGCGCGGGAGCCGACGCGTCCGGTGATCAGGGCTTCGGCGGCGGGGCTGCCGGCGAAGGCGGCGACGACGAGGTCTCCGTCGGGGCGCACGAGGTTGACGCAGGCCAGCTCATAGTTGAGGCCGGCCACGATGCCGTCGGCGACGGTCTGCAGGGTGTCCGCCAGGCTGCGGGCTGTATTGAGGTCGGCGACGACCTGATGCAGCTGCCGCAGAGTCGCAAGACGGACGTAGGGCTCCGACTCGGTCTCCATCGCTCGCTCTCCCCGAGACCTCGACAGCAACTCCAGGGTTCTCATCGGCACTCGTGCTGCATTGTCTCCGCCACTGAATCACAGCGAGCTGTGCACCCGGTACACAGGGTCAACAAATACTGGGCTCTGTGACTCAAGTCACAAAGGGTGGTGTGGGGTTGCGGGGGCGCGGAACGGGCGCCCGAGGAGGCGTCGGGGGCGCCCGGAGCGGGGCGGTCCAGGCGGGTCCCGGGACGGGTCCTAGGACCCGCGAGGGGCCCTGGCTGGTCCCCCGGCCCGATGCGGGGCGTGCGGGCGGCGGACTAGCGTGCGAATGTGCTGCAGAAGACCACCCTCACCTCGCCCCCCGCCTCGGATCTGGCCATCCCTCATGCTGAGGGGGTGAGCAACGACGAGTTCCGGGCGGCGATGTCCCGCCTCGCGGCGGGCGTGGTGCTGGTGACGGCCCACGACCCGGACGACGGCCCGCGCGGCGAGGACGTCGGCATGACGGCGACCGCGTTCCTGTCGGTCTCCCTGGACCCGCCGCTGGTCCTGGTCAGCCTCCGCAACGACTCCCGCATGGACGACCTGCTGGCCGAGGTCCCGGTCTGGGCGGTGTCGGTCCTCACGGAGAGCCAGCGGCAGATCGCGGGCCGCTTCGCGATGAAGGGCCGGATCAGCGACCGCCTGCTCTTCGAGGACGTCGCGTACACCCGGGGCGAGGAGAGCGGCGCACCCCTGATCGGCGGCGCCCTGGCCACCCTGGAGTGCCGCACGGAGTCCCGGGTGGTCGCCGGCGACCACACCCTGGTCGTCGCCCGCGTCCTGACGGCCGCGCTTCCCTCCCCGGAGGCGGGCCCGCTCACGTACTTCCGCGGCAAGTACCGCCGGCTGGGCTGAGGCCGGGGCGGAGGAGGCCCGGACACGGGCTTCGACGGCCCCGCGGCGGGCCGGTCAGGACCAGTCGCGGCCCTGACGGCCCCGCTTCGTCTCCGCGCGCTGCTTCTTCACGCGCAGCCGGCGTTCGTTGATGCCGCGCGGGATCTTCGTCGCCCGCCGGGGCTTGGGGGGCGGCGCCGTGGCCTCGGCCAGGAGCGCCGCGAGCCGGACCGCCGCCGTCTCGCGGTTGCGCCACTGCGAACGGTGGTCCGACGCCCGGACCGTCAGCACCCCGCCGACCAGCCGTGACGCCAGCCGCTCCAGCGCCCGCGCCTTCCAGACCTCCGGCAGCGCCTCCGTACGCGCCAGGTCGAAGCGGAGCTCCACCTGCGAGTCGCTCGTGTTCACGTGCTGCCCGCCCGGCCCCGACGACCGCGAGAAACGCCACATGAGCTCGGCCTCGGGCAGCGAGACGGAGCCGCGGATGAGGTGCTTCCCCGGGGGGCGCGCCCCGGGCCCCCGTACTTCGGTACCGGACATGTCATCCATGTTCCCCGCGGCGGGTCCCTCACGTCATCCTCTTTTCACGCGGTGACCTCCGGATGGAACCGGCACGGCACCGTCCGCGTTATCCCGTGTGACGGCACCACCCGTCACGAAGCATGAAGAACACGAAGAAAGGGACTTCCCATGGCTGTAAGCCTGTCCAAGGGCGGCAATGTCTCGCTGACCAAGGAGGCTCCGGGCCTGACCGCCGTCACCGTGGGCCTCGGCTGGGACGTCCGCACGACCACCGGCACGGACTTCGACCTCGACGCCTCCGCGATCGGCGTCGACGCCGCGGGCAAGGTCGCCTCCGACGCCCACTTCGTCTTCTTCAACAACAAGTCCACCCCGGACCAGACGATCGTCCACACCGGTGACAACCGCACCGGCGAGGGCGGCGGCGACGACGAGCAGATCAACGTCAACCTGGCCGGCCTCCCCGCGAACGTCGACAAGATCGTCTTCCCGGTCTCCATCTACGACGCGGTCAACCGCTCGCAGAACTTCGGCCAGGTCCGCAACGCCTACATCCGCATCGTCAACCAGGCCGGCGGCGCCGAGATCGCCCGCTACGACCTCTCCGAGGACGCCGCCGTCGAGACCGCCATGGTCTTCGGCGAGCTCTACCGCAACGGCGCGGAGTGGAAGTTCCGCGCGGTCGGCCAGGGCTACGCCTCCGGCCTCGAGGGCATCGCCCGCGACTTCGGCGTCAGCATCTGACGCACGCGTCCCGCGACCACGTGTCGCGCGGCGCACGCGTCGCCGTGGGCGCACGGCCGGCGCCCGACCCCTGACGTCGGGTGCCGGCCCCTCGCCCCGCCGCGACGCGACGCACCACGGCATCGGCGGAGCCCCGGCAGGAATGCCGGGGCTCTACCGTGTCCCGGATGATCGTCGAAGCGCTCACCCCCGGCGAGGCCCACGCCCTGCCCGGCCCGCTGCTCACCGAACTCACCGCGCTCTACGCGTCGAACCGCGTGTTCCATGAACTCAGCGGCGACTTCCCGGACCCCGCCGACATCCGCCCCGAGCAGGTCGCCGCCGCCCTGGCCGACGAGCTGGCGCAGCCCGGCACCGAGGTGCTGCTCGCCCGCTCCGAGGGCCGGCTCGTCGGGATCGCCGTCACCCTCGCGACGCACCCCGACCCGGCCCGGCCGGACCCGTGGATCGGGCTCCTGATGGTGGACGCCCGCAGCCACCGCGGCGGTCACGGCAGCCGGCTGGCCGCCTTCGTCGAGGACCGTTTCCGCGCCGCCGGCCGCACGGGCCTGTGTCTCGCCGTCCTGGAGAACAACCCCCGGGCCCTCGCCTTCTGGACCTCCCTCGGCTACCGGGAGACCGACCGGCGCCGGGACCTCGCGCACGGCCGTCCGTGCGTGGTGCTGCGCAAGGCGCTCTGACGGCGGGGGTCCGCGCCGCCCGGGCGGCGCGCTACGGCTTGGCCGGCTTGTCGTCCCCGTACAGCCACACGTCCCACAGATCGCTCAGGTCCTCCCCCGCCACGTCCTCCACGTAGGTCGTGAAGTCCTCGGTGGAGGCGTTGCCGTGCCGGTGCTTCGCGGGCCAGCCCGCGAGGATCTCGTAGAAGGTGTCGTCCCCGACCGTCTGCCGGATCTTGTGCAGGACCATCGCGCCCCGCTGGTACACGGGCGGCGCGAACAGGTCGCGTGCCGTCGGCGGCTCGGCGGGCGGGAACGCCCAGTTCGCGTCCTCGGCGAAGGCCTTCTCGAAGCTGCGCTGCGCCGGGGTGTCCTCGAAGTCCTCCCCGTACAGCCACTCCGCGTAGGTCGCGAAGCTCTCGTTCAGCCACATGTCCTTCCAGGTGGCGGGCGACACGGAGTCGCCGTACCACTGGTGCGCCATCTCGTGCACGAGCGTCCCGACGTCGAACGAGCCCTGCGGGAAGACCGGCCGGGTCTGGGTCTCCAAGGCGTAGCCGGCGTCACCGTCCTGTTCGACGATCGCGCCGGTGGACGAGAAGGGGTACGGGCCGAAGTTCTCCTGCTCCCAGGCGAGGAGTTCGGGGATGCGGCGCATGAGCGCGGCGCTCCCGGCGGCGACCGCGGGGTCCGCGGCGGTCAGCACGGGGATGCCGGAGGGGGTCGTCGAGGTCGTCGTCGTCCAGCGGCCGACGGCCACCGTCGCGAGGTAGCTCGCCATCGGCTGCGCCGAGTGCCAGACGGCTGTGGTGCGGCCGCCGACGGTCCGCTCCGAGGTCCGCACCCCGTTGGAGAAGGCCCGCAGCCCCTCGGGGACGGTGAGGGTGACGTCGTACGTCGCCTTGTCGGAGGGGTGGTGGTTGCCGGGGAACCAGGCCATGGAGCCGGCCGGTTCGCCGAGTGCGAGCGCCCCGTCCTTCGTCTTCAGCCAGCCCTCGGCGGAGCCGTCCGCGTCGGTCATCTTCCGCGGGGTGCCGGAGTACGTGACGACGGTCCGGAAGACCTTGCCCCGATCGATGCCGTCGCGGGGGCGGAGGGTCAGCTCGTCGCCGGCCCGTTCGGCGGCGGCCTCGGCGCCGTCGACGGTGGCGCGGCGCACGGTGAGACCGGTCAGGTCGAGGTTGAAGGCGCTGAGGTCCTGGGTGGCGCGGGCGGTGATCTCGGCGGTGGCGTCGAGATGGTCGCGCGCGGGGTCGTAGTCGAGGGTCAGCGCGTAGTGCTGGACGTCGTAGCCGCCGTTGCCGAGGTGCGGGAAGTACGGGTCGCGCAGTCCCGCGGCGCCCGGGGTGCCGTGCGCGCCGCCGGTGTCGGGGCCGTCGCCGTGCCCGTCCTCCGCGCCGGTGCAGCCGGCGAGCGGGATGAGCAGGGCCGCCGCCGCGGCGAACGGGGCGAGGCGGGCTCGGCTTGGGTGTCTCACCCACCGATCCTATGCAGCGACGACGGCTCCGGCGCCGCGCCGACGTCCGTGTACGAACGGAGGTGCCGGCTCCGCTCGCGGGGCGGTACGGGCCGGGGCGGCGCCGCCAGGGGCGGCCGCCCGGTGCCGTGCGGCCSKSGCCGSCGGCGSCGCCCCGGCCCGTACCGCCCCGCGAGCCGTACCGCCCCGCGAGC